>NZ_JBHRVD010000002.1:0-23622 GCF_042647205.1 Mesorhizobium cantuariense | reverse complement strand
GTGCCTGCAGATGTTGAAGCCGAATGGAACATTCCTGTTCGCGAACTACGCGAGGGCAATCCGACGCCGAGGTACGGGAGACGATCATGGACCTGGGTGTTGCTGCTGCGGTCGGAGGTTCGACATGTGGAACATCGTCAATGCAGCGTCGACCGCAACGCCGTCGAGGCGCAGGTGTTCTTTGGCGAGAACCACAACGTCCTGTATGCCGTCATCGAAAAGCGCGGATAGCGCCCGACTTGGACTGTGCGCCGGCGGAGGTGCCTTTGGCTTGCACCTCCGGCCGCCTTCCGCTATAGAGCCGCCACCCGCGTAGACACCTTGGAGGCAACGCGGCGGAAGGCCGCCTCACCCGGCGGCTTTCGACGTTTACGGTCCAGCACTTTGCCAACCGTGAGCGCTCCAGAACAAACCGAAAGGAAATGCCATGAGCCACGACACTTACGAGCTCAAGGCCGAAGCACGCGAACAGGTCGGTAAGGGGTCCGCCCGTGCAGTTCGCCGCAACGGTAAAGTGCCTGCAGTAATCTATGGTGACAAGCAGCCTCCCTGGCTATCGCGCTCACCTACAAGGACATCTACTACAAGATCCATGGCGGCGGGTTTCTGACCACGATCGCCACGATCGATGTCGACGGTAAGAAGATCCAGGTCCTGCCGAAGGACTTCCAGCTCGACCCGGTCAAGGATTTCCCTGTCCATGTCGACTTCCTGCGCATCGGCAAGGACACCCAGGTCAATGTCGACGTGCCTGTCCACTTCATCAACGAGGACAAGTCGCCCGGCATCAAGCGCGGCGGCGTGCTCAACATCGTGCGCCACGAAGTCGAGTTCCACTGCCCGGCCAATGCGATCCCGGAATTCATCACCGTTGATCTCACCGGCGCCAACATTGGCGACTCGATCCACATCTCGGCGGTTACGCTGCCGGCTGGTGTGAAGCCTGTGATCTCCGACCGCGACTTCACCATCGCGACCATTGCCGGTTCGTCGGCGATGAAGCCGGAGACGGAAGAGACGGCTGAAGCGGCTGCACTGAAGCGGCTCCTGCCGCCGAAGAGAAGTAACTCTTTCCCGCCCGGAGCAGACGATGCCAGAGAAGACAGCGCTTGTCTTTGCAGGCCTCGGCAATCCGGGCGCGAAATATGCTGACAATCGACACAATGTCGGTTTCATGGCGGCGGACGCAATCGCCCGCCGCCATTCCTTTTCGCCCTGGTCGAAGAAATTCCAGGGCCTGATTTCTGAAGGCACGCTCGACGGCGAAAAGATCGTCCTGATCAAACCGCAGACCTTCATGAACCTGTCCGGCCAAGCGGTCGGCGAAGCACTGCGCTTCTACAAGCTCGCCCCGAGGCGCTCACCGTCTTCTATGACGAGATCGACCTTGCCGCCGGCAAGCTGCGGGTGAAGGTCGGTGGCGGCTCCGGCGGCCACAATGGCATTCGCTCGCTCGACCAGCATGTCGGCAACGCCTATCGCCGCGTGCGCATCGGTGTTGGCCATCCCGGCGTCAAGGAAATGGTGCATGGCCATGTGCTTGGCGACTTTGCCAAGGCTGACCGCGAATGGCTGGATGTCCTGCTCGACGCCATCGCCGGCGACGCCGGATTGCTGGCCAAGGGCGACGACAATTCCTTCATGAACCGCGTGACGCTGGCCTTGCGCGACAAGCTGGTGCCGACAGGCGATGACAACCGACCGCCTCCCAAGGCGCCAAAAGTGCAGAGCCCGAAAGCCCAAAGTCACATCCGCCAGGCCCGCCCGCAACAGGCGCCCGCCAAGCTCCCCGAGACCGGGCCGATGGCCGCCATGCTGAAGAAGCTTTTCGGCGGCAAGGACTGAGCCGGATCGGCGCCACAGGGCTTGACGTTGATCACCCCTATCGCCCATAGCCCTGATCAAATTTCTATTTTCCCGATAGGACCGGACAAAAATGGGTTTCAAATGCGGCATCGTTGGCTTGCCCAACGTCGGCAAGTCGACGCTTTTCAACGCGCTGACTAGGACGGCGGCGGCGCAGGCCGCCAACTATCCGTTCTGCACCATCGAACCGAACACCGGCGAGGTGGCGGTGCCCGATCCGCGCCTGCAGAAGATCGCGGCAATCGGCAAGTCGAAGGAGATCATCCCGACCCGCATCTCCTTCGTCGATATTGCCGGTCTGGTGCGCGGCGCCTCGAAGGGCGAAGGGCTGGGCAACCAGTTCCTTGCCAACATCCGCGAGGTCGACGCCATCGTGCATGTGCTGCGCTGCTTCGAGGATGACGACATCACCCATGTCGAGGGCCGCATCGACCCGGTGGCCGATGCCGAGACGGTCGAAACCGAGCTGATGCTCGCCGACCTCGACAGCCTCGAGCGCCGCATCGTGCAATTCCGCAAGCGTGCCGGCAGCAAGGACAAGGAAGCCACCACCGTACTGCCGATGATGGAGGCAGCGCTCGAACTGCTGCAAGCAGGCAAGCCGACCCGCGTCCTGCTCAAGGGCATTTCGGCGGAAGATTTGCGCATCCTGCAGGGGCTCAACCTTTTGACCTCGCACCCGGTCCTCTACGTCTGCAACGTCACCGAAGCCGACGCCGCCACCGGCAACGAGCACACCAAGGCCGTGGAGAAGATGGCTGCGGCGCAAGGCGCCAGCACCGTCGTCATCTCGGCCGCGATCGAAGCCGAGGTCGCGCAGCTCTCGGACGAGGAAGAGATGGAATTCCTGTCCTCGCTCGGCCTCGATGAGCCTGGCCTGAACAAGGTCATCCGCGCCGGCTACGAGCTGTTGCACCTCATTACCTATTTCACCGTCGGGCCGAAGGAGACGCGCGCCTGGACCGTGCACAAGGGCGACAAGGCACCGCAGGCGGCCGGCGTCATCCACACCGATTTCGAGCGCGGCTTCATCCGCGCCCAGACCATCGCCTACAACGACTTCGTCACACTGGGCGGCGAAGTAGCGGCCAAGGAAGCCGGCAAGGCCCGCGACGAAGGCAAGGAATATGTCGTCCAGGACGGCGACATCCTGCTGTTCAAGTTCAACACCTGATGCCTCAAGGGGGCGGGTATCCGAAACATCCCGGCAAGCTGTCGGCGAAGTTTTCTCGACGAGTGCTTCCGAGTGTGCCGGCGGCCATCCGCGGATAGCCACTTGTCTTGATTTTGTCATGCCACAGGTCTAAGCGGCAGACGCACGGTCGGCGCACACGCTGAAGAACCGTGCAATCCGACACCACGCGTCAATTCGAACGCACCCCTTTAATCTGGCAGGGAGATCTGGCGATGATCAAGGCCTTCGTCGTGGACAATGATCGCCTGCGCGCTGTCGACGATCTCCTGGCAACCAGCGAGACCATCGTCTGGGCCGACCTGTTCAACCCGACAAAGGACGAGGAAGCGACGATCGAGAGCTGGCTCGGCGTTGCCATTCCGACGCGCGAGGAGATGGAGGAGATCGAGATTTCGAGCCGCCTCTATGTCGAGGACGGCGCCTATTTCATGACCGCCACCCTGCCCGCCCAGACCGAGATCGACGACCCCCTGATGTCGCCGGTAACCTTCGTGCTCGCCGGCACCAGGCTGATCACCGTGCGCTATCACGAACCGAAAGCCTTCAAGACCTTTCCACAGCGCGCCGAGAAGGTGGCGACCGGCTGCACCAGCGGCGACACGATCCTGATCGGGTTGCTGGAGGCGATCGTCGACCGTCTCGCCGATATCCTTGAGCGCGCCGGCCGCGACATCGAGGCGATCTCGCGTGACATCTTCCAGGCAACCTCGACCAAGGTTTCCAAGCGCAACCGCGACTTCCAGGAACTGCTGAAAGCCATCGGCCGCAAGGAGGATATCGCGTCTTCGATCCGCGACAGCCTGATCTCACTGCAACGCCTGGCCGGCTTCTTCGCCCATGCCTCGACCCGCACCAAGATGAGCAAGGACACCAAGGCGCGCATCAAGACGCTGTCGCGCGACGTGCTGTCGCTCGCCGACCACGCCACCTTCCTGTCGCAGAAGATCTCCTTCCTGCTCGACGCGACGCTTGGCATGATCTCGATCGAGCAGAACGCCATTATCAAGATCTTCTCGGTCGCCGCCGTCATCTTCCTGCCGCCGACGTTGGTTGCCTCGATCTACGGCATGAACTTCGACGTCATCCCCGAGCTCAAATGGGAGCTGGGCTATCCCTTCGCCATTGCCATGATGGTGCTGTCGGCGATCCTGCCCTTCTGGTATTTCCGCCGCCGCGGCTGGCTCTGATCCGCCCGCCAAAGGCCATGCAGCCACGACGTGGCGCTATAGAAATCTCTTGACCAAATGCGCTGCGGCCTGCATCCGGAAACCCTCGATCCTGAGGGATCGCAGGTTCGTGAGCCGGATTTCAGACCATGACTGCAAAACCAAAAAGCTGGGCCTATGAGGATTTCGTCGAGGGCGCGTCGCTCGATCTTGGCTCGAAGGTGGTCAGCGCCGCCGAGATCGTCGAATTCGCCGGAGAATTCGACCCGCAGTCGATGCATCTCGACGAAGAGGCCGGCAAGGCCAGCATCCTTGGCGGGCTGGCGGCCTCGGGCTGGCACACCTGCGCCATGTTCATGCGCATGCTGTGCGATGCCTTCCTGCTGGACTCGACCTGCCAGGGCGCGCCCGGCGTCGATCAGGTCAAATGGAAGAAGCCGGTCCTGGCCGGCGACCAACTCACCGGCACCCTGGTGGTTGTTGCCAAGCGCCTGTCGAAATCGAAGCCGCAACTCGGCTTCGTGACCATGCGCAGCGAACTGTTCAACCAGCGTGGCGAGAGCGTCTTCGAGCTCGAGAATTCCGTCATGTTCCTCACGCGCGATGCCGCGGGGATCCCTGCATGACACTGGACGAGTTCTTCCGCATCGGCACCACCGTGGCGCTTGGCTCGCACACATTCGAGCCCGAGGCGATCAAGGCCTTCGCCCGCAAATACGACCCGCAGATCTTCCATATCGACGAGGAAGCCGCGAAGAAAAGCGTGCTTGGAGGGCTCTGCGCATCCGGCTGGCACACCGCGGCGACCTGGATGAAACTCAATCTCGAAAACCGCATGGACGCCGAGGTCGCTGCATGGAGCGGCCCCGGCCCGGTGCCGGAATTCGGCCCCTCGCCCGGCTTCAAGAACCTGAAATGGCTGAAGCCGGTCTATGCCGGGCAAACCATCACCTTCACACGCACCGCACTGTCCCACCGCCCGATCGCCTCACGCCCCGGCTGGCGGCTGCTGGCGCTGCGATGCGAGGCTTCCGATCCGACCGGCGACAAGGTGCTGGAGTTCGAGAGCGCCGTGCTGGTGAAGGCTGAGTAGGTTCTTCCTTCGCCCCGTTTACGGCATATGCGCTAAGATAGCTTCGGCATGGACTGAAATTTGCGCTTTCGTGGTGGCTCACGCCATCGATGTCGCAAGGCATGGAGATTTTGGCGCAGGGCTGCCAAGGGAGGTTGAGCAAAGATCGCTGCGATCAGAGAGGCGACGATCTGGCGGGTGGCGCGCCACAGCAGCGGGCGCCCGTCGCTCAAGGGGAGAGACACCCAACTCCTGCGAAAGGGGTTCGGTCACAAGCGCGATGAGGAAGTGGGCAAGAATCCAAGGCTTTGCGATCCTTGGGTCTTTGGCTGGAGGCGCGCGCAGTCCGATCAGGCTCTTCAGACGCTTGAAGGCGAGCTCGATGCGCCAGCGCATGCGATAGAGCTTGAGAACTGTGCCGGAGGGAAACTCCTCCTGGTCAAGCGAGGTCACAAGGATGACAAAGCCGGCGGCAATCAGCGTCTCCGGTTGAACCTGCTTGCCCTTGGCCTTGGCTTCCTTGTTGATTTTGCGCCGCGCTTCTTGTGTCGCAGCCTCGGATTTGCGCAAGGCGATCAGGCGCATCTTCAGGGGCTCGCCCTTCTTGAGGCCCAGCCAGACAGGCGTTTCGATGACCTCCTCCCGGCAGCTCTTCAGGTGGCCGATGAGATCGAACGCCTTGCCGTTGGCGTCGAGCCATCGCACATTCTTCCACGGCGCGCGCACGACAACGTCGCCGTCTTGCGCCATGACCTTTGCGATCCGCTCGGCCTGCAGATAGGCGCGGTCGCCGATGCGGATCTCGCCCGGCACCACCGGCACGCGGTCGATCAGCTCGGCCTCGCTCTGGTCGGTGATCTCGAGGAAATCGAACTGCTCGCGCTCAAGATCGAAGGCGCAGTGCATACGCCAAAGGCCATTGTTCTTCTTCTCATGCACACCCGCCTTGGCAACCGATGTCGCATCGAGGATGCGGATCAGCCGGCCCTTAGGCAAGCCTTCCTCCTCGCGCTTCAAAAGGTGCCCGATCAACTGCTGCAGCCACGGCCCTGCATTGCGCAGCCGGCCGAGCAACGCCACGTCCGAGATGTCGGCGATCCCGCTTGCCGCCGCCCAGGCCACGACGCCCCGCATGCCCACCTTGCCAAGGCAGTAAGCCAGTGTCAGGCGCAACAGATCAGTAGCCGACCTGACGCCCCGCGGCCGCAGAAACGCCTTCGTCTCGCGGGCACTCCCTGCAATCAACTCTTCACCGCCGAGGAGCTCAATCGTCTCGGCCCAGCCGTCATCTACAAGCGATTCGTGAGTCATCGCAGCGTAGAATCACAACCGATTCCCCACTGCAACACCTATCTTAGCGCATATGCCGTTTACGGGGAGAAGGTGCCCGAAGGGCGGATGAGGGGCGGCGCCAGCGCTGGTGTCTCGCGTTGCCTTCCCGGCCCTTCGCTATCGCTCCGGACGTTGGAGCCCTTTGAAAGGTCCACTGGACCTTTCAATTTGCCCTCGGCAAACCGGTCTCAATGCCCCTCAAACCCAATCAGCGTCCTGACCGGCACGCCAAGCGCCTCCAGCCTGGCGCGGCCGCCGAGGTCCGGCAGGTCGATGACGAAGCAGGCGGCGAGGATGTCGGCGCCGATCTGGCGCAACAGCTTGACCGCGGCTTCCGCGGTGCCGCCGGTGGCGATCAAATCGTCAACCAGGATCACTTTCTCGCCGGGCGAAACGCCGTCCTTGTGCATCTCCATCTCATCCAGCCCGTATTCCAGGCTGTAGGCGACACGCACCGTCTCGAAAGGCAGCTTGCCCTTCTTGCGGATCGGTACGAAACCGGCCGAGAGCTGATGGGCAACGGCGCCGCCAAGGATGAAACCGCGCGCCTCGATGCCGGCGATCTTGTCGATCTTCTGGCCGGCATAAGGATGCACAAGCTCGTCGATGGCGCGGCGGAAGGCGCGCGCATTGCCGAGCAGCGTGGTGATGTCGCGAAACAGGATGCCGGGTTTGGGATAGTCCGGAATGGTGCGGATCGCGGCAAGCAACGTGTCTTCGAGCGAGGATTTCATGGTTCGAGATTACCTGAATCGGAGGTTGTTGCGCGACAATTGTTCGATCGAACTGCAGCCCATCAGCTTCATGCCACGTTCGATCTCGACCCGCATCTGCTCAAGCGCCCGTTCGACGCCGGGCTGGCCGGCCGCCGCGAGCGGGAACAAATAATAGCGGCCGACGCCGACGGCCTTGGCGCCGAGCGACAGTGCCTTCAGCACATGCGTACCGCGCTGCACGCCGCCATCCATGATGACGTCTATCCTGTCGCCGACCGCATCGACGATCTCGGCAAGCTGGTCGAACGCCGCCCGCGAACCATCCAGCTGCCGGCCGCCATGGTTCGACAGCACAATGCCGCTGCAGCCGATGTCGACGGCGCGTCTGGCATCCTCCACCGACATGACACCCTTGAGGCAGAACGGACCCGACCACAGCTTGACCATCTCGGCGACGTCGTCCCACGTCATCGACGGGTCGAGCATCTCGGTGAAGTAGCGGCTGATCGACATCGTGCCGCCGCCCATGTCGACGTGCTCGTCGAGCTGCGGCAGCTTGAACCCTTCATGGGTGAAATAGTTGATCGCCCAGGCCGGCTTGAGCGCGAACTGCGCCATTCCGGCCAGGTTGAGCTTGAAGGGAATGGCAAAGCCGGTGCGTTTGTCGCGCTCGCGGTTTCCCCCGGTGATGCTGTCGACGGTCAGCATCATCACCTCCACGCCAACCGCCTTTGCCCGCTGCATCATCGCCCGGTTGAGGCCGCGATCCCGGTGGAAATAGAATTGGTAGACCTGCGGGCTGCTGCTGATCTTGCGCGCTTCCTCGAGGCTGACGGTGCCAAGCGAGGAGACGCCGAACATGGTGCCATATTTGGCGGCGGCCTTGGCGACCGCGCGCTCGTCCTGATGATGGAACAGGCGCTGCAAGGCGGTCGGCGAGCAATAGAACGGCATTGCCAGCTTCTGGCCCATGACCGTCACCGACATGTCGACCTCGCTCACCCCGCGCAGCACGTTGGGAACCAGGTCGCAGGTCTCGAAGCTTTCGGTGTTGCGGCGATAGGTGACCTCATCGTCCGCCCCGCCGTCGATGTAATTGAAGATCGGCCCCGGCAGCCGCTGCTGCGCCATGCGGCGGAAATCGGAAAAGTTGTGACAGTCGCTGAGCCGCATCATCGAGTTCCAAATGCCATTTCGGAGCGAGCCCTTCGCCGCCGTTTCCTGCGTCGAATATCAATCAGATGTCTCCCTGCCAACGGGCTTGTTCGACAAGACTGCACCTGACAACCGGGCTGAAATCCCAGCCCGCCTCAGCAAAAAGGGCGCTTCTAAGCGCCCTTTTGTAATCCTTTGGCTCGGCCCGGTTTAGTGGGCCACGCCTTCCCACACCTTGCGCTTGGTGAGATAGACCAGCGCGCCGAACAAAAGCAGGAACACCAGCACGCGGAAGCCCGTCTTCTTGCGGTCTTCCATATGCGGTTCAGCCGCCCACATCAGGAAGGCGGAGACGTCGCGAGAATACTGGTCGACGGTCTGCGGCGCGCCGTCATCATAGGTCACCTGGCCGTCGGACAGCGGCTTGGGCATTTTCAGCGACACGCCAGACATGAAGTACGGGTTGTAGTGGGTGCCTTCCGGGATGACCATGCCGGCAGGCGGTGTCTCGTCGTAGCCGGTCAGCAGCGAGTGGATGTAGTCGGGGCCGCCCGCGTCATACTGGGTGAAGATGTCGAAGACGAATTGCGGAAAGCCGCGCTCGATACCGCGCGCCTTGGCCAGCAGCGACATGTCGGGCGGTGCAGCGCCACCATTGGAGGCAGCGGCTGCTTCCTCGTTGGCGAACGGTGCCGGGAAATGGTCGGACGGCTTGCCGGGACGGTCGAACATGTCGCCGGCATCGTTGGGGCCGTCATGGATGGTGTACTCGGCCGACAGCGTCTTGATCTGCGCATCGGAATAGCCGAGGTCCGACAGCGTGCGGAACGCCACCAGGTTCATCGAATGGCAGGCCGCGCAGACTTCCTTGTAGACCTTGAGGCCGCGCTGCAGCTGCGCCTTGTCATAGGTGCCGAACGGGCCAGTGAAGTTCCAGCTCATTTCCTTCGGCTCGTGGATCGGGAAATGCGTCGGCGCGGCGGCGTTGTGCGCCTCTTCGGCGGCGATCGCCCAAGTGCCCGCCGACCCGATGCCGACGGCCACGAGGCCGACCAGCGCCAGCGAGGTGAGAATCTTTTTCATGCCAAATCCCCTTAGATTCTCTACCGCTCTGTCTTCCTGTTTGAGCATGATCTTGTCCGAAAACCGGTTCCCACTTTTCGGGATCATGCTCAGCCCTTGGTCTCTGGCGCGGCCGTGGCGCCTGCCGGATGTCCGCCCCCGCCCTTGTTCTTCTCGAGCACCGCCTCGGTGATCGAGTTGGGCAGCCGTCGCGGCGTCTCGATCAGGCCGAGCACCGGCAGCGCGACCAGGAAGAAGGCGAAGTAGACCAGTGTCGCCATCTGCGCCATGAACACATAGCTGCCTTCGGCCGGCTGCGAGCCCAGCCAGCCAAGCAGGATGGCATCGGCCACGAACAGCCAGAAGAACAGCTTGTACCAGGGCCGGTAGACCGCCGAGCGCACCTTCGAAGTGTCGAGCCACGGCACCAGGAACAGCATGACGATGGCGCCGAACATGCACAGCACGCCGCCGAGCTTGGAGTTGATCGGCCCGACATTGAAGGTGATGGCGCGCAGGATGGCGTAGAACGGCAGGAAGTACCATTCGGGCACGATGTGGGCCGGCGTCTTCAGCGGGTTGGCGACGATGTAATTGTCGGGATGGCCGAGATAATTCGGCAGGTAGAAGACGAAATAAGCAAAGAAGAACAGGAACACGATCATGCCGAACGCGTCCTTGATGGTCGCGTAGGGGGTGAAGGCGACGGTGTCAGTCTTCGACTTGATCTCGATGCCGGTCGGGTTCGACTGACCGACGACATGCAGCGCCCAGATATGCAGCACGACAACGCCGGCAATCATGAACGGCAGCAGGTAATGCAGGGCAAAGAAGCGGTTCAGCGTCGGATTGTCGACGGCGAAGCCGCCGAGCAGCAGCTGCTGGATCCAGTCGCCGACCAGCGGAATGGCACTGAAGAAGCCGGTGATGACGGTGGCGCCCCAGAAGCTCATCTGCCCCCATGGCAGCACGTAGCCCATGAATCCGGTCGCCATCATCAGCAGGTAGATGATGCAGCCGAGGATCCACAGCAGCTCGCGCGGCGCCTTGTAGGAACCGTAATAGAGGCCACGGAAGATGTGGATGTAGACGGCGACGAAAAAGAACGAGGCGCCGTTCGAATGCATGTAGCGCAACAGCCAGCCCGAATTCACGTCGCGCATGATCTTCTCGACCGAGCCGAAGGCGAGATTGGTGTCGGCCGTGTAGTGCATGGCCAGCACGATGCCGGTCAGGATCTGCGCCACCAGCATGATTGCCAGGATGCCGCCGAAGGTCCACGCATAGTTGAGGTTGCGCGGCACCGGATAGGCGATGAAGCTGTCATAGACCAGCCGCGGCAGCGGCATGCGGGCGTCGAACCAGCGTCCGAGACCGGTTTTGGGCGTATAGGTCGAGTGTCCCTCGCTCATCGAAATGTCCCCTGCCTCAACCGATAAGGATCTTGGTATCGGAAATGAACTTGAATACCGGCACTGCCATGTTCTCAGGCGCCGGGCCTTTGCGGATGCGTCCGGCCGTGTCGTATACCGAGCCATGGCATGGGCAGAACCAGCCGCCGAAATCGCCTTCCTGGCCAAGCGGAATGCAGCCGAGATGGGTGCAGACCTGAACCATCACCATCCAGGCTTCCTTACCGGGCGTGGTGCGGTTGGCGTCGGTCGCCGGCGCATCGGCCGGCAGGTTGGCGTTGCGGGCGATCGGATCCTTGAGGTCGCCCAGCTTGACCGCTTCGCCGTCCTTCATTTCCTGTTCGGTGCGGTTGCGCACCACGACCGGCTTACCGCGCCACTTGACGATCAGCGACATGCCCGGTGTCAGCGAGGCGACGTCGACTTCGACCGAGGCGAGCGCCAGCGTCGAGGCGTCGGGGCGCATCTGGTCGATGAACGGCCACGCGAAGGCCCCCGCGCCGACCACTGCGGCCATGCCGGTGGCGACGTAGAGAAAATCACGACGGTTGGGATCCTGGATGTCGGTTGCGCTCACGGGTGCCTGATCCTTTCGCCTCTTCCGTGCCGGTGGCTGAGCCTTGTTCCCCGCTCAATTACGCCAACCCGACAGCGCATGGCGAACAGGCTTGCGAATTCCTCCGGCATTTGGACTTCGGTTTATGCGTGAAGCCCGTTTTTGTCCAGACGGGTGAAGGCACAAGGGCAGATTGTCGCGGGTGTTCCGCACAGCGATGAATTTGACGTGCTTGGCTGAATGTAGCAATATGTCTACATCTCCCGAATGGAGGTGCTGAAATGAACATCTCGACGAAGACGGTCACCATCATGTCGAGCCGTGAATTCAACCAGGACACGGCGCTTGCCAAGCGGGCTGCCAGGAACGGACCGGTTATCATCACCGACCGCGGCAAGCCTTCCCATGTACTGATGTCTATGGAGGAATATCAGCGTTTGGAGAAGAAGCCGAGAAGCCTCGCGGACGCGATCGCCGACGATCGCCCCGAAGCAGATTTCGATTGGGAACCACCTCGCCTGGAAGGGCCGTTTTTCAAGGTTCCCGAACTCGACTGATGTTCATTCTCGACACCAATGTCGTTTCGAATCTGCGTCGTCGGGACAAGACCGATCGCAACGTTTTAGCCTGGTCAGAGACTCACGACATCGCCAGCTTTTTCATGTCGGTCATTTCGATCCTGGAACTCGAAATCGGAACGTTGCTCTTGTCGAAGAAGGATCCCCGCCAGGCCGCCATGTACCGTGAGTGGCTGGATCAGATACTGATTCCACAGTTTGACGACCGGATACTGAGCATAGACACGGCCGTTGTCGTGCGTTGCGCAAACCTCCACGTTCCCGATCCGAAGCCGGAGCGTGATGCCCTCATTGCCGCCACCGCGCTCGTCAATAATTTGACGGTCGTGACACGCAATACCAAGGATTTTGAGGGCACCAGGGTGAAGCTTTTCAATCCCTGGATACCCGCGAAGGGCTAGATAGCCATGGCACACATCATAGACCGCGACACCTGGGCTGTTGGCTCCGACCTTTGGAAGGGCGAGTTGCAATGCGGCGCCTACGGCTCCAACTCCTGCCTGATCTTTAACTACCTGCCTGATGTCGGCGGCGGCCCGCGGCTGCACACGCATCCCTACGCGGAGATCTTCATCATCCGTCAGGGCACCGGCCTGTTCACCGTCGGCGACAAGGAGCTCGAGGCCTCGGCCGGCCAGATTGTCATCGTGCCGCCCCACACGCCGCACAAATTCACCAATCTCGGCCCGGCCCGCTGGAGACGACCGACATCCACGAGAACGGCAGCTTCATTACCGAATGGCTGGAGTGATCCCTATTTCGCTCCGAGCCTGGCCAGCACCGCCTTTGGGATGCTGTATTCGCGAATGACGGCATCGTGCTTGCGCAACCCGCACAGCTCGCGCTGGATGAAATAGCCATGCACCGCCTCGGCGGCATCCTTGAGCAGCCGGGGGCGCAGTTGCTCGTCGGCATTGTCGCGCAGCCTGGCCAGCGTTTCCTCGACCCGTTGGCCGGCACGGCCGAGCGCGGCCGCCTTCTCCGCCAATATTTCATGGCCGAGCGCGTCGAAGGCGGCTTCGGCAGCGGCAGCGCCGGCAAGATGAGATGGCGGACGCAAGGACATGTCAGCCCCCTTTCCCGAAAATCATGCGGTGTGTGACAAACTCTTCGCCTTCCACGCGCTGAAAGCCAAGCCGTTCATAGAAACCGAAGGCTTCTTGCGGCGCGCGGGTGTTCAGCACGGCGAAATGGTGACGGGTCCTGTCGATAACGGTCCCGACCAGCATCCGGCCAAGGCCGGTGCGACGGTGACGCGCACTGACGAACAGGTGCCGGACCCGGCCGTGGTCCCTGCCCTCGAAATAAGGATCGATGTTCAGCCCGCACACGCCGGCGAGTTCCCTTCCATGCCAGGCTCCGTACAGCGCCTCGCCGCGCTTCAGGAACTTGTTGCGGCCGCTTGCCCAGCCATCCGCCAGGCGCACTAGCATCCAGTAGCCTTCCAGCCGGCTCTCCTCCTTCAGCGCGTCGAAGGCCGAAATGGTTGGCCGGAGCCGCTTGAGCACATAGCCGACCTCCGGGCTGACACTTGGCGACCCGCCCATGGAGCTACTCCGCCGGGCGTGTCTCTCCGAGCACGCTGTCCTCGTGGTAGAGAAAACCGCCGGACTGCCGCTTCCACAGCCGCGCGTAAAGCCCGTCGAGCGCCACCAGTTGGTCATGCGTGCCTTGCTCGACGATGCGGCCACCGTCGAGCACCACCAGCCGGTCGAGTGCTGCGATCGTCGACAGACGGTGGGCGATGGCGATGACCGTCTTGTTTTCCATCAGCCGCGTCAGATTCTCCTGGATCGCCGCCTCGATATCGGAATCGAGTGCCGAGGTCGCTTCGTCGAGGATCAGGATCGGCGCGTCCTTGAGGAAGACGCGGGCGATCGCCACGCGCTGGCGCTGGCCGCCCGACAGTTTGACGCCGCGCTCGCCGACAAAAGCCTCGTAGCCGGCGCGGTCCCTGTTGTCGCGCAAGGTCAGGATGAACTCGTGCGCCTCGGCCTTTTTCGCCGCCGCGATCACTTCGGCATTGGTCGCGTCAGGCATGCCGAGCTTGATGTTGTCGCGCAGCGAACGATGGAACAGGGCCGTGTCCTGGCTGACGACGCCGATATTGGCGCGCAGCGAATTCTGCGTAACTTTGTCGACATCCTGGCCGTCGATGGTGATCGACCCGCTCTCGAGGTCGTAGAGGCGCAGGATCAGATTGGCGAGGGTCGTCTTGCCTGCGCCCGACGGTCCGACCAGTCCGACCTTCTCGCCCGGCCGCACGACGAGGTCAATGCCGTTCAGCACGCCGAATCCTTTGCCGTAGTGGAACTCGACGTTCTTCACCTCGATACGCCCGCCTGCCACCACGAGCTCCTTTGCGTCGGGCGCATCGGTGAGGCCGAGCGGCTGCGAGATCAGCGCCTTGGAATTTTCCAGCACGCCGAGGTTTCGCAAGATGCTGTTGAGCTGCATCATCAGCCGGCCGAGCAGCATGTTGAGCCGCAGCACCAGCGACAGGGTGAAAGCGACCGCGCCGACGGTGATCGAGCCCTCGACCCAGAGATAGACGGCAAAACAGCCGATCGCCGTGATCATGATGCCCGACAGCGTCGTCAGCGCCATGCGCACGCCGGTCAGCCGACGGGTAAACGGACGCAGCGCGTCGAGATAGATGTCGAAGCCGTTCTTGATGTAGCGATCGTCGCCGTCGGCCGAAAACAGTTTCAGCGTCTGTACGTTGGAATAGGAATCGACGATGCGGCCGGTGATCATCGAGCCGGCCTCGGCGGTTTCCTCGGCATGCTTGCGGATTGCCGGCAGATAGAGCTTGGCCAGCCAGCCGAAGGCGGAAATCCAGATCACCACCAGCACCGCCAGCCTGAGATCCAGTCCGGCGACCAGCGCCAGCGTCGTCACCGTGTAGACGACCATGAACCAGACGACCTCGATGAAGCTTTCCATCAGGTCGCCGGTCGCTTGCCCGGCCTGCCACACCTTGGTGGCGATGCGGCCGGCGAAATCGTTCTGGAAGAAGGCGTAGGACTGGCGCGACACATGCCGGTGCGCCTGCCAGCGCACCAGATTGTAGAAGCCGGGCGTGATCGTCTGTTCGTCGACCAGCGCCGAAAGGCCGACGACGATGGTGCGGATGACCAGCACCACCGCAATCATGAACACCAGTTCAGAGCCTGCGGCGTTCCACAAAGCGTGCCAGCTGCGCTCGGCGGGAAGCTGGTCGAGAATATCGACCAGCCGCCCGACGAAGTAGAACAGGCCGGCCTCGACCAGCGGCGCGATGCCGCCGATGACCAGCATGGCGAAGAAGGCGAACTTCGCCTGGCCGACATAGTGCCAGAGAAAGCCGCCGACGCTGGTCGGTGGCCGAAGATTCGCCGGCTCCCTGAACGGATAGACCCAGTTCTCGAACCAGCGATAGACGGCTGTCATCATGCGGCGGCCATCATTCTGCGGCTTGCCCCTTTGCAAGTGCGTCATTGGCGGCGGCGGCTGGGCCTTCGTCGAGCAGGAACCCGCCCGACTGGCGCTGCCAGAGCTGCGCGTAGAGCCCGCCCTTGGCGACGAGTTCTTCGTGCGAACCTTCCTCGATGACACGGCCCTTGTCCATCACCACCAGCCTGTCCATCGCGGCGATGGTCGACAGTCGGTGCGCGATGGCGATGACGGTCTTGCCTTGCATGAGCTTGTAGAGATTCTCCTGGATCGCCGCCTCGGCTTCGGAATCAAGCGCCGAGGTCGCTTCGTCAAGGATAAGTATGGGTGCATCCTTCAACATAACGCGAGCAATGGCGATGCGTTGCCGTTGGCCGCCGGACAATTTGACGCCGCGATCACCGACATGGGCATCGAAGCCCTTACGGTCCTTGGCGTCCGAAAGCCCTGATACGAAGTCCAGCGCCTCGGCGCGCCCCGCTGCCTCGACAAGCAGTTCTTCTGAAGCATCGGGCCGGCCATAGAGGATGTTCTCGCGCACCGAACGATGCAGCAGCGAGGTATCCTGCGTGACCATGCCGATCTGGGCGCGCAGCGAATCCTGTGTCACATCGGCGATTTCCTGGCCGTCGATCAGGATCTTTCCGCTCTCCAGGTCGTAGAAACGCAGCAGGAGGTTGACCAGCGTCGATTTGCCGGCGCCGGAGCGGCCGACGATGCCGACCTTCTCGCCCGGCTTCACCGCCAGCGACAGGTTCTCTATCACCCCCTTCTGCTTGCCATAGTGGAAGCGGATGTCCTCGAAGCGTATCTCACCCCTGGAAACGGCGATGTCCTTCGCGCCGGCTTGTCCTCGACCAGGCGTGGCAACGAGATCGAGGCGATGCCGTCCTGCACCGTGCCGATATTCTCGAACAGGCCCGACATTTCCCACATGATCCATTGCGACATGCCCCACAGCCTGAGCACCAGCCCGATGACCACCGCGACCGCGCCGATCGTCACCGACTGGCCGAGCCACAGCCACAGCGCCATCGCCGTGACCGAAAACAGCAGCAGCGAATTCATGATGTAGAGCAGGCCGAAAAGCACCGTCACCAGCCGCATCGACCGGTAGACTGTCTGCAGGAAGCCGGCCATGCCTTCCCGCGCAAACGACGCTTCGCGGCGTGCGTGGCTGAACAGCTTGACCGTCTGGATGTTGGAGTAGCTGTCGACAACGCGGCCGGTCATGGTCGAGCGCGCATTGGCCTGCTCCTCGCCGACCTTGCCCAGCTTCGGGATGAAATAGCGCAGCAACAGGATGTAGCCGACCAGCCAGACGCCGAGCGGCGCGGCCAGCCGCCAGTCGGCCGAGCCGACGATGACCAGCATGCCAAGGAAATAGACGATGACGTAGTTCAGGACATCGATCAGCTTGATGACGCATTCGCGCACGGCAAGCGCCGTCTGCATCAGCTTGGTGGCGATGCGGCCGGCGAACTCGTCCTGATAGAAGCTCATCGACTGCTTGAGCAAATAGCGGTGCACCTGCCAGCGGATGCGCATGGGATAGTTGCCCATCAGCGTCTGCTGGTTGAGCAGCGAATGCAGCCATACCGTGCCCGGCAGCGCAAACAGCACGATGAACGCCATGCCGGCGAGCTTCCAGGCTTCCGTCTGCAGGAAGGTTTCGCGATTCTGCCCCGACAGCCAGTCGACGATGCGGCCGAGGAAGCCGAACATCCACACTTCCGCGATCGCGATGGCCGTCACCAGCACCGCGTCGAGAAGGATATAGGGCCACGCGCCGCGCGTATAATGCACGCAGAAGGCAACAAGCGTCCTGGGCGGCTCGACCGGTTCCGCCGCGGGGAATGGATCGAGCCGTCTTTCAAACCAGCTAAACAACAACATAGGTCATGCTCACAAATCTGTTTTCCGCTTATGCGGCACGGGAGCGTACGAAGTCTCCGGAACCCACGGCGTCGACGGCCGACGGTCCGGAATCATCCGGACCGTCGGCCCTGCTTCGCGCAATATAGGGGCTCGCGGGCTTTTCGCCGACAGGCGCGCCTGACGATCCTGACGGCGCACTGTTCACGATCCGGATTTTCGCGCTGGGTCGGATCAAACGGACGATCCGGCGCACCAGCGACGGCCGGCTGGGGTCGGGAACCGCGCGCGAGAAATCGACGTCCGGCAGCATGCCGCGATGCGGCCGGCGGCGGACTTCGGCGTGAACGGCCGACGAATAGGTGTCGCCGATCAGCAGCGCCCAGGTCGGCAGTCGGTGGATATGCAGGCTCCTTGAGCCCGGTATTCTGTAGGGATCGAACATCGGTCCGTCCTCCGTGTGAAAATAGAGATAAAAAGGCGAAGCAATATCGTCCGCCGGCATTCGGCCGGAGGCACGCATTGCGCCGGTCGAGACACGATAAGCATCGGTCCGGACGGGTTCAGGTGGGGCGTTCAGCCCTTTTGACTTTTTGAAAAACATCGCAGGATTCCTTCGAGAGCCGAAAAAACGTTTCGGCGGGAATCGGTGCGATCAAGTCTTAGAGAGTCAGGAGAATTGTCGTACCGAAACCGCCAGCAGGCAGGTAAGCCCACGAGAGGGGCGCTGGATGTGCATGGTCATCATGAATTACCCCTCCATCGGTTCGGGTTGACAATGGAGCTGACATACCCGACTTCGCAGAAAATGGCCACCCGCAGGTCCAGCAATTTCCAAAACCGCGCGCCCGCTGTGGCCGATCTGCCACTTATTAGAAGGACGCGGAAGTGAACTGTTGTCTCCGCATCGCGCTCTACCAGCCGGATATCGCCGGCAACACCGGGACAATCCTGCGCTTCGCCGCGTGCCTCGGGCTCGGCGTCGACATCATCGAACCGGCCGGCTTTCCGCTCTCCGACAAAGCGCTCAAGCGAGCCGGCATGGATTACCTCGAAATGGCTGCCCTGACCCGGCATGTCGACTGGCACGCCTTCGAGGACTGGCGCAAAACTGGCGCGCGCCGGCTGGTGCTGCTGTCCACCAAAGCCACGACCGCTTACACCAGCTTCACCTTCGGCGATGGCGACATCCTTCTGTTCGGCCGCGAATCCGCAGGCGTTCCAGATCCTGTCCATCAGGCGGCGGATGCGCGGCTGACCATCCCCATGCAGGGCGCGGCGCGCAGCATCAACGTCGCGCTGTCCGTCGCCATGGTGGCGGGCGAAGCCATCCGGCAACTCGGCTAAAGCAATTCCAGGAAAAGTGTGAAGCGGTTTTCCCGGGAAATGCGCGTAGCGCTTTCCCTGGGGAATTGCGTCAAGACCTAGCGGCACTCCGTCTCCCGTCATCTTGACCCAGGCGCACATCGCCTTCTCCTTCGTTTGCACATCCAGGGTTTCTTCGCTACAAGCTCAACTTAACTTGAGGTCAAGCAGAAAAATCGGGGCGGAAAATCAGACATGGCGCCTGTAACGGAATTGACGGTCGGCCAGGTGGCCATGCGCAGCGGGGTGGCGGTGTCGGCGCTGCATTTCTATGAGGCCCGCGGCCTGATCCGCAGCCACCGCACGTCGGGCAACCAGCGCCGCTACGGCCGCGACGTGCTGCGGCGCGTGGCGATCATCAAGGTGGCGCAGGAGGTCGGCATCTCTTTGGCCGAAATCGGCACGGCCCTGGCATCGCTGCCCGAGGGTCGCACGCCGACACGCGATGACTGGAACCTGCTGTCGACCGCCTGGCGCGACGGCCTCGATCACAAGATCGCCCAGTTGAAGAAACTGCGCGACGGGCTGACCGACTGCATCGGCTGCGGCTGCATGTCGATCGACAAATGCCCGCTGCGCAACAAGGGCGACCGGCTGGCGAGGGAAGGCACGGGGGCGAGAAGGCTGGTTGCTGGCTGAGCCCTTGTCGGGAGGCACGCCACGCTTCAATCCGCCGCCGGCAACCGCCTGATGGTGAACTCGATGAGGTCGCCCGGCCGCTCGAACCAGCTTTCGATCTCGGTCCAGTAGGCCTGCTTGGGAAAGCGCTCGAACCATTCCTTGGCCTTGAGCCGCGCATCGGAGCGCGGCAGCACGAAGGTCTCGCGCAGGAAACCATCGCGCGGCATGCGCGCGTGTTCGGCCCGGCTTTGGTCGAGCCTTTTCTTCAGGCCATCCAGCGGCGGTCTTGCCGGGGTGCGCACGAAACAACTCCTTGCACCGTAATGACACTTGACCCTGTCCCCTAAGAGATTAGGGATCGCGCCGGCAAAAGACGAGTCATTTGTAGGACTCGCCGCCCCAACCGGAGACGGCACTTGGAACGACCTGAAATACCGGCAGGCCTGCCCGCCGACATCGAACAGAAGAAGATGAAGGCGCGCCTATGGTTCGAGGCGCTGCGCGAACGCATCTGTACCACCTTCG
The DNA here is from genome assembly GCF_042647205.1 of Mesorhizobium cantuariense. Lineage (NCBI taxonomy): Bacteria > Pseudomonadati > Pseudomonadota > Alphaproteobacteria > Hyphomicrobiales > Phyllobacteriaceae > Mesorhizobium > Mesorhizobium cantuariense. Next base: position 3,691 of record NZ_JBHRVD010000002.1, on the reverse strand, counting down.
AGCAGATCGAGCAGGATCTTGGCGGGCCGCTGGCCTCATGGTCTCCGGGTCGTTTCGAAAAGACGCCGTGGGAACGCGACGAGGGCCGCGGCGGCGGCGGCACCATGTCGATGATGCACGGGCGCGTCTTCGAGAAGGTCGGCGTCCACACCTCGACCGTCTACGGCGAGTTCTCGCCCGAATTCAGAAAGCAGATGCCCGGCGCCGAGGAAGATCCGCGCTTCTGGGCATCCGGCATTTCGCTGATCGCGCATCCCTGGAACCCCAACGTTCCGGCCGTGCACATGAACACGCGCATGGTGGTCACATCTAGCCAATGGTTCGGCGGCGGCGCCGATTTGACGCCGGTGCTCGACAGCCGCCGCACCCAGGACGACCCCGACACGGTCGCTTTCCACCGCGCCATGCAATTCGCTTGCGAGAAGAACGTCGCGGTGGCCGACTACCCGAAATTCAAGGCCTGGTGCGACGAGTACTTCTATTTGCCGCATCGCAACGAGCCGCGCGGCACCGGCGGCATCTTCTTCGACTGGCTGCATTCAGGCGAGGACAGAGGCGGCTGGAATGCCGATTTCAACTTCGTCCAGGATGTCGGCCGCTCTTTTCTCGTCGTTTACGGCCATCTCGTGCGCGCCAACTTCAACGAGAACTGGACCGACGGCGATCGCGACGAACAGCTCATCCGCCGCGGCCGCTATGTCGAATTCAATCTGCTTCACGATCGCGGCACCATCTTCGGACTGAAGACTGGCGGCAATGTCGCGGCTATCCTCTCCAGCCTGCCCCTGAGGTTCGCTGGCCGTAACAAAATGGTGAGCGCGGCGTGAGCCGCATTGATGTCCCATTCGTTCGAAATGGGCATGGAATGTGGCACGCGGTGCGTCGAAAAATTTCTTTTTCGTCTAATAGGCTCTTGAAAAGACTGGTCTATTTGTGGCGCCGGGTCGGGAAGCGCCGGCGGTTCGCCTAAGAGCGGGCCGCGACCCGACGCGACCGGACGGCCCAGACGATGCGGGACATCTTCGTCAAAAAACGATGCCCGCCTCTCCAGGAGTACTTCGCAATGCGCAAGATCATTGTTTCGGCAGCCGCCGCTGCCCTTCTCGCTTCCGGTTCGGTGGCGTTCGCCGCCGTCAAGCACACCACCGGAACGATCAAGACCTTTGACGCAACGGCCATGAGCCTGGTCCTCGATGACGGATCGTCTTTCACGCTTCCCAAGACCTTCAAGGATCCTGGCCTGCAGGTCGGTGAAAAGGTCCGCGTCTCATGGGACATGAGCGGCAAGAAAAAAATTGCCGAGTCCGTCAAGATCACCAAGTGATGGCCTGCCGCCAAAGCAGGACGAGGCGGTGTCTGGTCCTGCTTCGGGATAGCGCAAAAAGGCGGAGCAGCGCTGCTCCGCCTTTTTGCCGTTGACGGCAACCAATACCACGCCATCTGTGTTATGCTTTCCACCCGCTCGCGGTTCGCGGATTCAACCCTGGAAATCGGACCAAAGTGCGGGAGCCTCGACCAGGCTCCACGGAGGAAAAAGGAGAAAATCCCATGAAGGAATTTCACTGCGGGTCGCTTGTTCCCGGCTGTGACTGGCACACGCGTGCCGATGAGGAGGCCGAGGTTATGCGCCGTGCCGTCGAGCACATGCGCGAGACGCATGGCGAGACGGTCATCCGCGAGACGATGATCGAGGCGATCCGCTCGCGCATCGAGAAGGCCCGCGACGCGGCCTGATTTGCAGCAATTCCGGGAAAACTGCGCAGCGGTTTTCCCGGAAAAGCGCATAGCGCTTTCCCTTAGGAATTGCGCTGACAAATACTTTACCCGGCTTTCAAGGCTTCCGCGGCACGCTCAAGCAGCGCGCCGCGATCGGACGCAAATCCTGCTTCGACCCATTCCGCCTCGAGATTCCTGAGGATTTCGCCAAGTTTCGGCCCTGGAATTGCGCCGAGCGCCGTCAGATCGGCCCCTTTCAGCGGAAACAACGGTTTTTCCCATTTCACAGCGAAGGCCAGCAGCCGCGAAAAGCCGCCGGCTTCAAGCAGCGCGTCGGTGTCCTCGACAGCGCGCGCCCGTGCCCCGGCGAGCGACAATCTGAGCCGGTCGACAAACCCTTGCCGGTCGCCGCGATAGAGCCTTTTTGCCAGTTCGCCCTCGGTCGTCTTCGGCTCGACAGCGGTGGCAAGCGCCCAGTGGCGCAGGCGATCCGCTTCAGCAGTCGAGAATTTGAGGCGCTCGGCGAGCGTCTTCATGCGCGCGGCGTCCGGCGGCACTATCGCTTCCAGCCGCAGCAAGGGGTCGGGTGTCCAACCGAGGTCCTTCTCGGCCCTGGTCAGCCCGTGGATCGCGTCGATGCCCCATTTCTCGCTTTCCGGCAGTGCGGCCGTCAAGACGCTGGCCTGCCGCATCCAGAGCAGCGCCCGCGAGGGATCAGGCGCCGACAAAAGCTTTTTCAATTCCGACCAGATGCGCTCGGCCGAAAGTTGGGCGAGCCCCTCCTTCAGCCGCGCGCAAGCCTTTAGCCCTCGGCATCCGGCCGGCCATCGCCATACCAGGCGAAGAAGCGGAAGAAGCGCAGGATGCGCAGGTAGTCCTCACGGATGCGCGCTTCCGGGTCGCCGATGAAGCGCAGCCGTCGTGCCTCGATGTCGGCGATGCCGCCGACCAGGTCGACAACCCTGCCGTCGGCCTCAGCATAGAGTGCGTTGATGGTGAAATCGCGCCGCTCGGCGTCAAGCTTCCAGTCGCGCCCGAACGACACCTTGGCGCGCCGCCCGTCGGTCTCGATGTCGGCGCGCAAGGTGGTGATTTCATAGGGCTTGCCGCCGGCGACCACCGTGATCGTGCCATGCTCGATGCGGTCGGCACCGCCTTGAAACCTGCAGCCTCGGCGCGGCGGATGGTTTCCTGCGGCAGGCAAGTGGTGGCGATGTCGATATCGGCGACCGGCTGGCCCATCAGCGTGTTGCGCACCGCGCCGCCCGCGACACGCGCCTCTTCGCCGCCCTCGGCCAGTGCGGCCAGCAGGCGCTGCAGATGCTTGTCGGTGAGCCAGTCGGCCCTGCCCGCGATCGAGACACTCACGCATAAAGCCTTTCATACAGCGTGCGGATGATGCCGGCGGTGACGCCCCAGATGCGCCGGTCGCCATAAGGCATGTCGTAGAAGAACCATTCGAGATCGTTCCACATGCGGCTGTCGCGCTTGTGGTTGGCGGGTCCATCAGGAAGCGCAACGGCACTTCGAAGGCGGCGTCGACCTCGTCGGTGTTGAGCGTCAGCTCAAAACCCGGCCGCACAATGCCCAGCACCGGCGCGATGCGGTAGCCGCTGCCGGCGACGTAATCGGGCATGCGGCCGATGATCTCGATGCGATCGTCGCCAAGGCCGATCTCCTCGAAGGTCTCGCGCAACGCCGCCGCTTCCGGGCTTGGATCGGTGTCGGTCGATGGTGCCGCCGGGAAAGGCCACTGCCCCGAATGGTTGCGCAGCTTTTCGGCCCGTTTGGTCAACAGAACCGTCGCATCGCCCTCATGATCGACAACCGGGATCAGCACGGCGCATCGCGCAGCGCCTTGCCCTGGTTGAGGCGCGGATGACCCGGATTGAATCGATGGTCGCCATATCGTCACCGGCTATGCGATCCGGCTGCGCGGCAAAGCGCGCGCCGAAAATCCGCTGAGGAAAACGGC
>NZ_JBHRVD010000001.1:5797500-7948545 GCF_042647205.1 Mesorhizobium cantuariense | reverse complement strand
CTTGGAATCGTCACTGATGCGATCCGCTTCCTGCCCGCACTGACGGAAGCCTTCACCCGGCGGCTGTCGCCGCATAGTCGCGACAAGCTAGCGAGTTAAGGAAGATGGACATGATCGAGGAAGAATTCGACGCCATTGTCATCGGGGCCGGCATGTCCGGTAACGCGGCTGCTTACACCATGGCAAGCCACGGCCTGAAGGTGCTGCAGTTGGAGCGCGGCGAATATCCGGGTTCCAAGAATGTCCAGGGTGCCATCATGTACGCGAACATGCTGGAGAAGATCATCCCGGACTTCCGGGACGATGCGCCTCTCGAGCGGCATCTGGTCGAACAGCGGCTTTGGGTGATGGACGACACCTCCCACACCGGGATTCACCACGGTCGGACCACTTCAATGAGGCGAAGCGAACCGCTATACGATCATCCGCGCACAGTTCGATAAATGGTTTTCGCGCAAGGTGCGCGAGGCTGGCGCGACGGTTCTTTGTGAGACGACCGTGACGGAGCTCGTCCGAGATGGCAGGGATAGGGTGATCGGCGTCCGCACAGATCGGAGCGGCGGAATAATAGGCGCGGACGTGGTCGTTCTCGCAGAAGGTGTGTGCGGGCTGCTTGGCACCCGGGCCGGCCTGCGATCGATGCCCAAACCAGAAACCGTGGCGCTCGCCGTCAAGGAGATGCATTTCCTGCCCGAAGAGGTCATCGAGCAGCGGTTCGGCCTCAACGGCGATGAAGGCTGTGTGATCGAGGCGGTGGGCACGATCTCCCACGGCATGGCCGGGCTCGGCTTCCTCTATACCAACAAGGAGTCAATCTCATTGGGCGTCGGCTGCCTCGTTTCCGATTTCGCCGCAGCGATGGAGAGCCCTTACGCTCTCCTTGACGCCTTCAAAAACCATCCTTCGATCCGGCCGCTGATCGCCGGCTCCGAGGTCAAAGAATATGCCGCGCATCTCATTCCCGAAGGTGGCTACAAGGCGATTCCGCAGCTCTTTGGCGACGGCTGGGTGGTGGTCGGCGATGCCGCGCAGTTGAACAACGCCATCCATCGCGAGGGTTCGAACCTCGCCATGACCTCCGGCCGTATCGCGGCTGAGGCAATCGTTCAGCTCAAGAGGCGCAGTCATCCAATGACTAAACGGAACCTATCTTTTACAAGATCATGCTTGACAATTCATTCGTGGTCAAAGATCTGCGCAAATACAAGGACATGCCAGCCTTGCTTCATACCAATTCGTGCAATTTCTTCACCACATATCCGCAATTGCTGTCCAAGGCCGCGCAGAACTTCCTGCGCGTCGACGGCACCCCTAAGATCGACAAGGAAAAAGCGACCACGGCCGCCTTCGTCAAGGCTCGTTCGCGCTGGGGGCTGGTCAGCGACGCGGTCCGCCTAGCATGCGCGTGGCGCTGAGGGAGAGATGACGATGGCAGTGACCAAGTTACGCGTCGAGGACAAGCTTTACCACAACCGCTACTTGGTCGATCCTGGCCGCCCGCATATCAAAGTGCGACCGCACGAGAAGCCGAGCCCGAACCTTCTCGCCCTGACCCGCGTGTGCCCGGCCAAATGCTATGAGTTGAACGACGCAGGCCAAGTGGAGATCACCCCGATGGCTGCATGGAGTGCGGCACCTGCCGGATTTTGTGCGAGGCCAGCGGTGAGATCGAGTGGAACTATCCGCGCGGCGGCTTCGGTGTCCTCTTCAAGTTCGGATGATCGGCGGCGCCCGCACTGTTCAAATGAATACTGGAGTTCAAACGACCAAGGCGCGCTTGGGAGGAGTATCCTGGATAACCGCTGAGGTGTTTCGATGGCCCATATGCTGCGGGATCGGTTCGATGAAGGAGGTCCTCCGGACATCGGGCGGAACCGGCCCTCAAACCATGCACAAAGCCGATCTCTCACTCAGGGAATTTATGAGATATCGAAGGTTCTGACTGCGCCAGCTCCGCTGGAGATTACGCTCGCCAACGTTGTGAAGGTCCTCCGTCCTTTCTGCAAATGCGCCACGCAGCAGTGGTTGTCCTGGACACTGCTGTGCGCGAGCTGGAAAACTGCGTGCAATGGACGGCTACACTTGCTCGGTCATGGACAATCACTTCGTCGGACTTCGCCTGCACGAATAGTCAATGCCTTTCTTCGCTCCTGTGGAAAGCAGCCGAGAGTTCGCATGGCGCCAATGCAATCGACGGGCTGTCACGCAGCAACATTTTGCCGGCTGGATCAGGGCTGCTGGCCAGCCGCATCGGCACTCCACACGACAAGGTATCGTCCCTGCTTGCCCAGCGACAGCCCTGCGTCTGACAGAGCGCGACCGGCTGATCGACACTATGGAGAAGGTGGGCTGGGTTCAGGCAAAGGCCGCCCGTATCCTCGACCTCACGCCGCGGCAAATCGGCTACGCTCTGCGCCGGTATGGCATCAAGGTGAAGAAATTCCAGAGATCAGATGACCTGCAATGGCGGGCTGCATCAGCGCTGCTGAACTGTGGCTCAGACACGCTTGCCTTCGCGGCCCCGATCCGCTTGTCCGCCTGTCGGAATGCCGACAAAACGCTGTCCGAACAAAACGACAGAATTCGACACGGAAAGCCAATCGTGAATTAAAACCGCTCTTTGAGCTGGCATGGCTCTTGCGCTTCCAGCTGCGACGTCCACCAGCAACGGAGCCGTTCGATGCCCGCACCGATCGTTTCGCTTGAGGCCCTGACCAGCACGACGACTTTCGACCAATTGCTGGCGACGGCGAAATCGGCTGGCTGCACATCGCCATCCTGCGGCTCGTCGGAGAAGCCAGACGACTTGGATCCGGTTGTCTGGAGAGAATCAAGGATCATCCCTGCTTTTCAGAAGAAGCCCACCATTATTTTGCGCGCATGCACGTTGCGGTCGCGCCGGCTTGCAATGTCCAGTGCAACTATTGCAATCGCAAATATGACTGCGCCAACGAAAGCCGGCCCGGAGTCGTCTCGGAAAAGCTCACTCCCGACCAGGCGCTACGCAAGGTGATCGCGGTTGCCAACGAAGTGCCGCAGCTTTCGGTACTCGGCATCGCCGGACCGGGCGACGCCTGTTACGACTGGAAGAAGACAAAGGCAACGTTCGAGCGAGTCGCCAGAGAGATCCCCGACGTCAAGCTGTGCATATCGACCAATGGACTCGCGCTACCGGATCGCGTCGCCGAGCTTGCCGACATGAATGTCGATCACGTGACGATCACCATCAACATGGTCGATCCGGAAGTCGGTGCAAAGATCTATCCTTGGATCTTTCACGGCCACCGCCGATACCGGCATCGAAGCCGCCCGGATCCTGCACGAGCGGCAGATGCTGGGTCTGGAAATGCTGAGCGCGCGCGGCATCCTGACCAAGATCAACTCGGTGGTGATCCCCGCCGTCAACGACGAGCATCTGATCGAGGTAAATAAATGGGTCAAGGAGCGCGGGGCGTTCCTGCACAATGTCATGCCCCTGATTTCCGACCCCGCGCACGGTACGCATTACGGCCTGACCGGGCAACGCGGCCCCAATGCAACGGAGCTCAAGGCCCTCCAGGATCGTCTCGAAGGCGGCGCCAAGTTGATGCGCCATTGCCGGCAATGCCGGGCCGATGCCGTCGGCCTGATCGGCGAGGATGATGGCCAGGAATTCACACTCGACCGAATTCCCACCGAGGTCACTACGACGCCAGCAAGCGCGAGGCCTATCGCGAGGTGGTCGCGCACGAGCGCCGCGATCACATGGCGGCAGAAGCAAGGCGATCGGAATGCTCAAGGCAGCAGGTTCCGGCAAGTCCCTTCTTGTGGCAGTTGCGACCAAGGGCGGCGGCCGTGTCAACGATCATTTCGGCCATGCGAAGGAATTCCAGATTTATGAAGCCTCGCCGCGCGGGATCACCTTCGTCGGGCATCGCAAGGTCGAGCAGTATTGCCTCGGCGGCTGGGGGAAAAAAGGCACCCTCGCAGCAATCATCGCTGCTCTGGGGGGCATAGACATCGTGCTGTGCGCCAAGATCGGAGATTGTCCAAAGGATCAACTCGCGGAAGCTGGAATCCGAGCGAGCGACGCTTACGGGCATGACTACATCGAGACGGCAATCAGCGCGCTTTACGCCGCCGAGCTTAGCGTCCAACCGCTGGCGGCGACGGCCTGAGCCGTCTCATTCCCAACCGAACCAGGAGTTACAATGAGTTTTAAGATCATCGCATCCCAATGCACTCAATGCGGCGCTTGCGAGTTCGAATGTCCCTCAGGCGCGATCGAATTCAAGGGCGAGAGCTACGTGATCGAGCGGGACAAGTGCACCGAATGCGAGGGGGCCTTCGATACGCAGCAATGCGCCTCGGTGTGCCCTATGCCGAAGACCTGCGTTCCTGCTTGATATCCGGTGGCCTGAAACGCCTTTATCAACAAACTGACACCTCAAGAAGGAAGGAACGGCCATGGGGCTCGGACGCGAACAGGAGGTCGAAATCCACCAACTTCCACGATTTGAGCCGGGTGAGCGGGTCCGTGCCACGCGCCACATAAAGAATGACGGCACCTTTCCTGGCAGGCAGATCGGCGAAAACCTCGTGCGGAAGGGCGACGAGGGCTATGTGCGCGATGTTGGCACCTTTCTCCAGCAGTTCTTCATCTACGCGGTCGAGTGGATCGATCGTGGCACGGTGGTCGGCATGCGAGCGCGTGAACTGATGAGCCTCGACAAGGTCGAGGCTCCGAGCAGGACCGACAGCACTGTGAATGAAGGAACGGCCAGATGAAAGTAATGATCCGCAGGACCGGCGCTGGCTTGTCGGCGTATATCCCCAAGAAGGATCTCGAAGAGCCGATCGTCAAACTCGAGAAGGAAGCGTTGTGGGGCGGGGCCGTGACGCTCAAAAACGGCTGGCGACTCGTTTTTACCCGACCTTCCACGCGATACGCCTTTGCCGATCACCGTCGAGGCAAGGAAGATCTCCGACGAGGACTAATGCCGCGGATTGATAGAGAGCGCGACCAGAGGAAGCGAGCATGAACACGATCCCACCCTCGAGGCACCTCGTCATTGTCCGGGACAGCTTTGCCGAAAAGCTGCTTGAGCTTGCGAAGCAAGCGCTAGCCGCCGATCAGGTGATCCCGTATCTCGGTCCGGGCCTTCTCCGGCTGAGCTCCGCGGAGCCGACTGTACCGTTTACCTCGGAAGCCGTCGCCGCGGCGCTCAACACGAGGATGCCAGCACCTTCCAAGATCCGCACCAATATGTGGTCGGTCGCGCAGTTTATTGAACAGCGCCGGCACCGCCGCACACTTCAAACATGGATGGCCGAGATCTTCGCAGCGCCGGCGGCGCCGACTGTCCTCCACGCCTGGCTCGCAACGCTGCCGCTCTCCCTCATCATCGACAGCTGGTACGACGGCGCCATGCGGGCGGCCCTCGCAGATGCCGGCCGAACGGACGTCGTCGAGATACAAGGCGTAACTCGGTCGAACGAATTCGGTGACATTTGGACGAAAACGTATGATTTGTCCGGCAACGAACTCGAATCCGGATCGGTGGCAAAGACGGTCCTCTATACACCTCACGGCAGCATTAGGCCGGCGGCAAATTTCCTAGTGGCGGATTCCGACTATGTCGAAGTCCTTACCGAAATCGATATTCAGACCCCGATCCCAGACGCGGTGAAGGAACGGCGCAACGATCGGGGTCTTTTCTTTTTCGGCTGCCGCTTCAATGATCAGATGCTGCGCACCTATGCCAGGCAGATCTTGAAGCGCTCCATAGGCCCACATTGCACGGTAATGGATGCGCAAACGCTGACCAGAAACGAAGCCCGTTTTCTGGCGGCAAGCGGAATCACGGTGATCGATATGTCAGCAAGCGAAGCGGTGGCTCGGCTTGTCGGAGCGCGCACTGCAGCAGATGGCCAGGATCAACTTCGCGGACGCCTTTGATATGGAAAGCCGTCCGGCTTGCCGTCAAGGGGGCAAAATTCAGTCGGGAACACACCCGTGAGCAATGCCATTGGCACAGCAACGAACGCTCTGAATTCGGCCACCCATGCGGAGGCGACCCGCCGGGGGCGAGGCTTGAATACGCTGCTGCGCATTACGCGTATGAACTTGCGGCACCTCGGCAGGTCACCTTCGCTTTCGGTTCCACGATCGGAGCAGTAATCCTCCAGTTGCTCATTCCCAGCTTCTCGGGCGGGCTGTCGACCAGACCCAGATAGCGATCGGGGACGGTGTCACGGGGACCACGGCAGAACAAGCGCTCTGGACCCCGGCTCTGCTGCTGCTCGGTGTCAGCGCGCTACGCGGCCTCTTCACGATGGCGCAGAACTATTTTGCCGAAGCCGTCGGGCATCAAGTCGCGTACGAACTGCGGCTCGCTTGTTACGACAAGATCCAGCGTCTCAGCTTTTCCTATCACGATCGCGTGCATTCAGGTGATCTGATCATGCTCGGTATTCTCGATCTTGACGGCGTGCGGACGTATTTTTCCAACGCACTGGTTCGCGTGCTCTTGCTCAGCATGCTGATCGGGATCGGCGCCTACACTATGATCTCAACCGACCCGGTGCTCGGCCTGGTCGCGCTGAGCTTCGTACCTTTCGTCGCCTGGCGCTCGTCGGTCACACACCTTAGGCTGCGCGCCACCTGGCTAGACCTGCAGGAGCGGCTTTCGGTCCTGAGCCGCGTGATGGAGGAAAATCTCGCAGGCATCCGGGTCGTCCGCGCCTTTTCGGCACAGGCTTATGAGATGCTGAAGTTCGACCGCGCCTCGAAGAACGCGCTCGACCGCGCACACCACCAGGTTGACGTCTCCGTGCCCAACACATCGGCAATGACCCTCTCCTTTTTTTTCGCCATGGGGTTGGTGCTCTGGATCGGTTGCAACAAGCTCATCGCCGGCGATATCACGGTCGGGACGCTGGCGACGTTCCTGACCTTCATGACGATCCTGCAAATGCCCGTCCGCCAGATCGGTCTGATGGTCAATGCCTTCGCCCGCGCTTCGACTTGCGGTTCGCGTCTCTTCGCTCTCCTCGACCAGGATATCACGATCAGGGATGCTCCCGGCGCCAGACCGCTCGAGATCAGTGAAGGCATTCTGCGGTTCGACAATGTCTCGTTTGCATATCCCGGTACCGAAAACCGCGCCATTTTGAAGAATATCAGCTTTGAAGCCCGCAGGGGCGAGACGATCGCGATCGTCGGTCCGCCGGGTTCCGGCAAATCGACAATGGCTCATCTGATTGCCCGCTTTTACGACGTGAGCGGGGGCGCCATCACGCTTGACGGGCATGACATCCGCGGGGTCACCCTCGCGACGCTTCGCAAGATGGTCGCCGTCGCACAGCAGGATGCATTCCTTTTCACCACGACGATCGAGAACAACATCGCTTACGGCGATCCCTGGGCGAGGGAACAGCGGATCGAGCGCGCCAGCGAATCCGCCCAGCTGCACAGCTACATCCTTAGCCTGCCATCAGGCTACGAGACGGTCGTCGGCGAACGCGGCGCCTCTCTCTCGGGCGGCCAGCGCCAGCGTCTCACGATAGCTCGCACGATGATGCTGCGCCCATCAATCGTCGTTTTCGACGACTCAACGGCCGCGATCGATGGGGCCACCGAGCAGCGCATCCGCGCGGCGATACGACGTTTCGCCAAGGATAGGGTTACGATCATCATCGCCCACCGGCTGAGTTTGCTCACGCACGCCGACCAGATCCTTTTTGTCGACAACGGCGAGATCGTCGAGCGCGGTACCCATCAAGAGCTCTTGGTCAAGCGAGGACGCTATAGCGCCTTGCACGATTTCCAGTTGCGCGCCAGTGATGACATCGCGATCGCGAATGGAGGCGTGACCTGATGGCCAAGGGGCATGTCAGCGAACCCGAAACCGAAACCAATGACGGCAGGCGCCCCCCGCGCGCTGTCGTCGGCTCCCATCACATCGAGGAGGAGATCTTCGGCCGGGCTTTCGACAACAACATCGTTCGGCGCATCTGGGCCTTCGTCCGCCCCTACCGCGCTATGGTAATCATCTCCGTCGCCGCATTGATGATCTTCACCGGTACGCAGCTTCTCATGCCGCTTATCATCCGTTACGCGATCGACCACGCCATGACTTCGGCTGGCGCTGATCGCTCCGCCCTGCTTGCGGCCGCCGAGGCGTTCGGCCTCACCATTGTGGTTAATTTCGGCGCCGCCTACACACAGGAAACCGCGGTGGGGAAAATGACCGAGAACGTCCTCTTCGATATCCGCCGCGCCATGTTTGGTCATCTGCAGAAGGTTTCGCTCTCCTTCATGGACAAGACCGAGGTCGGACGCCTGATGTCCCGCCTTCAAGGCGACGTCTACGCCATCCACGAATTCCTCGAAACCTCAATCTATTCCGTAGCCGATTTTGCGCTTCTCTTCGGCATTGTTTTCGTGATGTTGTACCTCGACTTCCGCCTCGGCCTCCTGACGCTCTCTGTCCTGCCGGCCTTGTTGATCATCCGCATCGTCTGGTTGCCGCGTGCCCGCCATGCCTTCATGGCCGCACATGAGACCAATTCGGTCGTCAATGGCGCGCTAGCCGAAGCCATTCACGGCGTGCGTACCATACAGTCCATGCACCGTCAGCAGGTAAATTTCATGCTCTATGACGATAAGGCACATGCCAACCTCAGGGCTCACCTGATCGCTGCTAGGTGTGCACAGGTCATGGTCCCGATCGTCGATGGCCTCACCGGCCTGGCCATGGCCGTCATGATCGCGGTCGGCGGCTCCATGGTCATGAATGGTAGAATCGATGTGGGCGTATTGGTCGCCTACCTGTTCTACATCCAGCGCTTTTTTGACCCAATTCGCTCACTTACCCTGCAATATTCGGTCATGCAGCGTGCCATGGCCTCCGGCAAGCGCCTGACCGATGTGCTCGACGTCAAGATCGAGGTACAGGACAAACCGGGTGCCAGGGTGCTTTCGCCGGAAATGGGCGGCTCGGTCGAATTCAGGAACGTCACCTTCGGCTACGAACCCAACCATCCGGTGCTGAAAAATGTCTCCTTCCGGGTCGATCCCGGCGAGACGGTCGCCTTGGTCGGGCCAACCGGTTCTGGCAAATCGAGTGCGATGGCCCTCGTCCGCCGCCTCTATGATGTTCAGCAGGGCCAGGTGCTGGTCGGCGGACATGATGTGCGCGATCTCACCCAAGAATCGCTCGGCGGCCAAATCGCCATGGTGCTGCAGGAGCCGTTCTTATTCACGGGGACGGTCTTCGATAACATTCGTTACCATAAGACCGACGCCACGCGCGACAAGGTCATCGAGGCCGCCAAGGCGGTCTGCGCCCACGACTTCATCATGAGCCTTGCCAACGGCTATGAAGCCGAAATCGGAGAACGCGGTGGCAACCTTTCTCTCGGCCAGCGCCAGCTCATCAGTTTCGCCCGCGCTCTCGTTGCCGACGCCAAGATCCTGGTTCTTGATGAGGCCACCGCCAACATCGACAGCTACACGGAAATCCTGATCCAGAAGGCTCTGAGAAAACTTCTTGAAGACCGCACTGGCCTCGTCATCGCCCACCGCCTTGCAACAATCCGTGGTGCCGACCGCATCATTGTACTTCAGAATGGCCAGGTCATTGAGACCGGCAACCACGACCAACTGATGGCCATGGGTGGGTTCTATTCCAAACTCTACAATCTTAACTACGCATCCTTCGACGACATTCCCGAAGAAAAACTCGATACCACCGCACTAGGGGGGTCCCGGACCTGATGTAAAGTCGGCCGCTGTCGGCCTCAACCGTTCCATCTGGTTGAGGCCGACGAGATCGTTGGACCTGGCGTGCTCGTCGGCGATAGTGTCGGCGGCCGCGCTACATGATCGGGTTCGGCGGCCAGGCTGCGTCGCATCTATCTCGCAGATTCGCGATGGCGTCTCCGGGCTGATCAGTCTCGACAGCAGTCCATCCCGAAGCTGGACCATGCGCGATGTGTCCCCGCGGGTCACTTCAATATTCCCCCGGTTAAGGTCAGTCAAACTCCTCCACCCGCAAGGCAGGACAGATGTGGATTTGTTAGTTTGACTTTGTTTCCCGGGCAAAGGCTTCAGCGGCTTCTTTGAGGCGATAGCAGTCATGAAAACAGCGCGTATCCAGGTCCGCAGCGATGCCGATGCCGTTCTGGTAGAGTCCATCGAGCGCGCAAAGAAGGCCATGCGAACGGGTATCCCTTCGGAACCTTCACATTCAGTTCGCCCTCGCAGCTGTTCACGGTGATCAGCCCCAAGCGGTGGGAGCTGATCGAGCACCTGAAGCGCGTGCATGACGATCTGTCCGGGCTGATCGATTGGGGCATCATCGAGCGCACCGACGACGGAAAGGTTTACGTGCAGATTCCGACATATCCGGCCGGGCATTCTAGCTTGAAGCCGGCCGCCGTTCCGACGTGAAGCTGGCCACCATTCCGATTAATATCCGGCCACTTTGAAGCCTGAGAAGGAGCACCTGGGTCAGCAACTTTGGCATGACGGTCCTTTGGAACAAGAGACGCGTAATGCCGGCAAAGAGAAGGCTGACCATGAGACATTTACGACAGATGCTGCGGCTTGCGGGTGACGGAACGAGCGCCCGAGAGATCGCCCAGAGGCTGGGCACAGCGCGCAGCACCGTGCAGGATAATAATCTGAAGCGTGCAGCTCCGGCAGGCGGGGTTGAACTGGCCGCTGCCGGGCGAGCTGACCGACGACGCGCTTGAGCGCCGGCTGTTCGCCAGGGCGGGCTCAAGCAGGGCCTGCGGCGGCTTCCGGAGCCGAATGGGCGGGGCTGGCGCTGGAACTGAAGAGCCGGGGCACGCTAATGCTCGCCGTATCGCGCCGTCCATCCCGGCGGCTATGGCTGCAGTCGTTATGTTGCGGCCAGATTTATGTTGCGGCTGCAGGGGTGAGCCAAGGCTCTCGGTGATTTCCTCGGCCCAAGCCGCCACATAAAGAAGAACGGCGATGGCAATTGCACTACAATGCTTTCAGGAATGCCATCAATGACGGCAGGGAATCGTTGACGTGGGGGCTTTTTCAGGCTGCTGATATCAACCTTGGCCAACGCCTTGGCCTTCATTTGCAGATCCACCTCGGCTTAGATGTGCGTGGTGTCCAACGACACATGGCCCAGCCAAACGCGGATCGTGTTGATATCGACACCTACACGCAGGAGGTGGACGGCTGTCGTGTGCCGAATCGTATGGGGGCTGACGCGCTTCTTGGTCAGGGTCGGAACGGCTTTGCTTGCCATGGCAGCATATTGCGTCACGACGCGGTGTATTCCGAACCGCGTCAGAGGCTCCTTCATCCGCCCAAGAAAGACTGCATCGCTTTTATCCCGATCGATCACCAGGCGGGCCAGCGATGTTGCCGTCGCTGGCCACAATGGGCAGATCCGGATCTTGTTCCCCTTGCCATGAAGACGCACTGAAGGAAACGCGCCCAGTTGAAGATTGCCGACCGTCAATTTTGCTACCTCATCCGCGCGAGCACCGCTGTTGTACAGGAATAGCAGCAGAGCATGGTCGCGCGCCCCCAGAGTCGTACGCCTGTCGGGTTGACCGAGAAGCGCATCCATCTCGGCCTCTTCGAGATATCCGATCGCGGCCTTTGCGGTCTTCTTGAATGGGATTGCCCTTATCTCGGAACACCAGGCCAGGTGGACCGGCGACCGCGTGCCGATGAAGCGAGCCAGTGAATGAATGGTCACAAGCCGTTGGTTGCGGGTTGCATCGCTGCATCGGCGATCACGTTCCAGATGGTCCAGGAACTTACGGGCGACTTCCGGCGTCAGCTCTTCGACGGTCATGCAATCGATGGCACAGCCTTCCTGTTTGCTAGCGAACGGCAGCAACAGAGCCAGCGTGTCGCGGTAGCTGGCTTGGGTGTTGCGGGAAAGATTGCGCTCGGCGACAAGATGTTCCAGTAGAAACCGACGAATCCACGGACCAAGGAGGTTTTTATCCGTCATGGTTGGCCTCCATCGCGTACGGTGCAAAGCGCTCGCTGGCCGCCTCGAGGAGATCCGGCGTCATCTGCAAATAGCGCTGGGTTGAATGTTTCATAATGAGTCCTGTCCGGTTGATGGAGCGGTAATTAAGGCACGGCGGGCGGGAACGGCGTTCGGACCCGGGCGGCCTTTGATAATCGTGAGGCCGGAAGGAGTATCCCGCAGACCACGGTTGAGATTGTCGCTGCAGACTTTGGTGATGAGCCCTGGCGCCCCCATTGATGCACCGTGGTCTCGGCGATCGCGAAGTGTTCGGCCACTTCCTGGGTGATGAGCAGACCACAATCCCGCAGGCGCTGGCGACGGCCGGGCAGGTTGTAGGCCCCACGGATGAAGGCGATCTTCTTGAGTTGAACGGCTTGCCTTCCCAGCTTCGCAGACCGCGTTCATTGAAGATATCGGCGATCTCGCGATCGCAATGACGGTCGAGCAAGCGGTCTACATCGGCGACGAGCTCAGGCTTGAACTTGCGGATCTGGGCGATCGGCAAGGGCCGGTCCAGCGTCAAGGTGCGGGTCGCCCCGCCGGATAGTCGCACGTTTGCGATAATCCTCTCGGCCTTGACCAGGGTGACGTCGGCCACCAGCAGACGCGGGATGCGCTTGCGCTCACTCATGTCGATGCGGGGATCGCTCCAGATCCGCGGGAGCTGCTCGGCAAGATCGCGGACGCGTTGCTGCGTCTCGGCATCGAGGGCAGCGGCTTGCTCGGGCGCGCGTTGTTCATAGTCTTCGACGACGTCGGTGTGGGGCCGCAGCTTCTCGTTCCACTCGGCCTCGATAGTGTCGGCAACGAGGCGATTGGCGGGATCGACCTTCATGTAGCGGCGCCGGGCGAGCTCGGCGTCATGACGCGTCCGCTCCAGGGTGACGTCAAGGGTCATCGGCGTCATCAGCTCGACAAGCAATGCACCCACCGCGGGGTCGACGACTTTGCCGGGCACGGACTGGCATACCTTGCCGCCACGACGGGTGGCGGTCTCCTGGCAGATATAGGTCGGGACGGGTTTGCCGTGCTCTTGGCTATAATGAACTCCCATGCGCTCGCCGCACAGGGCCGCAGAGAACGCGGCCCTGGAGCAAGGCGCTGCCTTCGCGCACCGGTCCGGCGCGGCGCTGCATTCCATAGGCTTGTGCATTGGTGGTGAGACGCTCCTAGTTGGCCCTAAAGCACTCCCAGGCGATATAACCTGGATGCATGTCGGGGATGACGAACCGAGCCATATCCACCTTGATCTGCGAAACGCCACCGCCCGGCCCGGGGCCGTCCACGCGTTCGACCGTAGACGAAGGCGCCGGCATATCTCGGATTATGCAGGACCTGAAGGATGCGGGTGTGCCGTGGCGGCGCCCTCGATCATGACGCGCACCCCTCAATTGGTTCAGCATGCAGACCTTTTCAAATGCACGCGATGGAGCGGCTCGGGCTTCCCCAAACCACCAACGCTTGATTTGTCGATTTCGCTTAAAAGTCCTTTCACAGACGCTTGATCTCGATGCCATATTTCCTCAGCACGTACCCAATCTGGCGCGGCGTCAGCCCGAGCAGGCGCGCCGCCTTTGCCTGGACCCAGCCACATTTTTCCATAGCCGCAATGACACGATCGGCATCAGTCACCCTCGCGCCATTTAAGTAGGCTGGGCCGGCAGGCGCTAACGGCGCAAGCTCGCCTATGGGAGGCGGGACCCCAAGGGCGGCCGAACCGGTGGCGTCGGCCGGCGGCGTGCTCGACTTCACTGGCACCGGGACGATCGGCCCAGCTTGCAGCGAGGCCTTCCACAGCGCCGCGGCAAAGCACTGACCGTCGCAGCAGGCAAGGTCCTTTCTGAAGATAGATGGGCCCGCCGCCAAGACCGCTGCCCGGTGCACGCAATTTTGGAGCTCACGGATGTTGCCGGGAAATTCACAGTTCTTCAGTACCTCAATCGCACTCGGATCGAAGGTCAGCGTACGGCCGTTCTCATCACTAAAATTCTTGAGAAACTCAGCCGCGAGGAGCGGAATATCACTGCGCCTTTCCCGTAACGCCGGCACCTGCAGGTGAACCACGTTGATGCGATAGTAGAGGTCGCGGCGGAACTCGTTCCTTGCAACCGCCTCTTCCAGGTTCTTGTTCGTGGCGGCAATCACGCGAACATCGACCTTAACGGTCTGGTTGCTGCCGACGCGCTCAAACTCCTCCTCCTGGAGAACGCGCAGGAGCTTTGCCTGAAACGACCCCGAGATCTCGCCGATTTCGTCGAGGAACAACGTCCCCTTGTCAGCGAGCTCAAACCGTCCCTTGCGCGAATTGAACGCGCTGGTGAAGGCACCCTTTTCATGGCCGAACAATTCGGATTCCAGGACTGTTTCAGGCAATGCCGCGCAATTAAGTTTGACGAAGGGTCGCTTGGCGCGCGGCGACAACTCGTGAAGGGCCCTGGCAACCAATTCCTTCCCGGTACCGGATTCGCCTCGTATCAGAACCGTGCTCTTTGCCTTGGCAACCACCGCTATCTTCTCAAGCAGCGCGTTTAGCGCTGGACTGTCGCCAATCATCCCCTTGACGTAAACCTTCTTACGCTCCCGCGCAGGCTGCTTTTGCAACCGTTCCCCCTCCGCCATCGGTCGCGCGCGGTCGCCGGGGGACAAACGATGCAACTTAATGGTCTGTCCCACCAGGGTGGCGACAACGGTGAGCAGCTGGACATCACAATCGGGCGGATACCTTGGCCCATTGTCCAGGGCGCGGTCGATGGTCAGGGTGCCCACGACGTTCGCATCCACGCGAATGGGAACGCCGATGAACGACACTGCTACGGTGTCTGAGGCCCCGAGCATTTCAATATCGGCGGCACTGAAGGCCAAATGCAGCGCTATGTTCTCGGCGACGAGCGGCGTATCGGTCGTCATAATCTGATCGATTGCCTTGCGCGGCAGGCGCCTGCGGTAGCGCTCATCGCTGCTCTCGTCCCACTCGGTGCTTACGGCAATGTCCAGTACGCCGTCACCGTTGAACGAAGAGATGATGCCGTGTTGCATCCGCACAAACGAGCGCAGCAGCTTGAGAGTTTTGGCCAAAGCCACTTCGAGTCGGGAGGGAGCGGCGAGTACTTTCGATATTTCGGAGATCCCGGTAAACGCGCTTTCGTACGGCTGCACACCAGGGATCACGTCGTTCTTCTCGGGCTTTGCGTTAGCCCCTTGCGCGTCCTTGTCGCACGACGGCGTCTTCCTGGCCCTTTGTTCGGGTTTGCCGATGTTGTGATGCATGTCGTCCTCGATCTCGCGCTTTGAAAACAATGCCCATTGCAGGGTGCAGCTGCGACGTTTCGGACAAGCGCGAAAATGGCCCTGACATGAAGTTGGGGCGCCACCATCCGATTGCCCGCCAAGCGGGGCATTGCCTGACGCATGTCTTGGTTTTCCTCTTAAGGCGGGGCCGCCATCTCGGCTTCTGTCAGGCGCAACCGCACGTTGACGAAGTGACCGGATCGAGGGAGGATAGTCAATCGAGCTATCCTTTCATTTGTGAAAGGATACTCGGCGCTCTGATAGAATTCTATCAGGTCAATACATTTCTCTTGTCGGTCTCAAAATCTTGCTGCTTATGCAGTTCCGGCACGTCAAGCCGCCGGCGCAACGCTGAGGAGTCTCTCCCCAGATAAAATACGATATTCTTGGCAGTTGGGCACCTCGAACTACGGCATTTCCGAGACCTGTGGGGCGGCAAAGCGGTTCGGCCGGGCTGATGGCGGGAAGTGGCTTCGGTTTTGGTCGTTGAGGTTGATGCTGGGTGCCGAGTTTGGCGTCGCGGCGGCGTTTTCCGCCGCTTTTGGCGTCATGCAGGCGCAGTTCGCCCCTGGTGCCAGACGTAGCGCATCAGATTGTAGGCGAGGTTCGTCATGCCGATCTTGGTCCTGGCGCGGGCGATGCCGATCGTGCGGATGAAGAGTTTCATCTGCGCCTTCTGACGGGCGAAGACGTGCTCGACGAAGGCTCGGGTCTTTGAGCGCCGGCCGTTGGCCCGCGACGTCGCTTCGCTCATAGGCCGGCCCTTCGGCTTCTTGTGGTGGATTTCGGAGACATATCCGTTCCGGTCGAGCCACTCCTCGTTCTTCTTCGAGCGATAGGCGGTGTCGGCCCAGACCGTAGACCCGGTATTGGCGCGGTTGAGCACGTTGCGAAGCTGCGCGCCGTCATAGGCGGATACGCTCGTGACGTTCCAGCCGCGGATGAAGCCGTGCCGGCGGTCGATGGCGGCATGGTTCTTGTAGCCGAAAGCGGGAATGGCGATGTCGCGCTGCTGCGCCTTTCCCTCCTCGGCGACCTTGGCCTTGGAGAACTTCACCGTCCAGCGGGCATCGCGATCCTTCTGGCGCAGCTTGGCCGGCTTCTCCTTCCATGCGTCCGGCACCTTGCCCGCCTTGATGTCGGCCTTCTCGGCGTCGGTGTTGCGTTGCTTCGGCGCCGCCACGATGGTGGCGTCGACGATCTGCCCGCCCATCGCCAGATAGCCGGCCTTGGCGAGGTGCTTGTCGAAGCGGGCAAACAGGTTCTCCACCGCGCAGGCCTGCGTCAGATGCTCGCGAAACAGCCAAATCGTCTTGGCGTCTGGCACTCTGTCGCCGAGCCCCAGTCCGAGGAAGCGCATGAAGGACAGCCGGTCCTGGATCTGGAACTCGGCCTGGTCGTCGGACAGCCCGTAGAGCGCCTGCAGCACCATGATCTTGAACATCATCACCGGGTCGTAGGCAGGACGACCGCCCCTGGCGCCGTCCGAGCGCTTCAGCACCTTGGCCAAAGGCTTGCGGAAAACCTCCCACGGCACAACGGCGTTCAACTTCTCCAGGGGATCGCCGGCTTCGCTTAGCCGAGCATAGCGCTCATCGATATCCCAGAACCCGGCCTGTCCCCGCATCCAATCCCTCCTTCCAAATCGCAACGGCAGTGAATCACAAACCGGTCAAAATGGGGAGGTTTTTCGAGACCTCCAGTTTGCCCATTTTGCGCCATAACGGCATCCGCTCCAGGACTCGAAAAAGGGGCGTACGCACTCGGAACGAAGGCCCGGGTCTCGCTGGAGTGGCTCTGGTTAAAGGAAGGCCTTGGCCTGGCGCTCTGACAGGCCAAGGCAGAGACGACCGTGGTGGAGATGATTGGCTTCCTGAGGAAACTCGGCGCTAGACGACCTCGCGGGCGCACTTGCCGCTAGCATCGGTTTCATCCGACATGGGCTATGACCCGGGAGTCGGTGGGAGACGCTCAGTAGACCCAGGAACTCTGCGACCTCCCGTGATCTCACGTTGGAGTAGCCATCCGGGACGCCTGCTGCACCATCATCTCCCGCATCCAGATGCTTGCCGGATCACTGTTGTGAAAGGCGGGCCATTGGACGGTCTCGGTGAATGTGGGAAGCGGCAGCGGGAGTTCAATGATCTTCAGGGGGAACGTTTTTTCGAAATGCTTAACCAGCCGTAACGGCATGGTCGCTACACGATCTGTGCCTGACACCATGGGCGGAATCATGCTGAAGCCCTGCACGGCGACCTCGACACGTCTCTTAAGACCATGCTCAAGGAAAAACCATTCGTCGATAGAGGGCCTCAGCGCGCGCCCGAACCTGACCGCAACGTGCCTCATCGACAAATATCTCTCGAGTGTAACCTGCCGTGGTAGCTGTTTGTTCGTAGGGCAGCCCACGCACACGAGCCTCTCGTCGAACAACGCCACTCTTGAATGCGCGCTCGACGTGTACAAATCCGGAAGAATTACAAAATCGATGTCACTGCGCCGGAGAAGCTCATCCGGCTCGTCGTCGACATGCAGCAATTCGAAGCTGACGGAGGGTGCTTCCCGGGCAACACGCTCCACGACCTTCCCAAAAAATACTAGTGTGATGAAATCGGAAAGAATGATCCTGAAGCGCCGATCGGATTGAGCTGGGATAAACGGGTCCTGGGAAATAATCGAGCGCTGGATTTGCAGGAGTGCGTCACGGACTGCGGGGGCGAGCGCTTGCGCACGCGGTGTCAAAATACGTACGCGGCCGCTCAGGATAAATAGGTCATCATGGAAATAATCGCGCAGCCGGGCGACGGCCGCACTCATCGCCGGCTGACTTAGGTTGATGCGGCGTGCCGCCTCCGTGAGCTTGCGTTCGGTCAGCAGCGCGTCAAGCACCACGAGCAGATTCAGATCAAGACCCTTGAAACGCATGTCTTAAGCCATCCAAAGCGTGTATGCGCTTCATCTAAACAAACGATTGTACCGATTTTGCAGAACCTTGCATAGGGTATCCAAGGATGGAAGCCCTAAACCTTCTGATGTGGGTGGAACATCAAGCGCGTCGCATGTCCATTGCGACCAGATTTGTCGGTGATCTGCGCAAGCTACGTCGCGGCGGCTCGGCGCGACAAGCTAATTGCGTGGGCGCTTAGCTCGAGAAACCGTAACCAAGATGAGGCTTCCATGCGCTCACAGCTACGATGGAGGTTGTGCTGGGAAAATGAGTTGCAACTGGCCGACCACATCGAACTCGCCGACTTCTTCCGAAAGACTTATGGACCGACTGGGGTCTTCAATGCGAAGCCATTTGCAGGCAATCGGAGTTGGGCCGGAGCAAGACCCGAGTTGCGTGCAATCGGCTATGACTCGCGCGGTGTAGCGGCTCATATGGGCTTACTACGCCGCTTCATTAAGGTTGGCGAAGTCGATCAACTGGTGGGCGAACTCGGATTGTACGGGGTGCGTCCGGATCTTGAAGGACTCGGAATCAGCCTTTCGTTCCGAGTCGTCTATCCAGTGCTGCAGGAGCTTGGCGTTCCATTCGCTTTCGGCACGGTTCGGCACGCGCTGCGAAACCATATTGTAAGATTCTTCAGAGACGACTTGGCGACCATTGTGTCGGGCGTTCGCGTACGGTCGACCCAAGCAGAGGTATATCCCGACCTCCCGCCGACGCGCCTTGAGGACGTGCTCGTTGTGGTCTTACCGGTTACGCGGCCGATGAGCGATTGGCCGACGGGTGCAATAATTGACAGGAACGGGCCAGAGCTATGAACCCCAACTATCTGTCCGAAGTGCCGTTTGAGTTCGCCGACCGCGTTAGCGATCGCAGCGTTTATTTGACGTTTGATGACGGTGCTAACCTACTTTTCACACCGCAGATCCTCGACGTGCTGGCGCAACATCGGGTGCCGGCGACTTTCTTCGTCATCGGTGCCTACGCCGCAGAGCAGCCGGAACTGATCCAACGAATGATCGCAGAGGGGCATGAGGTAGGCAATCACACGATGACCCATACGGATCTGTCCCGATGCGGATTCGAGGAAGTACAACGTGAGATATTTGACGCGAACCTGGCCATCATGATGGCGTGCCCGCAGGCCTCGGTGCGCTACTTTCGCGCGCCATACGGGGCCTGGAGCCAAGAGGTGATCACAGCCTCGGAGATCGCTGGGCTGACCCCCCTTCATTGGTCGGTTGACCCACGAGACTGGTCTCGCCCCGGCGTCGATGCAATCGTCGATGCAGTGCTCACCTCAGTCCGGCCTGGCGCAATAGTGCTCTTGCACGACGGGTGCCCTCCCGACGAGCTGACTCTTGGCGCTTACGCCCATCTGCGTGACCAGACCACAACGGCGCTGTCCCGTTTGATTCCGGCGTTACACGACCGCGGATATGAAATTCGCTCCCTTCCACAACATCACTGATCAATGAGATCCTATGGACCTGCTAGCTCCAGTCAGTACCTTCGTCGTGTCTTTTTATGCGCTGTTCTCGGCCGCATATGAAGGCTTGCAGGCGGTTTATGCCCTGCGGACAAACGGTTCGTCAGCATCGGACGAACTGGTCGGCCCCGACCCTTGGCCGAGCGTAGATGTCATCGTACCCTGCTACAACGAGGACCCGCGCACGCTCTCGGCATGCCTAGCTTCCATCGCAAGCCAACAATACGCCGGAAAACTGCAAGTTTATGTGGTTGATGATGGTTCTACAAATTGCGACGCCGTCGTACCTGTACACGATACCTATGCGCGCGACCCGAGATTCAACTTCATTCTTCTTCCCAAAAATGTCGGAAAGCGCAAGGCCCAGATTGCGGCGATACGCCGCTCATCAGGAGACTTGGTGCTCAACATCGACTCGGACACGACAATCGCATCCGACGTCATCACCAAGCTTGCACGAAAGATGCGAAATCCAGTGATCGGGGCGGCCATGGGGCAGTTGACGGCCAGCAACCGGATGGACACTTGGTTGACCCGATTGATCGATATGGAGTATTGGCTGGCTTGCAACACGGAACGCGCCGCACAGGCTCGCTTCGGTGCGGTTATGTGTTGCTGCGGCCCATGTGCTATGTACCGCCGCTCCGCGCTCGTTTCCCTGTTGGATCAGTACGAGACGCAACTGTTTCGAGGGAAGCCGAGCGACTTCGGTGAGGATCGTCATCTAACGATCCTCATGTTGAAAGCAGGCTTTCAAACCGAATACGTTTCGGACGCCATCGCCGCAACAGTCGTTCCGGACAGGCTGGTGCCGTATTTGCGCCAACAACTCCGCTGGGCGCGGAGCACTTTTCGAGACACGCTGCTAGGGCTGCCCCTCCTGCCCAGCCTCAATGGCTACCTCACGTTAGACGTGGTCGGACAGAATCTAGGTCCGCTATTGCTCGCCGTTTCAGTACTAACAGGGATCGCGCAGCTCGCACTCACGGGCCAAATGCCGTGGTGGACGGTCCTGGTGATCGCATCGATGACATTGATTCGCTGCAGCGTGGCAGCGTTACGTGCACGTGAATTGCGATTTTTCGGCTTTGCTCTTC
This sequence comes from Mesorhizobium cantuariense, assembly GCF_042647205.1. Taxonomy (NCBI): domain Bacteria; kingdom Pseudomonadati; phylum Pseudomonadota; class Alphaproteobacteria; order Hyphomicrobiales; family Phyllobacteriaceae; genus Mesorhizobium; species Mesorhizobium cantuariense. Next base: position 7,927,704 of record NZ_JBHRVD010000001.1, on the reverse strand, counting down.
ACACATTCATCCAAATCTTTCTGATAATTCCGGTGAAAATCTACGCGCTGTGTACGTTGAGCAATAGTGATTGGTTGTCACGCAAAATTGGCACTGTGCAAAACAGGAGAAACAGGCAATTCATCGTGCAAATCACGATTGCTGTATCAAAGACTACAGCACGTCTCGCAATTACTGGGTCAACTGACAGGGAAGATCCTTCGCAATGCTCTGCGGGGCTGGCGACGTGTGGCGGCATTTGCCGCGACGAGTAAGACTAGAAGCTCTGACCCCAGACGAGCCGAGCTTCTCATCGAGCATGCGGAGCTCACAGGCCGAATAGCTTTTCGAAGGCTGACGTAAGCGCATGTCTAAATTTGCAATGGAACTCACCGGGGTAAAGAAGTCGTACGGCGACAAAATCGTTGTCGACGGGCTGTCGTTCACCGTTGCACCGGGAGAGTGCTTCGGCCTTCTGGGACCGAATGGCGCGGGCAAAAGCACGATCGCGCGTATGGTCCTCGGCATGATACCGCCAGACGCGGGCAAGATCACGGTTCTTGGTGAACCTGTGCCGTCACGCGCTCGCTGGGCCCGCATGCGCGTCGGCGTGGTCCCTCAATTCGACAACCTTGATCTCGAGTTTACAGCGCGCGAGAACCTGCTGGTCTTCGGACGCTATTTTGGCAAGAGCGCTCGCGAGCTTGAAGCGGTGATCCCATCGCTCCTCGAGTTTGCCCGCCTTGAGAGCAAGGCGAATGCACGTGTGGCCGAGCTATCCGGCGGTATGAAGCGGCGCCTAACGCTGGCACGTGCGTTGATCAACGACCCGCAGCTGCTCGTATTGGATGAGCCGACCACCGGCTTGGACCCGCACGCGCGCCACCTGATCTGGGAGCGCCTGCGTATCCTGCTGGCGCGCGGCAAGACGATTATTTTAACGACCCACTTCATGGAGGAGGCTGAGCGGCTTTGCGATCGGTTGTGCGTACTCGAGCATGGACGCAATATCGCCGAGGGCAGCCCTCACGCCCTGATCGATAAGCATATCGGGTGCCATGTGATCGAGATCTTCGGTGGCAATCCGCGGGAGTTGAGTTCGCTGATCAGGCCTTACGTTCAGCACATCGAGATGAGCGGCGAAACACTCTATTGCTATGCGCCCGATCCGGAACAGGTGCGGGTGCAGCTACGCGAGCGCGCTGGTCTGCGGCTTCTGCAGCGTCCCCCTAATCTGGAGGACGTTTTCTTGCGGCTGACCGGGCGCGAGATGGAGAAGTGAATGATGGACGAAGGTTTTGCGGCGGCTCTACCCGCCAACGCGTGGAATTGGCTTGCCGTGTGGCGCCGCAATTATCTGGCATGGAAGAAGGTGGCACTTGCGTCAATTCTCGGCAACCTAGCCGATCCGATGATCTACTTTTTCGGACTAGGCTCTGGCCTCGGAATAATGGTCGGTCGCGTTGAAGGTACCTCGTACAGTGCTTTCCTGGCAGCCGGGATGATCGCGGCAAGCGCGATGACCGCTTCGACCTTCGAAACAATTTACGCGGCTTTCGCTCGCATGCGCGACCGGCGCATTTGGGAAGCGATCTTGTACACCCAGCTCACCCTCGGCGACATCATTCTCGGTGAGTTGGCGTGGGCAGCCACCAGGGCCTTCCTGGCCGGTACGGCAATTACAATTATTGCCGCCATGCTGGGCTATGCGGCTTGGCCGTCCGTGCTCTATACGCTGCCGGTCATCGCCCTCACTGGCCTAACCTTTGCGAGTTTGGCGATGGTCGTCACCGCCCTTGCGCCGAGCTACGACTATTTCGTGTTTTACCAGACGCTCGTGATCACGCCCATGCTGTTCCTGTCCGGCGCTGTCTTCCCAATCAACCAACTGCCTGGCGCCTTTCAGCAGGTAACACGCTTCTTGCCGCTGGCACATTCGATCGACCTCATTCGTCCGGCAATGCTCGGTCGCCCGGTTGTTGATGTCGGCGTGCATATCGGCGCTCTTTGCATTTACGCAGTAGTAGCATTCTTCTTGTCGTCTGCATTGCTTCGCCGACGTCTGCTGCGTTGATACTGCTTGCGACTTAAAGAAGGAGACACGGGTGCAGCATCGCTACAGCCTGGAGGTAAGCGTGCTCGGATTGGAAGAAGTGGCGCGAGCGGATATCGAAGGCCGAGGCGCCGGCGCAACTGACGCACAACACCACCAGCGAAGATGTCACCTGTTATAGAAGGTCCGGATGGAATCGGAGCAGGTGCTGAGCGCTACGGAGCAAAGCCACCCCCCAGTTTGAAGAGCCGGCGGTGCCAGGATTCTTTGCTGGATCCTTCGCAAATGTTAATCGGAAACGCACTCAATGACCCATCTCCGCACTTCTCCTGAGCCATTTGCAATCCTGGCGATGCCAAGGAGTGGCACGCACTACCTGGAAGAATTGCTAAACGAGCATCCGAATGTGTTAAGCAACGGTGAGTTGCTCAATACATATGATACGAATTGGCCCGATAAGGATCGCCTGCTACGCAGCGATCGCGAACTCCTGGAGCAGGCCTTCTTGCACTACCCGACGAGAAGCGACAAGAAGGTGACGCATGTTGGCTGCAAGATCAACGAACCTCAGTTTTACGAGCGTCCGGGCTTTTTTGGACAACTGGCCCGTTGGGAGGGCCTCAAGGTCATCCTTTTAATTCGCAGAAACACATTGGAATCGCTGAGATCGCTAGTGCAGGCAAGACAAACTCGCCAGTGGCTTAAGTTCAGTTCGGACAAGAATACCGCTCCACCGTCACCCGTGACATTGTCACTCGCCGCCTGTGAGGCCTACTTCAAAGCTGCCGATGATTTCCACGCTCGGGTCGTGAGCGCCTTCGGGTTAACTAACATGCTCGGAATCGAGTATGAGTGGCTTCTTCGCGATCCCGGCGCTTGCGTGGCAACTGTCTTGGATTTCCTTGGCGTTCCAGCGCTTCAGCTCCCTGGTAGCGGCGTCCTTGAGCGCCAAGAAACGCGCCCGTTGCACGAAACGGTATGGAATTTTGATGAGTTGCGGGCACACTTCGCACATGGTCCTTATGCGAAATTCTTTGAGCTCGGTGCCGCCTGACTGGCTCCTCGCAGCCACTGGCGCGCTTACTCCCAGCGTCACATTGCATGCTTGTTGACGTAGCATTCCTTTTGCGGGAAGAGGCGCTCCGCTCTATTGTGTCAGCGCTTCAAGGCATTTGTCGGCCCGGTCCCAGTCTGCTTGTAGTCACCTCGAGGTCCATGTCAGCGCGGTCGAAACAGTTGACCAAGACGACGCCGGCATCGATGTGACGGGTAAAGGCGTGGGCGTTCCCGATGTCGCGCATCCAGATGGATGCCGAGCGCGACGGTTTTGTCGCGAAGCAAGGCTTTCGTCCTGATCTTGACGCCGAATTCGGTCACTCCACCAGGACCGGCGTCGCCATGTTGCCCAAGGCTTTGTTGTGATTTACCGGAGCATTGCCGTTTAGCGGCGAGCGGTCATCCCTTTGGCCTCCCTCACGCTGCCTGGCTGGGCTTACGGGGCAACCCGGTCGAGAAAGACATCGAATGCGGCAGCAACAGCGCGAATCACAAAGCGATGCTCCTGCCGCACGCGGATGAAACCCTTTTCGATGTCCACTATCCCGTCCTCGGCCAGCATCGCCAAGCGTTCAGCTGAATCGAGAAAGCGGCTCGGATCAGATCTATGGGCGGCGCAGATTGCCGGCACATCGGCCTCGAGATCGCTCATCAGCCGCTCGATGATTGCGGCTCGCACGCGGTCTTCGTCGGTGAGGCGGTAGCCCTTTGACGTCGCCAGATGCCCAGCTGCGATGTGCCTGGTGTAGGAATCCCGTGTAACCTCGTTCTGGACGTACCCCTCGCCGACACGGCCGATAGCCGACGCGCCGAACCCGATCAGGGTTTTGCAGGTGTCGGCCGAATAGCCCAGCGAGTTACGCCGCAGGCGACCGGTTTTTTGTGCCAGCGCGAGTTCGTCGTCCGGCAAGGCGAAATGATCGAGCCCGATCTCTCGGTAGCCTGCGGCAACCAGCGTCTCGGCTACGGCCGCAGCATGTTCGGCGCGAGCAGCGCTGTCCGGCAGCGCTGCCTCGTCGATCAGGCGCTGATTCTTTATAAGGGACGGAATGTGCGCGTAGCCGAACACCGCAAGCCGGCTGGGGCGCATGGCGATCGCCGCCGTCGCGGTTTCGATGCAGGACCGCACCGTCTGATGCGGGAGGCCCAAGATGAGGTCGAAATTGATGCGGCTTACTCCATGTCGACGCAGCATTTCGACGGCAGCGGCCGTTTGCGCCTCACTCTGGACCCGGTTGATCTCTTTTTGAACAATGGGGTCGAAGGTCTGCACGCCGAGGCTCGCCCGGTTCACGCCGGCTGCTCCTAAGGCTTCGGCCATCTCGGCCGTGAACGTTCGTGGGTCGATCTCGACGGCGACCATAGCCGTTTTCCTCAACGCGAAACCGCGGCCCAGGAGTTCCATCATGGCCAAGAACTCCGCTGGCCCAATGAGGGTCGGCGTTCCACCGCCGAAATGCACGTCGCTCACGGGCAGCGGTTGCGGCACTTGCTCCAAGACCAACCGGATCTCGTCACGCAGCACCGCGAGATACTTGATGATCGGGGCATCCTGCCGGGTGATGGTGGTAGGGAAGCCGCAATACCAGCACAACGATCGGCAGAACGGAATGTGGAGATAGAGTGACACCGATTCCTCGGCCGGCAGGTCCCTCAGCCATTCCTTGTATGACTCGGCACCGACCGCCTCGGAGAACTCCGGCACAGTCGGATAGATGGTGTACCAAGGCAGGCGGGCCTTGTGATATTTTGTCAGGATCGAGGTCCGCAACGGTTTACCGTCCTATGCCGATAACTGTCATTCTTACCGCTGCGGCTCTCCTGTGTCTTTGCGCTAAGTCAAATCCGTTCCGCTTTCGCCGCGAAACCGGCGTTTCGGCAACCTGCAAGCTCGCGCAACCCAGGTAGAAGCTAATACCGGGAGCGACCAATCGGACAGCGAATTCATGGTCAGCCAACTCGTGTCGTAATTTCGGATTGAATCGTCATTGCGGTGTATAGGGAAGCATCTAGCGGCAGATTCCCAAATGCCCGTTGACAAAGAAGCTAGTTGGAACCTGCCTCTTCCAACTGATCAAGCAGAGTCTTTCGCATAGACGGCCGATCCTACTACGCACAATTCACTCCCGATTGCTGCATCGAAGGTCAGCGGCAAGTTTGGCGGAGTCGCGATGGCATTAAGGTCGTGAACGAATCTAAAACTCCTGAGCCATCATTCGTAAGCAGGTGCGGCGAGCGAATACGCATCTGCTTCAGAACGCCCAATGACGACCATTCGGAGTAACAAGAAATGGCGCTTTAGCTTCGCTCGATCCAATTTCGAGAAATTGAGCACCTTGCATCATGTCAAGTTTGCAGTTGAACGAAAAAACTGGCGACATCCTCGCCACCCTATCGCCCGGGGGCAAGGAAAGCTCTGTAAATGAGCCCGAGGAGTTCAGACGATCCGTTACCTGCGATCACCTGATCCTTGGAGACGCCGTAGGCATTGGAGGCCGCCTCCCTCAAGCTGATGTTGCCGTCTTCTGGATACAGTTATTGGCGTTCGATGGCTGCAACCGCACTTTCCATTATGCGTGCCGGCAATGGAAATGGGTTCTCATTTGTGTTTTAGTTTGACGCAACCTAAATCCGGTGCTGGTCCGTTGGACGGCAGAGCTTCTAATTGTCTCGTCACTTGCAAAAGGGACGGAAGAACACTTTGCAGTTTTGCATCGCCTTAACACCTTGGTCAGGGCCCGACCGCCGTGAGGTCGGTCGGGCTGTCCTCGATCGGATGGACTGTACGTCGCGGCCGATCGGGCCCTGGTCACGGTCAAGCGCGAGAAACGGCCTGACGTATCACGTCGCAGACATTGCCGTTCCAATTCCATCTGCCGGGAAATTTCTGATGGAATGCTATCATAGACGGCTGGTTTCCTTTCACAAATGAAAGAGAGTTCGATTGACTCTCCTCCCTCATTCCGGTCTCCTAAATCAACGGGTGGTTGTTGGGCGGCAGAAGCCAGACAGCCAAGAACGACGGCCGCGCGTCATGGAAGGAAGGTCTGCCCAGCGCCTCCGCGGTCCCCGGCACGCGCTGACGGCCGAGCGCATACGCCTATTGAAGTAATGGCGGAACAGGTTATCGCTGCCGACGAGACTGGTGGGCTCACTGGCGTTGCTTGCGGCAACCGCCATTCCCCTCGTCATTGATGACGGAGAAGATACAGCAGGCGGTTTCGCGTGCGACGGCACGAAGTCGTCGAGCGCGGCGTCCTTGGGAGCGCGACGACTGCGAAGCCTCTTTTGAACCGCACCATCGCGGGTCGGGAACCAGCGGTCTCTGCTTCTAGACGTCCTATTTCAAAGTGTCGATTGCAGCGCGAGCGCGGCAAGGACACGGTCGCGTAAGGAATACGCCCTTTGCTGGTGCCAACGATGCGGCTCGTCGCAAAGACGACAAAAGCGAGGGGCGAGCAAAACCGCAAGCCCAAGAGGTCGACCGACGGCCGATCTGCCAGGGAACAAAAAGACCTGCTTGAAGGCGCGCCCTTATCAATCTTATGCATTCTTCAGACCGACCGTTGGCGAATCTTCGTGCGAGATTCCGCTAGGGGTGAAGGCAGACTGTGCGATTATCCGCACAAGGCCGCTTGCGCGGCGTGACAAAAGCTCGGGAGAGGACGTTGTGACACAGGTCTTCCATTTGGCACGGCACTTGCGGCGAGATGGCAGCAGCGTTCGACCGGCGCCGCGATGGGAGAAGCCTGTGAAGGGCATGAACAGCCCGCCCCAATCCGGTCAGGGAGAGAAACAGTGTCAGCCCCACAAGTCCCCAGCGCGAGTCCCGCGCCCCGCAAACCCTTCTATGCCAGGCTTTACGCGCAGGTGCTTGCTGCCATCATCCTCGGCGTCGCAATTGGCCATTTCTATCCGGAACTCGGCGAGAGCCTGAAGCCGCTCGGCGATGCCTTCATCAAGCTCGTCAAGATGATCATCGCCCCTGTCATCTTCCTGACAATTGCGACCGGCATCGCCGGCATGAACGATCTCCAGCAGGTCGGCCGCGTTGTCGGCAAGGCGATGGTCTATTTCCTCACCTTTTCGACGCTCGCATTGATCGTCGGCCTTATCGTCGCCAATGTCGTTCAGCCTGGCGCCGGCCTCAACATCGATCCGGCCTCGCTCGATGTCCAGGCCGTGAATACCTATACCGCAAAAGCCCACGAGCAGTCCGTGACCGACTTCCTGATGAATATCATCCCGTCAACGATCGTCGGTGCCTTCACGGACGGCGACATCCTGCAGGTCCTGTTCTTCTCGGTTCTGTTCGGCATTGCTCTGGCGATGGCCGGAGAGACGGCCACGCCGGTCACTTGCTTTTTCCAGGCGCTGATCGCGCCCGTCTTCAAGCTGGTCGGCATTCTGATGAAGGCTGCGCCGATCGGCGCTTTCGGCGCCATGGCCTTCACGGTCGGCAAATATGGCGTCGGTTCGGTCGTGAACCTGGCGATGCTGGTCGGGACGTTCTATTTCACCGCCTTCCTCTTCGTGTTCGGGGTTCTCGGCGCGGTCTGCCGTTACAACGGCTTTTCGATCTTTTCTCTCATCCGCTACATCAAGGAAGAGCTGCTGCTTGTCCTGGGAACATCCTCCTCGGAGGCCGCGCTGCCCTCGCTCATTGAAAAGATGGAAAAGGCTGGCGCCAAGCGCTCCGTGGTTGGTCTGGTCATCCCGGCCGGATATTCCTTCAATCTGGACGGCACCAACATCTACATGACGCTTGCGGCCCTTTTCATCGCGCAGGCGACGAATACGGATCTCTCGATCGGCGATCAGGTCCTCCTGCTGCTCGTCGCGATGCTCTCCTCGAAGGGTGCTGCAGGTGTCACCGGCGCGGGCTTCATCACGCTAGCCGCTACGCTCTCCGTAGTACCGAGTGTTCCCGTTGCCGGCATGGCTCTGATCCTTGGCGTCGACCGCTTCATGTCCGAATGCCGGGCGCTCACGAATTTCGTCGGTAACGCAGTGGCATCGCTCGTCGTGGCCCGCTGGGAAGGCGAATTGGACCAAGTGCAGTTGCAAGCCGCCTTCCGCGGTCACCAGATTGTCGAGACATTAAACCGGCCAACCGATCAAACGCCCATCGACCTGTTAGGTCGTCGCACTCGTCACAAGAAATAAACATCGAACCGCAGGCTCCAAACGGCGCTTCGCGAGCTCATGGAATCAGAGCGCTAATGCGGTGAGCGCAAAATTATGAGTGCCACAAGCAAACGAATCGTATGTTGATAGGCGCCCGGCTACGCTTGCAGTCCTGTTTGTCGATCACGGAGCATGCGCACGCCTTCATTTTTGCCGCCCGTGATCGTGGCCGAGGCGCGCTGGTCGATAGAGAGCCAACGGCATAAAACAAATCAGAATTGGAACATGGCCAAGCGTCCCACAATTGCCGATCTTGCCCGCGAAGCCGGGGTCAGCGTCGCAACAGTCGATCGGGTGCTGAACGCCCGCCATCCCGTGCGAGAGGAAACCGCGCGGCGGGTCCACGAGGCCGCCCGCGCCATCGGCTATCATGCTGCCGGTCTCATCAAGCAACGCCTGCAGCGGGACTTGCCGCACTATCGGCTGGGCTTCATCTTGAGAAAACCCGCCCAGAAATTCTACCAAGACCTCGCGCGCGAGCTCGAAGCCTCGGTCAGCACGGCCCAGTCCTTCCATGGTATTCCGCTCATCGAATTCGCGCCGTCACATGTGCCGGGCGACCTGGTCGCGCTCCTCAAGGATTTGGGCGCACGCTGCCACGCCATCGCCATGGTGGCGCCGGACCACCCGAAGATTACGGCTGCGGTCGAGGAGCTCAAGGCAAAAGGCATTCCGGTTTTCTCACTGCTTTCCGATTTCGCCACCGGCGTGCGCCAGGGCTATATCGGCCTCAACAACCGTAAGGTGGGGCGGACGGCCGCTTGGATGTTTTCCAGGGTCGCAAAACGGCCCGGTAAGGTGGCGGTGTTTGTCGGCAGCCATCGTTTCCAGGGGCACGAGCTCCGCGATGTTGGCTTTCGCTCCTATTTCCGTGAGAACGCGCCGACATTCGAGGTGCTCGATACGTTCATGAACCTCGAGAAACGGCAGATCACCTACGAAGCAACGCTGGATCTCATGCAGAGGGAACCTGAACTCGCCGGCTTCTATCTGGCCGGCGGGGGCATGGAGGGCGCCATCTCCGCGCTTCGTGAAGAGGGCCAAGGTCAGGATCTCGTGGCGATCGTGAATGAAATCACGCCGGAGTCACGGGCGGCGCTCGCAGATAACATCATCACGATGGCGGTCGCCACGCCACTTAGCCGGCTTTGCCAGGAGCTGATGACATTGGTAGTCCGGGCCATCGAGACCGGCACCGCGGAGACACCGGGGCAGACATTTCTGCCGTTCGACATCTATCTGCGGGAAAATATATGACCTGATGGAATTCTATCATCTGAGCTTCCTTTCACAAATGAAAGAAAGGTCGATTGACTATCCTCATTGCGGTCTCGTGAACCAACGGGCGGTTGGGGCGCGGCACAAGCCCAGACAGCCGACAACGGCGGCCGCGCGTTATGGAAAGGAAGGCCGAGCCATGCGCCAGGCATCGCCCTGCCCTGCACCCGATCACATGGCGGCGCATTTTTCACACAGCAGATTCTCGAAATCTCGCGGATGTGGTCTGGACAAAGTGTGCCGCTGCGTAAAGTCCGTTGCAAGTTCGATATCACGCCGGATCGCGTGATCGCCGAGGTGAACGCCTTAATGGATCATTGTAAAAAGGTCCGGGACAAACTTATCGTCGCCAGCGCTCACGACAATCACGATAGCCCAGTTCTGGGTCGCTGATGCATGTGTCAAACTCGCAACCTCGCAGCCTCAATTAGAAAAACACCAGTTCGCACCAAGGAGCGAAAGCATATGGACCGTCGTAGTCTGATCAAAGGGTTCGGCGCATGCCCGATTTGCGCTCAGGCCGCGGATGCGGCGAGCACCCATTGGGGATATGCTGGCCCGGTCGGACCCGAGTACTGGGCCGATCTGGATATGAAAAATTTCGTCTGCTCGGCGGGCACGCAGCAATCACCGATCGATATCAACAGCGCAGTCAAGGCGGATATTCCGCACATCTCTATTGGTTGGCACAAGGGCGGCGGCAAGATGGTGAACAACGGCCACGCCATTCAAATCAACATGCCGGAAGGCAGCACGCTAACCCGCGGGGGGGATCGGATCTACGAACTGATACCGTTCCATTTCCATGCACCGAGCGAACACCACGTGGCGGGCAAAAGTTTCCCGATGGAAGTGCATTTCGTCCATAAAGACACAGAACCGCGATACTCTGGGTGTGCTGGGCGTCTTTCTGACACCAGGCGCGACAAATGCCGGCTTTGCCGGCCTTGCCGAAGCTTTTCCCATGCGGCTAGGCGAGGAGATGGCGGTCGACGAGGTCGATCCCAACGGTCTTCTGCCGGCCTCGCTTGGCTACTGGACCTATGAGGGATCATTGACGACGACGCCCTGCACCGAAAACGTCGAGTGGATGGTGGCGATGGAACCGGTCCAGGTCGGCGCTGCAGATATCAAGCGATTTACCTCACTCTACCCGTCGAATGCGCGGCCGATCCATTCACCCAATCGGCGCTTTATCCTGGGCCTCTACCCCATGACTCTTGGTATAAGGTGGCCCGCGACGGTTCCGAACCGTCCGGCGGCAAGCCCGCAGCGTCCGCGGCGACGCTGGTCGGCAGAAGCTACGGCACGGTTTGAAGTAGCCGGGTGCGGACGTGTTGGCGAGCGCGCGAGAGGCTGGTCTGGCGGCCTCACTGTTGGACTGGCGGCCCAAGATGATCAAGCGCGATGCGTCACGACATCCGAGCGGGCGATGATGCCGATAGCTGTTGCCATCAATCAGCGTTCCGGCTTGTCGTCCCGTTCGATGAGAATCCGCTCGGCAGCTCCATCAAGATCCTCGTATTGGCCACTCCTCAGAGCCCAAAGAAAGCCAGAGAGCCCAAGCGCTCCGAGGAACAGAGCCACGGGTATGAGGTAGACGAGCGTCGTCATGACATTCGTGCCCATTCGCCGATGCGGGAGCGTCTGTTGTGCGGAGCAATTCTGGCCGGAGCGTTCGACGCAAATCCTTGCAAGCGCAACGCATTTCCGATGACCAGGAGCGACGAGGCGGACATCGCGACCGCCGCGATCAGCGGCGTGACATGTCCCAGAATGGCGATCGGCACCGCGACGGTGTTGTAGACGATCGCTATGGCGATGTTCTGGCGGATCAGCTGACCTGCCTTCCTGGAAATATCCAGCGCGAGGGGTACTGCCAGAAGGCTATCGCGCAAGAAGACAAAATCCGCCGCGTTGCGGCCAATGTCGGCGGCGGTCGCCGGAGCAATCGAGACATGCGCCGCGCCCAGCGCAGGCGTATCGTTAAGCCCGTCGCCGACCATCAGAACCTTATGTCCGCCTTTCGCCAGCGTCTCGATCCGTTCGACCTTGCCGGAGGGAAGCATCGCGGGAACGAAACGATCGACACCCAATGTTTCGGCCACCTCGCCGCAGGCCCTTGCCGTATCGCCCGACAGCATTTCCACCGACAGGCCGGTATCTTTCAGTTGCTTAACGGCTGCGCTGGCATCGGGGCGCAGCGCATCCTCGAAAGCAAAGGATGCGGTGATGATCCCATTCTTCGAGAGGACTGTCGCACCGAACCCGCCTAATTTGCCTTCGCCGCCGGTTCGGGCTTTCCATCCAGCCCATCCGCGCCGGCCAAGACGCCAAGTGTTTCCGGCGGCGCTGGCTTCGATCCCGAAGCCCGGATATTCGCTGACGGATTCGAGCTTGGGCTGGCCGGAAAACCCCGCAAAGCCGGCCATCGCCCTTGAAAACGGATGGCGGGAATGCGCGGCCATGTCGGCTGCGATCGCCAGCATCGTTGGATCGATGGACGATGCATTGACGAGCCGCGGCTGGCCGAGCGTGAGTGTCCCCGTCTTGTCGAATACCGCTGCGTCGATCGTCGCCAGGCGCTCCATGGCCGAACCGTCCTTGACCATGATGCCGTTCTCGAACAGGCGCCGCGCGGCGACCACCTGAACGATCGGCACGGCGAGGCCGAGCGCGCACGGGCATGTGATGATGAGAACAGCAATGGCGATGGTGATCGCCCTATGCCAGTCGCCGGTTGCCGCCATCCAGCCAAGGAACGTCACGAAGGCGGTCAGGTGAACCACAGGGGCATAGAGCGCCGAAACGCGATCGGCGATCCGGCGATAATGCGCCCGGCCGCCCTCGGCGGCCTCCATCAGGCGAACCATTTCCGCCAGGAATGAATCCTTCGCGGCGGCTGTCGCCTCGATCGTCAGCGAGCCGGTGAGATTGAGCGTACCGGCCTGAACCCGTTCCCCCGACGCCACGGTTTTCGGCGTGCTCTCGCCGGAAACCAGCGAGCAGTCGAGATCCGACGCCCCCTGAATGATCTTGCCGTCGACGGGTATCCTTTCGCCGGCTGCGATCAGCAGCAACATGCCTGGTTCGATCTCGCCAACCGGCAAGTAATCGCGTGCACCATCGCTGCGCAGGACCATTGCGCCACGCGCCGCCAGCTGCGACAGGCTTTTCACGGCGGTCCGGGCACGTTCCCGCATGACATGATCCAGCGTGCGGCCGATCAACAAGAAGAACAGCAGCGACACCGACGCATCGAAATAGGCGTGATCGCCATGGTTGATCGTCTCATAGAGGCTCATGGCGTAGGCGAGCGACACCCCGACCGCGATAGGCACGTCCATGTTCATGCGGCCGTGGCGCAACGCATTCCAGGCCGAGCGGAAGAAGATGCCGCCGGCGAAGGCGAGGGCAGGGATGGCGAGAAGCGCCGAGACCCAGTGGAACAGGTCACGGGTTGCACCTTCAGCACCTGACCAGACAGAGACCGAAAGCAGCATGATGTTGCCCGCCGCGAACCCGGCGACCGCTACGGCGCGGATCAACTCCGAAAGCGTCCTGTCCTTCGCGTCGGCCTCGGGAGCGAAGAGATGCGCCTGGTAGCCGACCCGCCCAATCGCGGCGACGAACGGTGGAACCTCGTCCCCACGCCACCGGACCGCGACGCGCTTCGTCGACAGGTTGACGCGCGCACCCTCGACGCGATCGAGCTTTCCCAACGCCGTCTCGATCGTCTGGATGCAGGCTGCGCAATGAACTGTCGGCACGGAAAGATCGGTCTGGCGAAGGTCATCGCCAAGCGATCGGCTCGCCAGCCTGATCTCCTCGCTAGACGGCAGGGCCGATGTGGTGCTCGAGACATCCAGCGCCATTTCAGCGCCCGGCGCACAACAGCTCATTGCAGCGCTCCATGGGAAATCATGATCCTGCGGACGTCGCGATAGGGTTTCGCCAGACCGGCATCGGCGTCGATCTCGACGATCCAGACGCCGTCCTTCGGCATGTGCTGCGCGGCAAACTCCTGGCCGGAGGCGAGCGTGAGCGTGACGGCCTTGTCCTCTTTTTCGTAGGCGGGATGGCGAAACAGCACCTTGACGCCACGCAAGGGAACAGGCTTGCCGGCGGAGTCGGTGAGCCCGTAGCGAACTTCGCCCCAAGCGATGGTCAGCTTGCCGGTCCAGCCGAGCGCTGCCTGCGCGCGACCCTCCTCGGCCTGCTTGTTGAATTGCTGGCTCGCCACATAGGTGTTTTCGACGACAAGGCCGGTCCAGCTCGTGTTGGCGAGCGTCGCCATGGTCAGATTGACCGCGATCACCACTCCGAAAAAGGCAAGGATGATGGCCAACATGTGCCTGCCGGTGAATTCGCGGGATTTCTGCGTATTCGCACTCATCTGGCGGTCTCCGGCGCGTTGAAAATGGCGGTGTATTCGTCCGCCTCGAAACTCGCCTTGTCCTCGACACGGAACTTGAAGGTCTGCGCTATGCCGCGGATCTGATCGACCGGCTGGCGCACGAAGACCTTCAGCATCTTCAGGCGGTCGGGCTCGACCGGAATGGCGAAGGAACGGCCTGCCGGGATGTCGTCGCCGACCACGTTCATTTCAGCCCCTGGCAAGCCTTGCATGGTGACGACGATCGTCCGTGGCTCGGGGATCATGTTCAGCAGCTTGACGGTGTAGCCGTTGCGGATAGAGCCGTCGGAGAGCGAGACGAATTGCGGGTTGCGATCATGCAAGACATTCAACTCGAGCCTCTCGCGTGTGAGCAGCGAAATGAGCAGCGCCAGTCCGACCGCCGACCATGCGCCGAGGTAGATGAAGGTGCGCAGACGGAAGATGTTGCGAAGTTGGAAGTGTGCCAGGCCGTCGGAAAATGCGCCTGTGACAGTCCGGACGAGTGCCGGGTTCACCGGGACGGTGCCGCCGGCAGTCGCAAGCGCCATGTTGGCATTGTAGTCCGAAAGCCTCGCATAGGAGATCAGCCCGCGTTCCCTGCCAAGCTTGTCCATGATGCCGTCGCAGGCGTCGATGCAAAGCGCACAGGTTATGCATTCGAGCTGCTGGCCGTCGCGAATGTCGACGCCCATCGGGCAAACGGCGACGCAGGCATTGCAGTCGACGCAATCGCCGACCGGCTGCCCGGCGGCAATAGCCTTCTTGGCATGACGCGAGCGCGGTTCGCCGCGCCAGTCATTGTAGGTGACGGTTAGCGAATTCTCATCCAGCATCGCCGCCTGAATGCGCGGCCACGGGCACATATAGGTGCAGACCTGCTCGCGCATCAGTCCGCCGAACGTGTAGGTGGTCGCCATTAGTACGGCGATGGTCACATAGGCCACAGGAGCGGCGGTGCCTTCTACGACGTCCAAAGCCAGCGTCGGGGCATCGGCGAAATAGAAAATCCAGGCGCCACCCGTTGCAACCGCGATGACCAGCCAGATAGCGTGCTTGGAGACCCGCAACACCAGCTTGCGCATTGTCCATGGCCCTGCATCGAGCTTCATGCGGGCGTTGCGATCGCCTTCGATCGCTCGCTCCACCACCAGGAACAGGTCGACCCAAACGGTCTGCGGGCAGGTATAGCCGCACCAGGCCCGGCCAACCGTCGATGTGATCAGGAAGAGAACGATTCCGGCCATCATCAGAAGGCCGGCGACATAATAGAATTCCTGCGGCCATATCTCGACGAAGAAGAAGTAGAATCGCCGATGGGCGAGATCGAGCAGCACGGCCTGATCCGGGGCGTATGACCCGCGGTCCCATCGAAGCCAGGGTGTCAGGTAGTAGATGCCCAGCGTAATCGCCATCACCAGCCACTTGAAGCGGCGAAAGTTGCCGGAGGCGCGTTTCGGGAAGATCTTCTTGCGCGCGGCATAGAGCGGCTGCCGCGTCTTGGCGGAATTGACCGCCTCGGCTGCGTGGGGCGCTACCTGCGTTTTCTTTAGCACGGGCATCTCCTCGCGCGCCGCCGATGGTATTGGCGTGCAACCGCACTCGTCTGCTTTGGGTAACGTCCAAGATGCTGAGCTAAGCATGTTTTGCCGCATCGACACGGAGCGCCCCATTAATCAGAACAATCGCCGCACGCCCGAATGTGTCGAGGCCCGGCGCGCCGGGCCTCGTCGCTTGGCGGGGAGGGCCGAGAATAGGCTTCCGATCCTATTCTCCGCCGCCAAGCGAATGGACATAGACTGTGAGTTCCTTGACTGCGGTCTGGCCGAGGCGCCCGGCCCATGCCGGCATGATGCCATGCTTCGGCTCGCGGACCTGGGCGGCGATGGCGGTCTCGCCGGATCTGTAGAGCCAAATCGCATCGGTCAGATTGGGCGCGCCGAGCTCCCTGTTGCCTTGTGCCTTGTCGCCATGACAGGCCACGCAGTTCTCGGCGAAGACCTTGGCGCCGGGCTCGACCAGGCTCGCGTCTTTGACAGCCCCCGATAGGCTGGCGACATAGGCGCTGACCTGAGTGATCTGCTCGGGCGTTATGATGTCGCCAAAAGCGGGCATTTCCGAAACGCGTGTATCCAGGTCGGACGCAAAGCGAATGCCATGCATAATCGTTTGCTGAATCTGCTCCGCCTTGCCGCCCCACAGCCAGTCGTCGTCGTTGAGGTTGGGAAAGCCCGCGGAACCTTGCCCGCCGGAGCCGTGGCACTGCACACAATTGACCTTGAAGGCGGCGCCACCGGCTGCGACGGCGAATTCGCGCAGTGCATCGTCGGCAACAATTTCGGATACGCTTTTCTGCTCGATGGCTGCGACGTAAGTGCCTTTGGCTGCTTCGGCAGCCGCAAGTTCGTTCTTGACGTCGTTTCGGCTGGAAAAGCCCAGAACGCCCTTGGTGGCGGAGCTGAGCATCGGCCAGGCGGGGTAGGCAATCGTATAGGCGGCTGCCCAGGCGATGGTGACGTAGAAGGTGATCACCCACCAGCGCGGAAGTGGGTTGTTAAGTTCCTTGATCCCGTCCCACTCATGGCCGGTCGTCGCGATCCCTGAGATTTCGTCGACTTGCTCGTTGCTCATCATCAATCCTCCTCGAGAGGAATCCGGGCGGCTTCATCGGCCAGCCCGCGGCTGCCGGGTCGGAGCGCAAATGCAATGCAGCCAATGAAGAACAGAGCCATGGCGAGCAGGCCCCAACTGTCGGCAAACTCCCGCATCAAATTGTAATCCATCGACATTCTCCTCAGCGGTAGCCGGCGGCTTCGTCGTAGTTTTTGAAATCAACAAGCGTGCCGAGCATCTGCAGGTAAGCGACAAGGGCATCCATTTCGGTGACCTGTTGGGGGTTGCCGTCGAAGTCGCCAAGCTTGGCCTTGGGGTAGCGGCCTTCCAGACCGGACGTGTCGGCATTGGGATCAGCCTGTGCCATCAGATCGGCATTTGCCTGGGCGATCATCTCGTCTGTGTAGGGGACGCCGACTCGCCTGTTCGCGATCAGATGCGTCGAGAAATCCTTCACCTCGATCGGTGTGCCCTTCAGGAAGGCGTAGCTCGGCATGATCGATTCCGGTACCACCGAGCGTGGCGCGTTGAGATGCTGGACGTGCCATTCGTTGGAGTAGCGGTCGCCAACGCGCGCGAGGTCCGGGCCGGTTCGCTTCGATCCCCACTGGAACGGATGATCGTACATCGACTCGGCCGCCAAGCTGTAGTGGCCGTAGCGCTCGACTTCGTCGCGGAACGGCCTGATCATCTGGCTGTGACAGAGGTAGCAGCCCTCGCGCACATAGATGTTGCGTCCGGCGAGCTCGAGCGGCGAGTAAGGCCGCATGCCTTCGACCTTCTCGATCGTGTTGTCGAGATAGAAGAGCGGTGCGATCTCAACGATGCCGCCGACCGTCACGACCAGCAAGGACCCGACGAGAAGGAGCGTGGCGTTCTTCTCGATGACTGCGTGTTTGTCCATCAAGCCCATTTCTGGCTCCTTATTCGCCGGGCTGGAGGGCGGGCACGGAACCCGGCAATGGCTGTTCTTTGCGCTGGTAACCGCGAATGGTCATGGCGACATTCCATGCCATGATCAGGGCACCGGACAGATACATCGCACCGCCGATGGCTCGCATGACATAGTAGGGATGCATGGCGGCGACGGTTTCGGCGAAAGAGTAGACCAGGAAGCCCTGCTCGTCGTATTCGCGCCACATCAGGCCCTGCATGATGCCGGACACCCACATCACCGCCGCGTAGACCACGATCCCGAGCGTCGCCAGCCAGAAATGCCAGGTAACGAGCCGCAGCGAATACAGTCGATCGCGGTTCCACAGCTTCGGCACCATGTAATAGATCGCACCGAACGAGATCATGCCCACCCAACCGAGCGCTCCGGAATGGACATGGCCGATCGTCCAGTCGGTATAGTGTGATAGCGAGTTGACGGTCTTGATCGACATCATCGGGCCTTCGAAGGTCGACATGCCGTAGAAGGCGACGGCCATCAGCATCATGCGGATGATCGGATCGGTGCGGAGCTTGTCCCAGGCGCCGGAGAGCGTCATCACGCCGTTGATCATGCCGCCCCACGACGGCATCCACAGCATGATCGAAAACGCCATGCCGAGCGTCTGCGCCCAGTCGGGCAAGGCGGTGTAGTGCAGGTGATGCGGGCCGGCCCAGATATAGAGAAAGATGATCGCCCAGAAATGGATAACCGACAGCCGGTACGAATAGACCGGACGGTTCGCCTGCTTCGGCACGAAGTAATACATCATGCCAAGAAAGCCGGCCGTGAGGAAGAAGCCGACGGCGTTGTGGCCGTACCACCATTGCGTCAGCGCGTCCTGGACACCGGAAAACGCGGAATAGCTCTTGGAGCCCAGGAAGGAGGCCGGCATCGACAGGTTGTTGACCACATGCAGCATCGCGATGGTCACGATGAAGGACAGGTAAAACCAGTTGGCGACGTAGATATGCGGTTCCTTGCGCTTCAGGATCGTGCCGAGGAACAGGACGAGATAGGCGACCCAGACGATGGTCAGCCAGATGTCCACATACCATTCGGGTTCGGCGTATTCGCGGCTCTCGGTGATGCCGAGCAGATAGCCGGTCGCCGCCATGACGATGAAGAGCTGGTAACCCCAGAACACGAACCAGGCGAGATCGCCGCCGAACAGCCGCGCGCGGCAGGTGCGCTGTACGACATATAGAGACGTGCAAAGCAGCGCGTTGCCGCCGAAAGCGAAGACCACGCCCGACGTATGCAGCGGCCGCAAACGGCCGAAATTGAACCAGGGCTGGATGTTGAGATCGGGGTAGGCGAGCTGCAGCGCGATGACCACGCCGACCAGCATGCCGACAACACCCCAAAACATGGTGGCGATGGCGCCATAGCGGACCGGACCGTCCATGTAGGCCGTGGGGTCGATCGGAGCGGCGGGCTTGAACTCCGTGTTGCGCATCAGGATCACGGTGAAGCCAGCCACGGTGAAGAACAAAACCCACATGTGCTGGCGAAAAGTTTCATCCACGCCGAAGCCGGCGGCCACAAGGGCGGCAAAAGCAAACAGGCTCAAAAGGGCGATCTCTGTGCCGAATTTCATCGCAAGTCCCGATCTCGAATTCCCGCGGACGCCAAATCCGCGGTGCATTACTTGCCGAGCCGCCGCGTGCCCGCCATGATCCAGGTCAAAGCCGCACGAATTTACTGGGCAGCATTGAGCTCGGTGCAATCAGAAGGTGGCGATTGACTGAGAAAACGCAGCACGAGCCGCCTGTTCGTGAGAGAGTCCGACGTCCCCGGCCCGGCCCGGCTTGGAGGCGATTCCGTACGATGTGATGAGAGGCGGCGTATCGGGAAAACTGAGGCTCTGCGACGCGCGCTGGAAAGCGTCAACAATGCCTTTCCGAACGTCTCAAATGTCTTGGCATAGGCAACGCGGGTCGTTCACTTCTCCGTGACGTTTATAGGTTCGAAGAGACGGTTCATTTTCCCGGCGTATGAGGCGTGCTTGACCTCGGCCGGAGTCGATCTTGCCTCCACCACCCGGTTGCTCGTCGAGTATGTCGAGGATCAATGCTTCGCCGACGAAGTGGTCGAAACACTCCTGGCGATCGGCCATGGACCCAATAGACAATGCGGAAGCTGTCGGGTTCATGCTACGCGGCTCCTTCAAAGGCTTGCGGCGGGAGATCGCGATCGAAGAAGAGGCATGTCCCGCCGCGGCTCGGAGTATCGGACGTAGGTTCCGTCACTTAGGTCTTATTGAAAGAGCGGTTGTCGCGCGCCTCAGCCGCCGCAGCGCTGTTCCAGCCGGCTCATGTTGTCCACCGTCACATGGCGATTGTTCTCGATCCGGATTATGCCGTCAGCCCGCAATCGCGTCAGCTGTCGGCTCACGGTCTCGAACCTCAGTGCCAGGAAGTCAGCAATGTCGACACGCGTCAGCGGCAGATCGAAGCGCGCCGACCTGGCCGCCGGATCAACAGTCCGATCGATATTCCGGGCGATCGTGAGCAGAAAGCTCGCCACCTTTTCTGGTGCCGTCCTGCGCCCCACAGTCACCATCCATTCGCGGGCTGCGTCGAGTTCGATCAACGTCTGCTTGAATAGGCGATGCTCGAGTTCCGGTGCTTCCTTCATAATCCGCTCGACCGCCGCCTTCGGAAACGAGCACAAGGAGACAACTGTAGCCGCTTCCGCGTTGATCGGGCTTTCCACCTTGAAGGGCCGTCCCAGAAAATCCGGTGCGAACTGGAGGCCGACGATCTGCTGCCGACCGTCCGAAAGGCTTTTCGTCAGCTTGACCACACCTGAAAGCACGTTCGAATAGCTGTCGACGGCCTCGGCGTCGCCGATCAGTTTGACCCCGGGCTCGATTTTGTGACGCCACGAGGTCTTGGCGAGCCCGACCAAATGGTCTGGGTCGAGCGCACCGCAGGCACCGCGATGCCGTGCCTCGCAAGACAGGCAAAGGACGGGAATACCGGAACTGTGAATGTCCTGCTGTACCGTCATTACGCTCGCTTTTATTGATCCCAAATGCCGGCAGGATAACAATCGGTGCGAGAGAAATCCTGCGGCAGTTTGTCCATGCCGAGGGTTGACCGAAATCAATGCTTTGGCTCAGCGATGCATCTAGGGTCCCGCGATGCAAACACGGTGGACCGCGATATGCGACCGGAATTAGCTGCCAGACTTGGCGAGAACGTCCCGCGCTATACCAGTTATCCGACCGCGCCGCATTTCCATGCGGGCGTCGATGCTGCCGTTTACCGCGTCTGGTCGCAGGCGCTCGGAAGCGGTGACGAGATATCGCTCTATCTTCATATCCCCTATTGCGACAAGCTGTGCTGGTTCTGTGCGTGCCATACCAAGCAGACGCGTCATTACGAGCCGGTGGCCGCTTATCTGCGATCGCTGCATGGGGAGATCACCACGGTTGCCGGTCTTGTCAGCGGCAAGGGTCGTGTCCGAGCGGTCCATTTCGGTGGCGGTTCGCCGACGATGGTGAAGCCCGAAGATCTAGTCGCATTGGGGGTTCGCCTACGGGACAGCTTCGATTTTCTCCCGGACGCGAAAATCAGCGTCGAAATCGAACCCAATGACATGGATGAAGCACACCTGGATGCACTCGCCGAAATTGGCATGACGCGGGCGAGCCTCGGCGTGCAGGATTTCGATTCGAAAGTGCAAAAGGTGATCAACCGCGAGCAAAGCTTTTTGCAGACCAAGGCAGTCGTCGACGGAGTTCGTTCACGTGGCGTCGAATCGGTCAATCTCGATCTGCTCTACGGCTTGCCGCACCAGACCAGGGGGAGCGTCTGTTCCACCGTAGCGCAGGCGCTGACCCTGGAACCGGACAGGATGGCGCTTTTCGGCTACGCTCACGTGCCCTGGTTCAAGAAGCATCAAACGATGATCGAAGAGGCATGGCTCCCCGGTCCCACGGAGCGGTTCGCACAATCGCAACTTGCCGCACGAGCGATTGTGGACAAGGGATACGAAGCAATCGGGCTCGACCATTTCGCCAAACCGGGCGATGCGCTGGCGGTGGCTGCCCGCACAGGGGCCCTGCATCGTAACTTCCAAGGCTATACAGAGGATCGCTGCGAGACATTGATCGGTCTCGGTCCTTCGTCCATCGGCCGTTTTCGTCAGGGCTACGTCCAGAACATGGCCTCGCCCGCCGAGTACGGACGCATGGTCGCGGATGGCGGGCTGGCCGCCGTCCGCGGCATCGCGCTTTCCGACGACGATCGCGTCCGTGGCTGGATCATCGAGCGGCTGATGTGCGACTTCGCCTTCTCGGCGATCGATCTGGTAGAACGCTTCGGCGAAGCCGGCCAGAGGCTCCTTCAGCAGTCGAGTTCCATGGCCCTCCACGGTCCGGTTCGATTGCTTGAACTTGATGGCGACAAATTCGTTGTGCCGGCCGCAAGTCGCCCTTTCGTGCGAAGCATCGCGGCCAAGTTCGACAAATATTTCGAAAGTAGTACAGCCAGGCACTCGGTGGCAGTCTGAGCACCGCAGACGAACGGTCATCGTTTTCAGTCGATCGCGAACCGATTGCCCTACGTTTGTGACCCTCCATCGGCGACCGTCGCATCAAGATAGGGTTTTGAGAACGGACTAGATGCGAGGGTCTTTGGCATAGGGCGACGATATCGCCGGGTCGTGTCTTCCTTTCGAAGCTCCTCAGTCGCCCGTGAAGAAAGCCATTCGGCACCGGCGTTGTAGGCGAGCCCCGTTTCAGAGGCTATTCCGGTTGAGCTGCGGAGGTCAGGCTGATCGTGGCTGGACCGGTGACGCCGCAGCGGTTGCAGCAGCGCCAAGAGGTAGGCAAACAAAAGCCTCAGCCAGTTGAGCAAGAGGCTGAAGTTGTAGCCGACGCCGGCGAGCATGGCGTTGTTGGCGTCGCTTCGGTGAAGGCCAGGAAGTTGCGGCCCATGCGGTGGTCCTGCTTGAGATGGCCGATGACCGGTTCGACAGCGGCCCGGCGTCGCAGTGCCCGCTTGATGGCCTTGGTGATGCCGCCCCTGGTAGCCGGCGACATGGACCTTGAACATCTTGTCCTTCGGCGCGTTGTGGCCGCGATAGCCGGCATCGGCGACGATCTTGCCGAGATTGGCACCGATAGCGGTTTCGATGGCGGGAATGACGGTGGCCAGTGTGTGGCCGTCATAGCGATTGCCGGGCAGCGCCTTGACATGGGCCGACGAACTGGCCGCCGCGGTTGCGCTGCAGCGTGGTGGCGACCGAGACCTCGACGCCGAACTCATAGGCTTGTGGGCCTACCCTTGCCGATGCATTCCACCTCGGGAGCGTGCAGGGAATAGACCTTGCGGCCGCGCTCGCGCTGCCGCTGGTCCCTGACGCGCCGGGCAAGCCAGCGGCAGGGCGAAGACCTGGGCAGTTCGGGCTGCCCGGCGAGCTTGCGGGTAATGTCGCGGATCACCGCGCCGAGCATGGTGCGCAGCCGCTTAAGCGCCCGGTTTGCGCTTGGACTGCTTGGCATGGGCATAACGCTGATGCTTGATCAGCGCGAACTTGCCGACCCGCGCATAGGACTGGCGCAGGCCGATGCCGCTTTTTTGGCCAACTTCACCAGCCACTCGCGGGCCCGATGCATCAGCTTGGCGTCGGTCGGAAAGGTGATGGCCTTCTCCTGCACTGTGGTGTCAACGATCACCGCACGGACGTCGGCCGGTTTGGCCGCCCCCCAGCCGCGTCGCTGCCGCAAGGCTCTCCTGGAGCAAGGCCATCAGCCGCTCCTCGCCCATGCGCAGACGTCAGCGAGCTGCGGTCGAAGGGGCAGGCGGTGCTGGAAGAACTCCTCGCCGCAGAACAGCTGGTAATAGGGGTTCTCAAGCCAGCGCTCGCACAGCGCCTAGTCGGATAGGTTGTGCATCGACTTGAGGATGGCCAGGCCCGCCATCAACCCGGTTGGCAGCGGCGGCCGGCCGGGGTCGTCGTCATAGACCGCGCCGAGCCGTTCTTCGAGGAAACGCCAGTCGATCGACCGGGCCAGTTTCACCAGCGCATGATCCATGTTGAGGATCTGGTCGAGCCGGGATCGCAACAGGTCGGTCTGTCCGCTTTCGCGTCGTTCCTTCGGCCGCATCGCTCGCTCCCTCGCAGCTTCGCATCAACCGTCGAATCACGCGTACGGGTACGCTTTCAATTTGCCGGAAATCGCAGCTCAAAGCCACGATTTTCGGCAAAATCAAACGCAAAGCTGTAGCAGAATCCTAATTGAATCAAAGCCTTCCGAGTTCGACAATGCGGCGCTTTCCGGACAGGTCGCCTAGTTGGGCCGATTGCGGACAGGCCGCTAAAGGCTTGGATACACGAGAAAGCGGGCAAACATCGTTATTGCAGCCTGCCCATCCTTGACGTTAAGCCTGAGGCACCTTGATGGCGCGCTTGGTCGAAGTTGAGAACTCGACGCGGATACGAGTTCTCAAACTGCTGGCCAACCAGCCGACCTAAAGGCATTCCTCCAAAAGGCGTATTTCCGTTCTCCCTGTCGATTCGACAACAACCACCCAATATCCCATAGTCAAGGACCGGTGTCGGGGGATGCCTTAATGCGTTGGGGTTTAGTGTCGATCGCGGTTGCCGCCTCTGTTATTTCGGGCTGTGCTGCCGACTATTTGAACAACTACGAGACGGTGACGCTGGCAGCGGGCGACTCGCTCAATCAGAACGAGTTGCTGCAAACGGTCGATCCGTTCAATCCGAACAGCAACAACACCAAGATCGAAGGCGATGGCCAGCGCATGACGACGGTTGTCCAGCGGTATCACGGCGTGGCGCCGCCTGCGGCCGCGCTCGGCCAGGTTCCAAACAGCAGCGTCGATCTGGACTGCGCTGGCGGCAAGGGGAACAACCCGGTTGTGCAAGGCCCGGTCGCGGTAGGCCCATCCGACCCAAATGGTCTCGATCGAGATCATGACGGCGTTGGGTGCGAGCGATAAGAATGCGCTCGAAACCGAATAGGTCGAAACATCCCCATAGGGGCAGAGTCCACCAATTAGCAGATAACCGGTACAATCGGCGAAGGTATGACCGTGGGCGCGGCGGTGACCGCGTGTCGTGGTGGGGAGTTGTTTTGTTTTTGATGATGCTAGCACTACTTTGGCAGATTTTTAGCAGCGGGCGCGTTTTTGGAATTCCCAAGAGAGAGTTTGCGTGATTCATGGGAGGTCGGCTTGTGGAGGGCCGATCAATGGATGTGGACTGGCAAGCCGATCTCGAGCACTGGCTTCAACCGTTTTTGGCAGGTCTTTCGCATCCAGCTCGGCGCCGGATGTGTCCGCTGTACATTGCTGGTCTGATCGGGCCGGGCGACCGTAAGAGCGTACAACCGATGGCCGCTCGAGCGGGCGATGTCGGCTACGATCAGCTTCATCATTTTGTCGCGGCAGGGGTTTGGGACAGCGCTCCGCTCGAGGCCGCCCTGCTGAAGGAGGCAGATCGCCTGGTCGGCGATGAGGCGGGTTTTCTCGTCATTGACGACACAGCGTTACCGAAGAAGGGACAACATTCGGTTGGTGTCGCGCCTCAATACGCTTCGTCGCTTGGCAAGACGTCCAACTGCCAGTCGCTGGTGTCGGTGACCCTGGCCTCACGCGAAGTGCCGGTGATGGTGGGCCTTCGGCTCTTCTTGCCCGACACCTGGACGAATGATCCCGAGCGGATGATGCGGGCGCGCGTCCCGAAGGATCGACAGGTCGCTCTGACAAAGCCGGAGATCGCCATCGAAGAGATCGATCGTGTCATCGCCTCCGGCGTGCGTTTCGGCTGCGTGCTTGCCGACGCGGGCTACGGGTCGAGCAGCTCTTTTCGTCAGGCTTTGAGTGAGCGCGGTCTGCTGTGGGCGGTAGGACTATCGCGACGCCAAAACGTCTATCCGGCCGATGTTGATCTGATCTTCCCGGTCGCGACCACCGGCAGGCGCCGCCAATATCACATCCCGGACCAGCCGCCGGTCTCTGCCGAGGTGATGCTGTCTGGTGAGAGATGGCACAAGATAAGCTGGCGGCGCGGCACTAAAGGTCGGCTGACATGTTTGTTTGCGGCTCGCCGTGTCCGCGTTGCGGATGGTCATAAGCACCGGATGCTCGACAATCGTATGCAATGCATGCCAGGCGACGAGGTCTGGCTCGTCGGCGAACGCCGGTCGACTGGCGAGCAAAAATACTATGTGTCGAACTTACCGGCCGATGCGAGCCTCAAGATGCTCGCCGCCACGATCAAGGCCAGGTGGGTCTGTGAGCAGGCACATCAGCAATTGAAGGAGGAACTCGGCCTCGACCACTTTGAAGGCCGATCATGGACTGGATTACATCGACACGCCTTGATGACCATGATCGCCTACGCCTTTCTCCAAGCCCGCCGCCTCAAAGCAGCGGGACGGAAAAAAACGAGTCGGCGGACCACCGCCACAACCGAGCATGCCAGCTGTTAGACAAGCCATTCTCGACCTCTTCACGCGGTCGCCACGCCGCAGATGTCCTCACTGTCAGAAGCTGCTCGCACACGCCCTCTAACCTAAACTGCCAAAGTAGTGCTTCTGTAATGGGCCTTCGTTCGTCAAGTCCCCTCTGAACGATATCTCGTCGCCAGGATCATGCTTCTGTCCGTGGTCAGCGCGAAGGCCGCCACACTATGCCATCAGATCCAGAGCTGACAGGTCAATCTAGGAAGCGTGGTTTGCCGAAGCATTCACAGCACTACACACGACCTTGCCAAGCCCTCGTCCCGGCGACGGGACCTCAGGAGAGCGGTGCCGTTTCGGCTCGCTCCGAACGCTCTATCTCCTATGCCATCGCTGCGGCCTTGCTCCAGCGGAAGTCGGTCGCATCCACCCACATGCGATGGAGCACGACGCCCAACTTGCGGGCAAGGGCCACCTTGGCGCGCTTCATGCCCCGACGTTTCGCCACGTCGAGCGCCCAGTGCTTCAGGCTCGAGAAGCGGATCGCCCGCGTCAGCATGACGTGCGCAGCTTCAAAGAGCGCAGTTCGCACCATGGCGTCGCCGACCTTGCTGACACCACCGTCCCGATCGGTCTCACCGGATTGATATTTTTTGGGCGTAAGCCCGAAGTAGGCTCCGACCGTACTGGATTTTCCAAACCGCATCGGGTCGTCCACCGCCGAGCGATAGGTCAGGGCGACCAAGGCCCCAACGCCAGGTGTGCTCATCAATCTCCGGCAGACCTTATCAGCGCGCGCGATCTTCAGCATCTCGCGATGGAGCTTGCTGAACTCGCACCACAACGCCATCCGCGCCGCCAGCATCGCACCAATCACCGTCTCCAAAGTGACGTGGCCTGCTGTCAGCTCCCGGATGCGCGTCTCAAACTTTCCACGACTGACCTCTCCGACCTTCAGCCCATAGCCGCGCAAGATCCCGCGGATGCTAAGTTCGACGTCGAGAAGCTTGCCTTGCAGAAGCTTGCGTCCAACAAGAAGGGCTCGGCTATCCTTGCAAGTCACCGATTTGGCATGAACCGGACGGTACCATCCCATCCTCAGCAGTTGGGCGATCCCGCGTGCATCTTTCCGGTCGGTCTTCACCGTCATAGCCGAGAGCGCCGCCTTCACGTGCCGCGTCTCGAGCAAAACCGCATCGCGTCCGGCGGCCACAAGCCCGGCATGCAGCCATTGCGACAATGGCCCGGCCTCGAGCCCAATGCGACTAACAGACAATTCCAGTTCGTCGAAATAGCGGACCAGCGCCTCCGGCTCGCTGGCGATCTTGACCTCGCGCATGATCGTTCCGGTCGCGTCAACAATGCACACGCTGCTCTCTTCCAGAGAGACATCGATTCCCGCATAATGTTCCATGGCTGTTCCTCTCATGATGTTTGGAGCCGATCGCTCGGACTCCGTTTCAACACCATCATTCTGAGGGACAGCCACCCAACCTGGCTATGCTCGCGAAGGCCGGCCCATTACGGCATCTAGGTTCGCGCCTGGGCGGTTTCTACGCCGCGGATTGCTGAAGGAGGGGTGGGCGCCAACGATTAGGGTGCTCGACATCGATGTTCGATCAAGATGCTCGGAGAGATGCTCTGAGAGCCAACTTCCGATACTTCCTTCCGTCGAGGAGGTCTAACTGCCATCCGTACGAGGTCCTATGCGACGGGCGAAGGCGAAGATACGTATCCACGCCGCCAGCAGACATATCCATCGCGTTGAGGAGAGCCCCTTTTGCCCATTTTTCAGCCGATGATCCGCTACCTCAAGTCTCGCGAGCTGTTCGCTGGCATCGACCGTATGCCGGCATTGGGCACGCCGGTTAGCGCGCGGACGTTCGAGGTCACTAGTCCATCGACCGGCGAATTGCTGGCCGAACTCCCCGACATGGGTGTCGAAGAAACGCGCGCCGCCATTGACAAGGCCCATTGCGCACAGCCTGGGTGGGCAGCCCTGACGGCCCGGGAGCGCAGCGATATACTCTGGCGCTGGCACCAACTAATCGTGGATCACGCCGACGACCTCGCTGCCATTCTCACCGCAGAGATGGGCAAGCCACTCGCCGAAGCGAAGTCGGAGGTAACCCATGCGGCTGCGTATCTGCAATGGTACGCTGAAGAGGCCAATCGCATCTACGGGGAAACGATCTCTGCACCATCAACAGACCGCCGCATGCTGGTGATCAAGCAGCCGATCGGCGTCGTTGGTACGATCACGCCATGGAATTTTCCCGCCTCCATGGTTGCGCGCAAGATTTCGCCGGCTCTCGCCGCCGGCTGCACAATCGTGCTGAAACCTGCTGAACAGACGCCACTCGTGGCAGGCGCTATGTTCGCCCTGGCGCAGCTGGCCGGTTTTCCCGAAGGCGTGGTCAACCTTATCTACGCTTCCGAAGGCGACGCTATCGGCCGCGAACTCTGCTCCAACGCCAAGGTCCGCAAGATCAGCTTCACGGGCTCGACCGAGGTCGGCCGGCTCCTCATGCGTCAATGCTCGGACCAGATCAAGAAAGTCAGCCTTGAGCTCGGCGGAAATGCGCCTTTCATCGTCTTTGACGATGCAGATATCGATGCTGCCGTTGACGGTGCGATCCAGGCGAAATTCCGCAATGCCGGCCAGACTTGCGTTTCTGCAAATCGCCTTTACGTCCAATCCGGCGTCCACGATGAGTTCGTCGAAAAGCTCGCCGAAAAGGTTTGCCAGCTTTCAGTCGGTGACGGCTTCGATCCGGGGGTGTCCATTGGGCCGCTCATCGACAAACGCGCTCTGGCAAAGATCGAATCCCATATCGCCGATGCCGTTGCGAAAGGCGGAATCGTTCGATGCGGGGGCGATCGCGTCGGTATGGAAGGCACACTTTTTCAACCGACTGTCCTCACCGAGGTTTCTCGCGCGATGACAGTGGCGCAGGAGGAGACCTTCGGACCCCTAGCACCTATCATTCGCTTCCAAGATGCGGATCAGGTTGTCCGCGAGGCCAATGACACAATCTACGGGCTCGCAGCCTACTTTTATGCCTCCAACCTGAAACGCGTGTGGCGCGTGGCCGAAGCTTTGGAATATGGCATGGTGGGCATCAATACAGGACGAATGTCCTCGGAAGCAGCTCCTTTCGGAGGAATGAAGCAATCCGGCATCGGGCGGGAGGGGTCCCGCCATGGGCTCGAGGACTACCTCGAAATGAAATATCTCTGTATGGGCGGAATTTGAAGCAGGGCACGCGCCGGCCGAAACAGGGGTCGGAGCCGGGCTCGTCTTCGGCCGCGAGGGGACGGGGGCTTTGTAGAGCTGAACGGAAAAAGCAGACTCACCTGTTACGTGATAACCACATACTGGTGATAAGAAAGCTTAGCGGTAGGCAAGGCCGGCTCTGAAACAGGAAGCCAGATTGGCAAACAACCAACATATTTCGTACGATTTGTATCAGCCCGGCCAGAACTACGACGGGGTAACATCCAAGCTCAAAGAGCTTGGGAACTGGGCCAAAATCCACAAGTCTTTCTGTATGTGAACCCGTCCTATACGGCCAGCCATCCGGCGGCGCACGTCTGGTCCGCTATGCATACTCGCAATACGTATATGTCGTCGACGCCATGAACAACGAAGCGGCATGCACAATCTGTCGGACGATGCTACCAACTATATTAAGAACCAGTGGTACAAGTAGTCCTTTTCGTCATTTCGCCCTTGTAACGAACCTCATTTTTCTTCACGTTCTCGGCATCGACAGAGGGGCCGCAGAACGAACCCATAGCGGAGATCCGCGCCAAGAGCTCGGATCGATGAAGTAGTCGCTCAAACGTGCGCTTCACCGGCAAGACGCGCAACGGATCGCCCGATGCAAACCCGTGTTAACGGGGTCGAAATGGTAGCAGCGGTCGTAGCAATGGGTGTAGAAGTACACTGGCGCGGCGGCCCGGCGGCTGACACCACGCCGGCGCCCGGACCGCTTGTGCGACGTGGGGCCGGCCACCCCGGTAATAGAGCTACAGGGCGACCAGCTCGGCGAGCTTGGCCGCGACGTCTGCCATCAGATTTTCTGCAGTACTCAGCCCGCTTCGCGAACCGAGCAGGGGGCTGACTTCGCGGAGAGCTTCGTACGTCGTGTCGTGCACAATGGGGACGAGCAGGTCACGCGCTAGTGGATGGAATCCAACGCTTGGTGCCCGCGTTTAACGGCAGCGATGATTTTGTCTGGGTCGGCGGCCCAAGTGAAGGGCTTTGGTTTCTGGTTGTGCTCAGCGAGAAAGCGGTTGATTGCCGCCTGGAGGTCGACGACCGAGTGGAAGACGCCTCGCTTGAGGCGCCGCTTCGACAGTTTGGCAAAGAAGCCCTCGACGGCGTTGAGCCACGAGCACGAGGTCGGGGTGAAGTGGAAGGTAAAGCGTTGATGGCGGTCGAGCCAGGCACGCACCTTGGGATGCTTGTGAACGGCGTAGTTGTCGAGGATGACGTGGACGGCCTTGCCGGCCGGCACTTGCGCCTCGATGGCGTTGAGGAAGCGGATGAACTCCTGGTGGCGGTGGCGCTGCATGTTCTTGCCGATGACGGTGCCGTCCAGCACGTTGAGGGCGGCAAACAGCGTGGTCGTGCCATGCCGTTTGTAGTCGTGCGTCATGGTGCCGAGCCGTCCCTTCTTCATGGGCAGACCAGGCTGCGTGCGGTCGAGCGCCTGGATCTGGCTCTTCTCATCGACCGACAGCACGATGGCGTGGGCCGGCGGATCAACATAGAGGCCGACGACGTCGCGCAGCTTGTCGACGAATTTCGGATCGTTGGAGAGCTTGAACTGCCGCCAGCGATTTGGCTGCAGCCCGTGCGTCTTCCAGATGCGGCGCACCGCGCTGGCGCTGATGCCGGCCGCCGTCGCCATCATGTCGGCGGTCCAGTGCGTCGTCTCGCCCGGCGGGTCTGCAAGCGTCAGCGCTACCACGCGCTCGGCCACCTCGGGTCCGAGTGGCGCAATGCGCGAGGGCCGCGTCTTGTCGCGCAGCAGCCCTTCGAAGCCTTCGGCGGCGAAGCGCTCCTGCCAGCGCCACACGCAGGTCTTGGACTTGCCGGTTTGCCGCATGATCTCGACGGTGCCCACGCCGTCGTCACTCAACAGAACGATCTCGGCGCGCCAGACATGCTTCTGCGGCGCATTACGATCCCTGAGCAGCGCCGTCAGGCGCTGGCGATCGATCGGCGAAACGGTCAACGAAATTCCTGTACGCATGCGCCAGACTCGCATGCACGCCCACCAAAGGGAATCCCAAACAGGACTCTTATGTCAGGAGGAAACCACTAGGAGTGCCGATAATTCTTTGTCGGCGATGCCCTCTCCTTGGAGGCGGCGCAGCAGCGCAGGGGTCACCAGCACGATCCCGACTCGCGACTTCGTCGCCCTTGTCGATTTCGCGGAGCAACCGCGTGCCGAGGGCGACGTCCTTCTCGCTGAACCAGACCGAGACACCGCGCAACTCGAGCAGATCGTGCAGTTCCGTGGCGGCCCCTCTCCGGTCGTCCCACGCATGGCAGAGAAAGACGTCCCGAAGGTCAGGCCGGGGCGCTCGCTTTTCGACGCTGTCGCGGACCGGCGTGAGTGCCCGCACCTCGGCAAGCGTGTACGCCACGGGCGAACCGGCTCGCGACCATCTCGGCCAAGGAGCCGCTTGCCGCCCTTTTAGGCCTTCGATCCGTTTGCGATGAATGGCAGCTTTCGAAAGTCAGAGAAAGACTTGGTAACGGCCGATTATAGGCGCGAAGCGGGCCAAATGGGTTCATCCAAACCGCGGTTCTTGCAAAAACCCTCTCGGCAATATAGCCCCACAAACGGCACAAACGGGACGTTAATGGAAAATGAAAGCACGATGACTGCATCCGACGAGCAGCACGACAACGCCGACTTGGTATCACTCTCCGCCGACATAGTTTCTGCATACGTGTCGAATAATCTGATACCAGTCCCGGAAAACGTAACCCGTCGTTGTTGGTACAATCCTCGCGTTCCGCCAGACATGGAGGCATGTCTCCATCGATAGATTCAACTCATCAGCCATCCGCCAGCTAGGCCAATGAACGCGTCTCGGTCCCTGGCCGCTTGGGGTATTTCCAACCGCATCGCACCGAGAAGCATGCGCATGTTGGTAGCGATCAAGTCCGCCAAACTCTTCACCTGACGCTTTTCAAGAGCACCGAGACAGTCCGCGAGGCCTAATGCAATCTCGGACGGATAACGCTGGTGCATGCGTTTGCGTGCCGCAGCACTTTCTATTCCCAGCGCCAGGAGAAACGCATTAAGCTGTTCTGGGGTAACTTCATCGAGCGTTTCCGCCTCACCGATCCTGTAAGCGAGCTCGTCGGTCAGAGTGTCGTCGAGCCTGGTCGGCAAGATATCGTAACGCGGCGCAAAGTGGATTCTGCCTCCAGGTTCATAGAGCAGGGCGAAGTTTTTTGCATGTCCATCGTTATTGCCTATCAGGAGATCAAATATCGTGGCCCTGATGAAGGTTTCCTTCGCCTGGGCGGGATCGACCGTCGCCTCAAGTATCCTGCGGATGCCCGAAACGTCGAAGCGCCGGCCTGCCTTGCCACGCCTTTCGTACTTCATCGAGACCGGCAAACCGAGGGCCTGCGCGAAATCCTCCTGATGAAGACGCACGATCCTGTTCTGTCGGTCTCTGCCTCGGTCGAAGCGGGTCACGAGTAGGGTCTCGATCCCGCCAATCGGCACTACAGAGACTTCGGCCGTGTCGAACCCCAGCGCCCCGGAAAGCCTCATCGCCTCGGCCTCATACCGGGCATCCTGCTGATGATCGCGATCGGGCACTTTCAGGATGTGTGTCGTCGGGCCCCCCGATCCCCGCTTCGGCTCGGCAAACCTACCGTCCGGCAGAACAGTCAGGGCTATCTTGCTTTGCACGCCTGCCAAAGGGGACGGATCTTCAGTTCCGTCCGGCAGGCGTTTGCGCTGATGGAGTGCTTCGACGATCGCGATCATGCGATCCTGCGGAATGGGTACATAGTCGCTTTCGTAGTCGCCCGGGACTTTTGTCGGCGGCGATCCTGACGGAAGAACGGAAAGTGCTCCGGCACAGTCTTTTCCAAGGTGATATAGCAGGCCAGCTATGTCATCGCGGGTCAGGCCTTCTCGTGCCAGCACGTCGGTTGCGCTCCTGCAGAAGGTTGTCGAAGAATGCTCGCGCTATAACGTCACGGTAAGGTTCTTCGGCAAGCGGAAGGGATAGCGATAAGGCGGTCGCATCTGATCTTCGAAGGTAGTCTGCCTTGTAGACGAAGGCGACTGAGCCGTTTTCGTCACGCACGAGGGCGCCGATCGGATCGACGAAACCGTCCAACCGCACATCAAGGGCAAGCACCTCCATTGTATCAGCGCACCTGAGCAAGCAGCGATATGCCGGCTGCTTGCGCGACCTTCAGGACCTTACCCAATTCAAGTGTGGGTTTGCCGTTTTCCAGTTCGGATAAAAACCTGCGCCCCACTCCAGCAAGGTCAGCGAAACTTTGCTGCGAGAGATGTCGGGCCTCGCGGGCGCGCCGGACTAGCCGCCCAATATCTGAGGCAGAGACGATCTCCAGTCCTAAGGTATCCGTCCCGCTATGGCGCGGTGAGGCCGCGCCGGCGTCCTCGTCCTCGTCGTTAGTCTCGCTGCCGCGCAGCAGATAAGCGTCGGGAAGCGTTCTGGGCAGGGCAACCGTGATGAGTTGTGAAACACCAGGAAGCTTCAGGTTGACCTGCGGTATTGCGCCGGTCAGTTGTTTGGTCAGGTCCCCCAGAGCGTTGACGCGGGAAAGTGCCTCGACGGTCCCCGTCGCATTGACTGATTTCCTGATCGTCTCATTACGATGCAACAAGTCCTTGCTGGCCGCTTCGAGCGCTTCACTGGAAGCATTGATGTGTGCGATGTGTTTCGCCAGGTCTTGAGAAGAGGGAATCTGGGAAAGCGCCTTAGCGATCTCTCCCGCCTGCAAAGAGTTCTTGATCGTGGCATTGTGGCGCGACAGGGCCCGAGTGGCGTTTCTAAAGGTATCGTCAGACGATTTGAGATCCGTGAGAAGCTTCGTCAGATTCTGGGCAGGACCCGCCTGCGCAAGCAGCTTTGCGATGTCTGTCGCGCTGCCAGCGCCCGTAAATTGCATTCTTTTGGCCATGCTTTGCTCCCGAGCGGGAACATAGCCTTGCTTCTTCAGACTTTCAAGAAGATTCGCTCCCGAACGGTATCATAGCTCATATTGATCCCGAACGGGTTCAGGCGCTTTTAGTGAGAACATTCTAACGCCGTCTGATACCGTTCGGGTGCATAAGTAGTCGAGGGCCGATTGTCCATGCCTGCGGGCCGACCGTCCGATGTCGGACTGGAGCACGTCGGCGATATTCCTAAAATGTGGGATCGATTTGTCTGGCAGGCTACCAATACATGGTGCATAACAAGTAGAAAGCTCAATTTTTTCAACGGCATGGCGAGAAATCGAAAGACGCTTCCCCCGCCAGTCAATCCCTAAAAAAGGCCGGGAACCATGGGGTTTGGCGATTTTCGCTTAGTGACCAACTAACCAATCTACTAATCAACCGTTCAGGCAGCACAATCACTTCCGATTGTCGCCGTGGGCGGTATTTAATCCGCGCGGGTTTGGGAAAGGGTGTCGGATGATGCGTGGGCGATTTGGCACGATCCCAGCAACATGTTTAGCCAATATGTCGAGGCACGATTGTTCCTAAGACGTTTCTCCCGGCTATCGGCTACGTGATCGTTGAAAAGTCGCGACGGCGCTGGGTGCGAGGTACCATCCCCACCAAGCCCATCCAGTCGTGCAATTGAGGATTGGGGCCGTTTGTGCTTGGATGATCGATGGGCATATGGGAGGGCGACATGAGCGCAAACCAGCAGTCACCTTGGGAACGGTTAGACGCGGCTGCCACGGATCGATTGATCGAGCGGCTTCTCATGGGAGTTGGCCTTGCCGGTATTGTTGCGGTCGTTGCAGTAGCAGTCTGGCTGTACAGCGGCGTTGGTTTCGGCCATTGGTTTGGCTATGTCGTGGCGGTTTTGGTCGCCGCCGGCCTTGCATCAATCCGCATTGGGGGGATAGGCATAGGCCTTTTGGTGACAGCGCTGGCAGCGTTCCTCTTTGGCGTGCTGGGGTTGATTGGCGGCTTGATTTTTACCGTCCTGTTCTTGTTGGCCAGACGGTAGCCCGCAATGCGAATTTCGGATGCTGACTATTACACCTTGGGCCATTTTATCTCCGCAGTCCTAACAAGGGTGCGAGACGGCCACTGTTCTGCCGGCGAAGGTCGCTCCGCAATAATGCACACGTTGACAGCGTGGGATCGCGAGAACTGGCAAGAATTCGGGCCGTGGATGACGATGATGATGGAACAATGGAAATCCGACGACACCAACCGGACCTAGAAGGCCAGAATTCCTTTGCCGATTTGCGATTGCGGCTAATTCGAATATCTGTTGCTCACTTTAGTCTGGTCATTGAACCACTTTCGGCGAAGCCGATGCCGCGTATGTTGCGGCCAACGCCGCAAACCCATCCGGGTCGGACGCTCTAGCCGTCGCGATAAAGTAAAGTTCCTCGCCCTGCGCCTAATCTAACCCACATCCTCAGCTCGGCTTTGTACGTTCTGGTCAGGTCCAGCTCCAGAAAAGGCTGTTGGTTGCGATGTGGCTGAGCGCCTGATCGAGGGGCAGGACACAGCCGCCCATATCGTCGATGTCTTCCCATTTTCGGCGGTGTGACCAGTAGGCGATGCTGACCTCATCGCCTCTGCCGGTCGGCTTGAGACGGGCGATCGGCGCCTCGGTTGCCAGCAGGTACAGGTGGTAGGCACCTTTGTCCTGGTAGCAGCCAACGCCGCCACCATTGGCCTCGTCGAACGCTTCGATGCCAGGGCCACGTCGTCCTTTTCCATTGTGCAGTCATAGCTGCCGCGGGCCCGGGCAGGCCTGATTCACTTCGCCGCACGGTCATTGCCTTGCAACATGTGCTGGCCGGGATTCGAAGCATGGGATGCTGCACCATCCCAGCGCCGCTGTCGGCGATGCCGTTCCCCAGATCCTGCGCCAGTGGCTTCAAGCGTTGCGCACCTGCTTCACAGCGCCCAGTTGGGAACATGTCCTTGTTCTGATCATGGGAGCTTTGCTGGCGCCGGGCAAGCGGACCGTCAGTTCCTGCCTACGCATGACCGGCCGGGTCGAGGCCGCCAACTTTGCAAGCTACCACCAGATCCTCAACCGAGCCTGCTGGAGCCCCCGCAGCATTGCCAGGCGATTGCTGGGCCTTATGGTCGAACGGCTCGTGCCAGATGGCTTCATCGTCATTGGCATGGACGACACCATCGAACGACGATGGGGACGCCGGATCAGCGCACGGGGCATCTACCGGGATCCAGTGCGCTCCAGCCATGGCCATTTCGTCAAAGCCAGTGGCCTGCGCTGGTTGAGCTTCATGGTGCTAACCCCGGTGCCATGGACAAGCCTGGTAAAGGCCTTGCCGGTCTTGACCCTGCTTGCTCCGTCCGAGCGATCCGACCATCAACGCGGGCGGCGCCACAAGCTGCTGACCGACTGGGCGCGGCAGGGCGCACTGCAACTCTGTCGCTGGCTGCCGGGGCGCCGCATCATCTTCGTGGGCGACAGCAGCTTTGCCGTCCATGAACTGGCCCATGCCATCACTGCCAGGGCAACGCTCATCAGCCGGCTGCGACTGGATGCCAGCCTGTTTGCGCCGCCGTCAAAGCGGACCACGCGCACCGTCGGTCGGCCAGCGCAAAAAGGTCCAGCGCTACCAAAGCTCAAGACACTCCTGTCCAACCCCGCCACGACCTGGGCCAGGATCATCGTGTCCGCCTGGTATGGCCATGTCGAAGGCAAGACGCTCGAGATCACGTCTGATACCGCCTTGTGGTACAGGCCCGGTACCCCGGTAATGCCGATCCGCTGGGTGCTGGTCCCGGATCCCGATGGCAAACGCGCCCCTCAAGCCTTCTTCAGCACGGACATCCCCTCGAGCCCGCCGAAATCATCGCCCTGTTCGTCCGGCGCTGGCAGATCGAGGTCACGTTCGCTGAGACCCGTGCCCATCTTGGCGTTGAGACCCAGCGGCAATAGTCCGACAAGGCCATTGCACGAACCACCCCGGCATTGCTCGGGCTCTACAGCTTCATATCGCTATGGGCCTGCGATCTGCTCACCGGCACTACCACCCCATACACCGCAGCGTGGTACCGAAAAACCAGCCTGACGTTCAGCGACGCCATCGGCGCCGTCCGCCTCGCAATCTGGATCGGCGATATTAATCAACACTCCCCGCCAAACCGGGAGCGACAAAATATCCCGCAAGAGCGCATCCTGCGAATGGCCCAAGCCCTGTGCTTCGCCACCTAACGTACAAAGTCGAGCTCAGTTCGTCGGGTGTCGAAACCAATCGCATCAATCAGGATGGCACCCGGGAAGAGGCAATGCTCAGCCGCCTGCTAGGCGAGTTCCGGGAACCGCTTTTGCAGATCATGCCTGCCGCTCTGATTGACGAGATAGATCTCTTGTTCAACTTTCGCGGCGGACCCCCGATACGCCATGAACTTGCACACGGGAAAATGACCGATGGCGAATTCTGGAGCCCGGACGCTACCTATTCGATATGGTTGGTTCTCCACATCGTGATTTTGCCAACGCTGAGGTTCTGGGATGATGTTGCGGCAGAAATAACGCATCGCGGCCGACGCTGGTTCTGCATCAGCCTCGTTCCTGCTCTGGTTTTTGCACTGGAATTTGCTCATGATGGAAAGTTATTGATCTTTCTATCGCAAGAAATCGGATTGAATCCCGCTCTGCCATGTCAAGGGGCACAGAGGTCATAACTGAATACGATCGACTGGACAGCAAAGGAATTTCCCATCGGGAGAATGGCCGTACCGGAGGACCTTCGGATCGATCCCCACACCCCATCGGGTGGTGATCTAGTCTAGGCCAAAATCTAGTAGCACGGCGATCGGTTTCCGAGTTGAAGTGTATGTGCGGTTGCGTTGAGTGAGGCAATATTCGGGAACCGAACCAATCCACAGAAATATTTTGTTGGTATTTTTGTTGGTTGGTGCTGTCGCTGTGCGAGTTCCAAGCGTTTGAAAACAAAGCTAGATTTTCTTGGCTTGGATTCCGCCTCTGGGCACCATTTTTCAACAATATCAATGGGTTAACTATTGGATGGTGGGCCGCCTCGCGCGCTGCTGAAACCCTGTCCTCTACGTCAATGCGACCACCTTTCCGGCCTCAATTCTGATCGTCTGGCTACCGACGCCCGCGCACTCGGTCAAATCTCCTTGGCTAGGTCCAAGCAGCACCCGCGCTGCCCACTTGAAATCCTGAGTGTCAACTGTCATATTTGACGCGACAGTTGACACAGGAGGCGCACATGGCGACTACGGCGGATAAGGTCGTT
The DNA here is from genome assembly GCF_042647205.1 of Mesorhizobium cantuariense. Taxonomy (NCBI): domain Bacteria; kingdom Pseudomonadati; phylum Pseudomonadota; class Alphaproteobacteria; order Hyphomicrobiales; family Phyllobacteriaceae; genus Mesorhizobium; species Mesorhizobium cantuariense. The sequence goes on along the minus strand of NZ_JBHRVD010000001.1, from coordinate 7,889,272 downwards.
ACGGAAACGAGAAGCGGCGGTCTCCAACGGGTGGAGGCACTGCTCGGCGGGTCCCGTATATTGTCGCGTCGATTGACCAGTGCACTTGATGCGCATGAACTGCTTCTAAGCGGTCTGCCGGCCTCGGCGCTAAACCATCTCGTCGGACAACTGGTCTTCATTGACAAGACGGCGTCGCTCGAAAAGGCGGTTGGTATGAGCCTGCGAACCTGGCAGCGTCGCAAAGACGCTCCATCCAAGCCCCTTAGCCAGGAGCAGAGCGGACGGACTTGGAAATTCGCAGAGATCCTGGCGAAGGCGACGGATGTCCTCGGCACGCAGGCGGAAGCTGAACAATGGTTGGAGCGCCCGGCGATCGGTCTCGACCAGCGCCGTCCGATCGATCTGCTGGGCACTCCCGCCGGCGTGGAGCTGGTCGAAGACTATCTCGAGCGGCTTGAATACGGCGTCTATGCATGACGCCTCTGCCAATAGCGCTCGGAGGAACGGAACTCATTGCGTGGCGGCTCGACCAGGCCGTCCATGCCGCGACATGGAATAGTGGCGAAGGTGCCTATCGGGTCGGCGGCCGCTGGAACAGCAAGGGCGTAAGAGCTGTGTACTGCTCGATCGATCCCGCCACGGCTATCCTCGAAGTCGCCGTGCATAAGGGTTTTCGCGCCCTCGACGCAGTTCCCCACACGCTAACGGCCGCTGTCATCAGCGATGCATCGGCTATACATGTCGTCGATCCTGCAAGCGTGCCCAATCCGAACTGGCTGCGCCCCGGCATACCAAGCGCGGGTCAGCAGGCATTCGGGAATGACCTTCTGATGAAGCATCGCGTGGTGGCGATGCCGAGCGCGGTCTCTTCATACAGCTGGAACTTGATCTTCGTGGCGAGCGTAGCGGCAGGTACCTATGCGCTGAGGCTCCAGGAAACTTTTGCTCTTGACACAAGGCTGCATCCCCCGGCCGGCCGCTAATCTGGCCGCGTGGGCGCTATACTCAAATCGCCGGCTCACCCGGGCGTCGCAGCCAAAATATCTGCGGCTTGGAGCGGCCAGCAGGGTAGCCATCAAAGCTGGCCAACGTCACCGCACGCATCATCGGCCGAAACAAGTTTGCGCTGATCGGCCCGCCAGCGGATTTGATTTTCTTGGTGATCGCCCATCCTTAGGGCAAACTGCCTGCCGGGGCGCCAGGAGGAGAAATGAGAGCACGCGCAGCAACGCTTGGGGATCTGGAGGATGTCTTTCGCGGTCTGTCCAAGCGGATGTCGGACGAATACGTGGCCGCCGGCAAGGACAGCAAGATCGCCTACGACAATCTGATGATGAATTTGAAGGAGGGCCGTGCTCACGCGCTTGTCGAGGGCGACAAGGCCGTGGCGATCATCGCCTGGCATGAGAACAGCGACGCCGCCGATACGCTGTTTGCCGCGCAGGAGGATTTCTTCCGTGCGGCGACCGTCCGCTTCTGCAAGCGGCATATCAGGCACATCCAGGCGCTTGCCGGCAACCTCCCCATCCACTCGCGCAGCTGGCTCCAGGGACCTGACGTCGCCAGATGGTTTGGCGTCATCGGCTATGTCGATCGCGGCCAGGAGAACGGCGCCACACTGTATGAGCTGCCGCCGGCTCGCATCGGCTAAGGATCCCTGGCTGGTGAAGGTCTCACCCTGGCAGCAAACGCCGCCTCCACCTCGCCATCGCCCGCACAGGTTCGTCGACGCGGGTCACCGTCTTCGGCTCCAGGCGCCGTTGCTCGGCGGCCTTTTGAACTGCCTACGCAAGCGGCTTGCACCAGGCGCCGATTGGCGGGATGTTATAGGAGGGCAACCGGGGGGCAAACCGGCACGCCGAGATCGATATGGCTGCTGGAAAATGTCACGAGCTTGCTTCGCCTTTCTTGCCTTTGTTGCCTTGGTGAGGCCGGTAGAGGCAGGCGACTGGATGTCTCATCTGCTTGACCGCTCAAGCCTGGCGACCGCCTATTTTCGCCAAGCGGATCTTGTGACCGCATACACGACCGCAATGGCGCGCTTCCGTCTGCAGCTCGCAGGGCGTGCCGGCGAAACCAACCTTGCGGTCCCTCTCGAACCACTGCTTTTGCGGGCGGAATTCCGTGCGCGGACATGGCGCTCGGCGGACGGCAGCCTGTTGCAAGGCTTCGCCGGCAAGGGCGGCTTCCGGCTGACTATCGGGAACTGCCTGGCGCTCATCTGCGCTGCCAGCGAATGCAGCGATGCCGGTTGGCCGGTTTACGCCTGCAGCGACGGAGGCAAGCGCAAGATGTCCGTCACGGACTTTGTGACGGCAAACTTCGGCGGCGTCTCCTACCGCCGATTGAGCGCCTCCCCTTCACAGGAATGACAGCGTGAGGCGCCGACCGTCTTGCTGCAGCGTTCAGCAAAGGGCGGTATCCTTCTCCCTCACTGCAAACGCCGCCTGCACCGCGCGATTGACGGTGACCGGCAGGATCGACATGTGGTTTTCGCCGGCATGCAGTTCGAAGCTCGCGCGCATGCCCGGGAGAGCATCAAGGCGCTCCGCCATGGCCCGTGCGAATTCGTCGGTGCGTGTCACCTTCTTCTGCTGCAGGCGCTTTTCCTCGTCCTCGGCACCAATCTGGAACGGCGCCAGCTTCTCCGTCTCGTATTCGCCAGCCGACAGGATCATGGTCGCCGTCAGGCCATCGGGAACGGCGGCCTCGAAGGCTTCGAGAAAGCGGTCGATGGCACGGTCTTCCCAATAGAAGGCGGGGCTCGCCGCGATCCAGGTCTGGAAGGCAAAGGGCCGCGTGAACAAGGCGTAGAGGGCAAACAGGCCGCCGAAGGAATGGCCGTAAAGCGCCTGGCGGCTTGCATCGACCGTGACCCGACTGGCGACCCATGGCTTCAGTTCGTCCTCGATGAAGGCAAGGAATTCTCCTGCCCCACCGGTCCGGACTTCGGGCGTGCCCTCGTAGAAGGGCGGATAGGTCTTGCCCGGCGGCGGGCCGAGATTCCATGAGCGGCGCAGCGGATCATAGGCGCCCTCGATGGGATAGCCGATGGCGACGATGACGCCCCAGCCGACATTGGTGCCCGTGGGATAGAAGGCCTGCGCGCGCATGGCGTCGACCGCTGTGCCGATGACGGCGTTGCCGTCGGTCATGTAGAGCACAGACCAGCCAGCCTCGGGCACTGGCCCGGACGGCACATGCAGGAATATCCGCCAGGGCGCGCCGCCCTGCGCCGGGACAAAGTCGTGGACTGTCGTGTCGGCGATCAGGGCTGGCATCGACTTGGACATGGATATCTCCACAGGGCAAAAGGTCAGCGGCGACGCAGCAGCCACATCAGCACCGGGCCGCCGATCAGCGTGGCGACGAGACCGGCCGGGATCTGACGCGGGAAGATGGCGGTGCGACCGATCCAGTCGGCGGCGACCATGATCAGCGCGCCGCCGAGCACCGCGCCAATGGCCTGCGGCAGCGCACGGGAAAGGCCGAGACGACGGGCAAGATGCGGCGCCATCAGGCCGATGAAGGTCAGCGGACCGACGATCAGCGTCGAGGCGGCGGTGAGTGCGGCGACCACCAGCAGCACGAGAAGCCGCGTCCTCTTCAGGTCAATGCCGAGGCCCTGAACGGCGGCGGGGCCGAGCGGCAGGATGTCGAGCCAGCGCATGAAGAGAGGCGCGAGCGCGAAGAGGCAGACGGCGAGGCCGCCGGTCAGCAGGGCGGCGCCGACATCGACGCCATAGGTCGAACCGGTGAGCCAGTTGAGCAGCAGCATGGCGCGAGGATCGCCGGTGGCGGTGAGCACCAGGATCAGCGCGTCGAACAAGGCGGTCAGAGCAACGCCGGCGAGCAGCAGCCGCTCCGGCGCATAGGCGGCACGGCGGCCTGTCGCCAGCGTCACCAGCAACGCGGCGAAGGCGCCGATGGTTGCTGCCGCCGTCTGAAGCGGGCGTCCTGCATCCGAGAGCGCAAACAGCGCCACCATCATGCCAAGGGCGGCGCCGGCGCTGATGCCCAGCACTTCGGGGCTGGCCATCGGATTGCCGGTCAGCCGCTGCATCATCAGCCCGGCGAGTGCCAGCATGGCGCCGGCACTCAGCGCTGCAAGCACGCGGGGCCACCGCCACGACAGCAAAGGCCGTAGCTCGTCGCCGAAAGCGAAGGTCCAGCCATGCGGCCCCGGCCCATAGAGCAAGGCCAGCCCGAGCAGCAAAAGCAGAGCCAAGCCGATCGCCGCCAGCAGGAGGCCGGGCCGGTTTGCGCGCGGCAGGCGCACGGCCGCCAAAGCCGGGGTTTCCAACCCAAGCGCAAGACGCGGCAGCAGCCAGAGCAGCAGCGGCGCACCGAGAAGTGCTGTGATCGCTCCAGTCGGCAGCAGGTCGCCTTGCGGTCCAGTGGCGATCTGCACGGCCTGGTCGGCAGCCCACAGCAACGCGCCGCCGATAAGCGGCGCCATCACCAGCTGCTGGCCCAGCCGGCGGGCGCCACCAATGCGCGCAAGGGTCGCCGCTGCCAGGCCAACAAAGCCGATGACGCCGACGGCGGCAACGACAAAGGCGATCAGCGCGACGGCGGCTGCCAGTCCGGCGAAGCGATAGGCGCCGAGCGGCACGCCAAGGCTGCGCGCGCCTTCATCGTCAAGGCCAAGCAAGGTCAGCGGCCGCACCATGAGAAAGATCGCCAGCGCGGCAGTGCCGATGCGTGGCAACAGCCACAGCGTCGTCGACCAGTCCTGCTGGCCGAGCGAACCGGCGCCCCAGATGAACAGGCTGGCCAGCCATTCATGCCGCAGCACAATGAGAGCAGCACCGATGGCGCCGGCATAGAGGCTGACCACAAGTCCCGCCAGCACGACCGAAAGCGGCGACAGGCCCTTGTGCCAGGACAGAGCGAAGACGGCGGCAAGAGCCATGAATGCGCCGGCCAACGCCACCCATTCGCGGCCGAAGGCAAGCAGGGACGGCGACAGCAGCGTCGCCAGTGCCAGCGCCAGATAGGCGCCGGCCGAGACGCCGACCGTTTCGGGCGAGGCGAGCGGGTTGCGCAGAACCTGTTGCAGGACCGTTCCAGCAAGCCCAAGTGCCGCGCCGCACAGAAGGCTGACGGCAAGCCTGGGCAGGAAGGCGTAGTGGACGAGCACCTGTCGCATATCATCGATGTCGGGGGCGGCGAGCGATTGGAGCCAGAGCGCCGATGGCAGCTGCACCGTGAGGTTTGAAACGGTTGCCGCTGACGCCGCCGCGAGCAGCATCGTGCAAAGCAGAATCGCGCCTAGCGGCTGATTGCCAAAAAAGCTCCATGGGGAGGCCCGGCCGGCCGACGCAGGCTTCCCCCCTTGGGCAACGGCCACAGCATCCTCAGCCACGGGCGGCCTCCGCGGTCATCGCCGACGCCAGGACCCGAGCAAAACGGGTGGCGGACGGAAGCGCGCCGAACATATGGACGGCGGGAAGGCGCATGATCGAGCGGCTGCGCACGAAAGGCATGGCGTTCCAGACCGGACTTTCGGTCAGCGTGCCGCCGGCGCCCTCGGGCAAGGGTTCGAGATAGACGAGGCGCGCGTCGCTGGATGTCGCCAGCCCGTCGATGCCGACGGTCGAAAACCCCCAATAATTGGTCTCGGCCGTCCAGGCGTTGCTGAGCCCGATGCGGTCGAACACCTCCTGAAACAGGCTTTTCCGGCCGTAGACGCGCACATTGCGCGGGTCCATGAAGCTAACGACATAGATCGGCCGCGCCGAAAACGGCGCCAGCTGCTGCTTGATCTCCAGGAAACAGGTCTCCGTTGCCGCGATCAGCGCCTCGCCTTCGCTTTCCTTGCCGACAAGCCTGGCAAGCTGGCGCGTTGCCTCGACGGCGCGCTGATAGGGCTGCCCGGCTTCGGTATAGAGCCCGATCGTCGTCACCGGCGCCACGCGTTCGAGCAGCGGCTTGATGCCGTCGAGATAAGGCATGGCCAGGATGATGTCGGGCCTGAGCTGCTGCAGCAATTCGAGATTGGGTTCGAGCAGCGTGCCGACATCGGCGATCTCGGGCGGCAGCGGCGGTTCGACCACCCAGGTCTCCCAGATGTCGCGACCGGCAATGGCGACCGGGCTGACACCGAGCATGAGCAAAGTCTCGGCCAGTCCGTCATCCAGGCAGACGATGCGCAGCGGCTTCGCCGCGGCAGATGGCGATGCAATTGCGGCGAAGGGCAGAACGAAAAGTCCCAGTGCGCCGCGCCGGGTGATCCGGCCGCGGAGACGGTCAGCCCTGTGGGATTCAAGGACCGCCATTACCGCGCAGCGCCTGTGCGGAAAGCCGGCTGGGCGTGGATTTCAGGCACGGTTTTTCTCCAACACGACGCGGTTCAAAAATCTGGCTGTCGGCAGCCGATGGCCGGTTGACTATGAAACATGACTTTAATAGTCAACATTGAAGATGACTAAGCGAGTCAACAATTTGAAATTGGCGCAGGGCGGATCGACCCTGCGCGCATTGCAGGCATGAGGGGTATCGAGATGGAGTTGAGTGCATATCGTGTGGCGCGTCGGCGAAGCCGGGCCCAGGGCCTCGTGGTCGCATCGCTTTCCACCCTACTTTGCACCCAGGCCCTTGCCCAGGATGCCGCGACCGAGCTCAACCCGATCAATGTCGAGGGACAGAGCGACAGCCCGGTCGGACCGGATGACGGCTATATCGCCAGGAACACCACCACCGGCTCGAAGACCGCCACGCCGCTGAAGGAAATACCGCGCTCGATTTCGGTGGTGACCCGCAAGCAGCTCGACGACCGCCAGCCGGGGCAGCTTGAGGACGCCTTGTCCTATCTTGCCGGCGTCACCATTTCGCCATGGGGCATCGACGATCGCTTCGACCAATGCCTGATTCGTGGCTTCGACCTCTGCACGTCGGCGATCTATCGCGACGGGCTGCCGCAGAAGGTGATCGATTTCTCAGGCTTCAAGATCGAGCCCTACGGGCTGGAGCGAATCGAGGTGCTGAAGGGACCGTCCTCGGTGCTCTACGGTGAGAACGAGGCTGGCGGCATGGTCAATGCCGTCACCAAGCGGCCGACGGACAAGCCGATCTATGACGGCTTCCTCAGCTATGGCAGCTTCAACACGGTCGAAGCCGGGCTGGATATTGGCGGCCCGATCGACGATGCCGGCGTGTGGTCCTACCGGCTGACCGGTCTGGTTCGCAACGGCGAGCTCGAAACCGATTATTCCCGCAACGACCGCATCTTCGTCGCGCCGGCGCTGAAGTGGCAGCCGGATGCGCAGACCTCGCTGACCATCCTGGCCAACTACCAGTGGGACAGGCTGACGCCGATTCAGTTTCTGCCGGCGCGATATGGCAATCTGCCGCGTAATTTCTTCACCGGCTCGCCTGGCTTCGACCGTTTCGATGCCAACCACGGTTCGATCGGCTACCAGTTCAGCCATGAGTTCGACGACCAGTGGACGGTGCGGCAAAACCTTCGCTACTCGCAGCAGGACACCGACTACCGGCAGCTCTATTATGGCGAATGGCTTGGTGGCCCGGACATGATCGACGACCATACGATGTCGCGCACCCTGTTCACGGTGGACGAGACCGCAAGGCTGTTCAACGTCGACAACCAGGCCGAATACAAGGCTGACTTCGGCGCGGTCGAGAGCAAGCTGTTGTTCGGTCTCGATTACAGCAGGCAGTCGGTCGACGGGCGCAACGGCTACGGTGAGGGTCCGCCGCTGGACACCCAGAACCCGGACTATTCGATCCCAGTCACGCCGCCGAGCCTCATCATTACGGATCGCGTGGAGACGATCGGCCAGGTCGGTCTCTATGCACAGAACCAGTCCAAGATCGCTGATCACTGGGTCCTGACCCTCGGCGGCCGGCAGGCCTGGATCGACCACACCAATTTCGACCGGCTCGACGATGCGAGCAGCTACGATCAGAAGGACCATGCCTTCACCGGCAATATCGGCATCGGCTATCTCTTCGACAATGGCCTGACGCCCTATGCCAGCTATGCCGAGTCCTTCACCACCAACATCGGTCAGTCGATGTTCGGAGGCTCCTTCCAGCCCTCGCTGGGAAAGCAATACGAGGTCGGCGTGAAATACGAACCGACCTTCTTCCCCGGCTTCATCACCGGTTCACTGTTCGATTTGCGCAAGACCAACGTCGTGACCTCTAACGGCCTGTTTCAGGTCCAGACCGGAGAAGTCCGCCATCGCGGCCTCGAAATCGAGGCCAACGCCGATCTGGCTTCCGGCCTCAGCATGACGGCGGCCTACACCTATCTCGACGCGGAGATAACCAGCGATGCCGCCGCCGTCATCGGCAATCGCCCGGCCAGGGTGCCGGAACACCAGGCATCGCTATGGGCCAATTACGAGGTTGGCAGCGGCGCGCTCGAAGGCCTGAGCGTCGGCGCCGGCGTGCGTTACATCGGCGCCAGCTTCGGCGACAATGCGAACACAGTGAACGTTCCCGGCCACACGCTGGTCGACGCGGCCCTGCGCTACAAGAAGAATGGCTGGCAGGCGGCGCTCAACGTCTCCAACCTGTTCGACAAGACCTACTATTCGACCTGCTATGAGGCCGGCAGCAACAAAGACCTCAGCTGCATCTATGGCGAAGGCCGCGTCATCAAGGGCAGCCTCAGCATGAAGTTCTGATGCAGGCCGGCCAGCCAGCCTGCCTCGATTGGCCGTGAGTGATGCGTAATCTGTCGGTGCTGGCAGCAAGGCGATTCGGCCCGCCGCAGCCCTGTGCGACGTCACGCCCACCGAAAATCGCTGCCGGCGAAGCCCCAATCCACGTCCCGCATCATTTTTCCTCCACGAATGCATTCCAGGATGGACGGTCCCACAGCCGCCTTCGGGCAGGCGCGCTCTGGATTGGATTGCCTGAAAAGGCAACGAATCAAAAAACCGGCGGCGGCCGTCGCCAGAAGGTGTAGAAGACCGTACCGAACGCATTGAAGGGAGTGCGATCGGGTTGCGCTCGGCAAGGCTTGATGGTTTGTTGCCGCCATACGGAGAATGAATGATGCGAGAGCCTGCCGGTCAAGACGAATATGGGTCGACGAATCCCTTCGATCCGGACGACCTGCCGACGTTGAACGCGATCGGTCCGAGCATGGGAAGCGGCAACGATTTCGAAAAATACGCCGTGGCCGTGATCATCGTGTTCGGTGCGCTGATCATTGGCGGGCTGATGGCCGCGTCAATGGTCTTCGGGCACCGCAACGGCTTCCTCTTCGCGCTTGGCGGCGCTACGTCTGCCTGGATATCCGGAAACGCGCTGCTGCTCGACCGGCCGCGCATCTATGCGCTGTTCGTCGGCATTGCCGCCTTGATGCTGGTTGCGTCCACCCTCACGCTGGTCTTGTGACGACCCAACCGGTTGTGAGCCAATCCACTTGAGCAGCGGGCGATCAACCCGAATCGCCGCGCTGCTCCAAGCCCTTCCTCTGAGCTATCTCAGCCTTGCCAATCTCAATATCCGAGCGCCTCGCCAGAGGCCGCGCGGCTGTCGATAGCGCCGTTGTAGCGCGCGCCGCCGCCCTTCTCAATCTCCGCCAGGCTCTTGCCGCCGACCAGGATGCCGGCAGCCTGACCCCAGGTCTGGTCAGCGAGATCGAGGTGATAGCCCATGCCGGCCAGCAGCTTTTCTGTGTCCGGCGACAGCCCGAACGGCTCGACATAGACCTTGTCGGGCAGCCATTGATGGTGGATACGCGGCGCGTCGATCGCCTCCTGGATGTTCATGCCGTAGTCGATGACGTTGATGATCGCTTCCAGCGTGATGGTGATGATGCGCGAGCCGCCGGGGCTGCCGATGACCATGAACGGCTTGCCGTCCTTGGCCACCACGGTCGGGCTCATCGATGACAGCGGCGTCTTCTTCGGCTGGATGGCATTGGCCTCGCCCTGGACCAGGCCATAGAGGTTGGGCACGCCGGGCTTCTGTGTGAAATCGTCCATCTCGTTATTGAGCAGGATGCCGGTGCCGTCGGCGACGACGCCGGCGCCGAAGGAGCCGTTCAACGTGTAGGTGACCGCTACCGCATTGCCGTCATTGTCGATGATCGAATAGTGGGTCGTCTCCTTGCTTTCGCCAAAGCCCTTCGGCATCAGGTCCTGCGACACGCCGGCCCGGAACGGGTCGATCTTGTCGCGGATATCCTTGGCATAGGTCTTGTCCAGCAGTTTCGAGACCGGGTTGTCGACGAAATCGGGATCGCCGAGCGCTGAATTGCGGTCGACATAGGCGTAGCGCATCGCCTCGACCATGACATGGACCGTCTCGGCGGAACCCGCGCCGAGATAGGATAAGGGATAGCCTTCCAGCACGTTGAGGATTTCGCAGATGATGACGCCACCTGAGCTGGGCGGCGGCGAGGAGGTGATCTCGTAGCCGCGATAACTACAGGTCACGGGCTTCAGTTCGCGGACCGCATATTGCTCGAAATCCGGCTTGGCCAGGATGCCGCCCTTGGCACCACTCGCCTTGACGATGGCATCGGCGATGGCGCCTTTGTAGAAGGCATCCGGGCCCTTTTCGGAAATGGCGGCGAGCGAGGCGGCAAGATCCGGCTGGACCAGGCGCTCGCCGATGCCATAGGGCTTGCCATCGGGTTTCATGAAGATGGCGGCCGCCGCGGGATCCTTCGCCAGCCTGTCGGCACTGTTGGCAAAAGTGGCGGCGTCGCCCTGATTGAGGATGAATCCATCCTTGGCATAGCTGATCGCCGGCGCCATCAGATCCTGGCGGGACAATTTGCCGTATTTTTCGCGGGCCATCTCCAAACCGGCCACCGAGCCCGGCACGCCGACCGCGAGATAGCCGTCGAGGCTGGCGCCCTTCACCGGGTTGCCATCCTTGTCGAGATACATGGTCTTGGTTGCTGCCAGTGGCGCCCGCTCGCGGAAATCGAGGAAGGTTGATTTGCCGTCCTTGAAGCGGATGGTCATGAAGCCGCCGCCGCCGATATTGCCGGCATTGGGGTAGACGACGGCGAGCGCATAGCCGACGGCGACCGCCGCATCGACAGCATTGCCACCCTTCTTCAAGACCTCGATGCCCACTTCGGACGCCAGATGCTGGGCCGTAACCACCATGCCGTGCTCGCCCTTGGCCGGCGCCGGTGATGCAGCGAAGACGCTCGTCAACGGCGCCAGGACGAAGGTGATGGAAAGACTGGCGGCGATCAGTGTTCGACGGTTGAGAGGCATGGCGGTTCTCCGGGCGGGGGTGCGCCTAGAAGACCGTGTTGGAATGATCGAGTCCAATAACAATTGAAGGAGCGTGAGAAAGAGCCCGTACCCGGATTGCCAACTGAATTGCGAAGGGCAATTCGGGGCAATCCGACCTCTCCCCGAGGGGAGAGGAGGTCACCAATGCGGACGCGCATCTCTTCTCCCCTCGGGGAGAAGGTGGCCGCGAAGCGGTCGGATGAGGGGGACCGGCTCGGCCTTAAACAATCCCGCCCGAACCGCCGGCGACCGCCGGGCGTTCCGCCGCGACCTTGGCGCGATAGCCCGCTGCCCGATAGGCGGCAACGGGGTCGATGGCGCCACCGGTCTTCAGCCGTGCCATGGCCAGGATCGGCTCGACGTCAGTGCGATAGGCGGCTTTCAGCGTCTGCGTCGCCATCAATGCGTCGTTGCTGTCCTGGTAGCCTTCCAGCGCCTTGCGGTCGACCAGCAGCGCCTGCGCATAGGCGCGCTGCACCTCGACCGCCGACAGCATCAAGCTTTCGATCGGGTCGGTGACGTTGTGGCTCTGGTCGAGCATGTGGGCGGGGTCGAACCCCTCGGCGCCGGAAAGTTCGGCATCGACCAGTTCGTTGAAGACAAGGAACAGCCGGTAGGGGTCGATCGAACCGGCATCGAGATCGTCGTCGCCATATTTCGAATCGTTGAAGTGGAAGCCGCCAAGTTTTTTGAACTGGATCAGCCGCGAGACGATCATCTCGATGTTGACGTTGGGGGCATGGTGGCCGAGGTCGACCAGGCAGAACGCCTTGTCGCCCAGCTCCTGCGCGATCATGTAGTTGGTGCCCCAATCCTGCACGACGGTGGAGTAGAAGGCCGGCTCGTACATCTTGTGCTCGCTGAACAGCTTCCAGTCGGCGGGCAGTCCGGCATAGACCTCCTTCATGGCGTCGAGATAGCGCTCGAAGGCTCGCGCGAAATTGACCTGGCCGGGAAAATTCGAGCCGTCGCCGATCCACACCGTCAGCGCCTTCGAGCCCAGCGTCTTACCGATCTCGATGCATTCGAGATTGTGCTCGACCGCTTGCCGGCGCGTGCCGGCATCGGCATGCGACAACGAGCCGAATTTGTAGGAGAGCTTCTGGTCCTTGGCGTCGGAAAAGGTGTTGGAGTTCATGGCGTCGAAGCCGAGGCCGAAGCGCGAGGCCGCCTGCTTCAGCCGTTTCGGGTCTGCCTTGTCCCACGGAATGTGCAAGGAGACGGTCGGCGTCGCCTGCGTCAATTGCTGGATGACGGCGCAGTCCTCGATCTTGTCGAAGATGTCGCGCGGCTCGCCGGCGCCGGGAAAGCGGGCAAAGCGCGTGCCGCCGGTGCCGACGCCCCAGGAGGGGATCGCCACCGCGAACTTCTCGACCTTGTCGCGGATAGCGTCGATGGCGATGCCGCGACGGTCGAGCCGCTCGCCAAGAGAGGCATAGTCGCGCTCGAGATTGGCCTTGCGCGCGGCATTGTCCTTGTCGACGAGATCGGCGGAGATGATGTGTTCCATCGTCCTCCTCCGCTCAGCGCGTGAACGACTGGGCGTTGCCCGCGTCGACATTGATGATGTTACCGGTCGACTTGGCCGACATGTCGGAGGCGAAGAAATAGATCGCCTCTGCGATGTCTTCCGGGAAGACCGAGCGCTTCAGCATCGAACGCGAGCGATAGTGCTCCTCCAGATCGTCGGTGGACATCTTGTAGGCGGCGGCGCGCTGTTCCTTCCACTCGCCGGTCCAGATCTTCGAGCCGCGCAGCACCGCATCCGGGTTGACGACATTGACCCTGATCTGGGCTTCCGCGCCCTCCAACGCCAGGCAGCGGGCGAGATGGATCTCGGCGGCCTTGGCGGTGCAATAGGCGGCGGCGTTGGGCGAGGCGGCAAGGCCGTTCTTCGACGCGACGAAGACGACGTTGCCGCCGATCTTCTGCACCCGGAACAGCCGGAACGCTTCCCGCGAGACCAGGAAATAACCGGTCGACAGGATATCCATGTTCTTGTTCCACAGCGCCAGCGTCGTCTCCTCGATCGGCGCCGAGGAGGCAAGGCCGGCGTTCGACACCAGAATGTCGATGCCGCCGAACTCGACCGCTGTCTCGGCGAAGCCCGAAATGACCTGATCCTCCGAAGTGACGTTGATCAGCACCGGGCGGACGAAATCCTTGCCATAGGCCTTGGCCAATTCGTCATTGGCGTTGGCGAGCGCTGTCTCGTCGATGTCGGCCAGCACGACGCAGGCGCCTTCGCGCAGCAGGCGGTTGGCCGTGGCGCGGCCGATGCCGCCGGCGCCACCGGTGACCAGCGCGATCTGGCCGGCAAGCGCCTTCGGCTTTGGCATGCGCTGCAGCTTCAGGTCCTCGAGCAGCCAGTATTCGATGTCGAAGGCTTCCTGTGCAGGCAGACCGACATAGGACGAGACGGTGGAGGCACCGCGCATGACGTTGATGGCGTTGACATAGAACTCACCTGAAATGCGCGCCGTCGCCTTGTCGCCGGCGAAGGTGAACATGCCGACGCCGGGCATCAGATAGACGACGGCATTGGGATCGCGGATGGCGGGCGAGTCCACATGCTTGCAGCTGTCGTAGTAGGCCTGGTAGCCAACGCGATAGGCAGCGATGTCGTCGGCAAGCCGCGCGATGACCGCATCGACATCGGGCTTTGCCGGATCGAACTCGATGACCAGCGGACGGATCTTGGTGCGCAGGAAATGGTCCGGGCACGACGTGCCGAGTGCTGCAAGCGGACGCAAATCCCTGGAGTTGACGAATTCGAGCACGGCGGCGGAATCATCGAAATGACCTGTTTTGTGGCTCTTTTCCGAGATCAGGCCGCGAATTCTGGGCATCAGTTTTGCCGCGATGGCACGGCGCTCAGTGGCGTCGAGCGACTTGACGACTTCACCGCCGAAGATGGCGAGGCCCTCGGAGCGGCGCTCGAACCATTCGATTGCCTGATTGATGACCGAGATCGTCGTCTCGTAGCATTCCCGGGGGGTGTCGCCCCAGGTGAACAGGCCGTGGCTTTCCAGGATGACACCCTTGGCGGCCGGGTGTTCGAGGCAGAATTTCTCCAGCCAGAGGCCAAGTTCGAAGCCCGGGCGCTTCCACGGCAGCCAGCCGATGGCGTCGCCGAAGATTTCTTTGGTCAGCGCCTTGGAATCCTTCGCGGCGGCGATGGCGATGATGGCATCGGGATGCATGTGGTCGACAAAAGGCTTCGGCACATAGGCATGCAACGGCGTGTCGATCGAGGCCGCGCGCGGATTGAGGTTGAAGGTGCAGTGCGGCAGGAAGCCGACCATTTCATCTTCGTGCTCAACGCCGCGATAAAGGCCTTTGAGCGCGCGCAGCTTGTCCATGTAGAGCGTGGCGAAGCCATCTGTTTTAATCGAAGCACTGTCGCCGCCCGACCCCTTGACCCAAAGCACTTCGGCGTTCTCGCCGGTGAGCGGATCTTTCTGCCAGATCTTGGAGGAGGTGTTGCCGCCGCCATAGTTGGTGACACGCTTGTCGGAGCCGAGTGTGTTCGAGCGATAGACCAGAAGCTCAGGGTCGCTCATCCCCAGGACTTTCGCATCATCCCACAAATTGGCGAGGCGCGAGCCGGAGCGCTTGTCGAGCATAGATATCCTCCCTGGGACGCAAAAAGCCGCAGTCCATTTTGGCGGGAATGTCTACGGAAGCAGCCGGTTTGTCAATCACAAACGATCAATATCGATCATATTGCACTGCACAATGAAATTATATGATCGGAAATGATTGACACTGCGCGTTTTGGGTGCCTAGATGCTTGGGCAGGGAGGAACCATGCACGAAAAAGAGCGCCACAGGATTATTCTGTCCGCCGTCCAGGAAAAGCCTGTTGTGACGGTGCAGGAGATGGTCGACCTGACGGAGTCCTCCGAGGCGACGATCCGGCGCGATATCGCGGCTCTCCATGTCCAAAAGCGGCTGCGCCGTGTGCGCGGTGGCGCCGAGGCGATTTCGCCACCGCAGTTCATCGGGCTGGCCGGCCGGCCCTTCTCCGTCAACGAAACCATCAACGCCTCGCAGAAGCGCGCGATTGCCCGCGAAGCTGTCGAGCTGTGCAAGGATGGCGAACCGATCATCATCAATGGCGGCACCACCACCTTCCAGATGGTGCATTTCCTGACCGGCCGCCGCATGCCGATCTTCACCAATTCGTTCCCGATCGCCGAGCATCTGCTCAAGCATTCCAAGAACACGGTGATGCTGTCTGGCGGCACGATCTATCGCGAGCAGAACATCATCCTGTCGCCCTTCGACAATGACGTGACGCGCAATTTCTATGCGCGCCGCATGTTCATGGGCGCTCAAGGGTTGGGGCCGCTCGGCCTGATGGAAGGCGATCCTCTTTTGATCCAGGCGGAGCAGAAACTGATCGACCAGGCCGACGAACTGGTAGTGCTGGTCGATTCCTCGAAATTCCGCAAACGCTCAAGCCTGATCCTGTGCGGCCTGTCGCGCATCGCCACCGTCATCACCGATGACGGCATCGAGGATCGCGAAGCAAAAATGCTCGAAACCGCTGGCGTGACGCTGATCGTCGCCCGCACATCCGCAACCAACAAGGAAGAATCTTCACTGCAGGCCTGAGGCCAACTCACGCCCGCAGCGGCGATGGAATGCAACGCTCAAGGGAGGAAATTCGATGAGCTTCTTGAAGAAATTGATGGTGACGGCGGCATTCTCGGCCGCCATGTTCGTGAATGCTGCCTATGCCGAAAACGTCAAGATCGCGCTGGTGGTGAAGTCGCTAGGCAACGGCTTCTTCGATGCTGCCAACAAGGGCGCCGAAGAGGCGGCCAAGGAACTCGGCGATGTCGACATCATCTACACCGGCCCGACCAAGGCGACCGCAGAAGCACAGATCGAAGTGGTCAATTCGCTGATCGCGCAGAAGGTCAACGCCATCGCCATTTCGGCCAATGACGCCGACGCGCTGGTGCCGGTGCTGAAGAAGGCCATGGAGCGCGGCATCACCGTCATCTCGTGGGATTCGGGCGTCGCCAAGGAAGGCCGTCAGCTTCACCTCAACCCGTCCGACACCGGCCTGATCGGCGAGACCATCATCAAGCTCGCCGCCGACTACCTGCCGGAAGGCGGCGACGTCGCCATCCTGTCGGCCTCCTCGACCGCAACCAACCAGAACGCCTGGATCGATGCGGCCAAGAAAATCCTGCCGGAGAAGTTCCCCAAGATCAAACTCGTCGCCACCGTCTATGGCGATGACGATTCGGCCAAGAGCACCGATGAGGCCAAGGGCCTGTTGAAGTCCTATCCGAACCTCAAGGCGATCATCGCGCCGACCACCGTCGGCGTCGTTGCCGCCGCCCAGGTCGTCACCGATGAGAACTTGATCGGCAAGGTCAATGTCACCGGTCTGGCGCTGCCGTCCGAGTTCAAGAAGTTTATCGACAACGGTTCCAGCCAGGCGGTTGCGCTGTGGAATCCGATCGACCTCGGCTACTCGGCCGTCTACCTCGCCCATGATCTGGCGGTGAAGAAGGAAGAGGCGAAGCCCGGCGCCACGCTGTCGATCGGCCGCGTCGGCAAGGTCACGCTCGACGACACCAACTCGGCCGCGATGGCTCCGCCGTTCCAGTTCGACAAGTCGAACATCGAGAAGTTCTCCAAGATCTATTGATCTGGAGCCCTCTAGAGCTGACGCGGCGGGGCTCACGTCCCGCCGCGACTTTAAACGGACCTTGTTTCAGGGCTTGATACGACTATGGACACGACAGCCCAACCCGGCACGGTAAAGGAGCGGCCTCTGGCCTCGGCTCCACGCCTGACGCTGTCCGGCATCTCCAAGAGCTTTCCCGGCGTGCGCGCGCTGCACAATGTCAGCCTGTCGCTCTACCCCGGCCAGGTGACCGCGTTGATCGGCGAGAACGGCGCCGGCAAGTCGACGCTGGTCAAGATCATGACCGGCATCTACCAGCCTGATGCGGGCACAATCAGCATCGACGGCCAGGCTGTCACCCTGCCCAGCGCGCATGCCGCCTTCGGGTATGGTGTCACCGCCATCCACCAGGAAACCGTGCTGTTCGACGATTTGACGGTTGCCGAGAACATCTTTCTCGGTCACGCGCCACGCACGCGCTTCGGCACCATCGACTGGCGCACGATGCGCAAAAATGCGCGCGAAGTGCTCGATACCATGCATGCCGGCCACATCGACGCCGACGCGCGGCTGAAGGACCTCGGCATCGCCAACAAGCATCTGGTCGCAGTTGCGCGTGCCATGTCGATCGACGCGCAGATCGTCATCATGGACGAGCCGACCGCCGCCCTTTCGATGAAGGAGATCGAGGAGCTTTTCCTGCTCATCGAGTTCCTCAAGAGCGAAGGCAAGGCGATCCTGTTCATCAGCCACAAGTTCGACGAGATCTACCGTATCGCCGACCGCTACACGGTGTTCCGCGATGGCGAGATGGTCCGCGAAGGCCTGATCAAAGATGCCGGCCAAAGCCAGATCGTGCGCCTGATGGTCGGCCGCGCGGTCGACCACATCTTTCCGCAGCGCAAGGCCGAGATCGGCGCACCGGTGCTCTCCGTTTCCGGCCTGTCGCATCCGACCGAATTCAACGACATCGGCTTTGAACTTCACAAGGGCGAAATCCTCGGTTTCTACGGCCTTGTCGGCGCCGGGCGCAGCGAGGTGATGCAGGCGATATCGGGTATTACCCGCACCTCAGCCGGCACGATCACGCTGGAAGGTAAGACGATCGCGCCGAAATCGGCGGCGGATTCGATCGATGCCGGCATCGTCTACGTGCCCGAAGAACGCGGCAAGCAAGGCGTGGTGATCGGCCTGCCGATCTTCCAGAACGTCTCGCTGCCGTCGCTCAAGCGCACCTCCAGATCCGGTCTGCTGCGGCTGGCTGAGGAGTTTTCGCTCGCCCGCTCCTACACCGAGCGGCTCGACCTGCGCGCCTCCTCGCTCAGCCAGGATGTCGGTACGCTGTCGGGCGGCAACCAGCAGAAGATCGTCATCGCCAAATGGCTGGCGACCGCGCCCAAGGTGATCATCCTGGACGAACCAACCAAGGGCATCGACATCGGCTCTAAGGCCGCCGTGCACGGCTTCATGGCCGAGTTGGTGGCGCAAGGCCTGTCGGTGATCATGGTATCCTCCGAACTGCCCGAAATCCTCGGCATGTCCGACCGCGTCGTGGTCATGCGCGAGGGTCTCGTTGTCGCGGTCTACGACAATAAGGGGCTGGACGCCGAGACGCTGGTTCGGACGGCAGCGGGGATCGCGGCATGAAGGCTTTCCTCAAATATCGCGAAATCTGGCTGTTCGCGGCCATCGTCGTGCTGATCGGATTGATCTCGACGCGCTTTCCGGCCTTTGCCGACCCCGGCAATCTGCGCCAGGTGTTCAACGACACCTCGATCCTGATGATCCTGGCGCTGGGCCAGATGGTGGTCATCCTGACCCGGTCGATCGATCTGTCGATGGCGTCCAACCTCTGCTTCACCGGCATGGTGGTGGCGATGCTGAACGCCGCGCATCCGGCAATCCCGATCCCGCTGCTGATCGTCATCGCACTGGCCGTCGGACTGGTGCTGGGCGCCATCAACGGCCTGCTGGTCTGGCGGCTGAACATCCCTTCGATCGTGGTCACGTTGGGCACGCTGACCATCTATCGCGGCGCCACTTTCGTCCTGTCCGGCGGTGCCTGGGTCAATGCCGACAAGATGAGCCCGGACTTCATCGGCTTCCAGCGCGCCGCCTTCCTCGGCATTCCGGTGCTGTCGTGGATCGCCATCCTGGTCATTGCGCTGTTCTTCGTCTTGATGACGCGCACTGCGCTCGGGCGCTCAATCTATGCCATCGGCGTCAACCCGACGGCTTCGGTCTATGCCGGCATCGATGTCGGCCGGACGAAGTTCATCGTCTTCTGCATCTCCGGCATGATCGGCGGCCTGTCAGGCTATCTCTGGATCTCCCGCTATGTGATTGCCTCGGTCGAGGTCGCCAATGGCTATGAACTCAACATCATCGCTGCCTGCGTTATCGGCGGCATCTCGATTGCCGGCGGCATCGGCTCGGTCGGCGGCGCGGTGCTCGGCGCACTGTTCCTCGGCATCATCTCCAACGCGCTGCCGGTCATCAACATCTCGCCCTTCTGGCAGATGGCGATTTCGGGCAGCGCCATCATTCTGGCCGTCGTGCTCAATGCGCGCGGCGAACGCCAGCAAGGCCGCATCATCCTGAGAAAGGTGGAGGCGGGGACATGACCGACATCCCTGCCCCGCGCCACATTCCCGACCGGCTCGACAAGCCGTTCCGTTCGGCGATCTTTTCCTGGGAAGCGCTGCTGATCGTGGTGGCCGTCGCCATCTTCGCCATCAACAGCTTCGCCTCGCCCTATTTCCTCGACCCGTACTCGCTGTCCGATCTCACCTTCAATTTCACCGAGAAGGGCTTGATCGCCTTCGCCATGGCGCTGCTGATCATTTCGGGCGAGATCGACCTGTCGGTGGCCGCCATCATCGCGCTCGCTTCGACCATGATGGGCATGGCGGTGCAGGCCGGCGCCGGCACACCGGTGCTGGTGCTGATCGGCATCGTCGTCGGGCTCGGCTGCGGCGCCTTCAACGGTCTACTGGTGACAAGGCTTAGCTTGCCCTCGATCGTCGTCACCATCGGCACGATGAGCCTGTTTCGCGGCATCGCCTTCATCATTCTCGGCGACCAGGCCTACAAGGGCTATCCCGCAAGCTTCGCGTTTTTCGGCCAGGGCTATGTCTGGTGGGTGGTGTCGTTCGAACTGGTGCTCTTCCTGATCGCGGCCGTCGTCTACTGGTTCCTTCTGCACCGCACGAGTTTCGGCCGTCGTGTCTTTGCCATCGGCAACAATCCGATAGCTGCGCAGTTTTCCGGCGTGCGCGTCGGCCGCACCAAGTTCATCCTGTTCTGCCTGACCGGCCTGATGTCGGGCATCGCCTCGGTGCTGATCACCTCGCGCCTCGGTTCGACGCGACCCTCGATCGCGCAGGGCTATGAGCTGGAAGTCATCACCATGGTGGTGCTCGGCGGCGTCAGCATCCTGGGTGGCGCCGGCAGCATTGTTGGCGTCGTGCTGGCCGCCTTCATCATGGGGCTGGTGACCTTCGGCCTTGGCCTGCTCAACGTGCCGGGCATCGTCATGTCGATCTTCATCGGCCTGCTGCTGATCATCGTCATCGCGCTGCCGATCGTCTGGCGGCGGCTGCGTGGTAACAGCTGATGCCTGAGAAATATGCGTTCAAGATGAAGCTGAAGCCCGGCATGAAGGCCGAATACAAGCAGCGTCACGATGAGATCTGGCCGTCGCTGGTATCACTGCTGAAGCAGGCCGGCGTCTCCGATTATTCCATCCATCTCGACGACGAGACCAACATCCTGTTCGGCGTGCTGTGGCGGCGGGACGACCATAGCATGGACGAATTGCCCGGGCATTCGGTGATGCAGCGCTGGTGGGCACACATGGCCGACATCATGGAGACCAAGCCGGACAACGAGCCGGTGGCCGTGCCGCTGGAAACCGTGTTCCACATGGAATGAGCGCCGTACGCCACATCGCCGTCATCGACATCGGCAAGACCAACGCCAAGGTGGCGTTGGTCGACCTCGCGACGTTGAGCGAGGTGGCGCTGCGCCGGATGGCGAATGCGCCGGTGCGGCAAGCGCCCTACCCGCATCACGATGTCGAGGCGTTGTGGACCTTCATCCTCGACAGCCTTGCCAGCCTCAACCGCGAACAGCGCATCGACGCCACATCGATCACCACCCATGGCGCGACGGGCGCACTAGTCGACGCTGCGGGCGAACTGGCGCTGCCGGTGCTCGACTATGAGTTCGACGGCCCCGACAGGCTGGCCGTGGATTATGATGCGATCCGGCCGCCTTTCGCCGAGACCGGCACGCCGCGGCTGCCGCTCGGCCTCAATCTCGGCGCGCAATTCTTCTGGCAGCAGAAAAGCTTCGCGGCGGAGTTCGCCAAGGCTGCCGCGATGCTGATGTACCCGCAATACTGGGCCTTGCGCCTGACAGGCATCGCCGCCAACGAGGTGACTTCGCTCGGCTGCCACACCGATCTGTGGAACCCGTGGACGGCGGATTTTTCATCATTGGTAGACAGCCTGGAATGGCGCGGCCTGATGGCGCCGATGCGGCTGGCCAGGGATCGCCTCGGCCCGATCCTGCCCATCGTTGCGGTGCGAACCGGACTCGATCCGCAAACGCCGGTGTTCTGCGGCCTGCATGATTCCAACGCGTCGCTGCTGCCGCATCTTCTCTCCGACAAACCGCCTTTCTCCGTGGTCTCGACCGGCACCTGGGTGGTGTCGATGGCGGTCGGCGGCAAACAGATTGCGCTGGATGCCGCGCGCGACACGCTGGTCAATGTCAACGCACTCGGCAATCCCGTTCCCTCGGCGCGCTTCATGGGTGGCCGCGAGTTTTCCGTGCTGACGAAAGACCAGTCTGAGCAGTGGACCGAAGACGATGTCGGCGCCGTGCTGGCGCGAAAGATGCTGCTGCTGCCATCGACCCAGCAAGGGTCGGGGCCGTTCCCGCATCATGCCGCGGCATGGCTCAACGCCGACGGCATGAACAATGGCCAGCGCTTTGCCGCCATCTCGTTCTATCTGGCGTTGATGACAGCGACCTGCCTCGATCTGATCGGTGCCGACGGCCCGACCACTGTCGAAGGCCCCTTTGCCCGCAATCAGCTCTTTGTCGGCATGCTGGCAGCGAGCACGGCACGCACCGTCATCGTATCCAAAGCCGCCACCGGCACCAGCATCGGCGCCGCGCTGCTGGCAACGGACCGCAGAACAGCCCACGGCAAAGGCGAAAGAATAGAGCCGCCGACCGACCCGGCCTGGGCCGGCTACGTCAGTGCATGGCGCGCGGCGGTCGAAGCTCGGGGATAGGGTCCGTTCGTTTGAGCATGATCTTTTCCGAAAACCGGAACCCACTTTTCGGGATCATGCTCAGCTACAAAATCCGCTTGCCGAAAACCGACATGACGAAGTTGATCACGTCGGTGCCGATCCGCGGCTCCAGATCCGCGGTCAGGCCCGAAACATCCATCGACAGCAGCCCGCCGGAGAGCGCGATCGCTTCCATAGCCTGATGCGTTTCACGCACGGTCAGCCCGCCGGAGCCTGCCGTCCAGCCGGCGAATTCGGTCACTGTGGGCGAGTAGCTGACATGAAAACCTTGCGTGCCGGAGGTGGCGATGCGGATCGCTTCATGCATCAGGTCGCGCATGCCCATCGCGTCGATATCGGTCATAGTGAAGGCCGACACGCGCGAATCCTTCAATACCCGCGCCTCGGCGGGATCGGCATGGCGCAGGCCGACGATGACGACATTCTCCGGCGACAGCTGCGGCTGCAGCGCACCCGCCTTGTGGTCGAGGCCGAGGGTACGTGCCAGGACCGAGCCTTCCGGCAGGTCGATGCCGTCCTCGTCCTCGGGCATCAGGGCGGCGATGGAATCGATCCAGATCAAACCGAAGGAATGCGTCGCGCGCGCCGTTGCGGTCAGTGCCTTGTGGGCGATGCGACGGTCGGCGCCGGCAGTCAGCCGGATCAGCCCCGATGGCGGCCGCTCGACATCGGCGAGTTCGACGACGTCGAAATCCATCGCTTCCAGTCGCGCACCGGTGCCTTCCCGAGCCAGAATGCCGGCAGCCCCCTGCTCGGCCGTGATCTGCACCATCTTGCGGCCGGAAAAGTCCTCGACGTCATGCATCGGGGCCTTCTCGACATATTCCGAGGTCATCGCCAGCAGCATGGCGCCATAGCTCATGCGAAAGGCGACGCGGTCTCCGACGGCCGGCGGCGGATCGGCATCGGCGACATCGAGCAGCAGATGGTCGCTGGAGGCGCCTAGTACCCGTATCCCCTTGGCGATCGGCGTCAGCCCCTCGACTAGCACGTCCTCACGGCCGATATTGGCGATGGCGCGCAGCCTGTCGCCCTCGTCGGGGAAGACCGGCTGGTTGCCGAAGGCGTCGTAGCCCGATTGGCCGATCGGCCGTGACGGCTTGAGCTTGACCTCGATAATGTCGCTGGTCAGCCTGCAGGCATCGGGTTCGAGCTCCGCCCACGGCGTGTCGCGGAAGGTCTCGACGCCGCCTTGCAGGATCGCCTCGCCAACCCGCAGATTGTTGATGCCGGCCGGCAGTCTGCCTTCGAGCAGCAACGGCAGCGACGACGAGGCGCCGCCGGAAATCCAGTCGAGGCTTTTGCCGGACAGGCGCTCGGTCTTGTAGGCATGGGCGACGAGTTGCCCGAGGTTTTCCGGCGTCGGCATGATGGCGCCGAAGCAGCCGAGATTGGTGCCGATGCCGGCAATGCGCACGCCCTTGAAGTCCTGGATCTGTTCGACCGTCGGAATGAGGTCGTTCGGCCAGATACCTTCGCGGAGATCGCCGAGATCGATCATCAGCATGATGTCGTGGACGCGGCCCATGCGCTCGGCGATGCGCGAAATCTCACGGATGGTGGCGAGTTCCGACTGCAGGCTGATGTCGACGGTGCGCACCACCTCCTCGACACGCGCCATCGGCGGGCTGCGCAACAGCATGATCGGCGCGTTGATGCCGCTGTCGCGCAGCCGGCGAATGTTCTCGAAGCGCGATTCGGCGATACCGGCGACGCCGCCGCGCAGCATGGCGCGTGCCACTTGCGGCATACCGCAGGTACCCTTGGTGACACCGAACACTTTTATGCCCGACAGCGCGCAGCGCTCGACGATCGTGCGCGCATTGCGCTCGATGCGGCCAAGGTCGATGGCGACTTGCGGTCCCGACATCTCTAGCCCCCGTAAACCAGCCCCTGCGGATCGATCTCCGGCTTGCGGCCGGCAACGAGGTCGGCGAGGAATTTGCCGGAGCCGCAGGCCATGGTCCAGCCGACATGGCCGTGCCCGGTGTCGAGATAGAGATTCTCATAGCGCGCCTGGCCGATGACCGGCACCGAGTTCGGCATCATCGGCCGCAGGCCTGCCCACAGCTCCGCCTTGTTCTCGTCGAAAGCACCGGGGAAGAGATCCTTGCCGGTCCTGAACATGGCGGCGAAGTCGCTGGGCTTATGGCTGCGGTCGAAGCCGGTGAATTCGGCGGTCGAGGCGAGCCGCAGCCGGTTGCCAAGCCTGGAATAGGCGATCAACTGGTCCTCGTCGGCACCACCCATGGTCGGGCCTTTGCTCTCGTCCTCCAGCGGAATGGTCGCGGTATAGCCCTTCACCGGATAGACAGGCAGGTCGATGCCGTAGCGGCGGCCGAGCAGGCCGCTTTCCGGCCCCATCGAGATGACAACGACATCGCCGGCGACCGGTCCTGCCGAAGTCATCACCGCGCGCACCCGGTCGCCCTCGATGTCGAGGCCCTCGACCGTGGTGCCGTAGAGAAATTTCACGCCGAGCTTTTCGGCTGAATAGGCCGCGAGCTTTTCCACGAACTGCCGGGAATCGCCGGTCTGGTCGATCGGCGAATAGACGCCGCCGGCGATCTTTTCCTTCACCCCGGCAAGACCAGGTTCAAGCTCGATCAGCCGCTCGCGGCCGACGATCTCGATCGGCAGGCCGTGCTCGGCCAGATAGCGATAATTGTCGGTGCCGGTGTCGAGACTGTGCTGCGAGCGGAAGAAATAGAGGATGCCCTTCTTGCGCTCGTCATAGCCGATGCCAGTCTCGGCCGAGATGGCGTTGATGCAGTCGCGCGAATAGAGCGCTAGGCGCAGCTTGACCCGGCTGTTGGCGCGCAGGCGCTCTTTCGTGCATTGGCGCAGGAAGCGCAGGCTCCAGGCGAGGAAGTAGGGATCAAAGCGCAGCCGCACCTTGATGCCGAGATCATGGTTGTAGAGGGCGCGCAGGAAGGTCTTCAGCGCCGCCGGCGAGGCCCAGGCGGTGGCGTCCCCAGGAGACACCAGACCGGCGTTCGACTGGCTGGTACCGCGCGCCGGCGCAGCATGGCGCTCGATCACGGTGACCTCGTGGCCGTCGCTCGCCAGATAATAGGCGGCCGCCGTACCGACGACACCGGCCCCGAGCACCGCTATCTTCATGCCATCCCCCAAAAGCTCCTCGCGGCGCAGCGCCTCCACGCCGTGTCGCGAATGCCTTCAATAGCGCTTCGCCGCGTGCCTTGCGAGCCCTTGGGAGAACCCGGCTCAGCCCCGCGCGGAGTTCTTGCCGGTCAGGATGCGCTCCCAGGCGAGCGCGTCGGCAACGATCTGGTCGAGATCGTCGCGTTGCGGGGTCCAGCCGAGCTCGGCGCGGGCGAGATCCGAATTGGCAACCACGGCTGCGGCGTCGCCGGGACGGCGATCGCCCATCTTCACCTCGAAATCATGGCCGAAGGCGCGCCGCACGCTGTCGATGACCTCGAGCACCGAATAGCCATGGCTGTAGCCGCAATTGGCGACGAGGCTTTGTCCCCCGGCGCGCAGCCGCTGCAGGGCCAGGCGATGCGCCGCCGCCAGATCGCTGACATGGATGTAGTCGCGCATGCAAGTGCCGTCCGGCGTCGGATAGTCGGTGCCGAACACCTGCATGAACGGCCGCTTGCCGAGTGCGGTCTCGCAGGCGACCTTGATCAGATGGGTGGCGCCCGGCGTCGACTGGCCGGTGCGGCCCTTCGGGTCGGCGCCGGCCACGTTGAAGTAGCGTAGCGCCGTATAGCGCAACCCATGCGCGACCGCCGCATCGCGCAGCATCCATTCGCTCATCAGCTTGGACAGGCCGTAGGGCGATTCCGGCGCCAGGCGGGCATCCTCACGCACCGGCTCCAGTCCGGCGCCGCCATAGACGGCGGCGGTCGAGGAAAAGATGAAATTGGGCACGCCCTCGCGCACCGCGGTTTCGATCAGCGTGCGCGTCTTGCTGGTGTTGTTCTCATAATAACTGAGCGGGTCGGCGACCGATTCCGGGACCACGATCGAACCGGCGAAGTGGATGATCGCGTCGACATGATTGTCCCGGATGATCGAGCCGACCAATTCCCTGTCGGCGACGTCGCCGACAACCAGCTTCGCCTCCGGCGCCACCGCCCATTCGAAACCGGTGGAGAGACGGTCGAGAACGACCACGCTCTCGCCGGCATCCAGCAGCTCCCAGACCATGTGGCTGCCGATGTAACCGGCGCCGCCTGTTACCAAAACTGTCATCCGTGACCTCGCATCTCAAGATTTATCGGAAACTGTCTCAACCCCCGCCTTACTGGAAAGCCTGCCGCCTGGCTATTAGAACTCGTGGTAACCGGCATCGTCGGCATGTGGCATCGTCCTGAAACAAAATTGATCCACATCAAGGGAATAGGCCACGATCCGTGGTCGTTAGGAACAGGTCCGGGGCGTGGCATTTTGACCAAAAAGGCCAGGTGGACGACCAATAGGGCAATGATTATGATCCCGCGCAAAATTGGGAAGTCGACATGAACTATCAGCGGTTCTTCGAGGAAGCGATCGACCAGCTCCATGCCGAGCGTCGCTACCGCGTTTTCGCCGACCTCGAGCGCATCGCGGGCAAGTTTCCGCGCGCCATATGGCGTTCCAATGGCCGTGCCGAGGAAATCACCGTCTGGTGTTCCAACGACTATCTCGGCATGGGCCAGCATCCCGACGTCATCGCCGCTTTCCAGAAAGCGGCCGGCAAGATGGGTTCGGGCGCCGGCGGCACCCGCAACATTTCCGGCACCAGCAACCCGCTGGTCGAGCTCGAACTGGAGCTTGCCGATCTGCACGACAAGGAAGCGGCACTCGTCTTCACCTCCGGTTTTGTCTCCAATGAAGCCTCGATCTCGACCATCGCGCGGCTTTTGCCCAACTGCCTGATCATCTCGGATGAGCTGAACCACGCCTCGATGATCGAAGGCGTGCGGCGCTCGGGCGCCGAGAAGAAGATCTTCCGCCACAATGATGTCGCGCATCTGGAAAGTCTGCTGCAGGCGGCTGGCCGTGAACGCGCCAAGCTGATCGTCTTCGAAAGCGTCTATTCGATGGATGGCGACATCGCGCCGATCAAGCAGATCGTCGAGCTCGCCGAGCGCTACAACGCCATGACCTATATCGACGAGGTCCATGCCGTCGGCATGTACGGACCGCGCGGTGGCGGCATCACCGAGCGCGAAGGCCTGGCCGACCGTATCGACATCATCGAGGGCACGCTGGCCAAGGCATTCGGCACGCTGGGCGGCTACATTACCGGCACCAGTGCCGTGATCGACGCCGTGCGCTCCTACGCCCCGGGCTTCATCTTCACCACGGCGCTGCCGCCGGCGATCGCGGCTGCCGCGACCACGTCGATCCGCCATCTCAAGCGCTCGCAGGCCGAGCGCGACGCCCAGCAGCAACAGGCGACGCGAACCAAGCTGATCCTTTCCGCCGCCGGCCTGCCCGTGATGGACTCGCCGACCCACATCGTGCCGCTCCTGGTCGGCGATCCGGAGGCCTGCAAGATGGCCAGCGACCGCCTGCTCGGCGTGCACGGCATCTACATCCAGCCGATCAACTACCCGACCGTGCCGCGCGGCACCGAGCGGCTGCGCATCACGCCGACGCCGTTCCATTCCGATGCGCTGATCGCCGAGTTGCAGGACGCACTGGTCGAGACCTGGGATGCACTCGGCATTCCCTACGGCTCCGCCGGCCGGCCTTCGGTGGCCAAGAGCGACCGCATCATTCCCTTGCTGGTGCCCAAGTCAGGCGGCTGAAGCCCGTTTGAAACTCTACTCCGACGGCCATCTGACGCAGGTTTCTGCGCTTCCGGTGCTCACGGACCTGAATGTCCGCTGCGCTCCGGTTCTCGAAACCCACGCCAGCTGACTCGCCGGAGCGATTTTCAATTCGGGCTTCGTCAGCGGCTCAGGCGTTCTTCATCCACTTTGCCAGCCGGTGCGCTGCTTCCTCGATCTGGTCGAGGCGGCGGTGGAAGCACAGCCTGAGGAAGGCTTCGCCGCCGGGACCGAAGGCCGTGCCGGGCGCCAGGCCGACATTGGCCTTGTCGACGATGTCGAAGGCAGCAGTGCGTGAATCGGTGATGCCGTCGACCGTGAAGAACAGATAGAACGCACCTTGCGGCACGGTGAACCGGGCGCGGCCTGTGGCGCCGAGAATGCCGCAGACCAGATCGCGCGCCTTGCGCGCCCGCTCCACCTGTTCGGCAATGAAGGCATCCCCTTCGTCAAGCGCCGCGACCGCACCGCGCTGCATGAACTGGGCAACGCCCGAGTTCGAATACTGGATCAGGTTCTCGAACACCTGCTGCAAGGCGGGATGTGTCTTGATCCAGCCGACACGCCAGCCGGTCATCGCCCAGTTCTTGGAAAAACTGTTGACGAACAGGATGCGGTCTTCCGCCGTGGCGATGTCGAGGAAGGACGGCGCACGGCCATGGCCGTAGTGGAACAGCGAATAGATCTCGTCGGCGATGATCCAGAGGTTTTTCGCACGCGCGAGGTCGAGGATCGCCTGCAAAGTCTCGTGATCAGCGGTCCAGCCAGTCGGGTTCGACGGCGTGTTGATGAACAGTGCCTTTGTGCGCGGCGTGATCGCCGCCGCAATCTTTTCGACGTCGCAGGACCAGCCATTGCCGGAATGATCGAGCGTGACCGCCACCGGAACGGCTCCCGATATCGCCGCGGCGGCATCGAAATTCGGCCAGGCCGGCGACAGATAGACCACCTCGTCGCCGGCGCCCGCGAGCGCGTCGAGTGCCAG
This sequence comes from Mesorhizobium cantuariense, assembly GCF_042647205.1. NCBI lineage: Bacteria > Pseudomonadati > Pseudomonadota > Alphaproteobacteria > Hyphomicrobiales > Phyllobacteriaceae > Mesorhizobium > Mesorhizobium cantuariense. The sequence goes on along the minus strand of NZ_JBHRVD010000001.1, from coordinate 7,860,299 downwards.
CTGGATGGCGTGCATGCCTGACCCGGTGACGATGAATTGCTCCTCGGGGAAACTCTTGCCGAAATGCCTGGCATAGTAACGGGCAAGCGCCTGCCTGAGATCGGGTATGCCCCTCTGCCAGGTGTAGAATGTCTCGCCGCCGGCCAGCGCCTTCGACGCGGCATCGGTGATGAAGGCAGGCGTCGGCAGGTCGCCCTCGCCGGCCCAGAGCGGGATCATGCCCTCGCGCAGCCGGCCGTAATTGACGACGGCGACAATGCCGCTTTCGGGCGCGGCGCGGGCCTCCGTGCGCAAGCTGTCGATCAGGTTCATGGGCGGTCCGTTCCGGTTTCGGGCGTCAATCAGCGCTCCTTACCAGATGCAAAAGCAGAAAACCCCGGCCGTGAACGACCGGGGTTTTGGTCCAGCAATGCTTTGCTGAGTTATCTTTTGGCGAGCAAGTCGCGAATTTCGGTGAGCAGCGCAACGTCGGCGGGTGGCGGAGCGGCCGGTGCAGCGGGCTTCTCGCGTTCAAGCCGCCTGCGCATATTGTTCACCGCCTTGACCATCAGGAAGATGATGAAAGCGAGGATGATGAAGTTCAGCGCCACGGTGATGAAGCTGCCATAGGCAAAGACAGCGCCTTGCTTTTTGGCGTCCGCCAGCGAGGTGGCGTTGACGGCCGAGGAGAGCCCCAGGAAATAGTTGTTGAAGTCCAAGCCGCCGAAAATCGCACCGACGATCGGCATGATGATGTCGTTGACAAGGGAATCGACGATCTTGCCGAAGGCCGCGCCGATGATGACGCCGACCGCAAGGTCCATCACATTGCCCTTGGAAATAAATTCCTGGAATTCTTTCAGCATTCGACCTCCTTGTCATGACCGGCCGAGCTGCCGTTTCCGTCCTTGCGGGCATCGACCTAAGGACAACATAACAAAAACCTACGGTTGCAACATCGGCAAAAAGAGAAAGCAACCGCTTTCTCCTTATCCAGCGGCAGTCCCGGAAATCGTGGCCTTCATGCGCCCAAAGCCGTGATGGACTCGGAAGCCAAGCTGTGATTGCGTCTGGGCAAGCCGGGTTGAAATTCGGCACAGGGAGGATCTTGCCGGCGTGCAGGGCTTATTCATCGTCATCATCGCGATCGCCTATGTGACGCTGCTGTTCGCCATCGCCAGCCTGGGCGACCGCCGCTCGGCCATATCCGAGCCGAGCCGGGGTCGGCCCTTCATCTACGCACTCAGCCTCGCGATCTATTGTACGTCCTGGACCTTCTTCGGCTCGGTCGGCCTCTCTTCCGAGCGCGGCCTCGAATTCCTCGGCATCTATACCGGCCCGGTGCTGGTCTTCGTGTTCGGCTTCCCGCTGCTCAACCGCATCGTGCGGCTGGCCAAGACCGAGAAGATCACCTCGATCGCCGACTTCCTTGGCGCGCGCTACGGCAAGAGCTTCACTGTCGCCGCGATCGCCACGCTGATCGCGACCATCGGCGCGGTGCCCTATATCGCGCTGCAGTTGAAGGCGATTTCCGGTTCGGTCAGCCTGATGGTCGAGCACTACACCGGATCGCCGCCCTCCTTCGATCCCTTCGTCAGCGACATCTCGCTGGTCGTCGCCATGCTGCTGGCGCTGTTTGCCGTGCTGTTCGGCACACGCCACGCCGACGCCACCGAACACCAGGACGGGCTGGTGCTGGCGGTGGCCGTCGAAACCGTGGTCAAGCTTGCCGCCTTCCTGGCCATCGGCCTGATGGTCACCTTCCTGATCTTCGGCGGCCCGGGCGACATGTTCGACAAGCTCGCCCAGAATGCACAGGTTCGGCAGGCGATGAGCTACAACACCTCGCTCGCCACCTGGCTGGTGCTGACTTGCCTGAGTGGCTTTGCCATCATCATGCTGCCGCGGCAGTTCTACGTCACCATCGTCGAGAATCGTGGCGAGGCCGAACTGCGCACCGCGACATGGGTATTTCCGCTCTACCTCGTGGCGATCAATCTGTTCGTGCTGCCGATCGCCTTTGCCGGCCTGTCGCTGGTCGGCACCGGGACCAGCAGCGATCTCTACGTGCTGTCGCTGCCCTTGTTCACTGGCCATGACGTGCTGGCGATGGCGGCTTTCATCGGCGGGCTGTCGGCGGCAACGGCGATGGTGATCGTCGAAAGCGTGGCGCTGTCGATCATGATCTCCAACGACCTCGTTATTCCGCTATTCGTGCGCCGCCTGCTCAAGACCTCGACCTCCGAGACCGAAGACTGGTCGACGCTGATCCTCAATGTGCGGCGCGGGGCGATCTTCATCCTACTGTTCATCGCCTTCCTCTATTACCGCGAGAGCACCAATAGCGCGCGCCTGTCGTCGATCGGCCTGATGTCGTTCGCCGCCATCGCGCAGTTCGCGCCGGCGCTGATCGGCGGGCTGATCTGGCGCGGCGCCAATGGCCGGGGTGCAGCACTTGGCATGGTCGCCGGCATCCTTGTCTGGGGCTACACGCTGCTGTTCCCATCGCTTGCCGCACCCAATACCGAAATCATCGTGCACGGGCTGTTCGGCTTCGAGGCGTTGCGGCCGCAGGCTCTGTTCGGCACCGTCGCCGAACCGCTGAACCACGGCGTGTTGTGGAGCCTGTCGATCAACGCGGTGTTCTTTGTGCTGGGTTCCCTCTCGCGCGCATCGGTGCCGCTGGAACGCATCCAGGCGTCGATCTTCGTGCCGCGCGATGCCGGCCCGATGCCAAGCCTGCGACGCTTCCGCACCGCCATTACCGTCAACGACCTCAAGGACACGATCGGGCGCTATCTCGGCGTCGAGCGCACCGAGCGCTCCTTCCAGTCCTTCGAAAAGACCAACAGAACCTCGCTGCACGGCAACGAGCAGGCGAGCATGGACGTCATCCGCTTTTCCGAGCAATTGCTGGCCAGCGCCGTCGGTTCGTCTTCGGCGCGGCTGATCCTGTCGCTGCTGTTTCGGCGCAACGACCGCGAATCCAGGGATGCTTTCCGCTTGCTCGACGACGCCACCGAGGCGCTGCAGCACAACCGCGACTTGCTGCAGATCGCGCTCGACCAGATGGAGCAAGGCATCACCGTCTTCGACCGCGATTTCCGCCTGATCTGCTGGAACCGCCAGTATCGGGCGCTGTTCGACCTGCCCGACGAGATGGGCCAGGTCGGCGTCTCGCTCGACAGCATCCTGCGCCATCTCTCGGAGCGCGGCGACATTCCGGCGGAGCAGCGCGTGGCCATGCTCAACCGGCTGACCAGTTTCGTCAGCCCGTGGCAGATGGAGCTGAAGACCAGCGGCCGCATCCTGGAACTGCGCTCCAACCCGATGCCGGACGGCGGCATCGTCGCCACCTATGCCGACATTTCCGGACGCGTCGAGCAGGATCTGGCGCTGAAGCGGGCCAATGAATCGCTGGAGCAGCGCGTCAAGACCCGCACCATCGAGCTGACTAGGGTCAACGAGGAGTTGACCCGGGTCAATGAGGAGCTGGCGCAGGCGCAGATGCTGGCCGAGGAGGCCAATCTCGGTAAGACGCGCTTCCTCGCTGCTGCCGGCCACGACATCCTGCAGCCGCTGAACGCCGCCCGGCTCTATTGCTCGTCACTGATCGAGAAGGCCGGCAAGGGGCCTGCCGGCAAGGCAGCGGTCAACATCGAATCCTCGCTGGAATCGGTCGAGACCATCCTCGGCGCCGTGCTCGACATCTCCCGCCTCGACGCCGGCGCGATGAAGCCGGACGATACCGCCTTCAATCTCGACGGACTGCTGCGCCAGATCGGCAACGACTTCCGGCCGCTGGCCGCCGAAAAGAAGCTCGAGCTGACGATCATGCCGTCATCGCTGACCGTAACGACGGATCGCAACCTGTTGCGCCGCCTGATCCAGAACCTCGTCTCCAACGCCATCAAATACACGCGCCACGGCCGCGTGCTGGTTGGCGTCAGGCGGCGCGGCGAACTGGCCGAGATTCAGGTCATCGACACCGGCATCGGCATCGCCGGCGACAAGCTGAACACGGTCTTTCACGAATTCACCCGGCTGGACGAAGGCGCGCGCGAGGCCGAGGGCCTCGGTCTCGGCCTCTCCATCGTCGACCGCATCGCCCGGGTGTTGCGCCTGGAAATCCGGATCTTTTCCAATCCGGGCATGGGCACGCGCTTCTCCGTCATCCTGCCAGTGGCGACCGTGCAGGAGCCGCGGCGCGAGATCGAAACCAAAAGCCCGGCCCGGGCGACAGCATCGCTGGCGGGACTGCACGTGCTCTGCATCGACAACGACGCCCGCATCCTCGAAGGCATGCGGCTTCTGCTCGAAGGCTGGGGCTGCAATGTCGACACCGTGTCCGGCTCAAAGGATCTGGACAGCGCCGCGATGCACCGCCCGGATATCGTCCTTGCCGACTACCATCTCGACGGTGAAGCCGGTCTCGAACTCATCGTCAGGCTGCGTGCGATCCATGGCGACAACCTGCCGGCCGTGCTGGTCACCGCCGACCGCTCCAACGAGGTGCGCACGGCCGCGGGCGGGCTCGAGATTGCCGTGATCAACAAGCCGCTCAAACCGGCGGTGCTGCGCTCGATGATGGCCAGGGTCAGGCCGCTGGCATCGGCGGCGGAATAAAGGTCAGTTCGCCGGCTGCAGCGGGTCGCTGCCGATCTTGGACAGGAGGATCACCGCCTGGGTGCGGCTGTCGACGCCGAGCTTCTGCAGGATGGCGGAGACATGTGCCTTGATGGTGGCCTCGGAGACGCCGAGTTCATAGGCGATCTGCTTGTTGAGCAGGCCCTCGGCCAGCATGCCGAGCACGCGGGTCTGTTGCGGTGTCAGCGCCTGCAGGCGCTTGATCAGGTCTGATATTTCGGGATCGCGCTCGACGCCGAGATCGACGCCGACAGGCGCGGCGATGTCGCCGGCAAGCACCGACTGCACGGCGCTGCGGATTTCTTCCATGCTGGCCGATTTGGAGATGAAGCCGGAAGCGCCGAGATCGAGCGCACGCCTGATGGTCGCCGGATCGTCATGCGCCGACACTACGACCAGCGGCACCGCCGGATGGATGCCGCGCAGCGAGATCAGGCCGGAGAGGCCGCTGGCGCCGGGCATCGACAGGTCGAGCAGCACCAGATCGACATCCTCGTTGGCCACAAGCAGCGCCTTTGCGCTCTCGAAATCGCCGGCCTCGTGGATCGCAGCGACATTGCCTATGCCGGCGAGCGCTTCGCGCAGCGCGCCTCGAAACAGCGGGTGATCGTCGGCGATGACGAAAGAATAGCCGGCCGGCAAATGTCCCTCCCCGAATCCCCCGATGATTTTTAGCTTTTTCCGGGATCAGTTGGACGATTATGAGAGGCTGCGCGCTGTTTTCAAGCGGCAAAGCCAGCGCGCCGCATTTTCCCTTGTCGCATGACCCCGAAAATTGGTTTCGATTTTCGGAAAGGATCATGCGCAAAATCAAAGTGCTACAGCGTCCTTTGCTCGTCCAAAGGACGAGCGGCGCTGTAGGCGGCGCTCAGGTCTTCTGCGAATTGAGCTGGGCGCCGTTGTCCTTGTCCATATCCTTGACGATGCCCATGAAGCCGCGCAGGAAGCGTTCCATGTAGCTCATCGTCTTGTTGAAATCCTCCTCGCTCGGCAATTTCGATTCGAGGCGGGCGGAGAGCGAATTCTCGAGCTTGGTGACGCGCTCATCCATTGCCTTCATCGAGGTCTGCAAGCGGTCGACCTCGTCCTGAAAGGCAGCGCGCTCGTCGGCCGCCATTTTGCAGACAAGCTGGCCGGAGCGCTCCTCGCAGATCGACATGGCGCCGGTCTGCGTATCCATGCGGACATAGCCGCTATCAGACTTTTCCAGCCGGTAGCGATCGGTTTCTTCCGAATAAGCTGACGCCGCGACCAACGAAACGAGCGCGGCGGGGATCAAGATGTGCTGCAGACGCATGTTGTCCTCCATGGCCAAGGCCTGAAATATCACATGTTTGCGCCGGAAATGGGGAAGACCCTTGGCGTGGCCTTTCCCGCGTGGCTGGTTCGGACTATAGCGCAACCATGTCTCAGATTATCTACAAGATAACCCCGCAAGCGCTTTGGCGCGAGGCCGAAACACATGGCCGCTTCGCCGGCGCGCCGATCGATGTCGCCGACGGCTTCATCCATTTCTCCACGGCGGCGCAGATCAAGGAAACGGCGACAAAGCACTTTGCCGGCCAGACCGACCTTCTGCTGGTCGCCATCGACGGGACCAGCCTGGGCGCGGCGCTGAAATACGAGGTCTCGCGCGGCGGCGCGCTGTTTCCGCACCTCTATGGCGTGCTCGACCTGAAAGCCGTGTTGTGGGTCCGACCGCTGCCGCTTGGCGACGATGGCGTGCACCAGTTCCCGGCACTGGAGGCGCAATGAGTCTGTTCGACCGGCTTGGCCAGAAGCTGCTGTTCACATTCGATCCGGAAACCGCGCATGGCATGTCGATCGCGGCGCTGCGATGCGGCCTCCCGGTCGGCGCGCGGACGACGCGCGATGCACGGCTGAAGGTAACGGTCTGCGGCCTCGAGTTTCCGAATCCGCTCGGCATGGCGGCCGGCTACGACAAGAATGCCGAAGTGCCTGACGCTTTGCTTGGGCTCGGCTTCGGCTTTGCCGAGGTCGGCACGATCACGCCGCTGCCACAGGCCGGCAATCCGAAGCCGCGTATCTTCCGGCTGACGGCGGATGAAGCGGTGATCAACCGGCTGGGCTTCAACAATGAAGGCCACGCGGCCGCCGAAAAACGCCTTGCCACACGCAAGGGGCGTGGCGGCATCGTCGGCATCAACATCGGTGCCAACAAGGACAGCAGCGACCGCATCGGCGACTATGAGCGCGGTGTTGCCCGGTTTGCGCAATACGCCAGCTATCTCACTGTCAACATCTCCTCGCCCAACACGCCGGGCCTGCGCAACATGCAGGCACGCGAACAACTCGGCAAACTTTTGTCGCGGGTCATGGCCGCGCGCGCCGCGGCAACGGCGCAGCCGCCGATCTTCCTCAAGATCGCGCCGGATCTGGTCGAGGCCGAGCTGGAGGACATCGCCGCCGAGGTCACCGAGAAGCGGATCGACGGCGTCATCGTCTCCAACACCACCATCTCCCGACCGCCGCTGCGCAGCGGCAACACCGCACGCGAGACCGGCGGGCTCTCGGGCAAACCCTTGTTCGAGCGTTCGACCATCGTGCTGGCGAAGATGCGCAAGCTGCTTGGCCCGAACCGCGCCATCATCGGCGTCGGTGGCGTCGATTCTGCCGATACGGCGCTGGAAAAGATCCGCGCGGGCGCTGATCTCGTCCAGCTCTACACCAGCATGATCTATGCCGGGCCTGCGCTGCCGGGCCGGATCGTCGCCGAGATGGCACGCTTTGCCGGCACGGAACGGCTCAGATCCATTCGCGAGCTGCGCGACAGCCATCTCGATCGATGGGCAATGAGGCCGCTCAGCTGAACGCCGTCCGCATCCGCAGCCGCAGGATCGTCAGCAGGCTGAAGCCTCGCACCAGCAGGAAGACGTGCAGCGCCGCCCACAGACCATTGTTGCCGAAAGCGGGCGCCAAAGTGAGCAGCGCGGCGCTGAAGGCGAGGAATGACAAAAGCATCATGTTGCGCATGTCGCGCGACCAGGTCGCGCCGATGAAGACGCCATCCATCTGGAACGCCAGCACACCGCTCAGCGCGGTGAATGCCGCCCACGGCAGGTAGATGTCGGCCACCGAGCGGACCTCCTGCGACGTCGTCACGAGGGCGACCAGACCGGCGCCGGCCAGGAGCAGCACGAGGGTGGCGGCCCCCGCCAGCCCGAAGCCCCAGAACAGCGTCAGCCGCACGGCCTGACTGAATGGCGCGGCGGCACGCGCGCCGACGGCGCGACCCGCCAGCTGTTCGGCGGCGGTAGCGAAGCCGTCGAGGAAATAGCCGGCGACGAGAAAGAAGTTCATCAGCACGGCATTGGCGGCCAGCGTCACCGTGCCGAACTGCGCGCCCTGGCGGGTGAACAGGGCGAAGGCGGCGAGCAGCGAGAACGAGCGGATCATGATGTCTCGGTTGAGCGACATCATGCGCAGGAAGGCGGCCATGTCGAGCAGGCGATGGCGCGGCAAAGGCGGGGTAGCGCGGAACCGGCGGATCACGATCGCGAGACCGAGCAGCATGGCAAGGAACTCACCGGTGACGGTCGCCCAGGCGACGCCGGCGACGCCCCAGCCAAGCTCCAACCCAAGCAGAAAGCAGAGCGCGATGTTGATGCCGTTGAGCACCAGCTGCAGCATCAGCCCGAGCCCGCCCTCGCCGCGCCCCAGCACATAGCCGAGGATGGCATAGTTGATCAGCGAGAAGGGTGCTGCGAGCAGCCTGATCCTGATGTAGACGCCCATCGCCTCGCTGACGCGCGGTTCGGCGCCCATGAATTTTTGCCCGACGATGGCGACCAGGGGCGCAAGTGCCGCAAGCACGATGCCGGCGACAACAGCGATCAGCACGGCGCGCCAGAACACCGCCTGCTCCTCCAGGGCATCGCCGCGTCCGAAAGCCTGGGCGACGAGGCCGGTGGTGCCCGAGCGCAGGAAATTGAAGGTGGTGAAGACGACGTCGAAGATCAGCGCGCCGGCCGCCAGGCCGCCGAGCAAGGCGGCGTCGCCGAACTGACCCACGACAGCCGTGTCGACCAGGCCGAGCATCGGCGTCGTCAGATAGGCAAGCGTCATCGGCACCGCTATGGCGAGCACGGAACGGTTGGTGACGACAAAAGATCTGGCGTCGGCTGGGGTTGCACCCTGGTCCAAGAATTGCTGCCTTGCTGATTGCGGCTTGATCGAACCGCTGATGTGGCCCATTTTCCAGCCACTGTGCAATCACTCATCCCGTGACGGCCAACCGAAATCCCGCTCTGGCGCGAGCCCGCCGGATCCAGTTCATGCCCCTGCAGATCGTCCATCACCCCGATTACGACGCCGGCTTCGCCACCAACCATCGCTTCCCGATGAGCAAGTATCCGCTGCTGATGGAGGCCCTGCGCGCACGCGGCCTCGCCGGACCCGGCGCCCTCAACGCCGCCGAACCGGCGCCGGCATCATGGCTGGAGCTTGCCCATTCGGCGGACTATGTCGTTCAGGTCATCAGCAGCTGCGTGCCTGAAAAAATCGAGCGCGAGATCGGCTTTCCGGTGACCCCGCGCGTCTCGCTGCGCGCGCAGCTTGCCACCGGCGGCACGGTGCTGGCGGCGCGGCTCGCCTTGCGCCACGGCATCGCCTGCAACACCGCCGGCGGCAGCCATCATGCGCGGCGCGCGCAAGGCGCGGGCTTCTGCACCTTCAACGATGTCGCCGTCGCCGCGCTGGTGCTGCTCGCCGAAGGCTTGGCACGCAACATCCTGGTCGTCGATCTCGACGTGCATCAGGGCGACGGCACGGCGGATATTCTGGCGGGCAATCCACGCGTGTTCGCCTTTTCCATGCATGGCGACCGCAATTATCCCGTGCGCAAGATCGCCTCCGACCTGGATGTCGCGCTGCCCGATGGCACGGGGGATGCGCCGTATCTCGAAAGGCTTGGTGGTATCTTGCCGGCACTGGCTGCCAAAGCGCGTTGGGACGTCGTCTTCTACAATGCCGGCGTCGACGTCCATGCCGAGGACCGGCTTGGCAGGCTGTCGCTATCGGATGATGGCCTCAGCGCCCGCGACGACATGGTCATCCGTCACTTTCGCGCGCAGGGCATTCCCGTCTGCGGCGTTATCGGCGGCGGCTATTCAACCGATGTGCCCGCACTCGCGGCGCGGCACGCCATCCTGTTCGAGGTCGCCTCGGGTTACGCCTGAAAATCTTTTTTGAGCATGATCTTGCCCGAAAACCGTTTCCAGGTTCCGCTGACGCGGACCCGCGGTCCGGGAACTCTACTTCCGGTAGTTGGCAAGCCTCAGCAGGATGAAGGCCGGCACGACGATCGCGGCGCCCAGCAGGATGTAGCCGAGGAAGCGATCGATGGCGTGGAAGCCCAGATTCCACAGGTCGATGAAGAACTTCCGGATGCCGTAGAGCACATCCATCGGCGACCAGCCGAAGGCGTTCATGACCAGGCCGACGAGAAACGACACCACCAGCAATTTCAGGATCACCTTGACCGGCGAGTCGCCGAGAAAGCGCGTCAGTGCGGACAAGGGCCCGTCTCCAGATTGAGGTACCCAGACTCGAGGGTGTCGGCCCAGACATACGCACTTGGCCTGCCGGCTTCAAGCCGACAGTTTTGCGGGATGCCGAGACCTGGAACGGGAATGGCGTGGCCGCAAGTAGCGCCAGGCCGCATGGCAGACGGCGGCCACCGCCTATCCCGCTGGCTTATCTGTTTTCTAACCAATTGCCGCTATTCCCGATCGAATAGCGGGAGCAAGGCTTTTGGTGGAGACGGAGAAAAACACCGCACGACGCGCCGTCATGCTGTCGGTGGTCGTCCCATGCTACAATGAGCTGGCCGGGGTGGCCGAACTGCATCGGCGGGTGACGGCCGCATGTCTGGAACATGGCCCCTCCTACGAGATCGTCCTTGTCATCGACGGCGCGACCGACGGTACGCGCGAGGCCATTTTCGAGTTGGCCGAAAAGGACGACCATATCGTCGCCATCGACCTTGCCCGCAACTACGGTCACCAGATCGCGCTGAGCGCGGGGCTCGAATTCTGTCGCGGCCAGCGCATTCTCATTCTCGATGCCGACCTGCAGGATCCGCCTGAGCTGCTCGGCGCGATGATGACGAAGATGAATGAAGGCTTCGATGTCGTTTACGGCCAGAGGCTGACGCGCGACGGCGAAAGCTGGTTCAAGCTCGCTTCCGCCTCGATGTTCTATCGCTTGCTGCGCCGCATGGTCGACGTCGATATCGCCCCGAATACCGGTGATTTCCGGCTGATGAACCGCCGCGCGCTCGACCATCTGAACGCGATGCCCGAACGCTACAGGTTCATTCGCGGCATGGTGAGCTGGATCGGGCTGAAACAGGTGGCTTTCCCTTATGAAAGACGCCGGCGCTTTGCCGGCACCACCCACTATCCGCTGAAGAAGATGGTTCTTCTGGCGGTCGATGCGATGACCAGCTTTTCCATCGTCCCCTTGCGGTTCGCCTCGCTGCTGGGAATGCTGTTCGGACTTCTGGGGCTGGTCGTGCTCGGCTACACGCTGTTCGAATGGTCGGTCGGAAATGTGTTGCCCGGCTGGACCAGCCTCGCCGCGATCGTGCTGATCCTTGGCAGCGTTCAGCTTATGGTACTAGGCATCTTCGGCGAGTATCTCGGGCGTATGTACATGGAGACCAAGCGGCGGCCGCTTTACTTCGTCAACGAGATCGTTTCATGCAACCATGCAGCCGAGGACAAGGAATTGCCCGTCCATCGCCTGCAGGAGATGGCAAAGAGGGCCGCACGTGCTTGAGGCGGAGTTCGACCAGTTTGCGCGGGAATATCAGGAGCAGCATGCCGCGAGCATAAGGCTGAGCGGCGAAAACCCGGATTTCTTCGCCAAGTACAAGATCGACGATGTCGCCGCGACGCTGCGGCGGGCTGGAGTGAAACCGCGCCGGATACTCGACTTCGGCGCTGGTGTCGGCAATTCACTCGGCCACATGCGCAACGCGTTTCCCGACGCGGAGATAACCTTGCTCGATCCTTCGCGGGAATCGCTCGACATAGCCAGCAAGCGCTTTCCCGGCCAAGCCGCGTTCACGCATTTCGATGGCGAGACGATTCCCTTTGCCGACGGCTGCTTCGACCTGGCCTTCGCCGCTTGCGTCTTCCACCACATCCCCGAAGACCTTCAGATCGGATTGCTGGCGGAGATCGGCAGGGTGCTGGCGAACCGCGGCAGTTTCTTTCTTTTCGAACACAATCCGTGGAATCCGCTGACCACGCACGCGGTGAGAAATTGCGCCTTCGACGAGAACGCGGTTTTGATAAGCTCACGCGAGATGCGTGGACGCATGGCCGAGGCGGGTCTTGCCAACACCCGGATCGTCTACCGGATTTTCTTTCCTCGGCTGCTGGCGAGGCTGAGGCCGTTGGAGCGTTTCCTCGCCAAAATTCCTGTCGGAGCCCAGTATTTTGCGCATGTGGTCAAGCCTGCCGTTTGACTTCCCCAGGATGCTGCGATTTGGCGCCGTCGGTTTACTGAACACGGCGGTAGGATACGCGGTCATCCTGGCCAGCCTTGCACTGGGTCTTGGCGACATCCCTGCCAACGCCACGGGCTATGCCGCAGGCCTTGTCGTCGGCTTCTTCCTCAACCGCCAGTGGACCTTCACAAGAGCCGATGGCTTCCGGCCCGGAACCGCGCTGCGCTATGGGGGCGTCTTTCTGGTCGCCTACAGCATCAATCTGGCCGTCGTGATCGCCGCTCGTTCTGCAGGCATCGTCGAAAACCCTTTGGTTCACCTCGCGGGCATCTGTGTCTATTCGATTGTCTTCTACCTCGGTTCGGCTCGCTTCGTGTTTGTGGGACGCGGAGGTCGCGGAGACGAAAGCGCCGACCCGACAATTCGAGTGGCCGAGGGGTCTCGGCGGCAGCCGGCCAGTCGAACATCTTGAACCAGACTGTCATCGGAAACGATTAGAGGCGGCGCACCATGAACAACGCTCAGGCCAGCGTGGATGCCGCGACATACACCGAGCGGAACAGGCTGATCTTCTGCCTGCTTGCGGCCTTGGCGATGGCGGGGGCACTGGCTGCTCAGGCGGGTTCCACTCTGCAGGATCCCGACAGCTGGTGGCAAGTCAAGGTCGGGCTGGATTTCCTGGCAAACCGGACATTTCCGACGGTCGACCCTTATTCCCACACTTTTGCCGGCCAGCCTTGGATTGCCAAGGAATGGCTGGGGCAGGTCCTGCTGGCTCTTGCCTACCGGGCAGGAAGCTGGAACGGGGTGGTCACTGTGATCATCGCCTCGATTTCCCTGACGGTTTTCCTGATAGGGTGGTTTCTCAGCACATGGCTGAAGCCGATATTAGCGATCACGCTGGCCTTCGCCGCAGTGTTCCTGGTCAATCCGATTTTTACAGCGCGCCCGCATGTCTTCACCTTCCCCATCATCGTCATCTGGACGGAGATGCTCTTTCGTGCGGCAAGGGAAGAACGCGCGCCGCCCTGGTGGCTGCTTGTGCTGGTCGTTTTGTGGGCGAACCTGCACGCCACCTTCACCTTGAGCTTCGTCATTGCCGCTTTCGCTGGCCTCGATCTGCTGGCGCGTACGGGCCTGTCGAAACCAGGCCTCCTGGCGAAATGGATCGCATTCGGGCTGCTTTGTCCACTGGTCAGCCTGATCCACCCCTATGGCGTTCAGGCCATCCTGGCGACGCTGGCCGTGGCCTATGGCAATGAGGCGGTGTCGCTGATCATGGAATGGAAAGCGTTCAGTCAGCAGGATTACCCCGTCCAGGAAGTTGCGATGCTGCTGGCGCTTTTCGGGCTTCTGGTGTCACGGTTGCGAATTGGCTGGGCCAAGGCGTTGTTCGTCGTCTTCACCTTGCATGTCTATCTCGCCCATGTGCGTTTCATGTATCTGTTCTTCCTGTTGATCCCCTTGGTGATCGCGGTCGAGGTCGCGCAGCAGTACCCCTCGCTTTCAGCCACCGCATGGCTGGCGGCAAAGCGCGACGGACTGGAAAAATTCTTCGCCAGGCGGTTCTACGCGATCTGCGGCGCGGCGGTGGTTTTGGTGATCGGCGGGGGCGCCGTTCTCGGCAGTGCCTATCGGGTCGCGCCGAGCCCGAAGACGTCGGCCAGCGGGGCGCTGGCATTCGCCGAAAGCCATCATCTGTCCGGCAATGTGCTGAATTCCTACAATTTCGGCGGCACGCTGATCTTCCACGGGGTCAAGACCTATATCGACGGACGGACGGACCAACTGTTCCTGGGCGGTTTCACAAAAGCCGATGACGAGACGGGCCACAGCGACGGCAAGCCGCTCCTCGAAGCCCGGTTGAAGAAATACGCAATAGGCTGGGCGCTGCTGTCGGCTGACGACAGCCGCATCCCCTTCTTCGACCAGCTGGGCTGGAAGCGGGCCTATGCGGACGACTACGCTGTGATCTATCTGCCCGGCGCCTGATCCTGTTTGGCGTCGGCGCGAGCGCCGCTTTGGCGATTGCCCGAAGCCGGGCCGTCATGGTAACGAGGGCACACGCGGGTATGATGTAATGGTAGCTTGTCAGCTTCCCAAGCTGAACGCGAGGGTTCGATTCCCTCTACCCGCTCCAGCTTAAGGCGCCAGAAACAATTTCAGCGCCTGCCTGTTCGTCGAACAAAACCGAGCAGCCTCGCGCAAGCGCCACCGTTGCGAGGGCGTTTGCTACTACGTCATCCGATGAAACGAAATCGCCGGTCAGCACCCGCAATTCTTCCACGCTTTCAGCCATGGACACGAAATTCCCGACCGATCGGTCGTGCTTGCAGGCCTCGACCACGTAAAGCAGATCGATGATTTCGAAGCTGCGCATACTCAGCCTCCAGAAGAAATCGTCCCTTGCAAGATCATGAACGCGTCCGCAGGAAATAATGTTCCCGGCTCGCTTTCGCTAGCCTCGGCCTGGCGGCTCTTCATGTGCGTTGCGCGCGCCGATCGAACTCGACGCCAGACAGCCCTACCCAAGCCAGCCATCATCCCACTTCCCTCAGAATGAAGTCGTGCAGCATCTTGGCGGCCGGCGACAGCACGCGGTTCTTCACCGTGATCAGGCTGTAGGGCCTGACCTCGATGTCGAATTCGGTCTGAACGACGTCGATGGCGCCGGCCAGCCCGTCGGGATTCTGGATGAATTTCGCCACCTGGACCGAGACCGGCGCAATGGCATCGGACTGCGCGACCATGACCAGGGTCAGGAGCAGTGAGCTGGTGTTGAGGATGCGGTCCGGCAAAGCGATGTTGCGGTTGAGGAAGTTGCTCTCCATCGCCTGGCGCAAGGGCGAGCCGCCCGACTGGAAGACCCAGTCATAGGCAGCGGTCTCTTCCAGCCGCACCGCCTTGCCCTTGGTGAGCGGATGGCCCCGGCGCACGATCAGGCAGGCCTTCTCGACGCCGATGACGCGCGACTCGAACAGCCGCGGATTAAGATCGTCGGGGATGCGCGCGATGATGAAATCATGGCGCGTGGCGATCAGCTCGCGCGCCAGCACATTGGAGGTCTCGACCTGCATGGTGATCTCGATGCGCGGATAGATGCGGCGGATTTCGCGAATTGCCGGCACCGCCAGCTCGATTGCAGGCGCGGTCACCGCACCCAGGAACACCGAACCGCCCTTGCCCGCCTTGAGCTCGGAAATCTCGCGGTCGACCTCCCGCATCTCCAGCAGGATCGAGCGCGCACGCCTGGCCAAAGCCTTGCCGTATGGCGTCAAGGTGATGCCGCGCGGCAGCCTCTCGCACAGCTTGACCTCCAGCACCGCCTCCATCTCTGCGATCATGCGCGAGGCCGCCGGCTGCGAAATGTTCATCACCTGGGCCGCCGCGCTGACCCGGCCATGGTCGTCGAGCGCGACGATCATGCGCATGTGACGCAGGCTGAGACCGCTGCGCAGCAGGGTTTCGCCATCGCCCGGCATCTCTCTGTAGCCGTTTGAAATCGCAGTCGGATTCCTGATCGCCGCCATCGCTTTCCTTCGCCTCCGCTCGCCGCCGGTCGACCTTCGCGGCAACCTCTCTCGCCTCAATAACATATACCGATCATGATATAGCAACCATCAAAGATCGCATTTGACAGTTATGGCAAAGAGCCACACCCTTTGCGCGTTCCGAGACGCGACGGTCGCTGGCGAGAAAAATCGTATCGATTGAAATCAGCGCCTCGGGGCCATGGGAGGATACCGGAGATCGATATGACGGCAGCAGTGCCTTGGCGCTTCTGCACGATTGCGCGGCCCGCGACCCCCGGGGTGCCGCGTCCATCAACCAGGGAGAGTTAAAGTGAAGATCATCAAGACACTGGCCGCCGTCGCGGCCCTTGGCATCGCTGCCATGACCTACTCGGCGCACGCAGCCGACAAGGGTCTTGTCGGCGTGCTGATGCCGACCAAGACCTCGCAGCGCTGGATCAATGACGGCGACGCCGTCAAGTCCCAGCTCGAGGCTCTCGGCTACACTGTCGACCTGCAATATGCGCAGGACGACATCCCCAACCAGCTCAGCCAGCTGGAAAACGAAATCACCAAAGGCCCGAAGGCGCTGATCATCGCCTCGATCGACGGCACCACCCTGTCGGATGCGCTGCAGAAGGCCGCTGACGCAGGCGTCGTCGTCGTCGCTTATGACCGCCTGATCAAGAAGACCGCCAATGTCGACTACTACACCACCTTCGACAATTTCGGCGTCGGCGTGATCCAGGCGAATTCGCTGGTCAAGGGCCTCAAGGAGCGTTTCCCGAACACCAAGCCGTGGAACGTCGAACTGTTCGGCGGCTCGCCCGACGACAACAACGCCTTTTTCTTCTACAATGGTGCGATCTCCGTCCTGCAGCCACTGATCGACGACGGCTCGATCAAGATCAAGTCCGGCCAGACCGGCATGGACAAGGTCGGCACGCTGCGTTGGCTCGCCGCCACTGCCCAGGCGCGCATGGACAATCTGCTGTCGGCCAACTATTCGGACGGCAGCCGCGTCGATGGCGTTCTGTCGCCCTATGATGGCCTGTCGCGCGGCATCACCGCCTCGCTGCGCGCCGTCGGTTACGGCACGGACGCACAGCCCTGGCCGATCGTGACCGGCCAGGATGCCGAGACCGCCTCGGTCAAGCTGATCATCACGGGCGAGCAGTATTCGACCGTATTCAAGGACACCCGCGAACTGGCCAAGGCCACCGTCGAGCTCGTCGACAAGGTGCTCTCGGGCGGCAAGCCGGACGGCCTCGATGAAAAGACCTACAACAACGACGTCAAGGTCGTCCCCTCGATCCTCTTGACGCCGCATGAGGTCGACAAGTCGAACTACCAGGCACTGGTCGTCGACTCCGGCTACATCAAGGCCGACGAACTGAAGTAACCCCGGTTACAAAGTCAGGGGTCCTGCGCAACGCAGGGCCCCTTTTCGTTCACCAGCGAGCCCGGTATTGTTTGCCGACCTCGCCGGCAGTGTTTGCCGACCTCGCAAGGAGCGGTAGTCCCCATGGCCACGACGATTTTGGAGATGCGCGACATCACCAAGACGTTCCCCGGCGTGAAGGCGCTGTCGAACGTCAACCTCAGCGTCGAGGAAGGCGAAATCCATGCCGTGGTCGGCGAGAACGGCGCCGGCAAGTCGACGCTGATGAAGGTGCTGTCGGGCGTCTATCCCTCCGGCACCTATGACGGCCAGATCATCTTTCAAGGCCAGGAATGCCAGTTCAAAGGCATCCACGACAGCGAACACAAGGGCATCGTCATCATCCACCAGGAGCTTGCGCTGGTGCCGATGCTGTCGATCGCCGAAAACATCTTCCTCGGCAATGAGCACGCCAGATACGGCGTCATCGACTGGAATGCCAACGAGGCGCGCACCAGCGCCCTGTTGAAGAAGGTGGGTCTCAAGGAGGACCCCAAGACGCTGATCACCAATATCGGCGTCGGCAAGCAGCAGCTGGTCGAGATCGCCAAGGCGTTGAGCAAGGAAGTCAAGCTCCTGATCCTCGACGAGCCGACGGCGTCGCTCAGCGAAAAGGATAGTCAGGCGCTGCTCGACCTTCTGCTCGAATTCAAGCGGCAAGGCATGACCTCGATCCTGATCTCGCACAAGCTCAACGAGGTGAACCGGGTCGCCGACAAGGTCACGGTGATCCGCGACGGGCGCACCATCGAGACGCTGGCCAAGAAGGACATTTCGGAAGACCGCATCATCACCTCGATGGTCGGCCGTTCGCTCGACGACCGCTATCCGCCGCGCGAGCCTGACATCGGCGAGGTCGTGTTCGAAGTGAAGAACTGGTCGGTCTATCACCCGCTCCATGCCGACCGGCAAGTGATCAAGGGCATCGACATCAACGTGCGCAAGGGCGAGGTTGTGGGTATCGCCGGGCTGATGGGCGCCGGCCGCACCGAATTCGCCATGAGCATCTTCGGCCGTTCCTATGGCCGCCGCATCAGTGGCGAGGTGCTGCTCAAGGGCAAGCCGATCGATGTTTCCTCGGTGAGCAGGGCGGTCGAACACGGAATCGCCTACGTGACCGAGGACCGCAAGACCTACGGTCTCAACCTCATCGACCATATCAAGCACAACATCACGCTGGCCAATCTCGGCGGCGTGTCGCGCCACAGCGTGATCGACGACATGCGCGAGCTCGCCGTTGCCAACGACTATCGCAAAAAGACCAATATCCGCGCTTCGAGCGTCTATCAGATGACCGGCAATCTTTCCGGCGGCAACCAGCAGAAGGTGGTGCTGTCGAAATGGCTGTTCGCCGACCCGGAAGTGCTGATCCTCGACGAGCCGACACGCGGCATCGATGTCGGCGCCAAATACGAAATCTACACGATCATCGCCCGCCTCGCCGCCGAAGGTAAGGCGATCGTGGTCATCTCGTCGGAAATGCCAGAACTGCTCGGCATCACCGACCGCATCTACGTCATGAACGAAGGACGCATTGTCGGCGAAATGCCCGCGGCGGACGCAAGCCAGGAAAAAATAATGCGCGCCATCGTTCGGGGAGAAGGAAAAGCAGCATGAGTACCGAAAGCGCCCCCGCCCCGCAGAGCAAAGTCGCCGAAGACGTGCCGCAGGGTCCACGCATCGCCGTCTCGGCGCTGACGACGAACCTGCGCGAATACGGCCTGATACTGGCGCTGATCGCTATCATGGTGTTCTTCCAGTTCACCACCTCCGGAACGCTGTTCAAGCCGGTGAACCTGAGCAACCTGGTGCAGCAGAACTCGTTCATCATCGTGATGGCGCTGGGCATGCTGCTGGTCATCGTCTCCGGCCATATCGATCTCAGCGTCGGCTCCGTCGCCGGCTTCATCGGCGCATTGGCGGCGATGATGATGGTCATCTGGCCGCTCGGCCCCTTCAGCAATCCGCTGGTGGTGTCGATCATCTGCCTCATCGTGGGCGGCGCGATCGGCGCGGCGCAAGGCTACTGGATCGCCTATCACCGAATACCGAGCTTCATCGTCACGCTGGCCGGCATGCTGATCTTCCGCGGCATCTGCCAGGCGCTGCTGGGCGGCGGATCCTCGGTGGGACCGCTTCCCGACGGCTTCAAGGCGCTCAGCTCCGGCTTCATCCCGGATGTCATCGGGCCACTGACACTCATCCCGCCGACGGTGAACGCGGCCGGCAAGACCATCATGGGCAGCGGCCTGACGCTGCACATGACGACGATCGTGCTGGGCCTGATCGCTGTGCTGGCCTATGCTTATTTCGGGCTGAGGACGCGACGCAAGCGCGAACGCCATGGCTATGAGGCCGAGCCCTTTCCCCTGTTCGTCATCAAGACGCTTGTCGGCAGCGCGCTGGCGCTGTTCCTGGTATACCAGTTCGCCAGCTACAGGGGCCTGCCGGTGGTGCTGCTCGTCATGGGCGTGCTGATCTCGCTGTTCGTCTTCGTCACCAAGCGCATGACCATCGGCCGCCGCATCTATGCAATGGGCGGCAACGCCAAGGCCGCGCAGCTGTCGGGTATCAAGACCGAACGGCTGACGCTGATGGTGTTCGTCAATATGGGCGTACTGTCGGCGCTTGGTGGCCTGATCATCGCGGCCCGTCTCGGACAGGCGGTGCCGGCCGCGGGCCTCGGCAGCGAGCTCGACGTCATCGCCGCTGTCTTCATCGGCGGTGCCTCGGCGATGGGCGGTGTCGGCCAGGTCATCGGCGCGGTGGTCGGCGGCTTCATCATGGGCGTCATGAATAACGGCATGTCGATCATGGGCGTCAATGTCGATTGGCAGCAGGTGGTCAAAGGCCTGGTGCTGCTCGGTGCCGTGATCTTCGACGTCTACAACAAGAACAAGGCTTGAACAGGCTTCAGGCGAGGCAGCAGGAGGCATACGATCGCGGCGCTGCCGGCAACCGCCGGCGTCAAGAAGTCCCTCAGGGACCAAGCCCGCGAGCGCAATCCGGACGAGGAATTTCACCCGTGGCGCGGCGAGGGCCGAGTCGCGCAGGTTAAGGTTTGCCAAATGGCAACCGGGCCAAGACAAATGAGAGAGGATTCATCATGCTGATCTCCCAGATTCTCGATGACGCCGAGACCATCCGTGTCGTTGCCCGCAACGGCGGCAAGACCCGGATCATCAACGGCGCGCGCAGCGTATATTCGCTGGCGATGGAAGCCGCCCGCACCGGCGTCGGCCTCGTCGCGCTGATCGAACGCAAGGGGCTCGGCGAGACGGTCGATATCGAGGCCGCCTACAAGAAGGGGCGGCTGCTGTCGCCGATCAACCACCCCGACCCGGCGCATCTGCATCTCACCGGCACCGGACTGACACATCTCGGCTCGGCCGCGACACGCGATTCCATGCACAAGAAGCTCAGCGCCGATGGCGAGGAGCAGCTGACCGATTCCATGAAGATGTTCCGCATGGGGCTGGAGGGCGGCAAGCCCGCGAAAGGCCAGATCGGCGTGCAGCCGGAATGGTTCTACAAGGGCAACGGCACGATGGCGGTGGCGCCAGGTGCCGCACTCCTGTCGCCGGCTTTCGCCAAGGACGCCGGCGAAGAGCCCGAGGTGGCCGGCATCTATGTCATCGGCGATGACGGCGCGCCATTCCGTGTCGGCTTCACGCTGTCGAACGAGTTCTCCGACCACGTCACCGAGCGCGTGAACTATCTCTTTCTCGCCCATTCCAAACTGCGCAACGCCTCGTTCGGCCCGGAGATCCTGATCGGCGACCTGCCTTCCGACATCCGCGGCACCTCGCGCATCGTGCGCGACAGCGAGGTGCTGTGGGAAAAGCCGTTCCTGTCCGGTGAAGCGAACATGTCGCACACCATCGCCAATCTCGAGCATCACCACTTCAAATATGCGGCCTTCCGCCAGCCAGGCGACGTGCATGTGCATATGTTCGGTACGGCGACGCTGTCCTTCGCCGACGGCATCAAGACCGAGGCCGGCGACGTGTTCGAGATCGAAGCCAAGGATTTCGGCCTGCCGCTGCGCAATCCGCTCGAGATCGAGCAGCCGGTGCAGGTGGCGGTGAAGGCGCTTTGAGGTCGTGATCTCCCCCCCTTGAGGGCATATGCGCTAAGATAGGTGTTGCAGTGGGGAATCGGTTGTGATTCTACGCTGCGATGACTCACGAATCGCTTGTAGATGACGGCTGGGCCGAGACGATTGAGCTCCTCGGCGGTGAAGAGTTGATTGCAGGGAGTGCCCGCGAGACGAAGGCGTTTCTGCGGCCGCGGGGCGTCAGGTCGGCTACTGATCTGTTGCGCCTGACACTGGCTTACTGCCTTGGCAAGGTGGGCATGCGGGGCGTCGTGGCCTGGGCGGCGGCAAGCGGGATCGCCGACATCTCGGACGTGGCGTTGCTCGGCCGGCTGCGCAATGCAGGGCCGTGGCTGCAGCAGTTGATCGGGCACCTTTTGAAGCGCGAGGAGGAAGGCTTGCCTAAGGGCCGGCTGATCCGCATCCTCGATGCGACATCGGTTGCCAAGGCGGGTGTGCATGAGAAGAAGAACAATGGCCTTTGGCGTATGCACTGCGCCTTCGATCTTGAGCGCGAGCAGTTCGATTTCCTCGAGATCACCGACCAGAGCGAGGCCGAGCTGATCGACCGCGTGCCGGTGGTGCCGGGCGAGATCCGCATCGGCGACCGCGCCTATCTGCAGGCCGAGCGGATCGCAAAGGTCATGGCGCAAGACGGCGACGTTGTCGTGCGCGCGCCGTGGAAGAATGTGCGATGGCTCGACGCCAACGGCAAGGCGTTCGATCTCATCGGCCACCTGAAGAGCTGCCGGGAGGAGGTCATCGAAACGCCTGTCTGGCTGGGCCTCAAGAAGGGCGAGCCCCTGAAGATGCGCCTGATCGCCTTGCGCAAATCCGAGGCTGCGACACAAGAAGCGCGGCGCAAAATCAACAAGGAAGCCAAGGCCAAGGGCAAGCAGGTTCAACCGGAGACGCTGATTGCCGCCGGCTTTGTCATCCTTGTGACCTCGCTTGACCAGGAGGAGTTTCCCTCCGGCACAGTTCTCAAGCTCTATCGCATGCGCTGGCGCATCGAGCTCGCCTTCAAGCGTCTGAAGAGCCTGATCGGACTGCGCGCGCCTCCAGCCAAAGACCCAAGGATCGCAAAGCCTTGGATTCTTGCCCACTTCCTCATCGCGCTTGTGACCGAACCCCTTTCGCAGGAGTTGGGTGTCTCTCCCCCTTGAGCGACGGGCGCCCGCTGCTGTGGCGCGCCACCCGCCAGATCGTCGCCTCTCTGATCGCAGCGATCTTTGCTCAACCTCCCTTGGCAGCCCTGCGCCAAAATCTCCATGCCTTGCGACATCGATGGCGTGAGCCACCACGAAAGCGCAAATTTCAGTCCATGCCGAAGCTATCTTAGCGCATATGCCCTTGTGGGGGAGATGTCGCCGAAGGCGACAGAGGGGGTCGTCTCACATGGATCGCCAACCCCTTCTACGGTGGCGGAATGGGCGTTGGCGATCTACGCGCAGCGACCCCCTCTGGCCTGCCGGCCATCTCCCCCTCAAGGAGGGAGATTGGCAGCTTCAACCTCAATAGATATCGAAGTCGAAATACTTGGCCTGGATCTTCTTGTAGGTGCCGTCGGCGACAATGGCGTCGATGGCCGCGTTGAGCTTGTCGCGCAGTGCGGTGTCTTCCAGGCGGACGGCAATGCCGGCTTGCGTTTCCGTACCCTTGACGTCGCCAACCAGCTTGCAGCAGCCGTCGCTTGCCTTCTTCAACCAGTCCATCAGCACGAACTTATCGGAAAGTACGGCGTCGAGACGGCCGTTCGTCAGGTCGGTGATCGCCTCTTCCTGGGTCGGATAGAGTTTTGCCTCCGCGCCCGCCTTGCCATATTCATTCTGGGCATAGTCGGCCTGCGTGGTCGAGGCCTGGGCGCCGACCGTCTTGCCCGCAAGTGCTGCCGGTTCGGTCGAGGTGAGATCGCTGTCCTTCGGCGCCACCAAAGCGAGCGGTGTCGTATAATATTTGTTGGTGAAGGCGACCTGCTTCTTGCGCTCCTCGGTGATGCTCATCGAGGCGATGATGGCGTCGAATTTCTTGGCCTGCAAAGCGGGGATGATGCCGTCCCAGTCCTGGGTGACGATCTCGCACTCGACCTTCATCTGCGCGCATAGTGCGTTGGCGATGTCGATGTCGAAGCCTTCGACCTTGCCGTCAGCCGTAATGGTGTTGAACGGCGGATAGGCGCCCTCGGTGCCGATCTTGATCTTCTCCTGCGCCTGCGACAGCGAGCCGGCCGCCATCACCAGCATGGCAGCTCCCGCTGCCGACATGATCCATTTCGAAATCTGCATTTTCTTGGTTCCCCTTGAACGCCGGCATCTTGACGACCAGCAAGGCAGCCAAGCATAGCGAGCCAGCGCAGGCAAGTATTTTGCCTGACGGTGATAGGCGCTTAGCGCGCCGGGCGGAAATGCTTGGACAGCTTCAGGCCCTGCGCCTGGTAGTTGGAGCCGAGATCGGTGCCGTAGAGCGCCTGCGGCCGCTTCAGCATGTGCTCATAGACCAGCCGGCCGACAATCTGGCCATGGTCGAGGATGAACGGCACTTCGTGGCTGCGCACTTCGAGCACAGCCCGGCTGCCGGTACCACCGGACGCGGAATGGCCGAAGCCCGGATCGAAAAAACCGGCATAGTGGACGCGGAACTCACCGACCAGCGGATCGAAGGGCGTCATCTCGGCGGCGTAGAGCGGCGGCACATGCACCGCCTCCTGGCTGACGAGGATGTAGAATTCATCGGGATCGAGCACCAGTTCGCCGGCACCGCTCTTGTGGATCGGCTCCCAGAAGTCGACGACCTCCTGTGCCGCGCGCTTGTCGACATCGACGAGACCGGTGTGATGCTTGCCGCGATAGCCGACCAGGCCGTTCTGATCGCCGTTGAGGTCGATCGACAGCGCTATGCCGCCGCCGGAAATGTTCGGCGGCTCGGTGGCGACCAGCATCTGCGCGCGATGCAGGTCGTGCAGCTCGGCTTCCGAGAGCAGCGCATTGCCGGTGCGGAAACGTATCTGCGACAGACGCGAACCGGTGCGCGCGACGATCGGGAACGTGCGCGGGCTGACCTCCAGATAGAGCGGGCCATGATAGCCGGCGGCGATCTTGTCGAACTCGTGGCCGCGATCGGTCATGACACGGGTGAAGATATCGAGCCGCCCGGTCGAGCTCTTCGGATTGGCCGAGGCCGAAATGTCAGCCGGCAATGCCAGGCTTTCAAGCAAGGGCACGATATAGACGCAGCCGGTCTCCAGCACCGCGCCCTCGGCAAGATTGATCTCGTGCAACTGCAGCCGATCGAGCTTTTCCGAAACCTTGTGGTTGGGACCTGGCAGGAAGGAGGCACGCACCCGCCAAGCCTTATCGCCGAGCCTGAGATCAAGACTGGCCGGCTGGATCTGGTCGGCGTCAAGCGCGCGCGTCGACTTCAGCGCGCCGGACTGGAACAGCGCCGATATGTCCTGATCGGGAAGAATGCCTGTCTGCCGCAAAGCTGGGTCGCTCCAAGACCGTTGGTACAAACCTCTTAATGAAGCCGGCAATTGACGCAAGCGTGGCGCGGGTCTAAAGGGTCGTTATCCCGTGGTGATTTGGCCGGTCGGCTTGCAGCCACGTTAAACAAGTCGCTAAAGGACCGTCGGGCCGCAAGGCCGTATGGACCGGTTGCGACTTTCGCGGCCGGTTTTTTTGTGTCTGGAAGAAGAGCGATGAGCACCAAGAAGCGCAACTGGAAGCCTCAGACGGCACTCGTGCACAGCGGAACGCTGCGTTCCGGCTTCGGCGAAACGTCGGAAGCGATTTACCTGACCCAGGGCTATGTCTACGAAACGGCGCAGGCCGCCGAAGCCCGTTTCAAGGGCGAGGAGCCGGGTTTCATCTATTCGCGCTACGCCAATCCGACCGTCGACATGTTCGAGAAGCGCATGTGCGCGCTCGAAGGTGCGGAAGACGCTCGCGCCACCGCCTCCGGCATGGCCGCGGTGACGGCTGCCCTTCTGTGCAGCGCCAAGGCCGGCGACCATATCGTGGCGGCGCGCGCGCTGTTCGGTTCGTGCCGCTGGGTGGTCGAGACGCTGGCGCCGAAATACGGCATCGAGGCAACGCTGGTCGACGGCACCGACATCGCCAACTGGGAAAAGGCGGTCAAGCCGAACACCAAGCTGTTCTTCCTGGAAAGCCCGACCAATCCGACGCTGGAAGTGGTCGACATCGCTGCGGTTGCCTCACTTGCCAATTCGATCGGGGCGCGACTGATCGTCGACAATGTCTTCGCCACGCCTTTGCAGCAGAAGCCTTTGCAGCTCGGCGCCCATATCGTCGTCTATTCGGCGACCAAGCATATTGACGGCCAGGGACGATGCCTCGGCGGCGTCATCCTGTCGGACAAGAAATGGATCGACGAGAACCTGCACGACTATTTCCGCCACACCGGTCCGAGCCTGTCGCCGTTCAACGCCTGGACGCTGCTGAAGGGCCTGGAGACGCTGCCGCTGCGCGTGCGCCAGCAGACGGAAAGCGCAGGCCGGATCGCGGATTTCCTGGCCGAACGGCCGGAAATCGCCCGCGTCATCTATCCCGGGCGGGCCGACCATCCGCAGGCCGATATCGTCAAGAAGCAGATGTCGGGCGGCTCGACGCTGATCTGCCTCGACGTCAAGGGCGGCAAGCACGCGGCCTTCGCCTTGCAGAACGCGCTTGAAATCGTCTTGATCTCCAACAATCTCGGCGATGCCAAAAGCCTGATCACCCACCCGGCGACGACGACGCACAAGAATCTGAGTGACGAGGCCCGCGCCGAGCTCGGCATCGGGCCGGGCACGCTCAGACTGTCGGTCGGCCTGGAGGACACCGACGATCTGCTAGAGGATATCGCACAGGCGCTGAAGGCCAAATAAGAGGGCTTTTCAAGCGCCGGAAGGCGTCTCTTCCAGTTCGGCCGCCTTGGTGCCAATGGTCATCGCATTGCCGCGCCAGTCGACGGCGCCGCCGAGCCAGCCGCGCGCCCACATCGTCGGCAGCATCAGGTCGCGCACCATGATCGCCGCGACCATGCGCGGCGACAGGTACCAGCCCTTGAACCAGGCCAGGGCGCATTCCGGAAGATAGAAGGCCGCCAGCACGGCGATGGCGGTTGCCCAGAGACTGACGCCGGCGCTTGCCGCCGCAATCAACGCAAGCACCAGCGGCACCACCGCGCCGGTCAGGATTTCAGGCGCGAAGAACAGCGGAAAGGTGACGCGGCGCAGGCGTGCCCAGCGGGCCTGACGTGACCAGATCTCGTCAAAGGTGCGCCGGCCGAGCGGCTGCTCGAAGGGCGCGGCGACGAGATTGACGCGCAGGCCGAGGCCATTGACCAGCTTGGTCGCGGCGGCGTCCTCGGCGATCTCGGCTGCAAGCGCGCGGATGCCGCCATTGGCGTCGAGCATCGGCTTGTTCCAGAGCATGCTCTTGCCCTGGGCAAAGCCGAGGCCAAGCGCCTCGCCGGCATATTGCCAGCGTGCCTGCAGCGTGTTGAGGAAAGCGCATTCGACCTCGGCCCAGAAGCCGGCTGGCCGCGAACCGATCGGCGTCGAGCAGACAAGGCCGGTGTCGGGCCTCCATGCAGCCATCAGGTGCTGGACGTAATCTCTCGGCATCAACACGTTGGAATCGGCCAGAACAACCCAATTGTGCCGCGCCGCTTCCCAGCCCTTGACGCAATTGTTGAGTTTCGGATTGGCGCTGATGCGGTCGTCGCCAACCAGCAGCCGGGCCGGCACTTTCGGAAACAGGGCAATCGCCCTGTTTATCAGTTTGACCACCGGATCGTCGGCATGGGCGACGCAGAAGATCAGCTCGTAGCGCGGCCAGTCGAGCGAGAAGGCGCGCTCCAGCGTCTCGTGCGTGAACGGCTCGACGCCACGCGAAGGCACGACGATCGACACCGGCCGCGGCTTGCCGGCCGACGGGGGAATGGTGCGGCGCCGTTTCAGACGCGAAGCGGCAAGCACGATGCTGGCAAGATTTGAGAGGATGAGAGCAGCTGAAAGCGTGGCGGCTATGAGAGTGAGTTCCATCGAGATCCGGTCACTCCAGAAAAATCGGTCCATATGACGACCGATTTCAACAGTTCGGCAGAGCGCCCGAGTCGCGCGGCACTGATCGGCGCACACCATCATTGTCATGTGTCACTTAAATGACATTCTTTGCCCGCACCTGCCGTTCAGTCGGCAACGAACAGGACGCGCACCGTTGACCAGCTCGCATTGAGCGCCGAAAGTTGCCGGATTGTTTTGGAGCCGCTTATGTATAGCGCCGTCACGCGCAACATCGAAGTTCAGGTCAGGCCGTTCTATCTGGAGGACCGCTCGGATCCGGCCGAGAACCGCTATGTCTGGGGCTATCAGATAACGATCGACAATCAGTCGGACGATTTCGTGCAGCTGTTGTCGCGCTATTGGCACATCACCGACGGCACCGGCCGGGTCGAGGAGGTACGCGGCCCCGGCGTCGTCGGCGACCAGCCCGAACTCAATCCCGGCGACAGCTACCAATACACATCCGGTTGCCCGCTCTCGACACCGTCCGGCATCATGGTCGGGCACTACACGATGCGCAACAAGCGGGGCGAGACGTTCGACATCGCCATTCCCGCATTTTCACTCGACCTGCCGGGGACACGGCGGACGGTGAATTAGTTTCGCCTCACCGGCCGCGAAGCGGCCGGTGAGGCGTGTCTTTCTTTACTGAGCCGCGAATTCCGCCGGATCGAAGTCATATTGCTTCGAGCAGAATTCGCAGGCGACGTGGATGCCGCCATCCTCGGTGCTGTCCTTGATCTCCTGCGCGGAAAAACCCTCGAGGATGCCGCGGATCTTGTCCTTGGAGCACGAGCACTGGTCGGCGACCGGAACGCCGCCGAAGACGCGCACGCCATGCTCGTGGAACAGCCTGTAAAGCAGCCGCTCGGCACCGATCGTCGGGTCGATCAGTTCGGTCGGTTCGATCGTGCCGAGCAGCGCCAGCAACTCCTGCCAGGAATTGTCGGCCGGATCGTGGATCTCCTCGCGCGGATCGCCATCGCCACCCGGCAGATCCGGCACGCGCATGCGCTCGGGCGACTGCGGCAGGAACTGCGCCAGGATGCCACCGGCGCGCCACTGCTCGCGGGCGCCGCCGGGGCCGGGCGTCAGCAGCTTGGCCACCGAGAGCCTGAGATCGGTCGGGATCTGCTCCGACTGACGGAAATAGGTGCGTGCCGCATCTTCCAGCGTCTCGCCGTCGAGTTGGACGATGCCCTGATAGCGCTGCGTGTGAGCGCCCTGATCGATGGTCAGCGCCAACACGCCGCTGCCAAGCAGCGTCTGCTGGGACGTTTCGCCTGCCGCGACCAACGCCTCCAACCGGTCGGCGTCGAAACGCGCATAGGCGCGCAGCGCCGAGGGCGTGGAGAAATCCGCGACCAGCATGTCGACAGGCCCGTCGGTGCGGGTCTGCAGGATGAATTTACCCTCGAACTTGAGCGAGGTGCCGAGCAGCACCGTCAGCACACAGGCCTCCGCCAGCAGGCGGGCGACCGGCTCGGGATAGTCGTGACGGCTGAGGATGGCGTCGAGCATCGGCCCGAGCTGGACGGTGCGGCCGCGCACATCGAGCGGGCCGACCTCGAACGGCACGACGTGATCGTCGCCGGCGTAGCCGAATTCGCCGAGTTTGGGGTGATGTTCAGTCACTTGATAGGTTTCCAACATGACAAAGCTCCAGGGCGCGGCCATGCCGCCCTCCGGGGCGCATGCGTCGAAACGCGCTTGATTTGCGTGATGCGGCGCAGATAGGCATCACACCCCCGCAGATCAAGCTCCCAGAGATCAAGCGCCGAGACACCAGGCGAGCACGGCCTTCTGGGCATGGAGCCGGTTCTCGGCTTCGTCGAAGACCACCGAATGCGGCCCGTCGATGACCTCGTCGGTCACTTCCTCGCCGCGATGCGCCGGCAGGCAGTGCATGAACAGCGCGTCCGGCTTGGCCCTGGCCATGAGCTTGGCATTGACCTGGTAGGGCGAGAACACGTTGTGGCCGCGGGCGCGATGCTCTTGGCCCATCGACACCCAGCAATCGGTGACGATGCAGTCGGCCTGATCGACGGCCTCCTCGGGCGAGCGGGTGAAGTGCAGCTTGCCGCCATGCGCCTGCGACCAGTCGATATGCTTCTGCGCCGGCTCGCTGCCCTCGGGCACCGCGACGTTGAGGTTGAAGCGGAACCGGGCCGAGGCCTCGAGCAGCGAATGCAGCACATTGTTGCCGTCGCCGGTCCAGGCGATGGTCTTGCCGGCGACCGGACCGCGATGTTCCTCGAAGGTCATGATATCGGCCATCAACTGGCACGGATGGGTATCGTCGGTCAGTCCGTTGATCACCGGCACGGTGGCGTTCTCGGTCAATTCCAGCAGCCGCTCATGCGAGGTGGTGCGGATCATGATCGCATCGACATAGCGCGACAGCACCTTGGCTGTGTCGGCAATAGTTTCGGAACGGCCGAGCTGCATCTCTGTGCCGGTCAGCATGATGGTTTCGCCGCCAAGCTGGCGCATGCCGACGTCGAAGGACACACGCGTGCGCGTCGACGGCTTGTCGAAGATCATCGCCAGCACCTTGCCTTCGAGCGGCTTTGTCCGCTCGCCGGCCTTGAGCCGCGCCTTTCGCACCACCGCATCGTCCAGCATGAAGCGCAGATCGCCTTCGGAAACGGCGGAAAGGTCGGTGAAATGGCGAACTGACATCAGGAATGGTTCCGGATTACTTCGCGGCGGCAGAGGCGATCGCCTCCGCCAGGCCCTTGGCGCCGGCGCGAATGCGGTTGAGCGCGTCGTGGATCTCGGCGTCGGTGACGGTGAGCGGCGGCAACAGGCGAATGACGTTGTCGCCGGCCGGAACCGCCAGCAGGTGCTGGTCGCGCAATGCCATGTTCACCGTGGTGTTGGGCATGGCGCATTTGAGGCCGAGCATCAGCCCGGCGCCCCTAATGTCCTCGATGATTTCGGGAAACTCGTCGGCGACCGACGCAAGCCCCTGCTTCATCAGCAGCGCCTTGCGCTGGACATCTTCGAGGAAGCCGTCTTCCAGCACGACATCGAGCACGGCGTTGCCGACAGCCATGGCCAGCGGGTTACCGCCGAACGTGGTGCCGTGCACGCCTGCGGTCATGCCGACAGCCGCTTCATCCGTGGCAAGGCAGGCGCCCATCGGGAAGCCGCCGCCAATGCCCTTGGCGATCGCCATGATGTCTGGCGTGACACTGGACCATTCATGCGCGAACAGCTTGCCGGTACGGCCGATGCCGCACTGGACCTCATCGAAGATCAAGAGCAGGCCATGCTGCTCGCACAATTGCCTGAGCCGCTTCAGCGATTGCGTCGGCACCGGACGGATACCGCCCTCGCCCTGCACCGGCTCGATCAGGATGGCGGCCGTCTCCGGCGTGATCGCCTTTTCGGCGGCGTCGATGTCGTCGAAGCCGACCTGATCGAAGCCTTCGACCTTGGGGCCGAAGCCTTCAAGATATTTGTATTGACCGCCGGCCGCGATGGTCGCCAGCGTGCGGCCATGGAAGGCGCCCTCAAAGGTGATGACGCGGAAGCGTTCGGGGTGTCCGTTGACGAACTGGTAGCGCCGCGCCGTCTTGATCGCACATTCCAGCGCCTCGGCGCCGGAATTGGTGAAGAACACCTTGTCGGCGAAAGTGGCGTCGACCAGCCGCTCGCCGAGCCGGCTCTGCCCCGGAATCTCATAGAGATTGGAAACATGCCAGAGCTTGGCGGCCTGCTCGGTGAGTGCGGCGACCAGATGCGGATGGCTGTGGCCCAGCGAATTGACAGCGATGCCGCCGGCGAAATCGAGATATCGCTCGCCCTTGTCGGTAACCAGCCAAGTGCCTTCCCCGTGGTCGAAGGCCAAGGGTGCGCGAGCAAAGGTCTCGTAAAGCGCCGAACCGCTCATTATATGCGTCTCCGGTACCGGAAAATCAAAAAAGCCGCCAAAGCGGCGGCCTGTGCGGCTTATCCTGTTTTTCGGCCATGAAGTCAACGAAAACGTCGCGTAGTGGCGCGCGGCAAGCCCTCTGACGAGACGCCGGCTCATAAGCGACCGGGCAAGTTGGGGAAAACCGAAAAAACCGATTCGTGTTGCACTTGGGACTCTTGTCACCGAGTCAGCGCATAGAGTAGTTGTAGACGAGAAATAACTAGATTTCGTGCGGCGGACCTAATCACCAGATATATGTGGTGTCTGCCCCGGCAAATGTTGCCGGGTCGGGAGTGGATTCCGATTGCCGCACGCTTAGAGGAGCGCGGTCTCATGAACTGGACTGACGAGCGGGTAGAACTTCTCAGGAAACTGTGGTCGGAGGGTTTGAGCGCAAGCCAGATTGCCGCACAGCTTGGAGGGGTCAGCCGCAATGCGGTCATCGGCAAGGTGCATCGGCTGAAACTGTCGGGCCGCGGACGCTCGACCGCCACGCCGGCACGCCAGAAGAAGGCGGCGCAAGGATCGACCGTTCAGAAATCGGTATCACGCGCCGCAACCGCTACACGCCACGTCACGACATCGATCGGCGCGACGGCGTTGCAGACGCAGTTCGACGCCGAACCGGTGGCACGCCATTACATCCGCCCGGTCGAAAATGTCGTGTTGCCGATCTCACGGCACCTGCAACTCGTCGAGCTGACCGAGCGGACCTGCAAATGGCCGAACGGCGATCCGCTTTCGGAGGACTTCCATTTCTGCGGCAACGATGCCGCCGAAACCGGTCCCTACTGCAAGTACCACGCCCGCGTGGCATTCCAGCCGGCATCGGAGCGGCGGCGGAGTCGCTGAGCGAATAGCGAATAGCGAATAGCGAATAGCGAATAGCGAATAGCGAATAGCGAATAGCGAATAGCGAATAGCGAATAGCGAATAGAAACGGCTTGGCTTCTGTGACAGGGAGCAAGCCGTTTTTGTGTTATTCGCTATTTGCTATTCGCTCTCTTTCACAGCCAGCCGTTCTTCCTAAACCGCCAGTAGAGAAACGCGCAGATCAGCGCGATCGTGGCCAGCACCACCGGATATCCGTATTCCATCTTCAGTTCCGGCATACCGTCGAAGTTCATGCCGTAGATGCCTGCGAGCGCTGTCGGCACCGCCAGGATGGCGGCCCATGAGGCGAGCTTCTTGGTGTTCGCCGTTTCCTGACTCTGGCCGACCAGCAGGCTCGCCTCGAAAGCGAACGCCAGCACCTCGCGCAGGCTGTCGATCTTTTCCTGGACGGTGCGGATGTGATCGGTGACGTCGCGAAACAGCGGGTGCATGGCCGTATGGATCTGCGGCAGCTCGGCGCTGGTCAGCCGTCGGCAGACTTCGACCAGCGGAAGCGCGGCATTGCGCAGGCGCAAAAGATCGCGGCGCAGCATATAGAGCCGCTCGATGTCGGGACCGGTCATCGGCTTCAGCAGAACCTTGTCCTCGATCGCCTCGACCTCGTCCTCGATCTGCTCGAGCACCGGCATGTAATTGTCGACGATGAAATCGAGAATGGCATAGAGGACGAAATCCTCGCCCTTGGCCAGCGAATGCGGGCAGCTTTCCCAGTGCTGGCGAACGGCGGCATAGGACGTCGAGGGACCGTGCCTGACGCTGACGATGTAGCCGCTGCCGACGAACAAATGGGTCTCGCCGAAGGTGACCCGACCGTCGATCAGCTGCGCGGTGCGGGCAACAATGAACAAGGCGTCGCCATACTGCTCGATCTTCGGCCGCTGGTGCGGATGCTCGGCATCCTCGATCGCCAGCTCGTGCAGGTGAAACTGTGCCTGGACGCGCAGCAGCAGGTTGCGGTCGGGCTCAAGCAGGCCAATCCAGACGACATGACCGGATTTTTTTGCCCATTCGCCGGCTTCCTCGATGGGAATGTCGGCGATGCGGCGCCCGGCCGTGTAGACACCGCAAGCGATGATGCCGGATGTCGGCGCGGGCGCCGGGGTCAGGTTCCGAACATTTTCCATCACGGCCTCCCGAAGCAAATCCACGGACGAGGATAGAGGCGAAACCCGGAGAGCTTAGCGTAATTCGGGTGACGGTTCGAGAGGCGGCGTTCACTTCACCGGCAGCGTCTCGGAAAGACCGATCTTGTCGGTCTTGTCGCCCTTGGGCCGCTCAGCCGGCAACTGCTCGCCGGTGACGATGTAGTAGATGGTCTCGGCGATGTTGGTGGCGTGATCACCGATACGCTCGATGTTCTTGGCACAGAACAGCAGATGCGTGCAGGGCGTGATGTTGCGCGGATCTTCCATCATGTAGGTCAGCAATTCGCGAAACAGCGATGTGTACATAGCGTCGATCTGGTCGTCGCGGTCGCGCACGAAGCCGATTTTCTCCACCGAGCGAGACGCGTAGACGTCGAGCACTTCCTTGAGCTGGGTCAGCGCCAGGTTGGCCAGGGCCTCGAGGCCGCGGAACAGGCTGACCGGCTGGCGTCCGTCGGTGACGGCGACCACCCGCTTGGCAACGTTCTTGGCGAGGTCGCCAACCCGTTCGAGGTCGGCGGAGATGCGGATGGTCCCGACGATCTCGCGCAGATCCGTCGCCATCGGCTGACGCTTGGCAATGATGATGATCGCCTTGTCGTCGATTTCGCGTTGCCCTTCATCCAGCACGGCATCGTCGCGAATGACCTTCTGAGCCAGTCCCGGGTCGGCATTGACCAAAGCGGCGATCGCCTGCTCGACCATGCGCTCGGCATGGCCGCCCATCGCAGCGATGCGCTTGGACAGATATTTCAGCTCCTCGTCATAGGCGCTGACGATGTGCACGGACTGCATGGCAAAATGCCTTCCCCACGGGGTGTTTTGACTTTGAGTCGTTTCCTCGAATCCCCGCTGATACGCTAGCCGGATGACAGAAAAAAGAAACAGCCCCGTTGAAACTAGGGCGATATCAGTGCGTCGGCAAATGAACCGAGAATGCCGCGCCCTTGCCGACCTCGGACTTGATCGAAAGCCTGGCGTTGTGTCGCGTCAGGATATGCTTGACGATCGACAGGCCAAGGCCGGTGCCCTTCTGGGTGCGGCTGGTCTCGACATCGACGCGGTAGAAGCGCTCGGTGATGCGCGGAATGTGCTCTTCGGGAATGCCGGGGCCAAAGTCCCTGATGGTCACGTCGATGCCCTGTTCTGAGCCGGCATCGCTGCGCGCGATCGACACCACCACGCGCCCGCCGGACTGCCCGTATTTGCAGGCGTTTTCCAGCAGGTTCTCGAAAACCTGGAAAAGCTCGTCGCGATCACCCGGCACATCAAGCGGCCCATCGGCATAGTCCCGCTCGATGGCAACGCTGTTTTCCCTGGCCAGCGGTCCGAGCGAATCGATGACGCTGTCGACCGCTTCGCGCAGATCGACCTCGGTTCCCGGCTTCAGATAAGGCTTCATCTCAAGCCGAGACAGCGACAGCAAATCGTCGATCAGACGCGCCATGCGACCGGTCTGGCTCTGCATGATCTGCAGGAACTGATCGCGCGCCGCCGGGTCGTTGCGGGCCGGCCCGCGCAGCGTTTCGATGAAGCCGGCGATGGAGGCGAGCGGCGTGCGCAGTTCGTGGCTGGCATTGGCGATGAAATCGGCGCGCATGCGGTCGATCCTGCGCGTTTCGCTCTGGTCCTTGAACACCAGCACATAGAGATCGGTGGCGTGACCGACCGAGGATGCGCTCACCCGGTAAGCCCGTTCGACCGGCAGCTTTTCCGTATAATCGACGACATCAGAGGCGACATCGCCCGACAGAACGCCGTCGAGCAGCGCCTGCATTTCCGGCGCCCGGAATTTCAACGACAGCGACATGCCCGGCGCGATCCCGCCGAAGGCGGCGAAGGCGGCGGCATTGGCATGCACGATGGTGGCGGTCCGATCGAAGATGATCAGCGGATCGGCGACGGCGGCCGCAAGATATTCGCCGGAGAGCCGCTGCAAGCCGATGGCCTCGATGGCGGGGCCGCTCTCGGTGGATTGGCGCGCGCCGGCGGTCGGCAGCATTGCCGCGGCAAGCAGCAAGAGCAACGCCGCAAGGACGACATAGGCTGAAATCGCGGCCAAGGCGTAAACGGCGAGAACCGCGACGATACCGGCGATCAGCAGCCAGCGGCTGTTCCACAGCCTAAAGGCTATGGTCTGCGCGGCACCCTTCTGTTCTGTGTCCAGGTCAGCCATTTGCTTAAGCGTCCGCACCCATGCCTTCGCATCCGACGACCCGGTGGCGGAAACTTCCGCTGGACCGCTTGCCGCATGACCCCGAAAATCGGGAATCGATTTTCGGAAAAGATCATGCGCAAATTAAAGTGCTACAGCGTCCTTTGCGCGTCCAAACGGACGCGCGGCGCTGCAGTGGCTCCCCATAGCATGAGTCCGGAAGCTGGAAAGGGTTCGTCTCGATGAAAAAAGCCAAGGAAAGTCCCGCCGCGCCAACTTCGGGGCCGCTGAAGATCAGGATCGGCGGCAAGGAACGGGAGTTCGACATCGAAAATCCCATGCTTCCCGACTGGGTCGAGGACAACAAGCTGACCGCCGGCGGCTATCCCTACGACAAGAAGATGAAAAGCGACGAGTATGACGAGACGCTCGAGAAATTGCAGATCGAGCTGGTCAAGGCGCAGGCCTGGCTGCAGTCGACCGGCAAACGGGTGATGGCGCTGTTCGAGGGCCGCGACGCTGCCGGCAAGGGCGGCACGATCTTTGTGGTGCGCCAGTATCTCAACCCGCGCACGGCACGCAACGTGGCGCTGACCAAGCCGACCCCAACGGAGTTGGGGCAATGGTACTACCAGCGCTATGTCGACCATTTCCCGACATCGGGCGAGTTCGTCACCCTCGACCGCTCCTGGTACAACCGCGCAGGCGTCGAGCCGGTGATGGGTTTCTGCACGCCGCAGCAGCACGAACAGTTTCTCGACGAGACGCCGCATTTCGAGCGGATGATCTCCAACGAGGGCATCCACTTCTTCAAGTTCTGGCTGAACATCGGCCGGGAAACGCAGCTCGAGCGCTTCCACGACCGCCGCTACAGCCCGCTGAAGAGCTGGAAGTTTTCACCGATCGACGTTGCCGGCATCACCAAGTGGGACGATTACACCAGCGTCCGCGACACCATGTTCGAGCGCACCCACAAGGAGTTCGCGCCGTGGATCATCGTACGGGCCAACGATAAGCGCCGCGCGCGGCTGGCGGTCATGCAGCGCATCCTCTCGTCGCTGCCCTATGACGGGCGCGATCTCGACGTGATCGGTAAGGAGGACAAGAAGATCATCGGCGAAGGGCCGTCATTCCTCGGCAAGCAGGATTGACGCTTCCGCGCCGCGCGGCCAAGGGCCGCGCGGCGATGCTTTTCCTCGCGACTCCTAAAGCGCGTCGCGTCGAAACGGATTCATGCGCCGCGCTTTAGGTCTTCTTTCCTTGCATGTCGTTGTCTCAAAACCGGGGCCACTTTTGAGCGACATGCATTAAGCCGCCAGCCGGGCGATGCGCTGCAGTCGCCGCAGCGTGGTGTCGTCCTGCAGTGCCTGCTGGAAAAGCGAAATCTCCTGGTCGATGCGGTCGCAGAGCGCCTGGGTGTTGCCCTTGAGCAGGCCGCGCGTCTGCAGCAGGGCGGCGACCGGCTTCTTGACAAGCTGTCTCGCCCGGCCAAGGGCCGCTTCCTCGACGCTGCCGCCCGGCACGATCTCGGCGACAAGGCCGAGCGCCCTGGCGTCCTCGGCGCGAAGCGTGTCGCCGAGGCAGAAGAAGCGGAAGGCACCGGCATAGCCGAGCTTCTGCGGCGCCAGGATGCTGGTCGCCGCATCCGGCACCAGGCCGAAATCGACGAACGGCACCCGGAACGTGCTTTCGTCGGACGCGATCACCATGTCGCAGTGGAACAGGATGGTGCAGCCGACGCCGACCGCATCGCCGTCGACGCAGGCAAGGATGGGCTTGGGAAATGTCGCCAGCGTGCGAAACAGGTCGGTGACGGCGGCGATCAGTTTCTGGTGCTTGGTGGCGTCGAGGAATTCGGAAAAGTCGCCGCCGAGGCAGAAACAGCCTGCCAGGCCGCGCAGCACGACGACGCGCACCTCCTCATTGTCGGCGGCTTCATGAAAGGTCCTTGCCAGGCTTTCATAGGCTCTCCTGTCCAGCACCGGCCGGCCGTCATTCGACGACACGGTGACCACCAGCGTGTGATTGCGAAGTTCGGGTTGCGGGTGTGTGCTCATGACTGTCTCCGATCTCATGACGCTCGCCTTTGGCCGAGCATGTCGGGATATCCCCTGGCCAGCACAGGCGCAAAATGATTGCGGCGCGACCGCACCACGTCGAGGGTGTGCTCGTTGAAGGTGAGCAGGGTTGCTACGACCTGCTGGTTGCCATAGGTGCGTTGATATCCCAGCGGGGTTGCCAGGAAATGCAACTGCAATGCGCGCAACACCCACATCGGCTCGAACTCGATAATCACCTTGTCGACGCCGCGCTTCAGCCCCCACTCGACGAAGCCGGCGATCAATTCGGTGCCGACGGTCGAAACGCCGCGGCGGCCATCGCGAAAACCGGGAGCCACCGCATAGCGGGTCAATTCCCAGATGTTCGGGCCCGATGGCGGCGTTCCTTCGGAAAGGTCGGTCAAAACCTCGGTCAACAGATGAGGCCGCGTGGTCGGCAACATCCTTTGATAGCCCGCGACTTCGTCGCCCCTGATGACGATCTGATGGACGGCCTCGTCGTGATCGAATTGGTCGAGTTCGAGGCCGTCGGGCCGCCTGAGATCATCCCACCCCATCTCCTCCACAAATATCTTGTAGCGCAGCCGATGGACTGCCTCCCAAAGGTCGGGACGTTCCATCAATTCCTGGGTTGTAAGGGAAAAAAGCATTCCGCCGTCTCCTGTGTTCAGAGGAAGATACGGCCGTGCTTTGGTGAGAAAATTGCGTGATCGCGTAGGCAAGCATTTCAGGTCGGCACGGCCGACCTAACTAATGTAGCCCCGCCGTATCGCTTCCGCGACGGCCTGCACCCGGTTTACGGCACCGAGTTTGCTTTTGGCGTTAAGAAGATGTTTCTCCGAGGTGTGTTCGGAGATGCCGAGGATTTGTGAAATCTCCCATTCGGACTTGCCGACGGCGGCCCATTGCAGGCATTCGCGTTCGCGCGGCGTCAGCACGATATGATCGATGGTCTTGCTCGCCATGGTGTGGAGTTGCATGGCGCGGCCAACCGCGTAGGTCGACACCAGCGACACCTGGCCGAACTCGGCGGCGGACAATTCCACGGCCTCGCCGCCCAGCGACACCATGACGATCTGACCGTCGAGCGTGATCAACGGGAAGGCCAGCCCATCACGCAGCTTGAAGGCGCCGGCATCGCCCATCACTTCACCGCTGCTCTTGTCTATGCGGATGCCCTGCGACGCCTCGTGCCACTGGAAGGGCGCCTGCAACTGTTTCATATGGCTGACGACCGGGTCATGATCGACATAGTTGCGCGCGACATAGCGCTCCAGCCACTCGCCAGGCCAATCGCAGAGAAGCACATGCTCCTTTTGCTGGCCGGCCGGCGTGCCCGGCTGCGGTACGGTTCCCGCCATGAGTGCGGTGAGACCGAAATCCGACGTTATACCCAACAGCCTTTCGCAAACCGCCGCCGCCGTTGCGGCGTGCTGCAGTTGGTCTATGAATTCCAGCGTGCGATCGAACTGACCCATCGCAACATCAACCCCATGTTGCCTCATGCATTGCGGCCGATGATGCGTGTCTGATTTACACTTCGCCACCGACCACGGATTGCAAACCGCATGCTTATTCTGTGGCTTCGACCTTGATCCTCTCACCAAGGCGGCCAAAGCTGATTTGCAAACCGGCTAAATCATATCCTGAAATCGGCGGGTTGAAATCAAAAACCATTGTGCCTGTACCATTTTCGTACCAAAACCGGTGCGAGCACGACTGTGGCGGAGTTTTATCTTGGCGTTCCGGTGGAGGTCCTTCGCCCTTGCTATGCTGATCGGGCTGCTGTCGGTCGCCGATGGTGCGCGCGCCGCGGCGCCTCAGGTTCCGGTGCTGTGGGACGCCAAAGAGCGGCTGCCCAAGCCAGACCTTTCGGCGCTGCCCCGGCTGAGATTCCTGACCACCACGGATTTCCCACCCTTCAATTTCCTCGACGGCTCGGGAAAGCTGTCTGGCTTCCACATTGATCTGGCGCGCGCCATCTGCGCCGAGCTTGGCATCGTCGAAAAATGCCAGATCCAGGCCTTGCCCTGGAACGAGCTGGAAGGTGCACTGCAGAAAGGCGAAGGCGAGGCGATCATTGCCGGCATCGCCGCAACGCCGGAATCGCGCGCGATCTATGCCTTCTCGCGCTCCTATCTGCAGTTTCCGGCACGCTTCATCATGCGCAAGAGCAAAGCGCTGACCGAACCGGTCTTTGACAAGTTGCACGGCAAGCGTGTCGGCGTGGTCGCCGGATCGGCGCACGAGCGCATGCTGCGGGACTATTTCAACACCGTTCAGATCGTCCCCTTCGACAGACCGGAAGACCTCTATGCCGATCTCAGGGCCAGCAAGGTCGACGCAGCCTTCGGCGACGGCATGCGCCTGGCTTTCTGGCTGGGTGGCTCGGACGCAGCGGGGTGCTGCCGCTTTGCCGGCGGGCCCTATCTGGCGCCCGAATATCTGGGTTCGGGCATGGCCATCGCCACCCGGGTGGACAATCCGGCGCTGGCCGCCGCGCTCGACTACGCGCTGCAGGAGATTTCGATGAAAGGCACGTTTGCCGAATTCTACCTGCGCTATTTCCCGGTCAGTTTTTTCTGATCCGGTTCCGGTCAGAGCGCCGTTGATATTCAGGTCAGCGTGCGCAGCCGCGCCTTGGCGGCACGGCCGATGGCAGCGACCGTCAGCGTGTCGAGATCGAGCTGACGACGGATCAGCTGCAGCACCCGTACTTCTTCCATGCGCATTTCAAGATCGACAGCGGCCACCTCGAAGGCTGCGGCGTAGGCGGTGTCGCGCAAGCGCTCGGGCAGGGCATCGGCGACTTCAGCCAGCACGCCTTCCAGCCCATCCTTCTCGTGCAGGCGCTTCTGGCAAGCCTGGGCGACGCCAACCAGCCGCTCGTGGTCGAAATCCTCGAACACCGGCCATGAGCGCACGACGTCGCCGATCCTGGCCAGTTCGACATCGGTCATGTCGCGATCGGAGGCCGAGGTGATGACCATCAGGTAGATCAGGGCTTCATGCGGCGTCGGCAATTTTTTCTCCTTGAACCAAGCTTCGAAGGTAGGAACGCGATATCTGCACCGCAAGGAAAAAGCACCGCACGCGTTGACGCTCCGGCTACGCACGCCTAGAGACCGGTTGAAAAAAACTGCTCCGGCCCCGCCTTCGAATGATTTGGGCTGGCGAATGATTTGGAAAACAGTGACATGGCGGGATCAAACATCATCGATCTCAATCCCGAGGTGCTGGCGGCTGCGACCGAGAGCAAGGCATGGCCGTTCGAAGAAGCCAAAAAGATCATCGAACGCTACAAAGGCGCCGACTTTCCCCAAACAGTCCTGTTTGAGACCGGCTACGGACCGTCCGGCCTGCCGCATATCGGCACGTTCGGCGAGGTGGCGCGCACGTCGATGGTGCGCCATGCCTTCCGCGTCCTGACGAAAGACAAGGTTGCCACCAAGCTGCTGTGCTTTTCCGACGACATGGACGGCATGCGCAAGATACCCGACAGCGTACCGGATCGCGCGGCACTCGAGCCGCATTTGCACAAGCCGCTCTCATCCGTCCCCAACCCCTTCGGCGGCGACTATGCCAGCTTCGCCGACCACAACAACGCGATGCTTTGCCGCTTCCTCGACACGTTCGGCTTCGACTACGAATTCGCCAGCGCGACGCAATATTATAAGTCGGGCCGCTTCGATGCGATGCTGCTGCGCGCCGCCGAACGGTATGACCAGATCATGGCGGTGATGCTGCCGACGCTCGGCTCCGAGCGGCAGGCGACCTACAGCCCGTTCCTGCCGATTTCACCGAAGAGCGGCCGCGTGCTTTACGTGCCGATGAAGCATGTCGACGCCGAGGCCGGCACCATCACCTTCGACGACGAGGGCACCGAGACCACGCTTTCGATCACCGGCGGCCGCGTGAAGCTGCAATGGAAGCCGGATTTCGGCATGCGCTGGGCAGCGCTTGGCGTCGATTTCGAGATGTTCGGCAAGGACCACCAGACCAATGCGGTGGTCTACGACCGCATCTGCGACATTCTCGGCGGACGGGCGCCGGAGCATTTCGTCTACGAACTGTTCCTCGACGAGAACGGCCAGAAGATCTCGAAGTCGAAGGGCAACGGGCTGACCATCGACGATTGGCTGACCTATGCGCCGACCGAAAGCCTCGGGCTCTACATGTACCAGCGGCCACGGCAGGCCAAGAAGCTGTATTTCGACGTCATCCCGCGGGCCGTGGACGAATATTATACCTTTCTCGCCGCATATCCCCGGCAGGACTGGAAGGAACGGCTGGGCAATCCGGTCTGGCATATGCATGACGGCAACCCGCCCGCCATCGACATGCCGGTGCCGTTCTCGCTGCTGCTCAATCTGGTCAGCGCCTCCAACGCGCAGAACAAGGATGTGCTGTGGGGCTTCATTTCGCGCCACACGCAAGGCGTGACGCCAAAGACGCATCCCGAACTCGACCAGCTGGTCGGCCACGCGATCCGTTATTTCGACGATTTCGTGAAGCCGACGAAAACCTTCCGCCCGGCCGACGAGATCGAGCGCGAGGCGCTGGCAGCCCTCGACACGGCACTTGGCGCGCTGCCGGCGGACGCCAATGGTGAAGCGATCCAGAACGCTTCGCTCAACGTCGCGCGCAGGATCGAACGCTATCAGGATCATTCCAAGCAGAGCCCGGAAGGCGGCCCCGGCGTATCGGGTGCCTTCTTCCAGATGATCTATCAGGTGCTGATCGGCCAGGAGCGCGGCCCGCGCTTCGGATCGTTCGCCGCGCTCTATGGCATCGCCGAGACGCGGGCGCTCATTGAGCGGGCGCTGGCTGGTCAGCTGGCTTGAGCACGCCGTCGACCTCTTCCAGGATCGAACTCGGCGCCTGAGGCGCCGGGCTCGGGGCGGCCGGCATCGCCGGCAGGCCGGACAGGTTCGGCGCCGACCCGAAAATGCCCTTCTTCGCCGTGCGTGCCTTGTCGCCGGCCTCGACATAGGGTCCAGCCTTGGCGGCGCGCGCCCAGCCGTTTTCGACCAGCCATTGGCCGACATCCTGCTTGCCGATCCGGCATTCGGCGGCGATCAGGTCGCGGCCGCCCTCGGGCGGCACGGTGCAGACCACCGCGCGGCCACGCAGGAAGGCGCGGAACGCTGTCCGCGCGCGGACACCACACGGCCAGGATTTGCCGTCCTCGCTGCAGGTCTCGTCCTGCCTGACGATGTCGATGCCGGACACCGCGACCGAGTAGCCCTTCGCCTCGATCAGGCCGGCGGCCGGCGCAACCGGCTGGAACAGCTTTGTGCCGTTCCAATCGTCGGGCATTTTCGGCTTGGGCGGCACGGCCAGCGCAAGCTTGCTCAACGGCTCGCGCGGCTCGACCCGTTCAAGCCCCTCGGCGGGCTGTTCCGGTGGGGCAACGATTTCGGGATCGATCGCCCTCGAATGCGGCGCCGGCTTTGGCGGCTGCGGAGCTGCTATGGCTGAGGTGGCCGGCTCCTCGGGTACCGTTTCTGCACCCTGCCGCGAGATCGTATCGGCGCCCGGATCAAGCTGGTCCACGGTGACGACGCTTTCACTTCCCTTCAGCGTGCGTCCGCCAGCGACGACCATGGCGGCCATCACCGGGACCATCAAAACCGCCAAGGCATGATGAAGGAGCCGCACCAGCCGGACCTACTGGCTTGCCCAGACAATCCGCGCCACCCATTCGACATCGCGCATGGGAATATCGCGGTCGGGATGATCGGGATTGAGCGAGACCAGCGCAATCGACTTGACGGTCTGGCGCTCGAGCACCTTGGCCATCACCTCTCCGGCCGTGGTCTTGACGACGACGCGATCGCCCTTGCGGGTGATGGCGCCCGGTTCGACGATGAGGACGTCGCCATTGCGGTAGAGCGGCAGCATGGAATCGCCCTGCACCTGCAGCGCATAGGAACTTTCGGTCGATTGCGCCGGCAGTTCGACCAGATCCCAGCCCTGCCCGGCCGGAAAGCCGGCATCGTCGAAGAAGCCGCCGGCGCCGGCCTGGGCAAAGCCGAGCAAGGGCACGGAGCGTCTGCGGACGACCGAAGCGGCATGACCGGCCCGGCCTTCGATCAGACCGGTGAATTCGTCGAGCGAAGCGCCCGTCGCCTCAATGATCTTGGCCAGTGATTCGGTCGAAGGCCAGCGCGGCCGACCATCCGACGACAGACGCTTCGACTTGTTGAAAGCGGTGGAATCGAGCCCCGCGCGCTTGGCAAGGCCCGAGGCCGAAAGCGAATAGCGCTCGGCAAGAGCATCGATGGCGGCCCAGACACGGTCATGCGAGAGCACGTCTTGCTCTCCTTCAATGCAGGAAAAAATACCTTTCCCGTTCTAACCCCGGACCACCATCTTGTCCACAGTCCAAGGCCAGCTCACGCCGCCTTCTTGGTCTCGTCCTTGGCGTAGGGGTCGAAGCGCTGGTAGAAGGTTTCGCCCTTCTCGGCCATGTCGAGCAGCAGTTTGGGCGCCTTGAACTCGGCGCCATATTTCTTCTGCAGGCTCTTGGCGATCTTGACGAATGCCTTGGCGCCGATGCCGTCGATGTAGGACAGCGCGCCACCGGTGTAGGGCGCGAAACCAAAGGCGAGGATCGAGCCGACATCGGCCTCGCGTGGGTCGGTGACGATGCCTTCTTCCATCACCCGGGCCGCTTCCAGCGCGATGGTGACCAGCAGTCGCTGCTGCAGCTCCTCATAATCGACCTTCTCGGGCGCAAGCTGCGGATAGAGGTCCTTGAGGCCCGGCCACAGCTTCTTCTTGGCCGGCTTGGCGGGATAATCGTAGAAACCCTTACCGTTCTTGCGGCCGGAGCGGCCGTGATCGTCGACCATGGTGTTGATCAGCGCCATCTGCTTCGGGTC
This sequence comes from Mesorhizobium cantuariense, assembly GCF_042647205.1. NCBI lineage: Bacteria > Pseudomonadati > Pseudomonadota > Alphaproteobacteria > Hyphomicrobiales > Phyllobacteriaceae > Mesorhizobium > Mesorhizobium cantuariense. Next base: position 7,816,017 of record NZ_JBHRVD010000001.1, on the reverse strand, counting down.
GACCGCCTTGTCGCCGATATCCCTGATGGTCTGCTTCATGATCTTCTGGGCAAGGTCGATGGCCGTCTCGTCGGTCAGCGCCAGGGGACCGACCGGCATGCCGGCGGCTTTCGCCGCATTCTCGATCATCGGCGCCGGGACACCTTCGATCAGCATCTTGTAGGCTTCCGACATGTAGCGCAGCACGCAGCGGTTGACGTAGAAGCCGCGCGTGTCGTTGACGACGATCGGCGTCTTCTTGATGGCACGGACGAAATCGATCGCCGTGGCCAGCGCCTTGTCGCCGGTCTTCTTGCCCAAAATGATCTCGACCAGCATCATCTTGTCGACCGGCGAGAAGAAATGGATGCCGATGAAATTCTTCGGCCGCGCCGAATTCTTGGCCAGCGACGAGATCGGGATGGTGGAGGTGTTCGACGCGAAGATCGCCGATGGCTTCAACACGGCTTCCGCCTGTTCGGTGGCATTCTTCTTGACGCCTGAATCCTCGAACACTGCCTCGACCACCAGATCGCAACCGGCAAGGTCGGCATAGTCGGCCGTCGGCGTGATCAGCGACAGCAATTTGTCCTTGTCCTCCGGCTTGGCGCGGCCCTTCTTCACCTGATCCGAGATCAGGCCGTCGGAATGCGCCTTACCCTTGGCGGCCGACTCCATGTCGCGGTCGAGCAGCACCACCGGGATGCCGGCCTTGGCGGTGACATAGGCAATGCCGGCGCCCATGAAGCCGGCGCCGAGAATGCCGATCTTCTTGAATTTGGTTTCGGGCACGCCGGCCGGGCGGCGGGCGCCCTTGTTCAGTTCCTGCAGCGATACGAACAGCGAGCGGATCATCGCCGCCGCTTCCTTGGTCTGCATGATCTCGGTGAAATAGCGCTGCTCGATGCGCAAGGCGGTGTCGAACGGCACCAGCAGGCCTTCATAGACGCATTTGAGGATCGCGGCGGCGGCCGGATAGTTGCCGTAGGTCTCGCGACGCAGGATGGCGATGGCCGGCGGCCACAGATTGAAGCCAGCGGGCGAATAGATCTGGCCGCCGGGCAGCTTGAAACCCTTCTCGTCCCAGGGTGCAACGGGCTTCAGGCCATTCCTGATCATCGCCTTAGCGGTCTCGACCAGTCTGGCAGGCTCGGCGATCTCATGGATCAGACCCATCGACTTGGCCTTCTGCGGCGACAGCGTCTGGCCGGAAGTCAGCATCTGCAGCGCCTGCTGCTGGTCGGTCAGCCGCGGCACGCGCTGGGTGCCGCCGGCGCCCGGGAAGATGCCGATCTTCACCTCGGGAAGCGCCATCCTGACCTTGTCGCTATCGGCGGCGACGCGGCCATGACAGGCAAGCGAAAGCTCAAAGGCGCCGCCCATGCATGTGCCGTTGATCGCCGAAACCCACGGCTTGCCCGAGGTTTCCAGCTTGCGGAACAGGCCAGTCATGTAGCCGGCATTGTCGAACAGCGCCTTGATCGCCTTTTCCGGGTCCTTGCCCTTTTCGGCAGCGTAGGTCGTCAGCATCTTCTGCAGCATTGTGATGTCGGCACCGCCGGAGAAAGTGTCCTTGCCGGAGGTGATCACCGCGCCCTTGATGGCGGCGTCACCCGCCACCTTGTCGACGATGGCGTTCAATTCCCGCATCGCCTCTTCGGTGAAAACATTCATCGAGCGGCCAGGCATGTCCCAGGTGACCAGCGCAATGCCGTCGGCGTCGATGTCGAGGTTGAAATTGGTGTAGCTCATCGTTTCTCTCCCCGTCAGACGCGTTCGATGATGGTTGCGGTGCCCATGCCGGCGCCGATGCACAGCGTCACCAAAGCGGTGTTGAGATCGCGGCGCTCGAGTTCGTCCAACACAGTGCCGAAGATCATCGCCCCGGTGGCGCCGAGCGGATGGCCCATGGCGATGGCACCGCCATTGACGTTGATCTTGTCGTGCGAAATGTCGAACGCCTGCATGTAGCGCAGCACCACAGAGGCGAAGGCTTCGTTGAGTTCGAACAGGTCGATGTCGGACAGCTTCATCTTGGCGCGCTTCAACAGCTTCTCGGTGACGTCGACCGGGCCGGTCAGCATCAGCACCGGTTCGGAGCCGATGTTGGCGAAGGTGCGGATGCGGGCGCGCGGCTTCAGCCCCATCGCCTTGCCGGCCTTCTTCGAACCGAGCAGCACGGCGGCGGCGCCATCGACGATGCCGGACGAATTGCCGGCATGGTGGACGTGGTTGACCTCTTCCACCTCGGGATGCTTCTGCACGGCAACCGCATCGAAGCCGCCCATTTCGCCAGGCATGACGAAGGACGGGTTGAGCGAGGCCAGCGACTGCATGTCGGTCGACGGGCGCATATGCTCGTCATGGTCGAGGATGGTCAGGCCGTTCTGGTCCTTGATCGGGATGACGGACTTCTTGAAGCGGCCATCGGCCCAGGATTTTGCGGCACGCTTCTGGCTCTCGACCGCATAGGCGTCGACGTCGTCGCGGGAGAAGCCGTATTTGGTGGCGATCAGGTCGGCCGAGATGCCTTGCGGCACGAACCAGCCAGGCATGCCGACCGAAGGATCCATGAACCAGGCGCCGCCGGAGGCGCCCATGCCGACGCGCGACATCGATTCGACGCCGCCGGCGATGACGATCTCATCGGCGCCTTGTGCGATCTTGGCAGCGCCGAAATTGATGGCATCCAACCCCGAAGCGCAGAAGCGCGAGATCTGCATGCCGGGCGCCCTGGTGTCGTAGCCGGCCTCGAAGGCAGCAGCGCGCGGAATGACCGAACCCGCCTCGCCGACCGGATCGACGCAGCCGAAGATGATGTCGTCGACATTGCCGGTGTCGAGCCCATTGCGGTCGCGCAGCGCCTCGAGCGTCTTGGCGGCAAGCCGCACCGCCGGCACCTCGTGCAGCGATCCATCCTTCTTGCCCTTGCCGCGCGGCGTGCGCACGGCGTCATAGACATAAGCTTCGGTCATTGTTTTGCTCCTTGGGTTTATCGAACGGCTTTAGACTGATGCATGTCGATTTCCCAAAACCGGGACCACTTTTGAGCGACATGCATTAGAGCGAGCGTCCGATCAGCAATTTCATGATCTCGTTGGTGCCGCCGTAGATGCGCTGGACGCGAGCGTCGCGGAACATGCGGGCGATCGGATATTCATTCATGTAGCCATAGCCGCCATGCAATTGAAGGCATTCGTCGACGACTTTTCCCTGCAGGTCGCTGAGCCAGTACTTGGCCATCGACGCGGTCACCGGGTCGAGGCCGCCGGCGATGTGACGGGTGACGCAATCATTGTAGAAGACACGTCCGATGGTCGCCTCGGTCTTCAGCTCGGCCAGCTTGAACTGGGTGTTCTGGAAATCGATGATCGCCTTGCCGAACGCCTTGCGCTCCTTGACGTAGTCGATGGTCAGCGCCAGCGCCCGCTCGATCATGGCAATCGCCCCGGTGCCGATCTGCAGCCGCTCCTGCGGCAGTTGCTGCATCAGTTGGACGAAGCCCTGCCCTTCCTCGTGACCAAGCAGGTTGGAGGTTGGTACGCGCATATCGTTGAAGAACAGCTCCGACGTGTCGTTGGCCTTCAAGCCGATCTTGTCGAGGTTACGGCCGCGCTCGAACCCTTCGACCTCATCGGTCTCGACGACGATCAGCGAGGTGCCCTTGGCGCCCTTCTCCGGATCGGTCTTGGTGACGACGATGATGAAGTTCGCAAGCTGGCCGTTGGTGATGAAGGTCTTGGAACCATTGATCTTGTACTGGTTGCCATCCTTCTGCGCCCGCGTCTTGACGCCTTGCAGATCGGAGCCGGCGCCGGGCTCGGTCATGGCGATGGCGCCGATCAGCTCGCCGGTCGCCAGCTTCGGCAGCCATTTCTTCTTCTGCTCCTCGGAGCCGTAATGGAGGATGTAGGGGGCGACGATCGAATTGTGCAGGCCGATGCCGAAACCGTCGACACCGACATGGCCAATGGCCTCGATGATGGCGCTCTCATGCGCGAAGGTGCCGCCCGAGCCGCCATATTCTTCCGGCATCGAAGCGCAGAGCAGGCCGGCCGCACCGGCCTTCAGCCAGCTTTCGCGATCGACCATCTCGTTCTTCTCGAACTCGTCGTAGCGCGGCGCGATCTCTTCCGACATGAAGCGGTGCGCCATGTCGTAGAGCATGCCGACCTCATCCGCCGCCCAAGCGGGCTTGGGGAGGTTCAGGATTTCGGCGGGGCTGGTCATGTTTGTATGATACTCCTCCCAGAGCGCATCTTCAGAGTTGAGGTCGGCGCGCTTCACGCAGGACCCCACCCGGCCCTTCGGGCCACCCTCCCCTCAAGGCATATGCGCTAAGATAGGTGTTGCAGTGGGGAATCGGTTGTGATTCTACGCTGCGATGACTCACGAATCGCTTGTAGATGACGGCTGGGCCGAGACGATTGAGCTCCTCGGCGGTGAAGAGTTGATTGCAGGGAGTGCCCGCGAGACGAAGGCGTTTCTGCGGCCGCGGGGCGTCAGGTCGGCTACTGATCTGTTGCGCCTGACACTGGCTTACTGCCTTGGCAAGGTGGGCATGCGGGGCGTCGTGGCCTGGGCGGCGGCAAGCGGGATCGCCGACATCTCGGACGTGGCGTTGCTCGGCCGGCTGCGCAATGCAGGGCCGTGGCTGCAGCAGTTGATCGGGCACCTTTTGAAGCGCGAGGAGGAAGGCTTGCCTAAGGGCCGGCTGATCCGCATCCTCGATGCGACATCGGTTGCCAAGGCGGGTGTGCATGAGAAGAAGAACAATGGCCTTTGGCGTATGCACTGCGCCTTCGATCTTGAGCGCGAGCAGTTCGATTTCCTCGAGATCACCGACCAGAGCGAGGCCGAGCTGATCGACCGCGTGCCGGTGGTGCCGGGCGAGATCCGCATCGGCGACCGCGCCTATCTGCAGGCCGAGCGGATCGCAAAGGTCATGGCGCAAGACGGCGACGTTGTCGTGCGCGCGCCGTGGAAGAATGTGCGATGGCTCGACGCCAACGGCAAGGCGTTCGATCTCATCGGCCACCTGAAGAGCTGCCGGGAGGAGGTCATCGAAACGCCTGTCTGGCTGGGCCTCAAGAAGGGCGAGCCCCTGAAGATGCGCCTGATCGCCTTGCGCAAATCCGAGGCTGCGACACAAGAAGCGCGGCGCAAAATCAACAAGGAAGCCAAGGCCAAGGGCAAGCAGGTTCAACCGGAGACGCTGATTGCCGCCGGCTTTGTCATCCTTGTGACCTCGCTTGACCAGGAGGAGTTTCCCTCCGGCACAGTTCTCAAGCTCTATCGCATGCGCTGGCGCATCGAGCTCGCCTTCAAGCGTCTGAAGAGCCTGATCGGACTGCGCGCGCCTCCAGCCAAAGACCCAAGGATCGCAAAGCCTTGGATTCTTGCCCACTTCCTCATCGCGCTTGTGACCGAACCCCTTTCGCAGGAGTTGGGTGTCTCTCCCCCTTGAGCGACGGGCGCCCGCTGCTGTGGCGCGCCACCCGCCAGATCGTCGCCTCTCTGATCGCAGCGATCTTTGCTCAACCTCCCTTGGCAGCCCTGCGCCAAAATCTCCATGCCTTGCGACATCGATGGCGTGAGCCACCACGAAAGCGCAAATTTCAGTCCATGCCGAAGCTATCTTAGCGCATATGCCCCTCAAGGGGAGGGAAACCATCTTTAGAACGCTTCCGCCGGTAGGGCCATTAGCGTGTCCGCACCACTCGAAATGCGGGCGAGGTGCGCTGACGTCTCCGGCATGATCCGCTCCATGAAGAAGCGCGCCGTCACGACCTTGTTGTCGTAGAAGGACTGGGAACCGTTGGCGCCCGTCTTGCCAAGTGCCGCCTTGGCCATCTGCGCCCACATGTAGCCCAGCGCCACCAGGCCGAAGAGATGCATGTAATCGGTCGAGGCAGCGCCCGCATTGTCGGGCTTGGCCATGCCGTTCTGCACCAGCCACATGGTCGCCGCCTGCAGATCGTTGAGACCCTTCTTCAAGGCCTTGGTGAACGGCGCCATCTTTTCGTCGGCGCGGTTCTCCTCGCAGAATTCGCCGACCTCCTTGAAGAAGGCCTGCACGGCGCGGCCGCCATTCAGGCCGAGCTTGCGGCCGACGAGGTCGAGCGCCTGGATGCCGTTGGCGCCTTCATAGATCATGGCGATGCGGGCATCGCGCACGAACTGGCTCATGCCATGCTCTTCGATATAGCCGTGACCGCCGAACACCTGCTGCGCCATGACAGCGTGGTCGAACCCCTTGTCGGTGAGCACGCCCTTGACCACCGGCGTCATCAGGCCGGTGTAGTCGTCGGCGGCCTGGCGGTCCTGGTCGTCACCGGAGCGGTGGGCAATATCGGACTTGATCGCCGTCCACAGCGCCAGCGCGCGGCCGGCCTCGTTGAAGGCCTTCATGGTCATCAAGCTGCGGCGGATGTCGGGATGGACGATGATCGGGTCGGCCTTCTTGTCCGGCGCCTTCGGCCCCGACAGCGAGCGGCCCTGCAAGCGGTCCTTGGCGTAGGCAACGGCGTTTTGATAGGCGATCTCCGACAGCGAAAGCCCTTGCAGCCCGACGCCAAGGCGCGCCTCGTTCATCATCGTGAACATCGCCTTGAGGCCGCCATTGGCCTCGCCGAGCAGCGTGCCTTGCGCCTCGTCATAGTTCATGACGCAGGTCGAATTGCCGTGGATGCCCATCTTTTCCTCGATCGAGCCGCAGGAGACGGTGTTCCTGTTGCCCGGATTGCCCGAGGCGTCGAGCATGAGCTTCGGCACGATAAACAGCGAGATGCCCTTGACGCCTTCCGGCGCGCCCTCGATGCGGGCCAGCACCAGATGGACGATGTTGTCCGCCATGTCGTGCTCGCCGGCCGAGATGAAGATCTTCTGGCCTGAAATCTTGTAGGTGCCATCGCCGTCCGGCACCGCCTTGGTGCGCAGCAGGCCGAGATCGGTGCCGCAATGCGGCTCGGTCAAGTTCATGGTGCCGGTCCAGGCGCCTTCGATCATCCTGGGCAGCCATTTGGCTTTCTGCTCGTCGGTGCCATGGGTTATGATCGCGGCGATCGCGCCTTGCGTCAGGCCCGGATACATCATCAGCGACATATTGGCCGAGACCATGTATTCGGCGACGGCGGTGTGCACGGCATAGGGCAGGCCCTGGCCGCCGAACTCGACCGGTGCTGCCAGTCCCATCCAGCCGCCTTCGCGATACTGGTCGAACGCCTCCTTGAAGCCTTTCGGCGTCGTCACCGAACCATCGTCATGACGCACGCAGCCTTCCATGTCGCCGACACGGTTCAGCGGGTGCATGACGTTTTCGGCGAGCTTGGCGCCTTCGGCGAGGATCGCCTCGAGCACATCGGGTGTGGCGTCGGCAAATCCGGGAAGGTTCGAATAGCGCTGATAACCCAGCACCTCGTTGAGCACGAACAGCGTATCCTGGACCGGAGCCCTATATGTCGGCATGCTTTTCCTCCACCCTGCGAACCCGGTCCGAACGCCCCGAAGACAAGCCAGGACGGCATGCGGACCCATGTTGGGAGCGGGATAGCAAAAATTGACGTTTGCGTAAACGTCAATTTTTTCGATGCGACAATATTTCCCGCCCGTTGCGGCAATGAGCGTAGCGGCGCGGCGTCGCGCAAGCCAGCGCCGAAAGACTGTAAGGGTGGGGCCAAGACAACGAAAAGCCGCGCGGCAGAGGCCACGCGGCTTTTGATCGTCAGACAATCAGCGGATGACTTGGAGCTTGACGCAATTCCCAAGGGAAAACGCTATGCGCTTTTTCCCGGGAAAACCGTTTCACACTTTTCCTGGAATTGCCTTGGAGACATTGCCGCAATTCCGGACGGAAAACCGTTTCACACTTTTCCTGGAATTGCTTTAGCAGGCTGTTGAAAAACTGTTTTGTTCACGGAACGTATCAGAATCAGACCGAGCACAAACCAGATTCAAAACGGGTATCTCCGTCCCTTTTTCCACAGCCTGTTAGCTCGCGGCGCTCGCCTGCGGCGCCGAACGCTCAGTCAGCATCTGGCGCACCGCCGACATCGAGCCGCTCAGCTCGTTGATGGCGTCGTCGATCAGCGCCCGCTGCTTCTGCAGGCGGGCAAGCTGCTTTTCCGACTTGTCCAGAGCGAGCCTGAGCTGCTTGGTGTTTGAACCGGTCGGATCGTAGAGATCCATCATCTGCTTGACGTCGCGCAGCGAGAACCCGACCTTGCGGCCGAGCAGGATCAGCTTCAGCCGGGCCTTGTCGCGGCGCGTGTAGAGACGGGTCGAACCGTCACGCTGCGGGTTGAGCAGGCCCTTGTCTTCGTAGAAACGCAGCGTGCGCAGCGTCACTCCATATTTCTTCGCCATCTCGCCGATGCGGACAAGGTCCTCGCCGGCTTCGACGGACATATTGGTATTGGCCGCGGTCTCGCCGGCCGAGATAAGCTTCATGGTCACTGGCTTTCCCCGTCTGGTGGCGTCGCGGTCCTGGACCGTGCGTCGCCTGACTGGAAGCGGGGGCCTGCTTCCAGTCGTGGTTTCAACAAACAAATCGCAAACAGCACGCTCGACGCGCCTTTTACGTTTACGTCAATTCTATACCGATAGCCGCCTCATGACGCAAGGGCGTTCTGCGCGGCGAGCTTTATGCCGCACCGGAAAGCCGGCAGCCAACATCCTTGCAACTTATTAAGTTTGGTTAACGCGTTGTTTACCACGTTGGGGGAAATGTGGGCACGTCGGCTACCCGTGTTTATCCTGTATCGAATTTTTCACGGTTTTTCGGAGCGCGGGTGAGAACCTGGGAAGCTCGTCTTCCACCGCGGCATAGCCGCTGGTCGCCTTCGTTCCGACAGGGACTTGGGGGAACTGGCCACGAGCCAGCCATTCTGAAAGACGGACGCACCGATGAACAGCAAGCGGTCCTATCTCGATACACTCAACGCCGGCAGGCAGCGCAGGCCGCAGACCACGCTCGAGCAGTTGAACCGGTCGCTGGAGACGCTGGAGCAGCGGCTGGAGCGGACGCGCGAGGAACCGATGGCACGTCCCGACCCCCGCCAATCCGATCCCCGCCAATATGGCGTCGATGCGCGCTATCCCGCCGCCCGGCCCACTGGCCAGCAGCGCTGGTATGAGGATCCGCAGCCGGCGCCGCGCCCGAAGAGCCCGATGCAGGGAGCCGCCGCTTTCGAGCAGAATTACCAGGCCATTGCCCGCGACATCGATCGCGTGCGCGGCCAGGAAGACGGCGTTGCCATGGTCGGCAAGATCGCCGGCGAACTTCGCGGCATGCGCGAGGAGCTGCGCCACCAGATGACATCAGGGCTGCAGCGCGAATTCGAAGCGCTGCGCAAGGACATCGAGCGGGCTTTCCAGTCGGGCGCCAGGCCCGGCGCTTCGGCTAAAGGCAGTGCCGAACTCGGCCTTGAATTCGAACGGCTGTCCGGCGCCATCCAGACGCTGGCCGAGAAGAGCGACGACAGAAGCGTCAACATGCTGCGGCTCGAGCTCGAACAGGTCAAAGCCGCGCTCGACACGCTGGCACGCGAAGAGAGCGTGCAGAAGGTCGACCGCCGCTGGGACGATTTCGATCGCCGCTGGACGGCTTTCGAAGACCGCGTCGACGCCGACCAGCGCAAGCGGTCGGACGACCCGGGCCTGTCTGTTCTGACCGACCGGCTGGAGCAGATCAGCAACGCCGTCAACAACTTGCCGGAATCGCTGTCGCTGCGCTCGCTCGAGGAAAAGGTGCGCACGCTTACCGGCGCCGTCGATCACTTCGCCAGCCAGCAGGGCAATCGCGGCAGCGACACGCTTGGCATGATCGACGAGCGGCTGGATGAGATTTCCCGCGCTATTGTTGCATCGACGGTCGCGGCGCAAGCCAATTCCTTCGACCACGAGGCTTTCGAGCGCATCGAGAAGCGGATCGACTCGCTTGCCCGGCAGATCGAGGAAGTGGCACAGGATCGCCCCGGCAACGTGGTCATGGACCGGCTGAGCACACTATCCGGCCGGGTCGACGAGCTCGCCGGTCGCGCCAATCTGCCCGAGCAGGCGATGGAGCGCCTGGCCAAGCAGATCGCACTCATCGCCGACAAGATCGACCAGGCGCCCACCATGCCTGACGCCGACTACATCTTCCACGGGCTGGAACAGCGCTTCGACGTGCTGTCGGGCATGATGGAACGCCGCCAGGGTGACGCCATCGAACAGGGCAACATGCTGTTCCGCGATCTGGAGCGCCGGCTTGATGAGGTTGCCGACAGGCTGGACCAGCGGATGCCGCAGGTCGACAGCACCGGCATCATGGAAGCCATCGACGCCCGCTTCACCGCTTTGGCCAAGCGCATGGAAACGCGTGTTCCCGATCCCGCAGGCGAAGCGGCGATCCGCGGCCTGGAAAGCCGGCTCGAAGACATTTCAAGCCGGCTGGACGCGTCGGCTGCGCAGGTCGCCGGCATCGATCCGGCGCTGATCCGCAGCCTGGAGGCGCAGGTCGCCGGCCTGTCCGCCCATCTTTCCAAGCCCAGCACGCCGCTGCCGGAATTCGAGGACATCAGCCCGCGTCTCAACGAAATTGAAAAGTCGCTCGCTGGAACCCGCGATTCCATCCTTGGCGCGGCGCGCGAAGCGGCCGAGAACGCCGTGCGATCGCTGGCCGGTTCGAGCGCCAATACGACCGCTGTTTCCGGCCTCGCCCAGGATTTGAAGACGCTTGAAACGCTGACGCGGCGCTCCGACGAGCGCAATTCGAGAACGTTCGAGGCCATTCACGACACGTTGCTCAAGATCGTCGACCGGCTGGGTTCGCTCGAACCCGGCGAGCCGGTCGAGGCGATGAGCGAATTGCTGGATGCGGCGCCGGTCGAGCCGAGTAACTGGCGCGGCGCACGGCGACCCAAGATGGCCGTCGACGCGCCGTCGATGGATATCGATCAGCCCCTGCCATTGACTGGGGACATGGCCGATCTCGATGGCCGCGCCGCCGCCATCCTGCGCAATGAGCCGGGCGCTCGCAGCGACCTCGGCGCGCATAGCGGCCTGGGCACGCATAGCGGCCTGGGCACTCGCACGCCGGCCGAGGCCGCCGCTGCCGCGGCCATGGCTGCGCTCGGTTCCGACGCGATTGCCGAGAAAAGCGAACAGGCAGGCGGCCGCAAATCGTTGTTCGGCGGGCTGACCCGCGCCTTCAAGGGCAAGAAGGAGGCGGACATTCCGCCACTGGCCGGCTCTGCGCCGAGTGTGCCGACACCGAGCGTCGATCTCGACGAGCCGCTCGATCCGAATATGGCCAACCGGCCGTTGGAGCCTGGCTCCGGCGCACCTGACCTCAATGCCATCATGAAGCGCGTGCGTGACGAGCGCGGCCAGCCGGCCAAGCCCAGCGACACCGATGCCGCGAAATCGGATTTCATTGCGGCAGCCCGGCGCGCGGCGCAGGCCGCGGCCGCCGAGGCCGATGCGCTGAAGCGCCAGTCGACGATAACGGGACCGGTGAAGGCGCTGCGGATCGGCGATTTGCTCAAGGCACGGCGCAAGCCGATCCTGATGGGGACAACCGCGATCCTGCTGGCGCTGAGCGGCCTGCAACTGGGCAAGGCCTTTTTCGCCGATCCGGCGCAAGTGGCCAGCAACGACGCCGCGCCGATCGCCGCCTCGCAACCGGTGCAGACCGCCTCGCTTGATGCCGCGAGCCAGCCGAAGGCGGACGCGCAGCCCGCGGCAGTGGAAAGCGCGCCGGACCGTACCGTCCGACAGGCCGAGCCGTCCGCACCAGCAGCCAAGGACGACATGGCGGCGCAAGGCACGATGGCCACGCCGCCCGAGCCGTCGATAGATGCCGCGCCGGCCCCCGACCCGGTTCCTGCGCCCATCGCTTCGGCTACATCAGCCGATGCGAACGCTGCGTCGTCCGATACGACAGCTTCGGCGGCGGCGGCCCCTGTTGCCTCTGCCCCAGTTGTTGCAGCCCCCACGGAAGCAACCGATGCCGACACCGGCATCCAGCCGATGGCGGCTCAGCCGACCACTGCCAAGGACACCACGGGCACGGTTCCGCCGGCGGACGCTTCGCTGGCGGTGACCACGGCAAAGATCGACATTCCCGCTGACGCCGGCCCGGTCGCCTTGCGCGATGCCGCCGCCAGCGGCGATGCCAAGGCGCTGTTCGAGATCGGCTCGCGCTATGCCGAGTCGCGCGGCGTCAAGGAAGACATGGCGGCAGCGGCCAAATGGTACGAGAAGTCGGCGGAACTCGGCTTCGCGCCGGCCGAATACCGCATCGGAAATTTCTACGAAAAGGGCATCGGCGTCGCGCGCGACATCAAGAAGGCGAAGACCTGGTACCAGCTTTCCGCAGCGCAGGGCAACGCCAGCGGCATGCACAATCTGGCCGTGCTGTTCGCCATGGCCGCGGACGGCGTGACCGATAATGAATCGGCCGCGCACTGGTTTCAGGCGGCGGCCGACGTCGGCGTCAAGGACAGCCAGTTCAATCTCGGCATCCTCGCCGCCAAGGGCGTCGGCATGAAACAGAACCTCGAGGAATCCTACAAATGGTTCGCGCTCGTCGCCAAGACCGGCGACAAGGATGCCGCGGCCAAGCGTGACGAGATCGCCAATGCGCTGCGGCCCGAGCAGCTCGAACGCGCCCGCGCCGCAGCCGAACTGTGGAAGGCCAAGCCGCTGGATGCGGCAGCCAATTCGGCCGACATTCCCGAATCCTGGCAGGACGGCACGCCGCAGACGACCGCCAGCATCGACATGAAGAAGGCCGTCCAGAACATCCAGCGCATTCTCAACAAGAACGGCTACGACGCCGGCGGCGCCGACGGCAAGATGGGCCAGAAGACGAAGACCGCGATCATGGCTTTCCAGGCCGACAACAAGATGCCGGCGACCGGCGCGGTCGATGAAGAACTGGTCAAGGCGCTGCTGGCGCGCAAATAACGGCAGAGGCGTCGTTTCCACGACGCCCTTGCCACACATTCGCCTGTTAACTGATTGAGATGTTTTTTGTTTCGGCGGCGTGGCGCGGTTTGACTTCGCAGCACCTCCGGCGCAAGAACGAATTGGCTTGTCGGTCCAAGATGCCCGCAACGGTTGCATTCGCCGACAGGCAGAACTGATCGAGACTGACGGGTGGGCATCTATCTCCCGATCGCGGAAATTTCCGTCAACGTCTTCGTCCTGCTGGCCATGGGTGCGGCGGTGGGCTTCCTGTCGGGCATGTTCGGCGTCGGCGGTGGCTTCCTCATCACGCCGCTGCTGATCTTCTACAACATACCCCCGGCGATCGCGGTCGCCACGGGCGCCAACCAGGTCATCGCCTCCTCCGTCTCCGGCGTCCTTTCGCACATGAAGCGAGGGACGCTCGACTTCAAGCTCGGCGGGGTGTTGCTGGCCGGCGGCATTGTCGGTTCCACCGGCGGCATCTACGTCTTCGCCTTCCTGCGCCGCCTCGGCCAGCTCGACCTGTTCATCTCGCTGCTCTACGTCGTGCTGCTCGGCACCGTCGGCGGGCTGATGCTGGTCGAAAGCGTCAATGCGCTGCGCGCCACGCGCAGCGGCGCGGCACCGGTGCTGAAGAAATCCGGGCAGCACAACTGGATCCACCGCTTGCCGCTGAAGATGCGCTTCAGGGCCTCAAAGCTGTTCGTCAGCGTCATCCCGGTGCTTGGCCTTGGCGCCGGCATCGGCTTCCTGTCGTCGATCATGGGCGTTGGCGGCGGCTTCATCATGGTGCCGGCGCTGATCTATCTCCTGAAAGTGCCGACCAATGTCGTTATCGGCACCTCGCTGTTCCAGATCATCTTCACCTCCGCCTACACGACGCTGGTCCATGCCACCACCAACCAGACGGTCGACGTCGTGCTGGCTTTCCTGCTGATGGCGGGCGGTGTCGCCGGCGCGCAATATGGCGCCAAGGCCGGCCAGAGGCTGCGCGGCGAGCAGCTCAGGGCGTTGCTGGCGCTGCTGGTGCTGGCGGTGGCGATACGATTGGCGATCGATCTTTTCGTCACCCCGCCCAATCTCTATTCGCTGTCTGCCGCGGGCCTCAACTGATGAGGGCTCCGAACGCATTCGTAGCCGCCATTGTCCTGTCGTTGCTTGCGGCCACGGTGCCGGCGAAGGCACAGACCCCGCTGATGGAAGGCATCCAGATCGGCCTCTCCACCGACAATGTCTCGATCACCGCCGGCTTTTCCGGCGCCGACCTGACCATCTTCGGCTCGCTGGAAAATCCCGATCCACTGGTCGCGCGCCAAGGCCGTTACGATGTCATCGTCGTGCTCGAAGGCCCGCCACGACCAGTGGTGGTGCGACGCAAGGACCGGGTGCTCGGCGTCTGGGTCAATCTGGACTCCGAGACCTTCGAGAACGTGCCGATGTCCTATTCGGTGGCGACGACGCGGCCGCTGCAGGACATCACCGAACCGAACAGTTACAGGCAGCTGTCGCTCGGCGCCTCCAACCTCTATATGCAGCCCGCCGATGCCGGCGACAGCCCGGCGACGATCGAGGAATTCACCGCCGCGTTGCGGGAGCGCAAGTCGGCGACCGGCCTCTACAGCGAGAATGTCGGCGGCGTGCAATTCCTGTCGCAGAACCTGTTCCGCGCTACCGTCAGGCTGGCGCCGAATGTTCCAGTCGGCACCCACAAGGCGCGCGCCTTCCTGTTCAAGAGCGGCGTGTTCATCAAGGAAAGCTCGGCCCAGCTCGAAATCCGCAAATCCGGTTTCGAACAGTCGATCTTCCGTGTCGCGCACAATTACTCCTTCCTCTACGGCATCTTCGCGATATCGCTGGCCATGCTGACGGGCTGGCTTGGAAGGGTGATCTTCCGAAAGGACTGAGGCGTCCAAAAGGGGTTTCCCTTTCGCCGATCATGCTATAGACCGCACCTCCCCGCCCGACGGGCAAACACGCACAATTCAATTCGGCAGAGTAGTCCGGTTGCCCGGACTGCGGCGCACGTCTCCCGGCGAGCGCCGATCCGCTGCCTGGACAATGACAGGAGGCTGCTTTGCGACCAGCATTCGGCGGTATCGACTTCGGCACTTCAAACTCCACCGTTGGCGTGGTTCGCAACGGGCAGCCGCGCCTCGTCGCGCTTGAAGACGGCCAGGTCACGCTGCCCAGTGCCGTGTTCTTCAACTTCGAGGACAACCGCACCTGTTTTGGCCGCCACGCCATCGCCAACTACACCGACAGCATAGAAGGCCGGCTGATGCGTTCGCTGAAGAGCGTGCTCGGCAGTTCGCTGGCCCATGAGAAGACCCGCATCAAGGCCCGCTCGATCGGCTTCATGGAGATCGTCGGCCTGTTCCTCGGCCATCTCCGCAAAAAGCTGGAGGAAGATGCCGGCGGCGTGGTCGAGACCGTGGTGCTCGGCCGTCCGGTGCAGTTCGTCGACGAAGATCTCGAGGCCGATGCAAACGCCCAGGGCGAACTTGAGAAGGCCGCGCGCGCCCAAGGCTTCAAGCACATCGCTTTCCAGTTCGAGCCGATCGCGGCGGCGCTCGACTACGAGCAGAAGGTAACGCGCGAGGAACTGGCGCTGATCATCGACATGGGCGGCGGCACGTCGGACTTCTCGATCGTGCGTGTCTCGCCGGAGCGCTCCCGGTCGCTCGACCGCAAGGACGACATCCTGGCCAGCCGGGGCGTCCATATCGGCGGCACGGATTTCGACCGGATGCTGAGCATCGCCCATGTGATGCCGCAGCTCGGCTATTTGACGCCAACCAAGGACGGCAAGCGCAACCTGCCGGCGAGCTACTTCATCGACCTCGCGACATGGCAGCGCATCAACCTGGTCTACACCGCCAAGGCGATGACGCATCTGCGCCAGATCCGCTACGAGGCCGAGCGTGCCGACCTGGTCGACCGCTTCATCCACATCGTCGAACACCGCTACGGACACGCGCTGGCCGCACTTGTCGAAAAGGCCAAGATCGAGCTGACCGACAGCTCGTCCGCTCAAGTGGCGGTGAAGCTGCCGGGTGCGGAGTTCGCCGCCGAAATCACGCGCAGCGGGCTGGATGCCACGATTGCCAGGGACATCGAGCGGGTCACAGCAACGGTGACGCAGACCATCCGGGACGCTGAGGTGAAGCCATCCGATATCACCGCGGTGTTCCTGACCGGCGGATCGACCGCGATCCCGCTGGCAAGGCGAGAAATCCTGTCGCTGGTGCCGCAGGCATCCGTTGTCGAAGGCGACATGTTCGGCTCGGTCGGACTTGGCCTGGCGCTGGATGCGCAACGCAAGTTCGGCTAACCCGGCCTGCCTCACCCATGGTCTGCTGATGTACCCAGATGCGCCTTGAGCGCCATCTGGGCCAGGCTTGCCTGGCGATCGCGATGGGTGATCATGGCGAAGTCGCGTTTCGGCAATTCGAGCGGCACGGATCTGAGACTGCCTTCGGCCACGGCGCGGGCCACGACAAGCTCCGAAATGATGGTGGCGCCGGCTCCCGCCTCGACCGCCTGGCGAATCGCCTCATTGCTCGGCAGCACCAGGAAGATTTGCAGATCGGCGAGTGAAATCCCCTCCCGTCGCGCAAGATCTTCCAGCACTTCGCGGGTGCCCGAACCGCCCTCGCGGATAATCCAGCGCAGGTCCTTGATGTCGGAGTGGCCGGGCGCAACTTCGGCGATCTCCGGATGCGTGCTGGCAACCACCAGCATCAGCCTGTCGACGCCGACCTTGGTGCGGCGCAGGATGTCGGACTCGGTGCGCCCCTCGACCAGGCCGAGATCCGCCGCGCCATCGAGGACATTGGCCTCCACCTGCCTGGTGTTGCCGATGGAGACGCTCAGCCTGACGGCGGGATAGGCTTCGTGGAAGGAAGCCAGCCGGCGCGGCAGCCAGTAGCTGGCGATGGTCTGGCTGGCGGCAATCGAGAGGCTGCCGGTGACGGTCTGCGAGACATGTTCCAGCACATTGCGGGCGGCGGCCGCCCGTTCGAGCACGGCCTTGGCCTCCGGCAGGAACCGGTGTCCGGTCTGGGCAAGCTCGATGTTGCGGCCGACCCGGTTGAACAGATGGACGCCGTGCTGTTCTTCAAGCGCCCGGATGGCGGCCGATGCCGCCGACTGCGAAATGCCCAGCAGTTCCGCCGCCTTGGTCATATGGCCGCGCTCCGCGACGGCGACGAAAATCCGCAACTGGTCCAGAGTCATGGGCGCATTAAGAACCAATATCGATCGAATTTACAAGAACAACTGATTAGACGGATCGATAGCTTTATTCTAAGTTTTCGAGCGAAGTTAGAAAAAATTCGCCGAGAGATCGCAGAGAGCAGAATGATCGGGCGGTTCAGATCCCTGCTTGCGCATTGGACCCGCGGCCTCAGGCGGCGACTGGCTGGCGATCGATATCACCCGGAAGAGCATTACATGCGCGGCCCCGGACCGAAGACACGAGCCAAATCCGTGGGCCGTACAGGCACCACCGGATCATGATGCAGGGACCGCCACGCGGCGCGAATTCGGCACCCTCGCAGCGCCCGCTTGCCGACACGCGCGCGCCCGATGAAGGCGACGGCGTCGACACCTCGCCTGACGTTTCCGACAGCATTGCCAAGACGACCTGCTACATGTGCGCCTGCCGCTGCGGCATCGACGTGCACATCAAGGATGGCAAGGTCCGCTACATCAACGGCAACAAGGACCATCCGGTCAACCGCGGCGTGATCTGCGGCAAGGGCAGCTCCGGCATCATGCAGCACTACAGCCCGGCAAGGCTGAAGAAGCCATTGCTGCGCACCGGCCCACGCGGCTCGGGCGAGTTCCGCGAGATCGAGTGGGAAGAGGCGTTTTCGATCGCCACCGAACGGCTCTCGGCCATCCGCCGGACCGACCCAAAAAAACTGGCGTTCTTCACCGGCCGCGACCAATCGC
The DNA here is from genome assembly GCF_042647205.1 of Mesorhizobium cantuariense. Taxonomy (NCBI): domain Bacteria; kingdom Pseudomonadati; phylum Pseudomonadota; class Alphaproteobacteria; order Hyphomicrobiales; family Phyllobacteriaceae; genus Mesorhizobium; species Mesorhizobium cantuariense. The sequence continues at coordinate 7,798,128 of NZ_JBHRVD010000001.1, read as the reverse complement.
AATCCTTGACCGGCTGGTGGGCGAGCCAGTTCGGCACGCCGAACTTCGCCGCCCATGGCGGCTTCTGTTCGGTCAACATGGCGGCCGGTGGCCTCTACACGATCGGCGGTTCGTTCTGGGAGTTCGGCGAACCCGACTGGGACAACACCAAATATTTCATGCTGTTCGGCGTTGCCGAGGACCATGATTCCAACCCGATCAAGATCGGCCTCGGCAAGCTCAAGGCGCGCGGCGCCAAGGTTGTGTCGATCAATCCGTGCCGCACCGGCTACAATGCGATTGCCGACGACTGGATCGGTATCCGGCCCGGCACCGACGGACTGTTCGTGTTCGCCCTTATCCACGAATTGCTGAAGGCCGGCCGCGTCGATCTCGACTATCTCCTGCGCTACACCAACGCCCACACGCTCGTCATCCAGGAGCCGGATGCTGCCGATGACGGGCTGTTCGTTCGCGATGCCGACGGCAATCCCCTGGCCTGGGACAGGGTTGCGAAGACGCCTGTCAACGCAGCCGATCCAGATGCCAAGCCGGCACTGACCGGAAGCTTCACGATCGATGGCCGCCGCTGCGTTCCCGTGTTCCAGTTGATCGCCGACCGCTACCTCGATGAGAGCTATGCACCGGACGCAGTCGCCGAGCGCTGCGGCATTGCCGCCGACACGATCCGCAGGATCGCCGCCGAACTCGCGCATGTCGCCTTCGAACAGACGATCGAATTGCCGATCGCCTGGACCGACTGGGCCGGGCGCCGGCACGAGACGATCAAGGGGCGACCTGTTTCGATGCACGCCATGCGCGGCATCTCGGCCCATTCGAACGGTTTTCATACGTGCCGCGCCATCCATCTGCTTCAAGTCCTGTTGGGTACAATGGATGTCCCAGGCGGCTTCCGCTTCAAGCCGCCCTACCCCCGATCCGTACCGCCTGGACCGAAGCCGGCCGGCAAGACCGTCAAGCCGATGACGCCGCTCGACGGCATGCCGCTCGGTTTTGTCTGCGGGCCGGACGACCTTTTGGTCGATGAGGCCGGCACGCCGACCCGTATCGACAAGGCCTATTCCTGGGACGCGCCGCTGGCGGCACACGGTCTGATGCACACCGTCATCCGCAACGCCTGGGCCGGCGATCCCTACCAGATCGATACGCTGATGATGTACATGTCGAACATGGCGTGGAATTCCTCGATGAACACCGTCGAGACCATGGCGATGCTGACCGACCATGATGGCGAGGGCAACTACAAGATCCCCTTCATCATCTATTCCGATGCCTATTATTCCGAGACCGTGCCGTTCGCCGACCTCGTGCTGCCGGACACGACCTATCTCGAGCGGCATGATTGCATCAGCCTGCTCGACCGGCCGATCAGCCATGCCGACGGACCCGGTGATGCCATCCGCCATCCCGTCGTCGAACCGGACCGCGACGTCAGGCCGTTCCAGTCGGTGCTGATCGAACTCGGGGCGCGGCTCGGCTTGCCCGGCTTCATCAACGACGATGGCTCAGCCAAGTATGCCGACTACGCCGACTACATCGTCAACCATGAGCGCACGCCCGGCATCGGCCCGCTCGCCGGCTGGCGTGGCAAGGACGGCGCCGCGATCGGCAAGGGCGACGCTAATCCGGACCAGTTGCAGCGCTACATCGACAATGGCGGCTTCTGGCACCACGATTTTGCTGACGACCAGCGCTACTACAAGATGGCCAACCGCTCCTATCTCGACTTCGCCGTGCAGATGGGCTTCATCCCCAAGGCCGAGCCGATCCTCTTCCAGCTCTATTGCGAGCCGCTGCAGCGCTTCCGTCTTGCCGCGCGTGGTCATGGCACTGTCTTGCCACCGGAGGACGATCGCCAGCGCATCGAGACCTACATGGACCCGCTGCCGTTCTGGTACATGCCTTTCGAGGAGGCGATCGTCGACCTCGAAAAATATCCGCTGCATGCGCTGACGCAGCGGCCCATGCACATGTACCATTCCTGGGGTTCGCAGAATGCGTGGCTCAGGCAAATCACCAGCCAGAACCGGCTGTTCGTGCATCACCAGACGGCAGCTGGCCTCGGCCTTGTCGATGACGACTGGGTGTGGATCGAAAGCATCAATGGCAGGGTGAAGGGGCAGATCAAGCTGATCGACGGGGTGAACGAAAGCACGGTCTGGACCTGGAATGCCATCGGCAAGCGGCGCGGCAGCTGGGGGCTGAAGGACGATGCGGCCGAATCCAACCGTGGCTTCCTGCTCAACCATATCATCGGCGACCAGACCTCGGCCGATGCTCAGGGCAAGCGCTATTCGAATTCCGACCCTGTAACCGGACAGGCTGCGTGGTTCGATCTACGCGTGCGCATCGTCAAATGCGCGGCTGAAGACGCCGGCTTCACCGAGCCGCAGTTCGAGCGTTTCCAGCAGCCACCGCATTTCGAACCATCGCCCGACATACTGACCTTCGGTGCTGAATTCCGCAGGGCGAGAGAGGCGGCCGAATGACCTGTCTGCCAAGTCAAAGCGGCAAGAAGCTCGGCCTCGTCATCGATCTCGACACCTGCGTCGGCTGCCAGGCCTGCGTCACTGCATGCAAGGAATGGAACACCGGCGGCCACATGGCGCCGCTGACCGACATCGACCCTTATGGCGGCCATGTCGACGGCGTCTGGTTCAACCGTGTGTACAGCTACGAGCACACCACCGAGATGGGCGGGCGCACCGTCAACTTCCCGCGCTCCTGCCTGCATTGCGATACGCCGGCTTGCGTCACCGTCTGCCCGACCGGCGCCTCGTACAAGCGGGCTTCGGACGGCATCGTGCTGATCGATGAGGACAAGTGCATCGGCTGCAATTTGTGCAGCTGGGCCTGCCCCTATGGCGCACGTGAATTCGATATCGATGTCGGGGTGATGAAGAAGTGCACGCTGTGCGTCGACCGCATCTACAATGACAATCTGGCCGAGGAAGACCGCGTGCCGGCCTGCGTCGCCGCTTGCCCGACCAGTGCCCGCCATTTCGGCGATCTCGGCGATCCTCAGTCGGCTGTCTCGCAACTTGTGGCCGAGCGTGGCGGCGTCGACCTGATGCCGGAACTCGGCTATCGCCCGACCAACAAGTACCTGCCGCCACGCGCCCACACCAAGCGCGCCGCTTCGGTTCCCGCCCCGGCGCTCGAGCCGGTCAAGGCTGAAGGCGGCTTCCTGGGCTGGGTCGACCGCATGCTTTCGAACTAGCCATGCATCCAGCCTTCTCCGTCGTCTTCTTCACCACCGCCACCGGTGCCGGCTATGGTCTGCTGGCGCTGCTCGGGGCGCTTGGAGGATTCCAGATCATCCCGCCTGATTTCTGGCTGGGCCTGATTGGAATGGGCTTGGCGCTCGGCCTGATCGTGGCCGGATTGTTGTCGTCGACGGGTCACCTCGGCCGCCCCGAACGCGCCTGGCGGGCGTTCTCGCAGTGGCGCAGCTCATGGCTGTCGCGCGAGGGTGTTGCTGCGGTCACTACTTTTATCCCGGCTGGACTGTTCGGCATCGGCTGGGTGTTCTTTGGCCGCAGCGGCGGCTGGGTGGCTGTGGCCGGATTGCTGACGGCCTGTGGTGCGGTCGTCACCGTCTGCACCACGGGCATGATCTACGCCTCCCTGAAACCGATCGCGCAGTGGCACAGCCGCTACACGCTGCCGGCTTACCTGATCTTTTCGGCGATGACCGGCAGCATGATTCTGAATGCGCTGCTGCAAGGTTTTGCCTTCGGTTCGAAGATGCTTCTGGCGGCTTGCTTGCTGCTTACTTTGCTCGGCTGGGCTTGGAAGCTGGCGACCTGGCGATACAATGACCGGCTGGAAATCCCGACCACCGCCAACACCGCGACCGGGTTGGCGGGCGGCACGGTACGGTCGCTGGAATGGCCGCATACCGAGGAAAACTATCTGCTCAAGGAAATGGGTTTCCGCATCGCACGCAAGCACAGCGCGCGGCTGCGCCGGATCACGCAATTGCTGGCCTTCGCCCTGCCCGTCCTGCTGCTCGCCGCTGCATTTGCCTTGCCGTGGCCCTTCGCGGCGCTGCCGTCGGTGCTCGCCGGCATCGTTCAGTTCGCAGGTATGCTGGTCGAACGCTGGCTGTTCTTCGCCGAGGCGAAGCACACGGTGACGCTCTATTACGGCAGATAGGACTGTTTCAGCCGGGCCTGAGCATCGAGCGCGAAATGGCGAAGATACGGTCCGCGCCAAGCATATAAGCCATCAGCGTGTCCAACCGGAACAGCCCGGCATAGGCACGGTCGAGCACGTTGAGCGAGCCGGTGTAGGCGCCGAAGGCGGGCATGATCATGCGGCCGCCGTCGCCGGCAAAGCAGCGCCGCCGCACCGAGCGGCCACGCTGGACGATGCGGGCGCAAGGATGCAGATGGCCCGCTATTTCGCCTTCGACGCGCTGCCTCGATGGCTCATGCCGGAACAGCAGCGAACCGATGGCAAGTTCACGCACCGTCTCGCCGGGCAGATCGGCGGGTGCTTCCGGATCGTGATTGCCGGCGACCCAGAACCAGTCGCGGCCTGCCATCAGCGCCTCCAGGCGCTCGCGAAAACTCGCATGCATGCGCTCGGCGCCGCCGCCATCATGAAAACTGTCGCCCAGACTGATGACGATCGACGGCTGGTAATCGGCGATGACAGCTTGCAATCGCAGCAAGGTCGCGCCGGTGTCGTAAGGCGGGATCAGCGTGCCGCGCCTGGCCAGCGACGAACCCTTTTCGAGATGCAGGTCGGACACGGCCAGCAGCCGCAGATCCGGAAAATAGAGCACACCACGCGGATCGCAGACCGCGCGCTCGCCGGCGATGCCGACAAGGTCTGCCTCGGCGATCAGCGATGTGCGCGCCAGCGAAAAATTCATTCCTCAGTCATTTCTGGGCCCATGGCCTCCTCGACCAGCGTCGCCGCGTCCATCAGCAGCGTTTCATCGGCGTCGCCGTTCACCGGCATCTTGCCGATTTCGAGCATGATCGGCACGGCAAGCGGCGAAATCTGTTCGAGTGCCTTATGCACGATTCGACCCTGGATGCGCGAGAGCATGTCGGCAAGTCTGCTGACATCGAGCAGACCGGTTGCCGCATCGGCGCGCGTCGCCTGCAGCAGGATATGGTCCGGCTCATGGCTGCGCAGCACATCGTAGATGAGGTCTGTCGACACAGTGACTTGGCGGCCACTTTTCTCCTGACCCGGGTGACGCTTCTCGATCAGCCCCGAAATCAGCGCACAGTTGCGAAAGGTGCGCTTGAGGAGCCAGCTGTCGGCCAACCAGGCTTCGAGGTCGTCACCCAGCATGTCCTGGTCGAAAAGTGCACTCAGCGATGGTTTCCTGGCTTTGAACATCGCGCCCATGTCGCCCAGCGACCATATGGCCAAGGCATAGTCGGTGGCGACAAAGCCGAGCGGCCTGGCTCCCGCCCTATCCAAGCGGCGGGTGAGCAGCATGCCGAGAGTCTGGTGTGCCAGCCTGCCCTCGAACGGATAGGCTACCAGATAGTGACGGTTGCCGCGCGGAAAGGTCTCGATCAGCAGGTCATCGCGTTTGGGCAGCACCGATTTGTCGGCCTGGAACCGCAGCCAGTCGGCCACCTGCTCCGGCAGCTTTTTCCATCGCTGCGGATCGTCCAGCATGATGCGGACCTGTTCGGCGAGGTATGTCGACAGCGGAAACTTGCCGCCGCCATAATAGGGCACCTTGGCATCGCTGCCGGGCGCGTTCGACACGAAACACTCACTCTCGCGAATGCCCTCGAAGCGCAACACTTTGCCGGCAAACATGAACGTGTCGCCATGCGTCAGCGTTTCGAGGAAGGCCTCCTCGATCTTGCCGAGAACCCTGCCGCCGCGTGAAGCCGCGCCTTTGCTGCCGGCCTTGATATAGCGCACATTGAGCGCCGGCACCTCGATGATGGTGCCGACATTCAGCCGGTATTGCTGGGCGACGCGCGGATTGGTCACCCGCCAGAACCCGTCCTTGTTCAGGCGGATGCGGGCGTAGCGCTCGTAATTCTTCAGCGCATAGCCGCCGGTGGCGACGAAATCGATGACGCGGTCGAATGTCGGCCGGTCGAGATTGGCATAGGGCGCTGCCGTTCGCATTTCCTCGAACAGGTCATCGGCACGAAACGGCGCGCCGCAGGCGCAGCCCAGCACATGCTGGGCCAGCACGTCGAGCCCACCATTGATCAGCGGCGGCGTGTCCTGGGCGCCGAGATAATTTGCGTCGAGTGCTGCCCTGCATTCCAGTACCTCGAAGCGGTTGGCCGGGATGAGGATCGCCTTGGATGGCTCGTCCATACGGTGGTTGGCGCGGCCGATGCGCTGCGCCAGCCGGCTGGCCCCCTTCGGTGCGCCGACATGCACGACCAGATCGACATCGCCCCAGTCGATGCCCAGGTCGAGCGTCGAGGTGGCGACAATGGCGCGCAGCGCATTCTCGCCCATCGCCTTTTCGACGCGCCGGCGCTGGGCGACGTCGAGCGAGCCGTGATGCAGTGCGATCGGCAAGGTGTCTTCGTTGACCCGCCACAGTTCCTGGAACAGCAGCTCCGCCTGGCTGCGGGTGTTGACGAACAGCAGGGTCGTCTTGTGGCGCTTGATCTCGCGGTAAATCTCGGGCGTCGCGTAGCGCGCCGAGTGTCCCGCCCACGGCACGCGCTCTTCCGAATCGAGGATGGAGATTTCGGGCTTCGCACCGCCAGTGACGACGATCAGTTCGGCCATGCCGGGACTTTTCGAACCTCTCGGCGGGTTTTGGCCGACCAGCCAACGCCGCAATTCATCCGGCTCGGCCACTGTCGCCGACAACCCGATCGTCTGCAAGCCAGGCACATAGCTGCGCAGCCGCGCCAGACCGAGCGCCAGCAGATGCCCGCGCTTCGACGTCACCAGCGAGTGCAACTCGTCGAGCACGACATAGCGCAGATCCTCGAAGAAACGCCTGGCGTCGGGCGCTGCGATCAGCAGCGCCAGTTGCTCGGGCGTGGTCAGCAGGATGTCGGGCGGCACCAGCTTCTGGCGCTGGCGCTTGTGCGCCGGCGTGTCGCCGGTGCGCGTTTCGATGGTAACAGGCAGGCCGATCTCCTCCACCGGCTTGCCGAGATTGCGTTCGATATCGACGGCCAACGCCTTCAGCGGCGAGATGTAGAGCGTGTGGATGCCGCGATGCGCCTGGCCTGGCTTTCTCTTTGGCCGGTTGGCCAATTCGGTCAGCGAGGGCAGGAAGCCGGCCAGCGTCTTGCCGGCGCCGGTCGGCGCGATCAGCAGGACCGACTGTCCGGCCTGGGCTTTCGCCAGAAGTTCAATCTGATGGGCGCGCGGCGACCAGCCCTTTTCGCCAAACCATCTGATGAACGGTTCGGGCAGGGCCACGGTGGCATTCTGTTCGGCAAGGCGCGGCTGCTCTGTCACGCGTCAGAGGTAGCGCGACGGCAGTCAATCGCCAAGAAGAATCGGAACAAAAGGGGATCGTTCTTTCCCTAAGGCCGCCGAAACCCTGTTGGGCCGCCATAGAGGTAGCCGATGCGGGCGACGGCGTCCTTCAACCCTTCGCGTGACACCAGCATGGTGTGGCCGTTGGCGTGGATCATCGTATCGGCGTCGGTCATGACGGCGACATGGCCCTTCCAGAACACCAGATCGCCGCGCCGCAGCCCTGAGAAATCAGGACCCGGCTCGAGCGGATCGCCAAGCGTCGCCGCCTGCATGTCGGAATCGCGCAGCACGTTGCTTCCGGCCATGCGCATCGCCAGTTGCACCAGGCCCGAACAGTCGATGCCGAAGCCGGAAGTGCCGCCCCAGAGATAAGGTGTTCCAAGAAACGTCTCGGCAACCGCGACATAGTCGGAGGCTGCTTCACCGAGCGGCCGCAGATGACCAGCGATGATCGCCTCGCCGGATGGCAGGACGGCATAGTGCGTGCCTCGCGTCTCGGCGGCATCCGTCACCGTCACTGTCGATCCCATCGACAATTGTCCGGCGATGGGAAAGCGCAGATCCGGCCCGGGGTAGAGGAAGGTGCGCGGCACGCAAACAATGTGCGTGGGCGAAAGATCCCGCCCGCCCAGCATCGTGTCGACGACATAGCCGACATAGCCGTCGCGTTCGGCCTGGACCCAGGCCCAGCCCTCAGCGACCTCGAAGACGAGGACATCGTCGCCGAACAGAAGTTGCGTGTTGATGCCGGCATCCGGCCGCGGCGCCTTGCGCATATCGGCCACGGACGCGGTGATCCGCGCCGGCCGGCCGGCGACGAAGCGGTCGGCGGCGACCTCGCCCTTCAGCCTGGCATCGGCAAGGTCGGAACGGAAGGCATGAAGGCGGGCATCCCTGGCAGTCAAATCGGTAACTCGGTCAAGATTGACTTGTTTGAGCATGATCTTTTCCGAAAACCGGTTCCCACTTTTCGGGATCATGCTTTAGATTGGCAGTTCGTGGGCTTTGACGATGATACCATCGCCGAAGCGCTCGACAAAGAGCGCGCCCTCGACCGTGCGCCTGATCAGCACATTGCGCTTGTCGAGCTCATCGCGATGCCGCGACACCAGCTTCAATGCCCCCATCGTGTCAAGCGCGCGGGTGATCACCGGCTTGGTGACATTGAGGCGGGCGGCGAGCCCGCGCACCGTGTGCGGCGGCGGATCGAGATAGATGGTGAACAGGATCGCCGTCTGGCGCATGGTCAGATCGGGCGCGTCGTCGCGCACCTGCGACAGCATTACTTGCTGCCACAGTCGCAAGGCCTGGCTCGGGCGCATCGCAATCGACATCGCGCCAGCATGACGGCAAATTGTTTCGGTTCCGTTTCAGTCGCTAACCTTCTTGTTGAACATGATCTCTGGACAAACGGTTTCCGTTTGTCCGAGAAAACCGGTTCCCACTTTTCAGGATCATGGTTAGCCAAAGCGTTTCAAGATGATCCGTTCCAGCGCGCGGATGCCTTGCGCCTCGCCGCCGGCGGGACCATGCGGGCGATCGGCGGGGTTCCAGGCGAAGATGTCAAAATGCGCCCAGCCCGCGGTCTTTTCGACAAAGCGCTTCAGGAACAGTGCCGCCGTGATCGAGCCGGCGAAACCGTCCGTGGTGACATTGTTGATGTCGGCGATCTTCGATGCCAATTTTGCATCGTAGGGCCGCCACAACGGCATGCGCCACAGCGGATCCTCGGCCGCGACGGAAGCCGCCGCCAGGTCGGATGCCAGCGCCTCGTCGCCGGTATAGAACGGTGGCAGATCAGGGCCGAGCGCGACACGGGCAGCTCCGGTCAGCGTCGCCATGTCGATCAGAAGCTGCGGCTCCTCCTCGTCGGCCAGCGCCAGCGCATCGGCCAGCACCAGCCGCCCCTCGGCATCCGTGTTGCCAATCTCGACTGACATGCCCTTGCGGCTCGTCAGCACGTCGCCGGGCCGGAAAGCGTTGCCGGCAATCGAATTCTCAACTGCGGGAATGAGCACGCGCAGCCGTACGTTCAGCCCGGCTGCCATGATCATCGAGGCCAGGCCAAGCACATTGGCGGCACCGCCCATGTCCTTCTTCATCAGCAACATGCCGGACGATGGCTTGATGTCGAGACCGCCAGTGTCGAAACAGACCCCCTTGCCGACGAGCGTCACCTTCGGCGCACCTTGTCGCCCCCATCTCATGTCGATCAGGCGCGGCGCGCCGGCCGACGCGCGGCCGACGGCATGGATCATCGGGAAATTCTGCTTGAGGAGATCGTCGCCCTTCACCACCGAGACTTCGGCCTTGTGCCTGCCGGCAAGGGTTCGCACTGCCTTCTCCAGCTCTTCCGGGCCCATATCGCTGGTCGGCGTATTGACCAGATCGCGGGTCAGGAAGACGCCGTCGGCAATGCGGCGAACGCGTCCGGCATCGACGCCGGCCGGCAGGCCGAAGCGCAGCGCCTTGCCTGACTTCTTGCCATAACGGGTGAAGACGTAGCCGCCGAGCACCAGCGCGATTGCTGCGAGTTCGGGCTCGGCCGGCGCCGAGGCGAAATGCCAGTCGCCCTCCGGCAAGGCTTTCGACAATGCGCCGAGGGCGAGTGCGCCTTCGCCGTCGCCGATACCGAACAAGGCGCCGCCGAGCGCTCCGTTTTCGCCGGGCACGACCAGCGTCCGGCCTGCCTCGCCGGAAAAGCCGTTGGCTCTGCCCCAGGCGACAGCGGCCGGCGCAAGACCGGCTGCGTCCAGACCGTCCCTGGCGACCAGATGAACCGGCAGCGCGCCCGGCAGTTTCTTCTCGACGAGTTCGACAGGCATTCGATGTTCTCCGTGCGGCGCCCCGAGTCGGCGTTCTTAACCGTCCGTTAGGGTTAACAGAATATTTCTGCGGGAGGGAAGACGGCCACGCAATGGCCGCGCATGAATGGAGGCCCAGGTGCCGATGCCGACCGACCGCAGGATCAATGCCAGGGGAAAACGGCTCATCACCACGGCCCTCATGCTGTCGCTCGCAGCCGGTGTCGCCGGTTGCGGAACCGACAAGCTTTCCACCGGCTCGATCGGACGCACCAGTGGCAAACCGCTGGAAAGCATGTCGGCGGGAGAACTGCACAATGCCACCGGTGCACTTGGTCAATCCTACGCCAGGAACCCCGCCGACAAACGGATAGCGACAAATTATGCGGCGGCATTGCAGATGGACGGCGACGCCGACCAGTCGCTGGCCGTGATGCGCAAGCTCGCCATCGCTCTGCCGAAGGATCGCGACGTGCTTGCCTCCTATGGCAAGGCGCTGGCCGCCAATGGCCAGTTCGAGGCGGCACTCGACGCCGTGCGCCGCGCTCAGACGCCGGAATATCCCGACTGGAAGCTGGTGTCGGCCGAAGCGGCCATTCTCGACCAGACCGGTCAGAAGGACGATGCGCGCCAGCTTTACCGCAAGGCACTCGACCTCAAGCCGAACGAGCCTTCCGTGCTCTCCAATCTTGGCATGTCCTATGTGCTGGAAGGTGACCTGCGCACAGCCGAGACCTATATGCGCTCGGCCGCGCAGCAGCCGAATGCGGACAGCCGGGTCCGCCAGAACCTGGCGCTGATCGTCGGCCTGCAAGGCCGTTTCGACGAAGCCGAGAAGATCGCCTCACAGGAACTCTCGCCCGAACAGGCGCAGGCAAATGTCGCCTATCTCAGGCAGATGCTGGCCCAGCAGAATGCCTGGAGCCAGCTCAAGGATCAGGACAAGTCAAAACCGGCGACCAACTGAGGCGACGATCTTTGTAACGACCATCAATGAAGAAGCCGCGCTGCAATGCAGCGCGGCTTCTTCACATGTCGTGCAGGGATTTGCTTCGCCGCTACTGGGCTGATGCCGGTGCCGGATGATCGCCGAAGATACCGCGCTGGCTGACCTGAATGCCGGCGGGGCCGAGAATGATGGCGAAAAGCACCGGCAGGAAAAACAGGATCATCGGCACGGTGAGCTTTGGCGGCAAGGCGGCGGCCTTCTTCTCGGCCGCATTCATGCGCATGTCGCGGCTTTCGGCGGCAAGCACGCGCAGTGCATGCGCCACCGGCGTGCCGTAGCGCTCTGCCTGGACAAGTGCCTGCGACACCGACTTGACCGAATCCAGGCCGGTGCGGCTTGCCAGGTTCTCGTAGGCCTGCTTGCGTTCCTGCAGATAGGAAAGCTCGGCGTTGGTGAGGATGAATTCTTCCGCCAGCGCCACCGATTGCGCGCCGATCTCGTCGGCGACCTTGCGCAGCGCGGCTTCCACCGACATGCCCGATTCGACGCAGATCAGCATCAGATCGAGCGCATCCGGCCATGCCATCTGGATCGACTGCTTGCGCTTGGTGGCGCGGTTGTTCACATAGACGACCGGAGCGTAGAAGCCGCCATAAGCAACGAGGATGCAGACGAACAGCCTGATGACCAATGGCTTGTCGGGCAATGCTCCGAGCACGAAGATGTAGATTGCGGCCAGGGCGAAGCCGGCAAAAGGAAGCACGAGGCGGAAGAAAAGAAACCGCGTCAGCGGATTCTGTCCGCGAAACCCGGCCACTTTTAGTTTCTGCAACGTGCCCTCATCGGCGAGTGCACGCTTCAGATCCAGCCGGTCGACAATGTTGCGCATGCCAACCGACTGCTCCTCGCGCAGGCCCTTGCGACGGCGATCCGCCTCGACGGCAAGCCGGGCGCGCTGTTTGGCACGCAATTCGTCGCGTTCCAGCGCAACGGTTTTCATGCGTGCCTTGAGCTGGTTTCCACCAAACGCCGGCAGCAAGGTGAAGACGGTCGCAAACACCGCTATTCCGACCAGCAGCGCGATCAGGAAGCTCGGATCCGTCAGGGATTTGATGACTTGATCGGTCATGCCAGCATCCTAGACATCGAAGTTCATCATCTTGCGCATCACCAGGATGCCGATCGACATCCAAACCGCCGAGCAACCAAGGATCAGATTTCCGACGCTGGTGTTGAAAAGCGGCATCAGGTAGGCCGGGCTCGACAGGTAGACGAGAAAGGCGACGATGAAGGGCAGCGCACCGATGATCGCGGCGGACGCCTTCGCTTCCATCGACAAGGCCGCGACCTTGGCTTTCATCTTCTTGCGGTCGCGAAGCACGCGCGAAAGATTGCCCAGCGCCTCGGAAAGATTGCCGCCAGCCTGCGACTGAATCTGGATGACGATGCCGAAGAAGCTTGCTTCGGTACAAGGCATGGTTTCGGGCATGCGCAAGGTCGCATCGGGGATCGAGAGGCCCATCTGCTGTGAATCGACGATGCGGCGGAACTCGGTCTTCACGGGTTCGGGCGATTCGTTGGCGATCATTCGTACGGCGTCGTTCAGCGGCAGGCCGGATTTGACAGCACGCACGATGATGTCGAGCGCGTTTGGAAATTCGTTGAGGAATGCCTTGACCCGGCGGGCGCGACGAAACGAGACGAACCAGCGCGGCAAGCCCAGCGCCCCGGCCAGCAGCACGCCAGGCAAGGCGAACATCGGCGCTCCGGCCACAAAGGCGACCATCGTCAAAACGAGGCCGCATACGGCGGAATATATGTAGAAGCGCTCGACGGTGGTCTTCAGGCCGGCTTGGCGGAGTTGGGCTTTCAGCGGCGGTTTCTTGACGGTGCTGTCCTTGGTTTTCTGCTTTGCGTCGAGCTCGTTGAGCGAATCCTGAACCGATTTGCGCCGCTTGACGGCTTCCGCCACGCGATCGCGCGAGGCCTTGACGACGGAGCGATCCGTCTCGGCGGTCCTGATCGTTTCGAGCCGCTTGCCAACCTGTTTCTCGTTGCTGATCCGGGTGAACAGGAATGCATAGGCGACGGCGCCGGCGCTGAAGCCGGCGAGCACGACAAACGCCAGTACTGTGCCGTCAATTCCAAACATTGGCCCGAACCCTTACGCCCCAAGATGCGTCAGTCAGCGCGTTTCTCCATCGCCTCGAGCGCTATGGCGAGGCGCTGCTCCTCGCCATAGTAGCGGGCCCGGTCCCAGAAATGCGGACGACCGATGCCGGTCGACACATGCTCTCCCAGCAGCCTGCCATTGGCGTCCTCGCCCTTGATGTTGTAGAGGACGATATCCTGCGTGATGATGACGTCGCCCTCCATTCCGATCACCTCGGTGATGTGGGTGATGCGACGCGATCCATCGCGCAGGCGCGCCGCCTGGATGATCACGTCGATGGAACCGACGACGATTTCGCGCACTGTCTTCTGCGGCAGCGAGTAACCGCCCATGGCGATCATGGATTCGATACGGTTCAGGCATTCGCGCGGGCTGTTCGAGTGGATCGTTCCCATCGAGCCGTCATGGCCGGTGTTCATCGCCTGCAGAAGGTCGAACACTTCGGGTCCGCGCACTTCGCCGACGATGATGCGCTCGGGCCGCATGCGCAGGCAGTTCTTGACCAGGTCGCGCATCGTCACCTCACCCTCGCCCTCCAGATTGGGCGGGCGGGTCTCGAGACGCACCACATGCGGCTGCTGCAATTGCAGCTCGGCCGAGTCCTCGCAGGTGATGACGCGCTCCTCGCGATCGATATAGTTGGTCAGGCAGTTGAGCAGCGTCGTCTTGCCCGAGCCGGTACCGCCCGAGATGACGATGTTGCAGCGAACACGGCTGATGATCTTGAGAACTTCGGCGCCCTGCGGGGAGATGGCGCCGAACTTGACCAGCTGATCAAGCGTCAGCTTGTCCTTCTTGAATTTGCGGATGGTGAGCGTGGCGCCGTCGATGGAGAGCGGCGGCGCGATGACGTTGACGCGGGAGCCGTCGGGAAGACGCGCGTCGCAGATCGGGCTGGATTCGTCGACACGGCGGCCAACCTGGCTGACGATGCGCTGGCAGATGTTGAGGAGCTGCTGGTTATCACGGAAGCGGATGCCAGTCTGTTCGACCTTGCCGTTGACTTCGATGTAGACGTTCTTGGAGCCGTTGACCATGATGTCGGCGATGTCGTCGCGGGCGAGCAGTGGTTCGAGCGGCCCATAGCCGAGCACATCGTTGCAGATGTCCTCAAGCAATTCTTCCTGCTCGGCAATCGTCATCGCGAAATTCTTGATCGCGATGATGTCGTTGACGATGTCGCGGATTTCCTCGCGTGCGCTTTCAGGATCAAGCTTGGCGAGCTGCGACAGATCTATCGTGTCGATGAGTGCGGAGAAAACCTGGCTCTTGGTGTCGTAATAGGTTTCGCTCTTTTCGCGCTGTGCCCGCTTCGGTTCGGGCGCCAATGGCGGTGCCTCGACCGCGCGGCGCGCCGGCGGCGCGACAGGTGCGCTTGGCGCGGCCGCAGGCCGGGTCAGAACCGCCGTGTCCACAGGACTTGCAGCCGGCGGTGCAACAGGCGCCGGTGCTGGCTGGCGAAATTCCGGCGTGAACCGGTTGCCGTCGTCGCTGCCTCTTTTACCAAACATGATCGACTACCGATTCCACTGCTGAAGCGTCACTTCTTGTTGCGCGAGAGCTTGCCGAGCAGGTTGCCAAGCCCGGCCTTCTTCTTGGTCTTGATTTCACTGCGCCCGGTCAGCACATGCGCGATTTCGTTGATCATTGCGACAACCGGGTTCTTGGCATCCATTTCGCCAAGCATGCGTCCGTTGTTGGCGGCATTGCCGAACAGCAACGGATCAAAACCAATGACCGACATTGGCGGCAGGCCGAGCGGCTCGGCGAAGTCGGACGCCGAAATCTCCGGGCGCTTCGGGACGCCAGCCTGGTTGATGATCAGCTTCGGCGGCGGGTCATTGGGACGAAGCCGTTTGAGCATGTCGACGAGGTTCTTGGTGTTGCGCAGATTGGCCAGTTCCGGTGTCGCCGTGATGACGATCTCGTCGGCCTTGACCAGGGTGTTCTTGGTCCAACCCGTCCAGATATGGGGAACATCGAGCACCAAAAGCGGCACGCTGCGCTGGGCGGTGTCGATGAGCTGGGCGAAGGCCTCGGGATCGAAGTCATAGACCCGTTCAAGCGTCGAAGGTGCTGCCAGCAGCGACAAATGCTCGGCGCACTGGGTCAGCAGCCGGTCGAGATAGACTTCATCGATGCGCTCCGGCGAAAACACCGCCTCGGCGATGCCTTGCGCCGGGTCCTGGTCGAAATTGATGTTGGCCGTGCCGAAAGCGAGATCGAGATCGGCGACGACCACCTCGGATTTGAACAGGGAGGACATCGCCCAAGCCACATTGTGGGCAATCGTCGAGGAGCCGACACCACCCTTTGCGCCGACAAAGGCGATCGAACGGCCGAGCGGCTCGGCTTCCGGATCGATGAAAATCGACGACACCACACTGACGATGTCAGCCATCGACACCGGTGCAATCACATATTCGGAAATGCCGTTGCGGATGAGCTCGCGGTAGAGACCGACATCATTATAATGGCCGATCACCACCACCTTCGAAGTCGGATCGCAATATTCCGAGAGCTGGGCGAGTTGCTCCAGCAATTGCTTCGGCTCGCTGCGCGATTCCAGCAGGATCAGGTTGGGCGTTGGCGCCGATTGGTAGAATTCGATGGCGGTGGGGACGCCACCCATATGGACCTTGAGATGCGCCTTCGTCATGCGGCGGTCCTCGCCGGCCCGTTCGACCGGATTGGCTACGCCCTCGGTCTCGCAGAATGCCTGGATCGAGATGCGCGGGATCGGCCGCAATGCCTGCATCGCGGCGATGTCCTGCTGCGAGGTATCGCTGCCATCCACCGGGGCGTCGTAGGCAAGGTTGCTCATCGTCATACTCTTTCCCGTAGCCTGTTCTATCCGAGACTGGCGACTCAGTACGTCACTTCCGAATTGCCGAGGAACTCATCCGAGATGCCTCTCTGACGGTAGACATCGATCACCGCGCCGCGATTCTCAGCATCAATGGTGGTCGACTTGCGCGGACCGAGCAGGTCGTTCGGGTTGGCCATCTGGGCAGCAAGATTGTTCTGATAGGAGCAGCCGAAGTCGGCATAGTGCTTGTTTTCCGAGGTATCGACGAGGTCCTCGGGCCAGCGTCCGCATTTGTCGGTCTGGGCCCTCACCGAGACAAAGGCGACACGAACCGGCGAGGATACCTCGCTCGAGGCGGCTTGATAGGAGGTGACGACGATCCGGTTGCGCTTGACGCCGGCGGCGATCGCGAGCCGGCCGAAATCGCGGGCGGCCGCCGTCGCGGCAACCTCGTTGGCCGATCCGCTTGGGATCTGGATCGTCAGGGTCGGAGCGGCGCTCTTGTCATAGCCGTCGAGGAAACCAAGAAGCGTATCGCGCTGCGCGCCGGTCATGCCGCGGTCACCGGCGCCAACAGGCAGGTCGACCTTCTGGTTCTTCTCCGCGATCACGATCGGATGGTTGGTGCGATAGTCATCCGGAATGGCGCCGACCGTGATGCTGTCGCGCTGGGCGCAGCCGGCCAGCAACGCCGCCACTGCAACCGCCAGCACCGGAACGGCTCGCCGGCAGACCCGCGAGCGACCAAGGCGCATCGTGGTGGCGATGGTGCTTGCCTTCAATGCTGACTGAGACATGTCCGCTTCCCCGCTCACTTGTAGATGAAGCCGACAACGCCGTGGTAGCGGCCGTTGGGCTTGTCGGTCTGCATGGTGCCGTAGACGCGATTGACCCGGCCAAGGAACATGCCGGCGCCATCGCTGGCGGCATTGAAATTGTCGTCCGGCTTGGCAAGGTCGTTGCGCGCCACCGGCTTCACCAGATAGGGCGTGATGATGATGACCAGTTCGGTCTCGTTGCGCACGAAGTCCCTGCTGCGGAAGAGCGAGCCGAGCACCGGGATCTTGGCCAGACCAGGCAGGCCCGAGATGGCCTGGCGAACGTCGTCGCGAACAAGGCCGGCGATCATCATCGACCCTCCCGAAGGCAATTCGACAGTGGTATCGGCAAGCCTCTTGCGGATCGACAATATCGTCATGCCGGGTTGAGCACCCCCACCTTCGAGGGTCGGGGCACCATCCGTGGTCGGCTCCGAAACAGATGTTCTGATCTTGAGACTTATGCGCCCCGCCGATAACACAACCGGCTGGAACTCGAGGCCAATGCCGTATTCGATCTTGTCAAACGTGTATGTGGTCAGGCCGGTCTGGTTGTCGGTCGACACGTTGCTCGAGCGGCCGGTGGCCAGATTGTACTCGCCGCCCACCTTGAATGTCGCCTTTTCGCCCGATACGGCGGTGAGGGTCGGTTCAGCCAGCGTCTTCATCACGCCGCTTTGCTCCATCGCATTGATGTAGGCTTGGAGGCCGTTTCCGAGTCCGTCCCCCAGCAACAAACCGGACGTTGTCGAAATCGGCTTACCCAACCCGAAAGCAGGCGAACTCGCCGCGCTATAGGAAATGCCGTTGGAGCTGCCGCTGCCGACCATGTTGACGCCGAGCTGCTTCATCACCGAGCGGCTGACTTCGGCGACGGTGACTTTCAGCGTGACCTGGTCGTCACCGATGATCTGAAGCAGGTTGACGATCTTGCTGGTGCGACGCTCCTGGTCCGGGTTGTTGATGTCCACACCGCTCTGGGACGAACCGCCGGCCGCGGTCTGCGAATATTGTCCTGTCGTTGCTTCACCACCCGAGACGAAAATCGTCGCTAGGTCGACCGCGCGTTTTGCGTCCAGCGGCGTGTCGACCGTCCCTGTCAGGACGACGTTGTCATTCAGCAGTTCCACCTTGATGGTCGACGTCGGAATGAAGCGCCTGATATAGTCCTCGAGGCCGGCAACGTCGCGTTCGACCGCCAGATCCAGACTGACGATCTGCTCGCCGTTCGGGCCGAAGACAAAGATGTTCGTCTCGCCGACCGCCTTGCCGAACAGGTAGATGCGCCTTGCGGTGCGTGTCACCGCATCGGCCACCGCCGGGTTGGCGACGAGAATGTCGTAGGCATCGCTCGGCAGGTCGATGACCACCGACTTGTTGAGACCGAGCTTGACGCGCTGGGTGGCCGTCGATGCCGTGACCTGCGCGTTCTTTGCTTCGACAACGCTGCCTTGCACATTCGTTCCGACGAGCAGCAGGCCGAATGCCGCGGCTACAATTGCCGGCAGTTTACCATTTAGCCTCATTTCCTTGCCCCTACTTCGGAAACTTCGCCCGACTTGATCAGCCTCACCGTTCCCCTGCGGCCATTGCCGGAAACGAGATAGTCGGCCTCACCCAGATTCTTTTCCTGCGTGTCCGCGACCGCCCGCAGCGCCAGGGTCAGGCGATCCGCCATCTGTTGGGCGACGACAATGATCTCTGCCTGCTTGGGCGTCAGTTCCAGCGTGGCGGTCTGGCCCACCCTGGTCTTCTTGCCTTCCTCATCCTCCTGAATGGTCTGGTCGATGGCCAGGACACGGATGTTCTTGAGGATGGTCTCGGTGTTGAAACCGGCAGCACCGCTGGCGGCATCGGCCCTGCGGGTCATGATGACATCGACGAAATCGTTCGGAAGAATGAAGCCACCGGCCGACGTGTCGGCCGAGATGGCCGTAGCGACCGCCCGCATGCCGGAAGGCAGGATCGACGACATGAAGCTTTGCCCCTCGCCGATCAGCTTGGAACGCCGCAGAGGTTCTCCGGCATACATCGCCACACGGGCAATGGAGCCCTTCAGCTTTTCCAGCGCCTCGGGCTCGGCGGTGCGGGTGATGAAATTCGCGTTGATGCCGTCGGCGGGCCAGGATTGCCAGGCGATGTTGTTTTCGATCGGGCTGCCCATCGGAACGTCGCCCGAAAGCACAAGCACATCTTGCAGAGACACGGCCGGGGCCTGGGGGCCGGAATCGACGACGATCTGGGGCGGCGGTGCCACCATGTTTTTCGCGACATAGCCAGCACCACCCGCCGCGGCCACTGCCACGCTCAGAATTATCAATCGCGATGCTGGCATCTGTCCGAACCCTTGCCCTGGCAAACCACGTAGCCAAGCCGGACTTTGCAGCGGCAATCGTCAAAACAAGGTTAATGTAATACTTACGATCGTGATTAATTTAAGGTTTACACAAATTGGCTGGAATGTGCCCTGGCCGGCCAAAATGACCGGGCGGGCGCTGTTGAGAACCGGTTGCGGCAATGCTGACAGATAACAAAATAAAGATCGTGCTCAGGCCGCCAGCCTGGTGAGCGCCCATAGCATCAAAGGCGAATCCGGATAGGTCAGCAATCCGCCAAGGCCGAGTGCGACTCCGTAAGGAACACCTTTTGCCTCGTCGGCGAAATGGCGCAGAAACGGATTTTGGCTGGTAACGGCCGCAAGCAGCGACTTCCGGTAGAGGATGATCGCGAGCGTCAGCAGGCCGCCGATGATTGTCGAGGCGACAAGATACTCGACAAGATTGACATTGAGACCCATCCACATCGCGGTGGCAGCCAGAAGCTTGGCATCGCCGCCGCCCATGCCGCCCATTGCAAACAGGCCGAACGTCACGGCAAGGACCAGGGCGCCGGCGGCGAAATGTCCACCATAGACCGCCCATTCCATACCCGTCAGCGGCGCAACCAGCGCGAAAACAACGACAAGGAGCACCGGCACGCGATTGGCGATCGTCATCGACAGCATGTCGGAGATCGCGGCAAACAGCATACAGAACGGAAAAACGACAAAGATCAGGGCTTCAAGCATCGGCGCTATGCCTATTGTCCGATTTCACAGGGCTCAATCTAGGCATGTTCGATTAACGATTGATGAGGCCCGGACCGAAAAGACGACTGATATTGGCAGCGGCATAGAAAAGGGCCGCCACGCGGCGGCCCTTTCCAGAACGCAATCCAAGTGCTCGGCGATAAGGCCGATCAGCTGCCGCTAGGCGCGGCGTTCAAGGTGCTTCCGATAGCCACGAACTTGGAGTTGAGTGCATTGCCGAGAGCGCCGGCGCCGGTGATGATGGCAAGCGCGATGAGAGCGGCGATCAGACCATATTCGATAGCGGTCGCGCCGGATTCATCCTTCACAAAACGTGCGATGAGATTAGACATTCGAGAGCTCCTACTCCACGTGTTACAGCACTTCCGTCAACTTCTGTGATGGTTGATCGGATGCTGCCAATCTAGGGAGAAGCTCTTTCGATCGGCTTAATAAACAGCCTTACCGATTCCTTTCCCGGTTCGAACACATTGCGTGGTTAACTCCAGGCTAAGTGCCGTCCAACTGTCCGTTTCCTGGTTTTGTGGCGCTTGCGGCCCGACCGGACCACACCTCGCGGGCGGCCTTGTCGGCCCTGGCACAAGCGGCAACTACGCGCGCTTAACCGTTGGTTCACCAATCTCGTTCATGTTCCGTTGATCAGTCTGCTTGCGTGGAGCGCCTCAATGGCCCAGCCGAGATCGTCAATCCTGATTGCCGCGCTTCTTGCCGCCACGACCTTCGTCGCGCCCGCCATGGCCGGCGCCGGCATCGAGGTCACGATGAACCAGGCCAAGATCGTCAAACTGTCGCGTCCTGCCGACACCATCGTGGTCGGTAACCCGGCAATCGCCGACGCTTCCGTGCAGGACGCTTCGACGATCGTGCTGACCGGCAAAGGCTTCGGCGTCACCAATCTGGTCGTGCTCGATACGGACGGCAGCCCTATCGTCGACGAGCAGGTTACCGTCGTGCGGCAGGCCGCCTCGTCCGTGCGTATCTATCGGCGCGCCGAAATACAGACGATGTCCTGCACGCCCTATTGCGAAAGCTCCTACAAGAGCGATGCGGAGAAGTCTTCCGAAGCGGAGATGAGCGTCAGCCGGTAGGACGGCGCAGTCGAATGCCGTTCCGGTTATCGGCAGGTTAAGAGGCCAGCGCCGACTTTAACGATCATTCAAACCGGACCTCAATTGGTTTGCGCTAATGCTCCTTCCGAGACCGCATAGAGATCGGCAGGATCAGACATGAGCAAGGAATTCGGCTGCGCAGGCGACCACAAGGCGAGGCGCCCAAGGTTTTTTGCCCGTTTCCTTCGTGACCGACGCGGCAGCACGGCTATCGAATTTGCAATCCTTGCAATCCCGTTCGCACTGCTTGTCTTTGCCATTCTGGAAAGCTGCATCTCGTTTGCCGGCCAGGAAGTGATGGCCAACATCACCGACGATGTCGCGCGCCGGTTGCGCACCGGCCAGTTAAAGGTGGCCGACGTCACCGAAGACGGTTTGAAGACCACGATCTGCGACAAACTGAAGATCATCGTCGCCCAGGATTGCAAGCTTCAGTTGATGGTGGATCTTCGCCAATATACGACGTTCGCCGCGGCGTCGCTGGCCGGCTTCAAGATCAAGGCCAACGATGTCCAGTTGACGAACGGCACCGACGAAGTGCCCTTCTCCATTACGCGGGGGGCGGCGGAGTCAAAGAACATGCTGCGGGTCTTTTACAAGTGGCCGATCATGACCGATCTGCTGGCTAAGTCGATGGGCGGCAACAAGACACTGCACTACGCATCGGTGACCTGGCAGAACGAGCCGTTCGACAATTGAGTCGAAGTGGATGCGCGAGCAGTAAAAGAAAAAGGGTAATATGCATGATGCGTGCGGGGGCACATCTTAGGACTGCAGGAGTTTGGCGGAAAGCAAATCGATTCTGGTCCGACCGCCGCGGCATCGCCGCGGTCGAATTCGCCTTGATCATGCCCATCCTGCTGATCATGTATTTCGTGACCATGGAGGCATCACAAGCCATCGAGACCAGCAAGAAGGTCAGTCGTATCGGCAGCATGGTGGCCGATCTCGTCACCCAGCAAACAAGCGTCGTCAAGGCGGATGTCGACGCCATCATGCAGATCGGCAGCGTGACCCTTCAGCCCTACAGTCGCTCGACCCCGAGCATCACCATCACGGCAATACAGGTCTCGGCCGATGCGACGAAGGCGCTGGTGGTATGGTCACGCAAGTTGGTCGCCGGCGTCGCCAGCTCCGGCGCCGCGGCGACCACGGAAACCACGGTTCCAGCAACGCTCAAGATCGCCAGCACCTTCCTCATCCGCGTCGAAAGCAATCTCGGCTACACGCCGGTCATCGAGCTTGCAATGAACTCTGCTTTCAACCCGATAAACATGGGCGAAACCTACTATCTGCGCCCCCGCAGAAGCGTGGCGATCCCTTGCGGCGACTGTTGAACAGAGACGGCCAGGCGGTTCGCAGGAACGCTCCCGCTCTCTGTTGCCACTCAACTGCGGATAAAAAATTGCGCTATTGTTGCGAACCGCCCGAGACGAAACGCACGATAGAAACGGCCATCTCGTAGTCTTTTGGCGCGACGGTAGCGAAGCCGCCGGAATGCTTCGCTTCCAGGAGGTCATAGACGTCTGGCGTCGTCGACTTGAGGTTGGTGAGGAACACGGTGAGCCGGCGCTTGGCTTCAGGGTCGAGATCGCTGCGGACCGCATGCGGGCCATATCTCAGCAGGCCCGACGTCCATACGACCCGAAGTGCCGTCACTGAGAGCCCTGCCGCTTCGAGCCTTGTCTGCGTGCCCGATGCTTCCAGCTGGCCGTCAGCCGCGGCCGTCACCCAGCCGAACAGGCCATCGGCCTTGCCCTCGACCAGCATCGTTTCGGCCGCCTCGGCAGAGTCGGCATGGACCAGAAACGGTGCATCTTCCGCGATCTTGCGGCCTTCCGCCGCCAACGCCGCCAATGGCAAGAGAGAGCCGCCGACGCTGTCCGAAGGCGCCATGGCAATGCGATGGCTCTCCATCGCCGCCAGGTCAGGCAGCTTGCCGTCCCGCGTCAGCAGAACGGAGCGGATGCCGATCGCGCCGTCGGAATCGGCCGGAGCCACAAGCGGCTCGACACATCCGCAGCGCTGCGAGGCCGTCGCATAGGCGGTCGCCGAATAGATCGCGTATTGAATGCGGGCATTGGCCTGCGCCTCGATCAGCGCGGCATAGTCGCGGGCAACGACAAACTCGACCTTCATGCCCAAGGCCTTGGTGTAGGCGTCGGTCAACACAGCCAGCCCTGGAACGGTGTTGCCGGCGCCTGGCTCGGCAACGATGCCGATGCGAAACGTGCCGATATCATCGCGCCAGTCGGCATGCGCCGGATTGGACCAGAGCGCGCCCTGCACCAGCATAAGAGCGGCATAAGTCTTCAGCCTCATGACAGAACCGCCGTCTGTTGTTCTCAATCCATGCCCAGCACATCGTTGCGACATGCATTCTTTGTTTGTGCATGTCGTTGTCCCAAAACCGAGATCAACTTTTGGGCGACATGTATTAGCCGTTGCCGTTTGGTTTCCGAATTGCCAATGAAGTCGCGGAACCCTATGTCTGGTCGTTCAAACTGGCAACAACTCGATGGCGCGCGCATTCCTTTTCGTTTTGGACTCCTTCGGCGTCGGCGGCGCGGCCGACGCCGACCGCTACGGTGACGCCGGCGCCAACACGTTCGCGCACATCGCAGAAGCTTGTGCCGAAGGACGGGCGGATCGCGAAGGGCTTCGCAGTGGACCGCTGTTTGTCCCCTACATGGCCTCGCTCGGACTTGGCAAGGCTGCCGAAACCGCGACGGGACTGGGCTTTGCCAGCACTGGGACGGATCTGCTCGCCACGGCCTTCCACGGCGCCGCACAGGAGGTTTCGAGCGGCAAGGACACGCCGTCGGGCCATTGGGAAATCGCCGGCCTGCCGGTGCGTCTCGACTGGGGCTATTTCCCGGATACGGTTCCCGCCTTTCCGGCTGAACTGACCGAGGCGATCATCCGCGAGGGCAAGGTGCCGGGGATCCTCGGCAATTGTCATGCGCCGGGCACCGAGATCATCGAGCGCTTCGGCGAGGAGCACATCCGCACCGGCAAGCCGATCTGCTACACGTCGGTCGACTCGGTCCTGCAGATCGCCGCGCATGAAGTCCATTTCGGCCTCGAGCGGCTTTATGAATTCTGCAAGGTGGTGCGCAGGCTGGTTGACCCGTTGAGGATCGGACGGGTGATCGCGCGGCCGTTCGTCGGCGAAACCACCGCCACCTTCGAGCGGACGTACAACCGCCATGATTACGCCGTACCCCCGCCGGAGCCGACCCTGCTCGACCGGCTGACGGCGCGTGGCAGCCGGGTCATCGCCATCGGCAAGATCGGCGACATCTTCGCCCATCGCGGAATTTCGCAAGTACGCAAGGCGGCGGGCAACATGGCGATGTTCGACGAGGCGCTGGATGCGATGGATGATGCCGGCAACGGTGACCTCGTCTTCGCCAATTTCGTCGACTTCGACACCGAATTCGGTCATCGCCGCGATGTTGCAGGCTATGCAGCCGCGCTCGAGGCCTTCGACCGGCGGCTGCCGGAGGCATTTGCAAGGCTGCGGCAGGGCGATCTTCTCATCCTGACGGCCGATCACGGCAACGATCCGACCTGGCGCGGTACCGATCATACGCGTGAGCGCATTCCGGTGATCGGCACCGGACCGGGTTTCAAGGGCGGCGACATCGGGCTGAGAACGACATTCGCCGACATCGGTGAGACCGTGGCCGAGCATCTTGGGCTGGCGCACGGCCGCTACGGCACTTCTTTCTATACGGCGATTGGCGGTCATGCCTGAATTGCCGGAGGTCGAAACGGTCCGGCGCGGGCTGCAGCCGGTTCTGGAAGGCGCCACCATTGCGCTTGTCGAGGCGCGCCGACCGGATCTCCGCTTTCCATTTCCCGAGAAATTCTCGCAGCGGCTGACCGGCAAGACGATCACGGCACTCGGCCGCCGGGCCAAGTATCTGACGATGGACCTGGAAGGCGGTCCCGTACTGATCTGCCATCTCGGCATGTCGGGCTCATTCCGCATCGAGACGGCGGACGGCAACGACATGCCCGGCGTTTTCCAGCACGACCGCTCGAAGAGTTCCAATCACGACCACGTCGTCTTCCATGTCGTATCTCCGGCAGGCGCCCGATCCCGCGTGATCTTCAATGATCCGCGCCGCTTCGGCTTCATGCTGTTTGCGGAAGGGCCGGACGTCCATCCGATGCTGGCCGGGTTAGGCGTTGAGCCAACGGGCAACACACTGGACGGCGCGTTGCTTGCCTCATTGATGAAAGGGCGGCGATCACCGCTGAAGGCAGCGCTTCTCGACCAGAGGCTGATCGCCGGGCTCGGCAACATCTACGTGTCGGAGGCGCTGTGGCGCGCCAGCCTGTCGCCGCTGCGCGAGGCGGGCACGATCGCCAGGCCCGGAAAGAAAGCCCAGGCCCAAAGCGAGCACCTGGCCGAAGCCATTCGTTCGGTGATATCAGATGCAATCGCGGCCGGCGGGTCCTCACTGCGGGATTATATGCAGACCGATGGATCACTGGGCTATTTCCAGCACTCCTTCGCCGTCTACGACCGCGAAGGCGAAGCCTGCTCGAAGCCCGGCTGCAGCGGCCACATCGAACGGATCGTGCAGAGCGGCCGATCGACCTTCTATTGCCGGACATGTCAGCGGTGAGTTAGAGCAATTCCAGGAAAAGTGTGAAACGGTTTTCCGTCCGGAATTGCGTCAAGACAAGGAGATAGAGCGGTTCTGCGTTTCCGTGAAACGATGAACCGCTCTAGACGAGCGCGAGCGAGGAGAAGCAGCCATGGCCTATGACACGATCATCACCGAGACGCACGGCAAGGTCGGACTGATCACGCTGAACAGGCCGCAGGCGCTCAACGCGCTGAACTCCCAGATCCTGACCGAACTGGTCGCAGCCGTGAACGCTTTCGGCGCCGATCCCGGTATTGGCGCCATGGTCATCACCGGTTCCGAAAAGGCTTTCGCCGCCGGCGCCGACATCAAGGAGATGCAGTCGATCTCCTATGCGGACGCCTACGCCCAAGACTTCTTCGTCGGCTGGGAAGAGCTTACGCGGGCGCGAAAGCCGATCATCGCCGCGGTGGCGGGCTATGCACTCGGCGGCGGCTGCGAGCTGGCGATGATGTGCGATTTCATCATCGCTGCCGACACCGCCAAGTTCGGCCAGCCCGAGATCACGCTCGGCGTCATTCCAGGTATGGGCGGGTCGCAACGGCTGACCCGCTTCGTCGGCAAGGCGAAGGCGATGGACATGTGCCTGACCGGGCGGATGATGGATGCCGCCGAAGCCGAGCGCTCGGGCCTGGTGTCGCGGGTCGTGCCTGCCAGTGACCTTGTCGAGGAGGCGCTGAAGGCGGCGGCCAAGATCGCCGCTTTCTCGCTGCCATCGGTGATGATGGCAAAAGAGGCTGTCAACCGCGCCTTCGAGACGACGCTTGCCGAGGGATTGCGGTTCGAGCGCCGACTGTTTCACTCGCTGTTTGCACTGGACGATCAGAAGGAAGGCATGGCGGCCTTCGCCGAGAAGCGGAAGCCGAATTTCACCAACCGCTGATGCCAGTCCCTTAGCTGCGAAGAAGATGGCTGTTGGTCGCCAAAAAGAAGGCCAGGCAGCGTTGACGCGCCGGAAAAGCTGAACTATAAGCCGCACCAACCGAGGCGGCCCCGTGGCTGCCCGTTTGTTTTTTGCGCCCTGCGGCATCCCGCATGCGCCGACCAGATCAGAAGAGAGGCATCATGGCCAATACATCCTCGGCCAAAAAGGCAACGCGCAAGATCGTACGCCGCGCGGCGATCAACAAGAACCGCCGCTCGCGCGTGCGCACCTATATCCGCCAGGTCGAAGAGGCGCTTGCCTCCGGTGACAAGGCTGCCGCACAGGCTGCCTTCAAGATCGCGGAGCCGGAATTGATGCGCGCCGCGACCAAGGGCGTGATCCACAAGAACACGGCGTCCCGCAAGGTGTCGCGATTGGCCCAACGGGTGAAGGTTCTGTCAGCCTGACATTACTTCCCTAGACTGACGTTCTTCGAACCCGGCCGTTTGCGCCGGGTTTTTTCGTTTGCCGGCAAGCACTTAAAAAGAATGTCCGGAAACGACGTCTTGTGCGAATTTCACGATTGGGAATACTTTGCCGGCATATGCATGCCTGCTGTTGGTCGGCATGCTTGAAAAGGGCTGGCTTAAAGATTCTTAGCTATCAGAAATAGCGTATACTTTTCAGTCACTTACAGATGGTGATCCACAGCTTGTCCACATCGAGCGGGAGCGATGGGGGACAAGTGGCTGTCAAGCGAATTATTTCAGAATATTTCGCGCCGCGCCGGGTTTTTCATATTCGCCGGAAAAGAGTTTGAATCACAATGGCTTTGTTAAAATGTGCCGTGGCGGCACGCCACTCGAACCCGCCTCCGGTAACCAGATTCCTTAAAAATCCGTTAGACGTGGCCTTGCCCTATCCACAGCGATTTCGGTAATGTCGATCTATCGAAAGGGACGGGGCTCTGGCCCTTAACCCAGCCTGAATCGGCCAGCTTAAATTGGTGGGATTTGCAACGCGGATCAAGTCCGTGAACGGGTTTGGTTTGTCTTTTTTCGATACGGTAGGGGACTGGCGTAACTAGACATGGCAGGTAGACGGCGTGCCGGCGCTCTTTCGCCGGACGGTGTTGTATTGCCCTGACATACCCAACGCGGACTGGCTTCCATGGGCCGGCACCGGTTCCTTTGGAATAATGGGCGACGTTCATCTGCCGGCGGCGGCAGCGGACATCGTAGCAAAGACTTAGGTCGCCGGGAACCGGATGCAGGAGGCGCATCCCCGGTGGAAAACAGGTACGGAAAGACAAGGAAAAGATCATGCAGAGCGGCATCGAAAGGGAGCTTACGGGCGACCTCCCATTTCCTGGAACTTTGATCGGAGCAAACGGCATGGCGGTGTCCAGCGACGCGGAGCAGAAATTCGACCGGGTCAAGACCCAGTTGAAGGCGCGCCTGGGAACCGAAGTCTATTCGAGCTGGTTTGGCCGCATGAAGGTCGCGGAGGCTTCCAAGGGCATCGTCCGCATCTCGGTGCCCACCGCGTTCCTGCGCTCATGGATCAACGGCCACTATCTCGACCTCATCTCCGAGCTGTGGAAGCAGGAGGATCCCGATCTCCTCAAGATCGACATCGTCGTGCGCACGGCAACCCGTCAGGGACGCAGCCAGGCCGAGCCGGAGGTGGTTCCTGCACGCAGCAAGATGACGCGGCAGACGCAGACGGCGCTTGCCGCCGGCACCGTAAGCCCCGGCCGGGTGGAGCGTGCACCGGCTCCGCGTCCGGGCACACCGATCGAGAGCGAGTTCCGCCACAATGTACTGGGATCGCCGCTTGATCCGCGCTACACGTTCGGCTCCTTCATCGAGGGACCGTCGAACCGGGTGGCCTTCGCCGCCGCCAAGGCAGTGGCGGAATCGCAATCGAGCGCGGTGCGTTTCAATCCGCTTTTCCTTCACGCAACCGTCGGGCTCGGCAAGACACATTTGTTGCAGGCAATCGCGGCAGAATCGCTGAATCAGAACCCCAAGTCGCGCGTCGTCTATCTCACGGCCGAGTATTTCATGTGGCGCTTTGCCACCGCGATCCGCGACAACAATGCGCTGACGCTCAAGGAACAGCTGCGCGACATCGACCTGCTCATCATCGACGACATGCAGTTCTTGCAGGGCAAGTCGATCCAGCATGAATTCTGCCACCTGATCAACATGTTGCTCGACAGCGCCAAGCAGGTCGTTGTTGCCGCCGATCGGCCGCCGTCGGAACTGGAATCGCTCGAACCGCGTGTCCGTTCGCGCCTCAATGGTGGCGTCGCGCTTGAAATGTCGGCGCCCGATTTCGCCATGCGCCTTGGCATGCTCAAATTGCGCCTCGCGACCGCTCGGGTCGACGATGCGTCGCTGAACATTTCGGAAGAGATCCTCAATCACGTCGCCCGCACCGTGACCGGCAGCGGACGCGAGTTGGAAGGCGCCTTCAATCAGCTGCTGTTCCGTCAATCCTTCGAGCCGCAGATCACCATCGACCGGATCGACGAGATCCTCGGCCACATCTATCGCACCGGCGAGCCGAAGCGGGTCCGTATCGAGGACATCCAGCGCATCGTCGCGCGCCACTACAATGTGTCGAAGACCGAATTGCTGTCCAACCGGCGCACGCGCACCATCGTCAAGCCGCGGCAGGTCGCCATGTACCTGTCGAAGGTGATGACGCCGCGCTCGCTGCCCGAGATCGGACGGCGTTTCGGCGGCCGCGATCACACCACGGTGCTGCATGCCGTGCGCAAGATCGAGGACCTTTCCGGCAACGACAACACGCTGGCGCAGGAACTCGAACTCTTGAGGCGGTTGATCAACGACCAGGCCTGACCGGCCTGGAGTGCCGAGCCGGAACAACACCGGAATTCAATGGCTTGCCAGTGCGGCCCGAGGCCCCGAATGGGGTCGCGGTGCCGCCTGGAAGCGGCCCGGATTTCGGTTTTACGACACCGGCTCGCGGACTTCGTGCCCTTTATCCCCAGAAAGCCCGCCTAGCCGGCCCGAACCGGTGGCGCGGGCTTGCGTTTGCTGGTTTTTTCCTGTCAGTTTACGCAGATTCTGAGCCTGTTCAGACCTTTCGCGGGGCGCCGCTCACTGGTGACCCGTCATTCATTCAAGCGAGCTGTTTCGTCATGCGTGTTATCCTGGAACGGTCAAATCTCCTGAAGTCGCTCAACCACGTCCATCGTGTGGTCGAGCGTCGCAACACCATACCGATCCTCTCCAACGTGCTGCTCAGCGCCGAGGGCGCCAGCCTTGAAATGAAGGCGACCGACCTTGACCTCGAGGTGACGGAAGCGACGCCGGCCAAGGTGGAGCGCGGCGGGGCGACGACGGTTCCGGCACATCTGCTCTACGACATCGTGCGCAAGCTCGCCGATGGCGCCGAGGTGATGCTGAAGACGGATGAGGACGGCAACGCCATGACGGTGACGTCAGGCCGCTCGAGCTTCCGCCTTCAGTGCCTGCCGCAATCCGACTTCCCGGAGCTTTCGGCTGGATCGTTCTCGCATATCTTCCGTCTCGACTCGGTTGCCCTGAAAGGCCTGATCGAGAAAACCCAGTTCGCCATCTCCACCGAAGAGACGCGCTATTATCTGAACGGCATCTACCTGCACACGCATGAGGTCGGCGGCAAGCTGAAGCTGCGCTCGGTGGCGACCGACGGCCACCGCCTGGCGCGCGCCGAGATCGACGCGCCGGCGGGTTCCGAGGGCATGCCGGGCATCATCATTCCGCGCAAGACGGTGAGCGAGTTGCAGAAGCTGGTCGACGATCCCGATGTCGCGGTCACCACCGAACTGTCGGACACCAAGATCCGCTTCACCATCGGCAGCGTGGTTTTGACCTCGAAGCTGATCGACGGCACCTTCCCCGATTATCAGCGGGTCATTCCGACCGGCAACGACAAGAGGCTGATCATCGACCGCCAGAGTTTTGCCGCCGCTGTCGATCGCGTCTCGACCATCTCTTCCGAACGCGGCCGCGCGGTGAAGCTTTCGATCAGCGAGGGTCAAGTGACGCTTGCGGTCAACAATCCGGATTCAGGCAGCGCCACCGAAGAACTGTCCGCCGACTATTCATCCGACCCGATCGAGATCGGCTTCAACGCCAAGTATCTGCTTGACGTTGCCGCGCAGCTGACCGGCACGGAGGCCAAATTCATGCTGGCCGATGCCGGCTCGCCGACGCTGATCCACGATATGGCCGATGAAACCGCACTCTATGTGCTGATGCCGATGCGGGTGTAGCCGGCGCGGCGTCATCAATTCGGTCTCCTGTGATGGACCGGCGGCAAGAGCAATGTTTGCGGCAACTTCTAGAGCAATTCCAGGAAAAGTGTGAAGCGGTTTTCCGTCCGGAATTGCGTTGAAACAAAGAGGTAGAGCGGTTCTGCGTTTCCGTGAAACGATGGACCGCTCTATAGGCGGATAGCGGTTGCCGGCACAAAACCACATAAGTAAGCTTACACTTACCAATTTCCGCAACTATGCGGCGCTGACGATCGATCTGGCGCCAGGCGCCGTGGTTTTTTCCGGCGACAATGGTGCCGGCAAGACCAACCTCCTCGAAGCGATCTCGCTTTTGACACCGGGGCGTGGCTTGCGCCGCGCCCCTTATGCGGACGTTGCGCGCGAGGGTGGCGACGGCGGCTTTGCGCTGCATGCCCGGCTCGACGGACCTGACGGCCAGGTCGAGATCGGGACAGGCATTTCCGGCGGCGCTGGCGAAGGCGGCAGGCGGGTGCGCATCAACGGAGCTTCGGCGCGTTCGGCCGAGGACATGCTGGAATGGCTGCGCGTGGTCTGGCTGACGCCGGCGATGGACGCGTTGTTCACCGGGCCGGCCGCGGATCGCCGGCGCTTTCTCGACCGGCTGGTGCTGGCGATCGACCCCGGCCACGGACAACGTGCGATCGACTACGAGAAGGCGATGCGCGGTCGTAACCGCCTGCTTACCGAAGGTTCCCGAGACGACCGCTGGTTCGACGCGATCGAGACGCAGATGGCCGAGACCGGCGTGGCGATCGCCGCGGCGCGCGCCGAGATGGTACGCCTGCTCGCCGCGATGATCGACAGGCTGCCCGATACGGGGCCGTTTCCGCAGGCCGATATCGGCCTTTCGGGCGATCTGGAAGCCGAGATTGCCGCCACGCCGGCCGTCGACGTCGAGGAGCGCTTCCGCCGGACGCTTGTCGAGGGCCGTGACCGCGACCGCGCCGCCGGACGCACGCTCGAGGGCCCGCACCGTTCGGATCTGGTGGTTCGGCACCGTCCCAAGGCGATGCCGGCCGAGCTTTGCTCGACCGGCGAGCAAAAGGCGTTGCTGGTCGGCATCGTGCTGTCGCATGCCCGGCTGACCGGCGAGATGTCGGGCATGACGCCGATCCTGTTGCTCGACGAGATCGCCGCGCATCTCGATGGTGGGCGGCGCGCGGCGCTGTTTTCCATCCTGGAAGAACTGAACTGCCAGGTGTTCATGACAGGAACCGATGCAGCGCTGTTTTCCAGCTTGGCGGGCCGCGCGCAGTTCCTGACGGTCGACCATGGTACGGTTGGGCCAACCGAAGACTCCTGACAAGGTTTTTCAGTCCCTATATGGTCCGCCAATGACCACTGCCGCCCTGACTGACGACGAGATCGAACGCTATGCCCGCCACATCGTGCTGCCCGAAATCGGCGGCGCCGGCCAGCAGAAGCTGAAGCAGGCGCGGGTGCTGGTGATCGGCGCCGGCGGATTGGGCGCGCCGGTGCTTGAATATCTTGCCGCCGCCGGCGTCGGCACGCTCGGCGTGATCGATGATGACACCGTTTCGCTCTCCAACCTCCAGCGTCAGGTCATTCACGGCACCGACACTGTCGGCATGCTGAAGACCCATAGCGCCGAGGCGGCAATCGCCCGCATCAATCCCAACATATCTGTCGAAACACACACAGTCCGGCTGACGACGGACAATGCGCCAGCCCTCGTCGCCCGCTATGACATCGTCGTCGACGGTTCCGACAATTTCGAAACCCGCTATACAGTGGCCGATGCGTGCGCGAGCGAAGGGAAACCGCTGGTGCATGCTGCCGTCGGACGCTTCGACGGCTCCGTCACAGTGCTGAAGCCATTCGAAGACGGCAAGGACGGCAAGCCCAACCCAGGCTATCGCGATCTGTTTCCGGAAGCGCCACCGCCGGGCCTGGTGCCGTCCTGTGCCGAGGCCGGGGTGCTTGGCGCGCTGACCGGCGTCGTCGGCACGCTGCAGGCGATGGAGGCAATCAAGCTGATCACCGGCATCGGCGAGCCGCTGGTCGGCCGGCTGCTGCTCTATGATGCGTTGGCGGCGCGCTTCGACACCATCCGCTACAAGAGAACCTGACCCCGTGGAGCAGACCGACGCTGTCTCCATCACACAGATCCCGGCCGATTTCGACCGTTGGGACGATGTGCTCGCACTGATCATGCGTGCCTTCGCCGCCATGGACGGCGTCATCGACCCGCCCTCCTCGGCCCACCTGCTAACCGCCGACATCCTGCGGGACAAGGCGCGGCGGGAGACCGGCTTCGTGGCGCTCAAGGGCGACCGGATCGTCGGCTGCCTCTTTGCCCTTGAAAAGGTAACAGAGTTCTATGTCGGCAAGCTCGCCGTCGCGCCGGACTGCCAGGGACAAGGCGTCGGCCGGCGGCTGATGCAGGCGGCCGAAGACCTTGCCCGCGGCCGCGGCAAGGCCGCCATCGAGCTTCAGACGCGGATCGAGCTGACCGGAAACCATGCAGCCTTTACCCACCTCGGCTTTCACGAGACCGAGCGGACGGCGCATGAGGGCTACATCAGGCCGACCTCGATCACCATGCGCAAGGCTCTTCCGTAAGTCTGGCCTTTCATTTCAAGGCAGAAAAATGTTGCGCCGCGATAGAGCCTGTCATCCCGATTGAATCGGGATGGGCTATATCTGTTCGTTTGGGCATGATCTCTGGACAAACGGTTTCCGTTTGTCCGAGAAAACCGTTTCCACTTTTCGGGATCATGCTCCAGCGTCAGGTTCTGAGCGGCAGCACGCGGTCCGGCGGGCGGTGGCCGTCGACGAACGCCCGGATGTTGATGATGACCTTTTCACCCATATCGATGCGGCCCTCGAGCGTCGCCGAGCCCATATGCGGCAGAAGCACGACCTTGTTCTTGGCGGCGAGCTTCAGCAGCTTGCTGTTCAAAGCCGGCTCGTGCTCGTAGACGTCAAGACCGGCGCCGGCGATCCTGCCGTCCTGGATCAGCTTGACCAGAGCTTCCTCGTCGATGATGTCGCCGCGCGCGGTGTTGACGACATAGGCCGTGGGCTGCAGCAGCGCCAGCCGCCGCGCCGAAAGCAGATGGAAGGTTGCCGGCGTCGACGGGCAGTTGACCGAAATGATGTCCATACGGGCAAGCATCTGGTCGAGGCTTTCCCAATAGGTCGCTTCCAGCCCTTCCTCGACCGCCGGCAGCACGCGATGGCGATTGTGATAGTGGATCGAAAGACCGAAGGCCTTGGCCCGCCTGGCGACGGCAGTGCCGATGCGGCCCATGCCGACAATGCCGAGCCGCTTGCCCCAGATGCGCCGGCCGAGCATCCAGGTCGGCGACCAGCCGGCCCATTTCTTGTCACCGGTCAGCACATTGGCGCCTTCCGCCAGCCGCCGCGGCACCGCCAGCATCAGCGCCATGGTCATGTCGGCCGTATCTTCTGTCAGCACGTTGGGCGTGTTGGTAACGGTGATGCCCTTCTTCGCCGCCGCAGCGACATCGATCTTGTCGACGCCATTGCCGAAATTGGCGATCAGCTTGAGGTTCTCACCGGCCTGGGCGATCAGCGCCGCGTCGATATTATCGGTTATGGTGGGCACCAGAACGTCGGCCTCCTTGACCGCCGCGACCAGTTCCGGCTGCGTCATCGGCCTGTCCTCGACATTCAGCCGGGCGTCGAACAGTTCGCGCATGCGGGTCTCGACCGGATCGGGCAGCTTGCGCGTGATGACGACGAGAGGCTTCTTTTTGCCTACCATTGTTTCCTCGTACCCCGATCTCGTTGAGACCTCTTTAACCAAGACCGGCGAAACTGAAAGCTGGTCGCGGTGCCGATTACCCCATGTAACAAGCGGTGCCGCCGAAGACAAAGAAAAAGGGGCGCCGATGCCGGCAGGCAAGCGCCGAAAGGAATGAAAGTGTCTGGTTTCGCGTCGTTTCGCCTGACCCTCAGCGCAGCACTTCTCAGCGCTTTGCTCTATTCTCCGCTTGCTGCGGCGCAGAGTGCGGCGGCACCTGCCCAGAGCGTCGTCACGCTCGGGCCGAGCGGCTTGCCGCTGCCGCGATTCGTCAGCCTGAAATCCGGTCGGGTCAACTCGCGCGTCGGCCCCGGTGCCAACTACTCGGTCGACTGGATGTATATGAAGGCCGGCCTGCCGATGGAGATCATCCAGGAATTCGACACATGGCGCCGCGTGCGCGATGCCGATGGTTCGGAAGGCTGGATCAACCAGTCGCTGCTTTCCGGCCGGCGCACGGCAATCGTTGCACCGTGGCAGCGCGGCAAGGGCGCCCAGATCAACCTTCTCAACAGTCCCGACAAGGACGCAAGGGTGGTCGCGATGGTCGAGCCGGGTGTCATGGGCACGATCAAGTCCTGCGACGGCCAGTGGTGCGAAATGACGTTCGATGGCCACACCGGCTGGCTTGCCCAGTCGATTGTCTGGGGCGCCTATCCTGGCGAACGGGTCAAGGACTGATTTTTTGAGCGCGATCTGTCGAAGATTCGCGGTCGTGATTTAGCGCCCGATACGGCCGAGATGAGTGTCCTGAAAGCTGGTCGACAGCTTCAGGCCGTAGCCCAGCGCACGGTCGATGGCGATGTGGGCGATCCAGATCAGCGCAACCGCCATCGCGGTCGCATTGCCCCACATGTGCCCGGCGAGCAGCAGCAGTACCGGCACGATCAGGATATGCAAGGCGTTGTAGGCAAGGGCACCGATGCGCGGCCCCGCCAGATAGCCCGACATCGACAGGTCAGGCGCCAGGATAAGCAATCCGAACAGCCACCAGGACATATCAGTTGAGCCGTAGAAAACGACGGCAGCCAGCGCCACAATGGCCCATTCGAGCCGGATTGCCAGATCGAGGGGTTTCATCCCTGGCCGATGATTCCGGCCTGGCCGATCATTCCGGCCTCGCCGGTCATTCGCGGCGTTTGGGGCGCAGCCTCACCACGATATCGACATTGGCGATCTCCATCCCTTCCGGCGGCTCCGGCAGGTTGGCAACCGTCACCGGACCGCTGTCGATGTCGAATATGCGGTTTTCGCCTTCGATGTAGAAATGGTGGTGGTCGGAGGTGTTAGTGTCGAAATAGGTCTTCGCGCCCTCGACGGCGAGGATGCGCAACAGGCCTGCCTGAGTGAACTGGTGAAGGGCATTGTAGACGGTGGCCAGCGATACTGGCACGCCGGCGACGACCGCCTCCTCGTGCAGTTCCTCGGCCGACAGATGACGGTCGCCCTTGGCGAAAAGCAGGTCGGCCAGCGCAATGCGCTGACGCGTCGGCCTCAGGCCGGCTTCACGGACCCGCTTGTCCACAGCGACATTTTCCTTCCGACCGTCCAGGTCCATCTTCTCGTCGAACCCCACACTTCCGCCCCAAGACACGCCCAGAATGGCAAAAAAATGAACATCTGCCGAAACCGGACCTCCCAAGACATATATTCTGTCGCCCGAATGCGATCAATAGCGCGCATTGACCCAGGCAGACGAGCAGGTTAAGCGCAAACGCCGGTTTCCGGCCTGAAACAGATTGTGTTAGGAAACCAACGACAAGGGCACCCGATAGCCCAGAACGATATGGGGATGAGATTGATGGCGGGTAAATCCAGCTACGAATACGACGAATTGCTGGCCTGCGCCCGCGGCGAACTGTTCGGGCCGGGTAATGCCCAGCTTCCCTATCCGCCCATGCTGATGTTCGACCGCATCACCGAGATCAGCGAGACGGGCGGCGCCTTCGAGAAGGGTTTCATCCGCGCGGAATTCGACATCAAGCCGGACCTGTGGTTCTTTGCCTGCCATTTCATCGGCAATCCGATCATGCCGGGGTGCCTCGGCCTCGACGCCATGTGGCAATTGACGGGCTTTTATCTTGGCTGGCTGGGCGAACCCGGCAAGGGTATGGCACTGTCGACCGGTGAAGTGAAATTCAAGGGCATGGTGACGCCCTCGGTGAAGAAGGTCGAGTATGGCATCGACTTCAAGCGCGTGATGCGTGGCCGGTTGGTGCTCGGCATCGCCGATGGCTGGCTGAAGGCGGATGGCGAACCCATATACGCGGCAACGGATTTGAAGGTCGGTCTGTCCAAGCAGTCGGCGGTCGCTTGACCACAGCCCTGGCCAGCTCTCTGGCCAGCACCCCTGGAAGGAGTTGCGAATGAGACGTGTCGTAGTCACAGGCATCGGCATTGTGTCGTCGATCGGCAACAATGCCAACGAGGTGCAGACCTCTCTGCATGACGCCAGATCCGGCATCAGCTTCTCCGATTCCTTCGCCGAGCATGGCTTCCGCTGCCAGGTCTGGGGAGCGCCGACGCTCGATCCATCGGCCATGATCGACCGCCGCGCGATGCGCTTCCTAAGCCAGGGTGCGGCCTGGAACCACGTCGCCATGGATCAGGCGATCGCGGATGCTGGCCTCGGCGAGAGCGACATCACCAATGAGCGCACCGGCATCGTCATGGGTTCGGGCGGACCATCCACCCGCACCATCGTCGAAGCGGCCGAAATCACGCTGAAGAACGGCAGTCCCAAACGCATCGGTCCGTTCGCGGTGCCGAAGGCGATGTCGTCGACCGCGTCGGCAACGCTTGCGACCTGGTTCAAGATCCACGGCGTCAACTATTCGATCTCGTCGGCCTGCTCGACCTCGGCGCATTGCATCGGCAATGGCTACGAATTGATCCAGTGGGGCAAGCAGGACATGGTCTTTGCCGGCGGCCACGAGGATCTCGACTGGACAATGTCGGACCTGTTCGACGCCATGGGCGCCATGTCGTCGAAATTCAACGACAATGCATCGACCGCTTCCCGCGCGTATGATGCCAATCGCGACGGCTTCGTCATCGCCGGCGGCGCCGGCGTGCTGGTGCTGGAAGAGCTGGAGCATGCCAAGGCGCGCGGCGCCAAGATCTATGCCGAGATCGTCGGCTACGGCGCGACCTCGGATGGCTACGACATGGTTGCCCCTTCAGGCGAAGGCGCGGTCCGCTGCATGCGCCAGGCGCTGGCCACGGTGTCCACGCCGGTCGACTACATCAACACCCATGGCACGTCGACGCCGGTGGGAGACTCCAAGGAAATGGGCGCGATCCGCGAAGTGTTCGGCCCAGAGATGCCGTACATCACCTCGACGAAATCGCTGACCGGCCATTCGCTGGGCGCCGCCGGCGTGCAGGAATCCATTTACTCGATCCTGATGATGCAGGGCGGCTTCATCGGCGAAAGCGCCCATATCGAGACCCTCGATCCCGAATTCGAGGGCATGCCGATCGTGCGAAAGCGCATCGACGACGCCAGGATCGACACTGTCTTGTCAAATTCGTTCGGCTTCGGTGGCACCAACGCTACGCTCGTTTTCCAGCGCTATTCCGCATAAGGATTTGCCGGCCATGGACGGATTGATGAAGGGCAAGCGTGGGCTTGTCATGGGTGTCGCCAACGATCATTCGATCGCCTGGGGAATCGCCCGGAAATTGTCCGAACATGGGGCAGAACTCGCCTTCACCTATCAGGGCGATGCCTTCGGGCGCCGGGTCAAGCCGCTGGCCGACAAGCTCGGCGCCTCGCTGGTCGTGCCGTGCGACGTCGAGGACAGCGCTTCGGTCGCCGCCACGTTCGAGACGGTGGGCAAGGAATGGGGCGGGCTGGATTTCGTCGTCCACGCCATCGGCTTTTCCGACAAGAACGAGCTGAAAGGCCTTTACGCCGACACCAGCCGGGACAATTTCGTCCGCACCATGGTGATCTCCTGCTATTCCTTCACCGAGGTCGCCCGCCATGCCGCTACCTTGATGCGGGACGGCGGATCGATGATCACGCTGACCTATGCGGGGTCGGTCCGCGTCATGCCGAACTACAATGTCATGGGCGTCGCCAAGGCCGGCCTGGAGGCCAGTGTGCGCTATCTCGCCAACGACTACGGTCCGCGCGGCATCAGGGTCAACGGCATATCGGCTGGACCGGTGCGCACACTTGCCGGCGCCGGCATTTCCGACGCGCGCCACATGTTCTCCTACCAGCAGCGCAACTCACCGCTGCGCCGCACGGTGACCATCGACGAGGTCGGCGGCTCGGCGCTTTATCTGTTGTCCGATCTGTCTTCCGGCGTTACCGGCGAAATCCACTATGTCGATTCCGGCTATCACATTGTTTCCATGCCGACGCTCGACGAATTGAAGCAGACCGACGGCGGGCGAGACTAATGCATGTCGCCCAAAAAGTGCGCAGCGGTTTTGGACAACGACATTTATAAAACAAAAGCTTAAAATGCGCCGACTGAACCCGTTTCAACGCGACGCGCTTTTAACCAGCTCAAGAAATACTTTTGGTCCAATAAAATTAGACGCATTCGCGGAAATGCATTTTAAGGAGATATCCGCTAGAAAGCCCCGTACTCTGGGGTCTTTCAATGTCCGCCGTCAGCAACCCGAAGCGAACACCGGTGTTCCGACTGCTCACCATAGCAAGTTCGGGTATCGGCAGTTTCGTCCTCGGACTCTGGGGCCTGAAGCACGGTCTCGGCGATGGCTTTGCCGGCATCTCCGCGGACATGATGGTCGCAGTGATGGCCGCCCTTTGCGCACTGGCGGCGTCGTTAGCCGCGATGTCCTTCTTCGCCGGCGTCGATGAATCGGCGGATTTCGTCTTCACGGAAACCCATTTCGACAAGCTGACCGGCCTTTTGGCGCGCCCGGCGATGGTCGGCAAGATTGCCGAGGCGGCATGCGCGACAAGCCGGACCGGCGAGCCGATGTTCCTCATCGACGTCGACATCGACCGGTTCAAGCAGATCAACGACGCCATCGGCTACAGCCAGGGCGACGAGTTGATCCGCGCCTTCACCAAGCGATTGAAGACTTGCGTGCCGCAGCGCGCGCTGATCGGACGCATCGGCGCCGGTGAATTCGCGATTCTGCTCCCCGACAATCAGCTGTCCGGGTCGCTGGAAAGCACTATCGAAAGGCTCATCGACGAGATGATGGAGCCCTATGAGCTCAGCACGCACCTGCAATCGGTCAGCCTGTCGGTGGGCATCGTGGCGATGCCAAAGGACGGCGTCGATCCCGTCCTCATCCTGCGCCGCTCCAATCTGGCGCTGCAGAATGCCCGCGCCAGCGGCGTCGGCAACTGGTCTGTCTTCCATGCCGAAATGGGCAGGGTCGCCGACCATCGCCAATGGATCGAATCCGAACTGAATACAGCCTTCGAGCGTGGTGACTTCGATCTTCACTACCAGCCGCAGCTCGATCTCCCGACCGGCCGCATCGTCGGCTACGAAGCGCTGATCCGCTGGCGGCATCCCGAACGCGGCATGATCCCGCCGATGGAGTTCATCCCGATCGCCGAGGAAACCGGCATGATCGGCCCGATCGGCGAATGGGTGCTGCGCAGGGCTTGCAGTGACGCCCGGCATCTGCCCGACGATTGCTTCGTCGCCGTCAACATCTCGCCCGTGCAGTTCATGACCAAGGACTTCGTCGGTATCGTGCGCGATACCATGACGAGCACCGGCATCAAGCCATCGCGGCTGGAACTGGAAGTGACCGAGACGGCGATGATGCAGGACCGCGACCGCGCCGCCACGATCCTGAAGCAGCTTGCGGACATGGGCATCTCGGTCGCCGTCGACGATTTCGGCACCGGCTATTCCAATTTGAGCTACCTGATCGATTTCTCGTTCGGCAAGCTGAAGATCGACCGCTCATTCGTCAGCCGCCTCGATACGGATTCCAGCTCCGGCGCGGTCGTCTCGACCATCGTCGGGCTGTCGCGCGCGCTTGGCGTCAGCATCATCGCCGAAGGCGTCGAAACCGAGAGCCAGGCGACGCTGCTGCGGGCAGCCGGCTGCGAGGTGGTGCAAGGCTACCTGTTCGGCAGGCCGGCGCCACTCAAGATCAGGGTTGGCGACGCGCATGTCACCGACGAGGTCCGACGCGTCGCCAATCTGCATTGAGCGCGCTGCGATATCGCTTCAACGCCGCGCGACAAGCACCTTGAACATACCGTCGCGGGCGAGTTCTGCATGGCTCGAAAAGGCAGCCGACAGGATCGGCTCATAGGGAAGCTGACGGTTGGCGACCATGAACAGCCGCCCTCCAGGCTTCAAGGCCTTGGCCGCCGCGCGGATCATGCCGGCGCCGATCTCCGGCTCGGCCGCCCGGCTGCGATGAAAGGGCGGATTCATGACGATCGCGTCGTAGCGCTTCTCGACCGGTTCCTTCAACAGATCGACCCAGAAGAAATTCTGGGCGATCGACTGGCCAACCCCTGCCAGATTGAGCTTTGCGGCTTCGAGCGAGGCGAAATCGGCCTCATAGAGGTCGAGCGCTGAAATGCCCGGTGAGCGGGCGGCGATCTCGGCAGCCAGATAACCCCAGCCGGCGCAGAAGTCGGCAACGCTGCCCCGCAGATCATTGGGCAGGTTCTCGACAAGCAATTTCGAGCCGG
Organism: Mesorhizobium cantuariense; assembly: GCF_042647205.1. NCBI lineage: Bacteria > Pseudomonadati > Pseudomonadota > Alphaproteobacteria > Hyphomicrobiales > Phyllobacteriaceae > Mesorhizobium > Mesorhizobium cantuariense. The sequence continues at coordinate 7,756,634 of NZ_JBHRVD010000001.1, read as the reverse complement.
TATCAAGCCGGTCGAAGGAAAACATGCCGGGCGCGGTGCGGAACCGGCCTTCAACCAGCAGGCCGGGATTGGCGGTGCGCAGTTCTTCCGCGGCGGCCAGGTCGGCGGGACGGCGTAACCAGAAGGCGATGCCGTGATATTTCGGCAGATGGCCCTCAAGCGGCACAAGCTCGTCAACGCGCTTGCGCAGGCTGGCAATGCCATTGTCCTTGCCGCCGGCAATGACGACCAGGCCGCCCGGCGCCACGCGCTCAAGCGCTTCGGCGAGGCGCACTTCGTTCAGACCCCGATGCCGGCCGGCAAGCACAAGTGCCATATCGAAGCTGTCGCCTTCCGCTTGCGCGGTGACGACAAAGCCGGACGCCTGCAGCGCTTGAAAATGCGGCCGGAAGCCTTGCACGAGGTGAAGCGCGGCCTCGAAGCCTTCTGGCAGGCGAAAACCCGGCTCGGCGCCGAGAAACAGCGCGCGCTCACCCTTTCCCGGCAAAGCAACGGCCTCGGCCTCAAAGGGATGAAAAAGCGTCTTCAACGGCTCGGCGGACATTGTTCGATCTCGAAACGAGGCCTGTCTTGACAATCTGGAAATGAAAAGACGGGCTGAAAATGAAAAGCTGCCTGAAAATGAAAACGGGCGCGACATAAGCCGCGCCCGCTTCGATTCATGAACCGAGACCGATCAGGCGGCGTTTTCTTCGCCTTCGGTCTTCTTGTCGCGGGCGAGTTCCTTGCCGGTTGCCTGGTCGACGACCTTCATCGACAGGCGGACCTTGCCGCGCTCGTCGAAGCCCATCAGCTTGACCCAGACCTTGTCGCCTTCCTTGACCACGTCCGAGGTCTTGGCGACCCGGTCGTTGGCAAGCTGCGAGATGTGGACGAGGCCGTCACGCGGGCCGAAGAAGTTGACGAAAGCGCCGAAGTCGGCGGTCTTGACGACCGTGCCTTCGTAGATTTCGCCGACTTCCGGCTCGGCGACGATGGTGTGGATCCACTTCTTGGCCGCCTCGATCTCCTTGGCGTTCGACGAAGCGATCTTGACCGTGCCGTCGTCCTCGATGTTGATCTTGGCGCCGGTCTTTTCGACGATCTCGCGGATGACCTTGCCGCCCGAGCCGATCACGTCACGGATCTTGTCGGTCGGGATGTGCATCACTTCGATGCGCGGTGCGAACTCACCGAGTTCCGAACGCGCGCCGGTCAGAGCATGCGCCATCTCGCCGAGGATATGCTGGCGGCCATCCTTGGCCTGGTCCAGCGCGATCTTCATGATCTCCTCGGTGATGCCCTCGATCTTGATGTCCATCTGCAGCGAGGTGATGCCGTTGGCGGTGCCGGCGACCTTGAAGTCCATATCGCCGAGGTGATCCTCGTCACCCAGGATGTCGGACAGAACCGCGAAGCGCTCGCCTTCCTTGATCAGGCCCATGGCAATGCCGGCGACGGGCTTGGCCAGCGGCACGCCGGCATCCATCAGCGCCAGCGAGGTGCCGCAGACGGTCGCCATCGACGACGAGCCGTTGGACTCGGTGATCTCCGAGACCACGCGCAGCGTGTAGGGGAACTGGTCAGCGCTCGGCAGCATCGGGCGGATAGCGCGCCAGGCGAGCTTGCCATGGCCGATTTCGCGGCGACCCGGCGAACCCATGCGGCCGGTCTCGCCGACGGAGTAGGGAGGGAAGTTATAATGAAGGAGGAACTTCTCCTTGTACATGCCGGTCAGCGAATCGACATACTGCTCGTCCTCGCCGGTGCCGAGCGTGGCAACGACCAGCGCCTGGGTCTCGCCGCGGGTGAACAGCGCCGAACCATGGGTGCGCGGCAGGACGCCGACTTCGGAGACGATCTTGCGGACCGTCTTGAGGTCACGGCCATCGATGCGCGAACCGGTGTCGAGGATGTTCCAGCGCACGACCTTGGCCTGGAGTTCCTTGAACACGCTGCCGATCTGCTCGGAAGTGTACTTGGCGTCTTCGCCTTCAGCCGGGGCGAACGCAGCCTTGACCTTCGCCTTGACGGCGTCGACGGCGGCGTAGCGCTTCTGCTTGTCGACGTTCTTGTAGGCATTGCTGAGTTCGTCGCCGACGATCTTCAGCATCTCGGCTTCAAGCGCGGAATAGTCCGGCGCGGTGAAGTCGCGCGGCTCCTTGGCGGCAACTTCGGCCAGCTTGATGATGGCGTCGATGACCGGCTGGAAGCCCTTGTGGCCGAACATGACGGCGCCGAGCATCAGCTCTTCGCCCAATTCCTTGGCCTCGGACTCAACCATCAGCACGGCGTCGGTGGTGCCGGCGACGATCAGGTCGAGCTTCGATTCCTGCATCTCGTCGACATGCGGGTTGAGCACGTATTCGCCGTTGATGTAGCCGACGCGCGCGCCGCCGATCGGGCCCATGAAGGGCACGCCCGAGAGCGTCAGGGCAGCCGAGGTGGCGACGATCGACAGGATGTCGGGATCGTTCTCGAGGTCATGCTGGACGACAGTGACGACGATCTGCGTGTCGTTCTTGTAGCCCGCGGCGAAGAGCGGGCGGATCGGGCGGTCGATGAGGCGGGAAACCAGCGTTTCCTTCTCGCTCGGACGGCCTTCACGCTTGAAATAGCCACCTGGGATCTTGCCCGCGGCGTAGGTCTTTTCCTGGTAGTTGACGGTCAGCGGGAAGAAATCGAGGCCGGGCTTCGGCTCTTTCATCGAAACGACGGTGGCGAGGACCTTGGTCTCGCCGTAGGTGGCGAGCACCGCGCCATCAGCCTGGCGGGCGATCTTGCCGGTTTCGAGGATGAGCGGACGGCCGCCCCATTCGATTTCCACTTTGTGGTGATTGAACATATCTTGTCCTTAATATGAGGAAAGGGCCGCGCCGTTTCACGGTGCGCGGATGCCCTTTCCCTGGCTTCCTTTCTCGGGCAGCCACGGGCAAGACAACGGGAAGCTCGGGTAATTTCGGCGCGGCGAGCGCGCGCGAGCGTCCTGCAATCCTGCCCCATGACCGTCCATGGGCGGTTTCGAGTGCCCTCTGCACGATCGAAACCGGGTCTGGCCAGTCGATGCGACTGGCAGAATGCGCGACCGGCGGGCTCTCCGAAGAAAGCCCGCCGGTCAATTCGTCAACGGCGCAGACCGAGCTTCTCGATCAACGTCTGATAGCGCGCGTCATCCTTGCGCTTGAGATAATCAAGCAGGCTGCGGCGCTGGGAGACGAGAGCAAGCAGACCACGGCGGGAATGGTTATCCTTCTTGTGGTCCTTGAAGTGGTCGGTCAGGTTCTTGATGCGCTCGGAAAGGATGGCCACCTGGACTTCCGGAGACCCGGTATCGCCCTTGGCGGTTGCGAATTCACCCATCAATTCCTGTTTGCGCTCGGCAGTAATCGACATCGTGTTTTTCCTTATCTGTTTGAGGAAACGGGTCGCCCTCAGCCGGGATGTCGTCCAGCAGGGGCCGGTGTAGGCAAAGCGTCTTAGCGCTATGCTGCGGCGCATATAGTGCAATTCCCCGGAAAACACCAGCCCAATTCACAAGCCGGCTTTTCAGGCCAAAATGGCAGGTTTTATCCTTGTCAAAGCCATTTCTTCCATTTGAAGAAGGCGATCAGCCCGAACGCGACAAGCGCCATGAACAGCAGCGATAGGGGATAGCCGTAGTAGGCCTTCAGTTCCGGCATGTTCCAGGGCGACGACTCCGGATCGAAATTCATGCCCCAGATACCGACCAGGAAGGTCAGTGGCATGAAGATGACCGAGACGATGGTGAGATAGCTGATGACGTCGTTGGTGCGCGCCTGGCTCAGCGACAGATGCATCTCGATCAGGCCGGTCAGCATCTCGCGCTGGGTTTCGACCAGTTCGATCAGCCTGAGCGAATGGTCGAGCGTGTCGTTGAGGAAGATCTTGGTTTCGGCCTTCACATAGGGCACGTCGTTGCGGATCAGCGTCGCCAGCGCATCGCGCATCGGCCACAGCACGCCTTTCAGCACATTGGCATCGCGCCGCAATTCATGCAGCTGCCGCATCTGATGCTTGTGCGGCGAATGCAGCATCTCGTCCTCGATGCTGTCGACCATGTCGCCGGCGGCCTCGATCGGCGGGAAATAACTGTCGACGATGGCGTCGATCAGCGCATAGGCGAGGTAATCGGCACCGCGGGCGCGCAACCGGTTGGGCGCCGAGCTTTCGATGCGCTTGCGCACGGGATCGAACGGGTCGCCTTCGCGTTCCTGGAAGGTGACGACGAAATTGTTGCCGAAGAAGACGGCGATCTGCTCATAGCGGTGCGACGTGACATCGTCGATCATCCTGACGACGACGAAGGCATGGTCCTCGAAGAAGTCGACCTTCGGCCGCTGGCCGGTGTTGACGACGTCCTCCAGCGCCAGCGGATGCAGGCTGAAAATGCGGCCGATCTCCTCGATCAGCGGGATGTTGGCGAGGCCGGTGCAATCGAGCCAGATGACCGGCCATTTGTCGCAATGGGTGTTGAGGTCGTCGATGCTGGCATTTTCGATAGTCTTGAATTTTTCGGGCGAGATCAGCGTCAGCCTGAGTTCGCTGCGCCGCGCCGACGGGTCGGCGATCAGCGTGCCCGGCGACGCACCGACCGGCGGCCGCCGCGTCTTCACCGGCGCCCGCTTCTTGATCGCCCCAGCCTGTGCCATATGCCCCTCGCGCGAGTCCTGGCTCGACATTAGAGCAGTTCACCGTTTCACGGAAACGGCGAACCGCTCTAACTCTTTGTTTTGACGCAATTCCGAACGGAAAACCGTTCACACTTTTCCTGGAATTGCTCTAGACGACAGGAGTCACCCGGCAAAGACCCGCTTGGGCTTGAACATGCCTTGCTCGATGGCACCGATGGCGACCAGCTTGCCGCGCGCCGTGGCGCAGGCTTCCTCGGCTTCCACCGGTGCATCACGGCCGCGGATGATGACTGGATTGCCGAGGCGGATCTTGGTCGCCGCATCGTCGCTGATGGCGATCTGCGGCAGGCAGTCGAGAGCCGCCGATGTATCGACCAGAAGCGCATCGATGGCGTCGAAGTCGATTGGTACTTCCACCGCGTCTGCGACTTCTGTCGTATCAGCGGCTTCTGTCGTATCAGCGGCTTCTGTCGTGTCGGCGACGTCGGTCGCATCCGAGCTGTCTTCATCCTGCACGCCGAAACGGGCGGCTTCCAGTTCGGCGATGGTGACGAAATCCTCCGGGGTGAACGGCTCGACCTCGACCCGGCGCAATTCGGAAATGTGGCCGAAGCAGCTGAGGTCGCGGCCCATGTCGCGGGCCAGCGAGCGCACGTAAGTGCCCTTGCCGCATTCGACCTCGAGAACGGTATGGTCGGCGTTGTGCTCGACAATATCGAGCCGGCCGATCTCGACCTCGCGCGGCGGGATGTCAACTGTCGCGCCGTCACGTGCCAGATCATAGGCGCGCTCGCCTGCGATCTTGATGGCCGAGAATTGCGGCGGCGTCTGCATGATGACACCAGTGTATTTCGGCAGCAGTGCGAGCACTTCGGCTTCCGACGGACGCCGATCCGAGTCCTTCGTCACCGGACCTTCGAGGTCATCGGTCGAACGCTCCTGCCCCCAGGCAACGGTGAAGCGATAGATCTTGGCGCCGTCCTGCACATAAGGCACCGTCTTGGTGGCCTCGCCAAGCGCGATCGGCAGCATGCCGGAGGCGAGTGGGTCGAGCGTGCCGGCATGGCCGGCCTTTTCCGCCTGGAACAGCCATTTGATCTTGGAGACGGCTTCGGTCGAGCCCATGCCGACCGGCTTGTCCAGGATCAGCCAGCCCGAGATCGGCCGGCCCTTCTTCTTGCCGCGGCGCGCCACTATTCGGTATCCTTGTTATCGTCTTTGTCCAGGTCCTCAGGACCCAGATCGCGCGCCACTTCGGGCGACTTCAACAGGTCGTTGATCCTGGCAAAATTGTCGAAAGAGGTGTCGAGCTTGAAGCGGAACTCCGGCATGAACTTCATCTGCCGCAGCGCGCCGGAGACGCGGCCACGGACGAATTTCGCATGCTTGTTCAACGCCTCGACCACCGCATCGGCATCCTTGGCGCCGAGTGGCGAAACGAAAACGGTGGCGACCCTTAGGTCGGTAGACATGCGCACTTCCGAGACCGAAACCACGGTGCTCTCGATCAGTGGATCGATGATCTCGCCGCGCTGCAAAGTTTCGGACAAGGCATGGCGCACCTGCTCGCCGACGCGCAGCATGCGCTGGGTTGGGCCAGCGTTTGTCGATCTTGGCATGAAAACTCTTCCTTCGCGCGGGTTCGAACCGCCATAAATCGTCCACTTAATGCTGTTGACCTCGCTTGGCTACCCCACCGGGAGCCAGGATCGCGGCTTTGCCACTAATGCAACGTACGTGGCTCGGAATGCTCTGTCTCTTGGCCAACCTGTCTAGAAGCCATGACTGATACGATCTCGTCGTACCCAGCCTTCATACTGGACTCGGACTCAAACGCACTCATCGGAATGAACCAACCGCCTTCTTGCATCACGAAGCCGATGCCGAAATCGGTCAGGGTAATTTTGTCTACGGACCTCCACCCAATATGGGTTTCTGAATCGGTGACAAGCTTTGAGATGCCAGTGCCGTCCACTCGGATCAAGGTCGGCTCAGGCTCGAAATGAGCAACCTCGCCTCGTCTCGCCAGAATGGGCCCGAGATTGATCATGACGCCTGTGACAATAGTCATCATGCCCACAACTCCCATAACTCCGACCAAAGCGCCGGAACTGTCGAGGTAGTTTGTGGCAAGCATCAGCGGAATGCCAACGAGAAGGCAGTAACTCAACCTTCTCAGGCCGCGGAGACGATCTTCGTTCCGCGCCCTTGAGTAGACCCCTGAAAAATCGGCAGGAGTTAGAACAAAGCGGTACTCAAGGCTCCGTTCTTGCTCCATGTGCCAACGCTTACAGTGTCCGGGTCACCATCTCGACGCGGAAGCACTCGATGACGTCGCCGACGCGCATGTCCTCGTAGTTCTGGAAGGCCATGCCGCACTCCTGGCCGCCGGGGACTTCCGAAACTTCGTCCTTGAAGCGCTTCAGCGTCTTCAGCGTACCTTCGTGGATGACGACGTTGTCGCGGATCAGGCGCACGCCCGCACCACGCTCGACCTTGCCTTCGGTGACACGGCAGCCGGCGATCTTGCCGACCTTGGTGATGTCGAAGATCTCGAGGATCTGCGCGTTGCCGATGAAGGTCTCGCGGCGCTCCGGCGACAGCAGGCCCGACAGAGCCGCCTTCACGTCATCCACAAGGTTGTAGATGATCGAGTAATAGCGGATCTCGATGCCAGCTGCCGCTGCGGCGGCACGCGCCTGGACGTTGGCACGGACGTTGAAGCCGATGATCGCGGCACCCGAAGTCTCCGCCAGCGAGACGTCGCTTTCGGTGATGGCGCCGGCGCCGGCATGGACGATGCGCGCACGCACTTCGTCGGTGCCGAGCTTGTCCAGCGCCGCGTTGATCGCCTCGATCGAGCCTTGCACGTCGCCCTTGATGACCAGCGGGAATTCCTTCAGCCCGCTCGTCTGCAATTGCGACATCATCTGCTCGAGCGACCCACGCTGGCCGGCATGCTTGGCAACCGCCTTCTCGCGGGCCAGACGCTGGCGATATTCGGTGATCTCGCGGGCACGAGCCTCGTTGTTGACCACGGCGAAGCGATCGCCGGCCTGCGGCGTGCCCTGCAAGCCAAGCACTTCGACCGGCATCGCCGGCGGCGCTTCCTTGATCTGCGTGCCACGATCGTTGACCAGCGCGCGCACCCGGCCCCATTCGTTGCCGGCAACAAGGATATCGCCCGGCATCAGCGTGCCGGTCTGCACCAGCACGGTGGCAACGGGACCACGTCCCTTGTCGAGCTGGGCTTCGATGACGACGCCCTCGGCGGTACGATCCGGATTGGCCTTCAGGTCGAGGATTTCAGCCTGCAGCAGGATCGCCTCGAGCAGCTTGTCGAGATTGGTGCCCTTGGTCGCCGACACTTCGACATCCAGAACTTCACCGCCCATGGATTCGACGAAGACCTCGTGGCGCAGCAGTTCCGAGCGCACCTTCTGCGGATCGGCATCATGCTTGTCGATCTTGTTGATCGCCACGATGATCGGAACGCCGGCCGCCTTGGCATGGCTGATCGATTCGATCGTCTGCGGCATGACGCTATCGTCGGCCGCAACCACCAGGATGGCGATGTCGGTCGCCTGGGCGCCACGAGCACGCATCGCCGTGAAGGCGGCGTGGCCGGGCGTGTCGATGAAGGTGATCTTGTGACCGTTCTTCTCGACCTGGTAGGCGCCGATATGCTGGGTGATGCCACCGGCTTCGCCGGACACGACATTGGCGTTGCGGATGGCGTCGAGCAGCGAGGTCTTGCCGTGATCGACGTGGCCCATGATCGTCACGACAGGCGGACGCGACACCAGGTCCTCGGCATTGTCGGCGATGTTGAACAGGCCTTCCTCGATGTCGGACTCGGCGACGCGGCGAACCGTATGGCCGAATTCGGTGGCAACCAGTTCGGCCGTGTCGGCGTCGATGACGTCGCCCGGCTTCAGGATCTGGCCCTGCTTCATGAAGAACTTGACCAGGTCGACCGCACGCTCGGACATGCGTTGCGCCAGTTCCTGGATGGTAATGGTCTCTGGCAGGATCACTTCGCGCATGACTTTCTCGCGCGGCTCATTATGCATCGCGCGCTTGAATTTTTCCTGGCGACGACGCATCGACGACAGCGAACGGGCTCGCGCATCTTCGTCGGACAATGCCGAATTCAGCGTCAGCTTGCCACGGCGGCGGTCTTCCTCGCTCTTGGTCGGCTTGGCCGGACGCGCCACTTCGGGCGTGACCGGACGGCGCACCGGCACACCGGCACCAGCCCGCTTTGGCTTGGCCACTTCCTCGTCATCGACTGTTGCCAGTTCGGCAGCCAATGGCGCGCGGCGACGGGCCTCTTCCTCGGCGCGACGGCGGGACTCAGCCTCGGTCTGCAACCGCGCCTCTTCCTCGGCCTGGCGGCGTGCGGATTCATCGCGTTCGCGCTTGCGGCGCTCTTCGTCCTCGGCACGGCGCTTGGCGTCCTCGGCAGCGCGCTGGCGGTCCTCGACCTCGCGCACCTTGGAGCCTTCAAGCGCCCTGCGGCGCGCTTCCATTTCACTGCGCGACAGTTCGTTCAGCACCATGCCGCTGCGTTCGACCGGGGCCGGTGGGGGCGGCGGCGGCGGCGCCTTTGCTTCCTGCACGACGGGCGCGGCCACAACCGGCGGCTTCGGTGTGAAGACGGGGGCGGCAACCGGCTCCGGCTTGTCGCCGGGCATCGAGAACTTGCGCTTCTTGGTTTCGACGACGACCTGCTTGGTGCGGCCGTGCGAGAAGTTCTGGCGCACAGTGCCCTGTTCCATACCGGGGCGCTTCAGCGTCAAGGTCTTCTTCGGCGTCACACTCAGCGTATTGTCGTCACCCGATTTCGTATCGCTCATTCCATATCCTCTGCGGCATCATCTTCGTCAGCAACAGCCGCAAGCATTGCCAGATCGTCCGGGGAACCGCCCCGATACCGGTCGAGCGCAACCATGCGCTTCTGGACCGCCCTGCCCGCGTCTCCCGCGAGAACGGCAGCATGTATCACATTTGTACCCCCCAATGCCAAGCTCAACTCGGCCTCGGAGAAAAGTTTGTAGGCAAGGATAGCGGGCCCGCCAAGATGGACTGTCGCCCGTCGCGCCTGGCTGATCTTGCGCACGCCGTCGTCGGACGCCTCGGTCGCGTGAAGCACGAAAAGCGCCAATCCGCCGCGCACAGCGCTCTCGACCTTGGTGGCGCCCAGCGAAATTGCGCCTGCCTTGCGGGCAAGACCGAGCATGCCCAGAGCGTATCTGGAGAGCAGCCCGTCGACCATGCCGCCAAGATCGGGCGGCACGACCACTTGTGCCTTGAAGGCGCGGGCAAAGAGGTTCTTCGCCGCAGCCTTGTCGATATGTAGGCGGTCAGCGCTCACCCAGCAACCGCGGCCGGGCAAATTTCTCTTGATGTCGGGAACGACGGCCGAATCCGGGCCGACGACGAAACGGATCAGTTCATCCGGTTCGGCTTGTTTGCGCGTAACGATGCAGGTGCGATCGTTCATCTCGTCCAAGGGCGGGTTCGGTGCGATGCGGTTTCACCTCACGCACCAACGGCTTCGTCAGCCGAGACTTCTTCGGCCGCAAGCTCGTCTTCGGTGATCCAGCCGGCCTTGAGGCGGGCAGCCAGAACCATCTGCTCGGCATCGGCACGCGCGACGCCGTGATTGGCAAGCACGCCGGGGAATACCTTGGTTTCGCCGTCCTTGCGTTCCTTCCAGCCGGTTAGGTCGTCGGCGGCATAGCCGGCAAAGTCCTCGATCGTCTTCACGCCGTCTTCGCCGAGCGTCACCATCATGGCGGTGGTGACGCCGGGGATTTCGCGCAATTCGTCGGAGACGCCGAGCGCCTTGCGCTTGTCGTCGTGCTCGGCCTCGATCTTCTCCAGATATTCGCGGGCGCGGGTCTGGATTTCCGAAGCGGTGTCTTCGTCGAAACCGTCGATCGAGGCGATCTCGCCGGAATCGACATAAGCGACTTCCTCGACGCTGGTGAAGCCTTCGGAGGCGAGCACCTGGCCGACCATCTCGTCGACGTCGAGGGCTTCCATGAACAGCGACGAACGCTCGACGAACTCCTTCTGGCGACGCTCGGATTCTTCGGCCTCGGTCAGGATGTCGATATCCCAGCCGGTCAGCTGCGAAGCGAGCCGCACGTTCTGGCCGCGGCGGCCGATGGCCAGCGACAGCTGGTCGTCGGGAACCACGACCTCGATGCGTTCGGCATCCTCGTCGAGCACGACCTTGGCGACTTCCGCCGGCTGCAGCGCGTTGACGATGAAGGACGCGGCCGAAGGCGACCACGGAATGATGTCGATCTTCTCGCCCTGCAATTCGCCGACGACGGCCTGGACGCGGCTGCCGCGCATACCAACGCAGGCGCCGACAGGATCGATCGAGCTATCGCGCGAGATGACGGCGATCTTGGCGCGCGAACCCGGGTCGCGGGCGACCGCCTTGATCTCGATGATGCCATCATAGATTTCCGGCACTTCCATGGTGAACAGCTTGGCCATGAACTGCGGATGGGTTCGCGACAGGAATATCTGCGGGCCGCGCTGCTCGCGGCGCACGTCGTAAACGTAGGCGCGGACGCGGTCGCCATATTTGTAGTTTTCGCGCGGGATCAGTTCGTCGCGACGGATGATCGCTTCGCCGCGGCCGAGATCGACGATGACGTTGCCGTATTCGACGCGCTTGACTGTGCCGTTGACGATTTCGCCGATGCGGTCCTTGTATTCGTCATACTGGCGGTCGCGTTCGGCCTCGCGCACCTTCTGCACGATGACCTGCTTGGCCGACTGGGCGGCGATGCGGCCGAAATCCATCGGCGGCAGCTGTTCGGCGATGAAATCACCGAGCTGGGCGTCGGGATTGCGCTCGCGGGCCGAGGAAATGGCGATCTGCGTGGCGTAGTCATCGACCTTCTCGACCACTTCCATCAGCCGCTGCAGCTTCATCTCGCCGGTGTTCGGGTTGATGTCGGCGCGGATGTTGGTCTCCTGGCCGTAGCGCGAACGCGCCGCCTTCTGGATCGCATCGGCCATGGCGGCGATGACGATCGACTTGTCGATCGACTTTTCACGCGCGACCGCGTCGGCGATCTGCAGCAGTTCAAGTCTGTTGGCGCTTACAACCATCGTTTTTCTCCCGAGCCTGTTTGCCGGACCTTTGCGCCCGGCAGCTCAATCATAGTTCCTGTTCGTGTTCTTCCGTGGCGTCCGCTTCCGCACCCTCGGGCACATCGTCGTCCGGTTCGCCGCGGCGTCTTTTGGCTTCCTTGCGCGCCCTGTTGTCCTTCGACAGGGCGTCGCGGATGAGGTCGTCGGTCAGGATCAGGCGCGTTTCGGAAATCGCGTCATAGGGGACACGCACCGTCGGCTCCTCGCCATAGGCGGCCTTTTCGCGCTCGATCAGCACATCGTCTTCGCCGGCCTCGACGATCTTGCCCTTGAACCGCTTGCGGTCGGCAACGACGATGGATGTTTCCATCTTCACCAGATGACCCGCCCAGGTCGCGAAATCCGATTTGCGGACCAGCGGCCGGTCGATGCCGGGCGACGAGACTTCAAGATGATAGGCCTTTTCGATCGGATCATCGACGTCGAGCGCCGGCGACACCGCGCGGCTGACCTCTTCGCAATCCTCGACGGTCATCGTGCCGTCCTCGCGCTCGGCCATGATCTGCAGCGTCAGCCCGTTCTGGCCCGACAGATGCACCCGCACGAGGCGGAAGCCAATGCCACGCAGAACCGGCTGGATGATCAGCGCGATGCGCGCATCGATGCCGCTTTCGCGGATGATGCGATCGTCGCCCTCGCTTGCCGTTGCAGTCATTGAAGTCCTGTCGTTCTACCCGAAGTTATCGGCAGGTAATAAAAAAGAGCGGGACCGGGTGGACCCACTCTTCGTCATACCGACCAAGAATTTGAGGTTGGTATAAACGATCATGGCCGGTGTTTCAAGCCCGGCGTGCTGGTCCGTCGAAGGCAGCGGGCGGCAGCGTTGCATGGCGCGCATGGCGCCTATGCGGCAACACCCATGTGATTGGCGCTGAAACGCACCTATTTATGTTGCACTGCACAAACGTGGCTGTACGCCACACGTGCACGAAAGGACACGATCATGAGCAACCGCAAGATTTTTTCGGCAATCGGCGATTTCTTCACCGTATTCGGCAGCGCTGTCGCCGCCTCGCGGGCCGTGGAAGCCGGTCGCAAGCCGCGCGCCAACGACCTGCGCAACCTCGGCGTCGAACCTGCCGCCATCGATCGCATCGGCCGCCGCTTCTAAGACCGGCGAGCCTGACACGGAACCTGTGATTCCCGCCGAGGCAAGGCACGCCCTCTCACGAGCCTATTTCCGGACGAAGGTAAGATAGGCCGGCCGCCGGCCCTCGCGAATGGCCTTCGCCTCGTAACGCGTGCCCGGCCAGCCATCATAAGGCCGGTGCCAGTCCGCCGCCTCCGAAGCCTGCCACGCGAATGCGCCATGCGCACGGCAATGCAGCAAGGTCCAGTTGACATAAGTATCGATATCGGACGCGAAGCGGAATTTTGAACCCGGCTTCAGCACGCGCGCGAACCGCTCGAGATTGACCGGGCTGACGAAGCGCCGCTTCCAGTGCTTCTTCTTCGGCCAAGGATCGGGATAGAGCAGATCGATGCCGTCGAGCGAGGCTGGCGGCAGCCAGTCGAGCAGCCTTGTGGCGTCGTCGTCGTAAACCCGCAGATTGGCGAGCGGCTTCTCCCGCACCGCCATCATCATCTTGGCCATGCCGTTGACGAAGGGCTCGACGCCGATAAAGCCGACCGCGGGCGCCTCGGTCGCGCGATGCAGCAGATGCTCGCCGCCGCCGAAGCCGATCTCGAGGCGAATCGCCGAAATATCCGCTTCAAACAGAGTGCTGAGATCGGCCGGCGGTTCAGCCGTCAGATCGAGACGGTATGTGCCGAAGCCGCTTTCCAGCGCGGCCGCCTGCTGCGGACGCATGGTCTTGCCACGCCGGCGACCGAAGAAGGCTTCGGTCGCGCGGCTTGGTCTGTCCTTCGGGTCCATGGCGGGACTTTGCGGCGCCGCTGTCAGGCGCCGACCGCGTCCTTGAGCGCCTTGGCGAGATCGGTCTTTTCCCAGGAGAAAGACCCGTCGCGGCCGGCCTTGCGGCCGAAATGGCCGTAGGACGACGTCTTGGCGTAGATCGGCTTGTTGAGATCGAGATGACGGCGGATGCCGGACGGCGACAGATCCATCACACTGCGCAGCGCCTCCTCGAGCTTTGCCTCGTCGACCTTGCCGGTGCCGTGCAGGTCGACATAGACCGACAGCGGCTGGGCAACGCCGATGGCGTAGGAAAGCTGGATGGTGCAGCGGTCGGCGAGTTTCGCCGCCACGACGTTCTTGGCCAGATAGCGCGCCGCATAGGCCGCCGACCGATCGACCTTGGTGGTGTCCTTGCCGGAGAACGCGCCGCCGCCATGGGGTGCGGCACCGCCATAGGTGTCGACGATGATCTTGCGGCCGGTCAGCCCGGCATCTCCATCCGGCCCGCCAATCACGAACTTGCCGGTCGGATTGATGTACCACATGCAGTTGTCGGCGATCTTCAGCTCGCCCAGCGCCTCACGGATATAGGGTTCGACGACCTTGCGGACCTTCTTCGAATCCCAGCTCGCATCGAGATGCTGCGTGGACAGCACGATCTGCGTCGCCTCGGCGGCCTTGCCGTCGACATAGCGAACGGTGACCTGGCTCTTGGCATCCGGTCCGAGCCTGCCGGCTTCACCGCTGCCCTCGTGACGGGCCGCTGCCAGCAGTTCGAGGATCTTGTGGCTGTAGTAGATCGGCGCCGGCATCAGATCCGGCGTCTCGCGGCAGGCATAGCCGAACATGATGCCCTGATCGCCGGCACCCTCTTCGCCCTGACGGTCGGAGGCATTGTCGACGCCCTGGCCGATGTCAGGCGACTGGCCGTGCAGCAGGACCTCGATCTTCGCCGTTTTCCAGTGGAAGCCGGCCTGCTCATAGCCGATTTCACGGATCGCCTTGCGAGCGACCGACTTGAACTTGGCCGGATTGACGACCGGATGGCCGGCGGCATCCTTGAGGATATTGCCTGCCTTGTCCTTCTTCAGCAGCGTCTCGGGGACGCGAACCTCGCCGGCGATGACGACGCGGTTGGTGGTCGCAAGCGTCTCGCAGGCGACACGGACCTTCCACGGGTCCATCCCGGTCTTCTTGGCTTCGCGATAGACCAGATCGACGATCTCGTCGGAAATCCGGTCACAGACTTTGTCGGGATGGCCCTCGGCAACGGATTCCGAGGTAAAGAAGTAGTTCTGCCGCGTCACGGGTGTCCCCTCTTGAAAAACGATCGGCAGGCTGCCGATTTTGGCGCGCCACGTGTTAGCGGGGCGAAGCGTCGCTCGTCAAGCGGTGCTTCGGTTCTGGCATGAATGTCGATGCAATTATCTTGTGCCACCGGCGGCAAGACGCCGCCGGTCCTGGCGTGATTGCGGATCAGTCAGGATCGTCGGTGGAGAGGGACTTGACCAGGTCTATGATCCTGCGGCGCACCTTGGCATCGGCGATCTTGACGAAGGCCCGGTTGAGCTGAAGGCCTTCGGGGCTGCCGCAGAATTCGACGGCGAAAGCCATCGACGCGTCTTCGGCAAATCCACGGCCCGCCACGGGCTCCTGGCCGGGCGCATCCTCGAAAAAGAAGGCGACAGGCACGCCGAGTATGGACGCGATCGCCTGCAGACGGCTGGCGCCGACGCGGTTGGTGCCCTTTTCATATTTCTGAATCTGTTGAAACGTGATGCCGAGATTTTCTCCCAGCTTTTCCTGGCTCATTCCCAGCATATTGCGGCGAAGCCGGATGCGACTGCCAACATGGATATCGATCGGATTCGGTTTCTTCTTGTTGTCTTCTGTCATTTTTTCCTCGCCGAATTTTTTCGGCTTTCTCTATTTTTTTCCTGCCCAAACAAAGCCGGAGGCAACTGCCCCAACAGAACGATCCACCGACTTCGAGAAATTTCAGGCGCTTACAGTATGAGTTTCTAATGTGTTGGCTGTCAATTCACCCGTAGCCTTTGCCTTACGTTCAACAGGACTGCCCCAACGGCAAACAGCAACATGATCAGCATTCCGTTAATGCGCCGTTGGCCGGGAGATATGACCGCCTGTTCGGAAATCGGTACACGGGCATCGATGGCGCCGCGGGCGTCGATCGCCAGCGCATCAGCGATACGCCCGCGCGGGTCAACGACGGCCGAAATGCCGTTGTTGGCAGCACGCACCAATGGCAATCCATTTTCCACCGCACGGATCTGGGCCTGCCTGAAATGCTGATACGGACCCGGCGTGTCGCCGAACCACGCATCATTGGTAACGTTCACAATAAGCTGTGCTGACGTTGCGTCAACTGCCACAAGATCGGGAAAGATCACCTCATAGCAGATAAATGGCAGCGCACGGATACCGTCAGGCAGCGTGATGGCGTGCCGCTCATTGCCGGCCGCAAATGTCATCGGCCCGGCAACCAGTTGCTCAATGCCGAAACGCTCGAGCAGATCGGAGAAAGGCAGATATTCGCCGAACGGCACCAGGTGGACCTTGTCGACAGCATCAGCGATTTCGCCCTTGTCGTCGATCGCGACCACGGAGTTGTAGTAGCGGCTGTCGGCATTTGCGGCCGAGCCACCTTCCTCGCGGACGACGCCGGCGATCAGCATCTGGCCGGGTGCGAGCATGTCGCCCAGCGCCGTCAATGCGTCCGGACGCTCCGTGAAAAGGAACGGCACCGAGGTTTCGGGCCATAGGATCAGTTGCGGCTTTTCATGGCCGGGCTCCGGCGCCTTGGCCGACAACCCCATCAAGGTGGCGAAGATGCGGTCGCGCACCGAGGCGTCCCATTTTTCCGACAGGTCCACGGCCGGCTGGACGATGCGGACATCCAGGTTGTGCGTGGCCGGCGGTTCGGGAGCGGCAAGCCTGACATAGCCAAAGCCTATATGGGCGGCGGCAAGCACCACAAACAGCGCCGCGCCGAGGCGCAGATGCCGGCGTGCCGCCAGCAGCGCCGGCAGGGCGAAGACGAACACCGCGAGCGCGTTCATGCCGATCATGCCGGTGACCGAGACGCTCTGCATCAGCAAAGGCACGGGCATGGCCGCGTAGCCGATGGCATTCCAGGGAAACCCGGTGAACAGGAAGTCGCGCAACCACTCCGCCAGCCCGAAACCGAAGGCAAGGGCGGCGATGCGGCCGATATCGTTGCTCCACAGCAGGCGGGCAACCATGGCCGCAAAGCCGTAGAAAAAGGCGAGCATGAAAGGAATGCCGACCACAGCGAAGGGAAGCGCCCAGGCAAAGCTGTCGGCCTCGACCAGTAGCGCCGAGCCGATCCACCACAGGCCGGCAAGGAAATAGCCGAAGCCGAACCACCAGCCGACGGCGAAGGCCGGCCGCAAGCGCCGGAACAGGCTGCCGGAGGCTTCGCTGGTGGCGCCGTCGAGCAGCCAGACCAGCAGCGGAAACGAGATGAAACAGGCGGCGAAGAAATCGTAAGGCGCCTGACCAAGCACCGCCAGGGCGCCTGCGAGAAACGCCACGAGCGCGCGGCGCCAACCCCAAAGCAGAATTATCCGGCCGGCAAGGCGCACCATGCATACTTCCGAGTCGCGCGAATCAGGACGCAAGATTTAACAGGCCACGGTCCGCGCTCCAAACGCCGGATGGCTGACTGTGATGCACAGCTCCGGCCCAGCTCTACCGGTGCCAACCGTCGATTTGAACGCCGCCCAGCCGTTCGGCCTCCTCGCGCGGAACCGAGCGAATGGTCTGCGTGAAAGTCCAGACATGGCCCTCGATATCGCGCGCCCGATACTGGCGCTCGCCGTAGAACTGATCCGCCGGCTCCTGGATTATATCAGCACCGGCTGCCCGAGCCTGCTCGCAATGGGCGTCGATGCCGTCCTTCAGCCTGATATAGACCGACTGCGTGTTCTTGCCCGAGACGGAAGCCGGGCTGGCAACATGATCGGCCCATTCGGAATCGACGATGATATAGCCGTCGCTGAACCGCATCTCGGCGTGGACGAGCGTTCCCTCGGCATCGCTGACCACCATGCTGCGCGCGAAGCCGAAGGCTGCTTCCAGCCAGTCCAGCGCGGCACGAGGGTCCTTATAGAAAACACCGGAACCCAGACTTGGATGCTTGAACGGGTCGTCGACAGTCATCGGGCGAGCGTAACGCTCACGCCTGTTCGGTGCGCGCCGTGGCACGCCGGCGGCGTTCGCCCTTCTGGCTCTGCACGATGCGCACGCGCTTGACGCGGCGCGGATCGGCGTCGAGCACGTGGAACTCGAAGCCGGGTATCGCCTGCACCACCTCGCCGCGGGCCGGAACGCGGCCAAGCGTGTTGAAGATCATGCCGCCGATGGTGTCGACATATTCGCCATGTTCGCCGGCGGCGAAATCGCCGCCGATCATCTTGGCGACATCGTCGATCTCGGCCTTGCCGTCGACGATGAACACGCCGTCACCGCTCTGGGTGATCATCGGCTCGTCGTCGTCATGCTCGTCCTCGATGTCGCCGACGACCATCTCGACGATGTCTTCCAGCGAGGCAAGGCCGTCGGTGCCGCCATATTCATCGATGACCAGCGCCATCTGCGTGCGCGTCGTCTGCATGCGGCCCATCAGGTCGGAGGCAAGCATTGACGGCGGCACGAACAGCACCGGGCGGATCAGATTGAGGTCGCCAATGGTGCGTGCGAGGTCGACCTGGGCCAGATCGAGAACCGTGGCGGCGGGGGTTTTCCTGGTCGTGCGGCCCTTCTTGACGCGCGCGATCTTGGTGATGTGGGCCAGCACGTCACGGATATGGACCATGCCGCGCGGATCATCGAGCGTCTCCGAATAGACCGGCATTCGCGAATGGCCGGATTGCTCGAAAGTGCCGAGGAGATCGCCGAGCGTCGTCGTGATCTCGACCCCCTGGATGTCGGCGCGCGGCACCATGACGTCCTCGACGCGCACCTCGCGCAGCCGCAGGATGTTGTTGAGCATGGCGCGTTCGCCGGGCGAGAAGGCGCCGGCATCGCTCGTCGTCTCGGCAAGCGCGCCGGCAATTTCCTCACGCAGGCTGGTTCCGTTGCGTTGCCGAAACAGGCCCAGAACGCGGTCGAACAGGGAGGGACCGGCAGGCGATGATTCGCTGGCAACGCTGCCGGCGCTGGCAGCACCAGAGGTACTGTTAGCACCAGAGGTAACGGTACTCGGACTTGATCCCTCTTCCGACGTATCGGAAGCCTTGGTCGCACTGCCGGCGTCGGGGCGGGCGGCAGTCTCTGGTTTGTCGTTCATCGTCGTCCGGTCAATTGGTCTTTTGTGTTACGCGTAGGGATCGGGAATGGCAAGCCTTGCGAGCGCTGCGCGTTCGATGGCTTCCATCGCCTCGGCCTCGGCCTCGGTCTCGTGATCGTAGCCCAGCAAGTGCAGCAGGCCGTGGATGACGAGATGGGTGATATGGTTCTCGACAGGCTTGTCTTCCAGTGCCGCTTCGCGCGCGACCGTCTCGGCGGCGAGCACGATGTCGCCCAGCATCGGCGGCAACGGACCGCCTTGCGCAAACGGAAAAGCCGGGAAAGACAAGACGTTGGTCGGTTTGTCCTTGCCGCGCCAGCCGGCGTTGAGGGTCCGGATATGGGCGTCGTCGGAAAAAACAAGGCTAAGCTCGGAATGGCCCGCTACGCCGGTCTCGGCAAAAGCAGCCACGACAGCGCGATCGACCAGCCGCGTCAGGCTTGCCTCATCGGGCCAATCGCCCGCTTCGACAGATATATCGATGTCGACGGGAACATCCCCGTCGCCGGATATTATGTCCTCAGGCATGAAGCCGCATCGTCGAAATCAATTCTCGGCGCCGAGGCCGCGCGCCAGTTTGGCGTCCCGGTCGTACGCCCTGACGATTTCCGCCACCAGCGGATGGCGGACCACGTCGCCATCGTTGAAGCGCACGGTTACCGCGCCTGCCACGCCGTCCAGCACGCGCAAGGCTTCGACCAGGCCCGATTTGGTGTTCGAAGGAAGATCGATCTGGGTCGGATCGCCGGTGACGATCATGCGCGAGTTCTCGCCGAGACGGGTCAGGAACATCTTCATCTGCATCGGCGTGGTGTTCTGCGCCTCGTCGAGGATGACGGCGGCATGCGCCAGCGTGCGGCCGCGCATGAAGGCGAGCGGCGCGATCTCGATCACTTCGGCGGCAATCGCGCGCTCGACCTTGTCGGCCGGCATCATGTCGTAAAGCGCGTCATAGAGCGGCCGCAGATAGGGATCGACCTTCTCCTTCATGTCGCCCGGCAGGAAGCCCAGCCGTTCGCCGGCCTCAACCGCCGGCCGCGAGAGAATGATGCGTTCGACCATGCCGCGCTCGAGCAGCATCGCCGCATGCGCCACCGCCAGATAGGTCTTGCCGGTGCCGGCGGGGCCGATGCCGAACACCAGTTCCGACCTCTCCAGCGCCCGCATATAGGCGTCCTGGTTGAGCGAGCGGGCATAGATCGTCTTCTTGCGGGTGGTGATCTGGGCAGCGGAGACCTTGCCCTTGCGTTCCAGCGTCGGCAGCGTCAGCTGGTCGTCGGCGGCAATCGCCATGCGCACGGCGCCGTCGACGTCGGACTGGCCGATATCGACGCCCTTCTGGAGAATGCCGTAGAGATTGTCCAGGGCGCGGCGCGCCTGCTCGGCGGCCGACGCCGACCCCTTGATGGTCAGCTGGTTGCCGCGCGAGCGGATGTCGACACCGAGCTTTTGCTCCAGCCTGGCGAGGTTTTCGTCAAACTGACCGTAAAGGGCGCTGGCAAGCTTGTTGTTGTCGAAAGTCAGAACGATGTGCGCCATGTCAGAAGCCCCAGATGCCGGTACCGGGGGCAGGTTCTTCAGCTCTGCTGCGCTCAACCGTCTCTCCTCATCTGCCGAGACCCCTCAGGCCAATTCGGCGAACAGGCTATTGTAGCCCGTCTTCGTGATTCGCACCTGGATAATGTCACCGATTTCGCCGGCCTTTTCATCAACAATAACCGGCTGCAGCCAAGGAGACCGGCCAACCTTCTGGCCGGCCTGGCGACCGGGCTTCTCGATCAGCGTGTCGATGGTGCTTCCGACGAGGCTCAAGCCGAAATCCTGCTGCTGCTTCAGAAGCAGCGCCTGCAGCCGCTGCAGGCGCTCGTCCTTGACCGTTTCCGGCACATGATCGGGCATTTCAGCGCCCGGCGTACCGGGACGCGGCGAATATTTGAACGAGAAGGCAGAGGCGTAATTCACCTGGCGCACCAGTTCCATTGTCGCCTCGAAATCCGCCTCGGTCTCGCCAGGGAAGCCGACGATGAAATCGCCGGAAAGCGCGATGTCAGGCCGGGCAGTGCGGATGCGGTCGAGCAGCGCCAGATAATCCTTCGCCGTGTGCCGGCGGTTCATCGCCTTGAGGATGCGGTCGGAGCCTGATTGCACCGGCAGATGCAGATAAGGCATCAACGCCGGCAGATCGCGATGGGCGGCGATGAGCTCGTCGTCCATGTCGCGCGGATGGCTGGTAGTGTAGCGCAACCGCGCCAGGCCGGGAATTTCGGTGAGCCTGAACAGCAGGCGGCCAAGGCCCCATTCCTCGCCGTTCTCGCCCCGGCCATGCCAGGCATTGACGTTCTGGCCAAGCAGCGTCACTTCGCGCACGCCGGCTTCCGCCAGGCGTTCAGCCTCCGCGACAATCTGCGCCACCGGCCGCGAGACTTCGGAGCCTCTGGTGTAAGGCACGACGCAGAAGGTGCAGAATTTGTCGCAACCTTCCTGCACGGTGAGGAAGGCGGTGACGCCGCGCTTGACGACCTCGGCGCGCTTCGGCTGCGGCAGATGCTCGAACTTGTCCTCGATGGCGTAGTCGGTCTCGACGATCTTTTCGCCGCCGCGCACCCGCGCCAGCACATCGGGCAGCCGGTGATAGGTCTGCGGCCCGATGACCAGATCGACGGCCGGCGAACGGCGGATGATCTCGGCGCCTTCGGCCTGCGCCACGCAGCCGGCGACGCCGACCAGCATCTCGCGGCCGGCCAAGGCGCGTTCGACTTTCATGTCGCGGATACGGCCGAGCTCGGAATAGACCTTTTCGGCCGCCTTCTCCCTGATGTGGCAGGTATTGAGCAGCACCAGGTCGGCCTCGCCAATGGCATCGGTCGCGGAATAGCCGTCGGCGGCCAGCGCATCGGCCATGCGCTGTGAATCATAGACGTTCATCTGGCAGCCATAGGTCTTGATGAAGACCTTCCTGGTCGCTGCCGCCGGCGCGGCCATCCCTTCGGCCGCGGCGTCGATGTCGTCGCGCTCTATCGTGTTCAAGTCCATCCGGCGGCTTCTAACGCCTTTCCGTGACAAAAAACAGACGATTCTCGCCATGCGCCTGCAGGTGCATGCCGGGGGCTAGCGGCTCGGGCGCGGCTCGGCAAGCGCTGCCTGCATCATCGCGCGCACCTGGCTTTCCATCAGTTTCGACGTTTCCTTGCGGTTCGAGCCCTTGGAAAAGGCGATCGGTTCGCCGAAATGCACCTCGACATCGAGGGCGCCCTCCGCCAGCAGTACCCTAAGATGCGGCATCAAATCCTCATCGCCGATCCAGGCGGCAAGCGGGCGGTGCCGGCGGCCGAGCGGCACGCCGTGCAGGCGGGTATAGGCGATCGCCACCGGCTGGATGAAGACCTGCTCGGCCGCGCCTTCCGAAATCGCCATCGAGGCGGCGCCAAACAGCGTGCTCTTGAACGGCAGGATCATGTTGCCGTCGCCGGTCGAGCCCTCGGCAAACAGCACCATGGCATCGCCCTTGGCCATGCGGCTGGCGATCTCGCTTGCCTGGTCGCCCGAGGAACGCTTGCGTTCGCGCTCGATGAACACGGTGCGCTGCAGCTTCGACA
Organism: Mesorhizobium cantuariense; assembly: GCF_042647205.1. Taxonomy (NCBI): domain Bacteria; kingdom Pseudomonadati; phylum Pseudomonadota; class Alphaproteobacteria; order Hyphomicrobiales; family Phyllobacteriaceae; genus Mesorhizobium; species Mesorhizobium cantuariense. The sequence continues at coordinate 7,734,035 of NZ_JBHRVD010000001.1, read as the reverse complement.
GCATGCCGATCAGCGGCCAGCCTTCCATATCGGCTCTTGCGATGAATTTCACATCGACCATGGAGCCGAGCACCATGATGTCGGTCCAGGAGATGTGGTTGGAGGCAACCAGCAGCGGGCGCTTGTCGGACAGCGTGCCCTTGACATGGATGCGCATGCCAAGCGCCCTGATGATGAGCCTGTGCCAGATCTTGAGGATGAATGTTTCCGGCCACCAGCCGGTCTTCATCGACAGGATCTGCAACGGCACGAGAACCAGCGAGCCGGCGACGACGAGGCCCAGCGCCAGGAAAATCCTGATTTTCTTGATCATCGCCCTACCCCGGCCGTCTCGCTAGCGAAGATCACGGCGCATGACAAGCGCGCCGGTCGGTCCGTGTTCCGGCGACCTGTAGTAATTCGGCCGCTTGCCGACCTCGCGGAAGCCCAACCGTCGATAGAGCGCGATCGCGGCGACGTTGGTCTCGTCGACCTCGAGAAACAGCGCTTCGGCGCGCTGCGCGTGCAGTTCGCGCAACACCGCATCCATCAATTGCCAGCCCAATCCCTGGCGGCGGTGCGATCGCGCCACCGCGACGGTCAGGATCTCGCCTTCGCCAGCCGCGAGCCTCGCCAGCACGAAGCCGACGGGTGGCTTGGCGCCCTGTCCGGTTTCACGCGCCGCATAGCCGAACACGGTGTCCTGTTCGAGCAAGGCGGCGAATTCGCCATCGGTCCAGGGGCGGACAAAGTCCTCGCGATGCAGCAGCGAGACCGCGCGGCTGTCGGCGATCCTCAGCGGCTCGAGCGCATAGTCCCGGCGGCGTGGTTGGAGAAAAGGTATGCGCATTTATCTTTCTTGCCTTGATAGAATGAACCCTGCCTGCGGCTTGGCGTCGGCGCCGCGCAGATAAAGGGGTTTCGGCCTTTCGCTCTCGCCCTTGGCGGCCGCCAGACGGGCGTAGGTGACAATGTCGGCAGTTGCCGTCTGAGGCCCGATATCGAAACCGCGCCCCGCCGCTGCGGCAATCTGCGCGGCAGCGGTGCCGGCGAGCACCGAAGAGCTTTCCGTCGCCATGGTCACGGCTTCCGCCAGTGCGGCCACAGCCGGACCGTAAGTCAAAACCGACATTTCATCGTAAAAAGCCGCATGGATTTCCTCCCGTCCGGCATCGAGCGCCGCCAGCACGGCGCGACCGGGAAACGCCGCTGCTGCATCAGCGGCCAGCGCCTCGAGCGTCGTCACCCCAATCGCCGGAACCTTCAGCGCCAGCGCCAGGCCGCGCGCGGTCGAGACACCAACGCGCAGACCGGTGAAGGAGCCGGGGCCGACGGAGACGGCGATGGCGCCAAGACCGGCGTAGTCGGTTGCGGCCGTCTTGAGCGCTTCGGCGATGACCGCCATCAAGTGCTCGGCATGGCCCTTGCCGAGATCGAGCACCGAACGGCCAAGCTCCCGCTTCGCCACCACGTCATAGACGCAAGCGGCGCAGAGGTTGGCGGCACAGTCGATGGCAAGCAGTTTCATGGAGCGACCGGTTCGAAAAACAATTCCCTGTGCCCGCCACGGCCCGCCACCGCAAGGGGATAGTGCATAATTCGTTAAGCGGCTTCGCTTCGGCTCGACAGGAAAAGCACCTATGCGGCCGGATCGATGCGCAGCATGTGGTTGTCCCAGACATAGTCCGGTTCGGAGCGTGTCGCGCCGCTGCCCTCGATGATCTCGCCAGCGCCAGTCGTCGCCATGAAGCCGGCTCCGTCTGGCGCCACGCCGCAAACCTCGACCAGCGCGCTGTTCGAAACGATGCGGCCGCTGGCCGTATCGATCACGACAAGCGAATTGCCTTCCGGCGAGGAGACGGCGACGGTGCCGGCAGCCGGATTGGCGGCAACCGAGCCGATATAATTGCGGAAGCCGGACAAAACGTCCTGCGGCATGTCAAGCAACTGCAACGCCTTGCCGCGCGCGGCGCGGCCGACCAGCAGCGGAAGATCGGTGCCCGCCCCCCTGTACTGGCAGCCGAACCAGACGGTGCCGGACGGGTCGGTGTCCATATGACGGATCGACAGCTGGTGCAGTGCGGCCGGCAATTGGTGTTTTTCGATGAGGTCGCCGGTGACGCGGTCTATGAGCGCATAGGATGGCTTCATGGTGGCGATGTTGAGCTCGGCGCGGCCATAGTCCGGGTGGGTCTCGATGCCACCATTGGCAACAGCGATCGTCCTGCCGTCGCTCAGCAACAGAAGCTCGTGCGGACCCATGCCGTAGGTCGGGAATTCACCGATGCGGTTGAACTTCGCCCGCGCATCGTAGACGCCGACAACGCCGGCAGCGTTATCGAAGTCGTTCTCGGTGGCATAGAGCAGCGCCCCATCGGCGGAGAACACGCCATGGCCGAAGAAATGCCGACCCGTGACGCTGGCGATGGTCAGTGGTTCCTCGCGGCCCGAATGATCGAAAACCACCGCGAAAGTGCCGGGCTGGCGAGCAAACACCACCGAACGCTTCGACACCGGATCGAAGGTGACATCATGGCCGCGATCGGGCAGGTCGATCGCATGCAGGAGCTTGCCGGCCTCGGACAGGACGGCGGCGCCATAGCTGCCGTCGCGCTTGACGAAGGCGGTGGCGAAGACGGCGTCGGCCGCAAGTGTCTTTGCCCAGGCCGAAGGGGCAATCGCCGCCATGAAGCCTATCCCGGCAGCTTTCAGGAAATCGCGGCGATCAATGAGGGAGGTTTTCAAGAGACGATCCTCCCCTGCACTGATTCGCTCCAAGACACGGTGATTTTTACGGATCGGAGCTGACGCTTGGCACCTACCGATTCTTGGGCACCTACCGATTCTTGGAATGATCCATCGCAGACGTTAGAAGTTGGCCGAAGCCTCCGGAACTTCGTCATCCACGGGCGGAGCAGGAGCGAAGCTCCGTCGCGGAGACCCGAGTATCCATGCCGTGACCTTGACCGTCGGGTGCAACGGAGCAAAATTCTGGACTGCGGCAGCGCTTTGAAATCGCGGCATGGATCCCGGGGTCTGCGCTGCGTCGCTTCGCTCCTTGCTTCGCCCCAGGATGACGAAGCTATGGGCGTTTCGGCCAATCTCAAGGTCATGCTCAGTCCCCATCCAGCGACGAGAAGCCGGCGGTCAGGCCGAATTCAGCCGTCAGCCTGGTGCCGATCAAGGTCGACAGGCTGGAGGTGATCAGCGCGAAATGGTCGAGTTTGTCACGCAGTGTCGGATCGGCGAGCGCCTTGTCGATCGGGCCCTGAATGGACTTTGCGGTGGCGACACCGTTGACCAGTTGGATATGGATCGATTGGGCCATCCAGCGCGCATCGGGCGGCAGGGCGTCGCCAAGCTTCGAGGCCTGGAACAGCGTGTCTATCCCGGACAAATTGCCGGCCAGCGAATTGGTGGTGTTCTGCGAGCGCCAGTAGATCGCCTGTTTTGGCTTGTCCGCATCCGGCTTGCCGCCGAAAAACCCTTTCAGGCGCACGTCGCGGACCATTTCCAGTTCATTGATGAAGACACCAACCAGTTCGGTCACCGCTTCGTTGCCGTCGCGATAGAGCGCGTTCTGCGGCCCCGGAGTGGCCCAAAGCGCTGCAAAGCCGTCCGGCTTGTTCCAGGCGGCGCTGACCTCACCGGCCATGGTTTCGATGTTGCCGGCTATTGCCGCGCCATAGGAGCAGCGATAGGGATCATCCTTGCCCGCCAGCGCATCGGCGCCGTCACCGAAAAGCACGAATTCCAGTGCGCCCAGCCCCTGCATGGCAACGCTCTTGCCGGCCAACTGTGCCGGATCGGTGGCAGTCGGGTCCTTGGCCGACAACGCTGCCTGCACCTGCTTCAGGCCGATGCTCTTGCGATCCGGCCAGAACAACATGCGCTCCAGCCGGTTGTTCTCCTTGATCGGTCCGAAGCCGATGATTTCGGCCGACGACCAGGCATAGACTGTGGCGGAAAATTCAGAGCGCGCGGCATCGAGCTCCTTTTGCGAAGGCGCTTCGCAGAGGTTGTGCATTGCTTTCGTCAAGGTTTCGGCGTGCTGATGCAGGCCCTCATAGGCCGGGCGGACAAAACCGTCGATCGCCCTTTGGATGACATCCGAGGCTTTCACAGCCGCCGACGCCGGGACGACGCCTGGCAGAGCCAGCGAAAGAACGAGAACCAGCGCGGAACGCTTCAGCATCACAGTGACCCCAGGAATTTGAGCAGTGCTTCGCGGTCGGCCGCGTTGGCGGCGGCAAAGCGGACGCGCGCCTTCCGCGCTTCGCCGCCATGCCACAGGATCGCCTCGGTCAGGCTGCGCGCGCGCCCGTCATGCAGGAAGAAGGAATTGCCGTTGACCGTCTCGGTCAGGCCGATGCCCCACAGCGGCGGCGTGCGCCATTCATTGCCCGTCGCATCTCCCACGGCCTGGCCGTCGGCCAGATCAGGCCCCATGTCGTGCAGCAGGAAGTCGGAATAGGGCCAGATCAACTGGAAGGCCTGCGCCTTGTTGGGCGTGCCGCGACGGGTGACGAATTTCGGCGTGTGGCAGGCAATGCAGCCCATCTCATAGAAGATCTTCTTGCCGGTGAGCACGTCTGGCAGGTCGAGGTCACGGCGCGCCGGCACGGCCAGGTTCTGCGAATAGAAGGTGACGAGGTCCATCACCGGCGGCGGCGCCTCGACCGGGCCGAGACGCAGCTGCACGCCATTCGGCATGGCGAGGCATTTTTCCTGTGCCGCGGTGCAATCGCCCCAGTGTTTCGGCTCTTCCGGCGTCGAGATGCCGATGTCGCCGGCAAAGGCGTCGGCTGTCTGCTGACGGATCGACGCGGTCTGCGCCTTCCAGCCGAAACGGCCAATCGTCAGTTCGTTGCTCTGGCCATCGCGCACGATGTTCGGTCTGCCGGAAATACCATCGCCGTCCCGGTCGTCCGGGTCGGCACGAGCAAGAATATCCGCCGGTGCGATCTGTTCGATCAGGCCCAGGCCGATCATCGGCGGCGTCAGTCGCGGCGACAGCGTGGTGCGCGGATCGAGTGGTCCATAGGCAGGATCGACGACCGAATAGCTTGGTTTGCGCAAGGAAATCACGGTGCCGTCCGTCAGCTCCACCTTACGTTCCTGGTAGTCGACATGCATCCCACCTTCGCCGCGCAGGCCGGGTACGGCGAGCTCCTGCAATTGCGTGCCGTAGACCGGGTCGGGGAAGTTGAGCACCTTGTGTTCGGCAAGCTCGGCTTTCTCCTTCGCGCTGCTCGCGTCGCGGGCCAGCCGCAGGAACATCGAGGTCGTGCCGGCATCGCCTTGCGGCGGGCGGCCGCGGCCATCCTTCAGATGGCAGTTCTGGCAGGCGCGTTCGCTGAACAGCGGACCAAGCCCGTCCGACGCCTGCGTCGAGGATGGCGACGACACCCAGTTCTTGCGGAAAAGGGCATTGCCGAGCTTGAAGTCACCCTCTTCCTCAAAGGTGATGTTGGCCGAGGATTGCGAGAAGGAATCGCGGCTGACGTCCTTTCTGGACGTGCCCGCGCCCCCTTGCATCAGTTCGAACTGCTCCGGCTTGGAAAAATCCGACGTCGGCCTGGTGACGGCGGTGACGCGCGCCTGATCCTTCGCATTGAGGTCGGTGCGCGTGGTGGCGAGGCCGGCAGGTTGAAGATCGCCGGCAATCGCGGAAGAGGTAAGCGCCAACACGAGAACGACGCAGCGCCGACGCGCCAATCCGGCCGGCGTCTTCTCAGGGAGCGGCGAGCCATCGGCCCGCTGCGGGCGGCGCACGAATTCTAGCAGGCGCCGCATTCCCGCATGCCCTTACTCCGCCTCGTCCGCCGATGCGGCGTTGAGCTGGCCGTATTTTTCCTCGCCGATCGAGGCAAGCAGGTCGAGCTGCGTCTCGAGAAAGTCGATGTGACCCTCCTCGTCGGCCAGCAATTCCTCGAACAGCTTCATCGTCACATAGTCGCCGGCGTCGTTGCAGATCTCGCGTGAACGCTTGTAGGCGGTACGCGCGTCATATTCGCCGGCAAGGTCGGATTCGAGCACTTCCTTGACGTTCTGGCCGATGCGCAGCGGCGCCACGGACTGCAGGTTCGGATGGCCTTCAAGGAAGATGATGCGGGCCACGAGCTTGTCGGCATGGTGCATCTCCTCGATCGATTCCGCCCGCTCCTTCTTGGCCAGCTTGGCATATCCCCAGTCCTCCAGCAGACGGAAATGCACCCAGTACTGATTGACAGCCCCTAGCTCGAGAAAAAGGGCCTCGTTAAGCCGCTCGATGATCTGCGGATCGCCTTTCATGATTTCTGCTCCCGTATTGGACGCGCAGGCCTCTGACGCGATCCAGGTGTGAAACGACATCCACGCCGCTCGCCTCCGAGCGGGCGTGGTAATTTTCGGTGACCCGAATGATCGTTTCCACCACATTTGGGAAGCAGCCGCAACAGCGACCACGTTTTTGCATGGCATGATAGATCTTCGCCGGCACGATCAGCTGCCAGGGATCCTGGTCCAGCAGCCCCACTATCGTCTGCTCGATCTCCTTCTCGGTGATGATATTGCAATGGCAGATCAGCATCAATTTGCTCGGATGGCTGACGGCGGCTCCCGCACCGTGTGGCTTGATTTCTTAACCGGAGCCCATCCCGAAGCCGAGATTGGCTCCGGATCGGGCTCCAGTCTTTCGATCGTTACTTGAACACCTTGTCCGGTGCGTCGAGACTGTCGGACCCTTCGAAAGCGATGGTGCTGAGCTTCAGCGAGCCGACAGCCCGTTCGATCGACTTGGTCTGGTCGATCAGCGCGTCGATCGCCGCCTGCACGGTGGCATTGCCTTGCGTGTTGCCCTCGGCGATCTGCTGGTCATACGCCTCGCCGGCCAATGCCCGTGCCTTGATCGCTTCCATCTTGGCGACGGTGACATCGAGCTTGTCCGACAGTTCCTTGTCGATCGCCGGGTCGGCCGCCTTCACCATATCGGCCACCGACGGACCCGAAACGACGGTGCCGTCGGAGCGGGTGTAGCTGGCGTGATAGGCGGCGCGAATGCCGATGGCGTCATAGAGATGCGAGTTGTAGGTATTGTCGGAGAAGCAGTCATGCTCCTCTTCCGGATCATGCAGCAGCAGGCCGAGCTTCATGCGCTCGCCGGCCAGTTCGCCGTAGGACAGCGAGCCCATGCCGGTGAAGATCGTCGAGATGGCCGTGTTCGGCTCGCCGTCGACGAGGGTCTTGCGGGCGGCGCCGTCTTCCTTCCAGCTGCCGACCATCTCCTGCAGATCGGAAACCAGAAGGTCGCTTGCCGATTTCAGATACTGGGCGCGGCGGTCACAATTGCCGCCGGTGCAATTCTTGAGGTCGTAGTCGGTATAGGGGCGCTCCCCGGCACCCGGGCCGGTGCCATGCAGGTCCTGGCCCCAGAGCAGGAATTCGATGGCGTGATAGCCGGTAGCGACATTGGCCTCGATGCCGCCGGCTCCCTGCAGCGTACCGGAGAGGAACTCCGGCGTCAGGCTCGAAGCATCGACCTTCTTGCCGTTGATCTCGATCTCCTTGTTGGCGATCACATTGGCCGTATAGAGCGCGTTCGCGTCCGATTCGGTGCCGTAGCTCTTGGCGACATAGTCGATCAGGCCTTCGTCCAGCGGCCAGGAATTCACCTTGCCTTCCCAGTCGTCGACGATCTTGTTGCCGAAACGGTAGACCTCGGTCTGCTGGTAGGGCACACGCGATGCCTTCCATGCGTCGCGGGCAGCGTTGAGGGTTTCCACCGATGGCTTGGCGAGCAGCGCGTCGACTGCCTTGTCGAGCGTCTGCGCGGTTGTCAGCGAATCCTCATATTTGGCCAGCGCGATGTCGGAATAGGTCTTGATGACCGCCTTCGCATCGGTTTCGGCCTTGGCCGGCAACACGAACACCGCCGCCGTCAGCAGGGCCGTGACGCCGATCGCGGCAAGCCTGCCGCCATATCGTGCTGTCATCATAGCTCTCCAGTTTCTCGGAAATTTTGTAAAAGGCGCGCGCAGCAACGGGCGCCAGGCCATAGGCATGCCATTGAGCGCAAAAGATGCCGCGCCATCGCGCGGTTCGCGGAAGAAAGACACCAAAATGCCTCCAATCGAAAGGGTTCAAGGCCCAGACATTAAAGGGATGCGCTGACGCGCGAGCTTCCATAAAGCTGCGACATCGTCGGATGTCAATGACTATCCGTAGGAAAAGTCAATTGAAACAACAGTTTAGAATTATTCTAAACTACGACTGTCAACTTTATGCATCTTTCTGCACCGGTCTTGCAACTGAACTGTACGATTGACAGCCGCCATTCCGGGTGCGACCCGCAAAAGCTCTCTTGCGGCGGCGCCAGACAATTGCCACTTGGCGAGACGTCCTAGGATAGAAGCGGGATTGGAATGCGATGAAGAACGGTGTGGTCATTGTCGGCGCGGGTCATGCGGGCGTGCAAGCAGCCGCCAGTCTGCGCGAGGACGGCTATGACGGCCCGGTGATCCTCGTCGGTGACGAGAACGAGTTGCCCTACCACAAGCCACCGCTGTCGAAGACCTTCATCAAGGATGCCGAGGCCAAGCCGCAACCCTTGCGCGGCGAGGCCTTCTACACCGGCAGCGTCATCGACTACCGGCCGGGCGTCAGGATCGATCGCATCGATGCCGAGCGCCGCAGCCTGGAGATATCAGGCGGTGGCGCGCTCGCCTTCGACCACCTGATCCTGGCGACCGGCTCGCGCCCGCGCACCCTGCCGCTGCCCGGCTCGGACCTGTCCGGCGTGCTGTCGCTGCGCTCGCTGGCCGATGCGCGGCTGATCCGCGAGCTCAGCGCGCAGAGCGACGAGGTCGTCATCCTCGGCGGCGGCTTCATCGGGCTGGAGATCGCCGCGACGCTGCGGGCCGCCGGCCGCACGGTGACAGTTGTGGAAGCAGTCGACCGGCTGCTCGGCCGCGCCGTGGCACCGGTCGTGGCGAGCCATGTCCGGCAACGGCTGGAAGCGACAGGCGTGCGCATCCTCACCGGCACCTCGATTGCCAGGCTGGAGGGCGAAGGCGGCAATGTAGTGGCCGCGATCACCTCGTCAGGCGAAAGGCTGCCGGCACGCATGGTCGTCGTCGGCATCGGCGCCGTGCCGAATGTCGAACTGGCGCAGTCCGCAGGGCTCAGCATCGCCAACGGCATCCGTGTCGATCACCAGATGCGCACGTCGGTGCCGGAGATTCTCGCCATTGGCGATGCCGCCTCTTACCGACACTGGTTCACCGGCGGCGACGTGCGGCTGGAATCGGTGCAGAACGCCACCGACCAGGCGCGGCTTGCCGCGCGCACAATCACCGGCCATGCCGACGCCTATTCGGCGGTGCCATGGTTCTGGTCCGACATCGGCGACATGAAATTGCAAATGGTCGGCCTGACCGCCGGCGGCGACAGCCATGTCGTGCTGGGCGATCTGCCCGACAACAAATTCTCGATCTACCACTATGCCGGCGACCGGCTGCTCGGTATCGAATCGGTCAACCGTCCCGGCGACCACATGCTTGGCCGCAAGATGCTCGGCGCCGGCTTCTCGCCGACGCCGCAGACGATCGCGGCTGGCCCCGAGGGGCTGAAAGCGGCACTGGCTGCGTTTCAGAACATGGAGCCTGCCAAGGCCAGTGCGTAGGATTGCCAATTTTTGCCATACGCAACAAAATGCCTGAATGAGCGTCATCAAGATCTCACTTCCCGACAGTTTAAAGCATTTTGTCGATCAGCAAGTGACGGATCGCGGCTATGGCACGAGCAGCGAGTATGTACGTGAATTGATCCGCCACGATCGGGATCGTCAACTTCTGCGCGGTTTGCTCCTCGAAGGTGCATCATCCGCGCCGGGAGTTCCCGTTGATGATGACTATTTTGCCGCGCTGCGAAAACGAGCGCAGGGCCAATAATCAAGCGCTATCCATATCTGATCTTCGGATTCTGGACGCCAAGATGGACATTCCAGCCTGGTTACAGAATCCAAGCTCCTGACGGCACGTTCACCCGCTCGCGCAGGCCGTCAGGAGAAATGGGCGCTGCCCTTTCAGGCGGCGCAGACTTCGCGGATCGAGCTTTCCAGAATGTCGAGCGCCTCGTTCATGACGCTGTCCTGGATGGTGATCGGCGCCAGGAAGCGGATGACGTTGCCGTAAACACCGCAGGTCAGCAGGATCAGGCCCTTGTCGAGTGCCTTCAGGCGGATCGCGTTGGCGATCTCGGCCGACGGCAGGCCCTTCTTGACGTCGTTGAACTCGACCGCGTTCATGAAGCCGAGGCCTCTGATGTCGACGATCTCCGGCACGTCGTCGCGGATCGATTGCAGCCGCTGCTTCAGCCTTGCACCCAGCGTGTTGGCGCGGTCGCACAGCTTTTCGTCCTCGATCACGTCGAGCACGGCGTGCGCCGCGGCGACGCCGATCGGGCTGCCGCCATAGGTGCCGCCGAGCCCGCCGGGGCCGGGCGCATCCATGATTTCGGCGCGGCCGGTGACCGCGGCCAGCGGGAAACCGCCGGCCAGGCTCTTGGCCATGGTGGTGATGTCGGCCGCCACCTCATGGTGATCCATCGCAAACATCTTGCCGGTGCGAGCAAAGCCGGTCTGCACTTCGTCGGCGATCAGAAGCATGCCGTGCTGGTCGCAGAGCTTGCGCAGCGCAACCAGGAACTCGCGCGGCGCGTCGTAGAAGCCGCCCTCGCCCTGAACCGGCTCGATGATGATGGCAGCGACACGGGCCGGGTCGACATCGGCCTTGAACAGCCGGTCGAGTGCTGCCAGCGAATCGGCTGTAGACACACCGTGCAGCGGCACCGGGAACGGCGCATGGTAGACGTCGCCCGGCATGGCGCCGAAGCCGACCTTGTAGGGCACGACCTTGCCGGTCAGTGCCATGCCCATGAAGGTGCGGCCATGGAAGCCGCCGGCGAAGGCGATGACCGCCGGGCGGCCGGTGGCGTTGCGGGCGATCTTGATTGCGTTCTCGACCGCCTCGGCGCCGGTGGTGACGAAGATCGTCTTCTTCTCGAATTTGCCGGGCAGCATGCCGTTCAGCCGTTCGGCCAGCCGCACATAGCTCTCATAGGGCACCACCTGATGGCAGGTGTGGGTGAAGCGGTCGAGCTGCGCCTTGACCGCCTCGATCACCTTCGGGTGGCGGTGACCGGTATTGACGACGGCGATGCCCGACGAGAAATCGATGTAGCGGCGGCCTTCGACATCCCAAATCTCCGAATTCTCAGCCCGGTCGGCATAGATCTGCGTGGTCATGCCGACGCCGCGGGAGATCGACTGGTTCTTGCGTTCGGAAATGGCTGAATTCTTCATGGTATCCTCATCGGGCCGGCGCCCGTTCTTGTTTGATGCCGCTGACACGTCTTCTGGCCTTATTTCACGTTTTCCTCAAGTCGGCACCACCGGCAGGCGATTGGGCCTGTGGCAGGCAGATCCACGCCCTTGACCAGTCGAGCGATCCGCGTACGAGAGCGGTTTCCTTTTTCCGGGGATCGATTATCCTCCTGATGTCCGCAAGGTGTCGCGCTCAGCGAGCGGCCCGCGGCTGGGGGAGCCCATGAGCAGGAACGCGACATCGTCCGTCTCGCCGCCATCGGTCCAAGCTCCCGGCCTTTTGTCTTTTCCAGCCGCTTCGACGATCTTCGCCTGCACGGCGGTGCTGCTGCTGTCCGGCTGCCAGAAGCAGGAGGCAGCGGCCAAAAAACTGCCCATCATGGTGCGCACCGAGACGGTGGCGATGGCCGACTATGCGCCGAGAACCTCGCTGACCGGCGTGATCGCCGCGCGCACGCTGAACAATCTGTCGTTCCGCGTCGGCGGCCGCGTCGCCGAGCGGCTCGTCGATGTCGGCCAGCATGTCGACCAAGGCGCGGTGCTTGCCCGCATCGACCCGCAGGAGCAGGAATCCGATCTGCGTTCGGCGCAAGCCGATCTCGATGCCGCGCAGGCGCAGCTGACCCAGTCCGCCGCCGCCTTCGAGCGGCAGAAGACACTGCTATCCCAAGGCTTTACCACGCGGCGCGACTATGACGCGGCCGACCAGGCGCAGAAGGTGGCGCAAGGCAGCGTCGATGCCGCACAGAGCGCATTCGCCAATGCCCAGCAAAACCTGTCCTTCACCGAACTCAAGGCAGGAGCCGCCGGCGTGATCACCGCCCGGCAGGTCGAAGCCGGCCAGGTTGTGCAAGCGGCGCAAACCGTCTTCACCGTCGCCGAGGACGGCGACCGGGACGCGGTGTTCAACGTGCAGGAGACGCTGGTTGCCAGGACACCGGCTACTCCGGCGGTGACGATCACATTGTTGTCCGATCCACAGGTCAGGGCGACGGGCAAGGTGCGCGAAATCTCGCCGGCGGTTGATCCTGCTTCCGGTTCGATCCGGGTCAAGGTCGGAATTCCCGACACGCCCGCCGGCATGCCGCTGGGAGCAGCCGTCATCGGCTCGGTCAGCGCCAAGCCGGCAAAGGCGATCCTGCTGCCCTGGCAGGCGCTGACGTCCAGCGCCGGCAAGCCGGCAGTCTGGATCGTCGACCCCTCGACCAAGGCGGTGACGATGGCGCCGGTCGAGGTGCTGGCGTTCGATTCCGGCACGGTGGCGATTGCCAAGGGACTGAACGAGGGCCAAAGCGTCGTCACCGCGGGCGGACAGTTCCTCAGCCCCGGACAGACCATCGAGATATCCGGAGCGGGCCAATGAGCCGGCTGCCATCCCTCCTGCTCGGTATGTTCATGCTTGGCGCGCTCGCGTCCTGCTCCAAGTCCGATGAAAAGCCGCCCGAAATCATCCGGCCGGTGCTGTCGGTGGTGGTCGAGCCGCGCACCACCCAGATCTTCGGCTTTGCCGGCTCGGTCGAGCCACAGGTCAGCGCCGACCTCGCCTTCCGCCTGCTTGGCCGGGTCGTGTCGCGCGACGTCAAGGTCGGAGACATCGTCGCCAAGGGTACGACCATCGCCGCGCTCGACCCGACCGCACTGGAACTGGCCGTCCAGGCGGCCAAGGCGGAGCTCTCCAATGCCGAGGCGCAGTTTGCCAACGCCGCCGCCAGCGAGGAACGCCAGCGCCAGCTGCTTGCCGCCGCCAACACCTCCCAGGCGGTCTTCGATACCGCGCAGCAGGCGCGAAAAGCGGCCAAGGCAAGCGTCGAGCGGGCCAAGGCCTCACTCGCCAAGTCGCAGGAGCAGCTTGGCTATGCCCGGTTGTTCTCGGACTTCGACGGCGTCGTCACCGCCGTCGGCGCCGAGGTCGGCCAGACGGTCTCGCCCGGCCAGACGGTCGTCACGGTGGCGCGCTCGGACCTGCGCGAGGCGGTGGTCGACATTCCCGACCAATTGACCGGCGACCTTACGGCCGGCACGCCGTTCCAGATCATCCTGCAATCGCTGCCGACGATCCGGACCGAGGCCAAGCTGCGCGAGATCGCGCCGCAGTCCGAGGGCTCGACCCGCACCCGGCGCGTCAAGCTGACGCTCACCGATCCGCCGCAGGCCTTCCGGCTCGGCTCGACGGTGACAGCGACGCGCATGACCAAGGTGACGCCGACGATCGAACTGCCCCGGTCGGCGCTGCTCGAGAAGGACGGTTCCGACAAGGTTTGGGTCGTCGACCCGCAGACATCGAGCGTGAGCGCGAAGGAGATCAAGGTGGCCGCCAAGGGTGCCTCCACCTTCACCGTCGCCGAAGGGCTTGAGGCCGGCATGCGCGTGGTCACCGCAGGCGTCCACAGCCTGAACGAAGGCCAGAAGGTCAAAGTGCCGGAGGGCGGCGTCTGATGAAGGGCTTCAATCTCTCCGACTGGGCGCTCAGCCACCGCTCCATGGTCTGGTATTTCATGCTGGTCTTCGTGGCGGCCGGCATCTTCTCCTACCTCAATCTCGGCCGCGAGGAAGACCCCAACTTCACCATCAAGACGATGATCATCCAGGCCAACTGGCCCGGCGCGTCGGTCAAGGAGACCGTGCAGCAGGTGACCGACCGTATCGAGAAGAAGCTCGAGGAGCTCGACAGCCTCGACTTCACCAGATCCGTCACCACCGCCGGCCAGACCGTCATCTTCGTCAACCTGAAGGACACCACCAAGGCGCGCGATGTCGTGTCGAACTGGATTCAGGTGCGCAACATGGTCAACGACATCGCGGCACAGTTCCCGCAAGGCGTGCAGGGACCGTTCTTCAACGACCGCTTCGGCGATGTCTACGGCAACATCTACGCCTTCACATCGGACGGGCTGACGCCACGCCAGCTGCGCGACTATGTCGAGGATGCCCGCACCAAAATCCTCACAGTGCCCAATGCCGGCAAGGTCGATCTGGTCGGCGCCCAGGACGAGGCGATCTATCTCGAATTCTCGACCCGCCAGATCGCGGCACTCGGCCTCAACCAGCAGGCGATCGTAGCGAGTCTGCAGGCACAGAACGCGATCACGCCGTCCGGTGTCATCCAGTCCGGGCCGGAGCGCATCAGCGTGCGCGTCGGCGGCCAGTTCACCTCCGAGGACAGCCTTCGCGCCATCAATCTGCGCGTCAACGACCGCTTCTTCAGGCTGAGCGACGTGGCGACGATCACGCGCGGCTATGCCGATCCCCCGACGGCGCTGTTCCGTTTCAACGGCCAGGACGCGATCGGGCTCGCCATCGGCATGAAACCCAACGCCAATCTGCTCGAATTCGGCGAGGCGCTGCACAAGGAGATGAACAAGGTGCTGGCCGGCCTGCCGGTCGGCGTCGGCGTGCATCTGGTCGCCGACCAGCCCGTCATCGTCGAGGAGGCCGTCTCGGGTTTTACCCGCGCCCTGCTCGAGGCGGTGGCCATCGTGCTCGCGGTGTCGTTCATCAGCCTCGGCATGCGCGCCGGCTTCGTCGTTGCGCTCTCGATCCCGCTGGTGCTGGCCATCACCTTCACGGTCATGGCCTATCTCGGCATTTCACTGCAGCGCATCTCGCTTGGGGCGCTGATCATCGCGCTCGGGCTGCTGGTCGACGACGCGATGATCGCTGTCGAGATGATGGTGGCGCGGCTGGAGGTCGGTGACAATCTGCGCAAGGCGGCGACCTATGTCTACACCTCGACCGCCTTCCCGATGCTGACCGGCACGCTGGTGACGGTCGCCGGCTTCATCCCGATCGGCCTCAACAACAGCGCCGCCGGCGAATACACCTTCACGCTGTTCGTCGTCATCGCCGTTTCGCTTTTGGTGTCATGGATCGTGGCGGTGCTTTTTGCGCCATTGCTTGGCGTCACCATCCTGCCGGCGACGATGAAGACGAAACACCACGACCAGCCGGGGCGCTTCACCTCGCTGTTCCGGCGCGTGCTTGTCGGCTCGGTGCGCCATCATTGGCTGACCATCATCGCCACGGTGCTGTTGTTTGCCGCCTCGATCGCCGGCTTCGGTCTGGTGCAGCAGCAGTTCTTCCCGCCCTCCGACCGGCCCGAGCTGATCGTCGACTGGAACCTGCCGCAGAATTCGTCGATCGCCGAGACGCGCGACCAGATGGAGCGCTTCGAGCAGCGGGCGCTGGTTAGCAATCCCGACATCGACCATTTCTCGTCCTATATCGGCCAGGGGGCGGTGCGCTTCGTGCTGGCCTACGACGTGCAGCCGGCCAACCCCTATTTCGGCCAGACCGTGATCGTCACCAAGAGCATCGAAGCCCGCAACCGGATCAAGCCGGCTTTGGAGAAGCTGCTGCGCGAGGAGTTCGTTGGCACCGACGCCTTCGTCAAGCTGCTCGAACTCGGGCCGCCGGTCGGCCGTCCGGTGCAGTACCGCGTCGGCGGACCCGACATCCAGACGGTGCGCGAGGTGGCGCAGCAATTCGCCGGCGTCATCTCGGCCAATCCTAAGCTCGCCGCGCCGACCTTCGACTGGAACGAACCGCAACGCGTGCTGAGAGTCGACGTGCTGCAGGACAAGGCACGCCAGCTCGGCATCACTTCCTCCGACATCGCCAGCGCGCTCAACAGCACGGTCGGTGGCGCCACGGTCACGCAGGTGCGCGACGCCACCTATCTCATCAACGTCGTGGCGCGTTCACGCGATGCCGAACGTGGCTCGATCGGGACGCTGCAGAACATGCAGCTGCCGACCAGCACCGGCGAGGCCATCCCGCTCGCGGCCGTCGCCAATTTCCGCTACGACCTCGAACAGCCGACCGTGTGGCGACGCGACCGCATTCCGACGATCACCGTGCGCGCCGGACTGGTCGGAGACACACTGCCGGCCACCGTGGTCAACGAGCTGAAGCCATCGGTCGATGCGTTCATCGCCAAGCTGCCGCCGGGCTATTCGGTCGAAACCGCCGGCTCGGTCGAGGAAAGCGTCAAAAGCCAAGGTCCGATCGCGGCCGTGGTGCCGCTGATGCTGTTCGTCATGGCGACCATCCTGATGATCCAGTTGCAGAGCTTCCAACGGCTGTTCCTGGTTGTGGCGGTGGCGCCGCTCGGCCTGATCGGCGTGGTGGCGGCGCTGGTGCCCAGCGGCGCACCACTTGGCTTCGTTGCCATCCTCGGCGTGCTGGCGCTGATCGGCATCCTGATCCGCAACTCAGTGATCCTGATCGTACAGATCGAGGATCTCGTGCGGGAGGGCAAGGACCGCTGGGCCGCTGTCATCGAAGCGACGGAACACCGCATGCGGCCGATCGCGCTGACGGCGGCGGCAGCCAGCCTGGCGCTGATCCCGATCGCACGTGAAGTGTTCTGGGGACCGATGGCCTATGCCATGATGGGCGGCATCATCGCCGGCACGGCGATCACGCTGCTGTTCCTACCGGCGCTTTATGTCGCGTGGTTCCGGATCAAGGAGCCGAAAGCGGCCGAGGGCGCCAGCGTCCAGGAGAAAACGGTGCCGCAAGGTGGAGCGGCCTGAGCCGCAAAACACGATCGCCGAGTTCCCGCCCACCCCCCTCTGTCCTGCCGGACAGAGGGGGTGTGACGGAACGCGACCTCCGGAACTACGCCCTCACAAACCCATCGCTGGCCCGCAAGAGATTGCGCGTATAATCCTTCGTCACGCGGCGCTCGACGAGATCTGCCGCCGCCAGATTCTCCACCGCCTCGCCGCTTTGCATCACCATCAGCCGCGCGCACATATGGGTGATGATGGCGAGGTCGTGGCTGACCATCAGGAAGGTCAGCTTGCGCCGCCGGCGGACTTCTTCCAGCAGGTTGAGCACTTCCGCCTGCACCGAGGCATCGAGTGCCGAGGTCGGTTCGTCGAGCAGCAGGATCGACGGTTCGAGGATGAGCGCACGTGCGATCGCCACGCGCTGGCGCTGGCCGCCCGACAATTGGTGCGAGTAGCGAAAGCGAAAGCCGTTGCCGAGGCCGACCTCGTCGAGCGCCCGCTGGATGCGCTTTTCACCGTCGGCAAAGCCATGGATCGCGAGCGGCTCCTGCAACAGCCGATCGACGGTCTGGCGCGGGTGCAGCGAACCGTAGGGATCCTGGAACACCATCTGCACTTCGCGGTAAAACGCCTTGTCGCGACGCGGCCCGAGAGTCTTGCCATTGACGGCGATGCTGCCCGAAGCGACCGACGCAAGGCCGGCGATTGCCCTGAGCAGCGTCGATTTGCCGGAGCCGGATTCGCCGACCAGGCCGAAGGATTCGCCCGGCTGCACGTCGAGGCTGACACCCTTCAGCGCGCGAAAACGGTCGAAGATCACTTCCAGCCTGTCGACGGCAATCGCAGAAGTCATGCCGCCCACTCCGGCTTGCGGTCGAGCACCGGCAGCGGGTGACGGTCGGCGCCAATCTTGGGCATGCAGTTGAGCAGGCCGCGCGTGTAGGGATGCTGAGCACGGCCGAGTTCTGACGCCTTGAGCTGCTCGACGACCTTGCCGGCATACATGACGATGACGCGGTCGCAGAAGGACGAGACCAGGCGCAGATCGTGCGAGATGAAGATCAGCCCCATGCCGCGCTCGCTGACCAGCCTGTCGAGGATGCCTAGCACATCGAGCTGCACCGTGACGTCGAGCGCCGAGGTCGGCTCGTCGGCGATCATCATTTCCGGCCCAGCGATCAGCATCATGGCGATCATGGCGCGCTGGCCCATGCCGCCGGACACTTCATGCGGATGAAGGTCGAAGACGCGAGAGGGATCACGGATCTGCACCGCCTCCAGCATCGCCAAAGCACGGTCGCGCGCCTCGGCCTTGCCGACTTTCTCATGCGTACGTAGCGTCTCGACGATCTGGCGGCCGATGCTCATCACCGGGTCGAGCGAATATTTCGGATCCTGCAGGATCATGGCGATGCGTTTGCCGCGCAGCTTCCGGCGTTCGCGTGGCGAGACGCTGAGCAGGTCGATGCCGTCGAAGGCGAGCTTGTTGGCCGATATCCGGGCCTGCGGCGGCGTCAGACCCATGATGGCGCGGCCGGTTTGCGACTTGCCCGAGCCGGACTCGCCGACGATGCCGAGCCGCTCGCGGCCAAGCGAGAAGGAGACGCCGCGCACCGCCTCGATCAGCCCGGTGCGGGTCGGGAAGGTGACGCGCAGATCATCGACGTCGAGAAGCGCGCTCATTGGTCACCACTCATTGGTCCCCGCTCCGCGGATCGAGCGCGTCGCGCAGTCCGTCGCCAAGCAGATTGAAGCCAAGGCTGACGATGAGGATGGCGAAGCCCGGCGCACCAGCCACCCACCACTGGTCGAGCACGAAGCGGCGGCCTGAAGCGATCATTGTGCCCCATTCCGGCAGCGGCGGCTGCGCGCCGAGGCCGAGGAAACCGAGGCCGGCGGCGGTCAGGATGATGCCGGCCATGTCGAGCGTCACCCGGATGATCAGCGACGAGATGCAGAGCGGCATGATGTGGCGCAGCACGATGCGGAAGGGCGAGGCGCCCATCAGTTGCACCGCCTTGATGTAATCGGAATTGCGCACGGTCAGCGTCTCTGCCCGCGCGATGCGGGCGTAGGGCGGCCATGAGGTGATGGCGATGGCCAGCACGGCATTCTCGATGCCGGGGCCAAGGGCGGCGACAAAGGCCAGCGCCAGGATGAGCTTGGGAAAGGCGAGGAAGATATCGGTGATGCGCATCAGGATGGCGTCGGTCCAGCCGCCGGCATAGCCGGCAACGGTGCCGACCAGAAGGCCGATGGGTGCTGCGATGATGGCAACCAGGATCACCACATAAAGCGTCCAGCGCGAGCCGTAGAGGATACGCGACAGGATATCGCGACCGAGATCGTCGGTGCCGAACCAATGCTCGGCACTCGGCGCCAGCAGACGTGCATTCTTCAAGTCGCCGAATGTCGGCGAATAGGGCGCCAGCACGCCGGCAAAGGCAGCAACGACCAACAGGGCAATGATGATGAGCAGGCCGAGAAACGCCAGCCGGTTGGCGGAAAAGCGCCGCCACGCCACATAGGCGCGGCCGAGCCTCGCCTGGGTGCGCGACGCCGGCCGCTCGCTGAGCAGCCAGTCGCGGCGAGAGAGAGGGCGGGCGTCGGAGGCGGTCATGACGATGCCTCTTGGGGCTGTCGACCCCCACTCCGGTCTGCTTCGCAGACCACCTCTCCCCCGTTCGACGGGGGAGAGGAAAGGCGCCAAGCGTGCGACCGACTTTTCCTCTCCCCCGGGCAGGGGGAGAGGTGGCCCGAAGGGCCGGAGTGGGGGTGATTGGCCGCAGCTGGGCCCGAAAGGATATCTCTGCTCATCTTACCTTCGTCCTCGGATCGAGTACGCGGTAGAGCAGGTCGGACAGAAGGTTGATGGCGATGAACACCGAGCCGATGACTATGGTGCCGCCGAGCACGGCATTCATGTCGGCGTTCTGCAAGGAATTGGTGATGTAGAGGCCGATGCCCGGCCACGAGAACACGGTTTCGGTCAGCACCGAGCCTTCGAGCAGCCCGGCATAGGAGAGTGCGATCACCGTCACCATCGGCACCGCCGCGTTGCGCAGCGCGTGGCCCCAGATGATGCGGGTTTCCGACAGGCCCTTGGCGCGCGCCGCGACGATGTATTCCTGCGACAGTTCGTTGAGCATGAACGAGCGCGTCATGCGGCTGATATAGGCAAGCGAGAAATAGCCGAGCAGCGAGGCCGGCAAGATGATGTGGCGGAAGGCATCGTAGAAAACATCCCACTGCCCCTGCCACAGGGAATCCAGGAGATAGAAGCCGGTGATCGGCGTGAAAGTGTATTCGTAGACAACGTCGAGCCGCGCCGGGAAGGCGACCCATTGCAGCTTGGCGTAGAACAGCACCAGCGCCAGCAGGCCGAGCCAGAAGATCGGCACGGAATAGCCGATCAGGCCGATGATGCGCACGATCTGGTCGATGAGGCTGCCGCGCTTGACCGCCGCCAGCACGCCAAGCGGCACGCCAAACAGCGCCCCGATCAGCGTTCCCAGCGTCGCCAGTTCCGTGGTTGCCGGCAGCGCCCGGCGAATGTCGGTCATGACCGGATTGGTGGTCAGCACCGAGGTACCGAAATTGCCATTCAGGGCATTCTTAACATAGATGTAGAACTGCTCGATCAGCGGCAGATCGAGGCCCATCTCGCGGCGCGTGCGCTCGACGACATTGGCCGGCGCGCGATCACCCAGCACCGCCAGCACCGGGTCGATCGGAATCACACGGCCGATGAAGAAGGTGACCGCGAGCAGACCAAGATAGGTCGTGATCGCGATGACCAGGAAGCGGCCAAGCGATGATGCAATAGCGACGGCGCGGGCGCTGCCGCGCCCGGCCTTCACTTCGTTTTCAACCGTGCTCATGCGGCGTGTCCGCGAGCACTATTCCTTGGACACCGGCCCGACGAAATTGCTGTCGAAGCTCGGGCCGAGCGCGAAACCCTTGAGGTTCTTGCGCAGGCCGGCGACTTCCAATTGCTGGTGGATGACGACGAAGGGGCTGGTGTCGAGGATCTTCTTCTGGAGATCCTTGTACATGTCGGCGCGTTTGCCGGCGTCCTTCTCGAGCAGCGCCGCTTCCGTCTCCTTGGTCAGGTCCGGAATGTCCCAGGCGTTGCGCCAGGCGAGCGTCTTGGACTTGCCTGCATCCGAATTGTCCGGGTTCGAGGCAAAGGTCTGGGCATTGGAGTTCGGATCGAAATAATCCTGGCCCCACTGGCCGATATAGATGTCGTGATTGCGGGCGCGGTATTTGGTCAGCGTCTGCTTGCCGTCGCCCGGAATGATCTCGAGCTTGATGCCGGCTTGGCCAAGCGTCTGCTGGATCGATTCCGCCATGCCGGTCGTCGGCTGGCCGGTGCGTACATCCATGGTTACGCTGAAGCCGTCGCCCAGGCCCGCCTTGGCCAGCAATTCCTTGGCCTTGGCGACGTCGAGCTTGAACGGATTCTCGTCCAGCTCGCCGAGCACGCCCTTGGGCAGGAAGGTCTGGTGGATTTCGCCGATGCCCTTGAGGATGGTCGAGCTCAACGCATCATAATCGACCAGATATTTGATCGCCTGGCGGACCTCCGGCTTGGCGAGGTTGGCGTTCTTCTGGTTGAGGCTGATGTAGTAGACCGTGCCCTTCGGCGCGCTGGTGGTGGTGAGGTCGGCGTTCTTGGCAATGGCGTCGAGGTCGTTCGGCTCGAGGTTGCGGGCAACATCGATGTCGCCGGCTTCGAGGGCCAGGCGCTGGGCCGAGCTTTCCTTCATGTTGCGATAAATGACGCGGGCAAGCTTGGCCTTCTCGCCGTGGTAATTGTCGTTGCGCTCCATGACGACGGCTTCGTTGGCACGCCATTCACGCAGCTTGAACGCACCGGAGCCGGCATAGCCGGTCTTCAGCCAGGCGTTGCCGAAATCATTGTCCCATTTGTAGTCGGCGCTCGGCGTGACCGCCGCGACATGTTCCTTAACCAGCTTGGCATCGACCACCGATGCAACGGTCGCCGACAGGCAGTTCAGCACGAAGCTCGGCGCATAGGCCTTGTCGACGGTGAACTGGAAGGTGCTGTCGTCGACCGCCTTGGCCTTTTCGGTGACGTTGTCGCCGCTGATGCCGAACTGGCCGATGATGAAGGCCGGGCTCTTGTCGAGCTTGACGGCGCGTTCGAACGACCAGGCGACGTCGGCCGCGGTGATCGGATTGCCGGAGGCGAATTTGAGGCCGGGCTTGAGCTTGAAGGTGTAGGTCAGGCCATCGTCGGAGACGGTCCAGCTTTCGGCGAGGTCGCCCTTGACCTTGGAGGTGTCGCCGAGGTCGAGACGGACCAGCAGATCATAGGTATTGCCAGTAACCTCGGCGGTCGACAGCTCGAACGCCTCGCCTGGATCCATCGAGATGATGTCGTCGATCGCGAAACCTTCAACCAGCGTGTCGGCGGGCGTGACCGCACCGGCTGGCGCGCCGGCCAGAAGCAGCGCGGACATGGCGGCACCCGCGAGCAAGAAGCGGGAGCGTAGAGCAAACTTTTCCATCATCATCGTGATTGTTCCCTGTTTTGTTGATCCCTGAGTTCCCGGCTCAGGATTGCAGTATTCTTTTCGAGGCCGACAACGACCCTCTGCCCACTTACCGTCGTGGTTTTTGTCCAGTTGGTCAACACCATATCCGGCGACCTGCAAGCCGGCAACGAGCATTTGCAAGACGGCGTATTGGACCAGAATGGCCAATAGCGAGTCGACGCATGCGCCGGCTAATCGATGCCGCCAATCGGGAAAAATCTGCTAATTTCGCGGCTACTTCAGCGCTGCGACCAGGCCGGCATCAGGAAAGCAGGTGGCGGCGCGGCCGTTCTTGCTTTGCCATGTGCCGATCGAACGGCGGGTCTTGAAGCCGGGCAGGCCATCGGCGCTGCCAACATCATAACCCTTGCCTTCCAGCGCCCGCTGCAGGGCGGCGATGTCCGAACGGTGAAGCCCGCCGACCGCGCCCCAGCTGCCGGCAAAATTCTGATCGCCATGGGCGATGCGATCGGCGCCATGGCCGATGAACAGCGCGTAGAGGTCGCTGGTGTTGTATTCCTTCAGCACGTAGAAATTGGGCGTGGCGATAAAGGCCGGACCGCTGCGCCCGGCCGGCATCAGCAGAAACCCCTCGGCCTTCAGCTCGCTGGCCGGAAACGGCTTTCCGCCAACGCGCTTGATGCCCATTGCCGCCCACTCGGAAATTTTCTTGCCCTGGTCGGGGCCTTCGAGCGAACACGAGACCGTCTCCGGCACGGTCACCTCGAAACCCCAGCCACGGCCCTTCACCCAGCCATAATGGACGAGATAGTTGGCGATCGAGGCCAGCACGTCCGGCGTCGAGTTCCAGATGTCGACGCGGCCGTCGCCGTCGAAATCGACGGCATGTTTCAGGAACGAGGTCGGCATGAATTGCGGCTGGCCGAGCGCGCCGGCCCAGGACGATTTCATCGCGCCGACCGGAGCCAGCCCGCGTTCGACGATCTCGAGCGCCGCAAGCAGCTCGGTGCGGAAGAAATCCTTCTTGGTCGACATGAACGCCTTGGTGCCCAGCACCTCGAAAGCGTCGTAAGGCATCTTGGCCGCGCCGAAGCCGGTCTCGCGGCCCCAGATCGCCAGCAGCACTTCGCCCGGCACGCCATAGCGCTTTTCGATGGCCGCAAGTGTCCTGGCATTGGTGGCTTCGCGCGCCCGCCCGCCCGCCGTCACCGCACGAACCGTCTTCTCGGCGAAATAGGCGCCGGGCGAGCCGAATTCCGCCTGGTGCTGTTTCCGCGGCGTGGTCGCCTTCTCGCCCGGCTTGACCAGGTCGGGCAGCTTCAGATTGGGCTTGATGCCATCGAAGGCGGCATCAAAGGTTTTTTTGGAAATGCCTTTCGCCTTGGCTTGCGGCCAGAGGTCGCTCTGTAGCCAGGCGCGGAACTGGTCGTCGATCTTTGCGGCGGAGGCGGGGGTGATGAGGAGGAGACTGGTTAGCGCGGCCAGAAGAAATGCAAAAATGAGATTGCGAAGGTTGCGTTCTGCGGCGCCCCCCTCTGTCCTGCCGGACATCTCCCCCTCAAGGGGGGAGATCGGCTGCTTCGACCTCGGCGCCGAACTAGCAACTTTGAAAATTCGCGAAAACAGAAGTGACGGCCAATCTCCCCCCTTGAGGGGGAGATGTCCGGCAGGACAGAGGGGGGCGCCAAGGAATGCAATCATCTCGGCAAGCATCCCCACCAATTGCGTCAAAACGCCGTCCGCGAGCGCAGCGCCGCGGCCAGCGTGCCCTCGTCGAGATAGTCGAGTTCGCCGCCGACGGGCACGCCATGCGCAAGGCGCGTCACCTTGATGTCGAAGCCGGACAGTTGGTCGGTGAGGTAATGCGCGGTCGTCTGGCCCTCCACCGTTGCATTGACAGCAAGGATGATCTCCTTGACCTCGCCACCGGCGACGCGGTCGACCAGCGAGCGGACGTTGAGTTGATCGGGGCCGATGCCATCGAGCGGCGACAGCGTGCCGCCAAGCACATGGTAGCGCACATTCATCGCCGCCGCGCGTTCCAGCGCCCACAGGTCGGAGACGTCCTCGACGACGATGATGGTGCCGGCGTCACGGCGCGGATCGGTGCAGATCATGCAAGGGTCCGATGTATCGACATTGCCGCAGGTCGAGCAGATGCGCACCTTGTCGGCTGCCTCGGCCATGGCGGCGGCCAGCGGCGACAGCAGCTGTTCCTTCTTCTTGATCAGATGAAGGGCGGCACGCCTGGCCGAACGGGGACCCAACCCCGGCACCTTGGCCAGGAGCTGGATCAGGCGTTCGATCTCGGGACCGGCGATTCGCTTGGACATCGCTCTGATCTAGAGCAATTCCAGGAAAAGTGCGAAGCGGTTTTCCGTCCGGAATTGCGTCAAAACGAAAAGCTGGAGCGGTTCACCGTTTCCGCGAAACGGCGAACCGCTCCAGGATTTTTCAGAGCGCTTTGGAACATCCCCCATCGGCATGACCCGCCATATTGGCTTGGTGGACAATTGGGCGGACCATGGAGCGCAGATCAGTTGGCTTCGAGCGGCCGGCCCTGGCTGACAATCATCGCGCCGACGGCATCGGTGTTCTCAGGCGTCGACTGGAATCCCATCGAGGCCTCTTGCGGGGCGTCCTCGACCGAGGAGATAACCCTTGTCCTTGTGTTCAAGGTTCCGCCAAAACGGGCGGCATCCGGTTCCTCCATCGGCTCTTGCATCGCCACCACCGTCGGCTCCGCCGAGACGCGCGCGGATTTCGCGGTCGGTGCAGCGGCTGCGGTCACATAGGCCTGTTGGGCAGGAGCGGATCGAACGGTTGCAGTCCTGGCCGGACGCGCCGACTCGGCGGATGCGACCAGCGTCACCGGTGCGGCCGGCTTCTGCGGCGCCGCCGAGGCGATGGCGACCTGTGGCTCATCCGGCAGCGGCTGCCAGTTGCGGCCACGCTTCTCATAGAAGGCATTGCCGCCGGCAACCATGGTGTAGTGCATGTTCTTGTAGGGGAAGCGCAGCCCGGCGGTGTGGAAAAACATCGTGTTCTTCAGCTTGGCCTTGCGCTCGCCCTTGAGCACGGCATCGGCGGCTTCCTCGACATCGGGCATCGCCCGCGAATTCATCGGCCTTGTCATGACGCCGGGCGCGAACTGCCCGCGCTCGCCCACCACCTGGCAGATGGTGCTACCGTGCTTGCCCGAGCGCAGCCGGTTCATCACCACCGTGCCGACAGCGATCATGCCATCCCGGCTCGAGCGGTTGGACTCAAAGAACATCGCCCGTTCCAGGCATTCCTTGTCCTTCGGCGTATGGCTGTAGGCCCGGGAGCTCAGGAAATTCGGCGTGATGGCGTCGGTCAGGCTGGCGACGGACATGCCGTGTGAAGTGGTCTGGCTGCAGGCAGCCAAAAACAGGGGTGAAATGACGGCGCAGAGCAACAGCGGCGTCTTCCATCGCGTGGAAATCAACAGGTAACCCTCTCACTTCGTGCCCGCCCCCAGGCTGCGGCAAGAATGAGACACTTTCAGGCAAAAAGATGGCCAAAACGTTATTAATGAGGCCCTGTTGCCAAACTGGCACAGTTGCATGGCTTTATTCGGCTAGCGCCCGACCGTAATCGCCGCCGGCTGGCCAGGTTCAAACTCTTCGACTTTCTCCGAAAACAGGCCGCGCCTCAGGAACAAGGCCCTGGCGTCCCTGGCCCTCGGCGCGATCCTTGCCGGCCAGTCGCTTTCGATGAACTCGGCCTTGGTGAAGTCCGGGTTTGTCTCGCAGGCCGCTTCCAGGAATTCGGCGATCTCCAGCACGATGGCGCGCTCGTCCTTCGAAAGCGCCGACGTGCCGGCTTCGATCGACGGGCGATGGACGAAATCCTCGAACAGATTGAAGTACCCCTTGATGCCGACGAGATCGACGCCGCCGTCGCAATCGGCCAGGATTTCCAGGATCTCGTAGATCCTGTTGCGGACACGCTGCTCGATCAATCTTTCGGAGGGCTCTTCGGTCATGTCGATCATGGGGGGCGCGCCGAACGCTAGAAGGGCAGTTTCATTCCCGGCGGGATCGGCAGACCGGCGGTCAGCGCCTTGGTCTTTTCCTGCATGATCTGCTCGACCTTGGTCTTGGCGTCATTGTGGGCGGCGAGCACCAGATCCTCGAGGATCTCGACATCGTCCTCCTTGAACAGGGATGGATCGATCTTCAGCGACTTCATCTCGAATTTTCCGGTCAGCGTGACGTTGACCAGGCCGCCGCCGGCTTGGCCGGACGCCTCCAGCGTGGCGATCTCGTCCTGCATGGCCTGGAACTTGGCCTGCATTTCCTTCGCCTTGCCCATCAGGCCGAGAAGATCTTTCATGGTCGGTCCTTTGCGGATTCGTGGCTGGATCAGGTGTCGTCGTCGTCCGCCGGCGGCTCGACCGGCACTTCGGCCTCAGTCGTTTCGGCTTCCGGCGCGTCTGGAATGCGCACGTCGATGATCTTGGCACCGGGAAAGCGCGCCAGAATGGCGGCCACCGTCGGGTCGCTCTTGGCATCGAGGAAGGCGTTCTCGCGCTTGGTCGATTCCATTTCGGCGAGCGTCTGGCCACCCTCTTCCTTCGACAGCGAGACAAGCCAGCTGCGGCCGGTCCAGGCGCGCAGTTTCGTCGTCAGGTCGTTGAGCAGCATCTTGGGCGCGTCGCTGGTCAGGCCGACGTCGATACGGCCGGGCTCGATACGCACAAGGCGGATATAGCTCTTGACCTGCACCTTGAAGGCGATGTCGCGCTGCGCGTCGGCCAGGGCTATGATGTCGGCCAGCGATTTCAGCGGCGCCGATTGCGTCTCCACGACCGGTTCCGGCGGAGCGACGAAGGCGGCGGGGGCAGGCGTGGCCTCGACCAGCCGCATGGTCTGTGCACCACCCGGCCCGGCAGGCATGCGCGTCTGCGCCACCGCGCTGGCACCACCGCCATTGCCGGAACCCGCCGGCGCACCATTCGGGCGCGGCGCGCCGCTTTGCACCGGCGCAGCGCCCTCGAGCGATCTCAACGCCTCATCCAGCGTCGGCAGGTCGGCGGCGTGCGCCAGCCGGATCAGCACCATTTCGGCGGCACTCACCGGCCGGTTGGAAGACTGCACCTCGGGAATGCCCTTGAGCAGCATCTGCCATGTCCGCGACAGCACCCTGACCGATAGCGTCCTGGCGAAATCCGCGCCGCGCTGCCGCTCGTCCTCGGACAGCGAGGCATCCTCGATGGCCGTCGGCACGAAACGCAGCCGGGTGACGAGATGGTTGAATTCGGCAAGATCGGTCAGCACGGCGGCCGGATCGGCGCCGGTATCGTACTGTGCGCGAAATTCGCCAAGGGCTGCCGCTACATCGCCCTTCATGACATGTTCGAACAGGTCGACGATGCGGGCGCGGTCGGCGAGACCCAGCATCGCCCGAACCGCAGCGGCGCTGACGGAGCCGGCGCCATGGGCAATCGCCTGGTCGAGAATGGAGAGCGAATCACGAGCCGAACCTTCGGCGGCGCGTGCGATCATCGCCAGCGCATCGTCGTCGACCGAAATGCCTTCCTTGGCCGAGATCGAAGCGAGATGCGCGACCAGCGCACCGGCGTCGATGCGCCTCAGGTCAAAGCGCTGGCAGCGCGACAGGACGGTGATCGGAACCTTGCGGATTTCGGTGGTGGCGAAAATGAATTTGACGTGCGGCGGCGGCTCTTCCAGCGTCTTCAGCAGGCCGTTGAAGGCCTGCGTCGACAGCATGTGCACTTCGTCGATGATGTAGACCTTGTAGCGGGCCGAGACCGGCGCGTAGCGCACGCGCTCGATGATGTCCCTGATGTCGTCGATGCCGGTGTGCGAGGCGGCATCCATCTCGATGACGTCGACATGGCGGCCTTCCATGATCGCCTGGCAATGCTCGCCGAGCACGGCAAGGTCGACCGACGGCTGGTCGATATCAGCGGTTTTATAGTTCAGGGCGCGCGCGAGTATGCGCGCCGTCGTGGTCTTGCCGACGCCGCGCACGCCGGTCAGCATCCAGGCCTGGGCGATGCGGCCGGTGGCAAAGGCATTGGTGAGGGTGCGCACCGTCGGCTCCTGGCCGACCAGTTCGGAGAAGTTCGAAGGACGGTACTTGCGCGCCAGCACGCGATAGGCGGCGGCCTTGCCTATCTCCAGGCTTTTTGGTCCCGAATTTCCGGCTTCGCTCATTCGCCCGTAAAGCTCCAAATGGCCGCGCCGAAGGCGGCCGATTCCTGCGCATAGTCTCGCCCGCGCTGCAATGCGTCGTCAATGTCGCGAGAGGGGCCGATGAGGTGGGAGGCTGGAACAATGACCCGTTCCGGGCTCGTTAGGGCTGCTTCCTTCCGGACCTGACCCGGTTGGCGAGTGGATCGTCCACCACCAACCTCCCGCTTTCCATATCGGCAATTGTGCGATGAAATGCAAGTGCGCCGGAGAAATCGCAAAAATATTGAATTGGCGCACCAAACCGTGAGGGGCGCAATGATTCGCTTGCAGCCCCCCTGCCGCCGCTCTAGCGTTCCCGCGTTTGAGGAAACCAAGAAAAGCAAGGGAAACGCCGATGCTGCCGGGCCTGAAGGCCGGATTCACGCTGGACACCCGGCTGGAGGCGGACAGCGAGCAGTTGATGTGGCTTGGGCTGTGTGAACTGCGGGTGATGAACGACCGCCGCTGGCCATGGCTGCTCCTGGTGCCGCAGCGGCCGGGCGCGGAGGAAATCCACGACATGACGCCGCTCGACCAGGCGATGCTGACCTTCGAGACCAATATGGTGGCACAGGCGCTGAAGAAAGCCACTGGCTGCACCAAGATCAACACCGGCGCGCTCGGCAACATCGTGCGCCAGCTGCACATCCATGTCATCGCGCGTTCCGAAGGCGATCCCGGCTGGCCAGGCCCGGTGTGGGGACACGGCCTGCGTGAGCCCTATCAACGTTCCGACCTGCGGCGGTTTGCCGAAACGATCAAGGCGGCGCTATAAGCGTTCCCCGTGTCCATCCCGCAACGTACCCCAGAGTCTCCATGAGCTTCCGCCTGTTTGACGCGCCCTTGCGCGAGCCGAGCCAGTTCGTCGGCTTTGCCGGCAACACGATCGACCGGCAATCCGAGAACCGCGCCGACGATTCCGTCGACAAAGCGCTCGCCGACCCGGCGACGCGGTTGCTTCTGATGAATGGCGGGCGGCTCTATCTGAAGCTCGGAGATGACAGTGGTCTCGACCCCTGGTTCGGCGCCGCCGAGAGCGAGCCCTTCAAGGTTTCCCTGGAGCAAGGCATCCTGCTCGGTTTTTCCGAACAGGGACCCGTGCTGGCCGTGCCGGCCGGCATCGAAGCCGAGCACTTGCCGGAAACCGTCAAGGCCATCGACTATCGCTCGGTCTATATGCAAGGGCTGATCGATGAGGCGGCTGCCGGCGCGATGGCGCAAGGGGCGGCCCTGCTTGCCTGGCATGCCAGCCATCGCTTCTGCAGCAAGTGCGGCACCGAATCGCAGATGCGGGCCGGCGGCTACAAGCGGCATTGCCCGAATTGCGGCACCGAGCATTTTCCGCGTACCGATCCGGTGGCGATCATGCTGACGGCGACGCGGGAGAAGTGCCTGCTCGGGCGCGGCCGGCATTTCGCGCCGGGCATGTACTCGGCCCTTGCCGGCTTCATCGAGCCGGGCGAGACGATCGAAGCGGCGGTGCGCCGCGAGACGCTGGAGGAGGCCGGCATCAGGCTCGGCCGTGTCGTCTACCACGCCAGCCAGCCCTGGCCGTTTCCCTACTCGCTGATGATCGGCTGCTTCGGCGAGCCGCTCAACGACGATATCCAGGCCGATTTGAACGAACTCGAAGACTGCCGCTGGTTTGCCCGCGACGAGGTGCGTTTGATGCTGACCCGGGAGCATCCCGGCAATCTGATCACGCCACCGAAAGGCGCCATCGCGCATCACCTCATCCGCGCCTGGGTCGACTCAGAATGATAGCAGCGAACACTGAAAGACATTGCAGGAGCAGGACATGATCCGTCACACCGTCGTTTTCACGCTGAAGCATCCGCCACATTCGCTGGAGGAAAAGAGGTTCCTCGTCGACGCCAAGAAAATCCTCACCGCGATCAGGGGCGTCACGCATTTCGAGCAATTGCGGCAGATCAGCCCCAAGAATGATTATCACTTCGGCTTCTCGATGGAGTTCGCCGACCAGGCTGCCTATAACAGGTACAACGACCATCCAGACCATGTCGCCTTCGTGCGCGACCGCTGGGTGCCGGAGGTCGAGGCGTTTATGGAGATCGACTACGTGCCGCTGGGCTCGGTGGTTTAGTCGGCCACTTTCCACTGCTCACGCGACGCGCTGGCCGGATAGACGCCGAGAATCCGCACCTCACGCGAGAAGAAACGAAGCTCGTCCAGCGCCAGCTTGACCAGCGGGTCGTCGGGATGGCCCTCGATGTCGGCGTAGAACAGCGTCGCCGTGAAAGCGCCCAACTGGTAGCTCTCCAGCTTGGTCATGTTGATGCCGTTGGTGGCAAACCCGCCCATCGCCTTATAGAGCGCGGCCGGCACGTTGCGGACGCGGAAGATGAAGGTCGTCATCATCTTGACGTCGGGTGACGGGCGCTCGGCCCATTGCTTGTTCTTGGTCAGGACGACAAAGCGGGTGACGTTGCTGTCGGTGTCCTCGACATTTTGCTCGATGATGTCGAGCCCATAGAGCGTCGCGGCCAGCGCCGGCGACAGCGCAGCCATGGTGCGGTCCTTGACCTCGGAGACCATCTTGGCGGCACCCGCCGTATCACCGGCGACGATCGCCTTCCAGCCGTTCTTGCGGATGTATTTACGGCACTGGCCAAGCGCGTGGATGTGGCTGTGCACCGTCTTGATCTCGTCGCGCTTGACGCCCGGCAGCACCATCAACTGGAAATGGATCGGCAGGAAATATTCGCCGACGATGTGCAGCTTCGATTCCGGCAGGAGATGATGGATATCGGCGACGCGCCCGGCAATGGTGTTCTCGATCGGGATCATGGCGAGGTCGGCTTTCCCGGTCTCGACCGCGTTGAACGCGTCCTCGAAAGTCGGGCACGGCAACGGCTCCATCGATGGATAGACGTTGCGGGAGGCGGTGTCGGAATTGGCGCCCGGCTCGCCCTGGAAGGATATTCTGTTGGTCTTTTCAGGCATGGGCCAATTCTCGATTCAAGGGGGTCTCAGCTTGGAAGGATTCAGTTTGCAAGGATGGTTCTGGCGCGTTCGAGGTCTTCCGGCGTGTCGACGCCCAGCGGCAGCGAGCGCACGATCTCCGCATCGATGCGCATCCCGGCCTCCAGCGCCCGCAGCTGTTCCAGCCGTTCGCGCCGTTCCAGTGGCGACGGCTTCAGCGCGACGAAGCGCTCCAACGCAGCGCGACGGTAAGCATAGAGGCCGACATGATGATAGAGCGGCCCCTCGCCCCAAGGTGCTGTGGCACGGGTGAAATAGAGCGCCCTCAGCCTGGTGCCGGAGAGCGGCGAACCGACGATCTTGACGACGTTGGGGTTGGTCTTTTCCTCGTCGCGGACGATCTCGACACCGAGGGTGGCGATGTCCACAGCCCTGTCCCCGAGCGGCCTGAGCGACGCGACGATGATCTGGGGATCGATGGTCGGCAGGTCGCCCTGCACATTGACGATGGTTTCGACCTTGCGTTGCGGATCGAGCGCGACCAGCGCCTCGAAGATGCGATCGGAGCCCGATTCGTGATCCATGCGCGTCATCACGGCCTCGAAACCATGTGCGCGCACCGCTTCCGCCACGCTTTGCGTGTCGGTCGCCACCACCACCCGGCCCAGACCGGCCTCGGCGGCGCGGCGGGCGACATGGACGACCATCGGGGCGCCGGCGATGTCGGCGAGCGGCTTGCCCGGCAGGCGGGTCGAAGCCATGCGGGCCGGGATCAGGATCAGCGTGGACATGCGCGGTGCAAGCGTCTCAAAGAGGACAAGGAAAGTGGCAAAAGGTCTCACTGGAAGCGCCCTTATAGGTGTTGCAACGCCGCAGCAAAAGACCTAGTTTCCGCCCGATTTGACCGCCCTGGCAGGGTGGGTCACGATACCGACGGACGGAGTGGACGGTTCGGTCCGCCGGAAAAGGGAGCAAGGGGCGTATGGATTCCAACGAAGTCAACAAGCTGCTCGCCGGATTGCTCGGAACCGTTTTCGTGGTCTTCTCGGTCGGCATTGTGTCCGATGCGCTGTTTGCTTCGCCGGCGCCTGAAAAGCCCGGCTTTGCCATCGAAGCCGCCGAGCCTGCCGAGGGCGGCCCGGCCGCTCCTGCCGCCGAAGCTAAGCCGATCGCCGACCTGCTGGCGACCGCCAATGTCGAGCAAGGTGCTGCCGTCTTCAAGAAATGCCAAGCCTGCCATTCCGGCGAAAAGGGCGGCCCCAACAAGGTCGGCCCGGATCTGTGGGATCTGATCGACCGCCCCGTTGCCGAGCATGAAGGCTTTGCCTATTCGGCCGGCATGAAGGAATTCTCCAAGGGCGGCGCCGAGAAGTGGACCTACGACAACATCAACCATTTCATCACCTCGCCGAAGAAATTGGTGAAGGGCACCGCCATGGGCTTCGCCGGCCTGCCCAAGGACGAGGACCGCGCCAACGTCATCGCCTATCTGCGCACGCTGTCCGACAATCCCAAGCCGCTGCCGGCGCCGGGTGCCGCCGCTGACGCGACGGCGCCCGCCAAGCCTGCCGATGCAGCCGCCCCGGCAAAGCCGGCTGAAGCCGCAGCTCCCGCCAAGCCAGCAGCGCCGGCCGCTCCCGCCGCCCCGGCTCCGGCCGCACCGGCCCCGGCGCCTGCCCAATAACCTTGATATCATCTCGACGACCTTGAAAAAGCCGGGTTCAGCCCGGCTTTTTTGTTAGGAAAAATGCATATGCGGCGACAAAGCCGCGCATGGCGGTTTTCACGGGCGCCAAATCATCTAGATTGTCCATGAACGGGCATTGCGAAGAGGATAGTGCATGACGGTTAGCCGAACGCTTCTCAAGTCGATGCTGGCGGCGATCTTTCTGACAGCCGGGTTTCAGGCTGCCCGCGCCGACGAATGGCGCACCACTTCATCGCTGATCGGCGAGTCCAAATACGGCGACAATTTCGAGCACTACGACTACGTCAATCCGAACGCCCCCAAGGGCGGCACGGTGAACCGGGTGGTGATCGGCACCTACGACAACTTCAATCCTTATATCGTGCAAGGATCGCCGGCAGCCGGCCTCGTCGGATTCGGCGGCGGCCTGCTCTACGACACGCTGATGGAGCAGGCGACCGACGAAGGCAGCACCAGCCATCCGCTGATCGCCGATGCCTACAAATATCCGGCCGACTATTCCTCCGCGACCTACCGGCTCGACCCGCGCGCCAAATGGCACGACGGCCAGCCGATCACTGTCGACGACGTGATCTGGTCGTTCCAGGTGCTGAAGGCCAACAGCCCGTTGTACAACCGCTATTTTGAGAACGTCACCGACGCGGTCGCGGTCTCCGATCGCGAGGTCGAGTTCCACTTTAATCAGAAAGGCAACAGGGAACTGCCGAAGATTCTCGGCGATCTCGTCGTTCTGCCGAAGCACTGGTGGGAGGGCAACGACGCCAGCGGCAAGAAGCGCGACATCACCAAGACGACTCTGGAGCCGCCGCTGGGGTCAGCTGCCTACAAGATCGCCAGTTTCAAGCCGGGTTCCGAAATCATCTGGCAGCGTGTGCCGGACTATTGGGGCGCCAAACTGTCGGTGAAGATCGGCCGCGAGAATTTCGACAAGCAGCGTTTCAGCTATTTCCTTGACGACAACGCCGGTTGGCAGGCCTTCACCAAAGGGGGGTTCGAGGACTTCCGCGCCGAGACACGCGCCCAGCGTTGGGCGGTCGAGTACACCTTTCCGGCGATCAAATCCGGAGATGTCATCAAAAAGGAATTCCCCACGACCTCACCGGAACCCATGCAGGCCTATTTGATAAATACGCGCCGCCCGCTGTTCCAGGATGCACGCGTACGCCAGGCACTCACCTACGCGTATGATTTCGAGAGCATGAACCGAACCATTTTCTTCGGCGCCTATACGCGCACGGACAGCTATTTCGAAGGCGGCGATCTGGCCTCGACCGGCCTGCCACAGGGCAAGGAGTTGGAGATACTCCAGCCGTTTCGAGACAAGTTGCCGCCTGAACTGTTCACGCAGGAATTCAAGCTGCCGGTCTACGACACGCCACAATCGGGTCGCGAGAATTTGCGCAAGGCCTACGAGCTTTTCAAGCAAGCCGGCTGGGTCAATCAGGCCGGAAAGCTGGTGAATGCGAAGACCGGCGAAGTGTTCAAGATCGAGTTCCTCGGCAATGATCCCGTTGACGAGCGGGTCGCCTCGCCTTTCATCGACAATTTGCGGCGCCTGGGCATCGATGCAACGCTGCGCATTGTCGATGACAGCCAGTATACGAACCGCACCCGTGCTTTCGACTTCGACATGCTGGCGCTCGCAGGTTTTCAGCAATCCAACTCACCCGGCAACGAACAGCGCGACTTTTTCAGTTCCACTGCTGCGGACAGACCCGGGTCACGCAATTTGGCCGGCATCAAGAACCCTGTCGTCGACGCACTGATCGACCGTGTCATCTTTGCAACCGACCGCGACGACCTGGTGACTGCGACCCATGCCCTCGACCGGGTGTTACTTTGGAACTTCTACATGGTGCCGCAATGGCATCTGGGGAAAGTTCGGGCCGCATACTGGAACAAGTTCCGAATGCCTGAAAAACAACCAACCTATTTGGGGGTCGATTTGGACTCGTGGTGGATCGACCCGGACAAGGAAAAGGCACTCGCGGCCAAATACCAGGGCGGCAATTGATGGCGGCCCTTGCCCGCCGCGACTTCCTGACCTTGGGCAGTGCCGCTGCTGCCGCCGCCTTGCTGCCTGGCCGGGCCTTCGCCGACACTGCGACCGGCACCAAGCTGCACGGCCTGTCGGCGTTCGGCGACCTCAAATACAAACCGGACTTCACGCATTTCGACTACGTCAATCCGGACGCCCCCAAAGGCGGTCAGATGAATTTCGCGCCGCCGAACTCGACCCTCAATCAGAGCTTCCTGACCTTCAACACATTGAATTCACTGGTGTTGAAGGGGGAGGCACCGCCGCGCACCGAACTCTGTTTCGATTCCCTGATGACAAGCGCGCTCGATGAGCCGGATGCGGTCTATGGCCTGCTTGCCGAAACCGTTACCCTGTCGCCAGACCGCAACGGTTTCCGCTTCGCACTGCGACCGCAAGCGCGTTTCCACGACGGCTCGCCGCTAACCGCGGAAGACGTTGTCTTCTCGCTGAAGCTTTATAAAGATAAGGGCCATCCGAACCTTTCCCAGGCGTTGCGGTACATGACCGACGCGGTTGCGGTCGATTCCGCCACCGTCGATCTCACCCTCAACGGCAAACAGTCGGCGCAAAACATCCTTGCGATCGTGGGGATGCCGATCGTCTCCAAGGCCTTTTATACGGCCATTGATTTCGATGCCTCGACCATGACGCCGCCGCTTGGCTCGGGACCCTACAAGATTGGGCGCGTGGCAGCAGGACAGACTGTCGAATATGACCGCGTGGCCGACTATTGGGGCCGCGATCTCCCGGTGAATCGCGGCTTCTACAATTTCGACCGCATCCGCATCGACTTCTATCTTGACCGGCAGGCGGCCTTCGAGGCCTTCAAGAAAGGCGACACGCATTTTCGCGAGGAATTCACCTCACGGGTATGGGCGACCGGCTACGACTTTCCGGCGCTGAAGGACGGCAAGGTCGTCAAACGGGAATTTCCCGGCGAAAAAACGCCCTCCATGCAGGCTGCCGCAGTGAACCAGCGGCGACCGCAGTTCCGCGATGAGCGGGTGCGGCGGGCAATCGCCAGATGCTTCGATTTCGAATGGATGAAGCGGGCGCTGTTTTACGGCTCTTACGAGCGTTCTCAATCGAATTTCGAACGGTCGGACTATAAGGCTGAGGGCCTGCCCTCGCCTGGGGAATTGGCCCTGCTGGAGCCGTTCCGGGCGGAATTGCCGCCGGAGGTTTTTGGCGAGGCCGTGACGCAGCCCGTCTCCGATGGTTCCGGCCATGACCGCAAGCTGCTGGGCGAGGCTTCGAGATTACTTGCGCAAGCCGGCTGGAAGCGCACAGGCAGTTTCGTCGTCAACGACAAAGGCGAGCGGCTGCGGGTGGAAATGCTGGCCGAAGACGACGGCATGGTTCGCATCTTCACCCCATGGTCGGAAAATATGAAGGCGATCGGGATCGACGCCTCGATCCGGCAAGTCGATTCGGCGCAATATGAACAGCGGCAGAGCGATTTCGACTTCGACCTCATCGTGCTCGCATGGTCGATCGGGGCGACGCCCACCGACGATGGGCTGGAAATCCTCTACGATTCCCGAATGGCGAAAACCCCGGGGCAGCGCAACTATCCGGGCACGGAAAGCAAAGCCATCGACGCGCTGATCGTGGCAGCCGGCAAGGCAAAAAGCCGTATAGAACTCGTCACGGCGCTCAGAGCGCTCGACCGGGTCTTGCGCGCGCGGCTGGACTGGATTCCAACATACTATCTGGCGAATCACCGCGTCGCCTATTGGGACATGTTCGGCTTTGTCGAGCAGAAGCCCGACTTCGGCTTTCCGGTCGAGACGCTGTGGTGGTTCGATAAGGGCAAGGCGGCAAAAATTGGCAAAGGCTGAGATGTTCGCTCAAGCGGGGCAAAAGGCCTGATGGGCGCCTATATCCTGCGCCGCATCCTTTTGATGATCCCGACCCTGTTCGGCATCATGGCGATATCCTTCGCCGTCATCCAGTTCGCCCCCGGCGGCCCGGTCGAACAGGTGATCGCCCGACTGACCAATCAGGGCGGCAGCGACCGCCTCGGCGGCGGTGGCGGCGACGCGGGTGCTGGCGGCAACCTGGATGTCGCCGGTGACGTCAGTTCGAAATATCGCGGGGCGCAGGGGCTCGATCCGGAATTCATCAAGAAGCTGGAAAAACAGTTCGGCTTCGACAAGCCGCCGCTCGAGCGCTTCGGCATGATGCTGTGGAACTATGCCCGCTTCGATTTCGGCGACAGCTATTTCCGCGACATTTCGGTGCTCGACCTGATCCTGGAAAAAATGCCGGTATCGATCTCGATCGGGCTGTGGATCACGCTGCTGTCCTACCTGATCTCGATCCCGCTCGGCATCCGCAAGGCGGTCAAGGACGGCACTCCGTTCGATGTCTGGACCAGCGGCGTCGTCATCGTCGGCTATGCCATCCCGGGCTTCCTGTTCGGCATCATGCTGATGGTGCTGTTTGCCGGCGGGTCCTTCTGGGACTGGTTTCCGCTGCGTGGCCTCACCTCCGACAATTGGGATCAATTGTCCTGGTGGGGCAAGATCGTCGACTATTTCTGGCACATGACCTTGCCGCTGACCGCTCTGGTGCTGTCGGCCTTCGCCACCACGACGCTGTTGACCAAAAACTCGTTCCTCGAAGAGATCCGCAAGCAGTATGTGGTGACGGCGCGGGCCAAGGGCCTGTCGGAACGGCAGGTGCTCTATGGCCACGTCTTCCGCAACGCCATGCTGATCGTGATCGCCGGCTTTCCGGGCGCCTTCATCTCGGCCTTTTTCACCGGCTCGCTGCTGATCGAGAACATCTTTTCCCTCGATGGCCTCGGCCTGCTCGGCTTCCGGTCGGTGGTCGAGCGCGACTATCCCGTGGTGTTCGCCAATCTCTACATCTTCTCGCTGCTCGGGTTGTTCGTCGGGCTGTTGTCCGATCTGCTCTACACCTGGGTCGATCCGCGCATCGATTTCGAGCGGAGAGACGTCTGATGTCGGAGGCCACAGTCCCTGCGGAAGCGATACCGGAGCGGATCGCGCGGCCTTGGTTGTCGCCGCTCAACAAGCGCCGCCTGCAGAACTTCAAAGCCAACCGGCGCGGCTACTGGTCGTTGTGGATTTTCCTCGTCCTGTTCGTGCTGTCGCTGTTTGCCGAATTCATCGCCAACGACAAGCCGATCATCGCTTCCTACAAGGGCGAGATCCTGTTTCCGGTGATGGTCGCCTACCCCGAGGAAAAATTCGGCGGCTTCTATGCCGTCACCGATTATCGCGACCCGGTCATCCAGGACGAGATCAACGCCAATGGCTGGATGATCTGGCCGCCGGTGCGCTACTCCTATCAGACCGTCAACAACGCCATTCCGGAAGCAGCCCCTGCCAAGCCATCCTGGCAGTATGACGCCAAGATGCGCTGCAACCAGTATCCGCAAGGTGCGGCCGACCCCGCCTGCATGGTCGGCAACTGGAATTGGCTGGGCACCGACGACCAGGCGCGCGACGTGCTGGCACGTGTCATCTACGGCTTCCGCATTTCGGTGTTGTTCGGCCTGATCCTGACCGCCGGTTCGGCCTTGATCGGCGTCGCGGCCGGCGCCGTGCAAGGCTATTTCGGCGGCTGGACGGATCTGCTGTTCCAGCGCTTCATCGAAATCTGGTCGGCCATCCCGGTGCTCTATCTCCTGCTCATCGTCGCCGCCATCCTGCCGCCGGGCTTCTTCATCCTGCTCGGCCTGATGCTCCTGTTCTCCTGGGTGGCGCTGGTCGGCGTGGTACGGGCCGAGTTCCTGCGCGCCCGCAATTTCGAGTATGTCAACGCGGCGCGCGCGCTCGGCGTGCCCAACCGCACCATCATGTTCCGGCACCTGTTGCCCAACGCCATGGTGGCAACATTGACCTTCATGCCCTTCCTGCTCTCAGGCTCGATCTCGACGCTGACCTCGCTCGACTATCTTGGCTTCGGCCTGCCGCCCGGCTCCGCCTCGCTCGGCGAACTGCTCAAGCAGGCGCAGCGCAACCTCAACGCGCCGTGGCTCGGCATTTCCGGCTTCGTCGTCATCTCGCTGATGCTGTCGCTGTTGGTCTTCGTCGGCGAGGCGACGCGCGATGCCTTCGATCCGCGCAAGACGTTCAGATGACAACGATGCGGAGCGGCATTCAGCATGATATATTCTCAGTGTGGCAGTTCGAGCGAAAATGAGCGTACGCATGAATAAGGTCATCCTTGAGCATTACCCTGCATCCAAACTCCCGGATGAACTGCGGGAGGGTATAGCTTTGAGTGCCTCGGTTAAGGTGACGGTGGAAGAGGAAGCCAAACGGCCTCTCGGCCACAAACAATTGCTTGAACTTATGCGGAATGCGCAGGCCAACGCGGCAGGAACAAATCTCGAAGAGGCCGTTGCGCGTGTTCGTGCCCTCCGCGATGAGTGGGAGGATTGATGGCCGCCTTCCGGCTTTACGTCGATACGAACATTTTCATCTACGCTTTCGAAAATAACGATGCTCTGGCAAAAAAGCTGCTTCAGCTCATTTCACTGAACGGGGGCCGAAAGCAGCCTTTCCTCGCGACAAGCGAACTCGTGCTGGCGGAGTTGGTGGTTGACCCTCTGAAAAAGAGCAACGAGCCGCTTGTTGAGCTCTATGACAATATCTCGATTGGCAACGCCTTTGTCTCGATTGGGACGGTAACTCGCGAGGTTCTCTGGCACGCAGCACAGCTTCGCTCGCAATTCATTTCTCTCAGGCTGCCGGATGCCATTCATCTTTCGACGGCGATGCATTTCGGGTGCACACAATTTCTGACTGCCGATACTAGATTGAAGGATGCCTATTCTGTCACTCCAAATCGGCTTGTCCCTCCCCAATTGACAGCGCGAATTTCGATCATACGACCGGAGATTTCTGCCCTTGATAAAGTCATAGCGGAAATTGATGCATGACCGCTTCTTTGCTCTCCGTTCGCGACCTAAGCGTCGCCTTTGCGCAAGGCGGACAGCAGTCGACGGCGGTCGACCACATCTCGTTCGACATCGCCAAGGGCGAGACGGTGGCGCTGGTCGGCGAGTCCGGCTCCGGCAAATCGGTCTCGGCGCTGTCGGTGCTGAAGCTGTTGCCTTATCCAAGCGCCAGCCACCCGTCGGGAAAGATCCTGTTCCAGGGCGCAGACCTGCTTGCGATGAGCGAGAAGCAGTTGCGGCAGGTGCGCGGCAACAAGATCACCATGATCTTCCAGGAGCCGATGACCTCGCTCAATCCGCTGCACACGATCGAGCAGCAGATCGTCGAGATCCTGAAGCTGCATCAGGGCATGGCCGACCGCCCGGCCAAGGAGCGTACGCTGGCCTTGCTCAACGAGGTCGGCATCCGCGATCCGCACAAGCGCCTCGATGCCTATCCGCACCAGCTGTCCGGTGGCCAGCGTCAGCGCGTGATGATCGCCATGGCGCTGGCCAATGAACCCGAACTGCTGATTGCCGACGAGCCGACGACGGCGCTCGACGTCACCGTGCAGGCGCAGATCCTCGAACTGCTGGCCGGTTTGAAGAGCCGCAAGGGCATGTCGATGCTGTTCATCACCCACGACCTCGGCATCGTGCGCAAGATTGCCGACCGCGTCTGCGTGATGACCAAGGGCGAGATCGTCGAGACCGGACCGACCAGGGAGATCTTCGCCAATCCGCAACATGCCTATACAAGGCATCTGCTGGCGGCCGAACCCAAGGGCAAACCGCCGGCGGCCAATGCCGCGGCCAAGGCAGTGATGACCGGCAAGGACATTAAGGTCTGGTTCCCGATCAAGCAGGGTTTTTTCCGCCGCACCGTCGACAATGTGAAGGCGGTCGACGGCATCGATGTCACCGTGCGGGCCGGCCAGACGCTGGGCGTGGTCGGCGAATCCGGCTCCGGCAAGACGAC
Organism: Mesorhizobium cantuariense; assembly: GCF_042647205.1. Taxonomy (NCBI): domain Bacteria; kingdom Pseudomonadati; phylum Pseudomonadota; class Alphaproteobacteria; order Hyphomicrobiales; family Phyllobacteriaceae; genus Mesorhizobium; species Mesorhizobium cantuariense. The sequence continues at coordinate 7,692,846 of NZ_JBHRVD010000001.1, read as the reverse complement.
GCTCGGGCTGGCGCTGGCGCGCATGATCTCCTCGACCGGGAACATCCAGTTCAACGGCCACGATATCAATCAGCTGTCCTTCAACGCCATGCGGCCGCTCAGGCGCGAATTGCAGATCGTCTTCCAGGATCCGTTCGGATCGCTCAGCCCGCGCATGTCGATCGCCGAGATCATCGAGGAAGGCCTGAAGATCCACGAGCCGAAGCTGTCGCCCGATGAGCGCGACGACAAGGTGGCCGCGGTGCTGAAGGAAGTCGGCCTCGATCCCGCGACGCGCAACCGCTACCCGCACGAGTTCTCCGGCGGCCAGCGCCAGCGCGTTGCCATCGCACGCGCCATGGTGCTCAACCCGCGCTTCGTCATGCTGGACGAGCCGACATCGGCGCTCGACATGAGCGTGCAGGCGCAAGTCGTCGACCTGTTGCGCAGCCTGCAGGCCAAGCACGACCTCGCCTATCTCTTCATCAGCCATGACCTGAAAGTCATTCGCGCGCTGGCCAACGACGTCATCGTCATGCGCAATGGCAGGATCGTCGAAGCCGGCCCTTCCCAGCAGATTTTTGAAAATCCGCAAACCGACTATACTCGGGCGCTGATCTCGGCCGCCTTCAAGATAGAGACGGCGCCGGTCGGCATCGTCAGCGAGTGATTTGCGTAAAGAGGGACCAGAAGACCGCAATGGAAAAAGGCCGCATCCTGCTTGCCGTCACCGGCTTTCATCCGCAGCGCTGGCGCGAACTCCTGTCGGCCGAACGCGAGGTGGTACTGGAGCCGGACGGCGCCAGCGACCCGTCGATCACCTATGCCGTGGTGTGGAAGCAGAAGCCGAACCTGTTGTCGTCGCTGCCCAATCTGCGCGCCATCTTCTCGATCGGCGCGGGTGTCGACCATATCTTCGCTGATCCCGGCCTGCCGGATGTGCCGATCGTCAAGGTCGTCGCCGACAACCTGACCCAGCACATGACCGAATATGTCGTCTGGCGGGTGCTCGACCATCACCGCCAGGGCCTGCTCTACCGGTCGCAGCAGCCGAAGAAGATCTGGCACGAACCGCAGCAAAGGCCGGCCCGTGACATTTCGGTCGGCATCATGGGCCTTGGCAGTCTCGGCCGCGCCGCGGCCTCGGTGCTGCTATCGCTCGGCTTTGCCGTCAATGGCTGGTCGCGCAGCGACAAGGCCATGGAAAGCGTCGCGACCTATTCCGGCGAGGCTGGACTTATCCCCTTCCTCAAGGCGACCGACATACTGGTGGTGCTATTGCCACTGACGCCGGACACCAAGGGCATCATCAACTATGGCGTGCTGAAAGAATTGAGGAAGCGTAACGGTCTCGGCGGCTCGGTGCTGATCAATGCCGGGCGCGGCCGCCTGCAGAAGGACGCCGACATTTTGCGGGCGCTGGACGACGGCACGCTGAAGGAGGCGAGCCTAGACGTGTTCGAGGTCGAACCGCTGCCGAAGACCAGTCCGCTGTGGCGACATCCAAAAGTGTTCGTGACGCCGCACGCGGCGGCGACCTCCGACCCTGTCCATTTGGCGCCAATCATGCTTCGCCAGATGGACGCCTTCGAGCGCGGCGAAAAGCTCGACAATCTGGTGGACCGCAAGGCCGGATATTAGAGCAGCCCACCGTTTCACGGAAACGGCGAACCCCTCTAACTCTTTGTTTTGACGCAATTCCCAAGGGAAAGCGCTATGAGCTTTTCCTTGGGAAAACCGTTTCACACTTTTCCTGGAATTGCTCTAACCAGGCAGAGCGAGCTTCTTCTGCTTGTCCGGCTGGCCGCATTCGCGGCGATCGATCGACCGGTTCATGGCATCGATCTCGCCGCTCGCCTTGTCGGTGTCGCGCTTGGCCTTGGAGCGCATGTCAGGCGTGAACGGGCCGAAGCCCATCGCCGGATTGGAGAAGGTCGGCTTGGCCTTCGTCGGCAGGTTGTATTGCTGCGCCATCCCGTTGCGCTGCGCCAGCAACTGGTCGCACGGCACGCTGTCATACTGCAGGGAGGACTGGATGTTGGCGTCCTGCCGTTCCGACATCGAGCTACCGCCGACGCAGCCGGCGGTCAGCAGGCAAGATGCCAAGACAATCATGTTCCAGCGCATCGACTATGCTCCTCCTGATATCCCGCCCTGATGCGACCAGATCGCAAATATCAGTCGCGCATGCAAATCGGACTTTTTCGCAGCATGTCTGTGAGGCCGGCGAGCGCGCAGCTTCAACTCGCCGGCAGCTTGCTTGCCACAACGACCAGCCCGTTGACGGGTTCCCGCCGGTCCTGCCGGATCACGGTTGTTTCCAGCGACAGGACCGAGAATCCGTTGGCAGCCAGGACGTCACCCACATAGTGTTGCGCGTGCGCATAGCGGCGCGATGGCTGCAAGACAAAATCGCCGTTGCCGGCCAGCCTCTCGACAGAAAAGGCGAACAGGCCATCCTTGGCCAGCAAGCCCGCAATCGTCTTCACAACGCCACCCAGCGCGCCGACATAAATGAAGACGTCGGCCACCGTCACCAGATCGGCTTTCGGACCAGCATAGGAAAAATCCCGCAGATCGGCCTTATCAAGGAAATCATACACGCCCTTGGCGCGCGCCTGCTTCAGCATCCTGGCCGAGATGTCATACCCCTCCAGCCGGTCGGCGATCGGCCGCAGCCTCTGCCCCATCAGGCCGGTGCCGCAGCCGAGATCCAGCGCCAGCGGGAAGCGGCCCGGCCTTGCCGTTCGAATGGCCTGGTCAAGCAACTCAGGCAGCCGGTAGCCCAGTCTGTCGACCAGCGATTCATCGAAGCTCTCGGCATAGTGGTCGAACAGTGTCTCGACGAAGGCACTGGGGAGCGCATCGACCGCCGGCGCCTTGCCGATCAATTGCAGGTTCAGTGCAGCGCCTTGATGATCCGATGGATCGAGTTGCAGCGACATCGTCCAGGCCTGCGCGGCCAGATCCGCCGCGCCCGCCGCCTGCTGCATCTCTCCGAGGCGAAACCAGCCCATCGCCCATTGCGGCGTCATTTCCAGCGCACCGAGCAGCAATTCCGCAGCTGCCGCATGATCGCCATCCGCATGCAGCATCTCGGCATAATCGGCACGGCGATCGGCGTTCAAGTCGCCGGACGAGGCCTGAAGCGGTTTCATGGCGATGGGTCCTGCCGGCGGATCGAGCCGGCGGTGCTGTATGCGGGAGTCAGCAGTCACTTACAACAGGCTTCCCGCAGCGGAATTATATCCTATCTTGGGGATCATGCGCGCCAGCGACCTGCTTCACCCCCGGCCCGAGGGCCTCTATTGCCCGCCGAGCGATTTCTTCATCGACCCGGTGCGGCCGGTCAACCGGGCGCTGATCACGCATGGCCATTCCGATCACGCGCGTTCCGGCCACCGCTCGGTGCTGGCGACGCAGCAGACGCTCGACATCATGGGCCTGCGCTATGGCGAGCATTTTGCCGACACGACGCAGGCGGCACGGCTGGGCGAGACGATTGCCCTCAACGGCGTCAACGTCAGCTTCCATCCGGCCGGCCATGTGCTGGGCTCGGCGCAGATATCAGTCGAGCATCAGGGCACGCGCATCGTCGCTTCCGGCGACTACAAGCGGCAGAGGGACGCGACCTGCGCGCCATTCGAGCCGATCCAGTGCGATGTGTTCATCACCGAAGCGACCTTCGGCTTGCCGGTGTTTCGCCATCCACCCGACGCGCAAGAGATCGCCCGCCTGCTGAAATCGGCGGCGCAGTTCCCCGAGCGCTCGCATCTGGTCGGCGCTTATGCGTTGGGGAAGGCGCAGCGGGTGATGCGGCTGTTGCGAGACGCCGGCTACGACCGGCCGCTCTACATCCATGGCGCACTGGCCAAACTCAGCGAGTACTACCAGAGTCAGGGCATCGACTTGGGCACCCTCGAACCGGCAACGGTGGAAGGCGGCGGCCAAGATTTCGCGGGCGCCATCGTCGTCGGCCCGCCGTCGGTCTTCGCCGACCGCTGGGCGCGGCGCTTTCCCGATCCGATCTCGTGCTTCGCGTCGGGCTGGATGCGCATTCGCCAGCGCGCCAAGCAAGGCGGTGTCGAACTGCCGCTGATCATCTCGGACCATGCCGACTGGGACGAATTGACCGCCACCATCAAGGAGACCGGAGCCGAGGAGATCTGGGTGACGCATGGCCGCGAGGAGGCGCTGGTGCGCTGGTGCGAACTCGAAGGCATTGCAGCACGACCGCTGCATCTGGTTGGCTACGAGGACGAGGGCGATTGAGCGTGTCCAGAACAATAGTTGATGCAGCGCCCTACGGCGCCCCCCTCTGGCCTACCGGCCATCTCCCCCTCCAGGGGGGAGATTGGCTGCTTCGACGCTGCGCTCATTCTCGCGACGTTGGAGATTGGCGAAAGCAGTGGAGACATCCAATCTCCCCCCTTGAGGGGGAGATGTCCGGCAGGACAGAGGGGGGCGCGACAGAACGCGGCGCTCGCCCGTTGGCGAGACTTACCTCACCATGAACCGCTTCGCCGAACTTCTCGACCGCCTGGTGCTGACGCCGTCGCGCAACGGCAAGCTGACCTTGCTGACCGACTATTTCCGCACTGTGGAGGACCCCGATCGCGGGCTGGCGCTGGCTGCCATCACCGGTGACCTCAACATAGCTGCGGTCAAGCCGGCAATGCTGCGCACGCTGGTCACCGAGCGCATGGATCCGGTGCTGTTCGGCTATTCCTACGACTATGTCGGCGATTTGGCCGAGACGGTGTCGCTGGTCTGGCCGCAAACGCCGGGAAACATCCCGAACCGCGAGCCGACACTTGGCGAGGTTGTGGCCAAACTGCAGGCGGCAAGCCGCTCCGACGGGCCGAAGGTGCTGGCAGGGCTGCTCGACAGCGCCGGCATCTCGGCGCGCTTTGCCATCATCAAGCTGGTCACCGGCGGGCTGCGCATCGGCGTGTCGGCGCGGCTGGCCAAACAGGCGTTGGCGGATTTCGGCAAGGTCGAAATCGCCGAGATCGAGGAACTCTGGCACGGGCTGTCGCCGCCCTACACGACACTGTTCGCGTGGTTGGAAGGCATGGCTGAAAAGCCCAGGAATACAGCGTTGGCGTTGTTTCGCCCGGTGATGCTGTCGAACCCGGTCGGTGAGGGCGATCTCGAAAAGCTCGATCCGGCCGATTATGCCGCCGAATGGAAATGGGACGGCATCCGCGTCCAGGCAGTGGCCGAAGGCGGCATCCGCCGGCTCTATTCGCGCACCGGTGACGATGTTTCCGGCGCCTTTCCCGACCTCGCCGATGCCATGCATTTTTCCGCGACGCTGGACGGCGAGTTGCTGGTCGGCGATCCCCAGGAGGCAACGGGAACGTTCTCGGATCTGCAGCAGCGGCTGAACCGCAAGACGGTGACACTGAGGATGCAGCAGCAGTATCCGGCCTTCATGCGCTGCTACGATCTGCTGCAGATCGGCGACGAGGATTTGCGCGCGCTGTCGTTTCGCGAGCGGCGCGGCCGCCTCGAAAGCTTCGCCGGGACGCTCGACCCGAGCCGTTTCGATCTGTCACCATTCGTCGAATTCACGGACTGGCAGGCGCTGGAGGGACTGCGGCGGGCACCGCTGCATCCAATCATCGAAGGTGTGATGCTGAAGCGCTGGGACTCACCCTATGTCGCCGGCCGGCCGAAAGGCCCCTGGTTCAAGTGGAAGCGCGATCCGCATACGGTGGACGCGGTGCTGATGTATGCGCAGCGCGGCCATGGCAAGCGCTCCAGCTTCTATTCGGACTATACGTTCGGCGTCTGGTCCGGCGCGCAAGGCGCGGAGGAACTGGTGCCGGTCGGCAAGGCCTATTTCGGCTTCACCGACGAGGAGCTGAAGCAGATCGACAAATATGTCCGCGACAACACGGTCGAGCGTTTCGGCCCGGTGCGCTCGGTGCGGGCCGACCGCGACAACGGCCTGGTGCTGGAAGTCGCCTTCGAAGGGCTCAATCGCTCGACCCGGCACAAATCCGGCGTCGCCATGCGCTTTCCCCGCATTTCACGGCTGCGCTGGGACAAGCCGGCCAACGAGGCCGACCGCATCGAGACGCTGCAGGCGCTGCTCGACCGCTAGAGCAATTCACCGTTTCACGGAAACGGCGAAGCGCTCTAGCTCTTTGTTTTGACGCAACTCCGGACGGAAAACCGTTTCACACTTTTCCTGGAATTGCTCTAAGGCTTGTTGAGATTCAGCGTGAGTTTATGACGGCGGCTGCGAGATTGATGAAGGCAGCGAAGCTCTGATCGGTTTTATCGGCTCGCATGGCGATACGCTTGAATTCCTTGAGTTTGCAGAAGAAGTTCTCGATCAGGTGGCGCCATTTGTAGAGTTCCTTGTCGAGTGGCAGGGGAAAAGTACGACGTGAGTGCTGTGAGATAACGATCCTGGCGCCGCGCTCATTCAGGTCGGCAATGATGCTGTTGCTGTCGAACGCTTTGTCGGCAATCAAGCCACCAAAACAGACGCCATCGATGAGCGGTGCGACGCCCACCGTATCGAACCGCTGGCCGGGCAAAAGAACAAAGCGCACAGGATTGCCAAGCGCATCAGTGAGCGCCAGAATTTTGGTGGTCATGCCGCCCTTGGAGCGGCCTATGGCCTGGCTTTGAGTCCCCCTTTTGCGCCCTGTCCATGGCGGTGGACCTTGACGATGGTAGCATCAACCATGGCGTACTCCATGTCCGGCTGGTCCGAACAAGCCTCGAAAAGCCGAATGAAAACATCGGCTTTGACCCAATCGCGGTAGCGTTTGAAAACGGTGTTCCAGCTCCCGAAGAAGGCTGGAAGGTCGCGCCACGGACTTCCTGTCCGCACGATCCAAAGCAAGGCTTCGATGAAGCGGCGATTGTCACCCCCACTTCGTCCGGGATCGGTTGGTTTGCCCAGGCAATGCGGTTCCATCTTCGCCCATTGGGCGTCCGTCAGCACAAATCGTTCCATCCAAAGCTTGAATCACAATCCAAGCTCAGGGGGAATCCTGAATCTCAACAAGCCTTAGACCGCCCCGCGCGCTTACGGCTCGACCGAAACGCGGATCTCGTAGATGTCGGCGGCCTTGCCCTGCTTGTCGAAGTCGGAATTGACGGCGATCGTGCCGGCCGAGCCCGGACGCTTGTCGGGAAACTGCACGTCGAACAGATATTCGTTCTGCTGCTGGCCGACCGCGTAGCGCTTGCGGCCGCAGTCGCCGAGTTCGCCGAAATTGCAGTCGACGGAAATCTGCGTCTCCTTGCCTTCTTCGGAGCGGGCGATGATGTCGAACACGGCATGTTTGCCGGCGAGCTTCTCAAGAACGCCTTGTCCAACGTCGAAGCTGATCGCCGAACCGGACGCGCCGGAACGGATGCGCAGGAACGACCCGGTATCGTCCTTCATCACCTCGGCCTTGGCGTCCGACGGCGCGCTGACATGCGACGCATCGGTCGGCGAAAACACGTTGATCCAGTCGCGCGCCTGGTCCGCGGCACCGGGCTTTGCCGGGCCGCCATCGGCCGGTGCGAAATCGTCGTCGTCGACGGTCGGCGGCGCTTGCGGCGGGGCGGTGTCGAGTTGCGCCGGCGTCTTGAACACGCCCGTCTGCACGGCGAAAAACAGGCCGATGCCGACGGCGGCAAGCAGCGTCACGGTCAGGAAGATGGCGGTCAGCGGCAGACGACGCCCCCTTATGCGCCGTTCATCGCGATCGGGCGCCACTTCCGTCGCCGCGCCGGCCGAGGCCGGAACCGACATGTCGATGGACGGAGCGTCGGGAAGGGTAGCGTCCGGCATGATGTCGGGAACGACGGGCAGCACGCGCGAGCGCGGCGCATCTGAGCCAGAGCGCGGCGCATCGGCGGCGGATTGCACAGGCCCATCAACGACGACAGCGGGGGACGCTGCTTGTTGGCCGGTCTCGACCGCAGGGGCGAAGTCCGCGCCAAGCTCAACCGCCGGTGCATCGCCTTGCGGGCCGACATCCGGCACCGCCGGCAGGAACTCGGATTCGATTTCGGTGATTTTCGCCTGGATCGCCTTGCGGCGCTTGATGGCGACTTCCACGGTCACGCTTGGATTGGCCTGGAGCGCGCGATCAAGCGCGGCAAAAGCCGCGCGATAGACCCTTTCGCGGAACGCGCGGTCCTCGGCGTTGCCTTTCTCCAAGGCGTTCCGGATCGCTTTTTCGATCGCGTCCAAGCGGGTCCCTCTGCACGTTTGCCAACCTTGCGGTGATCGTTAGCCGCAGGCGGCCAATCAATCAACGGGCGAGCGGCGCATTCTGCCTTGGAGAGGTGTCCAAAGTCCATGCCGGCGCTGTTCCGGCAACGAAATCAGCATGCTTCATCGATTTTCACGCGCAGGAAGGTGCTAGCCGCGCGGAGCATGACTTGGCAACCGGTTGGCAAACAACGCCGCGGCCAGCTTTCGACAGCGGCATGACGCCGTCGCATGAATTGCCAAGTCCCATCTTGAATTCGCGGCCGGTTGCGTCTATCACCCCCGCATCCTGGAGGTCTTGGCCTCCCGGGCCGCTTTAGCTCAGTTGGTAGAGCACCGCATTCGTAATGCGGGGGTCAGGTGTTCGAGTCACCTAAGCGGCACCACTTCTCTTCCATTTGTGCCGTTCACCTGCCGCGCCGCCGCTGGTGCAAAGGATTGCGACGCCGGCGAAGCACATCTGCCATTGTCGAGACCCCGGTTTGATGTGAAACTCGTGGCCTCAGCATGGGAGGTCAAAAATGCCCAACAATTTCAAGACCGGAGACGTCGTCAAGCTGAAATCCGGAGGCCCCAGGATGACGATCAGCGATGGCGCGGCCTCGGGCATGTATATGTGCCACTGGTTCAATCGCGAGGGCGAGGTGTGGACCCCGCAGCATGCCGGGTTTAAGCCTGAACAACTGGTTGCGGCCGACCAATCAGAGTAGCGATCCGGCCAACGCGGCTTCGGTTGCCGCGATGCGAGCGGATCAGCACGCGCGACCGACGGATTTTCGGGGTCACCGCGTTTAACGGTTGAAGCGTGATGGCGGCACAGGCCGTCTGCAACGCGCCAACCCCGAGACGCACAGCATGATCAGCCGTTCGATTTCAGTCGTTGCCTTGAGTTTGCAGGCCGTTGCGGCTCTCGCCCAGACAACGACACCGCCCCCTGCACCGTCGACCGCCGCACCAAGCGCCTCGGGGGTCAAATCCGACATCACGCTCGCCAAATTCCAGAAGCGGCGCGAGAAGGCGATCATGGCGGCCGACACGGACGGCGACGGCAAGATCGGCCTGCTGGAGTGGGAGGCCTTTCAGGCGAAGCGCAACGTCAAGGGCGACCTTGCCAAATCCTTTGCGCGCCTCGATTCCAACCATGACGGCTTCATCGACCGCGCCGAACTCGATGCCTTCTTCGCCAAGCGCTTTGCCCGGCTGGACAAGAATGCCGACGGCATTCTGACGGACGACGAACTGCCGGGTCACAAAACCGCTCCCAAGCCGGAGCAATGACCAAGAGGCAATGACGCGCGATGAACATCGGGAGTGCGCCGACTGATGGCTGCGGATCCGGACGAGGAGCTGGTTCGCCGTGTCGGCGCCGGCGATCCGGCAGCCGTGCAGGCCCTGGTCGCGCGCAAGCTGCCGCGCATCTTGGCGCTTGCCGTGCGCATGCTTGGCGATACGGCGGAGGCCGAGGATGTCGCGCAGGAAACCTTTGTCCGGATCTGGCGTCATGCCGCGGGCTGGCGGCGCGGCAATGCGCGCTTCGACAGCTGGGTCCACCGGGTGACGCTGAACCTGTGCTACGATCGGCTGCGCCGGCGCCGCGAATGGGTGACCGACGAGGTGCCGGACGTGGTCGACCCCGCCGCCCATCCCGACGCTTATCCGCAGGAGGACGCACTTCGGATCGAACAGGCGCTGCAACGCATCGCGCCGCGCCAGCGCGAAGCAATCGTTTTGGTCTACTATCAGGAGATGTCCAACATCGAGGCGGCGGCGACCTTGCAGATCAGCGTCGATGCCCTGGAGAGCCTGCTTGCGCGCGGACGGCGGTCGCTGCAGACGATCCTGGCCAGGGAGGGCGTCGATGAGTGAGCACCGGGCCGGCACCAATGCGCAACGGCCCTCGCGCCCTCCAGGCGCCACCTGGCGTTCGGTTCCTGTCAACCCTGTGCCGTGCGGGCATGCGGCACCTATGCGCAAGGGGACGACACATGGCTGAAGGCTCCAGGAACGAACCGGCAATGGATGCCAAGCGCTTTGCCGCCCTGGCGGCGGCCTATGGCGGTGACTTGCGGCGATGGCCCGAGGCTGAACGGAGGGCCGGCACGACCTTTGCAGCAAGCGAAGCGGGCGAGGCCATTTTGAGGCAGGCCGGGACGCTGGACACCCTGCTCGACAGCTACCGCGTCGACGTCCCCGGCAAAGCCCTGCACGCCAGCATTCTGCAGGCCGCCGGCCGGCACCTCGTCCAGCGCCAGCGTCAGCGATTCTGGTGGCTGGGGCTGGGACTTGCCGGCATTGGTTTGGCCGGCGCCGTGGCGGGGTTGGCCCTGGTCACCATCGTCACGCCCGAGGTCCAGCCGGACCACACTGTGCTGGATGCCAATGTGACGGCGTTTGGCGATGCCGGCCCCGCTGCCGAGAACGGTGAGGAAAGCCTATGAGCGCGCGCTGGGTTCGTGGTCTGGTCATCGCTTCCGTGGTGCTGAACGTCTTTCTTGCCGGCGCATTTGTCGGTGGTGCGGTCTGGTTGAGAAATGCCAAAACAGGTGTCTCGCTGGAATCGGCCGGCCGACAGCTTCCCGATCAGGATCGCAAGGCGTTCCGCGAGGCGCTGCGCCAGGTTCGCGTGCAGTCCCGTCAGATCATTCTCGATGGCCAGCAGGCCAGGCAGCAGGCAGCGGACCTGCTGCAACAGCCTGTCATGGACAAGGCCGCTGTGTCGGCGGCCCTGGAGCGGGCACGCAACGCCGACGTGACGGTGCGCACCCGGCTTGAACAGGCCATTGTCGACTTCGCGGCGAGCACATCACCCGAAAACCGGAGCGTGCTGGCACAGGCATTGCTGCGCCATATGGAACGCCGCGCCGCCGTTGCACCAAATAAATCACCATGACGACCGACGGAAAATGCCGGAGACGCCGTTTAACGAAGAGAAGGGACAAGCCTGCCCTGTGCACCATGCGGGACGGCCATCTTCATCATCGAAAGCACTCGGAGTCCAATTATGAGCCGCCTGAAAAACTATGCAGCAGCCGCTATCCTGGCCATCGGTGGAACTGTCGTGACAGCCTCCGCGTCCAGCGCAATGCCCATCGTGTCCGTTGCCCAGCCGGCCGCCCCGGCACTGGTCGAGCATGTCCGCTGGGGTTGCGGCATCGGCTGGCACCCGAACCGCTGGGGACGCTGCGTGCCGAACGGCGTCGTCATCGTGCGCCCGCGCTACCACTACTGGCACGCTCCGGTCTATGGCTGGCACCCGCACCATCACTGGCGCCGCTAGCACCATTACTGATCAAAGCGTCGCGAGGCCAGATGCGTGGCCCCGCGTCAGCGCTGGCGCGCACCGGGCAATCCTGCCGGCCAGCCCGGAGTTAAGGTTAGCGCCACTCCAATCCGTGGACGCCCCCTAGATACCTCTGTCGATTGGGTCCGGCCCCAGCGTCGCGACGGTCTTCAGCGCGCCATCGAGCATGTCGCCCTTTTCGTCCTTCAGCGCCATCTCGCGCAGGCGGCGGATCCAGTCGGCGGCGTCGGCTCGGCCGTTGACCAGATCGAGCGCCGACAGCACGCGGTCGAATTTGGACTGGGCGCGGACGTGGGTGTCGCTGTAGCCCTTGATCAGGCGGCGGCAATTGAGGATCTCGACAGCCAGTGCGTAATCCTGGGGCACATGGTCGAGTGCCAGCGCGTACCAGCGATCGAGATGCGCGACCTCGACCTTGTGGCGCAGCAGGCTGCGGCGCCAGCGGCGCAGGCCGCCGATGAACCAAAGGGCTGCAAAGCCGGCAAAGCTGTCGGTGCGGATGCGGCGGCCATGGTTGATGCGGCGATCGAGAAAGGCGGCGAGCTTCGGCCGGCTTTCGATGTAGCTGCCCAGTCCCGCCGGCAGCGTGCCGCAGAATTCCTCGATGCGCGGATGGAAATATTCGGTGACCTGAAGGATCGAGCCGTCCTTGACGCCGACTTCGCGGCGCACGCGTTTGTCGCGCGTGGAGCGTGTCTTGAGATCGGCAACGCGGATCATGTCGTCGTAGCATAGCGCGTTGGCCAGATGCTTTGCCGCGGCGATGGACAAGCCATAGCCGCGGTCCGGCCCGTCCAGCGCGAGCGCCTTGTCCAGCCGGTCGAGATACTCGCGCCCATAGGCGATATCCTGATAGTCGACGACCTTTCGCAGGCCCCTGAGCCCCATGTCGCGGACTGCCACGGGCAACAGATCGATGCGGGCAGCCAAGGCCTGCCAGCCTTGCAGCAGGTTTTGCGGGCCACTCACCTGTCCGGCGCCCAGGGCAGATTCGACAATCGCGGGCTCGGCGGGCTTCGGCGCCGGCGCTGCCGTGCCGCGCGCGCGATCAAACGCAGCGCCGAAGGCAGCGAGGCTGGCCTTGACGCCGCGGCCGCCGGCACTGATCGCCTGTTCGTAGCTCTCGCGAGAGAACGGCAGCGCGTCGGATTCGGCCAGCGCGCCGAGCAGGCTGGCCGAGATCATCGAGCCATTGTCGGCAGCGATCTTTTCCATGTCGAAGGCGATGAAGCGCTTCGATGCAGCTTCCGCCGTCGCATGCACTTTGGACGATGAGGCCCGGCCGTCGCCCGGCTCGATTTTTTCCGACACAGCAGCGATTCGGTGCGAGGAGGCGATCAACGTGGTGCGCTCGGGCGTGACGAAGCCACGGATGATGGCGCGGCCGGCTTCCATCAGTTCCGCCGCGATCAGGATATCGACGTCGCCTTGCGACGGCGACAGCGCAAAGACCGGTAGCCGGCCGGTGTCGCGGGCCATCTCGACATAGTAGATGGTGGCGCCGGTACGCTGCGCGACGCCTGCGACCGAGGTCGATTGCGCGACAAAGCCGTTGCGCTCGGCGACGTCGGTGATCCAGTCGGCCAGCACGCCGCCGCCCTGGCCGCCGACCGCCAGCACGGCAAGCTTGATGACGCGCTCGTCACCTTCGGCCCCGGCTCTCGGGCGAAATGGCGGAACAGCGTCAAGCATCGGCGAAGGTCAGCCGCCGGCTTTCGCGGCGGCGCTGCAACAGGCCGATGGTGGCGCGGCGCGCGGCTTCCAGGAAGCGGTCCCAGCGGCTTGGATTGTGCACGACGTCGGCGCGATAGAAGGACGGGCACAGCACCGCCGCATCGGCGACCTCGCCGCAATTGCCGCAGCCGACGCAGCTCTGGTCGATGTGCGCCACCGGATCGTCGCGCAGCGGATCGTCGAGCGACTTCACCGACAGCGATGGACAGCCCGACAGCCGCATGCAGGCGTGGTCGCCGGTGCAGATGTCCTCGTCGACGCCGAACTTCGGTTTTACCACACGCTCGCCGCCCTTGATCGCCTTGTCGACCAGCGGCTTTTCGCGACGCTGCCGGTTGAGCATACATTCGGATGAGGCGACGATGACCTTCGGCCCCTTTTCTTCCGTCGTCAGCGCTTCGCGCAGCGTGTCCTGCATCTTGGTCACGTCATAGGTGCGGTCGACATGGCGCAGCCATTTGACGCCCATGCCTTTCACCGCCTCGGTGATTGGATGCTTGGTCGACTTCGTCTTGTTGCCGGCGCGCGACGACAGGATGTCCTGTCCGCCGGTCGCGGCCGAATAGAAATTGTCGACGATGACGATGACGCCATCGTTCTTGTTGAACACCGCATTGCCGATCGAGGAGGTCAGGCCGTTGTGCCAGAAGCCGCCATCGCCGACGAAGGAGATGGAGCGGCGCTTGGCGTCGGGCGAATTGAAGGCCGACGCGGAAGCCGGCCCCAGGCCGTAACCCATGGTGGTGGCGCCTAGTTCGAAAGGCGGCATGATCGAGAACAGATGGCAGCCGATGTCGGAGGCGATGTGGTGCTTGCCAAGTTCCTGCTCGACCAGTTTTGTCGCGGCAAAGATCGGCCGTTCCGGGCAGCCGATGCAGAAGCCCGGCGGACGGCCCGGCACGACGTTGATCAGGTCGGCGGCATCCACGCCGTCGCCGACCTTGTTGGGGGCACGCACCTCGCCCGGCAGCAGATGCGGCGCCTCGGCGCGCAGGAAGGCACCGATGCCGTCGAGCATGACCTGGCCGGTGTATTCGCCGGCCATCGGCAGATGCTCCTTGCCGACCAGCCTGGTGCCGCGCCCGGCCTTGTGCAGCATCGAGGCGAAGGCCTGTTCGATGAAGTTGGGCTGGCCCTCTTCGACCACGAGCACCGCCTGCTTGCCTTCGCAGAAGGACAGGAATTCGTCGTCGATCAGTGGATAGACGGCGTTGAGCACATAGAGCGGCACGTCGGTGTCGCCATAAATGTCGGCGAGGCCGAGCCGCTGCAGCGCGCGGATGACCGAATTGTACATGCCGCCCTGCATGACGATGCCAACCGAACCATGATCCGACCCGAAGAACTCGTTGATCTTGTTCTTGCGGATGAAATCGACCGCCGCCGGCCAACGTTTCTGCACCTTTTCCTTCTCATGCAGGAAGGAGGCAGGCGGCAGCACGATGCGGCCAGTGTCTCGGCGCGGTGCGTCAAGCGCATCGGCGACCGTCATAGGCGGCCGCTTGTTGTCCTTGGCGATGAAATGGCCGTGGACGTGGCAGCAGCGGATGCGGACCTGCAGCATGACCGGCGTGTTGGAAATCTCCGACAGTTCGAAACCGTCCTCCACCGCCTTGACGATCGACGGCAGGTTGGGGCGCGGGTCGAGCAGCCAGACCTGGCTTTTCATGGCGAACGCATGGCTGCGCTCCTGCATGATCGAGGAGCCCTCGCCATAGTCCTCACCGACGATGATCAGCGCGCCGCCAGTGACGCCGCCGGAGGCGAGATTGGCCAACGCATCGGAGGCGACATTGGTGCCGACGGTCGACTTGAAGGTCGCGGCGCCGCGGATGGGGTAATGCACCGAGGCGGCAAGCATGGCGGTGGCGGTGGCTTCGGAAGCGCTGGCCTCGAAATGCACGCCGAGCTCGCCCAGAATGTCCTGCGCGTCGGCCAGCACGTCCATCAGATGGCTGATCGGCGCGCCCTGATAGCCGCCGACATAGCCGACGCCGCATTGCAGCAGCGCCTTGGTGATGGCGAGGATGCCTTCGCCGGCAAATTCCTCGCCGGCGCCGAGCCGGAGTTTTTCGACTTCCTTGGCAAAAGACCGTTCGGCCATTTTCTCAATCCTTCCGTTACCGCCGGCCCATTATCGCCTGGCATTGGCGGCGCGTAGGTCTAGATGTCGTGCTTGCGAATGTTCTTCAGCATCTTCTGCAGCGTCGCGATCAGTGCTGCGTATTCGGCGTCGTCGACATCGTCGAACATCGCCTCGAACGCGTCATGCATGGCCGGCCAGGCGCGCGCGAACTCGGCGCGGCCGTCGTCGGTCAGGAACACATGGCGGATGCGGCTGTCGGTGACGCCCTGCTCGCGCCGCACCAGGCCCTGGCCCTCCAGTGAGTCGAGCGTGCGGCTCAAGGTCGATTGCTCGATGACGGTATAGACCGAGAGGTCGTTGACGGTGATGCCGTCGGTGACCGACAGCACGGCCAGCGTGCGCACCTGCGGAATGGTCAGGCCCTGCTTGCGGAAATCGTCGCGCAAGGTGGCGTTGTAGCGGCCCATGATGCGGTTCATCAGATAGGGCGCGAATTGCTGCAGGCCGATCTGCCCCAAGGTCGAAATGCGCTGGCGCTTCTCCGCAACCTTCTGCTCCATCACAGCCTCCCCGCCAGGAGAAAGCCGGAGCCACCGCCAAGGCCGGCACCCGGATGGGTCGAGGCACCGATATGGTAGAGGTTCTTGATGCCGGTCTGGTGGTTTCGGCTGATCTTGAACGGCCGCCACAGGAAGGACTGGTCGATGGTCGAGGAACCGCCATAGGGATCGCCACCGACCAGATTGATGTTCATCGCTTCGAGATCGGCCGGCGAATAGGCGTGCCGCGCGATGACGCTGTCCTTGAAGCCATCGATGTGGCTGGCGAGGATGGCTTCTGCACGGTCGGCATAGGCTTCCCGCAAAGCGTCGGTCCATTGCCCATCTGCCGGTACATGCAGCTTGCCGGCGGTGTCACCCTTGATGTGGCGAGGGGCCTCGGGCAGCTGCAGCCACAGGATCGCCTTGCCCGCCGGACAGCGCGACGGATCGAGCTCATGCGGCTGGCCGACGCAGATGGTCGGCACTTCCGGCAGCATGCCGCGCGCCGCCTCGTTGCAGGCTTTTGAGACGCCGTCGAGCCCGGGCGTCAGGTGCAGCAGTGCGACCTTGTCCAGGCCTTCGCCGCGCCAGGCCGGCGGCTTGCTAAGCGCATAATGGATCTGGAAATTGCCTTTGCCGTAGCGGTATTTCCGCGTTGCCTCGACATCGGCTCTGGAAGCGTCAGACCCAAGCAGCCGATCATAGAGCTGCGTCGGGGTGACCGAGCAGATGACGCTCTTGTTGGCCGCGATCGTTTCGCCCGAGGCCAGCCGCACGCCAGTCGCGCGGCCACCGCTCTGGACGATTGAATCGACATCGGCGCCGGTGCGGATCTCGCCGCCGCGTTCCCTGATCAGGGCCTCGAATGCGGCCAGCAGGTTCTTTGCGCCGCCCTTGACGATCGGTGCCCCGGCGGCCTCCAGCGCGAAGGCGATGACTTTGGCGATCTGGCCGGAGAATGCGTCTTCCGGACCAAGCCCGGCATGCAGCACCCAGGGCGCCCACAGCGCACGGATGGTTTCGGACTGGTAGGTGCTTTCCAGCCAGCCGCGCGCCGGCACCAGTGCCTCGCCGAGGAAGGCGGCAAGGCCGCGCGGGCCACGCCGCCAGCCATCGCCGGCCAGCAGCTTCGCCGTCGGATAGGACCACAGGCTGCCGCCGAGCAGACCGAACAGCAGGCCGGCATTGCGCTCGATGCCGCCGACATCATCCGCGTGCTTGTCACCATCGCCGGCTGCGATCGCGTTGAGGGCGGTGACGTTGGCGGCACGGTCGGTGCTGAGCACGGCGTGGCTGCCGTCCGGCCGCAGCACGCCGGTCGGCGTGCCGGTGTGGCAGAATTCCAGCCCGTGCCGCGCGAGGTCGGCGCCCAGCGCGGCAAAAGCCGGCGAGGTGATAAACAGCACGAAGGTCGTCGCCATCACGTCATGGATAAAGCCGGGCGCGGTGATCTCCTCGGTGCGCATGCAACCGCCAATGCGGTCGTTGCGCTCGAGGACGAGCACACCCGCCCCTTTGCCGCCGAGCATCGCCGCGCAGACCAGCGCGTTGATGCCGCTGCCGACGATGATGTGATCGGGGGCGGTCATTGGGGGTTGCTCCCGGACTGCGGGCAGTGGAGTTCAATCGCGTGGAATTGCGCTCTACGGCGCCCCCCTCTGTCCTGCCGGACATCTCCCCCTCTTGGGGGGAGATTGGCAGCTTCGGCGCTCTGCTCATTCCTGCGACTTTGGAGATTGGCTAGGATGGCAATGAAAGCCGATCTCCCCCCTTGAGGGGGAGATGTCCGGCAGGACAGAGGGGGGCGCCGTAGAGCGCCACCGCTGCACGGTTGCCACTTCATCAATCCAGTTTCGCCTTCGCGCATGATCTTCTCCCGAAGACCCAACCTCGCCCTATTGCTTCGAAACCAGCGCCAGCGCGCGGATCGGGCTGCCGGTGCCGTGTTCGATCTTGAGCGGCGCCGCAATCAGGATGGCGCCCTTCGGCGGCAGCTGGTCGAGATTGCAAAGGCTGGCAAGACCGTAGCGGTTGGCCTTGTGCATCAGCGTGTGCGCCGGGAATGGCGGCTCCATGCCGCCGGCTTTGCCGGCATCCGTGCCGATCGTCTCGCTGCCCCAGCCCTTGATGTCCTTGCTGATCAGGAACTGGATCGCTTCGGCCGTCGGGCCGGGCGTGTGCGGGCCGGTTTCGTTGGCATTTAGGAACTCGGCTTCCGAGCCGTTGCGCTTGTACCAGTCGGTGCGCATCACCACCCACTCGCCGGCATTGATGGCGCCATGCTTGGCTTCCCATGCCTTGATGTGGTCGACGGTGAGCAGGAAGTCGTGGTCGGCGGCGGCTTCCTTCGAACAGTCGATGACATTGACCGGGCCGACGAAGTTCTGGGTCGGAATGGTGTCGGTGGCGCCGTCGGCATAGTCCTTGCCGGAAATCCAGTGCTGCGGCGCGTCGAAATGCGTGCCCGAATGCTCGCCGAGCTTCAGCCAGTTCCAGGCCCACCAGGGACCGTTCTTGTCATAGCGGGAGATCGAGTGGATCTCGACCTTCGGCGTGTCGACTGCAAGCTCCGGCGGCAGCTTGATCAGCGGCGTGTCGGGTCCGAGCGGCGCCGACAGGTCGACCACCTTGATGGCGCCTGAAAGAAGCTGGCCGGCGACTTCGCCGAGGAGTTTTTGGGTGTCCATGGTCTCTGTTCCCTCTTTCGTGATGATGATCAAGGCTCGTCTCGGCCCTTAATATCCTACTAGACGAAAACATATGCATCTGCAATTATCTTTAAGCATAAAGGAAATGGGAACGGGGCGTGAGCGAGTTCGACGCCATCTTTGTCGGGGCGGGCCACAACAGTCTGGCATGCGCCGCGCATCTGGCGCTCAAAGGCTGGAAAACCGGGATTTTCGAGCGCAGCGCAACAATCGGCGGCGCCGTCCAGACGCGCGAATTCACCCTTCCCGGCTTCCGCCACGATTTCGGCGCGATGAATCTGAGCCTGTTCGCCGGCTCGGCCTTCCACCGGAAATATGCAAATGAATTGAAAGCACAGGGGCTGGAATTCGCGCCCGTCGCCGATTGTTTCGCCAGCGCCTTTCCGGACGGCCGCTGGTTCGGCGTCAGCAATGATCTGGAAAAGACCGCCACGCTCATGGCCGCCTTCTCCGCCACTGACGCCGCCACATGGCGCAAACTGGTCGCCGCCTTCCCGGCGGAGGCCGAGCATCTGTTCCGGCTGCTGGGATCGCCGATGAGCGGCCGCGCGCTTGCCGGCACGGCATGGAACCTGTGGCGCAAGAAGGGTATTGCCGGCGCGCTCGAGACCGGTCGGCTGCTGCTGTCCTCACCCCGCGCCTGGCTGGAGGAGAATTTCGAGTCGCCTCATATCAGGGCAACGCTCGCCACCTGGGGCATGCATCTCGACTTCGCCCCCGATATCGCCGGCGGTGCTGTGTTCCCCTATCTGGAATCGATGGCCAACCAGAGTTTCGGCATGGTGCTGGGCAAGGGCGGCGCCGACACCATCATCCGGGCGTTGTCGGGCATGGTGACGTCTGCCGGCGGCAAGATCGTCACCGGCGCCGACGTGGCCGAGATCACGATCTCCGCCGGCAAGGCGACCGGCGTGCGGCTGGCTTCCGGCGAGACGCATACCGCCACCAAGGCGGTTATTGCCGGCGTCGCGCCCAAGGCGCTGACCGGCAAATTGCTGCCCAATGGTTCGGGCGACGCCGGCTTCGACGCGGCGATGCAACAATTCCGCCACGCGCCGGGCACGATGATGATCCATCTGGCGCTCGACGATTTGCCGGACTGGCGCGCCGGGCCTGAGCTTCGGCAGTTCGCCTATGTGCATCTGTCGCCGTCGCTCGACGCCATGTCGCGCACCTATCAGCAGGCGATGGCGGGTATGCTGCCGGACGAGCCGGTGCTGGTCGTCGGCCAGCCGACAGCGATCGACCCGTCGCGTGCGCCTGCAGGCAAGCATGTGCTGTGGGTGCAGGTGCGCATGCTGCCCGCCGAAATCACAGGCGATGCGGCCGGCAAGATCGCGCCGGCGCATTGGGATCGGGTCAAGGACAACTATGCCGATCGTGTCCTCGACATCATCGAAACCTATGCGCCCGGCCTGCGAAAGAAGATCCTCGGCCGGGCTGTGTTCTCGCCCATCGATCTTGAGCGCGAGAACCCGAACCTCGTCGGCGGCGACCAGGTCTGCGGCAGCCATCATCTGGCGCAGAACTTTTTGTTCCGGCCGGCGCGCGGATACGCCGGCTGGAACACGCCGGTGGCGCATCTGCATCTCACGGGTGCCGCAACGTGGCCGGGCGCCGGCACCGGTGCAGCTTCCGGATACATGCTCGCACAACAGCTTGGCGTGAGGTAGAGCCGAAAACGCATTTGGGGTGAAGGAAGGGCAAGGCGCGGTTGCCCAACTGGCATGAACAGGAGCCTGAACCCACTGATCAGACAATGACGCCGCGCGCGGAAAACAGAAAACCAACAAGGGGAACGACCATGACAATCAACAGACGCGAATTGCTTGGATACAGTGCCGCGGCACTTGGAGTGGCGGCCGTCGGCCTGCCGCAGATCGCCAAGGCGGCGGGCGAACTGACCATCGCCTACAACGTCAACCTGCCTTCCTGGGATCCGACGACCGGGCCTTCGGCCGTCAACCCGACGATCCAGGGGCTCTACCAGTCGGTGTTCGACCAGTTCATCCCGCAAAAGCCCGACCTGTCGTTTGCGCCCGGCCTGCTCACTGAATGGGGCTGGAATGACGACCGCACGAAAATCAATATGACGGTGCGCGAAGGCGTGACCTGGCATGACGGCTCGCCTTTCACCGCTGAGGACGTCGTCTGGTCGCTGCAGCGGGCGGGTGACGAAAAGACCGGCAACCCGATCCAGTTCGTCTGGAAAAACGTCAACAACTTCAAGATCGACGGCAACAAGATCACGGGCGACGTCGTGCAGTTCGACCCGGTCTATTTCAAATGGATGTCGTTCCTGACCGGCTACATCATGCCGAAGGCCTACTACGAAAAAGTCGGCGCCGAAGGCTTTGAGAAGGCGCCGATCGGCACCGGCCCATACATGGTCGAAAAATTCGAGCGCAACGCCTTCCTGCGGCTGAAGGCCAATCCTAATTACTGGGGTGGCAAGCCGGCCTTCGAGAATGTGACGATCAAGTTCGTCGCCGACGCGGCGAGCCGCGTCGCCGAGATCGAGTCCGGTTCCTCGCAGGTGACGCTCGAAATCCCCTATGAGGAATATGACCGCCTGATCGCCAAGGATGGGCTTGCCGGCTCGTGCAAGAACGTTTCCGACATCGGCATGATCTTCTTCAACGACATCGAGGCGATGCTGGACAAGAACGTCCGCCAGGCAGCGGTCATGTCGATCGACAAGAAACTGCTGGTCGACCGCCTGCTGCGCGGCTACGGCCAGCCGATCGACACGCTGGAGACGCCGGAATACGAGGCCTATGATGCGTCGATCAAGGTCGAGCACAATCCGGAAAAGGCCAAGGAACTGCTCGCCGCCTCCGGCTATTCGCCGGAAAAGCCGGTCAAGTTCACCATCCAGACGACCAAGGGCTTCAAGCCCAAGGACTATGAGATGATCCAGGCGATCGTCGGCATGTGGCGCAAGGTCGGCATCGAGGCGACGATCGAGGTCTACGAGATCGCCAAGCACTACGAGCTGCGCGCCGCTGACAAGCTTGCGCCGGCCGCCTTCTACAACTGGGGCAACGCCATCGGCGACCCGACCACCTCGACCGGCTTTGCCATGTATGGCCCGAGCCCGCATTCGGTGTGGGACAGCCAGGACCTGATCGACATGATCAACCCGCTGTGGGGCGAAAAGGACGAGGCCAAGCGCATCGCCGGCTGGAAGGCGGTCGACAAATACATCGCCGAGCAGGCCTATGTGCTGCCGCTGATGCAGTATGCGCAGCCGATCGTGCATGCCAAGAGCGTCAACGTGGTGCAGCATGTGTCCGGCGCGCTGCTGCCGGCGCTGATGACCCCGGCCTGAGACAGGCGAGAAAGGCGCGCCGTCGCAAAGACGGCGTGCCTTCTCCCAACTTGCGCAGGCCCCCTCATCCGGCCCTTCGGGCCACCTTCTCCCCGCTGGGGAGAAGAGACAGGCACCGGCGCTGGCGACTTCTTCTCCCCTCGGGGAGAAGGTGGCCGCGAAGCGGCCGGATGAGGGGGTTTTCGTTCCATCAGTCACTGAAACGCATTAGGCCCAAACCAGAATGCTCCTGCAACGATTCCTGATCCGTCTTGCGACGATGCTGATCACGCTGTTCGGCGTGGCCGTTGTCGTCTTTGTCGTGATCCGCGTCGCGCCCGGCGATCCGATCGCCATGATGCTGCCGCCCGGCGCGACGGATGCCGACATCGACCGGCTGCGCGCGCTCTATGGGCTCGACAAGACTATCGTGCAGCAATTCTTCATCTGGCTGTCCGGCGTGGCCAGGGGCGATTTCGGCACTTCGATCTCGCTCAGGCAGGATGTTCTTGGTCTCGTCTTCAACCGGCTGCCGGCGACGCTGGAGCTTGCCATCGTCGCGCTTTTGATGGCGGTGACGATCGGCGGCACGACGGCGGTCATCGGCGCGCGCGAGCGCGGCACGGCGGTCGAGGCCGGCATCGACATCGCCAGCGGTGCGGCGCTTTCCATTCCCGACTTCCTGTGGGGCCTGGTGCTGATCTTGTTGTTCGGCGTGCTGGTGCCGATCTTCGACATTTCCGGCCGGGTGTCGCCGCAGCTCGACCTGCCCTTCGTCACCCAGTTCTATCTGTTCGAGAGCTTGCTTCGGCTGCGCCTCGACCTCACCTGGGATCTCCTGAAGCACATGCTGATGCCGGCCGTGGCGCTGGCGCTGCCGCTCGCCGCAATCATCTCGCAGCTGTTGAAACAGTCGCTGAAGGAAGTGCTCGACCTCGACTATGTCGTGCTGGCGCGGGTCAAGGGTTTCTCCGAAACGCAGGTCATCCTGCGCGAGGCGCTGAAGAACGCAGCCCTGCCGACGCTGACGCTGGTCGGCGTGCAGTTCACTTTCCTCATCGGCGGCACAGTCATCGTCGAGCGGCTGTTCTCCTATGAGGGCCTCGGCAATATGGCGATCGATGCCGTCATCAACCGCGACCTGCCGCTGATACAGGGCATCGTGCTGGTCTTCGCGCTGCTGTTCGTGCTGATCAACCTCACCGTCGACATGATGTACGCCCTGCTCAATCCGAGGCTGCGCCATGGATGAGGGACGTGCTCGAAAGCGAGGTGTGTCGCCACGCTTGTGGCTTGCCGGCGGCTGGCTGCTGCTGGCGCTTCTGGCCGCGATCTTCGCGCCGCTGGTGGCGCCGCAGGATCCGCTGGCGCAGGATCTGATGCTGGAGCGGCTGCCGCCGTTCTGGATGAATGGTGAGCCCGGCTACTGGCTCGGCACCGACAGCCTCGGCCGCGATCTGTTGTCGCGGCTGATCTTCGGCGGCCGCATCGCCTTCATCGTCGCCTTCGCCGCAGCGTCAGCGGCGTGCCTGGTCGGCTCGACGCTGGGGCTGATCGCAGGTTACTTCGGCGGCTGGGCCGACCGCATCATATCGCGCATCGTCGATGTCTGGATGGCGTTTCCGCCGGTGCTGTTCGCCATCCTTCTGGTTGCCGTGCTCGGCACCGGCTTGAGCTCCGTCATCCTCGCCATCGCTATCATCGACTGGACGCGCTTCTGCCGGGTGATCCGCGCCGAGACGATGGGCCAGTCGCGCATGGACTATGTCGAGAATGCCCGCATCGCCGGCTATGGCCGCATCGGCATCATGCTGCGCGAGGTGCTGCCTAATGTGGTGCCGTCGATCGTCGCTCTGCTGTCCCTGGAAATGGGCATCGCCGTCATCGTCGAAGCGATCCTCTCCTTCGTCAATCTGTCGATCTCGACCGATGACCCGACCTGGGGCGGCATCATCGCCGAGGGCCGGCTGTCGATCCATCAGGCCTGGTGGGTGCTGGTGTTTCCGCTGGTCACGCTGATCCTCACAGTGCTGTCGTTCAGCCAATTCGGCGAGGCGCTGAAGACGCGCTTCGACCCGGTGCTGCGATGAGCGCGGTCTGCCTCGACATCAGGGATCTGAGCGCCGTGCTGCCGAACGGCCAGCGCGTGCTGCGCTCGGTGTCGCTTGCGGTTCAGCCCGGCGAGGTCCGCGCCTTGGTCGGCGAGAGCGGCGCCGGCAAGACGATGATCGGCAAGGCGGTGCTCGGCGTGCTGCCGTCGAGCGTGCGCATAGTCGAAGGCGACATGCTGCTTGAAGGTGAAGACCTCGGCAAGCTTCAGCCAAAGGCACGCCGCACGCTGATCGGCGCGCGCACGGCGCTGATCCCGCAGGATCCGTTGACCGCGCTCAACCCATCGCGCCGCATCGGTTCGCAGATGACCGACCGGCTGGTGCGCATCCTCGGCTGGAGTGGCGAAAAGGCCGATACCCGCATTCGCCAGTTGCTCGACGAGGTACAGATCCGCGACCCCGACCGCGTGCTGAAAAGCTATCCGCACGAGCTCTCCGGCGGCATGCGACAGCGCGTGCTGATCGCCGCCGCCTTCGCCGCCGAGCCACGGCTGATCGTGGCCGACGAGCCGACCACGGCGCTCGACGTCACCGTTCAGAAGCAGATCCTGCGGCTGATCGTGCAATTGCAGCGCGAGCACAGCACGGCGATCCTGTTCGTCACCCATGATCTCGGCGTCGTCGCCAAGATCAGCCAGAAGGTGTCGGTGCTCTATGCCGGCAAGGTGGTGGAGGAGGCTGACACGGCTGCTCTCTTCGCCGCCCCGCAGCACCCCTACACGCGCGCGCTGATGGCGGCGACGCCACGCTACACCGATCCTTTCGCCTCGCTAAAGCCAGTGGACGACGCGGTACTCGCCGGGCTTGCCGCCGAGATCGCGTCTGCCGACCAGGCCTGGAGGCGCCCGCATGGCTGAGCCGCTGTTTTCCGTCCGTGGGCTGAAGGTCGCGCTGCCCGACATGACGCGCAAGCCGCTGATCGGCCGCGCGCCGCTGGCCGAGATCCTGAAAGGCCTGGATTTCGATCTTCCCAGTGGCTCGGTGACCGGCATCGTCGGCGAATCCGGATCGGGCAAGTCGACGCTCGGCCGCGCTTTGGTGCGCCTCTTGGAGCCCAGTGCCGGCAGCATCAGCTTCGACGGCCGCGACATCACCCATCTGCCGGAGGCAGAGCTGCGGCCGCTTCGCCGCAATCTGCAGATGATCTTCCAGGATCCGATGTCGTCGCTCAACCCGCGCCGCACCATTGCCAGCATCATCGCCGCGCCGCTCAAGCAGAATGGCCTCGGCGATAGGCTCAAGGATCGCGTCGCCGAAGCGCTGCAGCGCGTCGGCCTGCCACAGAGCTTTGCCAGCCGCTACCGCCACGAACTGTCTGGCGGCCAGCGCCAGCGTGTCGGCATTGCGCGTGCGCTGGCGCTGTCGCCGAAATTCGTGCTGGCCGATGAGATCGTCTCCGGCCTCGACGTGTCGACGCAAGCGCAGATCCTCACCCTGCTGGAGAAGCTTGCGGCGGAGATGGGCCTGACCGTCGCTTTCATCAGCCACGATTTGTCTGTCATACGGCGGCTGTGCCGGCAAGTGATCGTCATGCGCGAAGGCGTGATCGTCGAGGCGAGCGCCACCGACGCCTTGTTCGACAATCCACGGCAGGCCTACACGCGCGACCTGATCGCAGCCATTCCGCTGCCCGAGATCGACCCGGGCTGGCTGGACATCCCTGCCGTCGCCAAGGCGCCAACATGACTGCATCCGCACGCCGAAAAGCGGGCCTCGGACGTGCGACCGGCAAAGACCCAAGTCCCGCCAATGGAGGAGGACTGACATGAAGAGGATACCTCGAAACGTAACGCTCGCCGCTGCTGTTCTCAGCAGCGCCGGCATTGCAACCGCCAGCTCGATCCCGGGCATGCGCGGCCACGATCACACCGGCATCACGGTTCCCGACATGAAGCAGGCCGTCGACTTCTTCACCGAAGTGGTCGGCTGCAAGAAGGCGATGTCGTTCGGCCCATTCGCCGACGACAAGGGCACCTTCATGCAGGATCTTCTGGGCGTCGATCCCAAGGCAGTCATCGAGCAGGTCACCATGGTGCGTTGCGGCTATGGATCGAACATCGAGCTGTTCAAATACACCGCGCCCGACCAGAAGGACCTGACGCCGAAGAACAGCGACATTGGCGGCTTCCATATCGCCTTCTATGTCGACGATGTCGCCGCCGCCAAAGCCTATCTGGACGGCAAGGGCGTCAAGACAAGGATGGGACCATTGCCGGTCAACGAAGGGCCCGCCGCCGGCCAGACCATCCTCTACTTCCAGGCGCCCTGGGGGCTGCAATTGGAAGCGATCAGCTATCCCTCGGGGATGGCCTACGAGAAGGGCGCCGAGACCGTTTTATGGAGCCCGAAGAACCCGGAAAAGTGATGCGAATGCGTGCTTGCGGATGTTCCGCAAGCACGCCACACAGGTGCGACGTTGAATCATTTCGATATGAAACTTTAAGCTTGAAATAATTCACCTCCGGCGCGATACTGAACCCAGCAAGCGAAGAGGAGATCGCAGACATGAAGGTTGCGGTTCTCGGCGGTGGACCAGCCGGCCTCTACTTTGCCATTTCGATGAAACTCAGGGACGCCGCGCACGATGTGACGGTGTTCGAGCGCAACCGCGCCGACGACACGTTCGGCTGGGGCGTCGTGCTGTCGGCCGAGACGCTTGAAAACCTGTCGAAAAACGATCCGGTCAGCGCCGTCTGGATCAAGAAGCATTTTGCCTACTGGGACGACATCGCGGTCATCCATGACGGCGTGCGCACGGTTTCGACCGGACACGGTTTCTGCGGCATCGGCCGCAAGCGGCTGCTGGTCCTGCTGCAGCGTCGCGCCCGAGAACTCGGCGTCAAGCTGATGTTCGAGACCGACATCGCCGACCCCGGACCTTACATGGAGACGCATGATCTGGTCGTCGCTGCCGACGGCCTGAACTCCAGGGCGCGCAACACTTTCGTCGACGTCTTCAAGCCCGACATCGACACCCGCAAATGTAAATTCGTCTGGCTCGGAACCAAGCAGAAGTTCGACGATGCCTTCACCTTCATCTTCGAGAAGACCGAGCATGGCTGGGTGTGGGCGCACGCCTACCAGTTCGACAGCGACACCGCGACCTTCATCGTCGAGTGCAGCGAACAGACCTGGGCTGCCTTCGGCTTCGGCGCGATGTCGCAGCAGGAATCGATCGCCGTCTGCGAGCGCATCTTCGAAAAACATCTCGGCGGCCATGCCTTGATGACCAATGCCAACCATATCCGTGGTTCGGCATGGATTAATTTCCCGCGCGTGCTGTGCGAGCGCTGGTCGTACAAGAATCTCGCATTGATGGGCGATGCGGCGGCATCGGCGCATTTCTCGATTGGCTCCGGCACCAAGCTGGCGCTGGAAAGCGCGGTGGCGCTGGCCGAGTATGTCGAAACCGAGCCGGACCTCGACGCCGCTTTCCGTAGATATGAGGATGCCCGCCGCACCGAGGTGCTGAAGCTGCAATCGGCGGCGCGCAATTCGCTGGAATGGTTCGAGGAGGTCGAGCGCTATCTCGGCCTCGATCCGGTGCAGTTCAACTACTCGCTTTTGACCCGCTCGCAGCGCATCAGCCACGAGAATTTGCGGCTGCGCGATGCCGAATGGCTGGGCGGCGCCGAAGAATGGTTCCAGCGTCAGGCGGGCGCCGGCGGCAACAGCCTGCGCCGTGCGCCGATGTTCGCGCCGTTCAAGCTGCGCGACATGAGGTTGCAGAACCGCATCGTCGTCTCGCCAATGGCGCAGTACAAGGCCGTCGATGGCTGTCCGACCGACTGGCACTTCACCCACTACGCCGAGCGGGCCAAGGGCGGCGCCGGCCTCCTCTATATCGAGATGACCTGCGTCAGTCCCGAAGGCCGCATCACGCCCGGCTGTCCCGGCTTCTACGCGCCCGAACATGAAGTGGCGTGGAAGCGGCTGGTCGATTTCGTCCACACCGAGACCGGGGCCAAGATCTGCGCCCAGATTGGCCATTCCGGCGCCAAGGGCTCGACCCGGCTTGGCTGGGAGGGCACCGACGTGCCGCTGGCCTCGGGCAACTGGCCAGTGATGGCGGCCTCGGCCGTCGCGTGGTCGCCGCAAAACCAGGTGCCGAAGGCGATGGACCGTGCCGACATGGACCGCGCGCGCGACGAATTCGTGGCCTCAGCCGAGATGGCCGATCGTTGCGGCTTCGACATGCTCGAGATCCACGCCGCGCACGGCTATCTCCTGTCGTCCTTCATCACGCCGGTCACCAACCGGCGCACCGATGCCTATGGCGGTTCGCTGGAGAACCGCATGCGCTATCCCCTCGAAATCTTCCGCGCGGTGCGCACGGCCTGGCCGGCGGAGAAACCGATCTCGATGCGCATTTCGGCCAATGACTGGGTCGGCATCGAGGGCGTCACACCAGCCGACGCGGTCGAGATCGCACGGCTGCTGCACGAAGCCGGCGTCGACATCTGCGACGTCTCGGCCGGCCAGACCTCGGCACTGGCAAAACCGGTCTACGGCCGTATGTTCCAGACGCCGTTTTCCGACCGCATCCGCAACGAGGTCGGCATGGCGACGATGGCGGTCGGCAACATCTACGAGCCGGACCATGTCAATTCGATCCTGATGGCCGGTCGCGCCGACCTGGTTGCGCTGGCACGGCCGCACCTCGCCGACCCCTACTGGACGCTGCATGCCGCCGTCACGCTCGGCGACCGTGGTGTCAAATGGCCGGATCCCTATCTGCCTGGACGCGACCAGCTCTACCGGCTGGCCGAGCGCGACGCGGCAGCGGGGCTGAAAGTATGACGGCCGCCGCGACGATACCCGGCAAGCACGCGCTGGTGACCGGCGGCGGCTCCGGCGTCGGCCGGGCCATCGCGCTGGCGCTGGCAGGTGCCGGCATCGACGTGACCATCTGCGGCCGCCGGGAAGCAGAGCTCGCCAAGGTGGCCGGCGAGAACGACCGCATCTTCGGCATCGCCGCCGACGTCACCGACGAGGCGGCAATGGCGGCGCTTTACGAGAGGGCGCAAGCCGCGCGCGGGCCGTTCGACATCGTCGTCGCCAATGCCGGCATGGCCGGCAGCGCCCCTGCGCACCAGACCACCCTTACCGACTGGCAGCGGACGCTCGACGTCAATTTGACCGGCGCCTTCCTGACGGTGAAGCCGGCGCTGGCCGGCATGGCCGTTCGCAAGACGGGCCGGATTGTCTTCATCGCCTCCACGGCAGGGCTGAAAGGCTACGCCTATGTCGCGCCTTACGTCGCTGCCAAGCATGGCGTCGTCGGCCTGATGCGGGCACTGGCGGCCGAGACGGCGAAATCGGGTGTCACCGTCAACGCCGTGTGCCCGGGCTTTGTCGAAACCGAAATGCTGGAAGAGACCATCCAGCGCATCATCGAGAAGACCGGCCGCTCGACCGAGCAGGCGCGGTCGAGCCTTGCCTCGACCAACCCGCAAGGCCGTTTCATCCAGCCGCAAGAGGTTGCCGCCGCCGTGCTGTGGCTGTGTGGCGATGCTGCCCAATCGATCACCGGACAGGCGATTTCCATCTCAGGAGGCGAAACATGGTAGCCGGCCCCCTGCCCGCGCCGTCGGGACCCGGCAAGGACCGCTTGCGTCTGTGGATCAGGCTGCTGCGTGCCTCGCGCACGATCGAGGCCGAGCTGCGCGAGCGCCTGAAGAAGGAGTTCAACACGACGCTGCCGCGCTTCGATGTGATGGCAGCACTTTATCGCGCGCCGGAAGGCATGCTGATGAGCGACCTGTCGCGGTTCCTCTTGGTCTCGAACGGCAATGTCACGGGCATTGTCGACCGGCTGGTTTCGGAAGGACTTGTCGCCCGCGCGAGGCGCAATGGCGACCGCCGCACGTCGATGGTGCGGCTGACCGAGGAAGGCACGCAGGCGTTCGCCACCATCGCCGCGGCGCATGAAGGCTGGATCGGCGAACTGCTGGGCAAGGTCAGCGAGGACGATGCGCGCCGGCTGACCGGCATGCTGACCTCGTTCCGCAGCAACTGGGAGGGACGCGAATGACCGAAATGGCCGGGCGCAAGCCGAAGCATTTCCTCTGGGAGGTCGAGGGCAGGATCGTAAAGGTCCGGCTCGACCGGCCGGAACGCAAGAACCCGCTGACCTTCGACAGCTATGCCGAGCTGCGCGACACGTTCCGCGACCTCGTCTATGCCGACGATGTCGACGCCGTGGTGTTCCTCTCCAATGGCGGAAATTTCTGCTCCGGGGGCGATGTCCACGACATCATCGGCCCGCTGGTCAAGATGGACATGAAGCAGCTCTTGGCCTTCACCCGCATGACCGGCGATTTCGTCAAGGCGATGCTGAATTGCGGCAAGCCGATCATTGCGGCGGTCGACGGCGTCGCGGTCGGCGCCGGCGCCATCATTGCGATGAGCTCCGATATCCGCATCGCCACGCCGGAAGCGAAGACGGCATTCCTGTTCACCCGCGTCGGCCTCGCCGGCTGCGACATGGGCGCCTGCGCGATCCTGCCGCGCATCATCGGCCAGGGCCGCGCCGCCGAACTGCTCTACACCGGCCGCACCATGACGGCGGCGGAAGGCGAGCGCTGGGGGTTTTATAACAGGCTGGTCGATGCCGCAGCGCTGGAGGCCGATGCGCTCGACATGGCGGCGCGCATCGTCTCCGGCCCGACCTTCGCCCACGGCATCACCAAGACGCAGCTCAACCAGGAATGGTCGATGGGTCTCGACCAGGCGATCGAAGCAGAAGCGCAGGCGCAGGCGATCTGCATGCAGACCCGCGACTTCGAACGTGCCTACAATGCGTTCGTGGCCAAGGAAAAGCCGGTGTTCGAGGGGGATTGAGGATGATCGTTTCAATGGAAACGTTGGCGGGACAGCGCCCCCCTCTGTCCTGCCGGACATCTCCCCCTCTAGGGGGGAGATTGGATGTTGCGTCCGTTTTCGCCAATCACCAGCGTGGCAGGATGAGCCTTGGCGGCGAAGCTGCCAATCTCCCCCCTAGAGGGGGAGATGTCCGGCAGGACAGAGGGGGGCGCCGTAGAGCGCAAGGCCCGAATAACGGAGGCAGACACAATGCCTGACCGTTCCTTCCTCTCCTGGCCGTTCTTCGAGGACCGCCATCGCGCGCTGGCCGAAAAGCTGGAGGCGTGGTGCGCGACCAACCTGCCGGTCGATCACCATGATGTCGACGCCGCCTGCCGCGAGCTGGTGGGCAAGCTCGGCAGGGACGGCTGGCTGAAGCCGACGGCAATCGACACGGACAATCCGGGACCACTCGACGTCCGCACCCTGTGCATCACGCGCGAGACGCTTGCCCGCCATGACGGGTTGGCTGACTTCGCTTTCGCGATGCAGGGGCTCGGCACCGGCGCGCTCAGCCTGTTCGGCACGCCGCAACAGCAGCAATGGCTTTCGAAGACCCGTGCCGGCAAAGCGATATCAGCCTTCGCCCTGTCGGAACCACGCTCGGGATCGGATGTCGCCAACACCGAAATGACGGTGACCCGCGACGGCGACAGCTATGTTTTGTCCGGTGAAAAGACCTGGATTTCCAATGGCGGCATTGCCGACCTCTATGTCGTCTTTGCCCGCACCGGTGAGGCGCCGGGCGCCAAGGGACTCTCGGCCTTCCTTGTGCCTGGCGACGCCAAGGGCCTTGGCATCGCCGAACGGCTGGAAGTGATCGCGCCGCATCCGCTGGCGCGGCTGTCGTTCGACCAGGTCCGCCTGCCGGCCTCGGCACTGATCGGCAAACCGGGCGACGGCTTCCGCATCGCCATGTCGGTGCTCGACGTGTTCCGCTCGACGGTCGGTGCGGCGGCGCTCGGCTTTGCCCGCCGCGCGCTGGATGAAAGCATCAAACGCGTGGCCGAGCGCAAACTGTTCGGCGCGCCGATGGCCGAACTGCAGATGGTGCAAGGCCATATCGCCGATATGGCGCTCGACGTCGATGCGGCCGCCCTGCTGGTCTACCGCGCGGCCTGGACCAAGGACATGGGAGCCGCTCGCGTCACCCGCGAGGCAGCGATGGCCAAACTGTTCGCCACCGACAAGGCGCAAGAGGTGATCGACAAGGCGGTACAGTTGCATGGCGGCGACGGCGTCCGCAAAGGCCAAATCATCGAAAGCCTGTATCGCGAGATCCGCGCACTGCGCATCTATGAGGGTGCCTCCGACGTGCAGAAAGTGGTGATCGCGCGGCAGGTGATGGGCGCGGCCTGACGGCAGGAAATTGACGAGCGATTTTGAGACTTGGTTTTTGGAATACCGGGAGGTTTTGAATGCATACGATTCTGCAGCCGGAAGGCTGGGCAAAACCTGTCGGCTACGCCAATGGCGTCGCGGCACGCGGGCGGCTCGTCTTCGTCGGCGGACAGGTCGGCTGGAACGGGCAAGGCCAGTTCGAGACCGACGACTTCGTCGGCCAGGTGAAGCAGACGCTCGAGAACATCGTCGCGGTGCTGGCCGAGGCCGGTGCGGGGCCGCAGCACATCACCTCGATGACCTGGTATTTTACCGACAAGGCCGAGTACCTCGCCAACCTCAGGGGCATCGGCGAGGCCTATCGCGAGGTGATCGGCCGGCATTTTCCGGCGATGGCCGCCATGCAGGTGGTGGCGCTGGTCGAGGATCGCGCCAAGGTGGAGATCCAGGCTACCGCCGTCATCCCGGAGTAACCTCTGGTTATCCCCGGAATAAACGCCCATCGCTTCGTCATCCTGGGGCGGAGCAAGGAGCGCAGCGACGCGGCGCAGCCCCCAGGATCCATGCCGCGACTTCAAAGCGTTGCAGCGGTGCAGGGTTCTGCTCCGTCGCACTTGCCGGTTGATATCGCGGCAGGATCCTCGGGTCTCCGCGACGTCGCTTCGCTCCTGCTCCGCCCGTGGATGACGAAGTTGGGAAGGATCCGGCTAATTCCGAATGTTCTACCCAAACTGATGATGAAATCCCTGACTGCCAACAGGCAGCCCGATCGCTTCCCGGAGCAATGCTACTATTCGCGCAGTCCCGCCTGTTTCAAAATCGGCAGCACGTGGTCGCAGAAATAAGGCAGCTCCTGCGTGTAATTGACGAAGGACAGCGCGATGCCCTGGTAGCCATGCCCGGCGATGGCGGCCATGTCGGCGGCGATCGTTTCAGGGGTTCCGATCAGCGGATAGGTGCCGGCGCCGCCGGCGAAGCGTTGCCGGTAGCGGTCATAGGCATGCGGGTCATGCGATTGCGAGAATTCCTTCTTGCCCGCCATATGGGCATCGACAGCTTCGTGATCGGCCATATCGACCGCATAGCGCGCGTAATAGGCCTGCGCCTCTTCCATCGTCGGGCGGCAGACGACATGCGCCACGGTGTAGACGCCGACGTTGCGACCTGCCTTGTCGGCCCGCTCGCTGATATCGGCGACGTGCTTGCCGGCATCGCTCATCTCGGAAAAGGTCGTGAACAGATAATCGCATCTGGCGGCAGCAAAATCTCGCCCCGGCCCGCCGAAAGCGGCGTTCATGGTCACCGGGCGCGGAACCTGCAGGCTGGCCGGCCGGCTGACGGCTTCCTTGAGGCGATAGTAGGTGCCTTGATAATCGAGCGGTTCGGCCGAGGCGTAAAGCTTTTCGAGGATCTCGATCCATTCGGCCGCCTGGTCGTAGCCCTTCTCGACCAGAGGCATGCCGAACATGCCGAATTCCTTCGGGTTCCAGCCGCAGACGATGTTCAAGCCCGCGCGGCCTTGGCTGATATGGTCGACCGTCGCCAGCGCCTTGGCGGCATAGAGCGGATGGACCAGCGGCACATGCACGGTCATGAACAGGCCGATCTGCTCGGTGGCCACAGCAAGTGCCGCCGCCCAGGTGAAGGTCTCGAACGACCATTCCCGCACCTTGTTGCGACCGCCAAAGCCGCGCCAGCGCGCGATCGGCAGCATGAACTCCAGGCCGGCGCGGTCGGCGATCTGCGCCGCGGTCAGATTGTCCTGCCAGCTTGCCGCCCAGCGTTCCGGCACGTCGGTGATGGCCAGCCCGCCGTCGGCATTGGTCGAAAAGACGCCGAGCTTCAATCTGTTCGGGCCGTGCAAGGGATGTGGTTTGTTCATGTCGCGACCTCCCGGCGAAGACCGCACGCTACGGCTCCGCAAAAATATTTCAAGCATGAAATAGCTTCGCCTCGCCACTGTTTGCGGATATGGATTTGGGCAGCACGAAAAAGGGGATCGGCATGAGCGAGTTCCGCCAGAAATGCATCGGCAAGACGAGCCTTGTCGGCTCCTTTATCGCCATTCCCCATCCCGTCGCGGTCGAAGTGATGGCGCAGTCCGGCCTCGATTTCCTCTGCATCGACTGGGAGCATGCGCAGATCTCGCGCGACATGATCGAGACCATGGTGCGCGCGGCCGATGTACACCGCGTCCCGCCATGGTGCGCGTTCCCGGCCATGCGCCGGAAGCCATCCAGGCGGCGCTGGACAGTGGCGCGCAAGGCGTTCTGGTGCCGCGCGTCTCGACATCAGCCCAGGCCGCAGCAGCGGTGAAAGCCTCGCGCTATCCGCCCAAGGGCGAGCGTGGCGTCGGACCCGGCCGGGCCGCCGGCTATGGCTATCGCATTCCCGAATATCTGGCCGGCGCCAATGACAGGATCGTCGCCGCGGTCCAGGTCGAGACATCGGAAGGGCTGGCCAACATAGCAATCGCTTCCGTCGACGGCGTCGACGTGATCTTCGTCGGCCCCGGCGATCTTTCGGTGTCGATCGATGCGATCGGACCGCAAGGCATCGACAGGCTCAATGCTGCGATCCGGACGATTGTCGGCGCGACGATCGCGCACGACAAGGCCGCCGGCATATTTTGCGCCAGCCCGCAGTCTGTCGGGCAATGGGCAGCCATCGGCGCCAGCTTCTTCATCCTGGCCAGCGACACGATGTTTCTCGGCGCCGGCGCTGCGGCGAACTGTGCCGCCGCACGCGACGAACTGGCCTGAGACGGGCGCAGCAAGGCGCAAAAAGGCGTATCGGCCGGGCAACAGGACGGTCAAACTTTTTAAGCTTAAAACTTTCGCCTTGAAAAGTGCCGCGCTTTGGATAAGCATTCCAGGATCGATGGCGACGGCCGTACCGGACGGGCTTCCCGGCCAGTCCATCGTTGTGCTCCGGGTGGGAGGGGTTTCAGTCCTTGTCGTTCGTACTGCCCCAGTCATCGTCCAGCGCGCGCTATGCCTTCGATGGCGTGCGGGCGCAGATCCGCGATCTGCACACCGAAAACATCGCCAACCTTGCCGTGCGGGCGCGTGAACTGGGCGATGTGATCGCGCTGTGGTACGGCGAAGGCGACATGGTGACGCCGGCCTTCATCCGCGACGCCGCCAAGGCAGCCTTCGATGAAGGCCTGACCTTCTACGTTCCCAACATGCGCGGCCATGGGCCCTTGAACGAAGCGCTGTCGGAATACCAGACGCGCATCCATGGCCGGCCGATCCCGATCGCACGCACCACCGTCACGCCGGGCGGCATGCAGGCGCTGTACCTGGCGCTGGAACTGCTGGTCGATACCGGCAGCAACGTCGTCTATGTCGCGCCGCAATGGCCCAACATCCACAACGCTATCCATTTGATCGGCGGTGAGCCGCGGCCGTTTTCGCTCGACTTCAAGGGCGACTGGCATCTCGACCTCGACCGGCTGTTCGCCACCTGCGACGCACGCACGCGGGCGATCTTCCTGTCGACGCCCTCCAACCCGACCGGCTGGACCGCATCGCGCGAGGAGATGCAGGCGCTGCTCGATTTCAGCCGCCGCACCGGCATCTGGATCATCTCCGACGAGGTCTATGGCCGGCTTTATTTCGACGGCGACGTGGCACCGTCCATCCTGCAGATTGCCGAGGACGGCGACAGGGTGCTGTCGGTCAACAGCTTCTCCAAGGCCTGGGCGATGACCGGCTGGCGGATCGGCTGGCTGACGCATCCGTCCGGGGTGGCCGACCAGCTCGGCGCCATGACCCAATATGTCAACAGCGGCACCGCGGCTCCGATCCAGGCCGGTGCTGTCGCGGCCATCCGCCAGGGCGAGCCGCTGGTCGAGGAAATCCGGCAGCGGATCAGGACCGGCCTCGACCTTGCCTATGACAGGCTGGCGCAAATTCCAGGCATCATCCTGCCGGCGAAGCCGCGCGGCGGCATGTATGCCTTCTTTGCCATGGAGGGCGAAAGCGATGCACGCAACGCCTGCGCCAGGATATTGGAGACGGCGCGCGTCGGCCTGGCGCCCGGCCATCTCTTCGGAAATTCGGCAACACCCTTCCTGCGGATGTGCGTCTGCCATGAACGCAAGGAGATAGCGACCGCGCTTGAGCGCATGGTCGCTGCCATGAATTGACGCCCCAGCGAAAGCGGGACGGCAAAAAACCGTGCGGGAGCAACCCGTCCGATCAACAACAGAGGGAACACAAATGAGCTTCACTCGTCGCAAACTGCTTCTTCTCGCCGCCGCCATCGGCATCGCCGCCGGCCCCGCCACCGCCTATGCCGCCGATGTGCTGAATGTCGGCGCCTACCCGACCAATCCGCCCTTCGAATTCAAGAACGAGAGCGGCACCTTCGAGGGTTTCGAAGTCGACATCGTCAACGAAGCGGCAAAGCGCGTCGGCATGACCACCGACATCGCCGATCTCGGCTTCCAGGCGCTGTTCGCCGCCACCACGTCGAAGCGCATCGACGTCGCCATCTCGTCGATCACCATCACGGCGGAGCGGCTGAAGTCGCAGTCGTTCACGCAGCCCTATTATGATTCCGACATGGGCATCGCCACCAAGGCCGACAGCCCGATCAAGGCCGAAGCCGACCTCAAGGGCAAGATCATCGGCGTGCTGTCCGGCTCGACGGGCGAGACCTGGGTCAAGGCGCATCAGGAAGCCGACGGCTTCAGCGACGTCAAGGGTTACGACACGCAGCAGAACCTGCTGCTCGACCTCAGCGCCGGCCGCGTCGATGCCGCCGTCAGCGACATTCCAGGCATGGAATATTCCTTCACCAAGATGAAGGACCTGGTCGTCAAGGAGCGCATCAAGACCGGCGAACAATACGGCCTGATGATGACCAAGGACCATCCGCTGCTCGGCAAGCTGAACGACGCGCTGACCGCGATGAAGAAGGACGGCACGCTGGCCGCCATCCACAAGAAGTGGTTCGGCAGCGACGCGCCCGCCGACTCTTCGACCATGAAGGAAATGCCGCTGCCGAAGGCCTGAGCTGAAAGCTGCGCTGACATCGTGCCGGCTTTCCAGGCCGGCACGATTCATTTCACGCGCCAGCGCCGGCTTCCGCGCAGACCGTCTCGCCGTTGGCGAGGTCGATTGGTTTTAACCTGAGCATCCTTGCTCTCGGGTTCGGGAACGCTCCCATGTCGCTGCTGGATACCTTCTTCAATCCCGATGTCATCATGTCCAGCCTGCCGGCGCTGCTGCGCGGCTTTCTGAACACACTGCTGCTCGGCATTTTGAGCATCGGCATCGGCATCCCCATCGGCCTGGGGATCAGCCTGGTGCGGCTCTATGCGCCGAAGCCGCTGCGGTGGCTGGCGGTCGGCTACACCGACATTTTCCGCGCCCTGCCGGTGCTGGTCGTGCTGATCCTGATCTACTATGCGCTGCCCTTCCTCGGCATACGCCTGTCGTCCTGGGCGTCGGCCGTGACTGCCTTCGCCTTCATCATGTCGGCCTACTCGGCCGAGGTGTTCCGCTCCGGCATCGAAAGCATTCCGCGCGGCCAGTTCGAGGCGTCGCAGGCACTCGGCCTGCCGTTCTTACTGACTTTGCGCAAGGTGGTGCTGCCGCAGGCGATCCGCGTCGTCGTTCCGCCGATGACCAGCAACTGCGTCTCGATGTTCAAGGACACCTCGCTCGCCTCGACCGTGGCGCTGCCGGAACTCTTGAAAGAAGCGACCAACGCGCAGTCGCTCTACGCCAACCCCTCGCCGCTGATCGGCGCCGCACTTGTCTATCTCATCTTCCTCTGGCCGATGGTCCGCCTCGTCAGCCTGCTTGAGGAGCGCTTCAAGACCGAAAAGAAGCGCTGACCTCGCCAACCGATCCCACCCGCCAAAGCCCTTCGCAGGAGCCTGCCCGTGAACAAGCATCAAACCGACAATGCGAATGCCACCGCGTTCCCCGTCGACACCATCCGCGCCATGTTTCCAGCCTTGCAGCGGGCCGGTGACTTCATCTTTTTGGACAATGCCGCCGGCGCGCAGATCCCGCAGAGCGTGCTCGACGCGGTGACCAACCATCTGGTTTCGCACAATGTGCAGCGCGGCGGCCGCTATGGCCGCAGCGTCACCGTCGACCAGTCGGTTGCCGATGCGCGGACAAGCGTAGCCCTGCTGATCAACGCCTACAGCCCGGCGGAAATCTGCTTCGGCATGAACGCCACCTCGTTCATCCGCCTGGTCAGCCTCGGCATCGGCCAGATGCTGGGAGAGCGCGACGAGATCGTCATCACCGACATGGACCACGACGCCAACATCGCGACATGGCTGGCGCTGGAATCGGCCGGCGCCAAATTCAAATGGTGGCGGATGCGCGAGGACGGCAATCTGCATGTCGACGATCTGCGCCCGCTGGTGTCCGATCGCACCCGCCTCGTCGCTTGCACGGTGACGGCGCATTCGATCGGCTCGATCGTCGATGTCGCTTCCGTGGCCAGGATCGCGCACGCGGCCGGCGCCGAAGTGTTCCTCGATTGCGTGCATTACGGACCGCACGGGCTGATCGACGTGCAGGCCTGGGACTGCGACTATCTCGTCTGCTCCGGCTACAAGAATTTCTCGCCGCATATGGGTTTTCTGTGGGGCCGCTTCGAAACGCTGAAGCGCTTGCCGACCTTCCGCGAGGATTTCATTCCCGACGAGCCGCCGTACAAGGTCGAGGCCGGCACCTTCATCTACGAGAACGTCTCCGGCATGGATGCCGCCGTGCAGTATCTGGAGCTGATCGGCCGCAATCTGGCGCCGTCCAACAACCGCTCGCGGCGCGACAACATCGTCGCCGGCATGGGCGCCATCCGCGACTACGAACTGATGCTGGCGCGCGAGATGCTCGCCGTGCTGAAAGGCTGTGGAGCGACGATCTACGGCGTCGCCGACGAGGCCCGCATCCATGAGCGCGTGCCGACCTTCTGCTTCAACATCGGCAAATTGTCGCCGCAGCGGATCGTCGAGGAGATGGCCGACATGCAGATCGGCATCCGCGACGGCCACATGTACGCACCGCGGCTGATGAAGCGCCTCAACCTCTCGATGGACAGCGGCGCCATCCGCGCCTCGCTGGTGCATTACAATACGGTGGGCGAAATCCACAAGTTCGGCGAGGCGCTGCGCACCATCATCGCGAAGTTGTCGTGATCGGCGTTCAGTCTAGGAAGGCGCCAGAAGCGGCCATTCGGGTATGGGTTTCGGAATGGCGGGAACGGGGCCGAAGATCGGGATAGGGGGACGCCTCGCGACGCCGCCCCTCCCACACCACCGGGCATACGGGTCCGTACCACGGCGGTTCGATCGTATTAAGCTTGGGCAGAGACATGAAGTCGAGGGAGACCGAGAGACTCGAAGTAATGGTTGCGCAGGGCCTGTTGGACCGCCGGGTGTCCTGACATGCGCCAGAATCCCGTCGGTGAACCGGCGGCAACCGCAGCTCCGAACTTTGGTACGCCATGACGACGTAGTTCCTTGAAGCGGTTGTGCCCGTTCCCCCATTGCCACCAGAGATACATGCGTAGTCTCCGGCGGGTCCACGCTTCCAAGTTCGTAAGCACCCGTGGGGTCTGGCAGAAGCCAAAGTAGCCGCGCCATCCGATGAGGTATGACTTCAGCTCCTTGATCATCTGCGGCAGACTGATTCCCCGTGTCCGGCGTGTCATGTCCCGGATCAGCGCCTTGAATTTGTCGAGGGCCTTTGGCGCGATGCGCCGTTCGCTCCCGTCATTTGAGATGCTGAACCCAAGGAATTTCCGCTCCTCCGGTCGCGCCACCGCGCTCTTCGCCTCGTTGACCTTCAGCAGCAGCTTCTTGGTCAGGAACCGGCCGACAGAGGTCATGACCCGTTCGCCGGCGCGGCGGCTGCGAACATAGATGTTGCAGTCATCCGCATAGCGGCAGAAGCGGAGACCCCTTCGGGCCAGTTCCTTGTCGAGGTCGTCGAGCAGGAGATTGCTTAGGAGGGGCGAGAGCGGGCCACCTTGCGGGGTCCCCTCGTCCACCGGACGGACCAAGCCATCCTCCATCACCCCCGCATTGAGGAATGCGCGGATGAGTTTGAGCACGCGCTTATCGGATACCCGCGCGGCGACGCGCGCCATCAGGCTGTCGTGATTGACTCGGTCGAAAAACTTTTCGAGATCGATGTCAATCACGTGGCTGTAGCCCTCGGCAACGTAGCGTTGCGATTGGGCTACCGCCTGATGGGCGGAGCGTCCTGGGCGGAAGCCGTAGCTGTGCTCGGAGAACGTCGGGTCCCACTGCTCCTGGAGAACCTGCAGCAGGGCTTGCTGGATCAGTCTGTCGACGACGCAAGGCACGCCGAGTTTTCTGACCCCGCCCTCCGGCTTGGGGATTTCGACCCGCTTGACCGGCTGCGGCTGATAGGTTCCTTCGAGCAATCGAGACCGGATGCTTGGCCAGTGCTCACGCAGGTAGCCCTTGGCGTCATCGATGGTCATCCCATCCACGCCTGGACCGCCCTTGTTGCTTCGAACGCGTTTCCACGCTGTTTCCAGATTCTCTCGGCTACATACCGTCTCCATTAGTTGTTCTGTCCAGGCCGGGCTTTCGGGTGCCGACTTCGCCACGAGTGGTTCGGCCCCTTGGTAACCGCTGACAGGGGCTTCACCCCGGTCCCTCGGTTCCAGGGCCAGTGAGTACTGGGTCTTCTGCCGCTTTCCACTCATGAGTTGCCAGTCCTATTTGTCACTTCCAATCGTTCGGGCCTTCGGTCATCGTTTCCGGCTCGGCCTATCCGTTTGCTCCGCCTTTCGGCTTGGAGTGCCTCACTAGCCTTGCCGACAGCATCACCTACTACGCCCTCTGCTGACTCCTGCATCACGGTCAGGTCACCTTGCGGTTCCCTCAGTTCCGAAGTCGGAACATGACGCAGGCCTCCCCAGGTAAGTTCAATCGCCTTCCCCGCGCACCTGCCGGATCTACAGCCCTGCCCCTTGATGGATATGGACTTCGCGACACGTTGCCCGCTCGTCCGGCCAGGGATGCCTCATATCCGGTTTCTGTTCGTCAGGTCGCGGTTTTGCTCCACGCTTCCTTCAGACACCACCTCGCGGTAATGCCCTTGCGCTTTGCTAAGCCTTCACCTCCATCAGGTTGGCAAGGGGACTTTCACCCCCAAGCGGTTGAACATGCTGGGCACACAACGAACCCGCTGCGCGGGAGGGCGCCTGCGGTTGAGGTAGAGATCAAGAACCGGTCGTCGCGCCCGCGTTGAGCAGGGTTCGGCAAGGGCAGAGCATCACAGGCTTCTTCAACAAGGAGCCTGACTATGCCTCATTCAATTCTCGAAGCTTCGATCAGCCCGTTGCGCCAGCGACTGATCGACGACATGAACATGCGACGTTTCTCACGGGAGACACAGCGCAACTATCTCCGCGACATCGGACGCCTGGCGACATTCCTTGGGCGATCACCAGACACAGCGACCACCGATGACCTGCGCCGGTTTCAGATCGAGCAGCAGGAGGACGGCGTTCCGGTTCCGACGATGAACAGCATCGTGTCAGCGCTGCGCTTCTTCTTCACCCACACGCTCGACCGCCCGGACCTGGCGCGCCGGCTCGTCCGGCTGTCGCATCCGCGTAACCTGCCCGTGGTGCTGAGCCGCGACGAGGTTGCCCGGTTGCTCAACGCCACCACCTGCCTCAAGCACCAGGCGGCACTCTCGGTCGCCTATGGGGCCGGCCTGCGTGTCGCGGAGGTGTCGATGCTGAAGGTCGCCGACGTCGACAGCGAGCGCATGCTGCTGCGCGTCGAACGCGGCAAGGGCGGGCGGTATCGCAACGCCATGCTCTCGGAGGATCTGCTCACGCTTCTGCGTGAGTGGTGGAAGGTCGGGCGGCAGCAGGGCGTAATGCATCGCGACGGCTGGTTGTTTCCCGGGCAGCACGCGATGAAGCCGATCAGTACGCGGCAGCTCTATCGCATAGTCGTCGAGGCGGCCCAATCCGCCGACATCGCCAAGCGGGTCGGGCCGCACACGCTGCGTCACAGCTTCGCCACCCACCTGCTGGAGGACGGCACCGACATCCGGATCATCCAGGTCCTGCTCGGGCACGCCAAGCTCAACAACACCGCCCTTTACGCGAAGGTTGCGACCCGGACGGTGCGTGCCGTGACGAGCCCGCTCGACAAGCTCGGCCTGTTCAAGCCGGGAGAGACCTCGCCCGGTGGCTAATCCGTGCGCGCCTCGATCGAGGTCGCCGACATCTTCCGTGCTGCCGGACCCGCCTACCGGGCCGCCCATGCAGGTCACCTGAGCCTCGTCCAGCTCAAGGTGATGTCGGCGATCGAGCATTGCCGCACCGCAGCCCTCGGCGGTCACGTCGAGGCCTGCGAGGACTGCGGCCAGTGGCGCATCGCCTACAACTCCTGCCGCAACCGGCACTGCCCGAAGTGCCAGGGCGCAGCCGCGCGGACATGGCTTGCCGAGCGCGAGGCCGACCTGCTGCCGGTCGGCTACTTCCATGTCGTGTTCACGCTGCCCGCCGAGGTCGCCGACATCGCCTTCCACAACAAGGCGCTGGTCTACGACCTGCTGTTCAAGGCGGCATCGGAGACGATGCTGACGATCGCGGCTGATCGGAAGCACCTCGGTGCGCGCATCGGCATCACTGCGGTCCTCCACACCTGGGGCTCGGCGCTGACCCACCACCCGCACGTGCACATGATCGTGCCGGGCGGCGGCATCGCGCCGGACGGGAGCCGCTGGGTCTCGTCGCGTCCAGCCTTCCTTCTCCCGGTGCGCGTGCTCGGCAAGTTGTTCCGACGCCTGTTCCTCACCCGGCTGCTCGCGCTGCACGACGCCAGCCGGCTCGGCTTCTTCGGCACACTTGCTCATCTCACCGAGCGGCAGACATTCCTGCGCCACCTTGCTCCCGTCCGGAAGACGCGCTGGGTGGTCTACGCCAAGGCGCCGTTCGCCGGACCGGAGGCAGTGCTCGCCTACCTGTCGCGCTACACCCACCGGGTCGCGATTTCGAACAGCCGCCTGATCGCCTTCAACGCGAGCGGCGTCACCTTCCGCTACAAGATCCCATGAGGGTATGGATAGCGACCGGAGCTGTAATAGAGCGAGGTTGTTTGAACTCTCTGGAGACCCACCATGTCTATTACAACTGATCAATCTGCAGCGCCTGCCGCTATCCGTGTCGAGCTTGACGCAATTTTTATCTCTTTGGAACTGAGCAAATCAGCCTGGCTGATCACCTCGCTGTCGCCGGGTGCCACCGATAAGATGTCCCGGCACACGGTTGTCGGTGGCGACATTGCCGGACTGTTTGTACGTATCGACGAACTCCGTTCCAAAGCGCTGGCCAGGACTGGCAGGCTCTATCGAGTGGTATCTATTCACGAAGCCGGACTTGATGGATTCTGGCTTCACCGCTTACTCGATCGCGAAGATTGGATAGAAAGCCATATCGTGGACGCCGCCTCGATTGCCGTCTCGCGCAAGCGCCGGCGGGCGAAGACAGACCGGATCGACGGCGAGACGCTTATCCGGACGTTGTTGGCCTACAAGCGAGGGGAGCCCCGCGTCTGCTCTATGGTGCGAGTTCCAACCTCGCAGGACGAAGACCGTCGCAGGATCGGTCGCGAGCGCAAAGTACTCGTCGACGAACGAACGCTCCATATCAACCGCATCAAGGGTTTGCTGTTTAGCCAGGGCATTCGGGGCTATGAGCCTGGGCGCCGCGATCGCCGCGAGCGCCTTGAGGAGCTCCGCACGGGTGATGGTCGCGATCTGCCTCGGCACACCAAGGCCCAGCTTCTTCGCGAGCTCGGTCGCCTCGAATTACTGATCGAACAAATCAAGGCGGTGGAGGCCGAGCGTGACGCGGTTCTAGCGCAGGAGAAGGCGGCCCTGACCGAACCCGCAACGATGCTGCTCGGCATAAGGGGGATCGGCCCAGAATTCGCCAATGTCATCTACAGCGAATGCCTGTCCCGGCACTTCGACAACCGAAGACAGGTCGCATCCTACGCAGGACTTGCCGCAAGTCCCTGGCAAAGCGGTTCAATCAATCGTGAGCAGGGTATCTCGAAGGCAGGCAACCCACGTCTTCGAACAGCAATGGTCCAACTCGCATGGCTGTGGTTGCGTCACCAGCCGAATTCGATGCTGAGCCGCTGGTTCCAGGAACGGGTGAAGCACAATGCCGGAAAGCGCAAGGCGACGACAATTGTTGCCCTGGCCCGCAAGCTGCTGGTGGCGTTCTGGAAATATGTGACGTTCGGTGTTCTCATCGAGGGAGCCGCCATCAAAGCCACCTGATGCGACGACAGACGTAAAGTTATTCCCATCCCCAGGGCCTGATTAGCCCTGACGGATCCAGGGGGACGAACC
Source organism: Mesorhizobium cantuariense (assembly GCF_042647205.1). Classification (NCBI taxonomy): domain Bacteria; kingdom Pseudomonadati; phylum Pseudomonadota; class Alphaproteobacteria; order Hyphomicrobiales; family Phyllobacteriaceae; genus Mesorhizobium; species Mesorhizobium cantuariense. The sequence continues at coordinate 7,648,242 of NZ_JBHRVD010000001.1, read as the reverse complement.
GTGGTAGTCCATGGCTCAAAGCAAGCCGCCTACAAGAATGGTCTCGTCCTTCTGAGCCCTTGCCCGCCGAAAGCGGGATAGTGGTGCAGCCGCTGGGCGGCGACCGGATGTGAGGTTGATCAGGCCCGGATATCGGGCAGTGTCGTGCAACCGGGCTCAGACCGTGGATACCGTCTTCGAATAAGGAACGAATAATGTCGCCATGATGCCCCGACTTGACGTGATGACCCTCATGTGAGGACTACCGTCGCGACGGCGCCGACCGGCAGCAGGTCATGACGCTTGGCCCCGCCGAGTTCATCCGCCGCTTCCTGCTCCACGTGTTGCCGCGCGGCTTCCACCGCATCCGGCACTATGGACTGCTCGCCGGCTCCGCCCGCAAGGCCAGTCTCACGCTCGCCCGTGAACTCCTGGACGTCGCCGCGCCGCCCGACCCCAGCGAACCGGACGACTTCCGCCCGTCATGCCCCTGCTGCGGCGGATGCATGATCGTCATCGAGACCTTCGAAAGGTGGAGGCAGCCACGCGGACCGCCGGACGCAACGGCGACGAACCGGGAGTACTGTTCATGACCCGGCCTGGCCTACTCCAATCAGCCGCAGGCACTCAGCCTCCGGCAACGGACCCACGCGTGTCCATGGTGATCATCAACGCCGACAGGACCGCGCCCAGCTGCCCAATGTCCCGACAACACCGCGCGCAGGCGCAACGAAGCGGCCTGTCCGCATCCATCCCCGCGCTTCCAGGCGGCGGACACGCCATCGCCGACACCTGCCGCAAATCGAAATCCCCATAGCCATCGAATGTGGCCCGCGGGTTCCTTCCTCGGGGACTTTCGTACGCCTGCCGGCGCCCGAAACTCTTCACGGGAGGGGACCGGCCGCTTCAGGTCTCGAATATCCAAGAGCGGACCTTCAGGTCGGCGCAAGCATCGTCGTGATCTGACCCTTTGACGACCTTCTTGATGTCACGCTTCAAGGTCTGCACGGGGAGTGGAAGCTGCCATTCTGTTTGACAGCCACGGCTGGAGAAAAGTGATCCTGATCGGTCAAAGCCTTGCCTCATCGGCCGTAAGTGCGTGCTCTCGCGTGCCGGAGACGATGATCTCCAAGACCTCATGCTCGTCGGTGTTCCTGATGTAGCGATCTCCGACGTTCTCGCCGCGCTTCAGCACCATCACGCGGTCGCCCACAGCGAAGATGTCAACGAGGCGGTGGGAGATGATGATCTGGGCAACGCCCTGCTTTTTCAGTTCCAGCATGGTCTCGAGCAGCCGCTCGGTCGCCATCACCGAGAGATTGGCGGTCGGCTCGTCGAGGATCACCACACGCGGCTGGAAGGAGATCGCGCGGGCAATCGCCACAGATTGCTGGCGGCCGCCCGACAGGCTCTCGACCTTTTGATAGACGGAGTTCACGTCGACCTTGAGCCGCTTCAGCACGCTGTCGGCTTCCGCGTACATTTTCCGCCGATTGACGAAAAGGCCCTTGCGCGGCCAGCGGCCAAGAAAGATGTTCTGACCGACATCCATATTCCCGCAGAGCGCGAAGTCCTGGTAGATCATCTCGATGCCGGCGTCGCGGCTTTCGTGCGGGCTCTTGAAGCGCACCGGCTGCCCGGCGACGAAGACCTCGCCGCCGGCGTCGCGCTGGTAGGCGCCGGTCAGGATCTTCATCAGCGTCGACTTGCCGGCCGAGTTGTCGCCGACGAGGCCCAGGATCTCGCCGGGATAGAGCACGAGGTCGACGTTGCGGAGCGCCTGCACCGCCCCGAAGGCCTTCTCGATGCCGCGCATCTCCACGATCGGGGTTGGCCGGGGCGCGTCAGGCATGGGTGGTTTCCGCCGTTCTTGTGCGCCGCGCGAGGCGCGCCCGCAGGCGGCCGAAGATGTTGGCCTGGCGCACCCAGATGTCGATCAGCACCGCCACGATCAGGATGCCGCCGATGAAGACGTTGATCCAGTGCTGCGGCATGGTGAAGCCCTGGACGTTGAGCTGCAGAAGCGCCCGGATCAGGGTGATCACCGCCGCCCCGGCGAGCGCCCCGATCACTGTGCCGTGGCCGCCGAAGATCGAACCGCCGCCGATGATCACCGAGGCGATGGCGTCGAGTTCGCGGAACTGGCCGGCCACCGGGTTGAAGCTGCGGAAGTAGGCGACGTTGATGATCCCGGCCATTGTCGCGCAGAGCGCCGCCAGCATGAGCGCGAGGAACCGCACCCGGTTGGTGTTGATGCCGGCATAGGCGGCGGCGCGAATGTTGCCGCCGGTCGCATAGACCTTCTGCCCGAACGGCATGTAGGCGAGCACGACGCCGGCAATGAGGGCGACGAACAGCATCCAGATGGTCTGGACGCTCACCACCTCGGCGACCGAGCGCAGGAGCCCGTCCGGCAGCGAGATGCGGTAGTGCAGCAGGATATCGTTCACCTTGCGGCCAAGCAGGTTGTAGCCCTCGGGCCAGCCGGTGAGCTGCTGCCCGGCGACGAACCAGGCGGCGAGGCCGCGGGCGATGTAGAACATGCCCAGCGTGGCGATGAAGGCCGGCAGCTTGAAGCCGACGGTGACGATCGCGTTGACGACGCCGGCGCACATGCCCGCGAGCAGGCCCATCGCCACGGCGGTGAGTGGGTCAGCGTCGAGGACCTTCAGGAAATAGGCGGCGGTGCTGCCGGCGAGGGCGAGCACCGCCCCGACCGAGAGGTCGATGTCGCCGGCGGCGATGACGTAGGTGAGCCCTATGGTGATCAGCGCAAGCTCGGTGTAGTTGAGCAGGATCGCGAAGCTGTTGGACAGGTTCCACCAGTAGTCCGGCCGGAGCGCGAGGCCGGTCAGCCACAGGAGCGCGGTCAGGATGATGGCGAGCGCGTCGCGACGGGCGAGGAACTTGCCGAATCCGGTGGCCGACAGCGCCATGTCGGTCGTCATCGCGCCCTTGGTCTGCACCCCCTCGATCGCGATGCCGCCGATCTCGTAGGCCGGTGGCGGCGGCCGGCCGCGGAGCCAGGCCCAGAGGCGCCCTGCCACCTGGCGGCGGATGAGATAGGGCTCGATGAGCACCGCGACGATGAGCAGCAGCCCGAGGAAGACCGGCACCGCGCCGACCGGCAGCGAGAAGACGGCGTTGACCGTGATTTCCTCGTCGCCGATCTTGATGATGCGCGTGATCGGCCAGCCCTCGCGCAGCACCTTGTCGAGCAGCACGACCAGCATGGCCCCGAGGCAGGACCCGGCAACCCGGCCGCGGCCGCCGAGGATCGAGGCGCCGCCGATGATGACGGCGGCAATGACGGTCAGCTCACCGCTGACGCCGTAGAGCGGGGTCACGCCCTTGTCCTGGGCGGCCGACAGCAGGCCGGCGAGGGTCGCGCAGAGCGAGGAGATCAGGTAGGCCCGGATGCGCACCCAGTTGGTCGGGATGCCGGCATAGCCCGCTGCCTGCTCGTTGCCGCCGGTGGCGAAGGTCTCGTAGCCCCAGCGGGTCTTGGCAAGCACATAGGCGCCGACCACGGCGACGACGGCGAAGACCACGATCTGGTTGTTGAAACCCAGGACGTTGGTCTCGCCGAGGTGGAAGAACAGCGGATGCTCGCTCGCCTTGGCGGGATAGTAGATCGACTGGCCGTGGGTCAGCGCCAGCACGAAGCCGCGGCCGATGAAGAGGATGGTCAGCGTGCCGATGAACGCCGGCACCTTCAGGACGGTGACGAGCACGCCGTTGATCAGCCCGATCAGCGTGCCGAGCAGCAGGCAGAGGACCACCGAGGGGACGATGCCGAGATCGAGGAAGCTCGGGGCGAACAGCCGGGCGAACACCACGGCGACCAGGCCGTAGGTGGAGCCGACCGACAGGTCGAGGTCCTTGTTGACGATGACGAAGGTCATCCCGACCGCGATGATGGCCACCCGGGAGGTGTCGCGCAGCAGGGCGTGGAGCGCCTCGGTCGAGCCGAAGAACGCGGGGTTGACGAAAGCGCCGCCGAGATAGAGCAGCAAAAGCAGGGCAAGCAGCCCCGCCTCCCAGCCGCCGACAAGCTGGGGCGGCGCACGGCCGGGCGATTTGGTCGCGGTGGGCGCCATGGGTCCCCCTCTGGTCGTTGCCGTCGCTGCGGGGGAACTCGCGCCCTCCCGCACCGATTTTAAACGTTCCGAGCGAAATCAGTTCTCGAAGCGCTTGCCGACGTTTCCGACAGTCTCCTGCGTCACGAGTTGGGCGCGCGTGTCGAGATTGGCCGCCGCGATGCCGCGGTCGATCTGCAGATAGAGCTGCATAACCGGCCAGAAGCCCTGCAAGAAAGGCTGCTGCCCGAGCGCGCCGGTCAGATCGCCGCTCTTCATCGCATCCTGCTGGGCCGGGCCGAGGTCGAAACCGTAGGCGCAGATCTTGCCGGTCATTCCGGCCTGAGCGACGGCCTTGGCAAGCGCCGGCGTGAACACGTTGTTGCCGGCGAACGCGCCAACGACGTCGCCGCGCGATTCGAACAGCGTCACGATGCCGTTCACCGGATCATTCGGATTGGTGTCGATACCGGTGTTCTCCGGACCCGCGTCGACCTTGAAGGCATCAAGCTTGCCGGCATCCTTCAAGCCCTTGACGATGGCGTTGAAAGCCGAAGTGACGCGATTGTTCACCTCGATGTTGCCCATTGCGGTCGACGACGGCAGGACGATCGAACCCTTCTCGATACCCTTGTCCGCGAGGCACTTGACGAGCGCCTCGCCGGCGATTGCGGCAGCGGAGGCGTCCTGGCCGGTGTGGCCGATGCCGCTTCGGTTGAGGATCGTGCCGTCAAAGGAATTGGTCGTGGCGACCGGTATGCCCTTCGCCTCGGCGGCCTTGACGATGTCGTTATAGGCGCCGACCTGGGGCGTTGTCATGATCAGCCCGTCGATCGTCGGATCCTGCACGATCTGGTTCAGGATTTCGATCTCGCGGGCCGGGTCGTCGGTCGGCGATTCCGCGCCGAGCAGCAGGACCTTGGCGCCGATCAGGTTGCCGGCGACGGTCGCGCCGACGTAGACCGGATCGAAGAAGCCATTGCCGGCAGTGTGTGTCACGATAGCGAAAGTGAGGTGACCATCGGCCGAATGGAAGTCCTTCGTACCGGAGGCCTCCTTTGCGGCTTCTTCGAAGCTGTAGCCGCCGACCGCCTTATCGACGCCGCCCGATTGTGCGTAGGCGTTCGATACGCCGAGCGATAACGCCGCGGCACACACCGCGAGCGGGAAAATATGTTTCATGATTATCCTCCCTTGCAACCAACGGTCGGAAGCCGTTCGGGCGCATTTATTCAGGGGATTCCGAATGCTTCCTCCCACCCCGTACATTCTGCCCAAAACCTGCCCACGTAAAGGGCAATGCATCCTACGACTCTTCGCGATCCGATATCCAACACCTAAACATCAAGAATGATGCGGTCCATATTATCGGGAGAAAGGTCATCAGGACTGGAGGTGTGCCTTTTGGCACTATTCCAAACAAACCGGAAAAACACTCACAAACGCCCGAACAGATGCCCGATGTTCCAGAACAAGGATGTGTCGTCCATAGAGGGGAAAGACGGGGCCTGGAGGCAAAGTATTCCAGCTTCCAGCCGAATGCCTATGATGCAGCTTCGAACGCCACCGGCTTAAGTAAATAGTGCTCCCACTTTCACCGATGAATTGGTTCAGAGCGGAAAGCATCCGCGCCGTCGAAAGGTCTCCTAACGCAAGCGAGGGTCCTGCTAAGAGTTCGGAAGGCTTCTGGTCGGCGGAGCGTGATCCCGAACGGAAATCAGATCGACATGTCGAGAGAAGTTCGACGCCGGGGCAGCAGCGATGCGGGAAGTGATGAAAACGGCGACTGCACTTGGACGGCCGAATCCGCCGCTCGCAAGCGAGGATTGATCGTTCGCTAGAAATTGGCCAATGCGAATGACTGCAATTGGATACAGTGACACGCCTTTAGCTGTCGTACCTGGGAAGGTCCGCAAATGGCGCTGGCTGCTCGTTCCGATCGACGAGACGAATGGCAACATTCACCCGTTGACGACCTTGGGCGTTGCAGACTTGAACCTCCAAATCGAGGTCGGGAACCTGACCTTCAGCGCAAGAGCATTCGGGAGTGCGCTCGCGTGAGGTCATTCACCACATTTGGCGGCGACCCGCAGATGCTTTTTCGTGTTATGATGGCTTGCAACGCGCGTAATCTCGACCTCGGCAATATGGCAGAGGTCGAAAGCTATTGCCTTGGCACAGGAAGCTTTCGCCCCCAGCACTTGATCGCCTGAAACGCTGGGTGTGCTGCTTTCCCTGACTGACCCGGGGCGAGGAGGTTGTCCATGTCCACGAGTAGTGTTGACCGCCCGCTGCAGCCGGGCGACCGGGCACCGAATGTTGTGCTCAATGCGATCTCCCGCGAAGGCAAGATCGCGCTCGATGATTTTCGAGGCCGTAGCCCGTTGTTGATCGGTTTGTTCCGAGGCCTGCACTGTCCGTTCTGCCGGCGCCATGTCGCGGCGATGGCGCAACTCAAGCCGGCCTTGCGTGAGAAAGGCGTCGAATGCCTGGCGGTGGTCAATACGCCGGTCGAGCGGGCGCGGCTCTATTTCCGTTACCACCCAGCACCCGATCTTCTCGCCGCATCCGACCCGGAGCGGGCCTCGCACCGTGCTTTCGGCTTGCGCGAGGTCGGGATGGACACGGTCATGGCGATACGGATCCATCTCCCGGGCGAGTTGCCCGAGCCTATGGACGTCCTGGCAATGGACGAGTTTCTTAACAAGAAGGAAGGATATGAGATTACGGAAGCCGATCAGCAGGCGATGGCTTCCGGCTCGGGGCAGCTTGTCGGTCAGTTCCTAATCGACCGGGCGGGCATCGTACGCTGGAACTTCACTGAAGTTCTGGAGGATGGCCTCAACACCTTCAGAGCGCCGAATCCCGAGGAATTGATGTCGGCAGCTTCCCAAGTTGCACATTAATAGGCTGCGGAAATAGGCTGCTGATACTCGCTCGACGGACCATCCTGTGGTGATTCTTTGGATTTAACAATCATCGAAATGCTCAGCGCGGGAGGCTAAGGTCTGCCCGTGGGCTGCGTAGCGATTTCGATTCAACGGTCTGCGGACCGCCCCGACGCTAGAGTGAGCAAGCCGCATAGGCGGGGCGACGTCCGCTCCTTGCCGCAATCACGTCGTTCCGACAGGCGCGCATACGGCAAGTTTCCACCCCAGCCAGTCCTTCGACGCTCATTTCTGGCGTTCTGCGGCTCAGGTGTTTGAACCAGCGCGACGCGCCAACTACGGACATCGCCAAGCCACTACTCGGACGTCGCGTTTGGGTCGGTTCCGGACGGGGATCGGGATAGGGGGACGCCTCGCGACGCCGCCCCTCCCACACCACCGGGCATACGGGTCCGTACCACGGCGGTTCGATCGTATTAAGCTTGGGCAGAGACATGAAGTCGAGGGAGACCGAGAGACTCGAAGTAATGGTTGCGCAGGGCCTGTTGGACCGCCGGGTGTCCTGACATGCGCCAGAATCCCGTCGGTGAACCGGCGGCAACCGCAGCTCCGAACTTTGGTACGCCATGACGACGTAGTTCCTTGAAGCGGTTGTGCCCGTTCCCCCATTGCCACCAGAGATACATGCGTAGTCTCCGGCGGGTCCACGCTTCCAAGTTCGTAAGCACCCGTGGGGTCTGGCAGAAGCCAAAGTAGCCGCGCCATCCGATGAGGTATGACTTCAGCTCCTTGATCATCTGCGGCAGACTGATTCCCCGTGTCCGGCGTGTCATGTCCCGGATCAGCGCCTTGAATTTGTCGAGGGCCTTTGGCGCGATGCGCCGTTCGCTCCCGTCATTTGAGATGCTGAACCCAAGGAATTTCCGCTCCTCCGGTCGCGCCACCGCGCTCTTCGCCTCGTTGACCTTCAGCAGCAGCTTCTTGGTCAGGAACCGGCCGACAGAGGTCATGACCCGTTCGCCGGCGCGGCGGCTGCGAACATAGATGTTGCAGTCATCCGCATAGCGGCAGAAGCGGAGACCCCTTCGGGCCAGTTCCTTGTCGAGGTCGTCGAGCAGGAGATTGCTTAGGAGGGGCGAGAGCGGGCCACCTTGCGGGGTCCCCTCGTCCACCGGACGGACCAAGCCATCCTCCATCACCCCCGCATTGAGGAATGCGCGGATGAGTTTGAGCACGCGCTTATCGGATACCCGCGCGGCGACGCGCGCCATCAGGCTGTCGTGATTGACTCGGTCGAAAAACTTTTCGAGATCGATGTCAATCACGTGGCTGTAGCCCTCGGCAACGTAGCGTTGCGATTGGGCTACCGCCTGATGGGCGGAGCGTCCTGGGCGGAAGCCGTAGCTGTGCTCGGAGAACGTCGGGTCCCACTGCTCCTGGAGAACCTGCAGCAGGGCTTGCTGGATCAGTCTGTCGACGACGCAAGGCACGCCGAGTTTTCTGACCCCGCCCTCCGGCTTGGGGATTTCGACCCGCTTGACCGGCTGCGGCTGATAGGTTCCTTCGAGCAATCGAGACCGGATGCTTGGCCAGTGCTCACGCAGGTAGCCCTTGGCGTCATCGATGGTCATCCCATCCACGCCTGGACCGCCCTTGTTGCTTCGAACGCGTTTCCACGCTGTTTCCAGATTCTCTCGGCTACATACCGTCTCCATTAGTTGTTCTGTCCAGGCCGGGCTTTCGGGTGCCGACTTCGCCACGAGTGGTTCGGCCCCTTGGTAACCGCTGACAGGGGCTTCACCCCGGTCCCTCGGTTCCAGGGCCAGTGAGTACTGGGTCTTCTGCCGCTTTCCACTCATGAGTTGCCAGTCCTATTTGCCACTTCCAATCGTTCGGGCCTTCGGTCATCGTTTCCGGCTCGGCCTATCCGTTTGCTCCGCCTTTCGGCTTGGAGTGCCTCACTAGCCTTGCCGACAGCATCACCTACTACGCCCTCTGCTGACTCCTGCATCACGGTCAGGTCACCTTGCGGTTCCCTCAGTTCCGAAGTCGGAACATGACGCAGGCCTCCCCAGGTAAGTTCAATCGCCTTCCCCGCGCACCTGCCGGATCTACAGCCCTGCCCCTTGATGGATATGGACTTCGCGACACGTTGCCCGCTCGTCCGGCCAGGGATGCCTCATATCCGGTTTCTGTTCGTCAGGTCGCGGTTTTGCTCCACGCTTCCTTCAGACACCACCTCGCGGTAATGCCCTTGCGCTTTGCTAAGCCTTCACCTCCATCAGGTTGGCAAGGGGACTTTCACCCCCAAGCGGTTGAACATGCTGGGCACACAACGAACCCGCTGCGCGGGAGGGCGCCTGCGGTTGAGGTAGAGATCAAGAACCGGTCGTCGCGCCCGCGTTGAGCAGGGTTCGGCAAGGGCAGAGCATCACAGGCTTCTTCAACAAGGAGCCTGACTATGCCTCATTCAATTCTCGAAGCTTCGATCAGCCCGTTGCGCCAGCGACTGATCGACGACATGAACATGCGACGTTTCTCACGGGAGACACAGCGCAACTATCTCCGCGACATCGGACGCCTGGCGACATTCCTTGGGCGATCACCAGACACAGCGACCACCGATGACCTGCGCCGGTTTCAGATCGAGCAGCAGGAGGACGGCGTTCCGGTTCCGACGATGAACAGCATCGTGTCAGCGCTGCGCTTCTTCTTCACCCACACGCTCGACCGCCCGGACCTGGCGCGCCGGCTCGTCCGGCTGTCGCATCCGCGTAACCTGCCCGTGGTGCTGAGCCGCGACGAGGTTGCCCGGTTGCTCAACGCCACCACCTGCCTCAAGCACCAGGCGGCACTCTCGGTCGCCTATGGGGCCGGCCTGCGTGTCGCGGAGGTGTCGATGCTGAAGGTCGCCGACGTCGACAGCGAGCGCATGCTGCTGCGCGTCGAACGCGGCAAGGGCGGGCGGTATCGCAACGCCATGCTCTCGGAGGATCTGCTCACGCTTCTGCGTGAGTGGTGGAAGGTCGGGCGGCAGCAGGGCGTAATGCATCGCGACGGCTGGTTGTTTCCCGGGCAGCACGCGATGAAGCCGATCAGTACGCGGCAGCTCTATCGCATAGTCGTCGAGGCGGCCCAATCCGCCGACATCGCCAAGCGGGTCGGGCCGCACACGCTGCGTCACAGCTTCGCCACCCACCTGCTGGAGGACGGCACCGACATCCGGATCATCCAGGTCCTGCTCGGGCACGCCAAGCTCAACAACACCGCCCTTTACGCGAAGGTTGCGACCCGGACGGTGCGTGCCGTGACGAGCCCGCTCGACAAGCTCGGCCTGTTCAAGCCGGGAGAGACCTCGCCCGGTGGCTAATCCGTGCGCGCCTCGATCGAGGTCGCCGACATCTTCCGTGCTGCCGGACCCGCCTACCGGGCCGCCCATGCAGGTCACCTGAGCCTCGTCCAGCTCAAGGTGATGTCGGCGATCGAGCATTGCCGCACCGCAGCCCTCGGCGGTCACGTCGAGGCCTGCGAGGACTGCGGCCAGTGGCGCATCGCCTACAACTCCTGCCGCAACCGGCACTGCCCGAAGTGCCAGGGCGCAGCCGCGCGGACATGGCTTGCCGAGCGCGAGGCCGACCTGCTGCCGGTCGGCTACTTCCATGTCGTGTTCACGCTGCCCGCCGAGGTCGCCGACATCGCCTTCCACAACAAGGCGCTGGTCTACGACCTGCTGTTCAAGGCGGCATCGGAGACGATGCTGACGATCGCGGCTGATCGGAAGCACCTCGGTGCGCGCATCGGCATCACTGCGGTCCTCCACACCTGGGGTTCGGCGCTGACCCACCACCCGCACGTGCACATGATCGTGCCGGGCGGCGGCATCGCGCCGGACGGGAGCCGCTGGGTCTCGTCGCGTCCAGCCTTCCTTCTCCCGGTGCGCGTGCTCGGCAAGTTGTTCCGACGCCTGTTCCTCACCCGGCTGCTCGCGCTGCACGACGCCAGCCGGCTCGGCTTCTTCGGCACACTTGCTCATCTCACCGAGCGGCAGACATTCCTGCGCCACCTTGCTCCCGTCCGGAAGACGCGCTGGGTGGTCTACGCCAAGGCGCCGTTCGCCGGACCGGAGGCAGTGCTCGCCTACCTGTCGCGCTACACCCACCGGGTCGCGATTTCGAACAGCCGCCTGATCGCCTTCAACGCGAGCGGCGTCACCTTCCGCTACAAGATCCCATGAGGGTATGGATAGCGACCGGAGCTGTAATAGAGCGAGGTTGTTTGAACTCTCTGGAGACCCACCATGTCTATTACAACTGATCAATCTGCAGCGCCTGCCGCTATCCGTGTCGAGCTTGACGCAATTTTTATCTCTTTGGAACTGAGCAAATCAGCCTGGCTGATCACCTCGCTGTCGCCGGGTGCCACCGATAAGATGTCCCGGCACACGGTTGTCGGTGGCGACATTGCCGGACTGTTTGTACGTATCGACGAACTCCGTTCCAAAGCGCTGGCCAGGACTGGCAGGCTCTATCGAGTGGTATCTATTCACGAAGCCGGACTTGATGGATTCTGGCTTCACCGCTTACTCGATCGCGAAGATTGGATAGAAAGCCATATCGTGGACGCCGCCTCGATTGCCGTCTCGCGCAAGCGCCGGCGGGCGAAGACAGACCGGATCGACGGCGAGACGCTTATCCGGACGTTGTTGGCCTACAAGCGAGGGGAGCCCCGCGTCTGCTCTATGGTGCGAGTTCCAACCTCGCAGGACGAAGACCGTCGCAGGATCGGTCGCGAGCGCAAAGTACTCGTCGACGAACGAACGCTCCATATCAACCGCATCAAGGGTTTGCTGTTTAGCCAGGGCATTCGGGGCTATGAGCCTGGGCGCCGCGATCGCCGCGAGCGCCTTGAGGAGCTCCGCACGGGTGATGGTCGCGATCTGCCTCGGCACACCAAGGCCCAGCTTCTTCGCGAGCTCGGTCGCCTCGAATTACTGATCGAACAAATCAAGGCGGTGGAGGCCGAGCGTGACGCGGTTCTAGCGCAGGAGAAGGCGGCCCTGACCGAACCCGCAACGATGCTGCTCGGCATAAGGGGGATCGGCCCAGAATTCGCCAATGTCATCTACAGCGAATGCCTGTCCCGGCACTTCGACAACCGAAGACAGGTCGCATCCTACGCAGGACTTGCCGCAAGTCCCTGGCAAAGCGGTTCAATCAATCGTGAGCAGGGTATCTCGAAGGCAGGCAACCCACGTCTTCGAACAGCAATGGTCCAACTCGCATGGCTGTGGTTGCGTCACCAGCCGAATTCGATGCTGAGCCGCTGGTTCCAGGAACGGGTGAAGCACAATGCCGGAAAGCGCAAGGCGACGACAATTGTTGCCCTGGCCCGCAAGCTGCTGGTGGCGTTCTGGAAATATGTGACGTTCGGTGTTCTCATCGAGGGAGCCGCCATCAAAGCCACCTGATGCGACGACAGACGTAAAGTTATTCCCATCCCCAGGGCCTGATTAGCCCTGACGGATCCAGGGGGACGAACCGTGGTAGTCCATGGCTCAAAGCAAGCCGCCTACAAGAATGGTCTCGTCCTTCTGAGCCCTTGCCCGCCGAAAGCGGGATAGTGGTGCAGCCGCTGGGCGGCGACCGGATGTGAGGTTGATCAGGCCCGGATATCGGGCAGTGTCGTGCAACCGGGCTCAGACCGTGGATACCGTCTTCGAATAAGGAACGAATAATGTCGCCATGATGCCCCGACTTGACGTGATGACCCTCATGTGAGGTCACCTGAGCCTCGTCCAGCTCAAGGTGATGTCGGCGATCGAGCATTGCCGCACCGCAGCCCTCGGCGGTCACGTCGAGGCCTGCGAGGACTGCGGCCAGTGGCGCATCGCCTACAACTCCTGCCGCAACCGGCACTGCCCGAAGTGCCAGGGCGCAGCCGCGCGGACATGGCTTGCCGAGCGCGAGGCCGACCTGCTGCCGGTCGGCTACTTCCATGTCGTGTTCACGCTGCCCGCCGAGGTCGCCGACATCGCCTTCCACAACAAGGCGCTGGTCTACGACCTGCTGTTCAAGGCGGCATCGGAGACGATGCTGACGATCGCGGCTGATCGGAAGCACCTCGGTGCGCGCATCGGCATCACTGCGGTCCTCCACACCTGGGGTTCGGCGCTGACCCACCACCCGCACGTGCACATGATCGTGCCGGGCGGCGGCATCGCGCCGGACGGGAGCCGCTGGGTCTCGTCGCGTCCAGCCTTCCTTCTCCCGGTGCGCGTGCTCGGCAAGTTGTTCCGACGCCTGTTCCTCACCCGGCTGCTCGCGCTGCACGACGCCAGCCGGCTCGGCTTCTTCGGCACACTTGCTCATCTCACCGAGCGGCAGACATTCCTGCGCCACCTTGCTCCCGTCCGGAAGACGCGCTGGGTGGTCTACGCCAAGGCGCCGTTCGCCGGACCGGAGGCAGTGCTCGCCTACCTGTCGCGCTACACCCACCGGGTCGCGATTTCGAACAGCCGCCTGATCGCCTTCAACGCGAGCGGCGTCACCTTCCGCTACAAGATCCCATGAGGGTATGGATAGCGACCGGAGCTGTAATAGAGCGAGGTTGTTTGAACTCTCTGGAGACCCACCATGTCTATTACAACTGATCAATCTGCAGCGCCTGCCGCTATCCGTGTCGAGCTTGACGCAATTTTTATCTCTTTGGAACTGAGCAAATCAGCCTGGCTGATCACCTCGCTGTCGCCGGGTGCCACCGATAAGATGTCCCGGCACACGGTTGTCGGTGGCGACATTGCCGGACTGTTTGTACGTATCGACGAACTCCGTTCCAAAGCGCTGGCCAGGACTGGCAGGCTCTATCGAGTGGTATCTATTCACGAAGCCGGACTTGATGGATTCTGGCTTCACCGCTTACTCGATCGCGAAGATTGGATAGAAAGCCATATCGTGGACGCCGCCTCGATTGCCGTCTCGCGCAAGCGCCGGCGGGCGAAGACAGACCGGATCGACGGCGAGACGCTTATCCGGACGTTGTTGGCCTACAAGCGAGGGGAGCCCCGCGTCTGCTCTATGGTGCGAGTTCCAACCTCGCAGGACGAAGACCGTCGCAGGATCGGTCGCGAGCGCAAAGTACTCGTCGACGAACGAACGCTCCATATCAACCGCATCAAGGGTTTGCTGTTTAGCCAGGGCATTCGGGGCTATGAGCCTGGGCGCCGCGATCGCCGCGAGCGCCTTGAGGAGCTCCGCACGGGTGATGGTCGCGATCTGCCTCGGCACACCAAGGCCCAGCTTCTTCGCGAGCTCGGTCGCCTCGAATTACTGATCGAACAAATCAAGGCGGTGGAGGCCGAGCGTGACGCGGTTCTAGCGCAGGAGAAGGCGGCCCTGACCGAACCCGCAACGATGCTGCTCGGCATAAGGGGGATCGGCCCAGAATTCGCCAATGTCATCTACAGCGAATGCCTGTCCCGGCACTTCGACAACCGAAGACAGGTCGCATCCTACGCAGGACTTGCCGCAAGTCCCTGGCAAAGCGGTTCAATCAATCGTGAGCAGGGTATCTCGAAGGCAGGCAACCCACGTCTTCGAACAGCAATGGTCCAACTCGCATGGCTGTGGTTGCGTCACCAGCCGAATTCGATGCTGAGCCGCTGGTTCCAGGAACGGGTGAAGCACAATGCCGGAAAGCGCAAGGCGACGACAATTGTTGCCCTGGCCCGCAAGCTGCTGGTGGCGTTCTGGAAATATGTGACGTTCGGTGTTCTCATCGAGGGAGCCGCCATCAAAGCCACCTGATGCGACGACAGACGTAAAGTTATTCCCATCCCCAGGGCCTGATTAGCCCTGACGGATCCAGGGGGACGAACCGTGGTAGTCCATGGCTCAAAGCAAGCCGCCTACAAGAATGGTCTCGTCCTTCTGAGCCCTTGCCCGCCGAAAGCGGGATAGTGGTGCAGCCGCTGGGCGGCGACCGGATGTGAGGTTGATCAGGCCCGGATATCGGGCAGTGTCGTGCAACCGGGCTCAGACCGTGGATACCGTCTTCGAATAAGGAACGAATAATGTCGCCATGATGCCCCGACTTGACGTGATGACCCTCATGTGAGGACTACCGTCGCGACGGCGCCGACCGGCAGCAGGTCATGACGCTTGGCCCCGCCGAGTTCATCCGCCGCTTCCTGCTCCACGTGTTGCCGCGCGGCTTCCACCGCATCCGGCACTATGGACTGCTCGCCGGCTCCGCCCGCAAGGCCAGTCTCACGCTCGCCCGTGAACTCCTGGACGTCGCCGCGCCGCCCGACCCCAGCGAACCGGACGACTTCCGCCCGTCATGCCCGTGCTGCGGCGGACGCATGATCGTCATCGAGACCTTCGAACGCTGGAGGCAGCCGCGCGGACCGCCGGACGCAACCGCGACGAGCCGGGAGAACGTCCCATGACCCGGCATGGTATCCAGCGTTCAGCCGCAGGCACTCAGCCTCCGGCAATGGACCCACGCGTGTTCTTGGTAATGGTTGACCCCGACAGGCGCGCCTCCGGACCAGCGCCCGGCCGACAACACCGCGCGGAGGCACAACGAGGCGGCCTGTTCGCGCCCATCCCCGCGCTTCCCGTCGGCGGGCGCGCCATCGCCGACACCGGCCGAAATCCGAAATCCCCATAGCCACCGCCTGTGGCCCGCGGGTTCCTTCCTCGGGGACTTTCGTACGCCTGCCGGCGCCCGAAACTCTTCACGATAAGCGAAGGTCCGCTCCTGAAAAGCGTCGGGAACGTCTGCTCGTGGCGCAACCTCGCCTGTGGCGTTGACACCAGCAACGTCCGCTTCTGGAGAACTGGAGGGGCCGGCGGAATGACTGAGATGAGGCGCAAAGCGGTCGTCCCTGCCTTGGCAGACGTAAGTCGTCTTCGGGTAAACCTCGGTCGCTTGGACCAGTTGGGTTTCGACTCTAAGCCGCCTTCTTCTTCGCCAGCCTCGCCTTGATCGAGGCGACGTCGGCGCGCGGTGTCGCGGCGAACAGCGTCCTGGTGTAGCTGTGCTTGGGGTCGGCGAAGACCTCGTCGCGCGAGCCGTATTCGACCGCTTCGCCGAAATACATCACCATCACGTCGTCGGCGATGTAACGTACGACGGAGAGGTCGTGGCTGATGAAGACATAGGTCAGCTGGAACTCGTCCTGCAGGTCGGCGAGCAGGTTGAGCACCTGTGCCTGCACCGACAGATCGAGCGCGGAGACCGGTTCGTCCAACACCAGCAGGCTTGGGTTGAGCATCAGCGCGCGGGCAATGGCGATGCGCTGACGCTGACCGCCGGAGAACATGTGCGGATAGCGGTTGTAGTGCTCGTGGCCGAGGCCGACCTTCTTTAGCATCTTCATCGCAAGGTCGCGCCGCTCGGCGGCCGGCTTGTCAGTGTTGATCAGCAGAGGCTCGCCCAGCACGTCGCCGATCTTCTGGCGCGGATTGAGCGACCCGTAGGGGTTCTGGAAAACGATCTGCACCTTGCGGCGCATCTCCTTCGTCAATGCGTTCCTGGCGATGTCGACCTTGTTGCCGTCGATGAACAGGTCGCCGGATGTCGCCGAATCGATCAGCGTGATGATGCGGGCGAGCGTGGACTTGCCGCAGCCGCTTTCGCCGACGATGGCCAGCGTCCTGCCCTTGTCGACTTTGAACGAGACACCCTTGACCGCATGCACGGTGCGCGGCCCGGTGAACAGGCCGCCGCCAATGTGGTAGTCGCGCACGATGTTCTTGCCTTCGAGGACCGTGACGCTCATGAGGCGGCTCCCGAGGGCGCCGGCTCGAACATCATGTCGGACACGGTCGGCAGCCGGTCACCGACCGCGTTCTCCGGCAGCGCCGACAAAAGCGCGCGGGTGTAGTTGCTCTTCGGTGATTCAAACAGCGACAGCACGTCGGCCTCTTCCATCTTGCGGCCCTTGTACTGGACAATGACGCGATCGGCGGTTTCGGCCACCACGCCCATATTGTGGGTGATCATGATCAGGCCCATGCCGTATTTGGCTTGCAGCGAAACCAGGAGATCGAGGATCTGCTTCTGGATGGTGACGTCGAGTGCGGTCGTCGGCTCGTCGGCGATCAGCAGTTTCGGATTGCAGGCAATGGCGATGGCGATCATGATGCGCTGGCACTGGCCGCCGGACATCTGGTGGGGAAACGAACTCAGCCGTTCTTCCGGGTCGGCGATGCCGACCAGCTTCATCAATTCGATGGCCCGCGCCCGGCGCTGGGCGCGATCCATCCCCATGTGGAAGCGCAGCACCTCCTCGATCTGGAAGCCGACGTTAAAGCACGGGTTGAGGCTTGCGACCGGCTCCTGAAAGATCATCGAGATGTCCTTGCCGACGATCTTGCGGCGTTCGGACGGGCTGAGCTTCAACAGATCGATGCCGTCGAAGGCCATGCGGTCGGCCTTGACCGTCGCCGTGTTGGGCAACAGGCCCATCACCGCCAGCATCGCCACCGACTTGCCGGAACCGGACTCGCCGACAATCGCCAGCACTTCGCGCGGCTCGATCGCGAGATCGATGCCCTGCACGGCCATAAACGGTCCGGCCGCGGTGTCGAAGGAGACGGTGAGGTTCTTGATCTCGAGCAGAGGCATGCTCACGACCTCTTCAGCTTGGGGTCGAGCGCATCGCGCAGGCCGTCGCCGATCAGGTTGATGGCGAAGACGGTGATCAGGATGGCGAGGCCGGGGAAGGTCACCACCCACCAGGCGCGCAGGATGAATTCGCGCGCCTCGGCCAGCATGGTGCCCCATTCCGGCGTCGGCGGCTGCGCGCCCATGCCGAGGAAGCCAAGGGCGGCCGCCTCGAGAATGGCGTTGGAGAAGGACAGCGTCGCCTGCACGATCAGCGGCGCGATGCAGTTGGGCAGGATGGTGACCAGCATCAACCTCAGATGGCTGGCACCGGCGACCTTGGCCGAGACGACGTATTCGCGTGTCTTCTCGGCCATCACGGCGGCGCGGGTGAGCCGGGCGAAATGCGGCTGCAGCACGAAGGCGATGGCGATCATGGCGTTGACGAGGCCAGGCCCGAGAACCGCGACAAGCACCAGGGCCAGCAGCAGGGATGGGAACGCCAGGATGATGTCCATGATGCGCATGATCAGCGTGTCGACCCAGCCGCGGCAGTAGCCGGCAAGCAGGCCGAGGATGACGCCGGAGATCAGTGCGGTGGTGACGACGACAAAGCCGATGGCGAGCGAAAACCGCGAGCCGTAGATCAGGCGCGACAGCATATCGCGGCCGACGGCGTCGGTGCCGAGCAGGAACTGCGCGTTGCCGCCCTCCTGCCAGGCCGGCGGCGTCAGGAAGAAGTCGCGGAACTGATCGTCCGGCGAATGCGGCGCCAGCAGCGGCGCGAAGATGGCGATCAGGATCAGCAGCGCAAAGACGAAGAGCCCGATCACCGCGCCCTTGTTGACGGAGAAGTAATGCCAGAACTCGCCGAACATCTGCAGCCTTGCGTCCTGCTGCTTGACGACGGTCGCGGCTTCGATGGTGGCTGGGCCTTCGTTGCTCATGTCAGTTGGCCCGGATGCGTGGGTTGATGACGGCGTAGAGCACGTCGACGATGAGGTTCACCGACATGACGATCAACGCGATCAAAAGCAACCCGCCCTGCACGGTGAAATAGTCGCGCTTGGAAATGGCGTCGATCATCCATTTGCCGATGCCGGGCCACGAGAAGATGCTCTCGGTCAGGATGGCGCCGGTCAACAGCGTGCCGACCTGCAGGCCGATGGTGGTGACGACCGGGATCAGCGCGTTGCGGAAGGCATGCAGGCCGACGACCCGGAACGGGGTCAAGCCCTTGGCGCGCGCGGTGCGGACATAATCCTCACCCAGCACTTCGAGCATGGCCGACCGCGTCTGCCTGGCGATGACCGCGAGCGGAATGGTGCCGAGCACGACGGTCGGAAGGATGAGGTGCGACAGCGCCGAACGGAAGGCGCCCTTCTGCCCCGAGATCAGCGAATCGATGGTCATGAAGCCGGTCACCGGCTTGAAGAAGTAGAGAAGGTCGATGCGGCCGGAAACCGGCGTCCAGTGCAGCGTGCCGGAAAACACGATGATCAGCAGCAGGCCCCACCAGAAGATCGGCATGGAATAGCCTGCCAGGGCGGTGCCCATGGTCAGCTGGTCGAACCAGGAGCCACGGCGGATGGCGGCGAAAATGCCGGCGGCGACCCCCAGGATGACGGCAAAGATCATGGCGAAGATGGCGAGCTCGACCGTTGCCGGGAAGCGCACCAGGAAGTCCTTGAGCACCGGCGTCTTGGTGGAAAACGAGGTGCCGAAATCACCGCTGAGGATGTTCGTCAGATAGGTCAAATATTGTTGCCATATTGGCAGGTCGAAACCGAACTGGTGCATCAGTGCCGCGTGGCGTTCGGGCGACAGGCCGCGTTCGCCCGCAAGCACCAGCACCGGATCACCGGGCAGGATGCGCACGAAGCCAAAGGCGAGGATGGTTATCCCGATGAAGGTCGGGATGATGAGGGCGAGCTTGCCGAGGATATAACGCAGCATGGCGGGCGAGTGGGGGCGCCACCAAGTGGCGACGCCCCCGTTTCGCAACCTTATTCGGCGATATCGACGCCGTCGAAGCGATGGATACCGAGCGGATCCATCGCAAAGCCGGTGACGGTCTTCTGCATCGGCATGAACACCTTGGAGTGAGCGAGCGTCGCCCAGGGTGCCTGTTCCTTGAAGATGACCTGTGCCTGTTCATAGAGCTTGGTGCGCTCGGCCTGGTCCGAAACGGTCTTGGCCTTGTTGATGAGCGCATCGAAGTCCTTGTTGCACCATTCCGCGCGATTGTTCGAACCGACGGAAGCGCAGCTCAGGAGCACGCCGAGGAAGTTGTCCGGATCGCCATTGTCGCCGGTCCAGCCGACGATGACGGCGCCGTCGTGATCGACCGCGGAAGCGCGCTTGAGGTATTCACCCCAATCGTAGCTGACGATCTCGACAGTGACGCCGACCTTGGCGAAGTCCGACTGGATCAGTTCGGCGGTGCGGCGCGCGTTCGGCATGTACGGGCGCGACACCGGCATGGCCCAGACGTTCATCTTGAGGTCCTTGACGCCGGCTTCTTCGAGCAGCTTCTTGGCCGCATCCGGATCGTACGGATCGTCCTTCACTTCCTTGTTGTAGGACCACATGGTCGGCGGGATCGGGTTGATGGCGACCTGGCCGGCACCCTGGAAGACGGCGTCGATGATGGCCTTCTTGTTGATGGCCATGTTGAGCGCCTTGCGGACGCGCACGTCGTCGAACGGCTTCTGCTGGGTGTTGTACATCAGCGCGCCGACATTGAGGCCTTCCTGCTCGTCGACCTTCAGGTTCGCATCAGCCTGCAGGCCGGCGATGTCGGCCGGTGCCGGGTACGACATGATGTTGCATTCGCCAGCCTTGAGCTTCTGCGCGCGAACCGCCGGATCGGTGGTGATGGCGAAGACCAGATCGTCGATCTTCTGCTTGCCGCCCCAATAGTCCGGATTGGCCTTGTAGCGGATGGCGGCGTCGGTCTGGTAGTCGACGAAGATGAACGGGCCGGTGCCCACCGGCTTCTGGTTGAACAGTTCAGGCGTCTTGTCCGCCTGCAGCTTGTCGGCATATTCCTTGGAGACGACCGAGGCAAAGTCCATGCCCAGCGTCGGAATGAAGGTGATTGCCGGCTCCTTGAGGGTGAACTTCACCGTCAGGTCATCGACCTTCTCGACCTTGGTGATGTTTTCGCCGAACTGGTCATTGTAATACTGGTAGGCAATGCCCGGAATGTACTGAAACCACGGGCCGTTCTTGTCGACCTGACGTTCGAAAGAGAACACCACGTCGTCGGCGTTAAAGTCGCGCGTCGGGGTGAAATAGTCGGTGGCGGCGAACTTGACGCCCTTGCGCAGCTTGAAGACATATTCCTTGCCATCGTCGGAGATCGTCCAGCTTTCAGCCAGGCCCGGCGAGGTCGTTGTCTTGCCGTGATCGAATTCGACAAGGCGGTTGAAGACGGTGCGCGACGACGCGTCGAACGTCTGGCCGGCGGTATACGGCGCCGGATCAAAACCTTCCGGCGAAGCTTCCGCGCAATAGACCAGAGTTTTCGCGTTGGCCACGCCGCCCAGGACGCTTGCAGCCAGCAACGCGGCTGCAAAAGTCAGTTTCTTCTTCATTGAGCACTCCCTGATGTTCTTCCAAGCCCCTCTATCAGGCTCGCGAAGCGCGCATATAAGCACCGTTTTTCCGGCTTTGGAACACCCCGTTTGCTTACCCCGCGGGAAGCAGGAAAAAAATCCGCGATTTTGCTAAATGGCAGAAAAAATTAGCAGTTTTTTCCATTCACGCTATTATTAACGACCGCATTTTTTTATTGATCGCCGATCCGGCGATATCGATACCGCGCGCGCTTGCGAGCAGCCGAGGGTGCGCCAGGACACAGGGCGCGAGTGTTGGCGGCAGGAAAGATTTTCGGCGGCAAATCTTTCGCCGCCTTGCCGCAAGGGCAAGACTTGCACGGTCGGCAATGGAGGCAATACATAGTGACATAACGGCGGCAGCGGAGGACGTCTCTGTCAATTCAGGGGCGAGCGCGGCGCGAACGAACAAGAATTGTCCAGGGAGGAACGGGTGGCAAAAGCATCAAGGACGACGGCACCGGGGAAAGCGGGAGCCAAGGCGGCTCCCAAAGTAGCCGGTACGGCCAAGCCGAAAGCGCCAGCTGCCAAAGCCGCCGCGGCCAAGCCAAAGGCGGCCACCGCGCCAGTAAAGGCAAGCCCAAAGCCGGCGGCCAAGACTGCGGCTGGGAAGCCCGCGGCTACGCCAAAGTCCGTCGCCGCCAAGCCGGTGGCGAAGGCAGCTGCAGCCAAGGCGCCATCGGCAGCCAAACCTGCCATGGCCGCCGCCAAGGGATTGCCGAAAGCACTGACGGCGCTGGCCGCCGGCCTGCCGGAGAAGCCGTGGCTCAAGAGTTATCCGAAAAACGTGCCGGCCGAAATCGGCGCCTTGCCCTACAGCTCGATCGGCGATTTCCTGGTTGCCGCCTGCAAGCAATTCTCCGCCCAGCCGGCCTTCACCTGCATGGACAAGTCCATCAGCTACACCGATGTCGAGCGGCTGTCGGCGGCCTTCGGCGCCTACCTGCAATCGAAAGGCCTTCAGAAAGGCGCGCGCGTCGCGCTGATGATGCCCAACGTGCTGCAGTATCCGGTGGCGATGATGGCCGTGCTGCGCGCCGGTTATGTCGTGGTGAACATCAATCCGCTCTACACGCCGCGCGAACTCGAACATCAACTGAAAGACTCCGGTGCGCAAGCCATCGTCATCCTGGAGAACTTTGCCAACACCTTGCAGGCGGTGATCGCCAGGACGGCGGTCAAGCATGTGGTGGTCGCCGCGATGGGCGACATGCTCGGCGGCCTGAAGGGCACCATCGTCAATTTCGTCGTGCGCCGCGTGAAGAAGATGGTGCCGGCATGGTCGCTGCCCGGCCATGTCAAGTTCAATGCCGCAATGAAGGCCGGCGCCGGCATGGGTTTTGAGCCGGCCAAGGTGGCAGCCGATGATGTCGCGTTCCTGCAATATACGGGCGGCACCACGGGCGTGTCGAAGGGTGCCACGCTGCTGCACAGCAACGTGCTCGCCAATGTCGCGCAGAACGCGCAGTGGATGGAGGACGCCTACACGATCAAGCCGAAACCGGCGCACCCCAACTTCATCTGCGCACTGCCGCTCTATCATATCTTCGCACTGACGGTGAACGCGCTGATGGGCATGCAGCAGGGCGCCCGAAATGTGCTCATCCCCAACCCGCGCGACATTCCCGGTTTCGTCAAGGAACTGCAGAAATATCCGGTGCACATCTTTCCCGGCCTCAACACGCTGTTCAACGCGCTGCTCAACAATGAGGATTTCCGCAAGCTCGACTTCAAGCCGCTGGTACTGACGCTGGGTGGCGGCATGGCGGTGCAGAGGGGCGTCGCCGATCGCTGGAAGGCGCTGACCGGTTGTTCGGTCACCGAAGGCTACGGCCTCTCGGAAACCTCGCCGGTGGCCACCGCCAACAAGTTCACCGCCGGCGACTTCACCGGCACGATCGGCCTGCCGCTGCCCTCGACCGAGATCGCCATCCGCGACGACGACGGCAACAATCTGCCGCTCGGCGAGGTCGGCGAGGTCTGCATCCGGGGACCGCAAGTGATGGCGGGGTACTGGAACCGGCCGGATGAGACCGCCAAGGTGATGACCAAGGACGGCTACTTCAAATCCGGCGACATGGGTTTCATGGACGAGCGCGGCTACACCAAGATCGTCGACCGCAAGAAGGACATGATCCTGGTCTCGGGCTTCAACGTCTATCCAAACGAGCTCGAGGAAGTCGTGGCGATGCATCCGGGCGTGCTCGAAGTGGCGGCGATCGGCGTGCCGGACGAGCATTCGGGCGAAGTGCCGAAACTGTTCGTGGTCAAGAAGGATCCGGCGCTGACGGCCGAGACGCTGACCGCCTTTTGCCGCGAGAACCTGACCGGCTACAAGCGGCCCAAATACATCGAATTCCGCACCGAGCTGCCGAAGACGCCGGTCGGCAAGATCCTGCGGCGAGCGCTGCGCGAATAGTGGATAACGATCTTGCCGACAACGATGCGCCGGATCGGTGCTCGCGCCTCGACCCGGCCACGTTTATCAAGGCGAACATGCGCCTTGTTCCTGTGCCTGCGCTTCCAGAAATCCAGTTTTACATGGCTCACCCCGGCAGCGGATTGAGGCGGCTCGTCGAGCCCGAAGACGATGCGGAAGACGCGCCGGAGCCACAACCGCCCTACTGGGCCTATGCATGGGCCGGCGGCACCGTGCTCGCGCGCTATGTCCTCGACCATCCGATGACCGTGGCGGGACGCCGCGTGCTCGACCTTGGTGCCGGCTCCGGCCTTGTCGGCATCGCCGCCGCGAAGGCTGGGGCACGCGAAGTGATCGCCGCCGAGATCGACCGCAACGGCGTTGCCGCGATCGACCTCAATGCCGCAGCCAACGGCGTCGAGATCGCCATTGTCGACAAGGATATCACCACAGGTCCGCCACCGGCCGTCGACCTCGTGCTTGCAGGGGACGTGTTCTACGGCCGCGAGGTCGCTCTACGCGTCATCCCGTTCCTCGACCGCTGCCTGGCAGCCGGCATCGACGTGCTGGTCGGTGATCCCCGCCGCGCCGATCTGCCGCTATCCCGGCTGCGGTTGCTCGCCGAATACCAGGTGCCGGATTTCGGCGACGCGAAGGGTGCCGCGAGCAAGCCGAGCGGTGTGTTTTCCTTCGAGGCGGATGACCGCTGGCGCTGAGATCAAAACCCAGTCACTCGGAATGACCGGATTCGGACCTCCATCTTTGCCGCAACAACGTTGCTGGCCGTTACCTGAAAGCAGACTTTCGACTGCGGCACCGCGTTGGCCGTTTTGCGCCGCATGGCGGTCATTCATACGGTCCAGTCCATTCACCAAAAGCGGACATCGCTACTGCAGAAGCCGCAGCCGGCTTTGCGCCAAGAGCACACGTGAGCGAGGAGGGCGGAGAGCCGACCTAGCTGCATCGCGCTAGAATTAGGCACCTAGGGCGGAAAGCGGAGCTTCGCTGTACGTGCGAGTTGCGGTACAAGATGGGCGGTTGTAGCTGGAGTATTCCGCTAGGTTGCGCATGGCATGGATGCATCTGAAGTAACGGGGGCAGAAGTCGTTATCCTGAAACAAATCTAAGGCGTTTGCCATGAATTACACTCATCTAGGCCGGACCGGCATCAAGGTCAGCCGACTAGCCCTTGGCACGATGGAATTCGGCTGGCAGATCGATGAGTCGGACAGTGTCACGATCATGGACGAAGCTCTCGACGCCGGCATCAATCTCTTCGACACGGCGGATGTTTATGGCGGCCCGCAATCGCCCGAAATGGAGAAGGGCTACGGCACCTCCGAGGAGATCATCGGCCGTTGGCTCGCGCAGGGCGGCCGGCGCAACCGGATTGTATTGGCGACGAAGGTCTACCAGCCGATGGATACTGGTCCCAACGATCGCCGCTTGTCTGCCTATCACATCCGACGCGCCTGCGAAGCCAGCTTGCGGCGGCTGAAGACCGATCACATCGATCTCTACCAGATGCATCACGTCGACCGGGCCACGCCGTGGGAGGAAATCTGGCAGGCGATGGAGCAGCTGATCCACGAGGGCAAGATCACCTACGTGGGCAGCAGCAACTTCGCCGGCTGGGACATCGCCACTGCCCAGTGCACGGCCGCGTCGCGCAATCTGCTGGGATTAGCGTCCGAGCAGAGCCTCTACAACCTCGCGCAGCGTACCATCGAGCTAGAGGTGATCCCGGCGCTGCGTCACTACGGGGTGGGCCTCATCCCCTATGGACCGATCGGCGGTGGGTTGCTCGGCGGCGTGCTCCGCGGGGCAGCCCAGGGGCACGGCTCGTCGTCGCTGCTTCAAACGCGGGTCGCCGAACTGCGCCCGCAACTGGAAGCCTATGAAGCGCTCTGCGATGAACTGGGCGAAGCGCCTGCCCTCGTGGCCCTCGCGTGGTTGCTCCACAATCCGATTGTCACCGCGGTAATCAGCGGCCCCCGGGCGGTGGTGCAACTACGCGAGAACTTGAAGGCACCCTCGCTAAACCTCTCGAATGAAACACTGACGAGGCTGGACAAGATTTGGCCAGGCCCCGGCGGCGAAGCGCCGGGGGCCTATGCCTGGTAGGCTGTGGAAGTGACTGCTGTACCTACACAGCAACCATGCTGGAAGATTGCAGAGACGGCCCGACTGCAGATGGCCCCTTGCATTCGCGGAAGGCTATGACCTTCTGTTGCGGAGTTCCAAACTGCTCGGGCCGAGGGTCCAATAGGGGTCGCAGCGAAGGTCAGTTTTGGCGACTCGCATCGCAGTATCCCGCAAAGTGAGTAACGACCGGTTTGGGGCAGCTCACGACATCGGACCTTGGAGGGTGAACGTCCGCTATCGTTCTTCCCTGCACCACAAGAGGACCTCTGCTCCCGTGAAGAGTTTCGGGCGCCGGCAGGCGTACGAAAGTCCCCGAGGAAGGAACCCGCGGGCCACATTCGATGGCTATGGGGATTTCGATTTGCGGCAGGTGTCGGCGATGGCGTGTCCGCCGCCTGGAAGCGCGGGGATGGATGCGGACAGGCCGCTTCGTTGCGCCTGCGCGCGGTGTTGTCGGGACATTGGGCAGCTGGGCGCGGTCCTGTCGGCGTTGATGATCACCATGGACACGCGTGGGTCCGTTGCCGGAGGCTGAGTGCCTGCGGCTGATTGGAGTAGGCCAGGCCGGGTCATGAACAGTACTCCCGGTTCGTCGCCGTTGCGTCCGGCGGTCCGCGTGGCTGCCTCCACCTTTCGAACGTCTCGATGACGATCATGCATCCGCCGCAGCAGGGGCATGACGGGCGGAAGTCGTCCGGTTCGCTGGGGTCGGGCGGCGCGGCGACGTCCAGGAGTTCACGGGCGAGCGTGAGACTGGCCTTGCGGGCGGAGCCGGCGAGCAGTCCATAGTGCCGGATGCGGTGGAAGCCGCGCGGCAACACGTGGAGCAGGAAGCGGCGGATGAACTCGGCGGGGCCAAGCGTCATGACCTGCTGCCGGTCGGCGCCGTCGCGACGGTAGTCCTCACATGAGGGTCATCACGTCAAGTCGGGGCATCATGGCGACATTATTCGTTCCTTATTCGAAGACGGTATCCACGGTCTGAGCCCGGTTGCACGACACTGCCCGATATCCGGGCCTGATCAACCTCACATCCGGTCGCCGCCCAGCGGCTGCACCACTATCCCGCTTTCGGCGGGCAAGGGCTCAGAAGGACGAGACCATTCTTGTAGGCGGCTTGCTTTGAGCCATGGACTACCACGGTTCGTCCCCCTGGATCCGTCAGGGCTAATCAGGCCCTGGGGATGGGAATAACTTTACGTCTGTCGTCGCATCAGGTGGCTTTGATGGCGGCTCCCTCGATGAGAACACCGAACGTCACATATTTCCAGAACGCCACCAGCAGCTTGCGGGCCAGGGCAACAATTGTCGTCGCCTTGCGCTTTCCGGCATTGTGCTTCACCCGTTCCTGGAACCAGCGGCTCAGCATCGAATTCGGCTGGTGACGCAACCACAGCCATGCGAGTTGGACCATTGCTGTTCGAAGACGTGGGTTGCCTGCCTTCGAGATACCCTGCTCACGATTGATTGAACCGCTTTGCCAGGGACTTGCGGCAAGTCCTGCGTAGGATGCGACCTGTCTTCGGTTGTCGAAGTGCCGGGACAGGCATTCGCTGTAGATGACATTGGCGAATTCTGGGCCGATCCCCCTTATGCCGAGCAGCATCGTTGCGGGTTCGGTCAGGGCCGCCTTCTCCTGCGCTAGAACCGCGTCACGCTCGGCCTCCACCGCCTTGATTTGTTCGATCAGTAATTCGAGGCGACCGAGCTCGCGAAGAAGCTGGGCCTTGGTGTGCCGAGGCAGATCGCGACCATCACCCGTGCGGAGCTCCTCAAGGCGCTCGCGGCGATCGCGGCGCCCAGGCTCATAGCCCCGAATGCCCTGGCTAAACAGCAAACCCTTGATGCGGTTGATATGGAGCGTTCGTTCGTCGACGAGTACTTTGCGCTCGCGACCGATCCTGCGACGGTCTTCGTCCTGCGAGGTTGGAACTCGCACCATAGAGCAGACGCGGGGCTCCCCTCGCTTGTAGGCCAACAACGTCCGGATAAGCGTCTCGCCGTCGATCCGGTCTGTCTTCGCCCGCCGGCGCTTGCGCGAGACGGCAATCGAGGCGGCGTCCACGATATGGCTTTCTATCCAATCTTCGCGATCGAGTAAGCGGTGAAGCCAGAATCCATCAAGTCCGGCTTCGTGAATAGATACCACTCGATAGAGCCTGCCAGTCCTGGCCAGCGCTTTGGAACGGAGTTCGTCGATACGTACAAACAGTCCGGCAATGTCGCCACCGACAACCGTGTGCCGGGACATCTTATCGGTGGCACCCGGCGACAGCGAGGTGATCAGCCAGGCTGATTTGCTCAGTTCCAAAGAGATAAAAATTGCGTCAAGCTCGACACGGATAGCGGCAGGCGCTGCAGATTGATCAGTTGTAATAGACATGGTGGGTCTCCAGAGAGTTCAAACAACCTCGCTCTATTACAGCTCCGGTCGCTATCCATACCCTCATGGGATCTTGTAGCGGAAGGTGACGCCGCTCGCGTTGAAGGCGATCAGGCGGCTGTTCGAAATCGCGACCCGGTGGGTGTAGCGCGACAGGTAGGCGAGCACTGCCTCCGGTCCGGCGAACGGCGCCTTGGCGTAGACCACCCAGCGCGTCTTCCGGACGGGAGCAAGGTGGCGCAGGAATGTCTGCCGCTCGGTGAGATGAGCAAGTGTGCCGAAGAAGCCGAGCCGGCTGGCGTCGTGCAGCGCGAGCAGCCGGGTGAGGAACAGGCGTCGGAACAACTTGCCGAGCACGCGCACCGGGAGAAGGAAGGCTGGACGCGACGAGACCCAGCGGCTCCCGTCCGGCGCGATGCCGCCGCCCGGCACGATCATGTGCACGTGCGGGTGGTGGGTCAGCGCCGAACCCCAGGTGTGGAGGACCGCAGTGATGCCGATGCGCGCACCGAGGTGCTTCCGATCAGCCGCGATCGTCAGCATCGTCTCCGATGCCGCCTTGAACAGCAGGTCGTAGACCAGCGCCTTGTTGTGGAAGGCGATGTCGGCGACCTCGGCGGGCAGCGTGAACACGACATGGAAGTAGCCGACCGGCAGCAGGTCGGCCTCGCGCTCGGCAAGCCATGTCCGCGCGGCTGCGCCCTGGCACTTCGGGCAGTGCCGGTTGCGGCAGGAGTTGTAGGCGATGCGCCACTGGCCGCAGTCCTCGCAGGCCTCGACGTGACCGCCGAGGGCTGCGGTGCGGCAATGCTCGATCGCCGACATCACCTTGAGCTGGACGAGGCTCAGGTGACCTGCATGGGCGGCCCGGTAGGCGGGTCCGGCAGCACGGAAGATGTCGGCGACCTCGATCGAGGCGCGCACGGATTAGCCACCGGGCGAGGTCTCTCCCGGCTTGAACAGGCCGAGCTTGTCGAGCGGGCTCGTCACGGCACGCACCGTTCGGGTCGCAACCTTCGCGTAAAGGGCGGTGTTGTTGAGCTTGGCGTGCCCGAGCAGGACCTGGATGATCCGGATGTCGGTGCCGTCCTCCAGCAGGTGGGTGGCGAAGCTGTGACGCAGCGTGTGCGGCCCGACCCGCTTGGCGATGTCGGCGGATTGGGCCGCCTCGACGACTATGCGATAGAGCTGCCGCGTACTGATCGGCTTCATCGCGTGCTGCCCGGGAAACAACCAGCCGTCGCGATGCATTACGCCCTGCTGCCGCCCGACCTTCCACCACTCACGCAGAAGCGTGAGCAGATCCTCCGAGAGCATGGCGTTGCGATACCGCCCGCCCTTGCCGCGTTCGACGCGCAGCAGCATGCGCTCGCTGTCGACGTCGGCGACCTTCAGCATCGACACCTCCGCGACACGCAGGCCGGCCCCATAGGCGACCGAGAGTGCCGCCTGGTGCTTGAGGCAGGTGGTGGCGTTGAGCAACCGGGCAACCTCGTCGCGGCTCAGCACCACGGGCAGGTTACGCGGATGCGACAGCCGGACGAGCCGGCGCGCCAGGTCCGGGCGGTCGAGCGTGTGGGTGAAGAAGAAGCGCAGCGCTGACACGATGCTGTTCATCGTCGGAACCGGAACGCCGTCCTCCTGCTGCTCGATCTGAAACCGGCGCAGGTCATCGGTGGTCGCTGTGTCTGGTGATCGCCCAAGGAATGTCGCCAGGCGTCCGATGTCGCGGAGATAGTTGCGCTGTGTCTCCCGTGAGAAACGTCGCATGTTCATGTCGTCGATCAGTCGCTGGCGCAACGGGCTGATCGAAGCTTCGAGAATTGAATGAGGCATAGTCAGGCTCCTTGTTGAAGAAGCCTGTGATGCTCTGCCCTTGCCGAACCCTGCTCAACGCGGGCGCGACGACCGGTTCTTGATCTCTACCTCAACCGCAGGCGCCCTCCCGCGCAGCGGGTTCGTTCTTCGGCCCATGACAGACATAGAAGCGAGCGAACTGCACGTCTGCTTTCCTGAGCTGCTTCCCCGAAATCTGCCGCTTTCCACCAATCTCAGCCGTTGGCGGGAAAAGCCCAAGTTGATTTCGCCCCGCCTTGGCCGTCAGATCGTCTCCTTGACCCGCGCCGAGAGAAAATCCGGCAGATCGGCGACGGAATCCAGGACAACGTCGGCAATGCCGGCCAGCGATTCGCGGGTGCCGGTGCCGGAGAGCACGCCGACCGCCAGCCCGCAGCCGCCGGCACGCGCCATTTCGAGGTCGTGGCGGTTGTCGCCGACCATGGCGATTTCCGCCGGCCTGAGGCCGGTGAGATCGCTGAAGGCCAGGATCGTGTCTGGCGCCGGCTTCGGATTGGCCACCGCGTCGTAGCCATAGGCCGCGTCGAACAATTGGGCGACGCCGAGCGTGACCAGTGTCTTTTCCGCGCCGCTGGTCGAATCATTGGTGGCGACGCCAAGCCGGTAGGATTTCCTGTGCAGTGCCGTCAGCGTGTCGACGATGCCCGGCAGCGCCACGGCCATCGCCGAGCCTTGTACGGAGGTGATCTCGTTGAAGCGGGCAACCGCCAGCATCTGGTCCTCGTTGGACAAGCGCGGAAACCACAATTCGACGACGTCGAGATTGGTGCCGGACGCAAAGATCGAGTCCGGCTTGAAGCGCTTGTTGGCGAAATCGAAGCCGGCAGCGGCCAGCAGCCTGTCGGCTTTCCAGCGATCGCCCTCGGACGCATCCATGGCCATGAAGTCGGCAACGCCGAGCCAGGTCGCGTTGAAATCGACAAGCGTACCGTCCTTGTCGAACAATATTCCCTTGATGTCTGCCAAGCTTTTCACTCCGAGCCACGCAAATGGTGGATGAATCCCACAAGGCCAGCGGTCGATGCGTCCCGCTTCGCGGCACTTTCCTTGCCCTCCACGACAGGCAAAAGGCCGGTGGCCAGTTCCTTGCCGAGTTCGACGCCCCACTGGTCGAAGGAGTTGATGTTGAAAAGCGTGCCCTCGACAAAGACGCGGTGCTCGTAGAGCGCGATCAGCCGGCCAAAGGTGCGCGGGTCGAGTTTGCGGTAGAGGATGGTCACCGAGGGCCGGTTGCCGGAGAAGACGCGGTGCGGCGCTATCTTGTCGACTTCGGCCGGTTTCATGCCCTTGGCCAGCATCTGGGCGCGCGCCTCCTCGAGCGTGCGGCCCTTCATCAGCGCTTCCGACTGCGCCAGGCAGTTGGCGAGCAGCAGATCGTGCTGATGCTTGAGGTCGGGCTCGTGCCCGACGGCCGCGGCGAGGAACTCGACCGGGATGAAATCGGTGCCCTGGTGTAGCAACTGGAAGAAGGCATGCTGGCCGTTGGTGCCGGGCTCGCCCCAGACCAGCGGCCCGGTCGGCGTCGTCGCCGCCGTGCCTTCGAGGGTAACGCTCTTGCCGTTCGATTCCATGTCGAGCTGCTGCAGATAGGCCGGCAGCCTGGACAGGCGCTGGTCATAGGGGATGACCGCGCGGGCCGGATACCCGCAGATCACGCGATGCCACCAGCCGACCAGCCCAAGCAGCGCCGGCAGGTTCTGCTTTACGGGCGCGGTGCGGAAATGCTCGTCCATCTCGTGCGCGCCATCGAGGAAAGCACGAAAATTCGTCGGCCCGACAGCGATCATCACCGGCAGGCCGATCGCGCCCCAGAGCGAATAGCGCCCGCCGACCCAATCCCAGAAGCCGAAGACGCGATCCGGCGCGATGCCGAATTTGGCGACCAGGTCGAGCGCGATCGAGACGGCGGCAAAATGCTTGCCTACCGCTTCCTTGCCGAGCGCTTCCTGCACCCATTTGCGCGCCGTCTGCGCATTGGTCATCGTCTCGACGGTGGTGAAGGTCTTGGAGGCGATGATGAACAGCGTGGTTTCGGCGGACAGGCCCTTCAGCGTGTCGTGGATATGGGCGCCGTCGATGTTGGAGACGTAATGCGCGCGCGGCCCGTCATGATAGGGCGCCAGCGCCAGCGTCGCCATGGCCGGGCCGAGGTCGGAACCGCCGATGCCGATGTTGACGATATCAGTGATCTTCTTGCCGGTGGCCCCAGTCGCCTTGCCCGATCGCACGGCATCGGCAAAGGCGCCCATGGCGTCGAGCACGGCAGTAACGTCCGCCTTGACGTCCTGGCCGTCGACGGTGACGCCCTTGCCGGTCAGGTTGCGCAGCGCCGTGTGCAGCACGGCACGGTCCTCGGTGACGTTGATCTTCTTGCCGGCGAACATGGCGGCGCGGCGGCCTTCGAGATCGGCCGCCTTGGCGAGCTTTTCCAGCAGGTCCATGGTGGTCGCGTCGACGGCGCATTTCGACCAGTCGAGCAGAAGGTCGCCGTCGGTGGCGGAGAATGTTTCGAAGCGCTTGGGGTCGGCGGCAAAAGCTTGGCGCATGCTGGCGGGCGCGGCCGCGCGATGATCGCGCAGGGCGGCAAGCTGTTTTTGAAAGGACGGTTGATCCACTGCCAAACTCCGAGACCTAGAGCCATCATTACGGACCGGATGTTTCCGGCGCGTGTCGTCGCGACGATCTATCGAGCCTAATTCCACTCGTTTCAATGCGCAGCGATGACGCATGGAGTCACGCAGCGATGGCGCAGCGCAGCATCAAAATGGCGTGAAGGATCACTGGCATAAATCCCAACGATCAGAAAAATTGATTGGCGCAACCCCTTGTGCCACGGTTACGTTCGGCTGGTCCAGCCAAGCGAAAAAGGCTGGCCATCGAGGAACATCTTCCATGCCACAGCGTAACGATACGGCCATATGGTCCGGCCTGTTCCGGATTTCGGCGGAATCCGGACAGACCCTGCAGGCGCAGATCCGCCAGGCCATCGTGGCCGCCATTCTCGACCGCCAGATCGCCGCTTCGATGCCGCTTCCTTCCTGCCGGATCCTGGCCGAAAAACTCGGCGTGGCGCGCGGAACCGTGGTGCTGGCGTTCCAGCAGCTCGTCGACCAGGGTTTCCTGGTGGCGCGCGAGCGGCGTGGCCATTTCGTCAATCCCGATGTGCTGGCAACGCCGGCCAAGCCGCACCAGAAGGCCCCCGACCAGGCCAACGAGATCGACTGGAAGGCACGTCGCAAGATCGCCGCCAGCGACATGCCGCCGCCGGCCAAGCACGAGAACTGGATCAAGTCGTCCTACCCCTTCGTCTACGGCCAGTTCGATCCGGCGCTGTTTCCGACCGCCGAGTGGCGCGAGTGCAATCGCATGGCGCTTGCCGTGCTCGAGATCCGCAACTGGGCGTCCGACATGGTCGACCGCGACGATCCGCTGCTGATCGAGCAGATCCAGGCGCGGCTCTTGCCCCGGCGCGGCATCTTCGCCAATCCCGACGAGATCATCGTCACGCTGGGCGCCCAGAACGCGCTCTACATGCTGGCGACGCTGCTGATGTCCAAGGGCTCGAAGGTGGCGATGGAGGATCCCGGCTACCCCGACGCACGCTCGATCTTTCGTCTTGCGGGTGCCGAGATACAGCCAGTGCCGGTCGACCAGTCCGGCATCGTAACCGCTTCTATTGCCAACGATTCCGGGTTCGTCTTCGTCACCCCAAGCCATCATTGCCCGACCATGGTGCCGCTGTCGGCGGAACGGCGGCAGGACCTTCTGGCGCGCGCCAACCGCTACAACCAGATCATCATCGAGGACGGCTATGACAGCCAGCTCCTCGACGAAGCACCGCAGCAGGCGTTGAAGAGCCTCGATCGTTCCGGCCGCGTCGTCTATGTCGGCTCGATGTCGAAGACGCTGGCTCCGGGCCTGCGGCTCGGCTACATCGTCGCTTCCGCTGGCCTGATCTCCGAACTCAGGGCGCTGCGCCGCTTCATGCTGCGTCATCCGCCGGCCAACAACCAGCGCGCCGTGGCACTGTTCCTGTCGCTTGGTCACCACGAGGCGCTGGTGCGGCGGCTGTCGTCAGCCTTCGACGAGCGGCGCAAGCGGCTGGTCCATGCGATTTCCGCCTTCCTGCCGGAGTGGCGCTCGACCGATTCGGCTGGCGGCACATCGCTGTGGCTCGAGGGACCGCGCGGCACCGATGCACGCGGGCTGGCCGAGGCAGCAGCCTCGCGCAGCGTCATCATCGAACCGGGCGACCGTTTCTTCGATCAGACTGAAAAACCTTCGCGTTTCATGCGGCTGGGCATCTCGTCGATCGCGCTGCAGCACATCGAGCCAGGCATCCGCGAACTGGCCACCGCCGCTGGACGCAGGCCCGCGGCCGCCTGATCCATCGCCTGCCCCCTAGAGGGAGCCGCGCGCGTGGCTCCGTCCTTTAGCGCTCTGGCATATGCAACCGGACCGACTGGCCCATAGGATGGGCCAGTGCCGGCGGCATAGTCGGCGTCAAGGGAAGAAGCAGGCCGATGGTGGACCAACCGCCACGAATTCCTGCCGACGAAGGTGGAGTGCTTGCATGCCAGTGGCTGTCGAACAGCAGGACACGCCGGCGAACCGTCGTCCACAGCGCTCCGGTCTTCGCCAAACAGGACATGCCATGCGACCAGCTCCTCTGACGGAGGATACCGGAACACAGCACCAGGCCATCGAGGGCGGCAGCTACGGGCCGCTGCGCGGGGATGACTGCGAGCGCATCCACGAGGGCGTGCTGACGCTCCTGGAAACGGTGGGTTTCGCCAATGCCATCCCTTCCTGCATAAAGGTGCTGACCAAGGCGGGGGCGGTCCATGGCGACGATGGCCGTGTGCGCTTTCCGCGCGCGCTCGTGCTCGACACCATCAAGCGGGCGGCACGACATTTCACACTTCATGGCCAGGACGCCAGGCACGACATGGTGGTCCAGGGCAAGCGCGTGCACTACGGCACGGCGGGTATCGCCGTGCACCTGGTGGATCTGGAGAAGCGCGAGTACCGCGAATCCAAGCTGCAGGACATTTATGATGCCGCCCGCATCGTCGATGGGCTGGACAACATCCATTTCTTCCAGCGGCCGATGGTGGCACGCGACATCGCCGACCCGCTCGAGATGGATTTCAACACGCTCTATGCCTGTGTGATGGGGACATCGAAGCACGTCGGAACGTCCTTCACCGTGCGTGAGAATGTGAAGCCGGCGCTTGAAATGCTCTATGCCATTGCCGGCGGCGAGGAGAATTTCCGCGCCCGGCCTTTCGTTTCCAACTCCAACTCATTCGTCGTGCCGCCGATGAAGTTCGCCGAGGATGCCTGCGGCGTGCTCGAGGCCTGCGTTGAGGGCGGCATCCCGATCCTGCTGCTGTCGACCGGCCAGTCCGGCACGACGGCACCCGCCGCGATGGCCGGCGCCGTCGTGCAGGCGGTGGCCGAAGTGCTGGCCGGCCTGGTCTATGTCAACGCGCTCAAGCCGGGCCATCCTGCGATCTTCGGCGCCTGGCCATTCATGTCGGACCTGCGCACCGGCGCCATGGCCGGCGGGTCGGCAGAGCAGTCGGTGGCAACGGCGGCCTGCGCCCAGATGGCGCAATTCTACGACCTGCCCGGCGGCTCAGCCGCTGGCATGACGGATTCGAAACTGCCCGACATTCAGTCCGGCTACGAAAAGGGCATCACCAATGTGATGGCCGGCCTCTCCGGCCTTAACCTCGTCTACGAGGCGGCCGGCATGCATGCCTCGCTGCTCGGTTTCTGCCTGGAAAGCCTGGTCATCGACAACGATATGCTCGGTCATTGCCTGGGCTGCGCGCGTGGCATCGACGTGACTGACGAGGCCCTATCGATCGACAGCATCGCCGAGGTCTGCCTCAAGGGGCCGGGCCACTACCTCGACAACGAACAAACGCTCAAGCTGATGCAGACCGAGCATTTCTATCCTGCCTTAGGCGATCGTTCTTCGCCGAAGGAATGGAACGAAAAAGGCCGACCTGATATATTGCTGCGTGCGATCACCGAGAAGAAACGCATTCTTGCCGAACGATTTCCGCGCCACGTGCCAAAACAGGTCGACGACAGATTGCGTGCCCGCTTCGGCAGCCTGATCCACCTGCCGCGCACACAAATGGGCGCCTGACCGGAGACGAGTTCGTGCAGCCATACAGCCACCACCCAGGACCAACCATCGGGCAGAACGACAAATGAGTGTGCATCCTATCCAGCAAGCCCATACCGACGGCGACGCGATCGATCGGCTGGTGGCATCTCATCGGCCCGGCCACGGCCTGGTGCGCGCCTTCTATCATGACCAGGCAATCTTCGAGCGCGACATGGAACGTGTCTTTCGCCGCCACTGGCACTGCCTGGCGCATGCCAGCGTCATCGCGAACCCGGGCGATTTCGAGCTGTTCAAGCTGGGCGACGAGGCGGTCATCCTGACGCGCGGCATGGATGGCACCGTGCATGCCATGCTCAATGTCTGCCGCCACCGCGGCGCCGAGGTCTGCACCAAGGAGAAGGGCAACGCGAAGATGTTCGTGTGCCCCTACCACGCATGGGCCTATTCCAATGACGGGTCGTTGCGCGCTGCCCGCCTGATGCCGAAGGATTTCGACCGCTCGGCGCACGGGCTGAAGAAGCTTCATGTCCGCGTCGCCTCCGGGCTGGTCTTCATTTCCTTCGCCGAGACGCCGCTCGATTTCGATCCGATCGAACAGTCGCTGCGCACGAGCTGCGGCCAGTATGGCTGGGGCGACGCCAAGGTGGCGTATCGCCAGTCCTATCCGCTCGACGCCAACTGGAAGCTCGCCGTCGAGAACTATGTCGAATGCTACCATTGCGGGCCGGCGCATCCGGAATATTCGCAAACGCATGCGCTGGAAAAGCCGGCCGAGATGATCGAGCAGCTCAATGCCGCGATGGAGCAACGCACCTGCGCGCTCGGCATCGAGATCGGCAGCGCCAACCACTGGCAGAACTCGGCGGCCGGACAGGAAGCAATCCACACCTTCCGCTACGCGCTCTATGATGGCGTTTCGAGCGGCAGCCAGGATGGCTCGCCGGTGGCCCCGCTGATGGGCCGCTTCACCGACTATGACGGTGGCGTCACCTCCATCCACCTCGGCGGCACGACCTTCCTCGTCTGCTATCCCGATCACGGCATGATCTACCGCTTCATCCCGAAAACGGCCGGGACCTGCGAGATGGAACTGATCTGGCTGGTGCGCGGCGACGCGGTCGAGGGCCAGGACTACGATTTGGAGAAGCTGACCTGGCTGTGGAAGGTCACCACCGAAGAGGACAAGAAGATCATCGAGCACACCGCGCGTGGCGTGCGCTCGCACTATTTCGTGCCCGGACCGATCGCGCCGATGGAATACAACGAACTGCGCTACATCGGCTGGTATCTCGAGGAGATCAGCCGGGCTTGATCGGCTCGGCCGCCGTGGGGGGATCAGCCTTTCGCGTCATTCCGCGCTGAGCCCATATCGGTCGACGACTTCGGCGTTGATGAGCTTGGCATGCAGCGTCATCAGCACGATCTGTGCGTCGAAGCTGTCGCCGGCTTCAAGTGCCGCCTCGATGCGACGCTCGACTTCCAGCGTCCGCTCCCGGCCATTGGCTTGGTCGAAGGTTTCGGGACCCGCGATGCAATAGCTGCACAATTGTGCCACCGATGCATAAGTGTCCGGCGGCGGCTCGTCGGGCCAGTGATCCTTCATCAGATTGACGATGGTGAGTTTTACCCCCTCCGGCACGAGGGCGGGATGAAGGTCGGCGCCGCGCAATGCATCGTCGAGCTGCCTCAAATCGCCCGAGCGACCGAACATTCCAAGGAAGCCGAGGGAAGAACGCCGTCCCGCCATGTTGTTTCCTTCCGTTTCCAACCAATTAGGTGGTTCGCAAGCGGAATACAAAGGCAGTGGCATCTAAGCGCCGGCCGCCAGCAACAAGACACCAGCCAGCGCCGATCCGGCAAGCGTCGGCAACATGCCGATTTTCAATCTCAGGATGGCGATCATCGTCGCACAGGAGAGCAGCGCCGCACGCCAGTCGATCGATGAAAGCACCGGTACGTTCATGCCGGGGCCTATTGTGTGCACCTCACGGAAGACGACGTGCAAGGCAAACCACAGAGCCAGATTCATGATGACGCCGACAACGGCGGCGGTGATCGCGCCGAGCGCGGCCGACAATGCCTTGTTGCCGCGCAGGGCTTCGATGTAGGGAGCGCCGAGGAATATCCAGAAGAAGCAGGGCGTGAACGTCACCCAAAGGGTGAGCAACGCCCCCAGCGATCCGGCAAGCAACGGGTCCAGCGACCCGGCGTGGCGGTACGCGGCGATGAAGCCGACGAACTGCAGCACCAGGATGAGCGGACCCGGTGTGGTCTCGGCAAGCCCAAGACCATCGACCATTTCACCAGGCGCCAGCCAGCCAAAGGACTGGACGGCTGCCTGCGCGACATAGGCGAGAACCGCGTAGGCGCCACCGAAGGTGACGACCGCCATGAGACTGAAGAACCTGCCTATCTCAGTCCACACGCTTGCGGAGCCGGTGAGCCACCAGATCAGCAGGACAGGTCCGAGCCAGATCGGCAGCCAGATGGCGACAGTGCGCGGCGCATGCCATGTCGTCGGTTTGACATGGGCGAGCTCGCCGCGCTCGAACATCAGGTCGACCGCTCCCTTGGTATCGGCAACATCGCCCTTGCCATGCGCGGAACCGGAAAACAGGCCGGGAGCAACGCGGTCTCCCAGCCATCCGGTCAGGCCTGCGAGCAGGACGATGAGCGGGAACGGCACATTCAACGCATAGATGGCGATGAACGCCGCGACCGCGATCGACACCATGACGTGGTTCTTCAGGGCACGCCTTCCGATCCGGATCACCGCCTCGATGACAATGGCAAGCACCGCCGCCTTCACCCCGAAAAACAGCGCCGCGACGAGCGGCATGTCGCCATAGAGCACGTAGAGGCTGCTCAAGACGAGCATGACAAGCGCGCCCGGCACGACGAACAGGACGCCGGCGACAAGGCCACCGATCGTCCTGTGCAACAGCCAGCCGATGTAGATGGCGAGTTGCTGGGCTTCCGGGCCAGGCAGCAGCATGCAGTAGTTCAGCGCATGCAGGAAACGCTGCTCGCCGATCCAGCGCCGTTCCTCGACCAGTTCCTTGTGCATCAAGGCGATCTGCCCGGCCGGCCCGCCGAAGCTGAGCAGTCCGATCTTTGCCCAGACCTTCACAGCTTCGGTGAAGGTCGGTGCAGCCGGCACCTCGACGGTCACCGCCTTATTGTCCGGGACAAGAATGGTCATGACGGCTTACCTGCAGCGGGCCAGTTGTGCGTTTCTTCAGTGGCGTCGCGGCACCAGCGGAAGAACGCGTCGTAGAGCAGCATGCCTGCTTCCAGTTGTTCCAGATCGTCGCGAAACATACGCGACAGGCCAAGCGAGGCGGCCAGAAAGCCGGCCGCCTGGGGCACCAGGTCGAGGCTCGCGGTGTCGGCCGCACGCACGATCAACGCGAGGCGATCGAGCGCCTCGGATTCCAGCCCGAACTCCTCGATCATCGTGTCGAAGGTGCAGCGTTCGCCGCGATGGCTCCAGAACACATTGTCGATGTCGAAAGGCACGGCCTGGAAGCGATCGGCAACAGCCAATACTTCAGCGGGTTCGACAAACAGGAACACCGCGTCGGGGTCGAGGAAACGCCGGATCAGCCATGGGCAAGCGATGCGGTCGACCTTCGGGCGAGATCGCGTCACCCAGACGGTGGTGCCCTTTTCATTGCGTGGCGGCATCTTGGCGGTGCGGACCAAAAGCCCCCCGGCATCGCGCCAGGCCTCAAACCCGCCTTCAAGGGATTCGGCGGCAATCCCCTCATGTCGCAGCCATGCGACGACGCCTTGCGAGAGCTTTTGCCCCTTCTGGCAGACGACGGCCACCGGCTTGCCGGCAAACTCGGCCGCCCAGGTCGAAACGGTTTTGAAATCGCGTCGGCACGAAGCCGGCAGCAGGCGCGGATCGGCGTCGAAATCGTCGTCGATGCGGACATCGATGATGACAGGCGCGCCCGGCAGACCAATGAGACGAGACAATTGCGGTACGGTGATAGCGGTTGTTGACGGCATGGCGTCCACCTCCTGAAAAGAGAAGCTTGGACGCGAACATTGGGCTGACGCCTCACGGGGTCGTCGCGATGCACCCCTTGCCATGATGGTGGAATTGTTGGGCGCGCTTGTCAAGGATGATGAGCGTTCTCGACCTGCGACCGGGACGCGCTGGACGGAAAAGCGACAGGCGGCCTGATTGGTCAGGCCGCCTGTCGTCGCTCCACATCTATAATTGTCGGCAGGAATAATTGATGACTGCCCTTGGGAATAATTGATGATTATCCCCTGGAGCAATCAATGATTGTCCCCGAGCAATCAGTGATTGTCCCTGGGGACACCGCTGGTGTGCGCGACATCCTGGTATTTCACCGCCGGCTTCAGCACCATTCCCTCCGAGAACTGCGCGACCATGCCGCGCTGGATCTCCTGCCAGGGCGTCTGGTGCTTGGGATAGTGATAGCCGCCATTGTTCTGCAGTTCGGCGCGGCGCCGGGTGATCTCGTCGTCGGTGACGAGGATATCGGCCGTGCCTTTGCGCAGGTCGATGCGGACACGGTCGCCCGTCTTGAGCAGCGCCAGCCCGCCGCCGATCGCAGCTTCCGGCGAGGCGTTGAGGATCGACGGCGAACCCGACGTGCCCGACTGGCGGCCGTCACCGATGCAGGCGAGCGCGTGGATGCCCTTCTTGATGAGGTAGGCCGGAGGCTGCATGTTGACGACCTCGGCACCGCCGGGATAGCCGATCGGACCGGCGCCGCGCATGAACAGGATCGTATGCTCGTCGATGCCTTGCGCCGGATCGTCGATGCGGGCGTGGTAATCCTCCGGCCCGTCGAAAACCATGGCGTTGCCTTCGAAAGCCTCGGGATCCTTCGGGTTGGACAGATAGCGCTCGCGGAATTCCGGCGAGATGCCACTGGTCTTCATGATCGCCGAATCAAACAGATTGCCCCTGAGGTTGATGAAGCCAGCATTGGCCTTCAGCGGCTCGGCCACGGTGCGGATGACATCGGTGTTCTCGTTGGCGACGCCCTTGCAGTTGTCACCGATCGATTTGCCGTTGACCGTCACGGCTTCGGGGTAAGGCAGCAATCCGGCCTTCATCAGCTCGGCCACCACGGCCGGCACGCCGCCGGCGTGGTGATAGTCCTCACCGAGATACTCACCCGTCGGCTGCAGATTGACGATCAGCGGCACGTTGAGACCGATCTTCTGCCAGTCGTCATTGTCGAGCGGCACGCCGAGATGGCGGGCGATGGCATTGAGATGAATCGGCGCGTTGGTGGAACCGCCGATCGCCGAGTTGACGACGATGGCGTTCTCGAAGGCTTTCCGCGTCATGATGTCGGACGGCTTCAAATCCTCATGCACCATCTCGACGATGCGTTTTCCCGTCTCATAGGAAATCTGGCCACGCTCGCGATATGGTGCGGGAATGGCGGCCGAGCCCGGCAATTGCATGCCGAGCGCCTCGGCCAGCGAGTTCATCGTGGTGGCGGTGCCCATGGTGTTGCAATAGCCGGTGGACGGCGCCGACGAGGCGACGATGTCCATGAACTCGTCATAGCCGATCTCGCCGGCCGAAAGCCGCTGGCGCGATTCCCAGACGATGGTGCCGGAGCCGGTGCGCTTGCCCTTGTGCCAGCCATTGAGCATCGGGCCGACCGACAGGGCGATCGCCGGGATATTGACCGTGGCTGCAGCCATCAGCAGCGCCGGCGTCGTCTTGTCGCAACCGATGGTCAGCACGACGCCATCGAGCGGATAGCCGTAAAGCACCTCGACCAGGCTGAGATAGGCAAGGTTGCGGTCGAGTGCTGCGGTCGGGCGCTTGCCGGTCTCCTGGATCGGATGGCAGGGGAATTCGAAAGGGATGCCGCCCATCGAGACAATGCCTTCGCGCACGCGCTTGGCGAGTTCGATATGATGGCGGTTGCAAGGCGAAAGATCGGAGCCGGTCTGGGCGATGCCGATCAGCGGCTTGCCGGACATCAGTTCGGCGCGCGTCAGGCCGTAATTCAGGTAGCGTTCGAGATAGAGCGCTGTCATGCCCGGATTGTCGGGATTGTCGAACCACTCCTGCGAGCGAAATTTTTTCTTAGTGGTGGTGGCGCCTGCCATTGTGGTCTCCGTATTTGTAAGACAAATCGATATGGCAACGCGCGGAAGCAGGCAAGAGGGCGTGCGGTCGCAACCGGACTTTGGTGTGATAGACAGGCACCCAGCCGTGCGTTAGGGCTTCGGGCAGTCTTGTCCGGGAGGTTTTCATGGCTTTGGTGATCGAAGGCGAGGAGCGCATTGCCGCTCCCCTGCAAAAAGTGTGGGAAGCGCTGAACGACCCCGAGGTCTTGAAGGCGACCATCCCCGGTTGCCAGAGTCTCGACATGAAGTCGCCGACCGAAATGGCGGCGACCGTGGTGGTGAAGATCGGGCCGATCAAGGCGACGTTCAACGGCGAGGTGACGCTGAAGAACCTGAAGCCGCCGCACTCCTACACCATCCAGGGCGAAGGCAAGGGCGGCATTGCCGGTTTCGCCAAGGGCGGCGCCGACGTGACGCTGACATCGGATGGACCCGATGCCACGGTGTTGAAATACGCGGCCAAGGCCGATGTCGGCGGCAAGATCGCCCAGCTTGGCAGCCGGCTGATCGAATCGACCTCGAAGAAACTGGCCGGACAGTTTTTTTCCAGTTTTGGCGAGAAGGTCGGCGGTTAGGCCCCTCCCCC
Organism: Mesorhizobium cantuariense; assembly: GCF_042647205.1. NCBI lineage: Bacteria > Pseudomonadati > Pseudomonadota > Alphaproteobacteria > Hyphomicrobiales > Phyllobacteriaceae > Mesorhizobium > Mesorhizobium cantuariense. The sequence goes on along the minus strand of NZ_JBHRVD010000001.1, from coordinate 7,605,389 downwards.
TTGAGAGGAGGGTGCCTCGACTTCTGAAGAAAATAGCGCCGAGCGCTTCACCGCGGACCCCACCCGGCCCTTCGGGCCACCCTCCCCTCAAGGGGGAGGGATATCCGCGCTACTCGAACACAATACTCGGCACCGCCGCTGCAGCCGCGCCGCGTTCTTCATTGACCCGGTCCCAAACCTTTGAAGCGATGCCGCGGTAGATTTTTGCTTCGGCGCCGTCGGGCTTCGAGACGACCACCGGGGTGCCGGCATCCGAGCTTTCGCGAATGCCCATTTCGAGCGGCACTTCGCCAAGGAAGGTGACGCCCAGGCGCTCGGCCTCGCGGCGGGCCCCGCCATGACCAAAAATGTCGTAGCGTTTGCCGGTGTCCGGAGCGATGAAATAGCTCATGTTTTCAACGATACCGAGCAACGGCACGTCGACCTTCTTGAACATGTTGAGGCCTTTTCGCGCGTCGATCAGGGCCAGGTCCTGCGGCGTCGAGACGATGACGGCGCCGGCCAGCGGCACCTGCTGGGCCATCGTCAATTGAGCGTCGCCGGTGCCGGGCGGCATGTCGACGACGAGCACGTCGAGCCGGCCCCACTCGACCTCGCGCAGCATCTGCGTCAGCGCCGACATCACCATCGGCCCGCGCCAGATCATCGGCGTTTCCTCATCGACGAGGAAGCCCATCGACATCACCTTCAGGCCGTAATTCTCCATCGGTTTCAGGATCTTGCCGTCGACGGTCTGCGGCCGGCCGTGGATGTTCAACAACCTAGGCATCGACGGGCCGTATATGTCGGCATCGAGCACACCGACGCGCAAGCCGTTGGCGGCGAGGCCAAGCGCGATGTTGACGGCGGTGGTCGACTTGCCGACACCGCCCTTACCGGAGGCAACGGCAATGATCGCCTCGATGCCGGGCACACCACGCTTGCCCTGGCTGTGTGAGGCCGGGGCGTGCGGAGCGGCACGCGGCGCGGCAGCGGCGGGCGGTGCCGGCCGGGGAGCGGGACGCGTCGGAACCGGCCCCTCCATACCGCCGCCCTTCTTCTCGGCGGTCAGCGCGACGACGGCGCCGGCGACACCGGGGATCGCCTTGACGACACGCTCGGCGGCAGCGCGCAGCGGCTCCATCTCCTGGGCACGGGCGGCGGGAACGGTAATCGAGAAGAAAACCTTCCCGTCGGCGATGAAAATCTCCGAAACCATGCCGAGGTCGACAATGTTGCCGGTGAAGTCAGGTCCATTGACCGTCTTCAGACGCTCGGTGACGATTTCCTTGGTGACGGACATGGCAGTTTTTCCTTACGCAACTCGCGCCTGAGATAGTGCAGTTTCCGAACAGAACCAAGCCGTGGAGCAATGGCTGCCTTGGCGTGCCTGAAAAAGCGGCGGGTCCTGTCGGATTTTATCCGCGCCAAACGTCTTCCAGATAATCGAGTGCCGATGCGGCCAGCAATCAGACAGAGTCGTCAAACAATCGCGGCGACCTATTTCAACGACCAGCACGGGACCGACAACCAGAGAAGGAGGCGACCATGCTCGCAAACAGCAACGCAACGGCCAATCTCGCGGTGAAAGACCTGGCAAAGGCCAAGGCTTTCTATGAGGGGACGCTTGGCCTGAAAGAGGTTCACAATGAGGGCGGCGAACTGATCGTCTACAAAAGCGGCGACACCGCCATCAATGTCTATCAGTCCCAATTTGCCGGAACCAACAAGGCGACGGCAGTGACATGGACGGTTGGCGATGAGATCGGCAATGTCATCAAGGAGCTGAAGTCGAAGGGCGTCACCTTCGAGCATTACGACATGCCCGGCCTGACGCTGGAGGGCGACGTCCATGTCGGTTACGGCATGAAGGTCGCCTGGTTCAAGGATCCCGACGGCAACATCCTGAACCTTGTGGACAGGTAGATGTCTTCACGTCACCTTGCCAGGCCGACCGCAAAGTAGGTGAGCGCCGCAATGACGGCCGTGGCCGGCAAGGTGACGATCCAGGCAATGACGATGTTGCTGGCAATGCCCCAGCGCACGGCCGAAAGGCGGCGGGCGGCACCGACGCCGATGATGGCGCCGGTGATGGTGTGCGTGGTCGACACGGGAATGCCGAGCCAGGTCGCGGCAAACAGGGTGATCGCCCCGCCGGTCTCGGCGCAAAAACCCTGCATCGGGTTCAGCCGGGTGATCTTCGAGCCCATGGTGTGGACTATGCGCCAGCCACCGAACAAGGTGCCGAGCGCCAGTGCCGACTGACAGGTGAGGACCACCCAGAGCGGCACATGGAAAGTCCCGCCGAGCATGCCTTGCGAATAGAGCAGCACGGCGATGATACCCATGGTCTTCTGGGCGTCGTTGCCACCGTGCCCGAGCGAATAGAGCGAGGCGGAAAAGAACTGCATGACGCGGAAGGTGCTGTCGACCGCAAACGGTGTCTGGCGCACGAATATCCACGAGACGACGAGAATCAGAATGAGCGCCAGGAGAAAACCGGTCGCCGGCGAGACGACGATCGCCGCAACCGTCTTGCCAAGCCCTGTCCAAACGATGGCACCCACGCCTGCCTTGGCCACACCGGCACCGACCAGGCCGCCGATCAACGCATGCGAGCTGCTCGACGGGATGCCGGCGATCCAGGTGACGATGTTCCAGACTATGGCGCCGACGAGCGCGGCGAAGATGACCGCCGGTGTGACGATGCTGACGTCGACGATGCCTTTGCCCACCGTCTCGGCGACATGGAGGCCGAAGAACATGAAAGCGATGAAATTGAAGAAAGCCGCCCATAGCACCGCGTATTGCGGCCTCAGCACCCGGGTGGAGACGATGGTGGCAATGGAGTTGGCCGCGTCGTGCAGACCGTTGAGAAAGTCGAAGAACAGCGCAACGGCGACGAGGCCGACCAGCACGGGAAAGGCAATGGTGGCTTCCATCACCTAAACATTCTCTATGACGATGCCGCTGATCTCATTGGCGACGTCCTCGAAGCGGTCCACCACCTTTTCCAGCTGGCCGTAGATCTCGCTGCCGATCATGTAGGCCATCGGATCGCTGCTGCCATGCTTCCTGAAGAGATCCTTCAGCCCTTGCTCGTGCAGATCGTCGGCCCGGCTCTCGACGCGCATGACCTCTTCGGCGATGGCGTTGAGGCGCACCGTGTGCGTCGCGACCTTGTTGAGCAGCGGGATCGCCTCCGCGACCAGCTTGGCGGCGGCGACGATGACGCCGCCCATTTCCTGCATCAGCGGGTCGAACTCCTTCTTTTCGAACAGCCTCACCGTCTTGACGGTCTTGTGCATCATATCGATGGCATCATCCATCGACTGGATCAGGTCCTTGATGTCGCCGCGATCGAAAGGCGTGATGAAGGAGCGACGCACCGCCAGCAGGACTTCCGCGGTGATATGGTCGGCCTCGTCTTCGAGATCGATGATTTTCTGGCACCAGCGGTCGATATCCCTGCCCTGGAGAAGCTGCTCCAGCGCCTCGGCACCGCCGACCACGGTGCGGGAATGTCGTTCGAACAGCTCGAAGAAGCCATCTTCGCGCGGCAGAAGCTTGCGGAACCAGCCCAGCATGGTCGATCTCCCAGTTTCATCCACATAGCGCCGCATTCAGCCGTGGGAAACAGGTAGCCGGCTTAAAGGTGTGGATGCAGGCCAATTGTGCATCGCGCTTGCGGTGAAGCGCGATTTCCCCGACCTTGCAACGAACGACCGGAAAGATCGCATGATCGACAAGCTGGAATTCTTCATCGCGCTCGCCAGGGAGGAGCATTTCGGCCGGGCAGCGGAGGTGTGCGGCGTTACCCAGCCGACGCTGTCGGCCGGAATCAAGCAGCTGGAAGGCCAGCTTGGCGTCATGCTGGTTCTGCGCGGCTCACGCTTCCAGGGGCTGACGCCGGAGGGAAAACAGGTGCTGGTGTGGGCGCGTCGAATCGTCGGCGATACCAGGACCATGCGCGAGGAAATGCGGGCGGCACGCCACGGTTTGTCAGGCCGCATCCGCATCGCCGCCATTCCGACGGCGCTCGCCATGCTGCCGCGCCTGACGACGCCGTTCCGCGAAAAGCACCCCGGCGTCACCTTCTCGGTGCTGTCGCGAACCTCGATCGAGGTGCTGTCGCTGCTCGGCAATTTCGACATCGATGCCGGCATCACCTATCTCGACAACGAGCCGCTGGGGCGGGTGACCAGCGTGCCGCTCTATAACGAGCGCTATCAACTGATCACCGCGATGGGAAATCCCTATTCCGACCGCGACAAAGTGACATGGGCGGAGCTCTCAAGCCTGCCGCTGTGCCTGTTGACGCCGGACATGCAGAACCGCCGCATCATCGACCAGCATCTGGCCGAAGCCGGCGTGCAGGTGCGGCCGACGCTGGAATCCAATTCGATGATCGTGCTGTTTTCGCACATCCGCACCGGCAAATGGTCCTCGATCATGCCGCTCAACCTGGCGGAAACATTCGGCTTTTCCGAACCGATCCGGGCCATTCCGATCGTCGAACCGGACGCCAGCCACACGGTCGGCCTGGTGGCGGCGCCGCGCGAACCGCACACGCCGCTGGTCTCGGCGCTGCTGGACGAGGCAATGGCGCTGGCGGACGATTTCCACGCCCGTCGCTAGGCTAAACAATGCTGGCTGCCAGAGCTTGATAGAAAATTTCTATCGAGCAACGAAACAGCTTTATTGATTCAGAGGGTTTCCTCTGATTTTGTAAAGACTTAGCGGTAAAAAGCTATCGACCAGGGAGGGCGCTGCGTGACGATGCAGCCTGCAAGTACCGAGATCACATCGCGCACTGCCGCGATCATCCAGGAGTTGAAGGGTCTCGAAGGCCCGCTGCTGCCGATCCTTCACGGCATCCAGGAAGAGTTCGGCCATGTGCCGCACGACTCGCTGCCTGTCATCGCCGAAGCGTTGAACATCTCCAGGGCCGAGGTGCACGGCGTCGTTACCTTCTACCATGACTACCGCAGCCATCCGGCAGGCCGGCATGTGCTGAAGCTCTGCCAGGCGGAATCCTGCCAGTCCATGGGTTCGGACGCCATCGCCGCCAAACTGAAGCAGTTGCTGGGCATCGGCTTCCATGAGACGGCCCGCGACGGCTCGGTCACGCTGGAGCCGGTCTATTGTCTCGGCCTGTGTGCCTGTTCGCCCGCCGCAATGCTCGATGGCCAGGTGATCGGGCGGCTCGATGACGAGAAGCTCGACGAGATCGTTGCAGAGGTGCGCTCATGATCCCGCGTATCTACATTCCCGCTGATTCCGGTGCGCTGGCGCTTGGCGCCGAAAAGGTCGCCAAGGCGATCGCCGGCGAACTGGCCGAGCGCGGCATCGAGGCCAAGATCGTGCGCAACGGTTCGCGCGGCGCCTATTTCCTCGAACCGATGGTCGAAGTTGCGACGGCGAACGGCCGCGTTGCCTACGGGCCGGTCAAGTCGTCCGACGTCAAAAGCCTGTTCGACAGCGGCTTCCTCACCGGCGGCCATCACAAGCGCTGGCTGGGCGCGCCGGACAAGATCCCCTTCCTGGCCAAGCAGACGCGGCTGACCTTCGCGCGCTGCGGCGTAACGGATCCGCTGTCACTGGAATCCTACAAGAAGCATGGCGGGTTGAATGGACTGACGAACGCGCTGGGACTGACGCCTGCCGCCATTGTCGCCCAAGTGACCGAATCCGGACTGCGCGGGCGCGGTGGCGCTGGTTTCCCGACTGGCATCAAGTGGAAGACGGTGCTCGATACCGTTGGCGACCGCAAATACATCGTCTGCAACGCCGACGAAGGCGATTCAGGCACCTTTGCCGACCGCATGATCATGGAGGGCGACCCCTTCGTGCTGATCGAAGGCATGACGATCGCCGGTATAGCCACGGGCGCGACCAAGGGCTTTGTCTATGTCCGCTCGGAGTATCCGCATGCGGTGGCGGCGATGAACAAGGCCGTCGAGATCGCCCGCAAGGCCGGCGTTCTTGGCGCCAGCGTGCTGGGTTCGCCCTACGCTTTCGACATGGAGATCCGGGTCGGCGCAGGCGCCTATGTTTGCGGCGAGGAAACGGCGCTGCTCGACTCGCTCGAAGGCAAGCGCGGCATGGTGCGGGCAAAGCCGCCGCTGCCGGCGCATAAGGGGCTGTTCGGCAAGCCGACGGTGATCAACAACGTCATCTCGCTGGCCTCGGTGCCTGTCATCATGGACAAGGGTGCCGCCTACTACAAGGATTTCGGCATGGGCCGCTCGCGCGGCACGATCCCGATCCAGATCGCCGGCAACGTGAAATATGCCGGCCTGTTCGAGGCCGCTTTCGGCATGACGCTGGGCGAGATCGTCGACGAGATCGGCGGCGGCACGGCCACGGGGCGTCCGGTCAAGGCAGTGCAGGTCGGCGGGCCGCTCGGCGCCTATTTCCCGCGCGCGCTGTTCGACACGCCATTCGACTATGAAGCCTTCGCGGCCAAGGATGGGCTGATCGGCCACGCCGGCATCGTGGTGTTCGACGACACCGCCGATATGCTGAAGCAGGCGCGCTTCGCCATGGAGTTCTGCGCCATCGAAAGTTGCGGCAAGTGCACGCCCTGCCGCATCGGCTCGACGCGCGGTGTCGAGACCATCGACAGAATAGTCGCGGGCATCGAGCCGGAGAAGAACCTCGCTCTGGTCACCGACCTCTGCAACACGATGAAATTCGGCTCGCTGTGCGCACTGGGCGGCTTCACGCCCTACCCTGTCATGAGCTCGATCACCCATTTCCCCGACGACTTCAAGCCCGCGCCCGTGCGTGTGGCTGCCGAATAGGAGCTGGCAGATGAACATCAAGGCCGACTTCCCATCCCTCGTCGAAGAGATCGACTACGGAACCCCGCAATCGAATGCGCAGAAGCAGGTCACGCTGAACGTCGACGGTCGCAGCATCACAGTGCCGGAAGGCACCTCGATCATGCGTGCCGCGATGGAAGGCGGGGTCGAGATCCCGAAGCTTTGCGCCACCGACATGCTGGACTCCTTCGGTTCGTGCCGCGTCTGCCTTGTCGAGATCGAAGGGCGCGGCGGCACGCCGGCGTCCTGCACGACACCTGTCGGCGAAGGCATGGTGGTGCGTACGCAGTCCGAGCGGCTCGACGCCATTCGCCGTGGCGTCATGGAACTCTACGTCTCCGACCATCCGACCGGCTGGAACGAACAGGCCGGAACCGGCGCCAGCGAGTTCGATGCGGTGGCGAAGTCGATCGGCCTGACCGAGAACCGCTACGGCATCGAGGGCCGCAACCACGTCAAGCAGGAAAACGGCGTGGCGCCCGGCCATGGCTCGCTGGCGGTCGATTACATCGCCCGCGACGAATCCAACCCCTATTTCACCTATGATGCCTCGCAATGCATCGTCTGCTCGCGCTGCGTGCGGGCCTGCGAAGAGGTCCAGGGCACTTTCGCGCTGACCATCGAGGGACGCGGTTTCGAATCCAGGGTTTCGGCAGGGATGCACGAGGCGTTCATCGATTCGGAATGCGTGTCCTGCGGCGCCTGCGTGCAGGCCTGTCCGACCGATGCGCTGCGCGAGAAGACGGTGCTTGCCAAGGGTCTGCCGGAACGCTCGGCCGTCACCACCTGCGCTTATTGCGGCGTCGGCTGCTCGTTCAAGGCCGAGGTGAAGGGCGACGAGGTCATTCGCATGATGCCCTACAAGGAGGGCAAGGCGAACCACGGCCATTCCTGCGTGAAGGGCCGTTTCGCCTATGGCTACGCCACCCATAAGGACCGCATCCTGTCGCCGATGATCCGGGAAAAGGTCACCGATCCCTGGCGCGAGGTGAGCTGGGAAGAGGCGATCGCCCATACGGCGAAGGAATTCCGCCGTATCCAGTACCAGTACGGACGCACCGCGATCGGCGGCATCACCTCGTCGCGCTGCACCAATGAAGAAACCTACCTCGTGCAGAAGATGGTGCGGCAGGGCTTCCGCAACAACAATGTCGACACCTGCGCGCGCGTCTGCCACTCGCCGACGGGCTACGGGCTCGGCCAGACCTATGGCACCTCGGCCGGCACGCAGGATTTCGACTCGGTCGACTATACCGACGTCGCCGTCATCATCGGCGCCAATCCGGCTTCCGCCCATCCGGTGTTCGCCTCACGGCTGAAGAAGCGGCTACGCCAGGGTGCAAAGCTGATCGTGCTCGATCCGCGGCGCACCGAGATGGTCAAGTCGGCACATGTTGAAGCGGATTATCACCTGCCGCTGAAGCCCGGCACCAATGTTGCCGTGCTGACGGCGCTGGCGCATGTGATCGTCACCGAGGGCCTGTTCGACGAAGCCTTCATCCGCGAACGCTGCGACTGGACGGAGTTCCAGGATTGGGCATCGTTCGTCGCCTTGCCGGAAAACAGCCCCGAAACCGTCGGCAAATTGTCCGGCGTCGATCCCGAGCTCATCCGGGGTGCTGCGCGGCTCTACGCCACCGGAGGCAACGGCGCGATCTATTACGGCCTCGGCGTGACGGAACACAGCCAGGGTTCGACCACGGTGATGGCGATCGCCAATCTCGCCATGGCCACCGGCAATATCGGCCGGCCCGGCGTCGGCGTGAACCCGCTGCGCGGCCAGAACAACGTGCAGGGCTCGTGCGACATGGGTTCCTTCCCGCACGAACTGCCCGGCTATCGCCACATCTCCGGCGAAGCGGTGCGCGATATCTATGAGAGCCTGTGGGGCGTGAAGCTGGACGACGAACCCGGCCTGCGCATCCCCAACATGCTGGATGCCGCCGTCGACGGCAGCTTCAAGGGCATCTACATCCAGGGCGAAGACATTCTGCAGTCCGATCCCGACACCAAGCATGTCGCAGCCGGCCTTGCCGCGATGGAATGCGTCGTCGTGCACGACCTTTTCCTCAACGAGACGGCGAACTACGCGCATGTCTTCCTGCCGGGCTCGACCTTCCTGGAGAAGGACGGCACCTTCACCAACGCCGAGCGCCGCATCAACATGGTGCGCAAGGTTCTGGAACCGAAGGCGCGCTACGCCGATTGGGAGGCGACGCAGGAGCTTGCCCGCGCCATCGGGCTGGACTGGAACTATCAGCATCCTTCCGAGATCATGGCCGAGATCGCGATGACGACGCCGAGCTTCGCCGGCGTCTCCTTCCAGCTGCTCGACCGTGTCGGATCCGTGCAATGGCCCTGCAACGAGAAGGCGCCGCTCGGCACGCCGATCATGCATATCGATGGGTTCGTGCGCGGCAAGGGCAAGTTCATCCGCACCGAATATGTGGCGACGGACGAAAGGACCGGGCCGCGCTTCCCGCTGCTGCTCACCACCGGCCGCATCCTCAGCCAGTACAATGTCGGCGCGCAGACCAGGCGTACCGACAACATCATGTGGCACTCAGAGGACCGGCTGGAGATCCATCCGCACGATGCCGAGAACCGGGGCTTGCGCGACGGCGACTGGGTGCGGCTGACCAGCCGCTCGGGCGAGACGACGCTGCGCGCGCTGATCACCGACCGGGTGTCGCCCGGCGTGGTCTACACGACGTTCCATCATCCGGACACGCAGGCCAACGTGATCACCACCGACTTCTCCGACTGGGCGACCAACTGCCCGGAATACAAGGTGACGGCGGTGCAGGTCGGCGCCTCCAACGGGCCGTCGGAATGGCAGCGCGACTATGACGAGCAGGCCAAGCAGAGCCGGCGCATCGCGTCTTTGCAAGCAGCGGAGTAGTCTTGGCGAGGCATTCGACGATAAGAGCTTCAATCTTGACGGCTGGTCGACCCCCACTCCGTCGAGCTTCGCTCGACACCTCTCCCCCGATCGACGGGGGAGAGGAAAGCGCGCGAACTCCAGGCTCCTTTCCTCTCCCTCCGGAGGGGGGAGAGGTGGCGCTGCGAAGCAGCGACGGAGTGGGGGAAGCCGGCCCCGCAACACGCAGCCACCGAAAGTCGGGCACAACCCAAAGAGCAGGCAACCCGGCGTATCTGGCGAGCAGTCGACCCCCACTCCGTCAAGCTTCGCTTGACACCTCTCCCCCGATCGACGGGGGAGAGGAAAGGCGCGAGCCTCCACAGATGCTGCGAAGGTGTACAGAGGGGCGCGCCTCGTGACTCGCAAACGCCCTGCCATCACCCAAATCTCCCGCCTTGCCCACCGCGCGTCGGGCACTGCGGCGGCCAATCGCATGGTGCCGGAAGAGACGCCGGTTGCGTTCTCCTTTGCCGGCACCACGCATGCGGTGATGATGGCAAGCCCGGCGGATTTCGAGGATTTCGCGCTCGGCTTCTCGCTGACCGAAGGCATCATCGCCTTGCCCGAAGAGATCGAAGCCATCGAGGTCGAGGGCCATGGCGCCGGCATCGACATCCAGATCCGGTTGAAGGACAGCGCCAACACGCGTTTCGAGGCGCGGCGGAGGCGACTGGCCGGCCCGGTCGGCTGCGGGCTCTGCGGTATCGAATCGATCGAGGAAGCGATGCGCTCGGTCGATGCTGTTGGTGCGTCAAAGCTTACGCTTGATGCCGACGACATCGTCCGCTCGGTCAAGCTCCTCTCCAAGGTGCAGCCGCTGCACACCGAGACCGGGGCCGTGCACGCTGCCGGCTTCTATGTGCCTGATAAGGGCATCGTCATGGCGCGCGAAGATGTCGGCCGTCACAATGCGCTGGACAAGCTGGCCGGCGCGCTGGCCAGGGCTGGCATTGATGGCGCATCCGGTGCCGTCGTGGTGACATCCAGGGTTTCGGTCGAAATGGTGCAGAAGACGGCTTCTATCGGCTCGGCTTGCATCATCGCCGTTTCGGCGCCGACCGCACTGGCCATCCGCATTGCGCAAGAGGCCGGCATGACGCTGGTGGCGCTGGTTCGCGGCGACGATTTTGATATTTTCACCCACCCCGACCGGGTGGTTTGCGGAGTTGCCAAGCATGTCGCATGACGAAGAACACATCATGAGCACCGCCGAGAAGCTGGTGCGCATGGCAAACCAGATCGCCGATTTCTTCCATTCCAAGCCGCGCGAGGAAGGCATTGCAGGCGTCGCCGAGCACATCAACAAGTTCTGGGAGCCGAGGATGCGGCGGCAGTTCTTCGAGATGCTGGACGACGGCACTGGGAACTTCAACGAGTTGGTGGTGGCCGCCTCCGTCAAGATCAGGCGACCGATCACGCCGGCTGAAGCCGACCTCAAACTCGGGCTCAAGGCCTCCCCGGCCGATGTCGCCGCCTCGCAAGAATAGCCGCCGGGCCGTGCTTGCTTATATTCTCGATCGCTAAAGTTTAAACTGCCGCAATCTGCGCTGTTCTGCTATGGTTTGACGATCAGAAATCGTCAGGCCGGGGTGGAAATCTCGTGAGGCCGATCGAGACGCGATACGCCCGTAGCGGCGATGTGCGGATCGCCTATCAGGTGGTCGGGCAGGGATCGTTCGATCTCGTCTTCGTGCCGGGCTTCATTTCCAACCTCGACCTGCACTGGGAAGACGAGGGCTATACCAGGCTCTTGAAGCGGCTTTCGGCATTCTCGAGGCTGATCCTGTTCGACAAGCGCGGTACCGGTCTTTCCGACCGCGTCGACGCCCATAACCTGCCCAGTCTCGAAACGCGCATGGACGATGTGCGCGCGGTGATGGACGCCGCCGGCAGCGGCCGTGCGGCGCTGCTCGGCTCCTCCGAAGGCGCGCCGATGGCGATGCTGTTCGCCGCCACGTATCCTGAGCGGACGCGGGCGCTGGCGCTCTATGGCGGCTATGCGCAGTTCCACAAATGGGTGATGTCGCCCGAACGCCTCGACGCTTTCATCGACATGGCGGAGACAGCCTGGGGCACCGGCGCCACTCTGCCCCATTTCGCGCCCGGTCGCGTCGATGATTTCCGGTTCGCCCAGTGGTGGGCTCGCTTCGAACGTTTGTCGGCGAGCCCGACTGCGGCGGCGGCGCTGGCGCGCATGAACGCGGAAATTGATGTGCGCGGCGTGCTGACGGCAATCCGTGCGCCGACGCTGCTGATCCATCGCCGCAACGATGCACGTGTCGACCCCGACGCCAGCCGCTTCCTGGCCAAAAAAATCCCGAATGCGCAGCTGATCGAGATTCCCGGACGCGACCATCCGATCTGGACCGGCGATGTCGACCGGTTGGTCGACCTGATCGAGGAGTTCCTGACCGGTGGGCGAGCCGTGGCCGAGGTGACCGCGTGCTGGCAGCACTGCTGGTGACACGCATCTACGACACCGCGCGGCTCGGCGACCGCATGTGGAGCGAACGCAGCCAGCGCTTCCAGGAAACCTGGCGGCTGCTGGTCGGGCGCCATTGCGGACGCTCGGCGGGCCTGCATGGCGAGATGATGATAGCGCGCTTCGACGGCCCGGCACGCGCCATACGCTGCGCGGCGGCGTTACGTGATGCGGCGCAGGAAATCGGTGTGGCGAGCGCGCAAGGAGCGCATGTCGGCGAGATCGAAGTGCGCGGTCCGCCCGTTGGGATGACGGCACGGGTGACGATGCAACTCGCCTCCCATGCCGGCCGCGGCGACATTCCCGCGTCGCGGCTGATCGCCGACCTGGCGACTGGATCGGGCCTTCATTTCACCGATGCCGGGCGCATCAGCGTCGACGAACTGGAAGAGCCGCTGGCGCTGGTCCATGCGACCTCCGAACAGCATCTGGAACCCGCCTGCCGGCCCAAGCCCAAGGCGGCCGAGCCGGCCGTATTGACAGCGCGCGAAAGCGAGGTGGTCAGCCTCGTTGCCGACGGCAAGAGCAATGCTGCGATTGCCGCCGAACTGAGGCAGAGCGAACACACGGTCAAGCGCCATGTCGCCAACATACTGCTCAAGCTGGACCTGCCGTCGCGGGCGGCAGCAGCAGCCTTTTCGGCCAGGCACCCTGGCCCGGACGACGGGCCATGAGAGCCATGGCGCTTTCGGTCGAAGCGGCCAAGGGCGCGCAAGCGCTATCAATTCTCCCATGCCGGCCAGGCGGATGTCGCCGGGAAAGGCGCTGTGAACGGAGGAGGAAATGCTGAAGTCGAACCGGACACTCAAATCGCTTGTGATAGCGGCAGGCGTTGGAGTGTTGTTCGCTATCGCTCCCGCAAAGGCCGAGGATGCGTCCGCGGCGGCTGCCTACAAGGACATCGAGGCGACGCTCGGCTCGGTGCCGGACATGTTCAAGACGCTGCCGGATGTTGCCGTTGCCGGCGCCTGGGCCGAGATCAAGGGCGTGCAGCTCAACCCAAAGACCGCGCTTGACGGCAAGACCAAGGAACTGCTGGGGCTCGCCGTCGCGGCGCAGATCCCGTGCCAGTACTGCATCTATTTCCACACCGAGGCGGCCAAGCTCAACGGCGCCAGCGACGAGGAGATCAAGGAGGCGGTGGCGATGGCCGCGATCGTGCGCCACTTGTCGACGATGCTCAACGGCAGCCAGATCGATCTGACGACCTTCAAGAAGCAGGCCGACGACGTGTTCGCGGCCGTCAAGGCGAAGTCGCAGTGAAGAAATCCCTGCCCGGCGACGAGCGCCGGGCAGCACTTCGACCATCAACCGCCCGGTCGGAAGACGGGCCAATGGAGGATGAAATGCTTACCAAGACCCAAACAGTGGACGGCGCGGCGATCAAGAAGGCGATCGAAGGCCGTGACGGCAAGATGCTGTCCAGCTTCTATGCCGACGACGCGCTGGTGCGGGTGATCGACCGCAACAACCCGCCGAGCAAGCCGCGCGAAATCCGCGGGCGCGCGGCGATCACCACATTCTGGGACGACATCTGCAGCCGGGCGATGACCCATAAGGTCGACACCACCATCGCCGACGGCGATAACCTCGCCTTCACCCAGGCCTGCGCCTATCCGGACGGCACCAAGGTGTTCTGTGCGGCGATGCTGGAGTTGAAGGACGGGCGGATCGCACGACAGACCGTCGTGCAAGCCTGGGACGAGTAGGTCAACCGCGGGGCCGTCCATCCCGATCGAATCGGGATGAGGCTCCGTTTCTAGTGCCGGAGCATGATCTTTTCCGAAAACCGGATACCACTTTTCGGGATCATGCTCTGGCCGCAACCCTGGAGGAGGAGAAGACAATGTTCAGCGCCAGATGGCAGATCGACGCCAAATTCGGACACAAGCAGACCGTACTCGACCTGTTGAAGAAATGGGAACGCGAGATCGGCTCGCAGGTCGGCCTCGACGAGCTGGAATTCCAGATCATGACCGGTTCGATCGGGGCGCGGGAAGCGACGGTCGAATCGCATCACCAGGTCGAAAGCCTTGCCAAGCTGGAGGCGTTCTTCGCCAAGATCGGCAAGATCGACGCGCACGCCAAATGGGGCAAGGAGATCGAGCCCTATGTCGTATCGGGCACCAGCCTGTGGAACATCTATCGCATCGTCGAGTAGTGGCTGAGCAGCCTTACCTCTCCCCTTGTGGGAGAGGTCGGATTGCCCCGATTTGTCCTTCACAAATCGGTTGGCAATCCGGGTGAGGGGTAAGCTGGCGTCAAGCTGGAACACCCCTCATCCGGCTCGGCGCTACGCGCCGATCCACCTTCTCCCACAAGGGGAGAAGGGCGGGCGCACTATGCGCTAGCTGTGAGCCACCATCACATGGCGCACGGCGGTGTAGTCTTCCAGTGCGTAGAGCGACATGTCCTTGCCGTAGCCGGATTGCTTCAGCCCGCCATGCGGCATCTCGTTGGTGAGCATGAAATGGGTGTTGATCCAAGTGCAGCCATATTGCAGGCGGGCGGCCGTCGCCATGGCGCGCGAAACGTCCTTGGTCCACACCGATGACGCCAGGCCGTAGTCGCTGTCATTGGCCCAGTTCACCGCCTCGTCGACCTCGGAAAAACGGGTGATCGAGACGACAGGGCCGAAGACTTCGCGGCGGACGATCTCGTCTTCCTGCAGGGCGCCGGCAACGACGGTCGGCTGGTAGTAGAAGCCGGAGCCCTCGCCCGGCTTGCCACCGGTGGTGATCTCGATGTGCTTCAGTTCCGAGGCGCGCTCGACGAAGCTGGAGACGCGGTCGCGCTGGCGGCGCGAAATCAGCGGACCGATCTCGTTTTCGGTGTCATCGGGACGGTTGTACTTGATGGTCGAGACGGCCGACGACAGGTCGGCGACGAGCTTGTCGTAGATCTTCTTGCCGGCGTAGATGCGGCAGGCGGCGGTGCAGTCCTGGCCGGCATTGTAATAGCCGAAGGCGCGCAGGCCGTTGACCACGGCGCCGAGGTCGGCGTCGTCGAAGACGATGACCGGCGCCTTGCCGCCGAGCTCGAGATGCGTGCGCTTGACCGACTTCGCGGCTGCCTGCAGCACCTTCTTGCCGGTGGCGACATCGCCGGTGATCGAGATCATGTTGACCTTGGGATGGTTGATCAGCGTGTTGCCGACACTGTCGCCGCGGCCGAGCACGACATTGACCACGCCTTCCGGCAGGATTTCCGCAAGTATCTTGGCAAGCTTCAGCGCCGTCAGCGGTGTCTGCTCGGACGGCTTGAAGACGACGGTGTTGCCGCCGGCGATCGCCGGCGCCAATTTCCAGGCCATCATCATCAGCGGATAGTTCCATGGCGCGATGGAAGCGACGATGCCGATGGGATCGCGGCGAACCATCGAGGTGTGGCCGGGAATGTATTCGCCGGCGACGACGCCCGGCATCGAGCGGACGGCGCCGGCAAAGAAGCGGTAACAGTCGACGATGGCCGGGATTTCGTCATTGAGCACGGCGTTGATCGGCTTGCCGCAGTTGAGCGCCTCGAGCGTGGCGAACTCCTGCGCGTTGGCCTCGATGCGGTCGGCGATCTTCAGGAGATAGCCGGAGCGCTGCGCCGGCGTGGTGCGCGACCACGAGACGAATGCCTGTTCGGCGGCAGTGACCGCCGCCTCGATCTGTGCCTGGCTGGCCTCGGGCAGGTTGAGGATGGTCGCCCCGGTCTTTGGATTGAGGATCGGTTCCTCGGTCTCGGTGCCCTTCTCGAATCTCGAGCCGATCAGCATCTGGGTGTCCATGTAGGTTCTCCCTTAACAGGAGCGAGTAGCGAGTAGCGAATAGCGAATAGGGTTTGACCGTCGATCTTCCCTATTCGCTATTCGCTACTCCCTATTCGCTGTTTTTCATTTCCCACTTCCAGCGATCTGGTCGCCGTCGCGGGTGAGGTAATAGGCGGCAAGGATCGGCAGCAGCGTCACCAGCACCACGACCATGGCGACGACATTGGTGACCGGGCGCTGGCGCGGACGAATCAGCTCTTCCAGCATCCAGATCGGCAACGTCTGCTGCTGGCCGGCGGTGAAGGTGGTGACGATCACCTCGTCGAAGGACAGCGCGAAGGCCAGCATGCCGCCGGCAAGCAGCGCCGTGGCAATGTTGGGCAGCACGACATGGCGGAAGGTCTGGAAGCCATCGGCGCCGAGATCCATCGATGCCTCGATCATCGAGCCGGAGGTGCGGCGGAAACGGGCGACGGCGTTGTTGTAGACGACGACGACGCAGAAGGTGGCGTGGCCAAGCACGATCGTCCAGAACGAGAACGGGATGTCGGCCAGCGAAAAGGCCGAGCGCAGCGCGATGCCGGTGATGATGCCGGGCAGCGCGATCGGCAGGATGACCAGCAGCGAGATGGTTTCGCGGCCGAAGAACTTTGTCCGCGACACCGCCGCCGAACAGAGCGTGCCGAGGACCAAAGCAATCGCGGTCGAGATCGCGGCAACCCTGACCGACAGCGACAGCGCCTGCCAGACATCCGGCCGGTTCCAGGTAACGGCGAACCATTGCGTCGTCAGGCCGGGCGGCGGCCAGACAAAACTCTTCTCCTCGGTGGTGAACGCATAGACGAAGATCAGCAGGATCGGCAGATGCAGGAACAATAGGCCGCAGGCGGCGGCGATCTTCAGGCTGAGCGGAGCCGACTGGGAACCGTCAGAGCGCATCGAAAGCCCCCATGCGCTTGGCGCCCCAGAGATAGAAGCCCATGATGACGATCGGCACCACGGTGAAGGCGGCGGCGAGCGGGATGTTGCCGGCGGTGCCTTGCTGCGAATAGACGGCCTGACCGATGAACAGCCGCGAAGTGCCGATGATCTGCGGGATGATGTAGTCGCCGAGCGTCAGCGAGAAGGTGAAGATCGACCCGGCGACGATGCCCGGCAGCGCCAGCGGGAACAGCACGTTGCGAAAGGTCTGGCCGGGCGAAGCGCCGAGGTCGGACGAGGCCTCGACCAGATTGCCGGGCACGCGCTCGAGCGCCGCCTGTACGGGCAGGATCATGAACGGCAGCCAGACATAGACGAAGACGATGAAGGTGCCGGTGAACGACACCGACAGCGAATTGCCGCCGACGACCGGCAGCGACAGCCAGGCGTCGATCACCCATTGCAGATGCAGCTTGCCGAACAGCCAGGTGAGGATGCCTTCCTTTGCCAGGATCAGCTTCCAGGCGTAGATCTTGACCAGATAGCTCGACCACAGCGGCAGCATGATGCCGAGGTAGAACAGCGCCTTCCAGCGGCCGCGCGCATAACGCGCCGCATAATAGGCGATGGGGAAGGCGATGACGGCCGAGGCCAGCGTGACCAGAGCCGCCATCGTCACCGTGCGCAGGATGATGTCGAGATTGGCGGCCTGCAACAGGTCGCCATAGGTCTTCAAGGTGAACTGGCGGTTGATGAGGCCGGAAAACTCGTCGATGGAGAAAAAGCTCTGCGCCAGCAGCGCAAACAGCGAGCCGATATAGACGATGCCGAGCCACAGCACGGGCGGCAGCAGCATGAGCAGCAGCAGGACCTTCGGCTTGCGCCAGAAAAGGTCCGACAGCGCGCCACGCAAACCGCCGCTGCCCGGCAGGATGGCGGGTGCAGGATTGGAGTTGAGCGCGGCGATCGTCATGGCACCGCTCTGTCTTGGCGGAGACTATGCGAGAGGCCGCGATCCTTCGCGCCCCCCTCTGTCCTGCCGGACATCTCCCCCTCTAGGGGGGAGATTGGCTGTCCCTTCTGGTTTCGCCAGTCGCCAAGGCTACAGAGTTGGCGAGGCCGAGAAACTGCCAATCTCCCCCCTAGAGGGGGAGATGTCCGGCAGGACAGAGGGGGGCGCTGCGCGCAAACCATCCTCATGCCGGCTCATCCATCAAATGCAGGTGCTCGCGGTTGAAGGTGAGCACGACCGCCTCGCCTTCTGCCGGCAAAGCCGTGCCGGCCGGCACGATGGCGTGCAGCCGCAGCCCGTCGGCATCGAGCGACAGTTTCGTCGTGGCGCCGAGATAATTGGTCGAGACGAGGCGGGCGGACACGCCTTCGCCACTGGCCGCGCGACCGACGCGAATGGATTCGGGACGCAGGCTGCCCCAGCGATGCTGGCCGGAATAGCGCTGGACGAAGTCCGGCGGCAGCACATTGGAGGAGCCGACGAAATCGGCGACGAAGCGGGTCTTCGGCCGCTGATAAATATCCTCTGGCGTGCCGATCTGCATGATCTTGCCATCGTTGAACACGGCGACGCGGTCGGCCATCGACAGCGCCTCGCCCTGGTCGTGGGTGACGAAGACAAAGGTGATGCCGAGCGCCTTCTGCAGCGACTTCAGCTCCTCCTGCATGTTCTCGCGCAATTTGAGGTCGAGCGCGCCGAGCGGCTCGTCGAGCAACAGCACCTTGGGCTGGTTGACCAGTGCACGGGCGAGTGCGACGCGCTGGCGCTGGCCGCCGGAAAGCTGGCCGGGGCGGCGAGTGCCATAGCCGGGCAGCCGCACCAGTGACAGCGCCTCTTCCGCCGCCTTGTGCCGCTGAGCCTTGCCGACGCCCTTGACCATCAGCCCGTAGGCGACGTTGTCGAGCACGTTGAGATGCGGGAACAGCGCATAGTCCTGGAACACGGTGTTGACGTTGCGGCGATAGGGCGGCACGCCCTCGGCGCGTTCGCCGAAGATCGAGATCGAGCCCGATGTCGGCTGCTCGAAGCCGGCGATGAGGCGCAGGCAGGTGGTCTTGCCGGAACCGGACGGCCCCAGCATGGCGAAGAACTCGCCGGGCACGATGTCGAGATCGACAGCGTCGACAGCGCGCACGCTGCCGAAATGGCGCGAGGCTTTCTGGAAGGAGACGGCGGAGGTCATGGGCTGTCAGTCCGTTGCCGGTTTGATGTGTTGATGTCGCGCGACGTCCTACCTCCCCTTGTGGGGAGGTCGCGGCAAAGCCGCGGGTGGGGGTGCCTCACACCCCACCCCGACGCTATGCGTCGACCCTCCCCACAAGGGGGAGGGTAAGAAAAATCACCGCCCGCCGATGACGCCGATATAGTCCGACACCCAGCGGTAGTAGGGCACGCACTGATCGTTCTGAGTGGTGCATTTCGACACCGGCGTCTTCCAGAACTTGATCTTCTCGAAATTCTCGTAGCCGTTGGTCTTGCAGCCCTCGTCGGTCAAAAGCTCATTGCCCTTGCAGGCGGCGGGCACGACGGGCAGCGAACCGAACCAGGCCGAGACATCGCCCTGCACCTTGGGCGACAGCGAATGTTCCATCCACATATAGGCGCAGTTGGGGTTGGCCGAGTCGGCCTCCATCATCGTGGTGTCGGCCCAACCGGTCGCGCCCTCCTCCGGAATGGTGGACGCGATCGGCTTCTTGGCGGCGACCAGCGTGTTGACCTGGAAAGGCCACGAGCCGGAAGCGACGACGCCCTCGTTCTGGAAATCGTCGACCTGGATGGCGGCGTCATGCCAGTAGCGGCCGACCAGCGTGCGCTGGACGCGCAGCAGGTCAAGCGCCGCCTTGTACTGGTCCTCGGTCAGTTCGTAGGGATCCTTGATGCCGAGTTCCGGCTTGTGGGAGATCAGATAGTTGGCGGCATCGGCGATGTGGATCGGCCCGTCATAGGCCTGGACGCGGCCCTTGTTGGACTTGCCGTCCGGCAGCTTCATTTCTTCAAACACGACGTTCCAGCTCTTGGGAGCCTCCTTGAAGACGTCGGTGTTGTACATCAGGACATTCGGACCCCACTGGTAGGGAACGCCGTAGTGGACGCCGCCAACGGTGAACCACGGTGCGTCCTTGAGGCGCTCGTCGACCGTCTTCCAGCTTGGGATCAGATCGGTGTTGATCGGCTGCACGCGCTTGCCGGCAACGAGGCGCAGCGAGGCATCTCCTGAAGCGGTGACGAGGTCGAAACCACCCTCGTTCATCAGCGAGACCATCTCGTCCGAGGTGTTGGCGGTCTTGACGTTGACCTTGCAGCCGCTCTCCTTCTCGAAGGAGGTCACCCAGTCATAGCCCTTGTCGGTTTCACCGCGCTCGATATAGCCCGGCCAGGCCACGATGTTGACCTGACCTTCGCCCTTGCCGAGTTCCTTGACCTGGGCGACGGCCTGACCGGAGAAGGTCAGCGCGACCGTCAAAGCAGTGCATGACTTCAGGAATGAATTCATCGTCGATCTCCCATTTTGGCGCCTGACCCCCGAAAACCGGTTCCGGTTTTCGCTAGAGGGTCACGCGCAGACTGAAAAAGTGTCACCTCGTCCAACGGACATATGCCGCTCTGCCGGCGGCTTGGTCCCTGAAACGGAAGGTGCTTGGAAATTTCCGGTTTCGCAAATTCATTTATCAGAAAGGCGATATCGGTTTTTCCGATAGGTCTACAGATGATCTTCTAGAGCCGCTGGCGGACCGTCCGCTGCGACTGGGCAAGGCCGATGAAATCGCGCGCCGCCTGCGGCAGGCCGGAGCCACGCCGCCAGACCATACCGACCTGCACCACCGGCAAGGAGCCCGAAATATCGCGCGATTCGATGCGGTCGCCTTCCAGCGACCAGGGCCGGTAGACGAGGTCGGGCAGCAGCGCCACGCCGGCGCCGGTGGCGACGAGACTGCGCACTGCTTCGACCGAGCGGGTGCGGAAAGCGACATGCGGCCTGGCGCCGATCGCCGTCAGCAGCTTGCCGGTGTTTTCCTCGATCTCGTCGACGGTCAGCATGATCAGCGTTTCGGAGGCAATGTCGCCAATGCTGATGATGTCGGCGCTGGCGAGCGGATGGCCGAGCGGCAGCCACAGCCGGTAAGCCGAGACTTCGAGAATTTCCGACTGCAACGCGGTGCGGTCGCGCAAATTGGAGGTGACCATGACGGCAATGTCGAGCTTGCCGCCGATCAAGAGATGTTCGAGGTAGTCGCCATTGTCCTCGATGGCCGAGACCTCGACACCGGGATAGGCGCGGCGGTAGCGGGCAAGCAGATCCGACAGCACATAGCCGGCGACCAGCGAGGTGACGCCGAGTTGCAGCCGGCCGCCCGCCACCGCCTGCTCACCTGAGAAAGAGCGGCGCGCGTCGGAAACGTCGGCGAGGATCTTGGTCGCGTGGCGCAGGAACTGGTGGCCCTTGTGGGTGATGTTGAGGCCGCGCGGATGGCGTTCGAACAGTTCGACGCCGAGATCGCTTTCGAGCTCCTTGATCGCTTCGGTGACCGACGATTGCGAGATCGACAGGTTCTGCGCGGCGCCCGAGACCGTGCCTTGCTCGGCCACGGCGATGAAGAACTGCAACTGGCGGATGGTGAAAGCCATGGCCGGACTAAACACGGCGGAGGCGATGCTGGGAAGTGGCGACCGGCGAACACTTGACGGCTCCAATAATCGTAACTAATTAAGTTACATGAAACGCAACAGCCGGCTTTCCTCGACCCTGCACATTCTCGTCCACATGGCCGAGAAGCCCGAACAGGCGCTGACCTCCGAGCAGCTTGCCACCTTCATCCACACCAACCCGGTCGTTGTCCGCCGTACCATCGCAGGCTTGCGCGATGCCGGCATCGTCACCTCGTCGCGCGGGCATGGCGGCGGCTGGCTGCTCGGGCGGGCGCCCGAGAAAATATCCCTGGCCGAGATCAGCGCAGCGCTTGGCGAGACGCTGCTGCCGTTCAGCACCGAGCCGGAAAGCCCCGGCTGCCTCGTCGAGCAAGCGGTGATCGCCGTCCTCGACGATTTTCGCGTCGCGGCCGAAAGGCTGCTGGCGGAGAAGCTGAGCCGCATCACGCTGGCCGACCTGACCGCCGATTTCCGCCGCCGTTTTGACCTCATTGGAGTCTCCAGCCATGCAGTATGATCTTGCCGTCGTCGGCGGCAGCTTTGCCGGCCTAGCCGCCGCCATCCAGGTGGCGCGGGCGGGGCGCAAGGTGCTAGTGATCGACGCCGGCCAGCCGCGCAACCGTTTTGCCGAGCATTCGCACGGTTTCCTCGGCCAGGACGGACGCGCGCCTGGCGCAATCCTGGCTGACGCAAGGCGACAGCTGCTGGCCTACCCGACAGCCAGGGTTGTCAGCGAGCGCGCCGACAAGGCCGTTGCCGCCGGCAGCAGCGATTTCGAGATCACCACCGATGGCGACGAGACATTCGGCGCCGCACGATTGGTGCTGGCCACCGGGGTGCGCGATATCCTGCCGGAGGTTGCCGGGCTTGCCGAGCTCTGGGGCAGGAGCGTGCTGCACTGCCCCTATTGCCACGGTTACGAAGTTTCCGGCGGGCCGCTCGGCGTGCTCGCGACCGGTCCGATGTCACTGCATCAGGCACAGCTGATCGCCGATTGGGGCGATGTCACGCTGTTCGGCAATGGCCTGTTCGAGCCCGACACAGATCAGATGCGCGCGCTGGAGAGCCGAAAGGTGCGGTTTGAGCCCACCACTGTCATCGAGCTACGGGAAGACGGCTCCGGCGGATTGATCGTCCACCTCGACGACGGCAGAAAGGCCGGCGTCAGGGCGATGTTCACGGCACCGCGCAACACCATGGCGAGCTCGCTGGCCGAACAGCTCGGCTGCGGCTTTACCGAAGGCCTCCTCGGCCCGGTGATATCAGTCGATGAAAGGCAGCAGACGACTGTGCCCGGCGTCTACGCCGCCGGCGACGCGGCACGCTCGATGCACAACATCGCCTTTGCGGTATCGGGTGGTACCTTTGCGGGCGTGTGCGCCCACCAGTCGCTGGTGTTTGGCTAAAACCCGGCTTCTTCGCCGGCGATGCTGAGCCGCGCGCCGGCCTGTGCAAGGGCGGCGGCTATGTCGCGCGGCGGCGAGCGGTCGGTGGCGAGTTCGGAAAAGCTGTCGAAGCCGCAGACCTGGACCAGGCCCAGGCGGCCGAACTTCGAGTGATCGGTGATGACGAGCGAACGCTGGCCGCGCGATAGCACCATGCGGGCGAACTCGGCCTCTTCCAGATCGTAATCCATGACGCCCATCCCCGCATCGATGGCGCCGGTGGAAATGATGGCGTGGCTGACCGAGAAGCGACTGACGAAGTCGATCGCCGAGGCGCCGAAGGCAGCGCCGGAATCACTGCGCAGCTCGCCGCCGGCCATGTAGACCTTGTTGCCGTTGATGGTGGCCAGCGTGCGGGCGATGTCCGACGAGTTGGTGACGACCGTCAGGCGCCGGTGGCCGAGCAGTTCACGGGCAAGGAACGAGGTCGTCGTGCCGGTGTCGAGCATGATCGATTCCCCGTCGCGGATGGTGGCGGCGACCATGCGGGCAATGACACGCTTGGCGTCGGCATTCTCACGCATGCGCCGCTCGAACGGTGCTTCTCCGATCATCGACGGCAGGCCGATGGCGCCATGCATCTTGAGGACAGAGCCGTCACCGGTGAGCGGCTTGACGTCGCGGCGCACAGTCTCGAGCGACACGCCCAGCCGGTCGGCCAGGCTGGCGATGGTGACGGTCCCCTCTTCCTGCAATAGCCGCAGGATTTCGCCGTGTCGTTTGGACTGGGCCATCTGGCTCCCCGGAGGTAACGCTTTGACCGATTCTAAGGTAATTCAAACGCTTTTAAAGGAATTACCCATACTTTCGGGCAAAACACCCAAAAAAAGTCACAGCTTTTTGTTGACAACCGGGCAACCCCGGCGTGAAATCCAAACCGTGACAAAGAGTTCGGAGCAGCCACGGGAGGGTGATGGCAGAGCCGCAACTCACTGACCAGGCCGTTTGGAACATGCCTGGGGCAAGGAATTTTCAGATCCGCGGGGGCGGATGCCGGGCTCAAAAACCTGGCCAAGGGGCTCGTCGGTGCGGTGCGGGATACCGATCCTGGCATCCCGCACCGACGAGATTTTTTGTGTTTCACCCCGCTGCCGTCGCGCTGTGCATGGCGCCTTGTCGAAGCCCAGCAAACCAGGAATGATTCCGTGATTGCCGAAGACCGCATCCGCGCCCTGCCCTGCTGGACCGGCAACATCGAGATTGCGCCGCTGCCGGGCGGTCTCAGCAATGCCAATTATGTGGTCACGGACGCAGCCGGAAGGCATGTCGTGCGCTTCGGCAAGGACTATCCGTTCCACCATGTCTTTCGCGAGCGCGAGGTGATGACCGCGCGGGCGGCGCATGCCGCTGGTTTCGCGCCGGCCGTGCTCCATGCCGAACCGGGCATCCTGGTGACGGAGTTCCTCGGCGCCAAAACCTATCTGGCCGAGGACGTACGCGCCAATCTCGGCCGCGTCGCTGCCCTGATGCGCGCCTTCCACCGGGAGATGCCCAATCACGTTTCCGGCGCCGGCTTCATGTTCTGGGTGTTCCATGTCATTCGCGACTATGCACGCACGCTTGAAGAGGGCGGCAGCCGCAAGCGCAGCGACTTGCCGCGCCTGCTGACGCTGGCCGACGAGCTGGAGCGCGCGCAGAAACTGTTGCCGATCGTCTTTGGCCACAATGATCTGTTGCCGGCCAACATTCTCGACGACGGCAACAGGCTGTGGCTGATCGACTTCGAATACGCCGGCTTCAACACGGCGATGTTCGATCTCGCAGGCGTCGCCTCCAACGCCGGCATGAGCGACGAGGAATCCTTCGCCTTCCTGACCGCCTATTTCATGAAGGAACCGGACGAAGCGATCCGCCGTTCGCACGCGGCCATGCAATGCGCCTCGCTGCTGCGCGAGGCGATGTGGAGCATGGTGTCCGAGCTCTATCTCGACGCGCCCGGCATCGACTACGTCGCCTACACCGAAGAAAACCTGACGCGGCTCGAAGGCGCGCTGGAAAACTACAGAACGAAGTACGGGATACAGAAATCATGACATTGCCGAGCCAGGCCGCCATCGTCGTCATCGGCGGCGGCATCATCGGCTGTTCGACAGCCTATCATCTGGCGCGCGACCACAAGGCTGATGTGGTGCTGCTTGAGCAGGGCAAGTTGACCTCGGGCTCGACCTGGCACGCCGCCGGCCTTGTCGGCCAGCTGCGCTCGTCAGCTTCGATCACCCGCGTGCTGAAATACTCCGTCGATCTATACAAGGGGCTTGAGGCCGAGACCGGCCTCGCCACCGGCTGGAAGATGACCGGGTGCCTCAGGCTCGCCACCAATGCCGACCGCTGGACCGAGTACAAAAGGCTGGCAACGACGGCAAAAAGCTTCGGCATGGACATGCAATTGCTGTCGCCGGCACAGGTCAAGGAAATGTGGCCGCTGCTGGAAACCAGCGATCTCGTCGGCGCCTCCTGGCTGCCGACCGATGGCCAGGCGAGCCCCTCCGACATCACGCAGTCATTGGCCAAGGGCGCGCGCATGCATGGCGCCAAACTGTTCGAGGATGTCCGCGTCACCGGCTTCGAGATGAAGGACGGCCGCATCACGGTGGTGAAGACCAGCAAGGGTGACATCGCCTGCGACAAGGTGGTCAACTGCGCCGGCCAATGGGCGCGGCAGGTCGGCGCCATGGCCGGCATCAACGTGCCGCTGCAGCCGGTGAAGCACCAGTACATCATCACCGAGAAGATCGACGGACTGGCGACCGACGCGCCGACCATCCGCGACCCGGACCGGCGCACCTATTTCAAGGAAGAGGTCGGCGGGCTGGTGATGGGCGGCTACGAGCCGAACCCGCAGGCCTGGACGACTGATCTTCCCGGGGGCGATGTGCCCGACGATTGGGAGTTCCGGCTGTTCGACGATGACTACGACCATTTCGAGCAGCACATGAGCCAAGCGATCGCGCGCGTGCCGGCGCTGGAAACCGTCGGCGTCAAGCAGATGATCAACGGGCCGGAGAGTTTTACGCCGGACGGCAATTTCATCCTCGGCACAGCGCCCGAATGCGCCAACATGTTCGTCGGCGCCGGCTTCAACGCCTTCGGCATCGCCTCGGGTGGCGGCGCCGGCTGGGTGTTGGCGCAGTGGGTGGTCGATGGCGAGGCGCCGCTCGACCTGTGGGTGGTCGACATCCGGCGCTTTTCCAACCTGCACCGCGACCGGCAGTGGGTCTGCGACCGCACGTTGGAAGCCTATGGCAAGCATTACACGATCGGCTTCCCGCATGAGGAGTATGCCAGCGGGAGGCCGCGCATCGTCTCACCGCTCTACGACAGGCTGAAACAGCAGCGCGCCGTGTTCGGCTCGAAGCTCGGCTGGGAGCGGCCGAACTGGTTCGCACCGCAAGGCGTCGAGCCGCAGGACATCTATTCGATGGGGCGGCAGAACTGGTTCGCGGCGGTCGGCGATGAACACCGGCACGTGCGTGAGAAGGTCGGCATCTTCGATCAATCGTCCTTCGCCAAATACGAACTGAGCGGGCCCGACGCGCTGAAGGCGCTGGACTGGATCTGCGCCAACGACGTCAGCAAGCCGGCCGGCCGGCTGACCTACACGCAGCTTCTCAACACGCGCGGCGGCATCGAGGCCGACTTGACGGTGGCGCGGCTGGCCGAAGAGAAGTTCTACATCGTCACCGGCACAGGCTTCCGCACGCATGATTCCTCGTGGATCAGCGACCATATCGGCGAGGGGCTCAATGCCACGCTTGTCGATGTCACCGAGGACTTCGGCACGCTGTCGCTGATGGGTCCCCGGGCGCGCGACGTGCTTTCGGCCGTGACCGAAGCCGATGTGTCGAACGCGGCATTCCCGTTCGGCCACGTGCGTGAGATTGCCATCGCCGGCCACACAGTTCGGGCGTTGCGCGTCACCTATGTCGGCGAGCTCGGCTGGGAACTGCATGTGCCGATCGCGGCAACCGGCGAAGTCTTCGACGTGCTGATGGCAGCCGGCAAGGAGCATGATATCCGCCCTGTCGGCTATCGGGCGCTGGAATCGCTGCGGCTGGAAAAGGGCTACCGCGCCTGGGGCTCCGACATCACCCCAAACGATACGCCGCAGGAAGGCGGGCTCGGCTGGGCGGTCAAGCTGCGCAAGAACACGGATTTCATCGGACGGCGCGCGCTCGAGAGGACCAGCGGCACGGCACTGAAGAAACGCTTTGCCGGCTTCACGGTCGACGATCCCGAGATCGTGCTGCTCGGTCGCGAAACCATCCTGCGCAATGGCGAGCCGGTCGGTTATCTCAGCAGCGGCGGTTACGGCTACACGCTGGGCAAGAACATCGGCTACGGCTATGTGCGCAATGCCGACGGGGTCAGCGACGATTTCCTCACCTCGGGCGACTATGAGCTGGTGGTGGCTATGGAACGCACGCCGGCAAAGATCCATCTCGAGCCGATGTACGACCCGGCAGCGGAGAGAGTAAAAGCCTAGTTCACGCGCAAAGCGAGACCGCGGCTAGGCACGGTGTCGGCCTCGCCCGGCATCGAGACGTAAGGCCGCGTTTCCTCGACGCGGGTGACGAGGCCTTGCGCCTCGAGCTCGGCGATGCGCGCGGCAAAGCCCTGATCCCACAGCGTGTTCTTGATCGTCAGCACGATCACCCCACCCGGCCGGCAGATGCGGATCAGTTCGTCCAGCCCCTCAGTGCCGACATGGCCGGAGGTGAAGACGCCGGCCGAGATGATGCCGGCATAGGCGTCGTCCGAGAACGGCAGTTGTCCGCCCAGCGCCAGGCAATGAAGCGCCGAATAGACGCCCTTGCGCGCCGCCTGATCCAGCATGCCTTGTGAAATGTCGAGCGCCTCGACCTGGGGATAACCGACAATGTTCAACCATTCGCCGATGAGCCCGGTGCCGGCCCCGGCATCGAGCAGCGGTGCGGCCCCGCGCGGCAGATGGCGGGCCAGCAGCGCAAGGCAGATCGTCGGATGGCGGTAGCCGGCGGCCGACATGTCGGCGTCATAGGTCTGCGACCAGCGGTCGTAGAGTGCCGCGACTTCCTCCGGCCGCTTCGCCGCGTAGGCCTCGGCAAGCGCGCCCTGATGTTTGCTGTCCGCCACTTTTGTCCTGTCCGCCAATCCCTAAAGCGTGTCGCGTCTGAACGGATTCACGCGACCCGCTTTAGGTCTTTGTTTTATGCATGTCGTTCTCCCAAAACCGAGGTCACTTTTGGGCGACATGCATTGGTCTCGCAGTGATGATAGCCAAACCACGAAAATTGTGGAACCGTCGCTGCGACAAATAACAGCGCGGGGGGCGCGGGCATGGTGACAGACGAAGCGCGTGCGGCACTGAACACCATTCCGATGCTGGCCGGCTACACCGGGCCGATCGAGCGGCTCGGCGGTCTCACCAATCTGGTCTTCAAGGCCGGCGAGTTCTGCCTGCGCATTCCCGGCAGGGGCACCGAGGAATACATCAACCGCGCCAACGAGGCGGTGGCTGCGCGCGAAGCGGCAAAGGCAGGGGTCAGTCCCGAGGTGCTGCATGTCGACCCCGGCACCGGCATCATGGTGACGCGCTTCATCGCCGACGCCGAGACGATGTCGCCGGAAAAATTCAAGACACGGCCGGCCAGCCCAGCCCGCGCCGGCGAGGCCTTCCGCAAGCTGTACAATTCCGGTGCGGTGTTTCCCTTCCGCTTCGAACTGTTTGCGATGCTCGACGACTATCTCAAGGTGCTGTCGACGAAGGATGTTGCCCTGCCCGCCGGCTATCATGACGTGGTCCGCGAGGCCGAGACAGTGCGGTCGGCGCTGGCCGCCCATCCGCTGCCGCTCGTCGCCTGCCACTGCGATCCGCTGTGCGAGAACTTCCTCGACACCGGCGAGCGGATGTGGATCGTCGACTGGGAATATTCGGGCATGAACGATCCGCTCTGGGACCTCGGCGACCTCAGCGTGGAAGGCAAATTCGACATGGCGCAGGACGAAGATATGATGCGCGCCTATTTCGGCGGCGAGGCCAAGCCGGCGGAGCACGGCCGCATCGTCATCTACAAGGCGATGTGCGATCTGTTGTGGACGCTGTGGGGGCTGATCCAGCTTGCCAACGACAATCCGGTCGATGATTTTCGCGCCTATGCCGACGGGCGGTTTGCGCGCTGCAAGGCGCTGATGGAGACGTCCGAATTTTCACGGCATCTGGCGACCATACGTCGGGGCTGAGCCTGGACTAATTGACGCCCTTCGGCACGTTTTCGGGCGGCACGGTGGTCTCGACCACTTTCTGGCGGTGGAAGATGAACAGGCCGGCCAGAACGACGATGCCCGAGCCGATCAGGATGCGCGGGCCTGGAACGTCGCCGAAGAACACCAGCCCGAAGACCACCGCCCACAACAGCAGCGTGTAGTGCAGCGGCGCCAGCGTCGAGGCCGGCGCCAGCTTGAGCGCCCTGGTGATCATCAGATGCGCGCCGCAGGAGACGATACCGAGCAGCAGCATAGCACCAAAATCGAGCGCCGACGGCGTCTGCCAGGCGCCGATGGTCAGCACACCGCCGACCAGCAGCGTGCCGATGGTCTGCCATGTCACCAGATTGGTGTCGCTGGTGCCGCGCAGCCGGCGGTTGAGGATGATGGCGAAGGCGAAGGAGATGCTGCCCACCAGCGCAAAGCCCGATGACAGCGAGAACGCCGCCGAGGACGGTTTCAGCATGATCAGCACACCGCAGAAGCCGAGCAGGATCGCCATCCAGCGGCGCCAGCCGACCTTTTCGCCAAGCAAGAGGTGCGAGAGTGCCGCAACGTAGATCGGCCCGGCCATGTAGAAACTCATGACATCGGCAAGCGGCAGATAGACCACGGCGGCATAGAAGAGCGCGGTGTCGAGCGTGGTCATCACCACGCGCAGCAGCTGCAGCTCCAGGCGTTCCATGCGAAACAGCTTGGCCGTGCCTTGATGGGCGATCATCGGGCCAAGCACGAAGAAGGCGCCGATGGAGCGGATCAGCACGACCTGGCCGACGGAAAAGCTGGCGACCAGCCACTTGCCCATGGCGTCGTTCAGCGCAAACAGGAAGTCGCCGGCCAGCATCAGCAGAATGCCGGCCAAAAGCACGTTCCTGATCGTCGAATTCTGCGCCACGGGCTGCGTCATGCCGATCCCGATTCCTCCCTTGCGTAAGCCGCGTCGTAGACGGAAGCGGCTGCTTTGACGAGGAGAATTCGGGCGATGGGTAAGACCAGCGCCGGGATTCGGCTGGATCTGCCCGGTTCCGGACTATTTCGGCTGCGGCCGCAGAATGATCGGCCGATAGATCACCGGCCGGTCCCAGGGATCGAAAGCCGGTGTGTTTCTCAGCTCCGCGCGCCGATCGAGGTCGATGCGCTGCAGGCATTCGGCAAAGGCGTCATTCTTCTTGAGAAAGCCGTAGGACCGGCATTTCGCTTCGTCGGCGGCGCGGCGGTCCTCAGCCGTCATCGTCGTGCAGCCCGTGCAAAGCGCCGTCAACGCCACAGCCATCACAGTATTGCGCCACATGAAATCCTCCTCGGCATAAAAGTGGAGTTTCATTGTAGATTTATTTGCGGACAGACGAAGCGGTGAACCTTGATGCAGATGCGGCGTCCTATTGGGCCTGATGCCGCCGGTTCACCATTGCCGGCCTTCCGTCGATGGACAGCCTGGTCTCCTGCTTCGTCCGCTCCGCCACCACCTTGCCCCTGGCGATGACGCAAAGGCGCTCGGCGCGCAGGCGCAAGGCCTCGATCGGATTGCCGGCGTCGAGGACGACGAGGCTGGCGCGCTTGCCGACCGCGAGGCCGAGATGATCGAGCCCCATGATCGACGCATTGACGTTGGTGACCATGTCGAAGCAGCGCGCCATGTCGGCCGGGCTCGACATTTGCGCGACATGCAGGCCCATGAAGGCGACATCGAGCATGTCGGCGGTGCCCAGCGAATACCAGGGATCGAGCACGCAATCCTGGCCCCAGCCGACGCGGATGCCGAGCGCCTGCATTTCCTTGACCCGAGTCATACCCCGGCGCTTCGGGAAGGTGTCATGGCGGCCCTGCAGCATGATGTTGATCAGCGGATTGGGGATGGCCGAGACACCGGCTTCGGCGATCAGCGGCAGCAGCTTCGAGACGTAGTAATTGTCCATCGAATGCATCGAGGTGAGGTGCGAGCCGGCGACCTTGCCCTGCAGCCCAAGGCGCTGCGTTTCATAGGCCAGCTGTTCGATATGACGCGACAGCGGATCGTCGGTCTCGTCGCAATGCAGGTCGACCGTCAGGCCGCGTCTGGCCGCAATCTCGCACAGCTCCGTTACCGAGCGCGTGCCGTCGGCCATGGTGCGCTCGAAATGCGGGATGCCGCCGACAATATCGACGCCCATGTCCAACGCGCGGATGGTGTTCTCCCGTGCCGTCGGCGAGCGATAAAACCCGTCCTGCGGAAAGGCGACCAGTTGCAGATCGATGTAGGGGGCCACCGTCTTCTTGACCTCGAGCAGCGCCTCTACCGCCAGCAGCCTGTCGTCGCAGACATCGACATGGGTGCGGATGGCGAGCAGGCCCATCGACACCGCCCAGTCGCAATAGGCAAGCGCGCGGTCGCGCACCGCCTCATGCGTCAAAAGCGGCTTCAATTCGCCCCACAGCGAAATGCCTTCGAGCAGCGTGCCCGACGCGTTGATGCGCGGAATGCCGTAGGAGAGCGTCGCGTCCATATGGAAATGCGGATCGACGAAGGGCGGTGAAACCAGATTGCCACGGGCGTCAACCTCGGTCCGCGCGGAACCCTGCAGGGTGGGCTCGATCGCCGCGATCGTCTCACCGCTGATGCCGATGTCGGCGACCCTGCCATCAGGCAGTGTGCCGCCGCGAACGATAAGGTCGAAATCCATCTGTCGTCATCCCGTCAAAAGAATCATCTGATGTAGCCGAGGCTGAAAATCGCATCCCGTCGATGCCGCTTGCAACAGCGGTTTGTCCGCGGCGGCCGCGGATGGTTCCATCCGGCCGCAACTCCCTCTATAAGCCGCCTTCGTTGTCCCGGTTTCAAGGATCCGCCGTTTGTTTCGTTTCTTCCGCTCGACGGAAAACCAGCGCCTCGTTGCGAGGCTGCTTCGGGAATCCTTTTACCAGCACAGGTTTGGCTACGGTGCCGCGATCTTGTCGATGCTTGTGGTGGCCGCCACGACCGGCGCCAGCGCCTGGATCCTCAAAGAGATCACCGACGAATTCGTGGTCTTCAAGCGGATTGACAGGGTCAACCTGATTGCGGCGGGGGTTGCCACGATCTTCATCCTCAAGGGCCTCGCCAATTTCATCCAGGCCTATTTCATGAGCCGGGTCGGCAACGCCATCATCGCCGACCGTCAGCGCAAGATCTACGACCGCGTCCTGGCGCAAGGCATCGAATTCTACCATTCGACCTCGTCATCCGACCTGATCACCCGCATGACCAACAATGCCCAGGCGGCGCGCAACGTGCTCGACCTCGTTGTAACGTCCTATGTGCGCGACCTGGTGTCGCTGGTTGTCCTGGTGGGGGTCATGGTCTGGCAGCAGCCAGCCCTGTCTCTAATCTGCTTCGTCGTCGGGCCAGTCGCCATATACGGCGTCAACCACATCTTGAAGCGCGTCCGTAAGATTGCCGCGATGGAGTTTCGCTCGGTCGGCCAGATCGTGCAGGTGATGCAGGAAACCGCAATCGGCGTCCGCGTCGTCAAATCCTTCAACCTCGAAGGCGCAATGCGCAACCGCATGTTCAAGGCCGTGTCGGACGTCGAGACCCGCGCCAACAACATCGCGACGCTGGAGGCGGCGACAAGCCCGGTGATGGAGACGCTGGCCGGACTGGCAATCGCCGGTGCCATCTTCGTCAGCGGCTTCCTGGTCTTGCAGGGCGGCCAGATGCCGGGAAACATCATGGCCTTTATCGGGGCGCTCCTGTTTGCCTATGAGCCGGCAAAGCGCCTTGCGCGCGTGCGCATATCCCTGGAAAGCGGCATTGTCGGCGTGCGCATGATGTTCGAGCTCGCCGACCAGCCGCTGACTCTGGCCGAGAAGCCGGACGCGAGGCCGCTTCTGGCCGGACCGGGCGAGATCCGGTTCGACGCCGTCAGCTTCGCCTACCAGAATGGCCCGCCGGTGCTGGACCGGTTCGACCTGACCCTTGCGCCCGGCAAGATGACGGCGCTGGTCGGGCCTTCCGGCGGCGGCAAGTCGACTGTTCTGAACCTGATCATGCGCATGTACGATCCGCAGAGCGGCAAGGTGCTGTTCGACGGCCAGGACATTTCCCAAGCGACGCTGGCGTCGCTGCGGGAAAAGATCGCCTATGTCAGCCAGGACACATTCCTGTTTGCCGGCACGATCATGCACAACATCCGGCTTGGACGTCAGGACGCGACCGACGAAGAGGTGATCGCCGCAGCCAAGGCGGCCAACGCGCATGACTTCATCAGCGCGCAGGCGAAAGGCTACGACACCGAGGTGGGCGAAAACGGCGCGCTGCTGTCCGGCGGCCAGCGCCAGCGCATCTCGATCGCGCGCGCCATGCTGCGCAACGCCGAAATCCTGCTGCTGGACGAAGCGACCAGCGCGCTCGACGCCGAGTCGGAAGCGCTTTTCCGAGATGCGCTGCAGCAATTGATGGAAGGGCGCACGACGATCGTCATCGCGCATCGTCTGTCGACCGTGCACCAGGCCGACACGATCGTGGTGCTCGAAGCCGGCAAGGTGGTGGAAAGCGGCCCGCACAAGACCTTGCTCAAGCAGGGCGGGCTCTATCAGAAGCTTTATGAGTACCAGCTGATGCCGTGAGATGAGCTTACCCTCCCCCTTGTGGGGAGGGTCGCTGCGAAGCAGCGGGGTGGGGCGGCGCCGACCCCCACCCGGACCTTCGGTCCGACCTCCCCACAAGGGGGAGGTAGGGGCCGCCGCAGCCTAATTTATTCCGGCACGAACCTGACAGCGCCCTTGGCCGCGCTGGTGGCCATCGCGGCATAGGCGCGCAAGGCGGTCGTCACCTTGCGTTTGCGCTTTTCCTCTGGCTTCCAGGCCAGGGCGCCCTTGGCCTCCATCGCCACCCGGCGGGCAGTGATTTCTGCATCATCTACAGCAAGGCGGATGCTGCGGTTCGGGATGTCGATCTCGATCGTGTCGCCCTCCTGCACCAATCCGATCAGCCCGCCTTCGGCGGCTTCCGGCGACGCATGGCCGATCGACAGGCCCGACGTGCCGCCGGAGAAGCGGCCGTCGGTGACCAGCGCGCAGGCCTTGCCGAGGCCCTTCGACTTCAGATAGCTGGTCGGATAGAGCATCTCCTGCATGCCGGGGCCGCCGCGCGGCCCCTCATAGCGGATGACGACGACATCGCCGGCCTTGATCTCGTTCGACAGGATCGCCTTGACGCTGGCGTCCTGACTTTCGAACACGCGGGCCGGGCCGGTGAATTTCAGGATCGATTCGTCGACGCCGGCCGTCTTCACGATGCAACCGTCGAGCGCCAGATTGCCTTTCAGCACGGCAAGGCCGCCATCCCTAGAAAAGGGATGTTCGGCCGAGCGGATAACGCCTTTCTCGCGGTCGAGATCGAGCTCGTCCCAGCGGCGGTCCTGGCTGAAAGCGACCTGCGTCGGCACGCCGCCAGGGGCGGCGAGGAAGAAATCGCGCACGCTCTGGCTTGTCGAGCGCGAAATATCCCAATGGTCGAGCGCGTCACCCAGGGTTCGCGTGTGCACGGTCGGCAAATCGCGGTTGATCAGGCCGGCATTGTCGAGCTGGCCGAGGATCGCCATGATGCCGCCGGCGCGGTGAACGTCTTCCATGTGGACGTCGGACTTGGCTGGAGCAACCTTGCACAGCACCGGCACCTTGCGCGACAGCGCGTCGATGTCGTCCTGATCGAAATCGATTTCGCCCTCATGGGCGGCGGCGAGAATATGCAGCACGGTGTTGGTTGAGCCTCCCATGGCGATGTCCAACGTCATGGCGTTCTCGAAGGCGCCCTTCGAGGCGATGTTGCGCGGAAGCGCGGTTTCGTCGTCCTGCTCATAATAGCGCTGGGCGAGATCGACGATCAGGTGGCCGGCCTCGACGAAAAGCCGCTTGCGGTCGGCATGCGTGGCCAGCGTCGAGCCGTTGCCCGGCAGCGACAGGCCAAGCGCCTCGGTCAGACAATTCATCGAATTGGCGGTGAACATACCCGAGCAGGAGCCGCAGGTCGGGCAGGCCGAGCGCTCGATGATCTTGACGTCCTCGTCGGAGATCCTGTCGTCGGCGGCCGCCACCATGGCGTCGACCAGGTCGAGCGCCTGCGTCTTGCCGGCCAGCACCACCTTGCCGGCTTCCATCGGACCGCCGGAAACGAAGACGGTCGGGATGTTGAGGCGCAGCGATGCCATCAGCATGCCTGGGGTGATCTTGTCGCAATTGGAGATGCAGACCATGGCGTCGGCACAGTGGGCGTTGACCATGTATTCGACGGAATCGGCGATCAGCTCGCGCGACGGCAGCGAATAGAGCATGCCGTCATGACCCATGGCGATGCCGTCATCGACGGCGATGGTGTTGAATTCCTTGGCAACGCCGCCGGCCTTCTCGATCTCGCGCGCGACCAGCTGGCCGAGGTCCTTCAAATGGACGTGGCCCGGCACGAACTGGGTGAAGGAATTGACCACCGCGATGATCGGCTTGCCGAAATCGCTGTCCTTCATGCCGGTGGCGCGCCAGAGGCCGCGGGCGCCGGCCATGTTGCGGCCATGGGTGGTGGTGCGGGAGCGATAGGCAGGCATGTTTTTTCCTTGGTGGCTGGCCGCAGCCGAAGACTGGCGCGGCGGAGCTGAATTCGGACCGCAGGCGTTATAGACGCGCAAGCCCGGTCTGGCCACAATTTTGCAATGCGCCAGATTCCACGAAAACCCGGATGCCGAAAAAAATTGCAGGCCGCTGTCGGATCGCGCGGCGCATGACCGTCCTTGGGGCAGACGGCAAGGAATGGCACCATTCCCGGAGTCAGCCGTTTCCCTGTAACAGCAGAGAGCAACCCGAGGAGCACGACATGCAAAAGATCACCACCTGCCTGTGGTTCGACGACCAGGCCGAAGAGGCCATGAATTTCTACGTGTCCATCTTCAAGAATTCGAAGGTGCTGAGCGTGATGCGTTGGCCCGAAGGCCATGCCGGCGAAGGCAAAGTGCTGGTGACCACGTTCGAACTCGACGGGGTGCAGTTCCAGGCGCTCAATGGCGGACCGCAATTCAAGCACACCGAAGCGATGTCGCAGTCGATCGACTGCAAGACGCAGGAAGAGGTCGATTATTTCTGGGACAGGCTCATCGAAGGCGGCGGCGAACCGTCGCAATGCAGCTGGCTGAAGGACAAATTCGGCGTCTCCTGGCAGGTCGTTCCGGAGCAACTGCCGCGCCTGCTTCTGGATCCGGACCGGGCCAAGGCCGGCCGGGTGATGTCGGCGATGATGCAGATGAGCAAGATCGACATCGCCAAGATCGAGGAAGCGGCGAGGGGGTGAGCAAAGGCGATCTTCCCCTGTGGGAGAAGGTGGATTGGCGCGCAGCGCCAAGACGGTTGAGGGGTGCTCCAGCGAAGTGAGGCGTCGGCGTTCCCTGGACCCCCTCATCCGTCGCCTTCGGTGACACCTTCTCCCGCAAGGGGAGAAGGGGAAGTCAGCGTCTATGCCGCCTTGTCGCGGACCTGATAGTCCTTGATCGTGGCAAACTTGATCGCCTTCCAGCGCTCGGCTTCGTAGTTGAGCGAGAAGGCGTGCTGGGCCAGAAACACCGGATCGTTGTCGAGATCGCGGGCGATGTCGCCGCGATGTGCCTCGATAAAGCGAAGCACCTCGGCCTTGTCGTCGGCCGATATCCAGCGGCAGACCGAAAACCGCGACATCTCGAATTCGACCGGCAGCGTGTATTCGAAGTTCAGCCGCTCCTTCAGCACGTCGAGCTGCAGCGCGCCAACGACGCCGACGATGGCCGGCGAGCCGTCCTCCGGCGAGAACAGCTGCACGACGCCCTCCTCGGCCATCTGGTGCAGCGCTTCCTTGAGCTTCTTGGCCTTCATCGCGTCGCCAAGGCGCACGCGGCGCAGGATTTCCGGCGCGAAATTCGGCACGCCGCGGAACAGGATCTCCTCGCCTTCGGTCAGCGTGTCGCCGATGCGCAGCGTGCCGTGGTTGGGGATGCCGACGACATCGCCGGCAAAGGCCTCGTCGGCGGTGACGCGGGTGCGGGCGAAAAAGAACTGCGGCGCCGACAGCGACATCGGCTTGCCCGTGCGCACCAGCTTGGCCTTCATGCCGCGCTCGAGCTTGCCCGAGCAGACGCGGACGAAGGCGATACGGTCGCGGTGGTTAGGGTCCATATTGGCCTGGATCTTGAAGACGAAGGACGTCATCTTCTCTTCGGTCGCCTCGACCTTGCGAGTATCTGCCTCCTGCGCGCGCGGCGGCGGCCCAAACGCACCGAGCGCCTCGATCAGGTCGCGGACGCCATAGTTGCGCAGCGCCGAGCCGAAATAGACCGGCGTCAGATGGCCCTCGCGGAAGGCTTCGATGTCGAGCGGCCGGCAGGCGCCGCGCGCCAGTTCCAGCTCCTCGATGAAAGCTTCTCGCTCGTTTTCCGGCAACAGGCCGGCGACGCGGTTGGAATCGGGACCGTTGACCGGCGTGCGGTCCTTTTCGGCATCGCCCCGGCGCACGGCGTTCAGCGCCAGATGGTAGGTGCCGGAGAACGTCTTGCCGCGGCCGATCGGCCAGGTGATCGGCGCGGTGTCCAGCGCCAGCTTCTGCTCGATCTCGTCCAAAATCTCGAACGGATCGCGGCTTTCGCGGTCCATCTTGTTGACGAAGGTGATGATCGGGATATCGCGCAGCCGGCAGACCTCGAAAAGTTTCAGCGTGCGCGGCTCGATGCCCTTGGCGGCGTCGATGACCATGACGGCCGAGTCGACCGCCGACAGCGTGCGGTAGGTATCGTCAGCGAAATCCTCGTGCCCGGGCGTGTCAAGCAGGTTGAAGACATTGTCCTCATACTCGAAGGTCATCACCGAAGTGACGACCGAAATGCCGCGCTCGCGCTCGATCTTCATCCAGTCGGACCGCGTCTGGATCTTGTCCTTCTTGGCCTTGACCTCGCCGGCAAGCTGGATAGCGCCGCCAAACAGCAGCAGCTTTTCGGTGAGCGTCGTCTTGCCGGCGTCCGGGTGCGCGATGATCGCGAAGGTGCGGCGGCGCGCCACTTCTTCTTCTATTGCTTCGGGCATTCTCTGGGATTTCCGTGTGACAGGCCGGGCTTCTAGCAGCGCAGTGCCGGGCTGTCGACCGGTCTGGCGGCGCGGACGCTGCTGATCGCCGCCTCACCGTCAGAGCATGCAGCTCAGTCATGCTATGGCTCCGGCCAGCGCATTGCCGCATATTTCGCGCTGCGCGATGTTGGCAAGCGGCTGCCAGGATGGCACTTGGGTGAGCGTCCGTCAGGAATCACGAGGCAGAGGAGGAGGCATGCGCGCCCCGAAAGAAGTGATCGTCATCGGCGCCGGCATCATCGGCGCCTCCATCGCCTGGCATCTGAGCAGAGCGGGTGCGCAAGTGACGGTGATCGCCGACAGCGCTCCCGGTGGCGTCGCGACGCCAAACTCATTCGCCTGGATCAATGCCAGCTGGGGCAATCCGGAGCCGTATTTCCGGCTGCGCACCCGCGCGATGGCCGAATGGACGCGGCTGGCGCAGGACCTGCCCGGCCTTCCTCTGAGTTGGTGCGGCGGCCTGCGCTGGGATCTGTCGGCGGCCGACATGGAAGCCTATGCCACAGGGTATTCATCCTGGGGCTACGGCATCGAGCGCGTCGACCGCGCAGGTGCTGCGCGCATCGAGCCCAATCTTACCGAGCTTCCCGATGTCGCCTTGCATGTGGCTGAGGAAGGTGTCGCCGAGCCGGTGGCTGCCACCAAAGCGCTGCTGGCCGATGCTGAACGGCGCGGAGCGAGGATCATTTCCGGCACGGTGACCGCGCTGGCCCAAACCGGCGGCAAGATAACCGGGGTGGACACATCGCATGGCCTGATTGCATCCGACGAGGTGGTGATCGCGGCCGGCGTCGGCTCGCCGGAGATCGCCGTGACGGCCGGGATCAACCTGCCGATCGAAGCGCCGCCCGGCCTGATCGTCCACTCGCGGCCTTACGAAAAGCTGCTCAACGGCCTAGTGCTGGCCGAGCGGCTGCATATGCGCCAGACAGCGGAAGGCCGCATCATCGCCGGCTCGGATTTCGGTGGCGCCGATCCGGGCATGGATGCTGAAGCCACCGCCCAAGAGCTGTTTGCGGCCCTGAAAGCCAGCCTGCGA
Source organism: Mesorhizobium cantuariense (assembly GCF_042647205.1). Taxonomy (NCBI): domain Bacteria; kingdom Pseudomonadati; phylum Pseudomonadota; class Alphaproteobacteria; order Hyphomicrobiales; family Phyllobacteriaceae; genus Mesorhizobium; species Mesorhizobium cantuariense. The sequence continues at coordinate 7,566,023 of NZ_JBHRVD010000001.1, read as the reverse complement.
GGCGGCGGCGGACTGGAGCTCGATTTCCACACGGTCGGCTACCGGCCGACGCCGATCGACGGCTTTCCGATCATCGGCCGCGCCGAGGGCGTGGACGGTGTCTATGTCGCGGTCATGCATTCCGGCATCACGCTGGCGCCGGCCGTCGGCCTGTTCGCCTCCCAGGAAATCCTCGACGGCGAGCGCGACCCGCTGCTTGCCCCTTATGGATTGTCGCGCTTCGCTCAATAGGCGGGCGGGCGGCGAAAGCCGCCGGCCAAAGATTCGATTGCCCTGGCGATGCCGAGCAGCCGCGATTCCGACCAGCGTCTGCCGACCAGCTGCAGGCCGATCGGCAGGCCGGCGCTGTCCAGTCCGCACGGCATGGAAAGCGCTGGATGGCCGCTGTAGTTGAAGACAGCGCCATAGGCCGGCAGCATCCAGTAGCTCTGCTCCTTGCCGTCGACCTTGATCGGCGTGCCCGGCTCGCAATGCGGGAAGGCCGTGGTCATGGCGACCGGGCAGAGCAGCGCATCATGGTTTTCGAAAAACCGGTCCCAGGCGAGAATGGACCTGTCGCGGCGGGCGAGTGCCTCGAACCAGCGTGACACCGGTGTCGGTTCCTCCGGTGGCTCCGGCTGGGCGACCTCCATCATCATGCCGATCAGCGCGCCGCCCTGCTCCAGATCGTCGTGCAGGTCGAGTTTTGGCAGTTTTGCTTCTTCGACGACGGCGCCGGCGCCTTGCAGCTGCCTTGCGAGGTCTTCGACCGCAGCGCTGATGTCGCCGGCCACCGGGAAGCCGGGAAAGGACGGCGCGAAGGCGATGCGCAATGTCTTGAGGTTGAGCTTCGGTATGTCCTCGACCGGCACCGGCGCCAGATCGGTGTCGCTTCCATCAGGGCCGGCGATGATTTGGTAGATCAGCCACAAATCTTCCACACTGCGCGCCAACGGCCCGAGGCAGGACATCAGCCGCACGCTGCGCGCAGCACCGCCAGGATCGGGAAAGGCGCCAGCCAGCGAGACGCGATGCTCTGTTGGCTTCAACCCATAAACGCCGCAGAAGCTGGCCGGCAGGCGGATCGAATCCTGCATGTCGGTGCCGACGTCGAACGGCGTCATCCCCGAGCAAAGTGCTGCCGCGGCGCCGCCGCTGGAGCCGCCTGCAGTACACTCGAGATTCCAGGGATTGCTGGTGCGGCCGAACAGCGGATTGTTCGACTGCCAGTCCGACAGCATGGTCGCGACATTGGTCTTGGCCATCAGCACGCCGCCGGCCGCCCTCAGCCGGGCGACGACCGGACTGTCGTGCCTGGCGACATAATCGGCGAAGGGCAGGAAGCCGACCGTGGTCTTCATGCCCGCCGTCTCATGCATGTCTTTCAGCGTGAACGGTACGCCGTGCAGCGGCCCAAGTGCGGCGCCGCGCGCTTGGGCTGCGTCTGCCTTTTTGGCGCGCTTGTGGGCCCCTTCCCGGTCGAGCGAGATGACGGCGTTGATCGCCTCGTTGTGGGCGTTGATCTGCTCCAGATGCGCGTCGAGCGCTTCGATGGCGGAAATCTTCCGCGTGGCGATCGCGGCGGCCAATTCGACGGTTGAAGAAAAGACGATGTCCATGATCAACGCTCCGGCTTGGCCGCGCTCGCCCTGGTCAAGATGGTGGATAGCGGTGCGACTTCAAGTGGAGTTGAGCATTCGAGGATTGGCTGCGTTTGATCGAAATTGTGCAGGCTGGGATTGTCCAAGTCTGCACTCTACGGCGCCCCCCTCTGTCCTGCCGGACATCTCCCCCTCAAGTGGGGAGATTGGATAGCGTCACGGCTTTCGCCAATCTTCAATGTTGCAAGAACGCGCGGTCAGCGAAACTGCCAGTCTCCCCACTCGTGGGGGAGATGTCCGGCAGGACAGAGAGGGCGCTGGCCCGCGGCTTTGCCGTAATTTGCAGCTACCCCACCAGCGCCAGCTTCGCCGGTGCCGGAGCAAATGGCCGGATGGCCATGCCATCGCCGGTGATCGTCACAAAGCTCGCCGGCGGGATCGCCTGCCAGTCGCCGCCCTCGCGATCGAAGGGTTCGGACACGATGCAGCGGCCGCCGCCCTTGCGCAGGACGGAGGTGTAGAGCGTCGGGGCGTGGGCGTCGGTGGCATAGCGTACCGCATGCAGCGCCTGCCCGTCGGAGAAGGCGGCGGTGAGTTTCAGCGCCGGTTCGAGGCCGGCGCGGCGCGAGGCTTCGAGCACGCGGCTGGTGGCGCGGGAGACGGCGCCTTGCGGATCGGTGGCCAATCCCTCGTCGATCATCAGGAGGAAAAACAATTCGGAATCGGTGGTGCCTTCGCGCTGGTCGAAGACCGCGTCGGACAGCGAGTTCTCCAGCGCGCGGCGGATTTTCTCGAAACCGCCGATCTGGCCGTTGTGCATAAACGACCAGGAGCTGGAGATGAACGGATGGCAGTTCATGCGGCTGGTGGCGCCGCCGGTCGACGCCCGCACATGGGCGAGGAACAGGCCGGATTTGATCTGCCGGCACAGGCTCTTCAGATTGGGATCGGACCAGGCCGGCAGGATATCGCGATAGAGACCCGGCTCCGGGCGGTCGCCATACCAGGCAAGGCCAAAGCCGTCGCCGTTGGTCGGCGATTTCGCCTCCTGGGCGCAGTGGCTCTGGGCGATCAGCGAGTGACAGGGCGCGGTGAGGATGTCTTCGAGAAAGACCGCTTCACCCAGATAAGCCGCCCACCGGCACATCGCTTCTGTCGTTCTCTAGGCGCGATCCATAAGAGCGGCAGGCTCCTTGGTCGCGTGTGTGCCTCTGTTGTGCGTCCGCTCGTAAAGCTCACGAACGATTCGGCTGGCGGTAGTCTCAAACAGAAATGGCAAGAAAGCGTGAACGAGTGCGGCGCCCGCCGCCAGCAACAGGCGCGACGAGAACCAGGCGGCAAAGGCCATATGACTGAGATAGGTTTCGCCGACCTTGGCCGGATGAGAGGTGAAAATCCTTGCGACCGACATGCTGGTCCCCTTCAGCGCTGGAAGTTCCTGATATGAGTATCCTGACATGGTTCGCCGGTTCATCGGTCTCAAATTATCCTTGCAGTCAGCCTATTGTTGGGACAAACATCCCACATGGCACTCGAAATCGACGAAATCGACCGAAAATTGCTCACCGAGTTGCAACGCGACGGCACGCTGTCGGTCGACCAGCTGTCGGAACGGGTGGCCTTGTCGCGCAATGCCTGCTGGCGCCGGGTGAAACGGCTGGAGGAAGATGGCGTCATCACCGGCCGGGTGGCGCTGGTCGATGCCGAAAAGCTCGGGCTTGGCCTTTCCGTCTTCATCCTGATCCGCACGTCCAACCACGACCCGGAGTGGCTGCAGAAGTTCCGGGCGGCGGTGACCGGCTTTCCGGAGATCACCGGCGTCTACCGCATGTCCGGCGACCTCGATTATGTCTTGCGCGCCCGCGTCGCCGACGTGAAGGCCTATGACCGGCTCTACCAGCGGCTGATCGCCAAGGTGGCGCTGTCTGACGTCTCCGCTTCCTTCGTGATGGAGGAGATCAAGGAAACCACGGTCGTTCCGATGGAACTGCGTTGAGGTATGTTGATATTCAGGTGATGCCGGCCTGCAAACGACGGTTTTCTGCGCTTCCGGTGCTCACGTACTTAAGTACGCTCCGCTCCGGTTCTCGAAACCCACCGTTTTCGGCTCGGCCTAACCTGAATCTCAACATACCTCAGGTCACAGTGCCGCCCAAAAGAAAGCCGTTGATAGGCTTGCGGTCGAGTTGACCGAATCGCCGTTCGCGCCGATAGGATCGATTTTATGCGCGCAGCCCTTCAAACTCCCTCCGTCATCGGTCCGACCGTCGGCTTCGTCAGGTTGCCGCACGGGGAAGGACTTTCCCTTCCTGCCTATGAAAGCACCGGTGCGGCCGGCATGGATCTGCGCGCCGCGGTGCCCGACGACCGGCCGCTGCTGATCCTGCCGGGAAAACGCGCTCTGGTGCCGACCGGGCTGATCCTGGAAATTCCGGAAGGCATGGAAGGCCAGGTCCGGCCGCGCTCGGGCCTCGCCTTCAAGCATGGCCTTACCGTCCTCAACGCGCCCGGCACCATCGACAGCGACTACCGCGGCGAAGTGAAGGTGCTGTTGATCAATCTCGGCGATGAGGACTTTGCCGTGACGCGCGGCATGCGCATCGCCCAGATCGTCTTCGCGGCGGCGACGCAGGCGGCAGTGGAAGAGCGCACTTTGGCCGGCGGCACGGCGCGCGGCGCGGGCGGGTTTGGATCGACCGGCACCGCCTGATGTCTGAACTGCCTAAACTTGTCATCTTCGACTGCGACGGCATCCTGGTCGATACAGAGAATCTGGCCAATCGGCGTCTCGCCGAATGGCTGACCGCTGCCGGCTATCCGACAAGCTTCGAATATTGCCGCAAGAATTTCTCCGGCCGCAGCATGGCGTCGGTGCAGAAAGAGATCGAAGAAAGAGACCAGCGTCAGGCTCGGCGTCGATTTCGTCGATCGCTGGAATGCCGGCCTGCCGGACCTGTTCGCCCATGGCGTCGAAGCAATCCCCTACGTCCGCGAGTTTGTCGAAGCCGTGCGTTCAGCCGGTATCGCCTATTGCGTCGCCACTTCGGCCAGGGTGTCGAAGATGCACATCACGCTCGGCCAGACCGGGCTGTTGCCGCTGTTCGAGCACGCGATGTTCTCTTCGACCATGGTCGGGCGCGGCAAGCCGTTCCCGGACCTGTTCCTGCATGCGGCGAAAGCCATGGGCTTTGCGCCTGCCGACTGCATCGTCATCGAGGACAGCGTCGCCGGCACGCAGGCCGGCATCGCCGCCGGCATGCGGGTGTTTTCCTACCATGCCGATCCCTATTCCGACCGCGCCGGCCTGATCCAGGCCGGCGGCATCCTGTTCGACGACATGCGCGAATTGGCCGGACTGGTGCCGATCCACTGACCTGATCTTCAGCCCGCGGCTGTACGCCTCGATTGTCCGTGCTAGCTTGGCACCGCCAACTCGAGGCCACGCATGAAACCCAGCCTGCTCCGCTTCATCCTCGCCTTGATGCTGCTGCCTGTTTTGTGGACCGCGGCCGCCGCGCAGGCCGTCAGCTTTCCAGAGCTCGGCAGCGCGCTGCCCGGCCGCACTGACGTGACCTATCTCGATCTGGCGAGGATGGTCATCCCAGATCTCGCCGAGGACAAGGACGGCTTCTACAAGGGCGGGTTGCCGATCCAGATGCGTCACATCGAGGGGCCGGACAGCGGCGGCTCACCGCCGGAAACGTCGGGCATTTTCAATGCGGCCGTGCTTGCCATCAAGGCTGGCGGCAAGGACCGGCTGACCATGCTGTTCGACCTTGGCGATTCTCCAGACAGCGCCGAAGGTTATGCGGTGCTGGCGCTCTACGACATCACGGTCAAGCCAAAATTGCTCGACGCCGTCAATGTCGCGCTCGACCGCGGTACCTATTTCCGCGAACCGGGCAAGCTTTCCGTTAGCGCCAACGATGACGTCCTCATCACCATGAGCGCGCATTTCAATTCGAGCCAGAACTATGTGATCACGCCGCTGATCATGATCCGCGATGACAAATTCGAACTTATCGACATGATCTATACGTTCGACGAAAACCTGTGCGCCTACAGCCGCAAGCAGGACGTGGCTTTGCAGACCGTCGCCGACGGCCAGCCTTATGCCGCTATCAAGGTGACGGTGACGGACTCTACTGTGCTGAACGGCGAAAGCTGCGACGACACTCCGCCCAAGCCAGAGTCCCACGAGATTTCCGTCACCTATCACTGGGACAAGAAGACATCGCGCTACACCAAGGATTCCGACGCGCTGGACAAATTGGCAGGAGAGAATGCCAATCGCTTCTGAACCAACCGCATTCGTTTGCCCGGTCAAATCGGGCAGGATAAAATCCGCTTAGCCACACCGCACATGATGGGGGAACTACCATGGACAAGGGCAAGATCTTTCGCGACCTGCATGCCTCGACCTTCGTCATGCCCAATCCCTGGGATATTGGCACGACGAAGCTGCTCGGCTCGTTCGGTTTCACGGCGCTGGCGACGACCAGCGCCGGCTTTGCCTTTTCACGCGGCCTGCCGGATGGCGCCGTGACCTTCGACCAGATGATCCACCATTGCCGCGAGGTGACGGCGGCGACCAGCCTGCCTGTCTCCGCCGACCTCGAGAAAGGCAAGGGCGACAGCGCCGAGCAGGCCGCCGAAACCATCTTCGCGGCGGAAGCGGCCGGCCTTGCCGGCTGCTCGATCGAGGACCACACCGGCGATCCGGACAAGCCGATCTATGATTTTGCGCACGCCGTCGAGCGCGTTGCGGCGGCGGCGGAAGCGGCGCGGGCACTGAAGCGCGATTTCGTTTTCACGGCGCGGGCTGAGAATTTCCTGTGGGGCAAGTCCGACCTCGACGACACCATCAAGCGGCTGCAGGCCTTCGAGAAGGCCGGCGCCGACGTGCTCTATGCGCCGGGCATCGGCGACGTCGAGATGATCCGCACGGTCTGCTCGGCGGTCAGCAAGCCGGTCAATGTCATGGCAAAGCCTGGCTTCACCATCGCCGACCTCGCCATGGCCGGCGTCAAGCGCATCTCGCTCGGGCCGTGGCTGACCAATTTCGCCTATGGCATGCTGGAGACGGCGGCACGCGAGATCCAGCAGGACGGCACGTTCGGCTTCACCCGCGCCGCCATGCCGTTCGGCAAATTGCAGGCGCTGTTTGCCAAACCTTCAGCTTAGATGAGGCCCATCGCATGACGCTTACCGTCGTCGATATGCATACGGGCGGCGAGCCGCTCCGGATCGTCACCGGCGGCTATCCCAGTATCCCGAAGAGCACCATCCTGGAAAAGCGCGCCTATGTGCGCGACCACCTCGATCACCTGCGGAAAATCCTGATGTTCGAGCCGCGCGGCCATTACGACATGTATGGCGCCTTGCTGGTCGAACCCGACCTGCCCGGCGCCGATCTCGCCGTGCTGTTCATGCACAATGAGGGCTATTCGACCATGTGCGGCCACGCCATCGTCGCGCTCGGCCGCTATGCCGTAAATGAAGGATTGGTGGCGAAACAGGAGCCAATCACGACTGTCAATATCGAGGCGCCATGCGGGCTGGTCGTCGCCTCGGTCGAGGTCAGGGACGGCAAGGCCGGCGCGGTGTCGTTCGAAAGCGTGCCGGCCTTCCTGTTCGCCGGCGGACAGACGATCGAACTGGCAGGCTGCGGCACGATCGGCTTCGACATCGCCTATGGAGGGGCTTTCTACGCGCTGGCCGATTGTCACCAATTCGGGCTCGAGTTCGGCCGCGACCGGGTGCGCGACTTCGTCGATGCGGCAACCGCACTGACGGACAGGCTCAAGGCCGAATTTCCGCTGTCGCATCCCGACCATGCCGACCTTGCCTTTCTCTACGGCACCATCCTGACCGATGGCCGCGACGCGTTTTCCGGCGAGGTGACCAAAAACATCTGCGTCTTCGCCGAGGCCGAGGTCGACCGCTCGCCGACCGGCTCCGGCGTCACCGCAAGGCTGGCAGCCATGCATGCCAAAGGCGAGATCGCGATCGGGCAGACGCGCCTGTTCGAAAGCATTGCCGGCTCGCGTTTTTCAGGAGCCGTGGTGCGGACGGCGAAGGCTGGCCCGCACGAGGCGATCATCGCCCGCGTCGGCGGTCGTGCCTATTATTCCGGGCGGGCTGAGTTCGTTGTCGAGGCAGACGACGAACTGGGGCGCGGTTTCCTGTTGCGCTAAGTGCGCCGATATCCGGATCGAGCCACTTCCCGCACCGAAATCGCCTTGTGCAGATGCACCATCATGGCGGCGGCGAAGAGCGGCGTCACCAGATTGAGCAACGGCACGGCGAGGAAGGCAGCGATGAGCAGCCCGGCGAGAAACACCGTGCCGGCATAGTGCCTGCGCAAGGCCCTGGCCTCTTCTTCGGCTCGAAAGCGCATGGCGGCGAATTCGAAGAACTCGCGCCCGAGCAGATAGCCGTTGACGATGAAGAAAGCGGCGATGTTGACGCCCGGCACCAGCAGAAGCAGCAGGGCGACGATGTTGCCAAGAATGACGACGCCGAGGAATCGCATCGACAGCACCAGCGAGCGCAGCGCCGGCATGGCGCGGCCGGTCGGGTCACCCGGATAGTCGGTGCGCTCGACCACTTCGGCGATATCGTCGAGGAACAGGCCGGCGACAACAGCCGTCACCGGCGCGATGAGCAACGCCATGCCGAAGGCAAGCGCAATGGCTGCGATGATGCCGCCCAGCCACCCGGCCCAGGACGGCATGCCGCGCAACAGCGTCTGCAGCCAAGGCAGCGCCAGCCACTCGACAAGGCTGGTCAGGCCAAACCACAAAGCCACCAGCGCCAGCACGGTCAGCCCGAGCGTCTTGACGAACACGGCACGAAACGGAGGCGAGAGCAGCTCAAAGGCCGCAGTGCGGGCAGCGTCGAAAATCACCGTGCTTCAACCCCAGGTCAGCGGACGCCGCCGAAATGGCGGACGCTTCCGAGATAGGCAGCGCAGGCCATCAGAACAAGCGGGCTGGGCGTTTACCGTGCAGACGCCGGCTTGCGAACCGGGAGGGTCATGGCGGCGACCCCAGCCACGACAAACGCCATGCCCAGCCATGCCGTCGAACCTAGGCTTTCGCCGAGGAAGAAAGCGCCGATGCCGACGCCGATCGGCACGCGCAGATAGGCCTGCGAGGTGGTGCCGACCGAGCCCAGCGTGTGGATGAGGCGGAAATAGATGACGAAAGCCAGCGCGGTGGAAAACACCGACAGGCCGAGCAGGGCCAGGATCGATGCGGTCGATGGCGCCAGCGTCCATGGCTGGTCGAACACAAGACTGAGGGGCACGAGGATAATTGCGCCGCATAGCATCGAACCGGCGGCCGGCAGCATCGGGTCGAGGCCCTTGAAGCCTCGGCCGAAAATCGCCGCGCCGGCATAGCAGATCGTTGCCGCGACGATGGCAAACTGCGCCCACAACTCGTGACCGAGACCACCCAGCGCCTCGGTGCCGATGATGAGGCAGATGCCGGCAATGCCGGCGCCGACGCCAATCAGTTTGCGCACCGTGACCGACTCGTGGCGGGTGATGAGCGCCGTCAAAAGGAAGGTGAAGATCGGTGAGGTCGCGTTCAGGATGGTGGCGAGGCCGGCATCGACCGAACGTTCGGCGGCAGCGATCAGGGTGAATGGCACGACGCTGTTGAGGCATGCCTGGAAGGCAAAGCGACGCCAGCTTGCCGCATCGCCCGGCATGGCGAGCCCGCGCCAGCGGATGATGGCGAACAGGATGCCGCCGGCGATCAGGGTACGGGCGGCAATGAAGGTGACCGGCGGGATCGTCTCGACGCCGATCTTGATGAAGGTGTAGGAGGCGCCCCAAAGCACCGCCAGCACGACGAGCAGCGCCAGGTCGGTGGTCATGTCGTTTTTTTCGGGCTCGTTCTTTGTCGACATGCTTTTTGTAGACATGCTCTTTGTAGACATTGGGGGGCTGGCTCGCCTTCGAAAAGTGATCGGCTGAGCCAGGCTTGTAGGCGGTGCGGCGATAAAATGCTTCGGCCACGGTCGAATTGTCATAGCGCCTCGTTGCCGATGCACCTTTGGCTTGTCCCGACCTGATCCGCCAAAGTTGCGTATCACGCCCTAGGCAAACCGGTTTCAAATCGCTAGACCCGCGCCGGGCCGGCGTGGCAAGAAGCCGGCTCGGGTTTTTGGCGGAGATTTTGATGCCGGATTATGACGTGCTTTGCATCGGCAATGCCATTGTCGACATCATCGCCCAGTGCGACGAGGAATTCCTCGAGACCAACGGCATCATCAAGGGCGCGATGAACCTCATCGACACACAGCGCGCCGAGCTGCTCTACAGCCGCATGGGTCCGGCGATCGAAGCCTCCGGCGGCAGCGCCGGCAATACGGCGGCCGGTGTCGCAAGCTTCGGCGGCCGCGCTGCCTTCTTCGGCAAGGTCTCCAACGATGCGCTCGGCGAAATCTACGCCCACGACATCCACGCGCAGGGCGTCGCCTTCGACACCACGCCGCTCAAGGGCGAGCCGCCGACGGCGCGCTCGATGATCTTCGTCACCCCCGACGGCGAGCGCTCGATGAACACCTATCTCGGCGCCTGCGTCGAGCTCGGACCGGAGGATGTCGAGGCCGACAAGGCTTCCGGCGCCAAGGTCACCTATTTCGAAGGCTATCTGTGGGACCCGCCGCGCGCCAAGGAAGCGATCCGCCAGACGGCGAAGCTGGCGCACGCGGCAGGCCGCGAAGTGTCGATGACACTGTCGGATTCGTTCTGCGTCGACCGCTACCGCGACGAATTTCTCGACCTGATGCGTTCGGGCACGGTCGACATCGTCTTTGCCAACAGCCACGAGATCAAGTCGCTCTACCAGACATCGTCGTTCGACGAGGCGCTGGCGCAGATCCGCAAGGATTGCCGGATCGCCGCCGTGACCCGCTCGGAAAAAGGCTCGGTCATCGTGCGCGGCGACGAGACCGTGGTCATCAAGGCGACCGCCATCAAGGAACTGGTCGACACGACGGGCGCAGGCGATCTCTATGCCGCCGGCTTCCTGCATGGCTACACGCAAGGTCGCAACCTGCAGACCTGCGGCGACCTTGGCTCACTGGCGGCCGGATTGGTGATCCAGCAGATCGGCCCCAGGCCAAGGCAGAATTTGCGCCGCGAGGCTGAGCAGGCGGGGTTGCTATAGCAGCCCCGGCGCTTCTAACCTCTCCCCTTGTTGTGGGAGAGGTCGGATTGCCCCGATTTGTCCTTTACAAATCGGATGGCAATCCGGGTGAGGGGTAACTTGGCGCCAAGCTGGAACACCCCTCAACCGTCTTGGCGCTGCGCGCCAATCCACCTTCTCCCACAGGGGGAGAAGGGAAGGCCGCCCTCGCTTCTCACCGTCGCGCGGCTGTCACACATCGCACCTACACGCAAACGAGGCGTCCTGCGACTGACATTTCGGGCGCCAACAGCCAGTTGGGGTGTCAAGAAATGCAAGACAGCAAGCTGTCGGGCCGCTGCATCTGTTGCCGCTGCGATTTCCGCTTTCCGCTCTAGAAATCCAACAACCGGCCGCATCCGTGGGAGGAGCGCGCGGCCCGGAAGACAGATGCATGAACAGATTTCAGACAACCGCCATCAAGCAGGACGACTTCGCGGAGATGGTCGCGGAGGAGGTCGAACGCGCGCTCGCCCACTATGATGAGGCCATCAACAAGCCCACCATGGTCTCGGTCGGCAAGATCGCCGGCAGCATAGCATCCGCCGTCACCTTGCTGTCGCCGAAGCACCAGCGCGCCATCGACGCCATCCATGCCGACCTTCCCGGCCTGGCCTCGAAATTCGTGCGCGCACTGGCAGCCGAGGCCGCGCGCCGCAGCGAAGCCGGTATTGCTGGCGCCACAAATCCGCCGACGACCCTGTCGGCCGATGTCGAGCCCCCTTCGCTGCCAAAGTCCGACGATCTCGAATCGATGCTGATCGAGGACTGGGCGGGCCGCGTCGCCGGCTCGACCTATCTGGAAGAGAATTTGCGCATCGCCCGCTCGACGCTGCATCGCTGGCAGCGGCGGGGCGAGGTCATCGCCTTGCGCAAGGGCGGCCGCAAACATGTCTTCCCGCTGGCGCAGTTCATCGATGGCCGGCCGGTGACGGGCATTCGCGACGTGCTGTCCCTGATAAGCAATCCGAGGCTCGCATGGCTGTGGCTGACGCGCCCCTCTGCGCTGCTCGACGGCCGCGTTCCCATCGACCTGCTTCGGCAGGATCAGGTCGGTGAGGTCGTCGAGGCGGCGCGTGCGTTCGCGCCGGACTAAAACTAAAACTGATATGAGCCCCGCCGGCCCGAGCTATCCTTTCCTTTCCGCCAGCAAGCCAAGATAGTGCTGCAGCACGGCAGCACCGGCGATCGACGTGACGTCGGCATGGTCATAGGCCGGCGCCACTTCGACGACATCGGCGCCGACGATATCGAGCGAGCCCAGTCGCCGCAGGATCATCAGCGCCTCGCGTGACGAAAGACCACCGGCGACCGGCGTGCCGGTGCCTGGGGCAAAGGCCGGGTCGAGACAGTCGATGTCGAAGGTCAGATAGGTCCTGGCATCGCCCACACGCGCCTTGATGCGCTCGACAACGCCGGCCACACCGAGCTCGGCGACATCTTCGCCATGCAGGATTTCAAGGCCGCAGGTGTCCGGCGCGTGGGTGCGGATGCCGACCTGGATCGAGCGCTCCGGCCTGACCAGGCCTTCGCTGACGGCCCTGGCGACGAACGAGCCATGGTCGATGCGCTTCTCCTCGTCGAGCCAGGTGTCCTGATGGGCGTCGAACTGGACCAGCGCCAGCGGCCCATACTTTTTCGCATGCGCTCTGAGCAGCGGCCAGGTGACGTAGTGATCGCCGCCGATGGACAACAGCGTGACACCGGCATCGATGACCTCGCCCGCCTGCGCCTCGATCTGCCATGGCGTCTCGTCATGCCGGCCGAAATCAAGGCCGCAATCGCCATAGTCGATGACCGCCAACCGTTCGAACGGATCTGCGCGGAAGGGATATTGCGGATCTCCTTCGAGGATGGCCGAGGCGCGCCGCACGCCTTGCGGACCGAAGCGGGCGCCCGGCCGGTTGGAGACGGCCGCATCGAACGGGATGCCCCACACGGCGACATCGACGCCGTCAAGGTTGCGGGTCAACCTGCGGCGCATGAAGGATAGGACGCCGCCATAGACCGGCTCGTGCGAGCCCCCGTAAATGGTCTTGCCGAAAACGGCCTCGTCGGTTTCGCGTGTGCGCGGCAATGATTTGAGCATGTCGATCATCTTTTTGCTGGAGAGAGGTGCAGAGCCCGAGCAGGTCAGGATCAGTTCGTTCCGGTGATGAAGCCGGTCCATAGCCGGGTAACCAGGCGCAGCGATTTCTGATCGCGTAGTTGGGCGGCAAACAAATGTTTCAGCGTCTCTTGCGAGATGTAGATGTCTGGATTGTCGCGAACGACGTCGTCGACCATCGGCGTCGCCGCCTTGACAGCGTTCGGGTAGAGCGTCGCATTGGTGAAGCGGGCGGCGACCCGCGGCGTGATCAGGAAATCCAGAAAGGCCTGGGCGTTTTCGGGGTGCGGCGCATCGACCGGAATGGTGACGACGTCGAAGAAGATTTCCGTGCCCTCCTTCGGGATGGAATAGCCTATATCGGCGCCGCTTTTGGCGTCCACCGCCTTGGTCGCCGCGCCGATCGCATCGCCACTCCAGCCAAGCGCCAGGCAGAGATCGCCGGCCGCCATCTCGCTCATGATCGAGCCCGATTTGAAATGCCTGATGTAAGGCTTGATCACCGTGAGCAGATTGGCTGCCTTCCTGATCTCGCTCTCGTCGGTCGAGAACGGGTCGAAGCCGAGGTAGTTGAGCGCGATCGACATCACGCCTTCCGGCGAATCAACCATAGCGATGCCGCAATCCTGGAATTTTCGCGCCACCTCCGAATTGAAGACCATGTCGAGGCTGTTGACCGGGGCGTCCTTCATCCGCTCGGCGATCTTGGCCTTGTTGTAGATGATGCCCGTGGTGCCATAGGCATAGGGCACCGCATAGGCGTTGCCCGGATCCTGCCTGGCCAGGAAGGCCATGATGTCGGGATTGAGACCCGAGGCATGGGGGAGCTTCGTCTCGTCGAGCTTCCGGATGGCGCCGGCCTTGATGTACTGGCCGACGATCGATGCGCCCGGCATGATCAGGTCATAGCCGGAGCCCCCGGTCAGCGCCTTGGTCGTGAGCATCTCGACGGCATCGAATGTGTCGTAGACGACCTTGATGCCGGTCTGTTTCTCGAAGTCAGCGATGGTGTCGGCGGGCACGTAATCGTACCAGAAGTAAATGTTGACGGTCTTGTCCTCGGCGGCGAGAGCACCGCCCGTCAGGGCGCAAACGGATAGGGCGAACATCGATGCGGTAAGGGTGGCAAGATGGCGCATGGCGCGGTCTCCCAAGGGGTCGGATCGCATGAGAATTGCCCGTTCGGCACAATCCGACAAACGGCATTTTTGTCGGTCATACTTGACAAAAACTCATCTCAAGCTTTGTCTTCGCCAATGAAGCTGCCTTCGTTGAATGCGATCCGAGCTTTCGAAGCGGCGGCGCGCCTGCACAGCTTCAAGGATGCCGCCGACGAGTTGCGGCTGACGCCCTCGGCGGTGAGCCGGCATATCCGATCACTGGAACAGGCGCTGGGTATAGAGTTGTTCGAGCGTGGCATCCGGCAGGTAACACTGGCGCCGAAAGCCACCCACTTTGCTCGCCGGCTGTCCACCGCCTTCAGGTCGATTGAGGCTGCCACCGAAGAGATGGGCAGCCATGGCCGCCCCGATGCCGCCAAGCGCGCCTCGCTGTCGATCAACGCGACCTTCATGAACCTGTGGCTGGCCGATCGCCTGCCGCGCTTCCGCGCCGAGAATCCCGATTTCGAACTCGACGTGTCGATCCACGACGATCAAAGCCGGGGTGGCAATCCGAGTGCCGATCTGCGCGTGCTGTTCACCGCCGATGCCGGCAATGCAGACTATTTGCAGCTTGTGTCACTGGTGATCTTTCCCGTCTGCGCGCCGGCCCTGCTTGCCGGTCCGAATGCGCCAAGCCGGGTAGCCGATCTTGCCGGACAGAGACTGCTGCACGAGAATACGACCGCCTGGTGGGAGGAATGGTTCGAGAAAGAAGGGCTGAAGGTCGACGCCAAATCCGGCCCGATCTTCCATGACCCGGCACTAGCCGTGCGCGAGGCGGTCAATGGCGGTGGTGTGGCGCTGGTCGACAACATCATGGCGCAGGATCTGCTGGCCAGCGGCCAGTTGGTGGCGCCGTTTCCGGTGCGGCACACGATTCCGGAAAGCTACTGCCTGCAGCAGAAGTCGGGCAATCGCGGCTCGGCCGGCATCAAGCGGTTCCGCGAGTGGCTGTTGGCGGAGATTACCACCCACAAGCAGGCGATGGGTATGGCTTGAGAGCCCTTGTGCACGCCCTTGATAGCGTCGCCTAGGCAGTCTTGCGGATCGGGTGCCGCGGCCTGGACGATGGCTGTTGCGGCGCCATTTCCTTGGCGGTGACCAGCCGGTTGCGGCCGCTCTTTTTTCCGATGTACATCAGCCGGTCGGCGAGCGTGATCAGCGCTTCGGAATCGGCGGCCTCCGCCGGATACATGGCCACGCCAACGGTGCAGCCGACCTGGATGGCGCCATTCGGCGTGGGAACCTTGATCCGCAACCTTTCCAGGATGCGTTCGGCGACGCGCACGGCCTTCTGCTGTGCCAGATCGGCGGCGCCCGAAAACAGGAAGGCGAACTCGTCACCGCCAAGCCGGGCCACGAAATCGGCGCTGCGCAGGATCGAGCGAAGCTGGCTCGAGACGCGCTGCAGCAGCGCATCGCCGGCCTCGTGGCCGAGCGTGTCGTTGACTTCCTTGAACCGGTCGAGGTCGATGAACAAAAGACCGGCCGCCTCGCCGGTGGCGCCGCAGCGAGCCACCACCGATTTGAGTTCGTCGTGGAAGGCGCGCCGGTTGGGCAAGTCGGTCAATGCGTCGTGGTTGGCCGAATGGTCGCTCTGCTGCTTCGCCAGTTCGATCTCGCGTTTTTGCGCCGAGAGCTCTTCGTTGGCTGTCTTCAGATCCAGCAGCAGCTGGGAATTGAGGTCCTCGACAACCTTGCGGTCGCTGATGTCGACGACGAAGCCTTCGAGGAATTCGAGTTCGCCGGCATCGTCCCAGACACCGCCGCCGATCTCGCGGACCCACAGCGGTTCGCCGACCTTCGGCACGATGCGGTAGTCGACGTTCCAGTTGCAGCGCGCTTCGAGCGCCGCGTCGACGGCGGCATAGACGGCGGCGAGATCATCCTGATGAATGGCCGAGACGTAGTCGCGCACGGCGTTGTGAATGAAATCGCTCGGCCGATAACCACTGACGGTGAGAATGCCGTCGCTGATGTAGAGCATGGTGTAGGACGCATCGTTGCGGCAGCGATAGAGGTAGCCGTCCATCCGGCCGGTGATGCTGAGAAGCGCATCCAGGCGCTCGTCGTGATAGGCTCCCTGGCCGACCACGGATGCCGGACTCGTATCGCGCTTCACGGCTGCAAATCCATGATTGTCACCACCCCAGTCTGTCCAAAAATGCCGCTCTGGCACATCGACGACAGCTCTCTGGTATAACAACCGGATATTATCAATCTCTTATGGATCGTGGTGATTTACCCGGAAATTCGGCTTGAATCGCAGGATTCCTGCGATTGCGCGTATTCAGGCGGAATGGCGCGGCCGATTCCGTTCATGCCGCCCAAGGCCTTGCCTCACTCGAAAAGCGTTCGCGGCTTTTCGTCAGCAGCGCGGACCGTTCGTCAAGTCCCCGCCGTGTACGCCGCAATCGCCGCCATGTTGACGATATCGCTGTCCTTGGCGTTGAGCGACACAATCTGAACCGGCTTGTTCAGCCCGACCAGCAGCGGGCCGATGACGGTGGAACCGCCGAGTTCCTGCAGCATCTTGGTCGAGATCGAGGCTGAGTGGAACGCGGGCATGATCAGCACGTTGGCTGGACCGGTCAGCCGGATAAACGGATATTGCGCCATGGCGCGGGCGTTGAGGGCGACGTCGGCGGCCATCTCGCCGTCATATTCGAAATCGACGCGGCGCTTGTCGAGGATGCGAACGGCTTCCTGGACGCGTTCGGAACGCTCGCCCTGCGGATGGCCGAAGGTCGAATAGGCGAGCATGGCGAGCCTCGGCTCGTAGCCCATGCGGCGGGCAAAGCCGGCTGCTTCCTCGGCGATGTCGGCGATCTGCTCGGCATTGGGCATATCGTGCACGGCGGTGTCGGCGACCAGCACGGTCTTGCCCCGCGCCAGCACGATCGAGACGCCGATGACGCGGTGGCCTGGCTTGGCGTCGATGACGCGGCGGATGTCGTCGAGTGCTGTGGAATAGTTGCGGGTGACGCCGGTGACAATGCCGTCGGCGTCGCCCAGCGCCACCATGCAGGCGGCAAAATGGTTGCGGTCGTTGTTGATCAGCCGCTGGCAGTCGCGGAACAGGAAGCCTTTGCGCTGCATGCGCTCGTAGAGATAGTCGGTGTAGATGCCGTTGCGGCGCGACAGCCTTGCATTGATGATCTCGATGCCCTGCTTGTTGAGGTCGATGCCGGCGTGCTTGGCGTTTTCCTTGATGACGTCGTCGCGGCCAAGCAGGATCGCGGTACCGAGCCGCTGGTTCACATAGGAGACGGCGGCGCGCATGACCTGCTCTTCCTCGCCCTCGGCGAAGACGATGCGCTTGGGCTGGCGGCGCACGCGGTCGTAGATGCGCTGCAGGGTCGAGGCGATCGGGTCGCGGCGGGCGGAGAGTTCCTGCGCATAGCGGTCGAGATCGAGGATCGGCTTGCGGGCGACGCCTGAGTCCATCGCTGCCTTGGCGACGGCAATCGGGATGGCCGAGATCAGGCGCGGGTCGAACGGCACCGGGATGATGTAGTTGGGGCCGAATTTCGGCCGGTTGCCCTGATAGGCGGCGGCGACGTCGTCGGGCACGTCCTGGCGCGCAAGTGCTGCCAGCGCCTGGGCGGCGGCGATCTTCATGTCGTCGTTGATGGTGGTTGCCCGCACATCCAGCGCGCCGCGGAAGATATAGGGAAAGCCGAGCACATTGTTGACCTGGTTCGGGTAGTCCGAACGCCCCGTGGCCATGATGGCGTCGGTGCGGATCTCGGCGACTTCCTCCGGCGTGATTTCCGGGTCCGGATTGGCCATGGCGAAGATGATCGGGTTCTTGGCCATCGACTGCACCATGGCGGTGGTCAGCGCGCCCTTGGCGGAGAGGCCGAGGAAGACGTCGGCGCCATCGAGCGCCTCGGCGAGGCTGCGCGCCTCGGTCTTGACCGCGTGCGCCGACTTCCACTGGTTCATGCCTTCGGTGCGGCCTTGGAAGACGACGCCCTTGGTGTCGCACAGGATGATGTTTTCCGGCGCGAAGCCCATTGCCTTCATCAGCTCGATGCAAGCGATGCCGGCCGCGCCGGCGCCATTGCAGACCATCTTGGTGGTCTTCATGTCGCGGCCGGTGATCTCCAGCGCGTTGATCAGGCCGGCGGCCGAGATGATGGCGGTGCCGTGCTGGTCGTCGTGGAAGACCGGGATGTCCATCAGTTCGCGCAGGCGCTGCTCGATGATGAAGCATTCCGGCGCCTTGATGTCCTCGAGGTTGATGCCGCCGAAAGACGGACCGAGGAAGCGCACGCAGTTGATGAACTCGTCGGCGTCCTCGGTGTCGACCTCCAGGTCGATCGAATCGACATCGGCGAAGCGCTTGAACAGCACCGCCTTGCCTTCCATCACTGGTTTTGAAGCCAGCGCGCCGAGGTTGCCGAGGCCGAGGATGGCGGTGCCGTTGGAGATGACGGCGACCATGTTGCCTCGCGTCGTGTAGTCGAAGGCGCGGCTGGGGTCTTCGGCGATGGCCAGAACCGGCACCGCGACACCAGGCGAATAGGCGAGGCTCAGGTCGCGCTGCGTTGCCATCGGCTTGGTGGCGACGACCTCCAGCTTGCCGGGGCGGCCCATGGCGTGGAATTCGAGCGCTTCCTGCGCACTGACGGACGGACCGTTGTTCTCGGTTTTCCTGGCCATGATGTTCTTGATTTCCTCACCGATGCAGCACCTCGTTGAAGCGGGTGCTTTGTGTCGGTCCGAATTAAGACCACGCGCCGCCGCGTGTAAACCGCCAGCGCGCGGGAATCGCTGTTGGCCCGAGTGATTGCGGGCATGCGGCCGCCTCGGTCGTCCCCTGTTTTTCGAAGCGCCGGCATTAAACCGCGCCATCACTTCTGCTAGCGTGCCGCGCATGAACATGCACAGCCCGAACGAGCCGGACGCCCCCGAGGCGATGACGCCGGTGCCGACAGCCGCCGCCGGCGCCACGCCGATGATAGAGCAGTTTATCGAGATCAAGGCGGCGAACCCGGATTCGCTGCTGTTCTATCGCATGGGCGATTTCTACGAGCTGTTCTTCGACGATGCCGAGAAGGCGAGCCGGGCGCTGGGCATCGTGCTGACCAAGCGCGGCAAGTATCAAGGGCTCGACATTCCGATGTGCGGCGTGCCGGTGCATGCGGCCGATGACTATCTGCAAAAGCTGATCGGCCAGGGATTCCGCGTTGCCGTCTGCGAGCAGATCGAGGATCCGGCCGAAGCGAAGAAACGCGGCGGCAAATCGGTGGTGCGCCGCGACGTGGTGCGGTTGGTGACACCAGGCACCATCACCGAGGACAAATTGCTGGCGCCCTCGGAATCGAGTTTCCTGATGGCGTTGGGGCGGGCGAAGGGCGGAGCCGATCACAGCTTCGCGCTGGCCTGGATCGACATCTCGACCGGCGCCTTCCGCGTCACTGATACCACCGCCGACCGGCTGCTGGCCGACATTTTCCGTGTCGATCCGCGCGAGCTGATCGTTGCCGAGCCGGTGTTCCATGATCCGGAACTGAAGCCGGTGTTCGACGTGCTCGGCCGCGTCGCCAGCCCGCAGCCGCCGTCGCTGTTCGATTCGGCCTCGGCCACGGGACGCATTGCCCGCTTCTTCGATGTGGCGACACCGGACAGCTTTGGCGCGTTTTCGCGCGCCGAACTGTCGGCGATCTCGGGAGCCATCGCCTATGTCGAGAAGACGCAGAAGGCCGAGCGCCCGCCGCTGTCGCGGCCCGAGCGCGAGGAGCAGGGATCGACCCTGTTCATCGATCCGGCAACACGCGGCAATCTGGAGCTGCTGCGCACACTGTCGGGCAGCCGCGAAGGGTCGCTGTTCAAGGCGATCGACCGCACGGTGACCGGCGGCGGCGCAAGGCTGCTCGCCGACCGGCTGATGGCACCGCTGACCGACCCGGCGGCGATCGGCGCCAGGCTGGATTCGGTGTCGTTCTTCCGCCCCGAGACGCGGCTCTGCCAGGCAGTGCGGTCGAGCCTGAAGAGCGTCGCCGACATGCCGCGCGCGCTGTCCAGGCTGGCGCTCAACCGTGGCGGTCCGCGCGATCTCGGCGCGCTGCGCGCCGGTTTCGAAGCGGCGGGCGCGATCGCCGAAATCTTTGCCGCGACCGTCCTGCCCCAGGAACTCGCGGCCGCACTCGCCGCCATCCATGCGCTGCCCCAGGCGTTGGCCCAGCACCTGACGCAGGCGCTGGGCGACGAACTGCCGCTGCTCAAGCGCGACGGCGGCTTCGTTCGCGGCGGTTACCATGCCGATCTCGATGAGATGCGGGCGCTGCGCGATGAGTCGCGAAAGGTGATCGCCGGGCTGGAGCGCTCGCTGATCGAGGAGACCGGCATCCGCTCGCTGAAGATCCGGCACAACAATGTGCTTGGCTACTATATCGAGGTGACCGCCAACCATCATGCGGTGATGACCGGCAGCGATGGCGCCAAGGCGCGCTTCATCCACCGCCAGACCATGGCCAACGCCATGCGCTTCACGACGACCGAACTCGCCGAACTTGAGACCAAGATCGCCAATGCCGCCGACCGGGCGCTCAGCATCGAGCTGGCCGCCTTCGACGCGCTGACGGCGGAAGCGGTTGGCGAAGCGGAGAAGATCCGCACTGGGGCCGATGCGCTGGCTGTGCTCGACGTCTCGGCGGCACTCGCGCTTTTATCGGAAAGCGAGGCCTGGTGCCGGCCGGTGGTGGATTCGAGCCTTGCTTTCGAGATTACGGGCGGGCGGCATCCGGTGGTCGAACAGGCCTTGCGCCGTTCGGGCGAAGGTCCGTTCGTCGCCAATGATTGCGACCTGTCGCCGGAGGGCAGCGCCAAGAACGGCGCGATCTGGCTTTTGACCGGCCCGAACATGGGCGGCAAGTCGACGTTCCTCAGGCAAAACGCGCTGATCGCCATTCTGGCCCAGACCGGCTCGTTCGTGCCGGCGACATCGGCCCATATCGGCGTCGTCGACCGGCTGTTCTCGCGTGTCGGCGCCTCGGACGATCTGGCGCGCGGCCGCTCGACCTTCATGGTCGAGATGGTCGAGACGGCGGCGATCCTCAACCAGGCCGGCGAACGCGCGCTGGTGATCCTCGACGAGATCGGCCGCGGCACCGCCACCTTCGACGGCCTGTCGATCGCCTGGGCGGCGGTGGAATATCTGCACGAAAAGAACCGCTGCCGGGCGATCTTCGCCACCCATTTCCATGAAATGACCTCGCTGGCCGGCAAGCTCGCGCGGCTCCACAACGTCACCATGCGGGTTAAGGAATGGGAAAACGACGTCGTCTTCCTGCATGAGGTCGGCAAGGGTGCCGCCGACCGCTCCTATGGCGTGCAGGTGGCGCGGCTGGCCGGCCTGCCGGAGGCGGTGGTCGACCGGGCCAAGGAAGTGCTGCACCAACTTGAGGAAGGCGAGGTTTCCGGCAAGACGAACCGGCTGGTCGACGATCTGCCGCTGTTTTCGGTGGCGGTGAAGCGGGAAGCGCCGAAGCCGGTGAAGAGCGATGCGCTGGGGGCGGCGCTGGGCGAGATCAATCCCGACGAGATGACGCCAAGGGAGGCGTTGGAGGCGCTGTACAGGTTGAAGGGGCTGGCTGGGAAGTAATTCCTTGCAATCGGAGCGGCGGCGGCGAAACCGCCAATCTCCCCCCTGGAGGGGGAGATGTCCGGCAGGACAGAGGGGGGCGCCGTAGAGTGCTGACCTTGCTTAACCTGCGCTCAAAAATAACGCTCGGCAGGGGAGGCGGCGCGAGGAAGCAGACGTCTTAAATTGATATGCTGGCGGGACAGCGCCCCCCTCTGCCCTGCCGGGCATCTCCCCCCTCGAGGGGGGAGATCAGCAGCCTCACCCGCCCGCCTAGATCATCTCCAACCCACGTTTGCGTGTCGGCGGCGGGAAGGCGCGGTCGAGATCGGCGATGTCCTGCGGCGTAAGCTTGATATTGAGCGCGGCGACATTCTGGCGGACATGCTGCTGGCTGCTGGCCTTGGGGATGGCGATGATGCCCTCCTGATGCATCACCCAAGCCAGGGCGATTTGCGCCGGGGTCGCAGCGTGACGAGCGGCAACGGCGTCGAGCCTGGCATTGCGTGCCAAAGCGCCCTGCTCGACCGGCGAATAGGCCATCAAGGGGATGCCGCGCTGCCGGCTCCACGGCGCCAGGTCGAATTCGAGGCCGCGCCGGACCAGATTGTAGAGCACCTGGTTGGTCTGAACATTGCCGCCATCGGACAAGCCGATCAGCTCCTCCATCTCGTCGCTGTCGAAATTGCTGACACCCCAGTGGCGGATCTTGCCGGCCTTTTTCAGGGTCTCGAAGGCCGCGACCGTTTCCTTCAACGGCACGCTGCCGGACCAATGCAGCAGATAGAGATCGATGCGGTCGGTGCGCAGGCGTTTCAGGCTGTTTTCGCAGGCGCGCTGCACGCCCGCGCGCGAAGCGTTTGACGGCAGCACTTTCGAGACCAGGAAGGTCTCGTCGCGGCGCCCGGCAATAGCCTCGGCCACCACCTCCTCGGCGCCGCCGCTGGCATACATTTCGGCGGTGTCGATCAGCGTGATGCCGAGGTCGAGGCCGAGCTTGAGCGCATTCACCTCATCGGCACGGCGGCTGATATCCTCGCCCATCTTCCATGTCCCCTGACCAAGCACCTGAACGGCTTCGCCTGAGGGCAGTTTGGTGTTTCTGATGGTCAACGGCATGGCGGGCTCCAGTTGGGGCTGGATCGCATCACAGGCTGGGCGAGAAATCCAGAGGACTTCTCGCCGGATTCCCCTTCGCGAAAAGGCTTACTTCACCGGATGGGCGGCGAGCCAGGCCTGCATCTGCTTGATCTCGGCTTCCTGCGCGGCGATGACGCCTTCGGCGAGCTTGCGGATTTCCGGGTCCTTGCCGTTGGCAAGCTCGACCTTGGCCATGTCGATCGCACCCTGGTGGTGCGGGATCATGCCCTTGACGAAATCGACATCGGCATTGCCGGTGTATTCAGATGCCATCATGTCGGCATGCATCTTGTCCATCGCCGCCTTGTAGCCTTCGGTCGAAGGGCTGGTCGCGTCCGTCGCCATTGCGCCCATGTCGTGTTTCATCTCCTCAGCCTGCGCCGGAACGCTTTCGAGGAAGACGGCAAGCAGCATTCCGGCCGCCATCAGCAGCAGCACGAGTTTTTTGGCGAAGGTCATTCATGGTCTCCTGTTGAGTGGTTTGGTATTTGGGGGCTTCGATCAGAGTTTCAATGTTCTCAGCCGCAATGCGTTTGCGATCACCGACACCGAAGATAGGCTCATCGCCGCCGCCGCCAGCATCGGCGACAAAAGCGTGCCGGTGAGCGGATAGAGCACGCCGGCGGCGACCGGCACGCCAAGCACATTGTAGAGGAAGGCAAAGAACAGGTTCTGGCGGATGTTGCGAATCGTTGCCTGCGCCAGCGTGCGAGCCCGCACGATGCCGTTGAGGTCGCCCTTGACCAAGGTGATGCCGGCGCTTTCGACGGCGACATCGGCGCCGGTGCCCATGGCGATGCCGACATCGGCGGCGGCAAGGGCCGGTGCGTCGTTGACGCCGTCGCCGGCCATGGCGACGCCCTTGCCCTCGGCGCGCAGCTCATCGACGAGGGCTGCCTTCTGCTCCGGCAGCAGGCCGGCGCGAACCTCGTCGATGCCAAGGCTTCTGGCGATGGCGTTGGCCGTGCGTTCATTGTCACCGGTCGCCATGATGATCCTCAAGCCGCTGTCATGCAGCGCCCTGATCGCCTCGGCGGTGGTCGCCTTGACCGGGTCGGCGACAGCGACGATGCCGGCCAGCTTCTTGTCGACAGCGACGAACATCGCCGTCTTGCCTTCGAGCTGCAGCGCCTCGGCCTTGGCCGAGATGGATGCGATGTCGATGCCAAGATCGGCCATCATGGCGGCATTGCCGAGCGCGACCTTCTTTCCCGACAAGGTGCCGGACACGCCCTTGCCGGTGACCGCCTCGAAGCCGCTGGCCTGGGCAACGGTCACACCGCGCGCAGCAGCGCCGTCGACGATGGCCTCGGCCAGCGGATGCTCCGACCCCTTCTCCAGGCCCGCGGCAAGGGCCAGCAATTCGTCCTCGGAAAAGCCGTTTGCCACGACGACATCGGTCAGTTTCGGCCGGCCCTCGGTCAGCGTACCCGTCTTGTCGACGATCAGCGTGTCGACGGAGGCGAAGCGTTCGAGCGCGGCGGCTTCCTTGATCAGCACACCGGCGTGCGCTCCGCGCCCGGTGGCAGTCATGATCGACATCGGCGTGGCGAGGCCGAGCGCACAGGGGCAAGCGATGATCAGCACCGACACCGCCGAGACGATAGCAAAGATCAGGCTGGGCTCGGGTCCGAAGATCGCCCAAGCGATGAAAGCGACAATCGCGACAAGGACGACGGCCGGGACAAAGTAGAAAGAAACGCGATCGGCCAACCCTTGAATCGGGGCGCGCGAGCGCTGCGCCTTGGCGACGAGCTCGACGATGCGCGCCAGCGTCGTCTCGGCGCCGACCTTCTCAGCGCGCATGATCAGTGAACCGTTCTTATTGAGGGTGCCGCCGGTCAGCGCATCGCCCTCGGCCTTCTCGACCGGCAACGGCTCGCCCGTGATCATCGATTCGTCGATCGAGGAACGGCCTTCCAGCACCGTGCCATCGACCGGCACGGCATCGCCGGGGCGGATGCGCAGGCGATCGCCGGCCTTGACCGCGTCGAGCGGCACATCGCTTTCGGAACCGTCGGCGGCGATCAGCCGCGCGGTCTTCGGCGCGAGATCGAGCAAGGCGCGGATTGCCGAGCCGGTCTTTTCACGGGCGCGCAGCTCCAGCACCTGGCCGAGGAAGACCAGCGCGACGATGACGGCGGCAGCCTCGAAATAGACCGGCACCGCACCGCCATGGCCGCGGAACTGATGCGGAAAAATGTCCGGAAACAGCGTGGCAACGACGCTGTAGAGATAGGCAGCACCGACGCCGAGCGAGATCAGCGTCCACATGTTGGGGCTGCGGTTGACGATCGACTCCCAGCCGCGGTGGAAGAAGGGGAAGGCGGCCCAAAGCACCACCGGACTTGCCAGGACCAGCTCGATCCAGACCTTTGTCCGATCCTCGACCAGGCCTTCAAACGTCAGGCCGATCATGGGCGCCATGGCGATGATCAAAAGGGGGACCGACAGGACAGCGCTCACCCAAAACCGCCTGGTGAAATCGACCAGCTCGGGATTTGGCCCTTCATCGCCCGTCGGCACGCCCATCGGCTCCAGGGCCATGCCACAGATCGGGCAGGACCCAGGCTTGTCGCGGATGATTTCGGGATGCATCGGGCAGGTGTATTGCGTGCCTTTGGGCATCGGCTGCGGTGCCGGCCTGTCGCCGAGATATTTTTGCGGCTCCGCCTCGAATTTCGCCTGGCAAGCGGCGGAGCAGAAATGGAAGCCCTGACCTTCGTGGCGGGCAAAGTGCCTGGCTGTCGCACGGTCGACGCTCATGCCGCAGACCGGATCGGTGGCCGTCAGGAATTTTTCCGGCTCGGCCACGAATTTCGTGCGGCAACCTTGACTGCAGAAATGATAGAGATGGCCGTCATGCCCGGCCGCAGGCTTGCCGGCGGCCGGATCGACGGTCATGCCGCAGACCGGGTCGCGAACAACGGCCTTGGCGGCAGGCGCGGCGCCTTTTGTCGAGCAGCAGCTACCATGCGCGTGATGATCGTGATCGGAATGCGTCATTCGAAAATGCCTCGATGGTCGGTGTGTGACGCGGAGATAGGGCTTCCAGTAACTGGAAGGTCAAGGGCTGTTTTGACTTTTTGCATTTCGGGTGCCGCTCGGGCGATTCACCCGGAAAAAGCCCGTATGCCGTAGCGCAGCGTGTGCTAGTAAATTCCGATCTTCCAGCAATGGTACCAATCAGTTAGACAATGAAGTGCCTGGTCATAAACCTCGATCGGTCTGCGGACCGGCTTGCCCATATGGTTGCCCAGTTCGCCCGTATCGGCATCCCGTTCGAACGGGTGGCGGCGATCGATGCACGCAACCATCCCGAACTTGAGCAGCAGCCTCAGCATGCGTTGTATGCGACCCGGCGCTTGTCGGGCAGCGAGATCGCGTGCCTGCATAGCCACCGCGCCTGCTGGTCGATCCTCGCGCAGGATGAGGCCCGCTATGGTGCGATCTTCGAGGACGACGTGGTCTTTTCGGCAAATGCCGGCCCGTTGCTTGCCGACAGTGGCTGGATCCCGGCCGATGCCGACATCGTCAAGCTGGAGACGTACTTCAAGAGTACCCTGATCCATCGGAGAAGGATTTCCGCTGGTCATGGTTTTTCCGCGTTCAGGCTCTACAAGAACCATCCGGGAACCGGAGGCTACGTCATCTCCAGACAGGCCGCGCGCGATCTCCTCGAGGCGACCGAAAAGGTCAATGTGACCGCCGATGATCTGATCTTCACCCCGGCGTTCCCGACCTCGTCCAGCAAGACGATCTATCAGCTCGTCCCTGCGTTGTGTGCGCAGGACCAGTTCGTCCGCGACCGACTGCCAAGCCTGCTCGGCCCAGAGCGAGATGCCGCAGGGGCCGCGAGCGGGCTTGCCGCAAAACGCAGAAAGCCGGCCGCCGAGAGAATCATGAAAGAGGCCGGACGAACCGCGCGGTGGATCGTCGATTTCTACAGATTTCGGCGACATATTGTCGTCCCCTTCGATTCGACTGGGGCAAACGACTAGCCGGCAGCCCCATACCCAGCGCCGCGAAAACGCGCTATAGACGCCGCCGAAACGGCAAGGCCGACTTGGACATATGGCAAGAATCTCCCTGAAGCTCGATGAACTGATCGACGGCGAAGCCTTGCGCCGCGAGATGACCGCGCTTACCGCGGCCACGGCAGGCGACGGCTCCGGACAGGCGGCGCGCAGCGGTGTGCTCCAGTTACTCAAGGGGCGGCTGGCAGAAGGGCGCACCATTGCCGAACGCATGCTGAGGGAAGACGGCGGCGGCAGCGCCTGCGCGGCGCGGCTGTCGCATCTCATGGATGAGATCATCCGAGCGCTTTACGATTTCGCCGTCACCCATGTCTATCGGGTCAAGAACCCCTCTTCGGCGGAGCGCATGGCAGTCGTCGCTGTCGGCGGCTATGGCCGCGGCACGCTGGCGCCCGGGTCCGATATCGACCTGTTGTTCCTGCTGCCCTACAAGCAGACGCCGTGGGGCGAACAGACCGTCGAATACATGCTCTACATGCTGTGGGATCTCGGGCTGAAGGTCGGCCACGCCACCCGCAATATCGACGAATGCCTGCGCCTGTCGCGCACCGACGTCACCATCCGCACCTCGATCCTCGAAGCACGTTTCCTGTGGGGCGAGGAAAAACTCTATGACGAACTGATGCTGCGGTTCGACCATGAGGTGGTGCGCACGACCGGCCCCGAATATGTCCAAGCCAAGCTTGCC
Source organism: Mesorhizobium cantuariense (assembly GCF_042647205.1). Lineage (NCBI taxonomy): Bacteria > Pseudomonadati > Pseudomonadota > Alphaproteobacteria > Hyphomicrobiales > Phyllobacteriaceae > Mesorhizobium > Mesorhizobium cantuariense. Next base: position 7,538,514 of record NZ_JBHRVD010000001.1, on the reverse strand, counting down.
GAACGCGACGACCGCCATGCCAAGGCCGGCGAAAGCCGCTATCTGGTCGAGCCCAACGTCAAGGACGGCAAGGGCGGCCTGCGCGACCTGCAGACGCTGTTCTGGATCGGCAAATACTTCTACCGGGTGCGCACCGGCGAGGAACTGGTCGACAAGGGCGTCTTCACAGAGGGCGAATACCGCGAGTTCCAGAAGGCCGAGGATTTCCTGTGGGCAGTACGCTGCCACATGCATTTCCTCACCGGCAAGGCCGAGGAACGGCTGCATTTCGACATCCAGCGCGAGATCGCCGAGCGGCTAGGCTACACCACCCACCCCGGCCTGTCGGCGGTCGAGCGCTTCATGAAGCACTACTTCCTCGTCGCCAAGGATGTCGGCGACCTGACCCGCATCTTCTGTGCAGCGCTCGAGGAAGAGCAAGCCAAGCACGTGCCGGGTTTCAACCGCATCTTCCTGACTTTCTCCAGGCGCAAGCGCAAGCTCGCCGGCACCTCCGACTTCATTGTCGACAACCATCGCATCAACATCGCCGACGATCAGGTGTTCGAGCGCGATCCGGTCAATCTCTTGAGATTGTTCTGGTTCGCCGACAAGCACGGTCTGGAATTCCACCCCGATGCGCTGAAGCTGCTGACCCGCTCGCTCGGCCTGGTCAACAAGTCGCTGCGGCGCGACGAGGAGGCCAACCGGCTGTTTCTCGACATCCTGACGTCGGACCGCAATGCCGAACTCAATCTGCGGCGCATGAACGAAGCCGGGCTGCTCGGCAGACTGATCCCGGATTTCGGCAAGATCGTCGCTATGATGCAGTTCTCGATGTACCACCACTACACGGTGGACGAGCACCTGATCCGCTGCATCGGCGTGCTGGCCGAGATCGAGCGCGGCGACGGCGAAAAAGTCCATCCCCTGTCGCACACGCTCATGCCGGGACTGAAGAAGAGCCGCGAGGCGCTCTATGTCGCCGTGCTTCTGCACGACATCGCCAAGGGCAGGCCAGAGGATCATTCCGAGGCCGGGGCCAGGATCGCACGCCGCATCTGTCCGCATATGGGGCTGTCGCCAGCCGACACCGAAACCGTGGCCTGGCTGGTCGAGAACCACCTCGTGATGTCGATGACGGCGCAGACCCGCGACCTCAACGACCGCAAGACCATCGAGGATTTCGCCGCGATCGTGCAGTCGGTCGAGCGGCTGAAGATGCTTTTGATCCTCACCGTCTGCGACATCAGGGGGGTCGGACCCGGTGTCTGGAACGGCTGGAAGGGCCAGTTGCTGCGCACGCTCTATTACGAGACCGAATTGCTGCTGACCGGCGGGTTTTCGGAAGTGTCGCGCGCCCAGCGCACGGCGGCGGCGCGCGAGCGCCTGGCCGAGGCGCTTGCCGACTGGTCGGACAAGGCTCGCAAGCGCTATGTCGGCCAGCACTATGAGAATTACCTTTTGGCCGTGGATCTCGCCGACCAGCTTCGTCATGCCGAGTTCATCCGCGAGGCGGACGCGTCGGGCAACAAGCTCGCCACCATGGTCAAGACTCACCAGTTCGAGGCGGTGACGGAAATCACCGTGCTGGCGCAGGACCATCCGCGCCTGCTGTCGGTCATCGCTGGCGCGTGCGCCGGGGCCGGCGGCAACATCGTCGACGCACAGATCTTCACGACATCGGACGGCCGCGCACTCGACACCATCCTGATCAGCAGAGAATTCGACCGCGACGAGGACGAGCGGCGGCGCGCCGAACGTGTCGGCCGGCTGATCGAGGACGTGCTGTCGGGCAAGAGCTGGCTGCCGGAGATGATCGAGAAGCGCACCAAGCCGCGGCGTGGCGCCAAGGTGTTCAAAATCCCGCCGCGCGCCGAAATCCGCAACACGCTGTCGAACCGTTTTTCGGTCGTCGAGGTCGAAGGCCTGGATCGGCCTGGGCTGCTGTCGGAGATCACCGGAACGCTTTCCGACCTGTCGCTCGACATCGCATCGGCGCACATCACCACCTTCGGCGAAAAGGTCATCGACACCTTCTATGTCACCGATCTGACCGGCCAGAAGATCGACAGCCCGGCCCGCATCGCCACCATCCGCAACCGGCTGATGGCAACGCTCGAAGGCATCGTGCCCGAACGCGGCGGCAAGGCCAGGGCGGCGGCCGAGTGACAGCGACCATCACTTTGTCCCAATTCCGCAGGCAGTTCCCAAAAGCATGAGCCTCGTCAAGAAATTCGCAACGGTCGCTTCTGGCACGCTGATGAGCCGCGCGCTCGGCTTCGGCCGCGAGATGCTGATGGCAGCCGCACTCGGCACCGGACCGGTCGCCGACGCCTTCAACGCCGCCTTCCAGTTTCCCAACACCTTTCGCCGGCTGTTCGCCGAAGGCGCCTTCAACGCCGCCTTCGTGCCGCTGTTCGCCAAGGAGATCGAGACCCACGGCACCGACGGCGCCAAGCGCTTCTCCGAGGAAGTGTTCGGCGTGCTGTTCACGGCGCTGCTGGCGCTGACCATCGTCATGGAACTGTCGATGCCGCTGATCGTGCGCTATCTGGTGGCGCCGGGTTTTGCCAGCACGCCGGGGAAGTTCGACACCACGGTGACGCTGGCGACGATCATGTTCCCCTATTTGATCTGCATGTCGCTGGGCGCCATGATGGCGGGCATGCTGAATTCGCTGCGCCGCTATTTCGCCGCCGCGGTGGCTCCGGTGTTCCTCAACGTCATCCTGATCGGCGTGCTCGCCTATGCCTGGTACAAGGGCTCCGACGCACTCACGGTTGGCTACGGGCTGTCCTGGGGCGTGCTTGCCGCCGGACTGGTGCAGCTGGCGATCGTCTGGGTGGCGGTGCGCCATGCCGGCATCTCGATCGGTTTTCGCCGTCCGAAAATGACTCCCGCGGTCAAGCGGCTGTTGATCCTGGCGCTGCCGGCGGCAATCACAGGCGGCATCACCCAGATCAACCAGCTGATCGGCACGGCGATCGCCTCGGCGCAAAACAGCGCGGTGTCCTCGCTCGCCTATGCCGACCGCATCTACCAGCTGCCACTTGGCGTGGTCGGCGTGGCGGTCGCGATCGTGCTGTTGCCCGAACTGTCGCGGGCGCTGAAGTCGGGCAATCTGATCGAAGCGGCCAATCTGCAGAACCGCTCGGTCGAATTCACGCTGTTCCTGACGCTGCCGGCGGCGGCAGCGCTCTGGGTGATGTCGGAACCGATCGTGCGGCTGGTCTATGAACGCGGCGCGTTCGCCGCCAACGGCTCGACACCGACAGTGGCGGCGATCCTGGCGATCTTCGGTCTCGGCCTGCCGGCCTTTGTGCTGATCAAGGCATTCACCCCGGGCTATTTCGCCCGCGAGGACACACGCACGCCGATGATGTTTGCCGCCATCTCGGTGGCGGTAAACGTCACCACGGCACTGACGCTGTTTCCACGCATGGGCGCGCCCGGCATCGCGGTGGCCTCGGCCGTCGCCGGCTGGGTCAACGCGGTGATGCTGCTCGGCGTCTTGATCCGACGCGGCCATTGGGGCCGCGATGTACCGCTGATGAAACGCATTCCACGTCTGGTGCTGTCTGCCGTGGTGATGGGTGCGGCGCTCTATTTTGCCGAACACTGGTTCGCCATCAGGCTCGGACCCGGCTCGCCGCTGGTGGTCAAGGCGACAACGCTTCTGTCGCTGGTTGCCGGCGGAGCGCTGCTCTACTTCATCACCGCGTTCGCCACCGGCGGCGCCGACTTCGGCATGATCGGACGCAATGTTGGAAGGAAGGGATCGCCGCCGACTAGGGGACAGTCTCCAGATCCGTGAGGCGGAATTCGTCCGCAGTCGAAAGCATCGGAACGCCGTAGTAGCGCGCGCAAGCGTAGTGAAAACAGTCAGCCAAGTTCAGGCGGATAGCGTTGTTGCGAAATCGCGATGCGGCCTCAACGGACAGCGATGTTGCGTCAGAAGCTGGCGGAAGCTCCCGCAAGGCAATTGCCCGCTCTTCGAGAAAACGGCTGACTATCTTCAGGCTTACGTCGACCGGTATGGCCAGCTTTTCCGATCGTGAAAGCGCCATTGCAGCTTCCCAGACGGCGATCGTCGAGGTGAACGGAGCCGATGCTTCGATAATCGCTTGCGCACAGCGCTCAGCTTCGGCCTCTTGGCTCAGCATCGCAACGATAGCGGCTGCGTCGACAAACATCAGTCTTCGCCCGACAATTCGTCATAGATCGAGCGCGGCAGCGGATTGCGCGCCTGATCGCTAAGCTCAATTCCGAACTCGGCGCGGAGCCGTGCCGCTGTCTCCAGCGGCGTCTCGCGGTTGCGCCGGCGCTCGAGCGCCTCACGCATGGCGATCACAATCGCCTCGGTTATGCCGACGCCCTCGACCTTCGCGAAGGCGCGCGTCAAGCTGTCGGCCTCCTTGTTGTTGATGTTGATCGTCATCACAGCCCTGCCTATTGAAAATGTAGTAATAGTTATGTAGCGACCTACATGACTATGTCAACATGCTGGTAGCCTCCCTTGACGTTCCCAGGAGTCTCTTGATCCTCTCCACGCCTTCGTCCATAAGCCCGCCGTCGCAAGACTTTCGCCGCGCGCGAAACGGCCCTCCACAAGCCATGAGGACAATCATGACCGCCTTCAAGCCACTCGTCTTTTCCGGGGTCCAGCCGACCGGCAATCTGCATCTCGGCAACTATCTCGGCGCCATCAAGAAATTCGTCGCCCTGCAGGACACATCCGATTGCATCTATTGCGTCGTCGACCTGCATTCGCTGACAGCACAGCTCGTCTATGAAGATCTCGCCGACCAGACGCGGTCGATCACCGCGGCGTTCCTGGCCTCGGGCATCGACCCGAAGAAGCATATCGTCTTCAACCAGTCGCGGGTCATGCAGCATGCGGAGCTCGCCTGGATCTTCAATTGCGTGGCGCGCATCGGCTGGATGAACCGCATGACGCAGTTCAAGGACAAGGCCGGCAAGGACCGCGAGAACGCCTCGCTCGGCCTGCTAGCCTATCCCTCCCTGATGGCTGCCGACATCCTGCTCTATCGTGCCACCCATGTCCCGGTCGGCGAGGACCAGAAGCAGCATCTGGAGCTGACCCGCGACATTGCGCAGAAGTTCAACAACGACTTCTCCGACCGCATCGCCGCCCTTGGCGTCGGCGTCGAGATGCAGGTCGGCGAAGAGACCGTGAACGGCTATTTCCCGCTGACCGAACCGGTCATCGGCGGGCCGGCGGCGCGCATCATGTCGTTGCGCGACGGTTCCAAGAAGATGTCGAAGTCGGACCCGTCGGATCTGTCGCGCATCAACCTGACTGACGACGCCGATGCCATCTCGAAGAAGATCCGCAAGGCCAAGACCGACCCGGAAGCGCTGCCGAGCGAGCTGGACGGTCTGGCCAGCCGGCCCGAGGCGGAAAACCTGGTCGGCATCTATGCGGGTCTCGCCGAGATGTCGAAGGCGGACGTGCTGAAGGAATTCGCCGGCCAGCAGTTTTCCGTGTTCAAGCCGGCACTGGCCGACCTTGCCGTGGAAAAGCTGGCGCCGATCGCCAGCGAGATGCGCCGCATTTCCGATGACCGCGCCTATGTCGACGCGGTGCTCAAGGACGGTGGCGAGCGCGCCGGCGTGCTTGCCGAAGCGACGATGAAGACGGTGCGCGACATCATCGGGCTGCTGCAGGGCTGATCCAACGTCGGGTGCACTGCACCAACACTGCACAAGGCCGGCGGCTTGCCGCCGGTCCGCCGTGGTGGCAGATTGCGGCCGCAATGACACCGAGTAGATAGTTAGACATGGTCTCCAAACGCCTCAGCCGCGAAGCCGGCCATCGCCGCAAGTTCCTGGCGATCATCGACGACACGCCGGAGTGTGAGCGCGCCGTCGCCTACGCCTCGAAGCGGGCGCAGAGCACCAGCGGCACGCTGGTGCTGCTCTATGTCATCGAGCCGGACGATTTCCAGCACTGGCTGGGTGTCGAGAAGATCATGCGCGAGGAGGCGACCGCCACGGCGCGCGCAGCACTCGACAGCTATGCCAACAAGGTACGCCAGAAGCTTGGCATCGAGCCTGAAATGGTGGTGCGCGAAGGCAAGCCGACGGAAGAGATCCACAAATTGATCGAGGAAGACCAGGACATCGCCATCCTAGTGCTGGCCGCCGGTGCCGGCAAGGAAGGCCCGGGGCCGCTGGTCGGCGCCGTGGCCGGCAAGGGTGCCGCCTTCCCGATCCCGGTGACCGTTGTGCCGCAGAACCTGTCGGACGAGGAAATAGACAGCCTAGCCTGAGGTGTGATGATATTCAGGTGAGGCCGGCCTGCAAACGGCGGCTTCCTGCGCTTCCGGTGCTCACGTACGAAAAGGTACGCTCCGCTCCGGTTCTCGGAACCCACCGTTTTCGGCTCGGCCTGACCTAAATCTCAACACACATTGGAGCGCGTCCCAGGGCGCGCAAAAACATTCCGCCAGCCAGGCCTTCCGGCGATGCGTTTCGCTTGAATGTCCAGCCAATTGAGCCTATTTAGAATTATTCCAAACTAGCTGCCCGAAATGGGCACGGAGATGGCCATGTTCATCCAGACCGAATCGACGCCAAACCCGGCGACGCTGAAATTCCTGCCCGGCAAGGAAGTGCTTCTGGAAGGCACCGCCGATTTCCGCGATGCCGACAGCGCCGCAATTGCCTCGCCCCTGGCTGGCCGGCTGTTCGAGATCCCCGGCGTCACCGGTGTTTTCTTTGGCTATGACTTCATCACCGTGACCAAGGACGGGCCCGACTGGCAGCATTTGAAGCCGGCGATCCTCGGCGCCATCATGGAGCATTTCATGTCCGGCGCGCCTGTCATGGCCAAGGCCGGTCCAGCCGCCGAGACCAGCCAGACCGGCGAGTTCTACGACAAGGCCGACGAGGAGCTGGTCATCACCATCAAGGAACTGCTCGACACGCGAGTGCGCCCGGCGGTCGCCCAGGATGGCGGCGACATCACCTTCCGCGGTTTCGAGAACGGCACCGTGTTCCTGCACATGAAGGGCGCCTGCGCCGGCTGCCCGTCGTCGACGGCGACGCTGAAGCACGGCATCCAGAACCTTCTTCGCCACTTCGTGCCCGAAGTGCAGCAGGTCGAGCAGGTCTCCTGATCGTTCAGCTTGCCGGCTAACAAATCGATCCATCGAAAAAACAAAAAACCGGGCCGAATTGCCCGGTTTTCTGTTTGGGACGTCCGTTGTTGCCTAGACGGTCCGCGTACGAAAGGTGCCTCTACCTGACCACGATTTCTCCGAGAGCCGGTACCGGTTTCTCGGGATCATGGTCTAAAGAACGATGACCTTGGCGCCGACCGAGGCGCGGTCATAGAGGTCGATAATGTCCTGATTCATCAGGCGAATGCAGCCCGACGACATCGCCTTGCCGATCGAATTCCATTCCGGGCTGCCATGCAGGCGATAGCCCGAATCACCGCCCTTGTTGAACAGGTACATGGCGCGCGCACCGAGTGGGTTCTTCAGGCCCGGCTCCATGCCGCCGGCAAACTTGGCCAGTTCCGGCTGGCGCTGGATCATCTGCCTCGGCGGCGTCCAGGTCGGCCATTCGCGCTTCAGCGCGATATGGGCAGTGCCGCGCCACTCGAATCCCTCGCGGCCGACGCCGATGCCGTAGCGGATAGCCCGGCCGTCACCCTCGACGAAATAGAGGAACTTGTTCTGCGTATCGACGATGATGGTGCCCGGCTTTTCCGGGCTGTCATAATTCACTTCCTGCCGATGGTACTTCATCGGCACCTTCTCGATCGGGATGCGCGGCAGCTGGTAACCGGCGTCGGTGACCGCGCCATAATTGTTGGAGAACATCTGCGAGCCGATGGTGCTGCAACCGGCGATAGCAGTGGAAAGCGCCAGTGCGGCGACGATTGCAAACGACTTCATGCGCATCAGGTGATCCGGTGCCCCGCCCCAACTTCGGCGGCACGAGTCGGCCGCTTTCTCACAATCATTCATGCTGGCATTTGCTTTGCTTGCCAAGCGCGCGATGCCTATATGCCTGTGCTGACGTGCTGGTAAGTGTATCACTATGGCATTTCGGCAACAGCACCCACAGGATTGTGAAGCAAATTCAAGGGGCCATCCCCGCGGGCTCCTGGAAATCGAGGAGAATCGGTCATGAATGTCGGTGACGCCGCCCACCGCTCCGGCCTGCCGGCCAAGACTATCCGCTACTATGAGGAGATCGGCCTGATCGCCCCAGCGCGCGCCGCCAACGGCTACCGCGACTATTCAGGAGACGACATCCACCGGCTGGCCTTTCTGCGCCGCGCGCGCAATCTCGGCTTTTCCATCGACGATTGCCGTCAGCTGATGGCGCTCTACCAGGACCGCGGCCGCGCCAGCCACGACGTGCGCGAGATCGCCGCCGCCCATGTCACGGCGATCGAGGAGAAGGTGCGTGAGCTGCAGTCGATGCGCTCGACCCTGCAGAAACTGATCCATGCCTGCCACGGCGACGAAAGGCCGGACTGTCCGATCCTCGACGACATGGCAGGCGCTGCCATGTTCGCCGACACGACCGCTTCAGCGAGATCATAGCAAGACGCCGGTCGCGGACCGCAAGCCTGTCGAGACGGCGGAGCCGTCCGCAGCAGCTGATTTGTCAAAGGATGCAACGCCCCGACGGGGCGATCACAAGACCTCTGTCGAGGCCCGGGCCCTCGGTCAAGTCGGGCAGCTTGAAACACACACGACCGCCGTGACCGTCGTGAGCTTTTCGCGCTTTACCAACGCCGGTCGTTCATAAGTCTTCTTCATGAGATATCCCCTGATTGCCCAGCAGAATTGGTGCATTTGGGCGCGCGAATTGTCAAGCAAGCGCTAAAGCTAAAAAAGCCCGTCACCGCCAGCACGCAGTTCGACTGACACAATTTTCTTCGGCATCTAGGCGCGTCAATCCGCCGCTCTATGTCTTCCTGGTCTCAATGATCAACGATGGAGGTTGGCATGGATCGGCGATTGTTTCTGACTAGAATGCTTGGACTGGCAGGGGCTGCGACCGTGGTCGCTATTGCGCGTCCTGCCACCGCGTTGGCCGGCGTCCCGAATACTGGGCCCGGCATTCTCGATGAACTCGACAAGCCGTCGGACGATATCCTCGACCAGCATGGTCCCCAAGATGGCGTCGAGCCCGTGCATTGGTATCGCAGGAGACGCCGTCGCGGGTGGAGAAGGGTTTGCCGCCGCTATTGGCGCCATGGTTACTGGCGCCGCAGATGTTTCCGCAGATCTTTCTGGATCCGCTTCTGACGAGAGCCAGCAGAACGCGAAGGTTCCGGCATCCGCCGGGCCCTCGCTGTCGCTGCTGGCCAGACTTCCAACAGCGGCTAGACTTCCAACCAAGAGTGCCCGCCACCGTCGGGCAGCGGGCAGGTTCTGGAGTGCCAGGGGATCAACCCAGCATTGGGTCAACGAGCGAGCCAGGGGTTGGTTGCCCAGCCAACTGTGTACGGTTTGACCAACCCGCCAAGGTGCGTTGTCCGCCTGTCGCGAAGCGCCAGGTTTGGCGGGCGGCACCCTCAAATCGGCCGTGGATGGCAGACGCCACCTCGGCAATGTTGTTTCGCCGGCAGCCGCGTCGGCCCTTTTGGATGGGCGCTACCCGGCGGGCGGTTCGGCGAAACTTATATTTCGATTTACTAAAGTAACGGAACGTCCGATGGACATTTCCGGAACTGTCAGACCTTTGCGTTGGTGAAACCAGACTTTGGTCCTACTTCGCGTCCTGAATATAGATGGAAGGGAGCGGCCCGGTAGCCTTGCCTTTGGGTGGCTGCCGCCGGGCCTGACCGGAGCGGGGTGTAGTGGGGGAGCTCCGGCTGCTCCAAAATAGCATTTTTTGCTTATATTCGCTCTAGCTAATTTATGGTCACGCTATCCAAATCGACGTGGCTGCGAGGCGAATCCCGCCAACCGGATAATCGCCGGCAAGGCCGCCAGCAATTGGCTCGTGCCGTATATTGCCAAGCGCTGATATGAGCGTAGGGTCGGCGGCTCGAAATGCGATTTTGCGGATAAATGATGAATACTGCCGCTGGTCCCGATCACCCGGTGACCCCAATGGCCGGAGACACCGCATGACCCGCGACCAGATGCTCGCCCACCTTCGCGCCGCCGATGCGGTCGCTCGCGGGGCTGTTGTGCATGGCCATCATCCGTTCGGTGCGGTGCTGATCGGCCCCGACGACGCGATCCTCATGCGCCAAGCCAATATCGACACCGTGCATCACGCCGAAACCGAACTTGCGAGGCGCGCGGCGGCCGCCTATTCGCCGGAGTTTCTCTGGACCTGCACGCTGGTCTCAACCGGCGAGCCCTGCGCGATGTGCACCGGAACGCTCTACTGGGCGAATATCGGCCGGCTGGTCTACGGCTTCGAGGAGACCAAGCTTCTCGCGCTGACCGGCGACCATCCCGAAAACCCGACGATGAGCCTGCCTTCGCGCATTGTGCTCGGCTCCGGGCAGAAGAAGATCGAGGTTCACGGCCCCTTCCCCGAAATCGAGGCCGAGCTTCTCTCCGTGCACCGTGACTTCTGGCAGCGGTAGTGGTTCTTCGCGCCTGGGATGCAAAGCAGATCGATGAATGTAACGTCCGGACATTCCTCCATTACGTGCTTGAGTGAGTAGTTCGACAGGTAGACAATGGGCAGCGAGGCACAAATAAAAGTGGGCCACCGGCTCCGGCAATTTGCCTACCTCGATAGGGTCAATCCTACCGGCAAGAAGTTCATGTATTTGAGAAAATTCAAGCCCCATGAATAAAACGGAATCAGGGAAGCCCACAAAGAGTCAAGTAGACAAGTTCCTCGATCTGGCGCGCGAGATTGAAACCGTCGACTCCGAAGAGCCGTTGAATGCAGCGCTTAAGAAGATGGCGAAGGCACCACTACCGAAGGACGAGAAGCGGAAGAGCCAACCGACTAGCTGGCCTGCCTAAGTGCTGTTCTCTTCAGCTTGTACTTCTCAAACTGCTTTTCAGCATGGCCGTCCGCTTTTTCGCGCTTCACGCTGCCAAGATGGGTCAGTAGCGGGCGCCCATTGAATTTGATGAACTCGTTCATCTTTGTTTCGGCTTGGGCCATGGTGACGAGCTTGCCTATGTCTACTTGATCTTCGAAGAAATCGAGGAGCATGGTCGTAAGCCGGTTCTTTTCTCGTATCTCCGTTCCCGCCAGATAGTTGTTTGCGATGGTAACATCCTGCTTGCGAATGTTTTCGTTCGGCCAACTCGACAAGCCCATATCCTCGGCATTTGCGTCGGCTCTCTCAATGATGAGCTCTGGACCAGTTCGGCTGGTTACCGCCCAAAGAAGCTTGTTCTGCATCCCGGCATAGAAATTGCGCCAGACCTCCGATTGCGGATCATAATCCTGGCACATAGCGCAAATGCTGCGCACCTCGCGATACACGTTGGCCTCAGACGACCGTATATCCCGGATCGTCTCTTTCAGTTCCTTGAGATGGTCGCGCTCGCTGGGGTTCTTTAGGCGGTCAATGTCAATGGCAAAGCCCTTTACCAAAAACTCTTTCAGGCGCTCGTTCGCCCACATGCGAAACATCGTGGCTTCCTTGGAATTCACGCGATAGCCGATAGAGATCACGAAATCCAAGCTGTAGAGGGTGGAGGGTTTGGTTTTTGGGGAAACTTGCATTTTTTGCAAGTTTCCTTCTTCCGGCAATTCGCCAGTTTCGATGATGTTGGTAATGTGCCGAGACACGCCCGTCACATCGATACCGAACAACTCAGCAATTTGCGTCTGTGTCATCCATATGCTTTCACCCGAATAGCGGATGTCGATCCGGACTCCATCGGCTGTGCCGTAAATGAGCAACCTATCGTTCATAGAAGTCTCGCCGTCTTTAGTGAACTCTTCGAGCCTGCTGATTTCCGCTTCAACCGTCCGATTGGGCATATTTGCTTTCCGATGCTGAACCATGCCGCGCAGTCTACATCGATTCGGCCCGGCACAGATGCGCGCTAAGGGGTTGTTCCACCGAATCTTGTTCTACATATGTTCCGCCTCGGATGTGGGTTTGTCAAATGGACAATCGCCCACAATAAAAGGGTTCAAACCGTGAACAAAATCTGGCATGGTGCCGCCATGCCAATCATTTCGCCTATCTCGATCAACCCGCTCATCGACGGTCGCCAGTCCGAACGCGCCATGCTGGTGCGGCGTGGCGTGCAGCGACTGTTGATGGCGATGGGCGCCCACGTGCTGCCCGAACTGTCGCTGGCCACAGGCCGCCGGGCCGATCTGGTCGCGCTGACCCGGCAAGGCGACATCTGGATCGTCGAGATCAAATCCTCGATCGAGGACTTCAGGGTCGACCGCAAATGGCCCGACTACCGGCTACACTCCGACCGCTTCTTCTTCGCCACCCACCCTGGTGTGCCCTCGGAGATCTTCCCGGAAGAATGCGGCTTCATCCTCTCCGACGGCTACGGCGCCGAGATCCTGCGCGATGCGCCCGAACACCGCATGGCGGCGGCAACCCGCAAGGCGCTGATGCTGCGGATCGCGCGGGCCGGCGCTTCACGGCTGCTGGCGGCGGAACTTGCCGGCGTGTCGGTGCCGGCGCTCGAGGGCGAGAGCGAGTAGCCGCCTTCGCTGAACCAAGAGCCGCCGGGCAGCCCTATTCTTCGCTCTCGTCCACCGAACCAACCGCCGGCGCCATCAAAAGCACGGCGGCGCCGAGGATGGCGGCGATGAAGGAGCCGGCGAGGATGCCGACCTTGACCGCGTCCTGCAGCGCCACGTCGCTGGCGAAGGCGAGCAGGCCGATGAACAGGCTCATGGTGAAGCCGATGCCGCACAGCAGCGATATGCCGATCATGTGCGACCAGCCGGCATGAGCCGGCAGGTCGGCGAAGCCGAGCCGGATGGCAAGCGCTGAAGCGCCGAACACGCCGACCAGCTTGCCGATCACGAGGCCGGCGGCGACACCGAGCGTCAGCGGTTCGATCAGCGCACCAAGGCTCAGGCCGGCGAGCGAGACCCCGGCATTGGCAAAGCCAAAGATCGGGATGACGACAAAGGCCACCATCTTGTGCAGGCCGTGCTCGAGCCGATGCAGCGGCGAATGGTCGAGGTCGTGGCCGATCCCGGCGGAGCGTTCGAGCGGGATGGTCAGCGCCAGCGCCACGCCGGCAAGCGTCGCATGGACGCCCGATTTCAGCACCAGCACCCACAGGATGACGCCCAGCACGAGATAAGGCACCAGCGTCATCACCCGCATGCGGTTGAGCACGACAAGCGCGGCAATGACGGCGAAGGCAGCACCCAGATAGGCGAGCGAAAGGCCGCTGGTGTAGAAGATGGCGATGATGATGACGGCGCCAAGGTCATCGATGATGGCAAGCGCCGTGAGGAACACCTTCAGCGAAGCCGGCACCCGGCTGCCGAGCAGCGACAGCACGCCCAGCGCGAAAGCGATGTCGGTGGCGGTCGGGATCGCCCAGCCGGAGAGTGCCGCCGCGTTGTTGCTGTTGATGGCGACATAGACGAGTGCCGGAATCAGCATGCCGCCGGCGGCGGCGATGCCGGGCAGGACCCTGCGTGGCCAGGTGGAAAGCTGGCCGTCCAGCATCTCGCGCTTGATCTCCAGCCCGACGAGCAGGAAGAACACCGCCATCAGACCGTCATTGACCCAATGCGACACGCTGAGCGGGCCGAGATAGGCGTGGAGCGCGGAGAAATAGGTTTCGGCCAGTGGCGAATTGGCGACGATCAGCGCCAGTGCCGCCGCCGCCATCAGGATGATGCCGCCGGCCGCTTCACTCTCGAGAAATTCGCGGAAGACGGAAACCGGCCGCTGCTTCAAATCCTGCATGTCGCCTCCGTCATGCCGCCTGCCGGCCGGCGTCATTCCGCAAAGATGCGCAAACCGCGCCTTAGCGCGGCGCGCGCTTGGCTAGTATCCGCTGCAAGGTGCGGCGATGCATGTTGAGCCGGCGCGCGGTCTCGGAGACATTGCGCTCGCACATTTCATAGACGCGCTGGATATGCTCCCAGCGGACGCGGTCGGCCGACATCGGATTTTCCGGAGGTGCCGCGCGTTCGCCGGCGGTGCGGGTGAGCGCGGCGAAGATGTCGTCGGCATCGGCGGGCTTGGACAGGTAGTCGACGGCGCCGAGCTTCACCGCGGTCACCGCGGTGGCGATGTTGCCGTAGCCGGTCAGGATGATGGTGCGGGAATCCTGCCGCTTTTCGCGGATGGCCGCGACCACGTCGAGACCGTTGCCGTCGCCGAGCCGCATGTCCACCACGGCATAGGCGGGCGGATTGGCGCGCGCCTTGGCAACCGCCTCCTCGACGCTTTCGGCCGTCTCGACCACGAAGCCCCTGGTTTCCATGGCGCGGGCCAGACGTGTGAGGAACGGCTTGTCGTCATCGACGATGAGCAGCGAGGTGTCCTCGCCTTCAACCATTGCGCCAATATTTTCGTCGCCTGTCATAGTCTCAAAATTCCTGCTGCCTTAATTTTACGCAGATATAGTTCCTGAGCCTCATTGTCCAATTTTTAGAGCTGCTTCAAGGCTCTCAGGCGGTATCGAACATGCTGGCCGAAGTGATTTCCGGATTGAGGAACACAGCACGCGGCCACGATATCTGTACCACGGCGCCCTCGCCCAGGCCGCTCGAATTGCGGAAATCGAGTGTCGCGCCTGAGCGTTCGAGCAGCGTCTTGGCAATGAACAGGCCGAGCCCCAGGCCGCCGCCGGCTTCATTGCCCTGGCGCGTCGACATATAGGGCTCGCCGATGCGGTCGATGATCTCGGCCGGAAAGCCGGGTCCGTCATCGATGATCGCGAAGGTCACAGCAGCGTCGTCCCAGCTCCAGCGCACGGTGACGCTCTTGCGGGCAAAATCGACGGCATTCTCGACCAGATTGCCGAGGCCGTAGATGACGCCCGGATTGCGGCGCCCGACCGGCTCGGGTCCGATGCGTTCGCCGGGCCGAAGCTTGATCGAGATGCCGAAGTCGCGATGCGGGGCGGTGACCTCCTCGACCAGCGAGGTCAATGGCAGCCGCGAAAGATGCGCCTCGCCCTCGGAGGACAGGCTGGTCAGCCGCTTCAGGATCTCGCGACAGCGTTCGCTCTGCGAGCGCAACAGCGTCACGTCTTCCCCGTATTTCGGATCCTTGCCGAGCGCCTTTTCCATCTCCTTGGCGACAAGCGCGATGGTGGCAAGCGGCGTGCCAAGCTCGTGCGCGGCCGCGGCGGCCAGCCCGTCGAGGGCCGAAAGGTGCTGCTCGCGCTGCAGCACCAGTTCGGTGGCGGCAAGCGCATTGGCCAGAAGCCGGGCCTCGGCGGCCACCCGGAAGGCGTATATGGCGGTGAAGGCGATCGAGGACAGCACCGCCATCCATATGCCCGCGACATAGATGAAGGGCATCGCCAGCGGCGCGCCCTCATACCAGGGCAGCGGCAGATGGACAAAGACCAGCAAGGTCGCCGCCGACATTACCAGCCCACCGAGGATGGCGGTCAGGCGCAGGGGCAGCGATGTCGCCGAAATGACGACAGGCACGGTCATCAGCAGCGAGAACGGGTTGGTCAGGCCGCCGGTCATGTAGAGCAGGCCGGCAAGCTGCAGGCTGTCGAAGATGAGGATGCCGAAGGCCGCAAGCGGAGTGAGCCGGTGCGCCGCCGGAAACCGGAAGGCAAGGAACAGGTTCATCCAGGCCGAACAGGCGATCAGGGCGAAGCACAGGCTGACCGGCAGCGGAAACTTCAGGCCATAGGCGACGACGAGCACCGCCAGGCTCTGACCGACAATGGCAAGCCAGCGCAACCGGATCAGCGTGTTGAGGCGCAGTCTCTGGCTCTGCTGGAAATCGGGCGAACGCAAAACGTTGATCATGGCCATGGATTACAGCCGCGGGACCAGGAACGCTAGGTCCCGCTCCAATCCGAGGATTCGGATTGGAGCTCTACTTCTTGTTTGAGCATGATCTTTTCCAAAAACCGGTTTCCACTTTTTGGGATCATGCTCTGGGTTTGGCGCGGGCGGTGGCGGCGGCGAGCAGCGGATTTTCCGGCCAGACATGCTTGGGATAGCGGCCGCGCATGTCGGCGCGCACGTCGGCCCAGGAGCCGCGCCAGAAGCCGGGCAGGTCACGCGTCGTCTGGATCGGCCGGTGCGCCGGCGACAGGAGTTCGAGCGTCAGCGGCACAGTGCCATTGGCGATCGAAGGATGGCGGTCGAGGCCGAACAGCTCCTGCACGCGAACCGCCAGCACCGGCCATTCGCTGTCATAGCGGATCGGCACATGGCTACCCGACGGGGCGTCGAAATGGGTCGGCGCCAGCGTGTCGATCCTGCGCTGAAGGTCATGCGGCACAAGTGTGGCCAGTCCGGCCGAGACAACGCCCGTATCGATGGCGGCAAACGATGCCGCGCCGGCGAGGTAAGGCAGCAGCCAGTCGTCGAGGCGATCGAGAAGTGCTGCATCCGCCATATCGGGCCAGGGCGCGCCAAGGCCGCGATGCAGCCAGCCAAGCCGCTGGCGCAGCGTTTGCGCCTCCTTGCTCCAGCTCAGCAGCGACAGCCCATGCTCGCGCACCGCATCTGTTATGGCGCGGTCGGCATCGGTGCCGGTTGGCGGCGGCAGCATGCGCTCGGCAAGCGTGATGGCGCCAATACGCACGGTTTCGCGCACGCGCACGGCGCGCTTGTCGCGATCAAAACTCGTTTCACGGCGCGTCTCGATCCTGTCCGCCAGTGCGTCGCGGACATTGTCCTCGCTGATGGCCGCCGCCGCTGTGATGCGCGCATTCTGCGCCTTGCCCTGGAGGTCGGCGACGACCAGAAATGGCTCGCCCGCCAACGGGTCGGCGGCATCGAGCATGGCGCCAGAGCCATTGGCCAGCACGAAACGGCCGCGCTCGCCGCGCGCTTTGGCGACGCGATCGGGCCAGGCGTGGACGAGAAGCGCGCCGGCGGAGGCAGCTTCGCTGCCCTTCGCCCCGCCAGCCTGCCTCGCCAGCCGTTCGGCGAGCTGCTTCGCAGCGGTGGCGCGCGGCGATCGTTCGGATCGAAAGCGCATCAGCCGTCGCTCCAGATCGGCGCCGTCGCCACCAAGGCCGCGCTCGGTGAGCAGCACGGCAAGCATCGCTGCCTCGAAGGCATGGCCGCTCTTGGCTGCCTCGGCGACCATATGCGCCAACCGCACCGGCAGAGCGAGCTTGCGCATCGCAGCACCCGCCTCCGTGAGGCGCCCCACCTCGTCGATGGCATCCAGCGCGCTCAGCAGCGCCCTTGCCTCGTTGAGCGCCGGAGCGGGCGGCGGATCGAGAAAGGCGAGCCCTGCTGGATCGGCAACGCCGAAGGCCGCGCAATCGAGCAACAGGCCGGACAGGTCGGCCTCCAAGATTTCCGGCGGCGTGAAGGCTGGGAGTGCGGCCGTCTGCTCGGCCCGCCACAACCGGATAGCGATGCCAGCTTGCGTGCGCCCGGCACGGCCGGCGCGCTGGTCGGCGGAGGCCTTGCTGACGCGCACGGTTTCCAGTCGGGTCAAGCCACTGGCCGGCTCGTAGCGTGGCAGCCGCGACAGGCCGGAATCGATGACGACGCGCACGCCGTCTATGGTGATGGAAGTTTCGGCGATCGAGGTGGCCAGCACCACCTTGCGGCGGCCTGCCGGCGCCGGCTTGATCGCGGCATCCTGTGCCTTGCCGTCGAGCATACCGTAAAGTGGCACGATGTCGGTATCGGCACTGATCCTGCCGGCCAGCCGCTCGGCGGTGCGCTCGATCTCGCGCTGGCCAGGCAGGAAGGCAAGCACGCTGCCGCTCTCGTCGGCAAGGACGGCGCGGATCGCCTTGGCCATCGCGTCCTCGATGGCGATGCCGGCGGGGCGCTCGTCGTAGCGGACTTCGACGGGAAAGGCGCGGCCCTCGCTCTCGATCACCGGCGCGCCCGACAGCAGTTTGGCGACACGCGCACCGTCGAGCGTCGCAGACATCACCAGCACGCGCAGGTCCGGCCGCAGCGCGCCCTGCACGTCGAGCGCCAGAGCGAGACCGAAATCGCCGTCGAGCGAACGCTCGTGGAATTCGTCGAAAATGACAGCCGAGACGCCAGGCAGTTCGGGGTCGTCGAGGATCATCCGCGCCAGCACGCCTTCGGTGACGACCAATATCCTGGTCGTTGCCGAGGCGCGGTTTTCCATGCGCATGGCATAGCCGACAGTGGCGCCGGGCTCCTCATCAAGCAATTGCGCCATACGGCGCGCAGCAGCACGCGCGGCGAGCCGGCGCGGTTCGAGCAGCACGATCTTGCTGGCCCCCAGCCAGGACGCATCGAGCAGCGCCAGAGGCACCAGCGTCGTCTTGCCGGCGCCGGGCGGCGCCACCAGCACGGCGCTGTTGCCATGGCCTAGCGCTTCGCGCAGCGCCGGCAGCACGGCGGATACTGGAAGCTCCGGCAGGGGTTTTGTGGTCATCGGTCCAGGAATGCGCTCGTCCAACCGCGGCAGGTCCGCTCCGTCCGCATATCAGCGGTCGCGGCCGTGGTGCAACTGATGGAACGGGGCACGTTCAAAGCCGGGTGCGCGAAAACGGGTTCCAGCGCACCGTGCCCAACCGCACTTCCTCGCGCACCATGGTCAGCAGGCCGGCTCCACCAACGACTGCAAGGCCGACCAGCGACAGCCCGTCCGGATATTCCTGGAAGAACAGCGCGCCGAGGATCACCGCCCAGACGATCTGCGAATAATGCGTCGGCGCGACCCGGTTGGCGGGTGCGTATTTCATTGCCAGCAGCTGCAGGAATTGTCCGCCTGCGGTGAAGGCACCGGCCATCATCAGCCACAGCAACTGCTTTCCGCTGGGAGCGGTGAATGCGGTGGCGGCGGCGCCGATGCCGTTAAACAACAGGCCGTAGCCGACCAGCACGCCCAGCATGGTCGTGCGCTTTTCCTGCTGCGCCAGCGAGCGCATCAGGATGACGCTGGTAGCCGCGAGGAAGGCAACGCCGAACGCGGCAAGGTGACCGAGATTGAGTTCGCGAAAGCCCGGCCGCACCACCAACATGACGCCGGCAAAACCGGCAACCACCGCCAGCCAGCGCCAGGGGCCGACCTTCTCCTTGAGGATCACTGTGGAGAGTATCGTGACGCAGAGCGGCGCCAGGAAGATCAGCGCATAGGACTCGGCCAGCGGAATGGTGGTGAAGGCGTAGACGCTGAGCACGCCGGAAGCGATACCCGCCCAGGCGCGCGCCTGCACCGCCCACGGCCGCCTGGTGCGCCAGAAATCACGCCAGCGCTCATCCGCTGGGCGAGTGAAGAAGAGAAAACAGCCGGCAAACAAGGTCGTGAAGAAGCCGATCTCGAAGACCGTGAATTGTCCGCCTAGACTTTTGACAACGGCATCGCTGCCCGAATAGCTTGCGTAGGCGATCAGGGCGAGCAGGATTCCGTTCGTCACGTTGTTCCATTTCCGGGGAGAGAGTGGTTTGAAAATCCTGGCGCTCGGTGCGCATCCGGACGACATCGAGATCTTCATGTTCGGTACGATGGCCGCCTATGCCGCGCAAGGCGCAGAACTCACTTTTGCCATAGCCACGGATGGTGCCAAGGGCGGCAAGAGTGATCCCGTTGTTCTCGCCCGTGTCCGTCGCGAGGAAGCAACGGCCGCGGCCGCGCTGCTCGGGGCGGCGCCGCGCTTCCTCGACTTTCCCGACGGCGAGCTGGTGGCCGATGCCGCGCTGATCGGAGCGCTGAAAGCACTGATTCGCGAAACCGGACCAGATCTGGCGATCACGCATGCGCCCAACGACTATCACGCCGACCATCGCGCGCTGTCGGACGGCGTGCGCATCGCGGCCTCGTTCGGGGTTCCGGTGCTGCATGCCGACACGATGGGCGGCACAGGTTTTTCGCCGACGCATTATGTCGACATTTCCGCCCATGCCGACATCAAGGCGAAAGCGATCCGCATGCATCAGTCGCAGGATCCCGACCGCTTCGTCGACGGCGCGAGAACGCAAAACCTTTTTCGCGCCGGCCAGTGCAACGGCGCGAAAGGGTCATTGGCCGAAGCCTTCCGCTTCGAACCGACATTCCCCTTCGCCGACATCCGCGCGCTGCTGCCGCCGGCGCCGCCGATCCGGAAGGTGATGGTGAGCACCAAACGGGTCGACTGAGAGCCGCTACGGTCTCAAAGCCAGGTCGCAACGAGCCCACCCGGCTTCGATAGTCCGCGCGGATCGGACCAGCGATCCGCACTTTTCCCAACGTTTTCAGAGACCGGCGCAACCATGCTGCGACGCAGCAACGAATTCGCTTGCCTTGTTTAGTAAAAATTGCATCACTAAACAAATTACTAAACATCTGCGGCGCTGCTGCGCCGCCATGTTTGGGCCCCTGAGGAGAGGGGTTGAGGGCTCTTGAAACCGTCATCCGGGCGCGTTTCGCAAATGGGAGGAAGGCATGAAATCGAGCTTGAAACTGGCGTTGGGACTGACCTCGGCGATTACAGCGTCGACAGCCGTCTCGAACGTCGCGCACGCTGAAGACCTGACGCTGTGCTGGGCCGCCTGGGACCCGGCAAACGCGCTTGTCGAACTGTCCAAGGATTTTACCAAGGAAACCGGCATCGGCATGAAATTCGAGTTCGTGCCGTGGACCAACTATGCCGACCGTTTCCTCAACGAGCTCAACTCGCACGGCAAGCTGTGCGACCTGATCATCGGCGACAGCCAGTGGATCGGCGGCGCCGCCGAGAACGG
Source organism: Mesorhizobium cantuariense (assembly GCF_042647205.1). Lineage (NCBI taxonomy): Bacteria > Pseudomonadati > Pseudomonadota > Alphaproteobacteria > Hyphomicrobiales > Phyllobacteriaceae > Mesorhizobium > Mesorhizobium cantuariense. Next base: position 7,517,742 of record NZ_JBHRVD010000001.1, on the reverse strand, counting down.
CCATTACGTCAAGCTGAACGACTTCTTCGACAAGGAGAAGATCAGCATGGACGATTTCGTGCCGGCAACCGTCGTCGGCTATTCGGAATGGCCGAAGAACACGCCGAACTACTGGGCGCTGCCGGCCATGGGCGACGTCGTCGGCTGGACCTATCGCAAGGACTGGTTCTCCAAGCCGGAGCTGCAGAAGGAATTCAAGGAGAAGTACGGCTGGGACCTCGGCCCGCCGACCACCTTCGACCAGCTGAAGCAGGTCGCCGAATTCTTCCAGAAGCGTGAGATCGACGGCAAGACCGTCTACGGCGCCTCGATCTACACCGAGCGCGGCTCCGAAGGCATCACCATGGGCGCCATGGACGTGCTCTACAGCTACGGCTTCCAGTACGAGAACCCCAAGAAGCCCTATGAAATGGAAGGCTTCGTCAACTCCGACAAGTCGGTGAAGGGGCTGGAATTCTACAAGGCGCTCTATGATTGCTGTACGCCTCCGGGCGCCTCGAACAGCTACATGGGCGAAGGCGTCGATGCCTTCAAATCCGGCCAGGTGGCGATGCACATGAACTTCGCCTTCACATGGCCGGGCCTGCAGAAGGACGAGAATGTCGGCGGCGACAAGATCGGCTACTTCGTCAATCCGAAGGGTCCCGACGGCGAGCAGTTCGCCCAGCTCGGCGGCCAGGGTATCTCGGTTGTGTCCTATTCCGACAAGCAGGAATCGGCGCTGAAATACATCAAATGGTTCGCCAACAAGGACGTGCAGGCCAAATGGTGGTCGCTCGGCGGTTATTCCTGCCTCAACGCCGTGGTCAAGGATCCGGCCTTCCCGGCCAGCCAGCCCTACGCGCAGACCTTCCTCGACTCGATGGCCATCGTGAAGGACTTCTGGGCTGAGCCGAGCTATGCGCCGCTGCTGCAGGCGTCGCAGAAGCGCTTCCACGACTATGTCGTTGCCGGCCAGGGTTCGGCCAAGGACGCGCTCGACGGCCTGGTCAAGGACTGGACGCAGGTCTTCCAGGATGACGGCAAGATGTAACCGGCTCCTCCCGAGCTAGGCCCAAGCGTCCCGTGCCGCCCTTGGCACGGGACGCGGTTCAGATAAATTCCATGACAGAGACGGCTTAAAGTGACCGAAGCAGGACTCACCATGCTCAATCGGACCGCGGAGAACGTTGCCCGGGCGACCCCGGAACCGTTGGCCCGCAAAGTCCGGGGCATCAGCGACAAGGGCCTCGCCTGGCTGTTCATCTCGCCGACGATCCTGTTGCTGCTCGCCATCAACATCTTCCCGCTGTTCTGGGCGATCTATCTGTCGTTCACCAACTACCGCGCCAACCGGCCGAACGAGGTGGTGAAGAATCTCGGCTTTGCCAACTACCAGCGCATCCTCGGCGACAAGGATATCTGGATCGCCATGCAGACGACGGCGCATTTCGTGTTCTGGACCATCCTGTTGCAGACGCTGATCGGCTTCACGCTGGCCTGGCTGATCGACCGGAAGTTCCGCGGCCACGCCTTCTGGACGACGCTCATCCTGGTGCCGATGATGCTGTCGCCGGCAGTGGTCGGCAATTTCTGGCGCTTCCTCTATGAGCCGCAGATCGGCCTGTTCGCCTATGCCATCTCCTTCGTCACGAGGATCCCGCCGACCGATATCCAGATGCTCTCCAACGTCTCGCTGGCGCCGTGGTCGATCATCATCGTCGATACCTGGATGTGGACGCCCTACGTGATGCTGATCTGCCTCGCTGGCTTACGCTCGATCCCCGAATACATCTATGAGGCGGCCGAGGTCGACCGCGCCTCCAACTGGCGGCAGTTCTGGTCGATCACGCTGCCGATGGCGCTTCCCTTCATCATGCTGGCTGTGCTGTTTCGCGGCATCGAGAACTTCAAGATGTTCGACATGGTCAATCTGTTGACCGGCGGCGGGCCGGGCTCGACCACCGAGGTCGCCTCGATCACACTGAAGCGGCAAGCCTTCGAAAGCTGGCGCACAGGCTACTCCTCGGCCTTCGCCATCATCCTGTTCGTTGCGGTGTTCGGCCTCGCCAACATCTACGTCAAGGCGCTCAACAAGGTGAAGCAGAGATGAGCCTGACCACAGCCCATTCGGTAGTCGCACCCTCGGCCAATTCGAAGCGTATCGCCGGCACGATCATCGTGCTTTACGCGCTGATCTCGATCGTGCCGCTGCTGTGGATCTTCGCCACCAGCTTCAAGACGCCGCCGGACTCGATCGCCTATCCGCCCAAGATCCTGTTCCAGCCTAGTCTGGAAGGCTATTGCAACCTGTTCACGACGCGGACACGGCAGACGCCGGAATACATCAACTCGCTGGGCCCGGCGACGGGCTTCTGCGACGAGACCGCGCGCAAGCGCAACATGGTGATCGCCGGCCCGTCCAACTTCCTGCCGCGCTTCGTCAATTCGCTGATCATCGCCTTCGGCTCGACCTTCTGCGCGGTGTTCCTCGGCACGCTGTCGGCCTACGGCTTCTCGCGCTTCAAGGTGCCGCTCGCCGACGACCTTCTGTTCTTCATCCTGTCGACGCGCTTCATGCCGCCGATCGCCGTCGCCATTCCGATCTACCTGATGTACCGCGAGCTTGGCCTGTCGGACACGGCACTCGGCATGATCCTGCTCTACACGGCGGTCAACGTGTCGCTGGCGGTGTGGCTGCTGAAAGGCTTCATCGACGAGATCCCGCGCGAATATGAGGAAGCGGCGATGATCGACGGCTATACGCGGCTGCAGGCCTTCTGGCGCACCGTGTTGCCGCAAGCCACCACCGGCATTGCCGCGACCGCCATCTTCTGCCTGATCTTCGCCTGGAACGAATATGCGTTCGCGGCACTCCTGACCTCCGGCACGGCGCAGACCGCGCCGCCCTTCATCCCGACCATCATCGGCGAAGGCGGCCAGGACTGGCCCGCGGTGGCGGCCGGCACGACGATCTTCCTGGTGCCGATCCTGGTCTTCACCATCCTGCTTCGCAAGCAATTGCTGCGCGGCATCACCTTCGGCGCGGTGCGCAAATGATTGATGTGGGAATAAGAAACCGACGGTGCCACCGTTTCCCTTCTCCTCGTTCACGGCTACGGGATCGACACATTTGCGAACGCTTAGCGTTTAGCGATAGCGTGCATGGCAAGCAGGCGCATGCATCGTCTCGCGCCGCGCCAGGTCGACCCCCACTCCGTCGAGCTTCGCTCGACACCTCTCCCCCGATCGACGGGGGAGAGGAAGGGCGCGAACTTATTTCAGCCAGACTCCCTTCCTCTCCCTCCGGAGGGGGGAGAGGTGGCGCTGCGAAGCAGCGGCGGAGTGGGGGAACCACCTGGCAACCGTCTCGCCCCGTGAACGGGGAGAAGGAAGGGAGTGGAGCATGACGCGTCCTGTTGCTCCCATAAAACCATCATGGCCTCGCTGGGCAAGGCGCGGCCTGATGGAAACCATCGCGACGGCACTGATCGCGATCGGCTTCCTGATGCTGTTCCAGCCCTTCGCGCTGTCGTTCTACACCTATTCCTTCATCACCATGCTCGCCGGCACCGTGATGTTCATCATCGTCTCCAAGTTCCCGGAATAATCATGGCCGAAATCCGTGTCCAGCACCTGAGAAAGGCCTTCGGCGATTTCGTCGCCGTGCAGGATTCCAACTTCGTCGTCGAGGATGGCGAGTTCTTCGTCATGCTCGGACCATCGGGCTGCGGCAAGACGACGACCTTGCGCATGATCGCCGGGCTCGAATTGCCGACCGGCGGCCAGATCCTGCTCGGCGGCGACGACGTCACCATGCTGCGGGCACGCGAGCGCGACATCGCCTTCGTCTTCCAGCTGTTCGCGCTCTATCCGCACATGAATGTGCGCAAGAACATCGGTTTCCCGCTCCTGGCGCAAGGCATGCCTTCGGCCGAAATCCGCACACGGGTCGAGGAAACGGCGAGGCTGCTGCGCATCGATCATCTGCTCAACAAATCCGTCTCCGGTCTTGCCGGCGGCGACCGCCAGCGTGTGGCGCTCGGCCGCGCCATCGTGCGGCGGCCAAAATGCTTCCTGATGGATGAGCCACTCGGCACGCTCGACACCGAATTCCGCGATCTGATGGTCCACGAGCTGCGCGAGCTGCACAACCGCATCCACGCCACGACAGTCTATGTCACGCACGACCAGATGGAAGCGATGTCGATGGCCGACAAGATCGCGGTGATGAACCATGGCGTCATCGAACAATTCGGAAGCCCACGCGAAATCTACGACCGCCCGGCGACCATGTTCGTCGCCGACTTCATTGGCTCGCCGCCGATGAATTTTCTGGGATTTGGCGGCGGGCTCGCCAAGGGTGCGAAGGAGATCGTCGTGCAAGGCGCGAAAGTGGCGGTGCCGGAGGTGCGCGAGGATATCGCGCCGGCCGACATGGCGCTCGGCATCCGCCCGGAACACATCCGCTTCGACGATGCTTCCAAGCTGCGCGGCGCCATCTACGGCACCGAATATCTCGGCACCACGCAGATCGTCGCGATGGAGACGGCGGACGGCATCATCAAGGCACGCGTGCCGGCCGAAATCCGCCTCTCCACCGGCGACCATGTCGGCCTGACGCTGAGCAGTGCACGGCTGTCACTGTTCGAGAAAGGATCCGGCCGCGCGGTGAGAACCGCGATCCACGATGTGGCCTCGGAACGGAGAGCGCAGCATGGCTGAAGTGCACATTAAGAACGTGACCAAGAACTTTGGCGACCATGTCGCCGTCAACGGTCTCGACCTGCATATATCAGATGGCGAGTTCGTCGTTCTGCTCGGGCCGACCGGGGCAGGCAAGACGACGACGCTGCGGCTGATCGCCGGGCTGGAACGACCTGATGCCGGCACGATCCAGATCGGCGGCCACGATGCCACAACGCTGTCGCCGGCCGAGCGCGACACCGCCTTCGTCTTCCAGCAATATTCGCTCTATCCGCATCTGTCGGTGTTCGACAATCTTGCCTTCCCGCTGCGCTCGCCGGCGCGGAAAATGCCGGAAGACCAGATTCGCCGCCGGGTCGAGGAGGTGGCGAAGATGGTGCGCATCCATCACAAGCTCGCCAACCGCTCGACCAAACTTTCGGGTGGCGAAATGCAGCGCGTCGCCATCGGCCGCGCGCTGGTGCGCAAGCCTTCGATCTATCTGATGGATGAGCCGCTGTCGTCTCTCGACGCCAAGCTGCGCGCCGATCTCAGGCTCGAGCTGAAGCGCATCCAGACCGAACTCGGTGCCACCATGCTTTATGTCACGCATGACCAGATCGAGGCGATGACGATGGCCGACCGCATCGGCATCCTCGCTGACGGCGTGCTGGTGCAGATCGGCTCGCCGCGGACGATCTATTCCGAGCCGGCAAACCTGCATGTCGCGGCGAGGCTCGGGCAGCCGGCGATCAATCTTCTGCCGGCCGGGCTGCTGCCTGACGGCGGCGCGCCGGCGGGAACCAAGACGATCGGCGCGCGCACCGAGCATCTGACGATCGCGAAGGCCGCGAATGGCCATGCCGATGGCGTCGTCGACTGGGTCGAGCATCTCGGTGACCAGAATCATTTGCATGTAACGGTGGGGACCAAGAAGCTGGTGACACTGACGGATCCCGACACGGATCTGGCGCAGGGCGACAGAGTGGTGATCCGCTACCGGTCGCCGCTGTATTTCGGCGCCGACGGACAACGACTGATGTGAATGGTTTCGGTGTTTCCCTCCCGAGGGTTCAACGCCGGCTTCTGATTGACGATTGCGGATACGGGGCTGGACGAATTCGATGACGCACTTTTTCAATCGCAGGGAAACGATCGTCACCGAGGCGCTGGACGGCCTGTTGCGGACCATTGGCTCGGGCGATCTCGCGCGTCTCGACGGCTATCCCGAGATCAAGGTCATCCTGCGCGCCGGTGGGGACAAGACGAAAGTCAGCGTCGTCTCGGGCGGCGGCGCCGGGCACGAACCGTCGCATGCCGGCTTCGTCGGCAAGGGCATGCTGACGGCGGCGGTCTCGGGCGAGATCTTTGCCTCGCCGAGCGTCGAAGCGGTGCTGGCGGCCATTCGCGCGGTCACCGGTCCGGCCGGCTGCCTGCTGATCGTCAAGAACTACACCGGCGACCGCCTCAATTTCGGCCTGGCGGCCGAGAAGGCGCGCGCCGAAGGGTTTCGCGTCGAGATGGTCATCGTCGCCGACGACATCGCACTCCCAGAGATTACCCAGCCGCGCGGCGTTGCCGGCACCTTGTTCGTGCACAAGATCGCTGGCCATCTGTCGGAGGCCGGGCACGATCTTGCGTCCGTTGCGGCAGCCGCTCGCGCGGCGGCGAAGGACATCGTTTCGCTCGGCATGTCGCTGTCGTCCTGCTCGATCCCCGGCCAGCCGCACGAAGACAGGTTTGGCGAGAACGATGGCGAGCTCGGCCTCGGCATTCATGGCGAGCCGGGCGTCGAGCGGATTGCGGTGCAAAGTGCCGACAGGCTGGTGGCGATCATGGCTGAGCGCCTCTCGGCACGTCTCGACCTCTCGGCCGACCATGCCTTGCTGATCAACAATCTAGGTTCGGTGCCGCCGCTCGAAATGTCTGTTATCGCCAACGCGGTGCTTGCATCGCCGCTGGCCAAGACCATCAAGCTGACGATCGGTCCGGGCCCGCTGATGACAGCGCTCAACATGAACGGCTTTTCGCTGTCGCTGATCCGGCTCGATGCGGCGCGCGAAACCGCCTTGCTGGCGCCTGTCGGTCCGCACGCCTGGGCGCCGGCAAAGCCCGTTGTTACGCCTTCTGTCATGCCATTGGCGAAAGCGGCCGGGCCAAGCGCGGTACGCAAGCCGAGCCAGAATGCACGCACCAGGCACCTTGTCGTCACAATCTGCGAACGGCTGATCGCGCTGGAAACCACTTTGAACAGGCTGGACGCCAAGGCGGGCGACGGCGACACCGGCTCGACGGTGGCGACCGGCGCGCGCAGCATCCTCGAACGGCTTGATACGCTGCCGCTTGCCGAGCCTGCAGCGGCCCTTGGCGCAATAGGTGACATTCTGAGCGCGTCGATGGGTGGCTCCAGCGGCGTGCTGCTGTCGATCTTCTTCACCGCGGCGGCCCAAGCTCTGGACAGCGGCGCGAGCCTGGCCAAGGCGCTGCTTGCCGGCCTTGAACGCATGACCTTCTACGGTGGTGCCGGAATTGGCGATCGCACCATGGTCGATGCGCTTGAGCCGGCGCTCAAAGCGCTCGACGCGAACGGCCTGGAGGAGGCGGCAACAGCAGCCCGGCATGGTGCCGAGGCCACCGCCGCCATGGACAAGGCGAAGGCCGGGCGGTCGGCCTATGTCGGCAGCAAGCTGCAAGGCGTGGTCGACCCCGGCGCTCATGCGGTGGCCGAAGTCTTCGCGGCCGCCGCCGCGCTGCATGAAGCGGCCTGACGCATGCTCCAGTTGTCGAATGACCGTTCTTTCGATACTGCCGGCAAGATGGAAACCGGGAATTCGGGTGACATGGCGGCATTGAACCTTGCCAGGCTGATCACGGCCGCCGCGGACACGATCGCCGCCCACGCCGAGGAATTGACCGCGCTCGACCAGGCGATCGGCGACGGCGACCACGGGCTGAACATGAAGCGCGGCTTCGAGGCCGTGCGGGCCGAAGCCGAAGTGTTTTCGGCCAAGCCGCTGCCCGAGGCCCTGAAGGCGATCGGCACCAAGCTGGTGATGACGGTGGGTGGCGCCTCCGGTCCGCTGTTCGGCACCCTGTTCATGGCGCTCGGCAAGGAGATTTCGGCTGAGCCCGATCGTGCCAATCTGACGGCGGCTTTCGGCAAGGCGATCGAAGCTGTGGCCGCGCGTGGCAAGTCGCAGATCGGGCAGAAGACAATGCTCGACGTGCTGCAGCCGGTGCATGACGCGTTGCTGCAGGGAAAGACGGCGCCGGAAATCGCCGACATCGCTGACGCTGCGGCCGAGGCGACCGTGCCGATGAAAGCCTTGCGCGGCCGTGCGTCGTTCCTTGGCGACCGGTCAATCGGCCACATGGATGCCGGCGCCCGTTCGACCGCACTTCTGGTGCGCACGATCGTCGAAACGCTGGAAGGTCAGCCATGAGCAATGTCGGCATTGTCATCGTTTCGCATTCGCCGCTGGTTGCCGAGGGCACGGCCGACATGGTGCGGCAGATGGTGGGCGACGAAGTGCCGCTTGCATGGTGCGGCGGAAACGGTCATGGCGGGCTCGGCACCAATGTCGAGGCGATCATGGGCGCTATCGACAAGGCCTGGTCGGAAGCCGGTGTCGCCATCCTGGTCGACCTCGGCGGCGCCGAGACCAACTCGGAAATGGCGGTGGAGATGATCGGCGAGCCACGCTCGCAAAAGATCATCGTCTGCAACGCGCCGATCGTCGAAGGCGCGGTGATGGCGGCGACCGAGGCCTCCGGCGGCGCCTCGCTCAGGGAAGTGGTGGCGACGGCGCATGAATTGTCGCCGTCGTGAACGAACGGGAATTTTGAAAGACATGTCCGCATCCGCCGAAGCGACCGTTGTGATCACCCACGAGGTGGGCCTGCATGCGCGTCCTTCGGTGAAGTTCACCAAGCTGGCCAAGAGCTTTGCCGCCGAGGTGGAAATCGCGCTTGCCGCCAACGGGCCCTGGTTCGACGCCAAGAGCATCGTCAAGGTGATGGCGGCCAAGGCGCCTAAAGGCACGGTGCTGCATATCAGGGCGAGCGGCGACGGCGCCGATGATGCCGTCGCCGCGCTGGTCGAACTGGTGCGACGCGATTTCGACGAAGGCACGGACCATGTCCGAACCGCTTAGGCTGCAAGGCATTTCGGCCTCGGCCGGCTATGCCGAGGGGCCGCTGTTCGATCTCGACCGGATTGCCGTATCCTATGTCGGCAAAGAGACAGCCGACGACGAGAAGGCCGCGCTGGAAACCGCTATCGCCATCGCGGCGGGCCGCCTCACCGTATTGATTGAGATGGCCGTGGGCGATGCCGCCGACATTCTCGAGTTCCAGATCGCCATGCTCGGGGATGATGCACTGAGCAGCCCCGCCTTTGCCAGAATCCAGGCCGGTGAGCGGGCCGATCAGGCCTGGCGGCAGGCGCTTGACGCTGAAATCGCCGGCTACGATGCTTCCGACCAGGATTACTTTCGCGCGCGTGCCGCCGACATCCGCGACATCAGGGACCAGGTGCTGCGGGCGCTGTCCGAGGATGGCGACGTCCAGGCACCAGCCGGCGCCATCTTCTACGGCGAGGACATCGCGCCGACGCGTTTTTTCGAAACCGACTGGAGTTGTGGTGGAGGCATCGCGCTGAAGGCAGGCAGCACGGCGAGCCACGTCGCCATGCTGGCGCGTTCGCGCGGCGTGCCGATGGTTGTCGGGTTGGGCGCTTCGCTGGCTCATCTAGCCGGCACAGCGCTGCTCGACGCCGAACATGGCGGCATCGTGCTGTCACCCTCCAAAGCCGAAATCGCTGCCTTTCGCCAGTCGTCTTCATCATTCTGGGCGCGCCGCGACCAGGCCGGGACGTTCCTGGCGCGGCCGGCGGTGACCAAGGCCGGCACGATGGTGCGCGTGCAGGTCAACATCGCCGACCCGTCCGATGTCGACAGCATCGACATTGCGACCTGCGACGGCGTCGGGCTGATGCGCACCGAATTCCTGTTCGGCAAGACGCTGCCGGACGAAGAGACGCAGTATCGCTCCTATCGCAAGGTGCTGGAGTGGGCCGGCGACAGGCCGGTGACGATCCGCACCGTCGATGCCGGCGGCGACAAACCGGTGCCCGGCTTCACGGTCGAGGAGAGCAATCCGTTCCTCGGCCTGCGCGGGATCAGGCTGTCGCTGGCAAGACCGGAGGTGTTTCGTGTGCAGATCCGGGCACTGCTGCGCGCCGCCGTCCACGGCAATCTGAAAGTGATGTTTCCGATGATCGCCATTGTGGAGGAATATAGACAGGCAGCGGCGATGTTCGCGGAGGAGCAGGCCGCACTTGCCGCGCGCGGCATCGCGAACAAGATGCCGCCGCTCGGCATCATGGTCGAGGTGCCGTCGGTGGCGATCGTGCCGGAAGCCTTTGCTGACGCCGCCTTCTTCTCGATCGGCTCCAACGACCTCACCCAGTATGTCATGGCGGCCGCCCGCGACAATGCTGCCGTGGCCCATCTCAATTCGGTCCGTCATCCGGCCGTGCTGCGGCTGATCGCTGCCGTGACCGCGTATGGCCAGCGGGAAAAGATCCCTGTCAGCCTGTGCGGCGATGCCGGCGGCGATCCCGCTTCGATCCCGGCGCTGATCGAGGCCGGCCTGCGCGATCTTTCCGTCGCGCCGGCGCAACTCGCCATGGCCAAGGCGGCCATCGCGGACGTTTCTGTCTAGGCGCGGCTGGCATGGTTGACATCAAACCCGAACCCGGTTCCGAAGAGGCGATCCGCGCCTACAAGACGATCCTGTCGCAGGTCATCGACCAGCGGCCGTCCGGCATGCGCCAGCGTCTCGCCGATGCGCTCGGCAAGCACCGCAGCTTCGTCACGCAGATTTCGAGCCCGGCCTATTCGATCCCGATTCCGTCGAAACATTTGCCGGCTATATTTTCGGTGTGCCATTTCAGCCCGGCCGAGCGCGATCAGTTTCTTGCCGCCTACCATCAGGCGCATCCGGGAAAAATGTCGGTCGCGGCAGGCATGCGCAAGACGCGGCATGTCTCGTTGATCGTGCCGGATTTCGGCGACGACAAGCAGAACGCCGCACTCGACAGAGCGGTGAACGATTTTATCCAGAAGATCACCAGCATCACCGGCAAAGGTAGCTGATCGCCTGGTATTAGGCCTATTTCGGGAGGAGACGGCCGTGAAGAAATTCATGAACTCGGTGGACACGGTGCTGATCGAGAGCCTCGACGGTTTCGTGGCCGCCCATGCCGACATCCTCTTGCTTGGCGACGAGCACAAATTCATCCGCCGCAAGACCTTGCGGCCGGGCAAGGTGGCGCTGATCTCCGGCGGCGGCTCCGGCCATGAGCCGCTGCATGGCGGTTTTGTCGGTCACGGTATGCTCGATGCCGCCTGCCCTGGCCAGGTGTTCACCTCGCCGACGCCAGACCAGATGCTGGCGGCGGCGCAAGCCGTCGATACCGGCGCCGGTTGCCTGTTCATCGTCAAGAACTATGAGGGCGACGTGATGAACTTCGACATGGCGGCTGAGATGTCGGAAGGCGTCCAGCAGATCGTGACCAATGACGATGTCGCCGTCGAGAATTCTTCCTATACGACGGGCCGGCGCGGCGTCGCCGGCACGCTGGTGGTCGAAAAGATCGTCGGCGCGGCGGCCGAACATGGCCTGGCGCTGGCGCCGTTGAAGGCGCTCGGCGACCGCGTCAACACTGCTACCCGCTCGATGGGCGTGGCGCTGACCAGTTGCACCGTGCCGGCGGCAGGCAAGCCGACTTTCGACATCGGCGACGGAGAGATGGAATTTGGCGTCGGCATCCATGGCGAGCCCGGACGCCGGCGCGACACGTTGAAAAGCGCCGATGACATTGCCGAGGAAATCTGTGCCGCGATCCTGGGCGACCTCGGTGACAAGGCGAAGGGCCCGGCGCTGCTGTTCGTCAATGGCTTCGGCGGCACGCCGCTGATGGAACTCTATCTAATGTACAACAGCGCGCGGGCAATTTTCGAGAAGCATGGCGTCGCGGTGACCCGTTCACTGGTCGGCTCCTACGTCACCTCGCTCGACATGGCCGGCTGCTCGATCACACTCACCATGCTCGACGATGAAACGACCAAATTCTGGGACGCGCCTGTACACACGGCGGCGCTACGCTGGGGCATGTAACCCTGGCTTCCACCCTGCTTTTCTGCGACCATTCCTGACTTCCTCGCAACGCCGGCTGGGTTGATGCTGCCACCGCTTACGCCTGCCGAAGAAAAGCTGCTGCTGCGCTTCGCCGATCCCGAGGCTGCGGCAGGTGGCGAAGTTTTGCCGGCAAAGACGCTGACGGCGCTGCTCGACAATGCAGAGTTCCATGGCGTGCTGCCGATCATGCTGCGCAAACTCAGCGGGGACGCGCGGCTGCCACCGGATCAGGGGCTGCGGGACAGACTGGACGACCTGCGCCAGAAGGCGACGATCGCCACCGGGCAGTCGATGCTGCTGCAGTACCATGGCGACCGCATCATGAAGGGACTGGCGGCGGACAATGTTCCGGCGCGGATCTTCAAGGGACCGGTCTTCGCGCGAAAGCTCTACCGCAACATTTCAGATAGGCCGTTCACCGACATCGACATCCTGGTCGAACCCGCCAACCTAGCCCGGGCAAACCGGGTGATCGCGGCATGCGGCTTCGAGCTTGGCAGCAACGAAGCTGAATCCTACCAGCTGCAGGAGTTCAAATGGCTCGAAAAAGAGAATTCGAGCCTGCTGGTCGAACTGCATGGCGATCTGGTGCATGACACCGGCATGCGGCGGCGCCTGTCGCTGGGTTTTCAGGAATTACTCACCATCGACGGCGAAGCGACAGACACGCCGGCAGCCCTTTTGACGATCGCCATCGTGCATGCCGCCGGCGGCCATAAATTCCACCGATTGCAGCTTTGCGTCGACGTGCTGCAAGGGGTTCGGGCGTTGCAGTCGGCGGACTCGGAAGCTCGCCTGTTCGACGCTGCCCGGATGACCGGCATCGAGCTCGAACTGGCTGTTGTGCTCAATGTGACCGGCCAATTGTTCGAGGAGAGCCGCGCGCTTGAACTCGCCGGCCGCATCAAGCCCGATCTCTCGATACGGCTGGCCAGACGGTTGATCACCACGAATACGCTGCTCGGCGTCAATTCCAGGGACAGGCTCGGTTCGCGCCTGCGCCGCGACGCCTTCCGGTGGATCCAGAGATTGGCCAAGGCCAGGCCATACGCCACTTGAAGTAGCCGTCAATCCCGCGTTGCCAGGGCGGCGCTGATCAGCGCCGCCGCGTCGGGTGGGCGCGCGCCCACCTCCAGCCGGAAGGTCGGCACCGCATTGACCAGCCCGCCGATCGTCGCCAGCCGGCGCTTCTGCATCGGCAGCAGCCCGGTCATGCCCGTGCGGACATTGTCAACTGCCAGCGCCACCATTGCGTCGGTCCCGGCCATGGCGACGAGCCGGGTCTGGCCGTCGGCGGAACGAGCCAGGTGCAGAAGGGCCGCCACCGGCCGGGCGGTCGCGTTTTCGACCCGCACGATCCCACTCAGCCGTTCGAGCGAGACAGGCTGTTCGCCGTTGCAATCCCATGTCTGGCCAAGGCATGGCGCCACCTGCGGGATCATCTCGGCAGTCTTCCGATGGATCTTGACGGCGCGCGGCAAGCCCCAGGCAACGACCTTGCCCGAAGCGACATTCAGGATCATGGCGTCGTCGGAGCAGAGCCCAAAGCCTTGTGTCGCCAGCGCCAGAGATGTCGTGGTCTTGCCGGTGCCGCTCGGGGCATGGATCAGCACCACCGCGTCATGGTCCGGCAGCGTCAGACCGGCTGTGTGCAGCATATGCTGAACGCCAGCGTCGAGCGCAGCATCCAGCACCAGCATCCAGGCCGTCCAGGTGACTTTCGTGTCGGGGCGAACCCGGATTTCGGCCCAACCTTCGTCACTCTTGATCGAGACAGTGAGGCGTTCGGGAAAGACGAGATGGACGGTGCCGCCATTCTCAATCATCCGGCAGTGGCCATCCAACGGTATTTCGCCATCGAAGACGAGCGATCCGTTGGCTGCCTCGTCCAGGGCTGCCGTCTCGGTGATATCAAGGCGAAAGTCCGGCTCGACGGGATCGGCGATGCGCAGACTGCCCAGCATCCGTTCGAAATCCTGCCACAGCCCGGGGCGCTCGGCTGATATGCCGAGGATTTGGCCGTTGAGGCCATAACACGCTGAAGGTCTGGTCAAGCGGGACGCACCTTTGCGGCATCGGCATGGTGACGGTAGATCTCGACCATGCCGGGAAGGCTGTCGCTGATCACCGGCCTGCCGTCGAGGCAGACCCAGCAATGCGCCGACATGCGTGGCGCCTGCATCGACTGGGGATCAACGCCGAAGCGCAGGTCCGGATCGAAGCCGGCAAGGCGCAAGAAACGATGACCGAGCAGCCCTTCTCTCAGGCACCTGCGGTCGCGCATCAGCCAGGGATGTCGGACGGTGCGATTGACAGCGGCGACGATGTAGGCGGACGGCAGGCCTCGATAGGGCGTCGACGAGGCGAGCGGCGCCCATTTGAGCACGTCCTCGAAGCTGCGGTTGGCGACCAGGACCGGCATCAGCCGCGCATCTGCCCAGAGATGGCAGCGAAACAAGGCGCGCAGGAGAGGACCGTCCGCCATCAAGCACCTGGCGCGGCGAGGATACCTTCCGAGACCAGATCCGTGGCCAGTGCCGCCATATCCTGATCGAGCGTTCCCTTGTCGACCTCGAACTCCTCGCAAAGCAGGTCGACGATCTGGTCTAGGTTGCGCACGCCGTCCACCTTGTCGAGAAAGGCTTCGGTCGTGCCGTTGCATGTGTAGAGCTGGCCGCTGCGCGCCAAAAGCACGACGGCACCATCGCCGACATGCTGGACAGAAGCGTCTTCCGCCAGCCGCAGAACCGTTTTAGAGGCAATTTCCATCACCAACCCCACCAAGCCATGCAAAAACCCGGAATTCAGATAGCGCGGCGAGGGAACGCTGTCTATCAGCCGATCATGGGAGACCTGCGGGCGGGCTCGTTCGGCTTTGCCTTCCGCAGATCCTCGTCCCGGCGGCGAAATCGCATCAGCTGCCTGTTCCCAGCCGGAATCGTCCCAGAAATAGTCGTCAACGCGAGGAGACAAGCAACTGAACCGGTCGGCTCGGCCGTTGCTTTTCTTCCCTAGAGTAAGGTAAAACCCGCTTGGGTCTTGGGGAGATAGCGTATGCGTTACAATTGGGAACGGGCTCCGACGAGCTTCGAACGTCATAGAAAAGCACTGGCGACAGCTATTTTGATCGCTAGCGGCATTGGCCTCATGCTTGTGGCCCTGCCGATCTAGAACAATCGACAATCATCGATACGCGCAGCTTTCGGCCTTGGTCTTGTCAGCGTAGCTGACCGGTCACCGCAAGGAAGCGGCGGTCGCGCCCTTCAAAACCCTGGCTGAAACGCTGCAGCAGCACGACGATCACCGCCGGCTTGCCGGCCGGGATGAATTCGTAGGATTCCGACAGGCTGTAGGAGGTCGGGCAGTTTCTTGAGCCCGGCACGGCCTTGTCCTCGTGCAGGATCTTGAACGGCTTGCCGTCCTGCCCTTGCAGCGTCAGCCGGAAGCCGAGCGCCTTGCCAGATGTGTCGCCCTGCTGCGTCGCATCGAAACTCGCCGAACAATCACTCGTGCTGGCTGCCAGGATCTCGTCGAGTTGGATGGTCGAAATGCCTGTTTCGTCATAGAGCGGCGACAGCCATTTCTGCGACACCTGTTCGAGGCGGGAGATGTCGTTGTAGGCAACCATTTCACCCGGAAAGGTGAACTTGTCGGACGCCGTCTGCTCGCCCTGTGATGCGATGGCATATCTGGCAAGAACGGGCGCCGCCTGCGCGGCGGCCTGGGCTCTCGCCTGCTCCAGCGTCAGCGTCGCCTCCTCCGAGTTGTCGACGACGAGGATCGGCTTGCCGCCGACAAATTCATCGGTGCGTGTGTCGATGATGTCGATCTGCGACCAGCCGGAATCCGAGGCGCCGGCGTCGAGCGTTCCATATTGCTCGAAGGCGAAATAAGCACCATCGGGCGAAAAGCCGATGATACGCCGTGCCGCGGCATCGCCAGCCTGAGCGGTTCCAGCGGAGATCGCGAGCACGACACCCATGACCAATGGGAGCGCAAAGCGCCCGATGATCCGCACAGCAGCAAACATCCCCACTCCAATCCCGTATCGCAATTTCATAGCTGCTTGCCCCCAAGCGCCAGGTCGATATCAGCCGTACAATGGCGTGCATTTGCGGCCAAGGTTAGAGCGCGCTATCTGGAGGGAAGAAAATCATTCCTGGGGAGGGTACGGATGGCTTCACGCTATCACGAGGTCTATGACGGCTGGAAACGCGACCCGGAACAATTCTGGGCGGACGCGGCGGGCGCCATCGACTGGTATTCGCCCTGGGACAAGGTGTTCGATGCCACGGCTGGGGTCTATGGACGCTGGTTTACCGGCGCCACCTGCAACACCTGCTACAATGCCATCGACCGCCACGTCGCCAGCGGGCGCGCCGACCAGATCGCGCTGATCCATGACAGCGCCATCACCGGAACGGTCAAGAAATTCACCTATGCCGAACTCAAGCGCGAGGTGGTTGCACTCACCTCGGTGCTAAAGAATCGCGGCATTCGCAAGGGCGACCGCGTCATCATCTACATGCCGATGGTGGCAGAGGCGGCCATCGCCATGCTGGCCTGCGCCCGCATCGGCGCGGTGCATTCGGTGGTTTTCGGCGGCTTTGCCTCGCATGAGCTTGCCACCCGCATCGACGACGCCAGGCCGAAGCTGATCATTTCCGCATCCTGCGGCCTCGAGCCGGGCCGCGTCGTCGCCTACAAGCCGCTGCTCGACAAGGCGATCGAGATCTCCCGCCACAAGCCGGACGCTTGCCTGATTCTGCAACGCGACCAGTTGCGCTGCGAACTGAAGGAGCATTTCGACATCGACTACGCCGACGCCGTCGCCCGCGAGCGGGCAGCGGGCGCCAATGTCGATTGCGTGCCGGTGCTGGCCACCGATCCGCTCTACATCATCTACACATCGGGCACGACCGGTCAGCCCAAGGGCATCGTGCGCGACAATGGCGGCCACATGGTTGCGCTGAAATGGACGATGGAAAACGAGTTCGGCGTCAAGCCGGGCGAGGTGTTCTGGGCCGCCTCCGATGTCGGCTGGGTGGTCGGCCATTCCTACATCGTCTACGGGCCGCTGCTGCATGGCTGCACCAGCATCCTGTTCGAAGGCAAGCCTGTCGGCACGCCCGACGCCGGCACCTACTGGCGGGTGATAGCGGAGCATGGCGTCGTCGCCCTATTCACCGCGCCGACCGCGTTCCGCGCGATCAAGGGGCAGGACCCGCAAGGCGAATTCATTGCGAAATACGACCTCTCGAAATTCCGCACGCTGTTCCTCGCCGGCGAGCGTGCCGATCCGGAAACCATCAAATGGGCGGAGCAGAAGCTTGATGTGCCGGTGGTCGACCATTGGTGGCAGACCGAGACCGGCTCGCCGATGACCATCAATCCCGCCGGCCTTGGCCTGCTGCCGGTGAAATACGGCTCGCCCGGCGTGCCGATGCCCGGCTACGACATCCGCGTGCTCGACGATGCCGGCCACGAGGTGAAGCGCGGCACGCTGGGCAATGTGGTGGTCAAGCTGCCGCTGCCGGCAGGCTGCCTGCCGACGCTGTGGAACGCCGACGCGCGCTTCCGCCAAGCCTATCTCGATGAGTTCCCCGGCTTCTACAAGACGGCGGATGCCGGCATGGTCGACGAGGATGGCTATCTCTACGTCATGGCCCGCACCGACGACATCATCAATGTCGCCGGCCACCGGCTGTCGACCGGCGCCATGGAGGAGGTGCTTTCAGCCCATCCCGATGTCGCCGAATGCGCGGTCATCGGCATTGCCGACGCCATGAAGGGGCAGGTTCCACTTGGCTTCGTGGTGCTGAATGCGGGTGTGACGCGCGATATCGGCCTGATCGAGAACGAAGTGGTCGGCCTGGTGCGCGAACGCATCGGCCCGGTCGCCGCCTTCAAGACGGTGGTGACGATCAAGCGCCTGCCAAAGACGCGTTCGGGCAAGATCCTGCGCGGCACCATGCAGAAGATCGCCGACAAGGAAGAATGGGCGATGCCGGCGACGATCGACGACCCGGTGATCCTTGATGAGATTACCATGGCGCTGAAGGAGCGTGGAATCGGGGTTTAGCGGCGGCCAATCGCGTATGGCAGCGCCCTTCCTCTCCCCCGTCGATCGGGGAGAGGTGTCGAGCGAAGCTCGACGGAGTGGGGGTCGACCTTTCATCGAAGCACTGCTTCCGCCTTTACCGCTTGCCTGAGTTTTCTTGCTCGCCGGGTTGTGGCTGTCTTGCGGTGGCGGCGCGATTGAAGAGCGGCTTCCCCCACTCCGTCGCTGCTTCGCAGCGCCACCTCTCCCCCCTCCGGAGGGAGAGGAAAGGAGCCAACCTTGCTAAAGCTCGCGCCTTTCCTCTCCCTCGTCGATCGAGGGAGAGTGTCGAGCGAAGCTCGACGGAGTGGGGGTCGATCTTTCATCTAAGCGATGCTTCCGCCTGATTACCGCTGCCTGAGTTTTCTTGCTCGCCTGGTTATGCATGTCTTGCGCCGGCATGTTTGGCGAATGGCACCCAATCCTTTATTGTGCAACGCAGCAATGTGCCCTAAAGTCCGTGGCGGGGGGCCATCCCAGCGGCACGGTATGGCTCAGCAGAAAATTACATTTGGTGGCGTCGACATCCTGCGCTTTCTCGCCGCCGTCATGGTCATGGTCTACCACTATGGCTTCTGGGTGTGGGCGTATCCGGACGGTGTTTCGGCGCGCGCCACGGGCGGCGTTCCCCCGCAACCGGCAATAGGCGCCTGGGTCGAATCCGGCTGGGTCGGCGTCCAGATCTTCTTCGTCATCAGCGGCTTCGTCATCGCCTTCAGCGCCGAAAGGTCGACGCCCTTGCGGTTTTTCGAAGCAAGGGTGAAACGGCTGGCGCCGGCGGTGTGGATCTGTGCACCGGTCACCGCGGTCGTCCTTTTGATCGTCGGTCTCAGCTGGCCGACGGATGCCGTCGTCAGGCTCGTCCGCACCGGCCTGTTCGCCCCCTACGCGCCTTGGGTGGACAGCGTCTACTGGACACTGGGCATCGAGATCGCCTTCTATGCCATCGTCTGGATCCTGCTTAGACTTGGCCGCTTCCATCAGATGGAAATGGTGGCCATCGCCATCGGCCTGGTCAGCACGCTGTTCTGGTGCCTGTACTACCCGCTCGACTGGGCCGATCTTGCCGAAACACGCACGCTCGCCCTGCTTCTGGTGCATCACGGCGTTTTCTTCGCGACCGGCGTCATGCTGTGGCTGATGCGCTTCAAGGCGGTGACAGCCGCGCGCCTTGCCTTCTGCGCCCTGTTCCTGAGCGGCGGCGTGCTGCAGATCGCCAGTTCGGTCGACGTTCATATCCTGAAGGTCGGACGAGAGATGCCATTCGCGCCGCCAATCCTCATCTTCCTCGCCGCCATCGCGCTGATGGCGTGGTCGCTGCGGCTCGACCTGTCCTGGAGCGGCTGGCGCCGGATCGGACTGATGACCTATCCGCTCTACCTGCTTCACGATGTCGTCGGCGCGGCCCTGCTCGGCGTCCTCGTCCGCGCCGGGCTGCCGCATCTCGTCTCAATGGTGGTCGTCGGCGCGACGATGATCGCGGCAAGCTGGCTGGTGGCGACCGAGGCCGAGCCACGCATCCGGCTGCTGCTCGACCACACCGTTTTCCGCTATCGGCTCAAGGCCGCGTAGTCGCCGACCTTCTTGACCAAATGGGGGTTAATCAGTGGGCACTTCGGTGCCCAGTTTGCGCAGGAGCCGTACTGTCCAGCCGCAGGATTCCGAGGCCTGGATCGTGGCAGTTTGAAATTCAGCCGGAAAGGACGCCGATGGTTCGTGGCCGGTACAAAAAGCAAGAGACCGATTGATGCTGATTGTCAGGATGGCGGAACTGGAAATCGATCCTGACCAGATCGACAGCTATAAAACCCTGCTTGCCGAAGAGATCGAGGCCTCCGTGCGAATCGAGCCGGGCGTGCTTTTCCTTCATGCCGTGTCGGAAAAAGGCGCACCTGAAAAGGTGCGCGTGATCGAATGCTACGCTGATCAGGCGGCCTACGAAGCCCATCTGACCACACCGCATTTTCTCAAATACAAGACGCAAACGGCGCATATGGTGCGGTCACTTCGGCTCATCGAAACCGACCCGATCACGTTGGCAGCGAAACCCGGTCAGATTTCAAACTGATCCACCACCCAGGCCCCGGCTCGACACCGCCGTTCATCCAGAGCGGTCGACCCCGTCTCAACGCGATGCGTTTTCGAAGGACCTGCTTGGGCAACAGCCGATCTCAGACCGGCGCCTTGCCGCGCACTTCCGACTTTTCCAGATAGTAGCTCGAATATTTGTCGAAGAACTTTTCCGAGCCGCCGAACGACCCGTATTTGGCCAGCTTCTTCAGATCGACCTTGTTCAGCACCGCGCCGACGATCTTGTTGGCGACATAGGGTTCTGATTCCAACATCGACCTGACCATCGCGCGGGGGGTGCGTCCCCATTCGGTGACCAGCACAAAACCGTCGACCAGCGGCGCGAAGGCCTTGGCGTCGACCACCGGTCCGAGCGGCGGCAGATCGACGACGATGTATTCGAACGTCTCCTTGGCGTTTTCGATGAAGCGCCGCATGCCGGCCGAGGAGAGAAGTTCGCTGGTATGCGAGAAGTGACCGCGCAACACCGCCGGGATGATCGCCAGCTTCGTCTGCCGGTCAATCTTGCCGACGGCCTGCCAGGTCTGGCCATTGACCACCGCTTCCATCAAGCCCTGCTCGGCTTCCATGCCGAGGCCGCGGCTGAGGCCGGGGTTGCGCAGGTCGGCGTCGATCAGCAGCGTCTTGGCGCCGTTGGCGGCAAGCAAGCCGGCCAGATTTGCCGCGACCGTCGACTTGCCCTCGCCGGGAAGCGCCGAGATGATGCCGATGACGCGGCTGCCTTGCCCTTCCATGACGACGTCGAAAGCGATCTTGGCGCTGCGCAGCGTTTCGGAGAACATCGAGGCAGGCGAATCGATGCTGACCCGCATGCGCGCCCGTTTTTCGGCTGAAGACAGCGATCTGGCGGTCTTGGTATCCAGTTGGGTCTCGCCCGGCTTTTCTTCCTTGCCGAGCTTGCCGCCGATCGTCGGCAGATAGCCGAGGAATTTCAGGCCGACACGGTCGCGCACATCCTCGCCGGTCCTGAAGAACCGTTCGTTGAACTCGTTCAGACCGCCGAAGCCGGCGCCCATCAGCATGCCGAGAACCAGCGAAAGTCCGAGCACGATAATGGTGCGCGGGCTTGACGCGGTAAGCGGCATCGAAGCGTCCGAGATGATGCGGATCTTGCCGACCGGGAAGGATTGCTGCTGCGCGGCTTCCTCGTAGCGGCCGAGGAATGTCTGATAGAGCGTGGTGAGCGCCGTCGCCTGCTGATCGAGTTCACGCAGCTTGACTCGCGTCTGGTTGTCGACGGAACTCTTGCCTTGTGCGGCCGCGACATTGGCCCTGAGCGCGGTCTCGCGCGCCAGCGCCACTTCATATTCGTTGCGATAGCTTTCGGTCAGCTGCTTCAGCTCGCCGAAAATCTGCGTCGATATGTCGGCCTTCTCCTTGGCGAGCGCCACCGCCTGCGGATGCTCGGGGCCGAAATTCGCCTCAACGTCCTGCAGCCGCTTGGCCACCGTCAGGTAGCGGGTCTTGAGCGCCGCGATGACCGAGCCGGTCGGCTGGTCGCTCGATATGGCGGCATCCTTGAAGGCATTGTCGGAGCCGCTGTCGACGATCGCCTTGTACTGCTGGTAGCGGGCGCTGGCGCGTGCGGTGTCGGCCTGCGCCACGATGAGCTGGGCGTTGAGATCGGAAAGCTGCTTGTCGCTCATCAGCTGGCCATCGCTGTTGGCGGCGAGCCCGTGCTCGGCCCTGAATTTCTCGACCGCGAGCGAAGCTGCCTGGGAACTCTGGCGCAATTCCGTCAACCGGCCCTGCAGCCAGACCGCAGCCCGCTCGGTGGCATCGAAGCTGGCGTCGAGCTGATCGGCGAGATAGGCGTCGGCATAAGCCTTGGTGATGGCGTTTGCCAAGGCCGGATCCGTGGCCTGGTAGCCGAGTGCGATGACATAGCTTCGGCCGGTGCGCTCAGCCTGGATCTCGTTCTGCAGCTTGAGGATTGCGTAGTCGCGACGCGATGTGGCGATCAGCGCGTCACGGGCGGCCGGGTCGAGCTTGCTGAAGTCGGCCCCCCCCGGCATGGAAGGGCTGGGGCGGACATACTGGATCACGCTGCGGACCATGCCGACGCCCTTCGCCAGAGCCGATACGGGCGGATTCATGAACGTATCGTTCTGGTCGAGCTTGAGCTTGTCGACGACCACGGCGGCAAGCCGTGTCGAGGTCAGGATCTCGATCTGGCTCAGGATGGCGGAATCGGTCTGCATGGTTGTCGACGCCGCCGAAATATCATCGACGATCTTGTTCAAGCCTTCGTCGATCAGCACGCTCGCGACCGACTGATATTTGGGCGGCGTTGTCTGCAGATAGAGCAGACCCAGAAAGACACCGATGACAGCACACACGGCAACCACCTTGGCCTGCCGTGCGGCCATGCCAAGCAGTCGCTCGATATCGATGAAGTCTTCACCGTCTCCTGCGTCCGAATTCGGCAATGGCATCCTCTTGTCGAGAGGAAAGTTGGCATAATTCATCTTCGGTCCAATTCTAGAGCCGGTCCCATTCCGATCGATCGCAATGGGCTCTATCTCACTGTTTTAACATGATCTTTTTCCGGAAACCCGGACCCACTTTCCGGGATCATGCTTTGGCTTGCAGCCGCCTCGAAGATCGGGAGCATCGCCAGAAGCAACGCAAGCGTCGTGCCAGACGCCGAGGGCCTGCCGGCCCCTCTTCGCCAGCCATCCGACAATGCTCCCGAAAAATGGGCATTATGCGGCTTCTTCCTGGCGTTCATGCGACCGGACGAACTCCTGAAGCATCTCGAAAACCGGGCCCTTCATGTCGTCGCGCGCCAGCGCGAAGGCGATGTTGGCCTGGATGAAGCCTTCCTTGGAACCGCAGTCGAACATACGGCCCTTGAAAGGCTGGGCGAAGAACGGCTGATCCGTCGACAGACGGACCATGGCGTCAGTCAGCTGGATTTCGTTGCCGGCGCCGCGCTGCTGATTGCCCAGAAGCGCGAAGATCTCGGGCTGCAATATGTAGCGGCCGTTGATGTAGAAGTTCGACGGTGCATTGGCCGGCGCCGGCTTTTCGACCATGGCTGTCACCTCGAAGCCGCCGCCGACATCGGCACCACGGCCAACGATGCCGTATTTGTTGGTCTCGGTCGGGTCGCAGCGCTCGACGGCGATGACGTTGCCGCCAGTGCGCTCATAAAGGTCGACGGTTTCGGCGAGGCATCCGCGCCCGCCGAAGGACACCATGTCCGGCAGCAGCAAGGCGAAGGGCTCGTTGCCGATAACCTCGCGGGCGCACCAGACGGCATGGCCGAGGCCTTGCGGCGATTGCTGGCGGATGAAGCTGGTGGCGCCGGCCACCGGCAAAAGGCTTTCCAGCGACTGCAATTGGGCCTTCTTGCCGGTCTGCTCCAGTGTTCCGATAAGTTCCGGATGGAGGTCGAAATAGTCCTCGATCACCGCCTTGTTGCGACCGGTCACGAACACGATGTGCTCGATGCCCGCCTCGAAGGCCTCGTCCACCGCATATTGCACGACAGGCCTGTCGACTACGGGAAGCATTTCCTTCGGCATCGACTTGGTCGCCGGCAGGAACCGTGTTCCAAGCCCCGCCACCGGTATCACGGCCTTCCTGATTTTCTTCATCGCAAATTCCTTCTGAGGAGATCGACTTCAGTCCATTCACAGGCCACGAAAAATCCCTTCATGTGCCTGCATCTTCACCTCCCCACCCCAACGGCAAACTGTGCCGCCATTCTTCGCAACCGCACGGCGATCGGCATGCCCATATGCCTGACCGCCGCCGGGTCGCTGAGCGCCGTCCGGATCGCCTTGAGCGGGGACCGCGCCTTGATGTGCTGAACCATCGACAGGAACGAAGCGGCCTTGCGCAGGCTGCGGCCGCGCCGTGCGAACGCCGCTTGGGCTGCCTCATCCATCCGATGGGTTTGAGCGAACACCGCATCCGCCCTGCGCATCGCTTCGACATGGTGAAGCTCGAGCACGCGCGAGATGGAGCCGCTGCGGATATGGTAGGCATAGCCGATATCAGGTTCGACCACGCATTTGCCGCCCTTGGCCAGGGCGCAGGCAAACAAGATGTAGTCTTCGCCGATCCTCAACTTCTCGTCATAGCGAAGCCGGTTCTCGTTCAGGAATTCGCGCTGGAAGATCGGCTTGAGGTAGCCGAGATTGAACTTCGATTCGAAAACGACGTTGCCGGCGATGTAGGTGGCCAGGGAAATTTCGCGCAAGCCTTCCAGATAGTGCCGCGGAAACATCGCGTCCTCGACGACGCCGTCCTCGCGTATGACCTGCAGATTGTCGATGGCGATCTGGGCACCGGCCGTTTCGGCGCGCGCGATCATCTTGGCGAGCCGGTCGGGAAAGACCGCGTCGTCGGAATCGAGAACCGCGATCCACCTGCCGCGGGCGACGTCGAGGCCGGCATTCCTGGCGCCGCCGGGGCCGCGATTGCTGGCCAGGGCAACGACGCGGACGATATCCTGCGGATAGGCCCGCGCCACATCCAGCGTCGCGTCGCGCGACTTGTCGTCGACGACGATAATTTCGACGCTGACACCTTTCTGGGCGATGGCGCTGGCGATCGCCCGGTCGAGGGTCGCCTCGGCGTTGTAGGCGGCAATCACAAATGAAACATCGGGCACAAAGGAAACATCGGAGACAAAGGAAACATCGGGGACAAAGGAGACGTCAGGCTGCACGCTTGCCTCCTTCCTGTGGCGAAGGCTGGCCGTAAAGGCGGATTTCGCGGATGCCGACGAGGCCGCTGACGACACCGACATGCATAATGCCGCGCAGCACGCTTCGGTTCCTGCGAACCGGACTGATGACGACCGGAAGTGCCGAGGCGAAGCAATAAATGGCCTTTGCCGACGCCAGGCCGACCTGCTTGACCAGGCCGATGCCGCTGGCGCTACTGCCCAGAAGATGGCCATGCGTCTGTCCGACGCGGAAGCGGCGGCGGCCGAGCCAGTCGAATGCCGCCCTTGAGCGCGGCACCACCTCGTCGACCCAGGCCTCGGGCGAAAAGGCGATGCGGCCGCCCGCTTTGTACATCTGGTCGAAGAATTCGGTGTCCTCGCCGCCGGTCTGGCCGCGCGCCAGGCTGAAGCGGCGGCCGCGCAGGCTGTCCGATCCCATCCGCAGCAGAACGTTGCAGGTGTAGCCGGTCTGGATCTCGCCGCGCACCCAGACGGGCAAGGTCGAATGGAAATCGCCGCGCCGCATCCAGTCCGGCGCATCCGGGCGATAGCGCGCCCTGACCGGGCCGAGCACGGCGGCTGCACCGCTCGCTTCAGCCATCGCGACCAGCTCGGCGAGCCATGAGGGTGTGGCCGTCTCGTCGTCGTCGATGAAGGCGACGAAATCCGCAATGCTGGCGTCGAGGCAGGCGTTGCGGGCGATCGAGATGTTGCGCGCCGGGGCATGCTGATAGCGGATCGGCACCGTCAATTCCTGCGACAGCGCCGTCACCAGGTCGCGGGCGGTTGGCGTGTCGTCATTGTCGGCTACGATGATGCGGACATCGAATCCCGCCGGCATCTCCATGGCGTCGAGCGAGCGCAGCGTGTCGGCCAGTTCCGGCCGGCGGAACGTGCAGACGCCGATGTCGATGCTGAGGTTCTTGGCCTGCGCCGTCATCACGCCACCCCGCGCCGCGACCCGAGGCCGAGAAGCTGCAGCCAGAAGCCGACCGACCAGCCAAGATGCATCACCATCGCCGAGACACCGGCAAGCGCGATGTCGGCATTGCGCTGGCCGATGGCCGTCCATAGGCCATAGCCCAGGCACACCGACGCCCATAGCAGCAGCGGCACCGCCGCCAGCCAGTGCACGAAGGAGAAGGCCGCCAGCAACACGACCGGAAACACCAGCAGCGGCACCATCTGCCGGACCTTCGGGATGACGCGGTGCTTCAGCACATTCTTGGCGCGGCCGCGGCCATAGCCGAGATACTGAAAGTAGAGGCCGCTGAGCGAGGCGCGCGGATAGTAGACCATCTGCGTCTTGCCACTCATCCAGATCTTGTAGCCAGCCTGGCGGAGGCGGTAATCGAGCTCGGCGTCTTCGTTGTGGCTGAACGTCTCGTCATAGCCGCCGACAGAACCGAAGGCCGATATCCGCATCAGCGCATGGTGGCCGTGGTCGATCCACTCTCCCGCCGAAAGGTGCCGATGCTTCGAGCCGCCGGTGCCGAGCTTGGAATTCTGTGCCGCGGCGGCCGCCTTCTGCACGGTGCCGCTGCCGCTGGTCAGCATCGAAACGACAACCGAATCCGCCCCGGTGGCCAACGCCTCCTCGACCAGCCGGTCGCAATAGTCGTCGGGATAGCCGCCATGCGCATCGATGCGGATGAGATAGTCGGCACCCTCGCCAAACGTGCCGACGGCGAGGTTGATCGCCGCGCTCTGGATGCGCCGCTCGTTGTGAAGCAGGATAACGCGCGGATCCATGCCTGCTATGTCCTCGACGATGGCCAGCGTGCCGTCGGTGCTGCCGCCATCGGCGACAATGATCCTGGCGCCAAGCCGAGCGGCCGCGGGTCGCAATTGATCGAGCAACGCGCCGATATGGGCGGCTTCGTTCAGGCACGGAATAACGATCAGGCTGGATGAGGGTTTTTCAGTCTGCGTCATCTGCCTCTGTCCATCTCTGGCCATCCTATGCCAATGCCTCGGCGGCAAAGGAGCCGGGCATGGCGGTCAGGCTGCGCAGCCGCTCGACAAGCGCCCGGCAATCGCTGCGATCGTAGCTCCAGGTCCTCGGGTTGCGGGCCAGAACACGCCCCTTCAGCCTGTCAAAGCGATGCTCCTCCATCTTGCCGAGTGCGGCTTCGAGCGCCTCGGGTGACGCATCGGGCAAGAGCACGCCGATATCCTGCTGTTTGAGGAATCGCCCGGTCTCGGTGTTGCCCATCGAGATCGGCACCGCACCGAAACGGCAGCCCTCATAGAGCCGGTTTGGCAAAAGCCATTCGGAGTTCTGCCCCGCTTCGAAAAAGTCGATCGCCCAGGAAAAATGGACGTCGTTGTAGATCGCCGCCATGTCTTCCGGATTGCGGTATGGCCCGCGAAACGACAGCCATGGCTCGGCTTCGACGAAGCCATGGAAATCCGGGAATTCGGACAGGGCCGGACGGCCGCGCAGCACGATCTCGAAGCGTCCATCCATGCGGCGGGAGAAATCGGCCAGCAGTTCGAGCGAACGGCGGCAGCGCAAAGCGCCAAACCAGCCGATCCGCCATGGCGGGCCGACCGGACTCTCTACCCTCTCGGAGGCGCCGGGCAAGATCGCCGCGGCCTCGAAATACTTGTTCTCGACCAGCTCGATGGGTGCCGCGACCTGGCCGAACGGCTTGAAGTAATTGGCGATGAAGGCAGGCGAACTGGTCACCAGCAGCTTCACGTCCCTGGCCAGAAACCGTTCGGTGGCGCGCAGCGCCTTGCCCAGGACATCGTTGCGAAGCACGAGGCGATGAATGTCGAGGCACTCGTAAACGATCGGAACCGACGCACCGAAGGCCGATCTGGCGCGGCGGGCAAGCGCCAGCATTTCCAGGTTGCGCGCGATGATGAGATCGGGCCTCGGCACGCCGCCAAGCTTCGAGCCGATCGATAGAGCCGCCTTGGCGACCGCCGCGAGGCGTTGGCCGAATCGCCCGTCACGCGTCGCGCCGAGGTCGAGCGGCCGCAATCCCTCGACATCCGCAATCGGATTCGTGGTGCGACGGAAGCCGGCCAAGGTGACCTGGGCTCCACCTGCCCTGAGCATCGTGATCCGCCGGCGCACGGCCGGGTCGGAAACGTCGTGCACAAGGTACAAGACATGCAGCATAAAAACTCGACCGCTGTTGGCCCGCCCATGGGAATGCTAGTACAGCTCTTGCTGCATCGCAACATTTTTGCTGCATCGATCGACGTTTTCTGTTGCACTGCAAAATTATTGCCTTAGTTTGTGGTCGGCGGCGGTCGTGGATTTTCGAGCTCGGAAATCCTCGTAGAAAATCAGGAATCCTGAATTTGGAAGCCAATGCATTCGATCCGCCAGAAGGCTCCTTGCGCAAATCGGTTGGACGCGGCGCGGTTGTCACGGCCATGGCGCAATCGGTGCGGGTCGCGACGCAGATCCTGTCCGTCATCGTGCTGTCGCGGCTGTTGTCGCCACAGGATTTCGGTGTCGTGGCGATGTGTGCGCCGGTGCTGGCCTTCATTGCACTGTTCCAGGATTTCGGCCTGACCCAGGCGACGATCCAGAAAAGCGGCATCCGGCATGAGGAGGTGAACTACCTCTTCTGGATCAATGTCGCCGTCAGTGCGATCCTGGCTTGCGTGCTTGCGGGTGCCACGCCGCTGGTCGCCGCCTTCTATGGCGAGCCGCGCGTGACTGGTCTGGTGGCGGCGTTCGGGCTGCAGATCATGGCCTATGGGCTTGGCGCCCAGCATCTGGCGCTTTTGACGCGCCGCATGCAGTTCGGCCGGCTGGCCGTCATCGACGTCGCCAGTGCCATCGCCGGGCTCACTGTTTCGATCGCCTGGACCTTCATCGACCGCTCCTACTGGGCGCTGTTTGCCGGCACGCTGACCGGCGCCGTACTGCCGACGCTCTGCTATTGGGCAAGTTCACGCTGGCGTCCAGGCCTGCCGCGCAAGGTTGCCGGTATCAGCGAGCTGATCAATTTCGGCGCCGGCATCACCGGCTTCAACTTCGCCAATTTCTTTGCCCGCAACCTCGACAATGTGCTGATCGGCAAATACTGGGGCGAGGCGCAGCTCGGCCTCTATGACCGCGCCTACAAGCTGCTTCTGTTTCCGCTGAGCCAGATCACCAACCCCTTGTCGAAGGTGATGGTTCCGGCGCTTTCCCGGCTTAAGGACGAGCCGGATCGCTACCGCAGCGCCTATCTGCGCGTCATGCCGCTGATCCTGCTGGTGGCGCTTCCCGGCGTCGCCTTCGCCACCGCAATGTCGGACGTGCTGATCCCCTTCGTGCTCGGCGAGCAATGGCGGGCAAGCGCCTCGATTTTCCTGGCGCTCGGCTTTGCCGGGCTGCTGCAGCCGCTCAACAACCCGGCGGGGTGGCTTTTCGTCAGCCAGGGCCGCTCCGGCGACTTCATGCGCTGGGGCATCATCACGGCCGTGACGTCGGTGCTGGCCTTCATGCTCGGCCTGCCCTATGGCGCGCTGGGCGTGGCGATCGCCTATGCGATCAGCGAGTATCTGCGGACGCCGTTCCTGTGGCTCTATGTCGGCAAGAGCGGACCGCTGCAGGCGCACCATGTGCTTCGCGCGGCAACGCCGTTCGTGCTTGGCGCCCATCTGGCGCTGGCCGCCATCTGGTTCATCAAGCCGCTGCTGCCGCAGCAGCATGTCATTGCCCTGGCCAGCGGCGCCGTGCTCGCTTACCTCATCACCATCGTCATCGCACTGGCATTCGCCTCCGGCCGCGAAGCCTTGCGCGAGGCTCTCAAGATGCTGCCGGCAAGGCTGCCCGCGGCAACACCGCGCGAGGCGCAATAATTTAGGCGCCTTCGGCAGCTACTGATATCCCCTACAGGACCAGGTCTGAACCATGCACTACCGATCGATCTCCGATATGAACGACGCTATCGTCAGGGGCCTGCACCGGCTGCCGCGCGACATCGACCTGGTCGTCGGCGTGCCCAGAAGCGGCATATTGGCGGCGACGCTGGTGAGCCTGTCGGCGAACATCCCCATGACCGATCTCGACAGCTTCCTGACGGGGCGAATCTACACGTCTGGCATCACCAAGCGCCGGGCCGCTCTGGACCGCAAGGTCTCCGAGATGCGCAAGGTGCTGGTGATCGACGACAGCGTTTCCGGCGGCAACGCCATGCGCGACGCACGCGCCCGCATCCGGGCTGCCGGCATCGAGGCGGATTTCACCTTTGCCGCCGTGTTCGGCCTTGAGCCGCAGCACCAGGAAACCGACCTCGTCTTCGAGGTCGTGCCGCATCCGCGCATGTTCCAGTGGAACTTCATGCATCACAAATTCCTGGCGCAATGCTGCGTCGACATTGACGGCGTCCTGTGCCTCGACCCGACGGAGGCGGAGAACGACGACGGCCCGGCCTACGAGACATTCCTCAGCGAAGCCCGGCCGCTCCATGTCGCGACCCACAAGATCGGCTGGCTGGTCACCAGCCGGCTGGAGAAATACCGCGCGCTCACCGAGGCATGGCTCGCCAAGCACGAGATCAAATACGACCAGCTGATCATGCTCGACCTGCCCAGCAAGGCCGAACGGCAACGGCTTGGCGCGCATGGCAGTTTCAAGGCCGATTTCTATCGCAGATCCGATGCCATCCTGTTCATCGAGAGCGAACACGAACAGGCGCTGAGGATCACCGAACTGTCCGGAAAGCCGGTGCTGTGCGTCGAAACGCATATGGTCAGCTTTCCCGACACGCTGTCGCTGCCGGCACTTGGCCAGGCAGCCCGCAACCTGCCGGCAAGGCTGCGGCAGATCAAGTCGCAAGAGGGACGCAAGAGCGCCGCCAAGACCATTGCCCGCGCCCTGCTTGGCGCGCGCGGCTACGAGAGGCTGAAAAGTCGCGTCAAACGCCCGGCTTGATCCGGACTGTCAGCAAGCATCTTACGCCGCTTGCCGCGCGCGCTGCTGTACCGCCCTGTCGAGTATCGAGAAGAAGGTAATGAACTGGCGATCGGGATCGAGTTCCGGGCGCCCGGCGAAGCTGCGCGCGAGGCCTGAGAGCCGGTCATATTCCTGGTTGTCGTTCCACAGTCGCCTGACGGCCGCGACCCAGTCGGCAAGCGGGGCATCGTAGTCGAGCACCACGCCACCGGAGCCGATCGCCTCGGGCAGACCGCCACGCCGCGAGCCGACAACCGGGATTCCGCTGCAATGGGCCTCCGACGCGACGCGGCCCCAGGCCTCTTCCCACTTGCTGGGAGCAAGCAGCATCTTCGTGCGGCCATAGACCGTCTTCATGTCGCTGGTGCGGCTCTCCAGCACGACATTGCCCAAAGGCGCGATCGTCTGTTCGATCCGCACCCGATGATCCTCCTCCAGCTTCCAGCTTTCGACGAACAGGAACGGGATTTCGCGGCAGGCGCCGGCGATGCGCACCGCAAGCTCAAACCCCTTTTCCTCGTAAGGATTGATCAGTGTGACGAACTGGCCCGTGGTCGGCGTCGAGTAATGCGCCGGATTGATGGTTGGCGGGATCACCGCCGCCTCGATGCCGAACTCTTGTCTGTAGGTACGCGCGGTGAAGTCCGAATTGGCGATGTAAAGCGCTGAATGCAATTCGCGCAGATCGCCGCCCAGTTCGTGGAACTCGACATTGCGGAGATAGACGACCAGAGGCACGCCCTCGGCCTGCAGCGCCTTGCCGATCGGAACCGATTTGTGGCACTGGACCACGGCCACATCCGGCTTCAGCCTGTCGACGGCAAAGCTCGCCGCTTCCCAGGGAAACCAGGCCCGCACCACCGGGTAGCCGGGATAGCTGTCGACAACCGCCGGCTGCCGCAACAGCTTCATCTTGGCGCGTGCCTTGAAGCCGAAGACACCATCGCCGAACAGGGCGGCGAGCACCGCGGCTTCATGCCCATGTTCGATCAGCTGTTCGGCCAGATGGTGCGTGCTCGACTGAACGCCGCCACTGAACTCGGGTGGGTAGCCGTTGCCACCTGCAAAAAGAACTTTCATGGGATCGGGCTCCTTGTCGCATCTCGTATTCTTCGCTCAGAGGCAACAGGCAAAGTCCGCCGCCTCGCTTTCGACGTCAGGCAAGCTTCGGCGGCTCCAGATTCGCGAAGGGATTGGTACAGGATTGCCAGCCGGTGAACCGGATCGGATCGTTGGGCGAACTGCGCCAGGCATAGTCCGTCAACATATGGAATTCGGCGATGAGCCAGCGGTCGAAATGCACCAGATCTTCCCGCTTCTGCTGGGGTAGCAGGCGGCGTGCGGCGCCCAATTTGAGTTCCTCCACCAGCGTGACGGCGTCGCTTAGTTTTTCGCTAGGAAAGTTCCACGGATTCCTGTTGCGGAACGCCAGCACGAACTGCTGCAGATGCTCGATGCGGATGTTCAGTCTGCCAAGGTATTTTTCGAGCGTGACGCGCACCAGGTCCTCGTCCGAGAATGAGGAAACGGCGGCGTAGGCGACCCCTGTCGAAACCACTCCGCCAGCCATGATGGCCAGGGCCGAGCGTCTGGAAATTTCGATCATCCGATACCTCCTTTCACGCGATCCGGCCCGCCGCCCGCAAGGACAGCGCTGCGGCGGTCAGGCTCGGGTTGGCGCAGGAGCAGCTCGGATAGGTGCTGGTGCCGACGACGACCAGATTTCTGAGCTGGTGGTGGATCATGCCGCTGTCGATCACCGAATCGGCCGGACCGGTACCCATCCTCAGCGTGCCCTGGACATGCGATTCGGTCGGCCGGATGCCACGGTCGAAGAGCTTTTCGACCGGCAGCGGAGCCAAAAGGCCCGGCAGTTTCTCCAGCGCGCGAGCCATGCCCTTCACCGCGTAATCCGATGGCGCCTTGAAGCTGACGAAGGCATTGTCATCCTCGTCAAGCGTGACGAAATTCTCGGGATCGAGCAGGTTTTCGGTGACCACGACAAGCGGCAGCGCCTGGCGCAGCCGCCCCTTTTCGGCACGCATTCCGTGCTGCCAGCGGTTCTCGAAATAGACCAGTGCCGCCGCGTGCTCCGATCGGTGCGGGCCGTCATAGAGGCCGAAATTCAGGCCGGTGGTGATGGTGCTGCCGTCGAAATTGTCGACGCCGTCGAGATAGACCTCGAAGTTCCAGCCGTAGGATTCGTGCAGGCCGCGGCCGACGAATTCGCCGCCCAGGCCCGATCGCAGCATGATCGCCGCGCTCTGGATGGCGTTGGCGCCGAGAATGAAGAGATCGCCGCTGACCTGGTATTCCTTGCCGGCATGCGTGAACGTGACCGAACGGACCGCGCCGCCGACGTGATCGAGCCGGCGCACTTCCGCACCGAGGCAGACCGAAACATCAGGATGCTCGAAGACATGCATCAACCCGTTGTTGACGGTGAATTTGGCGTCGACCGGGCACAGCCAGCAGCGCAGATTGGCACAGCACGAGGTGCGCTGTGCGGTCGGCACGCGGGCGCGCGCGGTGGGCATGACGAAGTGCTGGCCGGGCTGCGCCGCCTTCATCATCCGGTCCGGTGTCGACATGCGATGCGGCGGTTGCGGAAACGGCTTCGAGCGCGGCAGCATCGCCGCCATGTCGGGGTCGCCGGAGATCGACATGATGTCTTCGGCGTCGCAGTAGAACGGCTCGACGTCGTCATAGCTGATCGGCCAGTCATTGCCGATGCCATAGGTGCTTTTCAGCCTGAAGTCGTTGGGATGGAACCTTGGCGTCTGCGCAAACCAGCAGTTCGTTCCGCCACCCAGTCCGATCGTGTAGTTCCACGGCTTGTCGGAATTGGTCTTGTAGGTCGTCTCGTCTTCGATGTCGGTGTTGACGTTCTGTTCGAGCTGCCATTCATGGGTGTTGTGGCGCCCCCACTCCAGCACCAGAATGCGTGCCTTTCGCCGCTTGGCGAACTCATGCAGGAAGAAGGCCGAGCCGAAGCCGGAACCGATCGCGACGAGATCGAAATGATCCTTGGTGATTTGCTCGGGCTTTACGTCCAGCACCATCGGCTACAACTCCACACAGAAATACGCGCTCAGTCGCAGCGCCCGTTGGCGATCTGCGGACCGGTCTTGCATCCGTCCGTCCCTGCCCGGTCTCATGCCGCCATTCTGCCGATCGAATGATATTCGATGCCGTGGCGGGCGATGACCTTGGGGTCATAGAGGTTGCGGCCGTCGAAGATGACCGGTGTAGTCAGTGCGTCCTTCACCGCGTCGAAGGAGGGCGCGCGAAAACTCTTCCATTCGGTGGCGATCAGCAGCGCATCGGCGCCGCGCAGTGCCGCCTCCTTGGTGCCGCACAGAAGCAGGTCGTCACGCAGCCCGTAGATGGCCTGGCATTCCTGCATGGCCTCGGGATCATAGGCCTGCACGCGGGCGCCGGCCTGCCACAGCGCTTCCATCAGCGTGCGCGCCGGCGCCTCGCGCATATCATCGGTGTTGGGCTTGAAGGCCAGGCCCCACAGCGCAAAGGTCCTGCCTTTGAGATTGCCCTTGAAATAGCGGTCCACCTTGTCGAAGAGGACCGATTTCTGTGCGTTGTTGCGCTCCTCGACGGCGCGCAGCAGCTTGGCGTCGAACTTAACGCCTTCGGCGGTCTTGATCAGCGCCCGCACGTCCTTCGGGAAGCACGAGCCGCCATAACCAAGACCCGGATAGATGAAATGGTAGCCGATGCGCGGGTCGCTGCCGATGCCCTTGCGGACCTCCTCGATGTCGGCGCCGAGCTGCTCGGCCAGATTGGCCATCTCGTTCATGAAGCTGATCTTGGTCGCCAGCATGCAATTGGCGGCGTATTTGGTGAATTCGGCGCTGCGCACATCCATCACGATCATCTTCTCATGGTTGCGGTTGAACGGCGCGTAGAGTTCGCGCATCACCGCCTCGGTGCCCTCGCTGTCGGTACCGACGATGATGCGGTCCGGCTTCATGCAGTCGGCGACCGCGGACCCTTCCTTGAGGAATTCCGGATTGGAAGCGACGTCGAAAGTCAGGTCCTCGCGGCCTCGTTTCTTCAGCGTTTCGGCGATCCTGGCCTTGACCTTTTCGCAGGTGCCGACCGGCACTGTCGACTTGCCAACGACGATCTTGGGTTTGTCCATCTCGCGGCCGATGGTCTCGGCGACGGCCAGCACATATTTGAGGTCGGCCGAACCGTCCTCGCCGGGCGGCGTGCCGACCGCGATCATCTGGATCTCGCCATGCCTGACGGCGGCGGCGGCATCAGTGGTGAACTTGATGCGGCCTGCGGCATGGTTCTCCTTGACGAGGTTTTCCAGCCCGGGTTCGAAGATGGGAACCAGGCCTTGATTGAGCCGCTCGACCTTGGCGGCGTCGATGTCTACGCACACCACATGGTGCCCGACTTCGGCAAGCACCGCCGCCTGCACGAGGCCGACATAGCCAATTCCAAACACCGTCAAATTCATTCGGTTTCATTCCCATGCAAGGCAGCGGACCGCTTTCGGCCCAGCCAGTTCAAATCGACTTTCCCAACTACTTTACGCTGCATGCCAGCGATTCCGGAAACTGACAGGGTTCGCCCAAGGCTGTGAAGGCAACGCGCTTGACCTGCAGCGAAAGCTTGCGGCCTGGATCGGCGAAGGCTCCCATCCAACCCTTCATCGTATCGCTGCCCCAAAAGCTGAAGAAGATCTTCTGGGCATGGGTGGGTAGCTTCGCCGGGTCGGTGATCGTGTTGACCAGTTGGCCGTTGACGTACCAGCTCAAGCTGTCCTTCTTCCAGACGAAGGCGTAGTCGTTGAAGGCGTTCTCGGTGCCGCCCGGCACATCGACCAGCTTCTCGTTCTTGCCCTTGCCGGCAATGTAGGCGTTGACCTGCACCTTGGAGGTGTCCTTGGTGAGGATCTCGAAGTCGATCTCGTCCCAGGGCTGCTTGTCGGTGG
The DNA here is from genome assembly GCF_042647205.1 of Mesorhizobium cantuariense. Lineage (NCBI taxonomy): Bacteria > Pseudomonadati > Pseudomonadota > Alphaproteobacteria > Hyphomicrobiales > Phyllobacteriaceae > Mesorhizobium > Mesorhizobium cantuariense. The sequence continues at coordinate 7,482,128 of NZ_JBHRVD010000001.1, read as the reverse complement.
GGCCGATATAGGTGAAGAATGCCGCGTTGAGGCCGGAGCCGGTATCGGTCTTCAGCCGTGCCTCGTAGGTGCCGTAGCCGAAGCGCTGCTTGGTCTGGATCTCGCCGCAGGCAAACTCACGGTCTTTCAGCTTCTGCTTCTCGAAGCCGAGCGACAGCACCCCGTCCGATAGGCTGACCAGCCCCTTCGACCAGGTGCAATTCTGATGGCTGCCATTGTTCCAGCCGTCGGAAACATACCAGCGCGCACGATCGAAGCTTTTGAAATCGTCGACAAAGGACGGCGATGTCGGAATGTCCTGGGCATAGGAAGGGGTTGCCAGGAAACTGCCAAGCGCAGCCAGCAGCAACGCACCGAGCGAACCCAATCGCCGCCGGCCGGCTTGCCCGGTCCGGCGCGCGAACGGCGGTGCGTCGATTGCTGTCGTGGACGTAGGTCTCGGATTCGAATTCATACCAAACTCACCTTTGCGCTGTGCGTCCCCAACCCAAAGTCGACGTTCGAACCGCTCCTGAACGGGGCCAACCTTGACCACCTCTGTGATCCTCTCGAATTGCTTTTCGAATTGCTTTTCCTGCCTCGCATCAAATCCGTTGCAACAGTTCCTAGCCTTCACTTTCAACCTCTGCCGGCGCCTGCCGGCCTGGCGAATTCGGCCGTGGCGGCCGAACCGGCATTCTCGTCGAAGACCGTATCCAGCGAATGACGGAGCTCTTTCATCATGCCGTCCTGGCGCGACAGCGCCGCGATGCGGCGCTCGCAATTCAGGATCGACTCCGTCAGTGCGCTGACTTCGGATGACCGACGGTCGGAGGCGGAGCCGTTTTCCATCGCTTCGACAAGGAAGGCGGCGTTGGTCGCCTTCGTCCGGTAGCGATTCTCAAGCCCGGCTCTCTCGGACTCGATCTCGGCCGCGATCTGCTCGAACAGCTTTGCCAGACGATCAAGACGTGAAACATCGGTCTGCCGGTCGCGGGCCGGATCCCTTGATCTGAAACCGAATATCGAGGCCATGAACTCAGATTCCTGTCATCGCCGGCTTGTGGGCCGGGCTTCTGGCCGATCCCCGCAGCCGGGGCTCAAAAAACTCGTGTCGCGTTGTCCTGCTCCTCTCAAGGAGAGACATCAGACCAATCCGATCGGGGGCCAGTTCGGCTGATCGTCCAATATGCTGCACCGCAACATAGACTGCCATCGTCAGAGCCGCGAGGCAACCACCCAATTCGTAAACTCATAAATCCGGCCGAAATGTACGTGATGAACATGTCCCCGCCGGACAAACCGCAGGCGTCCGGCACCGCTCTCAACGTTCCTGGCCCGTGCTGGTTCCGGCCATCAGAAAACGCAGCGGCGGCACATGCTTTTGCCTGGACACAAGGCCCACACGGCGAAACAGCGCCTCGAGCTTGTCGGAGGCCACGCCCTGGACGATGGGGAAGAGGTTGGATTGGCTGGCGAAAGCGTAAGCCGCGGCCGATGCCAGCCCTCGCTCGGCCTTGACGTCTAGGAAGTTGCGCAGCCGATACTTGTCGCGCACGTGCCGCTCGTGCCGCCGCAGCACCGCTTTCGAGCCTTCCGGCAGGCTGTCGATTGCCAGCAGCGCCAGATCCGCATCGGCCAGACGCTTCAGGTCCTGGGTCTTGTGGCGGCCGCTCAGCGAATCGGCGCGGACGATGGCGCCGTAGCCGCAGGAGCGAATGACCTTGAACCGCGCCCCGCGGGCGACCGCGCGGGCGTAGAGCTCGTAGTCCTCGCCCAGCCGCAGGCTCTCGTCGTAGCGCAGCCCGTGGCGGTCGAGGAAGGCACGGCTGATCACCGGCTTCAAAAAGCCCAATTCGCCTCTCTGGACGCGGCGCCTGGAGATGTTGCCTTCGACGAAGCGCTCGAAATCGAGGAATTCCGGATCGGCGGCAAATTGCGGCGCGACGATTTTCGTCGCATCGCCGGTCGCATCATCCCTGATCAGCATGATGTTGTCCGCCGCGAAATCCCAATCGGCGTCGGCAAACAGGTTGCCAAACCGGCCTTCGAGGAAAAAATCGTCGGCATCGAGAATGCTGATGAACGGCGCTTTCGAGCCGGCGATCGCTGCATTTCGGGCAAAGGAGGGGCCGCGATTGACGTCGAAGCGCATCACCGCGAGCCGTCCGCTGCCGTCGTCGGCGGATCGCGCGACACCAGCGGTGTCGTCGGTGGAGGCGTCATCGACGACGACGACCTCCGCCACTTCCGGTTCGCGCAACGCGGACGCGATGGCGACAGCGATTGTCGCTGCCGCGTTTTTTGCCGCGATGATCACGCAGACCTCGGATTTCGTCATCGACATGGATTTGCCTCTCGTACAGGTGATATCGATTTGCCCTCGCCCCGTACTCGTTCGATGCTCGATAGAATTGCCATCAGCGCCCTGTCTTCATTCAGCGGTTATCCGGCCGTTCAAAGATGCGGCGGCTGATGTCGGCGGACGCTGCCCAGCCGGCTTCGGCCAGATAGCGGACCGGCGCGCGGCCGCACAGTTCCCACAGCACCGTTCGCCGTTGTGGCCACCGCAGCGACGGCAGCCACGGCGCGATGTTCGACGACCGTGAGGACAAAGCTGGTGACCTTGTTCAGCCTGGCAATGTCGCCACCGCCAAGACCAGGCATCGACACGCCGCCGGCGACGCCCGGCCCCGCGATATACAACCGCAGGCAGGCCTGTATATAGGCCACCTCGTCGGCACAGTCGGTGGCGCGCAATCGTTGGTATGAAACATCCGGCAAGGCCATTTAGCGCACAGTCTCCCAGAGAAAGCGGTTTGCCGACGCTTATGCTGCAAGTGCGAAGCAAGCATCCTCAAAAACCTTGGCGCCGTAAAGCCTTTCCTTTCGCAGTGCGGAATTTTGCAGACCATCGCGTTAACCGGGATGGCGGAGAGCGAGCCCGCCACCGTCGCCTGAGGCCGGTCGGGCGCTGGTTAGTGCAGGCTGCGCCTGGCGCTGCCCAGCTTCTCGCCTTCGGCCACCTCGGGCGCATTCAGTTTTCGCTCTGCGTCACGAGCCAGGTCAGCCGGCGTCGGCGCGCTCCTGGCGATCATGGCGTAGACGAGCACGAAGTAGCCCGCCTGGATGACAATTGCGCATATGATCACGCGCATCAGTATTGTGCCTATCGACGCGCCGCCCAGCCAGGACCAGCCAACGACGATAGCCAGAGCGAAAATCATCCCGAGGATGAATTTTGGAAGTGCCATACCCAACAGCCCATAAACCGGCTCGGGTACATCTATCGATTGCCCCACCCGAGCGCCGTCCCTTGTCATGTGGGCTTGTTAAGGTCGCCCACTCTCGGCCGGTTGCTTCCGGCCTTTTCTACCTGTCGCCACTGTGACAGGTATAATTTGCAATTCTATTAAGGCGAGCAGTAGGCGGCAAGGGCAACTCCGGATATTTTTAATTGAGCTTCTGCGATCGACTCTACCATGGTGCAATGCACGCGACGGGATTTAAGCCGACCTCCGGCCACAAGCGGCTTTCAGTAAAATAGGCAATATTAAGTAGTATTTTATATGATTTTCCCCAAGTATCATGGCGCGCTAAAGCACTAAAGTGCGCTGTACCCTGACAGATAGGTAGGCTTGCCTAAAAATCGCCCCAAAAAGGTCCGTATTTTTTCGACTGTGCCCGTTTATTGTCACAAATTTGCTAAATACCCTGAAATTTGTGCATGCCTAGCTTATTATTTAGTCAATTCATGACGCGACTATTTCAACGAGTTGGTAAATTGTGTGTTGCGCTGCAACATTTTTTTGGTATCGTGCGGCGAACCATTCGTTCAACGCATGGAGTTTACGGCATGAGGGACGTTGCCAAGTCGGCCACAGCGAGCTTTTCGCAGGCTGACATCGATTTTCCGCCACCGATCGGCGGCCTGCTCAAACGCAGCTTCGATATCACCGGTTCACTGATTGGCTTGATCGCCCTCAGCCCGCTGTTTGTCATGATAGCACTGCTCGTCAAGTTTTCCGACGGCGGATCGATTTTCTACGGCCACAGGCGAATCGGTCGCGGCGGGCGGATTTTTCCTTGCCTGAAGTTCCGCACCATGGTTCCGGACGGCGACAAGGTGCTTGCGGCCTATCTCGCCACCAACCCGGACGCCAACGCGGAATGGGTCGCGACCCGCAAGCTGAAGAACGACCCGCGCGTCACCCGTGTCGGAGCGGTGTTGCGGAAACTCAGCCTCGATGAGCTGCCGCAGATCATCAACATCCTGCAGGGCGACATGAGCCTTGTCGGCCCTCGTCCGGTCGTGCGCGACGAACTGGAAATCTATGGCACCTCCGCCGTCTACTACCTGAAATCCCGCCCGGGCCTGACCGGCCTGTGGCAGGTCAGCGGCCGCAACGATGTGTCTTACGACAGCCGCGTCGCCTTCGACCGCCACTATGTCGAGAACTGGTCGCTGTTCGAGGACGTTCGCATCATCATCAAGACCGTCCCGGCCGTGTGGATGTCGCGCGGCTCTTACTGACCAGCCGGTGGCCGATGCCAGGCATTGGCGCCGGCCATTCGACGCAAGCTCATCGGGCGATGGGGCTAAAGCGGATCGGAACGTTCAGTTGAAAACAGATATGTTCGAAGCCTTTCGCAGCGGCCCGGTTTCCGGCCGCCTGCGGCGGGCGCGTTTGATGGCCACATGCCTTGCCGTGTCGCTTGTCGTCCCCCACATCGCCGCTGCCGGCGACTACCGCCTCGGATCGCAGGACAAGCTGACCATCCGCGTTGCCGAATGGCAGACCGTGGAAGGCACATTTCGTGACTGGTCGGCGGTGAACGGCGAATACACGGTCGGCCCATCCGGCACGCTGTCGGTGCCGTTCGCCGGTGAGCTGCCGGCATCCGGCAAGACCACGTCCGAAATCGCAACGGCGATCGGCGAGGCTTTGCAGAAAAAGCTCGCTTTGTCGGACAGACCGGAAGCCTCGGTCGAAATGGCGCAGTTCCGGCCATTCTACATTTCGGGCGAAGTCCAGAACCCCGGCCAGTTTCCTTATGTGCCCGACCTGACAGTGCTGAAAGCCATCAGCGTCGCCGGAGGCATCAGGCGAAACACCGACTACGGCCCTCAACTCGGCAAGGACCTGGTCACCGCCAAGGGCATGTTCGATATCTCCGACGACCAGCGCATTCGGCTGATCGTCAGGCGCGCCCGCATCGACGCGGATATGGCCGGCAAGGCGAATTTCGACGTGCCGAAGGAGGCCGAGAGCGATCCGAGACTGCCAGCCATCGTCGCGGACGAGATGACGATCCTGACGGCCGACCAAAAGGCGCTGAAGCTGAAACTTGAGGCGCTCGACGATCTGAAGGGGGTTTTGGAGTCCGAAATCGAATCGCTGCAGAAGAAGATCGTCAACCAGCAGCAGCAGGTCGACCTGGCACAGCAGCAACTCACCAGCATCGGCCCGCTGGCGCAGAAAGGCCTGATCGCCAACGCCCGGCTGCTGGATTCGCGGCAGTCCGTCGCCGACCTGCAGGGCAAGATCCTGGACTACGAAACCGCCATCCTCACCGCCAAGCAGGCGATCAGCAAGGCGAAGCAGGATGCCATCGATGCCCAGAACACCTTGAGTTCAAGTCTCGCCACTGATCGGCAGCAGACCGAAGCCGACCTGAACGAGGCCGCGCTGAAGGCGAATATGCAGAAAGGCCTGATAGCCCAGGCCACCGATCCCGCGACGACGGCCGCTATGACAAATGATCAGCAGCCCACCCTGCTTTATTCACTGGTGCGCAATGTCGACGGCAAGACCAGCGAAATCGCCGCCAAGGAAGACACACTGGTGCTGCCTGGCGATGTGATCAAGGTCAAGCTGGCACCGCTGGCCAGCCAGTAGCCTCGCGGACCCCGGGCACTACCCAGTGTTTCAATCCATCCGGCAAGGGCGGGTTTGGGTGGTGTCTCAGTTTGAAATTTGAAATCAGAAAACAGCGTTGGCCGGCGGCTTGATGTTGTCCCGTCGGCTTCGTCGCCTGTGGCAATGCGCATGACGCGGACGGCATTGCCGATCACGTCAGCCGGCCCGCTTTTGGCCGGCATTTAACGTGGGTACTCCAAAATGATGATGTAGCCAGACGGCTGCGTGAATGGACCGTTCTCCGTCAGAATATCGCGCGTGGGCTGCCAGATTGCGTTGACGATCCGACTGCCTTCTTCGCCTAGGCTGTGGAGAAGCGTTTTTAACCGATCAACATCGTCCGGGCATGTCTCAACAGCATATGGCATGAAAACCTCCATGCTTTGCAGCAAGCATATCGGAGTTCGGTCCAGATCGCGACAAACACGGCGTCACTGCCGTTTTTTGCGAGCGCCGACTTCAGCCCGCGAGTTGTCACTCATGACGGACCGGCCGCCGCCGGACGACCGGGATGCCTGGGCCAGTCAGCCTCGCCCCTGGGCGCATCCGCCGGCTCCATGGCATGCGATCGCCGCGTGCGGGTAACGGGCAGCCGCGCCAGCTTGAAGAAGCTGAAATACATCAGGAAAGAACCCATGATGTAGGGGTTGAGAATCTCGACCTCGACGAAGGAGCGGATCAGCAGCAGCACCATCACGCCGAAGAGGATCACCGAATCCGCCTGCCAGGTCCTGAAGATCACCGCCGAAACGTGGCCGTAGAGCGTACGCAGCATGATCAGCGATACCAGCGTCGCCCCGACAAAGCCAAGTTCGACGAGGGCTTCGATATAGGTATTGTGGAAGTGGAAGCCGGTGCGGGTGGTGATGTAGAACTCGTTCCACAGCCGCTCGGCTTCGGCGAAGCCCTGCACCCAATAGGCGGCATAGCCGACGCCGAGAATCGGCGATTTCTGCACGGCATTCCAGCCCTGCTCCCACAGATAGGTCCGCCCGGTGAGCGTCGAATCCTTACCGAAGAGGCCGAGGACGAAGTCCATCAGCCCGAGATTCAAGGCGACGAAGACAACCACGACCAGCAGGCCGGCCCCGATCAGGAAGATCACCCGGCGATAGCGCCGTGACAAGAGTTTGCTCATCGCAAGAAGCGCCACCAGCGCCAGAACCGCCGGTATCGAGGCCATCGAGGTGGCGGAATGCGAGACGACCAGCACATAGGCCGACAGCAACACGACGGGCACCGCCAGGATGAGGCTCAGCCGGCCGCGCCTGTAAAAGGCAAGGAAGACGACGCAGAAATAGATGCCGAGCGAGCCGACAAAGCCGATCTGGTTCTTGGAGGCGAAGGCGCCGACGAAATTGACGGTGCCGTCGAGAACGTCCTCGGAATAGTTCGCGACCTTCAGCGAATAGATGAGGACGATGAATATCCCGATCAGCGCCCCTATGGTCAACGTGCGCACGCTGACGGTGCGCGCAGCTATGTAGGCACAGGCGATGTGGGAAAAGTACTGGACCGACGTCCTTGCGGTGACGCCGGGAGCCTGCGACCAGAAAACCGAGAAGCAGACATAAGCCGCAAACAGCAGCGGCAGCCAGGCGCTGGACAGCTGCCGCAGAAACCGCCGGTAGTCGACCAGGATGAGCGGAAGCCAGACCGCATAGTAGGCCAGGATCAGCACCTGGCCGAAAATGACCGAATAGGAAAAGGCCCAGATCGAGACGGCTACGGCAAAGGCGCCATAGACCGAGTTCTTCTCGGGATCGATCAGCAGGGACTTTGGAATCTTCATCTCAGAGTCCCGCCGACACGACCCAGGGCCGGCAAGCCATGAGCCGGCCGGAAACTTCGCAAACATGGGCGTGCAATAAACGGCGTCTCCATTGTGCAGTGCAATATAGCCTATCGTGCCCGGCGCTCAATGGCAAATCCGGTCACCTTGTCTTACAGCGAGGCATTTGCGGAGAGGTCAGCTGGTTGAACGTCCGAGACGCTACCACAGTGCTCCGCCGGTGATCTGTATGTTCTCCATAGTGATGCCCTTGGCCAGATCGGAGCACAGGAAGACCGCCAGAGCCGCGATCTCCTGCGGCTGCAGCATGCGTTGCTGCGGATTGCCCCTGGCGATTTCGGCCATGGCTTCCTCAGGTGTGCGCCCCTTGCCTTCGCGCTCGACGACCTGCGCCACGTTGCGGCGCATAAGCTCGGTCTCGACCCAGGTCGGGCTGATCATGACGCAGGTGACACCGTGCGCCGCCCCTTCCAGCGCCACGCAGCGTGTGAGGCCGAGAAGTCCGGCCTTGGACGCGCAGTAGGCAGGGTTGTCCTTCCAGCCGACCGAGGCGGCGGTTGAGCCGATGTTGACGATGCGGCCCCAGCCGCGCTCGATCATGCCCGGCAGCACGGCACGCGTGACGCGGAAGGCGCCGGTCAGATTGGTGTCGACGATCTTGTCCCACAGCGCGTCGGAATGGCCGCAGACCGGCTGTTCGGCGGTTGTGCCGGCGGCGTTGACCAGAATGTCGGCGGGGCCGATGGCCGCTTCGGCTTCCGCCGCGAACCGATTGGTGACGTCGCTGTCGCGCACGTCGAGGTGAGCGGCGTGGACCCTGGTTCCGTGGGCGGCAAGGGCCGAACGCACGCGCCCGATCTCGTCCGCGCCGGGATAATAGGCGGCGTCTGATCTATCGGTGCCGGCCGGCGCGATGTAGGAGCCGACGGCAACGTTGGCGCCGGCTTCAGCCAAAGCCGTGGCAATGGCGAAGCCCATGCCCGAGAAACCGCCGGTGACGATGGCACTGCGGCCGGAAAGATTGTTCATGGCCCACGGTCTCCGCTTCGTTCCGGGCAGGCAATCAGGCCTGACCGGATTTGGCAATCACACCGGCACAGCCTCCATCGACAACCATTCATGGTCCCTGAAGCGGTTTGCCCAGCCATTCGCGATAGAAGCCCTCGAGGTCGGGCTCGAAATCGTGGACGATGGGATAACCGGGTGCAGCCGCTTCCACCTCGTGCAGCGTGCCGCACTGCGGACAGATGAATTCGCGGATTTCCATCCATTCGGGATCGGGGAGATCGCTGTTCGGGTAGATTTCGCGCAGCGCCTCCTCAGTGTTGCGGACGTTGATCACAGCCTTCAGCTTCCAGTTCTTGCGATAGTCGCCGAAGGAATGGCCGCATTCGCAGCGGGTGATGCGCTCATCGCCGCTCTGGCAGATGAACAGATGATCGGAGACCGGCAGCAGGATCGGGTCCTTCCAAGCGACACGATCCTGATAGACGGCGACCATTTTGAAGAAGCGGTCATCGTCCTTGTAGGCGCTCATGATGCGCCTTGTCTGCGGCCAGGGCAGCTGACCGGCGGCCAGATCGCGGATGACTTCCTTGCTGTACGAGGTCATGGCTTTGCTCCCGGCATGAAGATCGATCTGGCGTCGACGTTCCAGAACTCACTGAATTCCCTAGTGAAGCGCGACGACAGCTTGATCGCGCTGGCATACATTTTCTTCACCTCCGGCGCGAAGTCGGCCTTCTCGACGCGGCCACGCTCCTTGGCGATCCAGTCCGCCACCGGAATCGCCTTGGCCAGACGCTCTTTGCGCATGGCAGCGCGGCGCTCGACCGTGGCGTCGATATCGGCGACGGGATAACCGTCTTCATCGTCCTTCAGCACGATGCCGAAAACCTGGTCCGCCGCTTGCCGGGTGAGAAAGCCGTTCTCGACATCCCAGGCCGTCTTGATCGGATCGCGCTCCAGCACGTCGCCATAGCCGCCGCCGCCATTGTAGGAATGGCTGAAGATGTCGCCGGATTTGTGCGGCGAGGTGATGTAGGGCCCCTCGACCACGACATGGTCGCCACCGATGTTCTTCTCGTAGTCGGAGACATGCGGGTCGATGCCGGGTGCATGCGCCAGCGGTTCGCCTTTGGCGGCCAGTTCATGGATGTTGGAGTTCCTCACCGCGCGGTGCTTCTGGCAGGTCGGCGCCGGATAGCCACCGCACATGCCGCCATTGTCGAACACCCTGGAGGAATGCTCCGAGGTATGCAGCCGCAGATGCGAGGTCTTGTTGATCAGCCAGGTCGAGACGAAGGAGCAGCCGCCGCGATATTTGCCGGCGCCGCCGGAATTCGGGACGATCGAGCGGCCGATATAGACCATCGGCATCGACTGTTCCCAGACCTCGATATTGCCCATGTCGGATTCCGGATTCCAGCCGACATAGGCGGTGTCGAGGCCATCCTTGATGGCCAGTGCGCCGGAGCCGGCGGCGGCGCATTCGAAATGCGCCATGCCGAACGGCGTGCCGTACTGGCTTTCGCCGCCCATCTCGATCATCGGGCTGTTGACCTGGCCGACGAACGCCTCCTCGACGAAGCCGCGCGCCACGAAGCTGCGCGACAGCAGCCGCTGGAAGACGCCATAGGCCGGCAGCAGCAGCGCCCATGAGGTGGCGGTGGCCACCATTTCGTTGTCGGGGTTGGTCCAGGTGCCGTGTGGTAGTTTCAGCTCGGTCGCCATCCAGGCGCCGTCATTGACCAGCCCTTCGAAATTCATGTGCTGGGTCAGCGTGACAAACATGCCGCCATCCATGCCGGCCGGCGTGCAGTTCATCGAATGGTAGCCCCAGGGCTGGGTGCCCTCGAAGTCCATCGTGATCTTGCCGTCGGTGGTGATCTCCATCTCGATCGGGATGTTGTAGAGCCAGTCCGGGTCGCCGAGCAGCTGGAAGCCAGGCTTTCCCGCCGTGACGTGGCCGTAGAAAGTATGGCCGCGATAGATGCCGGGCACGGTGAGCTGGCGGGTGCGGGCGAGCTGGGCGCGGCGACCCTCCTCGATGAACTCCTTCGACACCTTCATCCAGTAGTCGAGGCCGATCTCCGAGATCAGCTGCTTGACGCTTTCGCGCATATCTATGCAGGAGGCGACCTTGGCCTTTTCGTCCAGCACCCAGTAGATCGGCATGCGCAGATTGCGCTCGCAACGGATGACGTAGTCGCGGCGGATCTCGTCGTTCTCGCCGATCTTCTCGGCGCAGACGAACAGGCCTTCGGTGAAGCGCTCCTGCGCGAGACACACGTCGCCGCCAGGCGTGATGCCGCCGGCTTCCAGCTCGTGGCAGACCGCGCCGGCCCAGCCGACCAGCGTGCCTTCATGGAAGATCGGCACCACGTCCATGACATCGGGTACCTGCACGGTGCCGATGAAGGCATCGTTGTTGGCGAAGATGTCGCCTTCACGGATGCGCGGGTTGTCCTCGTAGCCGTTTTTGATCATCCATTTGATGAAGCGGCTCATCGTATGGACATGCACCATGATGCCGTTGGAGAGCGCGATGGCGTCGCCCTCGGGCGTATAGATGGCGACCACCATTTCGCCGACCTCGCGCACGCCGGGCGAGGCCGAGATGCGGCGGGCCATTTCGCGTGCCGAGACGCAATAGGCGCGCAGCTTGGTGTGCAGCGTCTCGAATTTCAGCGGGTCCTGGTTGCGCAGCGTGAGTTCCGTGATGCCGTCATAGCAGCCGGTCTCCTCCATCAGCCGCTCGGAATCGAGCAGTCTTTCGCGAAGGCGCAGGGCCGAGGCAGGTTTGTCCAACATGGCGATCGCCCTCTCAAGCGTGGGTGTAGTGCAGCAGCGTCCATTCATCGACATGGACGCGGTCCTGCGGATGAACGACGAGCGTGGTGGCGGGATGTTCGATGATGGCCGGGCCGATCACTTCATGGCCGGGCTGGAGAAGGTCCATCTCGTAGAGATTGGCCTTGTGCCAGCGCCCGCCAATGTAGGCTTCGCGCACGCCCTTGTGGGCTGCTGCCGGGTCGGACTTGCCGAGCGCGCGCTTGAGCAGCACCGGCTTGACCTTGTCGGCGGTCGCGATCAGCCCAAGTTCGGTGATGGTGAAGCCGGCCTCGCCATAGCGCGACACGCGATGGTTGACCTTGGCGTAGACAGCCTCGAACTCGTCCAGGACCTTGCGCATGTCGTCAGCCGAATTGACCTCGGCAAGCGGCGCCATGACTTCGACGTCCTCGAGCTGGCCGGTGTAGCGCATCATTAGGAACGGCACGGTCCTGATCTTTTCGCGCGCATGGCCGTCTTCGATCATCTCGTCGACCGCGGCCTTGGTCAGGTCGTTCCAGACAGTCGTCACCTTGGCGCCGAAAGCGGCCAGCGTCGCCTCGTCGGCGCGTGACGGGATGTCGTGCTGCGTCGACACCGAATGCCGGCGCATGAAATCGGCGGTGGTGCAGCCGAAGGCGGAAAAAGCGGCGGCGAACTGGAAGGTGATGATGTCCTTGAAGCCGATACCTCTGGAGCAGCCGGCCAGATGCAACGGGCCGGAGCCGCCATAGGACAGCAGCGTGAACTCCGACGGGTGGATGCCTTGGCCCGAAATGACGCGGCGCAGCGCGTTGTTGGCATCGGACTCCAGCATGTCGATCATGCCTTCCGCGGCTTCTTCCAGTCCGACGCCAAGGATGTCGGAGCATTTCTCCTGGAAGGCGCGGCGGGCCTTTTCGACCTGCAGCACGACCTTGCCGCCCAGGAAATAGTGCGGGTTCAGCCGGCCGAGAATGGCGTCGCAATCGGCGATGGTCGGCTCGGTGCCGCCGCGGTCGAAGCAGATCGGGCCGGGGTCGGAGCCGGCGCTTTCCGGCCCAAGCGAGACCTTCTTGGTCAACGGGTCGACCTTGAGGATCATGCCGGCGCCGGCACCGATGGTGTCGAGATGCAGGGTCGGCACGTTGAGCTTGAACCGATCCATCAGCGGCTCGTTCTCGATCCGCGTCTGGCCGCGCGTGATGACGCCCATGTCGAAGGAGGTGCCGCCCATATCCGAGCAGATCAGCGAATCATTGCCGATCAGCTTGCCGACATAGGCAGCGCCCAGAATGCCGCCGATCGGGCCGGAGATCATGGTTTCATGCAGGCGCGGATGGTTGATCGAAGTCAGGCCGCCGAAGGAGAGCAGCGTCTGCACGCCATATTTGAAGCCGTATTTCTTCGAGACGTCCTCGATACCCCTAAGCTGCTTGCGGCCACGCGACGTCGCATAGGCCTCGATCAGCACCGAGTTCAGTCGCGACTGTTCGCGGATGACCGGGCGAACCTCGTGGCTGGTGTAGACGATGATGTCGGCGCCGGCCTTGTCGACCTCCTCGCGGCAGATCTCGGCGATGCGCTTCTCGTGCACCGGATTGACATGCGAGAAGATGGTCATGATGCAGATCGCTTCGACCTTGTCGGCGATCAGCTTTTTCGCGGCGGCAGAGACCTCGTGTTCGTAGAGCGACAGCACGATGTCGCCGAACTGGTCGATGCGCTCGGTGACGCCATGCGTGCGGCGGCGCGGCACCAGCGGATCTGGATGGTGATGGGTCACCGCATGCAGCCGGTCGGCATAGGAATAGTCGGCCCAGGCCTGCAGCCCGCGGCCCATCAAAATCATGTCCTCTAGACCCTTGGTGGTGATCAGGCCCAGCCGGCGGCCGGTGCGCGACAACAGCGTGTTGAGCATGCCGGTGCCGGAATAGAGCACGACGTTGACGCCGGAAAACAGCTGCTCCAGCGAGATGCCCCAAGCATCCGCCGCATCCTCGGCCGAGGCCAGGAAACCTTCGGCTTCATTCTTCGGCGTGGTCGCCGACTTGCCGATCTTGAAGTGGCCGTCCTGATCGACAAGGATCGTGTCGGTCATGGTGCCGCCGGCGTCGATGCCAATGACAATTGGATTGCCGACGATGGGGGCGGTGAGATTGGGTTGGGTCACGGTCGCCTCGGGATTTGGTCTAGGTTGACGCTAGGCTAGATTCGATGGGCGGCTTCGCGCCATATGCCTAAAGACACAATGACGGCTGGGCTGACATCGCCGAGAAAAGGGCATGCGCATGGGGACCATCTGGGCGCCGCTCGCCAAAGCGATCGCCGCCACTGGCACGGACAGGCATGTCGACTGCCTGATCGACCTGATCGGCGCGGACATCGAGCACGATCTCGTCACGGTGACACGCTATTCGGCGACGCAGACGCCCGAATTCATCAAACACCGACGCTTCTCGGATGAAATGGTCCGGCGCTATCTTGATAATTACTACGTGTTCGACCCGTTCTATGCCTCGTGGCGGCGCGAGCGAAGGCTGGGCATCATGCCGCTGAAACGGCTTGCCGACGACGAGGCCAAGCGCGGCCAGTACATAGCCGGGTTCCTGGCGCAGTCGGAGATCTGCGACGAGGTCGGCATCATGCTGGCCGACGGCGGCGACTGGTGCCTCGGCATCTTCCTCGACCGCTCGACCACGTCATTCAAGGATAGCGAGATCGCCCTGCTGGATGAGCGGCTGCCTGTGTTCGAGGCGCTGCATGCGCTCGACATCAAGGCGCGCGGAACCGAATTCTCCCGCACGTCGGCACCGACAGGCCCCGGCGCCTCGCCCCGGCAGGAGCCCATCATTCCGGCCAGCCTGTGGCCAGAGCTGTCGCTGCGCGAGCGGGAGCTGGTCCAGCTGATCCTCGCCGGCCACCCGACGGCGAACATCGCCGAGCGTCTCGGCATCACTGTCGGCACGGTCAAGAACCACCGACGGCGCATCTATGAAAAGCTCGACATCACCACCGAGCGGGAATTGTTTTTGCAGTTTTTTCAGCATCGGGCGGATCGATAGCCGAGTTTCAGGCAGCTGCCCGGATCAGCCCGTTGCTTCACGTATCCTTCTGCAAAAGTGCCTCGTGGCGCTTGCGAACCCGCTCGGCCATTTCCTCCAGGGAAATACCGCTAGGATCCGCCTTCCATCTGTCATAGGTCGGCACGACTTCCTCGCGCAGCCAACGCTCCACAGCAGCGTCGCGCTCTTGCAGGGCGCGAAGGCCGGCGCGGATCACTTCGCTGCTGGTCACATAGGTTCCCGATTTCACGAGATGGTCGATGAAAGCAGCCTGCTCTGCTGGCAGGCTGAAGGTGCGTTTTTCGGTGGCGGGCATGATGTCTCCTGTAGGATTGGTATGATAATATCATACCGGCATCGAAATCGCATTCGAAAATCTGCCGGCGAAGAAACCGACATGAATGGCCTGCCAACAGTCTCAAAATTCCTCTTGCGGAACCGCGCCGTCCCGGCTTAGTCTCGGTCTCGCCAAAAAAATGAAATTTAATTCCATTTGTGCGCGAACTTTCTAGCCAGTTGCGCGCTCCAGGGAAAAACGAACGACCCAATCGACTGAGAAAATATTTGATATATCATCTACCAGAACGGAACTCGCTTAATGGTCCAGCAGACATCGATCCAGCCATCGGCGCCCTGGTTGCGGCTAGACGTCGACGATTCGGACTGGAACGACGCCGAGGTTTCGAGCCTGGTGCGCTGGTATCACCAGATGCTGCTCATCCGCCGTTTCGAGGAAAAGGTGCTCGATCTCGCCAATGCCGGGCTGGTGCATGGTCCGGCCCACGCCAGCATCGGCCAGGAGGCGACGGCGGTCGGCGCCATGTCCGTGCTTGGCACCGGTGACCGCATCAACGGCACCCACCGCGCCCATCACCAGGTGCTGGGCAAGCTGGTCAACGCGCAGACGCCCGGCGGATTCGACCCGCTGCATGACGCTTTCAACCCGGACATGCAGGGCTCGGTGCGCGGCCTGATGGCCGAGATCATGGGCCTCAAGTCAGGCTATTGCGGCGGCCGTGGCGGCTCGATGCATATGCGCGACGATGCTTCCGGCATCCCAGGCACCAGCGCCATCATCGGCGGCAACCTGCCGCATGCGGCGGGCTATGCGCTGGCCGACAAGCTGCTCGGCACCGGCAACATCTCGGTCGCCTTCTTCGGCGACGGCACGATGATGGCGGGGCCGGCCTACGAGGCGATGAACATTGCCGCGCTCTACCGGCTGCCGGTGATCTTTTTCGCCGAAAACAATCTTTATGCTGTCTCGACGCACATCAATGAGCAGACGCGCGAGACGCGGCTGGCCTCGCGCGGACCGATGCTCGGCTTTCGCGGCATCGAATGCGACGGCATGGATGTGGTGGCGGTCCATCACGCCATGCGCGAGGCGCGCCGGACGATCGAGGAAGACGGCGGCCCGGTGCTGGTCGAGGCACTTTGCTATCGCTTCCTGCACCAGAGCGGCGCCCGTCCCGGCAGCGAGTTCGGCTACCGAACGCGGGCCGAAGAGGACGCCTGGAAAGCGCGTGACCCGCTTGCCACCATGGCGGGTCGCCTGAAGACGATGGGCATTCTCAACGCTTCGGACCTCGGCACACTCGACCAGCGCGTCATGGAGGTGGTCAACACCGCTGCCGACACGCTCACCGAAATGAGCGGCAACGCGTTGCGCATTCCCGATCATCTGTGGCCGGACCCAAGCGACGTCGACAACCAGATCCGCGGCGATCTTTCCGAACTGAAGGGCGAGCACTTCCTCGAGATCGAGGACGTGCTGCCGGCCGAGACCAGGCCGGTCAAGTTCATGGTTGCCGCATCCGAGGTGATTGCGCGCGCCATGGAGCAGGATGGGCGCATCATCATCATGGGCGAGGATGTGCACCGGTTGCGAGGCGGCGTTTCGGGCGCCACAAAGGGCGCGCTCGAACGCTGGCCGGAGCGCGTGCTGGCGATGCCGATCGCCGAGAACGGTTTTGTCGGCGTGGCGCTGGGTGCAGCGCTTTGCGGCCTGCGGCCGATCGTCGAGATCATGTTCGGCGATTTCTGCCTGGTTGCCGCCGACCAGTTGTTCAACGCGGTCAGCAAGGTGCGCCACATGTTCGGCGGCGGTTTCCCGGTGCCGATCGTGGTCCGGGTGCGCGTCTCGCCGCACACCGGCTACGGCTCACAGCATTCGGGTGATCCGTCCGGGCTTTTCGCACTGTTCCCTGGCTGGCGCATCGTCGCCCCGACGACGCCCTTCGACTATATCGGCCTGATGAATTCCGCCTTGAAATGCGACGATCCGGTCGTCGTCATCGAGCATGTCGAACTGTTCCCGAGCGAGGGTCCTGTTCCGACGGATGACCGCGACTATTGCGTGCGGCTCGGCAAGGCGAAGATCGTCAGGCTAGGCAGCGCCTGCACACTGCTCACCAGCGCCAGCATGGTTGCTGTCGCCAGGCAGGTAGCCGAGGAGACCGGCGTCGATGCCGAGATCATCGACCTGCGCAGCCTCGACCCGACCGGGCTCGATTGGCCGCTGGTGGAAGCCTCGATCCGCAAGACCAATCGGGTGGCCGTCGTCGAACAGATGCAGCGTGGGCTGTCGCTTGGCGGACGACTGACACAAGAGGTTCAGGATCGCGTGTTCGACTATCTCGATCACGAGATCCTGCATGTGACGGGAAGCCTCTCGGCTCCCGTCGTATCGGCCCCGCTCAACCGCGCCGCACCGGGCGGCGCTGAAAAGCTCAAGGCCGCGCTTCAATCCCTCACTGCCGTGGGTGGATAGAGCGAACGCATTGCCACAAAGATCCGACAAGAAAATGGGAGAACTGACATGACCATCCTACAGAGAAACAAGACCAGGGCGACGGTGCTGGCAGCCGTGCTGCTGGCCACCAGCGCCTTCTGGGCACCGGCCACCTTCGCGCAGGACAGCAAGCCGCTGGTCATCGCGCGCAACATCGACCTCAACTCGCTCGATCCGCACCGCGCCTTCTGCGACACCTGCCAGATCTACAATTCCAGCGTCTATGAATCGCTGCTGACGCTGGACAAGGACAACAAGCCGATCCCGCTGCTCGCCTCGAAGTGGGAAGGCAATGCCGACCAGAGCAGCTTCACCTTCACCCTCGACCCGGCCGCCAAGTTCTCGGACGGTTCGCCGGTCGAAGCCAAGGACGTCAAATGGTCCTGGGAGCGGCTGAAGAACCTCAAGGGCAGCGCCTCGTTCCTGATGGACAATGTCGCGTCGATCGAGACCCCGGACGCGCATACGGTCGTCGTCAAGATGGTCGCGCCGAGCTCCGAATTCCTCAACATCGCTGCGGCACCCTACGCGGCGGTCGTCAACAGCAAAGTCGCTTCCGAAGCCGGCGCCAAGGCCGATGCGGACGCCTCGACCACGGACAATGCCGAGGCCTGGTTCCTGGCGCATTCGGCCGGCAGCGCGCCGTTCGTGCTGAAGTCCTATGAGCCCAATTCGGAACTGCGGCTGGCGCGCAACGACAAATACTGGCGCACGGCGCCGGCGCTGAGCGAGGTCGTCATCCGCCAGACCAAGGATGCGGTGGCGCAGGCGCAGATGCTGCAGAGCGGCACCGCCGACATCGCCATGCAGATCGACCCGGATACGGCCAAGACGATGACCGGCAGCGACGTGAAAATCGAGACCGTGCCGTCCTACAACTTCATCTATGTGGCGCTGTCACCCGGCGCCAAGGCCAACAAGGTTCCGCTGACGCCCGAAGTGCGCGAAGCCATCTCGCTCGGCCTCGACCGCCCGAGCATCCTCGATTTCACCATCGGCTCCGAGGGCCAGCTGATCAGCGCTCCGATCCCGCTCGGCTTCCCCGGCGGTTCGGGCTTCGAGGCGCAGCCCTATGACGTCGCCAAGGCAAAGGAACTTCTGGCCAAGGCCGGCCATGCCGACGGCTTCGAGATGGAAGCGGCGTTCCCCGGCATGAACGTTTATGGCGTCGATCTCTCGCTGTTGATGCAGAAGGTCCAGCAGGATCTGGCCAAGATCAACATCAAGCTCGACCTGCAGCCGATCCCCTTCGCCAACTGGCGCGAACGCGTCAATGGCGACGGCATCCCGATGACGGCGGTGTTCTACGCGCCGGACTATTACGGCACGTCGCAATATGTCGACTATTTCGCCATGACCAAGGGCAGCCCGTGGTCGCGCCGCGCCGGCGCGGAGCGCGACCCGTCGGTGCTCAACCCCAAGGAAGCAGATATCTACAAGGCAGCCCTTGCGGCAAGCGGCGACGAGGCCGCAAAGCTGTGGCACCAGGCCGGCGAGGAAATGATCAAGGACAGGATCATCCTGCCGTTGATCAGCCCGAACCTGGTCCTAGCCTACAAGTCGGACGTCAAGGGCGTGCGCTACAGCGCCTGCTGCAACCTGCCGCTGGCGGAACTCAGCCACTGAGCGAAAAGATGCGGGAGGCGGCCAGCCGTCTCCCGCTTCCTCATCCTGGACGATCAGCAAATCCTGTTCTTCCAGCACCAAAACCAATATATGATATATCAATGCGTGGAGACCTCGTTATGCCTTCCCTGATCAACTCCAAGGACCAGCTGCTGCGCGAGCGTGCGGCCTCGGTCATTCCGGGCGGCATGTGGGGACACATGGCGACGCGCTATCTCGGCTCCGCCTATCCGCAGTTCTTCGAGCGTGCCGACGGCTGCCGGGTCTGGGACGTCGATGGGCGCGAATACATCGACCTGATGTGCAGCTGGGGGCCCAACATCCTCGGCCATCATCACCAGGCAGTCGAGGCGGCGGCCGAGCGGCAGCGTCGCCTCGGCGATGCGATGAACGGCCCGGGTGAAGTGCTGGTCGAGCTGGCCGAACTGCTGGTCAAGACGGTCGCGCATGCCGACTGGGCGATGCTGCAGAAGAACGGCACCGACGCCACCACGGCCTGCGTGACGATCGCACGCGCCGGCACCGGCCGGCGCAAGGTGCTGGTCGCGCGCGGCTCCTATCACGGGGCCGTGCCGTGGTGCACACCTTCGCTCGCCGGCGTCACCGCCGAGGACCGCGCCCATCTCATCCATTTCGACTACAATGACGTTGCCAGCCTGGAAGCGGCCGTCGAGCAGGCCGGCAACGATCTCGCCGCCGTCGTGATGACCGCCTTCCGGCACGACATCGCCCGCGATCAGGAATTGCCGACCGCCGCCTTCGCCAGACGGGCGCGCGAGCTCGCCACCGCCGCCGATGCGGCGCTGATCGTCGACGATGTCAGGGCCGGGTTCCGCATCGATCTTGCCGGCAGCTGGGAGCCGCTCGGCATACGGCCGGACCTGTCCGCCTTCTCGAAGGCGATCGCCAATGGCTATCCGCTTGCCGCGATCACCGGCACCGACCGGTTTCGCGAAGCCGCGACCAAGGTCTATGTGACGGGCTCGTTCTGGTATGGCGCCGTCGCCATGGCCGCCGCGATCGCCACCATCAACACGCTGCGCGACACCGACGCCATCGCCAGGATGACTGAAGCCGGCGACAGGCTGCGCTCAGGCCTCGATGCAGCGGCGAAGAAGCATGGCCTGTCGCTGCGCCAGACCGGCCCGGTGTCGATGCCGATGGTGCTCTTCGACGGCGATGCCGAGTTCAAAAAGGCCGACGCCTTCTGCTCGGCCGCCTTGCGCGAGGGCGCCTATTTCCACCCCCGGCACAACATGTTCCTCAGCGCGGCGCATACCGCAAAAGACATAGATCTTGCCCTGCAGGCTGCCGATGCCGGCATGGCCGCAGCCGCGCAGGTGGCCTGAACCGGCGCCGATGCGGTGGGAAGGAACAAATCGTTCAGCCGGCGGCCGACACCAGTCGGCCGTTCTGCGCCGCGCGGCGCAGTTCCTCGGGCGTGACCGCACCGTCGTTCAGCCGTTCGAGCACCTTGACCAGCAGGCGGCCGCCTTCGATCATGTCCTGTTGAATGCCCTTGCGCACGCCGTTCTCGTCGCGCGCCCGCAGCGCGTCGAGGATGTCGAGATGCCGGTGGCGGCCGTCATAGGTCGGCCTGGCGTGCGGGTATTGATAGTTCACCAGCGGACCGTTGCGCAGCCAGATGCCTTCGATAATGGCCAGCAGCTCCGGCATTTGCGCCGCCTGGTAGATCGAGTGATGGAATTCCCAATTGTCGCGGACGGCTTCGAACCAGCGGCCATTGTCCTCGTCGGCGATCAGCCTGTCATGCACCGCCGCCAGACGGTCGATTTCGCGCGGCTCGATGCGTGTCGTCGCCGCTGCACCCGCCATGCCTTCGAGATGCAGCCTGATGCTGCGCAGTTCCAGATACTGGGCCAGCGACAGCTGGGCGACGGTGATCGAGCGGCCGGCCTCCATCTCCAGGCCCTTTTCGCGGACCAGCTGCATCAGCGCCTCGCGCACTGGCGTCTCAGACACCTGAAGGCTGGCGGCGAGGTCGCGGATCTTGAAGCGATGGCCCGGCCAGAAACGGCCTTCCATCATGGCGCGGCGAAGCTCCTCGTAGACACGCGTCGTCAGATTGTCGCGCGCGATCGGCGCGATAGAAGCAGTCACATCCGCTCTCCGTTCTTGCAGTGGCGCAGGCGTCGCCTGCGTCGCGTGGGCTGTGTATATGATACCACGAATGGCCTGACCACCGACATGAGACAAGCATCCCTGAAACGGGCAGACATGAGACGGGCCGGATGACCGCGTCGACGCCTTCCCTGCTGTTCGGCGCCATTGCCGACGATCTGACCGGCGGCACCGAGCTGGCGTCGATGCTGGTCGCGCGCGGCATTCCCACGAGATGCACGGTCGGGCTGGACGCGCCGATCCCATCAGGCAATCTTGCCCATGTGATCCTGCTCAAGACCCGTGTCATCGCGGCCAGCGATGCGGTGCGCCAGGTGCTCGAAGCGGCTGACCGGCTGATCGAAGCGGGCGCGCGGCAGATCTTCTTCAAATACTGCGCCACCTTCGATTCGACGCCCGCCGGCAATATCGGCCCTTGCGCCGAGGCGCTGCTCAAGCGGCTTGGCGGTGGCGTCGCGCTGTTCACCCCGGCGCTCTGCGAAACCGGCCGCACGGTCTATCAAGGGCATATGTTCGGCGGCGTCCAGTTGCTGGGTGAATCGCCCAAGCGCTTCGATCCGCTGACGCCGATGACCGATTCCAATCTGGTTCGCGTGTTGCAGGCGCAGAGCAAGGGCAAGGTCGGGCTGGTGCCCTATCTCGTCGTCGATGCCGGCGCCGTGGCCATCCGCAACGCCATAGGAGAGCACAGCGCGCGCGGCGAGACGCTGCTGGTCACCGACACGATCCGCGAGCGCGACCTGGCGGCGATCGCGGAAGCCGCCTTCGACCTGCCGCTGATGACCGGCAATTCCTCGGTTGCGGCGCATCTGCCGCCGGCCTGGCTGGCGCATGGGCTGGTAAATTCAGGCGACCTCGCTGCGGCCAGCCTGCCGGCCATCGAAGGGCCAGCGGCAGTGCTGGCCGGCAGCGTCGCCGACCGCACCATCGAACAGCTCGACCGTTTTGCGCAAAAAAATCCGTTGCTGACGATCGATCTTGCCAGCGCCTTCGCCGGCGCCGATGTTGTTGCGCAGGCGCGTGCCTTTGCCGAACTGCATTTGCCCGGTGCAATGATCGCTATCGCCACCACGGCTCCGCAAGCGACGGTCGAGGCGCTGCAGCAGGCGCATGGCCGCGACGCAGTGGCGGCAAAGGCGGAAGAAATTCTGGCCGGGATTGCACAAATCCTCGTGCGCGATCTCGGTGTGCGGCGGCTCGTCGTCGCCGGCGGCGAGACTGCCGGCTCGGTGGTCAAGGCGCTCGGCATCGACCGCATCGCCATGGGCGCCTATGAAGGCCCCGGCCTGTCGCGCGCCGTCGCCCACCTCCCCGGCCAGCCCTCCGATCCGCTGGCGCTGATGCTGAAATCGGGCAAGCTCGGCGGCCCTGACATTTTCGCCGACGTCCTGCAAGACATGACACGAGCGACCACTGTCGCGCCGGCGATCGACACATGGCCACCGGCAAAGCCTGCCATTCGGCCAACCACAGGGAAAGCATCGTGATGGATACCGAGACTGGACGCGCCAGTTTGATCACCGCGACGCAGACGCTGGACGCCAGCGGGATGAATGTCGGCACCACCGGCAACATCAGCGTGCGCACCGAAAACGGTATGCTGATCACGCCGACGGGCATAGCCACAAGCGCGCTGCGGCCGGAGCAGATGGTGCCAATGCAATTCGACGGATCCTGGGAGGGTGCATTCCGGCCGTCGAGCGAATGGGAGATGCACGCCGAGATCTACAAGGCTTTTCCCGAGGCCGGTGCCGTCGTGCATGCCCATCCCGACCACTGCGTGGCGCTATCGTGCCTGCGCGAACCGCTGCCGCTGTTCCACTACATGGTCGCCGGTTTCGGCGGCGATGATGTGCGCTGCTCGGACTATGCGTTGTTCGCGTCAAGCGAACTGGCCAGGGTTGCCGTCGTGGCGCTCAAGGACCGCACGGCATGCCTGCTCGCCAATCATGGCATGATCGCCTTCGGCGGGGATCTCGACATGGCGCTCACCCGCACCATCAAGCTCGAAACCCTGGCGCGGCAGTATCTCTTGGCGCGCAGCGCCGGCACGCCGGTGCTGATCGAGGGCAGCGAGCTCGCCGCCATACGCGGGCGCTACAAGAATTACGGCCAGCAGAAATAGTGCATGTCACCCGAAAGTGCGCAGCGGTTTTGGGACAACGATATGCACCGCAAACGACAGCGGTCGACTCAGTCGACCTGCAGGTGCGACACGAACTTGCTGTTGAGATAGCTCTCCAGCGCATCGGCGCCGCCCTCGGTGCCATTGCCGGAATCGTTGATGCCGCCGAACGGCACCTCCGGCAGCGCCAGGCCATAATGGTTGATCGACACCATGCCGCTGGCGATGCCGGACGACATCTTTGCCGCGCTCGCCGCCGAGCGGGTGAAGCCATAGGCGGCAAGCCCGTAGTTCAGCCGGTTGGCTTCGGCCAGCGCTTCATCCAGTCCATTGACCGGGGTCATCAGCGCCAGCGGGCCGAACGGCTCCTCGTTCATGGCACGGGCATCGGTCCCGACACCTGACAGGATGGTCGGCTCGAAGAAATAGCCTGAATTGCCGATGCGCTTGCCGCCGGTGACGAGTTCGGCGCCTTTCTGCACGGCGTCGTGGACCAGTTCCTCCATCGCCTGGACGCGGCGCGGGTTGGCGAGCGGTCCCATTGTGGTGCCTTCGGCAAGCCCGTCACCGACCTTGATCTGGCGTGTCGCCTCCGCGAACCGGCCAACGAAATCGTCATAGACCGCATGGTCGACGAGGAAGCGCGTCGGCGCGACGCAGATCTGCCCGGCATTGCGGAATTTGGATGCGACCATCGAGCGTGCGGCGCGGTCGAGATCGGCGTCGGGCAGGACGATCACCGGTGCATGGCCGCCAAGCTCCATCGTCGCCCGCTTCATGTGCAGCCCGGCAAGCGACGCCAGTTGTTTGCCGACCGGCGTCGAGCCGGTGAAGGAGATCTTGCGGATCACCGGATGCGGAATGAGATAGGCCGAGATTTCCGACGGCGTGCCATAGACGAGGTTCAAGGCCCCAGCGGGCAGCCCGGCATCGACAAAGGCGCGCACCAGTTCGGCGGGCGAGGCCGGTGTTTCCTCCGGTCCCTTGATGATGATCGAGCAGCCGGCGGCAAGTGCGGCCGACAGTTTCCGGACTGCCTGGTTGAGCGGAAAGTTCCATGGCGTGAAGGCGGCCACAGGGCCAACAGGTTCCTTGACCACCGACTGGCTGACACCCTCAAGACGCGCCGGCACGATGCGGCCGTAGCTGCGGCGCGCCTCCTCGGCGAACCAGTCGATGATGTCGGCGGCGGCAAAGGCCTCCATGCGCGATTCGGCGATCGGCTTGCCCTGTTCCAGCGTCATCAGCGTGGCGATGTGCTCGTTGCGCTCACGCAGGATATTGGCGGCCTTGCGCATCAGCTTGGAGCGGTCGAAGGGCGAAACGCGCCGCCAGGCCTCGAACCCTTTGGCAGCAGCAGCCAGCGCCTCGTCGAGATCGTCGATACCGGCATGGGCGAGCGAGCCGAGCTCGGCCTCGGTCGCCGGATTGACGATCGCCATGGTGCGGCCGTCTCGGGCCGGGCGCCATGCGCCGTCGATGTGCAGCAGCACGTTTTTATACATGTCGGGCTCCGTGGAAAATCAGGCGGGAACGGGCTCGGCCGAGGGCGTATAGACGCCGATGGCGCCGGTGCCAATCAGCTGGTCGATGGTCTCGGCGCTGTAACCGAGCACGTCGGCCAGCACGGCTTGCGTGTCCTGGCCGAGCATCGGCGGCGCGATGAAGTCGGCGGTCAGCTGCGCGGCAAGTCCCTGCGCCGGGCGCACCATGGCGACGGAACCGAGATGCGGATGCGGCAAGGTCTGGACAAGGCCGCGCTCGCGCACATTGGGGCTATCGAAAACTTCCGGTATCGATTTTACCGTGCCGGCCGGCACGCTGGCCTCGGCACAGGCCGACATCCAATGATCACGCGGCTTGGCCTTGAAGGCGGCGGCGAGCTGCGGGATCAGCGCCTCGCGGTTGGTGGCACGCGCGCCCGCCTTGATGAAGCGCGCGTCCTCGGCCAGATGCGGCAGATCAACGACCTTTTCGCACAGCGCCGCGAACTGTCGGTCATTGCCGACGGCCAACGCGAAGCCGCCGTCTGAGGCTTCGAAGATCTGATAGGGAACAACCGTCGGATGCGCATTGCCGTAGCGGGCTACCTCGCGGCCGGTATTGAGATAACCGCTGCCGACATTGATCAACAGGCTGAGCGCGCAGTCGATAAGTGACAGGTCGAGGAACTGTCCCTTGCCCGTCGTCGCGCGCTCGAAAAGCGCTGCCAGGATCGACTGCGTCGCGACCATGCCGCAGACGATGTCGGTGATGGCGACGCCGACGCGCATCGGCTCGCCATCGCTCTCGCCGGTGATGGCCATCAGGCCGCTTTCGGCCTGCATGACGAAATCATAGCCGGGCCGTCCGGCATCGGGGCCGGTCTGGCCGTAACCGGAGATCGAACAGTAGATCAGGCGCGGATTCGACGCACTGAGTTCCTTGAAACCGACGCCGAGGCGCTCGGCGGTGCCGGAGCGGAAATTCTCAACGACGATGTCGGCCTTCGCCGCCAGTTCGCGCACGATGGCCAGCCCTTCTGGGCTCTTCATGTCGAGTGCGATGCTCTGCTTGCCGCGATTGGCGCAGAGATAGTAGGTCGAGACACCCTTGTAGCTCGGCACCGACCACGCCCTGGTATCATCGCCGCCATCGATGTTCTCGATCTTCCAGACTTCGGCGCCGAGATCGGCAAGGCTCATCGTCGCCCACGGACCGGCCAGCACACGCGAGAGATCGAGAACCTTGATGCCTTCGAGCGGCAGGCGCGCGCGGCCTTCCGTACCGGCATTCTTGGGGTGGTCTTCCGTCAAATCAGAATCCTTCGCGGGTAATTCGGCTGTTGTCTCGCAGGTTGTCAGACAGCCTTGAAGGTGTTGACGGGCTCGGGAAAATGACAGGCGACGCGATGCGAATCACCAGCCGGATCGAGCGGCGGTTCGACGGAGGCGCAGATCGCCTGCGCCTTGAAGCAGCGCGTGCGGAAGCGGCAGCCGGAGGGTGGATTGAGCGGGCTCGGCACATCGCCGGTCAGCACGATGCGCTGGCGCTTGCGCTCCTTCTCGGGATTGGCGAGCGGCACCGCCGACAGCAGCGCCTGGGTGTAGGGGTGCAGCGCCCTGGAGTAGAGTTCGGCCGCCGGCGCGATCTCGACGATCTTGCCGAGATACATCACCGCCACCTGATGCGAGATATGGCGCACGACCGAGAGGTCATGGGCGATGAATAGATAAGAGGTGCCGAAGGACTGCTGGATATCCTTGAGCAAATTGAGCACGCCGGCCTGCACCGAAACGTCGAGAGCCGACACCGGTTCGTCGAGGATCACCACTTGTGGGTTCAGCGCGAGCGCCCGGGCGATGACGACACGCTGGCGCTGGCCGCCGGACAGTTCGTGCGGATAGCGCTTGCCGTGATCGTGATTGAGCCGGACGAGTTCGAGCAGTTCGGCAACCCGCGCGCGGCGGTCGGCCGCCGACATGTCGCTCATGCGCAGCGGCTCGGCGATGTTGTCGGCAATGCGCATGCGCGGATGCAGCGACCCGTAGGGATCCTGGAAGACGAGCTGGATGTAGCGCCGCATCAGGCGCATGTCTTCGTGATTGAGGGCGAGCAGGTTCTGGCCACGGAACCAGCTTTCACCGCTGGTCGGCTCGATCAGCCGCATCAGGCAGCGCCCGAGGGTCGACTTGCCGCAACCGGATTCGCCGACCAGGCCCAGCGTTTCACCAGGGGCTACGTCGAACGAGACATCGGCGACCGCCCGCACATGGGCAACGGCACGGTCGAAGACGAGGCCGCCGCGAACCGGAAAATCCTTGACCAGATGTCGTACCGAAAGCGCTGCCGCCGGCTTGGTTTCGACTTGAATTTTCTCCGCTGCGCTCATGGGGCCACGCTTCCACTGTCCAGGCTTGCCGCCGCCAGCGAGGCGCCGTGGAAGGGCGGCAAGGTCGTCGCGAAATGGCAAGCCGAGAACCTGCCACCGATGTCGTGCAGCGGCGGGTCTTCGGTCCGGCAGCGTGCCTCGGCATAGATGCAGCGCGGATGGAAGGCGCAGCCGCCCGGCAAGCGCCCAAGTGCGGGCGGCGAGCCGTCGATCGAGAACAGCCGCTCGCGGCTTTCCTCGAGATTGGGGATCGAGGCGATGAGGCCGCGCGTATAGGGATGGCGCGGGTCGGCGAACAGCTCGGACACGCCAGCATGTTCGACGACACGGCCGGAATAGACGACCGCGACGCGGTCGGCATGACCGGCGACGACGCCGAGATCATGGGTGATCAGCACCAGGCCAAGGCCGAGCCGTTCCTGCAACGAGCGCAGCACGGCCAATATCTGCGCCTGCACCGTCACGTCGAGCGCCGTGGTCGGCTCGTCGGCGATCAGCAAATCGGGATCGTTCGCGACGGCCATGGCGATGACGGCGCGCTGGCGCATGCCGCCGGAGAATTCGTGCGGATACTGGTTGACGCGGCGCTCCGGCTGCGGGATCGCCACCAGATGGAGCAGTTCCACCGCGCGCGCCATCGCCTGTTTGCGCGTCACGCGCTGATGCAGCCTGACCGCTTCGGCGATCTGGGCGCCGACGGTCATCACCGGGTTCAACGAGGACAGCGGGTCTTGAAAAATCATGGCGATGCGCGCGCCCCTGATCTTGCGCATCTCGCGTGACGATTTGCCGACCAGTTCGTCGCCGTTGAAGCGGACCGAGCCGGTGACCACCGCGTTCTTTGAGGTGAGGCCGAGCGCGGCAAGCATGCCGACGGATTTGCCCGAGCCGGACTCGCCGACAATACCGACCACTTCGCCCTTGGCGACATCGAGGTCGATGCCGCGCACCGCTTCGAACTGATTGCCCGCCCGCCGAAACCCCACCCGCAGGCCGCGTATGGACAGCAGCGGCTCCTGCCCGCCTGCCTTGTCGACTGCGCCGGACTGCGCTGAAGATATCTGTGCGCTCATCGCCTAGTCCGACCTTGGATCGAGAATGTCGCGCAAGCCGTCGCCTATGAAGTTGAAGCCGAGCACGATGGTGAGGATGGCGACGCCGGGACCGAAGGCGATCCACCATTGGTAGAAATGGACGGCGCCATCGGAGATCATCGAACCCCATTCGGGCGTCGGCGGCGTGGCGCCGAGACCGATGAAGCTGAGCGACGCGGCGAGCAGCACGACCTGGCCCAAATCCATGGTCGCGCTGATCAGCACCGGGGTCCAGCAGAGCGGCAAGATATGCGTGAACAGGACGCGGCGCGGCCTGGCGCCGGCGGCGATTGCCGCCTCGACATGCTCGCGCTCCTTGACCTCCAGCACCTGCGCCCGCATCAGACGGGCATAGACCGGCCACCAGACGAGCACCATGGCGATGGCCGCATTGCCGAGACCCGGCCCAAGCGACGCCGCGACGGCCATGGCGAGCAGCATCGGCGGGAACGACAAGGTCACGTCGACAAGCCGCATGATCGCCGCGCCGGTCAGGCCGCCGACGAAGCCGGAGATGGCACCTAGCAGCGAGCCGATGACGACGGCCGAGACGACGACCAGAACCGCGATCGGCAGCGAATGCGCCGCCCCGTGCAAGGTGCGGGCCAGCACATCGCGGCCGAGCGCATCGGTGCCCAGCCAATGCGCCCAGCTCGGCGGCTGCAGCCGGCGCGCCACCATTTCGAGCGGATCGAACTGCACGACCAGGTTGGCGAATACGGTCATGAACAGCCAGAACAGGATGACGACCGTGCCGATCACCAAAGGCGCGGTCAGCCATTCGGGAACGGCGGCGGAACGGGATTTGGTTGCGACCGCCGACATCAGCTCAATCTCACGCGCGGATTGGCCACCACATAGAGTATGTCGGTGATGAGGTTGGTGACCAGGAACGCGAGGCCGCCGACGATGGTGACGCCGATGATTGCCGGGAAGTCGAGTGCGCGCGCCGCCTCGACGGCGTAGGAGCCCATGCCCGGCCAGGAAAAGATGGTCTCGGTCAGCACCGCGCCGGTGATCAGATAGGCGAAGGAATAGCCGATGACGGTCAAGGTCGGCACCATGGTGTTGCGCAGCGCGTGGACGATGACGACGCGCAATTCGCTAGCCCCCTTGGCGCGGGCGGTGAGCACGAATTCGCGGCTCATCACATCCAGCATGTTGGCGCGCACCAGCCGCGATATGGTGCCCGAAACCGTCCAGCCGAGGACGAAGGCCGGCAGCAGCAGGTGCCAGAGTGCGTCCTTGAAGACGGTCCAGTCGCCAGCCAGCAGCGAATCGATGGTCAGGAAGCCGGTGATGCCGGGTGGCAGTGCCAGGCGGGCATCAACCCTGCCCGGCCCCGGCAGCCAGTTCAGCATGACCGAGAAAATGAAGAGAAGGCCGAGCCCCGACCAGAACACCGGCAGCGACGAGCCGAACAAAGCGAACAGCCGCGCGCCATGGTCGATCAGGCTGTTGCGGAAATAGGCGGCCAGCACTCCAAGCACGATGCCGAGCGTAGTGCCGAAGATCATCGCTGCGAAAACCAGTTCGAGCGTTGCCGGCAAGCGGTAGAGAATGTCGGTGCCGACATTGCGCTTGGTGATGAATGACGTGCCGAGGTCGCCGCTCAGCAGATTGCCAAGATATATCATATAGCGTTCCGGCAACGGACGATCGAGACCCCAGCGCGCCTTGGCGGCGGCGACGACTTCCGGGTTGCTCATCTGCTGTTCGGCGACGATCGCCGTCAGCGGATCGCCCTTGGTCACCGTGGTGATCAGGAAGGCGATGGTGACGATGCCGAGCACCAGAAACGGCATTGCGATAAGCCGGCGCAAAATATAGCGAGACACGTGGCTACCTTCACAAGGAGGGGCTTCGTAAGATGGCACAAGGCGCTGGGAGATGCCATCGATGGGAGCATATTGACAGTCGGGGAAAGCGCCTGTCAATATAGATGGAATTTAATTTCATTTTTGATCGTTAGCGCCGGCGGCACCGGCCCGACAGGCGGACGACGCCGCCAGAAAGACCAGCAGCGTGCGCAAGCGAGCGAACAGGGACGACACGGAGCTTGAAGGCGAAGGTGGGCAGCTTTCGTCGTCGCTGGTGCGCGGCCTCGGCATCCTGCGTGCCTTCCGGCCGAGCGACGCCTCGCTCGGCAACCAGGACATCATTGCCCGCACCGGCCTGCCCAAAGCCACGGTCTCGCGCATCACCTATACGCTGAGCGCGCTCGGCTACCTCCTGTACGACAAGGACCTTGGCCGCTACAGCTTGGGACCGGCCACCGTGGCGCTCGGCTATTCGGCGCTCAGTTCCAGCGCCGTCGTCCACGTCGCCCGACCGCTGATGCAGCCGCTGGCCGACCTGACTGGAGCGGCGGTGGCGCTCGGCACGCGCGATAGCCTCAACATGGTGTATCTCGCCAATTGCCGGTCGGAGAGCCTTGTCACGCTGCGGCTCAATCCGGGCTCCTATCTGCCGATATGGAAGACATCGATGGGGCTGGCCTATGCGGCGGCCCTTTCACCCGAGGAGCGCGCCAGCCTTGTGCGGGCTCTGCAGGAGGCAGAGCCGGACAAGGCAGCGATGATCGCGGCGGCGATCGACGATGCGATCACCCAGTACGCACGCCAAGGCTACGTAACGTCGTTCGGCGCCTGGCACAGCTATATCCATGCGGTCGGCGTGCCGTTCCGCCCGCGTGACGGCTCGCCGCTGGTTGCCATCACCTGCGGCGGCATCGGCGAGATCATCACCGAGGACCGCGCGCATGCCGAGATCGGACCGGCGCTGGTGGCGATGGTGAAAGCGCTCGGCAGTCAACTCGAGGGAAATCCCGTGTAATCCCGGCACGGGATTGGCCCAGACGATCGGCCTGCATGCAGGCTTGAACTTGCCTGGTGGTGACGGGGTCCATCGGGTTCGGGTGACAGGGGAAAATTGGATGCCGATGAATTTTGCAGGACGGTTCAGCGGTCGGGGAGCGGTCATCACCGGCGGCGCATCGGGCATTGGCTTGGCTGTGGCTCGGAGAATTGTCGAAGAAGGCGGACGGGTTTCGGTGTGGGATCGCGATCCTGCTCAGATCGAACAGGCGAAAGTCGTCATTCCGGGACTGCACGGCGTGGCGGTGGACGTTGCCGATGCGGCAGGGGTTGAAAATGCCGCCACGCGGACGATCGAAGCGCTTGGCGGTGTCGATATCCTGGTCACCAGTGCGGCGATCACCGGTCCCAACATGACGACCTGGAATTATACGGTAGAGGATTGGCAGAAGGTCATCGACATCAACATCAACGGCGTCTTCTACTGCAACAAGGCGCTCGTG
Source organism: Mesorhizobium cantuariense (assembly GCF_042647205.1). Taxonomy (NCBI): domain Bacteria; kingdom Pseudomonadati; phylum Pseudomonadota; class Alphaproteobacteria; order Hyphomicrobiales; family Phyllobacteriaceae; genus Mesorhizobium; species Mesorhizobium cantuariense. The sequence continues at coordinate 7,450,587 of NZ_JBHRVD010000001.1, read as the reverse complement.
CCGCACATGCTCGAGCGCAACTATGGCCGCATCGTCAACATCGCCTCGATCGCCGGCAAGGAAGGCAATCCCAACGCCTCCGCCTACAGCACCTCGAAGGCTGCGGTTATCGGCCTGACCAAGTCGCTCGGCAAGGAACTGGCCAAGACCAAGGTGACGGTCAATTGCGTCACACCGGCGGCCGTGCGCACCGCGATCTTCAAGCAGATGAGCCAGGAGCACATCGACTTCATGCTGTCCAAGATACCGATGGCGCGCTTTGGCGAGGTCGACGAGGTGGCCGCGCTGATCTGCTGGATCGCCTCGGAGGAGTGTTCGTTCACTACGGCCGCCGTGTTCGACGTTTCCGGCGGCCGCGCCACCTATTGAGGCAGGACGCATTTCAATTCCGCGTGACGGTGCAACGAACGGGAGCGCACGGGCGTATAGTTCCAGACTTCGAATCGACGTGGACGCGAAAGGGATGCAGGAACCATGACATGGGATGCAGCCATCAGGCGGGAGCTTGCTTCCTTTGCTTAGAGCCGAGCCTGCCGCGCTGTCCGACGACGAGCTTCTGGACCGCTATCAGCGCGCCGCCTTCGACTATTTCCTGGAGAACGTGAACCCGGAAAACGGGCTGGTCGCCGACACGTCGCGGCCGAATTGGCCGGCCAGCATCGCCGTGGTCGGTTTCGCCCTGTCCTGCTATCCGATCGGCGTCGAGCGCGGCTGGATGACGCGCGATGCGGCGGTGAAGCTGACGCTTGCCGCGCTGCGTTTCTTCTCGAACAGCCAGCAAGGCAATAGCGACGAGGTCACCGGCCACAAGGGTTTTTACTACCATTTCCTCGACATGCGGACCGGCCTGCGCGTCTGGCGCTGCGAACTGTCGATGGTGGATACGGCATTGCTGATATCAGGCATGCTGGTGGCGAGCGCCTATTTCTCCGACGACAATGGCGAAGAAGCCGAGATCCGCCAGCTGGCCGAAGCTCTCTACCGGCGCGTCGACTGGCGATGGGCGCAAGGTTCAAGCCCGACCCTGCGGCAGGGCTGGAAGCCGAAGAGCGGTTTTCTCCACTATGGCTGGGAAGGCTACAACGAAGCGACGATCCTCTATGTGCTGTCAATGGCCTCGCCCGACAACCCGACCTCCGACAACAGCTACGAGGGCTGGACGGCGACCTACCAGTGGGAAAACATCTACGGCTACGACGTGCTCTATGGCGGTCCGCTGTTCATGCACCAGTTCTCGCATGCCTGGATCGACTTCGCCGGCATCCGCGACGCTTTCATGCGCGAGAAGGACTCGGACTATTTCGAAAACAGCCGCCGCTCGACCTACCTGCACCGCGACTATGCGCGGCACAACCCCTATGGCTATTACGGCTACGACGAGAACCTTTGGGGACTTTCGGCAGGCGACGGGCCGGGCGGCTTTCGCACCAGCGTCGAGCGGCAGCGTCGCCGGTTTTCCGGCTATACCGCGCGTGGCGCTCCGTTCGGACCCGATGACGGAACGATCGCCCCATGGTCCTATCCGGCGTCGCTGCCTTTCGCGCCGGACATCTGCCTGGCAGCGTTGCGTCATCTCGGGGATCGCTATCCCGAGGTGATCGATAATTTCCGGCTGCCGAGCGGCTTCAACCCCACCCTGGCGAACCGGCGAAAATTCGGCCGCAACGGTTGGGTGTCGCAAGGCCATTACGGGCTGGATCAGGGCATCGTGGTGATGATGATCGAAAACCATCGGTCGCGCATGATCTGGGAGCTGATGCGGTCCAACCAGCACATCCGGCGCGGCCTGGGCAAAGCGGGTTTCACGGGTGGATGGCTATCGAGGAACGGCGGCGATGACGCGTGACCGTACCAGGGCTACAGCCTTTCCTGTCGACAGCAACGACATCGAGCTGATCAAGAGCGCCCATCCGCCGCATTGGCAGAACCCGGAGCCGGACGGTCCCTACAACCTCGTCGTCATCGGTGCCGGGCCGGCCGGGCTGACCGCCGCTCACGAAGCGGCCGGCCTCGGCGCAAAGGTCGCGCTCATCGAGCGCAACCTGATCGGCGGGACCTGTATCAATGTCGGCTGCATCCCGTCGAAATCGATTATCCGCACGGCCAGGCTCTATGCAGACATGCGCGATGCCGAGAATCTCGGCGGTGACACGCCAGACCATCTTCACGTCGCCTTTCAGCGGGCAATGACGCGGATGCGTCAAATCCGGCAGCGGATCAGCCGCGCCGATGCCGCCGCGACCATCGCGTCGAAAGGCATCGATGTCTTTTTCGGTGAAGCACAATTTTCCGGACCGGACGCGGTCGCGGTGGTGGGCAAGACGCTGCGTTTCAGGAAGGCCCTGATCGCCACAGGCGCACGCCCGAGGCTGCCGACGATCCCGGGGCTTGCCGAAGCCGGCTATCTCAGCAACGAAACCATGTTCGATCTCACAGAATGCCCGAAGCGGCTTCTGGTCATCGGCGGCGGACCGCTCGGTTGCGAGGCGGCGCAGGCCTTCTGCCTGCTGGGTGCGAATGTCATCCTGGCGCAGCGGGAGCCGATGTTCCTGCCCGGCGAGGAACGCGACGCCGCCCAGATCCTTTCGGACGCGCTGGCGCGCGAGGGGATCGAGGTTTGCCTCAACACCGAGGTGGTGGCGGTGCGGACAGCAGGCGGAAAGAAGCTCGCCGACCTTGTACACGACGACATCACGACGACGATTTCCGTCGACGAGATCATCACCGGGATTGGCCGCTCGCCCAATGTCGACGGTCTCGACCTGGAGAACGCCGGGGTGGCATATGATGCCGACGGCATCAAGGTGGACGACTATCTCCGCACCACAAATCCGCGCATCTATGCGGCGGGCGATGTGTGTCTCGACTACAAATTCACCCATACCGCCGAGGCAACAGCTCGCATGGTCGTGCGCAATGCCCTGTTTCTCGGACGCAGGAAACTGAGCGAACTGGTCATTCCGTGGTGCACCTACACCGATCCGGAGATCGCCCATGTCGGCCTCTATCCAGCGGAGGCGCGCCAGAACGGCATCCCGGTCAAGACCTATACGGTGCTGATGCACGATGTCGCCCGTGCGGTGATGGACGGCGAGGAAGAGGGTTTTGTCAAAATCCACGTCAAGGAAGGGTCCGATCGCATCCTGGGTGCCACGGTCGTCGCCAGCCATGCCGGCGAGATGATCAATGCGGTGTCGCTGGCCATCAAATGCGGTATGGGATTGCACGCGCTGGCCGACGTCATCCATCCCTTCCCGACGCAGGCGCAAGGCATCAAGATGGCCGGCGACGCTTATCGGCAGACAAGACTCACCGCATTTTGGAGGCGTCTGGCGGGCCACTGGCTGGCGTGGTCCAGGCGGTGACCGTGTCATACCGGCAGGCATTCCAGCAGGCCCGTCGCCAGGCTGGTGCACCAGACATTCAAAGAGGATACGGCGCTTGACGAAAGCCCCATTCAGCTAAACAAGTCGAAGCTGGTTTTATGGCTGCGGGGCCGTCTTGAATGCCGTCTGGAATAAAGTCTTTGGTGCAACTCCGGGCGCACAGCCCTGGGCGCACGCTTCGAACACCATGAGTTCGCACGTGACCCTCCCGGCACTGAATGCCGAAAGGCGTACGCTCATCGTGACTCACGATCCGGCCTATCCGCCAACCTCCGGCGCGGATCTGAGAAATCATCGCAACGCTGAAGCGGCAGCGGAATTCGGCCCGGTCTGCCTGGTGTCGGTGCGGCCTCGGGCCGTGGAAGCAGCCGATCCGTCGATCCGCAGCGAGGCCTTGTCGATCGAAGGTGAGGCCCGCTCCGGCTCGGTCGGATGGTGGCGCATAAGGGCGGAGCATCGCATTTCGCGCACCGCCTTGACGCGGCTGGAGACACTGGTTCGAGACTTTCGCCCCGACACCGTGCTGGTCGAGGGTATCGGCCTGTTCAAGCTGCTGCGGCCTTTGCGAGCGCTTACGAAACAGCTCATCCTCGACATGCACAATGTCGAGTCCGACCTGGCGGGACAGTTGCGGCGCGTCGATGCTAAGCGACCTGCCGTGGCAACGATCACGCCAAGCCTTGGCATCAGACGCCTCGAGAGAAAGGCGCTCGCCCTTGCCGACAGGGTCTGGGTCTGCTCAAGCCAGGATCGCGAGAGGCTGATGGCGCTTTCCCGGCACACGGTGCCGATCGATGTGGTTCCAAACGGAATTCCCCACGCCGGGCACAGTCCCGAAACGCTGCCCGTCGAGCCAGGGGCCGGCAATGGCTTTCCGGTGATCCTGTTTATCGGCCACCTCGGCTATCCGCCAAACGTCGATGCCGTCGAGCGACTAGCCGGCTCCATATTGCCGCGCATACGACAAGCCTTGCCGGCCGCGACACTGGTTCTCGCTGGACGCAAGCCGAAGCCCGCCGTCCAGGCACTGGCCGGATTGCCCGGCGTGGATCTCGTCGAAGACCCGGAAAGCGTGGCGCCGCTCCTGTCCAGCGCGCATCTCAGCATCATGCCGCTTGCGGCAGGCGGCGGCACCCGCATCAAAATTCTGGAGGCGATGGCCTGGGGCGTTCCGGTGATCGCCACGCCGCTGGCGGCCGAGGGTCTGGATCTGGTCGACAAGGAGGAGCTGCTGCTGTCGGATACCGATGAAGGGCTTGCCGACATGGCTGTCGGACTTTGCCTGGATGCCAAGCGACGGGCACGGCAGCGCGTGCGCGCCCATCAAGCCGTATGGACAAGATTCGGCCCGCAGGCGATCCGCGATGCCGTCCGCGCCGGGCTTGGACTGGACGAGGCCGGCGCATGATCCCACCGATCCTTCACCAGACGTGGAAAAGCGACGTCGTTCCGGCCCGCTTTGCCCCTGCCGCGACAGGGCTGCGGCGATATTTGCCGGACAATCGTCAGCCGGCGGTCTCATTGCGCCGCAACTGGCTGACGATCTCGCCGGCCGCGTCGGCGATGTGTTTTCTCAACAAGCGCGCGGTCTCGGCGATGTCCCTTCGGCGATAGGCCTCGAAGAGCTCGCGATGCTCCTGCAGAGCTTTGGCCTGTGCCTTGGCGGGCTCGATTTGCAGACGCAAATAGCGGTCGGCGGAGTTGTAGAGCGTCTGGACGACAGCCATCGAACGCGGCCGCATCGAGGGTTCGAGCAATGCGGTATGGAACGCCCAGTTGAGACGGCTGAGGTCCTTGGGATCATCGCCTCGGGCGATGGCAGCCTCATAGGCGCGCAGCGATTTTTCGATGGCCGCAATGTCCTGATCCGAGACGTGCGCGATCGCCTTTTCGACCAGGAAAGGCTCAAGCAGCAGACGCGCATCGAAAAGGTCGATCGCATCGTCGGCGGACAACTCCGACACGACAGCCCCGCGATGCGTCCTGATGACGACCAGGCCGTCCGCCTCCAGCTGCAGAAGCGCCTCGCGCACCGGGATCCGGCTCACGCCAAGCTCGGCGGCGATGGCCTCCTGGCGGATCTGATGCCCACCCGGATAATCGCCGCCGATGATCCGGGCAGCGATATACTCGGCGACCATTGCCGTCACGGTCTGGCGCTGCAGCAGCGGCTTGTCGGTGGTGGCCATGGCGTCCCGTGTTCAGTCCTGCTGCCTGAGCTTTTCGATCGCCGCCTCGATAATGGCGGTGACGCGCGCACGCTCCTCGCCAACGAGAGGCAAACGCGGCGCTCGGGTCCACTCCGGCGCGCCATAGACGAGATGCTCGGCCATCTTGATGTACTGAACCAGCTTGACATGCGTGTCGAGGTGAAAGGACGGCGTCATGATCCGGTAGAGATCGCGCGCGCCGGCGAAATCGCCGGTCGCGCACAAATTGAAGATGCGGACGCATTGTTTGGGCCAGGCATTGGTCATGCCGGACACCCAGCCGGTGGCGCCGAGTGCCATGCTTTCGACGATCTGGTCGTCGACGCCGCAGAAGATATCGAAGCGATCGCCGAGCTCGATGATCATGTCGGTGACCCGGCGCACATCGCCGGTCTCTTCCTTGACGGCAACGATCGTCGGACAGTCCGCCAGCACCTTCAGGATGGCGGGGGTGACGTCGACGCCATAGGCGATCGGGTTGTTGTAGATCATGATCGGCAGGTCGCTGGCGTTGGCGATCGCCTTGTACCACTCAGCCGTCTCGCGCGGGTCAGTCTTGTAGCCAAGGCTGGGGAACACCATCAGACCTTCGGCGCCGAAATCCTGGTACTTGCGCGCGGCTGCGGTTGCGTTGGCCGTCGAAATCTCGGCAAGGCCGGACAGAAGCGGGACACGCCCGGCCACCACGTCCTTCGCGGCCCGGATGACCGCTTCCCGCTCCTGCAGCTGCAATGATGCATTCTCGCCAAGCATCGGCAGGACGATGATGCCCGACACGCCATTGGTGATCAGGCGATCGATGCTCGCCTGCGTCGCCTCGATGTCGATCGAACCATCCTGGTTCAGCTTGGTCGTAACCGCCGGGAACACCCCTTGCCAATGCGTCATCGTTCGGTTCCTCTTCAAGATCGATATTGTATGATTGGATCCAATCATACAATATCGGAAAGAGCAAGGTGCCGCGCCCCATTCACGGCGCGGTCGGACAACCCGACGCGCGCGTGCCAAGTCTTCAAACAGTGACTGTCGTAAAGGTCGAAGTGCTCGCGGTTCAGCGCAAGACCGCACGCCTCAATCGTGCAGTTCGCGCGATATCGGCGGACCGACGGAAAAGCCGGAGAATGTGACCTCGAACCCCTCGCGTTGCGGCGAGCAGCACATCATGCCGACATCAACCGTTTTCGAGATCGGGAAATAGGCAAGCCGCACCGGCTTCCAGTGGCCGTCTGAAGCATCGAGATACTGGACCCGGATCGCGTCGGCGTGACGGGTCAGGCGGATGCTGATGCCATTCGGGTCGGCAGGGATGGCGACCAGCGACCAGTCGGACGTGTCGTTGGTGACGACGACGGAGAAATAGGAAAGGCCGTCGGTGTATTCGATACCGGCCTTGATCCAGTGCGTTTCGCTGAGCCGGACCATCAGCCCGGCTTGATCGTAAAGCACCTTGTAGTCGCCCTTGACCGTGACTTCGGCGGTGAAATCGCCCTCGACCGGCCGGTACAGGAAGTGGCCGTTGTCACGCCAGAAACCGTAGAAGGTCTCGCGCCAAAAATCGGTCTCCTTGCCGGTGCGCACGCGAACGCTATCGCCGTCGATGGCATGGTGCGGCGGCGAGTTGAGCCAGGTCAGGTTCTGCACTGTCATCGCTTCGCGCCGCTCCAATCTTGATGTGCTTGGCGGGTGGCCGGCCCCGATCGGCCGACTGCCGATCAGCCAGCGAACGTATAGGCGGTCTTCACCGTGGTGTAGAACTCCGCCGCATAGCGGCCCTGCTCGCGCGGTCCATAGCTCGAGCCCTTGCGACCGCCGAAGGGAACATGGAAGTCGACACCCGCCGTCGGCAGGTTGACCATCACCATGCCAGCCTCCGAATTGCGCTTGAAGTGCGTGGCGTGCTTGAGGCTCGAGGTGCAGATGCCGGAGGTCAAGCCGAAGGGCGTGTCGTTGGCGACTGAAAGCGCCTCGTCATAGTCCTTGACGCGAATGACGCTGGCGACAGGTCCGAAAATCTCCTCGCGTGAACTGCGCATGGCGTTGGTGGCCTCAGTCAGCAGCGCCGGCTGCAAGTAGAAGCCCGGCGTCTTGCGGTCGAGCCGCTCGCCGCCGAAGGCGAGCGTAGCGCCCTCCCTGACGCCGATGGTGATGTAATCCTCGTCCTGCTTCAGCTGCGTCGCGTCGACGACCGGACCGATCTGGGTCTGCGCGTCGAGCGCGTCGCCGATGACCAGCTTGCTCATGCGATCCTTGAGGGCGTCGACGAAACGGTCGTGGATGCCGTCGGTCACGACAAGCCTGGACGACGCGGTGCAGCGCTGGCCGGTCGAGAAGAAGGCGCCATTGAGCGCGCAATCGACGGCGACCGCGAGGTCGGCATCGTCTAGGACGACCAGCGGGTTCTTGCCGCCCATTTCAAGCTGGAACTTGCGCATGTGCTCGATGCTTGCCGCGGCAATGCGCTTGCCGGTGCCGACCGAGCCGGTAAAGCTGATGGCGTTGACATCGGGACTGTCGAGCATCGCCTGACCGACCACCGAGCCCTTGCCCATGACGAGATTGAGCACGCCCTTCGGAAGGCCGGCGCGATGCAGGATGTCGACGATGGTCCAGGCGCTTTCGGGAACAAGTTCGGCCGGCTTGAAGACGACGGTGTTGCCGTGCGTCAGCGCCGGGGCGATCTTCCAGGCCGGAATGGCGATCGGAAAATTCCACGGCGTGATGATGCCGACCACGCCGACCGCCTCGCGCGTCATCTCGACGCCGACGCCAGGCCGCACGCTCGGCACGACCTCTCCGGTCAAACGCAACGTTTCGCCGGCAAAGAAATCGAATATCTGGGCGGCGCGAATGGTCTCGCCGATGCCCTCGGCCAGCGTCTTGCCTTCCTCACGCGCCAGATTGCGGCCGATCTCGTCCTTGCGCGCCAGAATCTCGTCCGAGGCCTTTTTCAGCACTGCGTGACGGGCCAGCGGACCGGAGCGGGACCATGCCGGAAACGCCGCCTTGGCCGCCGCGATCGCCTGCCCCGCCTGTTCGACACCCGCCGAGGCATAGTCGCCGACGACATCGCCGGTATCCGAGGGGTTGATGTTGCGCGAACCGGCCTCGCCGACCCATTCGCCATCGATGAGGTTTTTTCGAAACAGCGTCATGTCCTTGTCTTCCCTGCTGGTTGGCCGCGCGGCGGCATCTGTCTGAACTGGTATTTGCCAGACAATTGCCTTGCGGGAAAGCAAACACTGAGTCGGTTGCCGCGACAAAAGTCCCCTCCCCTTGCCATCAAGCCGATGGCGCGGGCGACGGCAGGGCCATATCGCTCCTCAATCCGGCTAACATCCGTGAGGCATCGTTCGGGCCAAGTCGAATTGCCCTGTACATTAGTGTCCATAGCCTTGATTTGCCTGAGGCAGCGTGTCATGCGTCGTGTCGATGGCAGCTCTCGAAACGACGATTCAGCGCGCCGGCGCCACCGGCAACATCAAGGCCACTCGTGAAGACTGGCTGAAGCTTGCGCTTGAAACGTTGATCTCGGACGGTGTCGAACGTGTCCGCGTGCTGACGCTTGGCCAGAAGCTCGATGTGTCGCGCTCCAGCTTCTACTGGTATTTCAAGAGCCGGCAGGATCTGCTCGACCAGTTGCTCGACTACTGGCGGCAGACCAATACGAGGTTCATCGTCGAACGCGCCAGGCGGCCTTCCGCCACCGTCATCCGCGGGGTGATGAGCATTTTCGAATGCTGGGTGGACGAAAGGCTGTTCGATCCGCAGCTGGATTTCGCGATCAGGGCGTGGGCCCGCCGCTCGCCTGCGATCAGGCGCGCGCTCGACGAGGCCGATGAGGAGCGCGTCAACGCCATCCGCGACATGTTCATGAGCCATGGCTATGACGAGGTGGATGCGTTCGTGCGGGCCCGCGTGCTCTATTTCATGCAGATCGGCTATTACTCGCTGGAACTCAACGAGCCGATGAGCAGCCGCCTGGCTCAAGTTGCCTCGTATCTGCGCAGTTTTACCGGCCAGGAGCCGTCACCCCAGGACGTCGAGGATTTCTCGCGCTACGTCGAGAAAACCGTTCCCCGCAGCCGGTAGCCATCCCAACAGCAGCATGTCCGCCTCTCGACCGGCATGCGCAAGAGGCGCGCTCGCTCGCATCGTTGTCAACCGTGACCGCAGCGACAGCGCAACCGCTGTGCGAAGCCGCGCAAGGTACTAGACACTGATGTACAATGCCACTAGGTTGCGTCGCCATGACTGGGTGGAGTGCGACAGGATGAAATCCCAATATAGGGCGATCGTCATCGGCGGCGGCGTGGTTGGAGCCTCGGTGCTCTATCACCTGGCGAAATTCGGCTGGAGCGACGTCGCGCTGATCGAACGCGAGGTGCTGACGTCAGGTTCAAGCTGGCATGCGGCCGGCGGGTTCCATGCGCTGAACGCCGATCCCAACATCGCCGCCCTGCAAGCCTACACGATCGACCTGCTCTCCGAAGTCGAGAAGGAATCGGGCCAGAGCATCGGTATGCACATGACCGGCGGCATCTCGGTCGCCTCGGCGCCGGAGCGCTGGGAATGGTTGAAGGCCTCTTACCGCATCTTCCAGACCATGGGCATCGACGATGTCCACCTGGTCGGCGTCGATGAGATCAAGCAGCGCTGCCCGATCCTCAACACCGACGGCATGCTGGGTGGGCTTTATGCCGCGCGCGAGGGTCATATCGATCCCTCGGGCGTCGTGCACGCCTATGCCAAGGCAGCCAGGCTGCGCGGCGCCGACATCATCGAGCACAACCGCGTGCAGGCACTGAACCGCCGCGCCGGCGGCTGCTGGGACGTGGTCACCGAGAAGGGCACGGTCATTGCCGAGCACGTCGTCAATGCCGGCGGGCTGTGGGCCAAGCAGGTCGGCAGGATGGCCGGCATCGACCTGCCGGTGTCACCGATGGAGCACCATTATCTCGTCACCGAGGCGCTGCCCGAAATCCAGGCGCTGGACAAGGAATTGCCACTGATCGTCGATCTCGAAGGCTTCACCTACATGCGCCAGGAGCAGAAGGGCCTGCTGCTCGGCATCTACGAGATCAACCACAAGCACTGGAACATGGATGGCGCGCCGTGGGACTACGGCATCGAACTGATCCAGGAAGACACCGACCGCATCGCCGACGAGCTGGCGCTCGGCTTCAGCCGTTATCCTTGCCTGGAGACGGCCGGCATCAAGCGCTGGGTGAACGGCGCCTTCACCTTCTCGCCGGACGGCAACCCGCTGGTCGGCCCGGTGCGCGGCGTGCCCAATTACTGGGTGGCGTGCGGCGTCATGGCCGGCTTCCTGCAGGGCGGCGGCGTCGGCAAGTCGCTTGCCGAATGGATGATCCATGGCGAGCCGGAAGCCGACGTCTACGGCATGGACATCGCCCGTTACGGCGACTTCGCCTCCAACCGCGAATACATCAGGCAGACCACCGGGCAATTCTATTCGCGCCGCTTCGTCATGAGCTATCCCAACGAGCAGCTGCCGGCGGGACGGCCCTTGAAGACGGCCGGCGCGCATGACGCCATGGACGCCGCCGGCGCGCGCTGGGGCAATTCCTGGGGCATGGAAGTGCCGCTCTATTTCGCACCGCAAGGCTTCGTCGAGACACCGACGCTGAAGCGCTCCAACGCCTTCGACATTGTCGCACAGGAATGCCGCAAGGTGCGCGAAGGTGTCGGCCTGCTCGATATCACCGCCTTCTCGCGCTACGAGATCACCGGGCCGCAGGCGGAAGCCTGGCTCGACCGGCTGCTCGCCTGTGCGCTGCCCAAGCCGGGTCGCGTCAAACTCGCGCCGATGCTGGGTGAAAACGGCAAGCTCAAGGGCGACCTCACCGTCTTCAACTGGGGCGATGGCTCCTGGTGGGTCATGGGGTCCTACTACCTGCGCCAGTGGCACATGCGCTGGTTCGAACAGCATCTCGCCGACGGCGTCACCGTCCGCGACATTTCGGATGCGGCCGTCGGTTTCTCGCTGGCCGGACCCAATGCGCGAACGCTGCTGGAGCGCCTGACACATGACGATGTCTCGCACGAGGCCTTCGGCTTTCTCGCCTGCAGGACATTGGATGTCGGGTTGGTGCGGGCCAAGGTCGGTCGGCTGTCGGTCATCGGCGAACTTGGCTACGAGATCCATTGCCAGGCCAATGAGCACGCGGGCCTGCGCCGCGCTCTGCTGACGGCAGGCAAGGATCTGGGCGTGACCGAATACGGCTTCGGCGCAGTCAATTCGCTGCGGCTCGAAAAGAGTTTTGGCATCTGGTCGCGCGAGTTCACGCAGGACTATACGCCGGCCGAGACCGGCATGGACCGCTGGATTGCCTTCGACAAGGGCGAGTTCATCGGGCGCAAGGCGGCGCTGAACGAGCAGAAGGCTCCACCGAGGCGCACGCTGGTGACGCTCGAAATCGACGCGGTGGACGCCGATGCCAGTGGCTACGAACCCATCTGGAACAAAGGCAGGCTTGCCGGCTTCGTCACCTCCGGCGGCTATGGCCATACGGTCGGCAAGAGCCTCGCCATGGCGCTGGTCGAGCGCGAGGCGGCCGATATCAATACCCAGTTGACAACCCACATCGTCGGCGTCGAAAGAGGTGCGCGCGTCATCGCTTCGTCGCCATACGATCCGTTGGGCAAGGCGATGCGGGCATGACCGATCGAACCGGTGCCGTCGGTGCAGAAGACCATGCGATGATCCCCGTTCCTTTCCGAAAATCAGGCCTGTCCGGCACGCCATGACCCGACGCTATTCCGCTCTGTCGCTGTTCAAGGAGGGCCTGGCCGGCCAGACCGGCTGGAAGCAGGCCTGGCGCTCGCCCGAGCCGAAGCCGGCCTACGACGCGATCGTCATCGGCGGCGGCGGCCATGGGCTGGCGACAGCCTATTACCTGGCAAAGAACCACAACATCACCAGGGTGGCTGTGCTGGAAAAAGGCTGGATCGGCGGCGGCAACACTGGCCGCAACACCACCGTGGTGCGCTCCAATTACTATTATCCGGAAAGCGTCGAGCTCTACGGGCTGGCGCACCGGCTCTACGAGGGGCTGGCCAAGGACCTGAACTACAATGTGATGCTGTCGCAGCGCGGTATGGTCAATCTGTGCCACTCGACCGCCGAGTTGGAGATCGGCGCGCGCACCGTCAACGCCATGCAGATCAACGGTATCGATGCCGAGCTGTTTTCTCCCGAGGATGTGCGCCGGGTGGCGCCGATCTACAATTTTTCGCCGGACGCGCGCTTCCCGGTGTTCGGCGGCATCTGGCAAGGCAGGGCCGGCACGGCGCGCCATGACGCCGTCGCCTGGGGCTATGCGCGGGCGGCGAGCCGGCTCGGCGTCGACATCATCCAGAATTGCGAGATCACCGATTTCATCATCGAGGGCGGCCGCTGCCGTGGCGTCCAGACGTCGCGTGGCGCGATCCGTGCCGAGCGCATCGGCATGGCGGTGGCGGGTCACTCGTCGGTGCTGGCGGCCAAGGCCGGCTTCAGGTTGCCGATCAATTCCTATGCGCTGCAGGCCTGCGTTTCCGAGCCGGTCAAGCCGATCCTCGACACGGTGGTGCTGTCGCCCGGTTGCGGCGTCTATGTCAGCCAGTCGGACAAGGGCGAGATCGTCATCGGCGGCGGGCTCGACCGCATTCCTTCCTATGCGCAGCGCGGCAACCTGCCGACGCTGGAGACGGTGATTGCCGGCCTGCTGGAGATGTTCCCGATCTTCGGCCAGCTCAAGCTGATGCGGCAATGGGCCGGCATTGTCGATGTCGTGCCGGACTCCTCGCCGATCATCGGCGAATCGCCGCTGCCGGGACTGTTCCTCAATTGCGGCTGGGGCACGGGCGGCTTCAAGGCCATCCCCGCAGGCGGCACGCTGCTGGCGCACTTGCTGGCGTCAGGCAAACACAATGACATCAGCCGTCCGTTTGACCTGGATCGCTTCGCCAGCGGGCGGCTGATCGACGAAGCGGCCGGCTCCGGCATCGCGCATTAGAGGCAATCATGCAGCTCTTTCCTTGCCCATTCTGCGGCCCGCGTGACGAGACCGAATTCCACTATGGCGGCGATGCCGGCAACATCAGGCCGGATGGCGCCGATGTGCCGATCGATCGCTGGGCTGGTTACCTCTATCTGCGTACCAATCCGAAAGGCACTGCGCGCGAAATCTGGGTGCACATGAACTGCGGCGAGTTCTTCGTCTTGGAGCGGGACACCGTCACCCACAAGGTGCTGTCCTCGGCTGCTCTCGGCGGGGAGCACGCGGCGTGACCGCCTCGCGTCTTGCCACCGGCGGCAGCGCCATCGACCGCTCGCGCCCGATCCAGTTTAGCTTCGACGGCACCACCGTGCACGGCTTTGCCGGCGACACCATCGCATCGGCGCTGCTGGCTGCCGATGTCGCGGTCGTCGGCCGCAGCTTCAAGTATCATCGGCCGCGCGGTATCTGGGGCGCCGGCGTCGAGGAGCCCAACGCGCTGGTCGACATTGGCGGCCTGCGGGCGACGCCCAACACGCGCGCCACGACCGAGCCGGCGCGCGACGGGCTGGTGGCGAGAAGCGTCAACGCCACACCCAATGCGCTGGCCGACCGCAACGCCTTCCTCGACCGTTTTGCGCGCTTCATTCCGGCGGCGTTCTACTACAAGACCTTCATGTGGCCGGACTGGCACAGATTCGAGCCGCGCATCCGCGCCATGGCGGGGCTGGGCAAGGTAGCGGACTGGACCTCGCCGGGCACAGCGGACCAGATCAACCATCATTGCGACGTGCTGGTGGTGGGCGCGGGACCGGCCGGGCTGGCGGCGGCAAGACTGGCGTCGGGTGCGGGTCTGACCGTCACACTGGTGGACGACCAGCAGGTTCCCGGCGGATCGCTCGGCCATCGTGCCGGTGAGATCGATGGCAAGCCTGCGACCGCCTGGATCGAGGAGACGGTTGCAGAGCTTGCCGCTGCCGGTCAGCTGTTCCTGTCTTCGACCACCGCCTTCGGCATTTACGACCACAATCTGGTGGGGCTGAACCAGCGTCATTTCGACGGCCGGCCGGATACGCTGTGGCGGGCCAGGCCGCGCCAGATCGTGCTGGCAACCGGCGCCATCGAGCGGCCGCTGCCTTTCGCCAACAACGACCTGCCGGGCATCATGTCGGCGGATGCGGCGCTTGCCTATCTCAGGCGCCATGCGGTCCTGGTCGGCCGCCGCATTGTCGTCGCCACCAACAATGACAGCGCTTATGAGGTGGCCGGGGCGCTTGCCGAGGCTGGCGCCGAAGTCACGCTCGTCGACCTCAGGCGTGACGGCACGCCTGCCGCGCCGGCCAATGTCCGGCTGGTGAAAGGGCGTGCCCTTGCTTCCGCCAGCGGCAGGCTGCGCGTCGACGGTGTGACGCTCGACGACGGCACCAGATTCGATGCTGATTGCGTGCTGATCTCGGGCGGCTGGACGCCAACCATTCATCTCTTTGGCCAAGCCAAGGGCAAGCTCGCCTGGAGCGAGGCGCGCGCGACCTTCCTGCCGGGCGATCCGGTCGACGGCATCGCCGTGGCAGGTGCGGCAGCCGGTGCGGTCTCCTTGTCGGATGTGTTTGCTGGCGTGGGAAAGGCATTCGCCGGCCAGGGGAACGCGGCAACACCACGCAGCACCGGACCGGAGGCGACAGGCGGCATTCTCCCGGCATGGCCGATGCCGGGCTCGAAGGGGCGCATCTGGATCGACTACCAGAACGACGTGACGGTGAAGGACGTCGAACTGGCGGCACGCGAAAACTTCGTCTCGGTCGAACATCTGAAGCGCTACACCACGCTCGGCATGGCGACCGACCAGGGCAAGACATCCAACCTGCCCGGCCTGGCGCTGATGGCCGGGATCACCGGCCGCACGGTGCCGGAGGTTGGCACCACCACCTATCGGCCGCCGTTCACGCCGGTGCCTTTGGCAAGCTTTGCCGGCGCGCGCGTCGGCGAATTGATGGCGCCGGTGCGCCGGCTGCCGCTCGAAAATGTCCACCGTTCCAATGGCGCCGTCTTCCAGGAATATGGCGGCTGGCTGCGCCCGGCCCACTATGGCGGCGACGCGGACGCGGAGCATTCGATCGCGGACGAGGCGCGGCGCGCCCGCCAGTCGGTCGCGCTGTTCGACGGTTCGACGCTGGGCAAGATCGAGGTGATCGGACCGCAGGCGGCGGCGTTCGTCGATTTCCTCTACTACAACACCATGTCGACGCTGAAGCCGGGCCGCTGCCGCTATGGCTTCATGCTGTCGGAGAATGGCGTGGTCTTCGACGACGGCGTGCTGGTGCGTCTGGACGAACATCGCTTCGTCGTGTCGTGCTCGTCCTCGCATGTCGCTGCCGTGCATGCGCGGCTGGAGGAATGGCGCCAGGACCGTTTTGGTCGCGACGCCGTCTTTATCCACAACGCCACATCGGAAATGGCGACGCTGACCGTTTCGGGGCCGAACGCCCGAAAACTGCTGGAGAAACTGGATCTCGGCCTTTCGCTCGACGACACCGATCTGCCGCATATGGCGATCGGTCATGGAACCTATGCCGGCGACGAGGTCCGCATTGCCCGCGTCAGCTTCACAGGCGACCGGAGCTATGAAATCTCGATCCGCGCGGACCGCGCCGAACCGCTATGGACGCGTCTGCGCCAGGCCGGCCAGACGTTCGACGCCATCGTTATCGGCCTTGAGGCGCTGATGATCCTGCGCGCCGAAAAGGGCTTTATCGTCATCGGCAAGGACACTGACGGCACCACGCTGCCGCATGATCTCGGCGTCGATGGCCCGCGTGCCAAACGCCAGACCGAGTTCGTCGGCCGCCGCTCGTTGTTCACCGAGGAGGCGTCGCGCGGCGACCGCATGCAGCTCGTCGGGCTGGCGGTGCCGCAAGGCGAAGCGCCGCTGCCAACTGGTGCGCACGGTATCAGACGGATCGACGGCAGATTGCGCAGCCAGGGTTTTGTCACCTCGAGCTACCACAGCCCGACGCTTGGCCGCGCCGTGGCGCTTGGTCTGATCGAGCGCGGCGCGGCGCGTCATGGCGAGGCGATCGAAATCCAGCACCTCGGCAAGGTTCGGGCGGCGACGATTACGGCCCCTTGCGCCTTCGACCCGGCAGGGGACCGGCTGCATGCGTGATCTCGCGGAAAAATGGTCTGTTGCACCGGACTGGCAGAGCGCGGTCATCACCACGCCGGGCCTTGCGATACAAGCAGTCCTCACCCTCAACCAGCTGATGGTCAGCGGCGACCTCGACGCGTGGGCACGGGGTTCCGGCGTCGACGGAACCGGCGTGGGCGCTTTTGGCGCCGCGCAGGGCGACCGCTATGCGGTGCGGATGGCGCGCGACCGGCTGCTCGTCGTCTCGAACAGCCCCCTTGCCATCCCCACGGGCTGGCACGCAGAAGGGTTCGCGGTGACGGCGATCAGCGCCGGGCTGCAGGTGTTCGAGGTCGAGGGAAGGGCGCTCGACACGTTCATCGCGCGGGGAACGACGCTCGATCCCAGCCAAGCGAGTGCCAGTGCAGCACTTTCCTTCGCCGGCATCAGCGCCATCGCCTATCGTCATGAGGATAGACTGCGCATCCATGTCGACCGTGGTCTTGCAGCCTATTTCTGGACATGGATGGAGCAGGCCGCCGGTCACATCGCCGCCGGATCAGTCGACTAGCCAGCGACGGTACGATCCCGTTCAGAGCGTGAACGACCAGAACAGGCAGGCCAGCGTCGCTGCCGCGAAGACGGCGAAAAACAGGCTGCGCAGCAGGACGTTGCGGCGCAGTTCGTTCATGACGAAGTGGCAACCGACGATCGCCGCGGCAAACAGGAATCGCCAGTTCAGCAGTGCCCACACGGCACTGCCCTGGCCGAAAGCCCATCTGGCGACCAGACAGCCGACGATGGTCGCAAACAGCGCGATCACGGTCCAGAAGAGGGCGTCTGCGGCATGGGTCAGGACAATGCCGGCCGCCCTGATCGGCAGGATCATCATCAGCATCGCGCTGAAGAAATAGACAGCGGCAAGCGGAACGAACACTCCGGCATCGGCAATGCCGTCAAGGCGCCTGACGCCGATCGCGCCATAGGGATAGCCATGCCTGGCGACAGCCAGGCTCAGCGCCATCAGCAAGGCGGTCAGCACCGCGACGAGTGCGAAGGATGTGAGGGCTTTGCTCATGACGTTCCTGTCCCAGACGAATCAGACAGAAACGTTTTTAGCGGGCGGTCGTAAATTGCGCGACGATTTCGTTTATTCGGCCGCGATCCTGCCCGCCGAGCAATTGGCCAGCACAAAACCGACCTCGTCGACCGCCTGCGCCGCGCGCTTCAGGATGGCCTCGGAGCGCAGCACGCCGTCGGTGAAATCCTTATCGGTGGCGTAGACGGCGGTGGGCAGTGTGAAGGCTTCGAAGAAGCCGAACAGCGGCCGCAGCTGATGTTCGACGATCAAGGCATGGCGCTCGCCACCGCCGGTCGCCGTCAACACGATGGGCTTTCCCCGCAGCGCCGCCGGATCGATCAGGTCGAAGAAATGCTTGAACAGGCCGGTATAGCTGCCCTTGTAGGTCGGCGACCCGACGACAAGGACGTCGGCGGCGAGGATTTGTTCCAGGATCGCGCGCGCCTGGCCGTCGAGATCGCGGGCCCATTTCGCCGTGCCCAGCGACGGACCGAGATCCTCGATATCATAGGTAACAGCCGACAGGCCGTGGCTGGCGGCAATGTCCCTGGCGACCAGATCGACGAAGGCGCGCGTCTTTGAAGGCCGGGTGATGTTGCCGGAAAAGCCGACGACTGTTGGGTTTGACATGGCAGTGGGCCTCTTGGGAAATGATAGTCGAAGGTTTGACGTGGCGGGCCGCCCGCCCGCCGGTGGGAAATCAGCTCCAGGCGTGCAGCGGCGGATTTTCGCCGTTGAGGAAATATTTGCCGAGGATCGAATATTTCCAGCGCACCGGATCGTGCAGCGTGTGCGTGCGGGCGTTGCGCCAATGCCGGTCGAGATTGTGTTCGGCCAGCGTCGAGCGTGTGCCTGCCAGCTCGAACAGCTTGTTCGTGGCGGCGATGGCGATTTCGGTCGACAGGATTTTTGCCTCGGCGGTGACGATCTGAGCGTGCGCTACAGTCTCGGCGGTCGGCTCGATCACCGCTCGGTCGATTGCCAGGCCGGCCTTTTCGAGCAACGCCTGCGCCGCGTGCAGGCGCAGCGTCAGGTCGCCGATGGCCTGGATGGTGTAGGGATCGTCCCAGGCATTGTCGACGCCGCTGTCGATCCAGGCGCGGCTCTTGGTCCTGACGAAACTGACGGTCTCGTCGATCGCCGCCTGGGCGATGCCGGTGTCGACCGCCACCTGAATGATCTGGAAGATGGCGCCGTCGGCGGTCGGCTTGTCGTAACCCTTGTAGCCGGGCACCAGATGGGTCTTCGGCACCTTGACGTTGTCGATGATGACGGTGCCGGACAGCGTCGTGCGCTGGCCGAAGCTCGACCAATCGTCGATGACCGTCAGTCCGGGTGCGCCACGGTCGGCGATCGCATACCAGGCACGGCCTTGGTCATCGAGTGCCACGATCGGCACGAGATGAGCGAGCAGCGCGCCGGACGAATAGAATTTGCGGCCATTGACGACGACATGGTCGCCGGCATCGGTGAAGCGCGTTTCGAAATCCGCAGCGCGTTTCGAACCGAACTCGGAAAAGGCATTGCCGAACCGCGTGCCCTTCAGCGCTTCGGCAAACAGCAGTTTCTGCTGATCCGGGTCGGAAACGGTACGGATGGCGGCGACGACGCCGAGATGGTTTTGGGCAATCTGGCCGATCGAAGAATCCGCCGCCGAGATGATCTCGATCACCTTGGCGAGCGTGGCATAGGACAATTCAGGGCCACCGAATGCTCTGGGCACATTGATCGACCACAGGCCGCTTTGCGAAAACGCATCGAGTTCGGCAACCGGCCAGATCCGCTCGCGGTCGCGCCGGGAGGCGTCCTTGACGAATTCGGCGGCGAGCGCGCGGGCAATCGCAATCGCTTCGGCGTCATCCCTGATGATGTGCGCCGGTGCGGTTGGCCTCGCGACTGGCGGCACGGCGGCGGAAGCCTGGTCGGTCTTGACGGTCGAAACGGTCATTTCACTGCTCCTTCGGATTTCATTTCAGGCAACGGCATGGAGATGGGCTGGCTTGGCGGCGGGCGATGCCTGTTGCCCGGTGGTCGATTGACCGAGATAGAAGGCCCTGATGTCCTCGCGCTGGCGAAGCTCGGCAGCCGCGCCGGAGAGAACGGAGACGCCGTTTTCAAGCACCGTGGCGTGGTCGGCATATCTGAGGGCGACCGCCGAGTTCTGCTCGGCGACCAGGATCGACAGGCCGGTCTCGCGGTTGAGTTTTCTGAGCGTCTGGAAGATGTCCTGGACGATGAGCGGGGAAAGCCCCATCGACGGTTCGTCGAGGACCAGCAGACGCGGCCGCGACATCAGCGCCCGGCCGATGGCGGTCATCTGCTGTTCGCCGCCCGAAGTCAGCCCGGACAATGTCCGGCGCTTTTCCCCAAGGCGCGGGAAATAGCCATAGATCCGCTCGAGATCCGCATTGATTTCGGCGCGGCGGCCACTGCGGCCGATGCCGCCGGCGATCAGATTTTCCTCGACGGTGAGGCTCTTGAAGCAGTGGCGGCCTTCCAGCACCTGCACCAGTCCGGCACGCACGAGATCGGCCGGCTTGCGGCGCGAGACATCGCCGCCGTCATAGCGGACGGTGCCGGCGCTGACCTGGCCGCGCTCGGCCGGCAGCAGGTTGGAGACGGCCTTCAGCGTCGTGGTCTTGCCGGCGCCGTTGGCGCCAAGCAATGCCAGGATCTGGCCGCGCCGAAGCTCGAAGCTGACGCCGTGCAGCGCCGTGATGGCGTGGCTGTAGGTGGCATGGACCGTGTCCACGGCAAGAATGACGTCATCGTCCGACATAGGCTCTCATTCCGTGGCTCGATGAGCCGAAAGAGGCCGGGCGCTGCGAAACCGATCCGCTGCGCCCGGCATTGGCTCATCAGTTGGTGGTGACAGCGTTGGCATCGTCCGCGGTGCGCAGCTTGATGCCTTTCTCGGCGGCATAAGCCTCGGCGGACTTCTCGATGATCGGCCGCAGCAGCGCCCAGTCCGGCGCGATCCAGTCGGAGACGACGTTCCATTTCTTGCCGTCCCATTGCTGGAAGGTCACGTAGCCTTCGCCTTCGTGGTTGTCCCAGCTGACGTTGATGGAGTGGAACAGGTCCTTGGCGCCGAGTGCCTCGACCTTGGCCGGATCAAGCTTGAGATGCTCGAAGCCCCAGCGGACCTCGTCGCCGGTCAGGGTGCGGTGGCCGAACTTCTCCTGCCCGACGCGGATCGCCTCGACATTGAGGATGCCATTGACGATGCCGAGGTTGTGGTAGACCGAGCCGATACGTGACTTGTCTTCCAGATTGCCCTTGCCGGCACCGTAGACCGTCTTCACGATCTCCTGCACCACCGGGTAGGAGTTGCCGGAAGCCTGGGTGGTGATGGCGGTGTAGCCCTTGGCGGCGTCGCCGGCCGGGATCACGTCCTCTTCCGAATTCGACCAGACATTGCCGACGATATGGTCGACGGGATAGCCGACCTTGACTGCTGTCTTCAGCGCCACCGGGTTCATCACGCCCCAGCCGCGCAGGACGACGAAGTCCGGCTTGGCGCGGCGGATGGTCAGCCACTGCGACTGTTGCTCGTTGCCGGGATGCGGCACCTCGATCTGCTGCACGGTGAAGCCGTATTTCTGCGCCAGCAATTCATAGATCGGGATGGTTTCCTTGCCGTAGGGCGAGCCGTGATAGAGCACGACGATCTTCTTGCCCTTCAGCTTGTCGATGCCGCCTTCCTTGGAGGCGATGTAGTTCACGATGCCTGACGTCTCGCTGTAGGGATTGAGCAGCAGCGGGAAAACGTAAGGGAACACGCGTCCATCGGTGGAGTCGGTGCGGCCGTGGTTGACCGTGATCAGCGGCACCTTGTCGGCGGTGATGCGGTCGATCATGGCGTAGGCAATACCGACCGAGAGCGGGTTCCAGGCGGCTGCGCCAGCATGGCTCTTCTGCCGCTCGTAGCATTCGACGCCGCGCTCGACCTCGTATTGAGTCTCGCATTCGTCCCAGGTCAGCCTGACGCCGTTGACGCCGCCGTCGCGGATGTTGATGAGGTTGAGATAATCGATGAAGCCGCCGAAGAAGCCGGTGCCGCCGGCCGCATAAGGCCCGACGCGATAGCTCTGCAGCGGGAAATACTGTTCGTCGGCGTGGGCGGCCGGCAAGGCCACCGACACGATCATCGCCGCGGACAGCGCCGCCGCCTTGATTGTGCTGAGGAAGGTCATGGTCGAGGTACTCCCGGTATGGGCCGTCTTGGGTCCGGCCTCTGGTTCATTTTCAGTTCGGGGCGATTGCCCCGGATCAGCTCAAGTCGACTGCCAGGCGAACAGGAGCCGTCTTCGGAGCCTGTCCCACAGGGCCACCAGCCCGTCGGGTTCGAGGATCAGAAACAGGATGATGAGCGCGCCCAGCACGATGCGCTGGCTCATGTCGAGCACGCCCGAGTCGAAGAGATCGCCGAGCAGAAAGCCGCCGAGGCGAGACAGAGCGAGCGGAAAGACGACGATGAGGGCAGCGCCGAAGAAGGCGCCACGGATCGAAGCCAGGCCGCCGATGATGATGATGAACAGGATCTGGAATGATCGATCGAGATCGAAGCCGTCCGGCTCGACGGTCCGCAGATACGCGAAGGCCCAGATGACGCCGGCAACGCCGATGATGAAGGACGAGATGGCGAAGGCCAGCAGCTTGGTCTTCAGCACCGGGATGCCGATGATGCGGGCGGCGGTTTCATTGTCGCGTATGGCGATGAAGTTGCGCCCGGTCTGCGACGAGACCAGCCGGTAGGCAAGGAAGGTCAGGACGGTGACGGTGGTCAGCGCGAAGAGATAGCGGCCGATGGCGCCGTCGAGCGCGAAGCCTGAAATCGACAGTCTCGGCGCGTCGATGACGCCGGATGCCGAGTTGTTGGAGAACCAGCTGAATTTGGTCAGCGCCCATTGCACGAAAAACTGCGCGGCAAGCGTCGAGACCGCGAGATAGAAGCCCTTGAGCCGCAGGCTCGGCAGGCCGAAGACGATGCCGATAGCGGCCGCGACGATGCCGGCCAGGAAGATGCTGCCGATCAGCGGCAGGCCCTCGACGCGCAGGTTGAAATTGTAGGCGGCGAAGGCGCCCGCCGCCATGAAGGCGGCACTGCCCAGCGAAACCTGGCCGGCATAGCCGGTCAGGATGTTCAAGCCCACGCCGGCGAGGCTGAGCGCCAGGAACGGCAGCAGGATGGCTTCGAACAGATAGCTCGAGCCGATCAGCGGCACGACGCCATACGCGAAGGCGAGCAGCAGCACGGGCGCGACCCATTTCGGCAGCACCGGCACGGAGGAAAAATCGCTTGATATCGCGGCCATCGCTCAGATCCTCTCGACCAGCTTCTGGCCGAACAGGCCGGAAGGGCGGATCAGCAGGAAGACCAGCGCGACGACATAGGCGAACCAGCTCT
Organism: Mesorhizobium cantuariense; assembly: GCF_042647205.1. Taxonomy (NCBI): domain Bacteria; kingdom Pseudomonadati; phylum Pseudomonadota; class Alphaproteobacteria; order Hyphomicrobiales; family Phyllobacteriaceae; genus Mesorhizobium; species Mesorhizobium cantuariense. Next base: position 7,427,376 of record NZ_JBHRVD010000001.1, on the reverse strand, counting down.
CGATGCCGCCGCCGAAATAGTCGCCGATATAGACCTCGGCGAGCTTTTCGCTGGCGCCGATCAGCAACCCGCCAACGATGGCGCCGAGGATGGAGTCGAAGCCGCCGAGCACCAGCACCGGCAGCGCCTTCAGCACCACCAGGGACAGCGAGAACTGTACACCCAGGCGTGCACCCCAGAGCAGTCCCGCCACCAGCGCGACCAGGCCAGCAGCAGCCCAGACGGTGGCCCAGATCAAGGGCAGCCTGAGGCCGACCGCCAGCGCCGCGAACTGGTCGTCGGCGACGGCGCGAAAACTGAGGCCGATGCGCGTGTAGCGGAAGAACAGCGACAGCAGGAGAACCATGCCGGCGGCAACCACCGCGGCGAAGATGTCGAACTGACTGATCAGCACGCCGCCAACTTCGAGCGGCACGTCCTCGATGCCGAGGTCGAGGCCGTGGACCTGCGTGCCCCAGATCAGCTGCGCGGCGCCCTCGATGATGTAGGACAGGCCAAGCGTCGCCATGAACAGCGTGATCGGCGGCTTGTTGGTGAGCGGCCGCAGCACTGTGCGCTCGATGGCGACACCTATCGCCACCATGATGGCGAAGGTGATCACCAGCGCCAGCGCGAACGGAATACCGCGCTCGACAAGGCTGACGAAGGTGAGTGCCGCAAACAACAGCATCGCGCCTTGCGCGAAATTGAGCACGCCAGAGGTCTTGTAGATCAGCACGAAGCCGATCGCGACCAGCGAGTACATGACGCCGGACAGCAGGCCGCCGACGAGCACTTCGATGAAGAACTGGTAGTCGAAATCGGCGATCATATGCCTGCCCCGTCCTCATTGTCCGAGGCGACGCCGAGATAGGCATCGATGACGCGCTGGTCGTTCCTGACTTCATCGGGCGTGGCGTCGGCGATCTTGCGACCGTAGTCGAGAACCGCGATGCGGTCGGACAGGCCCATGACGACGCCGACATCATGCTCGATCAGCACGACGGTGGTGGCGAAGCGGTCGCGCGCGGCGCGGACGAAGGACGCCATCTCGCTCTTTTCGCTTGATGTCATGCCGGCCATCGGCTCGTCGAGCAAAAGCAGGCGCGGCTCAGCGACCAGTGCACGGGCGAGTTCGACCCGCTTCTGCAGCCCGTAAGGCAGCGTGCCGGCAAGGCGATCGCGAACGGCGGTGAGGTCGAGGAATTCAAGGATCTGTTCGGCACGACTCAGAGAGTCGCGCTGCTCGCCGCGCGACCGGCCGATACCGAGCACCTGGCCGGCAAAGTTGGAGCGGACCTTGTAAGCGAGACCGGAAGCGACATTGTCGAGGACACTGAGGCCCTTGAACAGTGCGAGGTTCTGGAATGTCCTGGCGACGCCGAGATGCGCCAGCCGCTGCGTCGGCACTTGGGCATAGACGGCGCCGTCGAGCTGGACATGGCCGCGATCCGGCCGATAGACGCCGCTGATGACGTTGATCAGCGAGCTTTTGCCGGCGCCGTTCGGGCCGATGATGGCCCGGATTTCGCCGGGGCGGACCGACAGGTCGATATCGGCCAGTGCCACGACGCCGCCAAACGACAGGCCGATGCCTTGAAGCGAAAGCAGCGGAGAAGCGACGCCGGCAACGGAGCCGATCGGCTCGCTATTGTCCTCGGGCTGCTGCTCCCGTCGACTTGGCGGCAGACCGCGCGCAAAGACCTCCGGTGCGTAGGCGGAAGCCTCCATCACTCCGAGCGTATAACTGGGCAGAGGCATTCCAATCGTCCTCGATGGCTGCAGCAGGCGCGCAAATCCTCATTGCCGCTCGATGGCTCGAGCGCGCCGGGTAGCTTTCATTCGTGCGCCGGCCGGAGCTGCCCGGCCAGCCTGTGGGGTGACTACTCCGCCGCCAGCGACGCTGCCGCCTCGGCGTTTTCCAACTCGCGGACGAGCGGAATGACATGCTTGCCGAAATACTCGACCTCTTCCTGGAAATGCAGGAAGCCGAGCAGGATGAGGTCGGCGCCGGCGCGCTTCAGGTCGACGATGCGCTCGGCGACCTGCCTTGGCGTGCCGATCAGGTTCGAGCGGAAGCCGTCATTGTACTGGACCAGATCGTCGAAGGACGATTTCGCCCAATTGCCTTCGCCCTCCGGCGAGGCCTTGCCGGCATTCTTCACCTCGTGACCAAAGGCATCGACCGCCTCGGGATTGGCCTTGGCGATGATTTCGGCGAGCACCGCCCTGGCCTCGTCTTCTGTCTCGCGGACGACCGCGAAGGCATTGACGCCGACCTTGACGGAATGGTTGTTGGCCTTCGCCTTGGCCCTGAGGTCGTCGACCTGCCTAGCGATCTCGGCCGGCGTGTTGCCGTTGGTGAAGTACCAGTCCGAGACGCGCGATGCCATGTCGCGCGCTGCACGCGACGAGCCGCCCTGGAAGATTTCGGGCAGCGGATGCGACGGTTTCGGCTTCAGCGAATATTCGTTGAAGCGGTAGAAATCGCCACGGAAAGTGAAGCTGTCCTGCGTCCATATTCCGCGCAATGCACGGATGAATTCCTCCGAGCGCCGGTAGCGCTCGTCATGGTCGAGCCAATGCTCGCCGATGGCATGGAACTCGCCACGGAACCAGCCGGAGACGAGGTTGATCGCGACACGGCCATTGGTCAAATAGCTGATGGTGGCTATCTGCTTGGCTGCAAGCGCCGGGTTCCACGGTCCGGGCAGGATCGCGGCGATGACCTTGAGCGTGGTGGTCGCGGCCAGCAGATCGTGGCTGAACGCCACCGATTCATGCTGTTCGTCAGCACCATAGCCGGCGGTGAAACGGATCTGGCTGAGCGCATAGTCGAAGCCGGACTTCTCGGCGATCTGCGCCAGCTTGCGGTTGTACTCGGCCGAATGGTTGGTGCGTTGCTCGATATTGGAGATCACCAGGCCGCCCGAAACATTCGGCACCCAGTAGGCGAATTTGATCGGGTCGGCTTGTGCGTATGCCATGAACTGTCTCCCATTCAGGCCGTGTCGTTGATCGCTCCGGCCGCGCCGGCTTCCCCAATATTTATTATGTTTATAGAATATATATACAAAGAAGGATTTTCCGTTTTTGCGGCCCTCTAGGGACGGAAATACCAATTTTATCAGGCTAACCCGACTTGCCGGTGTCAGCTCGCAACCGGACCGTGCGCGGCATTGGCGACAATGGCCTCGGCTGACGGCAGCGTTTCCAGCAGCTTGGCAATTTCGGCCGCGACCGTCTGGGCATGGCGGGCAACCTCGGGCAGGCCCATGAGTTCGCCGAAAGTCGCTCGCGCCAGCGGACCGGCGACGAAGAGTGTGGTGATTATTTTGCCATCCCGGCCGACGGCGCGGCTGTCGAAACTTGTCTCGATGCCCAGCCCATATTGATCGGCTCTGATCAGCCCGGCTTTCGCCAGAGAGCTCAGCGCTGGGTTCAGTTGTAGCGCCTGCCCATGGGCCGGACCGGTGGTGTTGATGACGGCATCGAAGCGCGCCGTCTCGATCCGCGTCTGCCCGCGCCGTTGAAAGCTGACCGCCAGGCTGCCATCCTCATCGTTCGATGCGACAAGCCTGGCGGCAATGGTGTCGAACGTGCCGGCTGCATGACGCCGGTCGAGCACGGCAGCGACCTGCGGTGCGATCCTGAAGCGATGCACGTCCCAGAACACGCGCAGCTGGCGGACCAGCCTTGCCCGCTCCGACGGAGCAAGTGCTGACCACAGCACAGGACCCTGCAGGCGCAACTGATCGAAGACCGACTGCCAATTGACATTGGCCGCACGTGCCGCCGCCAGCGTTGCGCGAATAGTCTTGAGCAGGCCAAGCGCTGATATGGCCGGAGCCGAGGCAAAGTCGCCAAAGGGCTCGCCCCTAAGATCCGGGTGGCCGCGCGAGCGCAGCCCGCGGCGCGACAGCGACAGGATGCGTCCGCGATGGCCGCGGCGGTCGAGTTCGGCGACCATGTCGGCCGAGGTCAGCCCGGAGCCGACGATCAACACCGACGCCTCCTGCCCGATCCCGGCAAGTGCTGTGGCGGCGTACGGATCGGCGATGAAACCCGGCGCTTCCAGCAGGTGGATCAGCGCGGCTGGAATAGCGGGCTGCGGGTGCGTCGCTGCCAGGACGATGATGTCGGCGGCGACCGGCCCATCGGAAGTATGTACGGTCCAGCCCGCGCCGTTAGCGTCACGTGTCACACGTGTGGCGGAACCTTCGACATGACGGATCGTGTCAGCATCGATATACGGCGCCAGATGCTCGGCGACGTAGCGGCCAAACACGCGCCGGCGCGGATAGGCGTCGCCATTCTTCCAGATGGCGTCGGTGTCGCGCTCGAGTTCTCCGCTGCCAGTCAACCAGCGCGCAAAGTGCTGCGGATCGTCGGGTACCATGCTCATTCTGACAGCCGGGACATTGACCCGGTGCGCCGGCTCCTCGCTGGAGTAGGCAAGGCCGCCGCCGAGCAACGGTCGCGGCTCGATCACGGAAATCGACAGGCGTTCCGGCCGATGCGTTTGCGCCAGGTGCCAGGCCAGCGCCGCGCCGGAAAAGCCGCCGCCGATTATGGCGACGTGCAGCCGGCGGCCCGGAGGGAGCGCGTTCACGAGGCGCTGGCGAGCGACTTCGGCCGATGGTCGCCGGCTATGGTCTCGCCGAACGGGCCGGTGTTGACGGACGAAGCGGCTGATTTGACCGGATGATCGGTCGGCAGTTTCGGCAGCACCAGCTCGCCGAAGCGATAGGCTTCCTCAAGATGCGGATAGCCGGACAGGATGAAGGTATCGATGCCGAGGCGCCGGTATTCGTCGATGCGCTCAGTGATCGTGTCGGGGTCACCGACAAGAGCGGTCCCGGCGCCGCCGCGCACCAGGCCGACACCGGCCCACAAATTGGGCGCGATCTCGAGCTTGGCGCGGTTGCCGCCGTGCAACGCGCTCATCCGCGCCTGGCCGACCGAATCCATGCGGGCAAAGACCTTTTGCGCCGAGGCGATCGTGGCATCGTCGAGCCGGCTGATCAGCCTGTCGGCGGCAGCCCAGGCTTCCTCGGTGGTTTCCCGTGCGATGACATGCAGGCGGATGCCGAAGGAGAGTTTGCGGCCGGCCTTCTGCGCCAGTTCGCGCACGCCATCCAGCTTGCGCTCGACATCGGCGGGCGGCTCGCCCCAGGTCAGATATTTGTCGATCTCCTGCGCCGCCACCACGGACCCGGCGTCGGACGAGCCGCCGAAATAGAGCGGCGGATAGGGCGTCTGCACCGGCGGAAACAGCAGCCTTCCATCCTCGATGCGGAAATGCTTGCCGTCGTGCGCGACCGTCTCGCCGCTTAACACCCGCTTGTAGATCTGCAGGAACTCCTGCGTCACCTCGTAGCGCTCGGCATGCGACAGGAAGATGCCGTCGCCCTTGTTCTCCAGCGGATCGCCGCCGGTGACCACATTGATCAGCAGGCGTCCGTTGGAGATGCGGTCGAGCGTCGCTGTCATGCGCGCGGCCAGCGTCGGCGACTGCAGGCCCGGCCGCACGGCGACGAGGAAGCGCAAGCGCTCGGTCAGCGGCACAAGTGCTGACGCGATCACCCAGGAATCCTCGCATGCCCGGCCGGTCGGCAGCAGCACGCCGTAGTAACCCAGCGTGTCGGCGGCCTTCGCCACTTGTGTCAGATAGGCTAGGTCGACTGACCTGCCGCCTTCCGTCGTGCCGAGATAACGGCTGTCGCCATGCGTCGGCAGAAACCAGAGCACCTTGATGCGGTCTGGAATGTCCTTGGTCATGGCCTGCCTCCCGTGTGCTGACGGGCGTGGCCGGCTGGCTTGGCTGAGGGCGGGTGCAAAACAGTGGGCATGGCGTGGTCCTGTCCGGGTGGAAACCAGATCGCCAGTGCAGATTGCTTATTCCACAAATTCTGTAGAGTTAGTTTATTCTAATTCCGCTGCCGCTATTAGAATTTCTCTCTTCAGCCAAGGCATCGGCGGTGAGGCCGACCCGAGTGCACCGGGCCGGCCTTGTTGCGTCAGAACGCCGGTTCGACCGCGTTGACGTTGTCCTTGGTGACGACGGTCAGCGGGATCGGCAGCCGGTCCTTGACCTGCTTGCCGTCCATGATCTCAGCCATCGTGTTGATCGCCAGGCGGCCGTCCTCGACGGGCGACTGGACGATGGTCGAATACATCTCATTGGTGCGGATCGATTCGAACGCGTCTTTCTGGCCGTTGATGCCGACGATCGGCGGTGCGGCCTTGGATGGGTTGGCCTCCTTCCAGGCGTCGATGAAGCCGCGGGCCATCGTATCGTCATTGGCGTAGACGCCGCTGATCTGGACGCCGAAGCGGGTGATCAGATCGCGGCTCACCACCAGCGCTTTCTGCTGGTCGAAGTCGGCGTTGACCGTGTCGAGCACCTTGATGTCGGCATTGGTTTCCTTGAGACGGTCGGTGAAGCCGCTGACGCGTCCGATCGTCGTGCCGTTGCCGGCCTGGCCGGCGATGATGACGACGGAGCCCTTGCCGCCGAGCGCCTTGCTCAGCGAGTCGGCCGCCAGCTTGCCTTCCTCGTAGACGTCCGGCCCGGTGAACGACTTGATGAACGGCTTGGCATCGTCGCTCATTGGCGAATTGATGAGGATCGCCGGAATGTTCGCCTGCTGCGCGCGCGCCAGACCCGGTATGTAGGCCTGCGGGTCGAGCGGCCACAGGATGATGCCGTCGACATGGCGCGCGACGCAGGTGTTAAGCTGTTCCGTGCCCTTCTGGACGTCGAAGTCCTGGCTGAGGCTCAGGATCTCGATGCCGAGTTCAGCGGCGCGCGCCTGAAGCGCCTTGTTGGCCGGCGTCGCGTAGGCATGCGAATCCGCTGCCGTCACGTAGCAAACCGTCTTGGCGCTGGCCCAGCCCGTCGATGCCAGCACAGCCGCCATGGCGGCGACGTGGAGCATGCTTTTCTTGCCAATCATGTGTTTCCTCCCAATCATGTGTTTCCTCCTTGAGTGATTGGATTGTCGCGAACGAGCGCTGGGCGCGTGCCCGGAGCCCTCCCCTTGGTGGTAACGGCCCGATCGAGCACGACGAGCAGGATCAGGATAAGCCCCGACACGACCTGCTGGACGTATGCGGGGACGGACTGGAACTCCATCGCGATGGTTAGCGAGCCGATCGTCAGCACGCCACCGAGCGTGCCGAGCGCGGATCCCCTGCCGCCTTCGAGGCGAGTCCCGCCGACAACGACCGCGGCAATGACGGCGACCGTCAGTTCCGAGCCGAAGACAGGCGAACCGGTGTTGGTGACGAGGCTCTGGAGAACCCCCGCCAGGCTGGCAAGCGTGCCGGCAAAGACAAAGCCGAGAAAGACGATGCGGTCCGAGGCGATGCCGCTTTCCTTGGCTGCCGCCGGGTTGGACCCCACCGCAAAGACGTTGCGGCCCGGTATGGTGCGCGTCAGCCAGAAATGCAGCAGCACGATCAGGACGATGAACAGCGCGCTGCGGATGGTGAAGACATCGAGATAGATTTTCGCCAGCGCCAGCGAGAGCATGATGTCGGTGCCGGTCACCGGCTGGCTGTTGGTGATCCAGTGCGCGAGCGAGCGGAAGATCAGCATCGTCGCAAGCGTCACCACCAAGGAGTTCACCTTCAGGCCGACGACCAGCATGCCATTGATGGCGCCGGCCAGCGTGCCGACCAGGATGCCGACGATGGTGGCAGGCAGGATGCCGATTTCGCGCTGCAGGACGACCGATACGATGCCGGCCAGAGCAAACACCGCGCCACCGGAGAGGTCGATCTGGCCTGATATCAAAAGCACCGTCAGGCCTATGGCGATCAGGCCGATCGTTGCCGCCCGGTCAAGGCCGAGACCGAGGGTCGATGCTGAGAGGTAGCCGGGGACCACCAGTGCGGAAACGATGAGCGTCAGGCCGAGAATGATGACGACGCGATGCTGTGAGACAAGCGAAAGAAACCGCATCACGCCACCCCCCGCTTGCGCAGCGCCGCATCCATGCCGACGGCGCCGACGATCAGGATGCCGAGCACAAACCCCTGGATCGGCGTGCGCACGCCATCGAGCACCATGACGTTGGTCAGCAGCTGCACGAAGACGAGGCCGGCGATTGCCCTTGGCACGGAGCCGAAGCCGCCGATGATCGACACGCCGCCGACCACCACCGCGGTGATGGCGCTGAATTCATAGCCGGCGCCGATGAGCGGCCGCGCGCTCTGCAGCGTCAGTCCGAGCAGGCCGCCGCTGATGCCGGAAGCCAGCGCCGTGATCACAAAGGCGCCGGCCTTCACGGCCTGCACCGGAACGGCGCTTGCCTCGGCGGCGCTGTAATTGCCGCCGGTGGCGAGCGTCCATCTGCCCCAGAACGAGCGGGACAGCACGAAATGGCCGAGAAGGGCGATGACCAGGAAGATCAGCACCACGACTGGAATGCCGAACAGCCGGCCCTTGGCGAATTCGGCGGAAGCGGGATTGCTGCCATAGACGATGACGCCGCCGACAGCCGCCTGGACGATGCCCAGTCCGATCGTGCCGATGCCGAGCGTGGCGATGATGGGGTTGATGCCGACATAGCCGACCAGGACCCCGTTGAGCAGGCCTATGAGGCCCGCGAGACCAACCGCCAGGACGAAGGCGGGCAGCGGCCCGATCATCGGCTGCAGCCCGAGTGACAGGATGGCGCCGCAGGCGATGGTGGCCGGCACCGACAGGTCGGCCAGACCGCCGGCCACGAGCACGAAGGTCATGCCGACGACGACGATGCCGACGATCGACATCGAGGTCAGGACGTTGAGCAAATTGCCTGATGTGAAGAAGGCGGGGCTGACGAAGGAGCCGTAGAGCATCACGGCGAGGATGGCGAAGGCGAGCCCTGCCTTCGACAGGACGTCGACAAGCCTGTTGCCGCGCGTGAAGCGGTCGTTGCGTTTCACGCCGCTGATCTCCACGGCCGCATCGGTCACGCCACGTCCTCCCCCGTCGCCAGCGTCATGATGCGTTCCTCGCTCAGCTCGCTGCGCAGGAGAGGCTCGGAGGCGTGTCCATCGCGCATCACCACCACGCGGTCGCAGACGCCGAGGATTTCGGGCAGTTCCGACGAGATCATCACCACCGCCATGCCGCCTGCGACGAGCTGGCCAATGATGTGGTGGATCTCGGCCTTGGCGCCGACGTCGACGCCCCGCGTCGGCTCGTCGAGGATCAGGGCCGAAGGCTTGGCGGCAAGCCATTTGGCGATGACCGCCTTCTGCTGGTTGCCGCCCGACAGGAGGTTGATGCGCCGTTCGCCGTCGGGCGGCGAAATCGAAAACTGCTTCACACAGTCCGCCGCCAGCGCGCGATCGGCGCTGCGCCTGATGCGCCCGAAACGGCTCAGGCGGCGCAATATGGGCAGGCTGATGTTTTCCCGGATCGACATTCCCGGCACGATGCCGTCGCCCTTGCGATCCTCCGGTACATAGGCAATCCCTGCCCTGACCGCCTGGGAAGGCGAGTTGATCGAGACCTTGCATCCGTTGACGCTGACCGTGCCCTCGACAAGCCGCGACAGGCCGAAGATTGCGCGGGCGACCTCGGTGCGGCCAGCACCCACCAGCCCGGTCAAGCCCAGTATCTCGCCGGCGCGTACATCGAAGCTGACATCGCGGAAGCGCGTGCCGTCGCTGATGCGTTCGACGCGCAGCACCGACTTGCCGATCGTGGCCGGGCTTTTCGGGAAGACATTGCTGACTTCGCGACCGACCATCAGCCTGATCATGTGGGCGGCATCTATGCCTTCGATCGGACGCGTCTCGATCATTGAGCCGTCGCGCAGCACCGTAACCTCGTCGGCGATTTCGAGCACCTCCTTCAGCCGGTGGCTGATGTAGATGATGGCGATGCCGTCATCGCGCATCTTGCGCAGGATCCTGAACAGCGCCGCCGTCTCATGCTCGCTGAGGCTCGATGTCGGTTCGTCCAGGACGATGATCCTGGGCCGCGCCGCGTAGGCCTTGGCGATCTCGACGAGCTGCTGCTGGCTGATCGACAGGTTGCCGAGCCGTTCACGCGGGTTGATCGCCGCTCCGAGCTCATCGAGGACGGCGGCCGCAGCCCGGATCATCTCTCCCTTGCGCAGAAAGGTCCACTTGCCCGGCATGCGGCCGAGATAGACGTTTTCGGCGACGCTCAGGTCGGGGACCAGATTGATTTCCTGATGCACCATGCGGATGCCGAGCGCCTGGGCGTCGGCGGGCCGGCGCATGCGCACCTCGGCGCTGCCGACCCTGATTGTGCCGCTGGTGGGCGCGTAGGACCCGTTGAGCACTTTCATGAGCGTCGATTTGCCGGCGCCGTTCTCACCCACGACCGCATGAACCGTGCCGAATTTCACGGCAAGATTGACGTTGGACAGAGCCCTCACGCCCGGGAACGTCTTGCTGATGCCTCGCATGTCCAAGGCGCAATCGGCGGCGACAGTCATATCTGGCTAGGTTCCTCCTGGCGGCTGGCCGATCGTCCTCGGTATCGGCCATCGATATGTTAGTATAATAGTCGCTTCAAACGCAGTTCGACCCTCTTCGAACTGGCTTGAACGTCCGCGCTTTTGAACACGCGGCTCAGTCCAGGCTCTCGGCTGCGGATTGAATTTCTCACCGCGGATGATGACTATTGCACTAATATAACAGTCCTGGCAAGCTGGATTCCGGCGGTGGTTATGGACATCAGGTGTCGACCGACCTCACCCCTTGCATCGGGTGCATTCTAATTGACATTCTAATATAATCTGACCATTTCTGGTGAACGAGACACGGATTTGCAATGGACCTGGATCCTTCGACGCTCAATCGGGCTCTTCCGCTCCGCGATCAGATCTATCACAAGATCCGCAACCTGATCGTCGTCGGGCAGCTGAAGCCGGGGGAGGTGATCAACGAGGTCGCCATCGCCGAGGCCTTGGGCGTGTCGCGCACCCCGGTGCGCGAAGCGGTCAAGCGCATCAGCGACGAGGGCCTGGTCAAGATCCTGGCGCAAACGGGCACCTATGTCGCTCCGATCAGCCGGGCCGACCTGGAAGAAGCCTATGTCATCCGGCGGGCACTGGAGATGGAGAGCGCCCGACGCGCGGCCGCCAAGTTCACACCGGCCGCCAGCGAATTGCTGGAAGACAACATGGCGGCGCACCGGCTCGCCATATCGCGAGGCAGATATGCCACCGCGATACAGCTCGACGATGTCTTTCACCGCACCATCGCCGAGATCTGCGGCCTGCCGATGATCTGGAGAGCCGTCGACATATCAAAGGCACAGATGGATCGCGGCCGCTATCTCGCCATCCCCAAGCCGGGCTATGGCGAACAGACGATCGAGCAGCACGAGGCCATTTTCGACGCGCTGAAGCGCCACGACGCCGAGGGTGCGGCGCAAGCGATGGAACACCATCTCGAGACGTCGTTCCGCAATACGCTCGAAGTCGCCGCCGACCTTCTCGACTGAAGCCCCGCGAGCCACCGGCATGCAAAGAATGGGACTTTGTATCGGCGTGAAAGCCGAGGCGATCGCGGACTACAGGCGCGTCCACGCCGCTGTCTGGCCCGACGTGCTCGAGGTCATCGGCGGCGCCAACATCCGCAACTATTCGATCTTCCTGCGCGAACCGGAGAACCTTCTGTTCGCCTGCTGGGAATATCACGGCAACGACTTTGCCAGGGATGCGGCGCTGATGGGTGAATCCCCTGCCATGCGCAAATGGTGGGCGCTGTGCGACCCCATGCAGACGCCGCTGCCGACGCGCGCCGACGGCGAATGGTGGGCCGCGATGGAACAGGTCTTCCATCTCGATTGACCGTGTCCCGGCCGTGCGGCGATCCGTTGTTTCATCCAGGCGTTTGCCGCCTCAGACTGCGCCGCAAGGCGACACTCATTGCACGCACCACTCACCTAACCCATCCGCCGCAGCGCCCTGCAATCCAGGCGTTCGCAACCGCACCTTGACCACTGACATTCTATTATATTAGTATTCCAAATCACCTTTTGCCTCTCGACGCTCCCTTGTCGAGGAGAGCTTTTTCAGAGTTTGGGTCATGGCACGGTTCATCAAGCTGTCGGATACCGACAACATTCTTCTGGCGGTCGATCCGTTGAAGATCGGCGACAAAGCCGGGGACGTGGCGGCGAGGGCGCGCATACCACGCGGGCACAAGATGGCCTTGCGCGACATCGCCTCGGACGACCCGATCGTGAAATACGGCCAGACCATTGGTTTTGCGCGGGAGCTCATCGTCGCCGGCGACTGGGTTCACGAGCACAATGTGTATCTGCGCAATTTCGAGCGCGACTACGTCTTCGGCACAAATGCCAGGCAAACCGAGATCGTTGCCGAGGCCGAGCGGGCCACCTTCATGGGCTACCGCAGGCCGAGCGGCAAGGTCGGCACGCGCAACTTCATCGCTGTCCTGACTTCGGTGAATTGCTCGGCCAGCGTCGCCCGGTTCATCGCCGACGAAGTCAACCGGTCCGGCATCCTGCGCGACTATCCCAATGTCGATGGTGTCATTGCGCTCGTCCACGGCACCGGCTGCGGCATCGACACCAAGGGTCCCGCCTACGACCTTTTGAAACGGACGCAATGGGGCTTTGCCACGAACCCCAATGTCGGCGGCGTGCTGATGGTCGGGCTCGGCTGCGAAGCGTTCCAGATCCCACGCTGGATGCAATCCTACAACATCGAGGAGAGCACGACCTTCCGCACGATGACCATCCAGGAAATCGGCGGCACGCGAAAGACGGTCGAGGCCGGCGTCAAGGCGATCGTCGACATGCTGCCTACGGTGAACGCCGCCGAAAGGACGCCGCAGCCAGCCTCCGAACTCGTGCTTGCGCTGCAATGCGGCGGATCGGACGGCTATTCCGGCATCAGTGCCAATCCGGCACTTGGTGCGGCGGTGGACCTGCTTGTCGCGCAAGGCGGCACGGCCGTGCTTTCGGAGACGCCGGAGATCTATGGCGCCGAGCATCTCCTCACCCTGCGCGCCGAGAGCCGCGCAGTGGGTGAAAAGCTGATCGAGCGCATCCGTTGGTGGGAGGATTATACCGCCAGGCACGACATGGAGATGAACAACAACCCGTCGCCCGGCAACAAGCTGGGCGGGCTGACCACCATCCTGGAGAAATCGCTCGGCGCATCCGCCAAGGGCGGCACGACCAATCTGCGGGCGGTGCTGGAATATGCCGAGCCGATAAACGAGCGCGGCCTCGTCTTCATGGACACACCGGGCTACGACCCGGTCTCGGCCACCGGGCAGGTCGCCGGCGGCGCCAACATATTGTGCTTCACCACCGGCCGCGGTTCGGCCTTCGGCTGCAAGCCGACGCCCTCGATCAAGCTCGCCTCCAACACCTTCATCTTCGAGCAGATGCGCGAGGACATGGACATCAATTGCGGGGATATATTGGACGGCGTCCCGTTGGCCGACAAGGGCCGGGAAATCTTCGCCGAGATCCTGCGCGTGGCATCCGGTGGGCGCACCAGGTCGGAAGCGCTCGGCTATGGCGACAACGAGTTCGTGCCGTGGAGCCTTGGCGCGACCATGTAGCGATATCGCCCGCCTGCACGGGCCGGCGGGCGCCCACGAAAAAAAAACGGAAAGAACCGCTCGACATGAACAGCATCGATCTTGACGGCCAGCACGCTGTCGTCACCGGCGGCGCCCAGGGCCTCGGCTTCGCGATGGCCAGACGCTTCGTTGCCTCCGGGGCGACGGTCAGCTTGTGGGACCTCGATGAGGCACGCCTTGAGACCGCACGAGAAGAACTCGGCAGCGCCGCTTCGACAGAATTGGTGGACGTCGCCGACTGGGCGTCGGTGGATGCCGCGCGCGCCAGGACCGAAGAGCGCGCCGGCAAGATTTCCATTCTGGTCAATTCCGCCGGGATCGCGGGCCCAGCCGCCCCGCTCGACGTCTACGACATCGAGACGTGGAAGAAGGTCATCGACGTCAATGTGAACGGCACGTTCTACGTCAACCGGGCGGTGGTTCCCGGAATGAAGGAGCGCAATTACGGGCGCATCGTCAATATCGCCTCGGTGGCAGGCAAGGAGGGCAACCCCAACGCCTCTGCCTATTCGGCCTCCAAAGCGGCGGTCATCGGCCTGACCAAGTCGCTCGGCAAGGAGCTGGCGCAGTACGACATCGCGGTGAACTGCATCTCGCCGGCCACGGCGCAGACACGCATTCTCGAACAGCTGACGCCGGAGCACATCGAATACATGCGCTCGCGCATTCCGCGCGGCCGCCTGCTGGAGGTCGACGAGGCCGCCGCCATGGTCGCCTGGCTCGTCTCCAAAGAGAACAGTTTTACAACCGCCTCTACATTCGATCTGTCGGGCGGGCGGACGACCTACTGATCGCGCAGCTGCCGTTTAGCCCGGTCGCTCGCCGTTCACCGTTTGCCCGCTCGGGTAAAAAGCCGCTTCCACGTCCTGGCCCGTTTTGCGGCCGGCACCGCCATTGTCTCGTCGGGCGATTGCGCGGCCTGACCGTCTTCGACGGAGCCGTCACGTGCCTGCAGGACTTGCTGGAGACGTGGCCTGTCGATCTTGCCGGTTGGCGTCAGCGGCAACGAGTCGATCGCATGGATTCGGCCTGGAATTTTCCACGGCGGCAGGATCGGCCTCAGGCCGGCTCGTAGCGCATCAGACCGGAACAAGGTTCCCGGCTTCATCACGACGAAGGCCGCGAGGGAGTGCGCATCCTGGCGGAGCTCGGTGATGACGGCGGCTTCATCCACCATTGGAAGCTGCAGCAAAGCTTGCTCGATTTCCCGTATTTCGACGCGATAGCCGCGAATCTTGACCTGGTCGTCGCGGCGCCCGAGGAATTCAAGGCTGCCATCGCTCGACAGACGGCCGATGTCGCCGGTGTGAAACAGGCGCTGGTCGGGGAAACCGGGAGCGTCACGAAAATATTTCGCCGTTTCGGAAGGCTGGCGCCAATAGCCGTCGGCCAGAAAGGTACTGCGCACGACGAGTTCGCCGACGCCGCATGGTTCGACCGGTTGCCGGTCCTCGTCGACGACCAGGAGAAATTTGTCGGCAACGGGACGAGGCGACGGCACCGTGCCTGATGCAGGTGTCTCGCCCGGAGCCACCGATGCCACGGCGATGTGGCCGGCCTCGGTGGAAGAGAAACGATGACGCAAGCCGCAGGACGGGGCGAAGTGACGGCGCCATTGCTCGATATCGGAGGCAATGACCGTCTGGCCTGCCAGCGCCACCAGGCGGACCGAGGGATGCAGGCCGTTGCCGTCGATCATCTCCAGATATTTGCGAAACAGCATCACGGGCGGATGCAGCAGTGTGATGCGACGCTCATCGATCCACGCGCCGAGACCGCCGAGGCCGCGCGATGCGGCATCGTAGAGTTCCAGCGTGGCTCCATTCAGCAGCGCTCCGAAGACATCAGCCTCCGATGAGGCGAAACTGCAATAGGTCAGAAGAGACTGCCGGTCGGTGGGGGCCAACCCGTCATCGCCTGCACAAAGCCAGGCCCTGTGCAGCACGGTGCGATGGCTTTTGACCACACCCTTCGGCCGCCCGGTGCTTCCCGACGTGTAGAAGATCGCGGCCGGGTCGCGCGGGTCGACCGGAACCTGCAGCGCATCGGAGGAGTACCGCACGTCGATGTCTTCGAGCAGCAGAAGCCGGCTGTCATCGCCGACAAGGTCACGCGCTGCTGCTGCGTGGACCGCGTCGGTCAGCAGCAGGTCCGGGGCGGCATCGCCGATGATGTCACGTTGCGCCTCGAGCGGCATTGCCGGATGAACGCACAGGAATGCCTTCCCTGCCTTGAGCACGGCCAGCGCGCATATCACCATCTCAGGCGAATGGTCGACAAGATAGGCGACGCATCCGTGCCCTGGCTGCGTGCGTTCGAGGATCGCCCGGGCCAGTTGATTGGTCCGTCGGTCGACCTCGCCATAGGTCCATGGCCGGTCGCTGCTGCCGATCGCCACGTGCGAGGCAAGGCTGCGCACCACTTTGTCGAAACGCGCCGGGATGCTCCCGTCCAGCTCGCTGCGATCGAGCGTCAACAGCTCAGCCATGGCTTTCGGCAAACCGGTTTTCCCCGACGATCTCCAGTCCGGCCTCGAACCCAGCCTTGCGTGCGTAGGCGAGAAGTACCTTGTAGGTCGAGGACCTCAGCCGCACGCCTTCGGACAGGCTCTGTCGGCGGGTGCGCAATTCCATTTCGCCGGGGATGAGGATTTCAGTGGCGTTTTCGGCGTGTTCGCCATTCCTGGTCTGCTCGATGAGACGATCGACGCGCTCGGTGAAGTCCGCCACGGGCATGAACCGCTCGGGATCGAGCGCCATGAAGAAATGGCCGTAATCCGGCGTGTGGGAGCCCTCACGTAACCTGTCCTGATGGTGGTCGCTGCCAAAGCCGGCGCCTGTGAGCACGCCGGCAAGCACTTCCATCACCATGGCCAGACCATAACCCTTGTGTCCGCCGATCGGTACGCCGAGCCCGGCCGCGAGATCGCCGAGGTCTGTCGAAGGCCGCCCAAACCGGTCCAGAATCCAGCCCGCCGGCAACGGACTGCCTTCGGCAACCGACAGGCCGATCTTGCCGCGCGGCGCAACGCTCATGGCGACGTCGAGAAGGATGGGAAAATGCCGCCCTGCCGGAATGCCGACGCCGAGCGGGTTGTTGCCAAATGTCGCCGTGACGCCGCCGGTCGGCGCCAGGATCAGCGGTCCGTTGGTCGTGCACAGACCGATCAGCCCCTTCCGCGTCGCCTGCCAGACATAGTGGCCGGCGGCGCCGAAATGGTTGGAGCGGCGGACACCGACAATGCCGATGCCGTGCCTGCCCGCCTTTTCAATGGCAAGGTCCATCGCCACCGTGCTGACCCACTGGCCGGGGCCGTTGTCGCCATCGATGCGGGCGATGGTGGCGCTGTCATGCTCGATGCGGATTTGCGGATGCGGATTGATCTTGCCCGAGGCAATCCGGATGGCGTAGCGCGGAATGCTGACAATGTCGTGCGTCGGCTGTCCGCGCAGGCTTGCCTCGAGCTGCACTTCGGTGACGATCGCCGCCCCCTGCGCGCTCAGTCCGGCCCGTGTCAGCGCTTGGCGGCCATAGGCACGGAGGCTTTCGATCGTCACCAGAACTTTCGCCGCGTCCGCACCCACCGGTGTGGTCGCAACGGGTTGCCCAAGGCCCGCCCGGGAGGCAGCACGCGCCAGATCGGCGATCGTCTGGTGCTGGTAGAGCTGACGCAGATCGATGGCCAGGCCGGCTTTGCCTGCTTCGACGACGATGTTGATGCTGAGGAGGGAATTGCCGCCGAGGTCGAAGAAATTGTCGTGCAGGCCAACCTCCTCCAGCCTCAGGACCTTCTTCCAGACCGCCGCCAGGATCGTCTCGGCCTCCGTTCGCGGCACGCCATGCAACTCGACCTGGCTTAGGGGCGGTATGCCGGCAACTGGCCGCGTCGCCGCTTGCGGCTGGCTGGCAAGCAGAGCCCGCCGGTCGATCTTGCCATTTGGCGTGCGCGGCAAGCGATCCAGGACAACGATGCGTTGAGGCAGCATGTGTCGCGGCAGTTGCCGCCCCAGAAAATCGCGCAGCCGCTGAGACAGGGTAGGCGTTTGCGCGTCATGCGGCGCATTGACCGCAACGAAGGCGACCAGGCGTTTGCGATCGCCGATATCGTCATCTTCGATAGCATCCTCGACAATTCCGACGAGACATTCGCGCACCTCCGGGTGCGCGTGGAGCGCAGCCTCGATCTCACCCGGTTCGATGCGGAAGCCATGCATCTTGATCTGTTCGTCGGCACGCCCGACAATTTCGATCGCCCCGTCAGGCAGGTAGCGCGCCAGATCGCCGGTTCGCTGCAGCCGCTCGCCCGCGCTGAACGGGTTCGGCACGAGGTTGCCGGCCCCGGAGCGATTGATGTAGCCGCGGCCGACCCCAGCGCCGCCGACATACAGTTCGCCGCTGATGCCAACCGGAACCGGACGGCGGGACGTGTCCAAAACATAGGCCTGCGTGTTGGCGATCGGCCGGCCGATCGGGATCATCCCCGCCGTGCCGGCCTCGACCGGAATGGGACGGACGGTTGCGATTCCCGTCGTCTCGGTCTGGCCAAACATGTTGATGAATTTTGTCGCCGGCTTGCAGAGGCGCCGCCATTTTTCGACCAGGGAGCCCGGCAGGGGCTCGCTGGCCGACAGCATCAGCCGCACCCGATTGTCGAGCAGTCTTTCGCGCGCGGATGGATCGAGCGACATCAGCACATGCAGGCAGCCGGCTGAAAAGGATGGGACGAGATCCACCACCGACACGCGCTGGTGGCGCACCATCTCGAACAACACATGTGGGTCGCTGATTTCCTCGGCCGAGGCGATCGAAACCGCCGCACCGCACGACAAGGGGACGGCAAACTGGCGTATCGACGAGGAAAACGAAAACGACGCCGTATGCAGATAGGTGTCGTCCGGTTCAAGCCCGACGGCGCGGACCATCGCTTGCGCATAGTGACCGACATTCGCCTGCGTTATCATCGCGCCCTTGGGCCGGCCGGTGGAGCCCGACGTGTAGATGACGTAGGCGAGCGCATCGGGTACAGCGACGACACCCGGATTGCCGGGATCCTGCTCCGCAACGGACGGACGGCAGGCGTCGATGCAAATGGCCTGCCTGGCGGCAGGTGGGCCTGATGCCTGCGGCTGAAACGCGGCGCCGAATTTCGGCAACAGCGATGTCTCGGTGATGAGCAGTGCTGCACCCCCATCGGCCAGCATGAAGGCAATGCGATCGGGCGGGTAGTCGGGATCGAGCGGCAGGAACGCGCCGCCCGCCTTCCACACGCCGAGCAGCACCGCCAGCGCCTCGGCCGACCTTGGCAGGCAGACCGCCGTCAATGTTTCGCGGGCGACGCCGCAACTGCTGAAATAGCGCGCGAAGCGGTTGGCCCGTTCATTCAGCTCGCGGTAGGTGAACCGCCGATCCTGGTCCAGTACGGCGACAGAATCGGGTGCCCGCTCGACCTGCGCCTCAAACAGCTGGACATAGTCCTGCCCCAGCAATTCGCCGGCTTGCGTGCGGTTCCAGTCGATCTCGATCTGGCGACGATCAACCTCGGGCAACAGCGGCAATTGCGAAAGCGTTTGCGCGGGATCGCTTGCTATCCCTTCGAGCAAGGTCTGGAACTGCCGGGCCAGCCGATCGATGGCGGCAGGCTCATAGAGATCGGCATTGAATTGCCAGGTCGCAGCCATCCCGTCCGGGGTTTCCGACAGGTACAAAGTGAGGTCGAATTTCGCCATGGCCTTGTCGATGGGCAGCTTCTGTGCCGCAAGACCCTGCGCGAAATCGAAAGACGGTCCCGCCAGATGATCCGGGACGTTCTGGAATGCGAACATGACCTGGAACAGGGGCGTGTGGCCGGGATCGCGCGCGATCTTCAGCTGGTCAACGATGCGTTCGACGGCGACATCCTGATGCGCGTAGGCATCGAGCGCCGTCGAGCGGATGCGGCCGAGCAATTCGACGAAGGACGGGTCGCCGCCCAGCGTCGTGCGCAAAACCAGCGTGTTGGCGAAGAACCCGATGAGCGGCTCCAGTTCCTTCCTCGCGCGATTGGCGATCGGCACGCCGACGACGCAATCATCCTGCCCGTTGTAGCGGAAGAGCAATGTCTTGAAGGCCGCCAGAAAGACCATGAACATTGTCGCGTCCTGGCTTCGGCCGAGGACCTTCAGGCGATCCGCCGTTTGACGATCGATCTCGACCTGCAGCGTGCCACCGCGATGGGACTGGACCGCCGGGCGGGGCCGGTCCATGGGCAGCGTGCAGGTCGGCGGCAGGCCCTTGAGTTGCCGGACCCAGTATGCGGTCTGGCGTTCGATCTCCTCGGTCTCGATGCCGCGTTGCTGCCAGGTGGCGAAGTCGCCGAACTGCAGCGGCAGTTGTGCCAGCGGTGACGCCCGGTTGTCATGAAAGGCCTGGTATAGCTGCTTCAGCTCGGCATGCAGCACACCGATCGACCAGCCATCGCAGATGATGTGGTGCATTGTCAGCAGCAGGGCATGGTCCTGCTCGGCCAGCCGAACCAGACTGGCGCGAAACAACGGACCTTGCGCCAGGTCGAACGGTGCAGCACTTTCCTGCGTGGCGATGCGCATGGTCTCGGCGGTTCGCGCGTCCGTCGCATGACCGGTCAGGTCGATCGTTTCCAGAGTGGTTTCCTGAAATCTGGAAACGACCTGGACCGGGTCACCGTCGCGCAGGTGAAACGTCGTACGCAAGATGTCGTGGCGTTGGCTAATCTCATCGAGCGCCAGCGCCAGTGCACGCACATCAAGCGCGCCTCTCAGCCACAGCGAGGCCGACATGGTGTAAGCGCTGCCGGCGCCCATCCGGTCAAGAAAAAAGACGCGCTGCTGGGCTGAGGAAAGCGGCGCGGGCTCACCCGCCTGTCGGCGAGGAATGTGTGTCGTTGCCTGCCCGGACGTCGATCCCCGCTCCAGCCGCGCCAGGCCATCCGCGACGAGGTTGGCCATCTCTTCGCCGATACGCTGGGAAAGCCTTGCCACGGTCGGGCACTCAAACATGCAATCGACCGGCAATGTGACCTCGAATATGGCATGCAGCCGGACGAGAACCTGCATTGCGGTCAGCGAATGACCGCCAAGGTCGAAGAAGTCGTCATCGATGCCGGGTGGCTCGGTTCCCAGAACCTCGGCAAAGACCGCCGCTACCCGGCGCTCGATCGCGGTTCGCGCAACCACCTTGCCGGGTTGCCGCAGAACAGGTTGACCGTCCTGTTCTTGCAGGTTCAGCGCCAGATGCTTGCGATTGATCTTTCCGCCGGCATCGACCGGGATCTCATCCACCAGCACGATCCGCTGCGGCACTTTGGAGCGCGCCAGCCGCTCGGCGACAAAGCCACGGATCTGCTGCGTCGACAGTGCTTTCCCCGGCTTGAGAACGACCGCCGCGGCGATAGTCTCGCCAAGCACCGAATGGGGGATGCCGAAGACGACCGCCTGTTCGATGTCGGGATGGTCGAGCAGGACCTGCTCCACCAGCGCCGGCGCGATCTTTTCGCCGCCGCGATTGATGATGTCCGTCAGGCGGCCGGACACGAACAGATAGCCGTCGGCGTCGAGATGGCCCCTGTCTCCTGTCCGCAGCCAGCCATCGACGAACGCGGCCTCATTGGCAGCCGGGTCGCCATCGTAGCTGGGCATGACATTGGCGCCGCGAATGACAATTTCTCCGCTCTCGTTCGGCATCAGGAGACGTCCGGCTTCATCCATGATGGCGATCCGCGGACCCGCGGACCTGCCGACGGAGCCGCGCTTGCATTCGAACGGCGGCAGGCCGTTGCTGGCAATTTGCGGCGCTGCCTCGGTCATCCCATAGGCCTCGACGAACGGGGTGCCGAACACACCTTCGATATCCGCGATCCATTGGGGTGGCATTGGCGCCGAAGCCGAACGGATGAAGCGCAGCCCGGCCCCGCGCGCGTCTCCCCGATAAAGACGTATCTGGTCGAGGATCGTGCGATGAATGGCCGGCGAGGCCGAATACCAGGTCGGTCTGAATTCTTCGAGGCCGCCGAAAAAGCGGTCGGCGGAAAAGCCCGCCAAGCTGACGTAGCAACTGCCTGAAACCAGGGACGCCAAAAGGCTGCTGATGCCATGGATATGGAACAGCGGCATCACGCCCAGGCAGCGGTCGGTGTGCCGGAGATCCAGGGCCGCGCAGATGTCCTGCGCCGAAACGCAGAGATTTCGATGGGTCAGCGGCACCAATTTGGGCCGCGCCGACGTGCCCGACGTGAACAGCAGCAGCGCGGTATCGTCCGGCGTTGCCGCATCCTGTTGTGAAGCCTTGCGCCGGCCATCGCGATGCGCCTCGCCGGCACCGGTCAGCGAAAAGCGCCCGGCTGCCGCACTCGGCTCGGCGAGCAATTGCAGGACGCGGATATTCAGCGTCGCAGCCACGGCAAGCAGCGGCGATTGCCAGTCATGCGGCACGATCAGCGTCGTGGCCCGCAGCGCGGCCAGCTGCAATTCAAGTTCGCGCACAGGCCACGCGGGGTTCAAGGGGGCGCATGCCGCATTGGCTGCCACGGCCACGATCGCTACCGCGGCTTCCGCACCCTCGGGCAACAGCAACGCGACACGGTCGGAAAGGCCGACACCCTCCTGCGCAAGTATTTCGCCGACATAGCGGATCTGGGCAGCCAACCCTTCAAAAGTAAGCGCCGGCCGTCCCGTGGCCAGAAGGGCCACCGTCTGCGAATTGTATCCGGCATGCCGGTCCACATGGTCACGTATCGTGCCCATCAGATCCCGATCCGGGATCGACGTCGATCAGGTATAGCCACCGTTCAATCCAAAAAAGCCTTTGCCGGGTTCAGTGAGTGCTTGCTGGCGGCGCGGCTGTCAACGCGCGGAAAGATCAAAACATGAAAACAGTGTTCCGTCGCTGCTGCCGAAGCGACCCTCAAAACAGTGGCTGTCGATCGCCGCCAGGCGCTTTGATGGAACGATCTGGGCCTTGGCGGCGTGTTTCTCAACATCCAGTTCGACACGAACATCGTGAAACGCCAAAAACCGGCCGGTAAGCGGGAAATGCATTTTGTAGAACGCTTCCTTGATCACAAACAGAAGCTTTGGCAGGTCATAGCCCAGACGCCTTTCGATCTCATCCCGCTTCCCCGTTTCCACAGCATGCGACACCAGTTTTGCCAGTTCGCATGAAAGCGGGGAATCCTCCTCGATGTCGATGCCGATGCCGAGGAATTCGGCAGATGATCCGGCGGCGACGACGCACAGGCTTCTTGTATGAGAGATGGAACCGACAATGCCTGCCGGCCATAGTGGCGCACGATTATCCCCGATCGGGATGACGCTGCCGCCTGCGCCAAAGCCCTGCAACGCCTGCCGTGCGTAAAAGCGTCCCGCGCGAAATTCACGGCGTCGCGCCGGCACCACATTGCCCAGCGAAAGCTCTTCCTCAAGCCGCAGGTCACGGTCGGCTGGCTTGAGATCGCCACCCTCGACGACGATGCCACGGCTAACCAACCGCCGGACAGCCGCCACCAGCTGGACTGACGAACGATCGTCGCGGAGTTCCGGCTCAACAGGCAATACCATTCCTTTGCCGGTGCATTGCTGCCCATTCGATGCTGTCTTGTGTTGTATCAGAGCGTCGGCGACCCGGCCAAGGCCTGGGGCTGAAATCCCCGGCGCGAGGCAAGCAGACTCTGTTGGGCATTGTAAAACGCGACGCTGGCAAGCCTTTGAAGAGACGTGGTTATTCCAGCAAGGAAATAGCCAGTTTTGCAGAAGACTGTTTGGTGGAGCCAATCGGGATCGAACCGACGACCTCTTGAATGCCATTCAAGCGCTCTCCCAACTGAGCTATGGCCCCACTTCCGGCAGTCAGCCGGCACCGTTTCCGGCGAAGAGATCCGGCGCGGGTTGGAGACCGCGCCGTTAGTGCAGGCGGCTTCTAACCCCGCCTTTCGTCAATATCAAGCCTTCGAGAGCCGCTTTTTCTTCACAGGCCATGAAAGCCTGCAAACACCCGCTTTCAAGGCCGATCAGACCTCGTCGTCGTCGTCGCCAACGCCGATCATGTCGGCGACGTCGTCATCTTCTTCCTCTTCGTCGGCAAGGAAAGTGTCATCCTCGTCGTCGCCGAGATCGACATCGTCCTCGTCGTCGCCGAGATCGGGAAGATCATCGGCCTTGACGTCCTCGTCCGCCTCTTCGAGCGAGACGACCTCAACGCCCTCTTCTTCCTCGGCGTCCACTTCCTTCTCGGCCACTTCCTCTTCCTCCTCGAGAGCGGCAATCTTGCCTTCCTCGAAATAGGAACGCGGATAGGTCTTGCCGGTGTATGGCGAGACGATCGGGTCCTTGTTCAGGTCATAGAATTTTCGGCCCGTCTCCGGGTCGATACGTTTTGTGCCAAGTTCGGTTTTTGCCACGGCAAGCCTCGTCAATAAAAGAGTGGTCCCCTTAACCACAGTTTGCAGCGCTGTCAAAGCGAAAAGCCGGCGTCACAAAACCATGCATTGAAAGGCCTCGCGTCAAGTGACGACCATGGGGATGACCATTTCGGCCCGCCGTGATACGAGACCGCCGCAACAAATGAAAAGCGCCGGCCCGCCGGCATTCCGTCCAGGGAAATTCCATGTCTCACGCCGCCGCCCCCAAGCCGGCCACCGCCCGCAAATGTCAAGCCCTTTCCGGCACCGCGCGCGTGCCGGGCGACAAGTCGATCTCGCACCGTTCCTTCATGTTCGGCGGCCTCGCCTCGGGCGAGACCCGCATCACCGGCCTGCTCGAAGGCGAGGACGTGATGCGCACCGGTGCGGCCATGAAGGCAATGGGCGCGCATATAGAAAAACGCGGCGCCGAGTGGGTAATCCGCGGCACCGGCAACGGCGCGCTGCTGCAGCCGGAAGGCCCGCTCGATTTCGGCAATGCCGGCACCGGCTCGCGGCTGACCATGGGCCTTGTCGGCACCTATGATATGGAAACCACCTTCATCGGCGACGCCTCGCTGTCCGGCCGGCCGATGGGTCGCGTGCTGGAACCCTTGCGCCAGATGGGCGTGCAGGTGCTGAAGGCGACGCCTGGCGACCGCATGCCGATCACGCTGCATGGGCCAAAGCATGCAGCGCCGATCGCCTATCGCGTGCCGATGGCCTCGGCGCAGGTGAAATCGGCGGTGCTGCTCGCCGGACTGAACACGCCGGGCATCACCACCGTCATCGAACCTGTGATGACGCGCGACCACACCGAAAAGATGCTGAAAGGATTCGGCGCCAATTTGTCGGTCGAGACCGACGAGCGCGGCGTGCGCCACATCTTCATCGAAGGCCAGGGCAAGCTGACCGGCCAGACCATCGCGGTGCCGGGCGACCCGTCCTCGGCCGGCTTCCCGCTGGTGGCCGCACTGATCGTGCCAGGTTCGGACATCACAATCGAAAACGTGCTGATGAACCCGACCCGCACCGGCCTGCTTTTGACGCTGCAGGAAATGGGCGGCAAGATCGACATCCTCAACCCGCGCAATGCCGGCGGCGAGGATGTCGCCGATCTGCGCGTGCGTTACTCCGAGCTGAAGGGCGTCACCGTGCCGCCCGAACGGGCGCCGTCGATGATCGACGAGTACCCGGTGCTCGCGGTCGCTGCCAGCTTCGCCGAGGGCGAAACGCTGATGCAGGGGCTGGAGGAGCTGCGGGTGAAGGAGTCCGACCGGCTGTCTGCCGTCGCCAATGGTCTGAAGCTCAACGGCGTCGATTGCACCGAGGGCGAAGCTTCGCTTGCCGTGCGCGGCAAACCGGGCGGCAAGGGGCTTGGCGGCCATCCCAACGGCCAGGACACGACGGTGCAGACCCATCTCGACCACCGCATTGCCATGAGCTTTCTGGTTATGGGGCTGGCGACCGAAAAGCCCGTCACCATCGACGATCAGGCGATGATCGCGACGAGTTTTCCGGAATTCATGGGACTGATGAAGGCGCTGGGCGCGGAGATCGGGTGATGGCGACCGCTAACCTTGGAGAGTCGGCGGGACAGCACCCCCCTCTGTCCTGCCGGACATCTCCCCCGCAAGGGGGGAGATTGGCGGCTTTGGTGCATCGCTCAATCCTGCAACGTAGACAATTGGCGAAAGCCGCGATGACGGCCGATCTCCCCCCTTGCGGGGGAGATGTCCGGCAGGACAGAGGGGGGTGTGAAGGATCGCGGCGCTTGCCCGGCTCCCTTATGGCGGCGTCCCAATGACCTTCACCATCGCCATCGACGGACCCGCCGGCGCCGGCAAGGGCACCCTTGCCCGCCGGCTGGCCGACCACTACCGGCTGAACCTGCTCGATACCGGTCTCACCTATCGCGCTGTTGCCCATGCCCTGCTGCGGCTCGGCCTGCCGCTCGACAATGTCTCGGCCGCCGAGACCGCGGCCCGCCAGGTCGACCTGGCAAAGCTCGACCGGGCGGTACTGTCGGCGCATGCCGTCGGCGAGGCGGCCTCGAAGGTCGCCGTCTTCCCGACCGTGCGACGCATCCTCGTTGAAAAGCAGCGCGACTTCGCCCAGACACCCCCCGGTGCCGTGCTCGACGGCCGCGATATCGGCACCGTCGTCTGCCCCGACGCCGACATAAAACTCTATGTGACGGCGAGCGCCGAGGTACGCGCACGACGCAGGCTGGCGGAGATCGAAAGCATCGGCGGCACCGCCGATTTCTCCGAGATCCTCGCCGATATCGTGCGCCGCGACGAGCGTGACATGGGCCGCGCCGACTCGCCGTTGAAGCCGGCCGCCGACGCGCACTTGCTTGATACCAGCGAAATGGCTATAGAAGCCGCGTTTCTCGCAGCCATGGCGATCATCGACAACGTCATGGCTAAAAGGAACAAGGCCTGATCCGGGTTTTCATGCTGTTTCCGTTGTCGGAGACGAAGAAAATACCCATATCGGGCACGAACCAGCCTGCCAGCATTCTTCATGCGCCGGAATTGCCGCTTAAAGAGCGGCCCAGGGGTTTTGTAGCCCGGAACGCCGGCAGGCCAACGCAACGCTAACCCACGGCGCCCGTCCCGCAACAGAATGCGGGGCACTCCAGGAGAAACAATGTCAGCTGCAAATCCCACTCGCGACGATTTCGCGAGCCTGCTCGAAGAATCATTTTCCGCCGGCCATTCCGGCGAAGGCCAGGTCGTCAAGGGCATCATCACCGCCATTGAAAAAGACATGGCTATCATCGACGTCGGCCTCAAGGTCGAAGGCCGCGTGCCGCTGAAGGAATTCGGCGTCAAGGGCAAGGACACCACCCTCAAGGTTGGCGACACCGTCGAAGTCTATGTCGAGCGCATCGAGAACGCGCTTGGCGAAGCGATGCTTTCACGTGAGAAGGCCCGCCGCGAAGAGAGCTGGGTCCGTCTCGAAGAGAAGTTCACCAAGGGCGAGCGCGTCGAAGGCGTCATCTTCAACCAGGTCAAGGGCGGCTTCACCGTCGACCTCGACGGCGCCGTGGCCTTCCTGCCGCGCAGCCAGGTCGATATCCGCCCGATCCGCGACGTCTCCCCGCTGATGCACAACCCGCAGCCCTTCGAGATCCTCAAGATGGATCGCCGCCGCGGCAACATCGTGGTGTCGCGCCGTACCGTGCTCGAGGAGAGCCGCGCCGAACAGCGTTCGGAAATCGTGCAGAACCTCGAAGAAGGCCAGGTTGTCGAAGGCGTCGTCAAGAACATCACCGATTACGGTGCGTTCGTCGACCTCGGCGGCATCGACGGCTTGCTGCATGTCACCGACATGGCATGGCGCCGCGTCAACCATCCGACCGAAATCCTCAACATCGGTCAGACGGTCAAGGTGCAGATCATCCGCATCAACCAGGAAACCCATCGTATCTCGCTCGGCATGAAGCAGCTCGAGAGCGATCCGTGGTCCGAGATCGGCACCAAGTTCCCGATCGGCAAGAAGATCAAGGGCACCGTCACCAACATCACCGACTACGGCGCGTTCGTCGAGCTGGAGCCGGGCATCGAGGGTCTCATCCACGTTTCGGAAATGTCGTGGACGAAGAAGAACGTGCATCCCGGCAAGATCCTGTCGACGACCCAGGAAGTCGACGTGGTGGTGCTCGAAGTCGATCCGGCCAAGCGCCGCATCTCGCTCGGCCTCAAGCAGACGCTTGAGAATCCGTGGCAGGCTTTCGCCAGCAGCCATCCGGTCGGCAGCCAGGTCGAGGGCGAGGTCAAGAACAAGACCGAGTTCGGCCTGTTCATCGGCCTCGAAGGCGACGTGGACGGCATGGTGCATCTTTCCGACCTCGACTGGACGCGTCCGGGCGAGCAGGTCATCGAAGAGTACAATCGCGGCGACATGGTCAAGGCGCAGGTGCTCGACGTCGACATCGACAAGGAGCGCATCTCGCTCGGCATCAAGCAGCTGGCCAAGGATACGGTCGGCGAAGCAGCGACTTCAGGCGAACTGCGCAAGAACGCGGTCGTCACCTGTGAAGTCATCGGCGTCAAGGATGGCGGTCTGGAAGTGCGGCTGGTCGACAGCGGCATCGAGACCTTCATCAAGCGCTCCGATCTGAGCCGTGACCGCGACGAGCAGCGCCCCGAGCGCTTCACCGTCGGTCAGAAGGTCGATGCCCGCGTCATCGCCTTCGACAAGAAGACCCGCAAGCTGCAGGTCTCGATCAAGGCGCTGGAAATCGCCGAAGAGAAGGAAGCCGTCGCTCAGTACGGTTCGACCGACTCCGGCGCTTCGCTGGGCGACATCCTGGGTGCCGCGCTGAAGAAGCAGGGCAGCTAAGCCCTTCGCACCGGCCCGAAAACAAAACCCCGCCGGAGCGATCCGGCGGGGTTTTTCTTTGACCGACGTGAAAGGTTGGAAGGTTATGCCCGGCCGTAAAGCGGCACCAACGTGCCGCTCATCGCCTGATTGGCCGGCGAGGCAAGGTAGGCGATGGCTTCGGCGGCGGCTTCGAGGCTGACCCATTTGGTGGCATCGGCATCCGGCATATCAGCGCGATTTGCCGGCGTATCAAGCTTCGACGGCGCCACGGCATTGACCAGGATGCCCTTGTGCTTCAGCTCCTCGGCCATCGCCACCGTCATTGCCGCCACCGCCGCCTTGCTAGCCGCGTAAGCGACCATGCCGGCGCCGCGCCGCGGATCGAGCCCGGCGCGCGCGGTGACGTTGACGATACGGCCCGCCGTGTCCGACGCCAGCATCGAGCGGACCGCGGCGCGGCAGCACAGGAAGGCAGTGCGTGCATTGGTGTCCATCATCTCGGCAAAGGACGCCGACTCGATCTTTTCCACCGGTGCCGCGGTGAAACCACCGGCCAGGTGGATCGAACCCCACAGGCCTGGAACCTGACTGTAGAACGCCTCGACCTTGGCGGGGTCCGAGAGATCGACATTGTGCACCAGTTCGACACGGTCATGCGTGGTGAAGGGGAAATGCGTGGGGGCGGCGGCATGGGCGTTGGGCACATGGCAGATCGCGCCGTCACTCAGCAGTTTGCCGACAACCGCACCGCCGAGCGCACCGGTTCCGCCGGTCACGACGATATGCTTGCCTTCAAGTGTTTCCGTCATCTTGGACGCTCCTGTCATTTTTTTATCGTTAGGTCGTTTCTATGCCACGCCGACGCGAAGCGTCGCGCCTTTCGCGCCGTCACTCAATTGAAATCTCGACATGGCAGTTGTCGCGTCTTTGCATGCGTCCGCCCACCGGGCAGCCGTGGGTCATGCCAGCCGGGACGGGAAGCACGCGCTTCAGTCAACCGTGATTTCGATGACGCTCGGCAGTCCGGTGGCCCGCGCGCGTTTCAGCGCGTCCGCCAAACTGTCGATATTGACAAGCCGTTCGGCGCCGATGCCATAGGCCTCAGCCAGCTTGCAGAAATCCGGCGGCGCCGGCGATACGCCAATCGGCTCGACGCCGACATCGAGCATCGAGGTTTCGATCTCGCGATAGCCTCTGTTATTCCAGACGACGAAGATGACCGGCGCCTGGGCATCGAGCGCGGCGCCCAGTTCCGGCAGCGTGAACTGGAAGCCGCCGTCCCCGGTCAGGCAGACGACCGGCGCATCGGGCACCGCAAGGGCGGCGCCAATCGCTGCCGGCGGGC
Organism: Mesorhizobium cantuariense; assembly: GCF_042647205.1. Lineage (NCBI taxonomy): Bacteria > Pseudomonadati > Pseudomonadota > Alphaproteobacteria > Hyphomicrobiales > Phyllobacteriaceae > Mesorhizobium > Mesorhizobium cantuariense. Next base: position 7,397,710 of record NZ_JBHRVD010000001.1, on the reverse strand, counting down.
CATAGCCGAGCGCGCCGAAGCCGGTGGCGGCATTGAACCAGCCGCCGGGGCGATCATGGTCGTAGTAGAGGTTGGCGGCATAGATCGGCTGTGTCGAATCGCCGACGATGAGTGCCCCCGGCAAAGCGCCGCGGATCATCTCGACGGCACGCACTTGCGCCTGCAGGGTCGGATTGAGCTCGGCAAAGGCCGCTTTTCGTGTAGCAGCGGCGCGCGACGAACCGCCCTCGCTTGCCGGGACATGGCCAGTTTCCAGAAGCAGCGCTTCGAGCGCCTCGGCGCAATCGGCCTGGATCGACACCGTCGCCGGGCGGCGGGCAAGCTGGTCGGCACCGATATCGATGCGGATCAGATTGGCGGGCAGGACGAAGCCGCCATCGCTGTACCCGTCATAGTCGGTCGGGCCGAATTCGGTGCCGGCGGCAATGACCAGGTCGGCGTCGGCCATCAGCGCCCGCACCGCCTTCAGGCTGGGACTGGCGGGCACGCAAAGCGGATGGGCATGCAGCAGGCCGCGCGCATTGGCAGTCTGGACGACCGGCGCTCCCAGCCGTTCGGCCAGACGCCGCAATGGCGCTTCGGCACGCTTGGCGCCGCCGCCAACCAGGATCAGCGGACGGCGCGCAGCCGCGATGAGTTTAGCAGCGCTGGCAATTGCAGCACCTTCCGGCGCGGGCGGCATCACATTGCTCAGCATGGCAGCGATGCCATCCGCCGGCTTGACCATGACATCGGTCGGGATCTCGATATGCACCGGGCCGGGCCGCGCCGATGAAAACAGGGCGAAGGCCTGCGCCAGAGCACCGGGCAATTCGCTGGCCTCGGTAACGCGCTGCGAAAACAGCGCCACCTTCTCCATCATGCCGCGCTGGTCCGGCAGTTCGTGCAGAAAACCCAGCCCCTTGCCCAGCGTCGGCATGGCGTTGACGCCGGAGATGACCAGCATCGGCACCGAATCGGCGCGTGCCTGTCCCATGGCGGTGATGGTGTTGGTCAGCCCCGGTCCGGTGATGACGAAGGCGACACCCGGCCTGCCGCTGGCGCGCGCATAGCCGTCGGCCATGAAGCCGGCGCCCTGTTCGTGGCGCGGCGTGACGTGGCGGATCTTCGAGCGCGCCAGCCCGCGATAGAGTTCAACCGTGTGCACGCCGGGGATGCCGAAGACCGTGTCGACGCCATGGGCTTCGAGCAGCGAAATAAGCGCTTCGCCGACAGTGATCCCAATGCTGGTCCCAGTGGTGGTCCCAGTGGCGGTCATTGGCGCAGCACCGGCCGCGTCAGACAGGTCGGGCCGCCTTCGCAGGCGATGCAGAGCGCATCCGCATCGAAGGTGGAAACCACGCAGCCAGCTGCCTGCATGGCAGCCGCCGTCCTGGGAAAGCCGGCGACGGCGATGACCTGGCGCGGCGCGGTCGGCAGCACGTTGAGGCTGAGCCCGTTGGAAGCGAAGAATTCGTCGGCATCGCCCTCGACCAGCTTGATACCACGCGCCCGCAGCAACTGGTAGAAGGCGGCCGGCAGCAAGGGAGCGTAGACCAGCGCCAGATCGTCGGCGAGCGGACTGATCACCGACATCAGATGCAGGCAGGCCTCCTCGCCGTGCCAGAGCGGCAGGTCGAAGCCAAAAACTGAAATGCCCTTGGGCGAGAGCAGGTTCGAAAGCTGCTGGATCCCATCCTGGTTGGTGCGCACGCCACGGCCGACGGCCAGCGTGTTTGCATCGACCCAGACGCAGTCGCCGCCTTCCACCTGGCCCGGATCGTCGATCCGGCCGAGAATGGGGACCCCCATGCGCTTGTAGGCCGTCTCATGCAGACCTGGCTCGGCCCTGCGGAGCGCCTTGCCCATCGAGAGAATAATCGCGCCATGATCGGTCATCAGCGACGGATCATGGGTGAAGACCGAATCGGCCAGCCTGTCATCGGCATCCGTCAGCCATTCGATCTCGGCGCCGGAAGCCGCGACCATGCTGGTCAACCGCTCATGCTGGGCTGCGGCCTTTTGCGGATCGAAACCCGGACCATAGTGCCATTCCTGTGCCCCGGCATGACGCATGGCGCTGGCGGCGGACCGCATCAGCACGCGTTTCAGGGGTCCGGCCATGGACTGCGACCCGTATGATTTGCCCACTCAATTCTCCCGAAACGTCCGTTGCCGCCACTAACCACTACAGCAAGCCGTGATCAATAGTCCAAAAACCATGGTTGACGGAGGCAAGCGGAACGGTCCATCCTGAGAATGGGAACTCTGTCCAGTGACGGGTAATGGGTAAAAGATACCAGCAGCGACGGGCTCGACCGCTCCGTGGAGCGTCGAAGGGATGACGGCTACAAGCGCCGCATCCGGGATGGCGCAAGGCGCCGCACCCGCACTGAAACAGACGGCGCAAGACGGCGCCGCCGAAGCCATCCATGTCGAGAACCTGCACAAGAGGTTCGGCGAGCTGCATGTGCTGAAGGGCGTCTCGCTGTCGGCGCGCGACGGCGAGGTCATCGCCATCATCGGCGGCTCAGGCTCGGGCAAATCGACGCTGCTGCGCTGCATCAATTGCCTGGAAAACCCGACCAGCGGCATCATTCGCGTCAATGGCGAGGAGATCAAGCTCAAGGCCGACAGCCACGGCCACACCATTCCGGCCGATCGCAAGCAGATCGAGCGCATCCGCTCCAAGCTCGGCATGGTGTTCCAGAACTTCAATCTGTGGAGCCACATGACGCTGATCGAAAACGTCATCGAGGTTCCCGTGCATGTGCTTGGCATCAAGCGCGATGTCGCGATCAGCGAGGCCGAAAAGCTGCTCGCTCGCGTTGGGCTGGCCGAAAAGCGCGACGTCTATCCGGCCTATCTGTCGGGCGGCCAGCAGCAGCGCGCCGCGATCGCCCGGGCGCTGGCCATCAATCCGCGCGTCATGCTGTTCGACGAACCTACCTCGGCGCTCGATCCCGAGCTGGTCGGCGAGGTGCTGAAGGTGATCGGCGACCTAGCACGCGAAGGCCGCACCATGGTGCTGGTCACCCACGAGATGAAGTTCGCCCGCGAGGTCGCGACGCATGTCGTCTATCTCTACAATGGATTGGTCGAGGAAGAAGGCCCGCCGGAGCAGATCTTCGGCGCGCCCAGATCCGAAAGGCTGAAGCAGTTCATCCGCAACATCGGCTAGGACAGGCCGGGACGGAAGAAAACCGGGAACCAACAACAAACTGGGAGTCGTGAAATGAAGACTGTTCTGAAGACATTCGCCGCAGCGCTGCTGCTGGGCGTCGCCGCCATGGGCGTGGCCAAGGCCGATCCGGTCAAGATCGGCGTCGCCGCCGAGCCCTATCCACCCTTCACCTCGCCCGATGCTTCCGGCAAGTGGGTCGGCTGGGAGATCGATTTCATCGACGCTGTCTGCGCCGAAGAGAAGCTTGATTGCGTCATCACCCCGGTTGCCTGGGACGGCATCATCCCGGCGCTGACGACCAAGAAGATCGATGTCATCGCCAGCTCGATGTCGATCACCGACGAGCGCAAGAAGACGATCGACTTCTCCGACAAGTACTACAACACCCCGACCGCCATCATCGGCCCCAAGGACCAGAAATTCGGCTCCGCACCCGCCGACCTCAAGGGCAAGATCGTTGGCGTGCAGGTTTCGACCATCCACGCCGTCTACGCCAAGAAGCACTTCACCGAGGCGGCCGAGATCAAGGAATACCAGACCCAGGACGAAGCCAACCAGGATCTTGCCGCCGGCCGTCTCGATGCGGTGCAGGCCGATTCGATCGCGCTCGATGCGTTCCTGAAATCCGACCAGGGCAAGGCCTGCTGCGACCTGAAGGGCATGGTTGCCCCGGATCTCGAGGTGCTCGGGCCCGGCGTCGGCGCCGGTGTACGCAAGGAAGACACCGAGCTGAGGGACAAGATCAACGCCGGCATCAAGGCCATCCGCGCCAACGGCAAATATGCCGAGATCACCAAGAAGTACTTCGATTTCGACGTCTATGGTGACAACCCGCAGTCGAACTGACACCGCCCACGCATGAGCAAAAACCGCACGGCATCCCGCCGTGCGGTTTCGCCGAAACCGCTGACGAGAATGGCCAGCGGCTGACGCCAGCAATCCGGGGGCGACGCTGATCGACGCACTTCTTTCGGCCTCCGCGGCCGGCATCATCGAACTTCTCTCGCCCTACCCGCCGGGCTGGGGCGGGGCTCTTTTGGTTGGGCTGCTCCATTCGATCGAGATCGCGCTGGGCGCCACATGCCTCGGCCTTCTGATCGGCACCGGCGGCGCCTATGGCAAGCTCTATGGCGGCCCGGTGGTGCGCGATCTGCTGGCGGTCTACACCACCATCGTTCGCGCCGTGCCCGAACTGGTGCTGATCCTGCTGCTCTATTATGCCGGAACCGACCTGATCAACCAGGCGCTGACGGCAATGGGTTATCAACGTGTCGACATCAGCGGCCTTGCCGCCGGCATCGCCGTGCTCGGCTTTGTCCAGGGCGCCTATTCGACCGAGGTGATACGCGGCGCGATCCTGGCCATTCCTCAGGGGCAAATTGAAGCCGCCCGCGCCTATGGAATGTCTCCCGGCCTGATGCTGCGGCGCATCACCTTGCCGGCAATGCTGCCCTTTGCCATACCGGGCCTCGCCAATCTCTGGCTGATCGCCACCAAGGACACCGCGTTGCTGGCGGTCGTCGGTTTCTACGAGCTGGCGCTGGCAACGCGGCAGGCCGCGGGTGTCACCAAAGCCTATTTCACCTTCTTTTTCGCCGCGGGCGTGCTCTATTTGCTGCTGTCGCTGTTCTCCAATCTCATCATCGGCCGGGTCGAGGCCTGGTCGCGGCGCGGCATGCCTTCGCTCAAGGAGGCGCGCTGATGGCCAACGAAGCGGCCATCATCAACGCCGTCGCGCGAACGTCGCTGTGGCTGCAGCCGCACCGCATCGTGCTGATCCTGATCGCACTGGGCCTGGTTCTGTCGGCGGCGTTTTTCATGCGCTGGGACTGGCTGCCGCAGTATTATGAAATGGGATTGATCGGCATCTGGCGCTCGCTGTGGATCCTGGCCGTCACCTGCGTGCTGGGCTTCCTGCTCGCCGTGCCGCTCGGGCTGGCGCAGGCCACCGGCTCGTTCTGGTTCGCCGCGCCCGCCAAGGTGTTCTGCACGGTGATCCGGGGCACGCCGCTGCTGATCCAGCTGTGGCTGCTCTATTACGGCCTGGGTTCACTGTTTCCGCAATATCCGTGGATCCGCGAATCCTGGATGTGGCCGTATCTGCGGCAAGCCTGGCCCTATGGGGTGCTGGCGCTGACCCTGTCTTTCGCCGGTTATGAGGGCGAGGTGATGCGTGGCGCCTTTGCGGGCGTGCCCAAAGGGCAACTCGAAGCCGCGCGTGCGTTCGGCATGAGCCGCTGGAAGACATTCCGGCGCATCTGGCTGCCGCAGGCCATCTACCGGGCGCTGCCGACGCTGACCGGCGAGACCGTGCTGCAACTGAAGTCGACGCCGCTGGTGGCGACGATCAGCGTCATCGACATCTTCGCCGTTTCGTCCAAGGTGCGGCAGGACACCTACCTCACCTACGAGCCCTTGCTGCTGCTGGCGCTGATCTACATGACGATCACCGGTATTCTGGTCTTCGCCCTCGGCAGGATCGAGGCCAGGATCCCGAACAAAATTGGTTAGAAGCGAATAGCGAATAGTAATCGGGGACGCGCGATAGCCAGTAGCTTGCCATTTCCCTATTCGCTATTCCCTATTCGCTACTCACTTAGGAACTCATTGCGATGCAACTCAGTCTCGACCAAGCAAAAGGACTGTGCCGGATGGCGGCACTTGGCGCCGGCGCCAATGAGGAAGCGGCACAATCGCTCACCGCTTCGATCATCGCCGCCGAGGCCGAAGGGCTTTCCTCCGTCGGACTGTCGCATTTCGTCGACTACCTCGAGGCGCTGGAAGCCGGACGTATCGACGGCAATGCCGATCCGGTGATCACCCGGCCGGCGCTGGCGGTCTATCTCTCCGATGCACGTGGTGGGCTGGCGCATACCGGCTTCGACCGCACCATCGACGACCTCGCCAAGGCGGCAAAACTGTTCGGCGTCGCCATCTTCTCGCAAAAGAACGCCTATACATGCGGCGCTCTCGGCTATTTCACCGGCAGGCTGGCAGCACAAGGACTGGTGTCGTTCGCTGCCACCAACGGCCCGGCCGTGCTTGCCGGCTCCGGCTCGGTCAAGCCGGTCTATTGCACCAACCCGATGTCGTTTGCCGCACCCGCGGCCGACGGCGCGCCGCTGGTCATCGACCAGTCGTCGAGCGCCACCGCTTTCGTCAACATCCGCAAGGCGGCCGAGGACGGCAAGACAATCCCCGAAGGCTGGGCGCTGGACGCCAGCGGCAACCCGACCACCGATCCGGCCGCCGCCATGAAGGGCGCCATGCTTGCCTTCGGCGGCCAGCGCGGCGCCAACATCGCGCTGATGGTCGAAGTGCTGGCAGCGGGCCTGTCGGGCGCCAACTGGTCGCTCGACGCGCCATGGTTCAGCGGCGGACCGAACAGCCCCGGCACGGGGCTGTTCGTGCTTGCCGTCGAGCCCAAGCTGCTCGATCCTGATTTCGAGCAGCGGATGAAGGACCAACTCGACCGGCTGCGGCGGCGCTTCGGCGTGCATGTGCCCGGCCGTGCCCGGGCAGAGGCCGCCGAGAAGGCGCAAGCGCGGGGCATCACCGCCTCCAAGGCCGTGGTGCAGCGCATTTCCGAATTCGCCGCCCGCTATTCTTCCTAAATAACCGGTTAGATATCAGATAGTTATCTCAGATCTGCCCGCCAGAGGCGCGGCGCGGGGCGATTTTTTTTGCGCGCCGCTGAACCTTTCTGCGCACCACAGCGACACAGCTTTGTCCAGGGCAAGGCGAGCTTGCCCGATCCACACCGAGGGAAGCAGCAAACCGAAAGCGAAAGCCTGTTTCACGCGGAGGATGGTCCTTTGCGCCTCGGAAAACTCAATCCAAATCAAAAGGAAATTACCTTGACCAACACCAAGATCACCATGCTGACCGCCGTCCTTCTTCTCGGCTCGTTCATGGGTGCCACACAGGCAGCCACTCTGAAGGCCGCGCCGGTCAAGCCGTCCAGCCCGGGCGTCATCACCGCCCCGAGCGGCGGCGCCATCGAGGATCATTACTGCAAGGACGGCCATGCAAAATTCGCCAACTGCAGCGCCGATTTCGTCACGGCCTGCAAGAAGGTCGGCGGCACCATGTCGGATGTTCAGGGCTGGGGTGGGCGTACTTGCTTCACGCCCTCCTGATACCGTCTCAGGTCAGGCCGCTCCGTCGGCCCCTGACTTCGCATGGATGTCACCCGGAAAACCCCGCTTCGGCGGGGTTTTCTGCGTTCTGACCGCACAACGGCAAAACATTCGTATTCTGGTCAACTTTTGTTTATTTGACTTCGCCCAACCCGATCGGCCGTTTGCGTTGATTGAGCAAACAGAGGAGCCACAATGTCGGCAAGCACGGACAATCCCCGCAACAGCCTCGTCATTCCAACCCTTGGCAGGCTTTACGCAGCCTTGCATGATGGTGCGGAGACCGTTCTTCGCGTCGTCGCCGGTGCGTTTCTCACCATCCATGGTTCGCAGAAAATCACCAATCCTTTCGGCGCCGCCGAAATGGTCGAGGGCCTCGGCTTCTATCCGGGCGCCTTATGGTCGTTGCTCCTAGCCTGCACCGAATTCTTCGGCGGCATCTTCATCGCCATCGGGCTTTTGACACGGCCAGCTGCCTTTGCCGGCCTGATCGTGCTGCTGGTCACGGTCTGGTTCCACTGGGTGACCATGGGCGAGGGCTTTTCAGGCGCGGAAAAGTCGCTGCTGTGGGCGGCAATCCTGCTCTTCTTCGTCGTTCGCGGCGGCAACCGCCATTCGGTCGACGCCCGCATCGGCAAGGCGTTCTGACCGCTCTTTGTCCTGAATCAATTCCGGACGGAAAACCGCTTCACACTTTTCCTGGAATTGCTCTGAAACAAGGTTGGCAGCGACCACGCGTCGCCCTTTGCCTTTGGTGCGAAACGGATTATGAAACGGCTTCAGCCAAGCTTGCGAGCGCCGGAGCCAGCCATGACCGAAATCCTGCAGACCCCAAAGCTCGTCGTCGTTTTTGGCGGGTCAGGCTTTGTCGGCCGCCATGTCGTGCGCGCGCTGGCCAGGCGCGGCTATCGCATCCGGGTCGCCTGTCGGCGGCCCGATCTCGCTGGCCATCTGCAGCCGCTCGGCAATGTCGGCCAGATCCAGCCGGTGCAGGCCAATGTGCGCGTACGCTGGTCGGTTGACCGCGCCGTGCAAGGGGCCGACCATGTCGTCAATCTGGTCGCCGTCCTGCATGAGAGCGGCCGACAGAAGTTCTCCGCCGTCCACGAGTTCGGCGCCCGCGCGGTGGCCGAGGCCGCCCGCTCGGTGGGCGCCGGCCTTACCCACATTTCGGCGCTGGGCGCCGACCTGGAGTCCGGATCGGACTACGCGCGCACCAAGGCGCTTGGCGAAAAGGCCGTCCTGGAGACGATCAAGGACGCCGTGATCTTCCGGCCGTCGATCAATTTCGGACCCGAGGACAGCTTCTTCAACCGCTTCGCCAACATGGCGCGCTATTCGCCGGTGCTGCCGCTGATCGGCGGCGGCCAGACCAAGTTCCAGCCGGTCTATGTCGGCGACGTCGCCGAAGCGGTGGCGCGCTCGGTCGACGGTAAGGTCGACGGTGGCCAGATCTATGAACTCGGCGGACCGAAGGTGCTCACCTTCAAGGAGTGCATGGAAGAGCTGCTCGCAGTGATCGAGCGCAAGCGCCTGCTCGTGCCGGTGCCGTGGTGGGTGGCCAACATCCAGGCATCGATCCTCGGCTTGCTGCCCAATCCGCTGCTGACCAAGGACCAGGTGATACAGCTGCGCGAACACAACATCGTTTCGGACGCGGCGGCCAAGGCCAACCGGACGCTCGCCGGGCTCGGCATCCAGCCGCAATCGATCGCGACGATCCTGCCCAGCTACCTCTGGCGCTACCGCGCCGCCGGCCAGTTCCAGCAGCGCAAGCCCGCGGCATAGTTCCCAGCTTGAAGGTGTGTTGAGGTTCAGGTCAGGCCGAGCCCGAGACCGGTGGATTCCGAGAACTGGAACGGAGCGTACTTTTGGTACGTGAGTACCGGCCTACGCCGGCCGTAGCCTTAACTGCCACAACTATGAGTGCTTCGGCCGGCGAAGGCCGGAAGCGCGGGAAGCCATCGTTCGCAGGCCGGCATCACCTGAATATCAGCACACCTAGAGCGGTTCACGGCTTGATGGAATCGAAGGGGATTCCCGATTTGTCGGTTTTGTGATTCAAGATGCTGGCTGGAGTGGAGGCCAGCATCTGATGACCCGACCTCTTTCCAATGATCTTCGCGAGCGGGTTGTGGCGGCGGTTTTGAGTGGTGAAAGCCGCCGGTCTGCCGCCAAACGGTTCGGCATTTCGATTTCGGCCGCGGTGAAGCTGTTGCAGCGCCATGGGACGACCGGCTCGGTGGCGCCGGGCAAGATGGGTGGACATCGCAAGAGGGTGCTTGAGCCGCACCGTGCCTTCATCGAGGCGCGTATACGTGAGATGCCGCATCTGACGCTGCATGGTCTGAAGGATGAGTTGGCTGGCCGTGGGGTGAAGGTTTCCCACAACGCGGTGTGGCTGTTCCTGCGCCGCGAGGGCCTGAGCTTCAAAAAAAACGCTGTTCGCCCTTGAGCAGGCCCGCGCTGATATTGCCCGAAGGCGCCAGCGATGGCGATCTTGGCAAACCGATCTCGATCCACAGTGCCTGGTCTTCATCGATGAGACCTGGATCAAGACCAACATGGCTCCGTTGCGAGGTTGGGGGCCGAAGGGCAAGCGGCTGCGCGGCTTGGCTCCGCACGGCCACTGGCGCACGTTGACCTTCCTTGGCGCGCTGCGCTGGGATCGGCTCGCGGCACCCTGCGTCTTCGACGGACCAATCAACGGCCAATGCTTCCGCGCTTATGTAGAACAGCAACTCGTCGCCGTGCTGAAGCCAGGCGACATCGTCGTCATGGATAATCTGGGAAGTCATAAGTCGGCGGCCATCAGGCAAATGATCAAGGCTGCCGGCGCCAGGCTTTGGTACCTGCCGCCCTACTCTCCAGACCTCAATCCGATCGAGCAGGCCTTCGCCAAGATCAAACACTGGATGCGCCAGGCTCAGAAACGCACCGTCGAGGACACTTGGCGCCATATCGGCCACCTCGTCGAAACCATCGAGGCAGCCGAATGCAAGAACTACTTCGCAAACGCAGGCTACGCTTCCGTCAAAACGTGAACTGCTCTAGCGGGGCGTCGCCCGCATCGGCAAACCGCCTTGCGGCTGTGTGGTCAGTTTCTGCACCGGCCAGGGCTTCGTTTCGGCGGTGGTGTCGAAACGGAAGCGCGACAGCATGATGGCGAGCGCGATGATCGCCTCCTGCATGGCGAAGCTGGCGCCGATGCAGACGCGCGGACCCGCGCCAAACGGCAGATACTGGAAGCGGTCGATCTTTTCGCGGTTTCCCGGGTGGAAGCGCTCCGGCAGGAAGGCATCGGGCCTGTCCCAAAGCTTCCTGTGGCGATGGACGACCCACGGCATCACCAGCACCGCGGCGTGCTTCGGGATATAAAGACCCTTCCACATTTCCGGCTCGATCGGCTCGCGGTTGATCGACGGCGCCGGCGGATAAAGCCTGAGCGCTTCGTCGAAAGCCGCACGCGTGAACGGCATGGCGTCGAGCCATTTCGTCGGATCGGGCTCGCGCGCCAGCACCCGGTCGATCTCCTGCTCGACCCGGTCGCGCTCCCAAGGTGATTCCGCAAGGCAATAGAGCGTCCAGCCGAGCGCGCGCGCTGTCGTCTCGTGGCCGGCGCCGATGAAGGTGATGATGTTGTCTTCGACCTCCCCCCGCGTCAGCCCGTCGGGCCCCTCGGCCTTGAGCAACAGCGTCAGGAAATCCTGTGGTACGGCATCGGGATCGCGCTTGAATTTCGCTTCGCGCATCTTGACGGTATCGGTGACGATCTTGCGGAAATAGGCCATGGTCTTGCGGCCGCGGATGCGGGTCAGCCGTGGCATCCAGTCGGGCGCCCGCAACAGGTCGAGCGGATCGACGCGGCCCATGGTCTCGAACAGGCGGTCGATCTCGTTGGCGAAACTGCCCGGCTCGCCAGCGATCTCGCCGGAGAACAGCGTTTCGGCCAGGATGTCGTAGGTAAGCAGCGTCATGTCATGGGCGATATCAGACGTGCCGCCATCTTCGTAACGGGTGACGAATTCCTGCGTGCGCCGGAGCATCGGCTCGGCAAAGCCGAAGATGTGACGCGGCGTGAACACCGGCGCCATCGCCTTGCGCGACCGCTTCCAGACCTCGCCCTCGGCGGTGAGCAGGCCGTCGCGCAGGATCGGCCGCAGGATCATCTGGCGCACCGTCGCCATCTTGTAGTTCTTGGCGTTGTCGACTAGCACATGGCGGATCAGGCCGGGGTCGTTGGCGACGACCAGATGTCCACCAATGCCATTCACCGAAATCCAGGGCTCGTTGTAGGTATGCTCCCCCCACAGCTCGAGCGGGTTGCGGTAGACGATGCGGATCATCTCCAGCGTCGAGGGCGGCGTCGTGCGCGGCTTCGGCGCCGGGGGGACGAAAGGGGCGGGCTGGATGTCCATGGGCTGCTCCGCTGATACCTCAATGTAGTGGCTGGCAGTCCGGGCGTCCATGTGACTGAACGGCAGGCACCAACCGTGCAACCCGGGACATCGCGGCAGACAGTCTGTTCAGCCGATTGTGAACGCCGCCCCGGCGGTGTCGCCTTGTCCGCAGCCGTGCCCTGCCGTAGGTCACAGTCACCAACAGATACCGCCAGACCTAGGAGCCCGCCTTGAAGCACCAGTTGAACATCATCATTGGCAGCACGCGGCCTGGCCGCGCCGGACCGGTTTTCGCCGAGTGGCTGGAGAGGTTCGCGCGCGAGCATGGAAAATTCGAGCCGGTACTGACCGACATCGATACGTTCAAGCTTCCGGTGCTGGACGAACCGCATCACCCGAAGCTTGGCAACTACCAGAACGACCATACCAAAGCCTGGTCCAAGGCCATCGATGCCGCCGACGCCTTTGTCTTCGTGGCGCCGGAATACAATTATTTCGTGGCGCCCGCGATCGTCAACGCGATCGACTATCTCTCGCGCGAATGGAAGTACAAAGCTGCCGCCATTTTTAGCTATGGCGGCGTCTCCGGCGGCCTGCGCGCGGCGCAAGCGCTTAAGCCGCTGCTGACCTCGGTGGGTGTAATGCCAATCTCGGAAGGCGTCGCGCTGCCGATGTATCAGAAACTGCTCGATGAGAACGGCGCTTTCAACGCCAGCGAACAGGTGCAGGGCGGAGCCAAAACCATGCTCAACGAGTTGTTGCGCTGGAGCGAGGCATTGAAGCCGATGCGAGCTGCCTGAAAGCGCCGGCTTTGCACCGAAAGCGCGGCTTGCTCATGCCATAAAGAGGTGGAATGTTCGCGCAAATGAACAAGCCGGGGGGCGGTTCGACTTGCGTCTGCTTTTTGCCTTGCTGCTGATGCTCATGACCACCGCCACCGCGGTAGCCGAGCGGCGCGTGGCCTTGATCATAGCCGACGACGATTACCGCCTGATCGCCGCTTGCCAATCCGGTCCATGACGGCGAGGCGATGGGAGCGGCGCTGAAGAAGCTCGGCTTCGAGGTCGTCCTCGAAACCAACCGCGACCTGCGGCGCATGCGCCGCGCGCTCGACGATTTTCGCGAGGATGCCAAAGGCGCCGACGTGGCGCTGGTCTATTTCTCCGGCCATGGCGTCGAAATCTCGGGCGACAACCGGCTGCTCCCGGTCGATGCCGACGCCTCCTCGCTCGATGCGCTGGAGAAAACCAGCCTCCCGCTGGAGGAGGTGCGTGACACCGTGACCGCCACCGCCAAGGTCGGCCTGATCATGCTTGACGCCTGCCGCAGCGATCCCTTTTCGGGAAGCAGCGGTGAAGGGCGCGGCGCGACATCGCTGGCAAAGGATGTCGCGGAGAAAGTCCGGCCGGGTCTCGGCCGAATCGGCCGCGCCGAAAACATCCTGTTCGCCTTCTCCGCCGCACCGGGCGAGACGGCTGCCGACGGCATCGGCCAGAACTCGCCCTTCACGACAGCGCTGACCAAATATCTCGGCACCGACGGGCTTGAGATCCGCTCGGTGCTGACGCTGGTACAGCAGGAGGTCTATGACCTGTCGCGCGGCAAGCAGCTGCCGTACGTCGAAAGCGGCCTGCCAAGACTGTTCTTTGCCGCAGCGGCCAAGGAACAGCTGGCGGAGCGCGAACGCCTGCTGCTTGCCATGGCCGATGTGACGCCGGAGATGCGCGGTGAGGTCGAGCAGATCGCCGGCGATGCCGACATGCCGCTGGCGCCGCTCTATGGCGCGCTGATCAGTTCCGATGCCAGCCATTTGTCGGCGGACAGCCTGAATGCCCGGCTGCGCGAGGCGGCCGACGCCTTCGTCAAGGTGCGCAGCGAAATGAGAACGCTCGCCTCCGATGATCCGCAGGTGACGGAACTGCGCCGGCAGGCCGAGGAGCAGCTTTCGCTCGGCGCCTTCGATGGCGCGCGTGCCATCCTCGCCAAGGCCGCCGATATCGACAATGTTTCGCGCAACGTCTTGAAGGCCAATTTCGTCAGCCGCACGCTATCCGAAGCGGCGACGCGTTTTCTGTCCGGCGGTGCGGCACGCGCCGATCTCGACTACGCCACCGCCATCAAGGACTATGAATCGGTGCTGGCCCTTTATGGCGAGGCCGGGCAGACATCGCTGACGCTGGACGACGCCGACCGCCATATCCGTACGCTGGACGAACTCGGCAAGCTCTACACCCTTGTCGGCAACACCGATGCGGCAGGCCGCGCCTTTGCAGCGCTGGTGTCCAATCTCGAGCTGCGTTCGGCCCAAGAAACCGACCCGAGCGTCAAGCGCGATTTCGCCGTCAGCCACATCAAGCTCGGCAACATCAGGCTGGCGCAGGGCGACCTGCCGCAAGCGCTGGAAAACTATCAGGCCGCCAGGACCATGCTCCGGGATCTCACCGCGGCCGAGCCCGATCATCTGCCGTGGTTCGGCGACTTCGCCATGGCCGACGACAAGATCGGCAACGTGCTGGTGACGCAAGGCGATCTGGCCGGTGCCGCACAGGTCTACCAGGAAAGCCTGTCGATCAAGAAGCAGCTTGCCGATAACGAACCGGAGCGCGCCGAGCTGCAGCGCGACCTGACCATCAGCTATGACGAGATCGGCGCGCTGGCGCGCACCGCCGGCCAGTTGGACAACGCCCAGGCGGCCTATGAGAAGAGCCTGAATATCCGATTGGCATTGGCCGAAAAGAAGCCGCAGGATGCCGAGCGGCAGCGTGATGTCTCGGTCAGCCATGAGACGATCGGCGACCTCAAGCGCGAGCGTGGCGATGCGGCAGGCGCACTCGCTTCCTATCGGGCGGGCCATGCGATCGTCGAGCAACTGATGGACCGCGACCCCGACAACAGCGAGTTGAAACGCGACCTGTCGGTCGGCAACGCCAAGATCGGCAATGCGCTGGGCGACCAGGAAAAATGGCCGGATGCACTCGCTGCCTATCAGAAAGCGCTCGCAATAGCCCGCATGCTGGCGGCCGGCGACCCGAACAATACGGACTGGCAGCGCGACCTTTCCGTTTCCCTCGAAAAGGTTGCCGGTGTTCTGGCCATGCAAGGCGACCGCGCCGGAGCGCTCAAGGCCTATACAGACAGTTTCACTATTGCCGACCGGCTTGCCAAGCTCGATCCGGCCAATGCCGACTGGCAGCGCGACCTGTCGATCACGCTGTCCGAAATCGGCATGCTCAAAGTCAAGCAGCGCGACGTCAAAGGTGCGCGGCAGGCTTTCCAGGACAGTCTCGACATCCGCCAGCAGCTTGCCCGGTCCGACCCGAACAACGCCACCTGGCAGCGCGACCTGGTGGTTGCCATGATCGATTACGCTCAGGTCGCCAAGAACCCCAAGGCTGTACTTTCCCAAGCGCTCGACATGACGCTGGAGCTCGACCGCAGCGGGCGGCTGGCGCCGCGATATAAGTTCATGATCAAGTTTCTCAGGGCCCGGCTGGCCAAAGCCAGATAGGGCCGGGCGAGAGCCCATCATGGACAGCCGGCTCATCCCTTGGGAAATGCCTGCAAACCTTGGAAAAACCGCCTTTAGCGCCTATATCTAGTCGATATCAGAGGCGCGATTCGGGGCCGATTTTTCGCGCCGTGCAAGCGGCATCCAGACAATAGGTTTTCATGAGCGATCAGATCGAGAACAACAACGGCGCTGAAGCCGAATACGGCGCCGATTCCATCAAGGTTTTGAAGGGGTTGGATGCTGTCCGCAAACGCCCCGGCATGTATATCGGCGATACCGATGACGGCTCGGGCCTGCATCACATGGTCTATGAGGTGGTCGACAACGCCATCGACGAGGCGCTGGCGGGTCACGCCGACCTCGTCACCGTCACGCTCAATCCCGATGGTTCGGTCACCGTGATCGACAATGGCCGCGGCATTCCGACCGATATCCACACCGGAGAAGGCATTTCTGCCGCCGAAGTGATCATGACGCAGCTGCATGCCGGCGGCAAATTCGACCAGAATTCCTACAAGGTTTCGGGCGGCCTGCATGGCGTCGGCGTCTCGGTGGTCAACGCGCTGTCGGCGTGGCTGAAGTTGAAAATTCGCCGCAACGGCCAGATCTTCGAGATGAGCTTCACGCATGGCAATGCCGACGCACCGCTGAAGGCGACGGGCAGCTATGAGCAGGACAGGCAGCCGGGCACCTATGAGGGACGCAGCGGCAGCCAGATCACCTTCTTCCCATCGTCCGAGACCTTCACCATGGTCGAGTTCGACTTCGGCACGCTGGAGCACCGGCTGCGCGAACTCGCCTTCCTCAATTCCGGCGTTCGCATCATTTTGACCGATGCCCGCCACGCCGACGTGGTGCGCCACGAACTGCACTATGACGGCGGGCTGGAAGAATTCGTCAAATATCTCGACCGGGTCAAGAAACCGCTGATCGACAAGCCGATCGCCATCAAGGCCGAGCGTGACGGCATCACCGTCGAAGTGGCGATGTGGTGGAACGACAGCTACCACGAGAACGTGCTGGCCTTCACCAACAACATCCCGCAGCGCGACGGCGGCACCCATCTGGCCGGTTTCCGCGGCGCGTTGACACGCCAGATCACCGGCTATGGCGAATCCTCGGGGCTGACCAAGAGGGAAAAAGTGGGGCTGATCGGCGACGATTGCCGCGAGGGCCTGACGGCGGTGCTGTCGGTCAAGGTTCCCGACCCGAAATTCTCCTCCCAGACCAAGGACAAGCTGGTCTCGTCGGAAGTCCGTCCTGTGGTGGAAGGGCTGGTCAACGAAGCGCTCGGCACCTGGCTGGAAGAACACCCGGCCGAGGGCAAGGTGGTGATCGACAAGGTGATCCAGGCTGCCGCGGCGCGCGAGGCGGCACGCAAGGCCCGCGACATCACCCGCAAGAGTTCGCTCGGCATCACCTCGTTGCCCGGCAAGCTGGCGGACTGCCAGGAACGCGACCCGGCGAAATCCGAGATCTTCATCGTCGAGGGTGACTCCGCCGGCGGCTCGGCCAAGGGCGGCCGTTCGCGCCAGAACCAGGCCATTCTTCCGCTGCGCGGCAAGATCCTCAATGTCGAGCGGGCCCGCTTCGACCGCATGCTCGGCTCCGAAATGATCGGCACGCTGATCACCGCGCTCGGCACCTCGATCGGCAAGGACGAGTTCAACGCCGACAAGCTGCGCTACCACAAGATCATCCTGATGACCGACGCCGATGTCGACGGCGCCCACATCCGCACCTTGCTGCTCACCTTCTTCTTCCGGCAGATGCCGGAGCTGATCGAACGCGGCCATCTCTACATCGCCCAACCGCCGCTCTACAAAGTGACGCGTGGCAAGAGTTCGCAATACATCAAGGACGAGAGCGCCTTCGAGGAATTCCTGATCGGGTCGGGTCTGGAGGAAGCATCGCTTACGCTTGGCTCGGGCGAGGTTCGCATCGGACAGGATTTGCGCGGCGCCATCGACGACGCGCTGGCGGTGCGCCAGCTCATCAACGGCCTGCACACGCGCTACAACAGGGGCGTGGTCGAACAGGCGGCGATCGCCGGCGGCCTCAACCCGGACGTCTTCACCGATCTCGCCCAAGCCAACGCCATGGCCGAGCGCGTCGCCAAGCGTCTCGACATCATCGCCGAGGACACCGAACGCGGCTGGACCGGCCGTATGTCGACCTCGAACGAGGGCATCGGCGGCTATGTGTTCGAGCGCACGGTGCGCAGCGTCAAGGAATATGCGCATCTTGATCTGGCGCTCATCAATTCGGCCGATGCACGCCAGCTTGATCGCTATGCACCGCGCCTTGCGGAGGTCTATGGCGAGCCGCCGGTGCTGCGCCGCAAGGATGTTGTGGAACCCATCTCGGGGCCGCTGGCGCTGCTCAACGCGGTCTTCGCGACCGGCCGCAAGGGCCTGACCATGCAGCGCTACAAGGGTCTCGGCGAGATGAACGCCGAACAACTCTGGGAAACCACGCTCGACCCGAACGTGCGCTCGCTGCTGCAGGTCAAGGTCAATGACGCCACCGACGCGGATAGTCTGTTCTCGCGGCTGATGGGCGACGAGGTCGAACCCAGGCGTGAGTTCATCCAGGACAACGCGTTGTCGGTCGCCAATCTGGATATCTGACGTTTGGCATTGGCGCGCTGCGGCGCGTCAATTGTTCCACCCGTGGCAAACAAAATCATTTTATAACCAGCCGGAACGGAAGTCCCCTCGGGACATTGTGACAACATCGATCACAATTTCTCACAGGAGGCCTTCATGGGACGTGGCATTTTGCTCTGGTTGCTCGGTATTCCGATTCCGATCATCATTCTGATCATGCTTTTCGTACGGTAGGGGGAATTCATGCAGTCCACCCTATCGGCTGTCGACGTTTCCACTTCAACAGAATCATCCGCCACGGCCGTCAGTTGGGGACCGATCATCGCCGGCGCCTTCGCGGCCTCGACGTTGACCTTCATCCTCATGCTGCTCGGTTCCGGGCTGGGGCTGAGCATGGTGTCGCCCTGGTCGGGCTCCGGCGCGTCAGTGACCACGTTCGCGGTCTCCACCGCGATCTGGCTGATCATCGTGCAATGGCTGTCCTCCGGTGTCGGAGGCTACCTTGCCGGACGCCTGCGCACCAAATGGGTCGGCATCCACACCGACGAGGTCTATTTCCGTGACACCGCCCACGGGTTCCTCGCTTGGGCGCTGGCCACCTTGCTCGTCGTCGGCGTTTTGGGCTCGGCGCTTTCCGCCGCGGTGGGCTCAAGCGTGCAGGCAGTCTCGACCGTGGCGTCGGGCGCCGCCATGGGTGCATCGGCCGGTGCATCCGCCAATGCCGGTGGCGCTGCTGCTGACAATGCGACGTCTTACCTGGTAGACTCGCTGTTCCGTCCAGCCGATGCGAGCAAGCTCGCGGCCGCCAATCCGGACAGCGATGCCGCCGCGGTCGGACAGGCCTCGCGCATCCTGATCGCCGGCGCCGCTGCAGGCGAGGTTTCGGCCGACGACAAGACCTATCTGTCGCAACTGGTCGCCGCTCGTACCGGTCTTTCGGAAGCAGATGCCAAGGCGCGGGTCGATGCGATCCTCGCCAAGGCTCAAGACGCCAAGATCAAGGCGCAGCAGGCCGCCGACACCGCCAGGAAGGCCAGCGCGACGTTTGCCTTGCTTGGTGCGCTGTCGCTGGTCATCGGCGCCTTCATCGCCAGTGCAGCAGCCGCTCTCGGCGGCAGGCAGCGCGATGACGAAGAAGCGGTGTTCCTGACCAGCCGCTGATCTGAACCTGAAGCAGATCGATCCACTCCGGGCCAAAGCCCCGGGGTGGATTTTTGTTTGAATTGCCAGGCGGCGCGTGGAGTCTCGATCCCGTTCGCCGTTCTCATTTTTCGGGAGGTATCGCCGGCGCTTCCGCTTGGCTCGGCTCCAGCTTGCGGCCGAGATCGACAGCGTCGCGCAGCACGGCAAGATGCGAGCGCGACGCAACGCCAGTCGGCACGGTGACCTCGACGCCGGTTGCGGCCAGCGACCAATAGAGCGTGTGCGTGAAGGCGCGGCCGAGGGAGCCGCGCAGTTCGACCTGAACATTCTCCACGCCGGGGCCGAAATTCTCCGTCATAGGTCCGGAGATCGGGTCGCCGGTCAGCCAGCCATTGCCCCTGTCGAAGATGTTGGTCCAGCGCGTCGCAGCAAACACCGCGCCATGATGCACAGCGCGCTGCGGTTTGCCTGAAGGACTGCGCCCTTCCTGATAAAGGACGGTGCCGCCGGCCGCCGCCCCTTCGGGAATCGGCGGGCATGCCGAGAACAGCCGCTCGGCAATGCCGCGCCTGAATTCGGCGAGATTATGCGTCACCAGAAATTCGCTGTGGGTCAGCGGGCTGCCGAGCGTGACGAAATCGCTGATCTTCCATGGCCGATGGTCGGCATCGCCACTGCGCAGCTGCCGGTAGAGCTCCCACTGATCGCGCCGGAAGCCGGCGAGATCATCCAGGCTGTCGGGCCATGCGGAGCCATCAGCAACAAGCGTCGCCTTGTCGATGGCGCGGATCGCCTTCAGTTTCGCCTTGTCGCGAATGGCCTCCAGTTTTCGGGGCCTGAAGTCGGCCCACAAGATCTGCAGCAGGTCATAGGCGATCATCGACCCAAGGCTGTGCGAGACCAGCACGATCCGGTCGTAGCCATCGTCCATCATCAGACGCTTCAGCAGCCTCAGGCCGCGGTCACGGATCAGCGCGCGCTTCTCGACCGTCGCCGCTTCAGCCCGAACATAGGCTGCCACGTCACCAAAATAGGGAAGGCCAAACCGGTCCACCGACCAGATGATGAACGAGGCCAGGATGGTGACGAGCAGGCCGGCGGCCAAGGAAATATACTGCTGCCAGACTGAGGTCGCGAGCGCGACCGTCGCGCCCAGAACGACGATGACGACAAAAAGAGTAGCGAGATAGAGCTTGCGGGCGTCGCGCGGAATGTCGCCGGGCTTGCGCCAAAGCAGATTTGTCACCCAGGCGGCAAGCCGGCCACGTGTCGTGCCCTGCGTGATGTCGGCCCAGTAAAGCTCGTAAAAATCGGTGCGACGGCCATCGACATCGTAAGGCGTGGTGATCCGCCGAAGCTCGTAGGAATTTGTCCGGCTATCGGGTGTGATCCAGCTCTGGTTGATCTTCGCGCCAGCGGGATCGACCGGATCGGCGACATGGGCATAGAACGGCGCGCGGGCGGGGTCATGGCTCCAGACCGCCTGGACAAAGCCCCGCAGCGTATCCATCGGCCGCTGTTCGCCCATGCCATGCACGATCACCACCGCCTGGCCAAGTTTGCGCGGCGCTTTTCCGGTGGGCGGCGATGCGATGGGGTCGGGCACCAACGTCTCCGTCGACGACAATCCCGCCGGCGAGGCGGGAATGTCGTCATCGTAGCGCTGAAACCGCCGTCAAGCCAAGAAAGCCCGGCCAAGAAAAAGCCCGGCGCGAAGCCGGGCGTTTCTTGGCGTGTCTCAGCGCTGATCGTCGATCAGCGATCCATGGCCTTGACGATCTCCTCGGTCATCTTCTTGGCATCGCCGAGCAGCATCATGGTGCCGTCCTTGTAGAACAGCGTGTTGTCGATGCCGGCATAGCCGGAGCCGAGCGAGCGCTTGACGAACAGGCAGGTGCGGGCCTTGTCGACGTCGAGGATCGGCATGCCGTAGATCGGCGACGACTTGTCGTCGCGGGCGGACGGGTTGGTGACGTCGTTGGCGCCGATGACATAGGCGACGTCGGCCTGCGCGAATTCGGAGTTGATGTCCTCGAGCTCGAACACTTCGTCATAAGGCACGTTGGCTTCGGCGAGCAGCACGTTCATGTGGCCGGGCATGCGGCCGGCGACCGGGTGAATGGCGTATTTGACGTCGACGCCATTGGCCTTGAGCTTGTCGGCCATTTCGCGCAGCGCATGCTGCGCCTGGGCGACCGCCATGCCGTAGCCGGGCACGATGATGACCTTCTGCGCGTTCATCATCAGATAGGCGGCGTCATCAGCCGAGCCTTGCTTGACCGTGCGCTCGATGCCGTCGTCGGCCACCGCCGCCGTCTCGCCGCCGAAGCCGCCGAGAATGACCGAGATGAAGCTTCGGTTCATGCCCTTGCACATGATGTAGGACAGGATCGCACCGGACGAGCCGACCAGTGCACCGGTGATGATCAGCGCCAGATTGCCGAGCGTGAAGCCGAGTGCAGCGGCCGCCCAGCCCGAATAGGAATTCAGCATCGAGACGACGACCGGCATGTCGGCGCCGCCGATCGGGATGATTAAGAGGATGCCGAGCACCAGCGAGGCCGCGACGATCAGCCAGAACACCAGCTTGGACTCGGTGGTGACCAGCAGCACGATCAAGACGATGAGCGCGATGGCAAGGGCTGCGTTGACGAAGTGGCGGCCGCCGATCATGATCGGCTTGCCCGACATGCGGCCGTCGAGCTTGAGGAAGGCGATGACCGAGCCGGTGAAGGTGATCGCGCCGATGGCGACGCCAAGGCTCATCTCGATCAGGGCCTGGGCATGGATGTCGCCATCCGTGCCGATGCCAAAGCTTTCCGGCGCATAGATGGCCGCGGCCGCCACCATGACGGCGGCGAGGCCGACCAGCGAGTGGAAGGCAGCGACCAGCTGCGGCATCGAGGTCATGGCGATGCGGCGCGCGGTGACGGCGCCGACACCGCCACCAATGGCGAGGCCGAGCACGATCAGGCCGAAGCGGCCGGCAGACGGGGTCGCCAGCGCCAGCGTGGTGGCGATGGCGATGCCCATGCCGATCATGCCGTAGAGATTGCCCTGGCGGCTGGTGGTCGGATGCGACAGGCCGCGCAGCGCCATGATGAACAGGACGCCGGAGACGAGGTAGAGGAAGGACGCGAAGTTGGCGTTCATGGCGCTCTACTTGTCCTTCTTCTTGTACATGGCCAGCATGCGCTGGGTGACGAGGAAGCCGCCGAAGATGTTGACCGAGACCAGCATCAGCGCGACGAAGCCGAAGCCGGCGGCAATGCCGGACGCGGCGATGCCGACGGCAAGCAGCGCGCCAACGACGATGACCGAGGAGATGGCGTTGGTGACGGCCATCAGCGGCGTGTGCAGTGCGGGGGTCACCGACCAGACGACGTAGTAACCGACGAAGATCGCCAGCACGAAGATGGCGAAGCGGAAGACGAAGGGATCGATGGCGCCGCCGGAGAGCGCGTGCGCGGCGTCACCCGCCGCATCGGCAGCGCCGGGAGCACTTGCCAGATTCTGGACCGCTAGCCGAACGGCGGCGGAGGCTTGGTCGAGCTGGTCGAGGGCTTTCTGCAGGGTCTGATCCATCACGCAATGCCTTTCGACTTCGACGAGGGCGACTTGGATGCGGCCGGTTTCTTGGGCGCGGCTTTCTTTGCAGCAGCGGGTTTGTCCGAGGCGTCGGCAACCATGGTCTTGGCCGGGATCGCGGCCGGCTCGACATGGGGCTGCTGATCGGCCTTCACGAAATTCGGGTGAACCACCCTGCCGCCGTCGGTCAGCATCGTCGCCTTGACCAGATCGTCGTCGCGGTTGACGGCAAGCGTCTTGGTCGTTTTGTCGACCAGCGTTTCGAGGAAGGCGAACAGGTTCCTGGCGTAAAGCAGCGATGCCGACGCGGCGATGCGGCCGGGCACATTGAGATGGCCAACGATCTTGACGTTGTTGGCCGTGGTCACCACTTTGCCGGCCTCGGCGCCCTCGACATTACCGCCGCGCTCGACCGCCAGATCGACGAGCACCGAGCCCGGCTTCATCGAGGCGACCATGGCCGCCGACACCAGCTTCGGCGCCGGCCGGCCGGGGATCAGCGCCGTGGTGATGACGATGTCCTGCTTGGCGATATGCTCTGATGTGAGTGCCGCCTGCTTGGCCTGGTATTCCTTCGACATTTCCTTAGCGTAGCCGCCGGCCGTTTCGGCGGCCTTGAACTCGTCGTCCTCTACGGCGAGGAACTTTGCGCCGAGCGAGGCGACCTGTTCCTTGGCGGCAGGGCGCACGTCTGTTGCGGTGACGACCGCACCAAGGCGACGCGCGGTGGCGATCGCCTGCAGACCGGCAACGCCGACGCCCATGATGAAGACCTTTGCCGCCGGCACCGTGCCGGCCGCCGTCATCATCATCGGCAATGCCCGGTCATATTCCGAAGCGCCGTCGATCACCGCCTGATAGCCGGCAAGATTGGCCTGCGAGGACAGCACGTCCATCGACTGCGCCCGGGTGATGCGCGGCATGAATTCCATCGAAAAGGCAGTGACGCCGGCCTTGGCCAGGGCTGCCACGGCGGCATCGTTGCCATACGGATCCATGATGGCGATGACCGCCGTACCGGGCTTGTAGCTCTTCAGCTCGGCATCACCAGGCCGACGCACCTTCAGCACCACATCGGCCTTGGCGACATCGGAAGCCTTGCCGATGGCGGCACCGGCGCTCGCATAGTCGGTATCGATGATGCGCGAATTGAGACCGGCACCGGCCTCGACAACGACGTCGAAGCCCAGCGCCGCCAGCCGTTTCACCGTGTCAGGCGAGGCCGCGACGCGCGGCTCGTTGGCATCGAGTTCACGAGGGATGAAAACCGTCTGTCCCACCGCATGATCCTTTCGGCCGGAAGCTGCTTCCCGCAAGACGCCGGCCGGCCTCGCGGCGGCGCCATGGACAAGGTGTCGGAAAAATCTATCGGAGGATAAAGGCGCCGACAGCCAGAATCAGCACGAACAGGATGGTCGCCGAGAAGAAGCCGCCTGCAAAGAAGCCGAAAGCCATCGCCAACAGGAGGGCGAGGCAAAACAGCGATCCGTATTTGGCCAGCGCGAGGAAGCCCGCATAGGTGCGGTCATGCTCGGCATAGTCCATCTTCGCGCCCAGTTCGACAGGACCGGTCGGCGAGTGATCAGCCATAGGAATACCCCTTCGAAGACATCTTTGAGGCACATAGCGAAAAGCCGGGCCGAGAGCAATGGCGCTATTGCCGCATTGCAGCCGACAACTGCCTCAAAGGAAAATTGAAACCGGCTGCCGGCGCGGCCCTGGAGGCCGCCCCCGGATCCGGGTGCCTGATCGGAAAGATGCTCCGAAAGCGATCGAGGCGGACGCTTGCGCTGCCTCAACCGGCGATGTCAGCCGGCAAGATGCGGGAAAAGCCCGAGCAGGCCGACGACGATCAGATAGAGCGCGACGATATAATTCAACAGCCTTGGCATCACGAGGATCAGCACGCCGGCGATCAGCGAGATGAGCGGGGTGAGCGCAAGCGTGGAAATGGTCATGTCGGATTCCTTTGGCATATCCGTGGATTCGGCGACCAAGAGCGAGGACGACAACGCGCCGAGCCATCAGAACGCGTATCCGGCCGAAAAGCTCCAGTGTTTTCGCGAAAACGCCTAATCTCAAGCAGCTTCGCGAAAATACTTGGCAGTCGGCAGGATGGTCAGCGGCGCCAATTCTCCAGCACCAGGTGTCTCGAACAGCATGCGCTGCTCCAGAGATGTGGAGCGGAAGAACGGGAAGCGCGAGAACGACCGCTCGCGAATGGCAGCGACATTGGCGCGATAGAGCACGACCTTGTAGTTCAGGCCCGGATAATCGCGCAGCTCGCCGATCTGCTCCGAACAGTAGATACGACGGTAGAAACCCGCATGTTCGGGCCGGATAGTCGAGAGACAGTAAGGTGCGTCGAAGTAGAAGCAGGCCATTCCGGCAAGGCGCAGCGTCAGGTAGGGGATCTGCGGATAGACCTTCGACCAGTCTGGGTCGGCGGCAAAGCGGCTCGGATCCGCAAAGTGCGCACCGGCAGCCAGCATCGGGCGCAGGATGTCGCCGTAGACAGTTGTAGACGGCGATTGCGGCGTGGCCCGGCAGGCATGATGAATGCGTACCGTGGAGACCAGGATGCCGTCAATATAGACGCCGAACTTGGAACAATTTTCAGCTTCGTCGAGCTCGTCATGCACAATATGTTCCGGGTTTTCCGGCACCATATCATTCAACCGATAGGACTTGTAGCGCAACCTGTAGATGTCTTCGAGGTCTTCGCCCTTGTCGCAGCGGCGATATTCCGTCCGCTCAAGCATCGCCGAAACATTGCGGGCGAAACTCGACATGCTGTCGGGCGAATTTTCTTCACCCCCGCCCGCCACATGGCGAAGCGCTTCCAACTGCGCATCCATAATTAACCCCTCGTAAGTTTCCGCCGCAGTTCAACCTACGACGGGACCCTGAGATGTAAAAGATGAAAATGGGATGCACGTCGTTTACCGGTCGTTAACGTTAACGATCCGTAAATTTTTATGAAAAAGCGACGCTCTCCCGGCACCGGTCAGCGGCGTGCGGCTTTCTTGGCTGTATTGATGTCCTTGGCGAAGGGCCATACCGTGTTCGACATGGTCTCGATGCCGGAGGCGCTGAGCGCCGAACCGAACAGGAACCCCTGGACGAGATCGGGCTTGACCTGCAGCGCCAGGATCTTGAGCTGTTCGAAGGTCTCGACACCTTCGACGGTCACCGAAAGCCCCAGCGGCCGCGACAGGTTGACGATGCCCTTGAGCAGCTCGAGCGAACGGGGATTCTGGGTGACGTCCATCAGGAACGAGCGGTCGATCTTGATCTTGTCGAGCGGCAGCTTGTGCAGGTAGCTCAGGCTCGAATAGCCGGTGCCGAAATCGTCGAGCGCGATGCGCACGCCGATCTGCTTCAGCTCCTCGATGTACTGGCGTGTCAGCGACTTGTCGTCGAGCAGCGCCGTTTCGGTGACCTCGATCTCGAGCCGGCCGGCCGCGAGGCCGGAGCCGGCCAACGCATCGCGAACCTTCTGGATGACGTCGCGGTTGCGGAAATCCTTGGCGGAGAGATTGACCGAGACGCTGGTCTGGTCCGGCCATTTGGCGCATTCGGCGCAGGCTGCCTGCAGCACGAAAGTGCTGATCTCGGAAATGATGCCCATTTCCTCGGCCAAAGGAATGAAGATGCTGGGCGAGACCGGCCCAAGATCGGGATGATCCCACCGGCACAGCGCCTCGCAGCTGGCGATACGCATGGTGCTCATCGCCACGATCGGCTGATAGACCACCCGCAAGCTCTTGCTTTCCACGGCGGTGCGCAGATCCGCCTTCATCAGCTGACGGTTGCGGAAGGCGGCATCCATCGAGGCTTCGAACAGCCGCCAGCCGTTCTTGCCGAGCTCCTTGGCCTTGTAGAGCGCCAGGTCCGCCTTGACGATCATGGCGTCGACATCGGTATCCCTGACCCGCGACAGCACCGCGCCGCCGCTGGCCTGGATGCGCAGCCCGTGACCGGCGACGTCGACTTCCCCTTGCAGGCCGGCGAAAATCTCGTCGAGCTGGCTGGTCAGATGGCTCTCATCCTCGACGCGGTCGAAAAAGATCATGAACTCGTCGCCGCCGAAACGACTGACCGTGATGCCCTGCCCGGCAATGGCGGCTAGCCGCTCGGCAACGGCGTAGATCAAACCGTCGCCGATCGGATGGCCAAGCGTGTCGTTGACGCTCTTGAAATCGTCGAGGTCGAGCACCGCCAGGCCGCAGAGACGGTCGCGGTCGCCGGACGCCATGGCCTCGCCGATAAGTTCGTGGAAATAGGCGCGGTTGGGCAGGCCGGTGAGGTTGTCGTAGCGTGCCATGAAGCGGATCTTGTCTTCCGCCTCGACACGGGCGGTGACGTCCTCGAAGGTGATGACGCCCAGCTCCTGGCTGCCTTCGCGAGCCGAGAATTCGTAGTGCTGGCCGTTGGCGAGGGAAACCAGCACCTTGCGGTCGCGGCCCTCGCGCAGGGCGCGGGTCAGCTGCGCCTCGATATAGCGGCAATCCTTGGGTGCCAGCATGCCGCCGGCGACACCGCGCATCAACAGACCATGGATCGATCGACCGAGCAGCGCATCCGGCGACTTCAGCGACATCAGATGCGCGGCCTCGGCATTGGCCACCGCGACACGACCGTCCGGGCCGAGCATGACAAGGCCATGCGACATGGTGTTGAGCGCCCGGTTGAAGCGTTGTGCGATGCGGTTGGCCTTCTTTTCCTCGGACAGGGCGGCGAAAAGCACCTCGCGGACCAGATCGGCGAAGCGCTTGATAGCAAAAAGAAATGGCGCCGAAAGCAGGCCGAGAATGAAATGATAAGGATCGCCACGCAGGATGAAGCCCAGCGAGATCGGCCAGGTCATGGTCATGATGAAGATCACGACCATCCTGGGCGAACCATAGTTGCGGCCAGCAATAGACGTGGCGGAGGCAAGCGTCACGCAGACGGCAGCTATCTCCGCGAATGAGTCATAGGCAAGGTAGATGCCGACAAAGCAAAAGGCACCAAGCATGAAGCCATGCATCGAGCCGTACAGTATGTAGTCGTTCTCGCGGCGACGCGCCTCTTCCCAATTTTGAGGCGACGGAGCGTGACGATATTTCCTGATGTTGCGAAGACGAAGGAAGGCGACGGTCAGCAATCCGAGGGTGACCGCGAGATAGGCCGGATCCCTGGTTTTCCAGTAAACCAGCACTACCAGCAGGGTTTGGGCAAAGAAGCCGATCGAAAGCGTCAACCCGTCGCGAAACAGAGTTTCCACGAACGGAATGTAGACGTCGACCGGGATCTCGTTCTTTTTTCTCAGATTCAACGCCTGAATCCCAACCCTGGGGACCCAAGCAGTGTCACATCCGCCTTAAGAAAGATTTAGAGAGCCCCTCGCGCCCCTGCCGTCAAGCCGGGTGACGTTACGGAAAGTGAGGAAACTGTCGTTCAGGTAAACAAGGCGTATCGATCATTCGGCGGCCTGAAGTTTCGGCCGTGCGGGCGTGCTCGACAGGCGTTCGAGCAGCCTTTGGCGTTCGCCGGCGGCCTTTTGCGCGCTGGCTTGGCGAACGTGGCCATAGCCGCGGATGAGGGTCGGCACCGAGACCAGCGCAACCGCCGCATCGACCGTGGCCGGTGCCAGCGATCCGGCGACAAGCTCCAGATCCGCCTCGTACTGCGCCAGCAGCTGCCGCTCCATGCGCCGCTCGCCGGTGTAGCCGAACAAGTCAAAGGCGGTGCCGCGCAGGCCCTTCATCGCCGCCAGCAGGCGAAAACCCTTCATCATCCAGGGGCCGAAGCTCGATTTCCTAGGGCTGCCGTCATTGCCGCGCCGGCCCATGATCGGCGGCGCGAGATGGAATTCGAGCTTGTCGTAGCTCTGGAACTGCTTGCTCAATTCGGTGGCGAAGGAGCCGTCGGTATAGAGCCGCGCCACCTCGTACTCGTCCTTGATCGCCATCAGCTTGAACAGGTTCTTGGCGGCAGCTTGCGACACCGCGCTAGAACCGGGCACGGCCTTCGCTTCGGCGGCGCGCAAAACGGCCAGTCTTTCGCGATAACGCCTGCCATAGGCGGCGTTCTGATAGGCGGTCAGGAAGGCGACGCGGCGGGCGATGATGTCGTCCAGCGTCTCGGCGACATCGGCAGCCTGGCCGGTCTTTCCAGCGACGGTTGGGCCCGGCTGGGCGACGAGGCCGCGTACGAAATCCGGCTGATGGGCGGCCCGACGGCCCCAGCGGAAGGCGGCGACGTTCATCGCCACGGCTTCGCCATTGAGCTCGATCGCCTTCTCGACCGCCTCGGCCGACAGCGGCAGGCCGCCGTGCTGGAAGGCAAAGCCGAGCATGAACATGTTGGCGCCGAGCGAATTGCCGAAAAGTGCCGTGGCGGTGCGGGTGGCGTCGAAGAAATGCGCCTTGTCGTCGCCCGCGGCCGCACGGATCGCCTTCTTCAGGCGCTCTATCGGCAAGGTGAAATCGGCCGAACGGGCGAATTCGCCGGGCATGATCTCGGCGGTGTTGGCGACGAAGATGGTGTGGCCCTCGCGCACCGCGGTCAGCACCTTCTTGGCGCCCGACACGACGAGATCGCAGCCAAGCACGAGATCGGCCTTGCCGGCCGAGACGCGGATGGCATGGATGTCGTCGGGGGTGCGGGCGATGCGGACATGGGTGAACACCGAACCGCCCTTCTGGGCGAGGCCGGCCATGTCGATCATGCCGCAGCCCTTGTCCTCGAGATGCGCCGCCATGCCGAGCACGGCACCGACGGTGACCACACCGGTGCCGCCGACGCCGTTGATGATCGCCGCCCAGCCCTGCTCGCCAAGCGGGAATTCGGCGGGCACGGGCACGCCTTCCAGCGGGTCGGTCTTGCCGGCCAGGCCCTCGGCCTTGCGGATCTTGGCGCCGTGCACGGTGACGAAGGACGGGCAGAAGCCGTTGACGCAGGAGAAATCCTTGTTGCAGCTCGACTGGTCGATCTTGCGCTTGCGGCCGAATTCGGTTTCGACCGGCTGGATCGAGACGCAGTTCGACTGCACGCCGCAATCGCCGCAGCCTTCGCAGACCAGCTCGTTGATAAAGACCCGCTTGTCGGGATCGGGGAATGTGCCGCGCTTGCGGCGGCGGCGTTTTTCGGCGGCGCAGGTCTGGTCGTAGAGCAGCACTGAAACGCCCTTGACGTCGCGCAGCTCGCGCTGGACGAGATCGAGATCGTCGCGATGATGAATGGTGGCGCCGGCCGGGAATTCGGCCTTGCCGGCATATTTGTCCGGCTCATCGGTGACGATGGCGATGCGGTCGACGCCCTCGGCCCGCACCTGCCTGGCGATCATGTCGACGGTCAGGCCGCCTTCATGCGGCTGGCCGCCGGTCATGGCGACGGCGTCGTTGTAGAGGATCTTGTAGGTGATGTTGGCGTCGGTCGACAGCGCGAAGCGGATCGCCAGCGTGCCGGAATGGTTGTAGGTGCCGTCGCCGAGATTCTGGAAGATGTGCTCGCGCTTCGAGAACGGCGCCTGACCGACCCATTGCGCGCCCTCGCCGCCCATGGCCGTGAAGCCGAGGGTGTTGCGGTCCATCCACAGCGCCATGAAATGGCAACCGATGCCGGCAGCGGCGATCGAACCGTCCGGCACTTTGGTCGAGGAGTTGTGCGGGCAACCGGAACAGAAGAACGGCGTGCGCGAGCCGATGTCGGTGGCGTCGGCGAGCATTGCCTGGAACTGGCGCAGCTTTGCCACCCGCGCCGAAATCTCTTCCGACGGACCGATGGTTTTGACGATCCTCTCGCCAAGCGCAATGGCGATCTCGTTGGCGTCGAGCGCGCCCTTGGCCGGGAACAGCCAGTCGCCGCGCTCGTCCTTCTTGCCGACAATGATCGGCTGCGTGGCGGTGCCGTAGAGGCTCTCGCGCAGCTGGACCTCGATCAGCGAGCGCTTCTCCTCGACGACAACGATGGTGTCGAGGCCGCGGGCGAAATCGGCGATGTGATGCAGGTCGAGCGGCCAGGGGCAGCCGACCTTGAACAGCCGCACGCCGATGCGGTTGGCGGCCGCCTCGTCGATGCCGATGTCCTCCAGCGCCTGGCGGACGTCGAGATAGCTTTTGCCCAGCGTGATGATGCCGATCTTCGGGTTGCGGCCGCCCGAATAGACGATGCGGTTCAACCCGTTGGCATGGATGAAGGCGGAAGCCGCGGCGCGCTTGTGCTCATGCAGCCGCTCCTCCTGTCCGAGCATGTCGATCTCGTGGCGGATGTTGAGACCGCCTGATGGCATGTCGAAATCCGGCACGACGATGCTCAGCCGCTCGAGCGAGGCATCCACCGAGGCCGTCGATTCGATGTTGTCCTTGACGCATTTGATCGCCGCCCAGGTGCCGGCAAAGCGCGACATGGCAAAACCGTAGAGCCCGTAGTCGATGATCTCCTGGACACCGGCCGGGTTGAGGATCGGCACCATCGTGTCGACGAACAGGAATTCGGTGGCATGCGCGTTGGTCGAGGATTCGGCCATATGGTCGTCGCCCATCAGGGCCAGCACGCCGCCATGTTTCGACGAGCCGGCGAGATTGGCATGGCGGAACACATCGCCGGAACGATCGACGCCTGGCCCCTTGCCGTACCAGACCGAAAAGACGCCGTCATGAGTGCCCTCATCAAGCAGTTCCGTCTGTTGCGACCCCCAGCAAGCGGTGGCGGCAAGCTCCTCGTTGAGGCCTGGCTGGAAGACGATGTCGGCCTGCGCGAGCTGTTTCTTCGCCTTCCACAGCTGCATGTCGAGGCCGCCGAGCGGCGAGCCGCGATAGCCGGAAACAAAGCCGGCCGTGTTCAAGCCCGCTCGGCGGTCACGCTCGCGCTGCATCAGAAGCATGCGGATGACCGCCTGCGCGCCGGACAGGAAGATTCGCTCCTTGCCAAGGTCGAACTTGTCGTCGAGCGCGACGTCATGCAGCGTCATCAGGAATTTCCTCTGCGGAGGCCACGCGGGAGCAGGCAGCCAACGTCGGGGTCGGATGACGCATCCTTTCTCCCCTTGCAAGGCAGGTCAAACAAAATCGCAGGTACCAGGCAACGCGCAACGAACAGTCCGTGACCATCTCCAATCGGGTACGAAACCGACCAGCGGACGGTGCCCGGCGCACGAAAATTTCAGCTGCACCAGGGCTGGCAGCGACGCGTCAGATGCCCTTCGAGCAATCCGGCTTCGGTTCGCCCGGCAGCTTGCCGTCGGGATGGCCGACGAGATCGGGATTGGCGGTGTAGAGCTGGTCGATGACCAGCGGCCGGTCGGGCAGGATCGACTGGTCTTCCGTCGACATCAGCGTGGTGTCGATCTTCTGCAGGACCACACCGTCGGCCCCCTTGATGCTGATGGCAATCGCATAGGGCTTCTTCTTGACGACGCATGTCAGCGCCGGGCTCTCCAGCGTCACCTTGTCGAGCTTCGGCCAGACCTTCTGCTCGACCACCAATGGCGCGCCGCCGGCGGGATCCTGGAAGCTGACGACCGCCGTTTGACCCTCTCCCATCGGCTTCAGCGGCCGCAGGGTCACCATATAGGTCGCCCTGGCGAGGCGGTAGTTGAAGACGAATATCTTGCCGGAAATCTCGAACAGCTTGCCTTCGTCATTGCTGGTATCGCGGCAGGCGCCGAGCGCAATGGCGGCAATCAGGGCAGCGCCGACAACGATCGAACGGGAAAACCTTCTAAGCATCCTTGACCTCATTGGCCGCCATGCGGCGGCGGCGATAGTGACGACTGGCCTTCTGCCTGTTGCCGCACACCGCCATGTCGCACCAAAGACGGCTGGAATTGCGGCTTCTGTCGACGAACAGCCAGGTGCAGTTGGGACAGATCCTGAGCCTTGCGACGGTGTCGTCGCGCAGCAGCGACAGGGCGGAAACCGCCAGCGCCGCCTCGAAGGCGATCGGCGTCACCGGGTCGCCGAACGGCCTTCCCGGCGCACCGATCTCGGCCCGACTGCCAGCCAGACCATCGGCGCAGGCTCTCAGGAATCCCGGCAGATCGGTGGTGACAACCGCGCCCTTTGACGCCGCGCCGCGAAACAGCCGGTCCGTCGCCTCCCGGATCGACAGCACGACGGGTGCGATTGTCTCCGGTGACGGTGCCGCCAGCGGCCTGTCGCCAAGTTCGGCGGCGCGAAAGCGGCTCGCCGCATCGGCGAAGCGGGCAATCTCGGCCGGATCATCGAAGCGGTCGAAGGTCCTCTCCGGGTCGCCGCGCAGCACGACGGTGTTCGCCGTGTCGAGCGCAAGCAGGCCGCCGGTGAAGCGGTGCGGGGTCCAGGATACCGTCATGCCTAGAATCTAACCGATAAATCGCATTTGACAAGTTAGATTCAGCGATGCAAACCTTCACATGGGTGCGGTCTCCGCAGCCTTTGTCTTGCGCATGTCGTTGTCCCAAAGCCGCCGCGCTGTTTTGATCGACATGCTCCGAGGGTCTTGCATGCTCTATTTCTTCCAGCAGGTCCTCAACGGGCTGCATTCGGGCGCGCTCTACGCGCTGCTTGCCTTCGGCTATGTGCTGACCAACGGCATCCTGCACCGCACCAACCTCGCCTATGGCGCGCTGTTCGCCTTTTGCGGCCAGACGATGATCCTCACGGCTGCCTTCGGCTATCAGGTGCTGTGGCTGACACTGCTTGCGGCGGTGGCGCTCGGCATCGTCGCGGCTTTCCTCTATGCCGCGCTGATCAGCCACGTTCTGTCGCGCAGCGTCTTCGAACCGTTGGCCGACCGTACACCCAACGCAATCGTGGTGACGACGCTCGGCATCCTGCTGCTGCTGTCGGAGGCAAGCCGCATCGCCGCCGACACGCATGATCTGTGGCTGCCGCCGATGCTGGCGCAGCCCATCGTTTTCGCGCAGGGCGCGACCTTCAAGGCGACGCTGACACTCATCCAGCTCATCGATTGCGCGGTGGCGCTGGCCGCAATCGCGCTGGCCAGCTGGGCGTTTGCCCGCTCGAGCTTCGGCCGGCGCTGGCGCGCCGTCTCCGACGACCCCAAAGCGGCGGCGATGTGCGGCGTCGACGTGCGCGCGGTGTTCCGGCACGCGGTGCTGTTCGGCGGCTTCTGCGCCGCGCTGGCCGGTGTCATGGCCGGCCTCTATTACGGCAATGTCAGCTTCGGTTCGGGCCTCGTCTACGGGTTGAAGATCCTGTTCGTGACGGCGGTCGGCGGCTATCTCTCGCCACCGCGGGCGGCGCTGGGGGCGGCGGCCTTCGGCATGGCCGAATCGCTGTGGGCCGGCTATTTCCCGATGGAATGGCGCGATGCCTGGATGTATCTGTTCCTGGTCGCGACATTGGTGCTGATCGGCGCCGGCCGCGACACCGGCAAGATCGCCTGAACCATCAGACTTTGGTTGCATGACGCGGCGGCAGAAGCCGGTATCCGGCACCACCCTGCCCCACGATGATATTTTGTCGCCTCCATCCTTGTTGACCCGTCAGTCCACGCGCGGCATACCGTTGGACCACGCGGCGTGACGGACAAAAAGGGGGAAGCCGGCACGCCTCCGGTACCAGGGAGGAATGCATGGCAGGGCTTCTCGCTCTATCCAGGACCATTGATCGCGCCAACGAATTCATCGGCAAATGGGTGTCGTGGCTGATCCTGCTGGCGATCCTGGTGAGCGCCGCCAACGCCATCATCCGCAAGGTGTTCGACATATCATCGAACGCCTGGCTCGAGCTGCAGTGGTATCTGTTCGGCGCCGCCTTCATGCTGGCCGCCGCCTATACGCTGAAGCAGAACGAACATATCCGCATCGACGTCGTCTACGGTCTGTTTTCACGCCGCGTGCAGCACTGGATCGACCTGCTTGGCCATATCCTCTTCCTGATGCCGTTCGTGACGCTGATGGTGATCTATTTCGTTCCCTATGTGTCGCTGTCGTTTCGCAGCGGCGAGATGTCCAACAATTCCGGCGGGCTGATCATCTGGCCGGCCAAGGCCATCCTGCTCGTCGGCTTTTTCCTGCTCGCACTTCAAGGCATCTCCGAGATCATCAAGAAGATCGCCATCATGCGCGGCGACATGGACGATCCCAATCCGTTCATCTCCGCGCATGAGCAGGCCGAACTCGAAGCCAAGGCGCTGGCCGATGAGGTGCGCTCGTGATGGAGTTCATCGCGCAGAACATGGCGCCGATCATGTTCGCCTCGCTGATCCTATTCATGCTGATCGGCTATCCCGTCGCCTTTTCGCTGGCCGCAAACGGCTTGATGTTCTTCTTCATCGGCGTGCTCCTCTCGCCCTATTCCGGAGGATCGATCAACCTCGCCTGGCCGCTTCTGCATGCACTGCCGGACAATTTCTACGGCAGCCGGGTGATGTCGAACGACACGCTGCTGGCCATTCCGTTCTTCACCTTCATGGGCATCGTGCTTGAACGATCGGGCATGGCCGAAGACCTGCTCGACACGATCGGCCAGCTGTTCGGGCCGATCCGCGGCGGCCTTGCCTATGCGGTGATCTTCGTCGGCGCACTGCTCGCGGCGACCACCGGCGTGGTGGCGGCATCCGTCATCGCCATGGGCCTGATCTCGCTGCCGATCATGCTCCGTTACGGCTATGACCGGCGCGTGGCGGCAGGCGTCATCGCCGCGTCGGGTACGCTCGCCCAGATCATCCCGCCATCGCTGGTGCTGATCGTGCTCGCCGACCAGCTCGGCCGTTCGGTCGGCGACATGTATGCGGGCGCGCTGATCCCGGGCCTCGTGCTCACCGGCCTCTACATGTCCTACATCCTGATCATGTCGATCATCCGGCCGCACTCGATGCCGGCGCTGCCGCTCGAGGCCCGCAAGCTCGGCCATGGCGTGCTGTCGCTGCTGGTGGCGTTGGCGGCCACGGTCGCGGTTTCCTACGCGGCGTATCGCTATCTCGCGCCGGCGCATGGCGACAATGCCGACATTCTCGGCGCCACTGCCGGGGTGCTCTTCATCTACATCGTGGCCATTGCCGACAAAGGCCTGAACTTCAACATGATGTCCAGGCTCGCGCAGCAGGTGGTCATTGTGCTGATCCCGCCGCTGGCGCTGATCTTCCTGGTGCTGGGCACCATCTTCCTTGGCATCGCCACCCCGACCGAGGGCGGCGCCATGGGCTCTGTCGGCGCCTTGATCATGGCGGCGGCAAAGGGTCGGCTGTCGCTGGACGTGGTCAAACAGGCACTGACCTCGACGACGCGGCTGTCGTCCTTCGTGCTGTTCATCCTGATCGGCGCGCGGGTGTTCTCGCTGACCTTCTACGGCGTCAACGGCCACATCTGGGTCGAACACCTGCTGACCTCGCTGCCGGGCGGCGAGGTCGGCTTCCTGATCGGCGTCAACATGCTCGTCTTCTTCCTTGCCTTCTTCCTCGACTTCTTCGAACTGGCGTTCATCATCGTGCCGCTGCTGGCGCCGGCCGCCGACAAGCTCGGCATCGACCTGATCTGGTTCGGCGTGCTTCTGGGCGTCAACATGCAGACCAGCTTCATGCACCCGCCCTTCGGCTTCGCGCTGTTCTACCTGCGTTCGGTCGCCGCGCGCGTGCCCTATCTCGACCGCCTCACCGGCAAGCAGATCGCGCCGGTGACCACCGGACAGATCTATTGGGGCGCCGTGCCCTTCGTCTGTATCCAGGTGATCATGATCGGGCTGACCATCGCCTTCCCGCAAATGGTGATGCACTACAAGGGAACGACCGTCGACCCGGGCACGATCGACTACAAGGTGCCGGAACTGCCCGGCCTGTCGCCGCTCGGCACGCCGCCGGCGGATGGCGCAGCGCCTGCCGGTGGCGGCACGGCGCCGGCCGCTCCCGCCGCCCCCGACCTGTCGCAACCGCCGAGCTTCGGCGATCCGGCACCGGCCCAACCGGCGGCACCACAGCCCGATCTGTCGCAACCGCCAAGCTTCAACTGAACCGGCATGGGCAACATCATGAAAGCGGTGCGGCTGGAAGCGCTGGGCAGCGTCGTGCTGCGCGAAGCCGACAAGCCTGACATCGGGCCGGATGAGCTTCTGGTGCGCGTCGAAGCCTGCGGCGTCTGCGGCACGGACCGGCATCTGTTTCACGGTGAATTTCCGTGCACGCCGCCGGTGACGCCCGGCCATGAGTTCTCCGGCATCGTGGAGGCGATCGGACAATCCGTATCGGGCTTTGCCGTCGGCGATCGCGTGACCGGCGACCCCAACATCGCCTGCGGGCGTTGCGCGCATTGTCATGCGGGGCGGGTCAACCTCTGCAGCAATTTGCGCGCCATCGGCATTCATCGCGACGGCGGCTTTGCCGAATATCTTGCCTTGCCGCAGAAGCAGGCTTTTGTCCTGCCTGCGGACCTCGATCCGATGCACGGTGCGTTCTGCGAGCCGCTCGGCTGTTGTTTGCATGGCGTGGACCTTGCCGAGATCAGACCAGGCAGCTCGGTGGTCGTGCTTGGCGGCGGCGTGATCGGCCTGCTCACTGTGCAACTGGCAAGACTGGCTGGGGCCACGACCATCATCCTGTCGACCAGGCAAGCCTCGCGGCGCGCGCTCGCTAGGGATTTCGGCGCGACAGTGACGGTCGATCCGACCGCCGCCGATGTCATCGATGCCATCGCCGGGCCAGCGGGTCTGGTGCCAGGCGGAGCCGACGTGGTGTTCGAATGCGCGGGCGTGCGAGAGACCGTCGAGCAGTCGATGCGACTGGCCCGCGCCGGTGGCACGGTCATCATCGTCGGCGTGACACCGCAAGGCATGAAAGCCGAATTCGAGCCCTTCGACCTGCTGTTTCGGGAACTGAAGGTGCTCGGCTCCTTTCTCAATCCCTACACCCATCGCCGCGCCGCCGAACTCATCGCTTCCGGTGCGATCGAAATCGACAGGCTGATCTCCAGGCAGGTGCCGCTCGAAGAGGCTGCAGCGGTGATCGCCAATCCACCGGCGCCGGGCGAGGTCAAGGTGCTGGTGGTGCCAGGTCGAAGCTGAATCCCCAGCTTCGCCTCCCGGGATATACAGAAAAGCTCCCTGAGCGGGTTCCGCCCAGAGAGCTTTTGAGCAGACGTCCGGACGACTACAGCTTGCCGTTGCGCTGCTGGACCATCATGAAGGTGTCGTAATTGTATTCGGCCACCTGCGCCCAGAGATAGTGCTCCTTGCGGAAGCCCTTGATCGATTCCCAGATCTTCTTGAACGGGGCGTTAGAGCCTTCCATCTCGGCATAGACCTCGTTGGCCTTTTCGAAGCAGGCGGCCATGATCTCCTGGCTGAACGGGCGCAGCTTCGCACCGCCGGCCACCAGCCGCTTCACCGCTGCGGGGTTCAAAAAATCGTATTTCTGCAGCATGTTGGCGTCGGCCGCCTGTGCCGCGGTGCGCAGCAGCGACTTGTAAGCCGGCGAAAGCTCATCGTATTTCGCCTTGTTGAACATCAGGTGAACGGTCGGGCCGCCTTCCCACCAGCCGGGATAGTAGTAATAGGGCGCGACCTTATAGAAGCCGAGCTTCTCGTCGTCATAGGGGCCTACCCATTCGGCGGCGTCGATGGTGCCTTTTTCCAGCGCCGGATAGATATCGCCGCCGGCGATCTGCTGCGGCACGACACCGAGCTTCTGCACCACCTTGCCGGCAAAGCCGCCGATGCGCATCTTGAGGCCGGAAAGATCGGCCACCGTGTTGATTTCCTTGCGGAACCAGCCGCCCATCTGC
Source organism: Mesorhizobium cantuariense (assembly GCF_042647205.1). Taxonomy (NCBI): domain Bacteria; kingdom Pseudomonadati; phylum Pseudomonadota; class Alphaproteobacteria; order Hyphomicrobiales; family Phyllobacteriaceae; genus Mesorhizobium; species Mesorhizobium cantuariense. Next base: position 7,359,451 of record NZ_JBHRVD010000001.1, on the reverse strand, counting down.
ACACCGGTGTTGCCGCCAGGCAGGCCGAAAAGGCCCTGCGTGGCGAGAAACTCGTTGAACAGGTCGATGCCGCCGCCATGGTAGTGCCAGGCATTCATGCCGCGCGCGTTGAGCGAAAAGGGAACCGCCGCACCGAGCGCCCATGTCGGGTCCTTGCCCCAGTAATAATATGCCACCGTGTGGCAGGCCTCGACCGTGCCGGCCGTGGTGGCGTCGGCCGCCTGCAGGCCTGGCACGAGTTCACCTGCGGCGAAGACCTGGATCTGGAAGTTGCCGTCGGTGGCTTCCGACAGCATCTTAGAGAACACCTCGGCGCCGCCATAGATCGTATCAAGCGACTTCGGGAAGGACGACGCCAGCCGCCACGTCACCTTGGGATTGGACTGGGCTATTGCAGGCGCCGCCAGCGTGGCCGCCGCCGCTGCGGCACCGACGCCAGTAACACCGGCCTTGCGAATGAATGAACGACGATCCATGCAGTTCCTCCCTTTTGGATCAAACAGACCGAGATTCGGGAACATCCTCGATATCCCGGCTCAGTCTGGGGTAAAACAATACACAGGCAAGAAGTCGAGTCCAGCACGCCGGCCCGATTTGACGGCGAAGCCCAGCTGCCCTGCAACTATAGTCTAACAGGCCGTTTCGTGGCCCATGCGACACGCTGAAACTTGGCATGGAAAAATACCCAGGGATCGCCTATTTTAGAGGCAGGACATCCCTTGCCCAGATGGAACACAGAGCCAAAATGCATCAGCCGCTCGTCGCCATATCGACCGACGTCCGTCAGTTCGACAACTACACCTGGCATGCCGCCCCGCAGCAATATCTGGAAGCGGCGATCACCGGCGCCGGCGTGTTTCCGCTGCTTGTGCCGTCGTTCGGCGACCGGCTCGATTTCGATGAACTTCTGTCGTCGGTCGACGGCGTCATGGTCACCGGCTCGAAATCCAATGTGCATCCCTCGCTCTATGGCGGCGATGCCAGTGAAGCCAATGGCCCTTATGATCCGGCGCGCGACGCCACGACGCTGCCGCTGATCCGCCGGGCGATCGAGCGCGGCGTGCCGCTGCTCGCCATCTGCCGCGGCATCCAGGAGATGAACGTGGCGCTGGGCGGTACGCTGGGCACCGAGATTCAGGAGCGCGAGGGTTCGCTCGACCACCGCGCGCCGGTGAGCGACAAACAGGACGAACGCTTCGCCATCCACCAGACCATTTCGATCAAGCCGGACAGCTGTCTGGCCGGCGTGTTCGGTGCCGGCGACATCAAGGTCAATTCGTTGCACCGCCAGGCGATCGACCGGCTCGGCCCGAAGCTGCAGATCGAGGCAGTCGCCGGCGACGGCACGGTCGAGGCGGTTTCGGTGCGCGACGCCCGCGCCTTCGCCGTCGGCGTGCAATGGCATCCGGAATATTGGGTCAAGTCGGACAGCAACTCGGTGAAAATATTCCGTGCCTTCGGCGATGCGGTTCGCCTGCACGCCGCGGCGAAGGCTGGAGCGCGGGCCGCAGCGGAATAATCAGTCGCCGGATTTCGAATCACCGATAGCAGCCAGCGACAGCAGCGGCAGCGCCGGGGCATAGGATTCGTAGCCATTGCCGTCGGCAGCCGCGAATGTGACGATCGGATCGACACCGTTGGCGCTGAAGGCAACCGTGCCGTCGTTTTGCTCGCGCCAGAACTTCGCCTGCTCTATGCCCGGCAAGAGCCGGCGGCATTTGGGAGCAACGGTGAGCAGGGACAAACCGTCCGAAATTTCGGCCCCGCGGCTGACCGCACAGACCGCCTCATCGCCATTGGCGACCAGCCTGTAGCTGTTGGACGGGGCGGCCTCGTTGGCCACGCTTTCCCCGCTGCCGCCATGAAACAGCTGAATGCCACCAAACAGCGCTGCGGCAGCGATCAATGCGGAAAGTGCTTTCATCATTCTTCATCCACGTACACGGACAGGTTGAAGAATGATTCCAAAGGGTTAAGCTGACGTTAATAAATGTGGCGGCCACCGATCAGCCTCATTTGTCTGTTGACGCAATTCCCAAGGGAAAGCGCTATGCGCTTTTCCCGGGAAAACCGCTTCACACTTTTCCTGGAATTGCTTTAGCCCTCACATTCGCCGTCTCGGGCACCGGTGTCAGCGGCCGGCGCTCGGTGAACCAGGACACCAGATTGTCGACGCACAGATCCGCCATGGCGCGGCGCGTATGGTCCGAGGCCGAGCCGACATGTGGCAACAGCGAGGTGTTCGGCGCGTCGAGCAGCGCCTTGGGCACGTTCGGTTCGTCGGCAAAGACGTCGAGGCCGGCAGCGGCGATGGTGCCGTTGGCAAGGGCTGTCGCAAGCGCTGCCTCGTCGACAGTGCTGCCACGGCCGATGTTGACGAAGACGCCGTTGGCGCCGAGCGCCGACAGGATTTCGGCGTTGACCGCCTTCTCCGTCGAGGCACCGCCCGGCGCCACCGAAATCAGCGTATCGACGGCTTCGGCAAGGCCTTGCAGCGTCGGGTGGTACTGGTAGGAAAGACCTTCGACACGGCGCCGATTGTGGTACGCGACCGGCAGGCCAAAGGCTTCGAGACGCCGGGCGATGGCCTGCCCAATGCGACCCATGCCAAAGATACCGACCTTTCGCCCGCGCAAGGTCAGCCGGCTCAGCGGATAGTTGCCCTTGCGCAGCCAGCTGCCGTCGCGCAACCAGGTTTCAGCACGCGGCAGGTCGCGGACAGTGTTGATCAGCAGTCCGATCGCCGTGTCGGCGACTTCCTCGGTCAAAACGTCGGGTGTGTTGGTGACCATGATGTTCTTCGCGGCCGCATGGCCGACATCGACCGAATCATAGCCGACGCCAAAGGAAGCGATGAGTTCGAGATTGGGCAGCGCATCCATCATCGCCGCGTTGATGCCGGCGAACGAAGCGATGCCACGCACGTTGCTGCGCATCTCGTCGGTGACCAGCGCCGGATCGGCACGTTCGATCGTGACACGCCTGAACGTGTGGTTGATGCGGTCGACCGCGTGGTCGTTGAAATCGCCCGGCACCAGAATGGCGACGGTCTGCAGCTGTTCGGCCTTGGTCATGCACGCTCCACCGGCTTGCCGGTCGACTGACGCACATGCAGTTCCGGCTTGATCAATTCCTGCGAAGGCCGCACCGTCTGCCCGTTGAGCTTGTCCAGCAGCGCGCTGGCGGCGCGGCGGCCGACCTCGCGCTGGCCGTTCCAGACCGTGGTCAGCGCAGGCGTCGCGATCGCCGCTTCTTCGAGATCGTCATAGCCAGTGACGGAGATGTCGACACCCGGCACCAGGCCGGCACGAGCGATGCCGTTCATCAGGCCGATGGCGACGAGGTCGTTCCAGCAGCAGGCAGCGGTCGGTCTGTCCTTCAGCGCCAGGAACTGCCCGGCGGCCTCGAAGCCGGCCTGCTTGGTGCGCGGGCCGGCGATGCGCCAGGACGGCCTGACTTCCAGCCCGGCCGCGTCCATGGCGTTGACATAGCCCTGGTAGCGGTCGCGGCCGGTCGAGGTCTGGTCCGTGCCGCCGATCATGGCGATGCGTTTGTGGCCGAGCGAAATCAGATGATTGGTGGCGAGCCCTGTTCCATAAGAGTCGTCGCCGCGAAAGACCGGCACGTCGGCGCCCTCGACGGTGCGCGCGATCAGCACCGCCGGTAGGCCGTTCTCCTCGGCCATCACGATGTCGGAAGCCGGTGTGCCGATGGCCGGCGACATGATGACGCCGTCGGCGCCGAGCTGCAAAAGCGTGTCGATGAACGTGCGCTGCTTTTCGAGCTGATCATAATGGTTGGACAAGATGAAGGTCTGCCGGCTGCGGTCGAGCTCGCTTTCGATCGAGCGCAGGATCTCGGCGAAGAACGGGTTCATGATGTCGTGGACGACGACACCGACGATACCCGACCGCGAGGTGCGCAGGCTGGCGGCGCGGCGGTTGTAGATATAGCCGATGGCGCGGGCATGTTCCTTGATGCGGTCGCGGGTGGTGCCGGCAACCAGAGGGCTGTCGCGCAGCGCCAGCGAGACCGTGGCCGTGGACACGCCGAGCGCATCCGCGATCGTCGAAAGCTTGATTTTCTGTGCCAGCGACCTGTGCTCCCCAGACCTGAATTTCCAGACCTAAACTGTTTAAAGGCGGCGTTATGCCACCGATCGGGGGCAAATCAAAGTTTTTTTGCCAGCGCTTCCGCCTCGACATCCGAGGCCGCGCGGCTCTGCAGCCGAAGCCGATGCTCGCGATGGACGATGTAGAGGCCGCTGGCGACGATGATGGCGGCGCCGACCAGCGTCCAGCGGTCGGGAAACTGCTTGAAGACGATCCAGCCGGAAATGATCATCCACACCATCTGCGAATAGGGATAGGGCGCCAATGCCGTGGTTGTCGCCAGCCGGTAGGCCTGGACCAGCAACCAGTGACCGACGCCGCCGAACACGCCGAGCATCAGCAGCACGAACCAGTGCCAGCCGTCATGCGGCAGCGAAAACGAAAATGGCAGCAAGGGCAACAACAGCAGAGCCGGCGCCAGCGCCGAAAACAGGGTCAGGCTCTCCGACGTCTCGGTCGCCGACATGCGGCGCGTCATGATGACGTAGAAGCAGTTCGACAGCATCGAGCCGAGCGCAAACAGATGTCCGATGCCGAAAACACCGACGCCCGGCCGGGTGATGATGAGGACACCGGCAAAGGCCGCCAGGATCGCCAGCCAGCGCCGCCAGCCCGCCCACTCGCCAAGCAGCGGACCGGCCAGTGCCGTGATCACCATCGGCCCGAAGAAATAGATCGAGGTGGTCTCGGCCAGTTGCAGAGACCGAAGCGCCAGGACGTTGAAGATGGTCGACCCGAACAGGAACAGGCCGCGCAGCACATGCGCCGGCAGATTGACCGGGCGAAACCGCACCGGTTGGCGCCAGCCGCGCAGCAGCGTGCCGACCAGCACCACATGCACGGCAAAGCGCACCCAGGCGACGATCAGCACGGAAACTCCGGCAAGGACGAGATATTTGCTGCTGGTGTCGAGGAAGGTGAAGCAGACATAGGTGGAAAGCATGCACAGGATCGCCACCGGGGGCGTCGCGCTTTCTGGATGTCTTTGGGGAGCACTCACTTGCAGGCCGGGTGGGAAGCTGGGCTGGAGCCCACCTTTGCGGGAATTGCCGGCTCGCGGCAAGCCAATTGTCGGCCGCCGCCACGCCAAAGCCCGCTGGCACAACAACAGCCGTCGACAGGCTTAAGGTGTATTGATATTCAGGTGATGCCGGCCTGCGAATGGCAGTTTTCTGCGCTTCCGGTGCTCACATACTTAAGTACGCTCCGCTCCGGTTCTCGAAAACTGCCATTCTCGGCTCGGCCTGACCTGAATCTCAACACACTTAGTCCATGCTCCCGGAAACTAGGCGTGCATGCGGGCACCCTTGGTGATCTTGTCGACGACCTTCTTCTCGGCACGAAGCGCGACACCGACCACCTTGGCGTCATCAGGCGCCGATTCGGCGAAGACGGCGCGGTTGGCCGCATCAAAGCCGGTCGCGAACATCTCCTCGATATAGACCGAGGTCGTCACGCCGCGCTCCAGGGTGCGCCTGTGGATCGTGCCCAGCGTTGCCTGGTCGGCGGACAGCACGATGACCGGCTGGACCGACAGCGGGTTGTAGAGATTACCGGCGCGGTCGCGATAGGGTTCGCCGATGGTTTCAGGAAACTGCGCGACGATGCCGCTGGTCAGAAAAGCGGTGACGTTGAGTTTCTGCCAGACGGGCAGATCTTCCCGGAGCACGATTGCAAATTTCGTATCGAACATGAGAGATAGACCATTCGAAGTTGCGCCCCAAAGCGAGGCTGAAGGAGACGATGCCGCACGATCTAGACAGCCAGGCCTTCCAGGGTCTTGGACGTTTGTGCGTTGATGCGGCGGAAAACTGCATTATCTCCGCCTCCGACCCCGCCGGCATGGAGCGGATCGAGGCGCGCTTCCATGGCAGCGCCTTCGACCTGCATCGCCACGACACCTATGCGATCGGGGTGACGCTGCACGGGGTGCAGACGTTTCGCTATCTCGGCGCAACGCGCCACAGCCTGCCCGGCCAGATCATCGTGCTGCACCCCGACGAACTGCATGACGGCGGCGCCGGCACCGAGGACGGCCTGCGCTACCGGATGCTCTACCTGGAGCCGTCGCTGATGCTCGACTGCCTTGGCGGCGCGTCGCTGCCTTTTGTCAGGGATGGCGTGGTGACGGACGCGGCCTTCCGTGCAACGCTGCTTTCGGCGCTGGGGCCGCTGGAGCAGGAACTCGACGAGTTGTTCGTCGACGACTTCCTGACGCAACTGATGCAAAGCCTGACACGGCATGGCGGCCAACCGGCGAAGCCGATGGCCAGAACGGCGTGGCGGGCGGCCGCACTGGCGCGCGATTATCTCACGGAAAACCTGACACGGCCGGTGCGTTCCGGCGAACTGGAAGCGATAACCGGGCTCGACCGCTATGCCTTGTCACGGCATTTCCGCGCCGCTTTCTCGACCAGTCCGCATCGCTTCCTGGTGATGCGCCGGCTTCAGCGCGCGCGGCGGATGATCGCCGCCGGCGAGCCATTGGCGCAGATAGCGGTCGAAGCCGGCTTCAGCGACCAGAGCCATTTTATCAGGCAATTCAAGAAGGCGTTCGGCATGACGCCGGGGCGCTGGTCGTCGCTGGTCCATGGATCCGCCGCAACGGCGGCCTGATCGCCTGCCTGCGTAAATCGGCTGATCAGTCGTCCGACTCGGCGTCGTCGTCGATGAGCACCAGCTCCTCGTTCGAGAGGTTGGCCTCGATGCGGGCAAGCAGCTTGAACAGCGCCTTCTGGTCCTTCTTGTCGAGGCCCTTCAGTGCCTGTTTCTCGGTCTTCTTCACCGATTTCTCGATAGCATGAATGATGTCGCGACCAGTGTCGGTGAGGAAGATATGCGCCTGGCGAGCATCAGCCGACGAGGCGCGTTTTTCAAGAAAACCCTGGGCCTGCAGCCGGTTGATGGTCTTGGTGATGGTGGGCGGGCGCACGCCGAGGCGGCCGGCAAGATTGCCAGGCGTCTGGCCATCCTCACGGTCGAGCGACAGCATGATCTGGTCCTGGCCGGCATAGAAGCCGTGTGCCAGAAGCCGTGCCGCCAGCGCGGTTCTTGCCAGCCTTGCCGCCGAATGCAGCCGGCTCATTGTCGCAGTCTTGTCCGCCTTGGCCATGGTCATCCCTCTTCGGCCGTACCGGTGCGGGCAGCATAGAGGCAGCCGGCCGGTTGGCAATCGACGATCAAAAAGATTCCGGTGCTTCAAACAGCTTTGCCGGCAAGCATTGTGGTGTCCGCCGTGGCTAATGCCAGATGTTTATTTCAGTTAGATGACAAACGAATTCGCGGCCGGAGTTTTCGCCGCGAGCAGGGTGGTGAGCGAATGCCGCTCAGCCGGGCTTCACCGCGACGATCATCAGCGCCTGATAGGCATCCTTGACCTCGCGCAGTGCGGCCTGCGACTGCGGTCCAGCCCGCCTGGCGATGCCGTCCGCGGCATTCGAGGTGTCGCGCTTGCCGGGCCGGTCATTGTAGGGGGCGACCGTGGTGAAGATCTGCTCGCTCAGACTGTCGGGAAAGAACAACTGGCCGGTCATCACCGACCTGTCGTCGGGGAAGACCTTGAAATGGATATGGGTGGTGCGGCCGCGATACCAGCCGGGATAGATGGTGGCGAACGAAACGATGCCGCTCGCGTCGGTCTTCTGCCAGCCACGCAGGAAGGTCTGGCCCGACGTGTCGACGTCCCGGCCGTCACCTTGTCCCGGATAGCCGGAATAGGCACCTTGCGCGTCGCAATGCCAGATGTCGACGCGGGCGCCGGCAAGCGGGCTGCAGGCCGCGTCGACGACCTGCAGCCGAACGTCAAGGGCTATGCCCTTCTTGCCCTCGGTGACATCGGCACGTTCGAGTTTCGGATCGAAATAGAACGGTCCCTCGGTCACTTCAGGCGTAATGGCGCAGACGCCCGCACCGGTTTCGAACAGGGCCAGTCCGGCATAGGGCGAAGACTGTGTGGCTGAAGACTGGGCGGCCCTTGCGGCGGCCGGCAGGAAAGCACCGCCGCCGGCGGTGACCGCGATCAGGCCGAGCGCCTGGCGCCGGCTCAACGAGGAGGAGGATGGCTTGCCGGACATATCTTGCCTCTCGAATTGCCTCCCGCGTCCTGATCTAGGCGGTCACAGCGGCTCTCGCCAGTCAAAATTCGGTAATGTCGGCAAGCCTGTTTGGCCCATCGGTTTGCCCCGTGCAAAAGCCCCTCACACATCCTATATGGAACCGACGATCCCTTTTCTCAGGCCGAATTTTCGAGGCCCAGATAGTTCGAGGCAAGCCATGAGCGACGCACAGACGCAGATCCCCGTAACCGTTCTCACCGGCTATCTCGGCGCCGGCAAGACGACGCTGCTCAACCGCATCCTGTCGGAAAACCACGGCAAGCGCTACGCCGTCATCGTCAATGAGTTCGGCGAAATCGGCATCGACAACGACCTGATCGTGGAATCCGACGAGGAAATCTACGAGATGAACAATGGCTGCATCTGCTGCACGGTGCGCGGCGACCTGATCCGCGTCGTCGAGGGCCTGATGCGCAGGCCGGGCCGCTTCGACGCCATCGTCGTTGAGACCACCGGGCTCGCCGATCCCGTGCCGGTGGCACAGACCTTCTTCATGGACGACGACGTGCGCTCCAAGACCAGGCTAGACGCGGTGGTGGCGCTGGTCGACGCCAAGCATCTGCCGTTGCGGCTCAAGGATTCCAGGGAAGCCGAGGACCAGATCGCCTTCGCCGACGTCGTCGTGCTCAACAAGACCGACCTCGTCACCCCCGAAGAGCTCGCCAAGGTCGAGGCGACGATCCGCGCCATCAATCCGGCGGCGAAGATCCATCGCACGACGCGAGCCGGCGTCGCGCTGACCGAAGTGCTCGACCGCGGCGCCTTCGACCTGTCCAGGGCGCTGGAAAACGACCCGCATTTCCTCGAGGCGCATGACGATCACGATCATCATGACCACGATCATGACGGCCACGATTATCACCATCATGATCATGACGGGCACCACCATCACGCTCATGCTTCAGACATCCATGACGTGACGGTGCAGTCGGTGTCGCTGCGCGGCGGCGAGATGGACCCGAAGAAATTCTTCCCGTGGATCGAGAAGATCACCCAGATGGAAGGCCCCAACATCCTGCGGCTGAAAGGCATCATCGCGCTCAAGGGCGACGATGAACGCTATGTCATCCAGGGCGTGCACATGATCATCGAAGGCGACCACCAGCGCGCCTGGAAGGACGGCGAAAAGCATGAGAGCCGGCTGGTGTTTATCGGCAGGGAACTCGACGCCGAGCGGCTGAAGAAGAGTTTTGACGCCTGTCAGGCATAAGTCATTCTCGTAGCGCTGTTTAGGGTGGGTTGAATATTTCCTGGTGTACACATATCATGTGTACACCATATCAGCGGCGAGGAGTGACCTATGTCTAGATCAGCCGACAACAAGACCGAGCGCTACCAAATCCGCATTCCGCCTGAGCAGAAGGCGATGATCTCCCGCGCCGCAGCGCTATCGCACAAGGACATGGCCGACTTTATCCTCGATAAGGTCGTGCCAGAAGCGCAGGCTGTGATCGAAGCAGCCGAGGTGACGAAGGTGTCCGGTCGCGATTTCTCGCGCATCCTCGACCTGTTGGAGCACCCGCCAAAACCCAACGCCAAGCTCAAGGCCGCGATCGCTGCCTTGCCGGATACTCTGTGACGCTTCCGTCCTGGCACGAAGAGCCGATTGCGAAACGTCACGATCGGGCTTCCTTCGATTGCGGCGACGCGCAGATGAACGACTTTCTGCGGCGGTTCGCGCGACAGAGCCACGATCAGAATGCAGCCAAGACCTTCTGTGCGATCGATGACGCGGCTTCGGAGCGTATCCTCGGTTTCTATACGATCGCACCGTCTGCAGTCGCCCATGAAACCGTGCCCGAAGCCATGACGAGAGGCTTGGCCCGACACGAGGTTTCCGGTTTCAAGCTTGCCCGGCTCGCGACCGACCGCACCATTGCAGGGCAAGGGCTCGGCGGTCAGCTGCTTGCTGCCGCGGCGTTGCGCTGCCTACGGCTTGCTGGCGAGGGCGGCGGCATCCTGCTCATCATCGATGCCAAGAGCGAGCGGGCGGCAAGGTGGTATGTCAGCTATGGCGCCGAGCACCTCCAGGGATCGGAGTTGACCCTGGTGATGCCCCTGGCGACGTTTGCAACCGATCTGCGGGACAAGGGACTGCTTTGACTATCGTCTCCCGCGCCTCGCCAATCCTCATATTGCCGGAACCGCAAACGTCGAGTAAGCCGCCGGGTTCTCCCTGCAATCTCGTCCAGGTGAATAAAGATAACCATGCCAACCATCGCCCCACTCGATCTCGAAGGCCACTGCATCGCCGCCGTCTTCCTTGGCGACGTGCCGCATTTCGCGTTGGCCGACGGCGCCATCCACCGGCTCGACCATGGCCACAAGACAATTCAGGCCAATGACGGGCTGCTCGCCGCCTTTCATGATGCGGCCAATGACCGGCTGATCACCGGTGGCGAGGACGGCAAGGTGTTTGCCGTGAAAGCCGGCGGCGAGGCCACGGAATTGGCAAGCGCCGCCAAGAAGTGGATCACCAGCGTCGCCGCCGGACCGCAAGGTGCCATCGCCTATGCGACAGGCAAGACCGCCTTCGTGCGCTTTGCCGATAGCAAGACCAGGGAATTCACCCATCCGCGTTCGGTCGAGGGGCTGGCCTTCTCGCCCAAGGGCATGCGCTTCGGCGTCGCCCGCTACAATGGCGCGACGCTGCATTTCCCGGCCGCCGAGGGCAAGCCGGTGGAGCTCGAATGGGCCGGCGCCCACACCGGCATCACCTTCTCGCCGGATGGCGCCTTCCTCGTCACCACCATGCAGGAAAACGCATTGCACGGCTGGAAGCTCGCCGACGGCAAGCACATGCGCATGACCGGCTATCCCGGCAAGGTCAAAAGCCTGTCGTGGAGCGTGAAGGGCAAGTGGCTGGCGAGCTCGGGCGCGCCGGCGGCGATCGTCTGGCCGTTCTCAGGCAAGGACGGCCCGATGGGCAAGGCACCGCTGGAACTCGGCACCCGCGGCAACGCCATGGTGACGGCTGTCGCCTGCCACCCGAGCCAGGATGTCGTCGCCGTCGGCTACGATGATGGCATGGTGATGGCGGTGCGTTTTGCCGACGCCAAGGAAGTGCTGTTGCGGCGACCAGGCAAGGGCGCGATCACCTCGATGATGTGGGACAAGGAAGAGCGCCGCGTCGCCTTCGGCAGTGCCGCCGGCGACTGCGGCGTCATCGACATCACTGCCTGACCCCGCTCACTCTGCTCCGCACGATACTTTGCCGCTGACTTCAACCGGTTTGCCGTCCTGGTCCGTATCCGCGGCGTCGTAGATGGAGAGCGTATAGCTCCCGTCGTAGACGCCTTCGTCGCTGGTCTTGGTCAGGATCGTCAGTTCGACCGAATTGAACTTTTGCGCGACCTCGTGCTCACGATAGATGTTCAGCCGCAATTCCTTGCCGTCGAGCCAGTACTGCGTCAGGTTGGAATCCTCGAACACGGTCTTGCGCAGGCTGTCGCCGGCAGGCCGGCTCAGAATTTCGAGGTTGCCGCGAAAGTTGAAGGTCGGCCCGCCCATGCCTCTGGTGACGCCGGCCTCGACCTCGAATATCACCGCCGCGTCGTCGGTGGAGCACCAGATGCCACCCGACGCGAAGGCGGCGCCAGCCGACGACAGAAGCATTGCCACACACATGATCGTTCGCATTTTGCCCCTCCACCTCAATTCCCGCTCATATTGGCGCTGACTTCGGCAGCACGGTCAAGCGCCGCTGCCAAAGGCTGAGCCAACGCAGGATGGATGCGCGGCCAATTGCGGATGCGGACACGGATTGGCTAAGAGGGATCGACCAGAGGGGTTTTTCATGCATAGCGACACGTCCAAGACGTCCATCGGCGGCATCGGCCGCGACCGCATTGCCGAATTGCGCGAGACCGAAGGAGCAGCCTTCCGCAAGGCGCGACCGCAATCGCAAGCTAGGGCCGGCAACGGCCTGCCCGGCTTCTTCGGCGGCGTGCCGATGCACTGGATGAACGACTGGCCGACGCCGTTTCCGATCCTGGTCGACAGCGCCAAAGGCGCGACCATCACCGACATCGACGGTATCAGGCTCGACGATTTCTGCCTTGGTGACACCGGCTCGATGTTCGGCCATTCGCCGCCGCCGGTGGCGCGCGCCATCCGCCGCCAGGCCGGGCGCGGCCTGACCTACATGCTGCCTTCGGAAGATGCGCTCGCCATCGGGCCGCTGCTGCAGCAGCGCTTCGGCCTGCCGTTCTGGCAGATCGCGACGACGGCGACCGACGCCAACCGCTTTGTATTGCGCGTTGCCCGCGCCATCACCGGCCGGGAGAAGATCCTGGTCTTCAATGGCTGCTACCACGGCTCGGTCGACGAGACGATGGTGCGGCTGATCGACGGCAAGCCCGTCAACCGGCCGGGATTGGCCGGCGAGTTCCGTGACCTGACCCGTACGGCCAAGGTCATCGAGTTCAACGATGTTTCAGCACTCGAAGCCGCGCTTAGGGATAAGGATGTCGCCTGCGTCATCGCCGAACCGGTGCTAACCAATTCCTGCATGGTGCTGGCCGATCCAGGCTTCCACGATGCCCTGCGCAAACTAACGCGCCAAGCCGGCACACTGCTTCTGATCGACGAGACGCATACGATCTCGACCGGCCCTGGCGGCTACACCAGGAAGTATGGGCTGGAGCCGGACTTCTTCGTCCTGGGCAAGCCGATCGCCGGCGGCGTGCCGGCCAGTGTCTGGGGCATGAGCGACGACGTTGCCTCACGCTACGCGGATTACAACAGGACCAAGGAGCCGGGCTATTCCGGTATGGGCACGACACTCTCGGCCAACCCGCTGCAGTTCGCGGCGATGCGCGCCACGCTCGAAGAGGTGATGACCGAGGGAAATTATGACCGGATGGATCATCTGGCGCGGCGGCTCGACGCCGGATTGACCGGCGTGATCGACCGCTATCGCTTGCCCTGGCATGTTTCCCGCGTCGGCGCTCGTGTCGAGTTCATCTGCGCGCCCGGCCCGCTGCGCAATGGCGCCGAGGCGGAACTGGCGCATGCACCGGAACTGGAGGCAGCCATCCATGTCGCGTTGGTCAATCGCGGCGTGCTGATCGCGCCCTTCCACAACATGATGCTGATCTCGCCGGCGACATCAGGTGCCCAGGTCAACCGGCTGATCACCGCCTTCGGCGCGGTTGCGGCAAAGCTTGCGGCATGAGACAAGCGGCGATGGACCATCCCAATGCTATAATGACCTCACCTTCGGGCTCGACACCCGCCGAGGCGCAAGCCTTTCTCGATGCCCATCCCGAGATCGAAGCCTTCGATATCGTGCTGACCGATGCCAATGGCGTCGGCCGTGGCAAGATCGTGCGCCGGCATGAGCTGAAGAGCATCTTCGAGGGCGGCCGCCATATGCCGATCTCGATCCTTGGCCTCGATATCACCGGCGAGGATGTGCACGAAACAGGGCTGATCTGGACCACCGGCGACGGCGACCTCAGGGCATGGCCGATCCCCGGCACGCTGGTGCCGCTCTATGGCACGAGCCCGCCGCGTGGCCAGTTGCTGATGGCGATGTACATGCTCGACGGCCGGCCGATGTCGTCGGATCCGCGCCTGGCGCTGGCGCGGCAGGTGGAGATCCTGGCGGCCAAGGGTCTCTATCCTGCCGCCGCGTTCGAGCTTGAATTCTTCCTGCTGGCCAATGAGCGCGATGCCGACGGCAAGGTGCAGCCGGCGCGCGCCGTGCTCGATGGCCGCGTCTCGGGCAAGACCGAGGTCTATTCCGTCGATCACCTGCACGGCATGGAGCCGCTGTTCTCCGACATCTATGCGGCGGCCAAGGCGCAGGGCATTCCGGCCGAGACAGTGATTTCCGAATATGCGCCCGGCCAGTACGAATTGACGCTGAACTACCGCAAGGACGTGATGCGGGCGGCCGACGATCTGGTCATGTTGAAGCGGCTGGTGCGGGCGCAGGCGCGCCGCCACGGCGTCACCGCCTGTTTCATGGCCAAGCCGATCGAGAAATATGCCGGCTCGGGCATGCATTTCCACGTTTCGCTGCAGGACAAGGCCGGCCGAAACGTCTTTGCCGAAGCCGGCGGCGAGAGCTGGTCGCTGCCGCTGCTCCAGGGGCTCGGCGGCCTGATCCAGACGATGGCGGAATCGATGCTGGTGTTTGCGCCGCATGCCAATTCGTGGCGGCGCTTCGTCTCGCAATCCTATGCACCGGTGGCGCCGACCTGGGGCGTCAACAACCGCTCGGTAGCGCTGCGCGTGCCGGCTAGCGACGCCAAAAACCGGCGCATCGAGCACCGCCCGTCCGGCGTCGATGCAAACCCCTATCTGATCGCCGCAACCGTGCTCGCCGGCATCATCAAGGGTCTCGACGAAGGTCTCGATCCCGGTCCCGAAACGACTGGGAATGGCTACGAGGCGGCAGTCACGCGCACGACGATGCCGGTCGACTGGCGCGCCGCGATCGAAGCCGCGCGAGCATCCAGCTTCTTGAAGAGCGCGCTCGGCGAAGACCTGCACCGGACCTTCGTGGCGATCAAGCAGTCCGAGTACCTGCGCGTCGCGCGCACGGTCAGCGAACTGGACTACCACCTCTATCTGCACGAGGTGTGAGCCAAATCGCCGACCAGCTCAGCGGACGAGGATCGCCCTGAGATCGTTGACATTCGTGCCTGTCGGGCCAGGCACGAAGAGATCGCCAACCGCATTGAAGGCCGTCCAGGCATTGTTGCCGGCCAGCATTGCCTTGGCATCGACGCCGGCTGCGCGCATGCGCGATACGGTCGAGCCATCGGCGAAGGCTCCGGCATTGTCTTCGGAACCGTCGATGCCATCGGTGTCAGCGGCCAGTGCGTGGATACCGTCGACGCCATTGATACCGATGGCGAAAGCCAGCAGGAATTCCGAGTTGCGGCCGCCCTTGCCCTTGGAGCGGAGCGTTACGGTTGTTTCGCCGCCCGACAGGATGAGCACCGGCTTCTGGAAAGGCCGGTTGCGCGTCACCACTTCGCGCGCGATCGCGGCATGGACGCCGCCAACCTCGCGCGCTTCGCCTTCGATTGCATCGGAGAGGACAACCGCTTCGACGCCTTGCCTTTTCGCTTCCGCCGCCGCCGCATCCAATGACACGCCGGCCGAGGCGATCAGGTGGACCTCGTTGCGCGAAAAGCGTTCATCATCCGGGCTTGGCGCATCGGCGGCCGGCGAATTGATGTGAGCCATCACCGCGGCCGGCAGTTTCATGCCGTAAGCAGCGATCGACGCCAGCGCATCCTGCCGGCTGCCGGTATCCGGTACGGTCGGGCCGGAAGCGACCAGCGCCGGATTATCGCCGGGAATGTCGGAGACAACCAGTGATACCACCTTGGCCGGCCAGGCGGCGGCAGCCAGCCGGCCGCCCTTGATGGCGGAAAGGTGCTTGCGGATGGTGTTCATCGCCGCGATCGGCGCGCCGGAGGCGAGCAGCGCTTCGTTGACGGCGATCTCGTCGGCCAGCGTCAGGCTGCCGGCAGGCGACGGCAGCAGCGCCGAACCTCCGCCGGAAATCAGCGCCACGACCAGATCGTCCGCCGTCAGCCCTTGCACCTTCGCCAACAGCCGGCGCGAGGCTTCAAGCCCGGCAGCGTCCGGCACCGGATGCGCCGCCTCGATGATCTCGATGCGCTCGCAGGTTGCGCCGTAACCGTAGCGGGTCACGACCAGCCCTTCGATCGGGCCGTCCCAGACCTTCTCGAACGCCGCCGCCATCTGCGCCGAGCCCTTGCCCGCGCCAATGACGATGGTGCGGCCCTTGGGCTTCGCCGGCAGATGATCCCTGATGGTTCGTTCCGGATCGGCGGCGGCGACGGCCGCGTTGAAGATGGAGGTGAGGAACGATTTAGGGTCGAGCACGGTCATTCGGCTTCCAGAGGCAATGCCAGCCCGCGTCTCTCGACGCCCAAATGATCGCACAGTGCATCGACCACGACGCCGTGATCCTGGCGCTCCGGCAGGCCTGAAACGGCGATGACGCCGATGACGCCAGCGCCCTTGACCGTCACTGGAAACCCACCGCCGGCCAGCACGTAGTCTGATATATCCAGCCCTTCGCCAACTTTGAAGGTGCGGTCCGGACGCTGCTGTTCCAGCACCATGCGGTAGGTGCTCCTGAGGAACCGCTTGACGACATTGATCTTGCGCCGCGCCCAGTCGGGATTGGAAGCGTTCGAACCAGGCATCGCGGCGTAGAACAGAGGCCGATCGAAGGTCCTGATTTCGACGATAACAGGCAGGTTTTCGGCGAGTGCCCGGTCGCGGATGGCTGAACCGATCTTGAAAGCAACGGCCTCGTCAAAGGCGGCGAAGACCAGGACTTCTTCCTGTCTCTTGATCAGAGCGATGTCGTCAGCAACGGCCATTTTCTCTCTCCGAAAATCGTCACAAATCGTTTGTACGACAAGCTCCGCCCGGTCAAGCTTCCGTGGCGGCGGCCCCCTCATCCGGCCGCTTCGCGGCCACACCGCCCTCCGGGCGTTCGTTGTTCGAAAAGCCAAGCAATTGGCTTTTCGTCCGCTGCGCGGACCACGCCTCACCCCCGCTGGGGAGAAGAGACGAGCATGGGCCTCGGCTTCCTCCTCTCCCCTCGGGGAGAGGTCGGATTGCCCCGAATTGCCCTTTGCAATTCGGTTGGCAATCCGGGTGAGGGGGTCTTACCCCGCGATCATGTCGCTCTTGGCCGACCGCCCAGCCACATAGACCTCACGCACGGCGCGGTCGTCACCCAGCGTCTGCAGCAGGAACAATTCCTGCGCCAGCGTCTCGACCGTTTCCATCCTGAGCCGCATCGCCGATGTCGCCCTGGCATCGAGCACGACGATGTCGGCATCGCTGCCTGCGTCCAGCGTGCCGATCTTTTCCGCCACCGACAGCGCCTCGGCATTGCCGCGCGTTATCTGCCAGAAGGACTGGAACGGGTTCAGCTTCTCGCCGTTCAGCGCGATCACCTTGTAGCCCTCATCCATGGTGCGCAGCATCGAGTAGTTGGTGCCGCCGCCGACATCGGTGGCGGCTGCGATGCGGATCGGCTTTTCGCGGCGGCGAAAACGCTGATAGTCAAACAGGCCGGAGCCGAGGAACAGGTTCGAGGTCGGGCAGAACACCGCCACCGAGCCCGAATCCGACAGCGCATCCGCTTCGCGCTCCGACAAATGGATGCAATGGCCGAACAGGCTTTTTTTGCCCAACAGCCCATAGTGCTCGTAGACGTCGGTGTAGTCGCGCGACCACGGATAGAGTTCCTGCGTGAAGGCGATCTCGGCGTGGTTTTCCGAGAGATGCGTCTGCATGTGCAGGTCGGGATATTCCCGACAGAGCGCGCCGGCCATCTCCAACTGCTGCGGCGAAGAGGTGATGGCGAAGCGTGGCGTGATGGCATAAAGCTGCCGTCCCTTGCCGTGCCATTCCTTGATCAGCGCCTTCGTGTCGTCGTAGCCGGATTGCGGTGTGTCGAGCACGCCATCGGGCGCATTGCGGTCCATCATCACCTTGCCGGCGATGTTGAGCATGTTGCGGTCATGCGACTCGGCAAAGAAGGCTTCGGCCGACGCTTTGTGCACCGAGCAGTAGGCGGCGACCGTCGTGGTGCCGTGGCGCACCATCTCGTCGAGGAACAGCCGCGCGATACGGCGGCCATGCTGCGCGTTGGCGAACTTCGTCTCTTCCGGAAAGGTGTAGGTGTTCAGCCAGTCGAGCAGCTCAGCGCCATAGGAGGCGATGATCTGCATCTGCGGAAAATGCGCATGCGCGTCGATGAAGCCGGGCAGCAGCAGATGTGGCCGGTGGTCGATTCTTTTCGCTGCCTCGCCGGCTTGCTTTTCAACATCGGCATAGGCGCCAGCGGCGACGATCCTGCCGTCGCGGATCAGCAGGCCACCATCCTCCTCGTAGCGCCAGGCGGCATGATCATCGATGGTTTCGGGCCAGCGCACAAAGGACAGCGTGCGGCCGCGCAGAAGTGTCGAGGTCATGCTATTTCCCCGCGCCTTCGAACCAGGCCACCAGCAGCGCTCGTTCCTTGTCGGTAATCTGCGAGACGTTTGCGGGCGGCATGGCGTGGCTGCGGCCGGCCTGCAGATAGATCTCGCGGGCGTGGTTGGCGATATCCGCATCGGTGTCGAGCATCACGCCCTGCGGCGCATGATAGATGCCCTCATAGACCGGCTCCGCCGCGTGGCACATCGAACAGCGGCCGAGCACGGTGTCGCGCACCGCCGGGAAATGCGCTGAAGCGACATAGACCTGCGCTGCCGCCGATTCCCTGGGTTCGCCGGTCAGCACCTTCGGCGCGGTCGACAGCCAGATGATGATGATGAACAGGACGAGTGCCGCCAGCCAGGTCCAGGTCGGGTTGCCCTTGCGCGCATGGACGGAGTTGAAATAGTGCCGGATCAGCACGCCGATGATGAACACCAGCGAGGCGATGACCCAGTTGAACTCAGTGCCGAACGCCAGGGGATAGTGGTTCGACAGCATCAGGAACAGCACCGGCAGCGTCAGATAATTGTTGTGCAGGGAGCGCTGCTTGGCGATCTTGCCGTATTTCGGGTCAGGCTTGCGGCCAGCAATGAGGTCGGCGACGACAATCTTCTGGTTGGGGATGATGACCATGAAGACATTGGCCGACATGATCGTGGCGGTGATGGCGCCCAGATGCAGGAAGGCGGCGCGGCCGGTGAACAGATGCGTCAGCCCCCAGGCGATGAACACCAGCACGCAGTAGAGCACCAGCATCAGGCCGGTGTCACTTTTTCCCAGCGGCGAGCGGCACAGCAGATCATAGACCACCCAGCCAACGCCGATTGTTGCCAGCGACAGCAGGATACCGACCGGCACCGACATCGGCAGCACGTTCGGATCGATCAGGAACAGATCGGCCCCGGCATAATAGACGACGCACAGCATGGCGAAGCCGGACAGCCAGGTGGCGTAGGATTCCCATTTGAACCAGGTCAGGTGTTCCGGCATCTCGGCCGGCGCCACCAGATATTTCTGGATGTGGTAGAAACCGCCGCCATGCACCTGCCATTCCTCGCCGAAGGCGCCGACAGGCATGCCCGGGCGCTGGCGCAGGCCGAGATCGAGCGCGACGAAGTAGAAGGACGAGCCGATCCAGGCTATGCCGGTGACGACATGCAGCCAGCGCACGGCAAAGCTCAGCCAGTCCCAGAAAATCGCGAAATCCATCATTGACGTCGTCCCTGCCGATCCGGTGACTTTACGGGCTGGAGCGCAAACGGAAAGAGGCGAGGTGCACGAGGACTTTCAAAAAAAAATGGAAAATACTAGGGTCGTTGCATGCAGCAGGATGAGAGCTGCCCGAAGGCGGCCTCAGGAAAGCCACGAAACCTCATGGCCTATCTCGACAACATCGCCGTCTTCGTTCGCGTCGTCGAACTCGGCAATCTGTCGGCTGCGGGCCGCGACATGCGCATTTCACCGGCGGTCGCTTCCAACCGCATCAAGGAGCTGGAGAAGCACCTTGGGGTGCGGCTGTTCAACCGCACGACACGGCAATTGATGCCGACCGAGCACGGCACGGTTTTTTACGGCGGCGCCAAGCAGGTGCTGGAGGCGATTACCGAGGCGGAAGCCGCGGTTTCGGCGCTTTCCGGCCAGCCGCGCGGCACCATCCGCGTTACGGCACCCTTGGGCCTCGGCCGCCGGCTGGTGGCTTCGGGCATTCCGGATTTTCACGACAAATATCCCGATATCGAGGTGCGGCTCAGGCTCTCGGACCACAATGTCGATATCATGAAGGAAGGCATCGATGTCGCTTTCCGGCTCGGCATCATCGAGGATTCCAGCCTCAGGATGCGCGGCATCATGGAATGCGAGCGCGTGCTGGTGGCGGCACCGAAATATCTCGAGGCACGCGGCGAACCGCTCGAGCCGCAAGAGCTGATCGGCAAGAAGCACGACTGCCTGATGCTACGCTATTCCGGCGCGCGCGAATATGTGTGGACGCTGCAGACCCCCACAGGCCCGCAGAAATTCGAAGTGCACGGGCCCTACGACACCGACGATGGCGACGTGCTGACCGGCTGGGCGCTGTCGGGGCGCGGCATCATCAACAAGCCGCGCTTCGAGGTCGAGCCGTTCATCCGCGACCGGCGGCTGAAGGTGATCCTGAGCAGCACGCCGCCGACACCGGTGCAGTTCGCCGCCGTCTATCCGCACAAGAAGCTGCAGGATCCAAAAGTGCGGCTGCTGCTCGACTTCATGGCCGAACGCTGCCAGCGGCTGATCAACGATCTTCTTGCTGGGAAGTAGGGCTGGCCGACAAATAAAGGCTGGCCGGCACGTGACCGACGGTTGGCCCAGCGCCAGCGGTTGCCATCCGAGGACGTGACGAACATAGTTCCGGTGGTATTTCGTCTCGCAGGGATCATCGATGGACAGCGGCGCCACAATGCATCTTGCCGTTTCGCTGTTTCCGGGGATCGCCGATCCATCACCGGAGCCGGAATTCAGCCGCCTGGCTGGTTTCGTGCAAAAGGCTGAAGCAGCCGGGCTGGACATGGTGTTGCTTGCCGATTCCGCACCACTTGCCGGTGGTGATGCCGCGAACCGTCCGACGCCCTTCGAGGCGACGACTTTGCTGGCCGCTCTGGCGACGGTCACAAGCAGGATCGGCCTGGTCGCAGCTGCCTCGACAGTTGCACACCAACCCTACAATCTGGCGCGCCGTTTTGCTTCGCTCGACATCATCAGCCATGGCCGCGCCGGCTGGAACGCGACGATGGCGCAGAGCCCACGCGAGGCGGCCAATTTCAGCCGGCCGGAAGGGTTTTCACCAGGCGATTTTCGCCGCCGCGCCGAGGAATATATCGGCATTGTTCAAGGCTTGTGGCAGGGCTGGGATGCCGACGCATTGTTGTTCGACAGGAGCGGCGGTCGCTTCCACGACCCCGGAAAGATGCATCTGCTCGACCACAAGGGCGAGTTCTTTTCAGTGCGCGGACCGCTCAACGTCGCACGGTCGCCGCAGGACACGCCGGTGTTTGTCTTGTCGGGCCTGTCGGTATCAGACTTCGATATTGCCGCCCGCACCGCGGATGTCATTCTGCTGGACGACGGACTGATGGAGGGCGCGAAAGCACGCTATGACGAACTGAAGCGCCGCGTCGCAGCCTGCGGACGCGATCCGGATGCCGTGAAGGTGCTGACGAACGTCACGCCTATCGCCGACAGTAAGCCGGCTGCCGTCGCCGACAGGCTGGAAGAAGAATTCCGGGCGAAAAGCTGCGACGGGTTCAGCATCCAGATGCCGGCACAACTCTCGGCACTCGACGATTTCGTCGATCTGGTTTTGCCGGCGCTGAGGCGGCGCGGCCTGTTTCGGGAGAGCTATCGCGGCGCAGCCTTGCGCTCGCATCTCGGGCTTGCCGGCGGAGGTGACCAATGACCGCTCGCCAGATGAAGCTCGGTGCCTTTCTGTGGGCGACAGGCCACCATATCGCCGCCTGGCGCCACCCCAAGGCGCACGTGACCGCCGGCATCGACATCGACCATTACATCCAGCTGGCACGCACGGCGGAAGCGGCGAAATTCGACATGGTGTTCTGCGAAGACGCCGCCGGCCTGCGTGAAGCCAATGTCGGCATCGCCAGCCAGACCTCGCGCTCGATCGGCTTCGAACCGATCAGCCTGCTTTCAGCGCTTGCCGTCCAGACCAGCCGCATCGGTCTCGTCTCGACAGCCTCGACAAGCTACAACGAGCCCTATGGGCTGGCACGAACCTTCCTGTCGCTCGACCAACTGAGCGGCGGCCGGGCCGGCTGGAACCTGGTGACATCAGCCAGCCCCATCGAGGCCGCCAATTTCGGCTCGACAGGCCTCAAGCCCCATGCCGACCGCTACGAACGGGCGCGCGAGTTCGCCGAAGTGGTCGCCGGGCTTTGGCGCGGCAAGCTCGATGCGGCTTCCGGTCATGATGGCCAGAGCTTTTCGGTGCGGGACCCGCTCGACCTGCCGCGTTCGCCGCAGGGCGCTCCGGTCATGGTTCAGGCCGGCGCCTCGGATGTCGGCCGCGCCCTTGCCGCCCGCACCGCCGATGTGGTGTTCACCGCAGCGCAGACCTTCGAGGAAGCCAAGGCTTTCTATGACGATCTCAAGGGGCGCATGGCTGCCTATGGGCGCGAGCCCGACGACATCAAGATCATGCCCGGCGTCGCACCGGTGGTGGCGGAAACCGAGGCGGAGGCCCGCGAAAAATATGAGGAATTGCAGGAGCTGATCCCCGACGATGTCGGCGTTGCGCTGCTGTCCAGCTATCTCAGCATCTCCGATCTGTGGCGCCATCCGATCGACGGGCCGCTGCCGGAACTGCCGGAGAGCGAGGGGATGAAGAGCCGGCAAGCGCTGGTCATCGAGCAGTCACGCCGCGACAACCTTTCCATTCGCCAGCTTGCGCGCCATTTCGCCGGCGCGCGTGGCCATTGGCGCATCGTCGGCACAGCGAGCCAAATCGCCGACGAGCTGCAGGCGCGGTTCGAGGGCGGTGCGGCCGACGGCTTCAACGTCATGCCCTCTTATTTCCCCGGCGAACTCGATGCCTTTGCTACACTTGTCGTGCCGGAACTGCAGCGGCGCGGCCTGTTCCGCAAGGAATATGGGGGCCGCACATTGCGCGACCATCTGGGTTTGAAACGGCCGGTTTAGCTGCGACGCAAGCTTAGCCCGCCAGCACCTTGTCATGCGGAATTTGATGGTCGGCACTTAAGGCTGCGTTGTGAATGACCAGCGCCGTCATGATCTCGGCGGCCGCCAGCGCCGCAATGACTTGCGGGCGCTTGTCCTTGACGGCATCGCCGCCGATTGGCGAGACGAGGCGGGCAAACTCGGCTTCGCTGCCGTCCGCCGATTTCAGGAACCAATTCCTGAATGTCGCTTTCTTGGTCTTCGAACCGATCATGCCAACATAGGCAATGTCGCCGCGTTTCAGCGCTTCAGCGACGATCAGGAAATCCAGCGCATGGTCATGGGTGAGGATGGCGAAGGCGGTGCCGGCCGGAGCATCGCGCACCATCGCTTCCGGCATTGCTGTCAGCCGGGTCTCGACGGTTTCGGGCATGCCTTCCAGTGCTTCGGCCCGTGTCTCGATGACGACACCATGCACGGGAAGGAGCGCGATCGTCGACGCCAGCGCCTGGCCGACATGGCCGCCTCCGAAGATGTAGACATGCGGCAGATGCGCTTCCTCGGCTTCCGCAGCCGCGATCAGTTCGGCGGCGAGCGCTGCATCGACGAGCCGGATCAGCACTTCGACGCGCCCGCCGCAGCATTGGCCGATCTCCGGGCCTAGCGGGACGTCAAGGGTGGCGCGGCTATCCCTCCCCCTTGAGGGGAGGGTGGCGGCGAAGCCGCCGGGTGGGGTCGCAGCGGCGCGGGGTCTCTCCCCCCTTGAGGGGGAGATGGCCGCGAAGCGGCCAGAGGGGGTCCTCTCAGAAGGCACCGCAAGGACGTCGAGCACTGCCGCAGTGACCCCCTCTGTCGGCTTCGCCGACATCTCCCCCTCAAGGGGGGAGAGAAGCATCTGCCTGGCCTTGTCGATCGCCATATACTCAAGCTGACCACCGCCGATCGTGCCTGATATCGCCGATTGCGAGACGAGCATGAAGGCGCCCTTCTCGCGTGGCGTCGAGCCTTTGGTGCCGGCGACCTCGACCAAAGCGATGCGGCCTTGACCCGCAAGGAAGTCTCTCAGGCTTTGCACTTTCGAATTCATCATTCGCATTCCCGTACGGGAAACATAGGGTTTTTCGGTCCGAATTGCACGTTTTGCGGGATTCAGGCGCCAGCCTCGGCCTCTTTCTTCAACCGCTCAATCGCCATCAGCACGCATTCGGGCGTTGCAGGAGCATCGAGGCGCGGACAGATCTTGTGATCGGCGACGCTGGCCACCGCATCCGACAGCGCGTGCAGCACCGACATGCCGAGCGGGAACGGCGGCTCGCCGACCGCCTTGGAGCGGTGGATCGTCGGCTCGCTGGCTTCCGGCCAGTCGGCCAAGGTGACGTTGAAGATCTTCGGCCGGTCGGAGGCTAGCGGGATCTTGTAGGTCGACGGTGCATGGGTGCGCAGCCGGCCCTTGGCGTCCCACCACAGTTCCTCTGTCGTCAGCCAGCCCATGCCCTGGATGAAGCCACCCTCGATCTGGCCGATGTCGATGGCGCGGTTCAGCGAGCGGCCGCAGTCATGGAGAATATCGGTGCGCTCGACCATGTATTCACCCGTCAGCGTGTCGACCGAGACTTCCGAGCACGAGGCGCCATAGGCGAAATAGTAGAAGGGGCGGCCCTCGCCCTTGTCGCGGTTCCAGTGGATTTTCGGCGTCTTGTAGAAACCGGCCGCCGACAGCTGGATGCGGGCCATATAGGCCTGCTTGACGAGGTCGGCGAAGGCGATCTCCTGGTTACCGACGCGCACCCGGTTGGGCAGGAACAGCACCTGATCGCGCGGCACCTGATATTTTTCGGCGGCGAAATCGGTCAGCCGATCCTTGATCTGACGAGCCCCATTCTGCGCCGCCATGCCGTTGAGGTCGGAGCCGGACGACGCTGCCGTGGCCGAGGTGTTCGGCACCTTGCCGGTCGTGGTCGCGGTGATCTTCACCTGGTCGAGGTCGATCTGGAATTCTTCCGCCACCACTTGCGCCACCTTGACGTATAGGCCCTGCCCCATCTCGGTGCCGCCATGGTTCAGATGCACCGAGCCATCGGTATAGACATGCACCAGCGCGCCGGCCTGGTTGTAATGCGTGGCGGTGAACGAGATGCCGAACTTGACCGGCGTCAGCGCCAGGCCGCGCTTGATGAAACGGCTGTTGGCATTGAAGGCCGCTATTTCGCGCCGCCGCCGCGCATAGCTGGCGCTTTGCTCCAGCTCGGCAACGATGCGCTGGATGATGTTGTCCTCGACCGTCTGGTGGTAGGGCGTGATATTGCGGTCTGATGTGCCGTAGAAGTTCTTCTTGCGGATTTCGAGCGGATCCTTGCCGACCGCAAAGGCCACCTCGTCGATGACGCGCTCGGCGCCGACCATGCCTTGCGGGCCGCCGAAACCACGGAAGGCGGTGTTCGACACGGTGTTGGTGTAGAGCGGCGCCGATTGAGCGTGCACAGCTGGCCAGAAATAAGTGTTGTCGCAGTGGAACAGCGCGCGATCGGTCACCGGGCCGGAAAGGTCCGAGGAAAAACCGCAGCGCGCCGCGAACATGAAATCGACGCCGAGGACATTGCCCTCGTCATCGAAGCCGACCTCGTAGTCGACGAGGAAATCGTGACGCTTGCCGGTGGCGATCATGTCGTCATCACGGTCGGGCCGGATCTTCACGGCGCGATGGTGTTTCTTCGCGGCGATCGCGGCCAATGCGGCAAACTGGTTGCCCTGCGTTTCCTTGCCGCCGAAGCCACCGCCCATGCGGCGGATTTCCACCGTGATGGCGTTGCTCGGCACGCCCAGTGCATGGCTCACCATGTGCTGGACTTCGCTCGGATGCTGGGTCGAGGAATAGATGGTGACGTCCTGATCCTCGCCCGGAATGGCCATGGCGATATGGCCTTCGAGATAGAAATGCTCCTGGCCGCCTATGCGCATTTTTCCTTTCAGCCGGCGCGGCGCCTGACGGATCGCTGTGGCGGCATCGCCGCGCTTCAGCGTGAGAGGCGGCGTGACGAGCTTGTCCCTCTTCGGATCGAGCGCACCAATGTCGGTGACGAAAGGCAATTCCTTGTATTCGACCTTGGCCAGCCGCGTGGCGCGGCGCGCCTGCTCGCGCGTCTCGGCGATGACGCAGAAGATCGGCTGGCCGTAGAATTGCACCTTGCCGTCAGCAAGCACCGGCTCGTCGTGGCGGCCGGTTGGCGAAATGTCGTTCTCGCCGGGCACGTCATTGGCCGTCAGCACGTCGACAACGCCTAGCGCTGTACGCACCGCCGAGAGATCCATGCTGGTGATCGTGGCATGCGTGGCGGCAGAAAGCCCGAGGCAGCCATGCAGCGTGCCGGCCGGTTCCGGCATGTCGTCGATATAGACGGCCGTGCCGCTGACATGCTTGTGGGCGGAGTCATGGCGCTGATCGGTGGCAACACCGCCGGCGATCTTTTCAGCCTTGAGGTTGGGGGCAGCATGCTTGTTCATCATGCCGCCTCGTGCCTCGAAACCTGGATCGGCTCCCTGGTGCCGCTGGTCTCGGCCAAGAAGCGCAGCAAGAGGTTGCGCGCCGCCAGTGCCCGGTATTCGGCCGAGGCCCGCATGTCGGTGAGCGGTGTGAAATCCCTGGCATATTCGGCCATCGCCGTTTCAACCGTCTGTTCGGTCCATGGCTTGCCGAGCAGCGCTTTTTCGACAGAAGACGCCCGCTTCGGCGTCGCCGCCATGCCACCATAGGCGATGCGCACCTCCTCGACCGTACCATCCTTGGCCAGCGTCAGGAAGAAGGCGCCAAGGGCCGCCGTGATGTCCTCGTCGCGGCGCTTGGTGATCTTGTGGACGGCGAATTTTGTATCCTTGGCCGGAACAGGAACGTGCACGGCCTCGACGAATTCACCTGATAGCCGGTCCTGTTTGCCATAGGCGATGAAGAAGGTTTCCAGCGGGATCGTCCGCCGCTTCTTGCCCTTGCGCAGGGTGAGGCGCGCGCCGAGCGCTATCAAGGGCGGTGGCGTGTCGCCGATCGGCGAGCCGTTGGCGATGTTGCCGCCGATGGTGCCCATGTTGCGCACCTGTTCGCCGCCGATGCGGTCGAACAACGGCCCCAGCGCCGGGATGCGTTCGGCCAGCGTCGAGAACGCCTCGGTGTAGGTGACGCCGGCACCGATCGAAATGACGCCCTTGTCTTCCGAGATGGTGCACAGTCCGTCGAGATTGCCGATGAAAATGGCAGGCGAAATATCGCGCATGTGCTTGGTCACCCACAGGCCGACATCGGTCGAGCCGGCGACGATGGTGGCGCCGGGTTCCTTGTCCAGCACGGCGGCGAAATCGTCGACATTGGCCGGCACGACCAGCCGCGTCTTGCCGGTGCCTATCTCGACCCGGGCGCCGTCATGCATGGCTTCGAGCCTTGCGGTGATTGCCTTGCGCTCCGCGGCCAGCGGGTCCTTCGCCGCCTTGCCGTAGCTGGAGATGGTGTGAGCTGCGCGCATGATCGCCTCGTAACCGGTGCAGCGGCAGAGATTGCCTTGCAGAGCTTTTTCGATGGCCGCGTTCGAAGGGTCTGATGATTGCATCCACAGGCCATAGAGCGACATGACGAAACCCGGCGTGCAGAAGCCGCATTGCGAGCCGTGGAAATCGACCATCGCCTGCTGCACCGGGTGCAACTGGCCTGATGCACCGCGCAAATGCTCGACGGTCACGACATGGGTGCCATCGAGCGAGCCGAGGAAGCGGATGCAGGCATTGACGCTTTCGTAGACCAAACCGCCAGCGGAGAGCTTCCCGACCAGCACCGTGCAGGCGCCGCAATCGCCCTCGGCGCAACCTTCCTTGGTGCCGCGCAGCGAACGGTCGAGCCGCAGCCAGTCGAGCAGGGTCGCGTCGGGCGCCACCGATGAAAGCACGACATCCCTGCCATTGAGAATGAAACGCATCTCGTTGCGGATACTAATTTTGGCCATGCCTCAGCTCCCCCTGTACGTCGAGTAGCCGTAGGGCGAGACGAGCAGCGGCACGTGGTAATGCACCGGTTCGGCCATGCCGAAGCGGATCGGTATCACATCGAGAAAGGCGGGTTTCGGCAGGCTCAACCCCTGCTGGCGCAAATAGTCGCCCGCGGCGAAGAGCAGTTCGTATTCGCCGGGGCGGAACTCCGCGCCGGCGAGCAGCGGCTTGTCGCAGCGGCCATCGGCATTGGTGACAACGGTCTTCAAGTGTGTCCGCTCCTTGCCGTCGAGATGATAGAGCGCGATCGCCAATCCCGCCGCCGGCTTGCCGGTCGCCGTGTCGAGGACATGGGTCGTCAGACGCCCGCCATCGGCTTTCGACGTTTCTGCCATTGGCCGCCTCCCATTTCCGGTACGAGCGAATTTGGCCCGGTACGATCAAATATCAACAGTGAATTGTGCGCCAATTAAAGGCGATGCATAAGTCCCGGTCGAGCGGAGTGCGACAAAAACACTTTCAAAAATTTTCGGGGGAATGCGCAGGCAGCCCTTTCGATATCCTCATCATACTTCGGGCCATGCCCGGCAGGAGGGACGATGCGTTACAGCAGAGACATGCGCGGCTACGGAGCCAATCCGCCGGACCCGAAATGGCCTGGCGGTGCGCATGTCGCCGTGCAGTTCGTCGTCAATTACGAGGAAGGCGGCGAGAACTGCGTGCTGCACGGCGACAAGGCTTCTGAAGCCTTTCTGTCGGAAATCGTCGGCGCGGCACCCTGGGTGGGCCAACGCCACTGGAACATGGAATCCATCTACGAATATGGCGCGCGGGCGGGCTTCTGGCGGCTGCTTCGGCTGTTCACCGAGGCCGAGGTGCCGATCACCTGCTACGGCGTCGCCACAGCGCTCGCCCGTTC
Source organism: Mesorhizobium cantuariense (assembly GCF_042647205.1). Lineage (NCBI taxonomy): Bacteria > Pseudomonadati > Pseudomonadota > Alphaproteobacteria > Hyphomicrobiales > Phyllobacteriaceae > Mesorhizobium > Mesorhizobium cantuariense. The sequence continues at coordinate 7,330,682 of NZ_JBHRVD010000001.1, read as the reverse complement.
GCCGGATCAAGTCACGGCCATGCAGGAAGCCGGCTGGGAGATCGCCTCGCACGGGCTGAGATGGATCGACTACCGCGACCACAGCGCCGAGGACGAGCGCCGCGACCTCGAAGCGGCCATCAAACTGCATTACGAAGTAACCGGCGAGCGCCCGACCGGCTGGTATACGGGCCGCACTTCGGTCAACACAGTGCGGATTGTCGCGGAAGAAGGCGGCTTCGACTATGTGTCGGACACTTACGATGACGAACTGCCCTACTGGTTCGAGCACAGTGGCGGCACGCAGCTCATCATCCCCTATACGCTCGACGCCAACGACATGCGCTTCGCCACGCCTCAGGGCTTCAACTCGGGCGACCAGTTCTTTGCCTATCTGAAGGACAGCTTCGACACGCTCTATGCCGAGGGCCAGGCGGGGCGGCCGCGCATGATGAACATCGGTCTGCATTGCCGCCTCGTCGGGCGGCCCGGCCGGGTGGCGGCGCTGAAGCGCTTCGTCGACTATGTGAAGTCGCACGACAAGGTCTGGCTGGCGCGGCGCATCGACATCGCCAAGCACTGGCAAGAGGTCAATCCTTATCAACCGGCGGCACTCCGCCCGTCGAAGATGGAATTCGAGACCTTCGTCCACACCTTCGGCGGTGTGTTCGAGCATTCGCCCTGGATCGCCGAACGCGCCTACGAGCTGGAACTGGGTCCGGCGCACGACACATCGGGCGGCTTGCACAATGCGCTCTGCCGCGTCTTCCGGTCCGCCAGCGAAACCGAGCGGCTTTCGGTGCTGAACGCCCATCCCGATCTTGCCGGCAAATTGGCCAAGGCCAAACGGCTGACAGCGGAATCGACCAGGGAGCAGGCCTCGGCCGGCCTCGACGCGCTGACCGACAAGGAGCGCGAACTGTTTTCCAAGCTCAACGCCGCCTACGTCACCACCTTTGGCTTCCCCTTCATCATCGCGGTGAAGGGCAAGACCAGGCAAGAGATCCTGGCGGAATTCGAGGCGCGCATCGGCAACAGCCGCGGCGTCGAATTCGAGACCGCCTGCAAACAGGTCGAGCGCATCGCGCTGCTCCGCCTCAAGGACATGCTTCCGCAATAGGTTTGAACCCATGGATACGATCAGGATGCCCGACCGAACCTATTACGCGCCGCATGGCGGCCAACCCGGCCAGAGCGAGCTTCTGACCGGCCGCGCCGTCTTCACCGAGGCCTATGCCGTCATCCCCCGCGGCGTGATGCAGGATATCGTCACCAGCGCTCTGCCGTTCTGGGACAAGACGCGCGTCTGGATCTTGTCGCGACCGCTGTCCGGTTTTGCCGAGACGTTCTCGCAATACATTGTCGAGGTTGCGCCCGGCGGCGGCAGCGAGCGGCCGGAGCCCGATGCTGGTGCGGAAGGCGCCCTGTTCGTGGTCGAGGGCGAGCTGACGGTTCTGCTTGCCGGCAAGAAGCATGTCTTGCGGCCGGGTGGCTTTGCGTTCCTGCCGCCGGCCAGCGGCTGGACGGTCCGCAACGAAAGCAAGGCGGCCGTGCGCTTCCACTGGATTCGCAAGGCTTACGAGGCGGTCGACGGTCTCGATGTGCCGGAAGCTTTATTCACCAACGAGCAGAAGATCGCGCCAACGCCGATGCCCGGCACCGAGGGCCGCTGGGCGACGACGCGTTTCGTCGATCCGGCCGATTTGCGCCACGACATGCACATGACCATTGTGACGCTGGAACCGGGTGCCGTCATTCCCTTCGCCGAGACCCATGTCATGGAGCACGGTCTCTATGTGCTGGAAGGCAAGGCAGTCTACCGCCTCAACCAGGACTGGGTCGAGGTCGAGGCCGGCGACTATATGTGGCTGCGCGCCTTCTGCCCGCAGGCCTGCTATGCCGGCGGCCCGGGCAAATTCCGCTATCTGCTCTACAAGGACGTCAACCGGCACGCCAAGCTCGGCGGCGCAGGCATCGCAAGGCGCGCGCCATGACACGTATCGTCGCGCGGCCGCTGACCCGCGAGAGCTTTGCCCCATTCGGTGACGTCATCGACATGGGTGGCGACAACCACTACCCGATCAATGGCGGCAAGGCCGAGCGCTACCACGATCTCGCAACCGCCGAGGCGACCGGGCCGAACGCCCGCGTGCTGATCTCGATGGCGCGCGGTTCGCCTTACGAACTGCCGCTGAAGCTGAGCATGGTCGAGCGCCACCCTTTCGGCAGCCAGGCTTTCATTCCGCTATCGCCACGCCCGTTCCTGGTCGTTGTCTGCCATGACGGCGATCAGGGGCCGGGCGAGCCGCATGCCTTCATCACCGCACCCAGACAAGGCATCAACTATTACCGCAATCTCTGGCATGGCGTGCTGACGCCGCTCGGCGAACCTCAGGACTTCCTGATCGTCGACCGTGGCGGTGACGGCTCCAACCTCGAAGAATTCCATTTCTCGCACGCCTACGAGATCCATCTCGCTTAATTTTTTTGTGCATGTCGTTACCCCAAAACCGGGGCACTTTTGGGCGACATGCAGCAGGAGACCCCGTAATGACCGACATTTCGCTGATCGACCGCCTGCTCGATGTGATCGAGCACGACATCGTGCCGAAGACGGCCGATGGCGTTGTCCACGGCAACAAGCTGTTTGGCGCGGCGATCCTGAGGAAGGATGATCGTTCGCTGGTGCTGGCCGAGACCAACAACGAGATCGAAAACCCGCTCTGGCATGGCGAGGTGCATTGCCTGAAGCGTTTCTACGAAATGCCGAAGGCCGAGCGCGTCGACACCAAGGACGCTATCTTCCTCGCCACGCATGAGCCCTGCTCGCTGTGCCTGTCGGCGATCACCTGGACCGGCTTCGACAATTTCTATTATCTGTTCAGCCACGAGGATTCGCGCGACAGTTTTGCCATCCCGCACGACCTGAAGATCCTGAAAGAGGTCTTCACCCTCGATCCCGGCGGCTACAACACTGAGAATGCCTACTGGAAGAGCTTTTCGATCCGCAGGCTGGTGGGGGCGTTGCCCGAGGCAGAGCGCCAGCGCCTGGAAACACGTATTGGCGCGATTTCGGGGCGTTACGACGAATTGTCGGGTGCCTACCAATCCAGCAAGGCCGAGAACGATATACCGCTGAATTAGGCTCTCAGGCCTGCCGGGGGCACTCTTGAATTGCCACCTTTATGGTGGCATATTGTGTCATGGAGAAACGCAGGCCCACCTACGATCTTGATGCCATCAAGACGACGTTCGGGTCTGTCAATACGCTGGCGATCACGACGTCCGCTCTGCGGGACGCCACCGGCCTTGGCTTCGACCGTGCCGGTGTGGTCGAGGTGATCGGCGGCATGACGCGAAAAATGTTCGTGAAGTCCATGACGACCTTTGCGGATCATCGGGTCTGGCAGGATGTCTATCACGTGCCGGTGCGCGACCTGATCCTCTACGTGAAATTCCAAGCGGATGTCGTGACTGAGTTCACGGTCATGTCGTTCAAGGAGAAATGACCATGGCGACAAGAGAAGAAAATCGGACCATGATTTCCCCCGAAACCGGGGAAACGCTCACGCGTGAAGTGCGTCCGTTCACCGTGGCGTACAAGGGCGAGAGCATAATTGTCGACCTTCCGGGTTACTATCCAGCATCCGGTGACGAGGGTGTGCATGTCGGAGATGACATGGTTGCCGTCGATGCCGCGCTCCGCGTCCTCAAGGAAAAGATCGATGGTGTGCCGGCCCCGGCAACCATCCGCCGCATGCGCACAAAGCTCAATCTGTCGCAGCGCGAGGCAGGATCTCTGTTCAAGGTCGGCGAGAATGCTTTCGACAAGTATGAAAGGGGCCTGATCGAGCCGAGTGGCCCGACCATTCAATTGATGACGCTGCTGGAAAAACATCCCGAACTGCTGGATGAATTGCGGTAGCGGCACCAGGTCGCATTTTTCGCTGCTCCAGTCGCGAATGGCGATTGAAAGTCGCCGCGTCGCGGGGCGTTATGCAGCCATGAAAACCGTCACCGAATTTCCCCGCAAGGTCGTCGAACTCCCGGATATGGGCATCGTCATGCCGGATGGCTGCCGGCTGTCGGCGCGGGTCTGGATGCCGGAAGATGCCGGCGACGATCCGGTGCCGGCGATCCTCGAGCATCTGCCCTACCGCAAGCGCGACGGCACCATCTTTCGCGATCAGCTAACGCATCCCTATTTCGCCGGCCATGGCTATGCCTCGATCCGCGTCGACATGCGCGGCAATGGCGATTCCGAAGGGCTGATGGACGACGAGTATTCCGAGCAGGAATTGCAGGATGCCTGCGACGTCATCGCCTGGGCGGCAAGCCAGCCCTGGTGCAACGGCAATGTCGGCATGATGGGCATTTCCTGGGGCGGCTTCAACTGCCTGCAGGTCGCGGCCAAGCAGCCGCCGGCGCTGAAAGCGGTGATCAGCCTGTGCTCGACCGTCGACCGCTATGCCGACGACATCCACTACAAGGGCGGCTGCCTGCTGATCGAGAATTTCGGCTGGGCCTCGACCATGCTCTCCTACTCGTCGCGGCCGCCGGACCCGCTGCTGGCCGGCGACAACAGATGGCGCGATCTGTGGCTGACCCGGCTGGAAAACCAGTCCTTCCTGGCGCCGCTGTGGCTGAAGCACCAGCACCGCGACGCCTACTGGAAGCGCGGGTCGATCTGCGAGGATTTCTCCACCGTCAAAGCCGCGGTGCTGTCGATCGGCGGCTGGCATGACGGCTACCGCAACACCGTCTCGCATCTGGCCAGCAACATCGGAGCGCCAGTCAAGGGCATCATTGGCCCGTGGATCCACAAATACCCGCATTACGCGGGACCCAAGCCCGCCATCGGCTTCCTGCAGGAGGCGTTGCGCTGGTGGGACCGCTGGCTGAAGGACATCGACACCGGCGTCGAGACCGATCCGGCCTACCGCGCCTATGTGATGGACAGCGTGCGCCCGGCACGCTGGCATCCCGAGCGGCCGGGCCGCTGGGTGGCGGAGCAGGAATGGCCCTCGCCAGCCATCAAGACGCAAACGGTCGATCTGATCCCCGCAGGCGAAAAACCCACCATCGTCGCCTCGCCGCAAAGCTGCGGCCTGGCCGGCGGCGAGTATTTTCCCTTCACTTTCGGCCCCGAACTGCCCGGCGACCAACGCCCCGACGATGCCTTGTCGGTGTGTTTCGACCAGCCGGAACTCAACGAGGCGATCGACATCGTCGGCGCGCCCGAAGTCGAGGTGCGGCTATCCTCCGATCGTCCGCAGGCCAATATCGCTATCCGGCTGTGCGACGTTCACCCGGACGGTGCATCGGAACTGATTTCCTACGGCGTGCTCAACCTGACGCATCGTAATTCGCATGAATTTCCCGAGGCGCTGGTGCCGGGCGAAACCGTGTCTGCGCGCGTCGTGCTCGATCAATGCGCCTATCGCGTGCCGGCCGGCCACCGGCTGCGTGTTGCCGTTTCGAACACCTACTGGCCGATGATCTGGCCATCGCCGGAGCCGGTCCAGCTCGCCTTGTCGGCGGCGACGCTCAACTTGCCGCTGCGGCCGCTGGCGACAGGCGACGAAATAGCGTTCGCCGAGCCGGAAGGTGCCACTCCCTGGGCAACGGAGACGATCCGCGCCGCCAATTCCGAGCGCCATGTCGATCGTGACGAAAAGACGGGAATCGTGACGCTTTCCATTGTTGATGATTTCGGCGAGGTGCGCGATCTCGCTCATGGCCTGGCCAATGGCAGCATCGCCCGCGAGACCTGGACGATCCACCCCGATGATCCGCTGTCAGCCTCGGGGAAGACGCACTGGACACAGACCCTGTCGCGAAATGGATGGTCGGTGCGCACCGAGACATCGGCAGAGATGCGATCGGACGCGCAAAACTTCATCGTCAGCGCCAGAATCGAGGCCTATGAGGGTGAAAACCTCGTTTTCGAGCGCAATTTCGAGGAAAAGGTCCAGCGCGCGCTTCTTTGAGCACGGATTCCATTGGTCCAATTGCGACGTACGATTTACGCCACAGCATGTCGCATTCGGTCTTGCTTACCGCTTTCCCTTGCGGTCATTATTCTCCTCACAAGAAACAAGAAAAACGACCGCAGAGTCGAACCAACAGAGTGAGGAACTCAATATGTCAGACGAACTCGAATTTCTTAGCCGGCGTGTCGCGTCGGGCAAACTCAGCCGTCGTGATTTTCTCGGCCGGGCGGCAGCGCTCGGTATTTCCGCACCCTTCGCCAACTCGCTGCTTTCAAGTGCGGCGCGCGCGGCCGGCCCGATCAAGGGCGGCACGCTGAAGGCCGGCCTGGTCGGCGGTGAATCCACCAACAGCCTCGACCCGGCGCTGATGATGACGCAGGTGCCGTTCGCCTTCGGCAAGTGCTGGGGCGAAATGATCGTCGAGCTGTCCCCGGAGGGCAAGCTCGAGAACCGCATCGCCGAGGAGATCGGCTCGTCGGACGACGCCAAGGTGTGGACGCTGAAGATCCGTGATGGCGTCGAATTCCACAACGGCAAGACGGTGACCGCCGAAGACGTCGCCGCCACGCTGGAGCGCCATTCGGACGAGAAGTCGAAGTCCGGCGCGCTCGGCTACATGAAGGGCATCGAGACGATCAAGGCCAGCGGCAAGGAAGTGGTGCTGACGCTGAAGGAAGCCAATGCCGACCTTCCCTATCTGCTCAGCGACTATCACCTGATCGTCCAGCCGAATGGCGGCAAGGACGGAGCCGATGCCGGCATCTCGGCCGGCCCCTACAAGGTCAAGACCAACGAGCCCGGCGTGCGCCATGGCGGCGAGCGTTTCGCCAACTACTGGCAAGGCGACAAGATGGGCCATGCCGACCAGATCGAGATCATCGTCATCAACGATGCGACGGCGCGCACGGCAGCCCTGCAGGGCGGCCAGGTCAACATGATCAATCGCGTCGAGCCGAAGATCGTCGACCTGATCAAGCGCCTGCCGGGCGTCACCATCCGCAACCATGCCGGTCCCGGCCACTACGTCTTCATCATGCATTGCAACACGGCGCCGTTCGACAACAACGACCTCAGGATGGCACTCAAGCTGGCGATCGACCGCGAGGAGATGCTGGACAAGATCCTGCGCGGCTACGGCTCGCTCGGCAACGACTTCCCGATCAACGCTTCCTATCCGCTGTTCACCGATATCGAGCAGCGCAAATACGATCCCGACAAGGCCAAGTTCCACTTCAAGAAGTCGGGGCATGACGGCGCCGTGCTGCTGCGGACTTCGGACGTCGCCTTCCCCGGTGCCGTCGATGCCGCACAGCTCTTCCAGCAGAGCGCCGCAAAGGCCGGCATCACGCTGGAGATCAAGCGCGAACCGGGCGACGGCTACTGGCACGAAGTCTGGAACAAGCAGCCCTTCTCCGCTTCCTACTGGGGCGGGCGCTCGACGCAGGACCAGATGTATTCGACCGCCTATCTGTCGACGGCCGACTGGAACGACACGCGTTTCAAGCGTCCGGATTTCGACAAGTTGGTACTGGCGGCGCGCGCCGAGCTCGACGAGACCAAGCGCAAGGCGATGTACCACGACATGGCTGTCATGGTCCGCGACGAAGGCGGCCTGATCCTGCCGATGTTCAACCAGTTCATCGACGCGACCGGCGCCAAGGTCGACGGTTGGGTCGACGATCCGCATCAGGAGCTGATGAACGGTTACGCCCTGGCGAAGTGCTGGCTGCAGGCCTGAGCCGGCTTTGCGGATATGTCTTCACCCATCTTGAAACTAATTGCCCAGCGCATTGCGCTGGGCATCGTCCTGTTGTTGGCCGTTTCGGTCCTGATCTTCGCCGGCACCCAGATCCTGCCCGGCGACGTCGCGCAAGCCATTCTCGGGCAATCGGCGACACCGGAGTCGCTCGCCAATCTGCGCGAGCAGCTCGGCCTCAACGATCCGGCCTATATCAGGTATTTCCGCTGGCTCGGCGGGGTGGTGACAGGCGACCTGGGTACCGCCATGTCGAGCGGCCAAGACATAGCGACATCGATCAAGGGCCGGTTGTGGAACACGCTGTTCCTCGCCTTCTGGGCGGCGGTCGTCGCGGTGCCGCTGGCGATTATCCTCGGCCTGATCGCGGTGCGCTACCGCAATGGTTGGGTCGACAAGCTAATCTCCGGACTGGCGCTCGCCTCGACCTCCTTCCCCGAATTCTTCATCGGCTATGTGCTCGTCTATTTCTTCGCCGTGAAGTGGCAGATCTTCCCCGGCATCTCGACCGTCTATGACGGCATGCCTTTCGGCGAGCGCATGCAGGCGATTGCCTTGCCGGCGACGGCGCTGACGCTGGTCGTGCTCGCCCACATGATGCGCATGACACGTGCGGCGATCCTCAATGTCATGCAGTCGGCCTATGTCGAGACGGCGGAATTGAAAGGCCTGTCGGCCTTCAACGTCATCCGCAGGCACGCCTTCCCCAATGCCATCGCGCCGATCATCAATGTCGTCATGCTCAACCTCGCGTATCTGATCGTCGGCGTCGTCGTGGTCGAGGTGATCTTCGTCTATCCGGGCATGGGACAATATCTCGTCGACCACGTCACCAAACGCGACGTGCCGGTGGTGCAGGCGGTCGGCCTGATCTTCGCCGCCGTCTACATCAGCCTGAACATCATCGCGGACATCGGGGCGATCGTCGCCAATCCGCGTCTCAGACATCCGAAATAAGGGGCGGATATGCTCGATATCAAACGTATCCCCATCCCCGCGCTGATCGGCATCGTGCTGACGACGCTGTTCGTGCTGGCGGCAATCTTCGCGCCGCTGATCGCGCCGTACGGCAATGGCGAAATCGTCGGCGACGTCTGGGATTCGATGTCGGCGACCCATTTGCTGGGAACCGACAATCTCGGCCGCGATCTGCTTTCCCGCATGATCTACGGCGCCCGCATCACCCTGTTCATCGCGGTGCTGGCCACCGCGCTGTCGTTCTCGCTCGGCGCCATCCTCGGCTTCTCGGCGGCGGTGTTCGGCGGCTGGTTCGACACGCTGCTGTCGCGCCTTGTCGACCTTTTGATGTCGATCCCGACGCTGATCATGGGCCTCGTCGTGCTGTCCGTGCTGCCGACCAACCTGGTGACGCTGATCCTGGTGATGGGCATTCTCGATTCAACCCGCGTCTATCGCCTGTCGCGCGCGGTCGCCGTCGACATCAACGTCATGGACTATGTCGAGGCGGCGAAACTGCGCGGCGAGGGCAGCGCCTGGATCATCTTCCGCGAGATCCTGCCCAACGCATTGTCGCCGCTGGTTTCGGAACTCGGCCTGCGCTTCATCTATGCCGTGCTGTTCCTGTCGACGCTGTCCTTCCTGGGCCTTGGCGTACAGCCGCCTGACGCCGACTGGGGCGGCATGGTCAAGGAAAACAAGGACGGCATCGTCTTCGGCATCGGGGCCGCACTCATCCCGGCAGCGGCGATCGCCCTGCTGGCGATTTCCGTCAACCTGGTTGCCGACTGGGTGCTCAACCGGACGACAAGCCTGAAGGGAGGACGCGGGTGATGGCCGACAGCAAAGCGAAGCCCGGGCAACCGAAGTCAGGCCTTCTGCTCGACATTCGCAATCTGCGCATCGAGGCCACCGTCTTCCCGCCCGGCGAACCGCCGAAGAACATCGTGCTGGTGCACGATGTCTCGCTGACGCTCGAGAAGGGCAAGGTGCTCGGCCTGATTGGCGAATCTGGGGCCGGCAAATCGACCATCGGCCTGTCGTCGATGGGCTATGGCCGCGGCGGCGTGCGCATCACCGGCGGCGAGGTCATCCTCAACGGCCGCGACATCCTCAAGGGCGGCAAGGACGGCTTCCGCAAATTACGCGGCCGCGAGGTCTGCTATGTCGCACAGTCAGCGGCAGCCGCCTTTAACCCGGCGCACCGACTGATGGACCAGGTGGTGGAAGCCACGCTGCTGCACGGCACCGCGACACGAGCCGAGGCAGAGAAGCGCGCGGTTGCGCTGTTCAAGAAACTCAGCCTGCCCAACCCCGAAACCATCGGCGAGCGCTTTCCGCACCAGGTCTCGGGCGGCCAGCTGCAACGCGTGATGACGGCGATGGCGCTGTGCTCCGAGCCGGACCTGATCGTCTTCGACGAGCCGACCACGGCGCTCGACGTGACGACGCAGATCGACGTGCTGGCGGCGATCAAGGACGCCATCCGCGATACGCATGTGGCGGCGCTCTACATCACGCACGACCTTGCCGTCGTCGCCCAGGTCTCGGACGAGATCATGGTGCTGCGCCATGGCCGGTTGGTCGAATGGGGCGGCACGCGGCAGATCATCAAGGAGCCGCGCCAGGAATACACCAACGCGCTGGTGTCGGTGCATGAGATCGAACACCAAGAGCAGAAGCCCGGCACGGCGCCGTTTTTGTCGGTGAAGAACATCACCGCTGCCTATGGCCGCAGCGACATCAAGGTGCTGAAGAAGGTCTCCGTCGACATCTATCCGGGCCAGACGCTTGCCGTCGTCGGCGAGTCCGGCTCCGGCAAGTCGACGCTGGCGCGCGCCATCACCGGCTTGCTGCCGCCCGAACAGGGCACCGTCACCTTCGACGGGCGCCCGCTGGCAAACCGTCTGGCCGATCGGCCGAAGGAGGATCTGCGGCAGTTGCAGATGATCTACCAGATGGCCGACGTGGCGATGAACCCGCGTCAGACCGTCGGCACCATCATCGGCCGGCCGCTGGAGTTCTATTTCGGCATGCGCGGCCGCGATCGCGACAAACGCGTTGCCGAGCTGCTCGACAAGATCGAGATGGGCAAAGGCTTTTCCGACCGCTATCCGGCCGAGCTTTCCGGCGGCCAGAAGCAACGCGTCTGCATTGCCCGTTCGCTTGCCGCCAAGCCGAAGCTGATCATCTGCGACGAGGTGACCTCGGCGCTCGATCCGCTGGTCGCCAACGGCATCCTCAAGCTGCTGCTCGATCTGCAGAAGGAGGAGAACGTCGCCTATCTCTTCATCACGCACGACCTCGCAACGGTGAAGTCGATCGCCGATTCGATCGCGGTGATGTATCGCGGCGAGGTGGTGCGCTACGGCCCCAAGAGCCAGGTGCTGGCGCCGCCCTTCGACGCCTATACCGACCTTCTCTTGTCATCGGTCCCCGAGATGGAGATCGGCTGGCTGGAAAAGGCGATCAAGGGACGGCGCATGGCCAGCGCGGGGAACTAGAGCGGTTCGCCGTTTCACGGAAAGGGCGAACCGCTCTATCTCCTTGTTTTGACGCAATTCCGGACGGAAAACCGTTTCACACTTTTCCTGGAATTGCTCTAGCAAGCCAACGGTCCGCCAGGTCAGGGGAGCCGGCGGCCGTCATCCGGATGCAATATTAGAGCGCCACACGTCCTTCGGGACGAGCGCCGCTCGCACGATTTTTTAAAGGGGTAGGACATGAAGACTGAACTCGATCATCTCGCTGAACTCGCCGGTCAAGGGCGCATATCGCGCCGCGCGTTTCTCGGCCGCGCCGCCGCGCTCGGCGTGTCGGCAGCCCTGATACCGGCGTTGGCCGGCAAGGCTTTCGCCCAGACGCCGGTCAAGGGCGGCACCATCAAGGCCGGCCTGCAGGGCGGCGAATCGACCAACAGCCTCGATCCGGCACTGAACCTCAGCCAGGTCACCTTCAGCTTCGGCAAGCTTTGGGGCGAGTATCTTGTGCGCCTCACCCCCGACAACAAGCTGGTCAACCTGATCGCCGAAGAGATCGGCGCCTCGGCCGACGCCAAGACGTGGACGATCAAAATCCGCGACGGCATCGAGTTCCACAATGGCAAGACGGTCGGTGCTGAGGACGTTGCCGCCACAATCGAGCGCCATGCCGACGAGAAGTCGAAGTCGGGAGCACTCGGCATCCTCAAGAACATCAAGGGCGTCAAGACGAGCGGCAAGGAAGTCATCGTCACGCTCGGCGACGCCGATGCCGACTTCCCCTATCTGATGGCCGACTACCATCTCACTATCCAGCCGAATGGCGGCAAGGACGATCCGAACGCCGGCATCAGCGCCGGTCCCTATAAAGTTAGCGTCAACCAGCCCGGCGTGCGCCATGGCGGCGAGCGCTTCGCCAATTACTGGCTGGGCGACAAGGCCGGCCATGCCGACCAGGTCGAGATCATCGTCATCAATGATGCGACCGCACGGCTTGCAGCCCTGCAGGGTGGCCAGGTGCACATGATCAACCGCGTCGAGCCGAAGGTCGTCGATCTGGTCAAGCGCATCGCGGGCGTCAGTATCGAGAACGTCTCGGGCAAGGGCTACTACCCGTACAACATGTTCTGCGACACCGCACCCTTCGAAAGCAACGATCTGCGGATGGCGCTGAAGCTTGCCATGGATCGCGACGAGATGCTTGAGAAGATCCTGCGCGGTTATGGCTCGGTCGGCAACGACTTCCCGATCAACGAAGCCTACCCGCTGTTTTCCACCGACATCGACCAGCGCAAGTTCGATCCGGAAAAGGCGGCGGCAGCCTACAAGAAATCCGGCCATAGCGGCTCGATCGTGCTGCGCACCTCGGACGTCGCCTTCCCCGGCGCCGTCGACGCCGCCCAGCTCTATCAGCAGTCCTGCGCCAAGGCCGGCATCAAGATCGAGATCAAGCGCGAGCCCGGCGACGGCTACTGGTCGGAGGTCTGGAACAAGCAGCCCTTCTCGCTCTCCTACTGGGGCGGACGCGCGACGCAGGACCAGATGTATTCCACCGGCTACGTCTCGACCGCCGACTGGAATGACACCCGTTTCAAGCGGCCGGAATTCGACAAGATGCTGTTTACGGCGCGCGGCGAACTCGACCAGGCCAAGCGCAAGGCGATCTACCACGACATGGCAGTGATGATGCGTGACGAAGGCGGCCTGATCGTGCCCTTCTTCAACCAGTTCATCGACGCCGCCGCCACCAACAAGATCGGCGGCTTTGCCAAGAGCCCTATCGGCGAGATGATGGACGGCTACGCGCTTGCCGAATGCTGGCTCAACGCTTAGCCGAATTCTGATCGTCCGATTTCATCTATCAAGAACGCCGTGTGCCCAAGACGGCACACGGCGTTCCCGTTTCAACTGCCAAGCCGCAAGGAGCCGCCCATGGCGCTCAAATCCAAGCTTTTGCTGATCATCCTCGACGGCGTGCCCTACCGCAACTGGCGCCGGCTGATGGGCAATCTCGAAGGCTGGGTGCAATCGGGCGAGGCGAGGGTCTGGAAGATGCGCTCCGTGCTGCCGTCGACGTCAGCCTGCTGCTATGCTTCGATCCATACCGGGGTGTCGCCGCAGGTGCACGGCATCCTGTCCAACGAGAACCGGTTCCGCGTCGCGCAGCCCGACATCTTCTCCGAAGTCAGCAAGGCCGGCGGCAAGACGGGCGCGGTGACACATTCCTACTGGTCGGAGTTCTTCCGCGCCTATCCGTTCGACCTGGTCGAGGACATGGAGTTCGACGAGCCAAGCGGGCCGATCACGCATGGCCGCTTCCACACCATGACCGGCTACAATGCCCGCAATCAGATGACGCCGAGCGATGTCGACCTGTTCGCGACGCTGACCATGCTGACCAAACGCCATGGCATCGACTACGGCATCCTGCACACCTGCACGCTGGATTCGATGGGGCACCGCTTCGGCCACGACTGCCATGAGATGGACCACGCCGTCTATGCAATGGACGGCATGCTGGCGGCCTTCCTGCCGCGCTGGATCGAAGCCGGCTATGAGGTGATGGTCACCGCCGACCATGGCCAGACCGATCGTGGCCATCATGGCGGCCATGACGACGAGATGCAGGATTTCGCGCTGTATTATTTCGGTGCCGGCAAAGGACCGCAGGCCGACACGCTGCTCGACCAGCTGCAGCTGGCGCCGACGGTACTGAGCCGGCTGGGTGTTCCCGTGCCCGCGACGATGAAGGCGAAGTCTTTCTTGGGGTGAGAAGCGGTCCGCGTAGCGGACGAGAAGCCAATTGCTTGGCTTTTCGAGCTTCGAACGCCCTGAGCCTGCGAAGGGCCGGGCGTGGTTAGTCGATCCACCCTGCCGGCCCTACGCTATGGCTTCGGGCGTTCGTCACTTCAATCGACAAATCGTTGTCGATTGACCCGCCTCCGGCGGGACGCTCCTCACCCTCTGGCAACCGCCCCGGTCTTCGGTTAGCCTCCGCAAAATTCCTTGGCGGAGGATGAACCTTTTTGGGCCGATCAGCGACAGAGCAGACAGGAGCCAGGCGGCTCGACCGGCCATGACGGCAGCGACGGAGACCGATCGCGCGCTTGTCGACCGGGTCGCGCAGGGCGACCGTGCCGCCGTGCGGCTCCTGTTCATGCGTCACCACGCGCGGGTCTACCGCTTCGTGGCGCGCCAGACGGGATCGGAAATGATGGCTGACGATATCGCCAACGAAGTGTTCCTCGAGCTGTGGCGCCAGGCGCCAGGCTTCGAGGGACGCTCCGAAGTGTCGACATGGCTGCTCGGCATCGCCCGTTTCAAGGCGCTGTCCTTGCTGCGCAAGAAGAAGGAAGACTGGATCGACGACGAGGCCGCCGCCGCGGTGCCCGACGGCGCCGACACGCCGGAAGTCGTCACTATGAAGGAAGACAAGGCTGCCGCCTTGCGGCGCTTCGTCGACGCCTTGCCGGAAGAGCATCGCGTCGTCATCGATCTTGCCTATTATCACGGACAGTCGGTGAGCGAGATCGGCGCGGTGCTCGACATTCCAGTCGCGACCGTCAAGACCCGAATGTTTTACGCTCGCAAGAAACTCGGCGAGGCCCTCAAGGCCGCCGGTTACGACAGGGGGTGGCCATGAGCGCCGCTGAAAAGATGTCGCGCCGCGACGAAATGGAAACGCTGCTGCCATTCTATCTGAACGGCTCGCTGGAAGGTTCGGATCTGGAGGCCGTCGAGGAATGGCTGGCCAACGATCCGGCCGCACTTGCCGCCCTTGGCGAGGCGGAAGCCGAATTCTCCGGCACGACGGCCGCCAACGAAGCGATCCGGCCGCCGGCCGATGCGCTGAGCCGCTTCGCCAAGGCGTTGGACGCCGAGGCCGGGCCTGCGCGCAAACCGGCAGGGTCGTCCTGGCTGGCGCAGGCCTGGGGTCGCTTCATGGCGGTGCCGGTCGGTGTCGCCTGGGCCGCGGCCGCGGTTCTGCTGGCCCTGGTCATGGTGCAGTCGTTCGTCGAGCCTGGCGGCAAGGGCAATGATTTCGAGATTGCCGGCGCGCAGGACGATCTGGCGAAAATGCCGTTCGCCCTGGTCAAGTTCACGCCGGATGCCAAGATGTCGGACATATCCGCCTTCCTCGGCAGCAACGGGCTGAAGATCGTCGGCGGACCGACCGCCGACGGCGTGTTCCGGCTTGGCATCCCGACCGCCAACGCTGGCGACTATACGAAGCAAATCGGCCTTATTGCCGCCCAGCCCTTCACGGAGACTGTGATCGAGGGAAGGAAACCGGTTGATGGCGGCTGAGGCGGTCATTCGATTTGCGGCAATGCTTGCGGCGGCGATGACAATCGCCGCCGTGCCTGCGTCGGCGCAGACCAGCAGCGCCAATCCCGACCGGACGAAAATCGACTGCCGCGACGGGACCAATGCGGCGGGAGCCGACTGCGCCAAGGATGGCAGTGACACAAAGGGCGGATCGGACGCAGGACAATCCGGCGCCGTGTTCCTGCCGGCCCTGATCGTCGACCTGTTCCCCAATCCGGCGGCCCCTCCGGCACCGCTGCCGACGCCACGGCCAGACCCGGCGACGCCACCTGCCGACACGCAGGCAGGCCCCCCGCCTGGCGGCCCGATCGTCTCGCCGACCGATCTCATTGCCGTTCAGCCGCAGCGCGCGGTGGTTGGCGATTTCGTGCCCGACGAGGTGCTGGTGACCGTCGACGGCGATGCCGGCGCTGTCCAGCAGATCGCCGCTTCCTTCGGCCTGCAGGTGCGCTCGCAGCGCCAGTCGCTGCTGCTTGGCACCACGCTGGTGCGCTTCGGCATTCCCGACGGCCGGCCCGTCGGCGTCGTGCTGGCGCAACTGGCCGCGGACGGCCGCACCCAGCGGCGCGAGCCCAACCATGTCTATTCGCTGCAGCAGGCCGCCAGCATCGTCAATTATGCTTTCGAGCGCATCGCGCTCGATTCCAAGCAGGCGAGCGGCGAAAACGTCCGCATCGCGGTGATCGACACCGGCATCGACGACACCAACCCGGCGCTGTCAGGCGTCATTGCCGGGCAGTTCGACGCCATGCCCGACGTGCCGATCGAAAAGCGCGATCACGGCACGTCGATCGATGGCCTGATCGCCGGCGTCGGCGCGCTGGAAGGCATGGCGCCCGGCGCCAGGATCTACCACGCCCGTGCCTTCGAAGGCGGCAAGTCGACCATGGACGTCATCCTGGCGGCGCTCGACTGGGCGGCGGAACAGGACGTGCGCATCATCAACATGAGCTTTGTCGGGCCGAAGAACGACCTGCTCGGCGTCGCCTGCCGTAATGCCCGTGCGCTCGGAATGGTGCTGGTCGCCGCCGCCGGCAACAACGGGCCGAAGGCGCCCTATGGCTATCCGGCCGCCTTCGACGGCGTCATCGCGGTGACCGCCACCGATGCCAGGGATGGGCTGATGCCGCAGGCCAATCGCGGCGCCTATGTCTTCATCTCGGCGCCCGGCGTCGAGATGGTGGCGCCGAGCGGCGCCGGCTCGGATGTCGTCACCGGCACTTCGTTCGCGGCGGCGATCGTGAGCGGCGCCATCGCCAATCTCATCCATGCCGCGCCCGACCGCACGGCCGACAACATCGAGAAGGCGCTCGCGGCAACGGCCAGGGATCTCGGCCCCAAGGGCCGCGACAATGATTTCGGCTATGGGCTGCTCGACATCAAGGCGGCAGGGGCGGCGAAGGATTAAATTCCGCGCTTAGACGTCTCCTGGAGTTCTTTGGGCATGCGAGCTGCGCTTGACCATGTGTGTCGAAGAGAGCAAAATAGGACTGCCTCGGACGCAGAAAACTCATCTTCTGCGCGCCACGATATAGGGACAAGCCTCGTTGCCCTTGGCTGTGTGGGCTTCAGTGGCAAGAATGTCGAAGCCCGTGGCAGATACAAGCTGGCTCAGCTCGGCCTCCCGGAAGACGTTCGTGTAGGGTGCCTTGCCGATCGCGCGCATCGCGGGCAACAGAGCATGGCGGATGAGCGGGTTCATATCCCCGATGCAGGGTGTCTTGCAGATGAACAGGCCTTCGCTGTAAGCAAGGCGTGAATGCAGCGCAGCGTCCCCGGCAGGTCGCGCACCAGATGGAGATAGTTGAACCCCAGAACTGCATCAAACCGACCGGCCTCGGGCGCAAGCGCCTCCGCGGTCGCGGTACGGAAGGAAAGCGCCGGGTTGGGGTCGGCGGCGCGTTTTTCCTCGGCGATCGCGATCATTTCAGCGGAGATATCCGTCGCAAGATAGCTTTTCACATCACCTGCAAGCCGGAGCGCCGTTGTTCCTGTTCCGCAGCCTAACTCCAACACCTTGGTATCCGGTCCCAACAAGGCTCGGGTCCGGTCCAGCGTGCGCTCATATCCGACCCGATCCGCAACCGCAGCGGTGGCATATCTCCGTGAAGCCCGGTTCCAGAAATCGGTGTCGCTCGCTGTGCTCACAGGTGGGTCCTTTGCGTGCAATGCGGCGAGGAATTCGCGCGGAAAGGCGTCGCCCATGGTTCCAACACCGGGCATTGGTCCATATGGGGTGACCCGGTTCAACCTAAAGGGCCGGACCTAACCGAACGGCGCTTCCATCATAGAAGCGCGACAGCCGAAAGCGGCTGAGATCATGCCCGCTCTCGTTCCCCTGAATCAGGTCGGAAACGACGCGACCGATTCCGGGTCCGATACCGAACCCGTGACCACTCATTCCCGTCGCGACGAAAAGACCACCGACTGCCCGCGCGTGATCCACGACGGGGACGACGTCGGGCATGGCGTCAATCATGCCTCCCCAGCCTGCCTTTAAACGAACTGTTTCGAACTGTGGAAAAAGGCGTCTGAAATTGCGTTCTATCGAACGGAGACCGGAGCGTTCAGCGGCGGGGTTGAGGACCCGCATTCTTTCGAAAGGACTCTGGGAATCCGGCGCCCAATCGCGCGGAGTCGACCAGCTATCAGGGTAACCCGATGGAGCGAACGGGAAGTAGCGGGTTCCGAGCGGATTGGCCTTTAGGGCGGGAAGATACTTGGTGGCGTGCCGGAATGCGTCCGGCCCCAGGTAGAGCAAATTACTGCCTCCCGGAGCGAGCGTGTATCCGCCATCCTGTCGGCGCCTGAAAGCGATGTGTTCCTCCGCTGCCGCACCTGCATAGATTTCAGGCATGGGCTCCGTTGCGGCTACGGTTACCCTGACGCTGAGTTGGGGGATGGACACGCCGTGTCTTCTCAGGAACAGGGATGACCAGGCGCCGCCCGCGACCAGTACGCTGGACGTCTCGATGTATCCCGCCTCGGTCCACACTCCCCTGATCCTGCCAGCTGAGATTTCGAGGGTTCGCGCTGCGCAATTCTCTATGATCTTGGCGCCCTTTCGGACGGCAAGCCGGGCAAGTGCAGGCACCGCCAACCAGGGCTCCGCACGCATGTCGGAAGGCGTCGTCATGGCGCCCTTGAATTTGCGCGACATGCCTTTGATGAGTTTCGCGGTTTCGTCTCCGTCCAGGAGGCGAGTGTCGAGCGCATGCATCGCGGCGATCTTCATGAACTCTTCGAAGCCGGCCATGTCCTTGTCGGAGTTCGCCAGGTAGGTCACACCTGCCTGGTTCAGCCCAATGTCTTCGCCGCATTCCTCAGCCAGCTGTCGCCACAGGCGAGACGCCTCGATGACAATCGGCAGTTCGTCCGCGTCTCGCCCCTGCTTTCGAATCCAGCCCCAATTTCGGGAGGACTGTTCGGCCGCAACGCGTCCTTTTTCCAGCAGCGTCACCGGAATATTCCGCTTCGCAAGAAAAAGAGCGGTGGTTACGCCGATGATACCACCACCGACAATTACCACCTCCGAAGTCTTCGGCGGTGGGCCAGGATGTTGGATTGGATCCGTCTCGGAGAACGGGAACGTGGGCAAGTGGGGGCATCCTGGAGGAATGGTCGATGGCTCTGGTTAACTGGTTGCCACCCTCCAAGAGCCAAATCAAGAGCAGGTGCAGGCAGACCGTTATCCCACGACACTGCAATCGATCTTCGGGCAACGTCCGCAAGGGGTCGAACTCGGCCCCTCGCAGCGATTGGGGTTGACCCTCAAGCCGGCGCGCCGGCGACCGACCCCCTGACCACCAGGTCGACCGGCCATACCTCGCCGCGGGCGCCCTCCTCCAACCCCGAAATCCGGGCCGCCAGCCGCTCGGCGACGCGGGCGCCGGCGAGACGGATGGATGAGCGCGTCGTCGACAGCGGCACCGAAAAATTCTCCGGCCGCAGCCAGGGGAAGACATCGTCATGGGCGATCAGCGACACGTCGCCTGGAATGCTCAGGCCGAGGTCGCGCACCGCACGCACGACGCCCAGCGCCATGATCAGGCTGGAGCAGGCGATCGCCGTCGGCGCGTCGCCCTCTTCCAGCAAACGCCTGGTGGCGCGATAGCCGTTCTCCTCGGTCATCACCATCGAGAAGACATGGCGCTCGCCCAATGTCAGCCCGCTCGCGGCGAGCGCCCGGCGCACGCCGCGTTCGCGATGGATGGCGAAGGTCTCGCGATCGTCGCCGTTGATCAGCGCCAGCCGCCGGTGACCGAGCTGGATCAGCAGCCTGGCCGCCTCGTGGAAGGCGCCCTCATTGTCGATGTCGGTGAAGGCATAGTCGAAATCGAAACCTTCGCTGCGGCCATGGACAATGAAGGGAATGCCGAGCGTATTGACCAGCGCCACGCGCCGGTCAGCGGGCCTTGGCGAGGAGATGTAGACGGCGTCGACCTGCCGGTTGGCGACGATGCGCCGGTAGGTCGTCTCCTGATCGTCGGCGTCGGCCGGCGACAGCACGAGGTCGAGTTCGTGCGAGCGGGCATAGTCGCCGAGGCCAGACAGGAACTCGACGAAATGCGGATCGATGTCGACGGCGGCCCCGGTCGGCAAGACATAGCCGATCATGCCGGTCTTGCCGGTCGCCAGACGGCGCGCGCTCGGATTGGGGCGATAGCCGTGACGCTTGGCGGCGTCCATGACACGCCTTCGCGTTTCCTCGTTGACCTCAGGATAGCCGTTCAGCGCACGGCTTACCGTGGTCTGCGAAAGTGCCAGCATATGGGCGAGCTGCTTGAGGTTCACGAAAGTCTCCATTCCCCTCAAAGCGCTTTTAAATTGAATCGACCCAAGTGCCGTAGGGCCGGGTCATTCGATGACGAACCATAAGCGCGGTTAGGGCGTGTTTGAAACAAAAATTGCTGCTGCACTGCCATAAATACATGTTGCAACGCACTTTTGACGCCGCAGATGCGCAGGATTAAATCGATTAGCTCGGCGACCTCTTGACTTCCAGACGATTCAATGGCGAGATCAAGAAAGCCAAAGCGCTTTGGAACACTCTTCGAAAGGTTGCGGTTCCTTTCTGACTGAGTCACAGTCCTGCGGCGTCGGCGGGCGGAATGGAGGTTCCGCCCGGTGTGTGTGACCCCACTGGGAGGAATACCGATGAAGAAAATGCTTTTGCTGGGTGCTGCGTTTGCCACGCTCGCCCTGAACGCGCCCGCGCATGCCGAACTGAAGTTCAAGCCGGGTGAGGACAAGCGCTTCAACTGGGCGAACTACGAAGAGCTCAAAAAAGTCGATCTCAAGGGTGAGACGCTATCGATCTTCGGACCGTGGCGCGGTGAGGACGAAGGCCTGGTGCGCGGTGTTCTCGACTATTTCTCGGAAGCCACCGGCGTCGAGATCAAATACTCCTCCTCGGAAAATTACGAACAGCAGATCGTCATCGACACACAGGCCGGCAGCCCACCCAACATCGCCGTGCTGCCGCAGCCGGGCCTGATCCAGGACCTGGCATCGAAGGGCCTTTTGACGCCACTCGGCGACGAGACCGCTAAATGGGTCAAGGACAACTACGGCGCCGGCCAGTCATGGGTCGATCTCGGCACCTTCAAGGACAAGGACGGTAAGCCGGGCTTCTTCGCCTTCCCCTACAAGGCCGACGTGAAGTCGCTGGTCTGGTACTCGCCGGATAATTTCGAGGAAGCCGGCTACAAGGTGCCGAAGACGCAGGAAGAACTCGCCGATCTCGAAAAGAAGATCATCGCCGATGGCGGCAAGCCGTGGTGCATCGGCCTCGGCTCCGGCGGCGCTACCGGTTGGCCGGCGACCGACTGGGTCGAAGACCTGATGCTGCGCACCCAGTCTCCGGAAGTCTATGACAAATGGGTGAAGAACGAGATCCCGTTCAACGATCCGGCGGTGGTCAACGCCATCGACATCTTCGGCAAGATCGCGACCGACGACAAGATGGTCGATGGCGGCGCCAAGGCGGTTGCGGCGACCGATTTCCGCGACAGCCCGAAGGGCCTCTTCGCGGTGCCGCCAAAATGCTACCTGCACCACCAGGCATCGTTCATCCCGACCTTCTTCCCGGAAGGCACCAAGGTCGGCCAGGACGCGGACTTCTTCTACTTCCCGCCCTACGCCTCCAAGCCTGAACTGGGCACGCCCGTGCTCGGCGCCGGTACGCTGGCGATGATCACCAAGGATAGCAAGAGTGCCCGCGCGTTCATCGAATTCCTGAAGATGCCGCTCGCCCATGAGATCTGGATGGCCGAGGGTGGTTTCGTGACGCCGCTCAAGTCGGTCAACAAGGATGCCTACGCCAGCGACGCGCTGAAGAAGCAGGGCGAAATCCTCGCCAATGCTTCGACCTTCCGCTTCGACGGTTCCGACCTGATGCCGGGCAAGATCGGCGCCGGCGCCTTCTGGACCGGCATGATCGACCTGGTCGGCGGCAAGTCCGCGCAGGATGTCGCCACCGACATCCAGAAGAGCTGGGACGCGATCAAGTAGGCGGCTGACAGATAAGCAGCCGATCGTTCGGCTGGACGTTTGGACTATCCGATCCTGACCGGATCCGGGCCCTGGCCCGGATCCGACCGGCGGCCCGTGCCGCGGCGATTATCATGAGCACACAGACATCCGGCATGAAGCGCGATCAGCAAAGGGAAAACCCGTCTTGCTTGGCGATCGCGCTCTGAACAACTGAATCGGCGCATCTCACCGCCCGGACCGTTCGGCTTTGGCTGATGATGCGCAGGGGGAGGGACCCATGGCGGCTCAGATTTTCTCGGCCATATTCGTCATCATCGTCGGCGTCGGCGGTTGCGTCGCCTATTTCTGGGGCGCCAACAAGCTGGTCGACCTGATATTCCCGTCGCGCGGCGTCGCCGGCGCCGCGGCCATCGACAATCTGCGCCGGCAGGGGCTGGTCCGTCCCTGGCTGTTTGTTGGCCCAGCGATGATCATCCTGACCATCTACCTGATCTATCCGGTGGTCGAGACGCTGCGGCTGTCCTTCCTCGATCGAGGCGGCATCAATTTCGTCGGCTTGGCCAACTACGAATGGGCCTTCGGCGACCGTGAGTTCCGCAACTCGATCCTCAACAACATCATCTGGCTGGCGGTCGTGCCCGCCGCCTGCACCTTCCTCGGGCTGATCATCGCCGTGCTCACCGACAAGATATGGTGGGGCACGATCGCCAAGAGCCTGATCTTCCTGCCGCTGGCGATCTCCTTCGTCGGCGCCAGCGTGATCTGGAAATTCATCTACGAGTATCGTGGCGAGGGCCAGACGCAGATCGGCATCCTCAACGCCATCATCCAGCATTTCGGCGGCCAGCCGCAGGTCTGGATATCGCTGCCGTTCTGGAACAATTTCTTCCTGATGGTGATTCTGATCTGGATCCAGACCGGGTTCGCCATGGTCATCCTGTCCTCCGCCTTGCGCGGCATTCCCGAGGAAACGCTGGAAGCCGCCGTCATCGACGGCGCCAATCCGTTCCAGATCTTCTGGAAGATCATGGTGCCGCAGATCTGGGGCACCATCGCCGTCGTCTGGACCACGATCACCATCCTGGTGCTCAAGGTGTTCGACATCGTGCTGACCATGACCAACGGCCAGTGGAACAGCCAGGTGCTGGCCAATCTGATGTTCGACTGGATGTTCCGTGGCGGCGGCGATTTCGGCCGTGGTGCCACCATCGCCATCATCATCATGATCGCGGTCATTCCGATCATGGTCTGGAACATCCGCCAAGCGAACAAAGAGACGGGAGGACATTGAGATGGCCGTCGCGACCGGAAAATCCTTCGCCAGCCGCTTTGGCGTCCACATCGCAGTGCTCGTCTTCGTCGCCATCTGGACCATACCGACGCTCGGCATCCTGGTCTCGTCGCTGCGCGACAAGAACCAGATCATCGCCTCGGGCTGGTGGAACTCGTTCGCCAGCTCCACCCAGACCGAAGCTGGCCGGCTGCCGGCCGCCTCGACGCAGGTCGAGAAGGACGGCAAGTTCGTTCTCGAGGGCAACATCTTCGGCGACGGCGCCAAGCGCGACATCAGCGCCTTCGGCGTCAAATCGGCGGCACCGACGCAACATCCCGCCGGCACGACAGCCGATCTCGGTGACGGCGTAACCCTGCAGCTCAACGCCGACGGCAGCTTCGTCATGGCCTCGCCCAAGGCGTTCGAAGGCGATCGCGGCCAGCGCATCTACTATGCCTCGTCGGCGCCGCCGAAATTCACCACCGACAATTACAAGACGGTTTTGTTTTCTGAAGGTATCGGACGGTCGTTCATGAATTCGCTGACCGTCACCATCCCGGCGACAATCATCCCGATCCTGATCGCGGCGTTTGCCGCCTATGCATTGGCCTGGATGCGGTTTCCCGGCCGGGCGCTGCTGATCGCGGTCATCATCGGCCTGCTGGTGGTGCCGCTGCAGATGTCGCTGATTCCGCTGTTAAAACTCTACAACGGCGTCGGCTCTTTCTTCGGCATGCCGTCGAAAACCTATCTCGGCATCTGGCTGGCGCATACCGGCTTCGGCCTGCCCTTCGCCATCTACCTGCTGCGCAGCTATATTGCCGGCCTGCCGCGCGAAATCATGGAATCGGCGCGCATCGACGGCGCCAGCGATTTCGAGATCTTCGTCAAGATCGTCTTGCCGCTGTCATTCCCGGTGCTGGCTTCGTTTGCCATCTTCCAATTCCTGTGGGTATGGAACGATCTGCTGGTGGCGATGGTTTTCCTCGGTACAGAGGCAGACCAGATCGTGCTGACCGCCAAGCTCAACGCCCTGTTGGGCTCACGCGGCGGCGACTGGGAGATCCTGACGACATCGGCTTTCGTGACCATCATCGTGCCGCTGATCGTCTTCTTCTCGCTGCAGCGCTATTTTGTCCGCGGGCTGCTTGCCGGCTCGGTGAAAGGAGGCTGAGACGATGCAATCCGCTTTGAAGGCCAGCTCGAAGCCTGATCTCGCCATCGATCGTGACTGGTGGCGAGGTGCTGTGATCTACCAGATCTATCCGCGCAGCTACCAGGACTCGAACGGCGACGGCATCGGCGACCTCAAGGGCATCATTGGGCGGCTTCCCTACATCGCGGCGCTCGGGGCGGACGCGATCTGGATTTCACCGTTCTTCAAGTCGCCGATGAAGGATTTCGGCTACGACGTGTCAGATTACTGCGACGTCGATCCGATGTTCGGCACGCTGGCCGACTTCGACGCGCTGACCGCCGAGGCACACAGGCTGGGCTTGAAGGTGATGATCGACGAGGTGCTGTCGCACACCGCCGACAACCACCCATGGTTCAAGGAAAGCCGGTCGAGCCGCACCAACCCGAAGGCCGACTGGTACGTCTGGGCGGACGCCAGGCCGGACGGCACGCCGCCCAACAACTGGTTGTCGATCTTCGGCGGCTCGGCCTGGCAATGGGACACCAGCCGCCAGCAATATTACCTGCACAATTTCCTGTCCGAGCAGCCCGACCTCAACTTTCACAATCGCCAAGTCCAGGACGCGTTGCTCGACGTCACCCGCTTCTGGCTGGAGCGCGGCGTCGACGGCTTCCGGCTCGACACCATCAATTTCTACTTTCACAGCCAGGGCCTGGAGAACAATCCGCCGCTTCCGCCGGAGGAGCGCAACGACCAGACCGCACCCGCGGTCAACCCCTACAACTACCAGGACCATCTCTACGACAAGAGCCGGCCCGAGAACCTCGGCTTCCTCGAACGCTTTCGCGCCCTGCTCGATGAATATCCGGCAACCGCCGCGGTCGGAGAGGTTGGCGATTCGCAGCGCGGGCTGGACGTGGTGGCGGCCTACACCGCCGGCGGCAAGCGCGTGCACATGTGCTACTCCTTCGATTTCCTGGCGCCGGAAAAGATCAGCGCCGCCAAGGTCCGCTCGGTGCTGGAATCCTTCGGCAAGGTCGCCAGCGACGGCTGGTCGTGCTGGGCCTTTTCCAACCACGACGTGATGCGCCCAGCCTCGCGCTGGGCGGCCACTGAGGCCGATCCGACCGCCTATCTCAAGGTCATCTCGGCGCTGCTGATGTCCTTGCGCGGTTCGGTCTGCATCTATCAGGGAGAGGAGCTCGGGCTCGGCGAAGCCGACCTTCGGTTCGAAGATCTGCAGGACCCCTACGGCATCCGCTTCTGGCCGGAATTCAAGGGCCGCGACGGCTGCCGCACGCCGATGGTGTGGGACGGCAGCGCCAAGAATGGCGGCTTCTCCTCGGCAAAACCCTGGCTGCCGGTGCCGGCCAAGCATCTGGCGCAGGCGGTCAATGTCCAGCAGGGCGACGAGAATTCGCTGCTTGAGCACTACCGGCGCTTTCTCAGCTTCCGCCGCGCCCATCCGGCGCTGGCCAAGGGCGACATCACCTTCCTAGAAAGTGAGGGCGACACCGTCGCCTTCACGCGCCGCGCCGGCAACGAGCAGATCGTCTGCGTCTTCAATCTGGGCGCCAAGCCGACCGAGGTTGACCTTGGCAACCGATCGCTGCAACCTTTGCCGGGACACGGATTTTCGGGGCAGACGAGCAGCGGCGCCATAAAGCTCGGCGGCTACGGCGCCTGGTTCGGGCGTATCGACTGAATTTCAAATCACTTGAATTCAAAATTACTGGGAGGAAACCAATGGCCGATGTCACGCTAAGACAAGTGAAGAAGTCCTACGGCAATCTGCACATTCTCCATGGCATCGACCTCGATATAAAGTCGGGCGAGTTCATCGTCTTCGTCGGCCCGTCGGGCTGCGGCAAGTCGACATTGCTGAGATCGATCGCCGGGCTCGAGGAAATCACCTCCGGCGAGCTCAAGATCGCTGGCGAGGTCGTGAACGACGTGCCGCCGTCGAAACGGGGCATCGCCATGGTGTTCCAGTCCTACGCGCTCTACCCGCACATGACCGTCTACGACAACATGGCGTTCTCGATGAAGATCGGCAAGGAGAACAAGGCCGAGATCGACCGCCGCGTACGCCAGGCCGCCGAAATCCTGCAGCTGACCAAATACCTCGATCGCCTGCCCAAGGCGATGTCGGGCGGCCAGCGCCAGCGCGTCGCCATTGGCCGCGCCATCGTGCGCAATCCGAAAGTGTTCCTGTTCGACGAGCCGCTGTCGAACCTTGATGCAGCACTGCGCGTCGCCACCCGCATCGAGATCGCCAAGCTCAAGGAATCGATGCCCAACACGACCATGATCTACGTCACCCACGACCAGGTCGAGGCGATGACGCTGGCCGACCGCATCGTGGTGCTCAAGGACGGCCATATCGAACAGGTCGGCACGCCGATGGACCTCTACAAGAAACCCGGCAATCTGTTCGTAGCCCAGTTCATCGGCTCGCCGGCCATGAACATTCTGCCGGCGACCATCGACAAGACCGGCAACCCGACCGTCGTCAGCCATGTCGGCGGGCGCAAAGCAACCGTGCCGATCACGACGCCGGCTTCGGCGAAGGGTACCGCGGTGAGCTTCGGCGTGCGGCCGGAAGATCTGATCATCTCCAGCGGCGCTGACTATCTGTTCGAGGGAACGGTCGACTATGTCGAGCAGCTCGGCGAAGTCCAGCTGGTTTATATCGACATCGGCCGCGCCGATCTGCCGCTGGTGACCAAGCTGCCCGGCAATGTCGAGGTCAAGCGCGGTTCGACATTGCGGCTGAGCGCCAATGGCGAGGACCTGCATATCTTCGATGCGGACGGACATTCCTTTGCGCTGCAAAAGCCGGAAGCAAAGGCGGCCTGAGGCAGGACCACGTCTCGGACGTAAAAAAGAGCGGCGGGCTTGGCCCGCCGCTCTTCTTCTGAAGATCAGCTTCGGCTGTTAGCGGCCGAAGAGGTTCCGGTCGCTGCCCTGAGGGGCGGACTTCTGTACGTCGCCCGACGAATTGAGCAGCTTCTCGACGACGCCACCGCTGTTGCGGATCGAGTTCGTGTGCGCGGTGTCAACCGAAGTGACGGCAGGCTGATTGGCGCCGTTGGAGCCAAAGTTGTCGCTGCCAGCGAAGGCACTGCCGGTGATGGCCAGAACGGCGGCGGCAGCAATAAGGATCTTGTTCATTTTAGTCTCCTGAATTCTAGATTTCGCCAGGACGGCAGGCGCAGCCGCCGTCAACTGGGAAATTGGTTGTTAGCGACC
The DNA here is from genome assembly GCF_042647205.1 of Mesorhizobium cantuariense. Lineage (NCBI taxonomy): Bacteria > Pseudomonadati > Pseudomonadota > Alphaproteobacteria > Hyphomicrobiales > Phyllobacteriaceae > Mesorhizobium > Mesorhizobium cantuariense. The sequence continues at coordinate 7,303,030 of NZ_JBHRVD010000001.1, read as the reverse complement.
GAAGAGGTTACGGTCGCTGCCCTGAGCGGGCGTCTGGGCAACCGGCTCCGAGGTCTTGGTGGAAGCCGTGTACGACTGGTCCACTGCGGCAGCAGGCTGGTTGGCACCGTTGGAGCCGAAGTTGTCGCTGCCGGCGAAGGCGCTGCCGGTGATGGCCAGAACGGCGGCGGCAGTGAGAATGATCTTGTTCATTTTAGTCTCCTGAATTTCTGGATTTCGCCAGGACGGCGGGCAGACCCACCGTCAATTGCGAATCCGCTGTTAGTTGTTGCCGAAGAGGTTGCGGTCGCTGCCCTGAACGACGGGCTGCTTTTCAGCCGGAGCCGACTTCTGCTGGATCGAAGCCGTATACGAGCTGTCAACCGAGGTGACGGCAGGCTGGTTGGCGCCATTGGAGCCAAAGTTGTCGCTGCCGGCGAAAGCGCTGCCCGAGATGGCCAGAACGGCGGCGGTAGCAAGAATGATCTTCTTCATTTCAAGTCTCCTGAATTTTTGGATTTCGCCAGGGCGGCGGGCGAACCCGCCGTCAACTGGTGATTCGGCTGTTAGTGGTTGCCGAAGAGGTTGCGGTCGCTGCCCTGAGCAGGCGTCTGGGCAGCCGGTTCCGACTTCTTGACCGAAGCGGTGTACGAGCTGTCGACGGCAGTGGCTGCCGGGGCGTTCGAACCATAGTGGTCGCTACCATTAGCGAAGGCGCTGCCGGAAATGGCCAGAAGGGCGGCGGCAGTGAGAATGATCTTTTTCATTTTATGTACTCCAGTATTTTTCCCGTCCGTCTAGCGGCGTGTCTTGGGAGGAAATCGCGTCGTTCGGACAGCCCCGATGTGGTAGGGCTGGTCTGCCTTTTCCAATCACGAAGTTGTTCCATGTGGACCATGAACCCGCCACTTGAAATTGCAAAAAGGGCTTCTACACCCTACCTTTTCCTTATATTAATCAATATGTTAGATAAAAACGCCAGCCATATCACCAACTATTTCGCAGGCCCAGCGTTCACACCGTCCTGTACGCACTGTCAACAGAAACGAACCGTTCGGTTCGATTTTAGAACAAGCTAATAGTCACTTTTCGAAACTGTTAACCTTTTTTGGCCCCCGCCGGAGCCGGATTCGAGAAGATCGCAGCCGGCAAATGGCCGCCCGAGAGAAGGGATTTCAGCCAGCAACAGTCAGTCGCAACGTTTCGCATGCCGTGTCGCGCCGCATGGATACGATGTCGTTTTCATGCCGATGACGCGCCCGCGATCGTGGTTAGATCATACCATCTCAGGTGCCGCTTCGTGACGACGAGGCGGAGAATTGGGAAGCCGGTCAGAATCCGGCGCTGCCCCCGCAACGGTGGTGGAGTTCAAGTCGCAACGGGAGACCACTGGGCAACTGCCTGGGAAGGTGTCGCGATGGTCCGCAAGGACAACTCCAGAGCCCGGAAACCAGCCCGAGATTTCTAGACTCGACTGATCGCGGTGGGCGATCAAGAGGTGGATCGTGCATGTCCGGCGCATTGCCGGCCTGCGTCCAATCCTTCCTCCGTCACCACCAGTTCAGTCCTTAAAAATGAGGACAGGACATGGATATTCGCAACGACATGCTGAGGCTCTTGAACAGCCGCAGGCAAGGCTTTTCGCTAGAGCAGCCCTTCTACACCGATCCAGACTACTTCAAGCTCGACATGGAGCTGATCTGGTATCGCGACTGGCTGTTCATCGGCCATGATTGCGAGCTGCCGAAGCCGGGCAGCTACATCACAGTACAGATCGGCGACTATCCGGTCGTTCTCGTCCGCGACCAGCAAGGCAAGATCAACGCCTTCCACAATTCCTGCCGGCATCGCGGCAGCCGTGTCTGCAACACAGAGAAGGGTACCGCGGCAAAGCTCGTCTGCCCCTATCACCAGTGGACCTACGAGCTCGACGGCCGCCTGCTGTTCGCCCGCCAGATGGCCGATGGTTTCGACAAGAGTGAGTTCAGCCTGAAGCCGGTCGCCTGCGAGAGCGTCGGCGGCTACATCTTCATCTGCCTGGCCAAGGAGCCGGCGGATTTCGCGCCGATGCGGGCGATGATCGAACCTTATCTTTTGCCGCACCGGTTGCGCGAAGCAAAGATCGCCTTCGAAAGCACGATCATCGAGAAGGGCAATTGGAAGCTGGTCTGGGAAAACAATCGCGAGTGCTACCACTGTGTCGCCAATCATCCCGAGCTGTGCAAGACCTTCCCCGAGGCGCCTACCGTGACCGGCGTCAACGGCGCCGACAGCGACCCTGAGATGGTCGCGCATTGGGCCAAATGCGAGGCCGCCGGCCTGCCGAGCAAATTCCGCATCGATCCGGCCGGGCAATACCGCGCCACCCGCGCGCCGCTGCTGCGCGATGCCGTCAGCTACACGATGACGGGAAAGCGGGCGGTGAAGAAGAACCTGTCCGACGGCGTTTCAACCGACCGCATCGGCTCCTTGCTGCTCTACCACTATCCGACGACCTGGAACCATATCCTCGGCGACCACGCCGTGACCTTCCGGGTGCTGCCGATCAGCGCCACGGAAACGGCGGTGACGACCAAATGGCTGGTGCACAAGGATGCGATCGAGGGCATCGATTATACCATCGAAGACCTCACCCATGTCTGGACCGAGACCAACGACCAGGACCGCCGCATCGTCGAGGAAAACGCCTTCGGCATCCTGTCGCCCGCCTATGAACCCGGCCCCTATTCGGAGCTGCATGAGGGCGGCGTCATCCAGTTCGTCGAGTGGTACGCGTCGTTCATCGGGCCGCGCCTTGCCGAGGGCGGCCGGCCGGCGCTGCGCAGCGTCGCCTAGCCCAAAACAAAAGGGACAAGAGGATGAATGCGATGACGGATCTTGGCCTCTATCGCCATCTCGACCAGATGACGCCCTGGAACGACAGGCTGCAGGTGCTGGAAGTGATCGGCGTCAGCGACGAAGCGCCTGACGTAAAGACCTTCACCTTCCGCTCCGACAACCAGACCTGGTTCCGCTACAAGCCGGGCCAGTTCTTGACGCTGGAACTGCCGACCGCCGACGGGCCGCTGATGCGCACCTACACGCTGTCGTCCTCGCCATCGCGGCCGTTCTCGATCGCGGTGACGGTAAAGGCGCAGGCGGGCAGCACCGGCACACGCTGGATGTTCGACCATCTGACGCCCGGTTCGCACGTCAAGGCCTATGGGCCGACCGGCGACTTTTCGCTGCACAGCCACCCGGCGGCCAAGTATCTGTTCATTTCGGCCGGCTCGGGCGTGACGCCGATGATGTCGATGCTGCGCTGGCTGAACGACTGCGCGCCATGGACCGATGTCGGCTTCGTCAACTGCGCGCGCCGTCCGGAAGAGATCATTTTCCGCAAGGAACTCGAACTGCTCGGCAGCCGCATGCCCGGCCTGTCGCTCGGCTTCATGATCGAGGAGCGGTCGAGCCGCGAGGGCTGGTTCGGCCATATGGGCCGCATCGACGCGATCCGGCTGCCATTGCTGGCGCCCGATTTCCGCGAGCGCGAAATCTTCTGCTGCGGCCCCGATCCTTTCATGCGCGCTGTGCGCGGGATGCTGGAGGCGGCCGGCTTCGACATGACGAAATACCATCAGGAGAGCTTTGCGGCGCCTGTTGTGGAGGAGATCCCGGCGCCGTTCGCGTCACCGGCGGAAGATGGCGCTGCTGTTCCCATCGAAGCCGTGACACCTATCCGATTCTCGCTTTCGGATGTCGACGCCGAATGCGTCGCCGGCCAGACGGTGCTGCAGACCGCGCGGGCCTCGGGCGTGCGGATACCCGCCGCGTGCGAGTTCGGCCTGTGCGGCACCTGCAAGGTGAAGAAGGTCGCGGGCGACGTCGAGATGAGCCACAATGGCGGCATCCTCGATCACGAAATCGACGATGGTTTTATCCTCGCCTGTTGCTCAAAACCGCTTTCGGCGCTCGAAATCGAGGCGTGACCGGCAGGTGGTGCCGAGGCTCGGAACGGCTGCTTCGAGAAACCTCTTGGAAGCGCAACGTCCGTTCAAACTCCATACCGTTCGGTGCGAATGTTTTCCGCTGCAACGCCGGCATCGATCAGCGCCTGGGCGGCGGCAGAAACGAAGGCGTTAGAGCCGCAGACGAAGGCGATGCCAAGCGGCTCGGGCAGCCGCGCCATGGCTTGCACCATCATCGCGACGTCCACCCGACGCGAATAGTCCGCCGGCCGGTGTGCGGCTTCGCGCGTCAGCGTCAGCACCAGATCGAAGCCGTCCTGGCGATCATCGAGGGTGATCAGTTCGTCGCGGAAGATCACTTCGTCCCAGACCCGGGCTGAAAAGACCAGGACGACGGGCATCGTCGAATTGCGTGCGGCGCGATGACGGACCATCGACATCAAGGGCACAACGCCCGAACCGCCGCCGACCAGCAACAACGGCCCGTTCCCATCTTCCGGCCAGATGAAATGCCCGCCGAGCGGCCCGCGCAGTTCGATTTCATCGCCAATTGCCGCGACCTCGTGGAAGAAGGGCGATACCTCGCCATCGTCGAGTTTTTCGATCGCCAGTTCGATCACCCCCTTCGTTTCGGGCGCGGAGGCGATGGAATAGGCGCGGCGTGCCTGATAGCCGTCCGGCGCCGTCAGCCTGACATCGACATGCTGCCCGGCACGATAAATGAACGGCCGCGACGGCTGAAAAAAGAAACTGGTGACACGCGGCGTGCGCTTTTCGATGCGGACAATCCTGGCCGTCTGCCAAGGCGACTGCACTGCCGCCGCATCGCTCATGGATCGTCCGTGTAGCGCTGCTCGCGCCATGGATCGCCATAGATATGGTAGCCGCGCAATTCCCAAAAACCGGGTTCGTCGCGCGTGGTGAATTGCAGGCCGTTCAGCCATTTGGCCGACTTCCAGAAATAGAGATGCGGAACGAGCAGCCTTGCCGGACCGCCATGGTCTGATGTGATCGGCTTGCCTTCGTAAAGCAGCGCCACCATCGCCTTGCCGGCGGTGAGATCCGTTACCGGCACGTTGGTGGTGTAGCCGTCGAACGCGTGCGCCAGCGTGAAGCCGGTCGGCGGCTCCAAACCCGCGTCGGCAAGGATATCGTCGACCAGCACGCCCTGCCACGGCGTGTCGAACTTGGTCCATGCGGTCACGCAATGGATGTCGCGCGTCATCTTGGTCAGCGGCAGCGCGTTGAACTCGGCCCAGTTCCATTTCTTGATCGGGCGTGGCCCATGTTTCAGCGTGAAAGACCAATCCTCGGTGCGCACACGCGGCGTCGGGCCGGCCGACAGCACTGGAAAACCCTGTTCAAGATATTGGCCGGGCGGTATGCGCGCATCGCCATCGGTTGGCGGGCGCCGCCCTGAAGAGAAACCTCGGGTGACCATCGCGGCAATCCCCTGCATCAGACCACTATCGGCCTGATGCAATGTTCTCGAAGATGTCGTGGCGGGCAACCGGAATCTTGATGGCAGAGGCCGGCGGGGATCGTCACCGACGAGCCCCGCCTCTCCTGCATTCACGTCAAGACTACGTGTCAGCCCTGGGCAAACGGCACCGCGACATACATCTGGCCGCCGTCGCGCTCGACCAGCAGAAGCACAGATTTGCGGCCGGACTTGCCGGCCTGGGCGATCGCCTGCGTCACTTGCCTGGCGCTCTTCACCGGCACCTGATTGACGGCGACGATGATGTCGCCGGCCTGGATTCCGGAAGCCGCGGCCGCCTTGTCGGGATTGACGCTGGCAACCACGGCGCCGTGCTGATTGTCGGCGAGATTCATCTGCTGGCGGATGTCAGGGGTAATGTCCATCAGGCCGAGCCCTATCGCCGGGGCGCGGCCGGCGCTCGGCGCATCGGACCCGTCGTCCGCCGACGCGGTCTTCACATCGTCGGTGTTGCGGCCGACATCGACGGAAATCTGTACCGCCTTGCCCTTGCGCCAGACCTCAAGCGATTCGCGGGCGCCGGGCGCGACGTCGGCGACGGCCCGCGACAGGTCCTTGGGATCCTTCACGTCCTGTCCGGCAAAGCTGGTGATGACGTCGCCTGTCTCGACGCCGGCGCTGGCCGCCGGCGAGCCGTCATTGACCTGCGAAACGAGCGCGCCGCCAGGATGGTCGAGTCCGACGGCGCTTGCCACATCCGGCGTCACCGGCTGTATCTCGACACCGAGATAGCCGTACTGGATGGAACCGTCCTTCATCAGCTTGGCGACCACTTTCTGGGCTTGGTTCGATGGGATGGCGAAGCCGACGCCGACGCTGCCGCCATTGGGCGAATAGATCGCTGCGTTGATGCCGATGACATTGCCGTTCACATCGACCAGTGGACCGCCGGAATTGCCATGATTGATCGGCGCATCGATCTGGATGAAGTCGTCGAACGGCCCGCTGTGAAGGTCGCGGCCGCGCGCCGAAACAATGCCCGCGGTGACCGTGGTGCCGATGCCGAACGGATTGCCGATCGCCAGCACCTGGTCGCCGGTCATCAGCCTGTCGGAATCGCCCCATTTGACCGTCGGCAAGGACTTGTCGGACTTGATTTTTAGCACGGCGAGATCGTTCTTGGCGTCGCGGCCTACCAGCGTCGCGGGAAGTTCGGTGCCGTCGTCCAGCGTCACTTTGATCGAAGAGGCGCCATCGATGACGTGATTGTTGGTGACGATGGTGCCATCGGAGGCGACGATGAAGCCGGAGCCGAGTGCCTCGGCCCGCTGTGCCGGCTCCTGCGGCGGCGTGCGCGGAGCGGGCATGCCCTGGTCGCCGAAGAACTGGCGGAAATAGTCGTCGAATGGCGAATTGCCGAGAGGCACGCCGTCATCCGTGCTTTCCGGCTGTGCCTTCATGACGGTGGTAACCGTCACCACCGCCGGCTTGTCGGCGGCCACGATGGGGGCGAACGAGCCGTTGGGCGCAGTGATGCCGGCGACAGGTGTCTGGGTTGTCGGAACGGTGTTGCCCGCGCTTTGGGCGAAAGACATGACGAAGGGGGATATGATCAGCGCAGCGCCCAGCAAGGCCGCGACGCGATGTCTGCGAAGGATATCTGACATGGTCGTTTGTCCGGGCGAGAGTTGATCCGTCGCCGTGGACTCTTCCCATGCGGGGACAATCGGTCATACGGCGTGTCGAGGTCGCGATTGCCCGTCTCGCCTAACATGGCAGCCAACCGGATCGACGGCTCTGATCTAGGGCACGGATTGGCCCGATTTAGGGTTTTCGGGCGACCTTACGAAGATTTAATTTCCGAACGATGGCAGGTCACAATGTCGTCAGGCCGGCATTCCTGCCCCGGAGGGTGGCATCAGATCCCGCCGGTTCGCCCGAGATAGGCCGCTGCAATCTCGCGCATGCGCTTGCCGTCGAAACTTGGTCCGTGGCCGCCGTGACCGATGCGGACCGGCAGGTCGAGCAGGCGCCGCATCGAGCTGATATAGGAGGCTCTGTCCGAATCCGGCAGGTCGTCGATCAGCGTGTCGTCGTAGATGGCGTCGCCGCTGAAGAACAGGCCGTCAGCCTCATCGAACAGCGCGATCGAATCCGGGGAATGGCCCGGCAGATGCAGCACACGGAATTGCCGGTCGCCGAGGTCGACAATGTCGCCCTCGTCCAGGGTTCGCGTCAACGGCGCGGACGGGATCTTGTAGTCGGCCGCCTTCCAGCCCGGCGCCGGCAGTTTCGAGACGGCGCCTTCGAGATCGTGGAACATGTAAGCGTAGGTCGCCGCCTCATCCATGCTCACGAATTGTTCAGCGCTCATCCTTGGCCCTGCGCGCCACGGGAATTCGTGCAGCGAGCCGACATGGTCGAGATGGATGTGGGTGGCGACGACCAGCAGCGGCTTGCCCTGCGGCGTCTCGATCTCGGGTGCCAGCGGACAGATGCCCATGCCGGTGTCGACCAAAAGGTCGGCATCGCGGCCGCGCAGATGCCAGATGTTGGCACGCACATAGGCATGCACGAACGGTTCGGTCAGCATCGTCGTCTTGTCGTCGACGATGCTCCTGCTGAACCAGTCCGGCATCAGGTGTGAGCCCGGCATCAGGTGTGAGCCTGGCATCAAACGAAGGGCTTCCCGACCTTGTACTTTTCCGGCACCAGCCGCTTGAGATAGGCCATGCCGGTATCGGACAGCTGATTGACATCGGGCTTCATGAAATCGTCCGGCATGTGGCGGGTCTTGCCGGCGACGTTCTTCAGTGGCACCTTCTTCAGCACCGTTTTGGTGCCGTCATATTGCAGCGCCACCGAGCCGCCGCCCTGTTCGGCGACACTGACGGCGAAGGCGCCGGCGTCAAACGCCTCCTGTGCGTCGACCGCGCTGATGGCGCCGATATAGCCGCGCGGCATGTAGCCAAGCGCATCGACGCGGGCTCGCTTGCCCGGCAGGCCTTCGGCCAGCGCGCGCTCCAGTGCTGCCGGCAGGTCGCTGCCCGACAGCTTGACGTTGCCATGCGCGTCGCGCTCGAGCTTGTCCGGCGGCACCAGGCTTTCGACCAGCGCCTTGCCGTCGGCGGTGCTGACACCCTCCGACACGGCGACGATGCAGCGCTTGTGACGATCGAGCGTGGCGCGCACGTCGTCGATGAAGCCGGCGGCCGAGAATGGGCGCTCGGGCACATAGACAAGGTGCGGGCCGCTGTCGGGGTCGAGCTGCCAGGCAGCCGCTGCCGCGGTCAGGAAGCCGGCATGCCGGCCCATGACGATGCCGACATAGATGCCGGGCAGCGCGCGGAAATCGAGGTCGACGGAGAGGAAGGCGCCGGCGACGAACTCGGCCGCCGAAATAAAGCCCGGCGTGTGGTCGTTTTCCTCGAGATCATTGTCGATGGTCTTCGGCGCGTGGACGAAGGCTATTGAGCCGCCGGCGGCATCGGTCAGGATCTGCTGGGTGCCCGACGTATCGTTGCCGCCGATATAGATGAAGGCGTCGGCGCCGGCCTTCTTCAACCCGTTGAGGATGACGTCGCAATAGGCGGCATCCGGCTTGTCGCGGGTCGAGCCAAGGGCCGCACTTGGCGTGCCGGCAATCAGCCGCAGCCGGTCTTCCGGGATGGCGGAGAGGTCGACATAATTGCCGTCACGAATGCCGCGCACGCCGTGAATGGAGCCGAGGACCCTGGCGCCGGGATGCCGCTTGCGGATCTCCAGCGTCGCCCCGACCACCGTCTGGTTGATGACGGCGGTTGGGCCGCCGCCCTGCGCGATGACAAAAGTTCCGGCCATTCCTGACGTCTCCCGAGCGATGAATTCGCAGGCACATTCGCCTGTCTTTCGCTATCGCGCAACGGAAGAACCAGAGCATGGTGCCGAAAAGTGGGAACCGGTTTTCGGAAAAGATCATGCTCAAAAAATACGGTGGCCGCAAACTGCGGCCACGATCAGACGACGACGACCGGATTTTTCTTGGAGACGCGGCTGTAGAGGTCGATGATGTCCTGGTTGATGAGGCGCACGCAGCCCGACGACATCGCCTGGCCGATGCTCGCCCATTCGGGCGAACCGTGGATGCGGTAGCCGGTGTCCTTGCCGTCCTGATAGATGTAGAGGGCGCGGGCGCCGAGCGGGTTGGTCAGGCCGCCGGGCTGGCCGGCCTGCCATTTCACCAGTTCCGGCTTGCGGGCGATCATTTCCGGCGGCGGCGTCCAGGTCGGCCATTCCCGGCCGTACTGGATGTTGGCGCGGCCGGACCAGCGGAAGCCGTCCTTGCCGATGCCGACGCCGTAGCGGATGGCGTCGCCACCCGGCTGGACGAGATAGAGCATGCGCTCCTGCAGATGGACGACGATGGTGCCGGGCGCCTCGCCTGTCGTGTCGACGACGATCTGGCGGCGGAATTCCGGCTTGACCTTCAGATACGGCACTTCCGGCACGTTGAAGCCGCCATCCGTCATCGCTGCATACATCACGCCGGGGCTGGTGATGTTCTTGTCGACGCTGATGCTTGGCCGGATCGGCCGCACGGAACCGGTAACCGTATCGTCGAGCTCGAGCACCGGCAGCCCACCGCCCGAGGTCGAGCAACCGGCGGCGCTGAGCAGTGTGAGCGCCCCTACCCCTGACAGGATGGCACGGCGGGAAAGATGATGATCGGCTTCGATTGCGTCGCCGTTTCGCGGCGGCGTCAGACCCTGCGGCAACTCACGCATATACCCAAACCCTACGCTGTCGGCGGGAAGCACGGTCCGGCCTGATATCACGCATTTTCATCATTCATGGTTGATAAAGCGTGAAGACCTTGCACAGCCTGCGTTTGCGCATTGCCTGGTGGCGCTCGACCTTCCTGCCTGAGCGTTGACTGGGAGCTGCCGCACAAAAAGACCTCGGCCGGGTCATAATCCCGGCGCCGGCGTTCCCTACCCCTCAAGCGATCAGCGAGGGGCCTCCATGTGCAAGACCTTAAAAACCGACATCACACTTTTTGCCGCTGCCATTGTCGCGGCAGCAACCGTTCTCGGTGCCAATGTCAGCCTGGCCGATATCGTGAGCACGCTGAGCGGCGCGAACTGACGCCGATCTGCCGTTGGCGCAGTTAGGGAAATCGCCTCTTTACATTCTCCCGGGCCTAAGGATTTATCCTTTTCTTTGAGCTCAAGGGAGACGAGCATGTCCTTCGAAAACTGGGCCGCCTTCGCTGCCGCCTCGGCGATCCTTCTCATCATTCCGGGTCCGACCATCCTTCTGGTCGTATCCTATGCGCTGGGCCAGGGCTGGCGCACCTCCCTGCCTATGGCCGTCGGCGTGGCGCTGGGCGACTTCACCGCGATGACATTGTCGATGCTGGGCATCGGCGCGCTGCTGGCGGCTTCGGCGACCGTCTTCACCATCCTGAAGCTGATCGGGGCCGGCTATCTGATCTATCTCGGCGTGAAACTGTTTCGCGCCGGCGGCGCACTGAAAGCCGAACCGCGCACCGATGCGGTGTCGTCGGCCAAGATGATGGCGCATGCCTGGCTGGTCACCGCGCTCAACCCGAAAAGCATTACCTTCTTCGTCGCCTTCCTGCCGCAGTTCCTCGACCGGCACGCCGATTTCTGGACGCAGATGCTGGTCTTCGAGACGACCTTCCTGGCGCTCGCCTTCGCCAATACCTTCGGCTATGCGCTGATCGCCTCACGCGCACGCAACGTCGTGCGCAATCCCAAGGCAATCCGCATCTTCAACCGCACCGGCGGCACGCTGCTGGTCGGCGCCGGCATCGCCACGGTGGCGATGCGTTCGGGGAATTAGGCTCGCTGTCTGACCATGATCCCGAAACCAGTTTCCGGGATCATGGCCGGCCTCACCATTTGACGCTGAATCCCAGATTGCCTTCAAGGATACGACGTTTGTCGCCGCCGAGATTGGTGGTGTAGTCGCCGGCGGCGAAGATGCTGACCTTGTCGGTCACCTTGGCAATCACGCCGCCGCCGAACTCGAACGAGGTCGATCTGCCCTCGGTCGAGATGTCGGTGGTGTCGAAATTGACATGGCTGGTACCGCCGAAATCGTGCCAGATGTTGGCCTTGAGGTAGGGCAGCAGTGCCTTGCCGTTGATCGTTGTCTCGCCTTGCAGCCGTGCGCCCAGCCGGCCGGTGACGCTGCCGTCGGAATCGAAGGAAACCGAAGCAAAACGGTCCGATGTATCGTCGAGCGACAGATGCTGCCAGACCAGTTGCGCCTGCGGCTCGAGCGTCCAGCCTTGTCCCAGCGCTATGGGATAACCGCCTTCCAGCGAAGCGGTGATGCCGGTTCCGCCGATGTCGATGCCGACATCGCGCGACGATGTCGCGTTTCCACCGAAGAAGGTGGCCATCAAGACGCCGTCCAGATACCAGCCACCCTGGCCGATGCGGGTCCAGTAGCCGCCGACACTGGTGCCATCGAGATCGATACCGCCGACGGACAGATTGTCCTGCCCCAGCGCCTGGCCGCGCACATCACCATTCATGCTGGCATAGGCGATGAACAGGCCGGCGCGATCGACCGAACCGGAGCTGGTTTCTCGGCCGAACACGTCGAAGCCGCCCTGGAAGCCGAACAGCGTGCCGTCGAAGGACGGCGACACCGTTCCCGACCAGGCCATCTTGGTGTCCTGGCCGAAGATACGGCCCCAGACCGGTGACAGTTCCGTGTTCGACAACAGGCTCTGCTCGCCGCGCCGTTCGTGGAAAGTGCCGAGCGTCGTCATCGCCAGATGCTCGGCGACCGGCGGCAAGGCCGAATAGACCGGAACCTCGATGCGATAGAGCAGGATTTCCTCTCCCGCCGCCGGCGTCGGCAGGTCGGGCACATCCGTAGGCACCACTGGTGGCGGCGGGGGCGGATCCGCCACTGGCGCCGGTGGTGGCGCCGGTGGTGGCTCGGGCTCCGGATCGCTTGCCTGCACCGGTGGTGTCGGGTCGACAGGCGGGTTGTTGATGTCGCCCTCGGTCGGCGGCGGCGTTGGCGGCAGCTCGGAAGGCGGCGGGGGCGGTGGCTCGACCGCCGGCGGCTCAGGTTCCGGCGGCGGGGTAGGTTCTAGCGCCGGCGGAGCCGCGGCCGGCGGGGCCGGCGTGTTCAGCGTCGAGCGCAGGTACCAGTTCTCCTCGCTGCCGGCGCTGACGCCGCCCTTGAACAGATAATATTCGAAGGCACCGGCGGCGACCGGTGCATCCAGCGCAAAGGTGGAGGCGCCAGAGGTGGCGCCGTTGACAGCCTGGACGACCATGATGCCGTCCTGCGTGGTCGCCGCACCCGCGCCGCCGAGATTGATCACGGAGATGCCGGTCGAACCCGAAGCCGTGCCGCCCGACAGGACAAGCTTGTCGGATGCGGAACTGTCGTCACCAAGCTCGGTCTGGATCAGCAGCAGGCCACCCAGGCCGGTATAATTGCCTGATATCGTCAGGCTGTCAGTGGCGCCGGTGCTGCCGTTGGTCAGGTCGATGCGCCCGGCATTGGTGACCTGCGCCAGTTGGCCTGCCGTAAACGCCTGGATCGCCGCGTTGAAGCCGCCGCCACCATAGAGCGTGCTCGAGGCGTCGACGCTGAGCGAACCCGTGCCCGTGCCGCTGTCGCCCAGCACCAGATTGCCGTCGAGCGTTAACTCGGTATCGTTGGTGGCGCCGATGCTTTCCCAGTTCTGGAGCCGGCTGATCCCATCAAGTTTGACGTTGTCCAGGGTCAGCGCGTCGGTACCGAGACCACCCGATATGGCATTCGTGGCACCGAGATTGGCGTTGGTGAGGCTGCTGAGCTCGGCGGTGTCGTTGTCGCCGCCGAGGTCGACGGCGCCATAGATGATGCCGCCGCCATTCCAGACAAAATTGTCGGCGCCAACGCTCATCAGGATATCGCCACCGACCGTGCCGCCGGTGACCGTCACGCTGTCGTTGCCGCCGCTGACGCTTATGTTGCCGCCGATGGTGCCGCCCGACAGGATGATCGTGTCCTTGTCGAAGCCGGTGACGAGATTGCGGTCGATGGTGCCGCCCGACATGTTGAAATAGTTCTGGTCGAGCTTCATGTTGACGCGGCCGATGCGGCCACCGGTCATCACGGCGCGGTCGCCGTCGTCGAAGAAATCGACGATGCGGCCGCCGGTCATGGTGAACGTGTCCAGGCCATCGCCCTGGTTGAGCGAACCGATCTGGCCGCCGCTCATATTGAAGTCGTCGATGCCGGAGCCCTGCTGGACATTGCCGGCGACAGTGCCGGTGCCAATGGTGAAGAAATCAGTGCCGCCGCCCTGATCGACGGTGCCGGTGATGGTGCCGGACTGCATGTCGATGCGGTCCGTGCCGACGCCAAAGCTGACATTGCCTGATATCTGCCCGGTGCCGCCGGCGGGAAAATTCAGCGTGTTGTCGCCGTCAGCATCGGTGAGGCTGCCGCCCGAGTCGCCGCTATCGCAGGTGTAAACGGTGTTCCCGGCGGATGGACCCAGCACGCATGCGGCAAACGCAGCGGAATTGGGCAGCAACGCAAACGCCGTAGTTGAGAAGACGCTAATAAGCCATGGATGTAGCCGGGGCGGTCTTCGCCGCAGCAAAGCAACTGCGTTCTCCGCATCCTCCGAACGACTGTTCGGAAGCCTGTTTTTCAGATGCCGCATCGCGTCCCTCTCGATTCGCGATTTTCAAGCCCCCGCCCGGCGCCGCAATGAAGACACAATTCGTTCGCTTTTACAAAGCCTAATCTGCCCCGCATGGTTGCTAAACTGCAAAGACTACTGAAACAGCCCCAGCGCGGCACGCGGCTGGCAGGTTTGTGGCCCATGCCTTAAGATTGTCCTGGCCCGAAGGATCAAAGGCCTACCAGAGGACATTGCATGGCGATCAGGGATGCGTTTGACCTGACATTTTCGGGTGCAACGGAGGTGGGGTTCACGTCCTACAACCAGGCAGTGCGTGAACTACAGTGCTTCATCGGCGATCCCGTCGCCTCCATCGACCGCGCCATCGCGGAAGATCCCGGCTTCGTCATGGCGCATGTCTTCAAGGGCTATCTCTTTGGCCTCGCCACCGAGCGGGAGGCGACGGCCGTGGCCAAGGCTTGCCATGAGGCGGCGCTGCCGCTTGCCGCGACCACGCGCGAGCAGGCGCATGTCGCAGCCCTTGGTCACCTCGCCGACGGGCGCTGGCATCAAGCCAGCCGCATTCTTGAGGATATCACCATCGAGGCCCCGCGCGACGGGCTGGCGCTGCAGGTCGGACACCAGATCGATTTCTTCACAGGCAATGCGCGCATGCTGCGCGACCGCATCGCCCGCGCCCTGCCGTCCTGGCAAAGCGGCATGCCGGGCTACCACGCCATGCTTGGCATGCAGGCGTTCGGACTGGAGGAGATGGGTGACTATATCAGGGCCGAACAGCTTGGCCGCTCGGCAATCGACATCGAGCCGCGCGACGGCTGGGCGCAGCATGCCGTCGCCCATGTCATGGAAATGCAAAGCCGGCAAAGGGACGGCATCGCCTGGATGCGCGCCAACCCGGAAGCGTGGACAAGGGAGAGCTTCCTGCAGGTGCACAATTGGTGGCATCTGGCGCTATTCCACTACGATCTCGGCGAGACCAACGAGGTGCTGGCCCTCTATGACGGTCCGATCTACGGCGTGCATTCGACGATGGCGCTCAATATGGTCGATGCGTCGGCAATCCTGTGGCGGCTCTATCTTGGCGGCATCGATGTCGGCAACCGCTGGGCAGCAATCGCCGCCAACTGGCGCAAAGCCGGCGCCGGCAATTATGCCTTCAACGATGCCCACGCGATGATGGCGTTTGTCGGCGCCGGCCTCGACGCGCCGGCTCAGACCTTGCTCGAGACGCAGCGTGAGGCCATGCGTGGCAGCGACGACAACGCTGATTTCACAAGGGATGTCGGCCACCCCCTCACGCTGGCGATCAAGGCGTTCGGTGAGGGCAACTATACCGAGACCGTGCGCCATATCCGCCCGATCCGGGCAATCGCCCATCGCTTCGGCGGCAGCCACGCCCAGCGTGACGTCATCGACCTGACGCTGATCGAGGCGGCCCTGCGCGCCGGTGACGGCGCCCTTGCCAGGGCGCTTGCGGCGGAGCGTTCGATGGCGCGACCCGACAGTCCGCTGTCGGCGCTGCTTTCATCACGTGCGGCCAATTTGTCAGAGAATTGACCCGCGACGAAACTTGTCTTAAAAACTGACCAAACCAGATTTTTTCGAGACTCGAAAAAATTACTGGCAAGGGAGGAAATCATGTATCTCGGCCTCGATCTCGGGACATCGGGCGTCAAGGCGCTGCTGATCGATGCCGGGCAAACCGTCATCGGTTCCGGCCATGCGTCGATCGACGTGTCACGGCCGCATCCCGGTTGGTCCGAACAAGATCCCGACGACTGGATCCGTGCCTGCGAAGAGGCGATTGCCGACCTCAAGGCCAGGCATCCCGGGGAATTCGCCGCGGTCAAGGGTATCGGCCTGTCCGGCCACATGCACGGCGCCACACTGCTCGATGCCGCCGACAAGGTGCTGCGCCCCTGCATTCTGTGGAACGACACGCGCAGCCATGCCGAGGCCGCCGTTCTCGACGCCGACCCACACTTCCGTGCGCTGACCGGCAACATCGTCTTTCCCGGGTTCACCGCGCCCAAACTTGCCTGGGTGAAGAACAACGAGCCCGCTGTCTTCGCCAAGGTCGCAAAAGTGCTGCTGCCCAAGGATTTCCTGCGGCTCTGGCTTTCGGGCGAACACATTTCGGAAATGTCGGATTCGGCCGGCACGTCCTGGCTCGATGTCGGCAAGCGGCGCTGGAGCGCGGATTTGCTCGCAGCGACATCGCTCGATGAAAAGCAGATGCCGTCGCTGGTCGAGGGTACGCAGAAGGCAGGCGCGCTGCGTGCCGAACTGGCCTCAAAATGGGGCATGCAGGCCGGCATCCCGATCGCCGGCGGCGCTGGCGACAACGCCGCCTCAGCCTGCGGCATGGGCACGGTCGGCGCCGGCAACGCTTTCGTCTCGCTCGGCACGTCGGGCGTGCTGTTTGCCGCCAATGCTTCCTACCTGCCCAACCCGGCAAGTGCGGTCCACACCTTCTGCCACGCGCTTCCGAACACATGGCACCAGATGGGCGTCATCCTGTCGGCAACCGATTCGCTCAACTGGCTGTCCGAAATCACCGGGAAGAGCGCGGGCGAATTGACCGCCGAACTCGGCGATACATTGAAGGCGCCCAGCGGCGTGTCCTTCCTGCCTTATCTCTCGGGTGAGCGTACACCCTACAATGATTCCGCCATTCGCGGCGCATTCACCGGGCTGGCGCATGAATCGAGCCGTGCCGTGCTGACGCAGGCCGTGCTGGAGGGCGTCGCCTTTGCCTTCCGCGACAGCTTCGAAGCCCTGGCCACAGCCGGTACGACCTTGACGCGGGTGACGGCGATCGGCGGCGGTTCGCGCTCGCGCTACTGGCTGAAGGCGATTGCCACCGCGCTTCAACTGCCTGTCGACATTCCCGCCGATGGCGATTTCGGCGCCGCCTTCGGTGCCGCGCGGCTCGGCCTGATCGCAGCGACGGGTGCTGATCCGCTTGAAATCTGTACGGCACCGAGAACGGATGCGACGATCGAACCGGACGCGGCGCTCGGCGGGGTCTATGCAGATGCTTATCGGCGCTATGGGGCGCTCTATCCGGCGATCAAGGGCGTGACCGCGTGAGTAGGCGCGAGGCACCCTGCAGTCGCATGGGTGGGCGCGAGGCACCCCCCTCTGCCCTGCCGGGCATCTCCCCCGCAAGGGGGGAGATCAGCAGCGTCAGCGGATATGTCAGTCCTGCAAGGTGGGTGATTGGCGATGGCCCGGGTACCAGCCAATCTCCCCCCTTGCGGGGGAGATGGCCGGCAGGCCAGAGGGGGGTGCCTCGCGCCCCCCTTCACCAAGTAAGCTCACTGCGCCGGCACCTTGTCGAGGAAGCCGGTGACGCTCTTCAGGCGGCCGTTCTCGATGACGCCTATGTCGGTGCCTTCGATCACCGAAGGCGTCCCCTCAGGTCCGAGATTCCACGAGAAGCGGATCTTGTCGGCAAAACCGTCCGGCGTGCCCTTCAGCGAGAACCGGAAGCCGGCAAAGCGCTGCTGCACGCCGTCGATGAGTGCCGCGACACCCGCATGGCCATCGCCCTGTATGAGCGGATCGCGATAGCTGACGTCTTCGGTGAAGGTCGCCTTGAGCAAGTCGGCCCGGCGGTCGGCATCGCTTTCGTTCCAGGCGGTGATGTAGCCTTGGGCGATCTTGTTGAGGTCGGTCATGGTCTGTCTCCTTCATTGAGTGGCTTTGACATGACCCTTTTCGACCAGCGCCGGCCTGAAACCAATTACGCCTGAGGTAATGGCGGCAGAACTTTGTGAGAGGACAGAAATCATGAGCAGCGGATTTTTCGGCGACATCAAGAAGATCAAATACGAAGGGCCGGATTCGACCAATCCGCTGGCTTACCGGTTCTACAATCCCGATGAGGTTGTCGCCGGCAAGCGGCTGGAAGATCATCTGCGCTTCGCCGTCGCCTACTGGCATTCCTTTGCCTGGCCGGGCGGCGATCCGTTCGGCGGCCAGACCTTCGACCGGCCGTGGTTCCCCAAGGCCGGCGGCACAGACACGATGGAACTGGCCAAGCTCAAGGCGGATGTCGCCTTCGAAATGTTCTCGCTGCTCGGCGCACCCTATTTCTGCTTCCACGACGCCGATGTGCGGCCGGAGGGCAAGGACTTTTCCGAGAGCGCGGCGCGCCTCGACGAGATCGCCGACTACTTCGCCGGAAAGATGAAGCAGACGGGCGTCAGGCTTTTGTGGGGAACGGCGAACCTGTTCTCCAATCGTCGCTTCATGTCGGGTGCGGCCACCAATCCCGATCCGGATGTCTTTGCCTACGCGGCAGCGACGGTGAAAAGCTGTATCGACGTCACCAAGCGGCTGAAGGGTGAGAACTACGTGCTGTGGGGCGGGCGCGAGGGCTATGAGACGCTGCTCAACACCGATCTTGCGCGCGAGCAGGAGCAGGCCGGCCGCTTCCTCAGCATGGTCGTCGACTACAAGCACAAGATCGGTTTCAAGGGCACGATCCTGATCGAGCCGAAGCCGCAGGAGCCGACCAAGCACCAGTATGATTACGATGTCGCCACCGTCTACGGCTTCCTCAAGCGCTTCGGGCTGGAGAAGGAAGTCAAACTCAACATCGAGCAGGGCCACGCCATCCTGGCCGGCCATTCCTTCGAGCACGAGCTGGCGCTGGCCAATGCGCTCGGCGTCTTCGGCTCGATCGACATGAACCGCAACGACTACCAGTCCGGCTGGGACACCGACCAGTTCCCCAACAACGTGCCGGAAATGGCGCTGGCCTATTATCAGGTCCTGCAGGCCGGCGGCTTCAAGACCGGCGGCACCAATTTCGACGCCAAGCTGCGCCGCCAGTCGCTCGATCCGCAGGATCTGCTGATCGGCCATATCGGCGGCATGGATTCCTGCGCACGCGGCTTGAAGGCCGCGGCCCGCATGGTCGAGGACAAGGCGTTGTCCGCACCGCTGGCCGAACGTTATGCCGGCTGGAACACGGCCGAGGGCAAGGCGATGCTTGCCGGCAAGCGCACGCTGGAGGACATCGCCGAGCGCGTCGTCAAGAAGAAGATCGAGCCGCAGCCAAGATCCGGCCGTCAGGAGCTGCTGGAAAACATCGTCAACCGGTACGTGTGAAGCCCGATCTCTGGACCGGCATCCAGCACCACTGGCTGAAAGCCGCCGCCATCGCCTTCTGCTAATCAGCTCATTTCGCGCGGGCTCCTGAAGATCGCACAGATCTTTGGCGACCCGCGCGAGATCAAGGTGCCGCGCAGCCGAAAAGGTCCGCGCGGCAGCTGTCAGGAGACGGAAATGGCAGAGGATCGAATCATCGTGCGCCCGGCGCAGGCAAGCGATATCCCGGCGTTGAAGCGGGTGCTGCAGGAAACGTTCGAAGGCACCTGGCTGCCGAACATCACCGAGGCAGCGGCGCAGCGCTATATCGAGGCGGATGTTGGCGGGCGCTATGTCAACCAGAGCTGGCCTGAATTTGCCGTTGCCGTGATCGATGGCAATGTCGCCGGCCTGATCCATTGGCGCGCGGACTTCATCGAAGCCCTGCATGTCATCGCGTCCCGTCAAGGACAAGGTGTCGGCCGCAAGCTGCTTTCCCATGCCGAACAGGCGATCGGCGCGGCCGGATTGGCGCAGGCGCGGCTAGAAACCGACACGTTCAACCTGCCCGCACAAGCACTCTACAAGGCGGTCGGCTATGTCGAGAAAAACCGCTATCCAGACGACGAATGGGACAGCGGCTTCACCACGGTGCTGTTCGAAAAGCGGCTGTAGATTTCTCCTTGACCCGACCTGCCCGGACGCAGGAACAAACGTTACGTAAGGGTGCGAACGACGACACGGTTTTGCCCTTTGCCGCCCTTCAATGACCTCGCTCTTGCCTTCAAACAGCCGTCACGTATCTCGTATAAGACTGGCTCGTGGCGGGAGAGGAAGAAGGAGGCGAACCGATATGCAGAACGAACGTGAAATCGACGCCCTGCTCTCACCGGGCGAGGCCGGATCGATCATCGACCGGCTGATGGCGATGCCGCATCCGAAGGACGGCACGCAGCGCACAAACGAATGGGATCGCGCGGTTGCAGCGCGACTTGAGACGGTGCTGGCCAAAAGCATGCGCTCGCGCATTGTCCACGAAAGCCGCGATGTCGCTTGACGGTCCCTGTGGTTTGACGAACGGAGGCTGTTTCGTCATCCTTCATCGATGGTACGCGCGGTGCTTCTGGACCTTTTGGGTGTCGTCTACAATGGCGACACCCCGATAGCGGGCGCTGTCTCGGCAATCGAGCGCCTGCGCTATGCGGGCTTGCCGCTCCGCTTTGTCAGCAACACAACTCGCTCGCCACACAAGGCAATCATCGCGCAACTTGCCGCCTTCGGCGTCGAGGTTGGAGAAGAGGAATTGTTGACGCCGGCGCGTGCCGCCGTCGAATGGCTGCGCAGGCATGGCCGCGCACCGCATTTGCTCGTCCATCCCAATCTGGAGCCTGAGTTTTCCGGACTGGACGGCGCAAATGGGCGGGCCGTCATCGTCGGAGATGCCGGCGAAGCCTTCGATCATGCCAGGCTCAACCGGGCGTTCCGCGAGTTGGTGGCCGGCGCCGATTTTGTGGCGCTCGCCACCAATCGCACCTTCAAGGATGCAGACGGTCTGCTCAGCCTCGACACGGGCGCCTTCGTTGCCGCCCTCGAATTCGCCAGTGGCCGAAGCCCTGTCGTGCTCGGCAAGCCGTCACCGGATTTCTTTCTTTCGGCGCTTGCCAATATGAACTGCTCGGCAGCCGATGCGGTCATGGTCGGCGACGATGCCGAGAGCGATGTCGCCGGCGCACTGCGCGCCGGGCTTGGTGCGGCGCTGCTTGTGCGGACAGGCAAGTATCGCCCAGACGACGAAACACGTTTCAATCCGGCCCCCACGGCACTGGTAGATGACCTCGCCGCTGCGACCGACTGGATACTCACCAACCGCGCCGTAGTTTGACTGGCGCCTCGCCAAAAGCTCTCGAAAACGCTCTCGAAAACGCCGCGGCGGACGAAAATCCGGTCCGCCCGGCAATGTCGGCCATCGCCACTCGCGTGTCGACCACCAGCCGGCGCGCGGCACCGAGGCGCAGCCTGAGATAGTAGGCGCCCGGCGTCTCGCCGATCGACTTGCGAAAGATGCTCTCCAGTGTCCGCGCCGTCACCCCGGCACGCTTTGCCACCGCTTCTATGGTCAGCGGCTGGTCGACATGCGCTTCCATCAGCCGGATGGCTTGCGCAAGGCGCGGGTCGTAGCCGTCGAGCCGGCCGAGCGAGACCAGCGGCTGGGCATCGGTCGCGGCGCGCGCCTGATCGTAGATGAAGACGCTGGCGACATCGAGCGCGACGGCCATGCCGAGGCGCGTGCGAATGAGATGCAGCATCAGGTCGAAGGTCGGCGACGCGCCGCCCGAGGTGAACACCGGCCCGTCGATGACATAGCGATCCGGGCGGACATCGACGCCAGGGAAGGCCGAGGAAAAGTCCTCCATGTCCTCCCAGTGGGTGGTGGCGCTGCGCCCTTCCAGCAGGCCGGCGCGCGCCACCAGCCAGGTGCCGGCCTCGACACCGCCGCACGCGCGTGCTGTCCGTGCCGCCCGGCGCAGGCCCGACAACAGAGCCGAGGTTGCATAATTCTGGGTGCCGAAGCCGGCGACGACGACAAGAACGTCGGTTGGCTCAGCCGCATCGAAGCGGCCACTGACCGCCACCGGCAGGCCGCATGTGGTGACCGGAGCCTCGCCGGTCACCGAGACCAGCCGAAAATCGAACAGGGTCTCGCCGGCGATGCGGTTGGCGGCGCGCAGCGGATCGACGGCCGAGGCCACGCACATGATCGACGAGCCGGAAAACACCAGCAGCGTCACCTTGAGCGGCAGGCGCTCGGCACGAAAGATCGTCGGTTTTTCGCTTTTTGTCATGGACGCTTCGTAAAATGCAAAACAGTTTCCAGCAAGTCGGGCATTGTTGTGGTGTGTATCTAAGGGAGGAGAATTCCATGCCGCTAGCGATGAACCGCGAGGTTTTCATTACCTGTGCCGTGACCGGGTCCGGCGGCTCGCAGGATCGCAGCCCGCATGTGCCGCGCTCGCCCAAGCAGATCGCCGATTCGGCCATCGATGCGGCCAAGGCGGGTGCGGCCATCGTGCATTGCCATGTGCGCGATCCCGAAACCGGCAAGCCAAGGCGCGACGTGCATCTCTATCGCGAGGTGACCGAGCGCATTCGTGAGGCCAATGTCGATGTGGTGTTGAACCTGACCGCCGGCATGGGCGGCGACATGGTGTTCGGATCGCCGGAAGCGCCGCTGCCGCTCAACGAAAAAAGCACCGACATGGGCGGCGCCACCAACCGCATGGAACATGTGCGCCAGTGCCTGCCGGAAATCTGCACGCTCGACTGCGGCACCATGAACTTCGCCGAAGCCGACTATGTCATGACCAACACGCCGGGCATGCTGCGCGCCATGGGCGGCATGATGACGGCGCTCGGCGTCAAGCCGGAGATCGAGGCCTTCGACACCGGCCATCTGTGGTTCGCCAAGCAGCTGGTCGAGGAAAAGGTGCTGAACCCGGATGCGCTGGTGCAGCTCTGCATGGGCGTGCCGTGGGGTGCGCCTGACGACCTCAACACCTTCATGGCCATGGTCAACAATGTGCCGTCGACCTGGAACTGGTCGGCCTTCGCCATCGGCCGCAACCAGATGGCCTATGCCGCGGCAGCCGTGCTGGCCGGCGGCAATGTCCGCGTCGGGCTGGAAGACAATCTGTGGCTCGACAAGGGCGTGCTGGCCACCAATGCACAGCTTGTCGAGCGTGCCGCCAGCATCGTCACCAATCTGGGCGCCAGGATCATCGGCCCGGAGGAAGTGCGCAGGAAGCTTAACCTGACCAAGCGGGCGCCGATGGCGGCATAAATTATTCGCTGGGAGGGTCGATATGACTACCGTCAAATTCACCGCGATGAAGGATGGCGACCGGGACGACTACGAGTTCCTGACCGCGCATGAAGTCGACTATGCGGCCAGGACCGGCGAGCGGCTGCTCGATGCGCTGGTGCAACTCGACGAGGGCCTGTCCGGTTACAAGATCACCCGGCTCGGCCATTCGCTGCAGGCGGCGACACGCGCCTGGCGTGACGGCGCCGACACCGACTGGATCACCTGTGCGCTGCTGCACGATATCGGCGACATCTACGCGCCCTACAATCACGACGAATATGCCGCGTCGATCCTGAAGCCTTTCGTGCGCGAGCAATGCACCTGGGTGGTGGAGAAGCACGGCGATTTCCAGCGCCTCTACTATGCCCATCATCTGGGCGGCAACCGCCATGCCCGCGACCGCTTCGCCGGCCACGCCTATTTCGACGATTGCGATGAGTTTTGCGAGCGCTGGGACCAGTCGAGCTTCGACCCCGACTACGACACGCTGCCGATCGAATTCTTCCGGCCCTTCGTGCTCGAAGTCTTTGCCCGCAAGGCCTACGACGCCTCCGTGATCCGCGCCGGCGAGCGCGTTCCTCTCATCGATCCCGCAACAGCCACGACAAGAACCGGAGCCTCGGCATGAGCATCATCAACAAGGCAGCCGCCATCGGTGGCGGCGTCATCGGCGCCGGCTGGGTGGCGCGGCTGCTGCTCAACGGCATCGACGTGTCGATCTTCGACCCCGATCCCGAGGCATCGCGCAAGGTCGGCGAAGTGATGAAGGGCGCGCGCCGCGCCTACAAGCAGATGGTGCCCAGCGGCCTGCCTAGGGAAGGCAAGCTGACCTTCGCCAAGACCATCGCCGAGGCGGTTGCCGATGCCGATTTCATCCAGGAGAGCGTGCCGGAACGGCTCGACCTGAAGCACCGCGTGCTGGCCGAGATCGATGCCCATGCGCCGGCCAATGCGATTGTCGGCTCCTCGACCTCCGGCATCAAGCCGACCGACATGCAGGTGGCGATGAAGAAGCATCCGGAGCGGCTGGTTGTCGGCCATCCGTTCAACCCGGTCTATCTCCTGCCGCTGGTCGAGATCGTCGGCGGCGAACAGACCTTTCCCGAGGCGATCGAGGTCGCCAAGGAGATGTATGCCTCGATCGGCATGAAGCCTGTCGTGATCCGCAAGGAGATCGAAGCCTTCGTCGGCGACCGCCTGCTCGAAGCGGCATGGCGCGAGGCGCTGTGGCTGATCAAGGACGGCATCTGCACGGTCGAGGAACTCGACGACATCATGCGCTACGGCTTCGGCCTGCGCTGGGCGCAGATGGGCATGTTCCAGGTCTATCGCGTCGCCGGCGGCGAGGCCGGCATGCGCCACTTCATGGCGCAGTTCGGCCCGTGCCTGAAATGGCCATGGACCAAGCTGATGGACGTGCCGGAGTTCAACGACGAATTGGTCGACCTGATCGCCACGCAGTCGGACGACCAGGCGCATGGGCTGTCGATCCGCGAGCTGGAAAAGATCCGCGACGACAATCTGGTCGCGATCATGGACGCGCTGTCGAAGCAGAACAAAGGCAAGGGCTGGGGCGCCGGCGCCCTGCACAAGGACTATACCAAGCAGCTGGCCAAGCTGGCGGCGAAGAAGCCGACAGCCTCCAAGGCGGCCGAGAAGGCCAAGGCGGGCAAGCCAGTGAAGAAAGCTGAAAAGCCGAAGAAAAAGAAGAAAGGCTGAGACCATGGATTTCGGGCTGTCGGAGGAACAGAAGCTCATTGTCGAGACGACGCGCGCGTTCGTCGAGAACGAGCTTTACCCGCATGAGCGCGAGGTCGAGCGCACCGGCGTGCTGCGCCGCGACCTGATCGAGGAGATCAAGGCCAAGGCGATCGAGGCCGGGCTCTATGCCGCCAACATGCCGGCCGATGTCGGCGGTGCCGGCCTGGATACGGTGACCTGGCTGCTCTACGAGAAGGAACTCGGCCGCGCCAACTATGCGCTGCACTGGACCTGTGTGGCGCGGCCGTCCAACATCCTTTTGGCCGGTACGCCCGAGCAGCGCGAAAAGTATCTGTTCCCCTGCATCCGTGGCGAGAAGTGGGATTGCCTGGCGATGACCGAGCCGGGCGCCGGCTCCGATCTGCGCGGCATGAAGGCGACCGCCGTGCAGGACGGCGACGACTGGGTGCTGAACGGCACCAAGCATTTCATCAGCCACGCCGATCTCGCCGACTTCGCCATCGTTTTCATGGCGTCAGGCGAGGAAGAGTCCGCGCGCGGCAAGCGCAAGAAGATCACCGCCTTCTTCGTCGACAAGGGCACCAAGGGTTTTACGGTGCGCGATGGCTACCGCAACGTCTCGCATCGCGGCTACACCAACGCCATCCTCGAATTCGACGATTGCCGCTTGCCCGGAGCCCAAGTGCTCGGCGAAGTTCACAAAGGGTTCGACGTCGCCAATTCCTGGCTCGGCGCCACCCGGCTGCAGGTCGGCGCCACCTGCCTCGGCCGCGCCGAGCGGGCACTTGGCCATGCGGTGGAATACGCAGCGCAGCGCCAGCAGTTCGGCCAGCAGATCGGCAAGTTCCAGGGCGTGTCGTTCAAGCTCGCCGACATGGCGACCGAACTGAAGGCCTCCGACCTGATGGTGTTCGAAGCCGGCTGGAAGTACGATCAGGGCACAGTCACCGACCAGGACATGGCCATGGCCAAGCTGAAGGCCACCGAGATGCTCGCTTTCGTCGCCGATGAGGCGATCCAGATCCATGGCGGCATGGGGCTGATGGACGATTTGCCGCTGGAGCGCATCTGGCGCGACGCGCGCGTCGAGCGCATCTGGGAAGGCACGTCCGAGATCCAGCGCCACATCATTTCGCGGGCGCTGCTGCGTCCGTTCGGGGCATAACATATGCATAAACTTGAGCGTCTCCTGCGGCCGAAATCGATTGCCGTCTTCGGCGGTGCGCAGGCTGCAGCCGTTGTCGCGCAATCGATCAAGATGGGGTTTGCCGGCGAGATCTGGCCGGTGCATCCGACCAAGGATGAGGTCGCCGGCCGCAAAGCCTATCGTTCGGTCGCCGATCTGCCGGGCGCGCCGGATGCCGCCTTTGTCGGCGTCAACCGGCATTTGACCATCGAGGTGGTCAAGGCGCTGGCCGAACGCGGCGCCGGCGGCGCCGTCTGCTTTGCCGCCGGCTTCCTCGAAACCGAGGCCTATGACGACGACGGCGAGCGGTTACAGGCCGAGTTGGTCGCAGCTGCCGGCTCGATGCCGATCATCGGGCCGAATTGCTATGGCCTGATCAATTATGCCGACGGCGCGCTGCTGTGGCCCGACCAGCATGGCGGCATCCGATTGGCCGAGGGCGGCAAGGGCGTCGCCATCATCACCCAGTCATCCAACATCGCCATCAACATGACGATGCAGAAGCGCGGCCTGCCGATCGCCTTTCTGATGACCGCCGGCAACCAGGCGCAGACCGGCCTGTCCGAAATGGCGCTCGGCCTGATCGAGGACGAGCGGGTCACGTCGCTCGGCCTGCACATCGAGGCCTTCGATTCGGTAGCCGGCTTCGAACGGCTGGCGGCACGGGCACGCGAGCTGAAGAAGCCGATCATCGCCATGAAGGTCGGCCGTTCCGAACAGGCCAGACAGGCGACCGTCTCGCACACCGCCTCACTCGCCGGCTCGGACGCCGCCTCGGGCGCCTTCCTGAGGCGGCTCGGCATAGCGCGTGTCGATTCCATCCCCGCCTTCATCGAGGCGCTGAAGCTGCTGCACATCACAGGTCCTCTGCCCGGCTATAGGCTCTCGTCGATGAGCTGCTCGGGCGGTGAGGCCTCTGTCATGGCCGACAGCGCCGAAGGCCGTTGGGTCAATTTCCCTGACCTGACCGACACCCATCGGGCTCATGTCAAATCGACGCTTGGGCCGCTGGTCGCGGTCGCCAATCCGCTCGACTACCACACCTTCATCTGGAACAACGAGCCGGCGATGACCGCCACCTTCACCGCCATGGTGTCGGGCGGCTTCGACCTCAACATGCTGGTGCTCGACTTTCCGCGCCCCGACCGCTGTTCGGTCACCGATTGGTGGGCGACGCTGCGCGCCTTCGAATCGGCGCTGAAGACCAACAAGGCGCATGGCGCGATCGTCTCCTCACTGCCGGAGAACCTGCCTGAGGAGTATACCGCCGAGCTGATGGCGCGCGGCATGGTGCCGTTGTTCGGCATTTCCGAAGCCATGGATGCCGCGGGGGCAGCGGCCTTCATCGGCTGGGCTTGGGCTGAACCGCAGGCGCAGCCGATCGACACGTCCGCCGCCGGCGCGCCTGGTGGTGACCACATCACCCCTGATGAGGCCGAGGCGAAATCCCGCCTCATTGAGGCCGGCCTGCCGGTGCCCAAAGGCGAACGCGCCGCCAATGCGGTCGAAGCGGTGATCTCGTCGATGGCGCTCGGCTTCCCGGTGGCGCTGAAGGCGCTCGGCGTCACCCACAAATCCGAGGTCGGTGCTGTCAGGCTCAACCTCAAAGACGCGGAGTCCGTCAGCACGGCGGCGCATGACCTCTTGCCGCTCGGCACCGGCCTCTATGTCGAGCGCATGGTGCGCGACGGTGTCGCCGAGCTGATCGTCGGCTTCACCCGCGACCCGATGTTCGGCGCGGTGATGACCTTGGGCACTGGCGGCGTGCTGGTCGAGCTGTTGCGCGACAGCGTCACGCTGATGCTGCCGGCAACCCGCGACGACATCGAGGCGGCCTTGCGCGGCCTGAAACTGTACCCGCTGCTCGAGGGCTATCGCGGCCGGCCGAAAGCCGATGTCGCCGCTGCCATCGATGCCATCTCGGGCATCGCCGGCTTCGTGCAGAAGAATGCCGGCGAGATCGAGGAACTCGACATCAACCCGCTGATCGTCTGCAGCGAAGGCAAGGGCGCCTGGATCGCCGACGCACTGCTGGTGCTGGGAGACAAGAAGAATGTCTGACGTCATTTCGACCCGCCGCGAAGGCACCATCCTGGAGGTGACGCTCGACCGGCCAAAGGCCAACGCTATCGACCTGAAGACGTCGCGGCTGATGGGTGAAACCTTCAGGGCATTCCGCGACGACCCGGAGTTGCGCGTTGCCATCGTCAAGACCGCGGGCGACAAGTTCTTCTGCGCCGGCTGGGATTTGAAGGCCGCTGCAGGCGGCGATGCGGTCGACGGCGACTATGGCGTCGGCGGCTTTGCCGGCCTGCAGGAACTGCGCGACCTCAACAAGCCGGTCATTGCCTGCGTCAACGGCATGGCGGTCGGCGGCGGCTTCGAACTGGCGCTGTCCTGCGACCTTATCTACGCCTCCGACCATTCCTCGTTCGCGCTGCCCGAAATCCGCGCCGGCACGCTGGCCGATGCGGCGACGATCAAGCTGCCGAAGCGCATCCCCTACCATGTCGCCATGGATCTGCTGCTCACCGGCCGCTGGATGGATGTCGCCGAGGCGCATCGCTGGGGGCTGGTCAACGAAGTGCTGCCCAAGGAGAAGCTCGAGGAGCGCGTCTGGGAAATCGCCCGGCTGCTCGCCGGTGGTCCGCCACTGGTCTTCGCCGCGATCAAGGAAACGGCGCGCGTGGCCGAGGCGCTGACTTTCCAGGACGCGATGAACAAGGTGACGCGCCGGCAGTTGCCGACCGTCGATGCCCTCTACGGCTCCGAGGACGGCATGGAGGGTTTTCGCGCTTTTGCCGAAAAGCGTGAGCCGGTTTGGAAGGGGAAGTAGTGGGAACGATGGCGTTCCGTCACACCCCCCTCTGCCCTGCCGGGCATCTCCCCCGCAAGGGGGGAGATCGGATGTCGTTTCTGCTTTCGCCAATTGTCAACGCTGCAAGAAGGGTGCCACAGGTAAGACTGCCAATCTCCCCCCTTGCGGGGGAGATGGCCGGCAGGCCAGAGGGGGGTGCCCAGGCTCAGCCTTGGCAGCCCTTCAAGCACCCATGACCGACTACAAAACCCTCATCGACGCCGAAACCTGGGCCTTCATCGAGCGGACCAATTCCTATTATCCGCCCGACACGATCGACGACACGATCGCGCAGCAGCGCGAGATCTACGACCGCATGTGCCGCGAATTCTTTGCCGGCTACCCCGAGGGCGTCACGGTCGAAACCTCAGCCATTGCAACGCCCACGCACGACATCCCGATCCGCACCTACCGAAGCGCGCCGCAAGCAGCCGTGACGGTGCTCTATTTCCACGGCGGCGGCTTCATCCTCGGCGGTCTGGACAGCCATGATGACGTCTGCGCCGAGCTGTGCGCCCGCACCGGCTATGAGGTGATCTCGGTCGATTATCGGCTGGCGCCGGAACATTTGCATCCAGCCGCCTTCGACGATGTGATGAGCGCCTTCGAATGGACTGCCAGCACCCGCGCGCATCCCATCCTCCTTTGTGGCGACAGCGCCGGCGGCAATCTGGCCGCTGCCGTCAGCCACGCGACACGCGGCCATCCGCGAAGGCCCGTTGGCCAGGTATTGATCTATCCCGGCCTCGGCGGCGATCGGTCGAAGGGATCCTACGTGACTCATGCCGAAGCGCCGATGCTGACCACGCGCGATCTCGAATTCTACAAGCATATCCGAACCGGCGGCGTGGATGGGACCGGAGATATCACGCTGTCGCCGCTCGCCGACGCCGACTTCGCCAATCTGCCGCCAACCGTGCTGATCACCGCCGAATGCGACCCGCTGTCGTCCGACGGTGAAGCCTACCGTGACCGTATCATCGCGGCAGGCGGACGGGCATATTGGTTCGAGGAACCGGGGCTGGTGCATGGTTATCTCAGAGCCCGGCACACGGTCGGCCGCGCCCGCGCGAGCTTCACCCGGATCGTCGATGCGGTGACCGCCCTTGGGAAGGGCGCCTGGTACTGGTGAGCGAGCTTCCCGTCTCGTGAAGTAGTAGCTAAGTTCGGAATCAGGGCACGATAGCGCTTTCACGCCACCGAGGCGGCCGCCGCCCGGCCGGCGCCGCGGCCTGAAAAGATGCAGCCGCCGAGGAAGGTGCCCTCAAGCGCCGCATAGCCATGCACGCCGCCGCCGCCGAAACCGGCGGCCTCGCCAACGGCGTAGAGCCCCGCGACCGGCTGGCCATCGGCGCCCAGCACGCGGCTGTCGAGATCGGTCTGCAGGCCACCCAGCGTCTTGCGGGTCAGGATGTTGAGACGCACCGCGATCAGCGGGCCATTTGCCGGGTCGAGCATCTTGTGCGGCTTGGCCGTGCGGATCAGCCGGTCGCCGAGATAGGCCCGCGCGCCGCGCAAAGCGGTGATCTGCATGTCCTTGGAGAACGGGTTGTCGAGCTGCCGGTCGCGCGCACGGATCTCGCGCTCTACCTCAGCCAGTTCGAGCAGCGGCTCGCCGCCGGCCAGCGCGTTCATGCGCGCGACAAGCGTCGGCAGGTCGGCCTCGACGATGAAATCCTCGCCCTTCTCCATGAACGCCTTGACCGGGCCGGGAATGCCCGACGTGGCGCGGCCGAGCACCTGACGCCAGCTCTTACCGGTCAAATCGGGGTTCTGCTCGGAGCCCGACAGCGCGAACTCCTTCTGGATGATCTTTTTGGTCAGGATGAACCAGGAATAGTCGAAGCCGGTGCTCATGATGTGGCTGAGCGTGCCCAGCGTGTCGAAGCCGGGATAGAGCGGCACCGGCAGGCGCTTGCCGCGCGCATCGAGCCACAGCGATGACGGACCGGGCAGGATGCGGATGGCATGATCGGTCCAGATCGGCGCCCAGTTCCTGATGCCCTCGACATAGTGCCACATGCGGTCGCGATTGATGATCGAGCCGCCGGCCCGTTCCGTGATCGCCAGCATGCGGCCGTCGACATGGTCGGGCACACCGGTGATCATGCGCTTTGGTGCCGTGCCAAGCCGCTTGGGCCAGTTTTCCCTGACAAGCTGATGATTGCCGCCGATGCCGCCGGAGGCGACGATCACCGCTTGCGCATGAAGTTCGAAATCGCCGGCAACATCGCGCGAACTCTTGTGGCCGCGCTCGACAGTGCTCGGCTGCAGGATGTCGCCGCGCACACCGTCGACGGCCGCACCCGTGCGGGTCAATTCGTTGACGCGGTGACGGAATCTGAAGCTGATCAGGCCACGCTTTTGCGCCTCGCGTACGCGCTGGACGAACGGTTCGAGCACGCCGGGGCCGGTGCCCCAGGTGATGTGAAAGCGCGGCACCGAATTGCCATGGCCGATGGCATTGCCGCCGCCGCGCTCGGCCCAGCCGACGACGGGAAAGAATTTCAGGCCGCGCTGCAGGAGCCAGGAGCGTTTCTCGCCGGCGGCGAAGCCGACATAGGATTCCGCCCATTTGCGCGGCCAGAAATCCTCCGGCCGATCGAAAGCGGCCGTGCCCATCCAGTCCTCGAGCGCCAGATCGTGCGAATCGCGGATGCGCATGCGCCGCTGCTCGGGTGAATCGACGAGGAAAAGCCCGCCGAACGACCAGAACGCCTGGCCGCCGAGCGACGGCTCCGGCTCCTGGTCGACGATGATGATTTTCTTGCCGGCCTCGGCAAGCTCGGCGGCGGCAACCAGCCCGGCAAGGCCGGCGCCAACAATGATCACGTCCGCATCGTCAGACATTTTCCCCTCCCAGAATTAGCCGACTAACGCAATTCCAGGAAAAGTGTGAAGCGGTTTTCCGTCCGGAATTGCGTCAAATAAGAGTCAGACCGTCTCCCAGTCGTCCGTGCCGCCGGCGCGGAAGATGGCGTCGATGACTTTCTGATTGAGGACGGATTCCTCCAGCGTGAAGACACGCTCCTTGCCGCCCTGTGCCGCACGGGCGAAGGTCTCGACCTCCAGCCGGTACTGCTGTGTGCCGGGAAAGCGGAACACTTGCGCCTCGGTGTGGTTCTGGTTGTGCAGTTCGACGCGGTGGTGGTCGTAGAGCCCGGCGTTGAAGGGCGAGAACACCTCGATGAAACCCTTCTCGCCGTGGAACACCATGACCTGGCGCGCCGCCATCTGCGTCGACAGATAGAAGGACAGCTCGAAGTCGCCGAAATCGGCGCGGATCGAGGAATAGATGTCGGTGCCGAATTTCTTGTCGCGCTCGATCGTCGCCTGCACGCGCAGCGGCTCCTTGCCGGTGGAAAAGCGCGTCGACACGGTCGGGTAGACGCCAATGTCGGGCAGAGCGCCGCCGCCAAGGTCGAGTTGGTTGCGCATGTTGCTGGGGTCGACATTGTAATAGGAGAAAGCGCCCTGCACATGGCGCAGCCGGCCGATGGCGCCGCTGGCGATGAGGTCGCGCACCTTGATCCATTGCGGGTGGTAGATGACCATGAAAGCTTCGCAGACCAGCACCTTCTTGGCATCGCGCAGCTTGATCAGCGGAAGGATGTCCTTGGCATCGAGTGCCAACGGCTTTTCGACCAGCACATGCTTGCCGGCTTCGATGGCCTTGGCCGTCCATTCGACATGCTGCGAAGTCGGCAGCGGGATGTAGACGCCATCGACCTCGTTGGAGGCGAGCAGATCCTCATAGGAGCCGAAGGCATAGCGCGCGCCGAAGCGCTCGGCCAGCGCCTTGGCCTTCGACAGGTCGCGGCTGGCGATCGCCGACAGCACGCCGTTCTCCGCCTCGACCATCGCCGGCAACAAATGCTCGCGGCCGATCTTAGCCGTCGACAACACACCCCATCGGAACATCAGGCTTCTCCATCGCGATTACAGGCAACGAGGTTTGCCCGAAATCAGGAGAAAAGCCAATGACAAGGTCAGCCCCGCTTGCCGGTCAGCGTCATGTCGAAGTCGACGATGTTCGAATAGATTGGCGTGCCGACATCCATGCCGTAGCGCGATCTCAGCACCTTGCCGGTGACATGGAATTTTATGGTGCCAGCCTTGAGGTCACCAAGCTCGGCTGTGAACTTTTCCGGAAAGCTCTTGCCGCGCGCCGTCAGCCGGCCGGTGACGAGGGCCGTGGTGTCGCCGGTGCGGGTCACGCTGGTCGAGCGGAACTGGATTTCGGGGCTGTTGGCGGCATCGAACACCGCGTCGGAGCGCAGGAAGGCATCGATGCGACCCTGGCCGGTGCCGACGCTTTCGGGAAAGATGGTGAAATTGACCTGCGAGCGCCCGACATCGCTGTTGTCGATGCGGATCGAGCCTTTGAAGCGGGCGAAGGCGCCATTGAGGCCGCCGCCGCCGACCTTGCCTATGGAAAAGCGGATGCTGGAGCTGGCCGGGCTGATCGAATAGCTGCCGGCGGCGTCACCAAGCGCGACGGCCGCTGAAACAGGCATGGCAAGGCAAACGGCGACCGCCGCAAATCCGAGGATGCGCGTGTGCATGGAGGTGTTCCTTTTTGGAGGCAGCGCATTTCCTGCGCCCTCTTCCCATGAACGAATGGACCGCCCGCTCTATTCCGGATCTGACGAAGGCGTGATCATGCGCGTGAGCACACCATCCCTGAGCTGGAAATGATGACGCAGTGCCGCAGCGACATGGAGAGCGACCAGCGCCATGCCGGCATAGGCGAGATACCAATGCGTTGCCGCCCAGAAGCTTTCGGCAGCATCCGATTCGGCCAGCGGCAGGTTCGGCATGATGAACAGATTGAACGGCAGGCTGGGGATCTCCAGCATCGATACCGATACCAGCGCCCAGCCGGACAAGGGCAAGGCAAGCTGAAACCCGTAGAGCGCGAAATGCGCCAGCGGTGCGGCCCGACGCTCCAGGGCTCCGACCGAGCGCGGCAGCGCCGGCGTTGCATTGCCGAGGCGCCAGGCAATGCGCAGGATGATCAGGCCGAGCAGCAGAAAGCCGAAGGATTTGTGCAGCTGAATCAGTTCGAAGGCGGTGCGCTGGCTGGTCAGCCGCACCATGACGAAGCCGAGAGCGAACTGGCTGATGAAGATCAGAGCAATCAGCCAGTGGAGAATGATGGTTGCCCAGCCGTAGCGAGTTGGAGTGTTGGTGATCGATATCTGCATGGGAGGGGAACGAAAGCGATGGCAGCTTTCTTCCAGCGCGCGCTTCACCCTCCCCCTTGTGGGGAGGGTCGCGCAGCAAATGCCGCAAGGCGGCTTTTGCGAAGCGGGGTGGGGGTCTCGTAGGGCGCACCCCCACCGCGTCTCTCAGCCTCCGCTTCGCTCCGACTGCGAGCCGACCTACCGGGGCGAGCCACGGGTCTCGCCCGTCCTTCGGACTCCCACAAAGGCCCCCGGAGGGAGAGGAAAGGCGCGAGTTCGCCGACCCTGGCTCCCTTCCTCTCCCTCCGGAGGGGGGAGAGGTGGCGCTGCGAAGCAGCGACGGAGTGGGGGAAGCCATTCGTCAAATGCGCCGCCGCAGGGCAGCCACAACCCGGCGAGCAAGAAAACTTAGGCAAGCGGTAATCAAGTGGAAGCCTTGCTTCGATGCAAGATCGACCCCCACTCCGTCGAGCTTCGCTCGCCACCTCTCCCCCGATCGACGCTAGAGCGGGATGAGATTAGTTTCGGTCATAGCCGGAGTTTTCGAAGTAGTGTGAGCACTCTGCCGGTGTGACGCGATTGAGGGTTTGGCCGATCGCGTCGCAGACGGCTTCGACGGTTCGGCTTGCGGCCTTTCTCAGCCAGTGCTTGAGCTTTGAAAAGAGCTGCTCGATCGGATTGAGGTCGGGCGAGTATTTCGGCAGGAAGAAGAGCCTTGCGCCGGCGGCGCGTATGGCGCGGCGCACCGCCTTGCCTTTGTGCGAGCCGAGATTGTCCATGATGACTATATCCCCCGGCTGGAGGGTCGGCGCGAGAACCTTCTCGACATAGAGGAGGAACCTCTCGCCGTTGATCGGCCCATCGATCAGCCAAGGCGCATCGACGCGATCGTGGCGCAGCGCGGCCAGGAAGGTCATGGTCTTCCAGTGGCCGTGCGGCACTTTGGCCTTGATGCGCTGGCCCACCGGCGCCCAGCCCCTGAGCGGCGACATGTTGGTCTTGGTCCAGGTCTCGTCAATGAAGACCAGTCGCGTGGGATCGATCCGGCCCCGATACTTCGTCCACTGCAGCCGCCGTCGCGCGACATCGGGACGATCCTGTTCGGCGGCGATCAGCGTCTTTTTTTGTGAGTGAGCTTCTCGGCATGCACGAACTCCCATACCGAACGGTAGTCGACCTTCAGACCACGCTCACCAAGCTCGGCCACAAGGCCGCGCAAGGTGAAGTCCCCGTCGTGACAGCGCTCGATCAGCCAGTCGCGCCACGCTCCCGAGAGTTTCTTCGGTTTGTAGCCGCCCACCTGGCGAGGCGCGGCACTGCCAGTCTCTTCAACACGCTTAAGCCACGCAATGGCCGCGCTATAGCTGACGCCAAATCGAGCCGCCGCGGCGCGCCGCGAGAGCCCTTCCGTCTTAACCGCGGCGACAACCCGCTCGCGAAGGTCCATCGAATATCCTGCCATCCATACTGGCCTCCTCCAGTATGAAGGTTGAATCAGAACAAAGGTGATTTGGGAATCCCACGACTCTTACAAATCCCATCCCGCTCTAGGGCATATACACATCTCGCAAGGCCCAACCATCGGCACAGGCACGGAAGTAGGCCAAGCCGTTGTAGAAGGTGATAGGGCCTGGTGGCCTTGAGGAGGCATAACCGTTCCAGCCGCCGAGCCTTGCGATGATCCAGGCCGCCCATGCGAGTGAGTTTTTGGGGTAGGGATTGGATTGCAGCCGCGTCTTGCCCTTGAAGCGTGTCTCGATCGCCGAGAGCGTATCGATCTCGTTGGACGTGAAGGCGAGGCTCGCCTGTTGATCGCCTTGGCCATTGCGGGCCTGCACGAGCTGCATGACGATGATGGCGGCCTTGGCGGCGATGGCGACGAGCTTTTCCAAGCGCGCGGCCGATTGCAGCTGGCTGTCTTCGATCTTCAAGCCTTGGCTCTTCATCACCCGGAAGAACTGCTCGATGACCCAGCGCTGCTTGTACCAGTCGACGATCTGCCAGGCCTGGGAGGGTGTGGCCACCGCATGGGTGGTCAGCAGCAGCCAGTGAAGCGGCTCCACGTCGGCGGGCGCAGCCGTCTCGATGACTTCGACCCAGCGCAGCGTCACGCCTTTGGGCAGGTCGGCCTCGCGCAGGTTGCCCGGCCGCCGGATCGTGGCTTCGCCAAAGCGCAAGCAAAGCTCGGCTCGACGCGCCGGGCGGTCGGCCCGTTCGCGCAGCTCGATCACCTGGGTGTCACTGAACGCCACCTCCTGCACGGCACGGCGCAGCGTTGTGCCCGAAAGCAGTGCGCGGTCATGCATGACGCGTGTCAGCACGTGGAAAGAGCCATCCGGCACACGCGCCCACATCATATAAAAGTCACTCTCACGATCGGCGATGAAAGTGACCATACGGGCCCGGGCCAGCACTGGCTTGGCCGCTTGCGCGGTTTCGACCCAGCGGCACGATTCCTTCTCGCTCAACGAGCGATCAGCGTGCGGTGGCAGCTCTTCATCGCCCCGTGTCCAAACCCGCCCGCCCACAAGACCAAGGCAAGAACCGCGCTCGGCATCAAGGGCGAGCATCGGATGCAGCAGCATGCCCCAGCAATTGCCCTTCTTGATCCTGCCAAGATCGCGCCGGTTGTCCTGCGTCGTTGGGAATCTGATCTCGCTGGTGTCTTGCAGCGCCAAAACATGCCGGCCGTCCACTGCAACCCGCGTCGGTTGGCTCCAGCCTTCAATCACCCGCTCGACCGTCACCGCATCATTGCCGAGAAAGCGCCCATAGCGGATCTCCTCGGAATGGTTGCCGCCAGAAAGCTGGCGCAAGCACACCGTTTCGCGCAGCACCATGCCTTGGAGCAGCGACGCCCCCCTTTATCGAGGCGGCGATCTCCAAACAAACCTAATGACCACGACGGGCACGACATCGGCGACAATCCTTGCAAATCAGACCGTCGCAGAAAAAATCATACCTCAGGCATTCGCGGAATCCGACCCAGCCAAGGCGAGTCAATCCGCCGCACCGAGATATGTATATGCCCTAGCCGATCGACGGGGGAGAGGAAGGCGCGAGCTTATCACAGCCGGTGCCCTTCCTCTCCCTCCGGAGGGCCACAAGGGGGAGGGTGAAGCGCGCGCTACCCGCTCACCTTGAAGAAATCGACGAAGGCCCGAAGCGCCGGCCGCATCTGGCGGCGGCTGGGGTAGTAGACGAAGAAGCCGTCGAAGGACGGACACCAGTCCTCCAGCACGCGGATCAGCCTGCCGTCGGCGAGCGGGGCGCGGACATAGTCCTCAAAGACGAAGGCAAGTCCGGCGCCGTCGACCGCCGCCTGGGCGATCAGATGATCCTCGTCGAGGATCAGCGGTCCCTCCACCGCCATCTCGATCGTCTCGCGGCCTTTCTCGAATTCCCAGCGGTAGAGGATGCCGCTGGAGAAGCGGAAGCGGATGCAGCGGTGGTCGGCCAGGTCGCGCGGGTGGCGCGGCTTGGGGCTCGCCTCGAAATAGACCGGGGCGCCGACCACCGCGCCGCGAAGGTCCGGCCCGATGCGCACCGCGATCATGTCGCCCTGCAGGCTCTCGCCTAGCCTGACGCCAGCATCGAAGCCGCCTTCCACCACGTCGGTGAAGCGGTCCTCGATGACGATCTCCAGCACGATGTCGGGATAGGCCGCCGCAAAGGCGCCCAGCCGCGGCGTCAGCACCAGATGCGCCGCCGTGCGCGGCACGCTGAGCCGCAGATTCCCGGCAGGCCGGTCGCGCGCCTCGACCGCCGTCTCCAGCGCCAGGTCGATCTCCGACAGCGCCGGCCGCAATCGCTCGAGCAGTTGCGCGCCCTCCTCGGTCGGGGCAACGCTGCGCGTGCTGCGGGCCAACAGGCGCACGCCAAGCCGTGCTTCCAGGCTGGAGACCGCGTGGCTGACCGCCGAAGGCGCGATGGCCAATTCCCTGGCGGCTCCGCGAAAGCTGCCGCATTGGGCGACGGTTGCCAGCACGGCCAATTGGGAAAGATGCGCGCGATTCATTGATCTATCTTTTAGAACAGCCCGTGCAAATGAGAGCCGATTATCGAACACAAGGCAAGGCGTTATCTCTCCTCCATCGCAACAAGGAGACGCGTGATGCAAACCCGCAAGCTAGGAACTGAATTGAACGTCTACCCCGTCGGCCTCGGCTGTATGGGCATGAGCTTCGCCTATGGTGGCCAGGCGGAAGCCGATGCGATCGCCACCTTGCACCGCGCCGTCGAGATCGGCGTCAATTTCTTCGACACGGCGGAAGTCTATGGCCCCTACGAGAATGAGATCCTGCTCGGCAAGGCGCTGAAGCCGGTGCGTGACAAGGTCACCATCGCCACCAAATTCGGCTTCAAGATCCTGGAGGAAGGTGCCGGCATCGACCGCATGGCCGGTGTCGACAGCCGTCCCGAGCACGTCAAGGCGGTGGCTGAGGCCTCGCTGAAGCGGCTCGGCACCGACGTAATCGACCTCTACTACCAGCACCGCGTCGACCCCAGCGTGCCGATCGAGGACACGGTCGGCGCCATGGCCGAGTTGGTGCGCGAGGGCAAGGTGCGGGCGCTGGGTCTTTCGGAAGCGAGTGCCGCGACCATCCGTCGGGCGCATGCCGTGCATCCGATATCAGCCGTGCAAAGCGAATATTCGCTGTGGAGCCGCGACCCGGAAGACGAGGTGTTCGCTGTCTGCCGTGAACTCGGCATCGGCTTTGTTCCCTACAGCCCGCTCGGTCGTGGCCTGCTGACCGGCACAATCGCCAAGCCCGAGGCATTGAGCGACGACGACTGGCGCCGCGGCCTGCCGCGCTTCCAGGCAGATGCGATGGCCGCCAATGCCGCTGTCATCGCCACGCTGGAAAAGATGGCGGCTGAAAAGGGCGTGACCTCGGCGCAGCTGGCGCTGGCCTGGGTGCTGCACCAGGGCGATTTCATCGTGCCGATCCCCGGCGCGCGAAAGATCCGCCATTTGGAGCAGAACACCGCGGCGGCCGGAATCGCGCTGAGCGCGGCGGAGGTGCAGGCCATTGGTGACGCGCTGTCGCCCGACAAGGTCGTGGGCAAGCGCTATACGGAGGAGTTGCTGGCGCTGGTGAATGGGTGAGTGAGCTTGCCGAGAGGGGCGCTTCGGCGGCGCCCCTCTTTCATGCGCCGGGCGATGCAGAAAGTTACGAAAAGTCGGCGCGAAGCACCCCCCTCTGTCCTGCCGGACATCTCCCCCTCAAGGGGGGAGATTGGCAGCTTCGGTGTCTCGCCTACTTTACGCCGTTGGCAATTGGCGAAGGCGGAGGAGCGCCAATCTCCCCCCGTGAGGGGGAGATGCCCGGCAGGGCAGAGGGGGGTGCTTCGCGCTAACATTCCCAACCTACCAAGGCACCACCGAAATCTCCGGCCAATTCTCCCTCGCCCTCGCCCCCTTCACCTCATGCGTGCGCTGGTTATCCATCACCCGGTTCGGTGTGATGCGGAACGAAAAAACATC
The DNA here is from genome assembly GCF_042647205.1 of Mesorhizobium cantuariense. NCBI lineage: Bacteria > Pseudomonadati > Pseudomonadota > Alphaproteobacteria > Hyphomicrobiales > Phyllobacteriaceae > Mesorhizobium > Mesorhizobium cantuariense. The sequence goes on along the minus strand of NZ_JBHRVD010000001.1, from coordinate 7,263,591 downwards.
ATCCAGCCCGAACGGCGCCACCAACACCAGCTGCCCATCCGCATCATACCGCACACCCACCGCATGGGTCTTCGACGCGAAACAGCTGACGGATTCGCTGGAACTCGTATAGCGCGGACAGGGTTGCCCGAACTTCTGTGGATACCACAGATGCACCCGCGCCTGGTTGCGCACCTCGACCGGCAGCGGCAGCCCTTCGAAATGCGTCGCCGCCCGGCGGATCACCGCGTCCTCGGCCTCGTAGGAGAGGTCGCTATCATCGAAATAGAACAGGTCGACATCCCTGATACCGTAGCCCGGAGGCTTGCCGGTCAGATGGTTCCAGACGCTGTTATAGAGCGCGCCGGAAACTACGAGCCAGTCTAGCAGCGCCAGCGCACGCACGCGCGCCAGCGTTTCGGCAAGCAGCGGGTCAGCCGCGACGATCCTCAGGAACGCCGCGCGCTGTTCTTCGAAAGGAAGGCCGGAATAGCGCAGATGGTCCATCGCCCTTTGGAGGGCGATTCGCCATCTGATCGCAAGTCTTAGCCGCGCAGAACGCCACCGGTCTGCTTGCCGACATTCTCGACGATGCGCTTGGCCAGCGCCTCGAAATCCTCGTCGGTCAGTGTCTTTTCAACCGGCTGGATCGACACTTCGATGGCGATCGATTTCTTGCCCGCGCCGAGCGACGCACCTTCGAAAATATCGAAGACCGAAACGCCTGATATCAGCTTCTTGTCGCCGGCAAGGGCGGCGCGGACCAGCGTGCCGGCTTCGACCGACTTGTCGACGACGAAAGCGAAGTCGCGCTTGACCGCCTGGAAGGCGGAGAGTTCCAGCCTGGGCTTGGTTTTCGTCGGCTTGGCCTTCGGCTCGGGCACGGCATCGACGAAGACTTCGAAGCCGCACAGCGGCCCGGAAACATCGAGCCCCTCCAGCGTCTTTGGATGGAATTCGCCGAAGGTGCCGAGCACGGTTTTCGGGCCGAGCTTGATCGTGCCCGAACGGCCAGGATGATACCAGGCCGGACCGCCGGCCTCGATCTGCAGTCGCTCGACCGGCGCACCGCAGGCTTCCAATGCGGCGATCGCATCGGCCTTGGCGTCGAACACGCCGACCGGGCCTGAATTGCCGGCCCAGTTGCGGCCGGAGCCGTCGAGCTTGGCGGTGCCGCGGCGCACGCCGGCGGCCACGCGCCGCTGCTGGTCGGCGCCGTCGCCCTCATAGGTGCCCGACACTTCGAACAGCGCCACGTCGCCGATACCCTTGTCGGCGTTGCGCTGGGCAGCAGCGATCAGCCCCGGCAGCAGCGACGGCCGCATGTCGGACATGTCGGCGGCGATCGGGTTGGCGAGCTTCAGTGCCGTCTGGCCACCGCCGAACAGCTCGGCATGTTTGGCCGGAATGAACGACCAGGTGACGGCCTCCATCATGCCGCGCACGGCAAGCGCGCGCTTGGCGGTGCGGGTGCGGACCTGCAGTGTGGTGAGTATTTTTGCGTTGACCGCGTCATGCGCGCCGAGCGGCTGCGGCGCGATGTTGTCGACGCCGTGGATGCGCATGACCTCCTCGACCAGGTCGGCCTTGCCGTCGACATCGGGCCGCCAGGACGGCACGGCGACGTTGACGACATCGCCCGACCCCTCGGGCTTGAAGCCGAGGCGCGACAGGATATCGAGGCTTTCCGCCTTCGGCACCTCGATGCCGGTCAGCCGCTTCACTTCCGAAAGCGGGAAGGAAACGATCTTCGGCTTGTGTTCGGTATAGCCGGCCACTTCGATCTCGGTCGGCGTGCCGCCGCAGAAATCAAGCACCAGTTTCGTTGCCAGCTCGACGCCGGGCACCATGAATTCAGGATCCACGCCACGCTCGAAGCGGTAGCGCGCGTCGGTGATGATGCCGAGCGTGCGGCCGGTGCGGGCGGTGGTGATCGGATCCCAAAGGGCCGATTCGATCAGCACGTCCGATGTGTTCTCGTCGCAGCCCGAATGCTCGCCGCCCATGATGCCGGCGATCGACTCGACGCCATTGTCGTCCGCTATGACGCACATTTCCGGCGTCAGCGTGTATTCGCGGCCATCGAGCGCCTGCACCTTTTCGCCATCGCGCGCGCGCCGCACGGTCAGATTGCCGGCGACCTTGCTGGCGTCGAAGACGTGCAGCGGCCGGCCGCGATCGAAGGTGACGTAATTGGTGATGTCGACCAGTGCGCTGATCGGCCTGAGACCAATGGCGATCAACCGCTGCTGCAGCCATTTCGGCGACGGGCCGTTCTTGACCCCCTTGACCAGCCTGAGCGCAAAGCCGGGGCAGAGTTCCGGCGCCACGATCGTCACCTTGACCGGACACATGCCGTTGCCGACATGGGGCATGATGGCGCCACCGAAGAGGCGGCCAAGCCCGCTCGCCGCCAGATCCCTGGCGATGCCGTAGACGCTGGTGGCATCCGGCCGGTTCGGCGTCAGGTTGATCTCGATGACCGGATCGTCGAGGTGGGCGTAAGCCGCGAAGCTGGTGCCGACAGGCGCATCCTCAGGCAGGTCGATGATGCCGTTGTGTTCGTCGGAAAGCTCCAGCTCGCGCTCGGAACACATCATGCCATGGCTTTCGACGCCCCTGATCTTGCCGACCGTCAGCGTCACGTCAATGCCGGGCACATAGGTTCCGGGCGCGGCAAAGGCGCCGATCAGGCCGGCCCGTGCATTGGGCGCGCCGCAGACGACCTGCACGGGTGGCTTGCCGTCGCCCGTATCGACGGTCAGCACGCGCAGCCGGTCGGCATCGGGGTGCTGAACCGCCGTCAGCACCCTGGCGATTACGAAGGGTTTCAGGCTCGACTTGTCGTCGACATGCTCGACTTCGAGGCCGATCGAGGTCAGCCGCTCGACGATCTCGTCAAGCGTGGCGTCGGTCTCGAGATGATCCTTGAGCCAGGAGAGGGTGAATTTCATGGGACTGTTCCGTCTGGTCTTTTGACGCTTGTTTTCAGATGTCTCGGCAGGTCGTCGGACATATGCAGGAAGGCAAGCTGCTCGCCGACATAGGCATGCTGCGTGGGCTCAAAATCGGCCGGCATGTCCATGGCGCCGAGCATGAAATAGATGTCGTCCTCCAGCCGCTCGTCGACATAGGCGATGGGTGAGCCGCAAATGCCGCAGAAGGAGCGCGTCACCGGACCGTTCTCGAACATCTTCAGCGCCTTGCCGGTGAACGCGACCTGATCGACCAGGAAGCCGACAAAGGCCGAGACCGGCGCGCCGCTGGCCCGCCGGCAATCGCCGCAATGGCAATAGCTGACGTGGTGCGGTTCGGCCAAGGCCTCGAACCGCACGGCGCCGCAGCGGCAGCCGCCGGTGTGCGGCGCTGTCATGCGCTTAGGCCCCCGAACAAAGTCGGCATGTCGAGCGGCCGGAAGCCGTAGTGCGACAGCCAGCGCACGTCAGCGTCGAAGAAGGCGCGCAGGTCCGGCATGCCGTATTTCAGCATGGCGATGCGGTCGATGCCCATGCCCCAGGCAAAGCCCTGATACTCGTCCGGATCGAGCCCGCCATGGCGCAGCACATTGGGATGCACCATGCCGCAGCCGAGAATCTCCATCCAGTCGGAGCCTTCGCCGAAGCGCACTTCGCCCGGCCTGGAGCGGTCGCACTGGATGTCAACCTCTAGGCTCGGCTCGGTGAACGGGAAGAAGGACGGGCGGAAGCGCATCTTGACCTGCGGCACCTCGAAGAAGGCCTTGCAGAACTCCTCCAGAACCCACTTCATGTTGGCAACGTTCGCCGTCTTGTCGATCACCAGCCCCTCGACCTGATGGAACATCGGCGAGTGGGTAGCGTCCGAATCCTGGCGGTAGGTCTTGCCGGGGATGACGATGCGGATCGGCGGCTTCTTCGTCTCCATGGTGCGGATCTGCACAGGCGAGGTGTGCGTGCGCAAAAGCTTGCGCTCGCCCTTCTCATCCGGCTGGAAGAAGAAGGTGTCGTGCATCTCGCGCGCCGGATGGCCTTCGGGGAAATTCAGCGCGGTGAAATTGTAGTAATCGGTTTCGATATCCGGCCCTTCGGCGATGGAGAAACCGAGATCGCCGAAGATCGCCGCGATCTCGTCGATGACCTGGCTGATCGGATGGATGCGGCCGCGCTCGGCCGGCGACTGCCGCACCGGCAGCGTCACGTCGACCTTCTCGGCGGCGAGGCGGGCGGTGATCGCCACGTCTTTCAATTCAGCCTTGCGGGCCGTCAGCGCGTCGGCGACACGGTTCTTGAGGCCGTTGATAACAGGACCCTTGACCTGCCGCTCCTCGGCGGTCATGGCGCCAAGTGTTTTCAGCATCTCGGACACGGTGCCCTTCTTGCCGAAAGCAGCGATGCGCACCGCCTCGATGGCCGGCTCATCGGCGGCCGACGCGATGTCGGCCAGAAGGGAATCTTCCAGGGCTTCAAGATTTCCAGCAGTGGCGTTCACGGCGAAGCTCTCTCGATCGGGCGACCGACACCATTTTGGTTCGTCGTCACCATTTTGGTTACATCAGGGTCAAAAAAAGAACCCACGCCAGCCGTGCCAGCGCGGGTTCCCCAAATCAGAATTGCAAATGCTTGGGAAGCGCTGGTCTTAGGCGACAGCGCTTTCAAAAGCGTTCGGTGTGGTGTTCTTCAGATATTCGAGCGCCACCTTGGCCTTGGCGACCAGGGCTGCGAAAGCCTGCGGCTCGTGGATGGCCATGTCCGACAGGATCTTGCGGTCAATCTCGATGCCCGACTTGTTGAGGCCGTCGATGAAGCGGCCATAGGTCAGGCCATGCTCGTGCGTCGCGGCGTTGATGCGCTGGATCCACAGCGCGCGGAACGAGCGCTTGCGGTTCTTGCGGTCGCGATACGCGTACTGCATCGACTTTTCCACCGCCTGCTTGGCGATGCGGATGGTGTTCTTGCGGCGGCCGTAGAAGCCTTTGGCGGCTTTCAGGACCTTCTTGTGCTTGGCGTGCGAGGTGACGCCTCTTTTTACGCGTGCCATGTCATGATCTCCTTAAAACGTGTCCGGACCGAATGCCTTAGAGGCCGTTCGGCAGAAAATTCTTGATGACCTTCTTGCCATCCGGTTCAGCCAGAACCATCGTGCCGCGGGCATTTCGAATGAACTTGTTGGAACGCTTGATCATGCCGTGACGCTTGCCGGCCGCAGCCGACAGTACTTTACCCGTACCTGTGATCTTGAACCGCTTTTTGGCGGCGGACTTGGTCTTCATCTTGGGCATTTTGCTACTCCGTCTAGTTGGCGCACTATCGCGCTTCTTGTTCGCTTCGGGCCGACCAAAGCCCGAAAAGCAAATGAAACCGCCACGGCATGCCCTGCCGGGCGGTTTTCTTGAACGGCGGTCCTATACGTCAAAGACGGCCCGCGCGCAACACCTGTAGAGACACCTGTAGAGATGCGGCGCTGCGTCCTTGGTCAGGGGAGCGTGAACAGCACCGGCAATATGCCCGACTGCTGGGCGCCGTCGATCAGTTCGAAGGCCGGCAGCGCGACGAGGAACACCAGGCCGTCGAGCAGCGTGGTCAACAGCAGGCGCGGCTTGAAGCTGCCCGTATCGCCCTCCTGGTAGAGCGACAATTTCGGGAAGAAGCGCGGCACCCGCGCCAGATAGGCCTGATACGGCGCGCCGAGCGCCTCCTTGAGGAATTTCTCCTCGCGCAGGATGACGATGTGGAAGGCGCCCGCGCACAAAAGCCCGAAGAGAATGATGCCGGAGAACGAGCCGATCTGCGCGCCGACGCCGGCCGCAGCCACGGTCGAGAACACATAGAGTGGGTTGCGGGTGATCGAGTAAGGCCCGCCGGTCACCACCTCGGACGATTTGCGCCCGCCTATGTAGAGCGTCGCCCAAAGGCGCCCGACGATGCCGAGGAAAATCAAGAGCACGCCGAACATCTCGATCGACTCATGCACCCAGGTTTCAGGCGGGAAGGTCGATTGGCCAAATAGCAGCGCTGCGAACAGCACGGCCACGAGCCCGGCAAGCACCACCCTGCGCGTATGCTGGTAGTTACCCAGCCCGTATTTGAGTTCTTTGTCCAAGGTTGGAATCCGATCGTCGAAGAGCTTTGCCGGCGGTCGCAGCTTTGGCCCAAGGAAAAGGCGTCCCGCCGATCGCCGGGACGCCTTGGGATGTGATTCAGGCGGATTTAAGCGCGGTAGCCAAGCCTGACGTCATCGTGATCTCAGAGACTGTTTGGAAATTCTACTCCGGCGGCCATCTGGAGGCGTTTTCTGCGCTTCCCCGTTCTACTGCGTCGACGCAGTAGAACTGAGCTCGCGGACCCAAATGTCCGCTGCGCTCCGGTTCTCGAAACCACCACCACCTGGCTCGCCAGAGCGAATTTCGAAACAGTCTCTCAGGTGCGTTGATATTCAGCACACCTTAGCGCGGCGACAGCACCATCATCATCTGGCGGCCTTCGAGCTTCGGTTCCGCTTCGACCTTGGCGATGGTCGCCACTTCCTCGCGGACCTTATTCAGAAGCTGCATGCCGAGTTCCATATGCGCCATTTCGCGGCCACGGAACCGCAGCGTCAGCTTGACCTTGTCGCCTTCCTCGAAGAAGCGGCGAACCGCCTTCATCTTGGTCTCGTAGTCATGGCTGTCGATGTTCGGGCGCATCTTGATCTCCTTGATCTCGATGACCTTCTGGTTCTTGCGCGCCTCGGCCGCCTTCTTCTGGTTGGCGTATTTCAACTTGCCGAGATCGAGGATCTTGACGACGGGGGGCACCGCGTTGGGTGATATCTCGACGAGATCGAGCCCAGCCTCTTCGGCGAGCAGCAATGCGTCGTTGATGGAAACATCGCCGCGGTTCTGGCCTTCGGCGTCGATAAGCTGGACCCGGGGAACCCGGATGTCACGGTTGGAGCGCGGGCCATCCTTGGTCGGCGCCGCTGCTTTGAAAGGTCTGCGAATGGTCGTGGTCTCCTTGGCCGTTTCGTTCGGGGTTTGTCAGTGTTGATGCGTGGACGCGCCAATGTGGTGAGCGCGCGGGCGGAGTCAATAGCACAGCATTGACAGAAAATCACCCTGATCACTGCCCTGCACCAAACAAAGAACATAGTGAGCACTTTTCGCCACGCCACCGGCTGTGTCACAAGACCTGCTTGAGGAAAAAGCCATGACTGCCACGCCCCCAATCTTTCTGGATGTAGATGGATCGCGCATCGCGGTGCGCCATACGGCAGGTGATACGCCGGGCATCGTCTGGCTCGGCGGCTACAAGTCCGACATGCTGGGCACGAAGGCTCAGACGCTGTCGGACTGGACGGCAAGAGAAGGTCGCGCCTTCCTGCGCCACGACTATTCCGGCCATGGCGAATCCGGCGGCGCCTTTGCCGGCGGCACGATTTCGACATGGCTTGCGCAGAGCCTTGCCGTGTTCCGGCATTTCACCAAGGGCAAGCAGATCCTGGTCGGCTCCTCGATGGGCGCCTGGATCGCGCTGCGCATGGTGCAAGACTTGCGCAAGGCAGGCGATAGCAACGTCGCTGGCCTGGTGCTGCTGGCGCCGGCGCCGGATTTTACCACTGAGCTGGTCGAACCGGTGCTGACCAGGGCGCAAAAGCGCGACCTCACGGAGAAAGGCTTCTTCGAGGAACCCTCGGACTATTCCGCCGAGCCTTACATCTACACACGTGCGCTGATCGAGGACGGGCGCAACAACAGGGTAATGACCGGCCCGATCGACACCCATTGCCCTGTGCACGTCTTGCAAGGGCTGGCCGATGCGGACGTGCCGGCAGCCCACGCTTTGAAGCTGGTCAGTCTGCTACCTGCCGACGACGTGACACTGTCGCTGATCCCCGACGGCGACCACCGCCTGTCGCGGCCGCAGGATCTCGACATGCTGGTGCGGGCCGTCGATGCGATGGCGCAGAGGGGAAACTGATGCGCCTTTCCATTCCGATATCCGCCTTCGTCGCGGCAATCGTCGGCTTCGGCGGCACGCTGGCCATTGTCATCGCCGCGGCCAACGCAGTCGGCGCGACGCAGATCGAGACGGCGAGCGGCGTGACTGCGATCTGCCTGGCCATGGCGATCGAGTGCCTGTGGCTGTCCTGGCGCACGAAGATGCCTGTCATCACCGCGTGGTCGACGCCAGGCCTGGCGCTGGTCGCCGCATCCAGCGGCTTTTCGATCGGCGAGGCCGTCGCCGCCTTCATCGTCACCGGCATCCTTCTGATCGCCACCGGCTTGTTCCGGCCCCTGACGAAATTGATCTCCAGGATACCGCCCTCCGTCGCCTCGGGCATGCTGGCCGGCATCGTCGTCACCTTCGCCATCAATGCGGTGAAGGCCATTCCCGCCGATCCCTGGCTGATCTTGCCGCTGATCGCGACCTTTTTCGTCATCCGCCTGTTCAATCCGGCGCTGTCAGTGCTGGCGGTTCTGGTCGGCGGTGGCCTTGCCGCCTTCCTGACCGGCCGCGTCGGCGGCCTGCCGACACCGGAGCTGTCGACGCTGACGCTGATTGCGCCTGATTTCACCATCAAGGCGATGATCGGGCTGGCGCTGCCGCTCTACCTCGTCACCATGGCTTCGCAAAACCTGTCGGGCCTCGCGGTGCTGCGCGCTGCCGGCTATCACCCGGAGCCCGGCCCGCTGATCAGCGTCACCGGCCTGTTTTCGCTGCTGTCGGCGCCTTTCGGCGCCGGGACCACCAATCTGGCGGCGATTTCGGCGGCGATCTGCACCGGGCCGGACGTCCATCCCGACCCCGCCGAACGCTGGAAGACCGGGCCGTTCTATGCGCTCGCCTATCTCATCTTCGCGATTTTCGGCGCTTCGCTGGTGGCGATCTTCGCAGTGCTGCCGCAGAGCCTGATCGTGCTGGTGGCGGGTCTCGCGCTGATGGCGCCGCTTGCCAACGCCCTGTCGATCGCGCTCAAGGACGAAGGTCACCGCATGGCCGCCACGGTCACCTTCGCCGTCACCGCTTCGGGTTTGACGCTTTTCGGCGTCGGCGCGGCGTTCTGGGGCCTGGTCGCAGGGGTGGTCGTGCTTTTCCTCGAAGAACTCAAAATGCGACAATCATTTCAGCCGCTTGTCCGGATTTTGCGGGCATTGTCCTGAATCGCCGTCTTCCCCCTTCCCCATCTCGCTTCCACATGGCCCACCGCAACGTGCTGCGGCAGGCGGGATAGTCGTCAGAAGTCACCTGCGACGCCCTGCAGGCGTTCAGCCATTACGAAACGTATAAGCATAGCCGTTGATGGCCGGAGCGCCGCCAAGGTGGGCGTAGAGCACCTTCGAGCCTTCGGGGAAATAGCCCTTCCTCACGAGGTCGATCATGCCCTGCATGGATTTTCCTTCGTAGACAGGATCGGTAATCATGCCTTCAAGGCGCGCGCACAGGCGGATCGCTTCCTTCGTCTCCTGCGAGGGCACGCCGTAGACCGGGTAGGCATAATCCTCGATGAGGATCACATCGTCTTCATTGAGTTCCTTGCCGAGTTCGACCAGCGTCGCCGTGGTCCGCACGATATCCAGCACTTGCGCCTTGGTCTGCGCCGGGGTGCAGGATGCGTCGATGCCGATCACATTGCGCTCGCGACCGTCCTTGGCGAAGCCGACCACCATGCCGGCATGGGTAGAGCCGGTGACGGTACAGACGACGATGTAGTCGAAGGCAAGGCCGAGTTCCTTCTCCTGCGCGCGCACCTCTTCGGCGAAGCCGACATAGCCCAGGCCGCCATATTTATGCACCGAAGCCCCGGCCGGAATCGGATAAGGTTTGCCGCCTTTGGCTTTCACGTCCGCGATCGCCTGTTCCCAGCTTTCCCTGATTCCGATGTCGAAGCCCTCATCGACCATCTGGACATCGGCGCCCATGATCCGGCTCAGAAGGATATTGCCGACGCGATCATAGACGGCGTCCTCGTGGGGCACCCAGCTTTCCTGCACGAGGCGGCATTTCATACCGATTTTCGCTGCGACGGCTGCCACCATGCGCGTGTGGTTGGATTGAACGCCGCCGATCGAAACCAGCGTGTCGGCGTTTGAGGCGATCGCGTCCGGGATGATGTATTCGAGCTTGCGCAGCTTGTTGCCGCCGAAGGCGAGGCCGGAATTGCAATCTTCCCGCTTGGCGTAGAGATCGACCTTCCCGCCGAGATGAGCGCTGAGCCGATCCAGTTTCTCGATATAGGTCGGTCCAAATGTGAGCGGATAGCGTTCGAACTTCTCCAACATGAGAAATCCTCCTCTGATTGTGATTTTGATGCTGGAAACACTATCATTTTTCTCTTGAAAGGTGCTCTCTAAGATCGAGCGGAAAATGCCCTAAATCTAACCTCCTGACGACAGAATGTTATATTTCTTCGATAAAATTCCTCAACAATGGAAGAATCTTCCATGAAAGTGACGCTCGATCGGATCGACCTCAAAATGTTGCGCCTGCTCCAGGACAATGGGCGGTTGACCAATGCGGAGCTGGCGCAGTCGGTTGTTGTCAGCCCGGCGACGTGCCACCGCCGCACGCAACGCTTGTTCGATGAAGGCTACATCAGCCACGTCAGGGCAGTGGTGACGCCGCGGAAGGTCGATAGAGGCGCGCTGGTGATGGTTGGCGTCGTCCTCGACCGCTCGACCCCGGAAAGTTTCGCGGAATTCGAGAAGGCAGTCGCGAAGCTGAAATTCATTCTTGATTGCCATCTGGTGGCAGGTGACTTCGACTATTTTCTGAAGATCAGGGTCGGTGACATGGCGGATTTCAACCGGATCCACGGGGATCAGTTGATCGCATTGCCCGGCGTTCGCCAGACGAGGACGTTCTTCGTCATGAAGGAGGTCGTCGACAACGCGCCGCTGGATTTTTGAAAGGGATGGGTCCCGGCCGATGCATCAAACCATTGTACCGCCGGCGGCATTGCCACTGTTCTTCATGCTTGGTCGTGCCTTTCCTCGAAGTGCTCAAAAAGCGATAATCATTTCAGCCGCTTGTCCGGTTTTGGCGGACATTGTCTTGAATCGCCGTTTTCTCCTTCCCATTTCGATTCCACGCAGCCGGGTTTGGCTGTCTCCAACCGAAGGAATGGGAGAAAATGAACACATCTGCATTGATCCGTCCGGCCTGGACGCCGGCGACCATCGCGTTGATGGTTGTGGGTTTCATGGTGTTCTGGCCACTCGGCTTCGCCATGCTTGCCTACATCATCTGGGGCGATCGTCTCGACGGCTTCAAGCGTGACGTCAACCGCGCGACCGACGGCATCTTCGCCGGCTGCCGTCGCGGTTCCGACAAGGCCGCGCGCTGGGGCAATGGCTCCGCCCGCACCGGCAACGTCGCTTTCGACGACTGGCGCGAAAAGGAACTTGAGCGCCTGAACGAAGAGCGCCGCAAGCTCGACGAGATGCTGACCCAGTTCGACGAGTATGCCCGCGAATTGCGCCGCGCCAAGGACCAGGACGAGTTCGACCGCTTCATGGCCAACCGCAACAAGCCGACGGCGCCGACGAAGACCGAGCCGAGCACCGGAACGACGACCACCAAGCGTGGCAAGGGCTCGAACCTGCTTGACGACTGAGCCTAAGCGACAGGCCCGATCGTGAAAAAACGGCGTCGCGCGAGCGGCGCCGTTTCTTTTTTGTTCTATTCGTTTTCCTCGAATCACGTATCGTTGAGCCATGTCTTTCGGCTTCTTCCGCAATCTGACAAAGCCCAAGCCCGCGCCTGTCGAAGAGCGCGAGCACGTCGTTGCCGGCCGCTCATTGCCGCTCAAGATCGTCGAGAACGACCGCGCAAGGCGGCTGACGCTGCGCATCGATTCCGGTGGCCGGGGCCTGCGCATAACCGTGCCGCCCGGCCTGCGCCGGGGCGAGGTGGAAAAATTCCTCGACCGTCATCAGGACTGGCTGGAACAGCGGCTGGCCAAGGTTCCGGCGCGGCCACAGGTGCGTCCGGGTATCAAGATTCCGGTGCGCGGCGTGGCGCACCGCATCGTCCATGAGCCTTCAAAGCGAGGCACCGTCACCGTGTCTAGCGACGAGCGCGGCCCGCTGCTGATCGTGCATGGCGACCGCATACATCTGCCGCGCCGCATCGCCGATTTCCTCAAACGCGAGGCGAAGAAGGAGATCGAGAAGCTGGTGCTGAAGCACACCCAGGCGCTGGGCAAGCGCGCCAAGGCCGTCCGCTTCAAGGACACGTCAAGCCGCTGGGGTTCTTGCACCTCCGACGGCAATCTGTCGTTTTCCTGGCGCATCATGATGGCGCCGTCGCCGGTGATCAATTACCTCGTCGCGCATGAAGTGGCGCATCTCAAGGAGATGAACCACGGCCCGAAATTCTGGAAGCTGTGCGAACAGCTCTGCCCGGACACGGAGCGCTGCAAGGCATGGCTGAAGCGCAATGGCGGCGCGCTGCAGGCGATCGCGTTCGAGTAGGCGGCGGTGTGGGCGGAGAAAAAAGCCGTCTGTCGCGATCCTTCACACCCCCCTCTGGCCTGCCGGCCATCTCCCCCGCAAGGGGGGAGATCGGCAGTTTCGGCGCTGCGTTCGTTCTTCCAATGTTGAAGATTGGCGAAAGCGGTTGAGCGCTCAATCTCCCCCCCTTGCGGGCATATGCGCTAAGATAGGTGTTGCAGTGGGGAATCGGTTGTGATTCTACGCTGCGATGACTCACGAATCGCTTGTAGATGACGGCTGGGCCGAGACGATTGAGCTCCTCGGCGGTGAAGAGTTGATTGCAGGGAGTGCCCGCGAGACGAAGGCGTTTCTGCGGCCGCGGGGCGTCAGGTCGGCTACTGATCTGTTGCGCCTGACACTGGCTTACTGCCTTGGCAAGGTGGGCATGCGGGGCGTCGTGGCCTGGGCGGCGGCAAGCGGGATCGCCGACATCTCGGACGTGGCGTTGCTCGGCCGGCTGCGCAATGCAGGGCCGTGGCTGCAGCAGTTGATCGGGCACCTTTTGAAGCGCGAGGAGGAAGGCTTGCCTAAGGGCCGGCTGATCCGCATCCTCGATGCGACATCGGTTGCCAAGGCGGGTGTGCATGAGAAGAAGAACAATGGCCTTTGGCGTATGCACTGCGCCTTCGATCTTGAGCGCGAGCAGTTCGATTTCCTCGAGATCACCGACCAGAGCGAGGCCGAGCTGATCGACCGCGTGCCGGTGGTGCCGGGCGAGATCCGCATCGGCGACCGCGCCTATCTGCAGGCCGAGCGGATCGCAAAGGTCATGGCGCAAGACGGCGACGTTGTCGTGCGCGCGCCGTGGAAGAATGTGCGATGGCTCGACGCCAACGGCAAGGCGTTCGATCTCATCGGCCACCTGAAGAGCTGCCGGGAGGAGGTCATCGAAACGCCTGTCTGGCTGGGCCTCAAGAAGGGCGAGCCCCTGAAGATGCGCCTGATCGCCTTGCGCAAATCCGAGGCTGCGACACAAGAAGCGCGGCGCAAAATCAACAAGGAAGCCAAGGCCAAGGGCAAGCAGGTTCAACCGGAGACGCTGATTGCCGCCGGCTTTGTCATCCTTGTGACCTCGCTTGACCAGGAGGAGTTTCCCTCCGGCACAGTTCTCAAGCTCTATCGCATGCGCTGGCGCATCGAGCTCGCCTTCAAGCGTCTGAAGAGCCTGATCGGACTGCGCGCGCCTCCAGCCAAAGACCCAAGGATCGCAAAGCCTTGGATTCTTGCCCACTTCCTCATCGCGCTTGTGACCGAACCCCTTTCGCAGGAGTTGGGTGTCTCTCCCCCTTGAGCGACGGGCGCCCGCTGCTGTGGCGCGCCACCCGCCAGATCGTCGCCTCTCTGATCGCAGCGATCTTTGCTCAACCTCCCTTGGCAGCCCTGCGCCAAAATCTCCATGCCTTGCGACATCGATGGCGTGAGCCACCACGAAAGCGCAAATTTCAGTCCATGCCGAAGCTATCTTAGCGCATATGCCCTTGCGGGGGAGATGGCCGGCAGGCCAGAGGGGGGTTGCTGTCCCGCCAGCGTCACATATTCAAAGCAGATCAATCATCATTCGCCGCATTCAGCTCCTCCGGCCTTAACCCCTCGTCTCCATGATGCGGCCACGGCAAAAAGTTGCCGTCGAAGGCATCGCTGGCGAAATAGTCGAGCGCGCGGTGTGCCTCGGCGCCATTGAAGGCGGCCTTGTCCATCAGGTGGGCGATGACCTCGCGCGCCTGCGCGATCTTCTGCCTGAGTTCGGCAACGGTTCTGTCGGCCATGATCGTGCTCCCGCCTTGCATCCTGTCCATCCATAGGTAGCGCCTTTGGTCGTGCCGGCAAACAGCATGCTTTTTCTCGACTCTTTTCGCTTTTCATGCCAATTCCCGCGCCATGGCACTCGACATCAAGATCTGCGGCTTGAAGACCGATGCGGCAATGGCCGCGGCGCTGGCCGGCGGCGCCAGCCATGTCGGGTTTATTTTCTTCGCCAAAAGCCCACGCTATGTCGAACCGGCCGAGGCTGGTCGTCTGCGCCAGGCAGCGCGCGGCGAAGCGATGGCGGTTGCTGTCACCGTCGATGCCGGCGACGCCTTCCTGGATGAAATCGTTGCGAAAATGCAGCCAGACATGCTGCAGCTGCACGGCGCGGAAACGCCAGAGCGGGTGGCCGAGGTCAAAACCCGCTATGGCCTGCCGGTGGTGAAGGCGCTGCCGCTCAGCGAGGCTGCCGATCTCGAACGGATAAAGCCATTCATCGGCATATCAGACCGGTTCCTGTTCGACGCCAAGCCGCCGAAAGGCTCAGAACTGCCTGGCGGCAATGGTGTTGCCTTCGACTGGCGCATTCTCGTCGGCCTTGACGGCGGCGTCGATTACATGCTTTCCGGTGGGCTCAACGCCGCCAATATCGGCGATGCCCTTCGGCTTGCCAACCCGCCCGGAATAGACATTTCCTCAGGCGTGGAAAGCGCGCCGGGCGTCAAGGATCCGGCGCTGATCGAACAGTTTTTCCGGGCCGTCAGGGCCGCGCGGAACACCCGCGCAGCCTGAGCGTGCTGTAAACGACAAGCCAGGAGATCGGCGATGGACAAGCCGGCGACACCCAATTCCTTCCGCACCGGACCCGACGAACAGGGCATGTTCGGCATTTTCGGCGGTCGTTTCGTTGCCGAAACGCTTATGCCGCTGATCCTTGATCTCGAACGGAACTGGAACGAGGTCAAGAACGATCCGGATTTCAGGGCTGAACTGACCGACCTTTCGACCCATTATGCCGGACGGCCGTCGAAACTTTACTTCGCCGAGGGGCTGACCAAACATCTTCGTGGGGTTTCCTCGGCGAAGGGCCTCGGGGGCGGCGCAAAGGTCTATTTCAAGCGCGAGGATCTGAACCACACCGGTTCGCACAAGATCAACAATTGCCTCGGCCAGATCCTGCTGGCCAAGCGCATGGGCAAGAAGCGCATCATCGCCGAGACCGGTGCCGGCCAGCACGGCGTGGCCTCGGCCACGGTCGCGGCCCGCTTCGGCTTTCCCTGCGTCGTCTATATGGGCGCCACCGACGTTGCCCGGCAAAGCCCCAACGTCTTCCGCATGAAGCTGCTCGGCGCCGAAGTGCGGCCGGTGACCGCCGGTCACGGCACGCTGAAGGACGCCATGAACGAGGCGTTGCGCGACTGGGTGACCAATGTCGAGGACACCTATTATTTGATCGGCACCGCCGCCGGCCCGCATCCCTATCCGGAGCTGGTGCGCGACTTCCAGTCGGTGATCGGCATCGAGGCGCGCGCGCAGATCCTCGAACAGGAAGGCCGGCTGCCGGACACCATCATCGCCGCTGTCGGCGGCGGCTCCAACGCCATCGGCCTGTTCCATCCGTTCCTCGACGACAAGGAGGTGCGCATCATCGGCATCGAAGCCGGCGGACGCGGCCTCGACGGCATCGAGCATTGCGCCTCGATGAATGCAGGAAAACCCGGCGTGCTGCACGGCAACCGCACCTATCTCCTGCAGAATGCCGACGGCCAGATCATGGACGGGCATTCGATCTCGGCTGGCCTCGATTATCCCGGCGTCGGCCCGGAGCATTCCTGGCTGCGTGATTCAGGCCGTGTCGAATATGTGCCGGTCCTCGACGACGAGGCGCTGGAAGCGTTCAAGCTGACGACGCGCGTCGAAGGCATCATCCCTGCGCTGGAATCGGCGCACGCCATCGCGCATGCGGTGAAGATCGTGCCTGCCATGGACAAGGACCAGATCGTCATCGTCAACCTGTCCGGCCGTGGCGACAAGGACGTGCATACCGTAGCCTCGATGCTGGGCATGGAGATCTGATCATGGTGACCCGCATCGACCGCCGCATGGCGAAGCTGAAGACCGAGGGCCGCCCGGCGCTCGTCACCTATTTCATGGGCGGCGACCCTGACTACGACACCTCTTTGTCGATCATGAAGGCACTGCCTGGCGCTGGCGCCGACGTCATCGAGCTCGGCATGCCGTTCTCCGATCCGATGGCCGACGGCCCGGCGATCCAGGCGGCGGGCCTCAGGGCGCTGAAAGGCGGCCAGACGCTGGTCAAGACGCTGAAGATGGCGGCGGACTTCCGCGTTGGCGACAATGAGACGCCGATCGTGCTGATGGGCTACTACAATCCGATCTACATCTATGGCGTCGACCGCTTCCTCAAGGATGCGATTGCCAGCGGCATCGACGGGCTGATCGTCGTCGACCTGCCGCCGGAGATGGACGAGGAACTGTGTATTCCGGCGCTCAAGGCCGGTATCAATTTCATCCGGCTGGCGACACCGACCACCGACGACAAGCGCCTGCCCAAAGTGCTGCAGAACACGTCCGGCTTCGTCTACTATGTGTCGATGACCGGCATCACCGGCTCGGCGCTGGCCGACACCGGCAAGGTGGCGGCGGCGGTCAAGCGCATCAAGGGCCATACCGACCTGCCGGTCTGCGTCGGCTTCGGCGTCAAGACCGCCGAGCAGGCGCGGGTGATCGGCGCCAATGCCGACGGTGTCGTCGTCGGCACCGCGATCGTCAATGCGGTGGCCAATGTGCTGGGACCGAAGGGCGAGAAAACCGCCGACCCGGCCGAAGCCGTCGCCACGCTGGTCAGCGGCCTTGCGCAAGGTGTGCGCTCGGCCCGCCTTGCTGCTGCCGAATAGTTTCCCTACGTCTTTAGCCAACTCTTCGTCAGGACAGGAGCCGAAGCGATGAACTGGATCACCAATTACGTTCGCCCGAAGATCAATTCGATGCTCGGCCGGCGCACCGACATGCCCGAGAACCTCTGGATCAAGGATCCGGAGACCGGCGAAATGGTGTTCCACAAGGATCTGGAATCCAACCAGTTCGTCATTCCCTCGTCCGGCCATCATATGAAGATCTCGGCCAAGGAGCGGCTGAGATTCTTCTTCGACGACGGCAAATACGAGACCCTGGACAACCCCAAGGTCATGCAGGATCCGCTGAAATTCCGCGACGAGAAGCGCTATGTCGACCGGCTGAAGGACGCCAAGGCCAAGACCGGCCTCGAAGACGCGATCATCAATGCGCTGGGGACCGTCGAGGGCCTGCCGGTTGTGGTCACGGTGCAGGATTTTGCGTTCATGGGCGGCTCGCTCGGCATGGCCGCCGGCGACGCCATCGTGCATGGCTTTGAGGCGGCTCTGCAGCGCAAGCGGCCGCTTATCCTGTTTGCCGCCTCCGGCGGCGCCCGCATGCAGGAAGGTATTTTGTCCCTCATGCAGTTGCCGAGGACAACGGTCGGCGTCGACCGGCTGAAGGAAGCCGGCCTTCCCTACATCGTCGTTTTGACCAACCCGACCACCGGCGGCGTCACCGCTTCCTATGCGATGCTGGGCGACGTGCACATCGCCGAGCCCGGCGCGCTGATCGGCTTTGCCGGACCGCGCGTCATCGAGCAGACCATCCGCGAGAAATTGCCCGACGGCTTCCAGCGCTCCGAATATCTGATGGAGCACGGCATGGTCGACATGGTGGTGTCGCGGCTGGAACTGCGCGAAACCATCGCGCGCCTGTTGAAGATGCTGCTCAAGCTGCCGGAGGAGCAAAAACCGCTGGAGCCGGAAATCCTGCCGCCGGCCACCATTCCGACGGAAGCCCGACCGCAAGCCTGACGCGACATCGTGCGCCGCGAACCGCGATTGCGCGCGCTTTGCGACCCGCATAGGATTCTTCCATGATGACGCTTGCCGCCGACCGCGAAATCGAAGCCCTGATGGCGCTTCACCCGAAGGGCTTCGACCTTTCGCTCGACCGCATTTCGCGGCTTCTGGAGCGGCTTGATAATCCGCAGGACCGGTTGCCGCCGGTGATCCACATCGCCGGCACCAATGGCAAGGGTTCGTGCGCTGCCTTTTCGCGCGCCCTGCTCGAAGCTGCGGACTACCGCGTCCATGTCCACACCTCGCCGCATCTGGTCAATTGGCACGAGCGCTACCGGTTGGCCGCCGATGGCGGCGGCAGGCTGGTCGAGGACAGGGTTTTCGCCGACGCCATCGCCCGCGTCGCCAGGGCCAATGAAGGCGAGACGATCACCGTCTTCGAGATCCTCACCGCCGTCACCTTCCTGCTGTTTTCCGAACACCAGGCCGACGCAGCGATCATCGAGGTCGGGCTCGGCGGCCGTTTCGACGCGACCAATGTCGTCAAGGAACCGGCCGTGTCGGTGATCATGCCGGTGTCGCTCGATCACGAGGCCTATCTCGGCGACCGTGTCGAACTGATCGCCGCCGAAAAGGCCGGCATCATCAAGCGCGGCTGCCCGGTGGTCATCGGCGCACAGGAAAGCGAGACGGCGCTGCAGGTGCTGATCGAAACCGCCGAGCGGTTGGAGTGCCCGACCTTCGTCTACGGCCAGGATTTC
Source organism: Mesorhizobium cantuariense (assembly GCF_042647205.1). Lineage (NCBI taxonomy): Bacteria > Pseudomonadati > Pseudomonadota > Alphaproteobacteria > Hyphomicrobiales > Phyllobacteriaceae > Mesorhizobium > Mesorhizobium cantuariense. The sequence continues at coordinate 7,244,773 of NZ_JBHRVD010000001.1, read as the reverse complement.
CTCGCCTTCGAGGAAAACGGCCGCATGGTCTACCAGGACGAAGACGGCTTGATGGACCTGCCGCCGCCCAGGCTGCCCGGCCGCCACCAGTTCGCCAATGCTGCGGCGGCGATCGCCGCGGTCAAGGCAGCCGGTTTCGAGATCAGCCATCGCGCCGCCGAAAAGGCGATGATCAATGTCGCCTGGCCCGGCCGCATGCAGAAGCTGGCGCAGGGCCGGCTGGCCGAACTGGCGCCGAAGGGCGCCGACATCTGGCTCGACGGCGGCCACAATCCGGGCGCCGGCGTGGTGGTTGCCGAAGCGCTGGCCGAGCAGGAAGAAAAGAACCCGCGTCCGCTCTTCCTCATCTCCGGCATGATCAACACCAAGGACCAGAGCGGCTATTTCCGTGCCTTCAAGGACCTTGCCCGGCATGTCTACACGGTGCCGGTGAGCCTGAGCGACGCCGGCGTGCCGAACGACGAACTGGCGGTCCGCGCGACGGAAGCGGGACTGACGGCCGAGCCGGTGAGTTCCGTTGCCAATGCACTGATGCTGCTGCGCGACACCTGGGACGGCCCGGCGCCGCGCATCCTGATCGGCGGTTCATTGTACCTGGCCGGCGCGGTGCTGGCCGAGAACGGCACGCCGCCGACCTGAGGCGCCGACTATCTATGCCTTGCGCGGCTAGCGGCGGCTGCAGCCGAAAGGGTCCTACCTTGGCTTTCCACCTGCTTCAAAAATCCCACGGTGAGATCAGGTCAAGGCTGGTGGTGTCAAAGTCGCTGAGATTGCGCGTTGCCAGCCGGCCTCCATTCACGCGCGCTATCGCCGCAATCATGCCATCGGGAGCTGACATACCGCGACCTTGGCGCGTCGCGGCCCCCATGATCTCGCCGTAAGCCAAGGCAGCCTCTTCCGTCAGCCCAAAAATCCGGTCGGCAAATCGATGGCGCCATCGGGAAAGTCCCTGTTCCAGCCGATCGGCACGCTCATCAGGTCGTATTTTTTGAATACCGAAGGCGATTTCAGCAATCGTCACTGTAGGAAGGGCCAGTTCAGCGTCATTACGGACAAGCCACGCCAGGACAGCTGGGGCCGGCGTCTTCTTCAGAGTCTCCGAAATCACGTTGGTATCGACGAAAATCAAAGCTCAAGTCCCGAATGAACCTGGCGGCCCTCGCGAATAATTTTCTCCAGATCGATGTCAACGCCATTGCTTGCAGTCAGGCTGGTATAGAAAGTGGAAGCGGGTTCACGGCCCGCTTCACGAATCTCGTATGATTCAAGCGCACGTTCGACCACATCGGCTATCGAACGATTTTCACGACGTGCAAGCCTATGAGCCAAATCGCGTGCTTTTGCGCTACGGACTGAGAGCTGTGGTTCGGCCATTTCAAACTCCCTTTTGGAAGGGATATAGACCGATCCGCCCCTGCCATCAAGATGGCAGCTGATGGCACGCCATCACAGTGATGGATTTCCAGCGCACCGATCAGCGGTCAAAGGCGTGTCACTTCAGTTCGATCTCGATAAAGGCATATTCGCCTTCATTGGCGTTGATGACGTCGTGCTCGACGCCCTCCTTGCGGAAATAGGGCGCGCCCTTCTTCATTTCGGCGAAGGATTCGCCGTCCTTGGTCAACAGCTTCACCTTGCCGTCCATCAGCGGCACGACGACATAGTCGTGGCCATGGCGGTGCCAGCCGGTGTTCTCGCCCGGCGCGAAGCGGTATTCGGTGACGATGACACGCTGATTGTCGATGAAGACGGTGGCCTTGGCGGATCCAGTCATATCGCTTCTCCCTGCTCTGCTGCCAACAGAAGACATGGAGTGGCCGTACGTCAGGGCCAGAGCGGCCCAGCGATGACGCCAACAAAAAGCCCGGCACGAGGCCGGGCTTGATGGTCATGAATTTCAGATGGATCAGGCGAGGTTGCCGTTGATCCAGTGCGACAGCGCGGTCTTGGGCGCCGCACCCACCTTCATGTCGGCCATTTCGCCGCCCTTGAAAATCATCAGCGTCGGGATCGAGCGCACGCCGAACTGGGCGGCAAGCTCTGGATTCTCGTCGATGTTGAGTTTGGCGATCTTGACCTTGGCGCCAAGTTCGGTGGCGATGTCTTCGAGAGCCGGCGCGATCATCTTGCAGGGACCGCACCATTCCGCCCAGAAATCGACGACGACCGGTACGTTGGCGTCAAGCACATCGGTCTGGAAGTTGCTCTTGTCGACCTTGACGGTTGCCATATGGAAAAATCCTTTCGAAAGTTTTTGTCCCACCAAATGTGGTGGTGATCGCGCCCTTCTTCAAGCAGGTGTTGTGTCACGCTCCCGTGAGTCGAGCAAGGGCGTCGTCCATGGCGCTGGCCGGCAGTTCGATCAGCCGCGGCGCCTCGGTGAACAGCAAAGCCGCCTTGACCGTGCGGCCGGGATAGAGCGGTTGCAGCAAGGCGCGATAGAGAGCGAGTTGGAGCAGGTAGGCCGGCGGAACCTCGGCCAGAGAGCCGGGTGCCGGCCGATTGGTCTTGTAGTCGACGATCGAGACCGCGTCCGATGTCACCGCCAACCGGTCGATCTTGCCGGAAATCAAGCGCTTTTTGCCCTTGACCTCCAGGCTGCCCATGATCGCGACCTCGGCACGCGACGATGGTGCAAACAGCTGACCAAAGCTGACGTCGGCAAGGATTGATGTGACCGAAGCCAGGGCCTTTTCACGCTCTGACGAAGGCCAGTCCGCACCCGTTCGTGCGAGATAACGTTCCGCCGCGCCCTGGCGTTCGGGCTCGGCAATGCCGGGCAACATCTGCAGCAGTTTGTGCAGGGCAAGCCCACGCAGCACGGCAAAGCCAGGCTCGGCATCGGCGTCGAGCACCGGCGACGCCTTGTCGACCACCGCTTCCTTGCCTTCGTCGATCAGCGCCGAGGCGCCGGATGGCGACAGCGGGCGCGGCAGGTCCTCGAAAGGCGGCAGGGGGCGGAACAAGGCCGCCGGCAAGGGACCGAAAGCATCGGCCCGCCGTGCCTGCTCGCTGGAAACCATTGCGACGGGCGGCAGCTTCGTCACATGGAAACGATGCACCGGCTCGCCGCCGGCGGGATGCGCACGCTGCTCGCTCTCGGGAGCGTCGAGCAGGGCGCGGCTGACGATCGAGTGCCAGGTGCCGGCGTTCGGCGCCCGCTTGCCGTGATAGCCGCAGACGATCAGCCGGTCCTCGGCGCGGGTCATGCCGACATAGAGCAGCCGGCGGTATTCGTCGTTGGCGAGTTCTCGAGCCCGCGCCGCCGCTGCTTTGGAAAAGCCATTGGCGACGTCGCTGGCGGAGCGCCAGAGATAGCCCTTGCCATCCCAGTTCGTGCCGGAGCCGTCGAAGGGCATCAGGCGTGGCAGATGCTGGTCGCTGAACGGGGCGGAACCGCCATCGACCAGGAACACGACCGGCGCTTCCAGGCCCTTGGCGGCGTGCACGGTCATGACCCGGACCTCGTCGCGGGTCTGGTCCATCTCGCGCTTGATCTCGGGACCGGCGTTCTCCAGCGTCGACAGGAAGGCTTCCAGCCCCGGCAGGCCGGTTCGCTCCTCGGCAAGGCAGAAACTGAGGAACTCGTCGAGAATATCGCCGGCTTCGGGGCCGAGCCGCGCGATCATCTTGCGGCGCACGCCATCGCGCGCCAGCAGGCCAGCGTAAAACTCGAACACCGGTTTGAAGGCGGCCTCGTTCGTCCAGATGTCGACCTGGGCGACGATCTTCGCCAGTCTCTCGCTTTCGCCGGCGTGCTGTCGCAGCGACGCGATCAGCGACAGGCCGGACGGCCTCTCCGCGGCGAGCGTAAAAAGCGTCTCTTCGGGCAGATCGAAGATCGGGCTGCGTAGCACGGCGGCGAGTGACAGGTCGTCCTGCGGCTGGATGAGGAGATGGCCGAGCGCGATCAGGTCCTTGACCGCGATGTGTCCGGGCAGGCTTAGCCGGTCGGCGCCGGCGACCGGAATGTCGCGACGTTTCAAGGCACGGGTGAGCGCGTGGACGAAGCGATCGCGCTTGCGCACCAGCACTAGCACGTCGCCCGGCCGCAGCCGCTTGCCGCGGCCTTCGATGATCTCACCAGTGCCGATCCAGCCGGCAATGGTGGCGGCGACATTCTCGGCAACGCGCACCGCCGGCGCATGCGCATGGTCGATGGCCTGCGTCCAGTCGTCGGGCTCATCGACGACGTCGGCACCGACCGACGGCCACACCTCGACATAGCCCGGTGCGTCTGTGCGGATCGCCTGGTGGCGCAGCGGATCAGGATCATGGCTAATGCCGCGCCGCACGCTTGCGTCGGCGAAGACGCGGTCGACTGCGGTAAGAACGTCGTCGGTCGAGCGGAACGACCAGGTCAGCTTGAGATCGGCGAAGGACGCCTCGGCGTCGCGCACCCGTCCCGCAAACAACAGCCGGCTGTCGGCGAAAGAGTCCGGGGCGGCGCCTTGGAACGAATAGATCGACTGCTTCTCGTCACCGACGGCAAAGACCGTGCGGTGAACCCTGTCGCGGGCGCCAAGGCCGGCAAAGAATTCTTCCGCCAGCCGCTTCACCACTTCCCATTGATCCGGGCTGGTGTCCTGCGCCTCGTCGAGCAGGATGTGGTCGATGCCCTGGTCGAGCTTGTATTGCACCCAGGGGCCGGCGTCAGGCCGCGCCAGCAGGTTCACCGTGCGGGTGATCAGGTCGTTGAAATCGAGAAAGCCGCGGCTGCGCTTCAGCACTTCGTAACGGGCGATCAGCCAGTCGGCGATGGTCAGTGCGGCGCGCGTGCCTTCCAGCATCCGGAACAGGGCCAGCCGGTCGACTGTTTCGATGATGGCTTTGGTCGCCGAGAGATAACGCTCCGCCAGATCCGGCAGCCGGTCGACCAGAGCCTTCTTGAAGGCCTTTGCCGGGTCGTAGGCGTCGCCATCGGTCTTGAGGAAGGCTCGCGCGAGCAGTTGCAGGCGGCGAATGGGATCGCCCTCGGCGAAAGCCTGGCGCGCATAAGGCAGGATGTTGTTCAGCACCGATCTGGCGTCGGCGGCTTCTGCGGCCCGGGCAAAGCCGGCAAAATAGTCCGGTAGGAAGCCCGGCAACGGCCACACCGAAGCCGCTATGCCTTCGGCGGTCTGGCCGGGGTGGAAATGGAATTCATCGAACAGGGCCTGGAAGCGCGTGCCGTCGCGGCCGACGGCGTCGATGAAATTACGCAAGCCGTCGCGCTTGCGCACGATCTCGCCCAACAAGGCGTCGAGCCCCGCTTCGCCGCCACGGTCGAGAATGGTGGCAAAGGCCTCGGCCAGATCCCTGTCGCCGGCGGCGGAGATCATCTCGCGGCGCGCCGCGGCAAACAGCGACGCTTCCATCTGGCCATCGAGCATCTCGAAATGGGCCGGGATGTTGGCCTCCAGCGGGAACTGGTGCAGCACCGATTCGCAGAAGGCATGGATGGTCTGAATCTTCAGCCCACCGGGTGTTTCCAGCGCCTCGGCGAACAGGCGTCGCGCCCGGCGCATGGTCTCGAGATCCGGCCGCCGGCCTTCCAGCACCTCGACCTTTGCCGCCAGATCCACGTCACCGAGCGTCGTCCATTCCGACAGTGTCGAGAACACCCTATTGGACATGTTTGCGGCAGCGGCGCGCGTATAGGTCAGGCACAGGATCTTCGACGGGTCAGTGCCGCGCAGCAGCAGCCGGATGACACGCTGGGCCAGCACATGGGTCTTGCCGGAGCCGGCATTCGCCGACACCCATGCGGAATTGCCGGGATCGGCGGCGCAGGTCTGGCTGGTCGCGGTGTCGCTCGGGATGGGATAGGCTTTCTTCATGCCTCCCCTCCCTCGTCACCGGCATCGCCGCCTGCCGACCATTCGAGCACGCGGGCAAGATGGTCGTAGTCGCCATCGGTTTCGCCTTCGCGAAACGGCAGCGCGCGCGACAGGTATCCAGTCGTCGGATCGGCATAGTGGATCAGGAGCTTTTCCAGCCGCGCCCAGGCCTCTTCGGCGAGGTCGGTGGCGGTTCGCGGCTGGCGGTTGTGTTCGAGGATCGATTCCTCGAACACCTCGCCATTCGGCTTCAACCGCACGAACGCCAATTGCGAGGGTTCGCGTGCGCCCAAATCCTTGAAAGCGCCGCGCCTGAGCAGCGCACCCTCCAACGCCAATTGCGGCGCCAGCAGCGTGTGCGCCTGCGCCTTGGATGGCGAGGAGCCCGTCTTGTAATCCAGTATGTCGGCCATGCCGCCGGCCAGCAGGTCGACGCGGTCCGCGTAGCCGGACAGTGTGGCGCCGGACTGGCCGACGACGGTCTTTCCGGCGCGCTCCTCGGCATGCCGCTGGATCACCGCGTCGGCGCGCGTGCGCTCCCACTCGATGATGTTGGTGGCAAGTTTTTCGAAACGCGGCCACCATACCGCCTCGACATCGGCCGGGAGTGCGGCTTCGGCAAAACAGGCGCGGCCGGCGGCGATAAGGCCGGCAAGCGCATCGGGCGCGCGCGGATCGGCCACGCGCGCCGAGAACAAATGCAGGATGGCGTGAAACAGCGTGCCGCGTTCGGCCGCACCGGGATCGCGAATGACCGGATCGAGCGGCATCAGGCCGAGGATCCGTCTTGCATAGACGGCGTAGGGATCACGGCGCAGGGTCTCGATCTCGGTGACCGAGAAATGGCCTGGGCGTACTGACAGTGGCGGCTTCGGCTGCGGCCGTGGCGCGAAATCCTGCCTTGGGCCGGTATCGAGCGAGCGCGCCCAGGCGAGCAATTCGTCGCCACGCCGGCGCAGCTCCGCCGCCTGGTCCTTGCCGATGAAGGTGAGCAGGCGCTGCAGCCAGCGCGACGGCACGGCGGGTGCGTCGCCGGCGCGTGCCGAGCGGGCCAGCACCACCTTCCTGGCGCCCATCGCCATCTGAAAATCATGCGCGGCAAGGCCAATGCGCCGTTCGGGCGGTTCGAGGTCGATGCCGGTCTTCATCAGCCGCGACATGAAGCGGTCGCTCTCCGGCTTGCGCGGCCACACGCCCTCATTGAGCCCGCCGATGACCAGCGTGTCGACAGTCTGCAACCGCGCTTCCAGCGCGCCCCAGATGGCGATGTTCCTGTCGGTGCCTTGCCCCGGTTTGACCGTTTCGGCCGCGATCAGCGCCGCCATCACGTCGGGCCACTCGTTGCCCGCGAACGACAATGGCGCCGAAGCCGCGACCAGCCCGCGCAGCAGTTCGGCAAGCTTCTCACCGGCGTCACCGGCATAGAGTTCGCCAAGGCCGCCATCGGCGGTGCGGCCGAGATTTTCGAGTGCGACAACGCTGGCCCTGACCAGTGCGGCAAGGTCGGCATCATCCTGGCCGCGAAACGCCGCAAGTGGCGCGAGCGCTTGCTTGAGACGTTCGAGCAAATTCCGCGCGCTTTCGATGGAGCGCACGGTCAGCCGGGAAAACCAGAAGGGCGGGCGGCTGCCGCTGCCGAGGCCGGTGAGGCGGGCCCCGAACAGTTCCGGTAGCGAAACGATATCGGGCCGGCCGGTGCCACCGCGCAGCGCCACCAGTTCGACCAGTTCAGCCGCGTGGCGTACATCAGCCCGTTCGAGGCCGAGACCAAGCAGCGGATGCTTGAGTAGCGACAACAGGCCAACCGGGTCGCCTGGCCGGAACAGCGCCTCGAGCGCCAGCCTGAGCAGGCTGGCCGCCGGGGTGTTGGCGAGCGGCGTGCCACCGGAATCGTCGGCAACGACGCCGAAGCGCTGGAGCTCGATCGAGACGCGCCGCGCCAGTGCACGGTCGCCGGTCACGAGAGCCGCCCTTTGGCCGGGTTGTTCGACCGCGCGCTTGAGCGCGACGGCGATGGCAACGGCTTCATCGCGTTCGCTGGCGGCTTCGAGCAAGGTCACCTCGGCGAAGGCGCCGGCAATGTCGGACGCCGGGAAACCGGCACGTGTTTCCGCCCAGAGTTCGGTGGTCTCGGCCGGCCGCAATGCTTCGCCGACAAGGGCGGCGCGAAGCGCAAGTTGCGGTTCGCCCGCGCCGATCTCCTCGACATCGCCGCGCAGCACGCCGATCTTGCCGATAAACCTGGCGAGGCCATATTGCGGGTGGCCAAGCACGGCCGGACGTGCGCCGGGCGCCGCAATTGCCTGGAAGGAGGCTTCGTCCAGCGTCCGGTCGAGACCGGGCAGCACGATCGCACCGCCGGGCAAGCGCGCGATCGCGGCAAGCAGTTCGGCCGTGGCCGGTATTGAGCCGGTCGAGCCCGCGGCGATGACCGGCCCGGCTGGCGGATTGCGCTGCAGCCGCACGGCCTCGGCGCGGATTAGCGCGCTGCGATGCGCGGCCGGATTGGAGCGGTCGCTCTCTTCAAGGAATCTCGGCCAGGCGTCGGTGACGATGCCGAGGAATTCGAGCGTCACCTGCCACCATCCGGCAAGGTTGCCGGTCACCAGATCGGTCAGCTTGGCCCAGTCCGTGCCTTCCGTCTCGATCTCGTCCATCAGCCGGGCGAGATCGCGCGCCAGCCAGATCGCGTCGGCGGTGGAGGCCGGGATGACGATCTCCTCGGCAAAAAGGGCGGCGACATGCGCCGGCAGCCGGCGTTTCCAAGCCCGCACCAGCGGCGTCAGCAGTAACAGGCGTTCGGTTGCCCCGATCGGCGGCGCGAGATCGATGGCCGCCGATGCCTCGGTCTCGAATGCGGCCTCATCCTCGTCGAACTCGCCCAGTGGCCGGATGACCGGCAGGATCGCCGAACCGCCGCCGCCTCGTGCCACCAGACTATCGACGAAGACACCCCGCAGAGCACGCGCGGCACGGCGCGTCGGCACATAGATGGTGACATCGGCCAAAGCGAGCGGGTCGCCGTCGAACCGAAAGCCCGGAACGAGGCGGCCGGCAAGCAGCGCCTCGGCAAGCGTCGGCAGAAACGGCGCTCCGGGAGGAATTGAGAAAACGCGGCTTGAGCCGCTCATTGCGACTCGGTCAGTGCGCCGGCGACCGCCGCTTCCGCGAGCGCCATGGCATCGGGCGTGCCGACGGTGATCCAGTGGCCATGCATCGACATGCCGAACAGCCGCCCTGCGGCAATGGTCGAATCGAAATAGGCGTTGAGCGAGTGCGGCCCGGCCGGTGCGCCCTCGAACAGGCGCGGATGGACGATCGCCGCCCCGGCATAGATCAGGCCCGCCGGATCCCCCCTTGAGCGCCGCAAGCCGCCATCCGGCGCCACCAGGAAATCGGTGTTGCCACAGTGTCCGGTCGCCTGATGGAGATCCGCCAGCATCAGCAGAATATCCATTTTCGCCGCGTCCCATGCAAGGGCGAGGCGCTGGAGATTGAGCGGACCGTCGTCGATCCAGAAGGTGTCGGCGTTGAGGATGTAGAAGGGCTGCTCGCCCAGTTCCGGCAACGCCTTGACGATGCCGCCGGCAGAATCGAGCAGTTTTTCGCTCTCGTCGGAAATGACGATCCGTGGCGCGCGGCGCGCGGTGACATGGGCGACGATCTGTTCGGGAAAATAGTGGACGTTGACCACGGCCTTGGCGACACCGGCGGCGGCCAGGCTGTCCAGGCTCCAGTCGAGCAACGTCTTGCCGGCGATCCTGACCAGCGGCTTGGGAATGGTGTCGGTGATCGGCCGCATGCGCTTGCCGAGCCCGGCGGCAAGTACGATTGCGGTGTCCGGTCTTGCAGTCACAGCGTGCGCTCCTCGAGCAACCCATGCGCATTGTAGAAATCCCGCAGGCCGGCGAGCGCTGGATGGGACAGTGCCCGCCGCAGATAATCGCGAATGCGCGGCAGGTGCTTCAGATAGTAGGGCTTGCCGTCGCGCTTTTCGAGGCGGACGAAGATGCCGAGGATCTTGGAGTTCCGCTGCGCCGCCATGATGGCGTAGGATTCGAGGAAACTTGCCTCGTCGAAAGCACCGGCTGCATGGCGCGCCGCGAGATAGGCATCCAGCGTCTTTCTCTCGATCTCGGGCGACATCGTAACACGAGCGTCCATGGCGAGCGAGGCGACGTCATAGGCGGACGGGCCGATCAGCGCATCCTGGAAATCGACGATGCCCAGCCGATCATGCCCGGAACGGTCGCCGCGCCAGATGATGTTGGGCGAATGGAAGTCGCGCAGCATCAGCGTGACTTCGCGGCCGTGCAGCCGGTCGAGGAGCGCGTTCCATTCCTTGTGGTAACCGGCGCGCAAGCTGTCGCTTGCCGGGCTGCCCGATATCGCCGGCACGTACCAGTCGACCAGCAGATCGGCTTCGATCATCATGGCATCGCGGTCGAACGGCGGCACGTCGTGGAAGCCGCCGTGTCCTGTTTCCAGGCGCTGCGGCCAGGTCCTGCCATGCATCATGGCCAGCAGCTCGGCCGCTGCCATGTAGCGCTCGGCCACCGTCTGGCCATCGCCGCCAAGGAAACCTTCGGAACCAAGATGTTCGAGCAGCAGGAACCCCTGATCCTGGTCCTCGGCATGGATTTCCGGAACGCTTACGCCGCCGGCCTTCAGGGCTCGGTCGATGGCGACGAAGGCGGAGACCGACTGCGCGGTATGAGCGATCTCGGCATAGGGCTTGCCGTCGCGAACCGGCGGGCCGAGCACCAGCCGCGGCGAGTTCATCAGCACTTGCGGCTTCTGGTTCGGCAGCGAAACGATCTCATAGGAGCGGGCCGAGGCATCGCCAATGAAATGGCGGCGCCACGCTTCCCCCCAGCCTGCGCTTTCGAGAAAGTCGCGCATGGCCAGCGACCGTGCCACCCGATCGAAGGCAGCGCCCTGCCCCGACAATCGCGCCAGCCGGCCCTCGCCATGCTGGACGAGTTCGATCAGAACCGTGGTTTTCGGCAGATAGGCATCCGCTCGTTCCGGCCATTCGACCAAAGCGGCTCCTTGCGTCAGGGCTTCGTCGAACCCAAGCTCATCGATCTCGGCCGCCGAAGACAGGCGGTAGAGATCGAAATGATGGACGGGAATGCGGGTGTCGTAGCTCTGCACCAGCGTGAAAGTCGGGCTCGGCACATCGAGGCCGGCATCGTCGGCCAGGGCCCTGATCAAGGCCCGCGCGAGCGTCGACTTTCCGGCGCCGAGATCGCCCTTGAGGGCAAGCACATCACCCGGACGCAGCGACAGCGCAAGATCCTCGCCCAGCCGCGCTGTCTGTGTCTCGTCGGCGAGCAAACGCTCCAGCACCAATCCCGTCATCGAACGCGCTACTCGGCCGCGGCGCGGATGCCCGGCATGTCGGGAAAGGTGCAGATGACGGTCGTGCCCTTGTCCTTGCCGGTTTCGATGCGAACGCTGCCGCCATGCAGCTCGACAAAGCTCTTGACGATCGACAGGCCGAGACCGGCGCCGCGCCGGCGGCCGCCATTGGCGCGCGGCTCGAAACGGCGGAACACCGAATCGAGCAGGTCCGGCGGCATGCCGGGGCCGTCGTCATGAACCGAGAATTCCACTCCGTCCGCCAGATGGCGGCAAGTGAGCCGGATGGTGCTGGCTTCCGGCGCGTAGTTGGCGGCGTTGCTGAGCAGATTGTAGAGGATCTGGCGGACGCGGATCTCATCGCCGTGAAAGGTCTTCGGTGCCGAGGCTGCATCGACCTCAAGCCTGATCGAATGCTCTTCCAGCCGGTCGGCCACCAGTTCGGCCGCAGCCGCGATGGTGCGATCGACCTGCACCTCGGAAATGTCGAGCTGCATGATGCCGGCGTCCACCGTCGCCAGGTCGAGGATGTCGTTGACGATGGTGAGCAGGACCGAGGAGGACGAGCTGACATGCTCGACATATTCACGCTGCTTCTGCGTCAGCGGACCGGTCGCCGGCAGCGACAGCAATTCGGTGAAGCCGATGATGTTGGTCAGCGGCGAGCGCAGTTCATAGGAGACGTGCTGGACGAATTCGTTCTTGAGCTGATCGGATTTTTGCAGCGCCTCGTTCTTGTCCTTCAGCGCCCGTTCGACATGGACGCTGTCGGTGACATCGACGAAGGTCATCATCACTTGCCCGTTGGGCAACGGTATCATGGCGTAGCTCAGCACATTGCCGTTGTTGAGTTCGGTCTGGCCGTGGCGGTCGCGGCGCTCGTCGTCGAAGCCGGTGATGGCGGCAACGAAGCCTGGCCAGGGACTGTCCGCCGCCTGCCGGTCGCAAAGGTCGCGGATGGTGGACACATGGACATTTGGCTTGGCCGCTTCGCCGCTCAAACCCCAGAGTGTGGCAAAGGCGGGATTCGACAGCCGAAGCCTGCCGTCGGGGCCGAACACCGCCACGCCTTCGGCAAGATTGTCGAGCGTCTCGCCCTGGACCCGCACCGCTGTCTGGTAGCGGCTTTCGAGGTCCATCTTCTCGGTCAGGTTCTCGAACACCCAGGTCACGCCGCCCTTGGGCTGCGGGTTGGCGACGACGCGGATGGTCTTGCCGTCCGGCAGATGCCACCAATGTTCCTGGGATTCGACGGCGCGATAGGCGCCGAGCAGGCCTTCCTTCCAGCGGCGCCATTCGGGTTGCTCGGCGATCTTGCCTTCGCTGCGCAGCCGGTCGAGCAGCAAGGCATTGTCGGGAGCGCTGTGCAGGAAGCCGCTGTCGAGCCCCCACAGCTTCTGGAAGGCCTGGTTGAAGAAGCGCAGCTTCTCGTCGGTGTCGAAAATGGCGACCGCCGTATTGAGCTGGTCGAGCGTATCGGCGTGGCTCCTGACGGTCCGTTCGTATTCGCCGCGAACCGCCTCGATGGCGCTGGTGTCGCAGGCAACGCCGGCCGAGCCGTCGCTGCCGGCGAAATCGGTGACCGCAAACACACGGCGGTCGCCTTCGATCACGGTGGAAAGCGACTGCTCGAAGACCGGATGCGTCTTGTGTTGGGCGGAAATCGCGTCGCGTGCCTGGCCGCCGAGGAACTCTTTTGCCTCCCGAACCGCGGCTTCGGCATTTTCGGCTTCCACCGCATCGGCATAGGCCCGGTTGACCCATTTCAGCCGACCATCCTCGCTGCGAAGCCATGCCGGCATGTTCAGCGCGTCGAGCAGGCCGATCATCGTGTCATGGTCGGCGGCCAGTCGCTGGTTCTCGATCTTCAGCCTGGCCTGGCTGCGCTGCGTCTCCGAAAGCGAGACGAAACGCACGAGCACATGCGCCGCGCTCTTGCGGCCATGCACTTCGAGCGGCGCGCCGGCCTGCGATTCGATGACGAGGTCGAAGGGTTTGGCCTTTTCGCGCAATCCCGCAACGGCATGTTCGAGCGCCGCCGCAGAGCGGGGCATCAGCCAGCGGCCGAAAGCGAGGAAAGCCGCCCGATCCTCGGGCGCGCCGCTTTCGACGGGCAATGTGCCGATGAGTTCGGGCTTCTTGTTTTCCGCGGTCCAGACGACCACGCGCTGGTCGCGCAGATTGATGAGCGCCTCGGAGCGGCGGAGCGCGGCGTTGATGTCGGCGAGACGGCTCCTGAGTTCGGCATTTTCCGCCGAGGTGCGGGCTCTTTCGCGGATGAGAACGATGGCCGACAGAAATGCGGTGCCGGTCACGCCGACAAACACGGCAAGCTGCATCACCTCGACGGCGCTCATCGACAATCCGGCTACGACGGCGCCAGCGGTTTCGGCATGCGCGACAGCACCAGCCAAGGGGCCGGCAAACGCGGAGGTGGCAAGGAACAGTCCCGCACGGGCGCGCCAGGAAAGGCCCCCGCCTTCCAGGACGGAGCCAATGGTTCCCGAATCGTCATGGCCGCCGGAAACGGCCCGTCCCGCTCTGTGCGGGTGTTGCCCCGGCATGTCTTGGTCCTCTCCGCCGCCTGAATGCAAGACCGCCCTGATGCGCGCCTCTTTAGAACCCCTCTCGGGCTGGAAGCATCGCCGAATCACCTGACAATAACCCCTCGCCGAATCGCCGTGAAGGCTGATGGCGCGCAAAAATAAAGCCGGGCGAAAAGTCAATCGCCCGGCGTCAATATCTGGTAGTAATTTTAGCTTTGGTTAATAGCGGTAGTGTTCCGGCTTGAACGGACCCTGCTGCGTCACGCCGATATAAGCGGCCTGCTCACCGGACAATTCGGTCAGACGGGCGCCGAGCTTGTCGAGATGCAGCCGCGCGACCTTTTCGTCGAGATGCTTGGGCAGGACATAGACCTGATTCTCGTACTGGCCGGGCTTGGTGTACAGCTCGATCTGGGCCAGTACCTGATTGGTGAAGGAGGCCGACATGACGAAGCTCGGGTGGCCGGTGGCGTTGCCGAGGTTGAGCAGCCGGCCTTCCGACAGAAGGATCATCCGCTTGCCGTCCGGGAAGGTGATCATGTCGACCTGCGGCTTGACGTTGGTCCACTTCAGGTTGCGCAGCGCGGCCACCTGGATCTCGTTGTCGAAGTGACCGATGTTGCCAACGATCACCATGTCCTTCATCGAGCGCATATGGTCGAGAGTGACGACATCCTTGTTGCCGGTGGTGGTGATGACGATGTCGGCGGTGGGGGCCGCATCTTCCAGCGTGACGACTTCAAAACCGTCCATCGCCGCCTGCAGGGCGCAGATCGGATCGACCTCGGTGACCTTGACGCGGGCACCGGCGCCCTTGAGCGAGGCCGACGAGCCCTTGCCGACGTCGCCATAGCCGCAGACGACCGCGACCTTGCCGGCCATCATCGTGTCGGTGCCACGGCGGATGCCGTCGACCAGCGATTCCTTGCAGCCATATTTGTTGTCGAACTTCGACTTGGTGACCGAGTCGTTGACGTTGATGGCGGGGAAGGGCAGCAGGCCCTTCTTCTGCAGCTGGTAGAGCCGGTTGACGCCAGTGGTCGTCTCTTCGGTGACGCCGCGGATCGCCGCCTTCTGCTTGGTGAAGAAGCCGGGCGAAGCCTTCAGGCGCTTCTTGATCTGGGCGTAGAAATATTCCTCTTCCTCGCTCTGCGGGTTGGACAGCACATCCTCGCCGGCCTCGGCGCGGGCGCCGATCAGGATGTACATGGTAGCGTCGCCGCCATCATCGAGGATCATGTTGGAGAGACCGCCGTCGGCCCACTGGAAGATCTTGTCGGTGTAATCCCAGTACTCCTCCAGCGACTCGCCCTTGACGGCAAACACCGGGATGCCGGCTTCGGCGATGGCGGCGGCCGCATGGTCCTGGGTCGAGAAGATGTTGCAGGAGGCCCAGCGGATATCGGCGCCGAGCGCCTTCAGCGTCTCGATCAGCACCGCCGTCTGGATGGTCATGTGCAGCGAGCCGGTGATGCGCGCGCCCTTCAGCGGCTTCTTGTCGCCGAATTCCTCGCGGCTGGCCATCAGGCCCGGCATTTCGGTTTCGGCGATCTCGATTTCCTTGCGGCCCCAGCCGGCAAGCGAGATGTCGGCGACCACATAGTCCTTGCTACCCGTCATGGCAGTGCTCCGATGCAGATGTTGTGCTGCGAATTGGTTGCGGATGCGCCCGCGCCGGTCGGCGCGTCGAAGGGCGCGAATTGCCGGCCTGACTAGCAGATCGGGGCGAAGACGACAATGGGATATAAAGAAATCTTTATCCCTGCATGTCTCGCGGACATGCATTGGCGGTGTAACTGATCAGCTTTCCTCGCCGAAGCGGGACGCCACCAGCTGCTCCAGAGCATCGATGACCTGCCGGGCCTCCGGCCCGCTGGCGGTGACGCGGATCGAGTAGCCGGGGCTTGCCGCCAGCATCATCAGGCCCATGATCGAGGTGCCGCCGACCTTGACGCCGTCCTTCTCGACATGCACCGAGGCGTCGAAGCCGCTGGCCAGCTGGACGAATTTCGCCGAGGCGCGCGCGTGCAGGCCGCGCTGGTTGATGATGGGAAAGTCCCTAGTAATCGGATCTTTGGCGATATGATCTTTTTCCGGGGACAGCGCGTTCATTTGCTGCTCAAGAGCTGGCTGGCGACGTTGATGTATTTGCGGCCGGCCGCCTGAGCCTCGTCGAGGGCCGCCGCCATATTGTCGCCCTTGCGGATCGACGAGAGCTTGATCAGCATCGGCAGGTTCATGCCGGCGATCACCTCGGTGCGGCCGGACTCCATCACCGAAATGGCAAGATTGGAGGGTGTGCCGCCGAACATGTCGGTCAGCACGATAACGCCCGCCCCGGTATCGACACGGGCAACCGCGTCGACGATGTCGCGGCGACGCTGCTCCATATCGTCGTCGGCGCCGATCGCCACGGTTTCGAAATTGTCTTGTGGCCCGACGACGTGTTCCACGGCATGTCGAAACTCGGCGGCCAGTTGACCGTGCGTTACAAGCACGAGTCCGATCATTCTTTGGTGGCTCCCGTCATCGCCGCTTCACAGGCGCATTTTATGCTCGCCAGCCATTCCAGGCGGCGGGAGCGCTATCTTGTCGACGCACGGCCCGTTGACAAGCCCAAAATTGCGCAGGCCCATGCCATTTTGACGCATTGCAGCAAAAAAGCCGGGGCGGATCATAGAAAAGGCGCGATCGACAGCCGCGCCATCACGGCGGGCAAGGCCGTGGCGGCGTTGCGCTCGGCAAGGTCGATACGCGGCACTGGGCAGCCTGCGACCGGCTCGCTGATATCCTCCTGGAAGCGGGCCATCTCTGCCTTTGGCACCAGCCGCACATGCAGGTCGATCACTCCGCCCGGCTCGAACGGCAGCGGGCGCGGCATGAACCCAGGCACTTCGGCGAGACCGGCGATGGTCGCCGGCACGCGACAGACCAGCCGCCCGGCGCGGGCCGCGGCAAGCAGCCTGTCGTCACCGATCAGCCGCGAGAACAGCCCGCGCGCGCGGCAATGGTCCAGGAGTGTCAGCGCCAGCGTCGTCTTGCCGGCGCCGGACGGCCCGGTGATAAGGACGCCGCGCTCGCCGATCAGGATCGCGGTTCCGTGAATGTTTTCAGGCTGCGCAACTGGATCATGCACGATCTTGCCCGATCATGTTTTTGGATGAAGCATGATCTTGTCCGAAAACCGGTTCCCACTTTTCGGGATCATGCCTGTTGGATGAAGCATGATCTTGTCCGAAAACCGGTTCCCACTTTTCGGGATCATGCCTGTTGGATGAAGCATGATCTTGTCCGAAAACCGGTTCCCACTTTTCGGGATCATGCTTCGGCCGGCAGCGTCACGACAAAGCGCGCGCCCTTGATCTCGCCAGGCTTGGTGCCAGGGATGTTCTCGGCAGTCAGCGTGCCGCCATGGGCCTCGACGATCTGCCTGGATATCGACAGGCCAAGGCCCGAATTCTGGCCGAACGCCTCGCCGGCCGGCCGGTCGGTGTAGAAGCGTTCGAAGATGCGGTCGATGTTGTCGGCGCGGATACCGGGACCATTGTCGTCGACGGTGACGATGTTGAACTTGCCGGCGCGTGCCAGCGACAGGCTGATGTGGCCATGGTCCTCGGGAACGAAGGAACGGGCGTTCTCGATCAAATTGGTGATGACCTGGCCGATGCGCAGATCATGCCCGACGACGACATAGCCTTTGACGCCCTGCGGCAGCTTGGCGACCTTGAACTCGATCTCGACCGCCTTCTTGTTGCGCGTGGCTTCACGCGAAACGGCGACGAGATCGGTGATGAATTTCTTCAGGTCGACCGTTCCGGCATCTTCACGCGCCAGCTCGGCGTCGAGGCGGGAGGCGTCGGAAATATCGGTGATGAGCCTATCCAGCCGCCTGACATCGTGCTGGATGATGTCCATCAGCCGGCCGCGCGAATTGTCGTTCTTGGCCAGCGGCAAGGTTTCCACCGCGCTGCGCAGCGATGTCAGCGGGTTCTTCAGCTCGTGCGACACGTCGGCCGCAAAGCTTTCGATCGCCTCGATGCGGGCGTAGAGCGCGTTCGTCATGTCGCGTATGGCGATCGACAGATTGCCGATCTCGTCCTGGCGGTCGGAAAAGTCCGGGATTTCCTCACGGCTTTTGACGCCGCGCCGCACCCGCACCGCTGCCGCCGACAGCCGGCGCAGCGGATTGGCGATGGTGGAGGCGAGCAGCATCGACAGGATGGCGGTGACCAAGGCCGCGATGCCGAAGACGCGCAGGATCGCCTTGCGCTCAGCGGCGACGATCTTGTCGATGTCGCCGCCTTCGGTCGACAGCATCAGCACGCCGAGAACGGCGCGGAAGCGCTGGATCGGCACCGCCACCGAAACGATCTGCTCGCCCTGTTCCGAGACGCGCACGATGGTCGACGGGCTGCCGGTCAGCGCCTTGACCACTTCCGGGAAAGCAGCGCCATTGCCGCCCGGCTGCTCGTGATAGACCGGCAGCTCGGTGTTGCGGAAGAAGTCGAAGACGAATTTCTGGATGCGCTCGACAAGATCGGGCTCTTCCTCTTCAACCGGCGGCAGATCGTAGCGCAGGATCTGGCCGCGCGAATAGAGGTGGCGCGAATCGAGCAGCAGATTGGCGTCGCGATCATAGATGCGGGCGCGGGTCCGGGTCGGCGAGATCAGCCTTCTCAGCACCGGCGCGACGCGCTCCGGATTGATCGGGAAGTCGAGATTGTCGAGCTGGTCGGAGCCGGGTCCCAGGCTCTCGCCGGCCTGCAGCTCAAGCAGCTTTTCCGGGTCGATGCTGATTGAATCCGTCTCGACCGTCGCCGACGCGGCGATCGCGCCGGCGATGATCTCGCCCTGGGTCATCAGGCTTTCGACGCGGGCGTCGATCAGCCCGTCGCGGAAGGTGTTGAGATAGAGGATACCGGTCACCAGGACGGCAAGGCCGGCGAGGTTGAGAAAGAGGATACGCCGCGTCAGGCTGGAAAAGATATGATGGCCGAGGAAGCGGCGCATCGGCACCGTGATCTTCGACACGAAGGACGGCATGATCCGCGACGGCCGCCTGCTGGCGCCCGCCGGTCTTGTTCTCTGTGCCTCGACTGCCATCGAATAGCAGCTCCCGCTTGATCTTTGGCGTGATGCCTACGCTTCGCGGAACCGGTATCCGACTCCGTAAAGGGTTTCGATCATCTCGAAGTCGTCGTCGACGGCCTTGAACTTCTTGCGCAGCCGCTTGATGTGGCTGTCGATGGTTCGGTCGTCGACATAGACCTGTTCATCATAGGCCGAATCCATCAGCGCATCACGGCTTTTTACGACACCGGGACGCTGCGCCAGCGAATGCAGGATCAGGAACTCGGTGACGGTGAGCGTCACCGGCTCACCCTTCCAGGTGCAGGTGTGGCGCTCCTGGTCCATGACAAGCTGACCGCGCTCGAGCGAGCGGGCCTGCTGGCTGGGCGTCTTTGCCGCGGCTTCGCGGGCACTGGCGCGGCGCAACACGGCGCGCACCCGCTCGACCAGCAGACGCTGCGAGAACGGTTTGCGGATGAAATCGTCGGCGCCCATCTTGAGGCCGAACAATTCGTCGATCTCGTCATCCTTGGAGGTCAGGAAGATCACCGGCAGGTCGGACTTCTGGCGCATCCGGCGCAGCAGTTCCATACCGTCCATGCGCGGCATCTTGATGTCGAGGATGGCAAGATTCGGCGGGCGTGCCGCCAGCCCTTCCAGCGCAGACGCACCATCCGTGTAGGTCTCGACCCGATACCCCTCGGATTCGAGAGCGATCGACACCGATGTCAGAATGTTGCGGTCGTCATCGACAAGCGCGATTGTTGCCATTTCAAGCGGCTCCCTCATGAGCTGTCCCTTCTTTCGTAGAGAAGGGGCTTTTGCAGGACAAATTAGGTACAAAATGTGGCATAGGCCTTGTCCGCTGTCACGCGCGGCTTGCCGGCGGCCACAATCCTACCTCGATATGGGTTGGACGAACGAACATCGCCAATCCTTTGGGCAACCGCGAAACTTTTTGCACATATAAACGATTTAAACAACTTTCAAAATATTTAAATCGATTAATGATTTGATATCATTTGGCTTTTCTGGTTCTGACCATCTCAGCCTGCGGTGCGGGCATGCCGGAAACCTGCCGGCAAAGATGCGGCAAATCCAAGAGGGACACCTGATGTCGGAAGTCGGTAAACGCAATTCTGCCTGCGCGATCGATCATATCGGCCTGAAAACCACCGGCGTGGTGCGCTATAATTTCGGTGCGGCTGCTCTTTATGAGGACTCGATCCGGCGCGGCGAGGCCCGGTTGACCGCGCATGGCGCGCTGGTCGCCGAGACCGGCCAGCACACCGGCCGCTCGCCCAAGGACAAGTTTGTCGTCCGCGACGATGCCACCGAGCCGCATATCTGGTGGGACAAAAACAAGGCGATCTCGCCGGCCCAGTTCGACACGCTGCTTGGCGATTTCCGGGCGCACGCCGCGGACAAGGATCTCTACGTCCAGGACCTGATCGGCGGCGCCGATGAGGAGCTGAAGCTGCCCACCAGGGTGATCACCGAGTATGCCTGGCACTCGCTGTTCATCCGCAATCTGCTCATTCGTCCCGATGCCGCCGAACTCAAGCAGTTCGTGCCCGAGATGACGATCATCGACCTGCCGTCCTTCCGCGCCGACCCCGCCCGCCACGGCAGCCGCACCGAAACGGTGATCGCCGTCGACCTGACGCGCAAGATCGTGCTGATCGGCGGCACGTCCTATGCCGGCGAGATGAAGAAGTCGGTGTTCACAATGCTCAACTATCTGTTGCCGGCGAAAGGCGTGATGCCGATGCATTGCTCGGCCAATGAGGGTGCGGCCGACGACGCCGCCATCTTCTTCGGCCTGTCGGGCACCGGCAAGACGACACTCTCGGCCGATCCGTCGCGCACGCTGATCGGCGATGACGAGCACGGCTGGGGGCCGCACGGCATCTTCAATTTCGAAGGCGGCTGCTACGCCAAGACGATCAAGCTGTCGGCGGAAGCCGAGCCGGAAATCTTTGCCACCACGCAGCGCTTCGGCACCGTGCTGGAAAATGTCGTACTCGACGCCGATGGCGTGCCGGATTTCAACGACGGAAGGCTCACCGAAAACACGCGATGCGCCTACCCGCTGGATTTCATCCCCAACGCCAGCAAGACCGGACGCGCCAATCATCCAAACAACATCATCATGCTGACCGCCGACGCCTTCGGCGTGATGCCGCCGATCGCGCGGCTGACGCCGGCGCAGGCGATGTATCATTTCCTCTCCGGCTACACCGCCAAGGTGGCGGGAACCGAAAAGGGCGTGACCGAGCCGGAAGCGACGTTTTCGACCTGTTTCGGCGCGCCGTTCATGCCGCGCCATCCATCGGAATACGGCAATCTGCTGCGCGAGCTGATCGCCCACCATGGCGCCGATTGCTGGCTGGTCAACACCGGCTGGACCGGCGGTGCCTATGGCACCGGCAAGCGCATGCCGATCAAGGCGACGCGGGCCTTGCTCGCCGCCGCACTCGACGGCTCGCTGAAGACGGCCGAGTTCCGCACCGACCCTCATTTCGGTTTCGAGGTGCCGGTGGCGGTTCGGGGCGTCGACAGCGCTATTCTCGACCCGCGCTCGACCTGGGCCGACAAGGCCGCCTATGACCTGCAGGCGGCAAGACTGGTCGGCATGTTCGCCGTCAACTTCGAGAAATTCGAAAGCCATGTCGACGCCGTGGTGCTGGGTGCCGCGCCGCGCATGCAGGAGGCGGCGGAGTAATCGCGCCATCGGACTGAACTGTCGTTGAAAGGCCCGGCTTCGATCGGGCCTTTTCTTTTTTGATCCGCCGCGCCATGACTGCGGCATGGCGAGCGACGACAACATCATCATATCGGGCGATGCGGTGATCTACCCAGGCGACCTGCACGAGGACTTCGTCCGCTCGTCGGGTCCCGGCGGCCAGAACGTCAACAAGGTGGCGACGGCGGTGCAGCTGCGCTTCGACGCGGCCAACGCAACGGGTCTGTCGGAGCGCGTGCGCGAGCGGACGATCAAGCTTGCCGGCCAGCGTGCCACCAAGGACGGTGTCATCGTCATCGAAGCAGGCCGTTTCCGCACCCAGGAACAGAACCGGGCGGACGCACGGGCACGGCTTACGGCGCTGGTCGCCAAGGCCGCCGAACCGCCGCCGCCGCCGCGCAAGAAGACGCGGCCGTCGAAAGGCGCCGTGGAGCGGCGGCTGAAGAGCAAGGCCGGACGCGGCACGATCAAGAAGCTGCGCGGCCGGGTGGAGAACGATTAAGCACCACACCAGAGCATGATGCCGAAAAGTGTGAAGCGGTTTTCTCGGGCAAACGGGCACCGTTTGTCCGGGCATCATGCTCTATCTCTTGGATCTAGGCGCGCGCACAAAACGACTTCCCATTTTGAACCGCAGATGCAAGGTTCCACCATTGCCACAGCAAGGGAGACCAAAGATGGGCATGTTCGATTTCGTCAAGAGCGTCGGCAAGAAACTTGGCATCGGCGGCGACGAAGAAGCCGCACCCACGGCCGACACACTCAAGAAGGAGCTCGATTCGCACAAGCTCGGCACCGATGGCGTCGAGGTCGTCGTCAAGGGTGACACGGCGGTGCTGAAGGGCGTGGTCAAGGATCAGTCGATCTTCGAAAAGGCGGTCATCGCCGTCGGCAACACGCTCGGCGTCTCCAAGGTGCAGGCGGACGAATTGCAGGTCGCACCAGAGGCCGGCAAAACCGCAGCCCCAGCCAAGGAACCCACCTTCTACACCGTTCAGAAGGGCGACAATCTCTGGAAGATCGCCGAGAAGAGCTACGGCAAGGGCAAGGGCACCAAGAACACGGTCATCTTCGAGGCCAACAAGCCGATGCTGACCCATCCCGACAAGATCTATCCGGGCCAGGTGTTGCGCATACCAGACCTCGCCTGATCGGGGCGATTGCCAATTTGACAAGAGCGGCGGCTTTCGGGTCGCCGTTTTCATTTGATCGTGACATTTTACGGTTCCGAACCATCCGCAAGGTGACCGAATCCGTGCTCGTTCTGCCCAAAGGCGTCCGCCACATGCCGGCTTACCTGTCACGCACCGTGCAGGAAGCGCTGGTCGAAGAGGTGAGAAGCATCGTGCAGCAGGCGCCGCTGTTCGTGCCGGCCATGCCGCGCACCGGCAAGGAGATGAGCGTGCGCATGACCAATTGCGGCCCGCTCGGCTGGGTCACCGACAAGGAACGGGGTTACCGCTACCAGCCGACGCACCCGGTGACCGGAGCGCCATGGCCGCCAATCCCGGATGGGCTGCTCGACCTGTGGCGGCAGGTATCGGGCTATCCGCAGCCGCCGGAAGCGTGCCTGGTCAATTTCTATACGCCGGATGCAAAAATGGGCCTGCATCAGGATCGCGACGAGGCCGATTTTTCGGCGCCGGTCGTCTCCGTCTCGCTGGGCGACGATTGCCTGTTCAGGGTCGGCCAGACGACGCGTGACGGCGGCACCAAGTCGTTCAGGCTGAAAAGCGGCGACGTCGTGGTGCTCGGCGGCGAAGGACGGCTGTGCTTTCACGGCGTCGACCGGATCTACCCGTCGACCTCGGCGCTGTTGAAAAATGGCGGGCGGATCAATCTGACGCTGCGGCGGGTCAACCCGTGACTCTCAGTTGATCGAGGTGACTTTTCCTGAACCCTTGCGAAGGTAGACGCGAATATTCTCATCTTCGCTCAGAACTCGATAGTCATTCATGAAGCTCGAAAAATCGTCACGCTGCATGACGCGTGAAATCCAGAAAGGATCCGTTCTCTGGACGATCATCAGGTCGGGCTTCGCGGCCTTCAGCTCGCGTATCTTGGCGTCGAGAAAATTGCCCACGATCGCGTCCAAACGTGCCGCTTCGACCGTGTTGCCCTGCGCACGTGCAGTTCTCGCAAAAAGGACAGCGAGGCCGCCAAGCCAATCGCTGCAATAGGCAGATATCCATCGGCCTCCGATCGTCCGAGTGAGCGGATGGCCGCTGTCCAGGCCCGAACCGATCAAGCCGATGGTGGGATGATCGACGGCGGCGCGCAGGCTCGCAACAAAGTCTGCCTCGAGCTTCCCGCTATATTTGAAAGGCAACCAATTGACTGCAACGATGGCGGCCAGCAGCATTTTCTGGACAATGCCCAACCGCGCCGCGCCGCGTGCCGATGACCGCTCGACAGCACAGCAGGTGATCGCCGCCAGCATCAGCACCAGCGCCGGATAGGCATGATAGGCCCAACCCTTGCCCTGGTAGACCAAGGGAACAAAGCCGGCAACAGAACCGATCGCCAGCACCATGACCAGTGGCGACAGCGCCCGGCCGTTGCGCAAAAACAGAAGGAAGCAGATCGAAACAAGGTATGCTCCACCGTAGGTGGCGAGCACCGGCCCGTACTGTTTGTAGCGCAAGTAGGTGTCGGCCAGATCCGGGTAGACGTCACGCATGAACTCGGGATAAAGCCAGAGCACTGCGGCCAGATAGCTCAGGCAGACAAAGCCGACGATCCAGTATTCGATTGCAAACAGAGACCCGATGCTGCGCTGGCGCCACGCCACATAAAATGCCGGCGCTATGATCATGATCGCATAGTAGGGCTTCACCAGCACCATGGCACTGCCGGACAGACCGGCCAATGCGGCTACCCACCATTCCGGCGGCGATGATGGGTCATTCGCCGCACGCCAGGCCATGAGCACCAGCAACGGCAAGAGCAGGGCGACCCCCAGATTCTCGCGCTCGCTGAAACTGTTGCCGGGAAACAGCACGAGCAAAGCCAGAAACGCCGGTAGCAGCGTGTAGAGCCCGGAATTTTCGGGGAATCGGGCGCGATGCGCAACGAAACTGGCACACCACAGGCCGAAAATGCACAATGCATAGCTGTAGGCATAGACCAGATATTCCGGCGCCACTCCGAGCAGTTTCGCGAGATACACCGCCGGCAGGTATAGCCATACGGTGAAGGGCGGATTGGTCTCGATCACATCGATATAGAGGCGATCGCCGGCCAGCAGCCGCTCGCTGATCGTGATGTTCCAGCTCGTATCGCCATTTACGCCCCAGTGCATCTGCCAAGGGACGGCAACGGCCAGAACGGCCATCGAGAGAACAAGCGGCCAAAACCGCTCGGTCCAGCCGCTGGCGGCGCGAGCATCAGAGCCGGGACGGACCTCGATCGCGCTCATCCCGGCCAACCAATGTGAAGGAATGGCGCGTTCATTGCCTGTCGGAGCCCGCGAAGTGTCCTCGGTTCGACAGTAGGAAAGCGGGGTTAAGATGGCTTTAAGGACCCGGAAATCAAGGAACCTCCCGGGAATTCAGAGTTTCCTCAGCGCCACTTCCTCGATCAGGTGGTCGGCGCCCTTGCGCAGGATGAGGTCGGCGCGGGCCCGCGTCGGCAGGATGTTCTCGCGCAGGTTCTTCAGATTGATGTTGCTCCACAGGCCTTCGGCGATGGCGCGGGCAGAATCCTCCGAGAGCTGCGAGTAGCGGTGAAAGAAGGAGTCCGGATTGCGGAAAGCGGTCTCGCGCAGCCGCATGAAGCGGGAAATGTACCACTGATGGATCAGCTTCTCGTCGGCATCGATATAGATGGCGAAGTCGAAGAAATCCGACAGGAAGGGAACGATCTTGCCGTCCTGCGGCAGCTTGCCGGGCTGCAGGACATTGATGCCTTCGAAGATCAATATGTCGGGCCGGTCGATGGTGACGAACTCGCCGGGAATGACGTCATAGGTCAGATGCGAATAGACCGGCGCGCGGACATCGGGCAGCGCCGACTTGATGCCCGACAGGAAGCGCAGCAGCGCGCCGACGTCGTAGCTGTCTGGAAACCCCTTGCGCTCCATCAGGTTCTCGCGGCGCAGGACCTCGTTGGGCAGCAGGAAGCCGTCGGTGGTGATGAGATCGACCTTGGGGCTGGAAGGCCAGCGCGCCAGCAGCTCCTTCAGCACGCGCGCCGTCGTCGATTTGCCGACGGCGACGGAACCGGCAATGCCGATGATGAACGGGGTCTTGACCACGTCCACCGCGTTGAAGAAGGCCTGACGCTGCCGAAACAGCAGCTGGCTCGCTTCGACATGCGCGGACAAAAGCCGCGACAGCGACAGATAGATGCGCTTGACCTCTTCGAGGTCGACCGGATCGTTGAGCGAACGCAGACGGCGGAATTCGTCCGCGCTCAGCGTCAACGGCGTGTCGGCGCGGAATTGCGACCATTGCTCGGCGGAAAAGAAACGAAAGGGGGAATATTTCTCGGTTGGCGCGAGCTGATCCATCGAGATACCTGCCCTCCTCGCGGTCAGCCCTTGGGCCGTGACGCCTTCTCGGCGATGCCCGAACGCCTGGTGCGGCCTTCGAGTTCCCTGAGCACGTCGTTCAGCGAAACCCCGGAGAGGCCGAGAACGACGAGCCAATGATACATAAGATCGGCACTTTCCGAAACGAGGGCCTGTTTGTCGCCCTTGACGGCGGCAATGACCGTCTCGACCGCCTCTTCACCGAGTTTCTGCGCCGCCTTGTCGATGCCACGCGCAAACAGCTTTGCGGTCCACGAGTCCGCGTCGCCGGAATGGGCGCGTTCCCAGACGATTTTTTCCAGATCGGAGAGCGAAAACTCGGTCATGGCCGTCATCTATCTGCTTGTTTAAGCATGATCTTTTCCCGAAAACCGGTTCCCACTTTTCGGGATCATGCTTTAAGACCGATTGCCGAGGGAGTCCAGTCGCATCGGCAGCCCGGCTTGGGCCATATGCGCCTTGGCCTGCGCTATCGTGTAGGTGCCGAAATGAAAGATGGAGGCCGCCAGCACGGCGCCGGCATGACCGTCGCGAATGCCTTCGACCATGTGGTCGAGCGTGCCGACGCCGCCGGAAGCGATAACCGGCGCGCGCACCGCGTCGGCAACCGCGCGCGTCAGCGCGATGTCGTAGCCGGCCTTGGTGCCGTCACGGTCCATCGACGTCAGCAGGATCTCGCCGGCGCCGCGATCGACCATCAGCTGAGCAAATTCGACCGCGTCGATGCCGGTCTTTTCGCGTCCGCCGTGGGTGAAGATCTCCCAGCGGTCGGCTTCACCGGTGCCGGACACTTTCTTGGCATCGATGGCGACGACGATGCACTGGTTGCCGAACTTGTCGGCTGCCTCGGCGACGAAATCCGGGTTCTTCACCGCCGCCGTGTTGATCGACACCTTGTCGGCACCGGCCAGCAGCAGCTTCCTGATGTCGGCGACCTGGCGCACGCCGCCGCCGACGGTCAGCGGCATGAAGCACTGTTCGGCGGTGCGGGCAATAACGTCGAAGATGGTTTCGCGGTTGTCGGACGAAGCGGTGATGTCGAGAAAGCAGAGCTCGTCGGCACCGGCCGCGTCATAGGCCTTGGCCGCCTCGACCGGATCGCCGGCGTCGATGAGATCGACGAAGTTGACGCCCTTGACGACGCGACCGTTCTTGACGTCGAGGCAGGGGATGACACGGGCTTTCAGCATCAGCGGCCTTCTATCGTCGCGATGAGATCGTTCAGCAACTGGCCGACCAGCGGCGGAACATCGGCCTGCCCGTCGAAAGCCGGATCGTAGGCGGAGACGGTGATGCCGACGACCGGCACCGCAAGCGCCATGGCGCAAACCGCGTCGCGCAGCTGTTCCGGGCTCGGCCCGCCTGATGTGACGTAGCGGTTGGCCTGCAACTCCCGGGGATCGTGCACGTCGAGATCGAGATGCATGTGCACGCGTTTAGCGCCGGCGACCATCAGTCTTTCGGTCGCCTGGGCCACCCCGGAGCATTCCGTCCTGACGATCGGCAATGTCTCGAGAAGCTGTTTTTCCGCCGGATCGAGATCGCGCGCGTTGACGAGCACGCAGCGCGACGGATCGAGCGGCTTGAAGCCGGGAATGGCTGATGCCATCGGCCGCCAGCACAGGCCCAGCACCGTCGCCAGCGCCATGCCGTCGAGAAAGCCATATGTGGATGTCTCGGGCGTATTGAGGTCGCCATGCTGATCGGCCCAGATGATCGCATCGGCGCCCTCACCGGCGATCGCACCGGCGCTGGTCAGGCAATTTCCGGCAAGGACGATGGGAAAGCGGCCATTATCGCGAGCAAGGCGAACCTCGGCCGCAACCGCGTTGCAGACGGCAAAACCGGTGGCGATCTCGCGCTCCTGGATGTCTCCGACCTTGCCTATGTCCTCGACCGCGACGTCATGGCCGGCCATCGTCAGGGCGTCGACGAGACCGCCTGATATCAGCGCGTCCGGGCCCTGGCCCATGCCGCCATGATAGTGGCCGCTGTCGTAGGAGGCGAGGATGATGGAGATGTTCACGGTCGCGTCTCCACCGACGGCCTGCCTTGCAGGATCGCCAGAGCCTCCGCCGGATCGATACGGCCGTCATAGAGCGCGCGGCCGGAGATCGCGCCTTCGAGCTTTTGTGCGTCGGGCATGGTCATGCGCACGATGTCGGCGATCGAAGCGAGGCCGCCCGACGCGATGACCGGGATCGACACGGCGTCGGCAAGGTCGATGGTGGCGTCCCAGTTGATGCCGGTCAGCACCCCGTCGCGGTCGATGTCGGTGTAGATGATGGCGGCGACGCCCGCGCCCTCGAATTTCTTCGCCAGTTCGATGACGCCGAGGCTCGACGCCTCGGCCCAGCCCTCGACGGCCACCTTGCCGCCCTTGGCATCTATGCCGACGGCCACCTTGCCCGGGAAGGCCTTGCAGGCCTGCTTGACCAGGTCGGGATCGCGCACCGCCACCGTGCCGAGGATGACGCGGGCCAGCCCGCGATCAAGCCAGTCCTCGATCTGCGCCAGCGTGCGGATGCCGCCGCCGAGCTGCACCGGGTTTTTCGTCGCCTTGAGGATGGCGCCGACCGCCGCACTGTTGACGCTCTGGCCCTGGAAGGCGCCGTTGAGGTCGACGACATGCAGCCATTCGAAGCCCTGTTGCTCGAAGGCTTTGGCCTGGGCCGCCGGGTCGTCATTGTAGATGGTGGCGGTGGCCATGTCGCCGTGCTTGAGGCGCACGCATTGGCCGTCCTTGAGGTCGATGGCGGGGAAAAGGATCATCCGTTCAGGCGCCTTCAACGATGACGAAATGGCCTGATGAGGCGGCAAGCCGGAATTTCGAGGCATGCTGATATTCCGGCGAATAATAGCATTCCACCGCCTTGTCGTAGGATTCGAACTCCACCAGGACATGGCGATTGCCGGTTGGTCCTTCGGGATTCTCATAGCGACCGGCGCGCACGGGGAATTTCGCACCGAATTTCGCAAAGGCCACGGCATTCGCCTCGATGTACTGCTTGTAAACCTCCGGATCGCGGACATCGATCATCGCCATCCAGTAGCCCTTCTTGCTCATGGTTTTCAGGGCCTCCAGCGCAGGAAATTGGTGATCAGGGCAAGGCCCAGCGCCTGGCTCTTTTCAGGGTGGAATTGCGTGCCGACGAGATTGTCGCGGGCGACGGTGGCCGTCACCGGGCCGCCATAGTCGGCAAACGCCAGCACCTCGTCGGGCTTGCTCGCATCGAGATGGTAAGAATGGACGAAATAGGCGTGCAGCCCGCCCGCGCCAGTCGGTATGCCGGCAAACAGCGGATGCTGGCGTTTGAGCTCGATCGTGTTCCAGCCGATCTGCGGGATTTTCAGCGCCGGATCGGCGGGCGTGATCTCCTTGACGTCGCCTGATATCCAGCCGAAGCCGTTGGTAATTGTCTTTTCCAGGCCGCGCTCGGACATCAGCTGCATGCCGACGCAGATGCCGAGGAAGGGCCGGCCTTTACGAACAGCGACTTCCTCGACCGCTTCCCACATGCCTTCGACGGCATGCAAGCCGGCCGCGCAGTCGGCATAGGCGCCGACGCCGGGCAGGACGATGCGGTCGGCGGTGTGGACCCGGTCGGCATCTGATGTCAGGTCGATTTCCGCCGATATGCCGGCTTCACGCGCGGCGCGCTCGAAGGCCTTGGTGGCCGAGCGCAGATTGCCCGAGCCGTAGTCGATGATCGCAACCCGCATGTCAGCTTCTTCCCGGGATGTGGGTCAGCCCCAGCGCAATGCCCGGCTGCGCGGGCCGCGCCAGGGCAGGGTCCGGAACCATGCGTTGCACCGGTGCGGCCTCATCGGCAAGCGCTTCCGCCTCCAGCGCATAGTGTATATCGGCCTCATCAAGCCTGCCGGCCTGAACCACGCCCCATTCGTGCCAGCCGCGTCGGCGAAGTGCCGCGATGCGCAGGCCCTGCCCTTCCAGTCCGACATAGAGCGAAACCAGCAGCGACAGCAGCGAGCCGGCCAGCCCAAGGCCGAGCTTTTGGCCAAGCATCGAAAGCAGGCCCATGATGACGAAGGTGAGTGCTGCTTCGATCCACAGCCGATGCCAGGCGAACCATAGTGGCGGCACCAGAAAACCCAGCCAGGCGAAGCCATCGCGGACAAAGGCCGTTGCATCGACCTTCTCACTGCGGCCGGGCGGTTCCATCACGACATAGATGGCCATAACCTTACCCCTTCAACGACCCCTTGGTGGAAGGAACCGCGTCCGGCTGGCGCGGATCGCGTTCGAGAGCAGCGCGCAGCGCACGCGCCACTGCCTTGAAGCAGGTTTCGGCGATATGGTGGTTGTTGGCGCCATAATGATTGGTGACATGCAGAGTGATGCCGGCATTCTGTGCCAGCGCCTGGAAGAACTCGCGCACCAGTTCGGTGTCGAACGTGCCGATCTTCGGCGACGAGAAGGAAACGTTCCAAACCAGGAACGGACGGCCGGAAACGTCGATCGCCGCGCGCGTCAGCGTCTCGTCCATGGCAAGGTCGATCGAGGCATAGCGCATGATGCCGCGCCGCTCGCCGAGCGCCTTGGCCAGCGCCTGGCCGAGCGCGATGCCGGTGTCCTCGACCGTGTGGTGATCGTCGATGTGCAGATCGCCCGTGGCCCTGACCGTCATGTCGATCAGCGAATGGCGCGACAGCTGGTCCAGCATATGGTCGAAGAAACCGACCCCTGTCGCGATGTCTGACGTGCCTGAGCCGTCGACATGGACCGATACCGCGATATCGGTTTCCTTGGTCTTGCGGCTGACTTCGGCGGAACGGGGCGACATGACCTTGTCCTTGTCCCAGGGTTTCATGCGATCCAAGCCTGCACCGGCTTGAAAACGAGAGCCTTCTAGCAGCATGATCCGGCGATTGCCAGTTGCCATCCCGGTCGCTATCGAGCGGTTTGCAATCACCGGGCCCATGCATACATATGGCCGATCAAATCACTCGTACCGCGCCAATCGCCTTTTTGGGATAGCGCTGCTCGGAGCCAGGAAATGTCCAATGAACTGACCATGCACGCCACGACCATCGTGACGGTGCGCAAGGGCAACAAGGTGGTGATCGCCGGCGACGGCCAGGTCAGCCTTGGCCAGACCATCATGAAGGGCAACGCCAAAAAGGTCCGCCGCATCGGCAAGGGCGGCAATGTGATCGCCGGTTTCGCCGGCGCGACGGCCGACGCCTTCACGCTTCTGGAGCGGCTCGAAGCCAAGCTCGAACAATATCCCGACCAGCTGACGCGCGCCTGCGTCGAGCTCGCCAAGGACTGGCGAACCGACCGCTATCTGCGCCGGCTGGAAGCGATGATGTTGGTGGCCGACAAGTCGGTTTCGCTGGCGCTGACCGGCACCGGCGACGTGCTCGAACCCGAATTTGGCGTCATGGCCATCGGTTCGGGCGGCAATTTTGCGCTGGCGGCGGCACGCGCGCTGATGGACAGCGACAAGGATGCCGAGGAGATTGCCCGCAAGGCGATGCAGATCGCGTCCGACATCTGCGTCTACACCAACAACAGCTTCGTCGTCGAAACGCTCGATGTCGCCTGAGCAGGCCGACCATGATCCCGAAAAGTGGAAACCGGTTTTCGGGAAAGATCATGGTCCAACAAGAAGATAGCTATGATTTTCGGCCGGTGACCGAGAAAGACCTGCCGATGATCGCCGGCTGGCTCGCCGAGCCGCATGTCGCCGAGTGGTGGGACGATCCCGAGATCGAGATCGCGCAGATCCGCGAGCACGTCGACTCGATTTCCGTCGAGCCGCTGATTATCGAACTCGACGGCAAGCCGATCGGTTATCTGCAGACTTATGATCCGCATCTGGAAGACGACCATCCCTATGCCGACCAGCCGTTCGGCACGCTCGGCATCGATCTGTCGATCGGCGTGCCGGAGCTTGTCGGGCTCGGCCATGGCTCGGCAATCGTGCGTCAGTTCGTCGAACAGCTTTTCGAGGAAGGCGTGCCGCGCGTCATCATCGACCCGGATCCGAACAATGCACCAGCGATCCGCGCTTATGAGAAAGCCGGCTTTGCCGCCTTTGACACCAGAACAACGGAATACGGGCCGACCTTGATGATGGCGCGCGACGCGCCACAGGAGCCCAATTGATCAGCGCCGAAACACTCGACAAGGCAGTCGCGAAAGGTTTGATCTCGCAGACCCTGAGGGATCAGCTGGAGGTCATGGAACGCGCGGTCGCTCTCGTCCCCGAGGCCAGGCGCGCCGATGATGAGGGCGACGAGGAAAACCTGCGGCTGGTCGGCGGCGGCAACGATCTGTTCGTCACCGTGGGAACCGTTCTGCTCAGCGCCGGCTTCTTCTTTGTCCTCACCACCTTGCTTCCAGGCCAAACATTCTGGATCGCTGGCATCCTCGCGGTTTTCACCTGGGGGCTCGCCGAAATTGTCACGCGTCAGCACCGGATGAAATTATCGTCGTCCGTGCTTGCCCTGATTTTCATGGCCGCCATTCTGGTCGCTCTGGCGCTACAAGTGGAGGCCAGCTTCGGCATACGCAAGCCGGAGACTATCTGGCAGCTATTGGCGTTGCGCCAGACGGCGTCCCGGGCCGGATATCTGTTCCTGGGCGGAGGAATAATTGCGGCGGCGATCTATTTCTGGCGCTTTCGCGTCCCCATCATTGCCGGGGCTATCGCCATCGCCTTCACACTGCTTGCCTTCCTGCAAACGGCGATAATCCTGTATGACAGTGTGACAACGGGCGCGATTGCGCCGCCACGCCTCGAGGATGTTCCCGAATTGCTCCGCGCCGCACTCTACATGCCGCTGATCTGCGGCCTGATCGTGTTCGCAACGGGTGTAGCTTTTGACATTTACGACAGGGACCGACGCAAGATCTGGTCCGATTGCGCTTTCTGGCTGCATGTCGTTTCGGCGCCCATGCTGGTGCATCCGCTCTTTATCATGGCAACCGGCCAGAACGTCGTATTCGGACATATCGAGCCGGATGCCAATGCAACCATCATGCTGACGATTCTGATCCTTGGCTTCCTCTATGTTGCGCTTGCCATAGACCGCCGTTCGCTTCTGGTTCCTACATTGGCTTACTTCGGGTCGCTGGGTATCTATTATCTGGTGAATTCCGCCTCCGATTCGACGGGTATCCCGCCTTTTGCCTTGATCCTGGTCGTTGTCGGCGCGCTGATTATTCTGTTCGGGGCTGGCTGGCAGCGTATCCGGCGGATTGTCGTCAAACCCACTTTGCCGGCGGCCGTGATCCGCCGGCTACCGCCGCTGAAGGCGTGACGGGCTTTGTGATGGTCGAGACGGCGACGGGGAAGAGGGGGAATGACGTGATGACAACACCGGTCAAGGCCAACAGCTATTCAGCCTATGAAGACAGCTGGCGGATGGGGCTTCTGCTCGTCCTCGCTCTGATCATCTTCCAAGCGGGGGCGCTCTACGGCATGGGCCGGACGCCGATCTGCACCTGCGGCTACGTCAAGCTCTGGCACGGCGTCGTGCAAAGTTCGGAGAATTCCCAGCATATTTCGGACTGGTATACGTTCTCGCACCTCATCCACGGCTTCCTGTTTTACGCCTTGGCAAGGTTCCTGTTCCCGCGCTCGCCGGTCGGCTTGAGGCTGGCCTTCGCGGTTCTGATCGAAGGCGGTTGGGAGCTGCTCGAAAACAGCCCGTTCATCATCGAGCGCTATCGCGCCGGCACCATCTCGCTCGACTATTACGGCGACAGCATCATCAATTCGGTGTCGGACACACTGGCCATGGTGCTGGGATTTGTGATGGCGCGAAAGCTACCTATATGGGTGATCGTCAGCCTCGCCATCCTCTTCGAACTCGGTACCGGCTATCTCATCCGGGACAATCTGACACTCAACGTGATCATGCTGCTGCATCCGTTCGAGGCCATCAAGCAGTGGCAAAGTGGAATTTAGTGACATGACGACATTTTCTCCCCGCGAAATCGTTTCGGAGCTCGACCGCTTCATCATTGGCCAGAAGGACGCCAAGCGCGCCGTGGCCATTGCCTTGCGCAACCGCTGGCGCCGCCAGCAGCTGGAAGGCCAGATGCGCGAAGAGGTGATGCCGAAGAACATCCTGATGATCGGGCCGACCGGCGTCGGCAAGACCGAGATCTCGCGCCGCCTGGCGCGTCTGGCCGGTGCGCCTTTCGTCAAGGTCGAGGCGACCAAGTTCACCGAAGTCGGCTATGTCGGCCGCGACGTCGAGCAGATCATCCGCGACCTGGTCGAGATCGCCATCGGCCTGGTGCGCGAGAAGATGCGCGAGGACGTCAAGGCACGCGCCCACATCAACGCCGAGGAACGCGTGCTGGAAGCGCTGGTCGGCAAGACGGCGAGCCCGGCCACCCGCGATAGTTTCCGCAAGAAGCTGCGCGACGGCGAGCTCGACGACAAGGAGATCGAGGTCGAGGTTGCCGACACCGGCAATGGCGGCATGCCAGGCTTCGAGATCCCCGGCATGCCGGGCGCCAATATCGGTGTGCTCAACATCAACGACATGCTGTCGAAGGCGATGGGCGGCAAGAAGACCAAGACGCGCAAGACGACGGTGAAGGAGTCCTACGACCTGTTGGTCAACGACGAATCCGACAAGCTGCTCGACCAGGACGAGGTGGTGCGCCGGGCGCTCGATGCGACGGAGAATGACGGCATCGTCTTCCTCGACGAGATCGACAAGATCGCGTCGCGTGAAGGCGGCATGGGCGCAGGCGTTTCCCGCGAAGGCGTGCAGCGCGATCTGCTGCCGCTGATCGAAGGCACCACGGTGGCGACCAAATACGGGCCGTTGAAGACCGACCACATATTGTTCATCGCCTCCGGCGCCTTCCACGTTTCCAAGCCGTCAGACCTGTTGCCGGAATTGCAGGGCCGCCTGCCGATCCGTGTCGAGCTGCGGGCGCTGGAGAAGGACGATTTCGTCCGCATCCTGACCGAGACCGAAGCCAGCCTGATCAAGCAGTATATCGCGCTGATGAAGACCGAGGGCGTCGACCTGACCTTCACCGACGATGCCATCGATTCGCTGGCCGGCATCGCCGTCGACCTCAACGCCAGCGTCGAGAATATCGGCGCAAGGCGGCTGCAGACGGTGATGGAACGGGTGCTGGACGAAATCTCCTACGACGCGCCTGACCGCAACGGAACGAGCGTCACCATCGATGCCGCCTATGTGGAAAAGCATGTCGGCGACCTGTCCAGGAATACCGACCTGTCGCGGTTCATCCTTTAAAGCGCGGCGCCGGTCGTTCCGGCGCCGGTCCAGGCAACACCATCCGGCAAACAGTTTGATGTGTGGCCGGATGGTATCATCCGGCCACCTTTCGTCTCGCTGTGCGAAGGGGCGCTCTCGACTCAACCAAGAGCTTTACCTAGTTTGCGCGGCAATTCTCGATCTCTTGGTTGACGCAATTCCGGACGGAAAACCGTTTCACACTTTTCCTGGAATTGCTTGGGCGGCGGCGCATGAAAAAACTGATCTTGATCATTCTCGGCTTGACGCTGGTGGCGACGCTGTTCGCTGCCGACGCGGCGACATTGGTGCCGCCGGGAAACCGCAATGCGGAGCAGCCCGACATACCCGGTGCCTCCAGCCGGCGCACGCAGGCGACCAACACCACCTTCCAGGCGAAGTACCGCAAGGTTTATGCCTTGCTGCAGAACGACGCCGATCTGCGCGGCAAGATCAAGAAGGCAGCAGCCACCTACGGCATCGATCCCTTGCACATTGTCGGCGCCATCGTCGGCGAGCACACCTACAATGTCGACGCCTATGACCGGCTGCAGACCTACTACGTCAAGGCGATCTCCTATCTCTCCAGCAAGCTCTCCTTCGCCTATGACGGCGAGGACATCACCGATTTCGTGCAGCGGCCGGAATTCAAAAAATGCGCCGGGATGTCCGATAGCTACGATCTGTGGGAATGCCGCGAGCAGGTTTGGAACCATTCGTTTCGCGGCAAGAGCGTCGGCGGGACAAGCTTTCCCGACGACCGCTTCGGCGCCACCTTCTTCCAGCCCTATTATGCCGGGCAGACCTTCGGCCTCGGCCAGCTCAATCCTCTGACCGCATTGCAGATGAGCGATCTCGTGCACAAGGTTTCCGGCCTGCCGAAGCTCGACGTCGGCGATCCCAACTCGGTCTACAAGACCATCATGGATCCCGACCTGACGCTGCCTTACGTCGCCGCGACGATCAAGAAATCGATCGATGCCTACAAAAGCATTGCCGGCTTCGACATTTCGGGCAATCCGGGGCTGACCGCCACGCTCTACAATGTCGGCAATCCGGAGCAGCGCGCCGATGCGCTGAAGGCGGAGAACGACAGGCGCAGCGCCGCCGGCGAGCCGGTAAAGTTGCCGGAAGAAAATTATTACGGCTGGCTGGTCAACGACAAACTGCCGGAGCTGAAGGCGCTGTTCTAGAGGGGCATGGCCCTCTACCTCCCCCTTGTGGGGAGGGTAGGCCAACTCCTTCTCCCTTCACTCAGGCTGCCAGCAACGACTTCAGCTTGACGGCTTGCGATCCCAGCGCTTCCGGCGCCGGCTTGGCCCGCTTGCCGATCAGCATTTCGGCCAGCCTGATGTCGCGGGCGACCGCGTTGCCGGGGCCGATGCCGCTGGCCGCCACCAGCCTGCCGTCTTGCGCCAAATGGAAGAGGATGAAGGCACCGTCGCCGAGATCGCGCCGCACAATGCTGCGGCCTTCGTCGGAAAGCCCCGCTATCTGCAGGGACAAGCCATATTGATCCGACCAGAACCACGGCACCGCGGCATGCGCCTCGCCGGCGCCCAGCATGTTCCTCGCCGCCAGCGCGCCCTGCTCCTGGGCGTTGCGCCAGGCTTCCAGCCGCACGCGGCGGCCGCCATAGACGGCGAGCGGAAACGAGCAGCAGTCGCCGGCGGCAAAGATGTTGGGATCGGTGGTGCGAAGCTCGGCATCGACCGCGATGCCATTGTCGATCGTCAGCCCTGCCTCCACCGCCAGCGCGGTCACCGGCACCGCGCCGATGCCGATGATGGCGAGATCGGCTGATATTTCTTGCCCACCGGCAAGTGTGACGCGCACCTGCTTGCCGTCATCGGCGATGGCGGCGATGCCGCCGCCGCACAGAATGTCGACACCCTCGGCGACATGCGCATCATGAATAATCCCTGCGATCTCGGCCGGAACGCCGCGCATTAGGATGCGCGGCTGCGCCTCGATGACGGTGACCGCGGCGCCGAGCTTGCGTGCCGCGGCGGCGAGTTCGAGACCGATGAAGCCTCCACCGATGATTGCGATGCGGTTGCCGGCGGTGAGATGGGCGCGAATGGCGAGCGCGTCAGTGAAGGTTCTGAGATAGACGCAGCGCGGACCCAGCCCCGGCATCGGCAGCTTGCGCGGCGTCGAACCGGTTGCCAGCAGGAGCTTGCCGTAGGGCAGGACCGAACCGTCCGACAGACGCACCGCATGCGCTTCGCGATCGATCGCGACGACTCGTACGGAATGGATATGCCGGATCGACTTTTCGGCCAGCGCCTCGTCGCTGGTGATCGCCTTGATCTCGGGTGCTTCGCTGGCCATCGCTTCCTTGGACAGCGGCGGGCGCTCGTAGGGCAGATGCGGTTCGTCGCCGACCAGCGTCACCGGGCCGTCGTATCCCAGCTCACGTAGCGCAAGTGCCGCGCGCCCACCGCATTCGCCGGCGCCGATGATGACCATTCCCCGCGCCATATCAGTCATCCGATCTGGATCAGAACTTTGCCGGCATCTACCTTGACCGTATAGGTTTTCAGGTTGACGCAGACCGGCGCGCCGCGAGCGTCACCCGTCTTGTAGTTGAAGCGGCCATTGTGCTTGGGGCACTCGATGATGTCGTCCATCACCAGCCCGTCGGCCAGATGCACCTTTTCGTGGCTGCAAAGGCCGTCGGTGGCGAAGAACTCGTCGTCGGGGCTGCGATAGATGGCGAAGGTGCGGCCGCCATGATCGAAGCGCATCACATCCTCCTCGTCGATGTCGCCGGTGGCACAGGCCTCGACCCAGTCACTCATTCAGTCCTCCCTGGAAACGGATGATCGCACGTTCATTCCGCCGCGGCGGCGACGGCGTTGTCGTGGAATTCCTCTCGATAAGGCCTGGCGGTCGGCGGCAGCTCGCGCTTGAGGAAATAGTCCTCGTTGCGCAACTGGCGCAGGAAGGCCGGGATCATCTCGCGATACCCGGCCAGGATCGACGGTGTCGGCGCCGGCAGGTCGTGCTTGATCAGTTCGTGCAGCTTCGGCAGCGCATGATAGGGCACCATCGGGAACATGTGATGCTCGACATGATAATTCATGTTCCAGTAGATGAAGCGGCTGATCGGGTTCATGTAGACCGTGCGGCTGTTCAGCCGATGATCGGTGACATTGTCGGCCAGGCCGCCATGCTGCAGCAGCCCGACCATGACGTGATGCCAGGCGCCATAGAGCCTGGGCAGGCCTACCAGCATCAAGGGCAGGAGCGAACCGGCATACAGTGCCAGCGCGATGGTGACGGCATAGATCGCCGTCCAGATGCGGGCGATGCGGATCGCCTTTGGCTGTTCCTGTTCGGGAATGAAGGTCTTTTCCGCCGCGCTGATGTTGCCGGCGGCGTTGCGCAGCATGTCGCTCATCGCATGCCAGGCGTCGAGCACGCCGACGAAGCCGAGGACGGCGCGCAGCAGATCCGGCGGCCGCATGACCGAGATTTCCGGGTCGCGGCCAACGATGATGGTGTCGGTGTGGTGGCGCGTGTGGCTCCAGCGCCAGGTCACCGGATTGCGCATGATCATGAAGCAGGCGATCTGATAGACCGCATCATTCATCCATTGCGTGCGGAAAGCGGTGCCGTGACCGCATTCATGCCACCGTGAATCGGTGGATGAGCCGTAGAGGATGCCATAAACGAAGAAGAACGGCACGCACCACCATGTGCCCCAGAACCAGGCACCGCCGGCGCCGCTGACGATCAGGGCGGCGAACCAGATGATGGTATCGCGGATCGCCGGCCCGTCGGAGCGCTGCATCAGCTCCTTCATCTGCTTGCGGGACACGTCCGTGTGATACCACTCAGC
The DNA here is from genome assembly GCF_042647205.1 of Mesorhizobium cantuariense. Classification (NCBI taxonomy): domain Bacteria; kingdom Pseudomonadati; phylum Pseudomonadota; class Alphaproteobacteria; order Hyphomicrobiales; family Phyllobacteriaceae; genus Mesorhizobium; species Mesorhizobium cantuariense. The sequence goes on along the minus strand of NZ_JBHRVD010000001.1, from coordinate 7,205,592 downwards.
CGCCGACAGGCCAGTCTCGACGGCGAGCTTGGCGTCGCGGCCGATCAGGCTGTAGTCACGCCGGGACGGCGCAGTGGACATGATTGCCTCCCTCGGCAAAGGCATTCGCCAGAGCGACTGCCGGACATTCCTTCACTTCGAGCCTCAAAATAACGCCGACCGATGATAGACTCAACATCACAAAGATAGTTTCTATCATTTCCTATCAGAATGATGTAGGAAACCTCAGGCAATCCAATGAGGCAAGCATGGCGAAACGGCCGACCATAACCGACCTGGCGCGCATCTCCGGTGTCAGTGTTGCCACGGTGGACCGCGTGCTCAACAGTCGCCTGCCGGTGCGCGAGGAAACGGCGCGCCGCGTCTACGAGGCGGCGACCGAGATTGGCTATCACGCCGCCGGCCTGATCAAGCAGCGGATGCGCCATGAATTGCCCGAGTACCGGCTCGGCTTCCTGCTGCTCAAGGGCAATTATGTCTTCTACAGCGAGTTCGCACGCGAGCTTGAGCTTGCCGTGTCGCGCTCGCCTCGTTTCCGCGGCGTCGCTACAATCGACTTTGCGGATTCGCTCGCCCCCGACGAAATCGTCGAGCGCGCACGCAGGCTGGCGGCCAAATGCAGGGCCGTCGCTTTGGTCGGGCCGGATCATCCGACGCTGACGGTTGCCGTCGAGGAGATGAAGGCGAAAGGGCTGCCGGTGTTTTCCCTGTTGTCCGACTTCGCCGCCGGCATCCGCGAAGGCTATGTCGGCCTCGATAACCGCAAGGTCGGCCGCAGCGCGGCCTGGATGATCTCGAAGGCGGCAAGGCGGCCGGGCAAGGTTGCCCTTTTCGTCGGCAGCCACCGCTTCCATGGCCACGAACTGCGCGAGATCGGCTTTCGCTCGTTCTTTCGCGAGCAGGCGCCGGAATTCACCTTGCTCGAGACGCTGGTCAATCTCGAGGCCAACGAGATTACCCAGGACACGCTGCTCGATCTCCTCAGCCGCCACCCTGACCTGGTGGGCTGCTATGTCGCCGGCGGCGGCATGGAGGGCGCGGTCGCGGCACTCAGGCAGGCAAAGCCGGCCGAGATGCCCGCGGTCATCTGCAACGAGATCAACGCGACGTCGCGCTCCGCCCTGGCCGACGGCGTCCTGACGATGGTGATCTCGACGCCATTGGCGGCGCTGTGCCGCGAACTGCTCGACCTGATGGCGCACGCCATCGAGACGGGTGCCGCGAATGCGCCAGGCCAGACCTTCCTGCCGTTCGATATTTATTTGCCGGAGAATATTTAGGGCTCTGACGTTCAAAGATCGGCTGAGACGCCTAAACTTCGTCATCCACGGGCGGAGCAAGGAGCGCAGCGACGCGGCGCAGACCCGAGGATCCATGCCGTTGCATTCATGACAAACGAAGGCGGATCAGAATGAGCGCTTTTCGAACCGGCGGACAACTAGCAAGCATCTCGTCAGACGGCTTTCCTCGCCGCCCCGTCCTTCGGCGACGGTCGCGGCATGGATCCTAGGGTCTGCGCCGCGTCGCTCCGCTCCTTGCTCCGCCCTAGGATGACGAAGTGATGGGTGCCATCCTCCGAAATTCCTCCACCCGGTTTTGGAATCTCCCTTGACGCCTCAAGGCAAAATGGAATAAATATTTCACCAACTGTGTATTTTGGTTCTTTCGTTCCGGAACATCTGTTTCAGACAGAGGGTTTGGCGTCCAAAGGCAAAGACGCCACCCGGAACAGAAACGATATCAGGGAGAGATTCCCCGGGGAGATCGGGGATTCCGGATAGATCGGTGAAACCGGACACCAAGAGTGGAGGAGAGATAAAATGAAGAAACTGCTTTTGGGCGTCGCTTTCGCGGCGCTGATGAGTTCATCCGCCATGGCCGCCAAGATCGGCGTCTCGATGGCCAAATTCGACGACAACTTCCTGACCGTGCTGCGCAACGGCATGATCGAGCAGGCCAAGGGCATGAGCGGCGTTGAGCTGCAAGTCGAGGACGCGCAGAACGACGTCGCCAAGCAACTCGACCAGATCAAGAACTTCGCCGCTTCGGGCGTCGACGCCATCATCGTCAATCCGGTCGACACTTCGGCCACGCAGGCGATGTCGGATGCCGCGGCGGCCGCCAAGATTCCGCTGGTCTATGTCAACCGCGAGCCGGTCAATGTCGACACGCTGCCGGACAATCAGGCCTTCGTTGCCTCGAACGAGGCCGATTCCGGCACGCTCGAGACCAAGGAAGTCTGCCGCCTGTTCAAGGAAGCCGGCAAGAAGGAAGCCAATGTCTATGTGATCATGGGCGAGCTTTCCAACCAGGCCGCCGTGCAGCGCACCAAGGACATCGACGACGTCATCGCCACGCCGGATTGCAGCTTCATCAAGATCATCGACAAGCAGACGTCGAACTGGAACCGCGACGAGGCCCAGAACCTGATGACCAACTGGCTGTCGACCGGCAAGCCGTTCGATGGCGTGATCGCCAACAATGACGAAAGCGCCATCGGCGCCATCCAGGCGATGAAGGCCGCCAACATCGACATGAAGACGGTTGTCGTCGGCGGCGTCGATGCCACCCAGGACGCGCTTGCCGCCATGCAGGCAGGCGACCTTGACGTCACCGTGTTCCAGGACGCGGCCGGCCAGGGTGCAGGCGCACTTGATGCGGCGCTCAAGCTGGCCAAGGGCGAGAAGGTCGAACACAAGGTCTACGTCCCCTTCCAGCTGGTGACGCCGGCCAACATCGACAAGTTCCTGAAGAAGAACTGAGCATCGGACATACGGAGCGGCGCTCACAGCGCCGCTCCTCTTTCCCTCAGCGCCAGCAAGGCAGCGAGGGCGACCGCGGCTGACGGAGGACAGAAGATTTGGCACAGACATCTCATGGCGTCGGCGGAGTAGGCTATGATGCGAAGAAGCGCTCATGGCCGGCCGAACTCAATGTCTTCCTGGCGCTTGTCATCCTCGTCATCGCCTTCGAACTGATCGGCCGGGTCTTTCTCGGCGACAGTTTCCTGTTCAACACCCGCAGCGACGTCAGCGCGATCTTCAACGAGGCACGGCTGCAGATCATCATCCTGCAGGTCTCGATCGTCGGCATCATCGCCATCGGCGTGACGCAAGTGATCATCACCGGCGGCATCGACCTGTCCTCGGGCTCGATCGTCGGCGCCACCGCAATGATCGCCATGAGTTTTGCCCAGGTGGCGTTGGTCAACGGCAACCCCAACCCGAAGGCGATGTTCCTGGCGCAGGGCTGGACCGACCTGCCTGTCATCGTGCCGGTGCTGGTGGCAATCGGCTGCGGCCTGTTTGCCGGCCTGGTCAACGGCGCCTTGATTGCCTACACGCGCATTCCGCCTTTCATCGCCACGCTTGGCATGATGGTCACCGCGCGCGGCATCGCCAAATGGTGGTCCAAGGGCCAACCGATCTCGTTTCCCACCGAGGGTTTCGCGGCCATCGGCAAAGGCCTGATGCCCGTCATCATCTTCCTGTCGCTGGCGGTGCTGTTCCATCTGATCATGACCTACACACGCTACGGCAAGCATTGTTACGCGATCGGCTCCAACGAGGACGCCGCGCGCATGTCCGGCATCAAGATCGCCAACCACAAGATCCTGGTCTACGTCATCGCCGGCGTGCTTGCCGCGCTCGCCGCCGTGGTGCTGAGCTCCAAGAACCTGACCGCGCAGTCCGGCATGGGCGTGATGTACGAACTCGACGCCATCGCCATGGCGGTCATCGGCGGCGTCTCGCTGTCGGGCGGCCGCGGCTCGATCGTCGGCACGGTGATCGGCGCGCTGATCTTCGGCGTCATCATCTCCGGCTTCACCTTCCTGCGCCTCGACGCCTACTACCAGGAGATGGTCAAGGGCGTGATCATCGTCGGTGCGGTCGTTCTCGACCAGTGGCGCCAACGCCTGCGGGCAATGAGGGCTTGACCATGTCAGACATCGTCCTGAAGACCGAAAACCTGACCAAGCGCTATGGCGGCGTGCATGCGCTGGAGGGCGCGAACTTCGAGCTGCGCAAGGGCGAACATGTCGCCATCATGGGCGACAACGGCGCCGGCAAGTCGACCTTCGTGCGCCAGATCACCGCCGTCGAGCAACGCACCAGCGGCCAGATCTGGTTCGACGGCAAGGAAGTGAATTTCACCGGGCCGATCGAGGCCCGCACGGCCGGCATCGAGACGGTGTTCCAGAATCTGGCGCTGGCCGACGATCTCGACGTGCCGTCGAACCTGTTCCTCGGCCGCGAAAAGGTGCTGTTCAACCTCGGCCCGTTCTCGATCCTGGACCGCAAGTATATGCGCAAGGCGACCGAGGCGGCGCTGATCCGCACGGCGGTGAAGATCCCCAATCTGTCCAACACCATCCGCCACATGTCCGGTGGCCAGCGCCAGTGCGTGGCGATCGCCCGGACCGCGACCTTCGCCTCCAAGCTGATCATCATGGACGAACCGACGGCGGCACTCGGCGTGCAGGAGACCGCGCAGGTCGAGAACATCATCCGCACGCTGAAGGACAATGGCGAGCCGCTGATCCTGATCAGCCACAACATGCGCCAGGTGTTCGACCTTTGCGACCGCATCGTCGTGTTCCGGCGCGGCCGCATCGTCGCCAATCTGCGCAAGCAGGACACCGACGGAAACGATATCGTCTCCTACATCACCGGCGCAAAGACCGGCGAGGCCGAACTCGCGGCTTGAGGCCGGGCGCGGAGGCGGTGGTCACCGCCTCCCTGTCGATCTTGTCTTGACCAAAAATCACCCGCGCCCCTTAACCGGCGCGCCGCTTCGAACCACCCTCAAAGGACATTCCATGACTCTCCGCTTCGCCCTCCTCGGTGCCGGCCGCATCGGCAAGGTCCACGCCCGGGCCGTCGGCTCCAACCCTCAGGCCAAACTGGTTGCTGTGGCCGATGCGTTCGAGAAGGCGGCAAAGGAACTGGCATCGGCCTATGGCGCTGAAGTGCGTACGATCGACGCCATCGAAAAATCGGCGGATATCGACGCCGTCGTCATCTGCACGCCGACCGACACACATGCCGACTTGATCGAGCGTTTCGCCAAGGCCGGCAAGGCGATCTTCTGCGAGAAGCCGATCGACCTCAACGTCAAGCGCGTCGAGAAGTGCCTGGCCGTGGTCGAGAAAACCAAGGCGACGCTGATGGTCGGTTTTAACCGCCGCTTCGATCCGCACTTCGCCGCCGTGCGCAAGGCGATCGACGACGGCGCCATCGGCACCGTCGAGATGGTCACCATCACCTCGCGCGATCCGGGCGCGCCGCCGATCGACTACATCAAGCGTTCGGGCGGCATTTTTCGCGACATGACCATCCATGATTTCGACATGGCGCGCTTCCTGCTCGGCGAGGAGCCGGTGGCGGTCAGCGCCCATGCCTCGGTGCTGGTCGACAAGAAGATCGGTGCTGCCGGCGATTTCGACAGCGTCAGCGTCATCCTCGAAACCGCTTCCGGCAAGCAGGCCGTCATCTCCAACTCGCGCCGCGCCACCTATGGCTACGACCAGCGCATCGAGGTGCATGGCTCGAAAGGGATGGTCGCGGCCGAGAACCAGCGCCCGGTGTCGATCGAGCTGGCCAACGAGAAGGGCTATACGCGCCCGCCTCTGCACGACTTCTTCATGACCCGCTATCTCGACGCCTATGCCAATGAGATCGCTGCCTTCATCGCCGCGGCGACATCCGGCAAGAAGGCTGCACCGAGCGGGGCGGATGGGCTCGTGGCGCTGAAGCTGGCGGATGCGGCGCTGAAGTCGGCAACGACCGGCAAGACCGTCCGTCTCGACAAGTAAGAACCCACAGGAGCAGAGCGATGAGCGGGACAGCCGATCGCAATTCAAAAACGCGCGCCATCGTCACCGGCGGCGCGCAAGGCATCGGCTTTGCCGTGGCCGAAGCGCTGGCCGACGAAGGCTGCCGGGCGCTGGCGCTCATCGGCCGCTCGCAGGAGAAGGGCGACAAGGCTGTCGCCCATTTCAAGAAATCGGGCGTCGACGCGATCTTCATCAGCGCCGACGTCTCTGATGTGGCCGACTGCAAGCGTGCGGTGGCGACCGCGATCTCGCATTTCGGCACCATCAACGCCTTGGTCAATGCCGCCGCGACATCGGCGCGCGGTTCACTGGTCGAAACCAGCGAAGAGCTGTTCGACATGATCTTCGACACCAATGTGCGCGGGCCGTTTTTCCTGATGCAGGGCGTGGTGGCGCACCTGCTGGAGAAGAAGGCACCCGGCTCGATCGTCAATGTGCTGTCGATGTCGGCGCATACCGGCCAGTCGTTCCTGACGCCCTATTCGACCAGCAAGGGCGCGCTGATGACGCTGACCAAGAACGTCGCCAATGCCTATCGCTACAACCGCATCCGTTGCAACGCGGTGCTGCCCGGCTGGATGGACACCGAGGGCGAAGACATCGTGCAGAAGAAGTGGCACGATGCGTCGGACGACTGGCTGGCAAAGGCCGAAGCCGCGCAGCCGATGGGCCAGTTGGTCAAGCCGGATCAGCTTGCACGGCTGATCAGCTACATGGTCAGCCCGCAGTCGGGCGTCATGACCGGATCGCTGGTCGACTACGACCAGAGCATTGCAGGGGCGTCGCCCGAGTAGCAGCAACCGAGCAGCCTCGCGTCCAGAACAAGCTCGGCCGTGCGTCGGTGCGACCAAACCATCACGCATCCGGGCTCTGAGCGCCGGTAGTGTCTCAGTTGGAAATAAGCGCACTGATCAGCACGAAGCCGACCTCGATGACGGGGATTACAGCGTAGATGGCGAGAAAACCAGCAATCCACATCCCAATTTTGACCAACCAGGACGGATGAGGAGTCGCCTTCCAAGCGAAAAATACGCTCGCGACGCCCAAACACAATGCGACAATGCCAATGATCGGAGACCGCGTCATTGGCATCATTAGGTCATCAAAAACAAGAAAGACCGCGCTAATGACGATTAGCTGGACCGCGAGGCCAAATAGAAACGCGCGCTTCACGCCGCCCTCCCCGTGCTATCTTTATCGGCATCAGGCGACGGCTTTCGTTTTGTAGGGCCGCGCTTTCCCGGTTTCGGAGCAACAACACCCATCATCTTGCAAAGATCGTCCATTGGCCAGAGGGGCTTGAAAAACGCCTGTCACCATTGCAGGCGACATTTTCGGCGTCTTGTGCACTTCCCTGTTCCCACCGCATCGCCATTCCCATATAGTCAAGATAGTCAGACTAGTCATGGAGGTCGCAATGCTGTCTGCGCCCAAAGAGAATACCAACTGGACGGTCGCCGGGGCAAAAGCCCGACTCTCGGAGGTTATCGAGCGCGCGCAGTCTTCGCCGCAGACGATCACCAGAAACGGCAAACCAAGCGTGGTTGTCGTCTCGGCCGAGGAATGGCAGCGTAAGACCGCGCGCAAGGGTACGCTTGCGGAGTTCCTGCTGGAGTCGCCGCTGCGCGGCGCCGATCTCGACCTGGAGCGTCAGCGCGACGAACCGCGTGATCTGCCGCTGTGAGGCTGCTGCTCGACACGAATGTCCTGTCCGAGGTGACAAGGCCGGCGCCGGACGCACGCGTTCTGGACTGGCTGAGCGGGCTTGATGAGGACCGCTCATTCATCAGCGTCGTCTCGATCGCAGAGATCCGGCGCGGCGTCGCCCTCATGGATGAGGGCCGGAAACGTGAGGCCCTGGCCGAATGGCTCGCTCGCGACCTGCCGCAGCGCTTCGAGCAGAGGGTTCTTCCGGTGGATGAACAAGTCGCCTTGGCCTGGGGTGACCTGATGGGGCTTGCGAAGCGCCGCGGTCGCGGTCTGTCGTCGATGGACGGCCTGATCGCAGCCACGGCGATTGCGCAGGAGTTCACCTTGGCGACGCGCAATATGAAGGATTTCGAGGGCTTTGGAATTGAACTCTTCGATCCCTGGACTGCATGACCTCAGTCGCCTCATCAGACAGGTGACAAACGCTTCGGCTTCGACTATATGAACCGCATGATCAACCTGACCGCCACGTATTGGTACTTTAGGAGCTCGCTGGCGGCGGGAGGATTGCGCTCGATCTGAAGATTGCAGCAACAAGATCCGAACAGCCGCCATACCTGGCGGCTTTTTTGTTTTCAGCCGGCAGGTTCCCAAACAGGAGCAGAAAGCCGTGTTGACCACCACAGACGACCTTCGGGTCAAGGAAATCAGGGAATTGAGTACGCCGGACCAGGTGATGCGGGAGATACCGCGCACGCTGACGGCGACGCGCACCATTACCGCGTCGCGCAACGCGATCCACGCTATTTTGAACGGTACCGACGATCGGCTGCTTGTCATCGTCGGCCCGTGCTCGATCCACGATCCGGTCGCCGCCGTGGACTATGCCAGCCGTCTGGCGGCGCTGCGCGAGAGCCTGTCGGACCGGCTGGAGATCGTGATGCGGGTCTATTTCGAGAAACCGCGCACGACGGTCGGCTGGAAAGGCCTGATCAACGATCCCGACCTCGATGGAAGCTTCAACATCGACAAGGGACTGAGGATGGCGCGCAACGTGCTCTCCGCCGTCAACAATCTCGGCCTGCCGGCAGCGACCGAATTCCTCGACATGACCACGCCGCAGTACATTGCCGACCTCGTCGCCTGGGGCGCCATCGGCGCGCGCACCACAGAGAGCCAGATTCACCGCGAGCTTGCCTCCGGCCTGTCCTGCCCGGTCGGCTTCAAAAACGGCACCGACGGCAATCTGCGGATCGCCGCCGAGGCGGTGAAATCCGCCGCCCAGCCGCATCATTTCATGGCGGTGACCAAGGGCGGACGCAGTGGCATCGCGACGACAACGGGCAATGAGGACTGCCACATCATCCTGCGCGGCGGCGTTCAACCGAATTATGACACGGCGAGTGTCGAGGCGGCCTCGACGGAGCTTGCCCGCATCGGTGTCGCGCCCCGTCTGATGATCGACGTCAGCCACGCCAACTCGGCCAAGAAGCCCGAGAACCAGCCCAAGGTCGCGGCCGATGTCGCCGGCCAGGTCGCGGCAGGCGACGAACGCATCATCGGCCTGATGATCGAGAGCAATCTCGTCGCCGGCCGGCAGGATGTGGTGCCAGGCAAGCCGCTCGTCTATGGCCAGAGCATCACCGATGGCTGCATCGACTGGGCGACCACCGAGACGGTGCTGCATGGCCTAGCCGGCGCCGTCGAGTGGCGCCGCTCCGAGCGCCGCGCCATGATCGACAGCCGGCAGGGAGCGGCCTGATACGGATGGCGGCATGGGAAGGGCGGCGCGTGCAAGAATCACGCCGCCCTCAACCCTTCCCAAGCGGTGAGTACGGAAACCGCAACCAGAAGCAGCCCCGCCGCCCGGCCGGCAAAGGCGGTCGCGCGGGGATTGGCGACCAGCAGATTTCGGCTGCGACCGGCTGATATGGCAAGTCCGCCATAGACGGCGAACTGCATGGCAATCGTCATCAATCCCATGATGGTCGCCTGCATCCAGATCGGACCGTAGTCCGGCTTCAGAAATTGCGGATAGACCGCGAAGACGAAGAGATAGGCCTTCGGATTGATCAGGCAGATCACCACCCCCTGGCGAAACGCCTTCCATGCGGAGCGGCTGCCGGCAGGTCCATTATGGCCAACCTTGATCGAACTGCGCATCAGCGAAAGCCCGATAAAGGCCATGTAGGCGGCGCCGGCAATCAGCAGCGGATTGTAGAGGATCGGCACGAAATGCATCAGCAGGCCGACGCCGAGCGTGCCGTTCAGCGTATGCACCATGCCGCCCAGCATGATGCCGCCGGTCGCGGCAAGTCCTCTGTTGCCGCCACCGGTTAGCGCATTGGCAAGCACGAAAAGCATATCCATGCCGGGCACGATGATGATGCCGAACAGGAGGAGACCGAAGAGCCAGAGGTTTTCCGCGTAGTCCATGTCAGTTGCCTGTCGCTTCGCCCGGCCAGGCCGCGGCGGAATGTGTTGATTCTCAACTCGATAGGCGCTCCTATAGGTCTACCCAACTGACGATGGTGTGTCAGTTGCGATCGGAACCCGGGTGAAAAATGCGCAAGGCGTCACGGCTGTTCGAGATCATCCAGATCGTGCGGCTAGCGCGGCAGCCGGTGACGGCGGCAACGATTGCCGAGCGGCTGGAAGTGACGGTGCGCTCGATCTATCGCGATATCGCAGCACTGCAGGCGATGCGCGTGCCGATCGAGGGCGGGCGTGGCATCGGCTACATACTGCGCCCCGGCTTCGATCTGCCGCCGCTGATGTTTTCGATCGAGGAGATGGAGGCGATCGTCCTGTCGCTCGCGCTGCTGGAGCGCACCGGGGACAGCGAGCTCAAGCAGGCGGCCAAGCGCGTCAGTGCCAAGATCGCCGGTGCGGTGCCGCCGCCCTTGCGCCAGGCGTTCGACGCCAATGCACTGCATGCGTGGGGGTTCGCCGCGCCCTCGACCGGTGCGATCGATCTGGCGCTGGTGCGCCGCGCCATCCGCGACGAGGAGAAGCTCGACCTGTCCTATCGCGACGAAATGGGCCGCGCCTCCGAGCGCCTCGTCCGCCCGATCGCCCTGATCTACTACGCCGAAACCGCCAACATCGTCGCCTGGTGCGAACTGCGCCAGGCGATCCGAAATTTCCGCAGCGACCGGATCGAGGATTGCCAGGCGACGGGGTTGCGGTTCAAGGGCGAAGGCGACCGGTTGCGGCAGGTCTGGGTCAACGGCTGGGAGACGAACACCGCCGCCGCCGCCGTCTGAAGCGACCTTCGCGAAGCGAAAACCGGTGCGGGGCTACCGCACATCGACCCAGCGCTTTTCCTCGAAGGAGCGCGCCATTGCGTGTACCGTGCGCTCGATCTCCAGCCCTTCGGCAAATTCGATGAGCCGCGCCGGCTTGCCGGCAAGCCGCGTCAGCAATTCGTGGCACTCGATGATCTTGAGGTCGTTGAAGCCGAGGCCATGGCCTGGCGCCGGCACAAAGAGGTCATAGGGCTTGTGGTGCGGCGCCACCAGGATGGTGCGGTAGCCCTGTTCGGTCGGACGATCTGATGTGAGGTAGAGCTGGAATTCGTTCGATCGTTCCTGGTCGAACAGGATCGATCCCTTCGAGCCGAAGATCTGGATGGCGATGCGGCCCTTGCGGCCCCAGGCCGACCTGTTGACCAGCAGCGTGCCGGCAATGCCGTTCTCCAGATGCATCAGCACGCTGGCGATGTCGTAGGTCTCCACCGCGCGGCGGCCGCCGCTGGCCAGCTTACGATCGGCATAAGGTTTGGCCATGTCGCAGATGACGCTGGCGACGCGGCCGAACAGGGCGGAAACCAGCGACAGCGGATGCACGGCGAAATCGTCGAGCGCGCCATAGCCGGAAGCGGCTTCGTGCTTCCAGAAGAACAGCGCCTCCGGGTCAGCCATGAAGTCCTCGTCCATCTCGATGCGCAGATGGTTGACCTCGCCGATGATCTTCTCGTCGAGCAGCGCGCTGATATGGCGGATGGCTGGGCTCTGGATGTAGTTGTAGCCGAGTGCCGCGACCTTGCCGGATTTTTTCGCCGTTGCCGCCATGGCCTCGGCCTCGGCAAAACTCGGCGCCATCGGCTTTTCGCACCACAGATGCTTGCCGGCTTCCAGGATGGCGATGGCCATTTCCGGATGGAACTGGTTGGGCGTGGTCAGCGAGACGATATCGACTTCGGGATCGTTGACGACGGCGCGCCAGTCGCCGGACGCCCTGGCGAAACCGAACTCGCCTGCCTTGCGCCTGGCGAGATCCTCATTGACCTCGCCGAGATGGACCAGCCGTGGCTTGGCGACATCGGGAAAGACGGCGCCGACGGCACTCCATGCGATGGCGTGACACTTGCCCATGAAACCCGTGCCGATGAGACCGACGCCGACCATTTTCCGTTTCTCCACTGCCTGAAGTATCAGGTGGATGAATTAGTCCATTTTCTCCCGGAATGGAATGTCTGCCTCATTTATTATGGCGTTCTTGCGCGGGCTCGCTATGATGGGGCAGAGAGGGATCCCATACATGAGCCTGGACAGAGCGACGATGGACGAACGGGTACCTCGCGACTTCGAAACGCTGCGCGCAACGATCCTCGATCGGCGCGAAAGCCTGCCGAAGCGCATTGCCCAGATCGCCGCCTATGCGCTCGACAATCCAGACGATATCGCCTTCGGCACCGCCGCCAGCATCGCCGCTTCGGCCGGCGTGCAGCCTTCGACCCTGATCCGCTTTGCCCAGCAGCTTGGCTTCGACGGGTTCACCAGCCTGCAGCAGGTGTTTCGCGAGCGGCTGCGCGAGCGCAACTCATCCTATGACGAAAGGCTGCAGGCGCTGCGCGCCAAGGCCGAGGGCGGCGCCGGCCACCGGGCGATCTTCGACGGTTTCGTTGCCGCCGCCAGCACGTCGCTCAACGACATTTCGCGCACGCTGGACGAAACACATCTGGAAGACGCGATCTCCCTGCTGGCCAAGGCAGAGACCATTTATGTGCTGGCCAAGCGCCGCTCCTATCCGGTGGCGAGCTATATCGCCTATGCGCTGGGCAAGCTGAAGATCCGCAACCAGCTGATCGAATCGGCGGCCAGCCTGAATGCCGAGATGATCGGCTTCGCCACACCGGCGGATGCCGTCATCGCCATCTCCTTCTCGCCCTATGCGCCTGCCACCATTGAGGAGGCCCGCAGCATTTCGGAACAGGGCGTGCCGATCGTTGCCATCACCGACAGCTCGTTTTCGCCGCTCGCCCAGTTCGCCAAGGTCTGGTTCGAAGTCGCCGAGGCGGATTTCGCCGGCTTCCGTTCGCTGTCAGCGACGATGGCGCTGGCCATGGCGCTGACCGTCGGCGTCGGCGAGAAGCGACGCGATACGGGTCGCAAGCGCAAGGTCTAAATGACCTCCACGGCCACCTCGCCTGCCGCCAAGAGCCGCGCTGCGTCGCGTGCGGGCGGCGACCCGAACTGGCGGGCATACTCCCGGCTGAACTGGGAAGCGCTCTCGTAGCCGACGGCGAAGGCGATGCTTGCAACATTGCCTGGCTGGGCAGCCAGCAACTGGCGTGCCTCCAACAGCCGGATTTGTTTCTGATACTGGATCGGGCTCATGGCCGTCGCCGCCTTGAAGTGGCGGTAGAATGCAGCGTTGCTCATATGGGCGATTTCAGCCAGATCGCTGACCCGGACTGGCTGATGGCAATGTGTGCGGATCCAGGCGATCGCCTGGCCAATCCGGGACAGATGGCCGTCGGCACGCGCAAGCTGGCGAAGCTTTGCGCCCTGGGGGCCTTGCAGCAGCCGAAACAGCATCTCGCGTTCGAGCGCGGCGGCCAGCACGGGAATCTCCGCTGGCCGGTCGAGCAGCCGCATTATCCGGCGCAATGCGTCGAGCAAGTCCTCATTGACGGGCGAAGTGGAGAAACTGTCGCCGCCGAGCGCAGGCTCGTGCTCGACGAGAAGGGCGGCGACTGCCTGCAGGTCGAGGGTGAAGCCGATTGCCAGGTAGGGATGCTTTGCGGTCGCTGCGACCAACTGGCTGATGGTGGGTGTGTCGACAGTGTAGATGAAATAGCTGGCGGGATTGTAGCGAAGGGTCCGGTCTCCGATCAGAACCGTCTTGGCGCCCTGAAGCACAAACAGGATGCCCGCCCCCCATACCTCCGCCATTGGTGGCGTGGCGACTTCGCTGCGGCCGATCGAAACGCGAGGGATCGCCGTTGTCGTGCGTCGCCCGCGCGCATGACGGCCGGCGATATCGATCAACTCCCGCAATGCCTCGCTCATGATGTCAGCTTCGCGCATCCAAATGGGCCGCGCAACCCATATGAGAGGATTAGGCAAGAGCGGGAGAGTTTTCGGCGCGCGGCGTTTCCCATAGGGCGCCATCTCTGGGGTCTTCGACATGGAGAGATGGAGAACCCAAATGACGAAATCGAAAACCGCTGTGGTGACGGGCGCCAACAAGGGCATCGGCCACGAAATCGCCCGGCGGCTGGCGACGATGGGCTTCAAGGTGTGGCTCGGCGCTAGGAATGCCGAGCGTGGCATGGCGGCGGCGCAAGAATTGCGCGCCGAAGGTCTGGACGTTCAATGGCTTGAGCTGGATGTCACGCAGGATGAAAGCGTGGCGGCTGCGGCCAGGACCGTCGGGGCGGAGAGCCCTTGTCTCGACGTGCTGGTGAACAATGCCGGCATCGCCATCAATTACGAGCTGCCGCCAAGCCAGCAGCATCTTGCTGATATCAGGGCCACCTATGACGTCAATGTCTTCGGACCGATCCGCGTGACCCAGGCCTTCCTGCCGCTGCTGCTTGCAGCGCCCGCCGCCCGCATCGTGATGGTGAGCAGTTCCACGGGATCCATCGGGCGCGCGCTCGATTCCGGCACGCCGAACCAGTCGGTCAATTTGATGGGTTACGGCAGCTCCAAGACGGCCCTGAATGCCATCACCGTCGCGTTTGCCCGCGAGCTTGCACCGCAAGGCATCAAGATCAATGCAGCGGCGCCAGGCTATACCGCCACCGACCTGAATGAATTTAGGGGCCACCGCACCGTGCATCAGGCGGCCGAGATCGTCATACACCTGGCGACCCTGGATGCCGATGGTCCGAACGCAGGGTACTTCAACGACGATGGCCCGCTTCCGTGGTGAACGGAGCCAGACCCGACAAAAGTCTCTTCCCGCACGCGTCATCAGGTGGCACTTTTCACCGAAGGAATGCTCATTCCATATTGACTATGGATTGGAATTATTATTTCATATTCCCGGCGCCACGCTGCCGCTCGCGCGTGTACCCCAAGACAACAAGGCCGACGGGAGGTTCCAATGAGCGAAGCCGTGGACGCTGAATACGCGCCGCTCGACGTCATCACCATCGGTCGTGCTTCTGTCGACCTTTATGGCCAGCAGATCGGCTCGCGGCTGGAGGATATCACCTCCTTCGCCAAGTCGGTCGGCGGCTGCCCGGCCAACATTTCGGTCGGTACGGCCAGGCTCGGCCTGCGCTCGGCGCTACTCACCCGCGTCGGCGACGAGCAGATGGGCCGCTTCATCCGCGAGCAGCTGGCGCGTGAAGGCGTCAACGTCGACGGGCTGAAGACCGACAAGGAGCGGCTGACCGCTCTGGTGCTGCTGTCGGTCGAGGACGAAGGCGTTTCGCCGATGATCTTCTACCGCAGCGACTGCGCCGACATGGCGCTGGCGCCGGAAAACATCGATGAAGCCTTCATCGCCTCGGCCCGCTCGATCGTCGTCACCGGGACGCATTTTTCCCGCCCCAACAGCGATGCCGCGCAGCGCAAAGCGATCCGCATCATGAAGGCCAAGGGCGGCAAGGTGGTGTTCGACATCGACTACCGGCCCAACCTCTGGGGCCTTGCTGGCCATGCCGAAGGCTTCGAGCGTTATGTGAAGTCCGACCGGGTTTCGGCCCAGTTGAAGACGGTGCTGCCCGATTGCGACCTCATCGTCGGCACCGAGGAAGAGATCATGATCGCGTCGGGCGCCGACGACTGCCTGAGCGCCTTGAAGACGATCCGCTCGCTGTCGTCCGCCACTATTGTGCTCAAGCGCGGCGCCATGGGCTGCATCGTCTATGACGGACCGATCAGCGACGATCTCGAGGACGGCGTCGTCGGCAAGGGGTTTCCGATCGAGATCTACAATGTGCTGGGAGCCGGCGACGCGTTCATGTCCGGCTTCCTGCGCGGCTGGCTCGGCGGCGAAGATCATGCGACGGCGGCAACCTGGGCGAACGCTTGCGGCGCTTTCGCCGTGTCGCGGCTGCTCTGCGCGCCGGAATATCCGACCTTCGACGAGCTCCAGTTCTTCCTCAAGAACAGCAGCAAGCATCTGGCGCTGCGCAAGGACGAGGCGATCAACCACATCCATTGGGCAACGACGCGCCGGCGCGACATTCCCTCGCTGATGGCGCTCGCCTGCGACCACCGCGTCCAGCTTGAGGATGTGGCTGCGAAGGCCGGTGCCGATCCCGCACGCATCCAGGATTTCAAGGTGCTGGCGGTCAAGGCTGCGGCGAAGGTCGCCGCCGGCCGCGACGGCTACGGCATGCTGATCGACGAGAAACATGGCCGCAAGGCGATGTTCGAATTCGCGCATCATCCCTTCAACTGGCTTGGCCGGCCGGTGGAGTTGCCGGGCTCGCGGCCGCTGCGCTTCGAATTCTCGCAGGACATCGGCTCGCAGCTCACCGAATGGCCGGTCGATCACTGCATCAAGTGCCTGTGCTTCTATCATCCCGACGATCCGGCGGCGCTCAAGGAAGAACAGCAGCAGAAGCTGCGCGCGCTGTTCGAAGGCGCGCGGAAAGTGGGCAGGGAACTTCTCGTCGAGATCATCGCCGGCAAGCATGGCAAGCTCGACGACACGACGATCCCGCGCGCGCTGGAAGAGCTCTATGCGCTCGGCATCAAGCCGGACTGGTGGAAGCTCGAGCCGCAGGCTTCGGCAGCGGCGTGGGCCAGGATCGAAGCCGTCATCCTGAAGCACGATCCGTGGTGCCGTGGTGTCGTGCTGCTTGGCCTGGAGGCGCCGCAGGACGAGCTGGAAGCGGCTTTCGCCGCTACCGCCAAGGCGCCCATCGTCAAGGGCTTTGCCGTCGGCCGCACCATCTTCGTCCACGCAGCCGAACAATGGCTGGCCGGCAAGATGTCGGATGACGATGCGATCGCCGACATGGCGCAGCGCTTCGAACAGCTGACCGAAGCGTGGCTTGCCGCGCGCGGCCGCAAGGCGGCATAAGAAGGCCCGGCATAAAGACTGCGGAGGAAAACACCATGAGCAAGACAATCCGCCTGACGATGGCGCAGGCGCTGACCCGCTTCCTGTCGCGCCAGATGACCGACATCGACGGCAGCAAAGTCCCGATCTTCGGCGGCGTCTGGGCGATCTTCGGTCACGGCAATGTCGCCGGCATCGGCGAGGCGCTCTATCAGGTCCGCGACGAACTGCCGACCTTCCGCGCCCACAACGAACAGGCGATGGCGCATGCGGCGATCGCCTATGCCAAGGCCAATTTCCGCCGCCGCTTCATGGCGGCGACCTCTTCGATCGGTCCCGGTGCGCTCAACATGGTGACGGCGGCGGCGCTCGCCCATGTAAACAGGTTACCCGTCCTGTTTCTGCCCGGCGACGTCTTCGCCAACCGCATCCCAGATCCGGTGCTGCAGCAGGCCGAGGATTTCTCCGACGGCACGGCGACGGTCAATGACTGTTTCCGGCCGGTGTCGCGCTATTTCGACCGCATCACCCGGCCGGAGCAGATCATCCCGGCGCTCAGCCGCGCCATGGCCGTGCTGACCGATCCGGCCGAGTGCGGGCCGGTGACGCTGTCGCTTTGCCAGGACGTGCAAGCCGAGGCCTATGACTATCCCGAGAGCTTCTTTGCCGAGCGGGTCTGGCACCAGCGCCGGCCGCGTCCGGATCGCCACGAGCTTGCGGCTGCTGTCGCCGCGCTCAAGGGAGCAAAGAAGCCGCTGGTGATCGCCGGCGGCGGTGTCCTCTATTCGCAAGCCTCGGAAGGGCTGGCGAAGTTCGCCGAGGGCGCCGGCATTCCGGTCTGCGAGACGCAAGGCGGCAAATCCTCGCTGCCGGACGACCATCCGCTCAACATGGCTGCGATCGGCGTCACCGGCACTTCTGCCGCCAACCGGCTGGCGGAGGAAGCCGATGTCGTGCTGGCCATCGGCACGCGCCTGCAGGACTTCACCACCGGCTCGTGGGCGCTGTTCAAGAATTCCGGCAAGACCATCATCGGGCTCAACGTGCAGCCTTTCGACGCCGGCAAGCACCGCGCGCTGCCGCTGGTTGCCGATGCGGCCGAGGGCCTGGCCGAGCTGGGTGCTGCGCTGAAGGGTTGGAAGGCACCTTCCACCTGGACCGACAATGCGGCCACCGGCAAGACGGCCTGGCAGGCCGAGGCCGCCAAGGTGACGGCGTCGACCAATGCCGCCTATCCGTCCGATGCGCAGGTGATCGGCGCGGTGCAGCGCGCCATGGGCTCCGGTGTGACGCTGCTGCATGCCGCCGGCGGCCTGCCGGGAGAACTGCACAAACTTTGGCAAGCCGGCGCGCCCGGTTCCTATCACGCCGAATACGGCTTCTCGACCATGGGCTACGAGATTGCCGGCGGGCTCGGCGCCAAGATGGCGAAGCCCGGCGAGGAGGTCGTCGTCATGATCGGCGACGGCTCCTATCTGATGCTGAATTCGGAGATCGCCACCTCGGTGATGCTCGGCCTCAAGCTGACCATCGTGCTGCTCGACAACCGCGGCTATGGCTGCATCAACCGGCTGCAGATGGCAACCGGCGGCGCCAACTTCAACAATCTCCTGAAGGACTCGCGCCACGAGGTCCTGCCCGACATCGACTTTGCCGCGCATGCGGCGAGCCTGGGCGCGATTGCCGAAAAGGTGCCGTCGATTGCCGGGCTGGAAAACGCGCTGGCACAAACCAAGAAGAATACGCGCACCACGGTGCTCGTCATCGACACCGACCCGCTGGTTTCCACCGATGCCGGCGGCACATGGTGGGATGTGGCGGTGCCGGAAGTGTCGGCACGGCAGCAGGTCAACGCGGCGCGCAAGGCCTATGACGAAAAGCGGCAGATGCAGACCGTGGGCGATTGATGTAAATGCTGGCGCCCCTACCTCCCCCTTGTGGGGAGGTCGGACCGTAGGTCCGGGTGGGGGTCTGGCGCCGCACCCCACTCCGCTGCTTTGCAGCGACCCTCCCCACAAGGGGGAGGGTAGATACGAACTGAAACTGGAGCGACGACTTGAAAGCGAAACTGGGCATGTCCCCCATTGCGTGGTGGAACGACGATCTTGCGGAACTCAGCGATGACGTGTCGCTGGAAGAATGTCTGCGCCAGTCGCGCTCGGCCGGATTCACAGGCATGGAGATGGGCCGGCGCTTTCCCAATGATCCCGATGTCATGCTGCCGATCCTGAAGGCAGCCGATGTCACGCTGTGCGGTGGCTGGTTCTCGGGCACGCTGGTCGATGGGGAGATGGCTGACAACAAGGATCGCATCCAGCCGATGATCGACCTGTTCAAGGCTGTGAGCGCGCCTTGCATCGTCTATGGCGAGGTCGGCCGCTCGATCCAGGGCGACCGCTCGAAGCCGCTGGCCACCAAGCCGAAGCTGTCGGACGACGAGATGAAGGCCTATGCGAAGCGCCTCACCGAGTTTGGCGAATGGTGCGCCGAACAAGGCATGCCGCTGTCCTATCACCACCACATGGCGGCGGTGGTCGAGACGGAGCCGGAGCTCGATGCCTTCATGCGCCATTCGGGCGAAGGCATTCCCTTGCTGCTCGATGCCGGACATCTGGCCTTTGCCGGCGGCGACGTACTGCGTGCCATCGACAACCACCACAAGCGCATCAGCCATGTACATGTGAAGGATGTGCGCATGGGCGTGATCGACAAGCTCGACCGCACGAAGCAGTCCTTCCTCGACGCCGTGGCGCTGGGCGCCTTCACGGTACCGGGCGACGGCTCGCTGGATTTCGGCGCCATCGTGCAGCGCTTCGCCGACCATGGCTACGAGGGTTGGTTCGTGGTCGAGGCCGAGCAGGACCCGAAGAAGAACCCGCCGCTCAGAATGGCTCAAGTTGGCTACAAGGAATTGATGCGCGTCATGACCGCCGCCGGCTACACGGTGGAGACGCAAGGCTTTCCCAATGCCTAGGGCTAGGTCTTCCCTATGCCTGATGCGATGGGTTCCCGGCGAAGCCGATTGCTGTAGATTGGCCCGATGAAAGATTCCGAACACCCCTTCTTCCGGCCTTTGTGGCGGCGTGTCGCCGTCGTCGCGGTCTGCGTCATCTGGTCGATCATCGAATTCGCCACCGGCACGCCGTTCTGGGGCGTGCTTGCGCTCGGCTTCGCCGGCTACGCCGTCTGGCAGTTCTTCTATCTCTACAAGCCGGCCGACGAGGCCAAGCCTCCGGTCGAGCCAAAGGAATAAAGCGGCCTATGACGCAGAAGGCTGACGGGTCGAGCACTGCGCGCATAACGGATCGCATGCGTTGGAGATTGGCTGAAACGCTCCTCGCTTCGTCATCCTGGGGCGGAGCAAGGAGCGAAGCGACGCAGCGCAGACCCCGGGGTCCATGCCGCGACATCAAAACGGCGCTGCGGTGCAGAATTCCGTTCCGCTGCGTTCTTGGACTGAGGTTACGGCATGGATCCTAGGGTCTCCGCGACGGAGCTTCGCTCGTGCTACGCCCTAGGATGACGAAGTTGGGAGGCTTCGGCCAATCTCGAAGATTGCGATAGGAGAGACACAATGTCGAAGCTGCTCGTCAAAGCCAACAAGGGCCATGGCCGCGTTGCCCATGTGACGCCGCAAATCGCAGGTTGGACCTATGTCGGTTTCGACCTGCATCGGCTGAAGGCCGGCGCGAGCGCGTCCGGCAAGACGGAGGATCGTGAAGTCTGCCTGGTGTTCGTCACCGGCAAGGGCAGCGCCACGGCCGGCGGCAAGGACCTGGGCTTGCTCGGCGAACGCATGTCGCCCTTCGAGGGCAAGCCCTGGTCGGTCTACGTCCCTGAGGGCTCGGACTGGTCGGTGACGGCGGATACCGAGCTGGAGCTGGCGGTCTGCTCGGCGCCGGGCCTTGGCGGCGGCTTGCCGGTTCGCGTCATCGGACCGAACGATCTCGGTCAGGAGGTGCGCGGCAAGGGCACCAACACGCGCTACGTCACCAACATCCTGCCGGAGGGCAAGCCGGCCGATTCGCTGCTGGTGGTCGAGGTCATCACGCCCGGCGGCCACACGTCGAGCTATCCGCCGCACAAGCACGACCAGGACAATCTGCCCACCGAATCCTATCTCGAGGAGACCTACTATCACCGCCTCAACCCGCCGCAGGGTTTTGCCTTCCAGCGCGTCTACACCGATGCCGACAAGAACGGCCATCGCGCGCTCGATGAGGCGATGGCGATCGAGGATGGCGATGTCGTGCTGGTGCCAAAGGGCTATCACCCCTGCGCCGCCTGCCACGGCTACGACCTCTACTATCTCAACGTCATGGCCGGACCGAAGCGGACGTGGAAATTCCACAATGCGCCCGAGCACGAATGGCTGATGAAGGCCTGACCGGTTCGTTCAGCCTTCGCAACAACTGGTCCAGCACGAAAAAATCGTCGGCTAATGACCCGGCCGCACCGTTTTGTTACCTGAATGCCTGCAAGGCTTCGTCAATCCGTCATGGAAATCACCTATGGCAGCGGGACTGACGAGGACTTCCCATGCGTTATGCCATCTATTTCACCCCCCGGCAGGACGAGAAGCTGGCGCGGATCGCCGCCAACTGGCTGGGCCGCGACCCGTTTGGCGCCGCGACAAGGCCGGTCGAGGCGGTAGCCGACCTGTCGGCGGCGGAAGTCGCTTTCCACACCGCTTCGGCGCGCCGTTATGGCTTTCACGCGACGCTGAAAGCCCCTTTCCGCCTGGCCGCCAACGAGACGGAAGCCTCGCTGCGCGCCGCACTCGACCATTTTGCCGAGGCGACGCCGGTGGTGACCATCCCGCGTCTCGTCGTCAGCCAGATCGACGGCTTCTTCGCACTGGTGCCGGAAGGCTCGCTGCCTCCGCTCAACCGCTTCGCCGATGACGTCGTGCTTGGCTTCGACCGGTTTCGCGCGCCACTGACGGAAGCCGAGATTGAGCGGCGCAGCCCGGATTCGCTGAAGCCGGCCGAGTTCCGCAATCTCTGCCAGTGGGGCTACCCCTATGTCTTCGAGACCTTTCGCTTCCACATGACGCTGTCCGGCCGGGCAACGTCACAGGAAAGCCCTCGTTTGCGCGCAGCAATCGACAGTCTGTTCGCGGACATTCTGCAACAGCCCGTGCTGGTGGATGCGCTGACATTGTTTGTCGAAACCGAACCGGGCGCACCGTTCATGGTGCTCTCGCATCACGCACTCGGGCGCCGTTCCGCCAGAAAAACTGCCTGACACCCTGCCGGAACAACCCCAGCCGGAATAACCAAGGACTGCCTGAAATGACCGCCGAGACTGTTCTCCACAACGCCCGCATCGTGCTTGCCGACGAGATCGTCGAGGGTTCGCTGGTGCTGCGCGATGGCTTTATCGCCGGCATCGAAACCGGCACCAGCCGGATCGGCGAGGATATGGGCGGCGATTACATCATTCCCGGGCTGGTCGAGCTCCACACCGACCATCTCGAAGGCCACTATGCGCCGCGGCCCAAGGTGCGCTGGAATCCGATCGCCGCCGTGCTCGCCCATGACGCGCAGGTGGCGACCGCCGGCATCACCACCGTGCTCGACGCCTTGCGCGTCGGCATGGACGAAGATGCCGACCTGACATCAGCCGATATCCGCAAGCTGGCCGACGCCATCGAGGACAGTGTGCAGCAGGATCGTCTGCGCGCCGACCATTTCATCCATCTGCGCTGCGAGGTTTCGGCGCCGGACTGCCTCAAGGCATTCGCCAATTTCGACGGCGACGAGCGGGTCAAGCTGGCATCGCTGATGGACCATGCGCCCGGCCAGCGCCAGTTCGTCAACCTCGAAACCTATGCCTATTATTACCAGCGCAAGCTGAAGCTGACCGATCGCGACTTCAAGGTGTTCTGCGAAAAGCGGATGGGGGAATCGGCGCTCAATTCGGCACCGAACCGGGCGGTGATCGCCGCCGCCTGCCATGAGCGCGGCATCGTGCTGGCCAGCCATGACGACGCCACCCTTGGCCATGTCGGCGAGGCGATCGAACAGGGCGTGCGCGTCGCCGAGTTCCCGACCACGGAAGAAGCCGCCAGGGCCTCGAAAGAGGCCGGGCTCGGCGTGCTGATGGGTGCGCCCAACGTCATGCGCGGCGCTTCGCATTCGGGCAATGTCTCGGCCCGCACGCTGGCCAGCGACGGCCTGCTCGACATCCTGTCGTCCGACTACATTCCCTTCAGCCTGATCCAGTCCGCATTCTTCCTCGGCGACGTCGTCGAAGGCATTTCCCTACCGCAGGCGGTCGCTATGGTGTCGAAGAACCCGGCCGATGCGGTTGGCCTGACCGACCGCGGCGTCATCGAGCAGGGCCGCCGCGCCGATCTGGTGCGCGTGCGCGTCGACGATCACATCCCGGTCGTGCGCACCGTCTGGCGGCAGGGGCGCCGGGTCGCATGATGGTGTCGGCGTTGATCGAGCGGGAATTGTCTGCCGAGACGTTTCCGATCCGCGATGGCGTCTTCGTCGCCGTGGTTGGACCAAGCGGCGCCGGCAAGGACACGGTGATCGGCTACGCCCGCGCCCGCTTTGCCGACGAGACAAGGCTGGAGTTCGTCCGCCGCGTCATCACCAGGCCGAGCGATGCCGCCAGCGAGGACCACGACACGCTGGCCGATGCCGCCTTCGTCGAGGCCGAAGCCGACGGCGCCTTCGCCATCTCCTGGGAGGCGCATGGTCTGCGCTATGGCATCCCGGCCGAAGTCGACTGGGCGGTCGCCAACGGCCATGTCACGGTGGCCAACGTATCGCGCGCGATCATTCCCGTTCTGCGCGAGCGCTATGCCAATCTGGCCATCGTCGAAATCACCGCCTCGCCGGAGGTGCTGGCCGAGCGGCTGGCGATGCGCGGCCGCGAGTCGCGCGGCGAGGTACTGGCGCGCCTGGCGCGCAGCGCCAATGTGACCCTGTCCGGACCTGGCGTCACCTCGATCGACAACAGCGGCCCACGCGAAGCGGCCGGCGAACGCTTCGCCGAGGTGCTGCGCAAGGCGATGGCTTTTTCCGACATGTCGGGTCTGATCTAGAGTTCTTCCCTTCTCCCACAGGGGTGTTTGGACTGGGGACATCGCGAACAGGTGTGCGAGGACATCGCGAACAGTTTTGCGCCTTTTGCGCGAGGGGGTTCGGGATGCCATTCGAGGACAGAAGCGCGATGTCCCCAGTCCAAACAAGGGGGAGAAGGAAGTCCGCGCCGTGCTACTCCGCGGCTTGGCCCGCCACGCCCTTGCGGGTGGCGTCGAGCATCAGTCGCCGTTCCCGGAACACGCCCCATTGCTGGTCGACCAGCACGCCGATGAGGATGACGCCGCCCATCACCGCGAAGTTGAGGGAGGATGGGATGCCGAGCAGATTAACGAGGTTCTGCAGCTCCTGCAGCAGCACCGTGCCGAGGATGACGCCGATCAGCGAGCCCTCGCCGCCGCGCAGCGAGAAGCCGCCGAGCACGGCTGCGGCAATGGCGTAGAGCTCGTAGAACTGGCCGTGGCTGGCTGGCGAAATCGAGCGCGTGTACATGGCGAAATAGATCGCCGACAGCGCCGTCAGCACGCCGCAGATGACATAGGCGGCCATGACGACGCGGCCGGTGCGGATGCCGGAATATTTCGCCGCCTCCTCGTTCTTGCCGATGGCATAGAGATAGCGGCCGAACACCGAACGGTGCAGCACCACCCACATGATGATGGAAATGACGATCAGCGCGATGAAGCTGTTGGGAACGCCCCACGAGCGGCCGGCAGTGAGGAATTCGAGGTCCGGAAAGTTCTGGCCGAAGGCGAAGCCGGCGGTGCCGTCGGCGGTGTAGAAGCGGGCGACGCCGCGGTAGATCAAGAGGCCGCAGAGCGTGACGACGAAAGGCTGCAATTTGAGCCTTGTGATCAGCCAGCCATGCACCAGGCCGATGATGGCGCCGAGGAAGAGGATCAGCACGAAGGCCAGCGGCCAGTCCAGGTTGCGCACGGCGATGAAGTCGATGAACAGCGTTCCCAGCAGCGCGACCACCGAGCCGACCGACAGTTCGATGCCGCCGGTGATGATGACGAAGGCCTGGCCGATCGACAGGATGCCGAACAGGCCGATCAGGTTCGAGGTGTTGGCGAGGTTGATCGGCAACAGGAAGCGTGGATTGATGATCGCCACGATCGCCCCGACCACCAGGATCAGGATCAGCAGGCCGAGATCTTTCTTGCTCATCGTCTTCTCCCCAATGCCTGCCTGAGCAGGTTCCGCGAGACCTGCGGCAAAACAGAACGCTATTTCGGCTGCTTGCCCACCGCCAGCAGCAGCACGTTTTCCTGGCTGAACCGATCCTTGTCGAGAATGCCCGAGATCTGGCCTTCATGCATGACGGCGATGCGGTCGGACACGCCGATCACCTCTTCCATGTCGGAGGAGATCATCAGCACGGCGACGCCGGCGTCGGCGAGTGCCCGCATCAGCCCGTAGATTTCCGCCTTGGCGCCGATGTCGATGCCGCGCGTCGGCTCGTCGAGGATCATCACTTTCGGATTCATGGCCAGCCATTTGCCGAGCACAACCTTCTGCTGGTTGCCGCCCGACAGCGTGCCGGTGCGCGTCTGCACCGAAGGCGCCTTGATGCCGAGATCTTTCTTCTGCTTCTCGGCGGTCGCGGTCTCGGCACTGGCCGAGACCAGGGAGCGCCGCGCATGCGCCGGCAGATTGGGCAGCGAAATGTTCTGCGCGATCGACAGGTCGAGCAGGATGCCGGTCAGCTTGCGGTCTTCCGGCACCAGGAAGATGCCATGCGCGACGGCATCCGCCGCGGAAGCCAGCGCAAGCGGCTTGCCGTCGAGTTCGAGCGCGCCGCCGAGCTTCGAGTCGATGCCGAAAAACACCCGCGCCAGTTCGGTGCGGCCGGAACCGACAAGGCCGGCAAGCCCGAGGATTTCGCCGCGCCTGACGTCGAGGTCGACCGGCCGGCCGGGATAGGCTGGCGTGCGGATGGCCTTGGCCGAAAGAGCCGTGGCGCCGGGCGCACGCGCGGCTTCCGAGGCTTTTTCGCGCTCTTTCAGCATGCGGCCGATCATCAGCTTGACCATCTGGTCGTGGCCGATGTCGTGCTTGCCCAGTGTGCCGGCCAGCATGCCGTCGCGCAGCACGACGACGCGGTCGGCGACGCGCTCGACCTCGTGCAGGCGGTGCGAAATGAAGATGACGCTGATGCCATCAGCCTTCAACGCCTTGATGACGTCGAGCAATTTGTCGGTTTCGGCGAGCGGCAGGCTCGACGTCGGCTCGTCGAGGATGACCAGCCTTGCCTCGATCGACAGGGCCTTGGCGATCTCGACCATCTGCTGCTGGGCCAACGACAGAGCGGAGACCGGCGTGTCGGCGGAGAAATTGGCGCCGACGCGCTTCAACAGCGGTGCCACCATGGCGCGCAGTTTTGCGCGGTCGACGAGCTTGAGCGGCCCGGCGCGCAACGGCTCGCGGCCGAAGAAGATGTTGGCGGCGACGTCGAGATTGTCGAACAGATTGAGTTCCTGGTGGACGAAGGCGATGCCCGAACCCAGGCTGCCTTCGACGGTCAGGCCCTGGTGAGCGGTGCCGTCAACCGTGATCGTGCCGCTGTCCGGCGTGGTGACGCCGCCGAGGATCTTCATCAAGGTCGATTTGCCGGCGCCGTTTTCGCCGACGAGGCCTATGACCTCGCCCGGCCTGACCTCCATGGAGAAGCCGTCCAGCGCGACGACGCCCGGATAGGTCTTGCGCACGTTCTCGAGGCTGAGGAACGGGGTGGTCGCAACAATGGATGTGTCGGAATAGTTCATCATGCCTGACAGCGATTGGCGGGCCGACCTCTCGGCAGACTGACGATCCTCGCGGTGTTCGTCAATGCGCGCAGCCGGCTCAAGCAAAGTTGAGCCGGCTGAACTGCTTGTGGTCTCAGTTTCCAGACATCGCCTTCAGGTTGGCGGCATAGGTGTCGACGTCATCCTTGCCGATGATCTTGGTCGGGATGATGATGAGGCCGCCTTCCGGGATGCCCGACTTGTCGCCCTTGAGGTAGGCTGCCATCAGCTTCATGCCCTGATAGGCCCATTCGAAGGGCTGCTGCACGACGGTTGCGGCAACGGTGCCTTCCTTGACGCCGCCCAGCGTGATCGGATCGTCATCGAAACCGACGACGGTGATCGAGCCGAGCTTGCCGGCATCGCGCAGCGCTTCATAGATGCGCGGCGTGTTGTAGGAATAGAAGCCGACCATGCAGGTGACGTCGGGGCTGGCGACCAGCGCGTCCTCGACATTCTTCTTGGCGCGCGCCTGGTCGATGTCGTCGCCGCGCACGTCAATGAGCTCGATCTTGGTGCCGGCCAGACCGTCCTTCATGCCCTGGATGCGCTCCTTGGCATTGTCGGCGCCGAGCAGGCCGACGAAGCCGAGGCACTTGCCGCCATTGGGCATCGCCTTCTTGGCGATTTCGGCCGCCTGCTTGCCGGCATCGACGTTGGACGAGCCGATATAGGCGACGCGCTTGGTCTGCGGGGCGTCCGAGTCGGTGGTGAACAGCGCCGTTTCCGAAGCGATCTTGTTGAGACCATCGGTCGAGGTCTTGGGATCGACGGCGGAGACCATGATGCCCTTGACGCCGGCCGTCACCAGATCGTCCATCAGCCGCTGCTGGATGGCGACCGAGGACTGCTCGGGATATTTGAGCTCGAGATTGTAGTCCGGCAGTTCGCCTTGCGCCTTCTTGACGCCGGCTTCGGCGGCCTTCCAGAAATCGGAAGCGCCGTTGACGACGAAGGCCAGCGTCGGCTTGTCGTCGGCGCGCGCGATTGCCGTGGCCGACAGGCCGAGCAGCAGCGCCGTGGCGGCTACGGATGCAGTTCGTATCAAGGATTTCATGTTCAACCTCCCGTTTGGCTCAGTCATCAGACTGACCGATCTTGCACTGACCTGATTTGCCGTTTGCAGCTTGGACCCCTCCTCCTCAAAGGGATTCCCGGCACCGAAAGAATGGCGTCGTTTCAGCCACGATACGGACCTTAGAGACTCATCCTTCGTTCGTAAATAGTCCGATTTGTCTGACATATCACATATCCGAGACATGGCTCGCGGAGGTAGGATCCGCTTGCCATCGGGCTATTTGCGTACACTCCCGCCGCTTCCGCACCCAACCGGGTCGGACGCGACAGATTGACGGTACAGCGCATTTTTGTATTAGTAAACAGTATTAGTTTTGAGGCGATCTCCGAGGGCGGGATTGCGGCTTCACGGCGTGTCCGCCGGCGAGCCGCCGCCATGGCTGCGCCGAAGCCCAGGCCTTGCGATGTTTGAGATACGGGCTGTATGGAGTTGTAAGGCGGATGGACGCTGAAGGTACTAATAGATATAAATACCTGAGACGGTCACGATAACCAGACGGCGTCACGCCACCTTGCCGGCCTGACGGGCTGCCGCTAGACAGACTGGGATTTGGAGGTGCCATGAGCGAGACGACGGAGCCGGCCATCGACACAGTGAAGCGCCGCAAGGCGCCGGCGAAGAGCGCCAGGGGTCGCGTCACCATGACCGACATAGCCAGGGCCGCCGGCTGCTCGCAGGCGACCGTTTCCTTCGTGCTCAACAATTCGCCCGGCATCCGGCTGTCGCAGCAGACCCGCGAACGGGTGATCGAGGCCGCGCGAACCCTTGGCTATGCGGCGCCCGCCTTCTCGGCTCTTCATCCGCCGATCCCCGCCTTCGAAGGACTGGATGGGGTGATCGGCTTCGCCGTCGACCAGCTTGCCACCAGCCCGGAAGCCGTCGTCGCCATCGAAGGCGCGCGGCAGGCCTCGTGGAATGCCGGCAATGTGCTGCTGGTGGCGCAGACGCTGGGCGATGCCGTCATGGAGCCGCGCGCCATTTCGGCGCTGACCAAGCGGGGCATTTCGGCGCTGATCTACATGACCATCTTCACCCGCGAGATATCAGCGCCCGACTATCTCTACGGCCTCGACATTCCGGTGATCCTGCTCAACTGCTACACGGCGGATTACGCCTTCCCGGCCGTGGTGCCGAGCGAGATCGCCGGCGGTCAGAGCTCGACCCGCCATCTGATCAGCCACGGCCATCGCCGCATCGCCACCATCACCGGCGAGCCTTGGATGCAGGCCGCACAAGACCGGCTGAAGGGATACCGCCGCGCGCTCGCCACCGCCGACATCCCGTTCGATCCGGAACTGGTGGTCGAGGGCGACTGGTCGGCCAGCGCCGGCTATGCCGCGACCGTCAAGCTGCTGGCGCTGAGGGACCGCCCGACCGCCATCTTCTGCCAGAACGACCGCACCGCGATCGGCTGCTACGAAGCGCTGAAGGAAGCCGGCCTGCACATTCCGCAGGACATTTCCGTCGTCGGCTACGACGACGAGGAAATCGCCCGTCACCTCTTCCCGCCGCTGACGACATCGATCCTGCCGCACATGGCGATGGGCCAATGGGCGATCGAACAACTCGAAGCGCCGGCGCCGCCTGGACGGGGGCGCTATCCGATTACGAAGCTGGAGTGCCCGCTGGTGGAGCGGGAGAGTGTGAGGGCTGTGGTCGGCTCGTCCGCGAGTTCGAGCGAAGCGTCGGTGGGTTAAAGCATCTGCTCGCGGGCCGGCGTCTTACCCGCCAACCATCAGCTTGACGACTTCGTCATGGTTCGTCTCCGAGATCTTGCGCTCGCCGGCCTGGACGCCGCGCCGCAGCACGACGATGCGGTCGGAAACGGCGAAGATGTCCTGCAGATTGTGCGAGATGAAGATCACGCCCCGCCCTTGCGCCTTGAGCTGGTGGATGAGCGAAATCACCTTGCGTTGCTCGGGCACGCCGAGTGCCGCGGTCGGTTCGTCCATGATCAGGATCTGCGCGTCCCAGTAGACGGCTCGGCCGATGGCGACAGCCTGCCGCTGGCCGCCGGAGAAATTGCTGACCGGGGCATCGAGCCGGCTGACATGGAAATCCAGCCGCCCCATGGTCTGCTTGGCGGCCACCGCCATGGCCTTGCGGTCGAGCACCGGCAGGAAGCCGAAGGCCTTGCGCATCGGTTCACGGCCGAGGAAGATATTGGCGCCGATGGACAAATTGTCGGCCAGCGCCAAGTCCTGATAGATGGTCTCGATGCCTTTTTCGCGCGCCTCCTGCGGTGTCGCGAATGTCACCGGCTGCCCCCTGAGCAGGATCTCCCCGCCCGTCGGCTGAAACACGCCCGATATCGCTTTGATCAGCGTGGTCTTGCCGGCGCCGTTGTCGCCCGCCAGCGCTACCACTTCTCCAGGCCGCACAGCCATGGAGAAATCGTTGAGCGCCTGGACGGCACCAAAGTGCTTGGACAGGTGGCGGACTTCGAGAAGCGGTGTGGTTTGCTGCGAACTACTCATCCTGGCGAGCTCCACTGAACCGGCGCTGCGCCTGGTCGATAAGGACGGAGATAATGATCACGAGGCCGACGGCGATGAACTGCCAGAACGGCTCGACATTGACGAAAACCAGCCCGTATTGGATGACCGCGATCACCAATGCGCCGGCGACCGTCCCGAAGATGGTGCCGGAGCCACCGAACAGGCTGGCGCCGCCGATCACCACGGCCGCGACGCTGTCGAGCAGCAAAGGTTCGCCTGCCTGGGCAGCGCCCGCGGTGAAGCGCGCCGCGTAGAGCGCGCCACCGAGGCCGGCGCACATCGCCGAAAGCACATAGAGACGCAGTATGTGCCCCCTGATGTCGATGCCGGCGCGACGCGCCGCCTGCACATTGGCGCCGATGGCGTAGTTGTGCTGGCCGAACCGGGTCTGGCTCAGAATGTAGTGCATCACCACGACGAAGATTGCGGTGATCATGACAAGATAGGGCACGCCGTGGAACTTGCCGTTGCCGAGCAGCGCGAACCATGAATTCTGGACCGGCACGGTGGTGCCGCCGGCAAGGAGATAGGCAGCGCCGCGCGCCACGCCGAACATGCCGAGCGTTCCGATGAAGGGCGGAATCCTCAGCCGCGAGATCAAAAGGCCGTTGATGATACCCGGCACGCCGGCGACGAGCACGGCCGCCAGAATGCCCGCCAGCATTGCCAGCGGCAACGGGATTGCGGCTCCCGCCATGTTGGTGGCATGGGCGGCAACGACGGCCGCAAGGCCCATGATGAAGCCCAGCGAGAGGTCGATGCCTCCCGAAATGATGACGAAGGTCTGTCCGGTCGCAAGCAGCAACGGCGCCACCGCAAATATCGCTATGGACTGCACGTTGAACGGGTTGAGCACAAAGGTCGCGCCGAAGGAGAGCCTCGACCAGACCTCGAAACAGATGATCAGGCCGGCGAGGAACAGCCAGGCGCGCCCTTCGGCGATGCGCCCGATCCAGGTCCTGGCCGGATCACCGTGATCCGCCTGAGGAGCGACATGCGTTTCGCCTTGGGTTGGTGATGTTG
Organism: Mesorhizobium cantuariense; assembly: GCF_042647205.1. Lineage (NCBI taxonomy): Bacteria > Pseudomonadati > Pseudomonadota > Alphaproteobacteria > Hyphomicrobiales > Phyllobacteriaceae > Mesorhizobium > Mesorhizobium cantuariense. The sequence continues at coordinate 7,174,408 of NZ_JBHRVD010000001.1, read as the reverse complement.
AGGTCATGAATGGTTCCGATCCGCGGCGCGGCCTCCGTCAAACAGGGTCACCCGGCGCAGGTCTCCTCCCGGCGCGCCGGAAGGAGACCAGGGCCGTCTGGATCATTCGGAGTAAAGATACTTCGAGATGTTCGGATCCGCGATGTTGGACTTGTCCATGATCGTGAAGCCGGTGCCGATCGAAACCGGGATCGAATTGCCGGTCAGATGGGCATAGGCTGAAACGACGCCAAAATAGCCGATCTCGGCCGGATGCTGGGCGATCGCAACGTCGACCAGGCCGGTGTTGATGTTGTCGACGATGCTGGTCGGGGCGTCGAACGCCACGACCTTGACGGTGCCGGTCTGCCCAGCCTGCTGGACGCCATTGGCAGCACCCAACGCGGAGAACAGGTTTGCGCCGAACACGCCAACCAGATCGGGATTGCGCGCGAACACGGCCTGCAGCTGCGAGGCGGCCTTGTTGGCATCGTTGTCGTTGAACTGAGTTTCGAGAACAGTGATGCCGGGATGGTTGGCCGCCATCTCCTTCTTGAAGCCCACTTCACGCTGGTCGGTGGTCGAAATGCCAGGCTTCACGTTTGAAACGTAGACCTTGCCCTTGTCGCCAATGGCGGTGGCAAGTGCGCGCGCGGCGATCTCGCCGCCCAGAATGTTGTCGGAAGCGATATAGGACAGCGGGAAATCCGCATCGCCGGCGCCGGTCTGGTAGACGCCGCTGCCGATGAAGGTATCGACGGTGATCACCGGAATGCCGGCGTCATTGGCTTTGCGCAGCGGCTCGACCAATTGAACCTTGTCGGTCGGCGCGATCAGGATGGCGTCCGGCTTCTTGGCGATGACCGCGTCAAGCACGGGAACCTGCGTTACCGGATTGAAATCCGGGGCACCCTGAAACACCAGGGTCACGCCAAGCGCATCGGCGGCCGCCTGGGCGCCCTTGCGCATGGTGATGTAGAAACCATCGGTGGTCAGGCCCGGAACGAGCGCGATGGTGTACTTCTTGTCCTGCGCCTGCGCGGGCGCAATCAGCGCCGTTGCGCCGATGGCGAGAGCCGCGAGCGCGGCAACAATCTTCTTCATGACATCCTCCTCAGGGGTGTTGGCAGATTTGCCGTTGCGATTGAAATCGGAATGGCCGTCAATTTGTTCAGGCTAGGGATCGCAAATGCGCCGACGGCCGGAAAGCGGGTCGCCTGCTTGCTGTCACGGGCAGCTCCTCCCAGGCGCCCCAAGTCGTTAGGTCAGCCGGTCGAACCCGACCCGCCTGATATCAGCAGTCCCGTTTCCTCGCCTCCGCAAGGTCAAGGGAACCGCGCCGCCCGGCGCGCATGCGTGCCTGGCTGGAAGGTTGTAACACTTTGCTGAAAGAAATTGCAACCGGGTATTTCCCGGACCGAAAGGCTTTCAAACCGGACAACATCTGTCTGCTCCGCAAAACCCCGCGCGGGAGACTAGAGCATGATCCCGAAAAGTGGAAACCGGTTTTCGAAGGAGATCATGCTCAAACAAAAGTCCCAAGTCGTTGTCGACACGACGGGTGATTTCGCAGGCTCGCGGGCCGGTTCGAGATCGATCAGGCGGCCGGTACACGCATCGACGCGACCGCCTCTACCGAGGCAAGAGCGCCTCGAGGATGGCCTGGGCCGTCTTGGTGTCCGTTATCAGCGCATTGATAAGCCTGGCGCGGACGGCGCCGATGATGGCGCTCGCCTTTTCCGGCGAAGCGGCAACACCGATCACCAGCGGGACGGCGCGAAGCTGGGCCGGCGACATCGCGATCATCCGGCTCTCGCCCTCCCAGGGGATAAGCGTGCCGTCGGCGTCGAAGTAGTGGCGGATGACGTCTCCGGCCGCATGGAACAAAGCCTGCTCGCTCAGTGTGGCAGCACTTGCCTCGGGCGGATTGATGGCATGCGGCAGGCCGATGCCGACGATCGCGACATCGGTTCGGTCCCAAAGCGCGACGCTGTCGGCAATGGCCGCGTCGCCAAGGAAGACCTCGCGCAATTCACTGGATGGCAGGTAGGGCGCATGGATGAAATGCGGCGTCCCGCCGAACTCCTCGGCGGCCAGCCGCACGAACTCGTTGATCTGGAAATGCGCCGCCTGCTGCTGCATGCCGCCGGTGGCCGCGACGGTCAGCACGCCGGGAATGCGCGGCAGACCTGCCCGGATCGCCTCGCGGATGGCGCGCCCCCAGCCGATGGCGACCACCGAGCCGGCCGAAAGGTCCGCTTGCCTGAGCATGGCGCCGAGCGGTGCGGCCAGCGCCGTCAGCGCGCCGGCGGCCGGCGTCTCGATGACCGCGGCATTGCGCAGCCCGAGCCCGTCGATCAGCTGCGTGGTGATGATTTCGGGCGTTGCAAGATCGAGAACCTCGATCCGTACGATGCCCTCTGCCCGCGCCCGCTGCAACAGCCGCGATATGGTCGCGGTGGAGACGCCGAGCCGCCGCGCGATATCGACCTGCGACATCTCCGCCTCGTAATGCATCTTGGCGACCGTGTGCAGCATCGTCCGCGATGCGGCCGCATCGTTTGCAGGAGGAACAGACAGCTTGCAATTCCTTTCAGCAATGTGTTACAGGTCCGGCGACTGATCGAGTTATCGCGCAAATCCGGCAGACCTGCAACGTGGGTTCGGTTCCACGCCAGGATTGCGGGGCAGACCGGATTTCCGGTTCGATAGCGCGGCCCTGCCCGCACGCGGGTAAAGACTGAACCTTATTCTGTTCCCACGGGATTTTGCGCCGGGGGCGCCAACATCGGACAAAGCACCATGACCAAGATGACGACTGCGGAGTTGCGCGGCTACCAGCAGATCTGCGGCAAGGACGGGGCGATGATGGCCATCGCCTGCGACCAGCGCGGCGGCATGCGGACCTTGCTGGCATCGGACCCCGAAGCACAGGCCAGGATCACCAACGACATGCTGGGCGACACCAAGGCCGACATCACGCGCTACCTCGCCAGCCAGGCCTCCTGCGTGCTGCTCGACCCGCTCTGCGCGGTGCCGCGGGTGGTCGATGAAGGGGTGCTGAACCGCGATACGGCGCTGCTCATCGGCCTCGACGCCTCCGGCTTCGATGTTTCGTCCGATGGCTACCGGCTGTCGCGCTTGGTGCCCGGCATCGATGCGCGCCGCGTGCGCGAACTGGGCGGCACCGGCGGCAAGATCATGGTCTATCTCAGGGCCGACAAACCGGAAGCGAACGAGCACAACATCGCCATTCTGCGCCAGTGCATCGCCGATTTCGGCAAGGAGGACCTGCTGCTCGTCGTCGAGTTCCTGACCTATCAGCTCGAGGGCGAAAGCCTGGAGGACTATGCGGCCAGCATCCCCTCGCTGGTCGAGGAGGGCACAAGGATTTCGCTGGAATGCGGGGCAAAGGTGCTGAAGCTTCCCTATCCCGGCACGCCCGAAGCCTGCGCCAGGATCACCAGCATGGCCGGCGAGGTGCCGTGGGCGGTGCTGTCGGCCGGCGTCAACCATTCGACGTTCCTCGGCCAGGTCGAAATCGCGATGAAGAACGGCGCCTCGGGTGTCATCGCCGGCCGCTCGCTGTGGAAGGACTGTATCTCGCTCGACCGTGACATTCAGCGTGAAAAGCTCAGGACTATCGCCGTGTCGAGATTGCGCGAGCTTCAGGCGGTGATTGGAAACTATCGCCGCAAGGCGGCCTAGCTGTTGTCGATATTCAGCCGGCCTGCGAATGGCTGATATCTGCGCTTCCGGTGCTCACGTACTATAAGTACGCTCCGCTCCGGTTCTCGGAAGCCACCATTCTCGACTCGGCCTGACCTGAATCTCAACACACCTTGGAGCAGGGCCAGACAAGTACGGGACGTCATGCCTCTCGACCATGATCCCGAAAAGTGGAACCGGTTTTCGGAAAAGATCATGGTCAAACGGCAAGATAATTCGATGGCCATCGGAATCGATATCGGCGGCACCAATTTGCGCGCCGCCCGCATTTCCGCCAGCGGCGAAATCCTCGAGCGCCTGTCCGAGAAAAGCGCGCCCGATCCCGAGCTCGTGCTCGGCCGCATCGCCGACATGGTGCGCCGGCTTGACGCTCCGCAAGTGGCGGCGATCGGCGTCGGCGTGCCCGGGCGCGTCGATGCGCGGCGCGGCGCGGTGCTGTCCGGCGGCTATGTCGACCTCGCTTCGGTCGCCTTGGCGCAACAGCTGGAAGGCCTGGCCGGCAAGCCCGTCATCATCGACAATGACTGCAACATGGCGCTGATCGCCGAGATGGCGCGGGGTGCCGCCGCCGGCCATGAAAACATCGTCATGTTCACCATCGGCACCGGCATCGGCGGCGCGGTCGTTGAAAACAGGCGGATCGTGCGCGGCAAGGCGACGGCGGGCCAGCTCGGCCATATCGGCGTCGACCTGAGCGGCGAGCCTTGCATCTGCGGTCGTCGCGGCTGCGTCGAAACCATCAGCTCCGGCACCGCGCTTGGCCGCCACATCGCACGCGCCGGCCTCGGTCCGGACGTTTCGGTCGATCAGCTTTTCGCCAGGGATGAAGGCGGCGACGCTGTTGCGCGCGGCATACTGGAAGCCTGGGCCGGGCCGCTCAGAGCGGCGATCGACACCGCGGTCGCCATGTTCGCCCCCGATCTGGTGCTGCTCGGCGGCGGACTTGGCCACGCCGCGCACAAGGCGCTTGCCAGGGCCCCCGCTTTGGCTGCGTGGTACCAGTGCCCGGTGGAACCGGCGCGGCTCGGCGACGACGCCGGCGTCATCGGCGCCGGCCTGCAGGCGATGGCGGCGGCGACAGCCAGCCAAGTGTCGCCCCAGGCGTCGCCAGTGTCCTTACCATCCGCCCTGCCCGACCGCGGCAGGCGCGCCGTGCTCGTCAACGGCATCCCCGCCAGCGGCAAGAGCACGGTCTCGCGCGGCATCACCGAGCGCATGGGCTGGCCCTTGCTGGCGCTGGATACGATCAAGAACCCGTTCCTCGAAGTGCTCGGCGGCGGCGACCGCGCGTTCAACCGCACGCTCGGCCGCGCCAGCTACCAGGCCATCTGGTCGGTCGTCGCGGAAGCCCCGGCGGGCAGCATCTTCGTCGTCGATGCCTGGTTCGGCTTCCAGCCGCGCCAGGTGCTCGAGGACCATTTGCGCCGCGCTGGCGTCGAAGAGACCTTCGAAATCTGGTGCCACGCCCCCGGCGAGGTCCTGGCCGAGCGCTACCGCGCCCGCCTCGACCAGCGCCTCCCCGGCCATCCCGGTGCCGCCTATATCCCCGAACTGATCGAACTGGCCAAACGCGCCGAGCCGCTGCGGCGCGGGGCGGTGTTCGAGGTTGATACGACGAGGGCGATTGATTTTGAGGCGATTGTCGGGTGGCTGCGGGAGGTGATGCAGGGGTAGGTGGGGCTCGACGCCGTATTCACGATACAAGCTACCTTTGGCGCTCGGCGACCGCGCCTTCTACTGGAGCACCGCACCGCGATCGGATGCCACGAGGCGCTGCAGGAAACCGGCCTGCCGCAGGACATTTCCGTCGTCGGCTTCGACGACGAGGCCGCCACCTCTTCCCGCCGCTGACGACCTCGATCCTGCCGCACATGGCCCGGGCCAGTGGGCGATCGAACAGCTGGAGGCGCCGGCGGCGCCTGGGCGGGGGCGCTATCCCATTACGAAGCTGGAGTGCCCGTTGGTGGAAAGGGAGAGTGTGAGGGCGGTGAAGGCCGGTTGATAGCTGTCAAGGCCGTAGCTGGCTCCACTAAGTTCCAATCGGGGTTGGTGAAATCAAGAACATACAGAGAACATAGGCTTGTATCTGGGAAGGATAATGACATTATGTCTCTGCAGGTCAAACAGCTACAGCAAGTTTGTACCGACGCAAAACCGGTAACCCTTTCACTCTCCTTTGAACTGGCCCAGGCTTCAAAGGTTCTCCCAGTTTCACTTACGGCAGTAATCCGGCGGACGCCCGATGAAATGCTTCCTATCGACCGACTGTTCCGCGAAGGCATGAGCCTGCCCGAGGTAAAAGCGTCTGCGCCTGGAGAGCTTGATGTTGTCCTGCTGATTGATGATGAGGAGCTGGCTACATTTCTAAACCTCTGCGAAGGCAAAGCTCACCTCGATCTCCTTGAATCAAAGGAGATCGTGGCAAAACTGGAGGCAAAAGGCTACCGAACCCCAATACGCACGAAGCGTTTTGTTAAAGGCCTGCCGGGTGATCTGCGCGCACTGCTGACACCAGAAATCACTGAGCCGGACATCGATGTTTTCGATGCATTTTTTGCTCTTCCAGATCCGCTGAGCCCTAGCAAGAAGAAGATTCAAGGCGGCAAACCGGACGTGCCTCCACCCCCGCCACCTCCTCCGCCGCCTCCACGCATACCTGCCCTGCTTGTGCAGACGCTTGATGACGGTTTCAGACTAACGGCGAACCCTGCTTACGCCGACTGGCCCGTGAACGTGTCAGTTTCGATGGCATATGCCGACGGTTCCCGGAAGCCTTCATGGAGCGAATATGATTTTCGGCCTTCAGAGCTGAAGACCGCCATGAATGGTTGTGAACCAAGTTTCACGAAGAACAAGCTGACGGCCAAGAATTGCGGACCGGGCTGCAACATTGAGGTGACGGGCTTTGACGCTCGGCGCGAAATTGACACCAACATCAAGGTTTGGAAAGATGCGCAGAACGATTAGACTGACGGGCAGAAAGCAGCTGCCCAGAAGCTGCGCCACCATTTCGATGCGCAAGGTTGCAGACAAGAAGGTGCTGACATTTACGATCGCCGACTTGCATTCGTTCAAAAGCTTCCCACAGTCCGCACGCGTCATGGTGAAACTGGTCGAGAACAAGCAGGTAGAGCTGGTCGATTTCGGCACTCTCGGAAATCTCAAGACCGCGATTGATCTCAAGAACCAGACCTATGACGATCCCACCTGCCAGCTACGCGTTGCCAACGCAGATGGTGAGCGGCTGGGCGTTCTTCTCGGGAGTACGAAGTCCTGGAGACTTAATTCCGATCATCCCGAGCAGCAGGGCGGTGTGCGCGGTCTGCTGAATTTCCTCCCTGCGAAGATTGCACCAAGGACATGGAGGCTGAACATCGAGGAAAATGCCCATCCAGTCATTCAGATCGACGACAGAATTCCGAATCCAAAGTCATGGGCGAAGAGTGATCCGATCTTTGTAGGCACTATCATGCCGGCCATTATGCAACAGGTTTTCACGGATATTCTTGATCACGAAAACCCAGAAGAAACCGACTGGATGAACGATTGGCTCAAATGGGCTGACGCACTGGCGCCGGGAAATTCCCCGCCGGCCTATCCAAGCGACAACAGGGAGCGGCGTGAATGGATTGATGGGATGATCGACAGCTTTAGTCAGCGGCATAAGCTCTCCGACCGAATCATTGAGCTCCTGCTAGATAAGGGAGGAGACAAGTGAAATTTTCGGGACTTTACGAATTTACCGGAGCAGGCCTTGATGCCTTTCAGGAGGCGTTTCATGGACTTCTTGAAGAAGACGCCGTTAGCCTCGACAATCCTGCGATTGCAAAACGCATCGACGGAACGCATGGCTTTGAGGTGATTGAATGGGTCACAAGTCGCGATATGGCAGCGGCCATTTTCAAGTCGGCTGGTAAAAACAATATCAACACGCTTTTCGACCGCCCCGGTCTCTGGGCGTGGCTGGCTTTTGTCTGTCGGGACATAGTTTATCCACGGCGGAAAGACGGAAAGCGAAAACTCGGCGAAGTGCACCGCTGGTATCCCAGTGAGGCAAGCGATTTTCAGAAGGGACAACGTCACCTGATCAGAATGCCGGTTCTGCTACTCTCGTCATTTGGCAGCAATGCCGACCATCTTCTACTCGGACCGCCTTCCGTTCCCGGAGAAGTTCGTGAGCAGCTAACCAGCCAGCAGGATATGTTCCACCCGGCTTTTCAAGCCGCTGCAAAAACGCTCTATTTTGATCCCACCACAGGCAAACTTCGGCGTGGCTCAGGCACCAAGAAAGGTGGATCATCAAGAAGACTGGCTACTGTCCGCAAACAGCTGGACGTTACGTGGGACCTATTTGCGCTCTCGCCAGAGCAGATTCTGGAGAAGCTCCCCAAGGAATTCGACAAGTTCAAAACAGCCAAATCGGCTTAGGCGGGTCGTTTCAGATCGTATGCCGTGAGGACAAATGTGGCGGCTGGCGCACCCGACAGGATTCGAACCTGTGACCTCTGCCTTCGGAGGGCAGCGCTCTATCCAGCTGAGCTACGGGTGCTTCCCGGTGATCCGGAAAACGAACCAGCCGGTGAACCGGCAAGTCACGGCTTCTTAGCGGAAGCCGGGGCGGGCTTCAACGGGCAATTGGTGATTGGGGGTTTCAGAGGGTCGCTTCGTCGGTGGGGCCTGTCGCATATGGCGCTCCCCCTCTCCGTCTCGGCTTCGCCGAGCCACCTCCCCCCACTTTGTGGGGGCGAGGAACCGCAGCTTTGCTTACTCCCCCGCTTCGCTCTTCACCGTCCGGCGCCCGCGCACCGTGCGCTTGGCCTTCTTCGCGCCGGCCAGTTCGTGCATCGCATCGAGCTGCATCTGCTGCATTTCGGCGAGCCGCGTCCATTGGCGCGAGATGAGGTAGTCGAGCTTTTCGTGCAGATGGCGCACTTCGAGCTCGGCCTTGAGGTTGACGCGGTAGTCGTTGAAGGAGCGCAGGCGGTCCTTGGTCTCCTGCCGCTTCTGGCTCATCATGATGATCGGCGCCTGGATGGCGGCGATGCAGGAGAGCAGCAGGTTGAGCAGGATGAACGGGTAGGGATCGAAGGCGGCCCTCATACCCTCGAGCAGGTTGATGCCGATCCACACCAGCAGCACGCTGGCAAACGAGATCAGGAACCACCAGCTGCCGCCGAAGGCCGCCATGTTGTCGGAGACGCGGTCGGCAAACGTCCGGTGCTCCTCGAACTCCTCCTCCGAGTTTTCGGAAATCGTGTCTTGCCTGGCGATCGATTCGACCACCTGGCGGTCGAGCTCGGAGAATTCGCCGTGCTCCTGCTGCAGCAGCTCCTTCATGTAGCGCATGCGGTAGCGGCCGAGTTCGGCGCGGCTGATGCGGGCGCCGGCCGGCAGGTCGGGATGATCGGCGTGGATGCGGTCGGCGAGGCTCGGGCGCAGCGTGTCGATGCGCACGAGATCGCGCTTGCGGAATTTGCGGCCCGATATCGCCGACGGTTTTTTCTTCGGCTTGCCGCGGTGGGCGCCGGGGCCCGATGGTTCCGAGTCCGGTACTTCGGGCGTTTCGAGGTGCTCGTCCGAGGTCTGGTCGGCCTCGTGCTCACTGACAATCGGCGCCTCGAAATATTCGCCGCCGCTGTCGTTCTCCTGCTCGGGCGGCTTGGGGGCGGTGCTCATGATGCGGGCTCCTGCTGTCGGGCTGCGAAGGACGATAGACAGAGGTGGCGGCGCATAGCCAGCGCCGGGCACGGATTTCGCAGGCCGGACAAGTGGTTTTGATCGGAGAGACGATGTGGCTCGACGCTGCCAGCGGGGGCTTGCAAGGGCGGACCAAGCGGACCATCAGCGGCAGCCGATATTGGCCGAAGCCTCCCCAACTTCGTCATCCACGGGCGAAGCGGGAGCGAAGCGGACGCGCAGACCCGAGGCCCCATGCCGTGACATTCGTGGAGGGTGCAGGGGAGCAGAATTCAGCACCGCTGCGGCGCTTTGAGGTCGCGGCATGGATCCTCGGGTCTGCGCCGCGTCGCTGCGCTCCTTGCTCCGCCCGTGGATGACGAAGTGATGGGCGTTCCGGCTAATCGCCAAAAACGGCACCAGGAACCGGGGCGTGCAAGGCTGCTGGACGATGTGGAAGGGCGACGGCAACAAAAAACCCGCTTTGCGGCGGGTCGCTGGCGCAAATCAGCACCATGGCCACAATATAGCATAATTGCCCTCACCGGGCAATCCGTCGCCGGGCAGCCGGGCGCAAATCGCGCTGCGGCCACTACTGCTCGGCGAACATCAGCCTTGTCTTGGTGCCGTCCATCGTCGGCGACAAACTCCGCTGGATCAGCGCTTCGACATGGTCGTTGCGCTGGCGGGCGCTGTCGGCGCCCATCACCACGACGACCAGATTGCGGCCGTCGGCATTGTAGGAGGTGACGATGTTGAAGCCCGACGCCCTGATGTAGCCGGTCTTGATGCCGTCGACGCCGCGCACGCGGCCGAGCATGTCGTTGTGGCCGCGCACCAGCCTGCCGCGGAACATGAAGTCGCTTTCGGAGAAATAATGGAACTGCTGGGGGAAGCGCTGACGCAGCGCCATGCCGAGCACCGCCATGTCGCGCGCGCTCGTGTGCTGGTCGGCGTCGGGCAGGCCCGAGGCGTTGCGGAACACGGTGCTGGTCATGCCGAGCTGGCGCGCCTTGGATGTCATCATGGCGGCGAACTGATCCTCCGAACCGCCGAGATATTCGGCCACGGCCACCGCCACGTCATTGGCCGATTTGACGACGATGGCGCGGATCGCCGAATCGACATCGATGCTCTCGCCGCGCCGGAAGCGCATCTTGGTCGGCGGCTGCGAGGCGGCATGGTCCGACACCGGGATCCGCGTCTCCTTGGTGACGCGGCCGGTCTCCAGCGCCTCGAACAGCAGATAGAGCGTCATCATCTTGGTCAGCGAGGCCGGATAGCGCTGCGCCGTCGAATTGACCTCGAACAGCTGCTTGCCGATCCTGGCGTCGACGACGATGGCGGCATATTTCTGCGCCGGCGCCGGCACGGCCAGCACGCTGTCGGGCGGCGTCGTGGCGCAGCCGGCCAGCAGCACCAGCAGGGCAAGTGCCGCAAAAACTCTCTGGATGAGCGGAAGGGGGTTGGACAAGGGCAAGTCTGTTCGGGTCAAGCTGTTGCTGAGATGCGGCGAAGCTAACGTAACGCGATTGATGCGTCCATTTGGTTAATGGCGGTCATACCCAGGATTGTCTTGCCCTTGCAAGCTTGCCATCTGCCCCGAAAACGCCCGTTTCCCGTGTCTTTCCTTGCCAAGGCCGCGTTTCCTGTGGGAAGGGGCGTGGTATCTGAGGGCTTGGGGGCTTGGCATGACGAATATCGGGGCCGGGGGCGTAGCGCCCTCGCTTATCAAGGCATCGCTCAGCCGCACCGGCAAATGGGCCGGCAGCGTCGCCTTTATCGGAGGTGCGGCGTCCGACATCCTCAATCCGCTGGCGCCGTTCGCCGCCTATATCGCGCTGGTCGCCTCGATCGCTGCGGCCATCATCGCCATTGCCATCGTGCTCAGGCTGGTGCTGGCGACCAAGGCGCTGCCGGCCTTGATCTTCGCCACCACGGCGGCGGCCGTTGCCGGCGGCGTCTACGGCCTGCAACAGCAGACCAACGCGCAAAACGGGGTGATCGCCGGCCTGGTGCCGGCCATTGCCGGGCTGCAGCAGTCGATGGGCATCGTCTCCGTCAAGGTGGCCAAGATCGAGCAGACCGTTACCGAGACGCAGAAGACGGTCGAAGAGGTCAAGCAGTCGACCGACACGGTGGTGAAGAAGACCGACGAGATCGCGTCGGCCCAGCAGCAGCAGACGCAGCAGACGGCGCAGGTGCAGAAGACCACCGAAGAGGTGAAGAAACAGACCGAGACGCTGGCCGCCGGCCAGGCGCAGCAGCAGGCCCAGACCGAAAAGCTGCAAGCGACGACGCAGCAGATCGCCGCCTCGATCGACACCATCGCCAAGGGTTTTGCCGCTCTTGCCGCGCAGGGCGGGGCGATTGCCGAGCCGAAGCGGCCGGACGAGTTCTACCACAATGCCCGCGTCTACGAGCTGTCCGGCGACATGCTCAACGCGCGGCGCTCCTATCTCGCCTTTGCCGGTTTCGATGTCGACGCCATCGACCCCTACACGCGCTTTGCCACGCTGCTGCGGGTGCAGGACGGCAAGGCCGGCGCCCGCGAGGTGTTTGGCGCGCTTGCCGACAAGGGCAAGGCGCTGTCGATCAAGCTCGTGCATATCCAGCAGTTCGACGACGCCCAGCGTCTCGACAAGCTCAACGCCTTCATCGCCGCCCATGCGGATTTCGCGCCGGCCTATTTCCTGTTGGCGCAGGAGTTCTCGGAGGACCGCCTCGGCGCCCAGACGCTGGCCGACAAGCGCAACGAGGCCAAGGCGCTGACCAGGTTCACGGCTCAAGAAAAGGATGGCGGGCTGCTCAAATATTTCGTCGACCAGACGCAGCTCGCCGACTGGCTGGACCGCAGCCGCAGCCGGCTGGCAGCCCTTGGCGACGTGCTCGACCCCGCCCGCTTCGTGCCTTCGCTGACGCCGATGCGTTCGAACCAGGGCTGGTCGATGACCATCTCGCTGCCGGAGCCGGCGACCGCCATCTCCTGGCGCATGGGCGATAGCGGTCCGTTCACCGACACCGGTTTTCTGGCACTCAACGACCAGACCACCGGCAAGCCGATGCCCAATCCGAGCTTCGAGATGCCCGACAGCACCGTGGCCGGGACCATCGCGATCAAATATCTCGACATCAGGGGCCGCGAGACCGGCCCGTTCGACATCCGCTTCGACCCGGAGACAGCGCTTCAGCAAGGCAACAAGCAGATCCTCGACCAGTTCTGGACCTCGTGGATCGCCTTCGATGCCAGCGGCAATCACGGCCTGGTCTACTTCACCCAGATGCTGTCCTACCGCTGCGCCATCAAACAGGTGCATTACAGCCTGGACGGCGCGGCGCTCGACAAGGAGATCAAGATGCCGCCTTGCGACAAGAAGGATCCCTACGCCATCCCCTACGAATACCAACCCTATTTCAAGGTCGCCGACAGCGTGAAATCGATGTCGGTGCAGGTCACCTACACCGACGACACCAAGTCGCCGGTGCGGGAGTACAAGCGGCAGTAGGAGCGGCCACCCTCTCCCTTGTGGGGAGGGTCGATCCGCGCAGCGGATCGGGGTGGGGGTCTTCCCGGAGCGGACCCCCACCCCGTCGAACGATCTCCGCTTCGCTCCGACCGCTCGCCGACCCTCCCCACCCACAAGGCTAGGGCATATACATATCTCGGTGCGGCGGATTGACTCGCCTTGGCTGGGTCGGATTCCGCGAATGCCTGAGGTATGATTTTTTCTGCGACGGTCTGATTTGCAAGGATTGTCGCCGATGTCGTGCCCGTCGTGGTCATTAGGTTTGTTTGGAGATCGCCGCCTCGATAAAGGGGGGCGTCGCTGCTCCAAGGCATGGTGCTGCGCGAAACGGTGTGCTTGCGCCAGCTTTCTGGCGGCAACCATTCCGAGGAGATCCGCTATGGGCGCTTTCTCGGCAATGATGCGGTGACGGTCGAGCGGGTGATTGAAGGCTGGAGCCAACCGACGCGGGTTGCAGTGGACGGCCGGCATGTTTTGGCGCTGCAAGACACCAGCGAGATCAGATTCCCAACGACGCAGGACAACCGGCGCGATCTTGGCAGGATCAAGAAGGGCAATTGCTGGGGCATGCTGCTGCATCCGATGCTCGCCCTTGATGCCGAGCGCGGTTCTTGCCTTGGTCTTGTGGGCGGGCGGGTTTGGACACGGGGCGATGAAGAGCTGCCACCGCACGCTGATCGCTCGTTGAGCGAGAAGGAATCGTGCCGCTGGGTCGAAACCGCGCAAGCGGCCAAGCCAGTGCTGGCCCGGGCCCGTATGGTCACTTTCATCGCCGATCGTGAGAGTGACTTTTATATGATGTGGGCGCGTGTGCCGGATGGCTCTTTCCACGTGCTGACACGCGTCATGCATGACCGCGCACTGCTTTCGGGCACAACGCTGCGCCGTGCCGTGCAGGAGGTGGCGTTCAGTGACACCCAGGTGATCGAGCTGCGCGAACGGGCCGACCGCCCGGCGCGTCGAGCCGAGCTTTGCTTGCGCTTTGGCGAAGCCACGATCCGGCGGCCGGGCAACCTGCGCGAGGCCAACCTGCCCAAAGGCGTGACGCTGCGCTGGGTCGAAGTCATCGAGACGGCTGCGCCCGCCGACGTGGAGCCGCTTCACTGGCTGCTGCTGACCACCCATGCGGTGGCCACACCCTCCCAGGCCTGGCAGATCGTCGACTGGTACAAGCAGCGCTGGGTCATCGAGCAGTTCTTCCGGGTGATGAAGAGCCAAGGCTTGAAGATCGAAGACAGCCAGCTGCAATCGGCCGCGCGCTTGGAAAAGCTCGTCGCCATCGCCGCCAAGGCCGCCATCATCGTCATGCAGCTCGTGCAGGCCCGCAATGGCCAAGGCGATCAACAGGCGAGCCTCGCCTTCACGTCCAACGAGATCGATACGCTCTCGGCGATCGAGACACGCTTCAAGGGCAAGACGCGGCTGCAATCCAATCCCTACCCCAAAAACTCACTCGCATGGGCGGCCTGGATCATCGCAAGGCTCGGCGGCTGGAACGGTTATGCCTCCTCAAGGCCACCAGGCCCTATCACCTTCTACAACGGCTTGGCCTACTTCCGTGCCTGTGCCGATGGTTGGGCCTTGCGAGATGTGTATATGCCCTAGCACCCACAAGGGGGAGGGTAAGAACGATGCAAAATGCCGATTGCGGTGCTTGCGCAACCGCCGCCGAACGGGTTCTGTTTGCGCCTTCAGAATCGGTGAGAGCGCAATGACCATCCATACGATCAAAGCCAGAGGTATTTCGGTTTCGCTCGACCTCACGGTCGGCCACATCGCCGACATGGTCGTCGAGGGTGGCGGACGCCAACTGAAGCCGTTGCATCGCGCGCCCTGGGTCGACGCGAACGAGACGTTGCCGGACAATTTGCCGGAAGGCACGGTTCGGCTGTCCGGCGATTTTCTCTGTGCACCGTTTTCGCGCAGCGATGTCGAGGATGCGCCGCTGCATGGCTGGCCGGCCAACAGCGCCTGGGATGCCGTCGAGAGTGCTGCGACAGAGGATGGCTGGCGCGCGGTCTTCCGCTTGCGGCGCAAGGTGATGGGCGCGAGCGTCGACAAGATCCTGACGCTGCGCGACGACCATCCCTTCCTCTACCAGGAGCATGTGTTTTCCGGCGGGCATGGCGCGATCTCGGTCGCCCATCACCCGATGACGGCGATGACGGGCGGCGGCAGGCTGGCCTTTTCGCCAAAGCGGTTTGCCGCGACGCTGGACGATCCGCTGGAGCCGAATCCCGCACGCGGCCGCTTCATGCTGGCCTACCCGGCGCGGTCCGCCGATCTCAGCCATTTTCCCGCCGCCAGCGGCGGCACGCTCGACCTGACGGAATACCGCATGGAAGACCGGCGCGAGGATTTCATCACGCTGGTCGAGGCCGATCATGGCGGGCCGGGCTGGACCGCGCTTGCGCGACAGGCCGAAGACGATCTGGTGCTGGTGCTGAAGAACCCGACTGAACTGCCGATCACCATGCTGTGGCTCAGCAATGGCGGGCGCGACTACGCCCCGTGGAGCGGCCGCCACCGCGGCGTGCTCGGCATCGAGGACGGCCGCGCCGCCGTCGGCCATGCCGCCTCGATCGGCGACAACTGGCTGAAGCGCGAAGGGGTAGCGACCGCCTTTGCGCTGGGCGAAGGCCAAAGCGTTTCCTTTCGCCATGTCATCGGCGCCGTGCCCCTGTCCGGCGGCGAGCCACCGCAGGAGGTCACGACAGCGGATGGCCGCATGCGGCTGGCAGCCGGCGGCGCGACGCGGGAGGTTCCCTTCGACAGCGATTTCCTGCGCATCGGCCGGCCAGCGGCTGACTGAGGCGGGGCTTGCTCGACTGCGGGTTTGAAATTTCCGCCAACTGCCGACAAGATGCAGCGGAAATTATGCCGATCATCCAGGCAAGCGAGGCTCTCATGTCCGAAATCGCCCATCTCGCCGCCACCATCTTCAAGCGTGCCGGCAAGGCAAGCCGCTTCATCGTCGCCATTGCCGGACCACCAGGCTCCGGCAAGTCGACGCTGTCGGCGCGGCTGCATGACCTGCTGCCCGAAGGTGCTTCGGAAGTCGTGCCGATGGACGGCTTCCACTATGACGACGTCGTGCTCGAGCGGCGCGGCCTGCGCGCACGCAAGGGCGCGCCGGAAACCTTCGACTTTGCCGGTTTTGAGGCCCTGCTGAAGCGCATCCGGGCGGGGGAACCCGACATCGCCATCCCGGTCTTCGACCGCGATATGGAACTCTCGCGCGCCGCCGCCTCGATCGTCGCCACCGAGACCAAATTCATCCTGGTCGAGGGCAATTACCTGCTGCTCGACGAGGAGCCGTGGTCGCGGCTGGCGCCGCTGTTCGACTTCTCGATCTTCGTCGACGTGCCACGCAATGAGCTCGAGCGCCGCCTGCTTGAGCGCTGGCACGAGCACGGCCGCTCCGCTGCGGATGCGCGCGCCTGGATCGCTTCCAACGACATGCCCAATATCGAGCGGGTGCTAGCCCGCCGCCGGGCCGCCGATCTGGTGATCGGCCTTTCCGCTTGATTCTACGGATTGCGCAAGGGGAACCTTAAGACTTTCAGGCCGTTATCGCCGACAAGGCAATTCTGCCAAAAGAGGGAGTCCGTGCGATGGCACAGAAGGCAAGAAAGCCCGCGCCCGCCAAGGGCAAGGCAACCCAATCCAAGGCAGGCGCCGGCCCGGCAATCGCGGCGCGTTCGAAGGATACCAAGCCGACCTTCGGCAAGGCAGCGCCGAAGAAAGTGGTGCCGGCCGCAGCCAAGGCTGCGCCGAAAGCTGCAAAGCCTAGAAAGCCGGCAAATACTGGCGATTCGCTGGGCGGCAGTGCCATGCGCACGGCCAAGGCCACGGCCAATGTCGCTGCCGGCGCCGTCATGGTTGCGGCCAGAGGCGCTGCGTCCCTCGCCGCGTCGGTCATGGGAAAGGGCGGCTCGAAAGCCAAGGCAAAGGCGAAATAGCCATTTTTTGGCTGGTTCCGGCTATCCCTTGGCCGGGATAGTCAGGCCCTTCTGCACCGCCGGCCGCGCCAGGCCGCGCTCCAGCCATGCCGCCACATTGGCGAAATCGTCGAAGCCGACGAGGTCGCGCGCTTCGTAGAAGCCGATCAGATTGCGCACCCAGCCGAGCAGCGAGATATCGGCGATGGTGTAGTCATTGCTCATGATCCACTTGCGGCCTTTCAGCCTGCCGTCGAGCACGCCGAGCAGCCGCCGCGATTCATCGCGATAGCGCTCCAGCGGCCGCTTGTCGGCGATCTCGCGGCCGGCGAATTTGTGGAAAAAGCCGACCTGGCCGAACATCGGCCCGACCGAGGCCATCTGGAAGAACACCCATTGGATGGTCTCGTAGCGGCGCGCGGCGTCCACGGGCATGAGCAGGCCGGTCTTTTCGGCAAGGTAGAGCAGGATGGCGCCGGATTCGAACAGGCCGATCGGCTTGCCATCGGGACCGTCCGGGTCGATGATCGCCGGTATCTTGCCGTTGGGGTTGAGCGACAGGAATTCCGGCGTCCAGCTTTCGTTCTTGCTGATGTTGACCAGATGCGGCTCGTAGGGCAGGCCGAGTTCCTCCAGGGCGATCGATATCTTCACCCCGTTCGGCGTTGTCGCCGAATAGAGCTGGATCCGGTCCGGATGCCTGGCCGGCCAGCGTGTTGCAATCGGAAAGGCGGACAGGTCAGCCATGGAAACTCCTGAATGGGGATTCGCGCCGAGCGGCGCGTTTGGCGGGTCGGCCAAGAATTAGACGCGCGCCACGACACGATCAATATGGCGGTAACGGTTTCGTCGTGCACGAACAGTCAACGGAACGGACCGCTCGTGCAGATCACGTGCTTGGAATCAGACGGCCTTGAAGGCCAGCACGGCATTGGTGCCGCCAAAAGCGAAGCCGTTGCTGATCGCGGCGCGCACCTTGCGCTCGCGCGCCACATTCGGCGTGACGTCGAGGTCGCAATCGGGGTCGGCCTCGCGAAAATTGGCCGTCGGCGGCACGATGCCTTCGCGGATTGCCATGACGCAAGCGATCATCTCCAGCGCGCCCGACGCGCCGAGGCAATGGGCATGCATCGACTTGGTCGACGACACCGAAAGCTTGTAGGCATGGTCGCCGAAGACGCGCTTGATCGCCGCCGTCTCGATCTGGTCGTTGGCCTTGGTGCCGGTGCCGTGGGCATTGAGATAGTCGACATCCTCGGGATTGAGCCCGGCGTCGGCCAGGCAGGCGCGCATGGCGGCCGTTGGTCCTTCGATGGTCGGCGCGACAATGTCGGACGCGTCGGCGGAGAGGCCGGCGCCGGCAATTTCGGCAAGGATGGTTGCACCGCGCGCCATGGCATGCTCGTAGGTTTCCAGCACCGCCATGCCGGCGCCCTCGCCGAGCGACAGGCCCTGGCGGTCGGCCGAAAATGGCCGGCAGGTATCCGGCGCCAGCACGCGCAAGGCTTCCCAGCCTTTCAGGATACCCCAGGCCAGTGGCGCATCCGTGCCGCCGGCGACCATGACGTCGGCGCGGCCGAGTCTGATCTGGTCGACAGCCGAGGCGATGGCGTGGTTGGATGAGGAGCAGGCCGAGGTGACGCCGAAGACCGGCCCGCGCAGGCCGAGACTCATGCTGACATGGCCGGAGGCCGCACTCGGCATCACCTTTGGCACAGTGAAGATACCGGCGCGGTTCTTGCCTTCAAGCAGGATGGCTCGATAGCTCTCCTCGATCGCCTCCCAGCCGCAGACGCCGACGCCGACGACCGCACCCATGCGATAAGTGGTGGCCTCATTCGAGACCAGGCCGGACTGCTGCATGGCTTCCCTGGCCGCGATGGTCGCCAGCAGGCTGAAGCGGTCCATCGACACGGTCTGCTTGCGGTCGATGCCGTGATCGGGAAGCGTCTTGATTTCGCAGCCGACCCTGACCTTCAGGTCATACAAAGGCGAATTGCTGATCGTGCCAATGGCCGAGCGGCCGGCGCGCATCTCGCTCCAGATCGTGGGCGCGTTGGTGCCGAGCCCGCAAATGCCGCCCATGCCGGTGATGACGACGCGCTGCCGCATTCAGTTCAGGCTTTTTTCGCGATCAGCGCGCGCACAGCTTCGACCATGTCGCCGACATTCTTCAGATTGCTCCAGGCGTCGACCGTGTTCATCTCGATCTCGATGCCATACTCTTCCTCGAGATCGAAAATGATCTCCGTCAGCTCGAGCGAATGGATACCAAGCGAGGTCAATTCGGTGGTGGTGGTGATTTCTTCGCCGCCCGGCTCGGCATGAGCCTTGATCTTCGCGATGATATCCGTTGCCAGCTGGTCGGCCATTCGGTTTCTTCCCCACTATGTCGCGTTTCCCGACGCCAACTGAGCAGCGCCCCTTTTTCTCCTGGTATCAAGCCGCCGTCGTCGTTTTATACCCCCGCCAAGCGCTGGATGACCGTACCAAGGTGGTTCCCTCTATAGAAACCGAAACGTTGTCAAGCAACAAGCTATATCGAACTGTCGGTCGACAAAGCCGCCGGAGTGCTTAACGTGCAGGCATGGATACGATCGAACATGGCGGGATTTCGACGCAGCGCGTTGCGGGCGTGGCGCGGCTTTCCTGCGCTCTCAGTGAGGGTCGCACGCGCCTGCGGCGCCTCTATCAGGACGGTGCCGCCAAGATAAGGATGCCGGCTGTCTCGGCCGATCCGCTCGAAGCGGTGCTGATCAATACCGCCGGCGGGATGACCGGCGGCGACCGTATCGCCTGGGACGTGGATGTCGGCGCGGCTGCCTCAGTGTCAATCACGACCCAGGCCTGCGAGAAGATCTATCGGGCGGCATCCGATCGTGCCGAGGCACGGGTCAATTTGTCGGTCGGTGAGAACGGCCGCATCGCCTGGCTGCCGCAGGAAACCATCGTCTTCGACCGGGCGGCCTTTGCCCGCACAATCGACGTCGAGCTTGCCGTCGGCGCCGAGGCGCTGGTGCTGGAAGCCGCCGTCTTCGGCCGCCTGGCGATGGGCGAACGCGCCACGCAGGGGCATTTCCACGACCGCTGGCGTGTCCGCCAGGATGGCTCCCTCATTCATGCCGAGGATTTCCGCATCGGACCCGATATCGCCGCCACGCTCGATCGCACGGCGATTGCCGGTGGCGCGATCGCGATGGCAACGCTGCTTTTGGTGTCGCCGCGGGCCGAAGCCCTGCTCGATCCGGTTCTGGAGATCGTCGGCGACCACGGCAGCGCCAGCGCCTGGAGCGTGAAGAAATCTGGCAAGCTTCTTGCGAGGCTCTACGCTGGGGACGGCTACCAGCTGCGCCAGCGGCTGGTTCCACTCGTCGAATTGCTCAATGGAAGGGCGGGGTTGCCCAAATTATGGTCACTATAGGCCTGTCTCTACCAGCTTTGGAAAACGCATGAACCTGACGCCGAGGGAAAAGGACAAGCTGCTGATCGCCATGGCGGCGATCGTGGCGCGCAAGCGGCTTGAACGTGGCGTCAAGCTCAACCATCCGGAAGCGATCGCGCTGATCACCGACTTCGTCGTCGAGGGTGCACGCGACGGCCGCCCGGTCGCCGAACTGATGGAGGCCGGCGCTCATGTCGTGACCCGCGCGCAGGTCATGGAAGGCATCGCCGAGATGATCCACGACGTGCAGGTCGAAGCGACGTTTCCCGACGGCACCAAGCTGGTGACCGTGCACGAACCGATCAGGTGAGGAGAGAAGAATGCTTGAGCTGCGCCCCAACTGCGAATGCTGCGACAAGGACCTGCCGCCGGAGGCGGCGGAGGCGTTGATCTGTACCTTCGAGTGCACCTTTTGCGCCGACTGCGTGGAACAGGTGTTGGGCGGTGTCTGCCCCAATTGCGGCGGCAATTTTTCGGCGCGGCCGATCCGCCCGGCGGCGATGTTGAAGAAATACCCGGCGTCGACCAGGCGCGTCCTCAAGGCCGAAGGCTGCGGCCCCCGCAAGGCGGCGTGAACACCACGACCGAGCCAAACGAAAGGCAAATAGAATGATCACTGCCAAACGCCTATGCCTGTCGGCGATCCTGCTGCTGGCCGCTGCCATGCCGGCCTATGCCCATGTCGGCATCGGCACGACCTCCTCCTTCACGGCCGGCTTCATACACCCGCTCTCCGGCCTCGATCACATGACGGTGATGATCGCGGTCGGGCTGTGGGCGGCGCTCAAAGGCGGCAAGGCGATTCTTGCCTGGCCGGCGGCTTTCGTCGGCGTCATGCTGGTCGGCGGCGCGCTCGGGATGGAGCATATGCCGCTGCCGTTCGTCGAACCGGGCATACTGGCCTCGGTCGTGGCGCTCGGGCTGCTGGTGGCACTGGCGGTCGATCTGCCGGTCTCGGCCGGCGTCGCCATCATCGGCTTGTTCGCGCTGTTCCACGGCCACGCCCATGGCACCGAGGTGCCGGAGAATGCCGGCGGGCTCGAATACATGGCCGGCTTCGCCATCGCCACCGCGCTGCTGCACACTACCGGCATCGCGGCCGGGCTCGGTCTCGGCATCCGGTTCCGTGGCCTGGCCCGTGCGGCGGGTGCCGCCTGCGCTGCGGTTGGTCTCGGCCTCGTCTTCGGCGTTCTGTGAGGGTGGCGATGATCCCCGGTGAAATCATCACGGTGGGCGGCGACATCGAGCTGAACAAGGGCCTGCCGACCGTCACCTTGAAAGTGGCCAACAGCGGCGACCGGCCGATCCAGGTCGGCAGCCACTATCATTTCTTCGAGACCAATGAGGGGCTGAAATTCGACCGTGAGCGGGCCAGAGGCATGCGCCTCGATATCGCCGCCGGCACGGCCATGCGCTTCGAGCCGGGACAGGAGCGCGACATCACGCTGGTGCCGCTCGGCGGCAAGCGCGAGGTCTACGGATTTCAGCAGAAGGTGATGGGCAAGCTGTGAAATCTTGCAGCGCGCTCAGCTCAGTTCGATGGCTTGGCCGCGGCGTAGATGACGATCTTTCCGGGATCGTCGAATTCGACGGCGAGAACATCCTGCGCAAGCACGCGCCGCGATTCGATGGCGTTGAACAGCAGCGCGTTGGCCTCGATCTCCTTGCGCAGTTCCGCAATGTCGTCCTGATGCTGTTTGACCTTGCTTTCGATCATCGGCGGCGGCCCGCCTTCGCTGCGCGCGGCGTCGGTAAGGAACACGATATCGACCTTGTCGAGTTTGGATGTCTTGCGCACCGTGCCGATGTTTTCACGCGTCCGGTCGATCGCCGTGGCGACCTTCCCGGCTTCCGCGGTCGTCTTGGTTTCTTCCTGGTTGACCTCCGAGCCAACGATCCGGTTGACCGTCTCCGGGCTTTCGAGGCCCTGCGCATTCAGCGCGGCGTGGGGGAGGCTCGCCGCCAGAAACGCTGTCGCTGCAATGGCATGCAGCCACCGGGCGTCAGGCAAGGTGATGGGGGCGTCGGGCAAGGTGGTGATGGTCATGGCTCGCTTTCGAGATTTGTTTCCGCACTCAGGAAGCGAAACGAATCCAGCCCTGCCACGGTTCCCTTGCCGATGCGGCCGGCGGGCCGGATGCCGGCCCGCCGCGCCGCTTTGTCAGCTCGCCTTCTTGGTGATGAGGGTCAGCGCGCCATTGGGCTCCATGCTGGCGGCGACGACCTGAGCCGAGCTAAGCCCCTTGGCTTCGAGCGCGGACTTCACCTTGGGCGTGGCGTCGATCGAGCTGCGCAGTTTCTTCAGACCATCGTCGCCACGTTGGGCGATCACCTGGTTGACCTGCGTCTGGGTGTCCTTTGGCAGCTCCGTGATGTCGACGATGTTGACGCTCTGGATCGTCGGAACGGCCGGCTGAGCCCCGGGCGCGGCCGGAGCAGGCGCGGTCTGCGCCGGAGCGGGCTGTTGCGCCGGCTGCTGTTGAGCGCTGGCGCCGCCCGCCAGGGTCAGGGTGGCGGCGGCAGCGGCGAAAAGTATCGTTTTGCGCATGGACATTCCTTCCATCGATTTGGCAAACGGTCGTTTTGGGGTGACCCCCTAACCTCAAACGCCAAATGGGATCAGAAGGTGTCGCCCAGCGGGTCATTCCATGACCATTGGATGGCGGCAATGTGTAACCGGGCTTCAATCAAACCGTATCTTGGCAAACCGCATTTCGGCAAACCGCATTTCGGGAGCAATCGCTGATGGCCAGAATTACCCGCGCCGCCTATGCGCAGATGTACGGTCCGACGGTCGGCGACAGAGTGCGGCTGGCTGACACCGAGCTGTTCATCGAGGTCGAAAAGGACCTCACCACCCATGGCGAGGAGGTAAAATTCGGCGGCGGCAAGGTTATCCGCGACGGCATGGGCCAGAGCCAGGTTTCCCGCGCGCAAGGCGCCGTCGACACCGTGATCACCAACGCGCTGGTGGTCGATGCCAGCGCCGGCATCTTCAAAGCCGATATCGGGCTCAGGGATGGCCGCATCGCGGCAATAGGCAAGGCCGGCAATCCAGACACTCAAGGTGGCGTCACCATCATCATCGGTCCCGGCACCGAGATCATTGCCGGCGAAGGCAAGATCCTGACCGCCGGTGGCTTCGACGCGCATATCCACTTCATCTGCCCGCAGCAGATCGAGGAAGCGCTGATGAGCGGCATCACCACCATGCTCGGCGGCGGCACCGGCCCGGCGCACGGCACCCTGGCGACCACCTGCACGCCGGGACCATGGCACATGGCGCGCATGATCCAGTCCTTCGATGCCTTTCCGATGAACATCGGCCTGTCGGGCAAGGGCAATGCGTCGCTGCCTGCAGCGCTCGAGGAAATGGTGCTGGGCGGCGCCTGCTCGCTGAAGCTGCACGAGGACTGGGGCACGACGCCGGCTGCGATCGACTGCTGCCTGTCGGTCGCCGACGACTATGATGTGCAGGTGATGATCCACACCGACACGCTGAACGAATCGGGCTTTGTCGAGAACACGGTGGCGGCGATCAAGGGGCGCACCATCCATGCCTTCCACACCGAGGGTGCGGGCGGCGGTCACGCACCTGACATCATCAAGGTCTGCGGCCTGCCCAACGTCATCCCGTCCTCGACCAATCCGACGCGGCCCTACACGGTCAACACGCTGGCCGAGCATCTCGACATGCTGATGGTCTGCCATCATCTGTCGCCGTCGATCCCCGAAGACATCGCCTTTGCCGAAAGCCGCATCCGCAAGGAGACCATCGCGGCCGAAGACATCCTGCACGACATCGGCGCCTTCTCGATCATCTCGTCGGATTCGCAGGCCATGGGCCGCGTCGGCGAAGTCGCGATCCGCACCTGGCAGACCGCCGACAAGATGAAA
Source organism: Mesorhizobium cantuariense (assembly GCF_042647205.1). Lineage (NCBI taxonomy): Bacteria > Pseudomonadati > Pseudomonadota > Alphaproteobacteria > Hyphomicrobiales > Phyllobacteriaceae > Mesorhizobium > Mesorhizobium cantuariense. Next base: position 7,150,217 of record NZ_JBHRVD010000001.1, on the reverse strand, counting down.
CGCCAGCGCGGCTCGCTGCCGCAGGAGACCGGCAACAACGACAATTTCCGCGTCCGACGCTATATCGCCAAATACACGATCAATCCGGCCATCGCGCACGGGCTGTCGAAGGATATCGGCTCGATCGCGGTCGGCAAACGCGCCGACCTGGTGTTGTGGAATCCAGCCTTCTTCGGCGTCAAGCCGGACATGGTGCTGATCGGCGGCATGATTGCCGCCGCCCCGATGGGCGATCCCAACGCCTCGATCCCGACGCCGCAGCCAATGCATTACCGGCCGATGTTCGGCGCCTATGGGAAGGCCAGGACCAACTCGTCGGTAACGTTCGTCTCCAAGGCCGCGCTCGAATCCGGCCTGCACGGCAGGCTGGGTGTCGACAAACAGTTCGTCGCCGTCGAAAACACCCGCGGCGGCATCGGCAAGCATTCGATGGTGCTCAACGACGCCACACCGCATGTCGAGGTCGACCCGGAAACCTACGAGGTGCGCGCCGACGGTGAGCTGCTCACCTGCGAGCCGGCAACGGTGCTGCCAATGGCGCAGCGGTATTTTCTGTTTTGATCTTTGCAATCCTAAAGCGCATCGCACGAAGCCGTTTGAACGCGACGCGGTTTGGGGCAATATACACCCCATGAACAGGATCGATCGCCTCAGGACCCTTACGCCCTATGAAACGGACTTTGCGCAGTGGAGCGCCGAACAGGCAGCGCTGTTGCGCGACGGGCGCCTTTCCGAGCTTGATCGGGAGAACGTAGCCGAGGAGATCGAAAGCTTGGGGAGGAGCGACAGGCGGGAGATCCGCAGCCGGATGGAGGTGTTGATTGCACATCTCCTGAAATGGGAATTCCAGCCGGGCCACAGATGCCACAGCTGGCAGGCGTCGATCTCCGAACAGCGCGTTTGGATCGGAAATATCCTCAAGGACAGCCCGAGCCTCCGCCGTTACCCCGCGCAGATTTTCGACGAGGCTTACGGAGACGCTTTGCCGACAGCGGTAAGGGAAACGGGCTTGAGGAAGGCCCATTTCCCCAGCGAATCTCCCTTCACAGTCAAGCAGGCGCTCGATGGACGATTTTGGCCAGGCGGTCCGCTCTCAATGGATGACTTCCTGCGGGATTAGCCACTTCTTCGTTTTTTGCGTTCCCAGTTAGAGCCGACATATGGCCACCGAAATCGCCTCCGCCCACGACATTTTCCCGCACATCCGCATCGTCATGGGCATGGTGATCGGGCTCGGCGTCGCCCGCCTGCTGTCGGGCGTGGCGCGCATCGTCCAGCATCCCGGCCAGTACCGGCTCTATCCCGTGCATCTGGCCTGGGTCGCCTCGGTGCTTTTGATGCTGGTGCATTTCTGGTGGTGGGAGTTCGGCCTCTACGCCATCGAGACCTGGACCTTCGGCAAGTACCTGTTCATCATCTTCTACGCGATCACACTGTTCCTGCTCTGCGCGCTGCTGTTTCCCGATTCGATGCTGGACTACACCAGCTACGAGGATTTCTTCTATTCGCGCCGTGCCTGGTTCTTCGGGCTGCTGGCGGCGACCTATCTGCTCGACGTGATCGACACGCTGCTGAAAGGGCCGGAGCATTTCGCCCGCTTCGGCAACGAATATCTGTTCCGCACACCGGTCTTCGTTGCGCTGTGTATCGTCGCGATCCTGGTGCGCGATCGCCGCTTTCACATCGCCTTTGTCACGGCGGCGCTCATCTATCAGATATCGTTCATCCTGCGGCTCTTCGACACGATCGTATGACGGCCGCGGATGATCTAGGCTTCCGGGGAAAGGCAGGTTTGCGCATGTACAAAGCCCTCGGATCACGCGGATCCCGGGTCAGCCGCGTTCTCTGGATGCTGGAGGAACTCGGGCAGACCTATGAATTCGTCGAGGTCAAGCTGCGCTCGCCGGAAGCCTATACGCTCAACCCGTCAGGCAAGGTGCCGATCCTGATTGACGACGAACTGACAGTGACGGATTCGGCGGCGATCTGCGTCTATCTCGCCGACAAGCACGCGGACAAAGGGATGGGCGCCAATCCGGGCGTCGCCGGCCGGGCCGAGATGGATTCCTGGATGCATTTCGCCCAGAGCGAGTTCGAGGCGCCGCTGTGGAACAAATTGCGCCACCGCTTCCTGCTGCCGAAGGAAATTCGGGTCGATGTCGGTCCTGCCGCGGCTTACGATTTTGCCTCGGAACTCAAGGCGCTGGATCGGCGACTGGGTGATCGGCCTTTCGCGCTGGGCGACCGGTTTTCGGCTGTCGATGTGCTGCTCGGCGATATGGGTGGCTGGGCTCGCGCCGGCCGGTTCCCGATCGACTCCGAGCGCGTCAACGCCTATTTCGACCGCGTGCTGGCGCGGCCTGCCCGTGCACGGGCGCAAGCTAATGGAGGCTCCATGAAATGAAGCTCAACCTCAACACCGACTTCACCAAATTCCCACGCGCCGTCTCCGTGCTGTCCGCTGGCAAAGCCGGAGCCATCCCGCCATCCGGCCGTGCCGTTCTCGCCCATGACGAGCGGCATCTGCGCCGCCGGGCCATCGAACTTGCCGACGGCAGCAAGGTGCTGGTCGACCTTCCCGAACCCGTCGCCTTGAACGATGGCGACCGGCTTGTGCTGGAGGATGGCGCCCATATCGAGATCATCGCGGCGCCGGAAGAGGTCTATGACATCCGCGCCCGCGATGGCGTGCATCTGGCCGAGCTCGCCTGGCACATCGGCAACCGTCATCTCGCGGCAAGCATTGAGGCCGGGCGCATCCTCATCCTGCGCGACCATGTCATCAAGGCGATGCTGGAGGGGCTGGGCGCCACGGTGACCGACGTTTCCGAGCCGTTCAAGCCGGTGCGCGGCGCCTATTCCGGCGGACACGATCACGGCCATGCGCATGCCCATAGCCACGCCGAGACGCATTCTCACTCGCACAGCGAATCGCATTCGCACAGTCATGCTGGCCACCACCACGACCATGACTGAGCAGCCTTCGAACATCGCCCTGCTGCGATTGATGGCGTGGTTGTCGCCGGCCTTTCCGGTCGGCGGCTTTTCCTACAGCCACGGTCTCGAACGCGCGGTGCATGACGGGCTGATTGCCGATGCCGAGGGCCTCGCCGACTGGCTGGAAACGCTGATCGAGATGGGCTCGGGCTGGAACGACGCCGTGCTGTTCGCAGAAAGCTGGCGCCGGGCACGCCACGCCGGTGACCTCGATGACACAGCGGCACTTGCCGAGGCGCTGGCCGGCTCGCGAGAACGCCACATGGAAACCATGCTGCAAGGTGCTGCCTTCCTGAAAGCAGCGGCGGCCTGGCCCAACCCGGTGCTGGAGTGCTTGCCTACCGAATGCGCCTATTGCGTCACCGTTGGCGCCATTGCCGGCGGAAACGGCATCGCGCTTCAGGATGCGCTGTCCGCCTTCTTGCAGACCTTCTTCTCCAACCTCGTCCAGGCGGCGATCCGGCTCGGCATCGTCGGTCAGAGCAAGGCCACAGCTCTGTTAGCCGGCTTCGAACCGCTGGCCCTGGCGACCGCCAGCCGCGCCGCACGCTCGACATTGGATGATCTCGGCGGCTGCGCCTTTGTCTCCGATGTCATGGCGATGAAGCATGAAACCCAGTATTCGCGATTGTTCCGTTCATGATCGCCCTCGCCTTCACTCTCTCCTTCATCCTGCTGCTGATCACCGCACTGCATGTCTATTGGGGCCTTGGCGGCATCTGGCCGGGCAAGGATGCGGCCTCCTGCGCTCGTGCCGTGGTCGGCTTTCGCGGTGTCGATGAGATGCCGACGCCATTCGCCAGTTTCGCCGTTGCCGCGTGCCTCTGCCTGGCGACACTGTGGCCGCTGGCGCTCGAAGGCGTCTTTGCTTCACCCTTCCCAAAGGAGGGGCTCGCCGCCACGTCGCTGCTCATCGGGCTGGTTTTCCTGGGCCGCGGCATTGCCGGCTTCACGCCTTGGTGGCGGCGGCTGACGCCGGAACAACCTTTCGCGCGGCTCGACCTGCGTTACTACTCGCCGCTGTGCCTGTTGATCGGGCTCGGCTTTGCCATCCTCGCCATCACGGAGTTTCCCGCATGACACAGACAAATGGCCCGCTGCGCGTCGGCATTGGCGGGCCGGTCGGTTCGGGCAAGACGACGCTGACCGAAAAGCTGTGCAAGGCGCTGCGCGACGAATTCTCCATCGCCGTCGTCACCAACGACATCTACACCAAGGAAGACGCCATGATGCTGGTCCGGCTGCAGGCGCTGCCCGAGGATCGCATCATGGGCGTCGAGACCGGCGGCTGCCCGCACACCGCCATTCGCGAGGATGCCTCGATCAATCTGCAGGCGATCGCCGAGATGAACAGAAAATTCCCGGATCTCGACATCGTCTTCATCGAATCCGGCGGCGACAACCTCGCCGCCACCTTCTCACCCGACCTCGCCGACCTGACGCTCTATGTCATCTCGGTCTGCCAGGGCGAAGAAATCCCGCGCAAGGGCGGGCCGGCGATCACCCGCTCCGATTTCCTGGTCATCAACAAGAGCGATCTGGCGCCTTATGTGAACGTCAACCTGGATGTCATGGAGAGCGACGCCGGCCGCATGCGCGGCAAGCGGCCGTTCGGCTTCACCGACCTGTCGCGTGGCAAGGGACTGCAGGAGGTCATCGATTTCATCATCGAGCATGGCGGCCTGCGAGCCGGCGCTGCTGCCAGCACCGCAGCGTGAGATAGCCGTCCCTGCACCAACCAAAACCGGTTGCGAGCACGGGCTGGTCACGGCATTCTTGCCAAAATCGGAGGATTTTCGATGAGCATCGCCCGCCTGCAAAAGGAAACGCTGACCAACCTGACCTTCTACGAGGAGCGCGTCGATCTCGCCTGTGCCTTTCGCTGGACGGCGCGGCTCAACATGCACGAGGCGGTGGCCAATCATTTCTCGCTGGCTGTCAACGACGACGGCACGCAGTTCCTGATGAACCCCAACCAGGTGCATTTCTCGCGCATCAAGGCGAGCGACCTTTTGATGATCGATGCCAACGATCCCGGCACGCTCTCCGGCCCGAACGCGCCCGACCCGACGGCATGGGGGCTGCACGGCGCCATCCATCGAAATGTGCGCCATGCGCGCTGTGTCATGCATGTCCATTCGATCCACGCCACGGTGCTGGCATCGCTCGCCGACTCTCGCCTGCCGCCGATCGACCAGAATTCGGCGATGTTCTTCAACCGCCATGTCGTCGACGCGCATTATGGTGGGCTGGCCTTTGAGGAAGAGGGCGAGCGCTGCTCGGAGCTTCTCGTCGATCCCAAGGTCAAGGTGATGGTGATGGGCAATCACGGCGTGCTGGTCATCGGCGATACGGTCGCCGATGCCTTCAACCGCATGTTCTATTTCGAACGTGCCGCCGAGACCTACATCAAGGCGCTATGGACCGGCCGCCCGCTGCGCACGCTGTCCGATGCGATCGCCGAGAAGGCGGCAAGCGAGATGGACGACTATCCCGGCCAGGCCGAACGCCATCTCAGCGAGTTGAAGGCGATCCTCGACGAGCAGGAGCCGGTCTACCGAAATTGATCGCCTACAGGCCCAGCTCTGCCCGGAGCTGGTCGGCGCTGTTGATGACGACAGCGCCGGGCGGTCCTTCCATCGGCTTTTCCGGCCAGAAGATCGTCTTCATGCCCGCCGCCAGCCCCGCCATCGCGCCCGGCCAGCTGTCGTCGATGGCTACCGCCTGCGCGGGATCGACATCGGCCAGATACGCGGCGCGCAGGAACGGCTCGGCATGCGGCTTGCCTTCGCGCACGTCGTTGCGGCTGATCGTCTTCATGCCGGGGTAAGTCAAACCGACCATGCTCAGATTGGCGTCGACGATCATCCGGTCCGAATTCGAGACCACGGCTTGCGCCACGCCCCTTTCGCGCAGCTCGTTGAAGATCTCGATCGCGCCGGGGCGCGGCTTCAAGCCTTCGACCAGCGGCAGATAGTGCTCGTATTTGCGCACGATCCAGTCGTCGAACGGCAGATCCAGGCCGAACTCGTCGCGCATCATCTCGTAAACCGGCCAGGCCGCGACGCCGAGCACGCGCTCATGCAGGTCATCAGGTGGCACGAGGCCGACATTGCGCATCGCCGCCATCAGGGCGGCCTCGTGCAGCGGTTCGCTGTCGACCAGCGTGCCGTCCATATCCCAGAAAACCGCTTTCGGTGTCATGCAGCGCTCCTTTTTGCGATCCCTTAAAGGGTTTGCGCCAGGAGATAAACCTTCGGGACCGCAGAACGTGCCGCCTGTCGGACCGCAACCGCGCTTCTTTCCCTGCCACAGACATCGTGGGAGAAGAAAACCCTGGAGGTGCGTGCGTCGATGGGTGGCAAGCAATTGCCCTGGAGATTGACAATTGCGCAGCGCGCCGTTCCCTGCGAAAGTGGGCGTGGGCCGCTCTCATGACCGGCGGTCTCGGGAGGCAGAACGTGAATACCCGGCAAGATGGTGGCAGCAACAGGCTGGACGACGCGGCGCGCGCCGGCTGGCTTTATTATGTTGCCGGCAACACACAGGACCAGATCGCTTCCACGCTCGGCATTTCGCGGCAGACGGCGCAGCGGCTGGTGTCGCTGGCGGTGTCCGAGGGTTTGATCAAGGTTCGCGTCGACCATCCGATCGCCAACTGCCTTGATCTGGCGGGGCGGCTGAAATCGCGCTTCGCGCTCGATCTGGTCGAGGTGGTGCCGAGCGATCCGAATTCATCCTCGACCACGATCGGCATCGCCGAGGCGGCGGCCGCCGAGATTGAGCGGCGGTTGCGCTCGCCGACCCCGATCGTCATGGCCATCGGCACCGGGCGGACGCTGAAGGCGGCGATCGAGCAGTTGCCGCCGATGGAATGCCCGCAGCACAAGGTGGTGTCGTTGACCGGCAACATCTCGCCGGACGGCTCGGCCGCCTTCTACAACGTCATCTTCACCATGGCCGACAGGGTGAAGGCGCGATCTTTCCCGATGCCGCTACCGGTCATTGCCTCTTCGCCGGAGGAGCGCGAGATGCTGCTCAACCAGCCGATGATCCAGCCGACGCTGGCGCTTGCCGCCGAGGCCGACGTCACCTTCATCGGCATCGGCGATCTCGGCCCCAAGGCCCCGCTCTATGAGGACGGCTTCATTTCGGAAAGCGAATTGAAGGCGTTGCAGAAGGCCGGCGGCATCGCCGAGATCGTCGGCTGGGTGTTCGATCGCGAAGGCCGCATGATCGAGGGCATCACCAACGACCGGGTGTCGTCGGCTTCACTGCCGTCGCGCGAAAAATCGCTGGTCATCGCACTGGCCATGGGCGAACGAAAGCTGCCGGGCATCCTGGCGGCTGCCAACCGCCGGCTGATCAACGGCCTCATCACCGATGAGCGGACCGCCGCCGCCCTGCTGGCCAGCATCTGACCGGTCGCCTTTGTCTGTGGGGCATGGCAGCTTAGCAACCGATTTGCGATAAAGTCAGCCAGGCTATTTGCCTCGCCCGAAAGGGTCGTTGCCATCGAGGAAGCCGAGGTCGCGTTGCAGATGCGGCGACAGATCCCGGATGTCGAGATGCGCCCGCTTTTTTATCGCGAACCAGCCAAATCCGTCCGTGAGCCACGAAATCCAGCGATGATCCGGAGCGGGAGTGCATTTTTGCTGCGCCATGGTCATGATCGTCAACCTTCGCTATCCTGAACCCAAATGACGGGTTGACCAGGAATGTCGGTGTTGCCGGCCGCCTTTGCCAATCGAACGTCGATCATGACCCATAAGGAGGCCTTATGCCGGACCTCAGCTCGCGACAGGTTTCGCAGCTCCCGCCGCTGCAGGCGATCCGGGTGTTCGACGCGGTGGCGCGGCATCTTTCCTTCACCAAGGCCGCCGAGGAGCTCGGCATGACACAGGCGGCGGTCAGCTATCAGATCAAGGTGCTGGAAGAGCGCGTCGGCTCACCACTGTTCCTGCGCCGGCCGCGACAGATCACACTGACCGAGGCCGGACAGTGTCTGGCGCCCGGTGTCGGCGAAGCTTTCGCCATTCTCGGCCAGGCCTATGCTGCGGCGCGCGCCGGGGCCGACGGGCTGCTGTGCGTCACCACCGTGCTGACCTTTGCCTCGAACTGGCTGGCGCACCGGCTGGGCTCGTTCCAGATCGCTCATCCCGCACTTGCCGTGCGGCTCGAGACGTCGAGCCGCCTGACAGACTTTGCCCGCGAGGATACCGATATCGCCATCCGCTCGGGCGGCGGCAAATGGCCGGGCCTGGAGGCGCACAAGCTGCTCGATGCCGATTTCACGCCGATGCTGAGCCCCAAGCTCGCGGCAAGCATCGGCGGCGTCAACGAACCGGCCGACCTCTTGCGGCTGCCGATCCTCGATCCTGGCGACATCTGGTGGACGGAATGGTTCTCGGCGGCCGGCGTGCACTCGCATGATCTTGCCAAACGACCCGGCAGCAGCATGGGCGCGCAGGCCTATGAGGCCAATGCGGCAATCGCCGGCCATGGCGTCGCGATCCTGACCAGGGCGTTGTTCAAGGCGGAGCTCGCCGACGGCCGCCTGATCCAGCCTTTCGAGCTGGTCGGCGACGACGGCCACGCTTATTGGCTGGTCTATCCCCAGGCGCGCCGCAACGTGCCGAAAATCCGCGCCTTCCGCGACTGGCTGCTGGCCGAGATCGCCTGCTGACGGCAAAGCCCTCGGGCACCGCACCAAATCCCGCAAACCCTTTCGCTATCGTCACCTGATGTCCGGGCGACGGGCGGGCTCACCTTGGCAATCTACGTGTTCCAGGTCGACCGGCCTCGCCGAGTGCTGCGCTGCAGCATCGAATCCGACTTGACATAATTAACGCCAAGTGAGTAATTGCCCAAAGCCAAGGCAAATGCTCATCTTGGTTCAAGGGAGGAATTTGATGAAACTTCGCACGCTCACCCTGGGCTTGTTGTCGGCCAGCGCGCTTGCGTTCGCCGCACACGCCGAATCCATCACCATCGCCACTGTCAACAATGGCGACATGGTCCGCATGCAAAAGCTGACGGAAGACTTCACCAAGGCGAACCCCGACATCCAACTCAACTGGGTTACGCTTGAGGAAAACGTGCTGCGCGAGCGCGTCACCACCGACATCGCCACCAAGGGCGGCCAGTATGACGTGATGACCATCGGCACCTATGAAGTTCCGATCTGGGCCAAGCAGAACTGGCTCTTGCCGCTCGACAAGCTTGGCGACGACTACGACGCCAAGGACATCATCCCGGCCATCGCCGGCGGCCTTTCGGTCGACGGCAAACTCTATGCAGCGCCCTTCTACGGCGAAAGCTCCTTCGTCATGTACCGCAAGGACCTGATGGACAAGGCCGGGCTGAAGATGCCCGACGCGCCGACCTGGGACTTCATCAAGCAGGCCGCCGACAAGATGACCGACCGCGCCAATGGCGTGAACGGTGTGTGCCTGCGCGGCAAGGCCGGCTGGGGCGAGAACATGGCCTTCCTGACCGCCATGTCGAACTCCTTCGGCGCCCGCTGGTTCGACGAGAACTGGAAGCCGCAGTTCGACCAGCCGGAATGGAAGAACACGCTGCAGTTCTATGTCGACCTGATGAAGGCCGACGGCCCCGAGGGCGCGTCCTCCAACGGCTTCAACGAAAACCTGGCACTGTTCCAGCAGGGCAAATGCGGCATGTGGATCGACGCCACCGTCGCCGCGTCTTTCGTCTCCGATCCCAAGGCATCGCAGGTCGCCGATAAGGTTGGATATGCGCTGGCACCCGACAATGGCCTGGGCAAGCGCGGCAACTGGCTGTGGGCATGGTCGCTGGCGATCCCCGCCGGCACGCAGAAGGCTGATGCCGCCGAGAAGTTCGTCTCCTGGGCGACCAGCAAGCACTATGCCGAACTGGTTGCTTCGAAGGAAGGCTGGGCCAACGTTCCTCCGGGCACGCGCTCCTCGCTCTACGCCAATGCCGAATACCAGAAGGCGGCTCCGTTCGCCAAGATGACGCTGGACTCCATCAACGCCGCCGATCCGACGCATCCGACCGTCAAGCCGGTGCCTTATGTCGGCGTCCAGTTCGTCGCCATCCCTGAATTCCAGGGTCTTGGCACCACCGTCGGCCAGCTCTTCTCGGCGGCACTTGCCGGCCAGTCGAGCGTCGACGATGCCTTGAAGCAGGCCCAGGACGCTGCCACCGCGGCAATGACCGAAGGCGGATACATCAAGTAAGGCTCCTCCCGGTGCCGAATGCCGGTCGCCTCCTTGACCGGCAACGGCCGCCCGAGTTCCCAGTTCGGGCGGCCGCCTTTAACGCCTTTTGAAAATTCAGTCTGACCAGTGAAGGGTGACCGTCATGGCTACTCAGCAGACCCGTTCGCTTGCCCGTTTCATGATGGCGCCATCCGTGGTGCTGCTGTTCGTCTGGATGATTGTGCCGTTGGTCATCACCATCTGGTTCTCCTTCCAGCAGTACAATCCGCTCAATCCGATCCGCGACGGCTTCGTCGGCTTCTCGAATTACGCGCTGTTCTATTCCAACCCGGCCTTCCTGCAGTCGATTCTCAACACGCTCACTTTGGTGGTCAGCGTGCTTTTGATCACGGTGATCGGCGGCATCCTGCTGGCGCTTTTGATCGACCAGCCGATGTGGGGCCAGGGCATAGTCCGCATTCTCGTCATTTCGCCGTTCTTCGTCATGCCGCCGGTGGCCGCATTGGTCTGGAAGAACATGATCATGCACCCGCAATATGGAGTGTTCGCCGATATAGCGCGCTTCTTCGGGGTCCAGCCGATCGACTGGTTCGGGCAGCATCCGATGCTGGCGATCATCATTATCGTCGCCTGGCAGTGGCTGCCTTTCGCCACACTGATCCTTTTGACCGCATTGCAGTCGCTCGATGGCGAGCAGAAGGAAGCCGCCGAGATGGACGGCGCCGGCTTCATCAGCCGCTTCATCTATCTGACGCTGCCGCACATGTCGCGCGCCATCACCGTCGTCATCCTGATCCAGACGATCTTCCTTTTGTCGGTCTATGCCGAGATCCTCGTCACCACCAATGGCGGCCCGGGATACGCCTCCACCAACCTGCCCTTCCTCGTCTACCAGAAGGCGTTGCTGGAGTTCAAAATCGGCCAGGCATCCGCCGGCGGTGTGATCGCCGTCATTCTCGCCAACATCGTTGCCTTCTTCGCCATGCGCGCCGTCGGCAAGAACCTGGACAAGTAAGGGAGGATACGATGGCACGCTCAGTCACCACCCAGCACAAGACGATCGCGACAGTTGCCGCCTGGATCGTCGCCCTGCTCATCTTCTTCCCGATCCTCTATACGATCATCACCTCGTTCAAGTCGGAGCAGGAAGCCATCCAGGGTTTCAGCATCATCCCGTCGGGGACATTTGAGAGCTATGCCGAGGTTCAGGCGCAGAGTGGCTACTTCAAGTTCTTCTTCAACTCGGTGCTGCTCTCGGTCGGCTCGACCATCCTGGCCCTGCTGGTCGCCATACCGGCAGCATGGTCGATGGCGTTTGCGCCGACCAAGCGAACCAAGGACATATTGATGTGGATGCTGTCCACCAAGATGATGCCCGCGGTTGCCGTGCTGTTCCCGATCTACCTGATCTTCCGCGATACCGGACTGCTCGACAGCCGCATCGGCCTGATGATCATGCTGATGCTGATCAACCTGCCGATCGTGGTGTGGATGCTCTACACTTATTTCCGCGAAATACCGGGCGAGATCCTGGAAGCGGCGCGCATGGACGGCGCCTCGCTGTGGAACGAGATCGTCTATGTGCTGACGCCGATGGCGGTGCCGGGCATCGCCTCGACGATGCTGCTCAACATCATCCTGGCCTGGAACGAGGCATTCTGGACAATCCGGCTGACGACCACGGAAGCCGCACCCTTGACTGCCTTCATCAGCTCGTTCTCCAGCCCGCAAGGCCTGTTCTGGGCCAAGCTTTCGGCCGCCTCGACGCTGGCCATAGCGCCGATCCTGATCATGGGCTGGTTCAGCCAGAAGCAGCTGGTGCGCGGCCTGACATTTGGTGCGGTGAAGTAACGGAATTTGCCCGAAGCAATCGGCAGAAATAACCCCTCGGGAAGGAAACCATGGGAAACATCACGCTCAAGAACGTCTCCAAATCCTTCGGAGCGACGTCCATCATCCCCGGTCTCGACCTGGTGATCGAGAATGGCGAGTTCGTCGTCTTCGTCGGCCCGTCCGGTTGCGGCAAGTCGACATTGCTGCGGCTGATCGCCGGGCTTGAGGACACCAGCGGCGGCACCATCAACATCGACGGCCGCGACGTCACCGGCGAGGCGCCGGCCAAGCGCAAGTTGGCCATGGTGTTCCAGTCCTATGCGCTCTATCCGCACATGACGGTGGGAAAGAACATCGCCTTCCCGCTGAAGATGGCGGGCGAGGACCAGGCCACCATCGACAGGAAGGTGAAGGACGCGGCGCGCATCCTCAATCTCACCAACTATCTCGAACGCAAGCCCGGCCAGCTCTCGGGCGGCCAGCGCCAGCGCGTCGCCATCGGTCGCGCCATCGTGCGCCAGCCCTCTGCCTTCCTGTTCGACGAACCACTGTCCAACCTCGATGCGGCACTTCGCGGCACCATGCGGCTGGAGATCAGCGAGCTGCATCATCAGCTTAAGACGACCATGGTCTACGTCACCCACGATCAGGTCGAAGCCATGACCATGGCCGACAAGATCGTCGTGCTGAACGCCGGCAACATCGAGCAGGTCGGCTCGCCGATGGAGCTCTACAAGACGCCGAAAAACCTGTTCGTCGCCGGCTTCATCGGCTCGCCGAAGATGAACCTGATCGAAGGCGCGCCGGCTGCCAAATACAGCGCCAAGACCATCGGCATCCGCCCTGAGCATCTGGAGATATCGACCACGGCGGGCGACTGGAAGGCCACCGTCGGCGTCGCCGAGCATCTCGGTTCCGACACCTTCCTGCATGTCCAGGCCGATGGCGTCGGCCCGCTGACGGTGCGCGCCGACGGCGAACTCGCCGTCCATCACGGCGACACCATCTATCTGACGCCCGACAAGGCCAAGCTGCATCGCTTCGGCGACGACGGAAAGGCAATGTGAGCATGCGACTGGCCGGCAAATCCGCGCTGATCACGGGTTCGGCCCGTGGCATCGGCAGAGCCTTCGCCGAAGCCTATGCCGGCGAAGGCGCCATCGTCGCCATCGCCGACATCAATCTCGAGGCCGCGCAGAAAACGGCCGCCGAGATTGGCGGCAAGGCCTATGCGGTCAAGCTCGACGTCACCGACCTCGCCTCGATCGAGGCAGCGGTGAAAGCCGTCGAGACGAAGACCGGCGGCCTCGATATCCTGATCAACAACGCCGCTTTGTTCGACCTGGCACCTATCGTCGAGATAACCAAGGCAAGCTACGACAAATTGTTTTCCGTCAATGTCGCCGGCACGCTGTTCATGCTGCAGGCTGCCGCCCGCTCGATGATCGCGCGCGGCAAGGGCGGCCGGATCATCAACATGGCAAGCCAGGCCGGGCGGCGCGGCGAGGCTCTGGTCGGCGTCTATTGCGCCACCAAGGCCGCCGTCATCTCGCTGACCCAGTCGGCGGGGCTCGACCTGATCAAGCACCGTATCAACGTCAACGCGATTGCCCCTGGTGTCGTCGATGGCGAGCACTGGGATCACGTCGATGCGCTGTTCGCAAAATATGAAAACCGGCCGAAGGGCGAGAAGAAGAGACTGGTTGGCGAGGCGGTGCCGTTTGGCCGCATGGGCACGGCGCAGGACCTTACCGGCATGGCGGTTTTTCTCGCCAGCAGCGACGCCGAATACATCGTCGCCCAGACCTACAATGTCGACGGCGGCCAGTGGATGAGTTGAGGGCGGGGGACGGCCTCTGCTCCTCGTCCCTCCGCGGGGAGCAGAGGCCGACATCAGAGGCCGTATCGACCTCAAGAAATGCCCCCTTATCCTCTCCGCGTGAAGACGGGAGAGGGAGTAACGAAGGCCGAAGCCCGGCCAAAGGGTAAAACAGATGACCGTGAAACTCTCGTCCTCAAACCTCTCCAGGCTGCCCGCGGAGGTCGCCGGTCCGAAGTATGACCGCTCGACGCTGAAGGCCGGGATCGTGCATTTCGGCGTCGGCAATTTCCACCGCTCGCATCAGGCCGTTTATCTCGACGATTTGTTCAATGCGGGCATCGGCCATGACTGGGCGCTGGTCGGTGCCGGCGTGTTCGACGGCGAGAAGATCGGCCGCGCCAAGCTGGACGAGCAGGACTGGCTGACCACCGTGGTCGAACAGGATAGCGGCCATATGAGCGCCCGCGTAACCGGCGCCATGATCGACTTCCTGATGCCCGGCGATGCTGCCGGCATCATCGAACGGCTTGCCGACCCGGCGATCAAGATCGTTTCGCTGACCATCACCGAAGGCGGCTACTTCATCGACCCGGCCTCCGGTGTCTTCAACCCGACCCACCCCGACATCGTCGCCGACGCCCAACCGGGCGCCACGCCGAAGACGGTGTTCGGCATCATTCTCGCCGGGCTGGTGCGGCGTCGCGACGAGGGCACCGTGCCGTTCACGGTCATGTCGTGCGACAACATTCCCCACAATGGCCATGTCACTTCCGACGGCGTCATTGGGCTGGCCCGTCTGATCGACGAGGATCTGGCGACCTGGGTTAGCGAGCATGTCGCCTTCCCGAACGGCATGGTCGATCGCATCACGCCGGCCACCACCGACCGCGAGCGCGGCATCCTGGCCAAGGATTTCGGGCTGGAGGACAACTGGCCGGTGTTCTGCGAGCCGTTCCGGCAATGGGTGCTGGAAGACCATTTCACCGATGGCCGGCCGCCGCTGGAAAAGGTCGGGGTGCAGTTCGTGAAGGATGTTGCGCCCTACGAATTGATGAAGATCCGCATCCTCAACGGCGGCCACGCGACGATTGCCTATCCGGCCGGCCTGATGGACATCCATTTCGTCCATGAGGCGATGCAGGAGCCGCTGGTGAGCGGGTTTCTGGCCAAGCTCGAACGGGAAGAAATCATCCCGACCGTGCCGCCGGTGCCGGACACGGTTCTGGAAGACTATTACCAGCTCATCGAGAGCCGTTTTTCCAATCCCAAGATCGGCGACACGGTGCGCCGGCTCTGCCTCGACGGCTCCAACCGCCAGCCGAAATTCATCATCCCGACCATCGCCGACCGGCTGAAGGCAGGGAAAAGCGTCGCCGGCCTGGCGCTGGAATCGGCGCTCTGGTGCCGCTATTGCTTCGGCACGACGGACAGCAGCGCCGTCATCGAACCCAACGACCCGAGCTGGGATCGGCTGCAAGCGACGGCACAAGCGGCAAAGGATGCGCCCGCCGCCTGGCTTGCCATGGAGGACATCTATGGCGATGTCGGCCGAGCGACGGCGTTTGTCGAGGCCTTCGCCCATGCGCTCAACGTGCTGTGGGCGAATGGCACGCGCGCCACGCTGACGCGCTACCTCGCCGGCAAGCTCTGAGACCCACGCAACGCCATGACGCCTGAACTGGTCATCTTCGACTGCGATGGCGTGCTGGTCGACAGCGAGGCGCTCTCCGTCTCGGCGCTGCTCGGCATGATCAAGCTTGCCGGCGGCAGCATTGGCGAGGATGCCGCCTACGAGCATTTCCTCGGCAAGAGCATGAAAAGCGTGCGCGAGATTCTCGGCCGCGAGTTCGGGCTTGAGATCACCGACAGCCACCTGACCGAGATGCGGGTCGAGCTGATGCGCAGGTTTCGCGAAGAGCTGAAGCCAATTCCAGGCGTCAAGGAGATGCTGCCTAAGCTCGGGCTGCCGTTCTGTGTCGCCTCCTCGGGCACGCTCGACCGCATCCGTTACGCGCTCGACGTCACCGGATTGCTTGGGCTGATGGAGCCGCATCTGTTCAGCGCCGCCATGGTGCCGCGTGGCAAGCCGGCGCCCGACCTGTTCCTGCATGCCGCCGCCAGCATGCGAGCCAATCCGCGCAAATGCCTCGTCGTCGAGGACAGCCCGGCCGGTATCGCTGCCGCGCGGGCGGCGGGCATGCGGGTGTTCGCCTTCACCGGCGGCGCGCATGCCGGCAACCCGACCTTGAAAGCGCGGCTTGCGTCGAGTGAACCGGACTTTATATTCGCTGACATGCTGCAATTGCCCGATCTGATTGCAGGCCTGGGAGCGAGAGTTAGAACATCTTGACGAAACAGTTCGTTTGCGCGGTCGATGTCGGCACCGGGAGCGCTCGCGCGGGCATTCTCGACACCAGTGGCACCTTGCTCGGCCGCGCCGAGCAACCGATTGCCATGAACCGGCCGAGGCCCGATCACGCCGAGCATGATTCGCGCGATATCTGGTCGGCTGTCTGCACCGCCGTGCGCACCGCGCGCGAAAAGGCCGGTGTCGAGCCTGAGGATATCTTCGGCATCTCCTTCGACGCCACTTGTTCGCTGGTGGTGCGCGACCGGCAAGGCGGCCAGCTCAGCGTCTCGGTTACCGGCGACAGGCGCTGGGACACCATCGTCTGGCTCGACCACCGCGCCATTGCCGAGGCCGACGAATGCACGGCGAGTGGCCACGCCGTGCTCAATTATGTCGGCGGCGTCATGTCACCGGAAATGGTGACGCCGAAGCTGATGTGGTTGAAGCGCAACCTGCCCAAGACCTGGAATGAAGCCGGCTACCTATTCGACCTGACCGATTTCCTGGCATGGCAAGCGACCGGTTCGCTGGCCCGCTCGCAATGCACGCTGACGGCCAAATGGACCTATCTGGCGCATGAAGAAACAGGTTGGCGGCACGATTTCTTCGAGCTCGTCGGCCTTAGCGATCTTTTCGAGCACGGCAGCCTGCCCGAGAGGGCCAGTCCGATCGGCACCGATATTGGTCAGCTGACGGCGCAAGCGGCGGCAGAGCTTGGCCTGAGCGAAAAATGCCGGGTCGGCGCCGGCGTTATCGATGCCTATGCCGGCGCGCTTGGCGTTCTCGGCGGCTTTGCCGGCGACGAACAGAATATCGGCCGCCACCTGGCGCTGATCGCCGGCACGTCGAGCTGCGTCATGGCGATGTCGCCCGATCCGCAGCCCTTCGCCGGCGTCTGGGGGCCGTATTACGGCGCGGCACTGCCAAAGCTGTGGCTGTCGGAAGGCGGCCAGTCGGCCACCGGCGCCTTGCTCGACCACATCATCCGCTGGCACGGCGCCGGCGGCGAGCCGGATGCCGCCATGCATGCGAAGATCGCCAGGCGTGTCGCCGAACTGCGCGCCACCGAGGGTGAGAACCTTGCCGCGCGGCTGCATGTGCTGCCGGATTTCCACGGCAACCGTTCGCCGCTCGCCGATCCGCATGCCGTGGGTGTGGTCAGCGGGCTGACGCTGGACTCCTCCTTCGACAGCCTGTGCAAGCTCTATTGGCGCACCGCCGTCGGCATCGCGCTCGGCGTGCGCCACGTGCTGGAGGCGCTGAACGAGAACGGCTACCTGATCGATACGCTGCATGTCACCGGCGGCCACACCAAGAACCCTCTGCTGATGGAGCTCTATGCCGACGCCACCGGCTGCACGGTGATCGAGCCGCTGGCCGACGAGGCGGTGCTGCTCGGCACCGGCATGATAGCCGCTACCGCCGCCGGGCTGTTTCCGGACCTCAACGCGGCCTGTCTTGCCATGCAGCAAGGCGGCAGGACGCGCGCCTCGAACCCGAAGTCATCAGGGCGTTTCGACCGTGATTACAGGGTTTTCCTGGAGATGCACCGGCAGCGGCAGATGCTGGACGCCATAAGGTAGCGGAAGCGAGCTACTGCCTCAGCAGGGACACACCCGACGTCGCATCGAACAAATGAAGGCTCGTTTCGTCAACCGTATAACGCACATGGGTGTTGACGACGGGGCATTCGCGGGTGGGCACCAGCGCGCTGATTTCCTTGCCGCCGGAACCGAAAATCACCAGCGCGTCGTTGCCATGAAACTCGATGAGATCGGCCGTGCCCTCCAGAACGCTCTGGCCAGCATCAGCGCCAGCGGTCTTCAGATCCGGAGGCCTGATCCCAAGCACCGCACGATCGACGTGTTGAAGATTGAAGCGCGAGCCTTCGATCGAAAAGACCGCGCCGGCACTGGTCAGGGTCCAGCGGTTTTCCTTGCGGCCCACGGCCACGTCGATGAAATTCATGTTCGGCGTCCCGATGAACCCGGCGACGAACAGATTGCCCGGCCGCTCGTAGATTTCCGCCGGCGAGCCTATCTGCTCGATCCTGCCGTCGCGCAGCAGCACGATGCGGTCGGCGAGCGTCATCGCCTCCAGCTGGTCGTGGGTGACATAGACGGTGGTGGTCTTCAACGATTGGTGCAGCCGGGCGATCTCGATGCGCATGTGGTTGCGCAGCTTGGCATCCAGGTTGGACAAGGGTTCGTCGAACAGGAAGACCTTCGGCGTCTTGATCATGGCGCGGGCAATGGCGACGCGCTGCTGCTGGCCGCCCGACAGTTCGGCAGGCTTGCGGCCGAGATATGGATCGAGACCCAGCGTCTTCGAGACCGCCTCGACGCGCTTTTGTATCTCGGGCTTCGGCACCTTCTGCCGCTTCAGGCCGAAGGCGATGTTGTCGAAGATCGTCATATGCGGATAGAGCGCGTAGTTCTGGAACACCATGGCAATGCCGCGGTCGCCCGGATCGAGATCGTTGACCACCTTGCCGCCGATCGAGACCTCGCCGCCGCTGATGTCCTCCAGCCCCGCCAGCATGCGCAGCAAGGTCGACTTGCCGCAACCCGAAGGGCCGAGGAAGACGACGAATTCGTGCTCCTCGATGGCGAGGTTCAGGTCGCGGATGACGGTCGTGGCGCCATAGGATTTTTCGACATGGGAGCAGGTGATCGCGGACATGGTTCGGTCAGCCCTTCTCGCTCGAAATCAGGATCTGCAGCTTGACGTCTTCCGGCTTTCCCGCGGCGGCCCGCTCGAACGCCTCGATGCTGTCGTCGAAGGCGTAGGTGCCGGTGATCAGCGGGTTGAGGTCGACCTTGCCGGAGGCGATCAGTTGCAGGGCGCGGTCGAAGATGTTGGCGTAGCGGAACACCGTCTCGATGCGCACTTCCTTCGATATGGCCGCCGGCACGTTGAGCGCCACCGGTTCGACCGGCAAGCCGACAAGGACCACCGCGCCACCAGGGCGAACGACATCGAACAGGTTGGCGAATGCCTTCGGGCTGCCGCTGGCCTCGAAGACGATATCGGCCCCCCACTTGTTGGTCGCCTCCGCCACCGCATCGACCAGCGACTGCTCGCCGATGTTGACCGGGACGATGCCGGGATAGCGCGCCGCGATTTCGAGCTTGGGGGCGGAGAAATCGGAGATGAGTACTTTTGAGCAGCCGCCGGCAAGGGCTGCCAGCGCGATCATGATGCCGATCGGGCCGCAGCCGACGACGACCGCCACGTCGCCCGGAACGATGCGCGCACGGGCCGCCGCCTGCATGCCGATGGCAAAGGGTTCGACCATCGCCCCTTCGGCGAAGGAGACATTGTCCGGCAGCCTGTAGGTGAATGCCGCCGGATGGACGGCTTGCGGCGCAAGAATGCCATGCACCGGCGGCGTCGCCCAGAAGCTTACATCGGGGTCGACATTGTAGATGCCGAGTTTTGTTGCCCGCGATGACAGGTTCGGCACGCCCGGCTCCATGCAGACGCGATCCCCAACCTTCAGCGTCCTGACATTGGCGCCGGTTTCGACGATCGTTCCCGACGCTTCGTGGCCAAGCACCATCGGCGCGCGCACGACGTAACTGCCGATGGCGCCATGGGTGTAATAGTGCACGTCGCTGCCGCAGACACCGACCGTGTGGATGGCGATCCTGACGTCGTCCGGCCCGACGTCGAGCGGCAACGCAATCTCGCGCAGGGCCAGCTCGCCCTTTTTCTCAAGAACCAAAGCCCGCATCGTGTCGTCCTCACTTCAAGTCTTTTTCTGCCGGAAAACGGAATTCAGGAAACCGCTGAGCACGCCGAGAAACAAAAGCGGTGGCAGCGACAAAAGCACGACCGAGGCATTCAGGATGCCCCACGGTACGTTCATGCCTTGCTGGGACAGTTCCGAGGCGACGATCGGCAAGGTCTTGGCGTTGGAGCTGGACAGCATCAGCGCGATCAGGAACTCGTTCCAGACCAGCACGAAGCTGAAGGCGACCGCACCGATCAGCGAACGCGCGGCGACCGGCAGTGCGATCCGCCAGAACACCGAATAGGCGCCGTAGCCATCGACGAAAGCGGCTTCCTCGACCTCCTTCGGCACGGCCTGGAAGGCGGGGATGGCCAGCCACATGATCACCGAGATGGTGAGCAGCGAATAGGTGACGATCAGCGCGGCCAGCGTGTCGTAGAGCCCGAGCTGCAGCCAGATCACCATAAGCGGGATGGCCACCGCCACCGGCGGCAGGAAGCGCAGCGACAGCACGAAGAACTGGATGTCGCCGGCCCAGCGGTTGGGATAACGCGCCACCGCATAAGCGGCAGGCAGGCCGAGCACCACGCCGATCAGCACCGCGACGCCGCAGGCGATCACCGAGTTGTAGAGGCCGGTCATGACGCTGTCGCGGCCGATGATGTAGCTGATGTTGGCCAGCGTCGGCGTGAACACCACGCGCGGAACGCGGGTGATGATGTCGACATTGTTCTTCAGCGAATTGAGCGCCGTCCACAGCAGCGGAAACACGGCCATGAAGCCGGCAAATGCCAGCACGGTCTTGCCGATCAGGCGGCCCAGTCTCATGCGATATGGTCTCATGCCTGCACCCGCTTCCACAGCATGGTGAAGGTGATGACGGTGGCGATCATCATCAGCACGGCCATCGCCGAGGCATAGGACACCTTGCCCGACTCGATGAAGCCTTGCGAGAACGCGTACATGTCGAGGGTTTCGGTCGCCACGCCCGGTCCGCCGCGGGTCATCACATAGATCAGGTCGAAGGAGCGCAACGACTCGATCATCTTGACGAACATCAGGCTGATGAGCGGCGCCTTGAGCATCGGCAAGGTGACATAGGCGTGGATCTGCCAGCGCTTGGCGTGATCGAGCCGCGCCGCCTCGATCGGCTGCGGCGGCAAGGTCTCCAGCAACTTCAACACGATGACGGCGAAGAACAGGCCCCATTGCCAGACATCGACGGAAGCGACGGCGAACAATGCCGTCGCCGGCTTGGACAGCGGGTCGAAGATCAGCCCGCCGGTCAGCAGCCGATAGGGGTAGGTGGCGATGCCGTAGAGCGGATGGTAGGCGAACTTCCAGACGAAGGCGGCCGAGACACGCGGCAGCAGAACCGGGATGATGAACAGCAGGCAGTAGATGTTGCGCAGGCGCGGCGATGCGACCTCGAACATCAGCACGCCCAGTCCGATCGCCACGGCCATCGTCGCGACAACGGTGACGACCTCCCACTTCACCGACACCCAGACGGCGTTGAGAAAGCGGCGGTCGAAGAACAGGTCGACGAAATTCGAGAACCAGACATAGGAATAGGCCGTCGAGGAGAGCTCACGGTTCTGCAGGGCGATGACGATCGCGTAGAGCGTCGGCACCATCGACAGGACCAGAAGAATGACGAGCGTCGGCACGACGAAGGTGACCGGCAAGGATGAGCGTCGCGGCATCGGTCTATCCCTGGCTGCGTCTCGAGCGATTGAACATGGCTGGGCCTTTTCGCGCGATGTCTGGCTCAAACGGCAGTGGTGAGAAGGGAGACCTGCGGCGCACAGGCCCCGACATTCGCTTTGAATGCCGCGGACCGCGCGCCGCAGGGGGAGGATGGCTTATTTCTTCACCAGCTCGTTGGCATAGGCTTCAAGCTCGGTGAGACCGCCCTTGATGTCGGTGCGGGTGCCGGTGACCAGTTCCTCGAGGATGATGCCCCAGCGGTCGCCAAGATCCGGCCAGCGCGGATCCTGCCAGAAATTGACCGCCGTGACCTTGCCTGTCTCGGCCAGCGCCTGACCGAGATCGGCGCCGTAGATGCCGGCGAATTCCTTGCTGGACAGGATGCTGGTGCGGTTCAGCTCACCGAACTGGTGGGCGTCGAGCCGCCGCTTCTCGTTTTCCTTCGACGTTGCCCAGGCGATGAACAGGCCGGCGCATTTCTTCGAAGCATCGTCGGCATTGGCCTTTGCCGCGATGGCAAGGCCATGGCCATAGCCACCGCCGGTGAGCGGCGCGGGCGGCGGCAGGAAGCCGATCTTGCCGACCACCTGCGAGGTCTTCGGATCGACCGCCATGCCCGACAGCGGCGTCGATTCGACGAGGATGGCGACCTGGCCCGACAGGAATGCGCCGGTCGATTCATCCCAGCTGCCGGTCTGCGTGCCGGGCGCCGAATCCTTGAACAGCTTCAGATAAGTTTCGGTCGCCTTGACGGCGGCGTCCGAGTTGAAGGCCGGCTTGTCGCCGTCGAACCACTGACCGCCATAGGCCTTGAAGAACGGCATCCAGCGCCAGACATTGGCACCCGAACCGCGTGCGCCGCGCAGCGCGATGCCATATATGCCCTTGTCCGGATTGGTCAGCTTCGGCACGTCGGCGATCAGTTCGTCCAGCGTCTTCGGCGGCTGGATGCCGGCTGCCTCCAGAATATCCTTGCGGTAGACCATCAGGTCGCCGCCGCCGGTGAGCGGCGCGAACCAGACCTTGCCATCATAGGTGGCGACCTTCTGGCGGCCCGGATCGAAATCGGCATAGTCGTAGTCCGCCGGATAGTAGTCGGTGAGCGGGACGATCCATTTCGACGAGGCAAACAGGGCGACGTTGGCTTCGTCGACATAGTAGACGTTGTAGTTGCCGACGGTGGATGCGTCGGCGCGGGATTTCGCCCGGCGGTCGTTCTCGTTCAGATAGTCGATCTGAAAGCTGGCGCCGCTCAACTTCTGGAACTCGTCCTTGGACTCCTCCAGAAGCGTCAGGCCGTCGCGTGGCTGCGCCAGCACCTTGACCGGCGCCGAACAGACCGGCGCCTGCGCCAAAGCGATGGTGGAAACGGTAGCGGAAAGCATAAAAGCTGCGCCAAGGCTGGCAGCAAGCCGAACTGGTTTCATGATCTTTTCTCCTCCAGGAACACGTCGCAGGAAGCGGAAGTCCTCGGGTTACGCGATCCTCACCATCGCCCGAGTGACATGCCACCCATCGCCAAGATGCGGAGTTGTGGAGGACCGCGCTAGAAGCCCCGTTGCAGCAGACCTGTACTTTTATGCATTGTGCAGCGCAAAAACTGGCGCTGGAATACAGCACCTTTCACATGAGTACCGATCGAGCTTGAAACGGTGATTTAGGACACGCTTATGCGCGCAATGTCAGCCGCTGTCGCGACAGCCGTCGATAGGACGACGGCGTCATCTTATGCTTGCGCATGAACGCCCGGTTGAAGTTCGAGATGTTCATGTAGCCGACCTGAAAACAGATGTCGGTGATCGGAATGTCGGTGTCCGCCAGCAGCTTGCAGGCCTGCCAGAGTCTGAGCTTGGCAAGGTGGTCGCTGAAGCTGTTGCCGGTGTTCTTCTGGAAGAACCGCGAAAACGTGCTCTCCGTCATTCCGGCCAGTTCCGCCACTTCCGGCAGCTTCAGATCTTCGGCGAAATGCTGGAACAGATAGGTCAGCGTGCGCTGGATGATGTCCAGCGAGGCGGCATCGAGAACCGGCGAGAAATCCGGTGACGACAACAATTCGTATTCATCGGTCCTGGCGAGAAGATCGACGAGGCGCAGGAAAAGACAGAACCTGCTCAGCCCGCTAACTTCGCCCATCCGCTCCATCAGCTCGGCGCCTTCCAGTGCGGTCTGGCCGTGAAAGACCATCCCGCGCAGCGAGCGTTCGAGGAACGGCTCCAGTTCGCGCAATTCCGGCAACAGGCCTGCCGACCCGCGCAGCCTCTGCGCATCGAACTGCAGGACGATGTCGCGGCCTTCGATCAGCTCTCCCGGTTGCACCGCGGTCACCCAATCATGCGGCAGCCCGCCACCGACGATGGTCAGGTAACCCGGTCCGAACTCACCGATGTGATCGCCGACCAGAACCACGCCGGAGGATTTTCGCAGCAGATGGATCTCGTATTCCGGATGGAAGTTCCAGACATTACGCTCCCAGGGGTAGTCGTCGAGCCGCCACAGGAAACTGTCGCTCGCTTCGGTGACGATATGCTCGAAGGACGGCGCCGTCCGCGGGATCGCGACCGGATTCTTCCTGCGCCTGAACTGCATCCTGCCTCCTGGAAATCCGAGATCTGTCGTCGCACCTCGTCTTTCATGCAATCCGTAGCAGCCCGTCGCCCGCATGTGAAATGCGCCTCGGCGGCAAGCAGTCGCGGTTCGAGTGTTCCCGGCTGGCTCAATCGCTGGCGGCGCCTCCTCTCTTGCCTTCATGTCGCGTTTCGTACAAAAGCTGACGCAAACGCCGCGAAACTGAAGGTTTTGCCGTTTGAAATGCGGCTTCCGGCTCTTGGCCGACGTGCCGTACCTGGAAAGAGCGGAACAATGTCTGCGATCGAAGCCGGCGCTCGCGCGCCGGAAAATCTTTGGCGTCAGGAAATCAGGGCGACGCTGGCGCTCGCCTGGCCGATGGTGCTGACCAATCTCGGCCAGACCGCGATGACGGCCACCGACGTCATGATGATGGGTCGTCTGGGGCCGGATACGCTGGCCAGCGGCGCGCTTGGCGCCAACCTCTATTTCATGCCGCTGATCTTCGGGCTCGGCCTGATGCTGGCGACCTCGCCGATGATCGCCACCGAGCTCGGCCGCCGCCGCTATTCGGTGCGCGACCTGCGCCGCACCGTGCGCCAGGGCCTGTGGCTGGCGATCCTGATCTCGATCCCGATCTGGCTCGTGCTTTGGCACGGCGAGGGCATTCTGCTGGCCATGGGCCAGGAACCGGCGCTCGCCCATCAGGCCGGCATCTATCTGCGCTGGCTCGAATGGGCGGTGTTGCCTTTCTACGGCTATATCGTGCTGCGCTCGTTCATCTCGGCGCTGGAGCGGCCGGGCTGGGCGCTGGTCATCGTCTTCGTCGCCGTCGCCTGCAACGCCTTCTTCAACTGGGTCTTCATGTTCGGCAATCTTGGTATCCCATCGATGGGCATTGCCGGTTCGGGCCTTGCCACCTCATTGTCCAGCACGCTGATGTTCGTCGGCATGGCTGTTGTGGTGATGCTGGAGAAGAAGTTCCGCCGTTACCGTCTGTTCGGCCGCTTCTGGCGCGCCGACTGGCCACGCTTCAAGGGCCTGTTGCGGCTCGGCATGCCGATTGCCGGCATTCTCGCCTTCGAGGTGACGATCTTCAATGCGGCAGCGCTGCTGATGGGCCTGATCGATGCGGATTCGCTGGCCGCGCACGCGATCGCCATCCAGATCGCCTCGATCAGCTTCATGGTGCCGCTCGGCCTCAACCAGGCGGTGACGGTGCGCGTCGGGCTTGCGCACGGCGCCGGCAATCCGGAAGGCGTTTCGCGCGCCGGCTGGACTGCCTTTGTCATCGGCGTCTCGTTCATGGCGCTGATGGGGCTGGTGATGATCCTGTGGCCGTATCCGCTGATCAGCGCCTTCATCGATCTGAGCAATCCGGCCAATGCCAGGGTGATCGCACTTGCCGTGTCGTTCCTGGCCTTTGCCGCGCTGTTCCAGGTCTTCGACGGCGCGCAGGCGGTTGCCGCGGGCATGCTGCGCGGGCTGCACGACACCAAGGTGCCGATGATCTACGCCGCGATCGGCTATTGGGGCATCGGCCTGCCGCTCGGCGTGCTGCTCGCCTTCCATTTCGGCCTGCATGGCGTCGGCATCTGGATCGGCCTGTCGTCGGGGCTGGCCGTGGTGGCGGCGCTGCTGCTGGCGCGCTGGCTGCGGCGGGATCGGATCGCGCCGCCGGTTGCATTTGGTCACTGAAGCAAAACAGCCGCCGACGCCCGGCGGCCGTTTTGTCCTGATGACGCCTACTGCTTCAGGATGGCGAGGAAATCGGGCACGTCTTTAAGCGCCGCTGCATGAGCGGCCGGATTTAGTCCTGCATGAGTAATCCCGTCGCCATTGGCCGTGAAGGCCAATCCCTTGATCTCGTGAAGCTTCTGCGCCTCATTTGTCGAAATCATGATAGGCGCCGGGATAGAGAAGGAGCTTCACGACAAATCACAGTTGCGTGGCGAGTGATCCGCGCCCTTCATTGTTCGGGTGCTGTGTCGTTGAGCGCCCAGGAGATTGATTTCGTACCAGTCGCGACCGACAAATGCCGCGGTGACCGCATCAGGCCGTTATTGTCATTCTTGCCGGCACGTAATTTTTGCTTGCCAATTCTATAAGCGGGCCTCATTCTGCAAGTCATTGCACTGCAATTCCATCAATTGTTCCTGCAGGGCACGGTGATCCATACGACGCAGACCAAACACCGTTGAGGGGAGGAAGCCGTGGCTGTTTCCAAGGGCCGTAAAGGTCCGACCGATCCGGGGAAGCCTTCCGATGTTGACCTGACCATGCACCCGCTCGTTACGCGGCTTAATCCCGATGGCGATAGCCCGCCCAGCACGCTGATGCTGGTTGGTTACCTTGGCCCATCCAAGAAGTCTGGCCGTATCCGGCTGTATCTCGACCTGACCTTCACCGGCTATGTCGAAATTTCCACCGAGGCGATCGTCGCCACCCATCCCGTCAACAAAGAGGACGAGAACAGCCCGACGCAAGTTTTCATCCTTGACGATGCGACGCTCGATCTCGTGCACAATGTTGTGCAGACCGTTGGAGCGAACTATCTGCGTGGGCGTATTGCCGAGGCACACATGGCCGCAGCGAAGCCGGCGGGAGCGCCGCTGGCGAACAATCAGCGCGTCGCGGGTACGCGCGCCAGCGCGAATAACGCCGAGTACCTTGCCGGTACTTTCGAGCTCGGCTGCTACACGCTGGCGGGCACATTGTGCCTGACCTGTACGCCGACGTTCATTTGCCCCCAATAGCAGCCTCTCTTGAACGCCCGTCTTCTGGACGTCGACGATGCTGTGCCGTACCTGCTGGGCTGTGGGCTGATCGATAGCGACGCGATCGTCGAAGGCGACCTGACGATCACCAGCACCATTCGCCGTAACCGTAACCTTCGGGTAGACGGGCCGCCCGGCCGCAGATATCTGGTCAAGCAGGCCGACGGGGCCAAAGCCGGCGACCAGCAGACGCTGCGCCATGAGGCCTCGTTCTACAGCTTCTGCCATCGCAGCCTCGCCCGCACGCCGATGGCAAAGCTGCTGCCGCGCCTCGTGCATACCGACGAGGAATTGGCGCTTCTGGTGCTGGAGCTATTCAGCGGAGCCATGCCGCTCTGGCAGCATTATCTTGCGCAGGCCGAGCTTCCGCGTCCCGTGGCTCGGGAGTTAGGCCGTGCGCTCGGTCTGTTGCACGCGACCTTCCGCGCGCCGGCAATGGCCGGCGCCGAACCCCTCAGCCAGTTGCCTCGCGAGCCGCCAGGTATGCTGCGGGTGCACCAGCCGAGTGTCGAGTGGCTGGCTGTGATCAGCGCAGCCGGCTTTCAGATGCTGCGCATCATCCAGTCTCGGCGACGCTTCTCCCAACAGCTCGACGGTCTGGCGCGGCTGTGGCAGGACGACACCGTGATCCATGGCGACGTCCGAGCCGATAATGTGCTGGTCCTGTCGCCTTCGGGCGACGAGCCGGTCATGCTCCGGTTGGTAGACTGGGAACTGGTGCAGCACGGCGATGCCGCCTGGGATCTCGCCGCGGCGCTGCAGGACCTCGTCGCGCTCTGGGTCAACACGCTGCAACTGCCCACGACGGCACCGGTGTTGGACCTCGAGCGGGCGAACGCGCAGGCACGCTATCCCTGGTCGATGGTGCAGGCCATGCTGCGTTCTCTGTGGCTGGGATATCGCGGCACGGCCGGCCTCGATGCCGACAGCGCCAATGCCCTGCTGCTGCGGGCGGTGCAATTCTCGTCGGTTCGCCTCATTCAGGCGGCGCTTGAATCGACGCAGCAGGCGCCCGCGTTAACCTCGCAGGCGGTGCTGCTGCTGCAGATCGCAGCCAACATCCTCGACGACCCCGCGTCCGCACAAGCGCGTTTCTATGGCATTCCGCTAGGTCTGGATACCTGAATGGCCGCGCTTCACCCCGACTGGCTCGCCGCGATCGATGCCGCCGAGATCCTCGGACCCACTCGCTATCGGGTCCTGGAGCAGGTGCGCAATGTTCCTGCCGGCGAGGGCGAAGCGCCCGGAAGCACCCAGCACCGCCGGCGTCCCCCACCGCCCCTGCTGCGCGCGTTCGAAGCGGAGCTTTATGCCCGGCTGTACGTTCGCCCCGGCCTGGTCGAGCCGGCGCGGATCACACCTGAAGCCGATCGCGACTTCGTGATCGCGCTGTCAGCCGCCAATTGCGGGCGCGGCGGCTGGGAACCGGGGTGGACCATCGCGGCGCCGACCGGCGTTGCAGGGCAGATCGGCGTGATGAAAGACGGCCTCATTTTCCGCGTGGCGTGGCACGATGTCCGCGCCAGCCCTGGCGGTCTGCATGCCGGCAAACCGTGCCGCGTTCGCATCGCCAAGGAGTTCCGCAACCTTATGCCGCATTTCTATGTCGCGGTCGGCGACGGCGATACCGGCGAGCCAGAGCCACGTCCGGCCATGCGAATCTATTGGCACCTCACAGCGGAGGCCGCAGCGCCTTTCATCAGCTCGGTGACGCAGCATCTTAACGCCCATGGCGTGCCGTTCCGCGCCAAGGTGCTTCGCGCGCCGCAGGCGTATCATCGCGCCGATGCCGGCGTGCTTTATCTGGAGCCGCGCTGGTATCGGCGCGCCGGCAACCTTCTCGCCATTGTCTATCGCGAGGTGGCGGACGGCCTGCGGGCCGAGACACCCTTGTTCGCGAGGCGGCTGGCGCGGGGTCTGGCACACGCCGAGGACCCGGGCAACGGGCAGAGCTTCGGGCAGCATCGCTGCCACCTCGTCGCGCTGGCCGGCTGGTCTTCGTTCGCCAGGCATGAGACCATGCGTGCGGCGCGCGCGGCCACGTTGGCGGCCATCGTCCGGGCGGCTGGTCTGGATCCGTCGCGCCCCCATCTCGGCCCGGGCTCGCGCGACTACCATGCGGTCAAGCAGGCACTGGATGGGTAACAGCGAAAAAGACACGCTGCCGGGCGATGACAGGTGCGCTCGTGAGCATCTTCCTTGAGGCCGCCGCGCGGATCGGCACCGCTGTGTGCCGCTCCGCTCATTGGGACCGTGAAGGCGAGCTCTGCAATTGGGTCGGCCGTCTTGCAATGGTCGCGACGTCGGACGGCGAGGTGGCGAACCCGCAAGCCGGCGCACTCGGGCCGGAGCTCTATGGCGGCACGAGCGGCGTCGCACTGTTCCTCGCGGAATTGTTCGGCCGCACCGGCGAGCCGGAATTCGGCCGCACCGCGCTCGGCGCCGTGCGCCGCGCGCTGCGCCAATGCGAGCGATCACCGAACCCGATCGATGGCGGATACGCCCTGTCCGTGTTCGACGGCGCGCTCGGCGTCGCCTATGCCGCCTGGCGGGTCGCGCTACGGGTCGAGGCTGACGGGCTGGCAGAACACGCCTGTGCGCTGCTGATCGCTGCGACCGAGGTGCGACGGGCCTCGCATCCGCTCGATGTGATCGGCGGCAATTCCGGGGCGATCGCTGCCTTGCTGACACTCCACCACGCCGGCGTCTGCCCGGACGGTCGTGACCTCGCGGTCGGACTTGCCGAGGAACTTTGCCGCGTGGCCATCCGCCGGAACGATGTCGCGATTTGGCAACAGCCGGGTGGTGCGCGCGTCGAATCGGTGCCTCTGACCGGCTTCGCGCACGGCGCCGCCGGCATCGGTCTCGCTTTGCTCGAAGCCCATGGTGCCACCGGGCGAACGGATTTCCTGGAAATCAGCCGGCGTGCATTCGCCTATGAGGACAGGCTGTTCGAGCCTGTTGTCGGAAACTGGCCTGACTTCCGTTGTGTCTCGGGCATGGGTCATGGGGACGAGCGGCCGCCTTATGCGGTCGCCTGGTGCCACGGCGCGCCCGGCATCGCACTGTCACGGCTGCGCGCCATGGCGCTCGACCCGGCGCGCCGCGACGATCTCGCCGCAACTGCGCGCGCCGGCCTGCGCACGACGCTCGACACTGCCCGCCTATGGAGCCGCGGTGACGTCACGCTGTGCCACGGACTTGCCGGCCTCAGCGAAATCCTGATGATCGCCGGCCTCACTCTCGACGACGAGACTTATGCCGGCGCCGCGCAGACCATCGCCCGCGGCCTGATCGAGACCTATTCGGAGCGCGGCAACTGGCCTACCGGAACCGGTGGCCCGACGCCTTCGCTAATGCTTGGCACCGCCGGTATCGGCTACCACTTCCTGCGCCTCGACGCGCCGGAGCTTATCCCCACGATCCTCGTACCTGGCAGCCAGATTTGGTAAATCCGTGGGGCATGGGCCGTGGCGGGCCGTCGTCGTCAGTCGCAATAGAACTTGTTTTTGGAGAGCGCCGAGTTTCGCACGAATGGCGTTGGAGGTCCGCATCAGTTCCTCGAAACCTATGATCGAGGTCAGCGCCGTCGACTTGATGAGCTGCACCAGGAAGCGACGGTGGGCGCGCGGGTGATCGAAAAGGCCTGCGGCAGGATGATCAGCCGGAGCTCCCGCAGATAGTGCAGGCCACTGGGTGATACACTCGCGGCGACGTAACCCGGCGGGCTCGACTGCGCTTCTGCTAGAGCGGGATGAATTTAGGTTGGGCATATCCGGCCTCAGTGAAGTAATTTCGGCATTCGGTTGAAGTGACGGTGCCGAGGATTTGGCCGATGGCGTCACAGACAGTTTCGACTGTTCGCTTGGCAGCCTTGCGCAGCCAGTGCTTGAGCTTGGCGAAGAGCTTCTCGATGGGGTTGAGGTCGGGCGAGTATTTCGGCAGCAAGAACAGCCTGGCGCCGGCTGATCGAATGGTGCGGCGCACGGCCTTGCCCTTGTGCGAGCCGAGATTGTCCATGATGACGATGTCGCCGGACTTGAGGGTTGGGACAAGAACCTCATCGACATAGAGCTGGAAGCGCTCGCCGTTGATCGGTCCGTCGATCAGCCATGGTGCTTCGACACGGTCGTGGCGCAGCACCGCCAGGAAGGTCATGGTCTTCCAATGGCCGTGCGGCACCTTGGCTTTGATCCTCTCGCCGCGCGGCGCCCATCCCCTGAGTGGAGCCATGTTGGTTTTGGTCCATGTCTCGTCGATGAACACCAGGCGGGAAGGATCGATACGATCCTGATATTTTGCCCACTGTGCCCGCCGGCGCGCCACATCTGGGCGATCCTGCTCGGCCGCGATCAGCGTCTTTTTTTGTGACTGAGCTTCTCGGCGTGGACGAACTCCCATACCGAGCGGTAATCAACCTTCAGGCCGCGCTCAGCCAGTTCGGCCACCAGTCCGCGCAACGTGAAATCAGCGGCCCGGCAGCGCAGCAACAGCCACTCCCGATGCTCTCCGGCAATGTTCTTCGGTCTGTGCCCACCCATCTTGCCGGGCGCAAGACTGCTCGTCTCGCGCAAGCGGCTTACCCATCTGATGACGGTGCTGATCCCAACCCCAAAGCGCACTGCTGTCTGCCGCCGCGACAGCCCCTCCTGCTCAACTGACGCTACAACCCGTTCGCGAAGATCCATCGAATAAGGCTTGCCCATCCATGCCGGCCTCCTTGTCCAGCCAGCATGTTGAATCAGATTTGCAAGCCTTAGGGAATCCCATCCGATTCAGCCTCAATTCATTCCGCTCTAGCTTGTTATCTGTTCGGCGACAGCTTCTTCGAGGCCGGCTGCCGCTTGGGCGGCGAGACCGCGAGCCGCTGCCTGTGAATCGTAAAATTCCTCGAGCGCATGGACCCTGCCCCACCGCAGCGTGAACACGTGAAGACCACGGTTGACGTAGGACGTGTCGCCGTTGAGCAGGGTTGCGGTGCCATCCCACTGGGCAAACACGGTGGTATGCCACGGCCAGCCCTTCACCCAGATGTGGTTGACCGTGAGATGGAGAGTGGGCAGAACACGGCCGAGGCGCTCAAACCACCGGCGCAGGGCTTCCTTGTCGCGGCGTTCCCCACCAAGCGCGTGGGCGCCACCAACCCGGTGATGGACATGCGGCGCGATGGCCTTCACCGCCGCATCCCAGCGATGATTGTTGACGTCATCGAAGCTCTGCCGGATCGATTTCTCGACAAAATAGCTATAAAGCATGTGACTTCTCCTCCAAACTCATTGGTGGCATGATCGAAGGCCACCCTGTGGCGCGCCATTCCGACGCGAGAGCCCCGGCCAGCATCACGCGGCCGCGGTCTGCGCGTCAGGTCAGGGCATTGTCGCGTCGGCCCGCAGGGATGTGTCAGCCTCGGTCGAGACCGTCACCTCCTTACCGGACCTTGAGAACGCGTAAAGCGAGCCCGGGTGGCCAGGTATGGAAAACGCCACGGAGTCGCTGTTGGCGAGGCCCATGACGACCCGCAGCGGATCACCCCCCGCCTTCGGCGCGAAGGTGGCGGTGACCTCCAGAAGGTCGCCGTCGACCGGGACGTAGTAGGCCACCATGTCTAGGTGTCCCTCGTGCAGGCTGCCGCCCTCGATCGGGCGTCCGATGGTGGCTTCCTCGGCAAGAGCCGGGGTTGCAAGAAACAGCGCTGCCAGCAGCGAGGCGTTCAGGGTTTTGCGGATCATCTCATTTGTCCTTTTTAGATTGCGTTCGCCCTCTATATATGTTATAGATTACGAATGCAATCTAAAAAAAGGAGATGACGATGCGCGTAAGTCGCACTCAAGCTGCGGAAAACCGCGAGACCGTGATCAACGTGGCAAGCCGCCTTTTTCGGGAGCGCGGCTTTGACGGTATCGGTCTCAAGGATCTGATGAAGGGGGCCGGGCTGACCCAAGGCGCCTTTTACAAGCAATTCGAGTCAAAGGACGACCTAGCGGCGCAGGCATCCAGGCGTGCGATGGAAAGCGCTACGCACCGATGGTCGGTCGCGACTGCGGCAAGCCCTGAGGATCCGCTCGGCGCGGTGACCGCGTTCTACCTCAGCATGGACCATAGCGGAGAAAAGAGGGACGGTTGCCCAATCGTGGCGCTCGGTTCGGATGCCGCCAGACAGGGCCCGGACGTAAAAGCGTCGTTCGAAGCCGGCATCAAGGAGCATCTCGAGATCCTCGGCCGTTTCATTGCCGAGGCCAATGCCGAGGAGGCCGGCGGCAAGGCCATGGCTATTCTCTCGACAATGGTCGGTGCGGTGCTCCTCTCGCGTGTCGTGAACGATCCTGACCTCGCGCAGGCCTTTCTGGATGCGGCGGCCGATCAGGTTCGCGAAACAGTGGCCATCTGAACGGTGCGGCGTAGCGGCGCCGGCACACCAAAATGATAGGAGAGCAGATGCGACGGATTGTCGTCACCGGCATGGGAGCGGTCACGCCTCTGGCCGCCAATGTCGAAGCGTCATGGTCACGCCTGCTTGCCGGTCGTTCGGGCATTCGCAGACTTCCGGACGATGTGGTGGGAGACCTGCCGGCGAAGATCGGCGGCGTGGTTCCCTCCTTGGACGAAGATCCGGAAGCAGGTTTTGATCCCGATGTCATCTTGTCCGCGAAGGATCAACGCAAGGTAGATCGGTTCATTCTCTTTGCGCTGGCGGCAGCAGAAGAGGCGCTTGCGCAGGCGCAATGGAAGCCTGCCCTGGAAACGGATCGCCTGCGCACGGCCACGATCATCGCTTCAGGGGTCGGCGGGTTCCCCGCCATCACCGAGGCGGTGCGCACGGTGGACCTGCGTGGCGCTCGCCGCCTGTCTCCCTTTACGGTGCCGTCCTTCCTGGTGAACCTCGCGGCGGGCCACATCTCGATCCGTCATGGTTTCAAAGGTCCACTCGGCGCACCGGTGACGGCGTGCGCGGCGGGCATCCAGGCGATCGGCGACGCCGCCCGCCTTATACGCGCAAACGAAGCCGACATCGCCGTGTGCGGCGGAACGGAAGCGTGCATGAACACCGTCAGTCTCGGTGGTTTCGCCGCGGCTCGCTCTCTTTCCACCGGCTTCAATGAGGCACCCGCTCAAGCCTCGCGCCCTTTCGACACATCGCGGGACGGCTTCGTCATGGGCGAAGGAGCCGGCGTGCTGGTCATCGAGGCGTTGAGCCACGCGTTGGCGCGCGGCGCAAGACCGCTCGCCGAACTCGTCGGCTACGGCACGACGGCGGATGCCCACCACGTCACCTCCGGGCCTGAGGACGGCGACGGCGCGCGCCGGGCCATGCAGATCGCGATTGCCCAGGCTGGGATTTCGCCACGCGAGGTTCGTCATCTCAATGCGCATGCGACCTCCACGCCGGTCGGCGACCTGGGTGAGATCGAAGCGATCAAGAGCGTGTTCGGACACGATTTCGCGATTGCTGTCAGTGCAACGAAATCGGCGACCGGACACCTGCTCGGAGCGGCCGGCGGGCTTGGTGCCATCTTCGCGATCCTGGCGCTCAGGGATCAGGTGGCGCCGCCGACACTCAATCTGAGTACTTCCGATCCGGCCGGCGACGGCATCGACTTCGTCGCAAACGCGCCCCGGCCCATGGAGATGGAGTACGCGATCTCCAATGGCTTCGGCTTTGGCGGCGTGAATGCCAGCGCGCTATTCAGACGCTGGAACCTTCCGGCGAGCGCCGGAGGCAGTCATGACTGATGCCCTTTGCGCCGACCTTTCATGCTTCTCCAACTCCGATCCAACACAAAGAAAGATTTGATTCCGATGAACAAGACCAATGCTGGCGTCGCCCTCGTGACAGGGGCATCATCCGGTATCGGGCGGGCTACCGCCGATGCCTTGCTAAGCGCCGGCTTTCGCGTATTCGGAACCAGCCGTCGCACGGCCTCCCAACCATCCGACGGCGTTACCATGCTGACCTGCGACGTGACCGACGACGCGGCCGTCGCGAAAATGGTCGATGACGTTCTGGCCAAGGCCGGACGCATCGACCTGCTTGTCAACAATGCCGGCATGGGTCTGTTTGGCGGCGCGGAGGAGTCCTCGATCGCGCAGGCCCAGGCGCTGTTTGACGTGAACGTCTTCGGCGTTTTCCGCGTGACCAACGCGGTGTTGCCCGCAATGCGACGCCAAGGGAAGGGCAGGATCGTTAATTTGAGTTCGGTACAGGGGTTCATCCCCGCTCCCTATTTCGCGCTCTACTCGGCGACCAAACATGCCATCGAGGGTTATTCCGAGTCGCTCGATCACGAATTGCGCCCGTTCGGCATTCGCGTTTCGCTGGTGGAGCCCGCCTATACCCGCACATCATTCGAGGACAATCTCGCCGCCCCCGATCAGTTGCTCGATATCTATGACTCCGCGCGCGCCGGCATGACTACATCAGTGCGGAAATCGATGGAAAAAGGCGATGCGCCCGAAGTGGTAGCCAACACCGTTTTGGCCGCAGCGATCGATCCCGCTCCGAAGAGACGCTATGCGGCGGGAAAAATGGCGCGCCAGGTCAGTTTCCTGCGCCGTTTCGTCCCCGCGTCCGCATTCGACAAGAGCCTGCGAGAGCAGCTCGGGCTGCCGGCCTGAAGTCGAGCGCTAACCGTAAGGACAGCTGCCTTGGCGCGTCAGCGCGCCGGCATCCGCTTCTCAAGCCGCCGCGCATATTGCGTCAGCGGGAAGCACATGACGAAGAAGATCAGCGCCACCAGCCCATAGACCTTGAACGGTTCGAAGGTGGCGTTGTTGATGGCGTTGGAGGTTCGCACCAGCTCCTCGAAGCCGATGATCGAGGTCAGCGCCGTCGATTTGATCAGCTGCACCAGGAAGCCGACGGTCGGCGCACGGGTGATCGAAAAGGCCTGCGGCAGGATGATCAGCCTGAGCTCCTGCAGATAGTGCAGGCCGAGGCTGGCGCCGGCGTCCCATTGGCCCAAGGGCAGCGCGGCGACGCCGGAGCGCCAGATTTCGGCAAGATAGGCGCTGGCGAAGAAGGTAAGGCCGAGCGCCGCCGCTGTCCACGGCTCGATGCGCAGGCCGAGCATCGGCAGGCCGAAGAACATCAGGAACAGCTGCATCAGCAGAGGCGTTCCCTGGAACAGGGCAATGTAGCCGGAGGCTATGCGCCGGCTCCACTTGTTCTTGGCGATCCTGAAGAACAACACGATCAGGCCGACGATGCCGCCGCCGATGAAGGCGGCCAGCGACAACAGCACCGTCCAGCGGGCGGCGAGCAGCAGGTTGCGCACGATGTCCCAGAAGGTGAATTCGATCATGACACGCCAGCCCCCAGGACGCGGCGTCCGCCTGACACCAACAGCCGGCGCAAGGCCATCGACAGGACGAGATAGACCAACGTCACAACAAAATAGGTCTCGAAGGAACGGAAGGTGCGCGCCTGCAGCATGTCGGCCTCGTAGGTCAATTCGCGCACCGCGATCTGCGACACCACGGCGGACTCCAGCATCATGATGACGATCTGGCTGGTGAGCGCCGGAAAGATCACCTTGAGCGCCTGCGGCAGCACGATCTTGATGAACACCTGGCGTGGCCGCAGCCCAAGCGCGAGCGCTGCTTCCGTCTGTCCGCCGGGCACGGCGTCAAGCCCGGCGCCGACGATCTCGATCGTGTAGGCCGCCATGTTGAGCGTCATCGCCAGCATGGCGGCCAGCATCGGGTCGAGCCGGATGCCAAGGCTGGGCAGCCCGAAGAAGATGAAGAACAGCTGCACCAGGAACGGCGTGTTGCGGATGATTTCGACATACCAGGCGATGGCCTGCTTGAGCAGCACCGGGCCGTTTCGGCGTCCCGCGGCACCCAGGATGCTGAGGAACGTTCCCACGAGCGTGGTCACGGCGATTAACAGGATCGTCGTGAGTGCACCGCGCGCGATGTCGCCGACAGCACCTGGAAGCCAGGCAAAGGCCACGGAAACTTAATCCTTGAGGTTTTCGGGATTGAGCGGCGTCTTCAGCCAGGCTTTCGAGCTTTCGTCCAGCTTGCCGTCGGCCAGCATCTTGGCGACGGCATCGTTGATCGCCTTCTTCAGGCTGTCCTCATTCTTGTTGAGGCCGATATGCGAAGGCGAGGTCAAAAGCTGGAATTTCTGCTCCGGCTTCAACGCGTCCTGCTTGGCCAGCACCTGCGCGCCGACATCGTTGCCGACGACCATCAGCTGTGTCTGGCCGGAGATGAAGGCCTGGATCACCGAATTGTAGTTGTCGAAGCGCTTGATGTCGGCCGACGCCGGCGCTGCCTCGGTGAGCGAGGTGTCTTCCAGCGTGCCGCGGTTGACGGCGATCGACTTGTCGGCAAGGTCTTCCTTGGCCTTGACCGCAAGTGCCGCCGGACCGATCACGGCGATGTAGTAGGGCGCGTAGGCGGCAGCGAAGTCGATAACCTGCTCACGTTCCTTCGAGTAGCCGACGCTCATCAGGATGTCGACGCGATGGTCGTTGAGGTACGGGATGCGGTTCTGGCCGGTGACGGCGACGGGATTGAGCTTCACCTTGAGCGTGTCGGCAATGTATTGCGCGACATCCATGTCATAGCCCTTGAGGCTCATGTCGGCGCTGGCCGAGGAGAAGGGCGGGAAATCGGCGAAGACGCCGACATTGATGGTGCCGGCCTTGGTGATGTCCGCCAGCGCATCGGCGCCGGCGGCCTGAATTGAGAAGCCGAAACCGGCCGTGCCAAGCATCAGCACAGCGGCCATGGAGGTAAATGTCTTGCGGATTGTCATTTTTATTCCCCTCTGGAAGCTTTGTTTGTTTGGGTCGGCCGCCGGCTCCAGCGCGGCGGCCGCCTTTGCTTTTCTGAACGTCAGGCTCCCTTGCCTGTTATCGCCGGGCTGAACACCATCAGGCTCAAGATCTCGAACAGCACCTGTGCGGCGGCATGTGCCGTGTTGGTGGTCGCGTCATATTGCGGCGCCACCTCGACGACGTCGCCGCCGACGATGTTGAGACCTTTCAGGCCGCGCAGCAGTTCGAGCACTTCGCGCGTCGTCAGCCCGCCGACTTCGGGCGTGCCGGTGCCGGGCGCGAAGGCCGGATCGACGCTGTCGATGTCGAAGGAGACGTAGGTCGGGCCGTCGCCGACAATCTTGCGCGCCTTCTCGATGATGGCCGGAATGCCGAGGCCGGTCACCTCCTCGGCATGGATCACGGTCATGCCGGACTCGTAGGTGAATTCCCACAGATATTCGGCCGAGCCGCGGATGCCGATCTGGATCGTGCGCGTCGGATCGAGCACGCCGTCAAGCACGGCGTTGCGGAACGGCCCGCCATGGTGGAATTTGGTCATGTCGAACAGGCCACTGGTGTCGCAATGGGCGTCGATGTGGATCAGGCCGACCGGAGCCTTCTTGCCGACGGCCTTCAGGATCGGGTGGCTGATCGAATGGTCGCCGCCGATCGAAAGCGGGATGACGCCGGCATCGACGATCTGGTTGGTGCGGCGCTCGATATCCTCATGGCTGATCTCCAGCCGGTAGCGGCTGCGGAACGGCGTGTCGCCGATGTCGGCGACCCGGAGCTCATGCGTCGGCGCGCATTCCAGCACGTGATTGTAGGGACCGATGCGCTCGATGGCGCGCAGCGCCCTTGGCCCGAAACGGGAGCCTGGCCGGTTGGTGACGCCGAGGTCCATCGGCACGCCGATCATCGCCACCTGCAAATCGCCGAAATCCGGATTGTCGGCCGATATTTCGCGGTAGGGCGCGGCGAGGAAGGTCGGGATGCCGGAATAGGGCGCCAGCCGCGTGCCGCTCTTGGAAAAGATCTTGTCGGCGACCTTGCGGAATTTCGGGTCGAACATCTCGCCGCCATGGCTTTCACCATATTTGCGACGCAACGCGTCGAGCTTGCCGCGATCGTAACCCATCTGCACTCCTCCTGCCGGGCTGATGCAGTGCGACCGTTGGTGATGCCTGGCGAACCGACCGTCATCCGGCCGGGTCGCTGTCCCGCTGGCTGCCTGCAGATTTCACGTCTTGATGCTGTTCCGGGCTCAAGTGTCTGGCAGCCGCATTGAAAAATCAATTGATATTGTTAGGGTGTTTTCTGTGAGAAAATCTCACAATAAACGTGGATGTTCATGGCCCAACGCCTGCCGCCCCTCAATCCGCTGCGCGCCTTCGAGGCAACGGCCCGGCATGGCTCGCTGACCAAGGCGGCGAGTGAGCTGAATGTCACGCACGGCGCCATCAGCCACCAGATCAAGGCGCTCGAGCAGTCGCTCAGTGTCAAGCTGTTCGAGAGGGTCGGCCAGCGGGTCAAGCTGACACCGCATGGCGCGGAACTTTTGCCGGCGGTATCGACCGCCTTCGACAGCATCGCCGCCGCCACCCAGCGCATGACAAGGCCGGCGAGCAGCGGCACACTTTCGGTCTCCTGCGTGCCGGCGCTGCTGTTGCTGTGGATGACACCGCGGCTCGGCAGTTTCATGGCGCAATATCCCGACATCAGGCTGACGCTTATTCCCTCCAACGATCCCAAGGATCTGCGGGCGCCGCATATAGACGTCTGCGTGCATTATGGCGACGGCAGCTGGACCGATTGCTGGATGCGCAAATGGTCGGGCCTCGAACTGTTTCCGGTGGTCAGCCCGACCTTGATCAACAACCGCCCGATCCGCAGCGTCAGGGATCTCGCCGACCATGTCTTCCTGCATGGCGACGACGGCCGCGAATGGCACACCTGGCTGGCGGCCGCCGATGCGCTGGATCTGGAGCGGGGCCGCCGCCATCACCTTGGCGATGCGCGCATGGCGACCGAGGCGGCGGTGCATGGCCATGGCGTGGCGTTGGGCGACTCCGTGACGGCAAGCGCGCTGCTGGCCAGGGGCATGCTGGTCGCGCCGTTCAGCCTGTCGGTGCCGGCGGTCGACGATTTCTATGTCGTCTGCCGCAACGAGATGAGAGCGACGCCGATCGTGCAGGTGTTCATCGACTGGCTGTTTGCCGAGAAGGCGCAGGATGACGGCCGCGCCGACGCCCCGGTGGCGGGCCGCATCGTCAGCCGCCGCAAGCGTCCGGCGCTCAGGGTCATCGGCGCCAAAACCGGAACCTGACCCCGGCCCGCGGCTTGCGGCAATCGTCGGCGGTCGTTCAGTCCCATGCAGGGTTTTCTTTTTGTCGGGCCAGCCTGAAACCGGGCAGCGCTTTGGCCAATTCGATGCTATGAGGCCTGTCGCGGTTGTGGATGGCAGGCAGCAAAGGCGGTGTTGAAACATGGCTAAGACCGATATTGCGCGGCGGGTCTACAACCACACCTGGAAGCTCGATCCGATCGTGCGCAGCCTGCTCGACACGGATTTCTACAAGCTTCTGATGCTGCAGATGATCTGGGGCATGTACCCCAAGGTCGACACCACCTTCTCTCTGATCAACCGCACAACTTCGGTGCACCTTGCCGATGAGATCGATGAGGGCGAGTTGCGCGAGCAGCTCGACCATGCCCG
Source organism: Mesorhizobium cantuariense (assembly GCF_042647205.1). NCBI lineage: Bacteria > Pseudomonadati > Pseudomonadota > Alphaproteobacteria > Hyphomicrobiales > Phyllobacteriaceae > Mesorhizobium > Mesorhizobium cantuariense. Next base: position 7,109,737 of record NZ_JBHRVD010000001.1, on the reverse strand, counting down.
CACGCTGCGCTTCTCCAAGAAGGAGATGATCTGGCTCGGCGGTAACAATTTCTACGGCCGCAAGCAGATCTTCGAACCGGAATTCCTCGCCTGGCTGGAGAATTTCAGGCTGCCCGAATATGAGCTGTCCAAGCGCGACGGCCAGTATGAACTGACCTTCAGCGGGCCGTGGATGTACACCACGCTGTGGGAGATTCCGGCGCTCGCCATCATCAACGAACTCCGATCTCGCGCGGCCATGCGGGCGTTCGGGCCTTTCGCGCTCGATGTGCTCTATGCCCGCGCCAAGGCCAAGATGTGGGCCAAGACCGAGCGGCTGAAGGCGCTGCCCGGCATCCGCATCTCCGACTTCGGCACGCGCCGGCGCCATTCCTTCCTGTGGCAGCGCTGGTGCGTCGAGGCGCTGAAGGAAGGCATCGGCGAGGCGTTCACGGGTACCTCCAACGTGCTTCTGGCGATGGACAACGACCTCGAAGCGCTCGGCACCAACGCGCATGAACTGCCGATGGTGTTCGCCGCCCTCGCCAATTCGGAAAAAGAGCTGAAACAGTCGCCCTACAAGGTGCTGCAGGACTGGCAGCGCTACTATGGCGGCAATCTGCTGATCGTGCTGCCCGACGCCTTCGGCACCGCCTCCTTCCTGCGCGACGCGCCGGACTGGGTGGCCGACTGGACCGGCTTCCGCCCCGACAGCGCGCCGCCGATCGAGGGCGGCGAAAAGATTCTCGCCTGGTGGCGCGACAAGGGCAAGGATCCCCGGCAGAAGCTGCTGATCTTCTCCGACGGGCTCGAGGTCGAAACGATCGAGGAAACCTACCGACACTTCAAGGGCAAGGTGCGCATGTCGTTCGGCTGGGGCACCAATTTGACCAATGATTTCGAGGGCTGCGCGCCAACGGAAACCAACAGACTGGACGCCATATCGCTGGTCTGCAAGGTCACCGAAGCCAATGGACGCCCGGCGGTCAAGCTTTCCGACAACCCGGCCAAGGCGACCGGCGACGAGAAAGAGATCGAGCGTTATATCGGCATTTTTGGGCAGAAGGACCGCGTGGAGCAATTGGTCAAGGTGTGAGGGAGCGGGCTCGTCGATAGTATGAGTTCCGTCGGGCCCCCCTCTGTCCTGCCGGACATCTCCCCCTCAAGGGGGGAGATTGGCGGTTTCTCTGCCGGCGCTTCCCTGGCAACGCTGGAAATTGGTGAAGGCGAAGATGACGGCATGATCTCCCCCCTTGAGGGGGAGATGTCCGGCAGGACAGAGGGGGGCGCCGTGGAGCGCCGTCATCTGTCGTTGGCCTTAATGCTTGCCGCCTTGTGCCTCGCCTCACCCACCTCCGTCTTCGCCCACGCCTCCGACCGTGGCCATGTCCTGCTTCTCCCGACCGGCTACTATCTGGTCGGCGGCGCTTTCGCCGTGGCCGTCAGCTTTCTCGTATTGGCGCTGTTGCCGGCGGATTGGCTTGACCGGTTCTGGCGCCGGCGCCAATCCTGGTTCGCGCTCGGCGATGGCGCCCGCACCGCCATCAGCCTGATATCCTTTGCCGGCTTTGCAATTCTCATCGCCGCAGGCCTTTTCGGCAGCCGCGACCCGCTTTCCAATCCTCTGCCACTGGTAGTCTGGACGCTGCTATGGGCCGGCGTCACCCTGCTGCAAGGCGTCTTCGGCGATCTCTGGTCATGGCTCAACCCTTGGGTTGGGCCGTGGCGCCTTGCCTCGCGCCTGTTGGGCGCAAGCAATGAAGGGAGATGGCGTCTCCCGCGATGGATCGGCTGCTGGCCGGCTGTCATCTTGTTCTTCGCCTTTGCCTGGTTCGAACTCATCGATCCGGCGCCCGACGATCCGGCGCGGCTGGCCTTGGCCGCCGGCCTCTACTGGCTGCTCACCTTCCTTGCCATGCTGGCGTTCGGCTATCGAAACTGGAGCCGCAGCGGCGAATTCCTGACGGTCTTCTTCTCGATGGTGGCGCGGTTCGCAATCGTGGAACGGAACGAACATGGCCGGCTTGCACTTTGCTGGCCGGGCGCCAAGCTGCTTGCCGCCGAGCCATTGCCGACCAGCGGCATCGCCTTCTTGCTGCTGGCTTTGTCATCGGTATCCTTCGACGGCCTGTCGAAAACCTTCTTCTGGTTTGGCCTGTTCGGCATCAACCCGCTCGAATTTCCCGGCCGCACCGCGGTGATCGGCAGCGGCACTCTCGGGCTCGTGCTGACATTCGTGCTGCTTGCCGGGGTGTTCCTGCTTGCCGTCTGGGCCGGCCAGCGTCTCGCCGGCAGCGATCACACCCTCGGCCAGGCGGCTGGGCTGCTGGTGTGGTCGATCGTGCCGATCGCGCTCGCCTATCATGTCGCGCATTATCTGACGGCGCTGCTCGTCGACGGCCAATATGCGCTTGCCGCGCTCTCCGATCCGTTCGCGCTGGGCTGGAACCTGTTCGGCACCGCCGACATGCAGATCGAGACCGGCATCGTTGCCGGGGCGGACTCGGCGTGGTGGCTGTGGAATGTCCAGGCCGGCGCCATCATCCTTGGCCATGTGCTCGCCGTCCTCGTCGCCCATGGCTTCACCTGGCGCCTACACCCGCAGCCCTCCCGCGCGGCACTCAGCCAGTTCCCGCTTACCTTGCTGATGATCGCCTACACCGTCTTCGGCCTCTGGTTGCTTGCCACGCCGACCGCCGGATGAGAAAAAGGGCGGCCTCGATATCGTTGGGGAAAGCTCGCTTGCCACACCAAGGCTTTGGTGATTTAGTTTGTACACATGCAATTTTTTGCATCTTCTGAGCGAGGATGCCGAAGCCGCCTTATCGTTGGTCAAGACTGAAAAACAGGGGAACGAACATGGCTGACAAGAACGGATTTTTCGACCTCTCCAAGACTGCCCTCACCCGCCGCACGGCGCTGAAGGGGTTGGCCGCGGGCGCCGGCCTCGCCGTCGCCCCCGGCTTCGTCCGCTATTCCCAGGCGCAGAGTTCGGCGCCGATCAAGATCGGCTTCCAGTCGCACCGCACCGGCATCGGCGCCGCCTATGGCCGCTGGTACGAGAAGACGACGGCCGCCGCGGTCAAGGCGATCAATGCCGCCGGCGGCATCAATGGCCGCCAGGTCGAGGTGATCATCGAGGATGACGGCACCGATCCCGGCCGTGGCGCTGAAGTGGTCGGCAAGTTCGCCACCCAGCACAAGACCGACATCGTCTTCGGCACGCTGTTCTCGCATGTCGTCATCGGCTCGGCGCCCGCCGCCGGAGAGGCCAAGATCCCGTACTTCGTCGTCAGCGAAGGCCACCATGTCGCTTCGACCAAGCTCAACCGCTATGTCTTCCAGCCCGGCATCACCGACGTGAAGAGCCAGATCCAGTCGATGGCGCCGTGGATCGCGGCCAATGCCGGCAAGAAGGTGACGCAGATCTTCCCGGATTTCGCCTTCGGCTACGACCATCGCGACTACCTGCCGCCGGCACTGAAGGCGCAAGGCGCCGAGGTCATCGCGCAGATCGCCATCCCGCCGACGGAATCGTCCTTTACCAAGTATTTCCCGCAGATTCCGGCCGAGACCGAAGTGATCTATCACGTCATGGTCGGCCCGGCCGTGCTCACCTTCGTCAAGGAGCTCGGCGAGTTCTACGGCTCCAACCGGCCGCAATTGTTCGGCTTCATCGATTCGCTCGAAGCCACCGACATCAACAGCCCCGGCCTCGAATTCTTGGACGGCAGCCATTTCTGGGAAGGCTCGCCGCGCTATGCGCAGGCCGATGATTCCGAGGCGCAGAAAGCCTATCGCGCCGCCGTCGGTATCGACGACAATGGCGCCGCCGTCGGCGACCCCAAGGACGTCTCCACCGCAGCCCACATGTTCGGCTGCTGGGAAACGCTCTACGTCGTCAAGAAAGCGATGGAAGATGCCGGCTACAAGGGACCGGAAGACCGCGCCAAGCTGGTCGAAGCCACCGAAGCGCTGACCGAATTTGCCGAAGGCCCCGAGCATCCGCAGGGCCCGAAAACCTTCAACGGCAAGATCCACCAGTGCTTTGGCATCCAGAACATCTCCAAGGTCGAAGGCGGCAAGCTCAAGGTCGTGCATAAGACCAAGATCGAGGATGGTCTTTACGAGGCCGAAGGGGATTATACGACGCAGGCGCTGTGAGTCTGACCGCCCAGCAAGCGTGAGCGCCAAGCCACCCCCCTCTGGCCTGCCGGCCATCTCCCCCGCAAGGGGGGAGATCGGCGGTTCGTGCGGCGGCGCCTATCTACCGGCATTGACGATTGGCGAAACCTTGCGTGAAATCCAATCTCCCCCCTTGCGGGGGAGATGTCCGGCAGGACAGAGGGGGGTGCTCTTGGCACCTACGTGTGCATAACCAATGCACTTCGGTCCCCACCTCCTCCTCGCTGCCCTCGAAGGCCTCGTCACATCAGCGGTGCTGGCGCTGACGGCGCTTGGCCTGTCGCTGGTGTTCGGCGTCATGCGGGTGGTCAATGTCGCGCATGGCGAGTTTTTCATGCTGGGCGCGGTGCTCGCCTGGGCGATCACAACCGCCATCGGCGGCCACCCGGCGCTCGGCTTCCTCGCGGCTTTGGTGATTGCGCCGCTGATCGTCGGCGCCATTGCGCTGGTCGCCGAACGGCTGGTGCTGCGCCGGCTCAATTACAATCCGGAAGCCACCATCGTCGCCACCATCGGCATGCTCTACATCATCCAGCAGCTGGCGCTGTCCTTCTATGGTCCCGAGGCGCGGCCCGTCGAGCCGCCGTTCAGCTACCGCATCCTTTTGCCGTGGTTCGGCTACTCCGGCTACAAACTGTCCATCATCGCCACTTCGGCGCTGCTGCTGATCGCGACGTGGCTGGTGCTGACGCGCACCAAGATCGGCCTCATCATGCGCGCCACGCAGTATGACAGCGAAACGGCACAGGCCTTCGGCATTCCCGTCGGCCGTGTCTATGGCGGCGTCTTCGCGCTCGGCGCCATGGTGGCGGCCATTGCCGCGGTGCTGATCGTGCCGATCAGCCAGGCGCATTATTTGATGGGGCAGGATCCGCTGCTGCTCTCCTTCATCGTCGTCATCATCGGCGGCCTCGGCTCGCTGCGCGGCACGGTCGTCGCAGCCGTGCTGATCGGCCTGTCCGACGGCATTATCTCGATGTTCTTCTCACCGACGCTGGCCAAGATCATCGCCACACTGCTCGTCGCCATGGTGCTGGTGTTCCGCCCGCAAGGCCTGTTCGGGACGGCGTCGCGATGAGCGAAGCGTCGCCGGCCAAGGCCTATGCCCTGCATCTCGGCGTCATCGCGCTGCTCTTCGTGCTGAGCTTCCTGCTGCCGGACTACTATCACGGCCTGCTTGCCCGCATCATGGTGCTGGCGGTCTTTGCCATGGGCTACAACATGCTGTTCGGCTATGTCGGCCTGCTCAGCCTTGGCCATGCCATGTTCTTCGCCGCCGGGCTCTATGGCGCCGGCCTTGCCGTCATCCAGCTCGGCTGGGGCGTACCCCTGGCCTTCCTCGGCGGAATTGCCTGCGGCGCTGCCCTGGCGTTAGTGATCGGCTTGCTGGCACTGCGCACGACGGGTGTCGCCTTCATGATCGTCACCATGATGTTCGCCCAGGTCTTCTACCTCCTCATCCTCTATTTCGCGTCATGGACCGGCGGCGACCAGGGCATGGTCGTGCCGCAGCCGGCGCGTGTCCTTGCTTTCGGCGCGACGTCGCTCGAGCTCACCAATCCGACCGTGCGCTACATGACGGCGCTCGGGCTGTTTTCGATCGTGCTGCTCGTCACGCTGGCTATTGTCCGCTCCAGATATGGCCGCGTGCTGGTCGCCATCCGCGAGAACGAGGAGCGGACGAAGATGCTGGGCTACGACACGTTCTCGAACAAGCTCGCCGCTGTCGTCATCTCCGGCACCATCTGCGCGGCCTCGGGGGCCGCCTATGCGCTGCTGTTCGGCTATGTCGGATCGAGTTTCGCTTCGGTGCAGTATTCGATCCTGCCACTGCTGTGGGTGCTGCTGGGGGGTGCTGCCACAACGCTTGGGCCGCTGATCGGCACGCTGTTCATGTATTACGTCATCGACATCACCAGCGGTTACACCTCCGCCTATCTACTGATCGTCGGCATCGCGCTCATCCTTTTGGTGCTGTTTTTCCCCAAAGGCATTCTGGGCAGCATCCGCCAGCGCTGGCTTGGGTGGCTGCCATGATGCCGCTTTTGACCACCAAGGATCTGTCGCGCAATTTCGGCGGTCTGCGCGCCGTCGACGGCGTCGACTTCGCGCTGATGCCGGGAGAGATCCGCGCCGTCATCGGCCCGAACGGCGCAGGAAAAACCACCTTCGTCAGCCTGGTCAGCGGCCGCATCCAGCCGTCTTCCGGCATGATCGTCTTCGACGGCGCCGACATCACCAGCCAGCCGGCCTATGTCAGGGTGCGCCAGGGCATCGCCTACACGTTCCAGATCACCAGCGTCTTTGCCAATCTCTCCGCCTACGACAATGTCGCGCTGCCGGTGCAGCGGACTTTGAGCGATGGCCGTTCGAAGGGTGCGGTGCGCGCTGGCGTCATGTCGGCGCTCGAACGCACCGGCCTGGCCGACCGCGCGCACATGCCGGCCGGGCAGTTGTCCTACGGCCATCAGCGCCTGCTGGAAGTGGCGATGGGCCTGGCGCTGAAGCCGCGCCTGCTGATCCTCGACGAACCGACGCAAGGCTTGGCCGACTCTGAGATCGACAATTTCATCGCGCTGGTGCGCGAGATCGCCAAGAACGCCACCGTGCTTCTGATCGAGCACAACATGCCGGTTGTCATGCAACTCGCCGACCGCATCACCGTCTTCAACGCCGGCAAGATCCTGGCCGAAGGCACGCCCGAAGCGATCCGCGAGGACGTGTCGGTGCAGGAAGCCTATCTGGGGACCGCCCCATGACTGAACCTAAGTCTCAAACACTGACCATATCGGGGCTCGACTGCTTCTATGGCGAGGTCCAGGTGCTCTATGGCCTCGATCTGGTGCTGAACAAGGGCGAGGTGCTGTGCCTGTTCGGCCGCAATGGCGCCGGCAAGACGACGACGCTCAAGGCTATCATGGGGCTGGTTCCCTCAAGCGCCGGCTCGATCAAACTGGCTGGCCTAGAGTTGACCGGGCTGCCGGCGCATGAAGTGCCCAAGGCCGGCGTCGCCTATGTGCCGCAAGGCAGGCGGCTGTTCGCCGAGATGACGGTGGCGGAAAACATCGAGATCGGCCTGATGGCGCGCGGCAAGGGCAAGGCCGTGCGGGAAAATGTCCTCGACCTTTTCCCGCTGCTGCGCCAGCGGCTCAGGCAACGCTCTGGTACTCTGTCCGGCGGCGAACAGCAGATGCTGGCGATGGCGCGGGCGCTCTGCCTCGAGCCGCAGGTGCTGCTGCTCGACGAGCCGACCGAAGGGCTGATGCCGTCGATGATCGCCAAGATCCGCGAGACGGTGTCGAAGCTGCGCGACATGGGCGTTTCGACCATCCTGGTCGAGCAGCGTGTCGATGCGGTGCTTTCGGTCGCCGACCGCGTTGCCTTCATCGAAAACGGCCGCAACCGCGAGACGGTCGATGTCGAGGAGTTGCGCGCCGACCCGTCGGCGGTCAGGCGGTATGTGGGGGTAGGTTGAGGATCACCCTCCCCCTTGTGGGGAGGGTCGCTGCGAAGCAGCGGGGCGGGGGTGCGGCGCAGACCCCCACCCGGACCTTCGGTCCGACCTCCCCACAAGGGCATATGCGCTAAGATAGGTGTTGCAGTGGGGAATCGGTTGTGATTCTACGCTGCGATGACTCACGAATCGCTTGTAGATGACGGCTGGGCCGAGACGATTGAGCTCCTCGGCGGTGAAGAGTTGATTGCAGGGAGTGCCCGCGAGACGAAGGCGTTTCTGCGGCCGCGGGGCGTCAGGTCGGCTACTGATCTGTTGCGCCTGACACTGGCTTACTGCCTTGGCAAGGTGGGCATGCGGGGCGTCGTGGCCTGGGCGGCGGCAAGCGGGATCGCCGACATCTCGGACGTGGCGTTGCTCGGCCGGCTGCGCAATGCAGGGCCGTGGCTGCAGCAGTTGATCGGGCACCTTTTGAAGCGCGAGGAGGAAGGCTTGCCTAAGGGCCGGCTGATCCGCATCCTCGATGCGACATCGGTTGCCAAGGCGGGTGTGCATGAGAAGAAGAACAATGGCCTTTGGCGTATGCACTGCGCCTTCGATCTTGAGCGCGAGCAGTTCGATTTCCTCGAGATCACCGACCAGAGCGAGGCCGAGCTGATCGACCGCGTGCCGGTGGTGCCGGGCGAGATCCGCATCGGCGACCGCGCCTATCTGCAGGCCGAGCGGATCGCAAAGGTCATGGCGCAAGACGGCGACGTTGTCGTGCGCGCGCCGTGGAAGAATGTGCGATGGCTCGACGCCAACGGCAAGGCGTTCGATCTCATCGGCCACCTGAAGAGCTGCCGGGAGGAGGTCATCGAAACGCCTGTCTGGCTGGGCCTCAAGAAGGGCGAGCCCCTGAAGATGCGCCTGATCGCCTTGCGCAAATCCGAGGCTGCGACACAAGAAGCGCGGCGCAAAATCAACAAGGAAGCCAAGGCCAAGGGCAAGCAGGTTCAACCGGAGACGCTGATTGCCGCCGGCTTTGTCATCCTTGTGACCTCGCTTGACCAGGAGGAGTTTCCCTCCGGCACAGTTCTCAAGCTCTATCGCATGCGCTGGCGCATCGAGCTCGCCTTCAAGCGTCTGAAGAGCCTGATCGGACTGCGCGCGCCTCCAGCCAAAGACCCAAGGATCGCAAAGCCTTGGATTCTTGCCCACTTCCTCATCGCGCTTGTGACCGAACCCCTTTCGCAGGAGTTGGGTGTCTCTCCCCCTTGAGCGACGGGCGCCCGCTGCTGTGGCGCGCCACCCGCCAGATCGTCGCCTCTCTGATCGCAGCGATCTTTGCTCAACCTCCCTTGGCAGCCCTGCGCCAAAATCTCCATGCCTTGCGACATCGATGGCGTGAGCCACCACGAAAGCGCAAATTTCAGTCCATGCCGAAGCTATCTTAGCGCATATGCCCTCAAGGGGGAGGTAGGGGCTTGGCGCCCTTCGCCGACTCACCCAAAGAATAGGATTCCAGCGACCAGGAATATCGGGATCAGCACCAGGCCCGACCATGCCATATAGCCGAAAAAGCCCGGCATCTTCACGCCGCGATGCCGGGCGATGGCATAGACCATGAAGTTCGGCGCATTGCCGATATAGGTGTTGGCGCCCATGAACACCGCGCCTGCCGAGATCGCCGCCAAAGTCGAGGCGAACTCCGTCATCAGATGCCGTGGGTCGCCGCCGGCAAGCTCGAAGAACACCAGATAGGTCGGCGCATTGTCGAGGAAGGACGACAGGGCACCGGTCAGCCAGAAATAAGCGAGATCGTTGGGCGTGCCCGAGGGCGAAGTGACGAGGGCGACCAATGGCGCCAGCGCGCCGTCATGGCCGGCCCTTAGGATGGCGATCACCGGCACGATGCAGATGAAGATGCCGGCAAACAATTTGGCCACCTCTGCTATCGGACCCCAGTTGAAGCCGTTCGCTTCCCGGTGGCTCTTGTATGAGAGCGGAAGCGACAGCAGGGCCAGCGCCAGGATGATGGCGTCACGCACCAGATTCTGCAGTTCAAGACTGACGCCGAACACGGAGAAGCTGACGCCCGGCTTCCAGGCCGCCGACAGCAGGATGGCGCCGATCACACCGGCCAGGAGCGGAATGTTGGCCAGGCCGCGCAGACGCACCTTCGTGTCCGGCGTCGGATCCTTGATCTTCGGCGCGCCAGCCTCGCGCCGGTGCAGGATGATGTCTATGCCTAAGAAGACGGCCAACACGACGCCGCCGACGAACAGTGTCTCGCGGTAGAGGTTGGCGGTCGTCCAGAAGAAGTCGACGCCGCGCAGGAAGCCGACGAACAACGGCGGGTCGCCCAAAGGTGTCAGCGAGCCACCGATGTTGGAAACCAGGAAGATGAAGAAGATGACGACATGGGCGTTGAACGGCCTGTTATCGTTGGCGCGCAGGATCGGCCGGATCAGGATCATCGAGGCGCCGGTCGTGCCGATCACCGAGGCCAGCAGTGCGCCGACCAGCAGCAGGCAGGCATTGACCAGCGGCGTCCCGTGGATGTTGCCGGCAAGCAGGATGCCGCCTGAAATCGTATAGAGCGCAAACAGCAGGATGATGAACGACATGTATTCGGTGAGCAGCGCATGCAGCACCGCCTCGGTTGCCTGGGGGATACCGAAGGCAAATGCCAGCGGCACAATCACCAGTGCCGCCCAAAGTGCTGCGATCTTGCCGTAGTGGTGCTCCCAGACATGGTGGAACAGCAGCGGGCCGGTGGCGATCGACAAGAGCAGCCCGGCAAAGGGCAGCCCCCACCACAGCGACATCACGGCGCCGGGCAGACCGTGTTCCTCCGCCGCGAGGGCCTGTGCTGGAAACAGCGTGGCGGCAATCATTGCAGCACATGCTGCCCACAGGGGGACCGGATATGAAAAAGGCCCCCTCATCCGGCCGCTACGCGGCCACCTTCTCCCCGTTGGGGAGAAGAGACGAGCTTCGGCGCCGGCGACCTCCTCTCCCCTCGGGGAGAGGTCGGATTGCCCCGAATTGCCCTTCGCAATTCGGCTGGCAATCCGGGTGAGGGGGTTCCTACCCAAGGGCGTTGACCCTGCCTTGGGGCATCTACTCTTTACCTGTTGCCCCACGGTCCGTTCAATCCGCCAAATGGTCTTCGAGCGTCACGCCGGCGCCGCGCATGCGCTGCAGCATTGTATCGAGCGAACCGTTGAGATCGATGCCACGGCAGGCATCGAGCCGGACGGTGGTTTTAAAGCCCTGGCTGACGGCATCCAGCGCCGAGAAGCCGACGCAGAAATCGGTCGCCAGGCCGACCAGGGTCAGCGTGTCGATGCCGCGCTCCCGGAGATAGCCGGCAAGGCCGGTCTGCGTCGTGCGGTCGTTCTCGAAGAAGGCCGAGTAGCTGTCGATATCAGGCCTAAATCCCTTGCGGATGACGAGCTCGGCCTTGGTCCAGGCGAGGCCGGAATGGAAATCCGAACCGAGGCTGCCCTGGATGCAATGGTCCGGCCACAGCGTCTGCTGGCCATAGGGCATTTCGATCATCGTGAAAGGCTGCGCGGCCGGATGGCTGGAGGCAAAGCTGGAATGACCGGCGGGATGCCAGTCCTGCGTCAGCACGACATGGTCGGTTCTCCGGATCAGGTCGTTGACCAGCGGCACGATCTCGTCGCCGCCGGCAACCGCCAGCGCGCCGCCCGGACAAAAGTCGTTCTGCAGGTCGATGACAACAAGCGCTTCGTCGGCCATGGGGCTTCCTCTTTTGTATGCAGGCTCCAGTGGAAAATGCCGCTGCCGCGACCGGAGGCAGAAACTCGACCAGATGGCCGGCCGCGTCAACCTCTGGCTTCGTAACAAATGCGTGCCGATCAAGCCGCCGCAAACTCCGGCTTTGACAATTCCTGCCGTCTTGATATCATTTGCATACGAATGAATTTTCCGGACCCGAACACCGGAAGCTCTTTTGAAAATACCTGGTTCGGCAAGGTCCCTTTTCTGGAAGGCAAAGCGTGATCCGTTACGCGAAACCCACCTCGGTCGACGAAGCGCTCGCTTTGCTTGGCGAGAGCGCCTGGCGCATCCTTGCCGGCGGCACCGACTTCTATCCGGCGCAAGGCAGCAAGCCCTTCCGCGACAATGTCCTCGACGTCAACGGCCTGGCGGCGCTGCGCGGCATTGCCGAGACGGACGGATATTTCGTCATCGGTGCGCGCACGACCTGGACCGACCTTATCCGCCATCCCTTGCCGCCGGCCTTCGATGCGCTGAAACTGGCGGCGCGTGAGGTCGGTTCGGTGCAGATCCAGAACGTCGCCTCGGTCGCCGGCAATCTCTGCAACGCGTCGCCTGCCGCCGACGGCGTGCCGGGTCTGCTCGTCCTCGATGCCGAGGTCGAGCTGCGCTCGGTGGCCGCGACGCGGCATCTGCCGTTGCAGGACTTCATTCTCGGCAACCGCCGCACTGCCTTGCTGCCCGGCGAGATGGTGACGGCCATCCGCGTGCCGAAACCCGCCGCCACGGGCACGTCGGCTTTCGTCAAGCTCGGCGCGCGGCGCTACCTCGTCATTTCCATCGCCATGGTGGCGGCACGTCTGGTCGTCGAGGATGGCATCGTCAGCGACGCCGCTGTCGCCGCCGGGTCATGTTCGGTGGTGGCCAAGCGGCTCGCCGGCGTCGAAGCCGCGCTGCGCGGGCTGCCGGTGGACGGCGGACTTGCCGATGCGGTCCTGTCCGCACCGATGGCTGAACTGTCGCCGATCGCCGACGTGCGCGGCAGCGCCGAATACCGGCTCGATGCGGTGCGCGAAATCGTTGCCCGCGCCGTGCTTGCGGCTGTGGGACGGACGACCGATGACGAGGTGGCGGCGGCATGAGCCAAGTTCAACCTGAAGTGCGTGAAGCCCTGTCCGACCTCGGCAACGTCCAGCCTGGCTTCGGCGCTGCGCGCGCCGACATCGTCTTCGAGGTCAATGGCACCGCCATCTCGGTCAATGTGCCACCGCTGCGCCGGCTGTCCCTGGTGCTACGCGATGAATTGGGGCTGACCGGCACCAAGGTCGGCTGCGACGCCGGCGACTGCGGCGCCTGTACGGTGCTGGTCGACGGCGATCCCGTTTGCGCCTGCCTGATGTCGGCGGCTTCCGCAGCCGGAACGTCGGTGACAACGGTCGAAGGCCTCGCCAATGGCCGGCTGTCGGCGCTGCAGGCCTCGTTCCTCGCCCATGGCGCGGCACAATGCGGCATCTGCACGCCGGCGCTGCTGGTCGCGGCAACCGCATTGCTGGACAAGCAGCCCAGTCCTACCGAGGTGGAGGTGCAGGACGCACTGGGCGGTATTCTCTGCCGCTGCACCGGCTACCGGAAGATCATCGCGGCGGTGATGGATGCCTCCCTGCAGGCGCCAAGCCTCGATTTCCGCTTGCCTCAATCAGGCCATGCGATCGGCTCCTCGCCCATCAGGCTCGACGGCGTGCCGAAGGTTACCGGTGGCGAGAAATTCGGCGGCGATTCCTTCCCTGCCGATGCGCTGGCGGTGCTGGTTGTCCGCTCTCCGCATTACCATGCCAGCTTCGCCTTCGGTGACCTCGACGGCTGGGCGAAACAGCACCCTGGCCTCGCCGGTGTGTTCACGGCAGCCGACATTCCGGGAAAAAACTGTTTCGGCGCTATCGGCCCATTCGCCGACCAGCCGGCTCTGGCCGAAGGGTTTGCGCGGCTTCGTGGCGAGGCGGTGGCGCTGGTTGCCGGCGAGCGTGAGGCGATCCTCGATCTCGACCTGTCGGATTTTCCGATCCGCTGGAGCGAACTACCGCATTTTCTGCAACCCGCCGAAGCGCAGGCTGACGGAGCCGCGCTGATTCATGAAAGCCGGCCGGCAAACCTGCTCACCTCCGGCCTGGTCGAACGCGGCGACCCGGAAGCGGCGCTAGCCGACGCTGTCGTCACCGTCTCCGGCGCCATCGACACCTCCTATGTCGAGCACGCCTATATCGAACCGGAAGCCGGCTATGCCTATCTGGACGGTGACACGCTGGTGGTCGTCGCCTGTACCCAAGCTCCCTACATGGACCGCGACGAGACGGCGAAGGTGCTCGGCCTTGCCGTCGACAAGGTGCGTATCGTGCCGACCGCGACCGGCGGCGGTTTCGGCTCCAAACTCGACGTTTCGCTGCAGCCTTTGATCGGCTTGGTGGCGCTGAAGACGGGGCGACCGGCGGCACTCGCCTACACCCGCACCGAATCGATGATTTCCACCACCAAGCGCCATCCAGCCGAGATGAAAGCGACGATCGGCGCCGATACCGATGGCCTGATCACCGGCATGATCTTTGAGGGCGATTTCAACACCGGCGCCTATGCAAGCTGGGGGCCGACGGTCGCCAACCGCGTGCCGGTGCACGCCTCCGGGCCCTATGCGACGCCGAACTATCGCGCCGAAGGCCGCGCCATCCATACGCATGGGCCGATCTCAGGCGCTTTCCGCGGCTTCGGCGTGCCGCAGGCGACGATCATGCAGGAGACGCTCTATGACGAGCTGGCCGGCAAGCTCGGCATCGACCGGCTCGACTTTCGCCTGAAGAACTGCCTTCGGAACGGCTCCGAAACGGTTACCGGGCAGCTTCTGGACTCCGGCGTCGGCATTGCCGAGTGTCTCGAATCGCTACAGCCGCATTGGGTGCGGGCGACGGCTGATGCGGATGCATTCAACAGTGCCAATAGGGATAGAAAGCGCGGCGTGGGCGTCGCGTCCTGCTGGTACGGCTGCGGCAACACCTCGCTGCCTAACCCGTCGACAATCCGGGTCGGCATCGCGGCTGACGGCGCGGTCATCCTGCACCAGGGCGCCGTCGATATCGGCCAGGGTTCCAACACCGTCATCGCCCAGATCTGCGCCGACGCGCTCGGCCTGCCGTTGGAGAAATTCCAGCTGAAGAGCGCCGATACGGCCATCACTCCCGACGCGGGCAAGACATCGGCCTCGCGCCAGACCTTCGTCACCGGCAAGGCGGCTGAAAAGGCCGGCCGCGCCTTGCGTGAAAAGATCCTGCGCTTTGCCAATGTTTCCGAAAACGCAGCCCTGCAACTCGACGGCCCGGCAATCGTCATCCGCGAAGGCGAAGCCACGCGCCGTATCGACCTCGCCTCGCTCGACGTGGATGCCGAAGGCTTCGTCTTCCGCGCCGAGGAGACCTACGATCCGCCGACGCTGCCGCTCGATGCCAAGGGCCAGGGCAAACCCTACGCCGTCTACGGCTATGGCGCGCAGATCGCCGAACTTGAGGTCGACCTCAAGCTCGGCACGGTCAAGCTGATCAAGATCACCGCCGCGCACGATGTCGGCAAGGCGATCAACCCGCTGCTGGTCGAAGGCCAGATCGAAGGCGGCATCGCGCAAGGCATCGGCATGGCGCTGATGGAGGAGTACATCCCCGGCCGCACCGAGAATTTGCACGACTATCTCATTCCGACCATTGGCGACGTGCCGCCGATCGAGACCATCCTGATAGAAGTTCCGGATCCGGAAGGACCCTTCGGCGCCAAGGGTCTGGGCGAGCATGTGCTGATCCCGACGGCACCGGCGATCCTCAACGCCATCCGCCACGCCACCGGTGTGCTGGTCACCAAGGTTCCGGCGACGCCGACGCGTATCCGCGCCGCCATCCGCGAAAAGGAGGCACGCCGATGAGCGAGCTTGCCGAACGCTTCGAAACCCATGATCCCGGCGAGAAGCTGGTGGCGGAGAAGATCCGCTGCGATGCCTGTCCTGTCATGTGCTACATTGCCGATGGGCGCACCGGCGCCTGCGACCGCTACGGCAATGTCGGCGGCAGGATCGTGCGGATGGATCCGCTGACGATCCTGGATCATACGTCGCAGACCGGCGCGGCAATCGTGCCGTTCGTTGCCGAGGGCGAGGCATGGGACGGCGAACTGGTCAACACCGGCCG
Source organism: Mesorhizobium cantuariense (assembly GCF_042647205.1). Lineage (NCBI taxonomy): Bacteria > Pseudomonadati > Pseudomonadota > Alphaproteobacteria > Hyphomicrobiales > Phyllobacteriaceae > Mesorhizobium > Mesorhizobium cantuariense. The sequence continues at coordinate 7,094,170 of NZ_JBHRVD010000001.1, read as the reverse complement.
CCGCTTCGTTACGGCAATAGGCGCTGGCACCACCTACCCCGACTACAAGCCGGCCCCGTTCATCGTCAGTCAGGAAGTCGAGGGCGTCGATCTCGTTACTGTCGTCACGGAGGGCATCTTCTCCTACTGCGGCGTCAAGGTGAAGATCGACACCGACCGCCATATCGGACCCGAAACGGCAATAGTCCGCGCAGCGGGCGAAGCGATCGGCCATGTCACGACGGGCGAATATGGCTCGCAGATGCTGTCGCTGGGCGGCGTGCATCATTTGACCGGCGGCTCCAAGGCCGAAGGCCGCGCGACCTGCGACGCGCTGCTCGATCTGTGCAACCGCAAGCCTGTCGAACTGGCCATCGACGGCGGCGCCACCACCATCGTCGAAGCCGGCAAACCACCAGTCATCGACGGCAAGCAGGAACACCGCATGCGCGTCGGCTGCGGCTCGGCCACCATCGGCATGTTCGCCACGCAATGGCGCGGGCTGGTCGACGAGGTGGTGGTGGTCGACGACCACATCACCGGCGTCGTTTCCGAGCACCAGGCCGGCAAGGTGCTGGGCTGGCAGGATACCGGGATAAAAATCATCGGCCGCCGTTCGACGCCGGGCCGCTATTTCAAGGTGTCCGAGCCCGGCCTTGGCTGGGGCGGCACCAGCATTTCCGACCCGCTGTCGATCCTCGGCGAATGGAATGCCAAGAAGGGCGCGCGGCCGGGCCTGTCGCTGCTGATGGTTTCGACCACCGGCGAGCAGTTCGCCTATTACGAGCTCGATGACGAGCTGAAGCCGGTGCTGAAGCCTTTTCCCGAGCGGCTGCAGAAATCGGTCGGCCTGATCGAGGACAATTGCGAGCCGGCGCTGTGCACCGTGCTGTTCATCGGCGGTGCCGGCGGTTCGCTGCGCGCCGGCGTTACCGAGAACCCGGTCAACCTCACGCGATCGGTGCAGGGCCTGACCACCTATGTGACGGTCGGCGGCGCGCCGGTCTATGTCTGGCCGGGCGGCGGCATCACGCTGATGGTCGATGTCACCAGGGTGCCGGAGGGCGCCTTCGGTTATGTGCCGACCCCCGCACTTGTGGCGCCGATCGAATTCACGCTCCGCCGCGATGACTATATCAGGCTCGGTGGCTACGAGGCCGAGATCCGCAGTGTCGAGGATATCGTTGCCAAGGGTGGCGAATATTTCAATCCTCGACGCGGCACCGGTGCTGCGGCCAGCAATCCATGGCCACCGCTGGCGCAACTGCGCCGCGCTGCGTCGAACGAGACCGGATGATGGACCGCCCGCAAACGCATTGGCTGCAGGACGGGAAGCGGCTGCATCTCAACCACGGGCCGATCGATCTGATCATCGAGACCTTTGGCCACGCGGATGAGTGTCGCGCCGCTTACGCGCAAGCTGTCGCGCGCTTCCAGACGATCCTGATGGAGTTGGTCGAGGAGCTCCCCGAATTGCGGCTCCCGGCGTTTTTCCTGGCGCCGCGCACCTTCGCCGGCCCGACGGCGCGCCGGATGGAAGCAGCCGTCTTGCCCCTGGCGGAATGCTTCATAACACCGATGGCCGCAGTCGCAGGATCGGTAGCCGACGAAATGCTCGCCGCATTGCTTGCCGGTCGCAAGCTCAAGCGCGCCTATGTCAACAATGGCGGCGACTGTGCGCTCCATATCGGCAAGGGCCAGTCGATGAGCTTGGCGGTCGCCGGCACCGGCAACGGCATCGCCGACCGCATCACGATCCGCGCGGAAGATGGTGTGCGTGGCGTTGCCACCAGCGGTTGGCGTGGCCGCTCCTTCTCGCTTGGCATTGCCGACGCCGTCACCGTGCTCGCGCGGACTGGCGCCGAAGCCGATGCGGCGGCGACGCTCATTGCCAACGCGGTGGACCTGCCCGGCAATCCCGCCATCAGGCGCATTTCCGCACATGAATTGTCGCCCGACAGCGATCTTGGCCCGCGGCTGGTGACGCAAGGCGTCGGCACGCTTGCGCCTGGCGAGGTGGCGCGGGCGCTGGACAATGGCCTTGTCGTCGCCGAAAATTTTCGCCGGCGCGGCCTGATTGCCGGATCGGCGCTGTTTCTTGGCGGTGAGGCCCGCATCAGTGGCTCGGTCGCGCTTGCAGCGCCCAACAAGCATGAATGGAAGGAAGTTGCCCATGCCTGAGTTTCCGATCCGCAAGATCGCGGTTCTGACCGAAGAGATCTTTCACGAGGGCGGGCCGCTGCCCAAAGTGCCGCGCCGCCGCGCCGCTGCCATGGCGCTGGTCAAGAACCCGTTCGCCGGGCGCTATGTAGAAGATTTGCAGAGCGCCATGGACGATCTGAAGCCGCTCGGCCTGCTGCTCGCCGACCGGCTGATCGCGGCGCTCGGCGGCGACGTCAAACAGATCGACGGCTATGGCAAGGGCGCCATTGTCGGCACGGCGGGTGAGCTGGAACATGGCGCGCTCTGGCATGTGCCCGGCGGCTACGCCATGCGCGAGCGGCTCGGCGACGCCAAGGCGATCGTGCCGTCGGCGAAGAAGGTCGGCGCTTTCGGTTCAAAGCTCGACGTCCCGCTCGGCCACATCAACGCCGCCTATGTGCGCAGCCATTTCGACGCTATGGAAGTCGGCATCAATGACGGGCCGCGTCCCGACGAGATCCTGTTCTGCCTCGCCATGACCTGCGGCCCGCGCATTCACAATCGCTTGGGCGGTCTCGCGGCCGAGGACATCAAAGCTTGGGATGGGCTGCGGTGAGCGCCGAGGACAATCTGCTGAAGCTGGTCGAGGCCGAAGAGCCTGACGACCAGGATTACCTCTTGCAGGAGCAGGTGGGCTTCATCCTGCGCAAGGCCCATCAGCGCCATGTTTCGATCTTTGCCGCGCATATCGGCGACCTGACGCCGCCGCAATTCGCGGCGCTCGCCAAGCTGCGCGACGTCGGCGAGACCTCGCAGAACCAGCTCGGCACGCTGATCGCCATGGATGCGGCGACGGTGAAGGGCGTCATCGACCGGCTGAAGGCGCGCGGCCTGGTCGAGCTTTCCAAGCACGAGGTCGACAAAAGGCGGCTGCTGGTCAATCTGACCACGGAAGGCCGCGACGCCATCGAGCGCCTGATCCCGCTGGCCCGCGAGATCACCCAGGAGACACTGGCGCCGCTCTCGGCCAAGGAGATCGCCACCTTCATGAAATTGCTGGCGAAATTGGCGTAGGTGCGGCGGCGAGGTCCTTTCCTCTCCCTCCGGAGGGGGGAGAGGTGGCGCTGCGAAGCAGCGACGGAGTGGGGGAACCACCTGGCAACCGCCGCCAACGAATACTGAAAGAGGACCAGGGCGCAAGAATCTTCCTGCATCGCGCCAAGGGTCGACCCCCACTCCGTCTCGGCTTCGCCGAGCCACCTCCCCCGATCGACGGGGGAGAGGAAAGGGTGCCAAGCTGTCCCTGGGACGAAGAACCTAGACCTTGGCCCGGCGAAAACTCAGAGGCCGTTGTCTTTCAGCACCTGAGCGGCGTTTTCCTTGGTGATCTTCTCGGTCGGCAGAGTGATGGTCTTTTCGACCTTCTCGCCGTTGAGGAACTTGATCGCCTGCCGCAGGCCTTCGGCGCCGGGGGTGACATAGGTGAAGGTCGCCGTCAGCTCGCCCTTGTTCACCATCTGCACGCCTTCGTTGGGCAGACCGTCGATGCCGATGAACTTGATGTCCTTCTCGCGGCCGACATCCTTGGCGGCGAGATAGGCGCCGTAGGCCATCGGGTCGTTGTGGCCGTAAACGAGATCGATCTTCTCGTTGCTCTTCAACGCGTTGGCCATCAAATTATAGGCCTGGTCCTGCTTCCAGTCGCCCGATTGCTGATCGAGCAGATATTTGATGCCCGGTTCCTTGTCGGTGAATTCATGGAAGCCGTCATGGCGGTCATGCGCCGGCTGGGTGCCCATGCCGCCCCAGATCTCGACGACGTTGCCTGAAGCCTTACCCTTGCCGCCGAGCAGCTCGACGGCATATTCGCCGGCCGCACGGCCGATCAGCGCATTGTCGCCGCCGACGAACTGCGTGTAGTCCTTGGTGTCGACATTGCGGTCGAGGACGAAGACCGGAATCTTGGCATCGATCGCCTGCTGCACGACGCCGGTCAGGCCGGCGGATTCCTTCGGCGACACCAGCAGCGCGTCGACCTCCTGACGGATCAGGTTCTCGACATCGGCGACCTGCTTTTCGGTCTTGTCCTCGCCGTCCGTGATGATCAGCTCGACATCGGGATGCTTGGCGGCTTCGGCCAGGATGTCCTTGTTGAACTGCGCGCGCCAGGGCTCGATGGTCGTCACCTGCGAGAAGCCGATCTTCCACTTCTTGTCCTGGGCGAAGGCATTGCCGGTGGTCATGAGCGCGGTGGTGGTCAGCAGTGCCGCGCCAACGGCGGCAAGCTTCAGCATGTCACGTCGTTTCATTTTTGTTTCCTCCGAGATTGAGAGACGAGGTCTCTTGCGACAGCCGCTTTGCCGCGGCCGTTTCCTTGTGCGCCGCTTGCCCGCCGGGCAGGCGCAGATAGGCCAGGAGATCACCGGCATTGCGCTCCTGCACGAGCACGGTGCCGATGATGATCATCCCCTTCAGCACCAGCTGAAGGTTCGAATTGATGTTGTGGAGCTGCAGGATGTTGGAGAGCAGCCCGAAGATCAGCACGCCGCAGAACGTGCCGGTGAGGCTGCCGCGCCCGCCCATCAGGCTGGTGCCGCCAATGACCACGGCGGCGATGGCGTCGAGCTCCAGCCCGGCGCCGGCATCCGGCTTGCCTTGCCGGTACTGCGCGACATAGAGCACGGCGGCGATGCCGGCGAGCAGCCCGGAGACGGCATAGGTGGCGATCTTGACGCGGCCAGCGGCGATGCCGGAGAGCCGCGCCGCCTCCTCATTGCCGCCGATGGCATAGACATAGCGGCCGAACGGTGTGAAGCGCAGCACCGCGCCATAGATCAGGATGGCGCCGAGGAAAAACAGGCCCGGCATCGGGATGACGCCGAACACCAGCGAGCGCAGTATCTCGAAATCGGCGGTGGCGTTCGAACCGGTATAGACCGGCAGCACCGCATTGTTCTGGCCTGCGGTCAGCCGGGCAATGCCGAGCGCCGTCACCATCATCGCCAGGGTGACGATGAAGGGCTGCAACCGCCCGGCAACGATGATGAAGCCGTTGAGCGCGCCGAACAGCAGCCCGACGCAGGGCGCCACCAGCAGCACGCCGAGCACGCCGAATTTCGACTCGATCTGCGGCAGCAGATACCACAGGGACAGGCAGCACAGGACCACGCCGACGACGGCGGGCGTGACCACGCCACGAATACCGTCAAGCCTGATTTCGCGGACAAGATCGGCGCCGGCACGGGATTTTGCGAGGTTCTGGAAGATGAAGCGGGTGACGACGAAACCGAGGCAAAGCGCCACCAGGGCGACGGTCGGCACGCCCAGCACGACGCCCGGCGTCACGCCTGGAACCGTCAGCAGCATGGCGCAGACCACCGAGCAGATCGCCATCAGCGAGCCGACGGAGAGATCGATGCCGCCGGTGATGATCACCGCCGTCATGCCGGTGGCGATCAGTCCGGTGGTCGAGACCTGGCGCAGCACGTCGAGCAGATTGCCGTAGGAGAGGAAGATGTTGTTGCCCTTCGAACTCATCGGCGAGCCCAGCACGCCGATCAGGAAGATGGCGATCAGGCCCCAATAGAGCTTGGTCCGGGACAGGAGCTTCAGGGCAGTCATGCGGCTGGTCTCGATATCGTCCGGCGCGGGGCGGCGAGGCGCATGATGGCCTCCTCGCTGGCCGCGTCGCGGGAAAGAATGCCTGTCTGGCGGCCATCGGCCATCACCAGGATGCGGTCGGAGAGGTGCAGCAGCTCCGGCAGTTCGGAGCTGATGACGGCGATGGCGAGACCGTCGCGCGCCAGCTTGAAGATCAGGTCGTAGATCTCGCGCTTGGCGCCGACATCGATGCCGCGCGTCGGCTCGTCGAGCAACAGCACCCTCGGCTTCGTCGCCAGCCATTTGCCGATGACGACTTTCTGCTGGTTGCCGCCCGACAGCGTGCCGGCGGGCTGGTCGATGTCCTGGCAACGGATGCCGAGCGCCTTGACCGCCTGCCGCGCCAGCCCCTGCTCGCCGGCCAGCGAGCGGATGCCGAAGCGCGCCAGCGATCCGACCAGCGGCAGCGCGACATTGTCCGTGATCGATGCCTGCAGATGCAGGCCTTGCGTCTTGCGATCCTCGGTGACCAGCGCGATGCCCAGCCGCCTCGCGTCGCGGGGTGAACGGATATACACGGGCCGGCCGTCGACCTGGATTTCGCCACCGGTACGGCCATCACTCGAGCCGAAGATCGCTTCCAGGATCTCGGTGCGGCCCGAACCCAGCAGCCCGCCAATGCCGAGGATTTCTCCGGCGGCAAGATCGAAGCCGACGCCGTCGATCACCGTGCGCCAGCCATGGGCATCGGGTTTCGACAGCGACAGGTTTTCGACCGAAAGCACGATCTTGCCACTGGCGCTGCGCTCTTCCTGGGTGGAAGCGAGCAGGTTGCGTCCGACCATCGCAGAAATGATCGCATCTTCGTCGAGCCTGGCCATCGGCTCGGTCAGCACATGGCGCCCGTCGCGAAACACGGTGACGCGGCTGGCCAGATGCATCACCTCGTCGATACGGTGCGAGATGTAGACGATGGCGACGCCGCTCTCGGCAAGCTGGCGGATGATGCGGAACAGCCGCTGGCATTCGGCCGGCGACAGCGCCGAGGTCGGCTCGTCCATGATCAGGATGCGTGCCGACATCGACAGCGCCTTGGCGATCTCGACCAGTTGCTGCTCGCCGACGCGCAAGGCGCCGACGCGGGCTTGCGGATCGAGTTCGATGCCGAGCCGCTGCAACAAAGCACCCGCCGCGCGGCCGCTCGCCTTGCGGTCAACGATCAGCCCGGCGATCAGCTTCTCGCGGCCGAGGAAGATGTTGTCGGCGACGCTGAGTTCGGGCACCAGGTTCAGCTCCTGGTGGATGATAGCGATGCCGGCATCCTCGGCGTCGCGCACGCCGGCGAAGCTGACCGGACGGCCATCGACGCTGACCGTGCCTTCATAGCCGGTGTAGACGCCGGAGAGGATCTTCATCAGCGTCGACTTGCCGGCGCCGTTCTCGCCCATCAAGGCATGGACCTCGCCGCGCCGCAGCTCGAAGCCGACATCGACCAGGGCGGCGATGCCGCCGAAGCTCTTGGAGATGCGCTCGGCGCTCAGAACGGTGCCTGACCGATCCGCCGCACCGTTCTCCGGGGAAAGGGGACTCGCGTGTTCCATGACAATGGCGGCCTCCCTTCCGTCGTCGTCAACTTCCCGCAAACGCTAATCTAAACGTTTCGATCGTGTCAAGCCGATATACGATGACGGAAGTTTTATGCAGTTCGATTCTTGCTTAATAGGACGGTATTCCGTAGGTATTGGCAGCAAGGGGTGGCGAAACGTTTCGAAAATGACAGCGTCAGGGCGAAAAAAGCAGCGCAAATCAACCGCACCCACCATGCTTCATGTGGCTGAGGCGGCGCGTGTATCGGTCGCCACCGTGTCGGCGTTGATCAACGGCACGGCGACGGTCAGCCCGGAGCTCAGCCAGCGCATCGAACAGGCGATCCGCGATATCGGCTACAAGCGCAATGCGATCGCCCGCAGCCTAAAGATGGGCACGACGCGCACCATCGGGCTGACCGTGCCGCACATCACCAACCCGTTCTTCACCGATGTCGTATCGGTCATCCAACAGGCCTTCGACCGGGCCGGCTATGCCGTCATGCTGTGCTGCACGGACGAGGACCTGAACACCCAGGACGACCAGATCAGGCTGCTGCTCGACCGCATGGTCGATGGGCTGATCGTGGCGCGCGTCGGCGACGGCGCGATCCTCAAGCGGATCGTCGACGACGCCAATGTGCCGGTCGTGCTGCTCGACCGCATCTGCGAGGGCGTCGACACCGATACCGTGGTGCTCGACAACCAGCGCGCGGTGTTCGACGCCATCACTTATCTGATCAATCTCGGCCATCGACGCATCGGCTACATCACCGGCACGTCGGACATTTCACCGATGCATGACCGCATGGCGGGATATCGCGAGGCGCTTCACGCCGCTGGCCTGCCGATCGCGGAGGAGCTCATCCGCTTCGGCAATTTCCACGAAATCGACGGCTATAACGCCACCATGCAGATGCTTTCCTCGCACGATCGGCCAAGCGCGATCTTTTCGGCCAACAACCCGATGGTGATCGGCACCATGAAGGCGATCCGGGACATCGGCCTGTCCTGCCCGGAAGACATTTCGGTCGCCTGTTTCGACGATTTCCCATGGTCCGACGTGTTCCAGCCGCAGCTGACCACGGTCGCCCAGCCGGTGCAGGCGATCGGCGAACAGGCGGCCAATCTCTTGCTCGACCGTCTCGCCGGCAACAGGGACGCGCCGCCGCGAAAGCTGCTGCTCAAGGGCCGGCTGATGATCCGCAATTCATGCCGCCCGCTCGGCGCGATTGCGCAGAGCGTGAGCGCGTAGTTTTCGCGCGTCGGCGGCGCTCGATCTTGCGGAAGGGTGCCCTGCCTTCAGCAGAGGCGGACCGCAGCTTCCAAGCCAAGAATCTCTCGCACCAAGACTGTCAGGCCGCCTGCGACAGCGATTTGTGCGCTTCGGCCAGTATCTCGAACGACCGCACCCGCGCCGCATGGTCTGATATCTGCGCGGTGACCATCAACTCATCGGCGCCGGTGCGGCGCACGAAGGCATCGATGCCTTGCCGGACCGTTTCTGGGGAGCCAACGACGGCGCAGGACAGCGCCTGGTCGAGCATGGTCTTTGCCATCGGATCGAGATCGCGGTCATAGTTCTCGATCGGGGGCGGCAGCCGGCCGGGCCGACCGGTGCGCAGATTGACGAAGGCCTGCTGCAACGAGGTGAACAGCAGCCTGGCCTCCGCATCGGTGGGCGCGGCAAAGACGTTGAGGCCAAGCATGACACGCGGCTTGTCGAGCTGCTCGGACGGCTGGAAGCGCGAGCGGTAGACGTCCAGCGCGTGATCCAGCTCCGCCGGCGCGAAATGCGAGGCGAAGGCGTAGGGCAGGCCGAGCATGGCGGCGAGCTGCGCGCCGTAGAGGCTGGAGCCGAGGATCCAGACCGGCACGTTCTGGCCTTCGCCGGGCACGGCGCGGATGCGCTGGCCTTCCTCGGCCGGCTGGAAATAGCCCATCAGCTCGACGACATCCTGCGGGAAATTGTCGACCCCGGCCTCGAGGTTGCGGCGCAAGGCGCGGGCCGTGCCCATGTCGGTGCCGGGCGCCCGGCCGATGCCGAGATCGATGCGGCCCGGATGCAATGCTGCCAGCGTGCCGAACTGCTCGGCAATCACCAGCGGCGAATGGTTGGGCAGCATGATGCCGCCGGCACCGACACGAATGGTCTTCGTGCCGCCGGCGACATGGGCGATGACGACAGCTGTTGCCGCACTGGCGATCCCCGGCATGTTGTGATGCTCGGCCAACCAGTAGCGTGTGTAGCCCAGCCGCTCGGCATGGCGGGCAAGATCGAGCGAGTTGGCCAGCGACTGCGAGGCATCGCTGCCTTCGACGATCGGCGACAGGTCGAGAACGGAAAGAGCGGTCATGGGTGGGGTCCTGTGTCAGGACCGCATGTAGGAAGCACCCGGCGGCGCCGCAAATTCAAAAATATTGATCAGCCTTTGACAGCTTCGGTGTCGTCCTCCTCGACGACGGCCGTCTGCTGCGCGGCGAGAAAATTGCCAACATGGCTGAGTCCGTCGAAATGGTCGCAGAACACCTTGATGACGACCAGCAACGGCACCGCCATCAGGGCGCCGACGAAGCCCCACAGCCATGACCAGAAGGCGATGGCGATCAAGATCGCCACGGCGTTGATCTCCAGGCGCCGGCCGACCACCATCGGCGTCACGAACTGGCCTTCGACGGTGTCGCACAAGATCACGAAGACCGGAGCCAAAAGCGCGTAGAAGATGGTGTCGAAGCTGATCAGCGCCATGATCGTGACAAGCACGATGGTGATCAGCCCTCCGACATAGGGCAGGAAGTTGAGCAACGCCGCGGCGGCTCCCCAGACCAGCGGATTGGGCATGCCGAGCGCCCACAGACCGAGAGCGATGACCGTGCCGAGGCCGGCATTGATGATGGTGACGGTGAGCAGATAGTGCGAGATTTCGCGCTCGACGTCATAGACGACGCGCAGCGCCCGTTTCTTTTCGCTGAGGCTGGCGAAGGACTGGATGATCTTTTCATAAAACATCGTTCCGGAGGCGAGCAGGAACAGCGACAGCACGAAGATGATGGTCAGGCCTGTTCCGGCCGACAGGATATTGCTGGCGGCCGCCGACAGGATGCCGGACTGCGCCACCGCCACCCTCTGGATGCCCGGCTCCTGCGACGTCTGGGTCAACTGTTCGATCTGGTGCGAAATCTGCATGATCCTCTCGAGCGGGCGGCGCAACTGCGCCAACCGTTCGGTGAGTTGCTGGCCTATCGAAGAGGTGTTGTTGATGAGGTCGATGATCGGGCCGCTGAGCAGGTAGCCTACGCTGGCAAAGATGCAGATCGACAACAGCACGAGAAGGGTCGCCGAAATCACTTCGGGGATGCCGTGCTTGCGCAGAAGCCGGACGATCGGCGTCAGCGTCAGCGCCAGCAGAAAAGCCAGCATGACAGGCATGAAGAAGGCGCGGGCGAAGTAGAGCGCATAGACGGCCATGAACAGGAAGATGCCGACGAGCAGCAAACGCATCAGATGCGTGTCGGCACGAGCCGCGACGCGCGAATCCGACTCTTCGGCTGCGGCTTGGCCCAAGGCAGTGGGTTCGGTTTTCATGCTCGCCCCTCAGGCCGGCGCCCCTCAGCGATCGCCAATTGCCCGTATGAAACGCAAAGTTACGGTCGCAGGTTCCATGAGCCGGCTTCCGGAATGAGGCCCTTATACGGGCTCGGCGGGAACCAGACGGCAATGCGGGGCGCATCGGTCGAAATATTACATGGCGTGTAATTGAGACCACGCCTTCGACAAGCCTAATACAGGCAGGCTTTCGCGACGCCAGAAGGAAGCAATGACCGAACATTGGCGCAACGCGAGGTGCAAACAGAAACTGATCTTGGAAGAGGACATTACGATGCAGAGATTCAACCTTCAGACAATCGAGTCGGCGCCGGAAAAATCCAAGCCCGCGCTGAAGGCGTTGGAAGAGAAAATCGGCTTCCTTCCGAATGCGCTGGCGACAATGGCGAACAATCCGGTTCTTCTCAACGGGTTCGTCGGCATCTTCGGCAGTTTTCACGGCGGCAGCTTCGACGAGATCGAAAAGCAGGTTCTGCTGCTTACCAACGCGGTCACGATCAAATGTCCCTGGACCGTTGCCGCGCATTCGACCTTCGCCATCGAAGATGGGATTGCCGAAAGCGAAGTCGAAGCGATCCGCGCAGGCAGATTGCCGAGAGATCCCAGATATGCGGCACTCTCGGCGCTGACAAAGGCGCTGATCGAGAACAAGGGAAACGTGAGCGATGCGGACATCGACGCGTTTATCTCGGTGGGCTATTCGAAGGCCCAGATCCTGGAAGTGGTGACCGGTGTTGGCGTTTCCACCGTGGCGGCAACCACCACCAATATGGCCGGCACGCCGATCGAGGAACGCCTCCAGCCCCAGGCGTGGTCCGCGGCGGCCTGAACCAATCGACGGCGCATGGATTGGTGATGCCATCCATGCGCTGTCGGGCATCAGACGCTGCCGGTCGCCGTGTATGGTGCAGGTGGGTTGCGAGGATATGAGCAATGAAATCGGCGAAACTCACGACCAACATGATGCCGAACCTGGGCGTGCTCCTGCGCCACTGGCGTGATCTGCGTGGCAGCAGCCAGCTCGACCTATCGCTCGATACGGGCATTTCGCAAAAGCAGATCAGTTTCGTCGAAAGCGGCCGCAGCGTTCCCAACCGCCAGACCTTGATGGCCATCGCGCAGGCGCTCGATATGCCCCTGCGCGACCGCAACACATTGCTGCTGGCGGCAGGCTACGCGCCAATGTTTTCCGAGAGCTCGTGGGACTCCGAAGAGATGACAAGCGTGACCAATGCCCTGACGCGCATGTTGCGGCAGCATGAGCCATTTCCCGCCGTGGTCATGGATCGATACTGGAACGTGCTCATGACCAACGAATCCGCACCGCGCTTCTTCGGCTGTTTCATCGACATGGACGCTCGCCAGGGACCGCGCAACATTCTGCACTTAATGTTCGATCCTCAGGGCATGCGGCCGTTCGTCGCCAATTGGCAGGACGTGGCGAGGAGTTTGTTCGAACGCGTCTACCGCGAATCCATCGGCCGCGTCGTCGACGAGAAGACCAAGGCCTTGCTGGCAGAGCTGCTCGCCTACCCGGATGTGAAAAGTGACTGGAAGAACCCTGTGGCGATCGGCTTCATGCCCTTCATTCCTTTGGGTTTCATCAGGGGAGACCGGGTCCTCAACTACTTTTCGATGATCACCACCGTGGGCACGCCGCAAACCGTTGCCGCCCAGGAACTGCGCATCGAGTGCATGTTCCCGGCGGACGAGGCGACCGAAATCCATCATGCCGAGATGATGCGGGCCGCTGGCAACCCGTAGCGTGCAACAGCCGGGCTGTGGGCGAGCCGCCCGCCGCTCAGGCGACAGGCGCTGCCAGCGCCGGCGCGGATTTCGCCGTTTCCTTGCGCACCGTCGGCGCCACCCTGGTGCCGTAGAGTTCGATCGCCTTCATGATTTTGGCGTGCGGCATGGTGCCTATCGCCATCTGCAGCAGGAAGCGGTCATTGCCGAAGATCTTGTGCTGGGCGACGATCTTTTCGGCCACCTGCTCGGGACTGCCGACGAACAATGCGCCGTTCGGGCCGCGCGATTGATCGAAATGCGCCCGCGATGTCGGACCCCAGCCGCGCTCGCGGCCGATGCGGTTCATCACCTCCGCCTGCGGGCCGTAGAAGTCGTCGGCCGCCTGCTCGGTCGTTTCGGCGATGAAACCGTGCACGTTGATGCTGGTGGCGAGATCAGCCGGATAGCTGCCGGCGCGCTTGGCGGCCTCGCGGTAGAGATCGAACAGCGGCGCGAAGCGCGCCGGCTCGCCGCCGATGATGGCGAGCGCCAGCGGCAGGCCGAGCGCACCCGCGCGGGCGGCAGACTGTGGCGTCCCACCAATGGCGATCCAGACCGGCAGCCTGTCCTGGAAGGGCCTGGGATAAACGCCGCGATCGTTGATCGGCGCCCGCAGATTGCCGGACCAGGTGACCTTCACGCTATCGCGGATGGCAAGCAAAAGGTCGAGCTTTTCGGCGAACAGCTCATCATAGTCCTCTAGATTGTAGCCGAACAGCGGGAAGGATTCGATGAACGAGCCGCGCCCCGCCATGATCTCGGCGCGGCCGCCCGACAGAAGGTCGAGCGTGGCAAACTGCTGGAAGACACGCACCGGATCGTCGGAAGACAGAACGGTGACCGCGCTGGTCAGCTTGATGCGCTTCGAGCGCTCGGCGGCCGCGGCCAAGGCCACGACCGGTGCGGAGGCGGCATAGTCAGGCCGGTGGTGCTCGCCAAGGCCGAACACGTCGAGGCCGACCTGGTCGGCCAGTTCGACCTCCTCGATCAGGTTGCGCAGCCGCTCATAAGGGCCGATGGCGCCGGGGCCCGGCTGCGGGCTGACGTCGGCGAAGGTGTAGAGACCGAGTTCCATCTGATGTCATCCTGGTGTTGGGTTTTCGGGCTAGAGCAATTCCAGGAAAAGTGTGAAACGGTTTTCCGTCCGGAATTGCGTCAGAACAGAGAGAAAGAGCGGTTCACCGTTCGGTGAACCGCTCCAGAGGTAGCGATGCGTCAACCGCCCCGCCAGAGGGGCGGACGGTGAACAGTGCATGTCGGTTTCGGCCGAAAAGGCGTCTCCCGGCTGCAACAGCCAACAATTTCATGGCTGCCATGCCGTTTTGGCGCTTGAACTCTCGGTTTTCGCGCGTATGTAAGCGTCGCGAATTGACTTCAGGGAAGTGGACTTGGCTATCTACAGGGAAAAAGACGTTTTCGAGCGGCGCAACGCCGCAAACGAGGCAAAGAAGGCGCTCCTCGAGCGCTTCAAGGCAAAGCCGGCGGCGGATGATCCCGCGGTGCTGGCGCGACAGGCCGAACGCAAGGCGATCCTCGAGGCTCGCGAAATCCGCGAGGCCGAAAAGGCCCGGCTGAAGCAGGAAAAGCTGGCACGCGAAGCGGTTGAGAAGGCTGAGCGCGAGGCAGCAGCCGAAGCGGCACGTATCGCCGCCGAGGAAGCTGCACAGGCCGAGGCCAAGATTCGGGAATCCGAAGAGAACGAGCGCATCGCCCGTTTTCTGGCCGATGAAGCCGAACGCAAGGCCAAGCGCGACGCGCGTTATGCGGCGCGCAAGCAGCGCACCGGCAGGACGCCTCCGGGCTTCTCCGCCCGCTAGCCTCGCGGCAAGCATCAAATTCAAGGTCAGGGTCGCCTCGCAGCGGCCCTGATCGTGTTTGTTTGCCGCTAGCTCAGGCGGCGAACTTCAGCCCCATGATGCCGCAGACGATGAGCGCGATGCAGGCCAGCCTGATCGCGGTGACAGGCTCGCCGAGCAGCCAGATGCCGAGCAGTGCCGTACCGACGGTGCCGATGCCGGTCCACACCGCATAGGCGGTACCGACGGGCAGCGCTTTCAATGCCAGGCCGAGCAGAGTGAGGCTGACGACCATCGAGGCAACGGTCAGCACGGTCGGCACCAGCTTCGAGAAGCCGTCTGTGTATTTGAGGCCGATTGCCCAGCCGATTTCGAACAGGCCGGCAAAAAAGAGAAGAATCCACGACATCGACAACGCTCCATCAGAGCATCGGACCGAAAATGATTTTCGGAGTCCGACGATCAATCAAACAATGGCGGGTCGTCCCGTCCGGATTTTTGGGGAAGCGCGAGGTCGTCCCCGCCACGCCAATATAGGAATTTCGGGCGCTCGATCAACAGCGACCGGCAACAGTGTTGCCGGCCGTAATCTTGTTCCGAAGCGGATGGGCCGGACCTACTTGTCCTTGAGCTTCATCGCCTTGACCGGCGGCGCCTTCAGGGCGGGAGCCGGGGCTGGCTTCTTGGCATCCTTCTTCGGCTTGCGGGCTTCCTTGCCTGCCTTCATCGCACCTTTAGCCATGATTCGTTCCTCCGATTGCGGGAAGCGAAGTGAAACAAGAGAACCGCCCGACTGCAAGGGGTTAGCGACTGCTGCCGCCGTCAGCGGATCGCTTTCAACCGGTTTCTAATTTGCTCGTAAACCCTGGCGGTCCATGTCATGGTCATTTTCGCACTGCAGCATCAACCCGTGCCTTCGCCGGGTGATCGTCAGGCAGGCCGTCAGGACGACAATGCGAATCCACATCGGCTGCGAGATGAGCTTCGACTTTCCGCAGGAAACGCCGCTCATCGCGATGCTGAATGTGCACTATTCGCGTGCCTCCGATCTCGAGCGGCCGGATTTCCTGATCTCCAACCCGCCGGTGCCGATCGAAAGCTATCGCGACAGTTTCGGCAACTGGTGCAACCGGTTCGTCGCCCCGCCCGGGCGTTTCACCTTTGGCACCGATGCCGTGATCCGCGATCCCGGCACCTTCGAGATGGGCGACCTGATGGCCTGGCAGCACGAGGTGCGCGACCTGCCGGCGGACACGCTGCTGTTTCTGCTGCCCAGCCGGTTTTGCGAGAGCGACCTTCTGGCAAGCGAGGCGTGGCGGCTGTTTGGGCATACGCCGCTCGGCATTCCACGCGTACAGGCGGTCTGCGACTTCGTCCACAACCATATCGTCTTCAACTACGGCAATGCGCGGCCGACACGCACCGCGGCGGAAGCCTATCGCGAACAGAGCGGCGTCTGCCGCGACTATGCGCATCTCGCCGTCACCTTCTGCCGGGCACTCAACATCCCGACGCGTTACTGCACCGGCTACATCAGCGACATCGGCATGCCGAAGCCGTGGGCGAGCATGGACTTCTGCGCCTGGATGGAAGTCTATCTCGGCGGCCGCTGGCATGTCTTCGACCCGCGCAACAATGCGCCGCGCATCGGCCGCATCCTGATCGCCTCCGGCCGTGACGCGGCTGATGTGCCGCTGACCCATATTTTCGGGCCGGGCACGCTTGCCGGCTTCAAGGTGTGGACCAGCGAGATCGTCGACTAGCCGTCGTCTTGAACGACCGGGCGGTTCGCGCGTTGTCATGCCTGTAGAGCTTCGGCGGTCTGGTCGTTAGACTGGGTGCCTCGAACGGGGACAACACCATGGCCGGGCATGGCGGCTCAAAAAAGGTGATCTACGCGGCACTCGCCGGCAATCTCGCCATCGCGGTGACCAAGTTCGCCGCCGCCCTCTTCACCGGCAGCTCGGCGATGCTGTCGGAAGGCGTGCACTCGCTGGTCGATACCGGCAATGGCGGCCTGCTGCTCTACGGCATGCACCGCGCCGCCCGTCCGGCCGACCGCACACATCCGCTCGGTCACGGCCGCGAACTCTATTTCTGGAGTTTCATCGTCGCACTTCTCGTCTTCGCGCTGGGCGCCGGCGTGTCGTTCTACGAAGGCGTGATCCACATCATGGCGCCGGAACCGGTCGCCAACGCTGAGGTGAACTACATCGTTCTGGGCCTTTCCTTCCTGTTCGAAGGCAGTTCGTGGCTGGTGGCGCTGAAGGAGTTCCGCCAGCAGAAAGGCAAGCAGGGCTGGCTGCGGGCCGTGCAATCGAGCAAGGATCCGAGCGTCTACACCGTGCTGTTCGAGGATAGTGCGGCGCTGCTCGGCCTGATCGTCGCCTTCGCCGGCATCCTGGCGGCGGAACTGCTGGAGATGCCGGAGCTCGATGGCGCCGCCTCGATCGGCATTGGGCTGATCCTTGGTGCGACGGCGATCTTCCTGGCCCGCGAAAGCAAGGGCCTGCTGATCGGCGAGCCGGCATCGCCCGAAGTGCAGAGACAGGTGCTGGCGATCGCCCAGCAGGATCCAGCGGTGCAGCGGGCGAACGGCGTGCTGACCGTCCATATGGGGCCGACAGAGATCGTCGCCGGCCTGAGCATCGAGTTCGAGGATCATCTGACGGCGCCGGAGATCGAAGCCTGCGTCGAGCGCCTGGAGGCGCGGCTGAAAAAGGAGATGCCGGAGATCACGCGGCTGTTCGTCAAGCCACAGACCACCGGCACCTGGGAACAAAGGCGCAAGCTGATCGAGACCGCATCCGATCCGGCTCTGGACTAGCGCTGCGCCATTGCCTCACGGTCTTCCCCGCTAAGATTAAAGGGACTTTGGAGGAGCGAAGATGAAAATCGACGGCGGCTGCCATTGTGGCGCCATCACTTACGAGGCGGAGGTCGATCCTGAAAAGACGAACATCTGCCACTGCACGGATTGCCAGCAACTGACGGGCACGGCTTTTCGCGTGACGGTTCCGGCGCCCGAAAGCAACTACCGCATCACCAAGGGTACGCCGAAAATCTACATCAAGACCGTGGCGAGCGGCGCCAGGCGCGCCCAGGCCTTTTGCGCCGACTGCGGTTCGCACCTTTACGCCACATCGGTCGGAGACGGTCCAAAGGTCTATGGAATTCGAGCCGGAACCGCGCGGCAACGCCAGGATTTGATCCCGACACAGCAGAAATGGCACCGCTCGGCGCTGCATTGGCTGCCTGAATTTCAAGGCATGACCACGGTGGAGGAGCAGTAGAACCGCTCAGTCGTCGCCTTCGACAACCCTCAGCCTGAGCTGTCCGGTTTTCGAATCGGCAACGCGCGGGCCGGGTTCGACCTTCGCCACCGGAGCCCGTGACGCGGCGTCCGCGGCGGCATCGCCTTCGGGCTGCGCGCCGAACTCCAGCGCCTCGATCTTCTGGCCGCGCTTGGTGACCTTCGACGTCGAAACCAGGATGTCGTCGATGTCCTTGGCCGATTGGCCGAAATGCACCTGCAGCTTGCGCACCCGCTCGTCGACACGCGCAACATCCTCCATCAGCCGGATGACCTCGCCCTGGATCAGGTGCGCCTGTTCGCGCATGCGGGCATCCTTGAGGATCGCCTGGATGACCTGGATCGACAGCATCAGCAGCGATGGCGAGACGATGACGATGCGGGCGCGGTGCGCCTTGTGAACGATCGCCTCGAAATTCTCGTGGATCTCGGCGAACACCGATTCCGACGGCACGAACATGAAGGCGGTGTCCTGCGTCTCGCCCTGGATCAGGTATTTTTCCGAGATATCGCGGACATGGATCTCGATGTCGCGGCGGAAGGCCTGCGAGGCGACCTTCTGCAGGTCGGCGCCGTCGGCGGCGCGGATGGCGTTCCAGGCTTCGAGCGGAAACTTTGCATCGATGGCAAGCGACGGCGCGCCGTTCGGCATCTTCACCAGGCAGTCGGGCCGGCTGCCGTTCGACAGTGTCGCCTGGAATTCGTAGGCGCCATGCGGCAGGCCGTCGGCGACGATCGCCTCCATGCGCGACTGGCCGAAGGCGCCGCGCGTCTGCTTGTTGGAGAGGATCGCCTGCAACTGCACGACCTGGCCGGCGAGCGACTGGATGTTACCCTGCGCGACGTCGATGATCGCCAGCCGCTCCTGCAATTTGGCCAGGCTCTCATGCGTCGATTTCGTCTGCTCGGTCATGGTCTGGCCGAGGCGGCCGGTCATGGCATCGAGGCGCTGGCCGATCGACTGCGTCAGTTCGGCTTGCCGTGCTCCGAACACTTCGGCGATAGCGCCCATGCGGCCCTGCATCTCGGCCTGCGATTGCAGAATGCCGGCCATCCGCGCCTCGGCATCGCGTGCATGATCGGCGGCTTCAGCTGCGGCGACAGCGCGCGCCTTAGCCGACCGCCACAGCGCGATGACAAGCGCCACGAACAGGCCAAGAAACAGCAAAGCGCCGAAGGCCAGCGCATGGCCGAGCGTGATCGTGGTGGCGCCAAGCCGGGCGACAGGCTCCGAAAGGATAGTGCTCAAATCATTCATGTGGACAGCATAGACGATTCGCCCTCATAGCACAGATCAAAACGTGAACGAGCCTCATGCCAACCGGTTGACGCTTTTCGCTGGAGGTCTTAGGTGGAACGCCATGCCGATCAAGCCGCTCATCATCCTTCCCGATCCCATCCTGCGCCAGGTTTCCAAGCCGGTGGAGCGTGTCGACGCGCCCTTGCGCAAATTAGCCGACGACATGCTGGCGACGATGTATGACGCGCCCGGCATCGGGCTGGCGGCAATCCAGATCGGCGAACCGCTGCGCATGCTGGTGATCGATCTGGCCAAGGAAGACGAGACGCCGGCGCCGCAGGTCTTCATCAACCCGGAAATCCTGGACAGCGCCGACGCGCGCTCCGTCTACGAGGAAGGCTGCCTGTCGATCCCGGACTATTACGCCGAGGTCGAGCGCCCGGCATCCGTCCGGGTCAAATATCTCGACCGTGACGGCAAGTTGCAGGAACTGGAAGCCGAGGGCCTGATGGCGACCTGCCTGCAGCATGAGATCGACCACCTCAACGGTGTCTTGTTCATCGACCATATCTCGAAGCTGAAGCGCGACATGGTGGTGAAGAAATTCAAGAAGCTCGCCAGGGACAAGGCGCCGAGTAAGCTGGCGGGATAGGATCTACTCTAGTAACCCGCGCAGAACCCATTCTTTACCTATCTCGATTCCCTTCGCGCCGATTTCGATTGCGAGCGCACGAGATTCCGGTGAGAAAAACAAAACCACGACGATCGCCCCTGCTACCAGAGGCTTGACGTAGACGACGACATTACTTTCCGTTCGCCTCGACAATTTGCCTTTCTCGTATTGCTCTTCAACCTTCTTGAATTCGGCAAAGGGTGGATTGCGTTTCCCAAAAGGCTTTTGATCTGGCTGCATATGGGGCTCCTAGGGATAGGTGCTCGAAATTATATGCCCAAATTATAGGTGTAGAGTTAACGAACTCTCTCGGTGGCAGCGGTGAATGATAGGAGCTCTTGTTGATCAAAGGCTTTGACGATGATATCCTTGATATCATGCATAGAGGTGGCTATGGGCGACATGCTGATCAGAGACATTCCTGAACCCTTGAAGCGCGAAATCGAACACGCGGCGCGCAAGGGCGGCCAGAGCCTGTCGGGCAAGGCGATCGATCTCTTGCGTAAAGGCATGGTCGCGGAGAAAGAAGCCAAACCGGAGCCGGGACTTTCCGCGTGGGATGCCATTCGTTCGGCGTTCGCTGCTGAGAATGCAATCGGTGATGAATTTTCCGAGATAATGGACGAGATCGAAGCAGAGGGGAAACGTGACTTCGGTCATCCGGTCGAGGATTTCGAGTGATCGTCCTCGACACCAATATAGTTTCCGAAGCCAGCAAGCCTGTGCCAGATTCGAATGTTTCCGCCTGGTTCCGCAAACAGGATCTTCTCGCACTCTATATGTGCGGGCCGGTTGTCATGGAGCAGTCTTTCGGGGCCGAACGGTTTTTGAACAAGACGGGATCAGACCGGTATGTTCGCGTGCTCGATCAGCTGATTTCGCAGCAATTCGCCGGTCGTGTCGTGCAATTTTCCGGTTCTATTCCTCGACTTGCCGGCAAGCTGCGGGCAACGCGGGAAAAGATCGGGCGCCCGATCAGCCTTTCTGACGCCATGATTGCCGCGATTTGTCTGGCCCATGACGCCACGCTCGCCACGCGCAACGTTCGCGACTTCGACGGCCTTGACCTGAAGATCATAAACCCGTTTGAAGCGGATGCCTGAGCCGGCGCACGGCGTGAGCAGAAGACAGGATATCGGAAGAAAAATGCCCCTTCGCGTCATCTTCATGGGCACGCCGGAGTTTTCGGTGCCGACGTTGCGCGCGATTGCCGAGGCCGGACATGACGTCGCCGCCGTTTACACCCAGCCGCCGCGTGCCGCCGGTCGGCGCGGGCTGGAGTTGACGCCGTCGCCGGTGCAGCGCGAGGCGGAGCGGCTGGGCATCGAGACACGCACGCCGACTTCGCTCAAAAGCGAGACCGAGCAGGCCGCCTTCAGCGCCCTGCAGGCCGATGTCGCCGTGGTCGTCGCCTATGGCTTGCTGCTGCCGAAGGCGGTTCTGGAGGCAACCCGGCTTGGCTGCATCAACGGCCATGCCTCGCTGCTGCCGCGCTGGCGCGGTGCCGCACCCATCCAGCGCGCCATCATGGCCGGCGACCTGGAAAGCGGCATGATGGTGATGCGCATGGAAGAGGGTCTGGACACCGGTCCGGTGGGAATGGTTGAAAAATGCGCCATCGACCCCGATATGACAGCCGGCGATCTGCATGATCGGTTGATGAGTGTCGGTGCGACCCTGATGGTGGAAGCGCTGGCGCGGCTGGAAAGGAACACCCTGGCATTTACCACACAAGCTGTGGACGGGGTGACCTATGCCAAGAAAATCGATAAATTCGAGACTCGCGTGGACTGGACTCGCTCGGCGAGCGAGGTCCACAATCATATTCGTGGCCTGTCGCCCTTTCCCGGCGCCTGGTCCGAGATAGGAATTGGTGGCCGCCCGGAGCGGCTGAAACTGCTTCGCTCGACGCTGTCGCAAGGCCTGTCGCCTTCGGAAGATTTGGGCGAGTCGGGAGGAATTCTCGATGACCGGCTGACGGTCGCCTGCGGCGCAGGTGCGGTCAGGCTGGTCGAAGTTCAACGGGCGGGCGGAAGGCCCGCTGCCGCGTCGGAATTCCTGCGCGGGGCCAAGATCGAAAAAGGAATGAAATTCTCATGAGCATGATGTCGATACGCGCGGCGACGCCGCGGGATCGCGAGGCCATTCGCCTCGTCGAGGAACACGCTTTCGGCCAGCAGGCGGAGGCCGGGCTGGTCGACGCGCTGGTGACCGGCGGCGACGCCGTTGCCGAACTGGTGGCGGAAGAAGACGGCCAGGTGGTTGGCCACATCCTGTTTTCGCGGCTGTTCGTCCAGAATGGCGGCAAGACCTTCGCGGCCGTGGCGCTCGCGCCGCTGGCGGTGGAGCCTTCGTTCCATGGCAGCGGCATTGGCGGCGCGCTGATCCGCGAGGCGCATATCCGCCTCAAGGATGCCGGCGAAACGCTGGCAGTGGTGCTCGGCGACCCCACCTATTACGGCCGTTTTGGCTACAACCACGCACGTGCCGAGAACTTCGAAAGCGAGTACCAGGGCGAAGCGCTGCAGGCGCTGGCCTGGGGCGACGCACCAGAGGCAGGCAGACTGGTTTACGCCTCCGCCTTCACCGCTCTCGCCGCCTAGGCGAGAGCGTATAGCCGCCCGGCATGCCGCGTTTTCGCCTCGACATCGAATATGACGGCAGCCTGTTTGCCGGCTGGCAACACCAGGCGGATCAGCCTTCGGTGCAGCAGGCGATCGAGCAGGCGATCGTAAAATTCTGTGGCGAAGAGGTGAGGCTGCGCGCCGCCGGCCGCACCGATGCCGGCGTTCACGCGACCGCCCAGGTGGCGCATGTCGACCTCGCCAAGGCGTGGCCCGACGACAAGGTGCGCGATGCCATCAACGCCCATCTGCAGGCGGCCGGCGCGCGCATCGCCGTCCTCAAGGCTGCGGTCGCCTCCGACGACTTCGACGCGCGCTTCTCGGCCACCGGCCGCCACTATCTCTACCGCATCCTCAACCGCCGAGCGCCGGCCGCGCTCGACAAGGGCAAGGTGTGGTGGGTGCCGAAGCGGCTCGACGCCGGCGCCATGCATGAAGCGGCAAAAGTCCTGCTTGGGCGGCACGACTTCACCACCTTCCGCTCGACCCAGTGCCAGGCCAACAGCCCGATCAGGACGCTGGAGCGGCTCGATGTCGCCCGACAAGGCGACCTGATTGAGGTCAGAGCTTCGGCGCGTTCCTTCCTGCACAATCAGGTGCGTTCGATGGTCGGCTCGCTCAAGCGCGTCGGCGACGGCGGCTGGTCCGAGGCCGACCTGAAAGCAGCGCTCGAGGCGCACGACCGCGCCGCCTGCGGCCAGGTGGCGCCACCCGACGGGCTGTTTCTCATTGGCGTCGATTATCCAGTCGAGACGAGCTCGGAAAGGCTCTGAACTCCGACATCGTCCGGCACGGTTATGCCGAGCAGCGTCTGCAGGCCAAACAGCACCAACAGCGAAGCGATGAACATGCCGACGAAAACGGCGGTGCCGACGGTTGCGCCCTTGCCGATGGTGGCATTGGTCATGCGCCAGGTCAGCACCATCGACAGGGCAAACAGAAGCAGCGACACAACGCTCGAAACCTGGCTGGCGGACGACAGGAAAAGCCGGATCAGCGCCGAGGGCAGCATCAGCCAGGCGGTGATGGCCGAAGCCCAGTTGCTGGCAACGACGTAATGGACGAAGCGGCCACCGATGCCGGCGCGCGGCGCGATCAAGGCGAGCGCAATCAACGGCAGCACCCAGGAGCCGATGTCGACCGTCGCCAGGCGCACCAGCATGCTGAAGCGCCCCGCGAAGGCGTCGGGATCGCCGATCTCGTTGGCGATACCGACCCAGCCGACGATCAGCGCCGGTGCGGCAACGACGATGGCGAAGAAGGAATTCCAGAAGCCGTCGGCCGACAGGTCGAGCAGGCGTAGGCCGTCGGCCTTGCCGAGCATCAGTCGCCAGGTGCCCGTCAGCGAAGCTTGGGTTTCGTCTGCCGAAAGCATGCTGCTCAGCCCTGTCCGAACCAGTCTTCGATGAAGCGCTGGTAGATTTGCGTCAGCGTTTCGAGATCGGCAATGGCGACGCGCTCGTCGACCATGTGCATGGTCTTGCCGACCAGGCCGAACTCGACCACCGGGCAATAGTCCTTGATGAAACGGGCGTCGGAAGTGCCCCCGGAGGTCGACAGCGTCGGCTCCTTGCCGACCGCCGACTTGATAGAGCCGCGGAGTGTTTCGATCAGCCTGTCGTCGCGGGTCAGGAAGACATGGCTCGGCCTGTCGCGCCAGACGAGTTCGTAGTCGACCGGCGTCTTCTTGCCCTGCCGGTACTTCTTGCGCCCGGCAGCCTGGTCGAGCCGGTTGTGGATCTCGGCCTGCAGGGTCTCATCAGTCCAGGTGTCGTTGAAGCGGATGTTGAAGGTCGCGGTCGCCTTGGCCGGGATGACATTGGTGGCCGGGTTGCCGACGTCGATGGAAGTGATCTCCAGATTGGTCGGCTGGAAATCCCTGGTTCCCTTGTCGAAGACGGGATGCAGCAAGGCGTCGACCAGGCTCATCAGCCCGCGCACCGGATTGTCGGCAAGCTGTGGGTAGGCGACATGGCCCTGGCGGCCATTGACGGTGACGGCGCCGGACATCGAGCCGCGCCGGCCGATCTTGATCATATCGCCAAGCGCGTCCGGGTTGGTTGGCTCGCCGACAACAGAGGCGTCCCATTTCTCGCCCCTGGAAGCCGCCCATTCGAGCAGCTTGACCGTGCCGTTGATGGCCGGGCCTTCCTCGTCGCCGGTGATCAGCAGCGAGACCGACCCTTTCGGACCGCCATTGGCCTCGACATGGCGCGCCACGGCGGCGATGAAACAGGCGATGCCGCCCTTCATGTCGACCGCGCCACGGCCATACATCTCGCCATTGGCGATTTCGGCGGCGAAGGGCGGATGCGTCCAGGCGGCTTCGTCGCCGACCGGCACCACGTCGGTATGGCCGGCGAACATCAGATGCGGGCCGTTGCCGGAACGCCTTGCATAGAGGTTTTCGATGTCCGGCGTGCCGTCTTCGGAAAACACCGGCCGATCGACCAGGAAGCCGAGCGGCTTCAGCATCGTCTCCAGCGCAGTCAGCGCGCCGCCCTCAGTGGGCGTCACCGAAGCACAACGGATAAGGGCGGCGAGGTTTTCGGCGGGATCTGTCGGCAGCGTCATGGCAAAAGCGATAGTCGAAAGCGGAGGGCCTGTCACGGCCAGACATAAGGGCCAGTGATGGCGCCGACATTATGGTTTTCCTATCGTATAGTTGCGGGCCGGTGCGGAGCGACAGGATGGCAAACGGGGACAGAAGGATCGTCATCGCTGGCGCCGGCAGCATCGGCTGCTATGCCGGCGGCTGCCTGGCGCTCGCCGGGCGCCGGGTGACCCTGCTGGCCCGGCCGCGGATCGAGGCGGCGTTGCGGCAAGGTGGATTGCGGGTCAGCGACCTCGACGGCCGCGATCGCTCGATCGAGCCGGAGGCGCTTGCCGTCACCGCCGATCCGGCCGCCGCCCTGCCGCAGGCGGATGTGATCCTGGTGACGGTCAAGAGCGGCGCCACGCAGGACATCGCAGCCCTCATCAAGGCCCATGCCCGCCCCGATGCGGTGGTGGTCAGCCTGCAGAACGGCGTCGACAATGCCGACAGGCTGCGCGCCGGACTTACCAGGCGCACGGTGCTGGCCGGCATGGTGCCGTTTAACGTCGTGCAGTCGCCCGACGGAGAGTTGCCGCTGCGCGTGCACCGCGCCAGCGACGGCACGGTGATGGTCGAGGACCGCGACGCCGGCCTGGTCAACCTTCTTGGCGTCGAAGGGTTTGCGGTCGAAGCCCATGGCGAGATAAAGGCCGTGCTGTGGGGCAAGCTGCTGATGAATTTGAACAACGCGCTGGTGGCGCTTTCCGGCCTGCCGCTGGCGACCGAATTGGCCGACAGGCGCTGGCGGCTGATCCTGGCCGGTCAGATCGACGAGGCGCTGAGGGCGATGAAAGCGTCCGGCATCGAGCCGGCGCGGATCGCCGGCCTGCGACCAACGCTGCTGCCAAAGGTGCTCAGGCTGCCGGACTGGCTGTTCAAACTGCTGGCGCGACGCCTGCTGGCGATCGACCCGCAGGCTCGCTCGTCGATGTGGGACGATCTGCAGCGCGGCCGGTCGACGGAGATCGACGACTTGCAGGGCGCCATCCTGCGACTGGCTGAAAAAGCCGGCACGCCGGCGCCGACGGTCCGGCGGATCACCGCGCTGGTGCGCGCGGCGGAAGCGGAGCGGCTTGGCTCGCCGGGCCTGGTGCCGGAGCAGGTCGTTGCGCCGCCGGCCGGCCATCGATCAAGGTGATCTTCTGCCAGATTTTCCGCGACAGGTTGGACGCCAGGTTCTCGATGTCGTTGACGCCATCTATGACCACATCGTCATTGACCGACTGCGCGAAGAGCGCTGCGATCTTGCCGGTGATCGACAGCATTTCGGAGCAATAGTCGAGGTAGCGCGCCAGATCGGCGGCATTGGTGATGCGGGCAGGCGAGTGCGCCGTCGGCTTGAAATCGGCCGAAAGGGCTGCCGGATCCTTGGTCAGCTGGTGCATGTCGATGACATGGATCAGCGAACGCAGGCCGTGCAGCTGGCGAAACACCCTTTTGCGCTTGATGCGCTCCTCGGTGCGGATCAGAGCAAGTAAGCCCAACACAGCGAGTATGACGGTGTTGATCGAAGCCTCTATGCCTTGCACCGACTGCAGGGCATCGTGGGTTCCCGAAATGCGGTCGATCGGCAAGATGGTACCGACGAACAGGAACACCAGCACACCGGCGACGAAGGCCGCGACAATGAGCCCGCGCAGCCACCAGATCGGTACTTCGAGCACCTTGGCCGCCTTGGCCAGATCGCGCGACAGCGAGACCAGTTCGGCGGCGACGCCACGCAATCCCGCTTCGGGGAAACGGTCGGCGATCCGCTCTTCCAGCCGCTCGGCGGTTTCGACGATCAGTTTCGGATCAAGCGTACGGTAGCGCATGTCCGATCGGCCCTCAGGATTGTTCCGGCTCGTTGGTGCGCCGGCCATAGCGGTTGGGTCCAGGCTGCCCTGGAAACAGGCACAACACAAGGAAGGCGACGATCGAGACCACCGGCACGAACAGGATCAGCGCGGCAATGCCCGGTTTGTCCAAGTCGTGCAGCCGCTTCACCGCCAGCGCGATGTTCGACCACAGCGAGGCGATGAAGGCGACGAAGAAGATGAACGACCACATGTTGCTCTCGGCCGAGCCTTCCGGCACCAGCGTGAAGCGGTAAAGCGGAAAGGCCTGGATGATGGCGACGAGCAACCCGCCAAGAAAATAGGCCGCGCGACTGACGCGGCCCGATGTCTTGAAGAAAAGCCAGGTGAGATCTGATCTGTCAGGCAAGCGGGTCCGGTCCATATTGATTGGCGCCCCTGGCGCCTTCGAGAATGCCGCATTCCACCAGAAACCAGATCGGGCCGATGAAAGGCACCAGCATGATCAGGCTCCACCAGCCCGACTTGCCGCGATCATGCCAGCGCTTGGCGTAGACTGCGAGTGCGAAATAGATCGAGGCCAGAGCGACGAGAATGCCGATGATGCCGATCTGGGCGCCGCTGGCCGTGGTGATGCGTGTGCCAAGGATCGCATCGAGAATAAAGGCAACGATGCCAATGACGACGAAAACTCCAATCGCGGCCCAGAATTTGGCCCGATTGACGCGACCGTCGAAACTCGTGAGCAGATATTTCCAGTCCATGTCACCCCTCCATATTGAACCAGCGCGACCGATTGTCGCGCCGGCGGAAGGTGCGCTCGCTTTGCGCAAAGATCAATCGCGCAGCAATTCGTTGATCGAGGTCTTGGAGCGGGTCCTGGCGTCGACACGCTTGACGATGACGGCGCAGTAGAGGCTCGGACCCGACACGCCGTTCGGAAAGGGCTTGCCCGGCATCGTTCCAGCGACGACGACGGAATTCGGCGGCACTTCG
Source organism: Mesorhizobium cantuariense (assembly GCF_042647205.1). Lineage (NCBI taxonomy): Bacteria > Pseudomonadati > Pseudomonadota > Alphaproteobacteria > Hyphomicrobiales > Phyllobacteriaceae > Mesorhizobium > Mesorhizobium cantuariense. Next base: position 7,066,434 of record NZ_JBHRVD010000001.1, on the reverse strand, counting down.
CCATAGAAAATCTCGCCGGTGGCGCGGTCGACGATCTTGGTCGACTGGCCGATGAAGACGCCCATGCCGAGCACCGAGCCTTCGCGCACGATGCAGCCTTCGACCACTTCCGAGCGCGCGCCGATAAAGCAATTGTCCTCGATGATGGTCGGGCCGGCCTGCATCGGCTCCAGCACGCCGCCGATGCCGACGCCGCCGGACAGGTGCACGTTCTTGCCGATCTGGGCGCAGGAGCCTACCCCGACCCAGGTGTCGATCATGGTGCCTGTATCGACATAGGCGCCGACATTGACGAAGGACGGCATCAGCACGGCGCCCGGCGCGATATAGGCCGAGCGGCGCACGATCGACCCCGGCACGGCGCGAAAGCCCGCCTTTTCGAAATCGACCGCACCCCAGCCGTCGAACTTCGACGGCACCTTGTCCCACCACACGGCTTCGCCGGGACCACCCTTGATGATCTCCATCGGGTTGAGCCGGAAGGACAACAGCACGGCCTTCTTCAGCCACTGGTTGACATGCCATTTGCCGTCGGCCTGCCGCTCGGCGACACGGGCGGCGCCGCGATCGAGCAGGTCGAGCGCGGCCTGGATGGCGTCGCGCGTTTCGCCGCGCGTTGCCGTCGAAATCGCGTCGCGTTCCTCGAAGGCCTTCTCAATGGTCTTTTCGAGGCTCGCCAGATCGGGCTTCGACATGAATTCGCTCCATTACCAAGCTGTTAAGGGGCAACGCCTTAACCTGTTTCCAAAGTCGCGCGGACCCTATGTGAAGCCTTGGTGAGGGTCAATCGCGGCTGCGCCATGGGACGACGCAACTGAAGAATTTGGACGGGTAAAGCATATGACCCCTATGGAAAAGGCGGGGTGGACGCCGCTGCCGCATTCGGACGAGGATCTGGAGCGGTCGAAGAGCGTGCCGGACACGCCGCAGACGCGCGCCGAGACCTACCGGCTGGCCTGGAACGATCCCGACTTCATGACGCGGCGCGAATTGCGTGCGGTCAGGTTGCAGCTCGAACTCTTGAAGCCCGAGATGATCCTGGCCGAACGCGGCATCCGGTCGACGGTGATCCTGTTCGGCGGCGCACGCCTGCCGGAACCCGGCGGCGAGGCCTGGGCGGCCAAGAACGAGACGCAGAGGAAGAACCTCGAGGAGAACAGCAAATACTACGAGGAGGCGCGCAAGTTCGCCCGCCTTTGCTCGCAGCAGTCGGCCATTTCATACTACCGCGAATATGTCGTGGTGACCGGCGGCGGGCCCGGCGTGATGGAAGCCGGCAACCGCGGCGCCGACGATGTCGGCGCGCCGTCGATCGGCCTCAACATCGTCCTGCCGCATGAGCAGGCGCCGAATATCTATGTGACGCCGGAGCTCTGCTTCAACTTCCACTATTTCGCCATCCGCAAGATGCATTTCGTCATGCGCGCGAAGGCCGTGGCGGTGTTTCCCGGCGGCTTCGGCACGATGGACGAGTTCTTCGAGACGCTGACCCTGATCCAGACCGGACGCATGGAGCGCGTGCCGGTGATCCTGTTTGGCAAATCCTTCTGGAAACGGGCGATCGATCTCGATTTCCTCGCCGAACAGGGCACGATCAGCCCCGGCGACCAGGACATCATCGACTTCGTCGACACCGCCGACGAGGCCTGGGGGATCATCAGCCGGTTCTATAAGTTAGGGGAGTAGGGCTGGGAATCGGAGAACTGGGGAATTGAAGAATTGAAGAATTGAAGAATTGAAGAATTGAAGAATTGAAGAATGAGGGGATTACGGTCTCTGCGTTCCGGATCAACTCCCAATTCGTCAGTTCTTCAATTCCCTACCCCCTCCTCCACAATCGCCGTCAGGAACCCGGCCAGATCGTCGGTGACGAAATCGACATCATCCTCGTTGGCCGGGTCGCGCTCCCAGATCTCGGAAAAGGTCGGCTCGAAATTGCGCGGCACGACAAGCACCGTGGTCATGCCGAGCGACTTGGGAACCGAAAGGTTGCGGGCAAGGTCCTCGAACATCACCGCATTGTGGCCGGTGACGGCGTGGAGCTCGGCGAACTTCTCGTAGGTCTGGCGTGCCGGCTTGGGATTGAGCCCGGCGGCGACGATATCGAAGATGTCGTCGAAATGGTCGAGGATGCCGAGCTGGCGCGCGGTGCGTTCGGCGTGCCTGCGGTCGCCATTGGTGAAGATGAACTTGCGGCCCGGAAGCTGGCGGATGGCGGTGCCGAGAACGGGATCGGGCACCAGCCATGAATAATCGATGTCATGGACCTTCTCTAGGAAATCGTCGGGGTCGATGCCGTGGCGCGTCATGAGCCCGTTCAGCGTCGTGCCATATTCGCGGTAGAGCTCCTTCTGCAACTTGCGCGCCTCGTCACGCGGCAGCGCCAGCAGCTCGCCGACATAGGCGGTCATCTTGACGTCGATCTGTGAGAACAGATTCGAGTGGTGCGGATAGAGCGTGTTGTCGAGATCGAACACCCAGTCGGTGACATGGGCGAAGCGGGCGGGATCAGGAAGCATCGTCATTCGCTCTTATGGCATGAAACGGGCATTCCGAAAGCGACTTTATCCACAACTTCTGCTCGTTGAGGTTGCGTAAATCGCCTCACGATTCAAATTTTATGCATCCGGGAAAGGTGGCCTTCAGGGCTTGCTGGCACAGAGACAGTCTTGTGGGAGCAAGCGATGAGCAGCATAATTCTTAGATCCGCCGCCGTTGCTTTCGCCTCTGTCGCGGCCTCTCTCCTGCTGACGCTGATCATCGTTCCGGCGATGGGATTTCCGGTAAACCGCACGATCTGGCTGTCTTCTACGCTCTGTCCTCTGGTGCTGGCATGGGCCGCCAGCGCAAGCACTTTCTGGCAAAGCGACAGACTGAAAAACGCACATCGCGAGCTTGCCCGTGCTCATGCCCAGCTCGCCGCCGCGCATCGCCGTCTGGCGGAAAAGGCGAGCCGCGACGACATGACCGGCATGCTCAACCGGGAAAGCTTCTTTGCCGCGCTCGACGGTTCGCGCCGCAAGTCCGATCGCGGCGCGCTGCTGATCATCGACGCCGACCACTTCAAGAAGATCAACGACAATTTTGGCCACCTGACCGGCGATGACGCGCTGCTTTTGATCGCCAGCGCGATCCAGCGCGGTGTGCGCAGCGGCGATGTGCTCGGCCGTATCGGCGGCGAGGAGTTCGGTGCCTATCTGGTCGGCGCCACCGAGCAGGAGGCCAAGCGCGTCGCCGAGCGCATTCGCCGCGAAGTCGAGCTGATCCGCTTCAGGCCCGTCGACGAGCGGACCATTCCGCTCACGGTCAGCATCGGCGGCACCGTCTGTGGCGATGATGTCAGCGTCTCGGACCTGATGCGCGCCGCCGACCGGCGCCTCTACCAGGCCAAGCATCAGGGCCGCAACCTGACGATCCTCGATACGGACATCTCCGAAGCGGCGTGATCGGGCTGCCGGTTGCCACACCCGGCCCGTTAAGGAATTCTAACCCTGTTTGTACTCGGTTGCACCGTCTACCCGGCTTTTCGATGCTTTGTGGTGAAGCTTGGCACGATACTGGCTTCTGCGGCGATGCATGTGTCGTTCCGGGACTGTCGTTCCGGGAACACCATGCGCAGTCGAAGCCCCCATCGAGAGACCAATCATGAGTTTCTTCATCAAAAAAATGTCGCGCCGCACGCTCGTGCAGGCGCTGATCGCGCTGCCTGCTTTGTCGCTGTTCCGCAAGCTGCCTGGTGCCGATGCCTCCCATGCCGATCCATCTCATACCGGTGCGTCCCGGGCCGACCCGAACGAGATCGTCGAGGTCAATGGCTGGATCCTGAAGCGGAGTGACCTGGCATGATCTTCGACAGCTACGAGGCGTATCGCGTCGCCAACTTCAAACCCAAGGTCTGCATCCTCGGCTCCGGCCCGGCCGGCACCACCATTGCCCGCAAGCTCGGCGCTGCCGGCATCCCGGTCGTGGTGCTGGAGGCCGGCTCGCGTGAGTTCAGCGACGAGTCGCAGGATTTCTACCGGGGCACCACGGTCGGCGATTTCTATTTCGATCTCGACCTCACCCGGCTGCGGTTCATGGGTGGCAGTTCCAATCACTGGGCCGGCTGGTGCCGCGTGCTCGACAAACAGGATTTCGAGCCGAAGGCCTGGGTGCCCGATACCGGCTGGCCGATCCGCCGCACCGACATCGAGCCCTATCTACCAGAAGTGCGCGATATTCTCGACCTTCCGGCCTTCCGGCCGGACATGCCGATCTCGGACGACATTCGATGGGTGCAGCTGATCAAGAGCCCGGCGGTGCGTTTTGCCGAGAAATTCGGCGACGAACTCGACAAAGCCAAGAACATCGCGGTGGTGCTCAACACATGTGCCACTGAACTTGCCGGCGACGGCAAACGCGTGACGGGCGCCAGACTGTGGTCGAACGGGCAGGATGCCGGCTCCTTCAGCGCGGACTATTTCATCGTCTGCACCGGCGGGCTGGAGAATTCGCGGCTGCTTCTATGGTCGAACCAGCGCTCGAACGGCGGCGTCGTGCCGAATGCGACAGCGCTTGGCCGCTACTGGATGGAGCATCCGACCTTCGAGGGCGGCAATGCCATCCTGGCCGACTACAACGCGTTCGAGGTCGACGCCGTCAACGAGGCCTTCTTCTCGCCGACACTTGCCGCCATGGAGCGGCTGCAGATCATGAATTTCGGCATCAGATTGATCGAGGCGCCGTATCCGGGGGTCAAGAGCCTTATCGCCGACCTCGCCTGCACGGCGCCCAGCATGGCCGAGTGGATGTCCTACCAGCTCAGTCAGAGACTGCGCTGCGCTGCCCAGCTCTACGTCGCCTGGGAACAGGCTCCGCTGGCTTCCAACCAGATCGAGCTGTCGAAGACCGATGTCGACCATGCCGGCGTGCCACGCATCGAGCTGCACTGGAAGAAATCCGAGCTGGAACATCGCACCCTGCTCGAAGGGCTCAGACTGTTCGGCACGACGCTGATCGAGAAGAATCTCGGCCGGGTGCGCATCGCCGACTGGATCACCAATGGTCAGGACTATCCGACCAATGACGAGACGGCGGGCCATCACCATATGGGCGGCACGCGCATGGGCACCGACATCAGCAAGAGCGTGGTCGACGCCAGCTGCAAGGTGCACGGCATGGACAATCTCTATGTCGGCGGCTCCTCGGTGTTCTGCACATCGGGCCAATGCAATCCGACAACGACGATCACCGCGCTGGCCTGCCGGCTGGGCGACCATCTGAGCAGGGTGGTCACCGTCTGACGGTTTTGCGGCAACGTCCTGGAGCAGTTTGCCGTTTCACGGAAACGGCGAACCGCTCTAACTCCTTGTTTTGACGCAATTCCCGAGGGAAAGCGCTATGCGCTTTTCCTCGGAAAACCGCCCACACACTTTTCCTGGAATTGCTCTAGACCGTCGCCGGGTCGAGCGCAGGCTGGCCCTTGCGGCGGGCAACGATCGCCTCGAAGTCGGCGGTCTGGAAGGCATCGCGCAAGGCGTCGAACGACGGCAGCACAAAATAGGCGCGCTGGAACTTGTCGATCTCGTAGCCGGTCCGCATCACCGTTTCCAGGTCGAAGGGCACATGGTGGGCGTCCTTGCTGTCGACTGCGAACTGCAATTCGGTGAACGACGACATCAGGCCGGCGCCAAAGGCTTTCAGCGGCTGGCCGGCCTCCTGCATCAGGCCGTATTCGGCCGTGTACCAGTAGAGCCGGGTGATCATCTCGTCGCCGCCCAGCGCGATGATGTCGCCGGCCTTGCGGCCATACATCTGCATGAAGTCGGCGAACACCGGCTGCGACAGCACCGGCACATGGCCGAAGAAATCGTGGAACATGTCGGGCTCGACGATGTAGTCGAGTTCCTGTCTGGTCCGCAGCCAGTTGGTGACCGGGAAGCGACGATTGGCGAGATGGTCGAAGAAGGGGGCGGCGGGAATGAGACCCGGCACGGCAACGATCTCCCAGCCGGTGAGCTCGCGCAGCTTGGCGCTGACCTCCTCGAAATCGGGGATGCGGTCGAGCAGGCCGAGCTTCTCGACGCCATCGAGATAGGAGTGGTGGGCGAGCTTGCGCGTCAGTTTGGTCTGGCGGTCGCACAGCGTGCGCCACACCGCCTGCTCCTCGGCGCTGTAATCGTAGCCCTGCGCCACAGTGAAATCGGCACGGCAGACCGAATAGTCGCCGCGAAGGCCTTGCGCCGCGCAGTCGCGGGCATATTCGGCAACGCTCATCGTCGTCATGGTTTTTCTCCTCGCAAATCATGGATGGCGAATGGTGCTGGAAGGCTAACCGCATTTGCGGAGGCAAATCGGTTTTGATGATGGCTCAAAGGCAGCATTCGAGATAATCTCCACTCAGAAAATTTCTCGGAGGAGTGAAAATGCCTCAATTCGATGAGTTCGAGATCAAGATGCTCGATGTCCTGCAACGCGACGGGCGCAAGCCGGTGTCGGAGCTGGCGCAAGAGATCGGCCTGTCGACGACGCCGTGCGCGCGGCGCTTCGAGGCGCTGCAGGAGGCCGGCATCATCAAGGGCTTTGCCGCGGTGATCAGCCGCCGCGCGGTCGGGCTTATGGTCGAGGTGTTCATCCAGGTTCGCCTTGTCAGCCACAGCGACGGCTCGCCCGAAAGCTTCATCGCCTCCGTCCAGCGCATGGACGAGGTGTCCTCGTGCTGGACGATGACCGGCGACCACGATTTCCTGCTGCATGTCATGGTGCCGTCGGTCGACGAGCTCAACGCCTTCGTCATGCACCGGCTGATGCGGCTCGACGGCGTACGCGACGTCCACACCCAGCTCGTGCTGCAGAACATCAAGGGACCCGGCCACGTGCCGCTCGCCCACCTCCGGCGGTGACAATGCCTACCTTCGCACTCCTTGGGGAAAAGCTGCACGCAAACTGCTGAAACGGGCCAAGCGCGTGTCCACATCGCCGGCCAGCTTGCGCGGACCAACAGCCCAAGAGGTCCGCCATGAAAATCGTCCTGATCAATCCGCCGCACACCGCCATCGGCAGCCGCGTGCCCGACGATCACCTGCCGCCGCTTGGCCTGCTGGCGCTGGGCGGCCCGCTGATCGATGCCGGCCATGAGGTGCGGCTCATCGACGCCGAATTCGGGCCGATGCCACTCGACAGGGTGGTGCGCGACGCGCTCGCCGATCGCCCCGACTTCATCCTGATCGGCCATTCCGGCTCGACCTCGGCGCACCCGACCGCCTTGCTGATCGCTGAGCTGATCAAGGAGCGTGAGCCGGCGACCATCATCATCTATGGTGGCGTCTTTCCGACCTATCACTGGCGCGACATCCTCGCAGCAACGGATGCCTTCGACTTCATCGTGCGCGGCGAGGGCGAGGCAACCGTGGTGGCGCTGGTGGAGGCGCTGGAAATGCACCAGCCGCCGTCGAGTGTGGCCGGCATCGCTTATCGCGACGATCTGCGCCGTCCCTTCGCCACGCAGCCGGCCATGACCATTGCCGACCTCGATGCCTACCGCGTCGGCTGGGAGCTGATCGAGCACTCCCGGTATAGCTACTGGGGCGGCAAACGTGCCGTGGTCATGCAGTTTTCGCGCGGCTGCCCGCATCTGTGCAATTATTGCGGCCAGCGCGGCTTCTGGACCCGCTGGCGGCATCGCGATCCCGTAAAGTTCGCCAGGGAGATCGCCTGGCTGCACCGCGAACACGGCGTCGAGCTGATCAATCTCGCCGACGAGAATCCGACGGTTTCGAAGAAGACCTGGCGGGCCTTTCTCGACGCCCTGATTGCCGAGAACGTGCCGGTGCTGATCGTCGGCTCGACCCGCGCCGACGACATCGTGCGCGATGCCGACATCCTGCATCTCTACCGCAAGGCCGGTGTCATCCGCTGGCTGCTCGGCATGGAAAACACCGACGAACAGACGCTTCAATTGATCCGCAAGGGCGGCAGCACATCATCCGACCGCGAGGCGATAAGGCTGCTGCGCCTGCACGGCATCCTGTCGATGGCGACCTGGGTGGCCGGCTTCGAGGACGAAGGGTTTCGCGACCTGTGGCGCGGCTTTCGCCAGCTGATCGCCTACGATCCGGACCAGATCCAGGCGCTTTATGTGACGCCGCATCGCTGGACACCGTTCTTCCGCATCGCCAAGGATCGCAAGGTGATCCAGCAGGACGCGCGCCTGTGGGACTACAAGCATCAGGTGCTGCAGATGACGCGTCTGAAACCGTGGATGCTGTTCTTCGGCGTCAAGCTGATCGAACTCGCGGTGCAGTCGCGGCCGAAGGCGCTGGCCCGCATCCTGTTCCACAAGGATCCCGAGCAGCGCCACTCGATGCGCTGGTACACGCGGATGGGCCGCCGCGTCTGGTTCCGTGAGGTCTGGGGCTTTCTGGTCCGCGACATCAGGGTGAAAGACGGCCCGACGCTGGCCGAATTCTGGGGCGCGCCGCAGGACGCCGAGGAGGAATCGATGACCGTTCGACGCCCGATGCGCAGGCCGACACCGCCCGAGATTGCGATTTCACCGAGCGCCTGACCGGCCCTTGGAAATCTCGTAAGCACATACGCAACGTATGCGTATTGACATACGAGGCGTATGCACCCAAATCAGACATACGGGACGTATGTCAATAGCCGTCCCGACAGTGGAGCGCAGCGATCCAAACCCTGAAGCCTTGCGGATGGCTCGCCCTCTCGGCGAAGCCCCGTCGCGATCGTCCGGAGGTCGGGCCTGCCTTGTCTAGATGGAGTGAACCAATGACCAAACGCGACGCGATCTTTCCTGCCGGCCGGCAGGCTCTCTACGAGATCAACCGCTATTCGGCGGCGATCCGCTCGGGCGACCTTCTGTTCGTCTCCGGCCAGGTCGGCAGCCGCGAGGACGGGTCACCCGAGCCGATCTTCGAAAAGCAGGTGCAGCTTGCCTTCGACAATCTTGCGGCTGTGCTGAAGGCCGCCGGCTGCACGTTCGACGACATCGTCGACGTCACCACGTTCCACACCGATCCGGCCGCGCAGTGGCAGGCGATCGACGCCGTTCGGCTGAGGGCGTTCGGTGAAGCGCCCTACACGAACTGGACCGCGGTGGGCGTGAACTGGCTGGCGGGCTTCGATTTCGAGATAAAGGTCATCGCGCGCCTTCCTCAAGCCGCCTGAGCGAGCGTCGGCGAGCGGCTAGCGGCCGCTCGTCGCTCAGGGCACGATCAGCGTGCCGGCGCCGTGTTCGGTGAACAGTTCCAGCAGCACCGCATGCGGCGTCTTGCCGTTGAGGATGACGACGCCTTCGACGCCGCGCTCGATCGCTTCGATGCAGGTCTCGACCTTGGGGATCATGCCGCCCGACACCGTGCCGTCCTTGATCAGCGCCTTGGCCTCGGCCACGGTCAGCTCGTCGATCAGCTGCTTGTTCTTGTCGAGCACGCCCGGCACGTCGGTGAGGAACAGCAGGCGGGTCGCCTGGCAGGCGCCGGCGATGGCGCCTGCGAAGGTGTCGGCATTGATGTTGTAGGTGTGGCCGTCGCGGCCGGGCGCCACCGGCGCCAGCACCGGGATCATTTCGGAGCGGGCCAGAAGGTCGAGCAAGGTGCGGTCGACCTCGACCGGCTCGCCGACGAAGCCGAGATCGAGCACGCGCTCGATGTTGGAGTCCGGGTCGATCATGGTCTTGCGCGCCTTTTCGGCGAACACCATGTTGCCGTCCTTGCCGCACAAGCCGATCGCCCATTCGCCCTCGGCGTTGATCAGCGCGACGATCTCCTTGTTGATCGAACCGGCCAACACCATTTCGACGATCTCGACCGTCTTCTGGTCGGTGACGCGCAGGCCGCCCTCGAACTTGGATTCGATGCCCATCTTGGCCAGCATGGCGCCGATCTGCGGGCCGCCGCCATGGACGACGATCGGGTTGACGCCGGATTGCTTCAGGAGCGCGATGTCGCGGGCGAACGCCTTGCCGAGCTCGATGTCGCCCATGGCGTGGCCGCCATATTTCACCACGACCGTCTTGTGTTCGTAGCGCTGCATGTAGGGCAGCGCCCGCGACAGCAGGGCGGCCTGCATTTCGGCGGTGGCAATTATTTCCGTCATCGGCGTGGTTCCCTGGATACGGGTAAAGACGGCGGCGTCTTAGCGGGAATTGGCGCCGCCCGCAAATGGCTTTGCTGTCATATTCGAGCGTCTCACGACCTCGTCATCATGACGGCGCCATCAGCGGCGCCCTGCGACCCAGCCAACCCGAAATCTTCTCCATCTGCGCGGCAAGCGACAAAAGCGTCTCCTCGTCGCCCCGACGGCCCGCTGCCTGGATGCCGATCGGCAGGCCGGCGTCGGTGACATGGACCGGCAGCGCGATCGATGGCTGACCGCTAACATTCTGGATCGCCGGCCAGTGGGTGAACCAGAGGCTCTTGTCCATCAGCTGGCCGAAGAACGGCTTCAGCTTCAGCAAGGGCGTCAGATGAAGCTTGTCGAGCAGGTTCTCGATGAGCTCGTCGGCGCCTTTCGGATCCATGGCGCCGCAGGCGAGCGGCGGGTGGGCGATAACAGGCATCAGCACGGCGTCATACTGCGCGGTATCCGCGATCAGCTGCCGCGAGGCGGCATGCAGTCGCTGCAGGTCGGCATAGGTCTCGCCGGCCGACACCATTTCGCCAAAGCGGGCGAGCACGCGCGTGGCCCGCTCGATGTCACCCATAACGGAACGGCCGACACGCAGCGCTTCAGCCCGCATCGTGCCGGCGACGGCAGAGGCAACCGTTCTGCAGAAGTCGGCGAAGAAATCGCGCCCGATAAAGGGCAGGTCGATCTCCGCGACCGTATGGCCGCCCTCGCGGGCAAGCGCTACCGCAGTGTCGAGCGCTTTGAGCGTCTCGTCCGAGATCGGCAGGCCAAGCGGCGATTTGCGATACACAGCCAGGATGAGCTTGCCGGGATCGCGCGCTGCGGCAGCCGTGAACGTGCCTTTCGGCGGCGGCGCGGCATAAGGCGACAAAAGGTCGGGACCGTGGGTGAGATCGAGCAGCAGCGCGCAATCGCGCACCGAACGGGTGAGCGCATGATCGACCACCATGCCGTACCAGCTTTCGCTCACCAGGGGCGTCAGCGACGTGCGGCCGCGCGAGGTCTTCAGGCCGACAAGCCCGGTGCAGGCGGCAGGCACGCGGATCGAGCCGCCGCCATCCGAGGCATGCGCCACCGGCACGACGCCGGCGGCGACCAGTGCCGCCGCTCCGCCCGACGAGCCGCCGCTGGTATGGCCGGTGTTCCACGGATTGCGGGTGATGCCGAAGGCGTTGGATTCAGTCATCAATCGCAGCCCGTGTTCCGGCGACGTCGAGCTGACGATCGGAATGAGCCCGGCGGCGAGATAGCGGTCGGTCAGCACCGAATTGACATCGGCCAGCCATGCCGGAATGCGGCTGCCGCCATGCGTCGGCACGCCCTTGATGGCGATGCCGAGATCCTTGATGGCGAAGGGAACGCCGGCCAGCGGCAGCGAGCGGTCGACGGTCTTCGCTCGCGCCCGTGCGGCATCGTAGAGCGGCTCGGCCGTGGCGTTGATGTCGGGCCGGGTGGACTCGGCGCGGGCAATCGCGGCTTCGGTCAGCTCGATCGCGGACAGTTCGCCCTTGCGGACCAGATCGGCGAGGCCGGTTGCGTCTTCTTCCCAAAGGATCCGTTCGACCGACATGCGCGCTCCCCCGTCACTGCAGGCAAGCTAGCCAGTGGCGATTTCATTGGCAATCGACGGAAATATCCCGACCTGGGCGATGACGAAGCTTGGGCGTGCACAAGGTTATTTCGGCCGTTGCAAATACATTGCAATCGCCTAATTTGCCTGCGATGACGCCGCAGGACATCACCAAGCTGATCGTCCGGACTTCGATGAAGGACCGGGCAGCGTTCGATCTGCTCTACCGGCAGACCAGCGCGAAACTTTTCGGCGTCTGTCTTCGTGTATTGAACGACCGGGGAGATGCGGAAGAAGCGCTACAGGAAGTCTTCGTCAAGATATGGACGAAGGCGGATCGTTTTGCCGTCTCCGATCTGAGCCCGATCTCCTGGCTGGTGGCAATCGCGCGCAATCATGCGATCGATCGCATCAGAGCGCGGCGCAAGCCTGCCGCCGACTTCGATGCCGCGCTCGCCGTGGCCGATCCGGCGCCGGGGCCAGAAGCGATGGCGGTGGCGGGCGACGAATCCGAACGCATCCATCATTGTCTCGATGAGCTGGAAAAGGACCGGGCGGCGGCCGTTCGGGGCGCCTATCTCAAGGGCGAAAGCTATGCCGAACTGGCGGAGCGCCACGGCGTGCCGTTGAACACGATGCGTACCTGGCTGCGCCGCAGCCTGTTGAAACTCAGAGAATGTCTGGAAAGATGACGCTGGCAGAAGACACAGGCCCGGAACGTGGAGGCGACGACCTGCTCGCCGCCGAATACGTTCTCGGCGTGCTGGATGCCGACGAACGCCAGATCGCCTCCCGTCGCATCGACGGCGAGACGGATTTCGCCCGCCTTGTCGACGGCTGGGAGGTCAATTTTTCGCCGCTGGCCGCCGCCTATCCGGAAATCGAGCCGCCGGCTTCGGTCAAGCCGGCGATCGATCGCCGCCTGTTCGCGTCCGCCGCTTCCGTGGCCACGCCCACTGAATCGCGCGGCCTGTGGTCCAGCCTGGCCTTCTGGCGTGGCCTTGCCGCGGCGGCGGTCGCCGCATTAGCGATCTACATCGCCGTGCCCATTCTCAACCCGCCGGTCGAGCAGCCGCAGGCGCGCCTCGTCGCTTCGCTCGCCGCCGAGGGCAGCGATGTCAAATATCTCGCCGTCTATGATGCCGTGCATCACGAAGTCGGCCTGTCGCACGTCTCCGGTGAGCGTGCCGCAGGCAAGGACTTCGAGCTGTGGATGATCGAGGGCAAGAACCCGCCGGTCTCGATGGGCGTCATTCCGGTCGGATCGACGGCGCATATTGTCGTCTCGCCGGCGGCTCAGCAGAAGCTCGCCCAGGGCGCGGTGCTTGCCGTCAGCCTCGAGCCATCAGGCGGCTCGCCGACCGGCCAGCCGACCGGACCGGTGGTCGCCGCGGGCGACCTGAAGAGTATCTGACCGGCTCTTGACGTCGGCAGGCTCAAAATAGACTACCTGAAGTCTACCTGACGCTTCACATGCCCATAGACAGCATGTTATCCGGCAAGCGGCTGCGCCGCAAAATCTCTCCGGCAGACCTGATAAAATAAAAAAATCAAAATATTTCTGAAACTCCCGCATTTTTGTTCCGTATCTCCTCGCGTCCCCAAAGATGGGAAGAGAAAAACCCGAGGAGTTTGACATCATGCGTAGATACGCCACCCTTTTGCTCGCCGGTACGATCGCCGTTTCCGCCCTTGCCACCGCCGCCTATGCCGAAAATCCGATGGTCGGCGGCGCCGCCATGTATGCCAACAAGACCATCGTCGAAAACGCCGTGAACTCGAAAGACCACACCACGCTGGTCGCCGCGGTGAAGGCAGCCGGCCTTGTCGAAACCCTGCAGGGCGCCGGTCCATTCACCGTGTTCGCGCCGACCAACGAAGCCTTCGCGGCCCTTCCGGCCGGCACGGTCGAGACGCTGCTCAAACCCGAAAACAAGGACAAGCTCACCAAGATCCTGACCTGCCATGTCATCGGTGCCAAGGCGATGGGCGCGGACGTCGCCTCGATGGCCAAGGCTGACGGCGGCGCCCACAAGGTCAAGACGGTTGGCGGCTGCGAGCTGTCGCTCAAGGCCGATGGCGGCAAGGTCACCGTCACCGACGAAAACGGCAATGTCGCCAATGTGACGATCGCCGATGTCGAGCAGTCGAATGGCGTCATCCACGTCATCGACAAGGTTCTTTTGCCCAAGATGTAACAAGGGGCTTGCTGCCGGCGAACTTGCAGCAAGGACCCTCCGTCGATTGCATGGTCTCGCTCCCGTGATCCGCAATTGACCCGCGCACTCCGCGTCGTCCACTTCAAATGTGGGACGGCGCGGAGTGTTCGTTCGAGGGCCACCGTCACCGGCTTTTGATTTCCGTGCGGCGGTATAATTTGGCAAAGAAACATCAGGAGGAATTGGTCATGAACCGTCGCGACTTTCTTTTGAGCGGCGTCGCCGCCATCGGCGTGGTCGGGGCCGCGGCAACGGTGCTGCGCATGAGCAACCCGCAGGCCGCGCAGGCCGCCGAAAAATTCGAAGTCACCAAGACCGACGCCGAGTGGAAAGCCATCCTGTCGCCGGCCGCCTTCGACGTGCTGCGCAAGGAAGGCACGGAATATCCCGGCACCAGCCCGCTGCTCAACGAACACCGCAAGGGCATCTTCGCCTGTGCCGGCTGCGACCTGCCGGTCTACCCGTCGGAAACGAAGTTCGAGTCCGGCACCGGCTGGCCGAGCTTCTGGCAGGAGATCCCCAAGGCCATCGGCACGACCGTGGACCGATCGCTCGGCATGACCCGCACCGAGGCGCATTGCCGCCGCTGCGGCGGCCATCTCGGCCATGTCTTCGACGACGGCCCGGCGCCGACCGGCCTGCGCCACTGCATCAACGGCGTGGCGCTGACCTTCAAGCCTGCCACCGCCTGATAAACTCCAACCTGGATACGAAAAAACTCCGGGCTTTGCGGCCCGGAGTTTTTTTGCGCGGTCAGAGCTTTTCGGGTGTGGACTGGAGGAGCTTCCCGAAACCGCTGCCCACGTTTGGTATCAGTGGCCGCCGCCACCACCGCCACCGGCCGCAGCCGGCTTGCGGATCAGCATGGTGAACAGGCCAAGCGTCGCAAACAGCACCGTCAGCATGAAGAACACATCCATGAAAGACAGCAATGCCGCCTGCTGCTGCACCATGCCCGACAGCTTGGAGATCGCGGCACTTGTCGCGTCCAGGCCGGGGGTCTGCTCGAAATTGAGCGTCATGTTCTGCAGCTTGGTCTGCGCGGCTTCACTGCCCCATTGCACATGCTCGGAGAGCCTTGCGTAGTGGAAGGCATTGCGGTCGATCAGCACGGTGTTGATCAGGGCAAGGCCAACCGCACCGCCAAGGTTACGGGTGAGATTGAACAAGCCCGACGCATTCTTCAGCCGCTCGGGCGGCAAGGTGCCGAGCGCGATGTTGTTGATCGGCACCATGCACAGCATCATCGAACAGCCGCGCAGGATCTGCGGGATGAGCAGTTCGTAGAAATCCCAATCGGCGGTCAGATGCGTCATCCACCAGGTGCCGGTGGCGAAGCCGAAGAAGCCGACCATCATCATCAGCCGCGGATCCATCTTGTTCGACAGGATGCCCGAGATCGGCGCTGTGAAGAACATGGCCAGGCCGCTGACGAACAGCGCCTCGCCGATCATCATCGAATCGTAGCCGCGGATGCGCCCGAGATACACAGGGTAGAGATAGGTCAGCCCGTAGAGGCCGATGCCGATGACGAAGGAAAACAGCGAGCCGAAGGCGAAGTTGATGTTGGTGAACGCCTTCAGGTCGACGATCGGCTCCTCGGCGGTGAACGCACGCCAGAAGAACAGCACCCCGCCAATGGTCATGACGATGGCGCAGATGAACACGCCCTGGTCCTGCAGCCAGTCATTGTTGGGACCTTCCTCGAGCACATATTCCATGCAGCCCAGGAGAGCCGCCATGCCGGCGAGACCCCACCAGTCGAACTTGCTGAACAGCTTGAGGTTGGGCTTGTCGAAATCGATCAACGTCCAGGCCGCCGTCGTCACCAGGATGCCGGGCACGACATTGACCAGGAACAGCCAATGCCAGGACATGGCATGGCTGATATAGCCGCCGACGGTCGGGCCGATGGTCGGCGCCAGCGTCGCCACCAGACCGATCATCGGCGAGACGACGGCGCGGCGCGAGGGCGGGAAGATGGTGAAGGCGGCAGCGAAGACGCTCGGGATCATGCCGCCGCCGATGAAGCCCTGGACGGCGCGGTAGACGATCATCTGGTCGATGTTGGTGGCGGTCGCCGCCAGCGCGCTGGCTGCGGTGAAGCCCGCCGCCGAGATCGTGAACAGCACGCGGGTCGACAGCATCCGGCTGAGGAAACCCGACAGTGGGATCATCACCACCTCGGCGATCAGATAGGCGGTCTGCACCCACGGGATCTCGTCGGAGCTGGCGCTCAGGCCGGCCTGGATTTCCGACAGTGAGGCGGAGACGATCTGGATGTCGAGGATGGCCATGAACATGCCGAACACCATCGCCAGGAAGGCGATGACGCGTCGCGTCGAAATGGTGTCGGGCACGGCCGGCCTCACCGGCGGCGCTCCTGCTGTCAGGGTTGCGGTTGCCATGGCATTGCTCCCCGGCCGCCGCTCAGTTCGACGCCGCCGCTGATGGGGCGGTGCGGCTGTCGACGGCGACGATGACGCTCAGGCCGGCACGCAGCCTGCCACTCTTCAACACGTCGGCCGGCACGTCGATGCGGACCGGAACGCGCTGCACGACCTTGGTGAAGTTGCCGGTGGCGTTTTCTGGCGGCAGCAGCGAGAACACGGCGCCCGAAGCCGGTGCCAGCGACGAGACGATTCCCTCGAAGTCCTGACCGTCGGTTGCATCGACCGAAATCTTGACCTTCTCGCCAGGCACCAGCCGGGCGAGCTGCGTCTCCTTGAAGTTGGCGACGATGTAGAGCTTGTCCATCGGCACGATGACGGCGAGCTTCTGGCCGGGGCTGACGAGATCGCCCTGCTCCACGGAACGGTTGCCGACGACGCCGTCATAAGGCGCCTTGAGCACGGTGAAGGAAAGATCCCGCAAGGCCTTGTCATGGCTGAGTTGCAAGGACGCCAGCGTGCTTGCAGATTCGGCGCGCTGCGCCTGCAGCACGCCGATATTGGCCTGCGCCGCGGCGATCTGCGCGTCGGCGCCGACAAGGGCGGCATCGGCCTGCTGGACCGCCGTCTGGGCGTCGTCCAGCTGCGCCTGCGTGCCGACATGCGTCTTGAGCAGTTGCGAGGCGCGCGCCGCGACCTTGGCCGCATTGTCGGCCGCGGCCTGGTCGGCGACCTTCTGCGCCTGTGCCTGCTGCAGCGAGGCGCGCGCCGCTTGCGTCTGGGCGTCGATACGGTCGAGCGTCTTGCTCAAGGTGGTGATCTGCGCCTCGGCCTGGGCGACAGCGATCTTGTAGTCGCCGTCATCGACGACGAGCAGCGGATCGCCAGCCTTGACCAGCTGGTTCTCGCTCACCTTGACCTGATCGACATAGCCGGAAATCTTGGGCGAGATGAACGCCATGTCGGCCTGGACATAGGCATCGTCCGTCGAGATCATGAAGCGGCCCGTGGTCCAGTAATCGTAACCGTACCAGGCGCCGGCGCTCAGCAAGGCAATGCCGATGATCGGCAGCAGAAAGGAGCGCACCGAACGCTTCTTCTTGGCCGGAACCTCTACCGGCGGCGACGAGACGACCGGCTGGACAGGCATCTCCGGTGCTTCCGTCGCCGGCGCAACCTTGGCGGTAGGGAAGGGACGGACTTCGGCAGTGGTCGGCGCGTTCGAGGACATGACATCTCTCTAAAGTTATGATATAATACTGAACCGTTCGGTTCGATCCGGCCGTTGACATAGCGCGTAAAGAGGACCATATCAAGGGCAATCGAACCGTTTGGTTCGAATTATTTTCGAGGTGTGACCTTCATGGCCGAGACTCCGCCCAACGTCGAAACCGACCCGTGTGGCGACCTGCTGGACAGCCTGCGCCGTGGCCGCCCGGCGGCGGGGCAGGATCCGGTCAAGCGCAGCCAGATCATCGACGGCGCCCGTCGTGTCTTCATCGACAAGGGCTTCGAAGCCGCCTCGATGAACGACATCACCCGCGAGGCCGGTGTCTCCAAGGGCACGATCTATGTCTATTTCGCCAATAAGGAAGAGCTGTTCGAAGCGCTGATCGAGGAAGAGCGCGGCACCATCTTCAAGAACATGTATGACGTGCTGGACAACGCCGACGACCTGCGCGAGACGCTGGTGAAGTTCGGCAAGGTGCTTGCCCTCAAGATCACGTCGGCCAAGGTCATCCAGGCGCAGCGCACGGTGATCGGCGCATCCGACCGGATACCCGACATGGGCGCGCGTTTTTACGAACGCGGTCCCAAGCGCGGTCACGACAAGGTCGCGGCCTTTCTCAATGCCGCCATCGAGCGCGACCTGCTGCGGATCGACGATGTCGATCTGGCCGCCTATCAGTTCACCGAACTGTGCCTGGCCGGTCTGTTCCGCCAGTGCATCTTCGCCTACCGCACCAAAGCTCCGACCCAGGACGAGATCGACCACATCGTCAGGTCAGGCGTCAGCATGTTCCTCAAGGCTTACGGCACCGAAAGGCTTGCGGCGGAAGAAGGCCATCAGACGATTGCTATCGAGGCCAAGCCCTAGACCAGCCTAAGGCTTGTTGAGATTCAGCGTGAGTTTATGACGGCGGCTGCGAGATTGATGAAGGCAGCGAAGCTCTGATCGGTTTTATCGGCTCGCATGGCGATACGCTTGAATTCCTTGAGTTTGCAGAAGAAGTTCTCGATCAGGTGGCGCCATTTGTAGAGTTCCTTGTCGAGTGGCAGGGGAAAAGTACGACGTGAGTGCTGTGAGATAACGATCCTGGCGCCGCGCTCATTCAGGTCGGCAATGATGCTGTTGCTGTCGAACGCTTTGTCGGCAATCAAGCCACCAAAACAGACGCCATCGATGAGCGGTGCGACGCCCACCGTATCGAACCGCTGGCCGGGCAAAAGAACAAAGCGCACAAGATTGCCAAGCGCATCAGTGAGCGCCAGAATTTTGGTGGTCATGCCGCCCTTGGAGCGGCCTATGGCCTGGCTTTGAGTCCCCCTTTTGCGCCCTGTCCATGGCGGTGGACCTTGACGATGGTAGCATCAACCATGGCGTACTCCATGTCCGGCTGGTCCGAACAAGCCTCGAAAAGCCGAATGAAAACATCGGCTTTGACCCAATCGCGGTAGCGTTTGAAAACGGTGTTCCAGCTCCCGAAGAAGGCTGGAAGGTCGCGCCACGGACTTCCTGTCCGCACGATCCAAAGCAAGGCTTCGATGAAGCGGCGATTGTCACCCCCACTTCGTCCGGGATCGGTTGGTTTGCCCAGGCAATGCGGTTCCATCTTCGCCCATTGGGCGTCCGTCAGCACAAATCGTTCCATCCAAAGCTTGAATCACAATCCAAGCTCAGGGGGAATCCTGAATCTCAACAAGCCTTAGGTGTTTTGAGATGCTTAGCCGCCATTGGCGGCGAGCACTATGGCAGCCTGCAATTCCTGGAGGCCCTCGGCTTTTTCCGAAGACGTCGCCAGAACGAACGGAAACGCCGCCGGCCGCTTCTTGATCTTTGCCAGCGTCTCCTCGATCAGCCGCGGCACGCCGGCGGTCTTGATCTTGTCGGTCTTGGTCAGCACGATCTGGTAGGACACCGCCGCCTTGTCGAGCAGCGACAGCACTTCGTCGTCCTTGGCCTTGATGCCGTGGCGGGCGTCGATCAGCACATAGACACGCTTCAGCGTGACGCGGCCCTTGAGATAGTCGAAGACCAGTTTGGTCCACTCGTCGACCTTCTCCTTCGGCGCGGTGGCGTAGCCGTAGCCAGGCATGTCGACCAGCGCCAAGGGCGGCAGGTCGGCACCCTCGCCCGAAAATCCGTCCGGCACGAAATAGTTGAGCTCCTGCGTGCGCCCCGGCGTGTTGGAAGTGCGCGCCAGTCCCTTCTGGTTGACCAGCGCATTGATCAGCGACGACTTGCCGACATTCGAGCGGCCGGCAAAGGCGATTTCCGGCGGTCCTTCCGGCGGCAGGAACTTCATTGCCGGCACACCGCGGATGAAGATCCATCCCCGCGTAAACAGTTCGGTGCCGATTATGCTGCTGTTCAGAGCGTTCAAGCTGCTGCCTCCAGAAGAGAGATATTGGCGCCCCGGATAGCATCGAGGTTGCGGCTGACCTTGTCCACCGGCCAGTCCCACCACGCCACCGCCAGCAGCCGCCTGACCGTTCGGTCGTCGAAACGCATCCTTACCACCTTGGCCGCGTTGCCGGCGACGATCGCATAGGACGGCACGTCGTGCGTCACCACTGATTTCGCACCGACGATGGCGCCATGGCCGATCGTCACGCCAGGCATGATCACCGCCTCCATGCCGATCCAGACGTCGTTGCCGACGATTGTGTCGCCGCGAACCTCCTTCGACCATGTCGCCGGGTCGAAACCCTTTTCCCAGCCATGGCCGAAAATATTGAACGGATAGGTCGAAAAGCCTGACATTGCGTGGTTGGCGCCGTTCATGATGAAGCGCGCGCCCTCGGCGATGGCGCAGAACCGGCCGATGATCAGTTTGTCGCCTATGAACGGATAATGATGCAGGACGCATTTTTCGGCGAATTTGTCCGGCCCATCGGGATCGTCATAATAGGTGAAGTCGCCGATCTCGATGTTCGGCGCGCTCACCAGTCCCTTGAGGAAGCCGACGCGGGTATGCATCGGGATCGGGTGCTTGATGTTGGGGTTGGGTCCGTCCATGTCGATGTCCGTTAAAGAATTGGGGTCCGTCAAAGAAATGGCCGCCAGGCTCATCCGAAACCCGCATGCGCCTGTTCAAAATAGCGTGATCCGCCCTATAGCACCAATCGGCTGACGAGCGAGCTTTCCTTGGCGGCTATGCTCATTTGCCGCCGCGGCACCATCGACTATGAGCAAAAGAACCGGGGCCCCGTGGAGGCCAACAGGACCCCGGTCTGCCGCTACGGCCTCCCAAACACCGGCGCCTTTGCGCCGGAAGCCGTCTTGGCAAGCGTATCTTGCCGCCGTCGGAGAACTCGGTGGTCCACAACGACGCAAAATCCATGGCCAGCGCAAGCCGTGCCGAAGCGCATGCAGTTACGCGGCGCGGCGAGCCAAAGTTTCACCGACCAGCGGAAATGCATCGAATCCCGCCAACGAAAAAGCCCCGCGCGAGGCGGGGCTTTGAATGCTGGAGAAAGCTCGGTGCCTGCTATTCCGCCGGCGACGGTTTCTTTCGGAACAGCGCGACCAGATTGTCCCACAGCTCGATCTTGGCGCCCTGGCGCTTCATGATCATGCCCTGCTGGAGGATCGACAGCGTGTTGTTCCAGGCCCAGTAGATGACCAGGCCGGCCGGGAAACCCGCCATCATGAAGGTGAAGATGACAGGCATCCAGGTGAAGATCGCCGCCTGGGTCGGATCCGGCGGCGTCGGGTTCATGCGCATCTGCAGGAACATTGTGACGCCCATGATCAGCGGCCAGACACCGATCATCAGCATGTGCGGCAGGGTGACCGGGATAAGACCGAACAGATTGAACAGCGATGTCGGATCGGGTGCCGCCAGATCCTGGATCCAGCCGAAGAACGGCGCGTGCCGCATCTCGATGGTGATGTAGAGCACCTTGTAGAGCGAGAAGAAGACCGGGATCTGCAGTGCCACCGGCCAGCAGCCCGCAAGCGGATTGATCTTCTCGGTCTTGTACAGCTCCATCATCGCCTGCTGCTGCTTCATCTTGTCGTCCGCGTATTTCTCGCGGATCTCGAGCATCTTGGGCTGCACCTTCTTCATGTTCGCCATCGATGCGTAGGACTTGTTGGCGAGCGGGTAGAAGATAGCCTTGACGATGACGGTGGTGGCGAGGATCGCCAGGCCGAAATTGCCGAAGAATTTGTAGAGCGTGTCGATCAGCCAGAACATCGGTTTGGTGATGAAGTGGAACCAGCCCCAGTCAATCAGCAGGTCGAAGCGCTTGATGTTTCGGTCTTCCGCATAGGCGTTGATCTTGCCGACCTCCTTGGCGCCGGCGAAGATTTCGCTCTCCACCGTCGCCGACTGACCGGCATCGACGGTGATCGGGTCGGTCAGGAAGTCGGACTGGTAGCGATGGCGGCCGTCCTCGAAAAAAGCGTAGCGCGGCTGGAACGGCTGCTTTTCGGTCGGCACCAGCGTCACCGCCCAATATTTGTCGGTGATTCCCAACCAGCCGTCGGTCGACTTGCCCGGCGTGAACTGCTTGTCCGTCTCGATGGACGCGTATTTGTGTTCCTGCAGGCCTTCGGTGCCGGTGAAGCCGATAAGACCTTCATGCAGCACATAGGTGCTGGCGACGAGCGGCTTGTCGAACCGGGTGACGCGGCCGTAATTGGACAGCGAAACGGCAGCCGTGCCGGAATTTTGCACCGTGTCGGACACCGTGAACATGTAGTTGGTGTCGACGGAGAAGGTGCGCTTGAAGGTCAGGCCCTTGTCGTTCGAATAGGTCAGCGTGACCGGTGTCGTCGGCGTCAGCGTCGCATTGCCGTCGACGGTCCACACAGTCTCCGGACCGGGCACCGCGCCGGTCTTGTCGTTGCCGACAAAGCCGATTTCGGCATAATAGCCATTGGGCAGTGCCGCCGGGTTGAGCAGGCTGATCTCGGGCGAATTCTTGTCGACCGTCTCGGTGTAGTGCTTGAGCTTGAGGTCGTCGAGACGGGCGCCGGTCAGGTTGATCGAACCCTCCAGGCTCGGCGTATCGATCTTGGCGCGGGTCGTGGTGGCGAGTGCCTGTTCGCGGCCGGCCGGCGTCACGGCATCGGTGCCGGGTGCGTTGGGAATGGCGCCAGGTGCGGCGGGCGTTCCGGTGTCGGTGCCGGGATTGGTGCCCTGGACGGCCTTCTTCTGCTCTTCGACGCGCTGCTGTTCGACGCGGGCCGCCTCGCGCTGCGCCTCGCTGCGCGGCAACACGTAAAAATATTGCCATACCGCCAGGATCAGCACCGACAGCGCGATGGTGATGAAGAAGTTCCGGTTGTTTTCCATCGAAAGCCCTTGGCCTATCGTGTTCCGCGCAATCGGCGGGAGAGTTCGGCCTTCAACTGGCCGAACGGAATGGTAAGCACGTCTTCACGCCCGACGATGACATAGTCATTGCCAGGCGCCATGTCACTTGCCGCATGCGTACGGACGGCTTCTCGCAGCCGCCGCCGGACACGGTTGCGGACAACCGCATTGCCGACCTTCTTGGTGACGGTGTAGCCGACGCGCGGCGACAGGCCGTCGCCGCGGTCGAGAGCTTCAACGAGAAAAAGCCGCCCGCGTCGCTTTTCACCACGACGGACGGCCAGGAATTCCGCGCGCTTCAGAAGCCGCTTGGGATTTGGTCCCACTGGCTTGCCGGATGCGGGCAACGATCTCGTCTTCCGTTCAGGCGCTGAGCCGCTTGCGACCGCGGTTGCGGCGAGCTGCGACGACGCCGCGACCACCCTTGGTGGCCATGCGGGCACGAAAGCCGTGCCGACGTTTGCGGACGAGTTTAGACGGTTGGTAGGTACGCTTCATTTGTTTTAATACCGCGGGGTGCGGCCCTTCTTGATTCTGTCACTGTGTAACAGGAGCTTTGCCGGGCCGGCTTTGGCGCGATCGAAACCGCGCCGGGACGAATGGCCCGAGCGTGTGCGGGCTTATAGAAAGAAGGCTTTTGGAAGTCAATCCGGAGTCGTCGGACCGAAGCCGGCGTCGTCCAAGTCGGTTTATGTTTCCGACCAAGGATGAAATTGGCAAAAAAGCCGCAATCGCCTAATCTGCGTTGATCAAGTGATCGTGAAGAGCCGCATGAGCGAAACCATACAAGCGCAGGAAGGGATCGGCACGGCGGCGCCAGCCATCGTGCGCACGGTGCCGCTGTCGCGCGGTCTGTCTACCAAGCTGCTGCTGCTCACCATCGTCTTCGTGCTGCTGGCCGAAGTGCTGATCTTCCTGCCCTGGATCGCCAGCTACCGGCTGAACTGGCTGAAGGAGCGGCTGAGCACGGCGGCGGCGGTGTCGATCGTGCTGGTGCAGGGTGAATCCACCTCGCTGTCGCGCACGGCCCAGAACGACGTGCTGATGGCGATCGGCGCCAAGGCGATCGCGGTGCGCGACGGCGGCGTCTCGCGGCTGCTGGTGGTGGCCGAAATGCCGCCGAAGGTCGACGAACACATCGATATCGCCAGCATCGGCATGATCAAGGGCATGACCGGCGCGCTCGACACGCTGTTTTTCGGCGGCGACCGGATGCTGCGCGTTTTCGGCCCGGTCGGCGACTCGGACAAGGAGTTCGAGTTGATCATGCCGGACAACAGTCTGCGCAATGCGATGCTGCGATATTCGCGCAACGTCGCCTTCGTCTCGCTGCTGATCTCGCTGTTCACCGCCATGCTGGTCTATGCCGCCATCGACCTGATCATGATCGGGCCGATCCGGACGATGACGCGCTCAATGCTGTCCTTCTCCGAAGCGCCCGACGATCCCGGACGCATCATCCATCCGGCCGCCCGCGCCGATGAGATCGGCGTTGCCGAGCGCGAGCTGTCGCAGATGCAGGAGCGGCTGCAAAAGATGCTCTCCGAGCAGAAGCACCTTGCCGATCTCGGCCTTGCGGTCTCCAAGATCAACCATGACATGCGCAACATCCTGGCCTCGGCGCAGCTGATGTCGGACCGCCTGCGCCAGGTCAAGGACCCGACCGTGCAGGCCTTCGCGCCGAAACTGCTGCGCGCACTCGACCGTGCCGTGTCCTATTCCGAAGGCGTGCTCGCCTATGGCCGCACGCAGGAGCCGCCCCCGGCGCGCCGCCGGCTCCGGCTGCGCCAGCTGGTCGAGGACGTGCACGGCCTGCTCGACATCGAGCAAGGCATCGAGTTCGTCAATTCCGTCGAGCCGGCCTTCGAGGTCGACGCAGATTCCGATCAGCTGTTCCGCGTGCTGACCAATCTGTGCCGCAACTCGGTGCAGGCGATGGCGGCAGACAGCGAAAGCGCCCTGGTGCGCCGCCTGGCGGTATCGGCCGTGCGCCTGGGCAGCGTCAGCCGCATTGCCGTCAGCGACACCGGCCCCGGCCTGCCGCCCAAGGCGCGGGAAAATCTGTTCGCGGCCTTTCGCGGTTCGGCGCGCAGCGGCGGCACCGGCCTTGGCCTGGCGATCGCGCACGAACTGATCCGCGCGCATGGCGGCACGGTCGAACTGGTCGAGAGCATTGGCGGGCGCACCACATTCGCCGTCACCATTCCCGACCAGCCGGTCCGGCTCGACCAAGCCCGCAACGGCCTGCGCCGCCCGGCATGAGGTGTATTGATATTCAGCCGAGGCCGGCCTGCAAACGGCGGTTTCCTGCGCTTCCGGTGCTCACGTACCAAAAGTACGCTCCGCTCCGGTTCTCGGACCCCATCGTTTTCGACTCGGCCTAAGCTGAATCTCAACACACCTCAATCTGCACTCGCGAAAGCAGTTGTGACAAAACTTTTACCGGATCGGCTTGCTTTTCGGAAATTCAGTCGCTAGGGAACACGTCTCGTCGCGGCCGGTCGTTCACGATCGGATCGCGGGGTCATGGAAAGCATGGCCTGTTGCGCGCCCGTAGCTCAGCTGGATAGAGCACCAGACTACGAATCTGGGGGTCAGGAGTTCGAATCTCTTCGGGCGCGCCAATACCGTCCATGGATTATGGTTCGTTGATTGCGGCCGCTGCAGTCCGACTGCGCGGACAGGCGGAACCAGCGGAGCAACCGAGGATACGCCGCCCTTGGAGCCCAGCAGCGCGCTGCACGCGAATGGAGCGACTGAAGCTTTCGCTAGCGCTTATGACGACTTCTTTTCTTGGTCGGGAGTAGTGAGTTTCGTCAAGGCCGCCTCTAACAGGCTGTTGAAGAAGTGCTAGCGCAGTTGTTGGGAGCGTGATTCACTGATCCTTGATCGATTGGGGATTCGTGGATGCGCGGATTGGACGAGCGGACAGGGTCGCTGTTTTCGTATGTCGATCTTGAGGAGCGCGTTCGGGGTGATCATCCGCTTCGCACGATCCGGGAAATCGTCAACGCGGCGCTAGCGGAGATGGACGGCGATTTCGCGGTGATTTATCCGCCTGGGCTCGGCCGCCCGTCGATAGCGCCGGAGCGATTACTGCGTGCGATGCTGTTACAGGCCTTCTACGGCATCCGCTCTGAGCGCCAGTTGATGGAGCGGATGGAGTTCGATCTTCTGTTCCGCTGGTTTGTAGGTCTTGGCATTGATGATCCGGCCTGGGACCATTCGAGCTTCACCAAGAACAGGGAGCGTCTGCTCGAAGGCGAGATCGCGGCGAAGTTCCTGCGCGCGGTTCTTGCACAGCCGAAGGTGAAGCGGCTTTTGTCCTCGGACCACTTCTCGGTGGATGGGACGCTGATCGACGCCTGGGCTTCGATCAAGAGCTTCCGGCGCAAGGATGGCGGCGACAATGATCCGGACGGTGCTGGCCGCAACGCCGAGCGCGGCTTTCATAAGGAGAAGCGCTCTAACGACACGCACCAGAGCACGAGCGATCCGCAGGCGCGGCTCTACAAGAAGGGCGACGGCCGGCCGGCGAAGCTCTGCTATATGGGACATGCGCTGATGGAGAACCGCCATGGGCTGGCGGTCGACGGCGGCATCACCCAGGCTACGGGCACGGCCGAGCGGGAGGCCACGCTCGCCATGTTGGACCGCAGGCAATCGCGACGGCGCATCACGCTGGGCGCCGACAAAGCCTACGACGTGCGTCAGTTCATCAAGGACCTGCGCGAGCGCAAGGTTACGCCGCATATTGCCGTCGATGGCCATCTCAGCAAGACGGGCAAGCCCCGCGTAACGGCAATCGATGGCCGCACGAAGCGCCATCTGGGCTATGAAGCCAGCCAGCGCTGCCGCAAGCGGATCGAAGAGGTGTTCGGCTGGATCAAGTCATCCGCCGGCATGGCCAAGGTCAAGCTGCGAGGATGCGCCCGTGTGGGCGCGGCTTTCACCTTGGGCCTGGCGGCCTACAACCTGATCCGCCTGCCCAAGCTGCTGGCGGCGCCAGCATGAGCCTCGTGGGACGCTGGCGGATCGTTGAGATGCCCGACTATGTCGAGGACTATCCCGACATGGCCGAGCCCGCTCACATTCTCTTTGAAGCCAACGGTTCCGGCGAATTCGCCTTCGGCTGCGTCACCGGAGAGATATTCGGCGGAGGCGACGGCAACCATGTCGCCTTCTCCTGGCAAGGCAATGACGAAATGGACGAGGCTCAGGGAGACGGTTGGGCTGAAATCCAACCGGACGGCTCCATCGTAGGCCAAATCTGCTTTCACAACGGCGATGAAGCAGACTTCATCGCTCGCAGATGGACTTCTTCAACAGCCTGCTAAGTCTGCGCAACCCGTCTTCTGGACGATTGACGCCGCATAGGCTTCAGACATACGGGTTTTGATACCGGCGCTCATCGCATTTTTCAGATATGAGATTCCATCGAGCCTCGCTTCCAATCCGCCTTTGGCAACAGCCTCAGCGCTTTTGATAGCTAGGTCAGCCAAATTTTCTGGTGTCATATTGCCGATATTGGCTTCGATCGACGTATAAAGAACGCTTCCCACTCCGTGAAATTGCTCAATCTCCTTAACTAACACGGTATTTGCATTCGGTGTGGTCGGTTCACTGTAGCCCCCGGCTTTCTTGCGCGTTTCGCGTCGCCAGAGCATGTCCTTTGCTTGGGCCGTCGTGACGTGGTCATGCAATACCAAAATCACCGCTTTGACACGCTCGCCATCTTCAACGGGAACCAGGGTAGGCCCGCCCTTGCGAGAACTGCTAGAGCGTGCAAACTCAACGGGAAATGGCGTCGCGATACCGGTTGACATTCGCCGCACGATTACATTTTCGAGTTCTTCGCCAGGATCATTGATAAGCGATCCGTACGCCAGAATGCCTATGGAACGCTTCGGCTCAATGACCGGAAGATGCTTGGAAACGACCTCAACCAATGCGCGACCCTCCGCGATGCTCATAGTGCGTAAAGCGAAATCCTGAAGTTCTGCACGTCCCTTTTTGCCGAGTGTATGTGCGGCAACGTCGAGTAGTCCTTTATTGTCGTAGAGAGCGATGATCTTTTCATATTCGCTCCTTGCGATATGTCCCTGGAATTCCGCCAGCAGGTCTGTATAGATTTTGGCTGGATCTATGTCGGCTGTTGCCGCCGCATATTCGCTTACAAGCGCTGCCGTATCCTTCGATTTCAAGCCGATGCGTTTTAAGCGTTGATCAATCTTCCGCTTTGTTGCGGCCAGGGCATATTTTTCGGCATCGCCGGCCGCAAGCTTAAGTACTTTCTGCTTCAATTCGTCGAAACGCTTTTCCGATGCGGAATCGTCAAAGTGTGCAAGCTTGGCAAGCTTTTTGAACGGCAGCGGCAACAGAAGAATGTTCTCAACTTCCGCGACTTCCAAAGCGTAAACATTTCTCGCTTTGAGATGCGCGATCAACTGGTCATCGCGTCCATCCGCGTCAATTAATCCAGCGCAACCAAGTCTGTGAAATGCCTTCTGGTGCTCCATACTCGCTACCGCGTGGATAACGCTTTCGCAGTTGCCGATCGGGATAACCGTGAAATCTTTGTACGTTGATCGATAGATTGAAACATCGAGGCTTCCTGCGTCACCCTCCGTAAACAAGACCGGCAATCGACTTCCCACGATGCGCGTGATTATTTCGTCTGAAATACCGGTGCCAGTGGGAATTTCCTCCAACTCCCATTGCCCACGCGTACCATCATTTTCATATGAGTTGATAGCGAACTTGCGTGCTACGATTCGAGTCGAAGCGAATTCAACATCATGCGTGAAATAGACGAACACGCAGTCTGAACGCGCGGCTTCGATTGCGTCCCAGAGCTTCGCTAAGATTGATCGATTTAGATGAAGTTCTGGCTCGTCGATCAGAACCAGTGTGTTCGGGCGTGCGAGCAATGCCTGCCCAAGCATGTAAAAGATTGCCCGTTCGCCATCGCTAAGCTCCCCTGCATCGTAGTCGCTGCTGGTGGAACCGGCTGATCGGACCTTTATGTTACCCGCCAGGATCGTGAGCTCACGGTGAGGAAGAAGATTGTCCCAAATCGCCTTTAGGCGATCAAGCTTTGTAGGAGGCGGTGACACCCCCAAATCTTTCAGATGCGCGCGACGATGTTGAACTGAGACTTCGTTCTCATCGGCATACAGTGCGGCGATGACATGATCGAAATCTGAGAGAAGAGCAACGGCCGGATTCGAGTGCCATCTTTGTCCCGGACGATATGCGACACCTTCCTCGTGCCCCCAGTTTAACCGCTTGATCGCTACTTCATAATTTGGGGGTTGAATTTTTGTGTTCAAAGATAGCGCCCGATGAGCGCCTATCCTGTGTGCGTTCTCCCGAGCGCTTTCGATCATTACGCCAAGGCGGCTCTTTCCCGATCCATTTGGACCGAGAAATACGAGTGTCTCGCCTGGTTTAGTGACTATCTTATATTCGTCGCCTGAAGTTGGCACAGTAATGTGGAACATGAGATTCTTTTCCAAATGCTTAAAGTAACCGCCAAACTTATCTATTCGAGAGCTTTCTTGCCATAGATTTTCAACTTCCTATTTGAAAAAAACCTGCCACGCGCGCACGTGCATCCCCAGGGCTGTGGCATTTCCCGAGCATCACGCCCCATCGCTTAATTGAACGGTTCGCCGCCTTCATCCGCTAAGGAAGCGGCGAATGTGACGAAATCGCCGAAGCGATTCGGGCGTCTGGCCACCAAAGCCCGCAGTGTAGTCGTTGACCCGGCGCGCGGGCTTACCCATCTATTCGGACCGCCCCAACCGATCGTGGTCGGCAGAAAGATTTTTGACGGCAAGCACATCCACCGCTCACGCCGCAGCGAACTGATGATCTCGAAATCGGAAGCGATAATCGCCACCAAGTTGCAAAGCGCCGGTCTTGATTGCGCCTATGGCGCTCATCGCCAAGAGCAAGAGGTGCGTGGTATTGCTTTCCTTACTCGCCGTAGTCTGCGGAGATCATAGCGGCTTCCGAGAGCGTCGGGGGGCGCGGCGGCATTCGCTGGCCGGGGCGAGAATGTCATAGCGCTCCAGCGGAGACATGGTTATCCGTGGCGTCCATGCTGACGCGCCAATAGGTCCATGGACTATGGTTCGTTGATTGCGGGGCTACCGCACGACCGTGCGCGACAAGCGGAAACCAGCGGAGCCTGATTTGACCATACCCCCTACCCGCACCAAGCGCGCGCTGATCACCGGGGCTGGTGCGGCCGACGGCATCGGCTTTGCCATTGCCCGGCAGCTCGGCCATGCCGGTCATGCCGTTTTCCTCACCGGCGCCAGTGGGCGTGTGCTTGAGCGCGCCGCCGAGTTGTGCGCCGAAGGCATCGATGCCAAAGCCGTGGTCTCCGATCTCACCATCGCCGCCGATGTCGCGCGGCTGCGGGCTGATGTCGGCGCGGTCGATATCCTGGTCAACAATGCCGGCATGGGCTCGCTGGCATCGCCCTCGGTCGACAAGGCGTTCCTCGCCATGACCGAGGCCGACTGGGATCAGGGGATCGACGTCAGCCTGAAGACGGCGTTCCTAGTCACCCGTGCGTTTCTGCCGGCGATGGTCGAAGCGGGCTACGGGCGCATCGTCAATGTGGCGTCGGTCACCGGGCCGCTGGTGTCTTTCGAAGGCACGGCCGCCTACTCCGCCGCCAAGGCCGGCATGGTCGGCCTGACGCGCACGCTGGCGCTGGAAGTGGCGAAAAACGGCATCACGGCCAACGCCGTGGCGCCCGGCTGGATCGAAACGGGCTCATCGAGCGAAATGGAGCGGCAAGCCGCCCTGCACACGCCGCCGGCGCGGGCCGGGCGGCCGGATGAGGTTGCCGCTGCGGTGGTGTTCCTGGCATCGGAAGGCGCCAGCTACGTCAACGGCGCCCTGCTGGTGGTCGATGGCGGCAACAGCCTTCAGGAGCGCAAGGGCTGAAGGCTCAGTTGGCGTTTGTCGTCGGGGTCAGCCGGCGGGCAGGCCTCGCCCAAGTTCCTCGCCCCTCACGACGCCTTGGCCAAAAAATTCCGATAGTCCGACTTCGCCTGCAGCAGGCGCAGCACGTTGTCTCGCGAGCCCCGCACATGAGCGCGCGCCAGCGTGCCGGCTCTGGCAGCGTCGCCGGCGCAGATGGCGTCGACGATTTCGGCGTGCTCGTCGCGGGCGATCTTCCATTCGTCCAGCCAGAGCAGTTCGGTCCAGACATAGTGCTGGCATTTGTCGAGGATGCCGCACAGCATGCCGTGCAGCATGACATTGCCGCTGATTTGCGCGATGACGCGGTGCAGGTCGATGCCGACTTCCAGTTCCTGGAATTTTTCCCTGTTGGTGCGCTCCGGAATGGCGGCCAGCCGCTCGCATTCGGCCAGCATGGCGCGCAGCCGCGCCTTGTCCGCTTCCGTCGCCGCGACGGCTGCCAGTTCCGTCGCGTGGCCGTCGAGCAGTTCCCGGATCTCGAAGGCCTCGCGGAACATATTGATGTCGAACTCGGTGACGACATAACCCTGGCGCGGCCTGCCGGTGACCAGGCCGTCGCGCTCGAGGCGGTTGAAGGCCTCGCGCACCGGCGTTCGGCTGACATTCAGCTTCACGGCGATGTCGTTTTCGGTGACACGCGAGCCCGGCGGAATCTGGCCGGTCACGATCATCGCCTTGAGCGCGGAGTAGACCGAGTCGCGCAACGTATTTTTGGTTTCCTTGGCCAAGGTTCCCTTCCCACTTCTCCGGCCTTCCAGCCGGAACACGCATAGCTGTAATCGCAGTCGGCGCAATTTGCCACGCCTCCAGCGACGCCGTCCCTCACCAACCTGGTCCGGCACGAAGCGCGTAAAATTCGAGCGCGCCAGCGGTGTTGACAACATCGATCGCTAGGCTACACTCAAAATTGTATACAAAATAGCATGCCAAATCAAAAACAATGGGAACACCGGTGGAGAGCCGAAAATGAACAGGACCAGAAGCGTTAGTATCGTCGCGATGGCGGCCCTCATGGCCTCGCTCGCAGCCCCCGCCATGGCGGGCGACACCATCACCGTCGCCTCGTGGGGCGGCACCTACCAGGAGGCGCAGACCAAGGCGTTCTTCAAGCCGACCGCCGATGCGCTCGGCATCACCATCAAGGAAGACACCACCAACGGCCTCGACGACGTGCGGCTGCAGGTGACCGGCAATGCGGTGAAATGGGACATCACAGAATTGGGCGCCGACGAATGCGCGCGCGGTTCGAAGGAGGGGCTGTTCGAAAAGCTCGACTACGGCATCATCGACAAGAGCGGCATCAACCCGAAGCTCGTCCATGACGACTGGGTCGGCATTTCCTACACCTCCGTCGTGCTGATCTACCGGACGGACGTCTTCGGCGACAAAGGCCCGAAGACATGGGCCGATTTCTGGAACGTGGAAAAGTTTCCGGGACGGCGCGCGCTGAGCGGCAGCCAGGCGACGGAAACGCTGAGCGTTGCCGCACTTGCCGAGGGTATTCCGATCGACAAGGTCTATCCGGTCGACATCGACGGCGCGTTGAAGTCCGTCGACAAAATCCGCGGTAATATCGACGCCTGGTGGACCTCCGGCGCCCAGGCCATGCAGCTGGTGAAAGACGGTGAAGTCGACATGGCGAGCATCTGGAACGGCCGCGCCGGCACCTTGAAAAAGGAAGGCGCGCCGATCAGCTTTTCCTTCGACCAGGGCGTGCTGACCGCCGACTGCATGGTCATTCCCAAAGGCTCCAAGAACAAGGACGCGGCCATGAAGGCGCTGGCGATGTTCGTCAGCCCGCAATTGCAGGCCAATCTGCCGCTCTATGTCGACAATGGCCCGGTCAACGAGAAGGCTTTCGAGACCGGCAAGATCCCACAGGACAGGATCAAGGACATCAATTCGGCGCCCGAAAACGTCAAGAAGCAAGTGTTGCAGGATGCCGAGTTCTGGCGCGACAACCTGGTCGAGGCGACGGAAAAGTTCAACAATCTGGTCCAGCAATAGGGCCATAGGAGCACGGCGGGGCGGCGCAACCAGCAGCTGCCTCGCCACCTCTTGTCAGCCGGCTAGAGCAGTTCACCGTTTCTCGGAAACGTCGAACCACTCTATCTCTTGTTTTCACGCAATTCCGGACGGAAAACCGCTTCACACTTTTCCTGGAATTGCTCTAAGGAGAGAAAAATCTTGTCCATTGCGCCATCCGCGCTGCCGATCAGCATGCGCCGGATCGAGAAACGATTTGGCAGCGTAGCGGTGCTGCGCGACCTGAACCTCGATGTCGAGGCCGGTGAATTCCTGACGCTGCTCGGCCCTTCCGGCTCCGGCAAGACGACGCTGCTGATGATCCTGGCCGGCTTTGTGCGGGCCAATGCCGGCTCGATCAGGGTCGGCGACGACGAGATCATCACCACGCCGCCGCACAAGCGCAACATCGGCATGGTGTTTCAGAACTACGCGCTGTTTCCGCATATGAACGTCTTTCACAACATCGCCTTTCCGCTGAAGCAGCGCGGCGTCGCCCCTGCCGAGACAGCCGAGCGTGTCGAGAAGGCGCTCGATCTGGTGAAATTGCAGGGGCTGGGCGAGCGCCGGGTCGACCAGCTTTCCGGCGGCCAGCGCCAGCGCGTGGCGCTGGCGCGCGCCATCGTCTTCGAGCCGCGCATCGTGCTGATGGATGAGCCCCTGTCGGCGCTCGACAAGGGCCTGCGCGAGCACATGCAGATCGAGCTGCGCGCCCTGCACCGCCGGCTTGGCATGACCACGGTCTATGTCACGCACGACCAGCGCGAAGCCATCACCATGTCGGACCGCATCGCTGTCATGAACGGCGGGCGCATCGAACAGCTCGACAAGCCTGAAACCCTCTACGCCACGCCGCGGACGCGGTTTGTAGCCGGCTTCATCGGCGAATCAAATTTCATTCCGGTCGAATGCCGCAATGGCTCCGTCTGGTACGAG
The DNA here is from genome assembly GCF_042647205.1 of Mesorhizobium cantuariense. Classification (NCBI taxonomy): domain Bacteria; kingdom Pseudomonadati; phylum Pseudomonadota; class Alphaproteobacteria; order Hyphomicrobiales; family Phyllobacteriaceae; genus Mesorhizobium; species Mesorhizobium cantuariense. The sequence goes on along the minus strand of NZ_JBHRVD010000001.1, from coordinate 7,032,614 downwards.
GACCGCAGAATCCACACCGCAGCGCCGGCGCCGACAGCCGGCCAGCACCTGATGGTGGTGCGGCCAGAAAAGCTGCGGCTGCTGGCAAATGCCGAACAGCCAAACGGCGTCAATGTGCTCGAGGCGACGCTCAGCGACATCATCTACCAGGGCGACAGCTTCGTCTGCTACGCGGTGTTGCGCGACGGCCGCCAGCTGACACTGCGCGATTATTGCCGCAGCGATGTGCTGGCGAAAATGCCGGCGCCCGGCCAGCCGGTCAGCCTCGGCCTCGATGCGCAGGACACGATCCTGGTGGCGGCAGACTGATGAGCGCGCAGCCCGCCCTCATGGAAGAGATTGGCAGCGGCGCAGGCCGGGAGCTTAACACGCAGGCACTTCGCGCCGACGCCCGGCGTGAATCACTACGGCTGCTGGCGCTGCTGTCGCCGAGCCTGTTCCTGGTCTTCGCCATCATCATCGTGCCCATCGGCTGGCTGTTCTGGCTGTCGCAGTTCGACGAGGCCGGTGCGCTAAGCGCCGCCAACTATGCGCGCTTCTTCGAACAGGCCTCCTACATCAAGACCTTCGTCACCACCTTCAAGGTCGCCCTCATCGTCACCGGCGCCTGCGTCCTGCTCGGCTACCCCCTGGCCTACATGCTGTCGCAGCTGCCGCGCCGGGCGGCGTCGATCTGTCTGATCTTCGTCATCCTGCCGTTCTGGACATCGGTTCTGGTGCGCACCTATGCCTGGCTGGTGATCCTGCAGCGCAAGGGCCTGATCAACAGCTGGCTGATCGACCTCGGTGTCATCAGCCAGCCGCTGTCGCTCGCCAACAATTTTTCGGGCGTCGTCATCGGCATGACCCACATCTTGCTGCCGTTCCTGGTGCTGCCGCTCTACGCCTCGATGAAGACCATCGACACCGACTGCCTGCGCGCCGGCATGAACCTTGGCGCCGGTCCGGTCGCGACCTTCCGGCAGATCTTCTTTCCGCTGTCGCTGCCCGGCCTCGCTTCGGGCGTGGTTATCGTCTTCGTGCTCTGCCTGGGCTTCTTCGTCACGCCTGCGCTGATGGGCGGCGGCAAGGTCATCATGTGGGCGATGCGCATGGAACAGACCACCAGCCTCTATTCCAACTGGGGTGCGGGCGCCGCACTTGGCGTGGTGCTGCTGGTGGTCACGCTGGCGCTTCTCGGCCTGTTCCAGTGGCTGCTCGGCGCGCGCGCCACCGGTGTGTGGAGTTCGCGATGAGCGAGGATATCGGCCTGCCGATCTCGCACCGGCAACGTCTGTGGCTCTATTGCCTCGGCGGCCTCGTGCTGCTGTTCCTGATCGCGCCGTCGATCATCATCGTCATCATGTCCTTTTCGGATTCGACGCTGCTGCAATTCCCGCCGCAGCAATGGTCGCTGCGCTGGTACCAGGCCTATTTCGGATCGCTGGAATGGCGTGACGCCACGATCGTCTCGGTCAAGGTGGCTGTTATGACAGTGCTGGTGGCGACACCGCTCGGCACTGCCGCAGCCTATGCGATCAACAGGGGCACGCTGCGCTTCAACGGCACCATCAACGCGCTGCTGACGGCGTCGCTGATCGTCCCGGTGATCCTGATCGGCATCGGCACCTTCTTCCTCTATGCACGCATCGGGCTCAACAACACGCTGACCGGGCTGGTCATCGCGCATACGGTGCAGGCGCTGCCGCTGGTGGTGCTGACCGTGCTTTCCGGGCTGCGCTCCTACGACATGAACCAGGAACGCGTGGCGCGCAGCTTAGGTGCCGGCCGCGTCGCCGCCTTCTGGCAGGTGACGATGCCGCAGATCCGCTTCTCGATCGTCTCGGGCGCGCTGTTTGCCTTCATCACCTCCTTCGACGAGGTGGTGGTCTCGCTGTTCATCTCGGGCGGCGAGACGACGACATTGACGCGCCGCATGTTCAATGCGCTGCGTGACCAGATCGACCCGACGATCGCCGCCATCTCGACCTGCCTGATCGTGCTCTCGGTCGTGCTGTTGTCGGTTGCGCAGATCTTCGGCCGGCGGCATTGATTTCAAGTGACCAATTCGCAGAAGTGACCAGGGGATATCCAGACAGAATGCGTGATTTCCAGTTTCCCGGCCGCTCGCCGGTTCGTGCCACCGAGGCGGTTGCCGCGACGTCGCATCCGCTAGCAACCCTTGCGGCGATCGAGATGCTGCGCTCCGGCGGCAACGCCATGGACGCCGCGGTCTGCGCCGCAGCGGTGCAGGCGGTGGTCGAACCGCAGTCGACCGGCATCGGCGGCGATTGCTTCGTGCTCTACAGTCCGGCGGGACAAGGCAATGTGCTGGCCTTCAACGGCTCCGGCCGGGCGCCGGCCAAGGCGACGGTCGACTGGTATCTCGAAAAAGGCTTCGACCGCATCCCGCTGCAGGGACCGCATGCGGTCACCGTGCCGGGCGCCGTCGATGCCTGGAGCCGCTTGCTCGAGGACCATGGCCGCAAGGGCCTTGCCGAGGCGCTGGCGCCGGCCATCCATTATGCCGAAAACGGCTATGTCGTGCATGACCGCGTCGCCTTCGACTGGGCCGAACCGGAGACCGACCTGTCGGCCGACGAACATGCCGCGCGCATCTTCCTGCCCGGCGGCAAGGCGCCGAAGGCCGGCGATGTCCACCGGCAGCCGGAACTGGCGGCCACCTTGCGCATCATCGCCAAACACGGCCGGTCCGGTTTCTACGAGGGCGCCGTCGCCGACGACATAGTGCGCCGGCTCAACGAATTGGGCGGCCTTCATTCGGCTGAGGATTTCGCCTCGACCAGAGGCGACTATGTGGCGCCGGTCAGCATATCCTATGGCGGCCATGACATTCACCAGATGCCGCCGAACAATCAGGGGCTGACGGCGCTTTTGATGCTGAATTTGCTGTCGGGCTTCAAGCTTGGCGGGCTCGACCCCAATGGCGCGGAGCGCCTGCATCTGGAGATCGAAGCCGGGCGGCTGGCTTACCGCGACCGCGACCGTTATGTCGGCGACCAGGACGTTATTCCGGTGCCGGTCAAGCAGCTTCTGTCCGGCGCCTATGCCGACCGGCTACGCGCCGAGATCGACCGCGAACGCGCCATGACGCATCTGCCGCGCGTGGACCTGCCCGGCAGCGACACGGTCTACATCTCCATCGTCGACCGCGACCGCAACGCGGTCTCCTTCATCAACTCGACCTATTATTCGTTCGGCAGCGGCGTCGTCGGCCCGAAGACCGGTGTCGTGCTGCAGAACCGCGGCTCGAGCTTCCGCCTTGAGCCTGCGCACCCGAACGCCATCGCGCCCGGTAAGCGGCCGATGCACACGATCATGCCCGGCATGGCGACGAAGAACGGCCGCGTCGTGATGCCGTTCGGTGTCATGGGCGGTGGCTACCAGCCGTTCGGCCATGTCCATCTGCTCACCAACATGATCGACTTCGGCATGGACCCGCAGCAGGCGCTGGATGCGCCGCGAGTGTTCTACAATGACGACACGGTGGAGGCCGAGCGTGGCGTTCCTCTTGATGCGATCGAGGGCCTGCGCCGGCGCGGCCACCGCATCGCCGAGCCGCATCACCCGCTGGGCGGTGGGCAGGTGGTGCTGATCGACTGGGAGAAGGGGACGCTGACCGGCGCCTCCGATCCGCGCAAGGATGGTTTGGCGCTTGGCTACTGACGCGATCCGTTGTCCAATGGCGTATCCATATCGAGGCAAGCCCGTCAGCGGGGCTCCCAATAGTCCTTCGAAATCCATCCGGTGACCATGACCAATACTGCAAATCCCAAAGACCTCTCCCGCCGTCTCGCCGCCGGCGCCGATGATGCGCCCGCCATCCTGGCTCCCGACAGGGCGACGCTCAGCCATGGCGGATTGCGCGGTCTGATCGCCGCCACGGCCGAACAGCTGCGTGCGCGCGGCATCGGCCGGGGCGACAGGGTGGCGATCGTGCTGCCGAACGGACCCGAGATGGCCACGGCCTTCGTCGCCGTGGCGGCCGCCGCCTCGACGGCGCCGCTCAATCCAGCCTACCGGGCCGACGAACTCGATTTCTACCTGACCGACATCGGCGCCAAGGCGATCCTGGTTGCGGAGGGCGAGACCGGACCGGCGGTGACGGTGGCCGAGCGCCTCGGCATCGGCGTGCTGCGGCTTGTCGCGCAACCTGACGCACCGGCGGGGAGTTTCAGGATAGAGGGCGCGGCGATCGGACCGCCGGCAGCGCCTGATATGGCGCAGGACGGCGACATCGCGCTTCTGCTGCACACCTCCGGCACGACATCGCGGCCAAAACTGGTGCCGCTCAGCCATGCCAACATCGCGGCCTCGGCCGCCCATATCGGCGCGACGCTGGGCCTGACGGCCAATGACCGTTGCCTCAACATCATGCCGCTGTTCCACATTCACGGCCTGATCGCGGCCGTGCTGTCGTCGCTGGCTGCAGGCGGCAGCATCTACTGCACGCCGGGCTTCAATGCGCTGCGCTTCTTCCAGTGGCTGAGCGAGGCACAGCCAAGCTGGTACACGGCGGTGCCTACCATGCATCAGGCGATCCTGCCCAGGGCGGCGCGCAACACCGAGGTGCTGGCGGCAGCGCGTCTGCGCTTCATCCGCTCGTCCTCGGCGTCGTTGCCGGCGCAAGTGATGGCCGAGCTGGAGGCGACCTTCGCCTGCCCGGTCATCGAATCCTACGGGATGACCGAGGCCGCGCACCAGATGGCGTCGAACCGGCTGCCGCCGGGCCAGCGCAAGCCGGGCAGCGTCGGTGCCTCCGCCGGTCCGGATGTGGCTGTGATGGCGCCTGACGGGCGGCTGCTCCAAGCCGGCGAGACCGGCGAGATCGTCATTCGCGGACCCAATGTGACCGCCGGCTACGAGAAGAACCCGGATGCCAACGCCACGGCTTTCGCGCATGGCTGGTTCCACACCGGCGACCAGGGCGTGCTGGACGAGGACTTCTATCTCAGGGTCACCGGACGGCTCAAGGAGATCATCAACCGCGGCGGCGAAAAGATCTCGCCGCTCGAGGTCGACGATGTGCTGATGGATCATCCGGCGGTGGCGCAGGTCGTCACCTTTGCCATGCCGCATGACAAGCTTGGCGAAGAGGTGGCGGCGGCGGTGGTGCTGCGCGAAGGCATCAGTGCCTCCGAGGGCGACATTCGCACCTATGCCGCGACGCGGCTTGCCGACTTCAAGGTGCCGCGCAAGATCCTGATCCTGGATGAGATCCCCAAGGGCGCGACCGGCAAATTGCAGCGCATCGGCCTTGCCGCCAAACTCGGACTTTGACGATGAAGATCACCATCTTCGGCGCCGGTGCGATCGGCGGCTATCTCGCGGCCAAGCTCGCCATCGCCGGCAGGATCGATCTTTCAATCGTCGCGCGCGGCGCGCATCTGGAAGCGATCCAGACAAATGGCCTGCGCCTGATCGAGGATGGCCAGGAGATGTCGGTCCCCGTGCGGGCCTCTGCCAAGGCCGAAGAGCTTGGCGCCCAGGATTATGTCGTGCTGGCGCTGAAGGCTCACTCCCTCACCCCAGCCCTTGACCAGATCGCGCCGCTGCTTGGGGCTCACACATCAGTCGTCACCATGCAGAACGGCGTGCCGTGGTGGTATTTCCACGGCGTCGGCGGGCCGCTCGCAGGCACCAGGCTGAACGCGGTCGATCCGGGCGGCGCGATCTGGCAGCGGATCGGACCGCAGCGTGTCATCGGCTCGGTCGTCTATCCCGCCGTCGAGGTCGACGCTCCCGGCCTCATTCGCCATGTCGAAGGCAAGCGCTTCTCGCTCGGCGAACCCTCCGGCGAGCGCAGCGAACGGGTCACGCTGCTGGCCGAGGAGATGGTCAAGGCCGGGCTGCAGGTGCCGGTGCGCGACGATATCCGCAGCGAAATCTGGGTGAAGCTGTGGGGCAATCTCTCCTTCAACCCGATCTCGGCGCTGACCGGCAGCACGCTGGCGGCAATCGTCGCCGACGAGGGCACCCGCACGCTGGCCCGCACCATGATGCTGGAAGCGCAGGCGATCGGCGAAAGCCTGGGCGTGCGTTTTCCCATCGCGGTCGACCGGCGCATCAAGGGCGCCGGCGATGTCGGCGAGCACAAGACCTCGATGCTGCAGGATCTCGAGCGCGGCCGGCCGATGGAGATCGACGCGCTGGTGACGGCCGTGCAGGAACTTGGCCGGCTAACGGACAAGCCGACCCCCACCATCGATGCCGTGCTGGCGCTGGTGCGGCGGCTGGCGATAGAGCGCGGGTGTTATGTGTGAGGGGCGCTTAGGGGTAAATCAGAGCCGTGGCATGAGCACCTTGGCCTCAAATCCCAGCTTGACTAGAGTTAGTAGCATGCTGAACGCCATTCACCACGTCGCGCTCATCTGCACCGACTACGACCGGTCGCGACGGTTCTACGTCGGACTCCTCGGCCTCGATCTGATCCGGGAGGTCTATCGGGAGGAGCGGCAGTCATGGAAGGCGGATCTGCGGATCGGGTCGGTCCAACTGGAATTGTTCTCCTTCCCTGCACCGCCGATGCGGCCGTCCCATCCAGAGGCGACAGGCCTGAGACATCTGGCATTTGCGGTGGCTAATCTTGATCCCGTAATTATGCGCCTGGAAGCCGCAGGCGTTGCCGTTGAGCCAATCCGGATCGACCCATATACAGACCAACGGTTTACCTTTTTCAGAGACCCAGATGGATTGCCGCTGGAACTCTACGAGGCCCCATAAGGAACGGTTCGCTTTCGCGACGGGCGTTGTGTACTGACGGTCTCATCGGTATCGGCGGAGCCGCGAATCTGTGCTAAGCCGCCGCCCAACCAACCAAAGGACGACACCAGTGAGCGAACCGACCGTGGCCGAGGCGACCGAAAGCATCTATGCATCGCTCCGGGCGGACAATGCCGACATCGACGCACATATCGCAACGCTTAAGGCGGCGCTGACACGAGAGGGGATAAAACAGGCGGTGTTCGATCCGACCAAGTTGGCGCAGAACAACCGCTCGGGCCGCAAATTGATGCAGGCTTATTTTCGGCAGCGCGGCGTGAGCGTGAGGTTTTCGGACCAGTAGAACCGCGCGCGGGCGATCTCAACCGCACCGTTGGGAGTTCTCGGCCGGTCCGTCGCCATCCGGACGTCGGGACTGCGCCGCATGTTGGACGTTCGAGGCGGCGATAGACATTCTCCGAAGCCGACGTTCGTTCAGCTTTGCCAGGAGTATCCGTTACGTCATCGTGTCGGTCGCTCGAAATAATGACTTGTCCTGGATCGCGGAAGGGGATGTGACATGGCGGATTCCGATCGGATCGACAAGCTGATCGCAGCGGTGCCCCCCGCCTTGGCGCTTCGCGCCGGGCTGGACCTTGGCATCTTCACCCGGCTCGGTGGCAGCGCAGCGACTGCTGACAGCCTTGGGGCCACGCTCAAAGTCGAGCCCGATCGTCTGTCGCGGCTCCTCTACGCACTCGCCAGCATCGGTCTTCTCGAAGTCGAGGATGGTCAATTTCGCAACGGAGCCGAAGCGTCGGCCTTCCTCGACGCGTCCAAGCCGAGCTATCGCGGCGGCGATCATGCGCTCCTGCGCGAGCTCTGGGGAGCCGACCTGCTGACCGCAGAGTCGCTGCGACAGAACCGGCCGGCTGCGCTGCACGACTTTTCCGAAGCGGAGCCCGACGCCGCGGCGGCCTTCAGCCGCATGCTCGCACCGGGCGGGGTGATTTTCGGCCGACATCTGGCGCAGGAGATGGACCTCTCTGCGGTCGGTTCGGTGATCGACATCGGCGGGGGCGCCGGGACTATACTCGTGGGACTTCGTGAGCGGTGGCCGCGGATTGCGGCGACGCTGATGGAACTCCCAACGGTCGCAGCGGTCGCGCCAGCTATCCTGTCAGAATACGGTGCCGACGACGTGGTTGTTGAAGAGGGGGACATAACTGTCGCGCCATCGATCGGTCGGCACGATCTGGCGATCCTGAAGGCCGTCGTCCAGGTCCTTCCGCCGGACCAGGCGCGCAGTTCGATCCTGAACGCGGCGCGTTGCCTCACACAAGGAGGCGAGATCGCAATTGCGGGGTGGGGTGTGGTCGATGACGACCGCCTCGGCCCGCCTGAGGGTGTCTTTCTGAATCTCACCTTCTTGAACCTCTATCGCCACGGCGAATCGTACACTGAAGGTCAGTATCGCGCGTGGATGACCGAGGCTGGATTCCGGGATATTTCCAGGTCGCGCCTGACGGACGGCTGCACCTTGTTTCGTGGGCGCCTCACGGGCTGATCGTGGCTGAAGGTCGGTTTCGGAGGAAAGGCTCTCCGACGCTTCAGGCCTTCACATTTGACCGGCTCAATAACAGCTATCTGCCACCGCAAGTGCTTCGGCACGGTGAGCTACGTCCAGTGCGCCAATCCGTCGAACCGACGCATAGAACCTGACATAGTCGCCCGAGCACAAGTCGAACAGGCGGAGAAACGCGGTCACCCGATCGCTATAAACGGAAGTCGCGGCGAGCTTTGCATTGTTGATTGGGGACGCGAACCAGGCATCGTATCCCCGGTATCGACCCCAGCGCCTGTCGCGCATGTGTCGGTAGCGCATCCGCAGCCGTTCAATCGCGGCCGTCTTTGCGGCCAGCTTTTGCTCCGAGGTGCCGGAGTTGGAATAGACTTTCGTCAGCTCGTCCCGGGTCTGCGACACCAGCGCAAGAAATTCAGCTTTGCGCCTCCGGGCGGCTTCGTACCGGCGCAATGCGGCGGTATCGCCAGCCGCGCGCAGCCATTTTTTCACGCCGGTTGTTTCGACGGCGACAGCGAACGCCTCATTGAATGCGGAACCGTCGTGCACGTAGACGCGCTGGTGGGCCAGTTCATGGAAAACCAGCCCTGCAAGATAGGTTTCATCCTGGCCGAGCATCGTGCTTAGCAGCGGGTCACTTGACCAGCCAAGCGTGGAATATGCAGTGATGCCCGTCACATAGACGTCCATGCCCTGTCCTTGAAGTTCGACAGCGATTTCAGTCGCGGACTTCTTGGAGAAATATCCCCGGTAGGGAACGCAGCCGAAAACAGGAAAACACCATGTTCGCGGCGTCAGCGAGAATTCCGGCGCGGCGAAGACAGCCCATGTCACCGAGTCCCGACCGATATCAACATAGCTGCGATAGCTGTTGTTGTCGGGCAGCGCCAGTTCATCTGTTGCAAACTGTCGTATGGCGCTCGCCGATGCCATTCGGGCGCGCAATACCTTCGGCGTGGAAGGATCCTCGATCAGCTTTCCGACATCCTGGCGCGCCGTCATGATCTGCAGATGACCCTTCACGGATTGCGCGTAGTAGGAAATACTGGTGCAACCGGTCACGCCGGACACCACGATCACAACGGCAACCAATCGAAAGAATGCGCGCATCACGATTTGCCCACGGCACTGCTCACCCGTTTCGATAGGGCGATTGTCGCGATTGCCCAAGGTCGCAAGCAGTCGCATTGATTTGATCGAGGTCTATAGCTTTCTAAAGAATACGGACAGGTGCTCATTGGGGAGACGCATGCGCCACGTCCGGAACCATGCGTCGCCGTCGGCGCCGAGTTCGCGCCAGCGGCAATAGGGGACGGCGACGGCCAGGTAGCGAGCCCGAAGGCCGGTGAGAAAACCCAGATCCGGGATGTGCTCAAGCACGTCGAACATGACGACGACGTCCGCATCACCAAATGCGGTATGCCATCAGCAGCATCGCCTGGAGCCGTGACGCCAACTGCGTCTACAGGCTAGGCACAATACCTGGTCCGCTCCGCCTTTGCCCTAAAACTCCATACTAAAGATTGTGATGGCATTCATGCCTGACGAGTCCACGCAAACTTTGAATGGTTCGCCCGCATCCTTTTGCCGTATGTGAATGGCACCAGCGCCCCAAGCAGTAACCTCGGCGTTCCCGCTATATGTTTCTTTCCATCCCCAAGGGCTATCACTTACGGAAATGCCAGTTCCCACCTCATAGGTCCTTCCAGGAGCACCTACGATCACATAGTCGATCGACAACACCACATGGTCACTAAACCATTCCCACTCCATTCCGACATTTTTGCACAGATAGGGTGCTGCGTAAGCGATAGGGCTTGAGACTGAGCACAATGCCAGCGTCACAAAACCTAGGAAGTGACGGCGCGTCACCACCTTAACGAACCATCGCCACACGGGTTGCTGCCATCGGCAGAGCCACTTCATCGCCTACGGAGTCGGGGTGCGCCAGCCAGTCCAGAAGTCGGACCGGGATCTGGTTCGACTGCTCAGTGCAAGGCTTCCACACGCTGAGAGTGTTGTCGCCGACAATGCAACTAGAGAGGTTAGTGGTCAGAGAGAGCAGGTCCGTTCCTTCGCTAATGTATTTGTCCCGCAAGACTAGCAGTTGCTGCCGGATTTGAGTCTTGCTCGCAAACGCCGTTTGCAGATCCGCCTCAAACGCCCTCATTTTCTCATCAACTGCCTGCTGATTTACGCAAAGGGTCTCGAAAACCGTCTCGGCAAACAGAACCTTAATGTCCGCATACAAACTCGTGCACGCCGCCAGATCGAGAAGAGCAACGCGGTCCGGCGCCGGAGGCACCACGGTCGGGTTGGCCGGGTCTACAGCCGGTCTTTCAGTCGTCTTGATGAGGGCAGCCCGGGCAACCATACCTAAAGGCAAACCGCTCGAACTCAACAAAATATCCCGGCCGGCAAGGTCCGGTATCTTCGATATTTTCTCTGCGTACTTCCGCCAAGTCGCTACAATTGCTTCGGCGGCACTGTCCCTGATTGCCTTAGAGGCTTGAATCTGTTCGACGGTTTCGTATGCGCGATACTGCGTATCTCCAACGGCAGCGTTCGAATACTGAACGACGACATCCCGGTAGAATGCGGCACTCTCGACGTTGTACATGAAGACTGGTGCGATCGACGGCGGTGCGTCGCTAGGCCGCCCAATGAAGTTCTTCGCAACCTCGGAGGCGGTCTGTATCCATCCGTCGGGTCCAATCTCTTGTTCCACGCTCCTCGAACATGCCGTAGCAATCCGGTTAATGTTCCAGCTAGGATCTGTCTTGGTAAGCCAATTTACATATGAAGCGGCCAGCCAGACATATCCAGAAGCCTGTTCGATCTGCCGTTGTTGATCAGTGACCTGCAACTTGTACTCCGCAAGAGCGCCGGCGGCCATACAGCCTGCCTTCTGCTGAGCATCGACCGTGGATGCGTTCTGCCACGCGATCATCGAAGCGGTCGCCGGCACCTCATACTTCAGAAATGCGATAGCTTCGGGAAGATTACCTTCCGAAGACACCGTCTCCCAGGTTCTGGCAATCTGCGATACGCGTGCAACAAGTTCCCGGGTGCCGCTTTCCGATGTGAAAAGCGCGCTTCGTCTCAACAGATCGCGTTGGAGGTCGGCGAACTGGACGAGGAACCTAGGTGCCAGCGCGGTTGCATCCAAAGAGCTGTACTGGGAGGCAAAGTAAACAGCACTGTCGAGGTCGCCTGAATGAACGGAGTCGCCATAGGATTTGACCAGCTGCGATCCGATCAGATTCAACTTTTCGTCGGAAGGAGGGCGCAATATCGACGTCGATAGCGCTGCAATTCCGGAGAAGAGGCCCAAAAGCGCAACGCCGTACACAAGCCCGGGCCCCAATTTGGCTACGTTCATGTCGGGCCTCCATCTTGACGCAGCTACATAGAACAGAATCGCCAAGGCAACGCTTATAAGCATCACCAGGCTTGCGTAGCGCACTACATTCATCGCAGCGATCTCGAAGTTGTTGATTTGTCGCGTCGCAATGATATCGGCGGAACCAAGTTTCGTAGTAATAACCTCGTCAACCTTCGCAATGTGTTCGCGAATTCTAACGTCCACATCCTCGATTTGCGCGGTAAGTACGGCCGAAACCTGCACAATCCTCGCTTCGGCGGCGACATTCGCATCTTTGACTAATTTATCGATCAGCCGCCCGCCCGTCCCTTCGACTCTGAGGAGGGTTTCATTGGCTACGCGCTGGAATGTGTTGGCGGTCTCGGTTACTGTTGGGCCAGCGAAGCCGGCCAGTCCCTGGCCGAATATTCCGCCTATACCCCGAGCGACAGATCCGACAGCATTGCCGATGTCCTTTAGGGGATTCCACCCAGCCTTGGAGACCTCAACCGTCGAAACCAGAGAAAGCGAAATCAAGCACGCGAGCAAAAATGCGCGGCAAGACCGATTGGTTAACGTATTCATGTATCGAATTCCCCCCCCCAGACTCACACACGGTAAGATTCTTGACCTAGTTCGGAACAAGCGTCCAAGCGTTCGAATCATCGCAAGAAGTTAGATGTACACCAACATTTCTGTCGTTGTTTATGCACTTCTGCTCTCCGTCGTTTGACTTAATTGTTACGGATCTAAGCTTGTTCATTTCGGCGAGCGCTCGATTGAGCTTCGAGATGTTGTCGTTCAGGCACTTGAATCTCATCTCAATATTCGTATTGAGATCGCAATTTGGAAGCTGCGGCAGAGCGCCTTCCCGGGCAAAAGCAGGAACGGTAAACAGTAATCCGCACGCGACAAAAAAACTAAGATTCTTTATCCACATCTGATCGATCCCCTAGGCCAAAGATTGCTTGCTTGTCCGCATGGCCAAGCATGAGCGCAAGGCTATCTATCGCCTCATGCAGCGGAAAAGACCAAGAAATCTTAGGTGCTGCCCCCATCACCTCGAAAGTTGCGCGTTTTTTGCAACTACTTTAATAAAATGTACGATGTTCTGGGAGTGGAGTCGATATCTTCGGAAAAAAATTTGAACCGGAGGTTGGGCGCGTGCTTTTTAGTTCTAGTTTTTTTCTTAGATATCGCCACTGAACTCGGTCCAGCGCTGCAACCCAGCAAGCAAAGAACCTTTGATCTTGCCCGATAAAGAGACGAGCCAAATCGATAAGTTTCGCGAACCGCCAAGGACCCAACACGACCACGGAAACCGGACAGCAGAGAAGTTGAAATACAGGGCGCCCAATCGTCGCCCAGCTTCGAAGATATTTAGCTCATGCTTTCGCCGAATCGAAAGCCGGAGCGCGTGCCAAATGACAACCCTCCGTGACTGTCCCATTATTGTTTACATCAATAAATTTAGTTCCACTACCAATGCTCTGCAACATGAAAACCAACCGATATGGGGCATTAGGAAAACGTTCTAACCGTGGTCGGTGTAAAATCCGAATTTCGACCTAGAGTTGATCAGTCCTTTCCCGCCCGCCCGAAAATCCGCGCATAAAATTCGCCGACAATGCCGCGCCGGAAGATCAGCACACACACCATGAAGATCAGCCCGGTGGCGATGGTCACCGGAAAGCCAGATGTGGCAAGGGTGTTTTCCAGGCCGATGACCAGGCTGGCGCCGATGATCGGCCCGACCATGGTGCCGATGCCGCCGAGAAGCGTCATCAGGATCACCTCGCCCGACATCTGCCAGGTAACGTCGGTGAGCGTGGCGAACTGGAAAACGATCGCCTTGAGCGAGCCGGCCAGCCCGGCCAGCGCCGCCGACATGACGAAGGCGCCCAGCTTGTAGTTGGCGACGGAATAGCCAAGCGAAATGGCGCGGTTCTCGTTTTCCCGGATCGAGCGCAGGATCATGCCGAAGGGCGAATTGACAATGCGCCAGATGGCGAAGACGCCGATCAGGAACACCGCCAGCACGAAATAATACATGTTCAGCGACACATTCACGTCGAGGACGCCAAGCAGCATGCCGCGCGGCACGCCCTGAATGCCGTCCTCGCCTTCGGTGAAGGGCGCCTGCACGCAGAAGAAGAAGAACATCTGCGACAGCGCCAGCGTGATCATGGCGAAATAGATGCCTTGCCGGCGAATGGCGAAAAAGCCCATGACAAGGCCAAGCAGGGCCGCACCCGCCATGCCGAGCAGGATGCCCGCTTCCGGCGGCCAGCCCCAGACCTTGACGGCATGCGCGGTGAAATAGGCGGCGCCGCCAAAGAAGGTGGCGTGGCCGAACGACAGGAGCCCGGTGTAGCCAAGCAGGAGATTGAACGCGCAGGCAAACAGCGCGAAACACAGCATTTTCATCAGGAAGATCGGATAGACTAGGAAAGGCGCCACCAGCAGCGCCGCGATGCCGAGCCCGACCAGCGTCCATTCAAGCCGTGCCGAGGTCCTGGCTTGGGTTTCGCGAAGCGTCAGTTCGGCCATGTCAGATGTCCCTTCCGACATCTCAGATGTCCCTTCCGACATGTCAGGCGTCCCTTCCGAACAGGCCGGCCGGCCGAACCAGAAGCACGATGGCCATGATGACGAAGACCACGAGGTTGGAGGCCTCGGGGTAGAAGACCTTGGTCAGGCCCTCGGCAAGGCCAAGCATGTAGCCGGTGACGATCGCGCCGAGGATCGATCCCATTCCGCCGACCACTACCACGGCGAAGACGACGATGATGAGATCCGATCCCATCAGCGGGCTCACCTGATAGATTGGTGCTGCCAGAATTCCGGCAAGCCCGGCAAGGGCGGAGCCCAGGCCGTAGGTCAGCGTCAGCAGCAACGGCACGTTGACGCCGAAAGCCTGGACGAGACGGGGGTTCTCGGTTGCGGCGCGCAGATAGGACCCCAGCCTGGTCTTCTCGATCAGCGCCCAGGTTCCGAAGCAGACGATCAGCGAGGCGACCACCACCCAGCCGCGATAGTTGGGCAGGAACATGAAGCCGAGATTGGTGCCGCCGGCAAGCAGCGGCGGCACGGCATAGGGGTTTCCCGACACGCCGTAATAATAGCGGAAGATGCCTTCGAGCACGAGCGCGAGGCCGAAGGTGAAGAGCAAGCCGTAGAGCGGATCGAGGTCGTACAGCCTCGACAGCGCCAGGCGCTCGACCACGATGCCAAAGATACCGACGATCAGCGGCGCAAGGATCAAGGCGGGCCAATAGCCGATGCCGAGATGCGTGAGAAGCAGATAGCCGACGAAGGCGCCGAGCATATACTGGGCGCCATGGGCGAAATTGATGACGCGCAGCAGGCCGAATATGACGGCCAGGCCCAGGCTCAGCATGGCGTAGAAAGAGCCGTTGATCAGCCCGACCAGCAACTGACCGAGCAAAGCCTGAACCGGGATTCCGAAGATCATCGTCATGGCGCCATCATACACCTAGGACTTCGTGGAGCTGCGTCATGCGGTCCGGCAGGTCGCCGACCGGAAACCCTGCCACCACCTTGCCGTGCTCCATCAGATAGAAGCGATCGGCGACACGGCTGGCGAAGCGGAAATTCTGCTCGACCAGCAGGATCGTCATGCCGCGCTTTTTCAACGTCGCCAGCAACTCGCCGATGCGCTGTACGATGACGGGGGCGAGGCCCTCCGTCGGCTCGTCGAGAAGCAGCATTTTCACGCCTGTTCTCAACATGCGCGCGATCGCCAGCATCTGCTGTTCGCCGCCCGACAGCCTCGTGCCGGGACTGTTGCGCCGCTCCTTCAGATTGGGGAAGAGATCGAATATCTCCTCGACGCTCATGCCGCCCTCGGCAACGACCGGTGGCAGCACCAGATTCTCGTCGACGGTCAGCGTCGCGAAGATGCCACGTTCCTCCGGCACGAAGCCGATGCCTTGATGGGCGGTGCGGTGCAGCGGCAGCCGCATCAAATCCGCGCCGTCGCAAGCGATCCGGCCGGTTCGCTTGCGGATCAGCCCCATGATGGCGCGCAGCGTCGTCGTCTTGCCGACGCCGTTGCGGCCCAGCAGCGTGACCGTCTCGCCGACAAACACCTCCAGATCGACGCCGTGCAGTGCATGGCTCTCGCCATACCAGGCGTTGAGACCAGCCACCGTAAGGAGAGGTGCAGCACTAGTCATCGGCGGTGCCCATATAGGCGACCTTCACGCGCTCGTCGCGGCTGACCGTGGCGTAATCGCCGGCGGCAAGGACCTCGCCGCGCTGCATGACCGTTATCCAGTCGCAAAGGTCGGCCACGACAGTCAGATTGTGCTCGACCATCAGCACGGCGCGATCCTTGGCCACCGAACGGATCAGGTCGGAAACCGTGGCCACGTCCTCGTGCCCCATGCCGGCCATCGGCTCGTCCAGCAGCAGCACTTTCGGATCGAGCGCCAGGGTGGTGGCGATCTCGAGCACGCGTTTCCTGCCATAGGAAAGATCGCCCGCGAGCCTGTTCCTGGCGTCGTCGAGACCGACCGAGCGCAGCAATTCCTCGGCGCGCGGCGTCAGCCGATCGAGCGCCGCCAGGGAGCGCCAGAACTGAACGCTGAGCCCGCCCGGCCGCTGCAGCGCGACACGCACATTGTCGAGCACGCTGAGGTGCGGAAAAATAGCCGATATCTGGAACGAGCGCACCAGACCCATCCGCGCGACCCTGGCCGGCGCCATGCGGGTGATGTCGTGGCCAAGCAACTCGATCCTGCCGCTGGTCGGCGCCAGGAACTTGGTGAGCAGATTGAAGACGGTCGTCTTGCCGGCGCCGTTGGGGCCGATCAGTGCGTGGATGTTGCCGTGGCGGACATCGAGATCGACACTCTTGACGGCGACGAAGCCGGCAAAGTCACGCCGCAACCCGCGGGCGGAAAGCACCACCCGCGGCTCGTTCGTGTCCAGGTCAGTCGGCGCCATGGGCCGTGCCGATCACTGGCCGGCTGTCGGACAGCCGCTTTCCTTCTCGCTCAGGAAGGCCTCGTTGCCGGGAATGGTGGCGAGGTATTTGTAGTAGTCCCACTCCTTGGTGCTCTCGGCCGGCGATTTGACCTGATAGAGATACATGTCGTGGACCATGTTGCCGTCCGCCTGCACCTTGCCGTTGGCCGTAAAAACGTCGTTCACCGGCATCGAATGCAATTGCTTGGCGACGGCTTCGGTCTCGTCGGTGCCAGCCTTGTCGATCGCTTTCAGATATTGCGTTACCGCCGAGTAGGTGGCGACCTGGATCATGTTCGGCATGCGGTTGGTGCGCTTGAAAAAGCGCAGCGCGAATTCGCGGCTCTTGTCATCGCGATCCCAGTAAAAGCCCTCGGTCAGCACAACGCCTTGCGCTGCCTGAAGGCCCAGCCCATGCACCTCGGCCAGCGTGAAGAGAAGCGCCGCAAGACGCTGACCGCCCTGCACGATGCCGAATTCGGCCGCCTGCTTGATGGAGTTGGAGGTATCGAGGCCGGCATTCGCCAGCCCGATGACCTTGGCGCCCGACGATTGCGCCTGCAGCAGGAAGGACGAATAATCGGTCGCCCCGAGGGGATAACGCACTTCGCCCAGCACCTTGCCGCCGTGACTGTCGACGAACTTGGCGGTCTGCTCCTTCAGCGAATAGCCGAATGCATAGTCGACGGTGACGAAGAACCAGCTGTCGCCACCCTGCTGCACCAGAGAGCCGCCGGTTCCCACTGCCTGCGAGTGGGTGTCATAGGCCCAGTGGAAGCCGTAGGGCGAGCACTGTTTGCCGGTCAGCTCCGTGGTCGCCGCACCGGTAACGATATCGATCTTCTTCTTTTCCTTGGAAATCCCCTGGACGGCGAGCGCCACCGAAGAGGTCGTCAGTTCCATGATGGCATCGACCTGTTCGGTGTCATACCACTGCCGCGCAATGTTGGAGGCAATGTCCGGCTTGTTCTGGTGGTCGGCGCTGATGACCTCGATCGGCGCTCCCTGCACCTTGCCGCCGAAATCCTCGACCGCCATCTTGGCTGCCTCGACCGACCACTTGCCGCCGAAATCGGCGTAGACGCCCGACTGGTCATTGAGGATGCCGATCTTGACCTTGCCGTCGGAAATCTCGGCGGCTGAGGCGGGAACTACAGCCGCGGCAAGAAGGGCGGCCGAAACGAAATAGGATAGCTTCATTGTCTAACTTCCTCCCATCACGATGAAGCCGACCGGCCCTCCACGATCGATCATCGGCAAGACGAACATGAGGAAGATGAGCATGATCGGCAAGAGGCCATTACGGATTTCATGGCCGAAGCGACGCGCTTTGGCGGCATAATTCCGGCCCTAAGCCCGGAGATGGAACACAAATATGTGAACCGCTCCGGCGGCACGGTGGCCGTCTTGCGCTACCGGAGTCCCGGCGCGGCTGCGGTGTGCTCTCCGCCGGACCGGTAACCGCCTCAGCCCTCGGCGGCAACGAGATGGCCGTTGCCGACATCCCTCAGCGCCAGTTTCAGCGGCGCCTCGCCGATCCCGCGGGTGGCGCTCGGGATCTCCTGGTCGAGGCGGGCGAAGCGGCTTCTGCGCTTGCCCGGATCGGGCACCGGAACGGCTTCGATCAGCCGCCTGGTGTAGGGATGGCGCGGGTTGGAAAAGACCTGGTCGCGCGTGCCCATCTCGACGATCTGGCCGAGATACATGACGGCGACGCGGTCGGAGATGTTCTCGACCACAGCCATGTCGTGCGAGATGAAGAGATAGGCGACGCCGAATTCGCGTTGCAATTCCTTCAACAGATCGAGCACGCGCGCCTGCACCGAGACGTCGAGCGCCGAGACGCTTTCGTCGGCGATGATCAGCTTCGGCCGCAGCGCAAGAGCACGCGCGATGCAGACGCGCTGGCGCTGGCCGCCGGAGAATTCATGCGGATAGAGCTCCATCTGGTCGGCCGACAGGCCGACGCGCTCGAACAAGCCCGCCACACGCTGGCTGCGCTCTTCCTTCGAGGCGATGCCATGGATCAGCAGCGGCTCCGCGACGAGGTCGCCGACGCGCATGCGTGGGTCGAGCGAGGCATAGGGGTCCTGGAAAATCATCTGCACGTCGCGGCGCACCGCCTTGCGCTCGTCGCGGCCGAGCCCCGACAGATTGCGCCCGCCAATGACGATGTCGCCGCTGTACGGCACCAGTCCGGCCAGTGCCTTGGCGGTGGTCGACTTGCCGCAACCGGATTCGCCGACCAGCGCCAGCGTCTCGTTGGGCGCGATCGAAAAGCTGACGCCTTCGACGGCATGGACACGACGGGTGACCCGGCCGAAGAAGCCGCCATGCAGGTCGAAGCGGACATGTAGATCCTTGACCTCAGCGACATTGGCCGGCGTTGCCGTCTCGACATCCCTGGATTTCTGGCGGCCGACGCCACTGCCCATGCGCGGCACGGCAGCGAGCAGCTCGCGCGTGTACTCGGCTTGCGGCCGGGCGAAAATGTCTGACGTTCTTCCCGCTTCGACCATGCGGCCATGCCGCATGACGATGACGCGGTCGGCCATTTCGGCGACGACGCCCATGTCGTGAGTGATCAGGATGACGCTGGTGCCGTGCTGGCGCTGCAGGTCGCGCAGCAGCTCAAGCACTTCGCCTTGCACAGTGACGTCGAGCGCCGTCGTCGGCTCGTCGGCGATCAGCACGTCCGGCTCAAGCGCCAGCGCCATGGCGATCATCACCCGCTGGCGCATGCCGCCAGAGAGCTCGTGCGGAAATTGCCTTAGCCGGCTTTCGGCTTCCGAAATGCGCACCGCCTTCAGCGCCTCGATGGCGCGCTGGCGGGCCTCGCTCTGTGACAGGCTGGTATGCGCCTCGATGGACTCGGTCAGTTGCCGGCCGATCGACAGAACCGGGTTGAGCGAGGTCATCGGCTCCTGGAAGATCATGGCGATACGGTCGCCGCGAATGCGGCGCATCCGGCGCTCGTCGAGATCAACCAGATCGGTATCGCCGAGACGGATCTTACCCGACGATATGCGGGCGGCAGGCTGCGGCAGCAATTGCATGATGGCCAGCGCCGTCATCGACTTGCCGGAACCGGATTCGCCGGCGATGCAGAGCGTCTCGCCGCGCGAAAGCGTCAGCGACAGGTCGGAGACGACCTCGCGCTCGCCGTCCTCGCCGCGCACGCTGACGGAGAGATTGGCGATGTGGAGGATGGGTTTTGTTTCGCTGATCATCGCAGGCGCAACCCCCACCCGGACCTTCGGTCCGACCTCCCCACAAGGGGGAGGTAGGGCGGCAGCGTTTTACCCTCCCCCTTGTGGGGAGGGTCGCTGCGAAGCAGCGGGGTGGGGGTGCGGCGCCGACCTCCAGTCATTCAAACACGCAGCGTGGGAAGTAGAACGACACCACCCAGTTCGGCATGTCGACGATCTCGCTGATGCGGAGATCTCCGCACACCGAGGCCAGCATGTAGGCTTCGACCGGATCGATCTTGTAACGGCCGGCGAGCAGGTCGACCATCTGCGCTACGGCCTCCCTGGCGCCGGCCATCAGGTCCGGACCGATGCCGGTCGTCACCTCATAGCCCTTGGCGTCGAGATGGCGCGTCACCGGACCCGACGTGGTGAAGCGCGGCGTCTTCAACCTGGCGTCCTTGACCAGATCGAGCTTGAGCACGACATCCATCGGGCTTTCGATCGCCGTACCACAGACCTCGCCGTCACCTTGCGCGGCATGGGTGTCGCCGACCGAAAACAGCGCGCCCGCCACTTCCACCGGAAGATAGAGTGTGGTGCCGGCGGCGAGATCGCGGATGTCGAGATTGCCACCGACGCGCCGTGGCGGCACCACCGAGTGGTGGCCCTTTTCGGCCGGCGCGTTGCCGATGGTGCCGGCGAAGGGTTTCAGCGGAACGCGGGCGTTTTTGCCGAACAGCGCCGGCTCGAGCGAGGCGGCATCATATTTCCAGATGTTCAGCGCCGGTTCCTTGAAGTCGTCGGCGAGCAACCCAAACCCCGGAATGTTCGCCGTCCAGCCGAAGCCGGACGGTTTGAACAGCTCGATCGTCACCTTCAGCGCGTCACCAGGCTCGGCACCCTCGACGAAGATCGGTCCGGTAACCGGATTGACCATGGCGAAATCGAGCTTGGCGACGTCGGCAACGGTGCTGTCGGGCCTCAGCTGACCGCCGCCGGCATCGAGGCACTGGAACTCGATGGTCGAGCCGGGCGCCACCCGCTCGACCGGGGCAAACGAATTGTCCCAGCCGAAATGATGATGACGCCCGTGGATGGTATAGTCGCAGTTATTGCACATCTTTTACGTACACATTGTCGTAGTTGATCGGGATATGGACCGGGTCGACATAGAGGTTGTCGGCGCCGCCCATGCGCGCCGATTTCATGGTGAAGCGCTGCTCGTTGAAGACCGGCGCCCAAGGCGCGTCCTCCATCACCTTGTCATAGATGGCGCTCCACATCTTGTCGCGCTCGCCTGCCTTGGCCGGATCGACCACCGAATCGGCCTCGGCCGCCTTGGCGTCGAGATCCTTGTTGCAGTACCACGACCAGTTCCAGCCGCCCGGCACCGCACCGGCGCAACCGAGGATCGGACCGTAGAAGTTCGACGGATCGGGGAAGTCGGCGATCCAGGCCATGCCGCCCGACCAGATCATCGGCGCACCGGCCTTGTCGCCGCCGGCGGCGATGACATTGGCCTGGGCCAGCGACTGGATGCTGGCCTTGATGCCGATGGCCGCCAGATCCTGCTGGATCGCCTGGGCGATGCGCGGGTTGGGATCGGTGTTCATGGCGAACAATTGCGTGTCGAAGCCATCAGGATGGCCGGCTTCGGCGAGCAGCGCCTTGGCCTTGGCGACGTCGTAAGCGTAGCCCTTGTATTCCTTGTCGTAGCCCGGCATCGACGGCGGCAGCGGCTGGTTGGCCGGCACGGCGCGGCCGTTGATGATCTGGATGATGCGCGCCTTGTTGATCGCCATGTTGACGGCCTGGCGCACCTTCACATTGTCGAACGGCGCCATGGTGGTGTTCATGGTGACGTAGCCGGTGTGCAGCTGGCCGCCTTCGACGACGCGCGCCTTCTGCTCGGGATCGGCCATCACCTCCTGGAATTTTGCCGGCGGAATGCCGTCGCCGGGCACGTCGATCTCGCCCTTCTGCAGGCGCAGCAGCGCCACGATCGGCTCCTGGCCGATCTCGAAGGTGATCTTGTCCAGATGCGGCAGGCCCTTGTGCCAGTAGTCCGCATTGCGCTCGAAGACGATGCGCTGGCCGAGTGTCCACTCGGCGAGCTTGAAGGCGCCGGTGCCGACCGGATGCTTGCCGAAATCGGCGCCGTATTTCTCGACCTCTTCCTTCGGCACGACATGCGAGAAGTTGATGGCCATGACATGCAGGAAGGTGGCATCGGGGCGGGTCAGTTCGAACTTGACCGTGTAGGGATCGACGACGGTGACGCCCGAGAGGCTCTCGGCCTTGCCGGCGGCGACATCGTCATAGCCCTTGATCGAGCCGAAGAAACCGGCGCCGGGACTCTGGGTCTTCGGATTGGTGACGCGGTCGAGCGAATATTTCACGTCGTCGGCCGTCATCTCGCGGCCGTTGTGGAATTTCACGCCATGGCGCAGCTTGAAGGTGAAGGTCTTGCCGTCGGGCGCGATCTCATAGCTTTCGGCAAGGTCGGGCTTCAGGTTGGTGGTGCCCGGTTCGTAGTCCATCAGCCCGTCGAACAGGCTCTTGATCATCGACCAGTTCTGCCAGTCATAGCCGATCGCCGGATCGAGCGTGGCGACATCATCCTTGTAGGTGATGGTGATGGCGCCGCCCTGTTTGGCGTTCGGATCGACGGCGTCTTCGGCGCGAACACTTGTCATGCTGAGCATCAGCGCCAGCGCCGACACTGCGACTGTGGATGCGAGAAAATTTTTCATTTTTATGTTCCCTTTCTCTGTTTGGTTTCAGTCATGTCATATTGTTTTCTCTCAGGTCTGGGTTGTCATCTGAGCTTGATGCTCACCTGAGTTTAATTCGGGGATCGATGAAGGGCGCGATGATGTCGGCCAGCAGGTTGCCAAGCACGATGGCGAAGGCCGATACCAGGGTGACGCCCATGATGATCGGGATGTCGACGCGCTGGATGGCCTGCCAGGCCAGCTGGCCGATGCCGGGCCAACCGAACACGCTTTCGACGACGACGATGCCACCCATGAAGATGCCGATGTCGATGCCGATCATGGCGATGACCGGCAGGATGGCGTTGGGCAAGGCATGGCGGAACAGGATGGCGCGTCGCGCCAGACCCTTGGCGCGTGCGGTGCGCACGTAATCCTGGCGCAGTACGTCGATCATCGACGAGCGCATCATGCGGGCGTACCAGCCGGCGCCGAGGATGCCCATGGTCAGCGACGGCAGCACCAGATGGCGCCAGGTGCCGTAGCCGCCGATCGGAAACCAGCTGAGCCGCACCGCGAAGACGTAGAGTAGCAGCAGGCCGACGACGAATTGCGGCGCGGAGACGCCGACGAAGGAGGCGACCATCAGCGTCTGATCGGTGGCGGTGCCGCGCCTGACCGCGGCGATCAGGCCCATGCTCAGGCCGAGCAGCAGCTCGCACAGGATGGCGCCGACCATCAATAGCAGGCTGGCAGGCAGCCGCGAGACGATCAGCTCGGTGACCTCGGAGCGCTGGATGTAGGAGCGGCCGAGATCGCCGCTGATGAGCTTCACCAGATAGCGCCAGTACTGGACGACGAAGGGTTGGTCGAGACCGAGCTGCTGGCGGATGTTCTCGACCGTCTGCGGCGTGGCGCTGCGGCCGGCAATCTGGCGCACCGGATCGGCCGGCAAGAGATAGAGCAGCGCGAAGGTGATCAGCGAGACGCCGAGCAGGATGAGCAGCGACTGGATCAGGCGGCGGCCGAGATAGGCGATCATGCCCGCCCCCTTTGCGTTGGATCGAGGATGTCGCGCAGCGCGTCGCCGATCAGGTTGAAGGCCAGCGCCAGCGCCAGGATCGCCGCACCGGGGAAGAACACCAGCCAGGGTGCGGCCTGGAAGTAGGTCTGGTTCTCGAAGATGATGTTGCCCCAGGACGCCGTCGGCGGCTGCACGCCGATGCCGAGGAAGGAGAGCGTCGCCTCCAGCAGCACCGTGGTCGAGATTCCGAGCGTGCCCCAGACGATGATGGTGGGCAGCAGATGCGGCAGGATGTGGCGAAACAGGATGCGCGGTGCGCCGGCGCCGATGGTGCGTTCGGCGTCGATGAACTCACGTTCGGCCAGCGAGCTGGTCTCGGTGTAGATGACGCGCGCGGTCTGCACCCAGTTGACCAGCGCGATGACCATAGCGACGATCCACAGGCTGGGCTCGAACACCGCCGCCAGGCAAATGGCGAGCAGGAGTGCGGGAAACGCCATCATCAGATCTGTGAAGCGCATCAGCGCGCTGCCGATCCAGCCTCGGAAATAGCCGGCAACAACGCCGACCAGCGTGCCGATCAGAAGCGCGACGCCATTGGCAACGATGCCGATGATCAGCGAGGTGCGGGCGCCGTAGAGGATACGGGTCAACAGGTCGCGGCCAAGCAGGTCGGTGCCCAGCCAGAATTTTGCATCCGGCGGCAAGGGCGAGCCATCGATGGTCAGGCCGTCGAACATCTGCTCGTTGGGGTCATAGCCGGTCAGCCATGGCGCCAGCACGGCACCGGCAACGACGATGGCGACGATCACCAGCCCCAGCAGCGCCAGACGGCGCCTGACCAGCCGGCGCCAGACGCCGGCGCGCGGCTTGACCGGCATGCGCCCGGCTGCCGGGAGATCAGGCGCGATGGGACTGGTCATCGCCGCCTTCTTCCCCCGTTGCTTCTTCACTTGTCATGGCCACGATCCGGCGTGCGGCATCCTCGACGCTGATCTGCCAGCTCATCGCCAGCGAGCGAAGCTGCGCATAGGCGCGCTCGTCGTCGGTACCCTTGGACAGCGCGGTCACCGCGCGCACGATGGTCTGGCGCTCGGCGACGCGCTGGCGAAGCGAGGCAATCTCGCTGGCCAGATGTTTTCGCGCCTCGAAACTCTGCCTTGCGATCAGCAGCGCGCTGTAGACGCCGGCATTGCCGACCGGCTTCAGCAACTGTGCGTCGGCCTTGTGCGACAGCGCCCATTCGATGCGGCCTGGCGCCTCCGAGCCGATCAGCGCCACCAGCGGCATCGGCGCTTCGCCCGGTTTCCACGGGAATTGCTCGTCGAAGCCGAGATCGGCATCGAAGAAGACGAAATCGGCGGCGAGCGCTTCGGGCGGCAGTTCCGGCCAACAGTCCAGCGTGACCAGGCCGATGGCCGACAATTGCCTGGTGATCGCCTGCACCGTCGGATGCTGGCGATGCAGGATGAAGGCCCTGGCGCCACCGAGATTGGGGATGCGTGGTGTTCTGGTCACGACACCACCCTCAGGCGCGGGCGGCCGAATGTTTTTGCCGGGTCGTAGCGCGACAGATACGGGTCCGGCGCGACCTCGTGCTGCCGGCTGACGACCTCGAAGAAGCCGTCCGCGATGCGCCCGATGATCACCGGCAATGTCGCGTGCTGGGAGTGGGCGTCGATGGCGATCGGCCCGAGCCTTGTGGTGAAGCGCCGTTCGGCAAAAGCTTTTGAGAATTCCGCCCGACCGGCGTCGGCATCGCGCGAGAGCACGTCGGCCATCACTTGCACCGACGCATAGGCGGAGGCCTCGAAGGACGAGGCGAAGGCGGCCGGGCGCGGCGCGAAATACGGCCCGACCGACAAATGGCCTTTCCCGGATTCGCCGATCGCCGGCAACTCGCCCTCGGTGAGGTTGCAGGAGATGACGGGGCAGATTTCAGGGCTGAAGGCCGGATCCTCGTTGCCCAAGTCGCGATAGGCAGCCAGGAAGGCGTAGGACGAGGTGCCGATCAAATTGTTGAGGATGAAGTTCGGCCGCGTGGCCCGGATTTCAGCGATCAGGCGCGACACGTCGGTCTCGCCGATACGCAGATAGCGTTCGCCCAGGACCTTGCCGCCGGCATCGGCGATCAGGTCGCGTGCGACGCGGTTCATCTCCCAACCCCAGATATAGTTCGAGCCGAGCAGGAAGCCGTTGGCGCCGAAGCGCGGCACGACATGGGCCATCAGCGGCACCAGATGCTGGTTGGGGCAAGCGTGCATATAGACGACGTGCTCGTTGGCCTCGAAGCCCTCATAGGGGCAGGCGTACCAGAGCATGCCGCCGGCTTTCTCCAAAACCGGGATCGTCTCCTTGCGGCTCCAGGAGGTGACACAGCCGACCACATGGCGGGCGCTGCTGGTCTTGAAGATGTCCTCGCAGAGCGTCGCGTAGCGATCCGCGTTGCTCTGCGGATCGCGCTCGACCGGCACCAGCTCGATGCCTGAGCTCCGGTCGGCGTTGATGTCGGCGATCGCCCGCATGGCGCCCATGCGGCACGCATCGGAGACGAGCTGATAGCTCCCCGAGCGGGAATAGAGGATACCGATCTCGATGCGCCGTTTCAAACAGATCCCCAAAATGACAATGCCCCGCAGCCAGCGCCGGAGGGCGAGGCATACGAGGCATTCTTGCCGCCCGGCGATCAGAGCCGGTATTTTTCCAATCACTAACCTATTCCGTACGGGCGGTCAGTCAAGCCCTCAACAATATCCGCGTGCAACACCCATGCCATCGCTGTTTCGTCGCCGTCAGCTATCTGGCTGCCGGCCTCCGACCGTGTTGGCGAGCATAGGCCACACAGGCGTCCACCGTGCTGACACAAAGCGCATCGCGACTGTTCGGCAAATTGTTGTCGCCAGCGTAGGCAACTTCGGCGACGCGGCCGTCGACCATGCGAATTTGCGTGTCGCAATAACCGCCGGGAGCGACATTTACGGAGCCGCCGACCGCCGGGATCGCACCGACCGCCAGGGTCGGGACGACAACGCTGAGATTGCCGCGCTGAACGACGCGCTTATAGGTCCAGATCTGGCTCGATTGGCCAGCATCCGCGGTGGCGGTCGGAAACCCCGCGCACATTCGAACGTCGGCCTCGCTGAGCCCGACCATCTCCTTGCGAGCCGCCGCCACGGTGGGGTCAACCTTGGCGATGCGCGACGTATCGTCGGGAATGACGCAGGAAGACTGGATGCCGACGAAGAGAACAGGAAGGGCAAGCTTTCGAATACAGGAAAATGTCATACCGATTGTGGGATTTGCCCGATTGTAGGATTTGCGTGGCGCCCGCCGCTCCTTCTACCTAGGCAAACAGGCGATCGGATCAACCCGTGCAACTTCACGAAAAAGTGGCCATGGCTGCATCATGGCCGGCGACTGGGAAGCGGGCGGAAGCGGGCTCGCGCCGGGGGGCGGCCATCGGAAACCGGATGCGAGCCGCAAGGGCCGCATCCTCCAGCGGGCGGATCAATGCCCCTGCAACTGCTTCCTCCGCCAGGCGGCGGGCGCTTCGCCGACCCGTTCGCGAAAAAACCGTGAAAAATAGGCCGGGTCGTCGAAGCCGATTTCGTAGGCGATGTCCTCGACCGTGCGTACGGTGAACAGCAGCAGCCGCTTGGCTTCTAGCAGCCGCCGTTCGCTGACGATGCGCTTGACGCCGCTGCCCAGCACCGCGCGGGCGGCCTTGTCGAGAAGATGCGGTGTCGTGGCCAGCGCCTCGACATAGCGGTCGACCGGCCAGTTGTCGCGAAAATGCGCATCGGCGAGTCGGCGCAACTCCAGCGCCAGCGAAGCGTCGGAAGAGGTTGCGGAGTCCTTCACCTCAGGGCTGAGGCGCGCGATGTGGGAGAGCGCGACGGCGATCAGCGCCGGCAGGACCCTGTCGTTGCCGGCTTGCGCCTCGGCATATTCGGCGGCGATCATCTCCAGCACCGCCGCCAATCTCGCCCACGCTGCGTGCTGCGGCAGACCGTCGGCGAAGACCGGCCTGTCCAGCGGCAGCAGGCTGTGACTGGCGATTGCGGCGAGCGCGCCGTCGGCGACCGAGACGACGACGGCGTCGGTGCCGGGCCCGATCGAGAAGCCATGCACGACATTGCTCGGCACGAAGCTGACGGCGGGCGCCGAAAAGTCCCAGGACCGGTCTTCGATGCGATAGGCGCCGGAGCCGCTGGTCCAGTAGGTGATCTGGCCCATCTGTGGATGCTTGTGCGCCGCGACCTGACCAAGATGGATATTGCTGCGCGCAAGCACCGTCTCGACATGCAGGAAACCGACATCGAGCGGCCGCACCGGCTCGCCATAGACGAAGAAGTCGGGGATGGAATTCTGGCTCATGGCGCCGGAAAAAGTCCAATCGGTTTTGCCGTTCCGTCCATAGCCGATGCATGCCCCGGGCGCTAGGGTTGCGGCTTAAGAGGAGGGACCATCATGCGATCAGAAGACTTCCGCGCCGACAAGGGACGCCCGTTCACCGGTGCCGAGTATCTGGAGAGCCTGCGCGACGGCCGCGAGGTCTATATCAACGGCGAACGCATTGCCGACGTCACCACGCATCCTTCGATGCGCAACTCGGCGCGGTCGCTGGCACGCCTCTACGACGCCCTGCATGACGCCAAGCGGCGGGACACGCTGACTTCGCCGACCGACACCGGCTCGGGCGGCTACACCCACAAATATTTCCGCGTTGCCAAGTCCTCCGCCGAGCTTGTCGCCCAGCAGACGGCGATCGCCGAGTGGTCGCGCATGTCCTATGGCTGGATGGGGCGCACGCCCGACTACAAGGCGGCGCTGATGAACACGCTCGGCGCCAATGCCGACTGGTACGGGCCGTTCAAGGACAATGCTCTGTCCTGGCACAAACGTGCCCAGGAAGCCGCACTGTTCATGAACCACGCCATCGTCAACCCGCCGATCGACCGCCACAAGCCGGCCGAACAGGTGAAGGACGTCTTCGTGCACATCACCAGGGAGACGGACGCAGGCATCTACGTGTCAGGCGCCAAGGTGGTGGCGACGTCGTCGGCGCTGACCCATTACAATTTCCTAGCGCAGGGCTCGGCGACGGTCACCGAGGATCCGTCGCTGTCGGTGATGTTCATCGTGCCGATGAATGCGCCGGGCATCAAGATGTTCTGCCGCGTTTCCTACGAGCAGACGGCCAACACGGTGGCGGCACCCTTCGACTATCCGCTGTCGTCACGCTTCGATGAGAACGACGCGATCCTGGTGCTCGACAATGTCTTCATCCCCTGGGAGGACGTTCTGGTGCTGCGCGACGCGCAGAAAATCCTGTCCTTCCATCCGGCGTCGGGCTTCATGCATGGCTACTGTTTTCAGGGCTGCACGCGTTTCGCCGTCAAGCTCGACTTCCTCGCCGGCCTGCTGGCCAAGGCGTTGCGCGCCACCGGCGGCGATGCCTTCCGCGGCAACCAGGCGGCGCTTGGCGAGGTCATTGCGCTCAGGCACATGTTCTGGAGTTTTTCCAACGCCATGGCCTACAACCCGATCCCGTGGGCGAATGGCGCGGTGCTGCCCAATCTGGAAGCAGCACTGGCCTACCGGACCTTCATGTCGGAAGCTTATCCGCGCGTCATCGATACCGTGCGCCGGGTGATCGCCTCGGGGCTGATCTACCTGCCGTCATCGGTGCGCGACTTCAACAACCCCGAGATCGACAGATATCTCGCGCAATATGTGCGCGGCTCCAACGATATGGGTCACATCGAGCGCATCAAGATCATGAAGCTGTTGTGGGACGCCACCGGCACCGAGTTCGGCGGCCGCCACGCGCTCTACGAGCTCAACTATGCCGGCGCGCCGGAAGAGGTGCGGCTGCAGGTGCTGAAGGGGGCTGAGCGCGGCGGCCGGCTGAAGGCGATGGAAGAGCTGGTCGACACCTGCATGGCCGACTATGACGAGAGTGGCTGGACCGGCGATACCTGGCTCAACCCGCTTGCCTCAATGGCCGAGTGAAATCAGATGGCCACGCAGATTTCGAAAGCCGATTTCCGCGACGCCATGGCGAGGGTCTGCGCGCCGGTCAACATCGTCACCACCGACGGGCCGGCTGGACGCGGCGGCTTCACCGCCACCGCCATGTGCAGCGTTTCCGACGAGCCGCCGACGCTGCTCGTCTGCATGAACGGACGTTCTACGCAGGCCGCCATGTTCCTGTCCAACCAGCGCTTCTGCGTCAACGTGCTGACGCATGACCATATGCATCTGGCGGGAAAGTTCGCCGGCGCGACCAGGGACATGGAAGCCCGCTATTCCGCGGCGCGATGGCAGACGCTGACCTCAGGCACGCCGGCGCTGTCGGATGCGATCGTCAATTTCGATTGCGAGATCGAGACTGTGCATGTCGTCGGCACGCACAATGTCATGATCGGCCGCGTCATCGATGTCAGGCACGGCAGCGGCGGCTCGGCCCTGCTCTATGTCGACCGCAATTACACGCAGCCGACGCGGCTTGGCAGCTTTGGCGGGTGAGTTTTCGCTGGTAGTGCAGACAGGGGATTCTATGAGCGGAGGCGAAGCCCTCTCGACTTCGTCATCCCAGGGCGGAGCAGGAGCGAAGCTCCGTCGCGAAGACCCTGGGATCCATGCCGCGAGGCGAATGAAGACCGCAGCGGTGCAGGAACAGGCGCCACTCGGCATATTGCAGATTTTGCACCGTGGCAGCGCTCGGAAGTCGCGGCAGGATCCTAGGGTCTGCGCCGCGTCGCTTCGCTCCTTGCTACGCCCTAGGATGACGAAACGATGGGAGTTTTCGCCAATCTTCGAGGCATGGGGACCGTTAACACGAGCGCCCGCCGTAGCGCTCAGCTCTCGCCGTCGATCAAGCTCTCCAGGAGATCGAGCAGCTGCTCAAGCTTCTCGTGGCCAAAACGTTGTTCGATGTCGTCATAAATGACGCGACGCTCTGGTGAAAGCGCATCGATCAGGGCGGAACCGGCAGGCGCAATAGTCAGCACGACGCGGCGGCCGTCGCCTTCGGCCTTGTTGCGGGTGATGAATTTGCGTCCCTCGAGCGCCTTGATGATACGCGTCAGGCTGGGCGGTAAAACCGATGCGCGATCGGCAAGCTCCGTTGCCTCGACCGGGCCGGCTTCGCTCAACACACGCAGCACGCGCCATTGCTGCTCGGTCACGTCATGCGCCGCAAGCATCGGGCGGAACCGCACCATCACCGCTTCGCGGGCATGAAGAAGCGCCATCGGCAGGGAACGACGAGTGTTTTCAGGCAGCAAGAAGAACGTCCCCAATATCGCGGTCGTCAACGGGTCTTTGGCCAGCATGGACCGCGTGCCAAAACCCGACCTTTCCATCCCGTATCGTTGCGCCAAGCCCGATGCAAGACTTGACTTCGCGCATGCTGCATGTAATTAACACGTTAACTACAACAAAGCAATAACCCAGGGAACGAAACGCCGTGCCTCACTTCTCCATCGAGTATTCGGCCAATCTCGATGCCAAGGTCGATATGGGCGAATTGTGCGCTCTGGTGTTGCGCACAGTGCTGGACACCGGGCTGTTCGAGACCGGCGCCGTGCGGGTGCGGGCGTTTCGCGCCGAGGCCTACGCTGTGGCCGACAGGCTGCCGGAAAACGCCTTTCTCGACATGTCGTTTCGCATCGGCACCGGCCGCAGCGCCGACGACAAGAAGCGGACCGGCGAAGCCGTCTTCGCGGCGGTGAGCGCATACCTTGCGACCCTGTTCGAGACCCCGCATTTCGCCCTGTCGCTCGAGATCCGGGAAATCGACCCCGTGCTGAGCTGGAAGAAAAACGCAATCCACCCGCGACTGCGCGGCAAGTGACGGAACCCGATATGTCCGACCTGCAAGGCAATCTGAACAAGGCCGAGGCCTATCTGGCCCGCTTCAAGCGCGATGGCGTGTTGAACCAGATCGGCGGCGAGGCGGTGCCGGCGCTCGACGGCGCGACATTTGAAACGCTGTCGCCGGTCGATCTGAAGCCGCTGGCCAAAGTCGCACGCGGCGGAGCCGTCGACATCGACCGTGCCGCCAAGGCGGCAAAGGCGGCGTTCCCGGTCTGGGCCGCCATGCCGGGCGAAGCGCGCAAGAAGCTGCTGCACAGAATCGCCGACGCGATCGAGGCGCGTGCCGAGGAGATCGCCTTCGTCGAATGCATGGATACCGGCCAGGCGCTGAAGTTCATGGCCAAGGCGGCGTTGCGCGGTGCCGAGAATTTCCGCTTCTTCGCCGACCGTGCGCCCGAAGCGCGCGACGGCGAGACGCTGCGGACCATGGGCCAGGTCAACCTGACCACACGGGTGCCAATCGGCCCGGTCGGCATCATCACGCCGTGGAACACGCCGTTCATGCTGTCGACCTGGAAGATCGCGCCGGCGCTGGCGGCCGGCTGCACCGTGGTTCATAAGCCGGCTGAATTCTCGCCGCTAACCGCTCGCCTGCTCGTCGAGATCGCCGAGGAGGCCGGCCTGCCGAAAGGCGTCTGGAACCTGGTCAACGGTCTGGGTGAAGACGCCGGCAAGGCGCTGACCGAGCATCCCGACATCAAGGCGATCGGCTTTGTCGGCGAAAGCCGCACCGGTTCGATGATCATGCGCCAAGGCGCCGACACGCTGAAGCGCGTGCATTTCGAACTTGGCGGCAAGAACCCGGTGATCGTCTTTGCCGATGCCGATCTCGAGCGCGCCGCCGACGCCGCGGTGTTCATGATCTATTCGCTGAATGGCGAACGCTGCACCTCGTCCTCGCGCCTGCTGATCGAAGCCCCGATCTATGAGAGCTTCACCGCCAAAGTCGCGGAGAGGGCTAAGCGCATCGTCGTCGGCCACCCGCTCGATCCGAAAACGGTGGTCGGTCCGCTGATCCATCCGGAGCACGAAAAGAAGGTGCTGTCTTATATCGACATCGGCAGGTCGGAGGGGGCCACGCTCGCCGTCGGCGGCGGCAAGGTCGTTGGGCCGGGCGGCGGCTGTTATGTCGGCCCGACCCTGTTCACCAACGTCACCAACGGCATGCGCATCGCGCAGGAGGAGATTTTCGGGCCGGTGCTGAGCGCTATTCCCTTCAAGGACGAGGCTGACGCGCTGACGCTGGCCAATGACACGCAATACGGCCTGACCGGCTATCTCTGGACCTCGGACGTCACCCGCGCGTTTCGCTTCACCGACGCGCTGGATGCCGGCATGATCTGGGTCAATTCGGAGAATGTGCGCCATTTGCCGACACCGTTCGGCGGCGTCAAGAATTCCGGCATCGGCCGCGACGGCGGTGACCATTCCTTCGATTTCTACATGGAGACGAAGAACGTAGCCTTCGCGACGACAGAGCACGCGATCCAGAAACTCGGCGGCTGACCGGAGGAAATCAGATGCCCTTGCCCAAGCCCAATCTCTATCCCGCCTTCAACAT
This sequence comes from Mesorhizobium cantuariense, assembly GCF_042647205.1. NCBI lineage: Bacteria > Pseudomonadati > Pseudomonadota > Alphaproteobacteria > Hyphomicrobiales > Phyllobacteriaceae > Mesorhizobium > Mesorhizobium cantuariense. The sequence continues at coordinate 6,999,600 of NZ_JBHRVD010000001.1, read as the reverse complement.
CGTGCGCCTCAGCCATGTCGAGCTGGCCGTCACCGATCTCGCCAAATCCCGAGCGTTCTATGTCGATACGCTCGGCCTGCAGGTCACCGACGAGACATCAGACACCATCTATCTCAGGGCGCTGGAGGAGCGTGGGCACCATTGTATCGTGCTGAAGAAGGCGGCCACGGCCGAAGCGCGCGACCTCGGCTTCAAGGTCTTCTCGGACGAGGATCTCGACAAGGCAGTGCATTTCTTCAAAGGCAAGGGCCTGCCGGTGGAATGGGTCGAACGGCCTTACCAGTCGCGCACCTTCCGCACGCGCGATCCGCACGGCATTCCGCTTGAATTCTACGCCCAGATGGAGCGGCTGCCGCCGATCCACCAGAAATATGCACTCTACAAAGGCGTCAAGCCGCTGCGCATCGACCACTTCAACTGCTTCTCGCCCAATGTCGACGAGTCCGTCGCCTTCTACAACGAGCTCGGCTTCCGCGTCACCGAATACACCGAGGATGCTGCAACCGGAAAGCTGTGGGCGGCGTGGACGCACCGCAAGGGCGGCGTTCACGACATCGCCTTCACCAACGGCATCGGGCCGCGCCTGCACCACGTCGCCTTCTGGGTGCCGACGCCGCTCAACATCATCGACCTGCTCGATCTGATGGCAACGACCGGCTATTTGCCGAACATCGAACGCGGCCCCGGCCGGCACGGCATCTCCAACGCCTTCTTCCTCTATGTCAGAGATCCGGACAACCACCGCATCGAGATCTACTGTTCGGACTACCAGACGGTCGATCCGGACCTCGAGCCGATCAAGTGGGATCTCAAGGACCCGCAGCGCCAGACGCTGTGGGGCGCACCGGCGCCGAAAAGCTGGTTTGAGGAGGGCAGCTTGTTTGCCGGCGCCAAGGCACGCCAACCGGATTTGACGGCTTCGCCGATCATTGCGCCGTGACTATGGACCTGACGAGGAGACCCGCATGATTGCACATGGGCGGCTCGCCACCTTCACCGTCGGCGGCAAGGCGCGCTATGGCGCGATATCAGGCAAGGGCGTCGTCGATCTGTCGGCGCGCCACGGCCAGTGGCCGACGCTGCGGGAAGTGATCGAGGCCGGCGCCTTGCGGCGGCTGGCGGAAGAGGCCGAGGCGTTCCCAATCGATTTCCCACTCGACGCCATCGCCTACGAAATCCCGATCTCGTCGCCGGAAAAGATCATCTGCGTCGGCGTCAACTATCCGGACCGCAACGAGGAGTACAAGGACGGCCAGGCGGCACCCTCTAATCCGTCGCTGTTCATCCGCTTTCCCCGTTCGTTCGTCGGCCATGGCGCGCCGCTGGTGCGGCCACCGGACTCTTCGCAGCTCGACTATGAGGGCGAGGTCGTCATCGTCATCGGCAAGGCCGGACGGCGCATCGCCGAGGCCGACGCGCTCGGCCATATCGCGGCGCTGTCGCTGTGCAACGAGGGCACGATCCGCGACTGGGTGCGGCATGCCAAGTTCAACGTCACGCAAGGCAAAAATTTCGACCGCAGCGGCTCGATCGGCCCCTGGTTGGTGCCGTTCACGGACGAGGCGCAGATCGCCGACATCGCGCTGACCACCCGCGTCAATGGCGAGCTGCGCCAGCAGGACCGCACCAGCCGGATGATCTTCTCGTTCCGCAGGATTATCGCCTATGTCTCGACCTTCACCACGCTCGTGCCGGGCGATATCATCGTCACCGGCACGCCGACGGGTGCCGGCGCCCGCTTCGAGCCGCCGATCTGGCTGAAGCCCGGCGATGTGATCGAGGTTGAGGCCGATGGCCTCGGCGTGCTTCAAAACGGCGTCGTCGACGAGGCAGCGCAATGACCCCGGAGCAAGTGGAGGACGCCGCCACGCGGCTGTTCGAGGCTGAGCGGTCGCGCCGTCAGATCCGTCTGCTCAGCCTCGATTTTCCCGAGGCGACGATGGAAGATGCCTATCGCGTGCAGGCGGCGCTGGTGACGCGCAAGATCGATGCCGGGCTGAAGCCGAAGGGCTGGAAGATCGGCCTGACCTCCAAGGCAATGCAATATGCGCTCGCCATCGACACACCGGATTCCGGCGTGCTGTTCGACGACATGTTCTTCAACGACGGCGCGACGGTGCCGGCCGGCCGCTTCATCCAGCCGCGCGTCGAGGCCGAGATCGCCTTTGTCATGAAGGCGCCGCTAAAGGGTCCTGGCGTGACGATCTTCGACGTGCTCAATGCCACCGACTACATCACGCCGGCGCTCGAAATCCTCGATACGCGCATCGAGCGCGTCAATGCCGAGACGAAGAAGGCGCGCACCTTCTTCGACACGATTTCCGACAATGCCGCCAATGCCGGCATCGTCATCGGCGGCCGGTCGCAGCGACCTGAGGAAGCCGACATGCGCTGGATCGGCGCCATCGTCTCGCGCAACGCCGAGGTCGAGGAGACCGGGCTTGGCGCCGGCGTGCTCAACCATCCCGCCATGGGCATCGCCTGGCTGGCGGACCGGCTCGCCCGCTACGACATGTCGATCGCCGCGGGCGAGGTCGTTCTCTCCGGGTCGTTCGTGCGCCCGGTCGAGGCGCGGCCCGGCGACACGATCGTCGCCGATTTCGGCAGCTCGGGAACCGTCAGCATTCATTTCGCGAAGGGCTAACGGTTCTATCGTCAGCCCGCACAGCAGTCCTTATTCGCTACGCAGGTAGGCAATCACCACATCGGCTGCGATGGCCGACATGCGCATGCCGACATCCCTGGTGATGTCGCCTTCGACGCGGCTCTGCACCCAGCCGAGGAAGGCAAAGGCGCGCAATGCCGAGAACAGCGGCAGCGCGGCGACGTCCTGCGCCGTCAGCTCCCGCTCCTGCCGATAGCCGTCGAGCAGAGCGGCCTCGATCAGCGGATAGATCGCCTCCTCGCGGTTCTGGTACAGCGCAACGGCAAGGTCGTACATGTGCCAGCCATAGCCGCAATCGTCGAAGTCGATGATGCGGATCGCACCCTCGTGGACGAGCACGTTCTCGCGCACCAGATCGGCGTGGATGATGCCGAAATTGCGGGCGCTGCGTTCATGCTCCGTCAGCGCCTTCACGGCCTTTTCCCGCGCCTGGAAAACCAGCTCGCGACGGGAGCCGTCGAGGAAGGGCGAGGTCTCGAAGCGGCCCCAGGTCGGGTTCGCGCCGAAGAAGCCGTCGAAATCCCAGGCGTGGCGGGCGAAGCCGGGCGGAGGCCCCCAGGTAGACGTGGCATTGTGCATGTGGGCGATGGTTCGCCCGATCGCCGTGAAGACCTGTCTTGCCTGCTCGGGCGTGTAATCCAATGGCACGCCTCGCGCCCCGACGGCGCGGCCTTCCAGCCAGCTCAGGCAATCGGCTTGCCGGGGCTGCACTGAGGCGGCCGTGCTGACGAGCACGAACAGATCGCCGGCCGACGTGGCGACCGCAGACGGCGTCGCGATCCCGGCGGATTGCAGAAAGCCCATCCATTGCAGTTCCGAACGCAACGCGGCATCGGTGTGATAGCCGAGCCGGTGAATGCGCATGGCAGCCGGCTGGCCGTCGGGCAAGCGGATGCGGAAGACCGCGTTCTCGCGGTATTTCAGCAGCTCCGGCTCACCCTCACGAATGCCCCAAAGTTCGAGCGCACGCCTGGCAAGAGCCGTGACATCGGCTGCCGTCTCGGGCTCGGATTGCGCGGAAACAGCGCTCACGCCTTCACTCCGCCGACTTCACCCAGCACCTCGTCGAGGACGCCGATCAGGAAGTCGGCATTGTCGCGGGAGAATGGCATGGGCGGGCGGATCTTGAGCACATTGCCGTGGATGCCGGTCTTGCCCATCAGCACGCCGCGATGGCGCATGCGGTTGGCGACCTGCTCGGCGATGTCGGGCGCGGGTTCGCGCGTCTTGCGGTCGTGAACCAGTTCGGCACCGAAGAACAGGCCGGCGCCCCTGACCTCGCCGATGCATTCATGGCGCTCGGCCAGCGGGCGCAGCAGTCCGAGCGCATAGGCGCCGACATCGCGCGCGTTGGCGACAAGATTTTCCTGCTCGATGACATCGAGGACGGCATTGGCCACCGCGCAGGAAACCGGATTGCCGCCAAAGGTGTTGAAGTAGCGGAAGGCGTTGCGGAAGGTCGCCAATATATCCCTGGTGGTGACCACGGCGGCGACCGGATGGCCGTTGCCCATCGGCTTGCCCATGGTGACGATGTCGGGCACGAAGCCGGCGCGCTGATGGCCCCAGAAATGGCTGCCGGTGCGGCCGAAGCCAGGCTGCACCTCGTCGGCGATGACCAATCCTCCGGCGTCACGCACCGCGCGCATCGCGTCGTCGAAAAATCCGGATGGGAGCGTCGGAAATCCTTCATTGGCGAGCAGCGGACACAGGATGATGCCGGACAGGCCGATGCCATCCTGCTCCAGAGAGGCGATCGCTTCGCGCACCGCATCGCCAAACGCCTTGCCATTGGCCATCGCATCCGGGTGGCGAAAACTATCGGGCGCCGGCACCAGCCTGACATGGCGGGCGCGGCCACCGACCGGCGGCATGCGCGTGCTGAGCTGCGAAACCGCCGTGGTGTTGCCATGGTAGGTGGCGTCGGTGGCGATGATGCCCATGCGGCCGGTCGCGGCCTGCGCCATGCGCAGCGCGATGTCATTGGCCTCGCTGCCGGTGCAGGTCAGGATGGCGGTCGACAGGCTGGCATCGAAAGTCGCCGTCAGCCGTTCGACATAGTCGAGGATCGCGGTGTGCAGATAGCGCGTGTGGGTGTTGAGCAGGCTTGCCTGCCGGCACAAGGCCTCGACCACATGCGGGTGGCAGTGGCCGACATGCGCGACATTGTTGTAGGCGTCGAGATATTTCCGACCATCGGCATCGTAGAGCCAGACGCCTTCGCCGCGCACCAGATGCACGGGCTCGTCGTAGAACAATTGCGATTTCGCGCCAAGCAGGCGGGAACGCCGGCTAACCAGTGCTTCCTCAGCCATTTTTTCCTGCGATTGAGCCATCTGTGTACCAAAACTCCGTTGTAACAGTCGATCCGTCAGACCTTCGACAAGCCTGCACCCAGCGCTTCGCCGATCTTCGTCACATCGGCGGCGGTGATGATGAGCGGCGGCGACAAGATGACGGTGTTGCCGGACACGCGCAGCATGACGCCGGCTTCGTAGGCCGCCTCCGAAACCACGGCCATGGTTTTCTTGTCGGTCGGCTTCTTGGTGGTGCGATCCGAGACCAGTTCCAGCGCCGCCATCAGGCCCTTGTACCTGACATCGCCGACGATGGCGTGCTTGGCCTTCAGCCCTTCCAGCACGGCCGCGAGTTCGATACCTCGCGCCGCCGCATTTTCGTTCAGGCGAAGCCGTTTGGTCTCGGCAAGCGCCGCCAGCCCCGCCGCACAACCGACCGGGTGGCCGGAATAGGTATAGCCATGCCCGATCGCACCAAAACTGGTCTTGTCGGCCTCGAAGACATCAGCGACCTTTCCACCGATCAGCGTGGCGCCTAGCGGGAAGTAGCCGGAGGTGATCGCCTTGGCGATGGTCATAAAATCGGGCTTCACGCCCGACAGCCGCGAGCCCGACCAGGCGCCGGTGCGGCCGAAGCCAGTCACCACCTCGTCGGCGATCAGCAGGATTTCATGGCGGTCGCAGATCTCGCGCACCAGCGGCATGAAGCTCTCATGCGGAACGATGACGCCGCCGGCGCCCAGCACCGGCTCCATGATGAAAGCGGCGATGGTGTCGCCGCCCTGGAAGGCGATCTCGTCCTCCAGCGCCCTGGCGCACAGCTTCGCCAGCCGCTCGGGATCGGTCTCGTCGAACGGGTTGCGGAAGGTCCAGGGCGCGGGAATGTGGAAAACGCCGGGCAGCAGCGGCTCGTAGTTGCGGCGGAAATTGGCGTTGCCGTTGACCGACGCGCCGCCGAAATGCGTACCGTGATAGCCTTTCTTCAACGCGAGGAACTTGGTGCGGTCTGCCTGGCCGCGTATTTTCCAGTACTGCCGGGCCAGCCGTAGCGCCGTCTCGACCGAATCCGAACCGCCCGAGGTGAAGAACGTCCGCACCATGCCTTCCCCTTGGAACCATTCGCAGAGTTCGTGGGCGAGCTCTATCGACGGGCCGGTCGAAGTGCCGCGGAAGCCGGAATAGTACGGCAGCGCCGAAAGCTGGTCGGCGATCGCCTTCTTGATCGGGTCGCAGCTGTAGCCGAGATTGACGTTCCACAGGCCGCCGACGGCGTCGAGCACGGTGTTGCCGGCGATGTCGGTGACCATCACGCCCTCGCCCTTCATGATCACCTTTGGCGGGTTGGCCCGCATCTCGGCCGGATGCGCCATCGGGTGCCAGATCGGCTTGGCGTTCGTCTCGGTAAGGAAGTTGATGTCGCGCATGAAAAGGCTCCGCAAATGGTCTCAGGCAACCGGGATGAGATCGAAATGGCCGAGTGCTTCGGCATAGGAAAGTGCTGGCCGGGCAACGTCGAAATGGACCGTACGCATGCCGGCAGCACGCCCGCCATCGACATTGCGCTGCTGGTCGTCGACGAAGACGCAAGTACCGGCAGGCAGGCCGAGCGCCTCGGTGACCAAGGCATAGGCGCGAGGGTCGGGTTTGAGGATGCCGGTATAGGTCGCGTCGACGATTGTGTCGAACAGGCCGAGCAACGGCAGCCGCCGGCGGAAGTCGGCACCGTAGAACAGGTCGAGCTCGTTGGACAGGATCGCCAGCCGAAAACCGGCTGCATGCACGGCACGGATGGCGCTGTCGGCTTCGGGCCGCACCACCTTTTCTGGCTCGGCGCCGCGCGCACGCTGGACGAAGGTTTCTATCGCCTGCCAGTCCTCGCCGACCAGACGGCCAACCTCACTGGTGCGGGAGCGCCAGTAGTCGCGCTCGCTGATCTCATCGGCTTGCATCGCGCGCCACAGCGGATCGCTGTCCGGATCGAACGGCCCGCGCCATTGCAGCGTTCCCGGCGCAAGGCCGAGCGCCTGTTCGGTCAAGGCATGCGTCTCGAACAGCGTGCGGGTGACGACGCCGCCGAAATCAAGGACAAGCGCCTGGGCCGGCAGAGCGCTCACGCGGCCACTCCCTTGACCGGCATGCCGCGCGGGACGATGCCCTCCTCGACCCAGCGATCGAAGATCTCGAGCGCCTTGCCGACGAAGTCGTCGCTGTTGATGTGGGCGTCGATCTCGTGGAACTCCACGTCGGCGGGAATGGCCTTGCGCATTTCATCGGCGAAGGCGGCCAGGGCTTCGGGTTCATAGAGCGGCTCACCCTGCGTATCCCATTCCTGGATGCCGCCGACCGGCAGGATGAAGGCGGAGCGGCCTTTCGCGGCGCCGAGCTTGGCGGCGATGGTTCTGGCGACCTTGCGGCGATCATCGGCATCGACAGTGACCGAGCCAATCAGCCTGTTGTGGGCATGGAACGGACGTTGCAAAAATTTGGCCGGCAGATCCTGCCAGGTCGGCAGGTCGACCATATCCACGGCGCCAGGGGCAGCGATCTGGGGAATGCCGCGGGCGCCGGCATTCTCCAGCCGATCCGCGCCGGAACTGACGACGGAGCCGGCCAGGTGATTGGTGATTTCCTGCAGGCTGAAATCGAAGACGGCGCAGAAATGCCCTTGTCCGGCGATCGATTCGAAGGCGCGGCCGCCCATTCCGGTGGTGTGGAAGACGGCAACGTCATAGCCGCGCTGCTCCAGCGCCGGCTTCAGCGTCTTCATGTAACGCAGACAGCTGCCGCCGAGCGAGGTCATGCCAATGGTCGGGCCGATGGCCGGCGCCGAGGCGCGGGCCTCAAGCACGATCCTGGCCGCGCCGACGACCGCGCCGCAGGCCTGCGACAGCACCAGCTTGCAGATGCTGTTGAGGCCGTACAATCCGCCAGCCCAGAGGATCATCATCAGGTCGGGGGCGACGCGCTCGGGCGGAATGAGATGCGAATAGGCGATGGTCGAGACAACGAATTTCGGCACGCCGAGCGGCAGGCAGAGCGCCACGTCGAGCGCCAGATCGGTCCCCATCGAGCCGCCAATGGCGATGAAGGCATCGATCTCGCCACTTTGATGGAGCTTGCGCGCCAGTTGCACGGCGCCGCCGGCCATCAGGGTCATGGCGGTGTTCTCGTCGCCGCTCGAGACGATCTCCGATATCGTCACATCCACGGCGCGGGCAACGGCATGCTTGTCGTGATCCGGGCTGTAGGGCGGGTCGCCGAGCACGCTGACATCCATCATCACGGCGCTGCCGCCCGATGCCTCGATGCACTCTCTCATGAACAACAGCTCTTCGGCCTTCGTGTCGCCGGTGCCGATGACCAGGATGCGGGGCGCAGTGTCTGCAGACATCAGGCCTGCCTCCTCAGGGTTTGCAGGTTCTCGCCGTTGAGGCGCATCGAAATCTCCCGTGCCGCTTCCATCACGGCAAGTCCCCGTTCCGCGATCGCGGCTGCCGTCGTTCTGGCCTTCGGCGCGGCCACCGCGATGGTGCCGAGCGCAAAGCCGTCCGCCGTGAGGATCGCTGCCGCGACGCTGATCACACCTTCCTCATAACCCTGGTCGCAGATCGAATAGCCGCGCTCGCGCGCCTCGCCGATCGATCTTGAGATGGCGGCCGGCTCGATCAGCGTATGCGCCGTGAAGGCGTAGAGCGAACCCGCCAGGCACGCCTTGACGGTCTCGTCGCGGGCGAAGGCCAGATAGGCGATGCCGGAGGCGGTCGAATGCAGCGGCAGAAGCTGGCCGATGTCGATGTTGACCCGGTTTGCCCAGGCCGGATGTTCGACATGGACGGTGACCAGCGTGTCGGCGCCGAATTCCGACAGATGCACGGTCTCGGCCGTCGATGCCGCCAGATCCCGCACCAGTGGAACAGCCGTCTGCAGGAAGGGAAAGCGGGCTTCACGGATGCGCGCCAGCCGCGACAGGCCGGCACCGAGGCGATAGTGCCGCGTGCCGGTATCCTGCTCGACAAAACCATGGCCGGTCAACGCCATCAGCAGCCGCCGCGTCGTCGCCTTGTCGAAGCCCGAGCGGCGCGCCAGATCGGACAGTCCGAGCTCGGGCTCGTCGACGGTGAACAGCTCCAGAAGTGAGATCGCTTTTCCGACCGTACCCAAATTTGCCTCTCCGCTCGGATCAATCATTTAACGTGTGAATTAACTTGACAGGCATCGGCTTTGTTTGCAAGTCTATATTCAAAATAATGGTTCAAATAATGAACCGACCACCAGAGTGCATGGGACAGGCCATTTCGGCCGGTAAATAGGAGGGACCAATGTCAGCAGTTTCGGAACAGGCGCCGGCCAACAGGCTGCGCAAGAACAGTCTTGGCGTCGGCGCCATCACCTTCATGGTGATTTCGGCCGCCGCACCGCTTACCGCGGTCGCCGGCGGTACGCCGCTCGGCATGCTGATGGGCAATGGCGCCGGCTTTGCCGGAACCTATCTCATTGTGACCATCCTGCTGCTGTTGTTCGCGGTCGGCTATGTCGCCATGTCACGCCATGTCGGCAATGCCGGCGCCTTCTATGCCTATGCGGCGCGCGGCCTCGGCAGCATGGCCGGCGGTGCCACGGCGCTGATCGCCATCCTGTCCTACAACGCCATGCAGATCGGCGTCATGGGCCTGCTCGGTGCCGCGACCGCCGGACTGTTCGCCGGCTGGGGCATCAATTTGCCGTGGTGGGTGTGGAGCTTCATCGCCATCGCGCTGGTCGCGGTGCTCGGCTATCGACAGGTCGATTTGTCGGCCAAGATCCTGACGGTGCTGGTGCTGTGCGAATATCTGGTGGTGCTGATCCTCGACATAGCGATCCTCAAGACCGGCGGCGATAGCGGCCTGTCGGCGGCGCCGTTCAGCTGGAGCCAGATCACGTCAGGCGCGCCGGCCATCGCCATACTGTTCTGCTTCGCCGCCTTCATCGGTTTCGAGGCGACGACCATCTATGCCGAGGAAGCTCGCGACCCCGAGGTCACGGTTCCCCGCGCCACCTATTTCTCCGTCCTGCTGATCGGCGTCTTCTACATGCTCACGGCATGGCTGATGGCCGTCGGCGCCGGTGTCGACAAGCTGCTGCCGACGCTGCAGGGCTTGCCGGATCCGACGACCTTCCTGTTCGGCCTGTCCGACCGTTACGCTGGAACGATGCTGTCGCAGGCGATGAGCATCCTGTTCGTGTCGAGCCTGTTTGCCGGCGTGCTGGCGTTCCACAATGCGGTTGCCCGCTACATCTATGTCTCGGGCCGCGAAAAGCTGTTGCCGCAGACGATCGGCGTGACGCATTCCGTGCACCAAAGCCCGCATGTCGCCTCCGTCATCCAGAGCGTGCTCGCCGCCGTCGTCGTCGGGCTGTTCGCCGTGCTCGGCCTCGATCCGGTGCTGGCGCTGTTTTCCTGGCTGACCAATGTCGCGACGCTCGGCGTCATCGTCATGATGGCGGTGGCCTCGCTCGCCGTGGTGATGTTCTTCCGCGCCAACCCGGCTCAGGAGAATGCGCTGAAGACCACCATCCTGCCCGGACTGACCTTCATCGCTTTCGTCGTCATCATCTACCTGATCGTCATCAATTTCGGCGGCCTGTCGGGGGCCAGCGGCGTCCTCGGTGTGTTCCTGCCCGGGCTGGTGCTGATTGCCGCGGTTGTCGGCCTGCTGCTGGCGAGCGCGCTGAAGAGCCGCGACCCGGTCGCGTTCAAAAACCTCGGCCAGCCGCTGAAAGATTGAGAAAAGCAAAGGGGCGGCGTGCCACGCCGCCCCTTCCACCACAAAGGGAGTGGCGACCTTGAGCTTTGCCGAAAACATCACCGTCGAGGCATTGGAAGCCGATCCGTACCCGATCTATGCCGAGCTCAGGCGCAGCGCGCCGGTCGCCTTCGTGCCGGCGGTCAATCTGTGGTTCGTCACCCGCTGGAAGGATGTCGAGAGCGTCGCCAAGTCTCCCGACATCTTCTCCGCCGTTGTCGGCTCGTCGCCCGTCGAGCGCTCCTTCGGCAAGCCGACCATCCTGACCACCGATGGCGAGACGCACAAACAGCTGCGACAGGGCGTCGACCCGAAATACCGGCCGCGCACCGTCGCCGCCTATGCCGGCGACCTCGTGCGATCGATCGCCGAGCCCTACCTCGACCGGATCGCCGAACAGGGTGCGGCCGAACTAATGGCCGATTATTTCGAGCCGGTGTCGACGCTCAGCCTGGCGCGCTCGCTCGGTCTTGCCGACATCGACATGCCGACGCTGCGTCGCTGGTTCTATGGCCTCGCCCAGGGCGCCATCAATTTCGAGAACGACCCGAAACGACAAGAGATCGCCGACGCGATCAGCGCCGAGGTTGGCGATGCGATCCTGCCGACGCTGGAAAGGCTTGCCCACGCACCGGATGATTCCGCGCTGTCGCATATGCTGCACGACGGCATGCCGGAAGGCACGACGCGGCCGATCGACTTCCTGATGCCGAGCATCAAGGTCATCCTGCTTGGCGGCATGCAGGAGCCCGGACATGGCGCCGGCTCGATTCTGGCCGGCCTGCTTTCGCATCCCGAGCAATTGCGGCAGGTGCTCGCCGATCCCGAGAGCTTCGTGCCGAAGGCCGTAGACGAGGGCTTGCGCTGGGTGGCGCCGATCGGCACGCAGACGCGGCAGACGACACGCGCGGTCGAGCTTGGTGGCGTGACGATCCCGGCCGGCGCTGCGGTCGCGGCACTCGTCTCCTCGGCAAGCCGCGACGAGAGCCGCTTCGCCGATCCCAACCGCTTCGACATCAACCGCGACGAGGGCAACCATGCAGCCTTCGGCTTTGGCCATCATTTCTGCTCGGGCCGGTTTTTCGCGCGCGAGCAGATGTGCCTTGCGGTAAGGCTGCTGCTCCTGCGCTTCCCCGATCTCAGCCTGGTGCCGGGCAAGGCGCCGGTCTTTCGCGGCTGGGAATTCCGGGCGCCAACCACATTGCATGTTTCCCTGGGAGTCCGTCACCAATGATCAGTCAGAATGCCATCGATACGCTGCGCAAGACGGAGATCGGCGCGCGGGGCTTGTTCATCGATGGCGCACAGACCGATGGTATGGAAGGCGCGAGCCTGACGGTGACGTCGCCGATCGACGGCCAACCTTTCGCCAGCATCGCCGACGGCAACGCCGCCGACATCGACCGCACCGTCAAGTCGGCGCGCAAGGCGTTCGAGAAGGGCTCGTGGTCGCGCGCAGCACCGGCGTTTCGCAAGAAGGTGCTGGCGCGGTTCGCCGAGCTGGTCGAAAAGCATGCCGACGAGCTGGCCGTGCTCGGCGTGCGCGACAACGGCACCGAGATCGGCATGGCCTACAAGGCCGAACCGCTCTCGGCGGCAGGCACCATCCGCTACTATGCCGAGGCGATCGACAAGGTCTATGGCGAGATCGCGCCGACGGCCGACAATGTGCTCGGGCTGATCCACAAGGAGCCGCTCGGCGTCGTCGGCGTCATCGTGCCGTGGAATTTCCCGCTGATGATCGGCGCCTGGAAGATCGCGCCGGCGCTGGCCGCCGGCAATTGCGTGGTGGTCAAGCCGCCGGAAATCGCTTCGCTGACGCTGCTGCGGCTGGCCGAACTGGCCAGCGAGGCCGGCCTGCCCGCCGGCGTGCTCAATGTCGTCACCGGTCGTGGCGCGGTCGCCGGCGAGGCGCTCGGCCTGCATATGGATGTCGACGCCATCGCCTTCACCGGTTCGGGGCCGGTTGGCCGGCGGCTGCTCGAATATTCCGCGCGTTCCAATCTGAAGCGCGTCTTCCTCGAACTCGGCGGCAAATCGCCCAACATCGTCTTTGCCGACGCCCCGGACCTGAAGCAGGCGGCGGTCGTCTCGGCCAATGGCATTTTTCGCAACTCCGGCCAGGTCTGCGTCGCCGGCTCGCGGCTTCTCGTCCAGTCGTCGGTCTATGACCGCTTCATGGACGCGCTTCTCGCTGCGACCACGCGGCTGAAAGTCGGCGATCCGCTCGATCTGACCAGTGATGTCGGCGCGGTATCGAGCGCCGAACAGCTGAACAAGAATCTCGGCTTCGTTACCAGGGCCACCGAAGAAGGCGCCCGTCTCGTCACCGGCGGCGAACGGATCCTCACCGAGACCGGCGGCAGCTACATGGCACCGACCATCTTCGAGAATGTCACGCAGGACATGCAGCTGGCCCGCGAGGAGGTGTTCGGGCCGGTGCTCGGCGTCATGCGCTTCGAGACCGAGGAGGAAGCGGTGCGGCTTGCCAATTCGACCGTCTACGGGCTTGCCTCGGCGGTGTGGACCGCCAACCTTTCCACCGCGCACCGCATGGTGCGCGCCATCAATGCCGGCGTCGTCCACGTCAACACCTATGGCGGTGCCGACATCACCGTGCCGCTTGGCGGCGTCAAGCAGTCCGGCTTCGGCCGAGACAAGTCGCTGCATGCGCTGGAGAAATATTTGGAACTCAAGACGGCCTGGATCGCTCTTTGAGGCCGACAGTCGCGCCCGGTTCTGACTAAATCTGATCTCCCTCCCGAGGCGCACAGGATCGCACCCCGACCCACTGCGGCCGGTCAAGCGGCGGCTTTTGCTCACGCTCTTGAAAATTTTGAGAGAATATTCCCGGCTTTGACGAGAACGGCGAAACGCGTTCTTTGATATAATCGATAGAATTTCTGAGGATGTGACCAAGGCTAGGCGATCCGCCTGGCTGCCATGACTTCACAACCGCAGAGAATCAATCATGTCCGACTTCAAAAACACTTTGCCATCTTCCCTTTGGTCAACTCTCAGCCGGCGCAGCAGCCTTGCTCTGCTGTTTGCCTCGGCCGTCGCGATCGGCAGCCTGATGGCGCCCGGCGCGTCTTTCGCCGAGGACAAGAAGGCGATCAAGGTCGGCATCATCAGTGGCGAGGACGAGGATGTCTGGCGGGTCGTCGTCGCCCAGGCGGCCGAAAAGGGCCTGGCCATCGAGACCGTGGTGTTCAACGACTACACCCAGCCCAACGAGGCGCTGGAGCGGGGCGAGATCGATGCCAACGCCTTCCAGCACCAGCCCTATCTCGACAACCAGATCAAGACGCAGGGCTACCACATCGTGCGCGTCGGCTATACCGGCGTCTGGCCGATCGGCCTCTATTCGAAGAAGTACACCAAGGTTGCCGACCTGCCCGAGGGCGCGGTCATCGGCGTGCCCAATGACCCATCCAACGAAGGCCGGGCGCTGCGCGTGCTGCAGAACGAGGGCGTGATCAAGCTGAAAGACGGCATCGGCATTCTGGCCACCACCGCCGACATCGCCGAGAATGCGAAGAAAGTGGTGATCAAGGAGCTCGACGCCGGCATTGTCGGCCGCTCGGTCGAGGATCTCGACGCGGCCGTGGTCAACACCGACTGGGCGCTGAAAAGCGGCCTGACGCCGGAAAACCGCATCGCGCAGGAGCCCATCGCCGACAATCCGTACCGCAACTTCATCGCGGTGAAGGTCGGCAATGAGAATGAAGCCTGGGTGAAGACGCTGGTGGCGTCCTATCAGAACGAGGCGGTGAAGGCCGAGTTCGACAAGGTCTACAAGGGCACCGGCCTCAGCGCCTATTGATCCGATTCTCGACCGGAGACCCGGTTCGAGAGCAACAGCGGTCCGCGCTCAGGCGCGGGCCGCGATTGCATTTTCGAGAACAGGAACATTCATGAACCAGCATATCAAGGCATCCGGGGACACCGCCAATCCGACCCGGGCCGACACATCTCAGCATGTCGTGCGCCTTGTTGACCTGAAGCGCCGTTTCGGTGTGACGGCGGCGCTCGACGGCGTGTCGCTGACCGTGCGCAAGGGCGAGATTCTCGGCATCATCGGCCGCAGCGGCGCCGGCAAGTCGACGCTGATCCGCTGCCTGAATGGGCTGGAACGGCCTGACTCCGGCGAGGTGTTCATCGAAGGCCGCGAGATCAGCCGGCTCGGCGAGCGCGACCTGCAGCCGCTGCGGCGGCGCATCGGCATGATCTTCCAGCATTTCAATCTGCTGTCGGCCAAGACCGTCGAGGACAATGTGGCGCTGCCGCTGAAGATCGAGGGCCGCCCCAAAGCCGAGCGGCTGGCACGTGCGGCCGAACTGCTCGATCTCGTCGGCCTATCGGAGAAAGCAAAAGCCTATCCGGCGTCGCTGTCGGGCGGCCAGAAGCAGCGCGTCGGCATCGCCCGGGCGCTTGCCGCGCGCCCGGCGCTACTTTTGTCGGACGAAGCCACTTCGGCGCTCGATCCGGAGACCACTCGCTCCATCCTCGCACTGCTCAAAGACATCAACCGGCAGCTTGGCCTGACCATCCTGCTGATCACCCATGAAATGGAGGTGATCCGCTCGATCGCCGACCGCGTTGCGGTGATCGACGCCGGGCGCATCGTCGAGCAAGGATCGGTGTGGTCGGTGTTTGCTGACCCGCGCTCCGAGATCACACGCAGCCTGCTCGGCGCTATCCGGCCGCAGCTGCCGACCGAACTGGCGGCCCGGCTGCTGCCGGCGGCCGGCGCGGAGACGATCCTGCGTGTGGATGTAGCCGGCGAAGCGGCAAGCGGCCCATTGCTATCCGACCTTGCCACCGCGGTTCCCGGCGCCTTCCGCCTCGTCCATGGCGGCGTCGACCATATCCAGCAGCAGCCTGTCGGGACGCTGTTCCTGTCTGTACCGGGCAGCGATGTAAGCCATCTCGCTGGAATCATCACATTCCTGAAATCCCGCCAGGCGCGGGTGGAGGTGCTTGGCCATGTCGCCAATCCTGTTTGAGCTTCTGCTGCGTTCGATCTGGGAGACAGTGCTGATGACGGCCGCCTCCGGTCTGATCTCGCTGGTCTTCGGCCTGCCGCTCGGCCTGGCACTGATTGCCACCGAACGCGGCGGTATCGCCGAAAGCCTGTGGGTGAACCGCGTGCTCGGCGCCGTCATCAACGGCTTCCGCTCGGTGCCCTTCATCATCCTTCTGGTGGCGCTGATCCCGGTGACGCGGCTGATCGTCGGCACCTCGATCGGCACATGGGCGGCCATCGTGCCGCTGTCGATCGCCGCCACGCCCTATTATGCGCGCATCGCCGAAGTGTCGCTGCGCGAGGTCGACCGCGGTCTGATCGAGGCGGCGCGGGCAATGGGCGGCAACCGCTGGACGATCATCCGCGAGGTGCTGGTGCCCGAAGCCCTGCCCGGCATCGTCGCCGGCTTCACGGTGACGCTAGTGACGCTGATCGGCGCGTCGGCCATGGCCGGCGCCATCGGCGCCGGCGGGCTCGGCGACCTCGCCATCCGCTACGGCTACCAGCGTTTTGAGACCAGCGTCATGGTGGCAGTGGTCATCGTGCTGATCATCCTGGTCTGCGGCATCCAATGGGTGGGGGATCGGCTGGTGGCGAGGCTGGACCGGAGGGGGTAGGCCGAGCCGGCTAAACATTCGAGATGAGTCGAGACTTCCCCAACTTCGTCATCCACGGGCGGAGCAGCCGCGAAGCGGCGTCGCGGAGACCCGAGGATGACGAATTGGTGGGCGTTTCCGCCGATCACCAACGCACGCAGTGATTGACGCGAGCCGTGCTAAGCCCGCAACCTCACCCCCTCCGGATCGAAGAACGGTATCGGCGCCACCACCGCGCGGGTCAGCTTACCACCGATATCGATGCTGAGTTCCGTGCCGATAGCGGTGAACGGCAGCTGCAGATGCGCGGTGGCCAGCACCTTGCCGAGGGAATTGCCGTGGTCGCTGTAGGTGACGATGCCGGCGTCCTCGCCATCGGCCACAACCCTGGCATCGGTCGCCGCCGGCTTGTCGCCGTCGAGGATCAGCCCGACCCATTGCTCGTCGAGGCCGGTGTCTCGGACCTTGAGCAAAGCTTCGCGGCCGATAAAATCGCCCTTGTCGAATTTGATCCAGCGGTCGAGGCCGACATGGAACGGCGTGCGACTCTCGTCCATGTCGATGCCATGCGCCGGATAGGCCTTTTCCAGGCCCAGCGTGAACATCGCCAGCACGCCATAGGGTTTCAGGCCAAAGTCCCGGCCGGTGCGCATCAGCGCATCCCAGACCGAGGCCGCCTCGTCGGCGGGCACGAACAGTTCGAAGCCGAGTTCACCGGTGACGCCGGTGCGCGAGATCAGCACCCGCGTGCCGTTGATATGGCCCGACGTGAACGACCAGCGCTTCAGCCCATCCAGATCGGCATCCGCAACCAGCGCCTTCAAGAGTTCGCGCGAGCGCGGACCCTGGATGGTCGGGAAGGCGATGGAAGCGGTGATGTCGGTGACATAGGCCTTGCGCCCTTCTGCATGATGCAACAGCCAGGGCAGCATCTTCAGCCGGTTGACCGAGCCGGTCACCAGCATGAAGTGCTCCGGCGCCAGACGGAACACGGTGAGGTCATCCATGATGCCGCCATCCTCGCGGCAGATCGTGGAATAGCGCACCTGGCCCGGCTTCATCGCAGCCGCATCGTTGACGATGACATGGTTGACCAGCGCCTCGGCGTCCGGCCCCTTGATGTCCATCTTGCCCATGGTGCTGAGATCCTGAACACCGACATTTTCGCGGGTGTTCAGGTGCTCGTCGGCAATGCCCGAGTAATATTTGGCCGAGATGAAATCGCCGCCAACCCGACCCATGGTCGCGCCCAGCCCGACGATACTGCTGTAGAAGGGGGATCGCCGCTCAGCCAAGAAAGCCTCCATCATTTAGTGCGGCCCGGAGACCGTTTCGAAATTCGCTCTGGCGAGTCATATGATGGTGGTTTCGAGAACCGGAGCGCAGCGGACATTCAGGTCCGTGAGCACCGGAAGCGCAGAAAATGCCTTCAGATGGCCGCCAGAGTAGAGTTTCCAAACGGTCTCAGCTGCCGTAGACGTCGAAGGAAAAGTACTTGTCGTTGATTTCCTTGTACTTGCCATTGGCGCGCAGCGCGTCGATCGCGGCATTGAGCTTGTCGGCCAGCTCCTTGTTGCCCTTCTGCAGGGCGATGCCGACGCCGGGGCCGTGTATGGCCGGATCGGCCGTCAGCGTGCCGAGCAGCTTGCAGCAGGCACCGTCGGGCTTCTCCAACCACTCGGTCAGGATGATCGAGCCGTCCATCATCGCGTCGAGGCGGCCATTGGCCATGTCGGTGCGGGCGTCGTCGCCGGTCGGATAGGCCTTGACCGTCGAGCCTGCATATTTCTGATCGGCGAATTTCTGGTGGATGGTCGCGGTCTGCACGCCGAGCGCCGTGCCTTTCAGATCGTCCGGCGAGGTGCCCCCGATTATCGAATCCTTCGGCACCGCGATGGCCGGCGGCGTCTGATAGTATTTGTGGGTGAACTCGACCTTTTCGGCCCGCTCGGGCGTGATGGTGATGTTGATGATCGCGTCGAACTTGCCGGCCTGCAGGGCCGGGATCGAGCCGTCGAAATCCTGCACAGTGAATTCGCACTCGGCCTTCATCTGCGCGCACAGCGCCCTGCCGAGATCGATGTCGAAGCCGCCCAGCGTGCCGTCGGCACTGGCGTAATTGAAGGGCGGATAGGCGCCTTCGGTGCCGATCCTGAGCTTCTTGTCCTGGGCGGAAGCACCCGTGGCCAGCGTAAGGGCGACGGAAGCGGCAAGCACGAAACGACCGAAAAGACGCATGTTCGAGATCTCCGTTGAGCGCGAGAAGTCTACGGGCTTTCGTGCCTCCGGCGGAGACGGAAACGACATGCGCTGCGGCGATCGCGGCGGACGATCCGCGCCATGGTGGTCGGCGGTGCGTCAGCTGGCGCGCTGCTTGTCCGTTGCCCTCTGGTCAACGGCGAGTTCGCCTGCCGACAGGACAACGCCAAATTTTTCGCTGGCTTCTTCAGCCGTATAGTATCCCAACGCCACGTCGCGCAGCACCTGGTCGGCATCGCGCTCGAACGGATCGCCATAGCCGCCACCGCCCGGCGTGCCGACGCGCACGCGGTCGCCGGCCTTCAGCGCAATGTCCTGCTCCTTGGATAGGTGTGGCGGCACGTGTTCCTCGCCGTTGCGGAAAACGGTCACCGTGTTGACGGCGCCATCCTTGCCGCCGAGCGCGCCCTGCGGGCCGAAACGGCCGTGGTCCATGACGAAGGAGGCGCGGGCGTCGCCGCGCAGGATCTCGACCTCATAGGCGAGCCCGAAACCGCCGCGATGCTTGCCGGCGCCGCCCGAGCCTTCGCGCAGGGCATAATGGCGGTAGAGCACCGGAAAGGCCTGCTCCATGATCTCGACCGGCGGCGATTTGGAAATGCCGATGGTCGAGCAGCCATTGGTCAGGCCGTCATGCCCTGAATTGCCGCCATAGCCGCCACCAGAGATCTGGTACATCACATAATCGCGGCCGCGCGCCGGGTCGTTGCCGCCGAGCGCGAAATTGCCGCTGGAGCCGGCGGGCGCCGCCGTCACCTTGTCCGGCAACGCCTGCACCATCGCCGCGAACACCGCCTCGGCGATGCGCTGCGACACTTCGGCCGCGCAACCCGAGACGGGGCGCGGATATTTGGCGTCAAGGAACGTGCCTTCCGGCCGCTTGACGATCAGCGGCTCGAAAGCGCCGGCGCTGATCGGCACATCGGGGAAAATGTGGCGCATGGCGAGATAGACCGAGGACAAGGTGGTCGCCAGCACGCTGTTCATCGGCCCGGCGCAGGGCTTTGACGAACCGGCGAAATCGAAGGTCAGCGTATCGCCCTGTTTCTCGACCGCGAGCGCGATGGTCAGCGGCTCGTTGACCACCCCGTCGGAATCGACAAAGGCCTCGGAGCGGTAGGTGCCATCTGGGATCGCCGCGATGTTGGCGCGCATCTGTTCGGCGGCACGGCGGCGCAGTTCGGCGATTGCCTCGACAACAGTTTCGTCACCGTAACGATCCAGGATTCCATTGAGCCGGTCCTGGCCGATCAGCAGTGCGGCGGCCTGGGCTCGGATATCCCCGATGCGCTGGTCGGCAACGCGGATGTTGGAGCAGATGATGGCGTAGATCTCGCGATCGAGCACGCCCTTCTTGAACAGTTTGACCGGCGGCAGCCGCAGGCCTTCCTGCTCGACAGCCGTTGCCGAGGCTGAAAAACCGCCAGGCACCGAACCGCCAATGTCGGGCCAATGGCCGGTGTTCGACAGCCAGCAGAAAATCTTGCCGTCCCGGTAGACCGGCATGGCAAAGCGCACATCCATCAGATGGGTGCCGCCGAGATAGGGATCGTTGACGATGTAGATGTCGCCCGGCTCCGGCGGCAGGCAGCGGCCATCGGCGATCATCTCGATCACCGTCCTGGTCGAATACTGCATGACGCCAACGAACACCGGCAGGCCCTGGCTGCCTTGCGCGATCAGCGAGCCATCGAGCGCCGAATAGATGCCGTCGGAGCGGTCGTTGGCCTCGGCGATGACCGGCGAGAAAGCGGCGCGCGAAAAGGTCAGGTCCATCTCGTCGCAGACCTGCTGCAACGCCGCCTGGAGGACCGAAAGCGTGATGGCGTCGAGCTTTTCCATCTCAGGCCTCGCCAATGTCGATGATGATGTTGCCGTCGGCGTCGCAGCGTGCGCGGTCGCCGGGTTCGAGCACGGTGGTGGCGTCCATCTGTTCGAGGATCGCCGGCCCTTCTATGACGGCGTCGAGCGGCAGCTTTTCGCGTGCGTATACCGGCGTGTCGTGCCAGCGTCCGCCATACCAGACCGGCCGGATCTCGCGCCGCGCCTCGTCGAGCGTTGTTGCGCGTCCCGCCGGGTCGATCAGCCGGGACAGATCGATCGCCGGACGCACGCCGGTGACCGAGGTGTTGAGGTTGACGAGGTTGGCGCGGATTTCCGGCAGTTCGACCTTGAAGCGGGCGAAATAGGCCTTTTCGAAAAGCTGCTGCAGCGCAGCCCGTGTCACTGACGAGGATGGCAACGGCACGTTGATGATGTGGGTCTGGCCGACGAACTGCATGTCGGCGGAGTGGGTAACGCGGATCGTCTCCGGCTTCACCGCTTCCTTGCCGATCAGCTCCTCGCCTTCGTTTCGGTGCCGTTCCAATACGGCATGTAGCTGGGTTTCGTTGAGCACCGCCACTGGCTGGTTGATGGTGTTGACGAAGTCGTGGCGCAGATCGGCGACGACGCAGCCGAGCGCGTTGGTGATGCCGGGCCGCGCCGGCACCAATACCCGGGGCAGGCCGAGTTCGCGCGCCAGCGCCGTCGCATGCAGCGGACCGGCGCCGCCAAAGGCGAACAATGCGAAATCGCGCGGGTCATGGCCGCGTGATACCGAGACCATGCGGATGGCGCCGGCCATCTTCATGTTGCCGAGCCGCAGCACCGCGCCCGCGGCCTCGACGCCGGACAGGCCGGTCGCCTTGCCGATCTTGTCCTCGAAGATACCGGTGACGTGCTCTGATGTGACCGGATTTTCGACCGCCAGCAGCTTCTTCGGCGCCAGCCGGCCGAGCACCAGATTGGCGTCGGTGATGGTCGGCTCCACGCCGCCGCGCCCGTAGCAGATCGGGCCGGGATTGGCGCCGGCACTTTCCGGGCCGATCTGGATCAGGCCGGCGGCGTCGACACGCGCGATCGAGCCGCCACCGGCGCCGACCGTGTGCACCGCCACCATCGGCACATGGATCGGCATCGCATATTCGATCTCGATCTCGTTCGAAACAGCCGGCTCGGCGTTGCGGATCAGCGCCACGTCGGTCGAGGTGCCGCCCATGTCGTAGGTGACGAGGTTTTCGAAGCCGGCGCGCTTTCCGGTATAGGCGGCGGCGATGACGCCCGAGGCCGGACCGGACATGACGGTCTTGGCCGATTCACGTGTGACGAAGCGGGCCGAGATCATGCCGCCATTGCCGTTCATGATCAGGAAGTCGCGGGCATAGCCTTTCGCGCCCAACTCCTTGCGCAGCCGCTCGACGTAGCGCTCGAGGATCGGCTGCACGGAGGCATTGACCGAAGCGGTGACGCCGCGCTCGAATTCGCGCGCTTCCGACAGCAGTGCGTGGCCTGCCGTGATGTAGCCGTTCGGCCAGAGCTCGGCGGCGATTTCAGCGGCGCGCCGCTCATGCGCCGGGTTGGCGTAGGAATGCAGGAAATGGATGACGAGAGATTCGCAGCCGGCCGCGATCAGGTTCTTCACCGCCTCGCGCATTTCGGCTTCGTCGAGCGGCGTGCGTATCGCACCCGACGCCTCGACGCGCTCCGACACTTCAAGCCTGAGATTGCGCGGGATGATCGGCACAAAGCTGCCGGTCATGCCATAGGCCTGCGGCCGCGTGCGCCGGCCAAGCTCGATCACGTCGCGAAAGCCGCGCGTGGTGATCATGCCGGTTTTCGCCAGCCGCCGTTCGAGCACCGCATTGGTGGTGGTGGTCGTGCCATGCACGATGAGGTCGATGCCGTCGATCGGAAATCCGGTGGCGCCGAGCGCCGAAACGACGCCGAACGCCTGGTTGTCGACCGTGGTCGGAGTCTTGGCGATATGCACCCGGCCACCGTCGCGTCCGTCGATCAGGAGCAGGTCGGTGAAGGTACCGCCGACATCGATGCCGGCGACGACATTTCCCCGGGAATTGCGCGCTTGCGCCGAAATATTCTCTTCCATCGTCGAAACCCGAAATGCGCGGACTACGGATATGCGTCAGTTTGGAAAGCTGTTTTAAGGGAGCATCTTGACGCAAATATCGTTTGTATACTAATAAATTCCGGACACAAGAGCTTGCCGCTTTGCAGTGTGCGAACAGCACGCCGGGACCTGAATGGTCCGGGCGCGCAGGTGAAGATTTGGTGCCCGCGTCCGCAGCCGGGCCAGAAGGTTGGATTTGATGAACACCACATCCGCTCTCAACATCGCCGGCGCCCGACCGCTGCAGTTCCCGATTCCGGCCAACGTCTATGCCGAGACCGTCGTCTCGGTGAAGCACTACACCGACCGGCTGTTCTCGTTCCGCATCACCCGTCCGCAGTCGCTGCGCTTCCGCTCCGGCGAGTTCGTCATGATCGGCCTGCCCAATGCCGAAAAGCCGGTTTATCGCGCCTATTCGGTGGCCAGCCCGGCCTGGGACGAAGAGCTGGAATTCTTCTCGATCAAGGTGCCGGACGGCCCGCTCACCTCGGAACTGCAGAAGATCCAGGTCGGCGACACGGTCATCATGCGGCAGAAGTCGACCGGTACGCTGGTGGTCGACGCGCTGACCCCGGCCAAGCGGCTGTTCATGATCTCCACCGGCACCGGCATCGCACCCTTCGCCAGCCTGCTGCGCGATCCCGACACCTATGAGAAGTTCGACCAGCTGATCCTGACCCACACCTGCCGCGACAACGCCGAACTGACCTACGGCCAGGAACTGGTCGCGGCGCTGGAAAGCGATCCGCTGATCGGTGAGCTGACCGGCGGCCGCGTCGCGCTTTACAATTCGACGACCCGCGAGGAATCGGCACGCATGGGCCGCATCACCGCGCTGATCGGCTCCGGCAAGTTCTACAGCGATCTCGGCATCGACAAGCTCAACCCGGAAACCGACCGCATCATGATCTGCGGCTCGATGCACATGCTGAAGGACGTCAAGGAACTGGCCGAAAGCCTCGGCTTCGAGGAAGGCTCGCTGCATCATCCGGCAACCTTCGTCGTCGAGCGCGCCTTCGTCGGCTAGAGCCGGGCGTCGACACTCTACAGAATCTGCATTTTGACCTTTCGGTCAAAAACTAGCTGCTTTCGCAGCCTTTTTCAGCTATCCCTCGCTTGAGGACTCGTGAAGCATCCATTCACGGGCTATCTTCGGCGCACGTCGCTGAATGAAAGGGCAGGAGATGAGCAGCACAATCCGCGAAGCCGATCTTGGCACCAAGGTGACGCCGCTGCCCGCGCGTGCCGCCGCCAACACAGCCGTTCCGCTGGACCATCGCATTGCGCGCAACCCCGGCATGAAGCTCGACCTCGGCTTCATGGAATCGGTGCGCAGCGTCAACCGCTCGGCGCTGGAACGGCGCGTCGCCAGCCTGACCAAGCGGCGTTCGATCAAGGCGGACAACCAGGCGGCCTGGCTGCTGCGCGCCGTCGCCTGCATGGATCTGACGACGCTGAATTCCAATGATACCGAGGAGCGCGTGCGCCGGCTCTGCGCCAAGGCGATCAATCCGTTCCGCCGCGACATCGTCGAGGGCCTCGGCATTGCGGGCGAGATCATCCGCCCGGCAGCCGTCTGCGTCTACCATCCCTTCGTCGCCACCGCCGTCGATGCCGTGCGCGGCACTGGCATCCATGTCGCCGCGGTCTCCACCGCCTTCCCGCATGGCCTTACGCCGCTGTCGACCCGCCTGCAGGAAATCGAGGCCTCGGTCCGCGACGGCGCCGACGAGATCGACGTCGTCATCCCGCGCGGCCTGGTGTTCGGGGCCAAGTGGCGGGAGCTTTACAATGAGATCGTCTCGATGCGCGCCGCCTGCGGTGACGCGCATCTGAAGGTCATCCTCGGCACCGGCGATCTCGCCACGCTGCGCAATGTCATGCTGGCCTCGATGGTGGCGATGATGGCGGGCGCCGACTTCATCAAGACCTCGACCGGCAAGGAAAGCGTCAACGCGACGCTGCCCGTCGGCCTCGCCATGGTGCGCGCCATCAGGGCCTATTTCGAGGAAACCGGCTATCTCATCGGTTTCAAGCCGGCCGGTGGCATTTCCACGGCCAAGGCCTCGCTCGACTGGCTGGTGCTGATGAAGGAAGAACTCGGCCGGCCATGGCTGGAGCCCGAGCTGTTTCGCTTCGGCGCGTCAAGCCTTTTGACCGACATCGAGCGCCAGCTCGAGCACCATCTGACCGGGCACTATTCGGCCAATCATCGCCACGCAATGGCTTGAGCGCACCACCCCCCACCCCGATCGGCTTTGCCGATCGACCCTCCCAGGCGGGAGGGTGAAGGAGGCACCTGATGAACATCCTCGACCGCTATCACGCCATGGAATACAGCCCGGCGCCGGAGGCCCGCAACGAGGCCGATGCGTGGCTTGCCGCGCGCGACTTTTCCAAGGCGCTGTTCATCGACGGTGCCTGGAAAGCCGCTTCCGGCGGGAGGACCTTCGAGACCAGCGAGCCGTCTTCCGGCAAGCTGCTGGCGAAAGTGTCCGACGCCAGTGCCGCCGACATCGACGCGGCGGTTGCGGCGGCCACCAAGGCGCTGCCGAAGTGGTCGGCAGCGTCAGGCTATCAGCGCGCCAAGGTGCTTTATGCCATCGGCCGCGCCATGCAGCGGCATCAGCGTCTGTTCGCTGTGCTTGAGACAATCGACAACGGCAAGCCGATCCGCGAAAGCCGCGATATCGACGTGCCGCTGGCGATCCGTCATTTCATCCACCATGCCGGCTGGGCGCAGGCGCTGGACAGGGATTTCCCCGGCCACAAGGGTGTCGGCGTCGTCGGCCAGATCATCCCGTGGAATTTCCCGCTGCTGATGCTGGCCTGGAAGATCGCCCCGGCGCTCGCCGCCGGCTGTACCGTCGTGCTGAAGCCGGCCGAATTCACGCCGCTGACATCAATCCTGTTCGCCGAGATCTGCGAGCGCGCCGGCGTTCCGAAAGGCGTCGTCAACATCGTCCAGGGTGGGCCGGAAGCGGGCGTGGCCATCGTCAACCATCCCGGCATCCAGAAGATCGCCTTCACCGGTTCCTCCGAGGTCGGCAAGATCATCCGCAAGGCGACCGCCGGCTCGGGCAAGAAGCTCTCGCTGGAGCTCGGCGGCAAGTCGGCCTTCATCGTCTTCGAGGATGCCGATCTCGACAGCGCGGTCGAAGGCCTGGTCGACGGCATCTGGTTCAACCAGGGCCAGGTCTGCTGCGCCGGCTCGCGCCTGCTGGTGCAGGAAGGCATCGCCGATGCCCTGATCGCCAAGGTCAAGACGCGGATGGGCCGGTTGCGCGTCGGCAGCCCGCTCGACAAGAACACCGACATCGGTCCGCTGGTCGACTTGACCCAGCTCGAACGTGTCAAGGGACTGATCGCCGAAGGCGCCAGGCAGGGCGCCGTCTGCTGGCAGCCGGACGCTGCGCTGCCTTCGTCCGGCTACTATCATCTGCCGACACTCGCCACTGGTGTTTCGCCGGCTAACATTCTCGCGCAGGAAGAGGTGTTCGGCCCGGTTCTGGCCACCATGACCTTCCGCAACACCGAGGAAGCGATCGAGCTTGCCAACAACACGCGTTACGGGCTCGCTGCCTCGGTGTGGAGCGAGAACGTCAATCTCGCTCTGCACGTCGCGCCGCAGCTGAAGGCCGGCGTCGTCTGGGTCAACGGCACCAACATGTTCGACGCCGCCTGCGGATTCGGCGGTTACCGCGAAAGCGGATTCGGCCGCGAAGGCGGCCGCGAGGGCATGTTCGAATATCTCACGGCGAAACTGCCGCTCGGCCCGGTCATCAAGCCGGCGACGGTCTCGGCGCAACCCGTCGAGCAAACCGACGGCTCCGCGATCGACCGCACGGCAAAGCTGTTCATCGGCGGGAAGCAAATTCGGCCGGATGGCAATTATTCGCTGGCTGTCGCTACCGCCAAGGGCAAGCTTGCCGGCGAGGTCGGGCTGGGCAGCCGCAAGGATATCCGCGACGCCGTCTCTGCCGCCCGCGCCTGCAAAGCCTGGCCGGAGGCGACCGCCTATAACCGCAGTCAAGTGCTTTACTATCTGGCCGAAAACCTTTCCGGCCGCGCCGGCGAGTTTGCCGCCCGCCTCACCGAGTTGACCGGCGCCAGCGCCAAGGCCGCGCGGGAAGAAGTAGATCAGTCGATCGAGCGGCTGTTCCTCTATGCCGGGCTTGCGGACAAATTCGAGGGCCGCGTGCACCAGCCACCGGCGCGCGCCGTGACACTGGCACTGCACGAACCGGTCGGCGTCGTCGGCATCGTCGCGCCTGATAGCTCGCCGCTGCTCGGCCTGATCTCGCTGGTCGCGCCGGCGCTCGCCATGGGCAACACGGTGGTCGCGGTGCCTTCGGAACGCTATCCGCTGCTGGCAACCGATCTCTATCAAGTGATAGAATATTCCGACGTTCCGGCTGGCGCCATCAACATCGTCACCGGCCGCAGCGCTGAACTTGCCGGCGTGTTGGCCAAGCATGACGATGTCGACGGCCTGTGGGTGTTCGCCGACGCAGAGACCTGCGCCAAGGCGGAAGCCGAGTCCATCGGCAACCTCAAGCGCGTCTGGAGCGGCAATGGCTGCGGCCTCGACTGGGCCTCCGACGAAGCCGCCGGCGATGCTTTCCTGCGCCGTGCCGTCGAGATCAAGAATGTCTGGGTGCCTTACGGAGACTGAGCCCGCGTGGCTATTGCGATGGAGATCGTGTTCGGGCTTGACGCCCGGATGCATGTTCTTTAACGAGAAAAAACATCTTTATCTGTGGGCTGACAGGCGCGCAGGCCGCATGATGGCGTCCGACTGGCACATGACGCCCTGGCCGGCTGCCGATAAACCCGAACGATCCCAAGCGGGCTAGGAGAAAAGCATGGCGGATCTGGCAGGCAAGGTCGTTGTCGTCACGGCAGCGGCGCAAGGCATCGGCAAGGCGAGCGCACTGGCCTTTGCAAAAGCTGGCGCCACCGTCTACGCCACCGACATCAACGAGGCGCTGCTGGCGGAACTCGCCAAGACCTCGGGGATCAAGACCCGCAAGCTGGACGTGCTCAACGATGAGGCCGTCAACGCCGCCTTTGCCGAGATCGGTGTCGTCGACGTGCTGTTCAATTGCGCCGGTTTCGTCCACGCGGGCTCGATCCTCGAGATGAAGGACGCCGATCTCGATTTCGCGCTGAACCTCAATGTCCGCGCCATGATCCGCACCAGCCGGGCTGTGCTGCCAGGCATGCTGGAACGCGGCGACGGATCGATCATCAACATGGCCTCGCTGGCCAGTTCGACCAAGGGCGTGCCCAACCGCTTCGTCTACGGCCTGACCAAGGCCGCCGTCATCGGCCTGACCAAGGCGATCGCCGCCGACTATGTCGGCAAGGGCATACGCTGCAACGCCATTTGCCCCGGCACGGTCGAGAGCCCGTCGCTGCAGGATCGCATGCACGCGCAAGGCGACTACGATGCCGCCCGCGCCGCCTTCATCGCCCGCCAGCCAATGGGCCGGCTCGGCACGCCGGAGGAAATCGCCGATCTCGCCGTCTATCTGGCCGGCGCCACCTATACGTCCGGGCAGGCCTATAATATCGACGGCGGCTGGTCGATCTGATCGCAGGTTCGAAAGGATCTTGGGCAGACAGGACGATCGGACTCCTTCCCGGCGTTTACCAGGGGATCGAGGAGTCTGAAAATCCCGCTCGCCGGCTATCTTATATGGCGACCGCGCTTGTCCGGGATCGGGTCGATGGTTACGGTCCGCCGGTTCCTCGGAGCCATCGCCTTGGCGGAAAGTTTGCAAAAGGCCACGAGGCCGCAATCAGGAGAAGGATTTAAATGAAACTGCTGCGCTATGGCGAGATCGGGAGCGAACGCCCCGGCCTGCTCGATGCGGATGGAACGATCCGTGATCTCACTGGCCACGTCACCGACATCGGCGGCAAGACGCTCGACCCGGCATCGCTGGCGGCACTGGCCAAGCTCGATCCGAAGTCGCTACCGGCGGTTTCCGGCAGCCCGCGCCTCGGCGCCTGCGTTGCCGGCACCGGCAAGTTCATCTGCATCGGCCTCAACTATTCCGACCATGCCGCCGAAACCGGCGCCACCGTGCCGCCGGAGCCGATCATCTTCATGAAGGCGAGCTCGGCCATTGTCGGGCCGGATGACGACGTGCTGATCCCACGCGGCTCGGTGAAGACCGACTGGGAAGTCGAGCTGGCCGTGGTCATCGGCAAAACCGCCAAATATGTCAGCGAGGCCGACGCGCTCGACTATGTCGCCGGCTATAGCGTTGCCCACGACGTCTCCGAACGCGCCTTCCAGGCCGAGCGGCAGGGCCAGTGGACCAAGGGCAAGTCCTGCGACACGTTCGGCCCGACCGGCCCATGGCTGGTGACCAAGGACGAAGTGGCCGATCCGCAGAACCTCAAAATGTGGCTGACGGTCAACGGCAAGACGATGCAGAACGGCTCGACCAAGACCATGGTCTATGGCGTCAAGTATCTGGTTTCCTATCTCAGCCAGTTCATGTCGCTGCACCCCGGCGACATCATCTCCACCGGCACGCCACCCGGCGTCGGCCTCGGCATGAAACCGCCGGTGTTCCTGAAGGCCGGCGATGTGGTGGAGCTGGGCATTGAGGGCCTGGGTCAGCAGAAGCAGACGTTCAAGGCTGACGTTTAGGCGCAGCTTCTCCGTTCTCTCCTTGTGGTCTTCCGGAAGGAGAGAAGAGGCGGTTTAGCGCCCTTCCTCTACCCCGTCGATCGGGGGAGAGGTGGCGAGCGAAGCTCGACGGAGTGGGGGCTCGACCCGCTCGTCAAGACCAACACCAAGGATTCAAAGAATTCGTCATCGCCCGTCTGTCGAAGCGACACTGACGCGTCGGTTCCTATTCTATGGCGGTTTCGGCTTGGGTCCAGGTCTTCCCCCACTCCGTCGCCGCTTCGCGGCGCCACCTCTCCCCCCTCCGGAGGGAGAGGAAAGAAGAGGGTGTCAAGCTACTTCAACACCTTCCCATCCGCTCCAAACCGGTACGTCTTGGCCGGATCCGGCGTCGCATAAAGCGTGGCCCCAGGCTCAGCATCATAGACACCGAAAATCCGCACGGTGATCAGCCCGGCCTTCTCGCAGTCGAGATAGAGGTTGGTGTCGGCGCCGAGATGTTCGGCGTGCACCACCGTTCCCTTCCAGGCACCGGATTTCGGATCGACGGTCAGATGTTCCGGCCGCACGCCGATGGTCTTGGCTGTTTCGCCGAGCCTGGCGCCGTCGACAAAATTCATCTTCGGTGAACCGATGAAGCCGGCGACGAACTCATTTGCGGGCGAATTGTAGAGCTCCATCGGGCCGCCGATCTGCTCGATGCGACCGGCATTGAGTACGACGATCTTGTCGGCCAGCGTCATTGCCTCGACCTGATCGTGGGTGACGTAGATCATCGTCGCCTTCAGCCGGCGGTGCAGCTGCGCGATCTCCAGCCGCGTGTTGACGCGCAGTGCCGCGTCGAGGTTCGACAACGGTTCGTCGAACAGGAACAATTTCGGCTCGCGCACCACGGCGCGGCCGATGGCGACGCGCTGCCGCTGGCCGCCGGAGAGCTCGGCCGGCCGCCTCCCGAGATAGGGCTCCAGCGACAGCATCGACGAGGCGATGCCGATGCGCCGCTCGATCTCGGCCGCCGGCGTGCCGGCCTGCTTGAGGCCGAGGCCCATATTGTTCTTCACCGTCAGATGCGGGTAGAGCGCATAGGTCTGGAACACCATGGCGATGCCGCGCTTGGCAGGCGGCGTGGCGGAGACATCCGCGCCGTCGATCACCACACGGCCCGAGGTCGAATCCTCCAGTCCGGCGATGACCCTGAGCAAGGTCGACTTGCCGCAACCGGACGGGCCGACGAAGACGACGAATTCGCCGTCGTTCACTTCGAGGTTGATGCCCTTCAGCACCTCGACCGGCCCGAAGGCCTTCTTCACGTTCTCGATGTTCAGCGAGCCCACTTCGTTCCTCCGGATTGGAATGCGGGCGCCCAGACACCCCCCTCTGGCCTGCCGGCCATCTCCCCCTCAAGGGGGGAGATTGGCAGCTTTGACGCCGCCGCACTCTTTTCAACGTTGGTGATTGGCGAAGGCCGTGTGGAAAGCTGATCTCCCTCCTTGAGGGGGAGATGGCCGGCAGGCCAGAGGGGGGCGCCGTAGAGCGCAACCCCTGACGACAATTGCCTCGTCATAACCGCACCGCCTTTCCACTGCGCACGCTCTCGTCGGCTGCAAGGCAGACCGCGAGCGATCTGACCGCGTCGTCCATGTGTTTGGTGAGATCGAGATCCTCGCGGATCGCCTTCAGCACGAAGGCCTGTTCGAGGTCGCAGAGGTCCTGATGGCCGGGCTCGCCTTCCATCGACAGCATCTCGTCCGGCCCGGCGAATTTGCCGTCCGCACCGGTCGCGGCACTGTGCAGTCGGATGGTGGAGGTCTTGGTGTGGGTGTCGATGTCGTCGGACTTGACGCCCTCCTTCATGACGATCGACACGCAGCCATTCGGCGAAATCACGTCCTTCACGAAGAACGCCGTTTCCGAAATCATCGGCCCCCAGCCGGCTTCATACCAGCCGACCGAACCGTCATCGAACAGCACCTGCAGGTGGCCGTAATTATACATCGAGGTCGCCACCTCGTCTGTCAGCCGCACGCCCATGCCACGCACTTCCACAGGCTTCGCATCGGTGATCTGCAGCATGACGTCGAGATAATGCACGCCGCAGTCGACGATCGGCGAGGTCGTCTGCATCAACTGCTTGTGCGTTTCCCAGGTGTGGCCTGAGGATTGCTGATTGAGGTTCATGCGGAAGACGTAGGGGCCGCCGAGCTTGCGCGCCTCGGCGATCAGCCTGATCCAGGACGGGTGATGGCGCAGGATGTAGCCGATCACCAGCTTCTTGCCATTGGCCTTGGCGGCCGCGACGACGCGTTTGGCATCGGCCACCGTCGTTGCCAGCGGCTTTTCGACGAAGACATGGCAGCCGGCCTCGAACGCCCTCACCGCATAGTCGGCATGGCTGTCGGAGTAGGTGGCGATGCAGGCGACGTCAGGCTTTTCGTCGCGCAGCGCCTCGTCGAAGGAGCGTCGGATGCCGTAGCCGGAAAGCCCTTCCGGCAGCGGCGCGTCGGAGCGGTTGACCAGTGCTGCGATCTGGAAACCCGGATTGGTGTGATAGGCCAGCGCATGGCTGCGGCCCATATTGCCGAGGCCAGCGACGACGACACGAAGGGGCGATTCAGAGCTCACCTAGCTACTCCAGATATTCCAGTTTCTTCTTGAAAGGGTGTCACCCCACCCGGCGCTTCGCGCCGACCTCCCCATCGAGGGGAGGTGGGACGTCGGCGCGAACATCCCATCGCCAACAAGGCTATTCTGAACCGCGACCGCTGGCGGTCGAGAATGAAGCTGTAGCCTTCTACCTCCCCTTGATGGGGAGGTCGGCGCAAAGCGCCGGGTGGGGTGAAGGCTCCAGCAGAGATTTGTAGGTCTCCGCTCACTTGACGGCTCCGGAGGTGATGCCGCGGATCAGCTGCCGCGAGAAGATGACGTAGAGGATCAGCACCGGCATGATCGCCAGCGAGAGTGCTGCCAGGATGGCGTTCCAGTTGGTGACGAACTGGCCGAGGAACAGCTGGGCGCCTAGCGTCACCGTCTTGGTTTCTTCCGACGGCGCCAGGATCAGCGGAAACCACAGGTCGTTCCAGATCGGGATCATGGTGAAAACGGCGACGGTTGCCATCGAGGGCCTGACCAGCGGCAGCACCAGCCGGAAGAAGATGGTGTATTCGGACAGGCCGTCGATGCGACCGGCATTCTTCAGATCGTCGGACACCTGCTTCATGAATTCCGACAGGATGAAGACGGCCAACGGCAGGCCTTGCGCGGTGTAGACCAGGATCAGTGCCGTCAGCGTGTTGACCAGTCCGCTCGCCACCATCAATTGCAGGATGGCGACGGTGCCGAGGCGGATCGGGATCATGATGCCAAGCGCCAGATAGAGCCCCATCAGCGAATTGCCGCGGAAGCGGTATTCCGACAGTGCGAAGGCTGCCATGGCGCCGAACAGGAGCACGAAGAACAGTGAGGCTACGGTGACGACGAGGCTGTTCTGGAAATAGTGGATGAAGTCGCCCTGGCCGATCACGGTCGTGTAGCCGATCAGGTCGAAGGTCTTTGGCGTCGGCGGCGTCAGCGGCGCGCCGAAGATGCCCGCGCGGGATTTAAACGAATTCATGATCACGAGGATCACCGGAAACAGCGCGATCACTGTGTAGGTCAGCAGGATCGCGTGGGCGCCGATGGTGCGGGGCACGGAACGGGTGGCGGTGCTCATTGGAAAGTCTCCTGAACAATCGCGATCCGTGAGGTCGGCGCCCTGGCACCCCCCTCTGTCCTGCCGGACATCTCCCCCGCAAGGGGGGAGATTGGCAGTTTTAGCGTTGCCGCACATCTTGCAACGCTGGAGATTGGCGAAGGTCGAAATGACATCTGATCTCC
The DNA here is from genome assembly GCF_042647205.1 of Mesorhizobium cantuariense. Lineage (NCBI taxonomy): Bacteria > Pseudomonadati > Pseudomonadota > Alphaproteobacteria > Hyphomicrobiales > Phyllobacteriaceae > Mesorhizobium > Mesorhizobium cantuariense. Next base: position 6,966,503 of record NZ_JBHRVD010000001.1, on the reverse strand, counting down.
CCCCTTGCGGGGGAGATGGCCGGCAGGCCAGAGGGGGGTGCTCAAGCTCGACATTTCATCCCTCAGAACTGGTAGCGACGCAGGCGCGTCTGCACGAGGAAGAGGTAGACGCAGACGCCGCCGAGGATGATCAGGAACATCATCGTGGCGATCGCCGCACCCATGTTGGGATCGCCAGTCTGCAGCTGGAAGCCGAAGAAGGCGCGGTAGAGGAAGGTGCCGAGAATGTCGGTGGAATAGTTCGGCCCGGCAAGCGCGCCTTGCGCGGTGTAGATCAGGTCGAAGGCGTTGAAATTGCCAACGAAGGTCAGGATCGAGATGATGCCTATCGACGGCAGGATCAGCGGCAGCTTGATCTTCCAGAACTGCGACAGGCCGGTGATGCCGTCGCATTCGGCGGCCTCGATCACCTCTTCGGGGATCGACAGCAGGGCTGCGTAGATCAGCATCATCGGGATGCCGACGAACTGCCACACCGAGATCAGGCTGAGCGCGGTCAGCGCATATTGCTCCTTGCCTAGCCATGGCGTGAACAGGCTTTTCAGGCCGACAAGATCCATCAGATGCGGCGCCACGCCCCATAGCGGCGACAGGATAAGCTTCCAGGCAAAACCGACGATGACGAAGGACAGGATGGTCGGCACGAAGATCGCCGTGCGGTAGAAGGCGGCAAATCTCAGTTTCGGGCTGGACAGAAGCGCGGCCAGCATGACACCGATCGGGTTCTGCACGATCATGTGGATGATGAAGAACCAGACATTGTTCCTCAGCGCGTTCCAGAAACCCACCGACCAGTTGGGATCGCCGAACAGCATGCGGAAGTTTTCCAGCCCGACGAAGACCTGGTGCTGCTCGATGTTGCGGAACAGCGACAGCTGCAGCGTGCCGGCGAGCGGCAGGATCATGATCGCCGTGTAGACGAGCACCGCCGGCGCCAGAAAGATGGCGATGTGCCAGCGGAACGGTCTTTTCGGTCTGATATCTGCAGCCATGAGTTCGGTCCCCGCTGATCAGGTTGGCAAATGCCGCCAAAGGCGCGGCGCCTCCCTCCCCCTCGAGGGGAGGGTGCCTCGCGAAGCGAGGCGGGTGGGGTCGGTCAAGGCAGCGCGCCATCGACATTTGACCGTGCTTTCCAGCAACGATCAAGTCGCGGCCTGCCTCCACGCCTTCGGCGACATCTCCCCCTCAAGGGGGGAGATAAGCAGCGTTCAGTCTGAGCTCTTACTTGGCCGGCTTGTACCAGCTGTCGAGACCGGTCTGCAGCTTCTTGGCCGCGGCTTCCGGCGTATCGGTGCCGTTGATGACGTTAGCCGATTCAACCCAGGTCTCGTTTTCGAGGTTCGGCGTGCCGCGCGACAGGATCTGGTAGGTCGAGCGGATCGTCGACTTGCACTTGCCGCGCCAGGAGACGAATTCCTGCGCCAGCGGGTCTTCCATCTTCACCGGCGCGGAGTTCAGGCTGAAGAAGCCCGGCAGCGCATTGGCGTAGATGGTGGCGAAGTCCGGCGAGGCGACCCAGGACAGGAAGGTCTTGGCTGCATCGGCGTTCTTCGAAGCCGCATTCAGGCCCATGCCGATATCGGTATGGTCGGAGATGTAGCAGGTGTCGCCGGCCTTCTCGACCGGCGGCGGGAAGGCGCCCATCTTGAACTGCGCCTGGGTGTTGAACAGGCCGATTTCCCACGAGCCGGCCGGGTAGATGGCGGCGCGGCCGAGCGTGAACAGGTTCTGGCTGTCCGGATAGGTCTGGGCTTCAAAGCCGTCGCCGAGATACGGCTTCCACTTGGCCAGTTCCTCATACGGCGCGACCCAGTCCTTGTCGGTCAGCTTCTGATCGCCCTTGATCAGCGCCGCGCGGCCGTCCTCGCCTTTCCAGTAGTTGGGGCCGATGTTCTGGTAGCCCATGGTCGCGGCTTCCCAGAGGTCCTTGGTGCCCATCGCCATCGGGATGTAGGTGCCGTCGGCCTTGATCTTATCGAGCGCGGCGAAGAACTCGTCGCGGGTCTCCGGCACCTTGATGCCGAGCTTGTCGAAGGCGTCCCTGTTGTAGATGAAGCCGTGGATGACCGAGGCCATCGGCACGCAGAAGCTCGCCTTGCCGTCGTCGGTCTGCCAGGCGGACTTGGCCACCGGCGAGAAGTTTTCCATGCCAGGCAGCGCCGAGAGGTCGGCGAGGTTGCCCTTCTTGAACAGTTCAAGCGATTTGTCGAACGGGCGGCAGGTGATCAGGTCGCCCGCCGAGCCGGCGGCGAGCTTGGCGCCGAGTGCGGCGTCATATTCGGTTGGAGCCGACGGTGCGAACACCACCTTGATGCCCGGGTTCTTGGCTTCGAAAGCCGGGATCAGCTTGTCCTTCCAGATGGCAAGGTCGTCGCCGCGCCAGCTCTCGATGTTAAGTGTTACGTCGTCGGCATAGGCAACCCCGGCCGAGCCGAGAATGCTGGTGCCTAGAAGCAGTGCCGTCAGTAGTTTCGTTGTCATGCTCAGTCTCCCTGTTGACCTTTTTCAGGTTCGGTTTTGATGAGAACGGAGGCTTTTGGCGCCTTGCTCCCCTCGATCGCGGAAAGGGCCGGCCGCAGCTTCTGGCCGGCCTCTTCCAGTATCTTCTGCGCCGCGTCAGTGCTGTCGACGCCGGCGGCAAGCAGAATGGCGGTCTTGACCGCGCCGCCGCTCTTCTCGAGCAGGCGGGCCGCTTCGTCCGTGCCGCGCCCGCTGACGGCGGCGACGATGCGCGCCGCGCGGTCGCGCAGCTTGATGTTGTCGGCCATCAGGTTGACCATGTAGCCGTCATGAACATGGCCGAGATGCACCGCGGTCAGCGTCGACAGCATGTTGAGAGCGATCTTCTGGGCGGTGCCCGCGCCCATGCGCGTCGAGCCGGCGATCAGCTCCGGCGGCGTTTCGAGCAGGACGGCCACATCGGCCAGCTTGAGCAGCGGCGTGTCCTTGTTGTTGGCAATGCCGATGGTGGCGGCGCCCCGACGGGCGGCTTCCTCGATCGCCTTGACGGCATAGGGCGTCGTGCCGCTGGCGGAAATGGCGATCAGGCAGTCGCCCTTGCCGAGGCCAGCCTTGGCGACCGCCCTTGCTGCCTCCTCGGTATCGTCTTCCGGGCCGCCGGCCAGTGTCCGGAAAGCTTCGTCGCCGCCGGCGATCAGGATGGCAATGCGGTCACGATGAATGCCGAAGGTGCCCGGCAACTCCAGCGCGTCGGCCAGCGCCATCAGGCCCGAGCTGCCGGCCGCCGCGTAGGCAAGCTTGCCGCCACTCTTCAGCCTGCCGGCGATGATTTCGGCCGCACTGGCGATGGATGGAATGGCGTGGCGCACGACCTTGGCGGCTTCGATCTGCGCATCGGCCAAATAGGAAAGGATGGCGTCCGGGGCCTGGATATCCAGCCCCTCGGCATTCTGGTGAAGCGCTTCGGTGCGCGTTTCGGCCATCCCGGTTCCTCCAATACCAGAACAATACCAAAAAAATACCACTTGTCCACACGCATTAACGAATTCGCTGGCCGGAAATCGCTGAGCCGACGAAATGCATAGGCTTTTCAATAAAATACGGCTTAATCTTTTTGAAACGGAAATTAACCCTTGGCTATTGGTATTTTATTGGTATTATCCGCCTGGAGGAGAAATCACGTGAATTTCGTACTCGGAATCGATGGCGGCGGCACCAGCTGCAGGGCCGCCCTGGCAACAGCGGATGGCGCCGTTGTTGGCCGCGCCAAGAGCGGCGCCGCCAACATCCGCACCGATCTGACCGGCGCCCGCTCGAACATCGTCGAGGCCGCCAGGCAGGCGTTCATCGCCGCCGGGCAGGATCCGGAGCTGATCCCGCAAACGCCCGCAATTCTCGGCCTTGCCGGCGCCAATGTCGGCACCTACCGGCAGCAGCTCGAGGCGATCCTGCCATTCAGCATCAGCCGCGTCGAGACCGACGCCGAAATCGCGCTGGAAGGCGCTGTCGGCTCCGGCGACGGCGCCATGGCGATCCTCGGCACCGGTACCGCCTACATGGCGCGCAAGAACGGCAAGTCGCGCGCCATCGGCGGCTGGGGCTTTCAGGTCGGCGACCAGGGCAGCGGCGCCCGCATCGGCCGCGACCTGCTCGAACAGACGCTGCTTGCCTATGACGGCGTCCGCGCCGGTTCGCCGCTGACGCAGAGCATGCTGGCGGTTTTCCGCAACAATCCGGAGGACGTGGTCGAATTCACCACCAATGCCAAGCCTGGCGATTTCGGCGGCTTCGCACCCAAGGTGTTCGAGCATGCCGAGAAGGGCGACAGCGTCGCCAACTGGATCCTGGACAGGGTGGTCGCCGATGTCGAAGCCTCGCTTGGCGCGCTCGACCTCGCGGACGACGCGCCGCTTTGCCTGCTCGGCGGGCTGGCGCCGCTCTACGCGCCGCGCCTATCAGCGCGCTACCGGGCACTGCTGAAGCCGCCGCTCGACGACGCGCTGGGCGGCGCGGTGCAGATAGCGGTCCGCCTTTTCGCCAGACACGCGGAGGCGGCGCGATGAGCGAGGCCGCCGACCAGATCTTCGCCACGCTGAAACATCAGGCGCAAAGCGGCGCGCCGCTCTATCTGCAGCTTCGCAAGAGCATCGAGGACGCGGTCAATCGCGGCCTGATCGGACCGGGCGACGCGCTGCCCTCCGAGCGCGACATCGCCACCAAGGCCGATATTTCACGCGTCACCGTGCGCAAGGCGGTGCAGGATCTGGTCAAGGGCGGCATCCTGGTCCAGCGGCACGGCTCCGGCACCTTCGTGGCGCCGCGCATGGAGCGCGTCGAGCAATCGCTGTCGCGGCTGACCTCGTTTACCGAGGACATGGCGCGGCGCGGCATGGTGGTGCGTTCGGCATGGCTCGACCGCGGCCTTTACGCGCCCTCGCCCGACGAGATGATGGTGCTTGGCCTGTCGTCGAACGAACTCGTGGCGCGCGTGGCGCGCCTGCGCATCGCCAACGACACGCCGTTGGCGATCGAACGCGCCTCGCTGTCGGCCAGCGTGTTGCCCGACCCGGCTGATATAGGCTCCTCGCTCTATGCGGCGCTGGAATTGACCGGCAACCGGCCGGTGCGGGCGGTGCAGCGCATTTCCGCCGCCAATCTCGGCGACAGCGACGCACGCCTGCTCGAAGTGCCGCCCGGCATCGCCGGCCTGCACATCGAACGCATCTCCTATCTGGCGAGCGGCAAGGTGATCGAATTCACCCGCTCCATCTACCGGGGCGACGCCTATGATTTCGTCGCCGAACTGCGGCTGACAGGGCCGAGCGAAGAGGGCCGACCATGAGCACAGAGCCGACCATGTCGACAGAAATGACCCATATGCGGCGCGAGATCGAGGAGATCCCGCAAGCGGTCGCCCGCCTGCTCGACGGCTCCGGCGCCGTGCTGACCGAGGCCGGGCGCGGCATCCGCGAACGCGACCCGCAGTTTGTCGTCACCGTGGCACGCGGCTCCTCCGACCATGCCGCCACCTTCATGAAATATGCTGTCGAGCTGACCGCCGGCCTCGCCGTCGCATCGGTCGGACCGTCCATCGCCTCGATCTATGGCCGCAAGCTCAGGCTCGCCGGCTCGGCCTGCCTGGCGATCTCGCAGTCGGGCAAGAGCCCCGACATCGTCGCCATGGCCGAAACCGCGCGAGCCGGCGGCGCGCTGACCATCGCCATCACCAACACCGCCGATTCGCCGCTGGCGCGCGCCTCGGACTATGCGATCGATATCCTGGCCGGCCCCGAGCGCAGCGTGGCGGCCACCAAGACCTTCATCAATTCCGCTGTCGCCGGTCTCGCCCTGATGGCGCATGCCACCGGCGACGATGCGCTGCTGGCGGCACTCGCCCAATTGCCCGGGCATTTCCGCAACGCGATCGCCTGTGACTGGATGACGGTGCTGGCCGAAACGATCGAGAAGCAGAAATCGCTGTTCATCCTCGGCCGCGGCCCGTCGGCGGCGATGGCCAACGAAGCGGCGCTGAAATTCAAGGAGACCTGCGGCATGCATGCCGAGGCCTACAGCGCCGCCGAAGTCATGCATGGCCCGCTGGCGCTGATCGGACCCGATTTTCCGGTGCTAGCGCTGGCCGCGCGCGATGCGTCCGAACCGTCCATCACTGAGGCCGCCGACAGCCTGGCGGCCAAGGGCGCGCCGGTGTTCGTCACCTCGGCACTTGCCCAGCGCGCCGTGCGCCTGCCGCATATCGCCACCGGCCATCCGCTGACCGATCCGCTGACGCTGATCGTCTCCTTCTACATGTTCGTCGAGGCCTTTGCCCGCCATCGCGGCCTCGATCCGGACGCGCCGCGCAATCTTCGCAAGGTGACGGAGACAGTATGAGCGACCGTTTTGCCCTGACTGGCGCCCGCATTTTCGACGGCGACGACTGGCATGAAGGCCACGCACTGGTCGTGCGCGACGGCCTCGTCGAGGCTATTTTGCCCACGAGCGCCATTCCTTCGGATATCCGCGTCGTCGATACCGGCGGCGGCGTGCTGGCGCCGGGCTTCGTCGACTTGCAGGTCAATGGCGGTGGCGGCGTCATGCTCAACGACCATCCCGATGTCGCTTCGCTCGAAACCATCTGCAAGGCGCATGCGCCCTTCGGCACGACGGCGTTGCTGCCGACGCTGATCACCGACACGCCCGACATCACCGCCGCCGCGATTGCCGCCGGCGAAGCGGCAGCGCTGAGGAAGCTGCCGGGCTTCCTCGGCCTGCATCTCGAAGGCCCGCATTTGTCGGTCGCCCGCAAGGGCGCGCATGATCCGGCGCTGATCCGGCCGATGACGGATGCCGATCAGGCGATGCTGATCGCGGCGCGGAAAAAACTGCCGGTGCTGCTCACCACCGTGGCGCCGGAATCCGTCGAACCGGCACGCGTCACAGCACTCGCCAAGGCGGGCATCATCGTCAGCCTCGGCCATTCCGACACCGGCTACGCCACCGCCAGCACCTTCGCCGAAGCCGGCGCGAGCGTGGTCACCCATCTGTTCAACGCGATGAGCCAGATCGGCAACCGTGAGCCCGGGCTGGCGGGCGCGGCCATCGACATCGGCACCTTGTCCGCCGGGCTCATCGCCGACGGCATCCATGTCGATCCCGCCACCATCAAGATCGCGCTGCGCGCCAAGCAAGGCCCCGGCAAGATCGTGCTGGTCAGCGACGCCATGGCGACAATCGGCACCGACATGACCTCGTTCACGCTCAACGGCCGCACCATCTACCGCAGGGACGGCAGCCTGCGGCTCGCCGACGGAACGCTGGCGGGCGCCGATCTCGACATGATCTCGGCCGTGCGATTCATTCACCGCGTCGTCGGGCTCGAGCTTTCCGAGGCCTTGCGCATGGCCTCGCTCTATCCGGCGCAGGCGATAGGGCAATCGCATCGACTCGGGCGATTCGCCAACGGCACGGCGGCCGATATCGTCGCGCTGTCGGACGATCTCGACATCAGAAGCGTCTGGATCGGCGGCGACAAGGTTTTTGCAGCCGACAGTGCCCGGTGATATCAGACCATGCATGACGTCGATTGCGTCGTTGCGGGAGCGGGTGTCGTCGGGCTCGCCATCGCCAGGGCGCTCGCTCTGTCGGACCGCGAGGTGCTGGTGGTCGAACAGGCCGGCGCGATCGGCACGGTCACCAGTTCGCGCAATTCGGAAGTCATCCATGCCGGGCTCTACTACACACCGGGCAGCCTGAAAGCCCGGCTCTGCGTCGAAGGCCGCGAGCGGCTCTACGCCTATTGCCGCGAGCACAACATCGCCCACGCCCGCACCGGCAAGCTGATCGTCGCGGTGGAACCGGAACAGCTGGACAGGCTGGGCGCGATCCGGACCAATGCGCGGAGCTGTGGAGTTGGCGATCTCGAAGTTTTGACACCGGCACAAGCCGAAAGCTTCGAACCCGCGCTGCGATGTGCCGGGGCGTTGCTGTCGCCATCGACCGGCATCATCGATAGCCAGGCGCTGATGCTCTCGCTGCGCGGCGACGCCGAGGCCGCCGGCGCATCCTTCGCCTTCCTCACCACCGTTGCCGGAGCTGCAATCGAAGCCGATGGGATGCCGATCGATACGCATGATGCCGATGGCGAGACCTTCACGTTGAAGGCGGGAGCCTTCGTCAACGCCACGGGCCTCGATGCGCAGGCCCTCGCCGGCCGCATCGAGGGCTTCCCGGAAGGTCTTGTTCCGCCGCTCTGGCTAGCGCGCGGCAGCTATTTCTCACTCTCGGGACGGTCGCCCTTCTCGCGGCTGATTTATCCCGTGCCGGTCAATGGCGGCCTCGGCGTCCATCTGACCCTCGACCTTGCCGGCAGCGCGCGTTTTGGCCCGGATGTCGAATGGATCGACAGCGTGGATTATACGGTCGATCCCGGCCGAAGCGCCGCCTTCTACGAGGCGATCCGGCGCTACTGGCCTGGGCTTGCCGACGGCGCCCTGCAGCCCGCCTATGCCGGCATCCGGCCGAAACTGTCCGGGCCGGGCCAGCCGGCGGCCGACTTCATGATCCAGGGACCGGCCGACCATGGCACTGGGGCGATCGTCAATCTGTTCGGCATCGAGAGCCCCGGCCTGACGGCAAGCCTGGCGATCGCCGAGCATGTTTGCGAACTACTGTATCCGGGTTGACCGGCTGCCGGCGCATTTCCAGTTTCAGGATGTGTAGAGACCCTTGTAGGTGTCGCGCAGCAGGTTCTTCTGCACCTTGCCCATGGTGTTGCGCGGCAGTTCGTCGACGAAGATCACCCGCTTCGGGTGCTTGTATTTCGCCACGCGTTCAGCGATGGCGCCGAGAATCTCGGCCCCGGTGATCTGCGATGACGGCGCCCGCACGACGACAGCGGTGACGCCTTCGCCGAAATCCGGATGGGCAACGCCGATGACGGCGCTTTCGCTAACCCCGTCAAGCGCGTCGATCTCGCCTTCGAGTTCCTTCGGATAGATGTTGTAGCCGCCGGAAATGATCAGGTCCTTGCCGCGGCCGACGATGTGGACGTAGCCGTCGGCATCGATGATGCCGAGATCTCCAGTGATGAAGAAACCGTCGGCGCGGAATTCCGCCTTGGTCTTCTCCGGCATGCGCCAATAGCCGCCGAAGACGTTGGGGCCCTTCACCTCGATCATGCCGACCTCGCCCTGCGCAAGTGCCGAGCCGCTGTCGGGATCGGCGATGCGAAGCGTGACGCCGGGCAAGGGAAAACCAACCGTACCGGCGCGCCGCTCGCCCTCATAGGGGTTCGAGGTGTTCATGTTGGTCTCGGTCATGCCGTAGCGTTCGAGGATCGCGTGGCCGGTGCGCTCGCGCCAGGCCTTGTGCGTCTCGGCCAGCAGCGGCGCCGAACCGGAAATGAACACACGGATGTTTTTCGCCGCCTCGCGGCCCAGCCCATCCTGCTGCAGCAGGCGCACATAGAAGGTCGGCACGCCCATCAGGGCGGTGGCGCGCGGCAGCAACGAGACGATGCGGGCCGGATCGAACTTCTGCTCGAACAGCATCGCGGCGCCGGCCATCAGGATGACGTTGGTGGCGACGAACAGGCCGTGCGTGTGGAAGATCGGCAGCGCGTGGATCAGCACGTCATCTCCGGTGAAGCGCCAGCGCTCGACCAGCACCCGCGCGTTCGAAGCAAGGTTCTCGTGGCTGAGCATGGCGCCTTTCGAGCGACCGGTGGTTCCCGACGTGTAGAGGATCGCCGCGAGGTCGCCCTCGCCGCGAACCACGTCATGAAAATCCGACGGCAGCCGCGAGGCCTGATCGGTCAGCGATCCCTCGCCGTCGCGACCGAGTGTGACGGTGGTAGCACCCGATTTCTGCGCCAGCGCATCGATGTCGGCTGCCCTCGCCGGATCGCAGACGACCAGTCGTGGTTCGGCATCGTCGAAGAAATACTCCAGCTCGGTCAGTGTGTAGGCGGTGTTAAGCGGCAGGAAGACGGCGCCGGTGCGCAGGCAGGCGAGATAGAGCAGGACCGCTTCCGGGCTCTTCTCGACCTGCACGGCAACGCGGTCACCGGGTTCGACACCCAGTTGCCGGAGTGCATGCGCCAGCTGCGCCGAGCGCGCCAGCATATCGCCATAGGTGAGCGAGCGGCCATCATCGGTTTCCATCAGCAGACGCCCCGGCGCCGGCATCCGGGACCGGAACGCATCGAACAGATGATTGCTCATGAAGACTTCCCTGGGGTGGCGGAACGGCGGGCCTGCGCATGCGCCTGGAGCGGCATGCATCGGCGGCGAAGAGTTCGCGGTTCCTGGCCGCGCCGTCAAGACCGCGGACAGCGTTTCACGCCCGTCGTGCCAACGCCGAGGCTGCAAGCAATGGGTCGCAAAGACCTGCCGGAAACGGCCACTACCGCCGCGCGCGTGCGCCCTTGCCGGCGACCGCCTGTGACTCGTCGTTCTGCTCGAAGCGTTTCATGCACATGGCGGCGGTCAACTGGTAATGATTGATCAGTGCCTCGACGGCACCGTCGGCATTGCCATCCAGGGCACATTCGGCGATCAGGCGATGCTCGGCGAAATCGTCGCGCTGGACGCCCTCGCCGTCATTGGCCATTTGCCGGTAGCGATAGGCGTGATCGGAAAGCTGATCGCAGAACCCCACCAGCCATTGCGACCGGCAGGCCGAAATCAGCACCCTATGGAAGATACGGTGCAGCCGCTCCCAATCCGGATTGAGCGAGACGAGGTTCTGCGGCGAAAACCGCGACGCGCGGCCCAGGCGATGCAGCGCCAGGACGAGTTGTTCTTCCCATTCGGCCGTGCGGTGGGCGATGGATTCGCGAAGCGCCCGCTCCTCGAGCCAGCAGCGGGTGCGCGTCAGCTCTTCGAGCTCCGACGCGCTGACCGGCATGATGAAGAAGCCGCGCTGGTCGTGGCGCCCGAGAAGCCCTTCCGAGGCGAGACGGTTGAGAGCCTCGCGGACAGGGGAAGCGCCGGCGCCATATTTGGAAACCACCCATTCGACCCGTAGCTTGCTCTCGGTTTCGAGAACACCGCCGAGAAGATCGTCCCGCAATTGCTGATAGACCGTGCTGGCAAGCGTGCTTTTGGGTCCTGCAGCGTCGTCGTTCAGATTGGCAGCTCCGTATGTCACAGCGACTCCTTGTCCCCAAGACTTGTCTTGGGCAATTCGAGTCCGACAGCATTTTCGTACTTGTACCCTATAACGCGCGCCGCCTTGTGCTCAAGCAGAAGATCACGCTATTGTACTTTAGCACAAAGGAATATGCGGCATTCCGAAGCGCGATGCTGTAATTCCGCGCATTCCCACAACCTGCGGAAACTTAACATGTTTTGTATGCACGCAGAAGAATCTGTTCTTTTGTACGCGCGCAACCATCTGTTCTGCCGTGCGTATAGACGGCGAACACCCGAATCGAATCAGACTGCAGGGACGGGATTGACGAAGGGATGAATGCCGTGGGTTAACCGGCGTTGTCGGCTGCCGTCCTGATCGCTTGAATGTTTGCCCGGTAAGCTTCGACGCTGCCGCCTTTGAAGATGGCGGCGCCCGCCACCAGCACGTCGGCGCCGGCAGCGGTGACCAGCGGCGCGGTTTCGGCTGAAACACCGCCGTCGATCTCGATGCGGATCGGCCGGTCGCCGATCAGCGCCTTGACCCGCTTCACCTTGTCGACGATCGCCGGAATGAAGGCCTGACCGCCGAAGCCCGGATTGACGGTCATGATCAGGATCAGGTCGAGCCGGTCGAGCACATATTCGACCACGCTTTCAGGCGTTGCCGGATTGAGCGACACACCGGCCTTCTTGCCAAGGTTCCTGATGGTCTGCAGCGAACGGTCGAGATGCGGCCCGGCCTCGGCATGCACGGTCAAGCCGTCGCAGCCGGCCTCGGCGAAAGCGGCCAGATAGGGGTCGGCCGGAGCAATCATCAGATGGCAGTCGAAGAAGGCCTTGGTGCGGTTGCGGATCGCCTTGATCACCGGTGGGCCAAAGGTGATGTTGGGGACAAAGTGCCCGTCCATCACATCGAGATGGATCCAGTCGGCGCCGGCCGCCGCCACCGCTTCGACCTCATCGCCGAGCCTGGAAAAATCCGATGCCAGCACCGATGGTGCTATCAAGGTCTTTTTGCTCATAGGTGCGGCCTTTCCGAGCGCCCTTTTCATCCGGCCACTCTGGATCGACTGCCTAATGTGCTCCAGCCGACTTGTCGAGTGCGCGGGCGCTGCACGGGCCGGGTAGCGTTGTGGCGTCTCCGATCGTTGCAGCCAATTTCCGCTTGCCCCGGAGCCATAAGAAAAACCCGCCGGATTACTCCGGCGGGTTTCTGGTCTGGCGTCGAGCAGATGATTATTGCTGCTGGAGTTTCAGGATTCTGTCTGGGACCGGATCCTGCTGCTGTTCGACCTGCGGGCTGCGCCGTGGCAGTACCTGCTGCAGCAGCAGGCCCGGGTTGAGCTCCAACGACGGTTGCCCGCGGACCGGCCGGCAGTTCGGATACCGCCCGATCGTGCCTTCCGGGCAGCGCCGCCTGATGATCGGCTGGCACTGGCCATTGATCATCTGCGAGCCCGGTGCGCATTCCACCTCCTGTCTGGGCTTGCGGCATGCACCGTTGATCACCTGCGTCCCACGCGGACAGACACACTCGCCGCGCTTGTTATGGACCTGGCCGCGTATGTCGCACTGCTCCTGCGTCGGCTGCTTGCGCCGGCAGGCATTGCCCTGCACCTCGGTACCCCTCGGGCAGACACAATTGCCGTTGGCGTCATGGACCTGGCCACGGATCGTGCATTGCTCAGGCTTCGGCCGGATCGGGCGGCAGGCTCCGTTTCTGACCTCGGTACCCCTTGGGCAGACACAATCGCCGTCGGCGTTGTGAACCTGACCACGGATCGTGCACTGCTCGGGCTTTGGCCGCATCGGACGGCAGGCGCCATTGCGCACCTCGGTCCCTCTCGGGCAGACACAATCGCCATTGGCGTTGTGGACCTGGCCACGGATCGTGCACTGCTCCGGCTTCGGCCGGATCGGACGGCAGGCGCCATTGCGCACCTCGGTCCCTCTCGGGCAGACACAATCGCCATCGGCATTGTGGACCTGGCCACGGATGGTGCACTGCTCGGGTCTGTCGGTCCTGACGCATTTGCCGTTCTCAAGCCCGGTTCCGCGTGGGCAGACGCAGCGTCCGTCCTCGGTGCGGATCTGGCCTTCGAGCAGCACGCAGCGCTTCGGCTCTTCCGGCTTCGGCACGATACCCCCGCCCGGCGAGCACTGGCCGTTGCGGAAGGTGGAGCCTTCCGGGCAGACGCAGCGACCCGCATCGTTCATGACGAAGCCTGCCGAGCATTGCTTCTTCGTTTCCTGGTTGATGGTGAAGGGATGGCAAGCATAGGCCTTGCCGCGATCGCCCTGCACATTGGTCTGGTCGCCGCCGAGCACGTCGCCGCCGCCCTGCACCCGCGTGTCGGGAGAGAGCACGCCAACACAGTTCTGGCCGCTGACGTTGCCCTGCAGATTGGCCAGGCGGCCGTCGTCGGGAATAACCACGGTGACATGATGCACCTGGCTTTCGCCTGCGCCGAGCGTCAGGTTGGCAATGCAGGACAGCGGCAAGGTTGCCGGCTCCGGCGAACAGCCGAAGGGCGGTTGGATCGATATGATCGAAACGCCTTCCAGCCTGCCGAGACCCTCCACGCCGATCGCATCGCCAATGCGGACCGGCCCGGAGAAGGGGGTCGTTCCGTCATTGGTGATGGTGATCTCGAACGAGCAGGGTTGGCCGAGCTTGCATTCGCGGTCGCCGGTCTTCTCGACACGGATGGTCGAAGAGCCGCCGCCCTTGGCGCAGGCCTGGCCGATCGGATAGACGATGTCGTCACCCGGGGCCGGACCATACGAACCGCGCGCGCAGTTCTCGAACGCGCCATTGGCCGAAACCGTCACGTCGAAGTGGCGGCTGGTTCCGGGTGTCATGACGGCACCGGGAATCTGGCACGACAGCGCATTGGCCGGAACTGGTCCGCACGCCCATTCCGCGCCGTCAGGGGTGACGGTCTGGATCTGGACGGGCGCGCCGCCAGCCACCAGCGTGGCGGCATCGTTGACCCGCACCGGACCGGTGGGGGCAGCGGTGCCAAGGCTGATGACGGTGATGCGGCAAGAGATGACCGCGGCACCGGCGAGCGAGCCGTTGCACACCTTGGTGATGCGCAGGGTCGGCTTGCCGCCGTTGGGATGACGGAAGCGTTCCTTGGCGCAGGCCTTGTTGTTGGTGAGGTCGTTTTCACCAGGGATGGCCTTCACCGCGGCGCAGTTCTCCACCGTGTCCGACTGGTAGCCGGCCGGCATGACCGCCTTGACGACGATCGGTGTCGAGGCGCCCGCAGGCAGCGAGATCCCCGCATTGTCGCAGCGGAACTGGCCGGGGCCGTTCGGTCCGCATGTCCAGGGTGGGCTCGGGCCGAAGGTCGAGGAGGCCGGGGCGCCGCCCGGATAGCTGTCGATCACCGTCAGCGGCCCGTTATAGGTCGATGTGCCGTTGTTGATGATGTCGATCACGAAGTAGCAGATGCCGTCGGCCGTGCAGACCGGGATGCGGGCACGCTTCTTCAGGATCAGGTCGACCTTCTTCTCCACCGGCGGCCGGCAGTCGCGGTCACGGTCGCCACGCCGGCAGACCGGGATCGAGGCACAGCCGCGATCGTTCGACTGGCTGCCGAACAGCGGCTTGCCGCTGGCCCCGTAATTATAGGTGGCGCAGTTGCGCAAGACGCTGCCCTGCCAACCTCCGGCCGGCTTGAAGCCGAGCTTGAGATCGACGGAAGCTCCCGGATTGAGCGTGGTCACCGGATAGGTGCACGTCATCGGGGTGGTGCCGGGCACGCAGACCCAGGGCGGATTGGGCCCTGAATCGAGCGTCGATCCGGCCGGCAGCGTCACCTCGTCGAGCACGATCTTGCCGTGGTAGGCACCGGTACCGACATTGGTGACCCTGATGGTGAAGTCGCAGCCGCCGCCCATCGTGCAACGCGTCACGTCGGCGCGTTTCTCGACCTTGAGGTCCGGCTCCTTGTCCTTGGGCGGGCACCTCTGGTCACGCGGGATGACGATGTCGATCGTCTGCGTGCAGCACAGGCCCCAGCCTTCCTTCGGACCGGCATAGGTCTCGATGCCGGTGACGATGAGGTGGATGACGTCGCCGGGCGATGCGCCGACGATCTTCCAGTTGAGCACACCGCCGCCCGCCGGCACCAATTGGGTGTCGGGTATGATGGTGATGCCGGGCGTGGTCGTCGACACCTGCACCCGCTTGCCGCCCATCTCCGGGCCGACCGGCATGTGGTAGATGAAGGCGCCGCCGCCGGGCACGCAGTCGACCGTGCCGCGTTCCACCTTGAAGCATTCCTTGCCGGGAGGTGGCGGTGGCGGGTTGCACTTGGTGACGTCGATCTTGATCGAGGTCTTCACGCCGGTCTTGAAGTCGCCGTCGTCGGGTTTGCTCGGATCCTGCGACGGGATGACGGTCCCGGCGCCCGGTCCGGCGGTCACCGTGATCAGGCCCTGGTTGTCGACGATCGTCGGCGCGGGAAATGCCGCATGATCGATCTTGGCCGTGATCGCGAAGTTGATGACGCGCTCGTTGGCAGCACCGACGCCGTCGAGATCGGAAGTAGAGATGCGGAAATCGGAAACGGTGGCAGTATCGTTCGGATTTGCCGACGTGCTGATCGTCGCCCCCGGCAGCGGTCCACCAGACGAATCCGTACCGTCGCCGGACACATTGACGTTGACGATCTCAAGGCCGTGAGGAAGCTGGTCCTTGAAGTCGACCCGGACCTTCTTCAGCCTGGCCTCGAGGCTCGGGTCGGCAAGGCCCTGCGGATCGCCGCGCAGGCCGAAGCTCAGCGAATAGACGACGTAGTCGCAGCCTCGTTGAGTGCCTTTCTTGGTGAAGAAGGGTACGACCCGGTCGGGCCTCGGAGTGATGACGCGCGAACTGTCGAGATCGAGCTTCAGCTCCGGGGTGATCGGGACGGCGTCTTCCGCAAAGCCTTGCACCGGGGTCAGCATGGCGACCGCGATACCGGCCGCCATCAGCCAGCGCGCGCCGCGCCTGGCGTATGACAGGGGTTTCATGATCGTCTCCATGACGGTTGTTTGAGTGTTCGTTGCAAGCGGGGAGAGTGCGAGATTTTTCATCTTCCCCTCCTCAACGTTCGCAGCTGACGGCTGGGGTTCTGAGCGGCAAAGTCATCTTGCAGCAAGGGTAGTAGCCACCCTTGTCCTTGTCGGACTTCCTGTAGAAGCAGAGCCCGACATCGACTGTGTCGCCCGGATAGTGGCCGGTGATGTCGACCGTGTAGGGCTTGCCGGGCGCATGCGACTGGGATGACGTCACCCCGACGCCTGGCGTCCTGGACTGGGCCTTGATCGAATCGCCGCCGAAGCCGGCATGGTCATGGAGATAGAGATCGGCCTGGAGGCCGCGAGGCGCGCAGTAGTACCTGATATCCTCGACATCGATGCACGGAGGCAGATTGCCGGGCGGTGGGAAGTCCGGCGGGTAGAAGGGGGGCAGGTAGCCGCCCGGGATTTCTTCATAATAGCCGGCGCGGCCCTCGCAAGGATGCCAGACGGCAACGTCGCCGACATGACCCTCGACCTCCGGGTCTTCGAAATAACCGTCGAAATCGACGAACCAGGAGCCGAAGGGCGGCACATTGGCCGGCTTGACCAGCTCTTTCGGCGTGATCTGCACGCCATGCACGGCCAGCGGCCCGCCAGCGGTGAGCTGTTCGGCGAGAGCCGGATTGTCGCGCAGCTTGTCGCCTGACTTGACCAGCGTCTGCGTGCAGACCGAGGTGTCGAGATTGCCGTCGGCGTCATAGCCATATTGCAGGTCGAGACCGCCGGCCGACTGCCGGTTGCCCTGCGGGAAGCCGACCGCATATTCCTGCGGCATTTCCACCCAGACCGATTCGGTTGCCGGATCGTCCGGGTTCTCGCGCCAATAGCGGATGACCTCGCCCTTGCCGGAATCGGCGAACTGGCTGTAGTCGTAGCGG
Organism: Mesorhizobium cantuariense; assembly: GCF_042647205.1. NCBI lineage: Bacteria > Pseudomonadati > Pseudomonadota > Alphaproteobacteria > Hyphomicrobiales > Phyllobacteriaceae > Mesorhizobium > Mesorhizobium cantuariense. Next base: position 6,949,456 of record NZ_JBHRVD010000001.1, on the reverse strand, counting down.
TTCTCGACCGGGCCGCGCTGGGCCAGGTACATGAAGCCGCTGTTGTCGAAGGCGATATCGGTGACGGCGTAGTCCTTGTCGGCCTTGACCGTCAGTTCCCAACGCGGGTCGCCGGCAAAGGTGCCGTCGCGGGCGATGCCCACCGACCAGATTTCCGACTTTTCGCCGACCGAGTAATAGAGCCGGCCGCCATGATAGGAGACGCCCCAGACGCGGCGCTCGTCCTGCGTGTAGCCCCAGCTGTCGGGGTCTTCGCTGTCGAAGGCAGCACCCTGTATGTCCATCACCGAACCATCGTCGGCGACGGGAGCCAGCCCATGCGCGGGACGGCCGGCAACGCCATGGTCGAAGCTGTCGATCAGATTGCCGTCGGCGTCGATGCGATGGATCAGGCCGGTGTCAAGGTCGGAGGCAAAGAACTGGCGGTGGCTGGCGTCGAAGGTGAGATTGCCGATGCCGGGCCCGCTGTTGGTGTCGATGTCGGCGAATTTGGAGACCTGGCCGGTGATGCCGTCGATTTTCCAGACGGTGCCCGGCCCGCCACCGTTTTCGGTGCCGAACTGGCCCTCCATGAAGGTGGCGCCGGCCGCGCCGCGACGCTGCCGCTCGGGGCGGCCGTCATCGTCAGCGTCCGGCGTGACGATGCGGATGCCATGCAGCGAGGTGGAGCCGGCGTAGAGATCGGGAATGCCTGACGGAACGCCGTCGCGCACGCCGTCGTCATAGGTGACGCCGAACACCTGGCCGATCTGCTCGGCCGTCACTTCGAAGGGCGGCGGCGTGTTGACGAGCTGGCCGGAGGCTGGTCCGCCCAGATGCGAGACGTCGAAGACGCGCAAGGTGGCGCGGGTGGGATCGATGAAGGTTTCGTCGACCGGATCGACGCCGGGCGGCAGGCCCTCGTCGAAATTGGGAATGATGGTGCCGGAAAATCCGGTCACCGCCATCGAGCCGGGATAGATGATCTGGGTTTCCTGCGCCTGCGCGGCGCCCAGCCACAGACCGGCGGAGAGCGCCAGCGCCAGCAATCCGCTGCCTGCATGCGCAGCGCGGCGCAGGCCGCCGTCAAGAGAAGACGCGAACGAGCCGCGGATGCGAGACATGACACTCCCCCCGTAGTCGACGGGAGAAACGCCCGGTCTGGCCGTGCAAATCAGGGCAAGGCGCGGCGTTCCGGCTCGTTCTTCCCTGATCGAATTGTCTGCTTTCCTCATTGTCACGATACGCCTGCTCTTACGCAGGGTCAACGGAATCAGCGGAAAGCCCAGCGCATCGACCCCATCCCGAAGGCGGTGGTCGCGCCGAGCTCCTGTTGCTCCCGGAGACCGCGGAGTCTCTGGGTTCTTGGTCATGGGGGGCTTCCTTTCCGGGCCGCACCATGCGGCACCTGGACATCAGTCGCAGGCGGAGGTGGAAAGGTTCATGGAAGCCTTGCGCAGAATGCTTGCGCGCGATGCCGCCTGTTCTTATATACGCGCCAAGCCGTTCGGCGCCGGAATGCCGGTTGCCGGAACGGGATTTCTTGTGAACAGGGGCTTTCGTCGGAACGCCTTACCGGGTCCTGAGAGCCTGCTTAGCGGAGAGACTAGAAAAATGGCAAAAGTAATCGGTATCGATCTCGGCACCACCAACTCCTGTATCGCCATCATGGATGGCAAGGAGCCCAAGGTGATCGAGAATGCGGAAGGCGCGCGCACGACGCCTTCCATCGTCGCCATCTCAGGCGACGACGAACGTCTCGTCGGCCAGCCGGCCAAGCGCCAGGCGGTCACCAATCCTGAAAACACCATCTTCGCGGTCAAGCGCCTGATCGGCCGCCGCTATGACGATCCGGTGACGGAGAAGGACAAGAAACTTGTCCCCTACAAGATCGTCAAGGGTGACAATGGCGATGCCTGGGTCGAGGCCGGCGGCAGGAAGCAGTCGCCCTCGCAGATCTCGGCCATGATCCTGCAGAAGATGAAGGAGACGGCGGAAGCCTATCTCGGCGAGAAGGTCGAGAAGGCGGTCATCACCGTTCCGGCCTATTTCAACGACGCCCAGCGCCAGGCAACCAAGGACGCCGGCAAGATCGCCGGCCTTGAAGTGCTGCGCATCATCAACGAGCCGACCGCGGCCGCACTCGCCTATGGCCTCGACAAGAAGGAAGGCAAGACCATTGCCGTCTATGACCTTGGCGGCGGCACGTTCGACATTTCGGTGCTCGAAATCGGCGACGGCGTGTTCGAGGTCAAGTCGACCAATGGCGACACTTTCCTCGGCGGCGAGGACTTCGACATGCGCCTGGTCGAATATCTGGCGGCCGAGTTCAAGAAGGAACAGGGTATCGACCTGAAGAACGACAAGCTTGCCCTGCAGCGCCTCAAGGAGGCGGCTGAAAAGGCCAAGATCGAGCTGTCGTCCACCACGCAGACCGAGATCAACCTGCCCTTCATCACCGCCGACGCGACCGGTCCGAAGCACCTGACGCTGAAGCTGACGCGCGCCAAGTTCGAGCAGCTGGTCGACGATCTCGTCCAGCGCACCATCGATCCCTGCAAGGCGGCGCTCAAGGATGCCGGCCTGAAGGCCGGCGAGATCGACGAAGTGGTCCTGGTCGGCGGCATGACCCGCATGCCCAAGATCCAGGAGATCGTGAAGCAGTTCTTCGGCAAGGAGCCGCACAAGGGCGTCAACCCCGATGAGGTCGTCGCACTCGGCGCCGCTATCCAGGCCGGCGTGCTGCAGGGCGACGTCAAGGACGTGCTGTTGCTCGACGTGACGCCGCTGTCGCTCGGCATCGAGACGCTGGGTGGCGTGTTCACGCGGCTGATCGAACGCAACACGACGATCCCGACCAAGAAGAGCCAGGTGTTCTCGACGGCCGAAGACAGTCAGTCGGCCGTGACCATCCGCGTCTTCCAGGGTGAGCGCGAAATGGCCGCCGACAACAAGGCGCTCGGCCAGTTCGACCTGGTCGGCATTCCGCCGGCGCCGCGCGGCGTGCCGCAGATCGAGGTCACCTTCGACATCGACGCCAACGGCATCGTCAACGTCTCGGCCAAGGACAAGGGCACCGGCAAGGAGCACCAGATCCGCATCCAGGCATCGGGTGGCCTTTCGGACGCCGACATCGAGAAGATGGTCAAGGATGCCGAGGCCAATGCCGAGACCGACAAGAAGCGGCGTGCGCTGGTCGAGGCTCGCAACCAGGCCGAGGCGCTGGTGCACTCTTCCGAGAAGTCGCTGAAGGAATATGGCGACAAGGTTTCGGAAGCCGAGCGCACGGCGATCTCCGACGCGATCGCGGCCCTGAAGACCGCGACCGAAGGCGACGACGCGGCCGACATCGAGGCCAAATCGCAGGTGCTTGCCGAGGCTTCGATGAAGCTCGGCCAGGCCATGTACGAGGCCTCGCAGAAGGAAGCGGCCGAAGCCGACGCCAAGGCCGATGCCGCCAAGGACTCTGACGTGGTCGATGCCGATTTCGAGGAAATCGACGAGGACGACGACAAGAAGAAGTCGGCCTGAACCGTTTGATGGCAAGATATGCGGAAAGCCCGGCGCAAGGCCGGGCTTTTTTGCAACCCCTTGCAGAAAAACAGCGGATCTCGCCAAAAAAATGCGGGCAAACCCGCGGCGACACTGGCATCGCGGTTCCATCGCACCTAAATCGAAACGTCGGTGCCGCAAAAGACGCAACAATGCTTGAAGACGTTGAGCATCCGGACAGCGGGAAAAAATGAAAGCTGATTTCTACGAAACGCTGGGCGTCCAGAAAGGCGCCGACGAGAAGGAGCTCAAGGGCGCTTTCCGCAAGCTCGCCATGCAGTTCCATCCCGACCGCAACCCCGGCGATCATTCCTGCGAGCACAAGTTCAAGGAAATCAACGAAGCCTACGAGACGCTGAAGGACCCGCAGAAGCGTGCGGCCTATGACCGCTTCGGCCACGCCGCCTTCGAACAGGGCGGCATGAATGGCAGCGCGCAAGGCTTTGGCGCCGGCGGCTTCGCCGATATTTTCGAGGATATTTTCGGCGACATGATGGGCGGGCGCCAGCGCCGCTCGTCGGGCGGCCGCGAACGCGGTGCCGATCTGCGCTACAATATGGAAATCTCGCTGGAAGAGGCTTTTGCCGGCAAGACCGCGCAGATCCGCGTGCCGGCGTCGATCTCATGCTCGGAATGCTCGGGCAGCGGCGCCAAGCCCGGCACCCAGCCCGTCACCTGCTCGATGTGCAACGGCCACGGCAAGGTGCGCGCCACGCAAGGCTTCTTCTCGATCGAGCGCACCTGCCCGCAATGCCAAGGGCGCGGCCAGACGATCAAGGATCCATGCCCGAAATGCGCCGGCCAAGGCCGCGTCACCGAGGAGCGTTCGCTATCGGTCAACATCCCGGCCGGCATCGAGGACGGCACCCGCATCCGCCTTGCCAATGAAGGCGAGGCCGGCCTGCGCGGCGGACCGTCGGGCGACCTTTATATTTTCCTGGCGGTCAAGCCGCACGAGTTCTTCCAGCGCGACGGCGCCGACCTCTATTGCAATGTGCCGATCTCGATGACGACAGCCGCTCTGGGCGGTTCCTTCGAGGTGACGACGCTGGATGGCACGCAGACCAAGGTGAAAGTGCCGGAAGGCACTCAGAGCGGCCGCCGGTTCCGGCTCAAGGGCAAGGGCATGCCGGTGCTGCGCCAGCCCAACATCGGCGATCTCTACATCGAGACAGCGGTGGAGACGCCGCAGAACATGTCGCGGCGCCAGCGCGAGCTGCTGGAGGAGTTCGAACAGCTCTCCTCGCAGGACAATTCGCCTCAATCGAGCGGCTTTTTTTCCCGCATGAAGGATTTCTTCGAGTCCTTCGGCGAGCGTTGATGGGCGCTGGCCGGCGGCGGAAGCCGGTTTGGGCAGCGAAAATTCGCGAGACGGGTCGCGCCTTGAGACGCGACGAAAATTATCTTATCCACGACATGAGCCTGGCCCCGCCTTGCCTTGCACCGCTCAGGTGTTATGTAACTTGCGGGGAGCACTGAGGAGAGCTTGCATGACACGTGGCCCTGGACTGCGGAAGGCGCTTGTCGAGAAGTTCGACGACGAACTCAAATTCTTCAAGGGCTGGATCGACAAGCCGAAGACGGTCGGCTCGATCGTGCCGACCAGTTCGATCACCGCCCGCAAGATGGCCTCGATCGTCAATCCGAAATCCGGCCTGCCGGTGCTCGAGGTCGGGCCCGGCACTGGAGTCATCACCCGCGCCATCCTGGCCCAGGGCGTGCGGCCCGAAAACCTCTACGCGGTCGAATATTCCACGGATTTCGTGCGTCACCTGCGGCGGCTCTATCCCGGCGTCAACGTCATCGAGGGCGACGCCTTCAACCTCAACGCCACGCTTGGCGACAAGAGCGGGATGATCTTCGATTCCGTCGTTTCGGGCGTGCCGCTGCTCAACTTTCCGGTCGCCCAGCGCATCGCCTATATCGAGAGCCTGCTCGACCGCATCCCGTCCGGACGGCCGATCGTGCAGCTGACCTATGGCCCGATGTCGCCGATCCCGGCCGGCCGCGGCAATTATACGGTCAAGCATTTCGATTTCATCCTCCGCAACATCCCGCCGACCCAGCTGTGGATCTACCGCCGCGAAGCGCATTAGTTCCTCCGCGCGGGGTTGTTCGCGGATCGCCAGTGCTGACCGAATACCTTGGCGATGGCGGGAACATCCCTCGCTTCGTCATCCACGGGCGGAGCAAGGAGCGCAGCGACGCAGCGCAGACCCGAGGATCCATGCCGCGACTTCCGAGCGCCGCTACGGCGCAAGATTCTGCACCGCGGCACTCTTCGATCAAGGTCGCGGCATGGATCCCAGGGTCTCCGCGACGGAGCTTCGCTCCTGCTCCGCCCAGGGATGACGAAGCCCGGGGGCTTCTGCTAATCCCAAACGTTTTATCGCGCCAGCGCGTTGATTTGCTCGATCCTTGGCTGTACCTGTCCGGGAACAAGGGTGGCCAATGGCAGTGATCCCGAAAATCCTCGTCTTTGCCGGCTCGGTGCGCAGCGGCGCCTACAGCGGCAGGACCGCCGACGTGGCGCAGAAGGAACTTGCCATGCAAGGCGCCGAGGTGACCCGCATCTCGCTCGCCGACTATCCCTTGCCGATCATGGACGAGGATCTGGAAAAGGAAAAGGGCGTTCCCGAAAACGCTCAGAGACTCGGCCGTCTGGTGATCGCCCATGACGGGCTGCTGATCGCCACGCCCGAATATAACGGCTCCATTCCGCCGCTGCTCAAGAACACGATCGACTGGGTGAGCCGGGTGCGCAGGGATGCCGGCTGGCCGGTCAGGCCGCTTGCCGGCAAGGTCGCCGGCCTCTGCTCATCCTCCAACGGGCACTTTGCCGGCATCCGCTGCATCAACCACCTGCGCGCCGTTCTGGTGCGCTGCCAGATGGAGGTGGTGACGCCGGAATGCTCGGTGCCCGAGGGCGGCGACGCCTTCGACGAGGACGGCAATTTCCGTGACGAAAGACTGCACAAATCGATGGAGCACCTATGCCGCACGCTGATCGAAACCTCGCGCATGCTGTCCACCCGGATCGCGACATGATTGCCGGCACCTTGCAGGCCCAATCCATGCAGGAAAGACTGATCGTCGGCCTCGACGTGCCGACCGTGAAGGAAGCCGAGCAGGCGGTGCGCGAACTCGACGGCGTCGTCTCCTTCTACAAGATCGGCTACCAGCTGGCCTTCGCCGGCGGGCTCGATTTCGCCAAGGAACTGGCCAGTGGCGGCACCAAGGTCTTCCTCGACATGAAGCTGCTCGACATCGATCACACAGTGGCCAAGGGCGTCGAGAACATCGTCAAGATGGGCGTGACCATGCTGACCATCCACGCCTATCCCAAGGCGATGGCGGCGGCGGTGGAAGCAGCGCGCGGCAGCGATCTTTGCCTGCTTGCCGTCAGCGTGCTGACCTCGATGGACGAGCAGGACATGATCGATGTCGGTTACGAGTATGACCCGCATACGCTGGTGCTCAGGCGCTCGGAACAGGCGCTGCATGCCGGCATGGGCGGCATCGTCTGCTCGGCCGCGGAAGCCGAAGCGGTGCGCCGCATCGTCGGCCCCGACATGGCGGTGGTAACGCCCGGCATCCGGCCGGCGGGCAGCGATCACGGCGACCAGAAGCGCGTGGTGACGCCGGGCCAGGCAATCCGCAACGGCTCCAGCCACCTCGTCGTCGGTCGCCCGATCGTCGCGGCCGCCAACAAACGAGAAGCGGCCGAAGCCATCTTGGATGAAATGCGCTCGGCATAATTTCCCAAGAAAAATTCGGAGACAAGACATGCCCAAGGGATACTGGATCGCTCGTGTCGATGTGCGCGACGCCGAAGGCTACAAGGACTACGTCGCCGCTGCCAAGCCTGCCTTCGAGCGCTTCGGCGCGAAATTCCTGGCCCGCGGCGGCGAACATGAAAAGGCCGAAGGGTCCGGCCGCGCACGCAACGTCATCATCGAGTTCGAATCGCTCGCCGCCGCACATGATTGCTACCACTCGCCGGAATACCAGCGCGCTGTCGCCATCCGCCAGAAGGTCGCCGACGGCGAGATTGTGCTGGTCGAGGGCGCCTAAAATCCGCCTGGAGCAGTTTTGACGAATCGCGGACGTGACGGACTGCATACCTTGGCGATTGGCGCAAACGCCCAGCGCCTTCGTCATCCACGGGCGAAGCAAGGAGCGTAGCGACGCAGCGCAGACCCGAGGATGACGAAGTTGGGAGGCTTCGGCCAATCTCGAATGCTTATGATGGTCCACCCAAACGAACGATGAAATCTCGGCCGTCGATAGGCATCCTGTCAAATCCCTGCTGCAGCGCTAATAGCAGGACTTCAGACGAAATCCTGCAGGTTCGCGTCCGCAGCTTGGCGCCGCCAAGCAGGGCTCCGACATCAGGTACATGGCCGGCGCGCGACCCATCGCGCAATCGACGTCCGAGTCCGAATAGCCGCATCCAACCTTGCGAGGCCGGATAATTGACGGTTGACATGCAGGTATTTACCTGCATATTATAGCTTCACAGATTGAGTGAGGCCGATGGACGCTGACAAGGTTTTCAAAGCGCTGGGCGACCCGACACGCAGAAGGCTGCTTGACCTTCTGTGCGAGAAGAACGGGCAGACGCTCGGCCAGCTTTGCGACCATCTGGACATGGCAAGGCAGTCCGCCACCCAGCACATCGACCTGCTGGAGGCGGCCAATCTGGTGAGCACGGTCAAGCGTGGCCGGGAAAAGCTGCATTTCATCAACCCCGTGCCGCTGCACGAAGTCTACGAGCGCTGGGTGCGGAAATTCGAACGGCAGCGGCTCAGCCTGCTGCACGACCTGAAGCAAGAACTCGAAGGAGAATGACAATGACCAAGGAAACGACCAGCTTTGTCTACGTGACCTATATCCGCTCGACGCCGCAAAAGGTGTTCGAGGCCATAATCAAGCCGGACGTCGCAAGGCGCTACTGGGGCCATGAGAATGTCTCCGACTGGAAGGCGGGATCGAAATGGGAGCATATCCGCGCCAATGACGAACGGACCGTTGAACTCGTCGGCAAGGTCGTCGAGATTTCGCCGCCGACCCGTCTCGTCATCAGCTGGGCGAACGCTTCGCAGGCCGACGATCCGTCGAAAACGAGCCGGGTGACCTTCGGCATCGAGGAATACGACACCATGGTGCGGCTCACCGTCACCCATGACGAGCTCGAAGCCGGCAGTGGCATGGCGAAAGGCGTCAGCCAGGGATGGCCGGCCGTGCTATCCAGCCTGAAATCCTTCCTGGAAACCGGCAGCGGCATCGACATTTTCGCCAAGCCGAAATCGGCCTGATGCCCTTCGATATCACGCCGAACCAAGCCAGTGGAGAACGACAATGACCAAGCGCTATAGCGGCGGATGCGCATGCGGCGCGATCCGCTATGAAACAAGCGGTGAGCCCATCTTCCAGAACCACTGCCAATGCCTTGATTGCCAGAAGCGCTCAGGCACCGGCCACGGATCCTATCTGACCTTCGGCCAGCGCGCCGATATGGCAATCACCGGCCAGGTGAGCACCTGGCGGGTGGCGAGCGCCAGCGGCAACGAAAAGATCCACACCTTCTGTCCAACCTGCGGAACGCCGGTCTTCCTGATATCGGTCGCCATGCCTGAACTGATTGCTATCCACGCGACCAGTCTTGACGACCCGGAACAGTTCAATCCGCAGATGGTCACCTACACGAGCCACGGCCACGCCTGGGACAAGATGGACCCGGCTTTGCAGGCAGTCGAGCGAATGCCATAGGGGGTAAACTTGCTGGAAGTATCCAATCTCCTGAGGTACGGTGTAGGCGCTTACAGGGGGCACTACATGGCCGGAGGCAATCGGCACTCACCAATCATCAAGGCCCTTTTGATAGCACAGATGCTCGTTGGCGCCGCATTCGTTGGCTTCTGGCTATGGGAGGGGAAAGCCACCATCCCAAAACATGGCGGTGGCGTGCAAATCCTTGATCGGGTCCAAGATCCGTACCTCTATTGGTTTCTACTCATCGCAATTTCATTCGCTCTCGTCGCCCTCCCGCTTCGGTACCTCTACCAAGGTGCTCCGAAGCGCTAGGCGGTACGGGAGAAGCGTCAAGGGCAAGCGATTGCGGCCGCAACGCTGCCAGGGTGCGACGGCGCTAGCCTTTCAGCCGGCTGGCAGCCGTTTCGGCCATCGCATCGGCGAGCTCCGCGCCCCATTGAGACCGGCAATAGGCGCGGAAATCGAAGCAGGGCAGGCCGGGGCAGACCTCGAACTCGATCAGATGAACGGTGTCGTCGGCCTCGACCCTGCAATCGACGGAAAACACGTCGCGCAGGCCTAGCCCGCTCATCAACCGCTCGGCGATCGCGCGAATCCCGGCGTCGGCGGCCGGCTGGACATCGCCAACCGCCACCAGCTCGGGTTCTACGTAAAGCCCGGCTGCCTTGGCCGCCTCGCCGGTTTCACCGTAAAGCGCCAGGCTGTCGGCCATGGTCTGGAAATCGGCCCCTGAATCGACAAAGGCGATGCCGAGCGCTTCGACGCCGGCTTCCGGCGTCACGCCGAGGAAACTGGCGCGCACATTGCGGCCGGCGACATAGGGCTGGACGACGACATCGTCGCGGTAGGCGGCGAAGACGCGCCGGCTGAGCTCCAGCGCATGGCCGAGATCAGCCACGCGCGAATCCGGCCAGATGCCGATCTTGGCGCCGAGCCGGTTGGGCTTGACGAACCAGCCGGCGGTAGACGCCGGCGGCTCGACCAGCCATTTGCCGTCGCGCGCAAGCCCGGCTTGCGGCACCGGCAGGCCGAGTGCGCCAAGCACCGCGCCGGAGCGGAACTTGTCCTGGCAGAGTGCAAACAGCGCATCGTCGGCGCCGATCGTCTTGAACCCGCCCAGTCGCGCCAGAGCGGGTGCGGCGCCGCCGCGGAAATAGGCGATGCCGTCGGTCAGCGTCCAGACCAGCGTCGTGCCGGGATCATCGCCGGCGAGCACGCCCGCGGCGTCGTCGAGCGCCACCGGCGTGAAAGACAGGCCGCGTGCCTGGCAGGCACGGCCAAGCGCCTCGAATTCAGCGGCGAGGTCGGTTGACTGCGCCAGATAGGACGCGATTTCGGCGGCGCGCTCTGGCGCATGACCGTCGGCGACCAGCCGCTCGAAACAGGCCTTTTCCGGCTCATGAACGAGGATCAGTCCTGGCTTGCGGCTCGGCATGAGATGAACGGTTCCCGGCGGTACGATCGCCTACCATCGCACGGTGAAGGCGTCGGGCTCTCGCGAAACCGACACGGCGCCGGCGGTTGCGTGACAACGCAACCGCCGGCCGCAGAATGCGGTTCGATCAGGCGATCAGCACACGCGGCTCGAAGCGGCCATTGACGGGAATATCGAGCAGAAAGGTCATGCCGCCCTGCAGATCCAGCAGACGCTGCTTCTCATCCTTGCCCGACCAGGCGGAGGTGACCGCCAACCGGTCGGCCTTGGCGCCGACAAAGGCCGGGCAGGATGGCTGCGTCACCGGCATGGCGACCGTGCGGACGAGCTTGCCGTCGGGTCCATAGGCTTCAATGACGCTGCCGCCCCAGACGGCGTTCCACAGGATGCCGTCGCGGTCGAGCACGGACCCGTCGATATAGCCCTTGGCCGAGCGGTGATCGACGAACACCTTCGGCTCACCGGCAGGCAGGCCGGTCGCCGGGTCGCAGGCGACGCGCATCAGCAGCCCGGTCGAGGTGTCGGTGTAGTAAGCGATCTTGCCATCCTGCGAAAAGCAGATCGAGTTCGACACGGTGATGTCCGAAAACAGGCGGCGCAGTTCGCCCTTGAAAAACCAGTAGATCGAACCGGCGCCCTTTTCCTCCTTCTTGCCCATCGTGCCCATCCACAGGGCACCGCAGGGATGGACCCGGGAATCGTTGGAGCGCGTGACCGGGTTGTCGGCCTCAACAGGTGTGTGCAGCGTCAGTTTGCCGGTCGCGACATCGCGGACATAAAGGCCGGTCTCTGTGGCGATCAGTTGGCGCTTCTCGTCGATGACGGCGATGGCGCTCGCCATCCGGCCAAGCTCATGGACGGTGGTCGCGCCGCCGGACAGGCGCTTTTCCAGAAGCTGGCTGTTGACGATGTCGAACCAGAACAGCGTATCGGTGGCGGGATCGTAGCTCGGCCCTTCGCCCAGCTGGCAGACGTGATCTGAAAAAACCGAAACGATCGCTTCACTCATCATGCTTCTCCGAACACCGCATCCCAGGCCGTAACGGCGGCGCGTGCGCGCGCCGCGACGTCGTCGACGCTCATGCCCGGCTTGAACAGGCTGGAGCCCAGTCCAAAGGCCGTCACGCCCGCCGCCTTGTAGCCGGCAAAGTCTTTTTCAGAGACGCCGCCGACGGCGCCGACCACCGTCTGCGCCGGCAACACCGCGCGCATCGCGGAAATACCGCCGGCGCCGAGCACGCTCGCCGGGAAGAATTTCAGGGCCGAGGCGCCGAGCTTGATCGCCAGGAAGGCTTCGCTCGGCGTGAACACGCCGGGCATGGTCACCATGCCGTAGTGCGTGGCACGCGCCATCACCTCGGCATCGATGTTGGGGCTGACCAGCAACCGACCGCCGGCCTTGTGCAAGCCATCGACATCGGCTGGCGTCAGCACCGTGCCGGCGCCGACCAGGGCGGTTTTCGGCAGCACGTCGACAATCCGGGCGATCGACGAAAACGGCTCGGGTGAATTGAGCGGCACTTCGATGGCCTCGATGCCGGCGTCGAACAGTACCTGGCCGATTGCGATCGCCTCGGTCGGCTTGAGGCCGCGCAGGATGGCGACCAGCCCGCGCTTGAGCTTGGGAAAAGGTGCGGTCTGGCTCATAGGGCTGCTCCAATTCTGGCGATCATGCCATTCTCGCGCGCCGCCTCGACGAGGCCGGCACGCACCGCCTCGTCGGCATCGACGGTTCGCACGCCGAGCCCGGCGAGGCCGAGCGCCTCACTGTAGAGCGTGGCCAGCGCGCCGGAGGCAACCAGCACGACAGGTTCCGCGCCGGCGCCATGGCGGCGGCTGGCGGAGGCGATTTCGCCGCCGATCAAAAGCCCGGACAGGCAAGCCGCGGCATCGTCGGCTTTCAGATCCTGGAGCAGTCCGGCGGCGCGGATGGAAAACAGCCGGGAGGTGACATCGCCGCCTTCGCCCAATGCGGTTTCGCACCAACGTCGGAAGAACGGATTGCCAGAAACAACCGGTCCTGGATGTTCGCCGAGCGAATGGCGCAGGATCGAGTGGGCGGCAAGCACGGAAAACAGCTCTCCGGTCGGCCAGGTGCCGAAACCGGCAACGGCGCCGTCCTCGACCAGCACCCATTTCGAATGGGTGCCGGGCATGCAGACCAGCTGGCGTCCCTTGGCCGGCAGGCCGGCGCCGGCAAGCTGTGTTTCCTCGCCACGCATGACGTCGGGCGCGTCAGTCAGACGCTGGGCAAGGCCCGGAACGATGCGGATGTCGCGGCTCTGGCCGGGCACCCCAGCCGCACCGGCCAGGATGGCACGGAGCGGCGCTGGCACCGTCACATACGGCGCCTCCAGCCAGCCCTGGCGGGAGCCGGCCATGCCGCAAATGATGACGGGCAGCGCTTCCGGCGCTCCCATCGCCGCCAGATGCCCTTCGAGAAGGACCGAAAAGCCCTTTTGCTGGGCGGTGATCAGGCCGTCATCGCTGCGGCGTTCGGCAACAACCTTGCCCTGTCCGTCGATCAGCCAGACCCGCATGCGGGTCGTGCCCCAGTCGACGGCGGCCAGCGCCGGCGCGTTGCCAGCAAACCCTGGGCTCACAGGAAACCTCCATCGACGATCAGCATCTGCGCGGTCAGCATGCGCGATGCGTCCGAGGCCAGGAACAGAACCGTGCCGACGATGTCGTCCGGCTGCATGACCTGCTTGATGCACTGCTTGGCGACATGGGCGGCAAGCGCCTGTTCGGTCACCCAGAGATCCTTCTGCCGCTCGGTGATCACCCAGCCGGGCGCAATGGCGTTGACGCGGATGCCGTCCACGCCGAGCTTGCCGGCCAGCCCCTTGGTCAGGCCCAGGATACCGGCCTTGGCAGCGGTGTAGGACGGCATGTCGGGATGGTTGATGAGATAGGATGTCGAGGTGAAGTTGATGATCGAGCCGCCGCCGGCCCGCTTCATGCCCGGCGCCACCGCTTGCGCGGTGAAGAAATGCGGCCGCAGATTGATGGCCTGGTTGTTGTCCCAGAATTCGACCGTCACGTCCTCGACGGCGTGGCGTTCGTCCCAGGCGGCATTGTTGACCAGCACGGTGACATCGCCATGCGCCTGCGCCGCCCTGGCCGCCGAGGCCTGCAAGGCCTCGACGTCGCGCAAATCGGTCTTGAGATAGAGCGGCCGCCGGCCGAACTCTTTCTCGATGCGGTCGGCGAGGATCACGCTTGGGCCGTCGGCGATGTCGATGAAGGCGACATTGGCGCCCTGGCGCACAAAACCCTCGGTCAGTGCCGCGCCGATTCCGGAGCCGCCGCCGGTGATCAGCACCGAGGTTCCTTCGAGGTCGGCAAAATGCGCCGATGGCATCATCGTTCTCGTCTCCCAGCGTGGCCGGCGCGCATCCTAGCCACGCAAGGCGCGCGGGCAAGGGCGAACCGTCGAATTTCAGGGCTTATGTCAGACAAAACGACAATGCGCCGCACTGAACACGCGGCGCCATCATCAGGATTGGCGGCGGCTTCGGGATCGAATGTCAGATCGCCTTGGCGCGCAAGGCACCGCGGAAGGAATCGCGGAGATAGCCGAGCGTGGCGTCGGCATCGACCGGCTTGCCGAACAGATAGCCCTGCCCGCCGGCGCAGCCGAACTGGACGAGGCGATCGGCCTGCGCTTCCTGCTCGATGCCTTCGGCGACCACGTCCATGCCGAGCCCCTCGCACATGGCGAGAATGGCACGGATGATGTGTTCGGACGGTCTATCATCGAGAATCGAGGAGACGAAGGCGCGGTCGATCTTGAGCTTGTCGAAATGGAATTCGCGCAAGCGGCCGAGCGAGGACTGGCCGGTGCCGAAATCGTCGAGCGAGACACGGATGCCGACACGGCGCAGATCCTCGACGATCTGCGCGGCCGAGGCAGGGTCGTTCATCAGGCCGGTCTCGGTGATCTCGATCTCCAGCCGGCGCGGATCGAAGCCGGTGCGGTCGAGGATCGCCAGTATGTGCAGGCCGGTGTTCTGGTCGACGAGCTGCGAGGGCGACAGGTTGAACGACAGGAACAGGTCCTTCGGCCAGCTTCTGGCGGCCTCCGTCGCCTTGCGCAGCACCAGCTGCGATAGCGGGCCGATGATGCCGCGCTCCTCGGCGATGGGAATGAAGACGGTTGGCGGCACCGAGCCGAGATCGCGGTCGGTCCAGCGCGCCAGCGTCTCGAAGCCGATGGTGCGGCGCGTGTTGAGATCGACGATGGGCTGGAAATGCGGCTCCACCTCGCCGGCCGAGACAGCGCGGCGCAGCGCCTGTTCGATGCGGGTGACGCGCTTGGCCGCTTCTTCCATCTCGCGGGTGTAGACGACGACGCGGCCACGGCCGGAACGCTTGGCGTGGTAGAGTGCCGTTTCTGCCTTGTTGATGAGGATCTCGGTGGTCTCGTCGCCAGAATAGAACAGCGAGCAGCCGACCGACGCCGAGAGCCTGGCGGTGCGTTCGCCGACATCGTAGGGCGCCGACAGGATCTCGATCAGCATGCGCGATTTTTCGGCCGCCGCTTCCTCGCTGAACACCAGGGGGTAGAGAAAGGCGAACTCGTCGGCGCCGATGCGGCAGACCGTGGAGTGGCCATCCATCGAGGCGCGCAGCCGCATCGCGACCTGGATCAGGATATCGTCGCCGGCCTTGTGGCCGAACAAATCGTTGATCGGCTTGAAGCCGTCAAGGTCGAGAATGCCGACGGTAAACGGCGCCGGGTCGTCGGCACGATCGGCGATCAGGCGATCGACCTTGTCGAAGAAGCGGCGATGGTTGCCAAGCCCGGTCAACGGATCTGTGAATGCCAGATCCGTGCTCTCCCTGTTTGCCTGACCGGTGCCAAACGAAGTTTGCATCGGTGTCCCTGTTTTGTGACGTCGGAATTTATTTCCAGACTGGCAGCAAACCCTTTAGGAAACGTATCGCGAAATCGATTTTTCGCGGCAAACCGCGACCTGTTCCGAAGGATCGACGCGAGGTGCTCATTCGGACTCAAGAAAACGAAGACGCGCAAGCCGCCTTGTCACCAAATGACCGGCAGGGCCGAGCTTACGGTTGTCTGATGCCAATCTTCAAAAGGTCGCGATTGGCAGACGGGCAGTGAGCCTGTACAGGCAAGACAGTCGCCCATCAGAGCCGCCGGAGACCCGCCATGAAGCTGAAAATCGCCGTCCAGATGGACCACATCTCCACCGTGTCGATCGCCGGCGACACCTCGTTCGCACTGTCGCTGGAGGCGCAGCGGCGCGGCCATCTTCTGTTCCACTACACGCCCGACCGGCTGTCGCTGCGCGACGGCAAGGTGTTTGCCCGCATCGAAGAAATGCAGGTGCGCGACGAGAAGGGCAGCCACCATTCGCTGGGCGAGAAGGTGCGTACCGATCTGTCGGAGATGGACGTCGTGCTGCTGCGCCAGGATCCGCCCTTCGACATGAACTACATCACCACCACGCACATCCTCGAGCGTATCCATCCGAAAACGCTGGTCGTCAACGACCCGGCATGGGTGCGCAACAGCCCGGAAAAGATCTTCGTCACCGAATTTGCCGACCTGATGCCGGACACGCTGATCACCAAGGATCCGCTCGAAGTTGCTGCCTTCCGCAAGGAGTTCGGCGACATCATCGTCAAGCCGCTCTACGGCAATGGCGGCGCCGGCATCTTCCATCTGCTCGAGGGCGACCGCAACCTTGCATCGCTGTTGGAAATGTTCGGCCAGATGTTTCGCGAACCCTATATCGTGCAGCGCTATCTCAAGGACGTGCGCAAGGGCGACAAGCGCATCATCCTGATCGACGGCGAGCCGGTCGGCGCCATCAACCGAGTGCCGGCGGAGCATGATTCCCGCTCCAACATGCATGTCGGCGGCCGCGCCGAAAAGGCCGAGCTGACGGAACGCGAGCGCGAGATCTGCGCCCGCATCGGGCCGTCGCTGAAAGAGCGCGGCTTCATCCTCGTCGGCATCGACGTCATCGGCGACTACATGACCGAGATCAACGTGACGTCGCCCACCGGCGTGCGCGAGGTGCAGCGCTTCGGCGGCGCAGACATCGCCAGCCTGTTCTGGGACGCGGTCGAGGACAAGCGGAAGTAACCGTTTTCATTTTGTCTTAACCATGTTCCGCTTTTGCAACTTGGCTCTGTTCGGCTGCAACCTACGCGCTCAACTGTTCCTGTAATGTTCTTGATTTGACCAAGGAATTGTGATTGTCTCCCCTAGGGGCCGTTCCTGGCCCGATCGCACGGGCTGGGGCAAGCCCATATCCGGGGGCAGAAAATGGTGGCGCGGGTTCGCACGGTCGCTTTCCAGGGCATCGAGGCCGTGCCGGTCGACGTGCAGGTGATGATCGCGCCCGGCAAGGTCAACATGCACATCGTCGGCCTGGCCGACAAGGCAGTGGCCGAAAGCCGCGAGCGGGTGCAGGCAGCACTTCATGCTTCCGGCCTGTCGATGCCGTCGAAGAAAGTCACGGTCAACCTGGCGCCCGCCGACCTGCCCAAGGAGGGCGACCTGCCCAAGGAGGAGTCACTACGATTTGCCGATCGCGCTCGGCCTGATGGCCGCACTTGGCGCCATT
The DNA here is from genome assembly GCF_042647205.1 of Mesorhizobium cantuariense. Taxonomy (NCBI): domain Bacteria; kingdom Pseudomonadati; phylum Pseudomonadota; class Alphaproteobacteria; order Hyphomicrobiales; family Phyllobacteriaceae; genus Mesorhizobium; species Mesorhizobium cantuariense. The sequence goes on along the minus strand of NZ_JBHRVD010000001.1, from coordinate 6,932,113 downwards.
CCGGGCGACATGCTGGCCGGCTATGTCGTGCTTGGCGAGTTGTCGCTCGACGGCACGATTGCCGCGGTCGCCGGAGCCTTGCCAGCGGCGATCGCCGCCAATGCCGAGGGCAAGGGCCTGATCTGTCCGTTCGCCTGCGGGCCAGAAGCCGCCTGGGCGGGGCGGGAATTCGACATTCTGGCGCCGCGCAGTCTGATCGCGATTGCCAATCATTTTCGCGGCACGCAGGTGCTGTCGCGGCCGGAAGCCGGCATCCACGCCGCAGCGCGCGACCTGCCCGATCTTGCCGACATCAAGGGACAGGAGACCGCCAAGCGGGCGCTGGAGGTGGCGGCGGCCGGTGGGCATAATCTGCTGATGATCGGGCCGCCGGGCTCGGGCAAGTCGATGCTGGCGCAGCGGCTGCCGTCGATCCTGCCGCCGCTGGCGCCGAAGGAATTGCTGGAAGTCTCGATGATCGCCTCGGTGGCGGGTGAGCTCGGCGAAGGCAAATTGACCGACAGGCGGCCGTTCCGCGCCCCGCACCATTCGGCTTCGATGGCGGCGATGGTCGGCGGCGGCATAAGGGCGCGGCCCGGCGAAGTGTCGCTCGCCCATCACGGCGTGCTGTTCCTCGACGAATTTCCCGAGTTCACGCCGCAGACGCTCGACGCGCTTCGCCAGCCACTGGAGACCGGCGACTGCATGATCGCGCGGGCCAACCATCGCGTCACCTATCCGGCGCGTATCCAGCTGGTGGCGGCGATGAACCCGTGCCGCTGCGGCATGGCCGGCGAGCCGGGCTATCGCTGCCTGCGCGGCGAGCGCTGCCGCACCGACTACCAGGCGCGCATTTCGGGCCCGTTGCTCGACCGCATCGATCTCCGGATCGAGGTGCCGGCGGTCTCGGCCAGCGACTTGATCCGGCCCGACCGGGCGGAGAAAAGTGCCGATGTGGCGCTGCGCGTGGCGCGCGCCCGCACCATCCAGCGCGAGCGGTTCGAACGGCTCGGCGCTACCCGAGCCACCACCAACGCGCATTGCGCGCCCTCGGTGATCGAGGAGATCGCCATGCCCGACGCCGCTGGCCTGTCACTGCTCAAGGACGCCAGCGAAAAGCTCGCCTTTTCGGCGCGGGCCTACCACCGCGTGCTGAAGGTGGCGCGGACCCTCGCCGATCTCGAAGCCAGCGAGACCGTCGGCCGCATCCATCTGGCCGAAGCGATCTCTTATCGCATGAGCTCGGAGCGGATGGCGCAGGCGGCTTAGCGAACGCGCATCCCTTGCGCGTCGAAAATGCGCGTGCGGCCGGGCTGGAAGCGCAGCGTTATGGTCTCGCCGAACCCCGGCTGGTCCTCGCGCCGCTCGGCAACCACCGTTTCGCCGCTCGGCAGCACGCCGTGAACGTAGGAGGTCGATCCGAGGCGCTCGGTGACGTCGACGGCAAGCGAAAGCTCGACTCCTTGCTTCTCGTCGAGATGTTCCGGCCTGATGCCCAGGCTGACCTCCTGGCCATTGCTTAATCTCGACGCCAGGTGAGAGATGTCGACCCTGGCATCGCCGACGCGCAGCGCCTTGCCGTCATCGGCCACCGTCGCCTTGAGGAAATTCATGCGCGGCGAACCGATGAAGCCGGCGACGAAGGCATTGTCGGGATCGTCATAGAGCGACAGCGGCGTGCCGACCTGCTCGATTTTGCCGGCCTTCAGCACGACGATCTTGTCGGCAAGCGTCAGCGCTTCGGTCTGGTCGTGCGTCACATAGACCATGGTGCGGTGGATCGACTGGTGCAGGCGCTTGATCTCGGCCCGCAATTCCGTGCGCAAGGCCGCGTCGAGGTTCGACAGCGGCTCATCGAACAGGAATAGCTTGGGGTCGCGCACCAGCGCCCGGCCGATGGCGACGCGCTGCCGCTGGCCGCCGGACAACTCACGTGGCTTGCGACCCAGCAGCGGTTCGATCTGCAGCAGCTTGGCCACCGCATCGACCTTCTCGCCGGATGTCTTGCGGTCTAGCCCGCGCATCTTCAGCGGGAAGGCGATGTTCTCGGCCACCGACATGGTCGGGTAGAGCGCATAGGACTGGAACACCATCGCCACGTCACGATCGCGTGCCGGCAGGTTGGTGACGTTGCGGTCGCCGATGACGATGGTGCCGGAATCGATCGGGTTCAACCCGGCAACCGCATGCAGCAATGTCGATTTCCCGCAGCCGGATGGCCCGAGCAGCACGACGAAGGAGCCCTCCTCGACCTCGACCGAGATGTCATCCAGCACGCTGACCGCACCGTAGGATTTCGACACCGACCTTATCGACAAATTCGCCATCGGATCTAACCCTTCACGCTGCCGAGTGTCATACCGCGCACAATCTGCCCCTGGACCAGAATGCCAAGCACGATCATCGGCAGCATGATGAGGGTGGCGGCGGCGGTGAGCGCGCCCCACTGGATGCCCTGGAATGTCAGGAACGAGGTGATACTGACGGGAAGCGTCTGCGTGTCGCGGCCGGTCAGCACCAGGGCGACGAAGAACTCGTTCCAGGTGAACAGCACGCACAGGATCAGCGTCGCCACCATGCCGCCGCGGGCTGCTGGCAGATAGACATGCCAGAACACGCTGAACTCGCGCGCGCCGTCGACGCGAGCCGCATCGCGCAATTCCTTTGGGATGTCGTCGAAGAAGGTGATCAGCAGCGAGATGGCGAACGGGACGTTGACGAATGCATAGGCCGCAATCAGCAGCCAGTGCTGGTTCAGCGCGCCGATCCGCGTCGCCAGATAATACATCGGGATGACGAACAGCAGTGCCGGGGCGATGCGCAGGCTGAGGATGAATTTTTCCTTGGAGCGGCGCAGGTCGCCCGGCTGCTGCGCCAGCCCGTAGGCGGCGACCGAGCCAACCGCCACCGCCAGCGCGCTGGACAGGATGGAGATGATGAAGGAGTTGGCGAAGGCGCTGAGGAAGCCGCGGTTGGCGAACACCGTGCGGTAGTTTTCCAGCGTCGGACTGAACAACCAGACCGGCGGAATGGCGAACGCATCGCGCGTCGTCTTGAACGAGGTGACGACGACCCAGTAGAGCGGGAACAGCACCGCCAGCAACAGCAGAAGCAGCCCGAGATAGAAACCCGCACGCCTGGCCATCAGCGCTCTCCCGCTTTCGGGAACAGAACACTGTACATGGTCAGCAGCGCGACATTGGTGAAGATGGTCAGGATGATGGCGATGGCCAGCGCGTAGGAGATGTCGAAATTGGTGAAGGCGGCGATGTAGCCATAATAGTTCAGCGTCTCGGTCGACAGCGCCGGTCCGCCGCGGGTCATGATGTAGAAGAGATCGAAAGCCTTGATGCTGTCGATCGCCCGGATCAGCGCGACGATGGCGAGCGCCCGGCGCAGCATCGGCAACAGCACATACCAAGTGACCTGCCATTCGCGCGCGCCGTCGACGCGGGCGGCATTGAGCGGATCGGTCGGCGCCGATTCCAGTGCCGCCATCACCAAAAGGATGACGAAGGGCGTCCACTGCCAGATGTCGGCGATAAGCACCGAATACAGCGCCAGCTGCGGGCTGCCCAGCCAGTCGACCTGCGACAGGCCGGCCAACGACAGAAGATAATTCGCCATGCCGGTGGCCGGATCGAAGAGGAAGCGCCAGGTCAGGCCGACAACCACCGGCGTCATGATGATGGGCACCAGAAGCAGCGTCCTGACCAGCCGCTTCATGGCGAAGTCGCGGTCGAGAAAGAGCACGACGGCGAGCCCGAGCGCGATTTCCACCACCGTCGCCAGCGTCGTGAACAACACCGTGCGCCACAGTGCCGCCATGGCGCGTGGATCGCCGAAGAAGCGCAGATAATTGTCGAGGCCGACGAATTTCTCGCGCCCGGCGCGCATCAGCGACAGGTCGTGCAGCGAAATCCAGACCACGAACAGCGTCAGCGCGACCGATGCCACGGTCAGGCAGAGGATGATCGGCTGGAAGAAGTGCCTGGTCGGGTCCGACGCTGTTGTTGCCACGATGCTCAATCCATCAGTTCAGGATATCGCCCTGCCGCGCACAGGGAGCGCACGCCGCAGGGCACGCCTGCCCGCTTATCGGGCGAGCGCGGCGTTGTTGGCTTCATCTGCCTCTTTCAGGGCGTCGGCGGTACTGGCGGTGCCGGAAAGCGCCTTGGAAACGGCAATGCCGGTGTTGTTGATGATCTCATTGGCCTGCTCGACGGTCGGCAGATATTGCGGATTGCCGGCGTTGATGGCGGCAATCATGCCTTCCTTGAAGGCGCCGTAGCGCTTGTTGAAGCTGTCACTGTTGAGCACTGCAAGCGATGTCACGCCGGAGTTGGGATCGGTTTCGATCGCCTTCAGCTGCTGCTCCTTGGCGGTCGCCCAGGCGGCGAAGAACGCGGCCGCCTCCTGGTTCTTGCATTCGGCCGAGACATACATCGAATGGACGGCAAGCGACGACGAACCGCCCTTGGGCGAGGACGACTTCATCGGCACCGGCACATAGCCGACCTTGCCGACCACCGAGGAGGCGGCGGGATCTTCATTGTAGGCGCCGTTGACCGTGGCATCGAGCGTGATCGCCGCCTTGCCCTGCTGGAACAGCAGCCGGTTTTCCTCCCAGCCGAAATTGGCGACGCCGACCGGGCCGTAGTCCTTCAGCACCTTGGTGAAGGCGTCGAGTGCCGCGACCCCCTCCGGCGTTGCCAGCGCCGATTTGCCGCTGGCATCGAGAAACGACCCGCCGAAGCCCCAGAGATAGGCGGCCCAGACATAAACGCCCTGGATGCCTTGCTGGCCGCGCATGGTGATGCCGGCGATCTGCTTGTTGGTCTTTTCCGAAATCGTCTTGGCCGCGTTCTCGATGTCCTCGAACGTCTTGGGTACGGGGAGACCATACTGTTCGAACAGGTCCTTGCGGTACATGACGAAGGTGCTCTCGCCATAGACCGGAAGCCCGTAGACCTTGCCGTCGAGAACATTGGTGTTGAAATAGCCGGGCACGAAATCGGCCTTGTCGAACTGCGCGGCATGCTTGGCCAGGAAGTCGTCGAGCGGCACGATGAAGCCGGACTTCACGAATCCGGGCAAATAGATGATGTTGTTCTGGACGACGTCATAGCGTCCGGACTTGGAGGAGAACTCCAGCAATTCCTTTGCCGTGATATCGCCCTCGGGAACGATTTCGAGCGCGACGTCGATGCCGGTCTGTTGCTTGAATTCCGGCAGCATCCTCTGGATGGCGTCGGTTGTCGGATGGCCTTCGAGCAGCACCGACAGTTGCACCCCGTCGAACGGCTTGTCCTGCGCAGAAGCCGGCAAGGCCGTGGCAAGTGCGGCGATGGCCGCGGTAAGCATCAACACATTGCGTCTGGTAAGCATGTTTTCGTCTCCCATTGTTGGGCCGCTTGGCCTCGTTCAAATTCTCTCTATCTGTCTGTTTGGGCGTGATCTTTTCTGAGAACCAGTTTGCATTTTTCGCTTCGCTGACCTTCGGTTCGGGATCTAGCCGAGGCGCACGATTTCGCCGCTCTCCGCCGATTGCATCATCGCCAGTGTCAGTTCGAGCGAACGAAGCGCATCGCGGCCGCTGGCGATCGGCATGTCAGCGCCATCCAGCCAGCCCAGCAGGCCGCTGAGCTGACGCGCCAGGTCGCCGTCGAGGCGGCCGTTGACGACAGGCCAATGCTGGGTGTCGATCTCGCGCGAGCTTTCATTGCTGGCGTAGTAGAGGCCACTGTCGCCGCACTGGACTTCGAACGAGCCTTCGGTGCCGATCAGCTCCATGCGGGCATCGATCATGTGGCGGGCGCCGGCCGGCAGCGACCAGGCACTTTCGAAATTCACCACCGTGCCGCCGGAAAAGCGCACGATGGCAGCCAGGCTGTCCTGCGTGCCGGAGGCGCCGAGCAGCCTGTCGGTCTGCTGGGCGTAAACGGAGACCGGGTGCTGCCCGACGAGCATCCACAGCACCATGTCGACGTCGTGCACGGTGACATGCAGCGCCAACGGCAGCTTGCCGCCATAGCGCTTGGGGCCCTCGGTGCGCGCGCTGTTGCGGCGGGCATAGATGTGGATCGGCTCGCCGATCTTGCCCGATGTCATCAACTCCCTGGCCGCCGCGTAGCGCGGGTCGAAGCGCAGGAGATAACCGACGCCGAGCTTGACCTTGGCCGCCTCGCATGCCGCGATGATCGCCTGTGCATCCTCGACCTTGGAGGAGATCGGCTTTTCGACGAAGACGTTGATGCCGGCCCGGGCAACTGCAACCGCCGGCGCCAGATGCAGATTGTCGGGGGTGCAGATCGAGACGAGGTCGAGGTCGCGCTCGGCTGCCAGCAGCGCCTCGTGGCTGGCGTAGACCTGGCAGCCCGGCGCCTTGGCGGCAACAGCGCCCGCCAGATCCAGATTGGGATCGACAATCGCCGCCAGTTCGCAACCCACCATGTTGGCGAAGATCGCGGCGTGCATCGAGCCCATGAAGCCCGCACCGATGACGGCGACGCGGCGGCGTTCGATCATGACTGGTTCCTCTTCAATTGCGGGTTGGCGCTCCAGGATGCGACCTGGTCGACGAAGCCACGGGTGATGGCGTCGGGCCGCGTGATGGCGCCGCCGACAACGATGAAACGGGCGCCGAGCTCGAAACAGCGGACGGCCTCTTGCGGCGTCCAGATGCGGCCTTCGGCGACAAACGGCAGGCCGGCGCCGGCAAGCTGTTCCATCAGCTTGAAGTCTGGCCCGCGCTGCTGGTTCGAGTAAGGCGTATAGCCGGCCATTGTGGTGCTGATGACCGAGGCGCCGGCATCGATGGCGCGCTTGCCTTCGTCGAGCGTGCTGACATCGCCCATCGACAGGCGACCCCTGGCCGCGATCGCGTCGAGCATCGCCCTGAGATCCGCCGGACGCGGGCGGTTGGTGGCGTCCAGCGCGACGATGTCGGCGCCGGCGTCGATGATCGACGCCACATTGGCAAGCGTCGGGGTGATGTAAATCTCGGTGTCGGCACGGCGGGCCTTGATCAGGCCGATGATGGGAACGCCAACCCGGCGGCGGACGGCCTCTATGTTGGCGGCACCCTCGATACGAACACCAGTCGCGCCGCCGAGGACAACCGACCGGGCAATGGCGGCAATGTGCTCAGGAGCGTCGAGCGGCATGCGGGATTCGGCCTGGCACGAGACAACCAGCGTTCCATCGAGCTGAGCGAGCACATCGGCTTGCACCTGGGGCATCTCCTTCGAGCGTTACCCCCCTAGACAACCGTGGATGAAACTTTTTGTCAAGCAATCATTTGTGATGAAGATTTTCGCCACAAAGCAGCGCCGCCCCAAGCAGGCCGGCGTCGGCGCCCGCCTGCGCGGCGACGATCGGCCGCTGGAAAATGCGCGGCAGCTGCAGGGAACGTGCCTGCAGCGCCTCGAGGAAGCCGTTTGCCAGGCCGACGCCGCCGCCGACGGCGAAGCAATCGACATCGACGGAAGCCGTCAGATCGGCAAAGGCGTCGACCAGCGCATCGACGGCAGAGGCGATCACCTCCGCGGCGATCCTGTCGCCTTGCGCAGCGGCTTCGAACAGGTCAGGCGCGCCAAACGGGCGGCCGAGCCGCTCGCTGCCGCGACGGGCAAGTGCGGTGCCCGACGCGATCGTTTCCAGGCAGCCGCGGCGGCCACAACCGCAGGCGACACCGCCGGGGTCGGACATGGTATGCCCGACATGGCCAGCCAGCCCGGTGGCGCCTGTCAGCAAGCGGCCGTCGACGACCAGGCCGCAGCCAATGCCGGTGGAAACCGTGAAGAAGGCGAAATTCTTGAAGCCATGGCCGGCGCCGACGGAGAATTCGGCCCAGGCCGCCGCCTGGGCATCGTTGACGACCAGCGGCGGCACGCCGAGCGCCTTCTCGAGCGCCTGGGCCAGCGGATAGCCGTTCTCGATCGGCAAGGTCTGCGGATTGAGCGCGGTCAGCGCCCCGTCGCGAACGATGCCGGTGGTGGCGACGGCGACGGCGCCGACCGCGTGTTTCGGTGCCAGGCTGGCAATCGCGGCGACAAGATCGTCACCTCTGCCGGTCCTCGGCGTCGCCGTCTGCCGCCGGTCGAGCACTTGCCGGCCGAGGACTTCGGCGGCGGCAATCTTGGTGCCGCCGATGTCGATCGCCAGGACAGGGCGCTCAGAAGCTGCGGTCACTCACCACCTCCGCCGTGCGGCCAAGCAGCACCAGCCGTGCCGGATCCTGCCGCGTCATCTCGGCCACCAGCGCATCGACGATCAGCAGCTGGCTGATCTTCGACGGGAAGGCACCGCCGGTCAGCGGCGTTTCCGGCCAGGACGCGATCAGGGCAAGATCGCAGGCGGCGACCAGCGGGCTCTTCGAGCGGTTGGAGATGCCGATGACGAAGGCGCCTTGCGATCGGGCCAACTCGGCGATGCGCACCGCGTCTATGGTCGAGCCCGAGCTCGAAATCACCACCTGCACGGTGCCTGGCTGCGTGGTTCCCGCCGCCATGACCGCCAGATGCGCATCGCCGAGCGCACGGCTCAGCTTGCCGATGCGGGTCATCTTGTAGGCTAGATATTGCGCCGTGATGGCGGAGGCGGCGATGCCGAAGCAGTCGATCGCCGTCGCCGCCAGCAGCTGTCGAGCAGCCCTGGCAATGTCTTCCCTGACAATCAGCTGCTCGGTCTCGCGCAGTGAGATGATGGCGGTTTCCACCAGCCGCTGGATGTCGTCGGTCGGCAAGCCGATGTCCCTGGCCCGCTCGTCGGTCGCCAGTTCCTTGGCGAGCGCGAGCTTGAAATCCTGGAAGCCGGTAAAGCCCTGGTCGCGGCAGAAACGCATGACGCTGGCCTCGGACGAGGCGGATGCCTCGGCAAGCTCGGTTATGCTCTGGCGCAAGGTGGCTTCGGGTTGCGCCAGCACCGTGTCGGCGACGCGCGCCAGCGCCGGCGTCATGTCTCCAGCCGCCGCCCTCAGCGAGGCAATAAGCGCATGTGTCATGGAATTCCCTGCTGCTACGATTCTTCTTGCCCGAGCATGATCTTATCCAAAAACCGATTCCCACTTCTTGGGATCATGCTCGATCCCTGTTTGAGCATGATCTCGTCCAAAAACCGGTATCCACTTTTTGGGATCATGCTCAGAAATGCTCCGCCACCCAGGGCGACGGTCCGGCGAAGAGCTGGTCACACAGGCGTATGTCCGCCGCAGTACCGACGACCTGGCCATACTGCGCCAGTTTCGAGGCGCTGCGAAAGCCCGTGAATATCTGCACGAAGGCTGGGGTCTGCAGGGCGATGGTCGGGTACTCGCCGGTCGCCTTGCGCACCTCCACGCCACCGGCCTTGATCTCGATCTCCAGCGCCGTCTCCGCCTGGCCGATCCGCAGCGCCAGCCCGGCCGCGTCGACATGATAGCCACGCTGCCGCAAGGCGGTGGCGGGATCGAGCACCCTGGCCAGCCACTCCTCCTGATGGGCAAGACGCCAGCCCTTGTCCGGCATCGCCGCCACCAGATCGTCCTGCGGGCCGCCATGCCAGCGCACCACAGGATAAACCGAGCGGAACCTGGCCAGGAAGGAAAGCACGCCTTGCGCTGCCTCCGGAGAGCCGGCGTACCAGTCGCGGACCATCAGGCAGGCCTCGTCGCCCATGTCGAGGATGAGATAGGCCGCGTCATCTTCAGCCAGATAGGCGGCCAGCGCATCCGTCGGCTTTCGACGCAATTCATTCCAATGCGGTTGGCCACGGCTGAGCAGCCCGGCTTCCCGGGCCGTCTTGGCGGCATAGGCGCCGGCGATGCGCGGATCGTCCAGATCGACGCGTTCGAAGGCGAGCTTGCTTGCGGCCGGCAAGCTGGCCGTCTCGGCCTCGTAGATGATCTCGTGGCCGGCGAGCTCGAAACCGCTCTTGCGATAGACCGGCCGCGTCGAGGCAAACAGCGTGGCGATGGCCGCACCTTTGCCTTGTGCCTCCGCACACAAGGCATCGACGAAGGGGACGGCCAGGCCCCGGCCGCGATGCTCCGGCGCGATCGCCAGATGGGCGATGTTGGCCGCCCGCACCGGCTTGCCATGGAAGACATGCGCCGTCTCGAGCAGCGCCGCACAGGCGGCCGCCTTGCCCTCGCTGCGCAGCAGCCGCAGCGAGGAGAGGCCGACATTGGCGATGTATTCCTCGGACCGCGTCTTGCCGAAGCCGAAAGCCCAGCTTAGCAAGGACGCGATCTCAGGGCCGTCCTTGGCGGTGGCCGGCTCGACCGCGGGTATGAAGTTTTTTTTCATATCTTTTCCATATTTGGAGATTTCCATCATAGCTTGAAAATATCCATACGCAACCGTCAACTCGGCTGCGGCGCCTCGTCGCGTTGGTGACGCCGCGTCGCCTTCCGCGATCACGCCATAACCGCCCCCCAACGAATCGACCATCTCTGCAGTGCGGACCTGATTGTCCGCTTGGCCGGCGTCCTCCCCCACCCAACGGCCCCCACCGAACGGGCGCCGGCCATTTTCTTCCTCTTCACCAGTCATCGACGCCGGACTAAAGTCTTGGCGGCTGCATTGGACATTCCTTATTCAGACAATACGAATATGATTGCGGTTGAGGGTGTACCGCTATGTTCATAGACTATTACGAAGTTTTGGAAGTTAGCCCGAACGCCAACTCGGAAACGCTGGAGCGCATATTTCGCTATTTTGCGATGCGCTATCATCCAGACAATCAGCACACTGGCGACGAAGCCCGCTTCAGCGAAATCGTCGAAGCCCACAATACGCTCAAGGATCCGGTCAAGCGCGCTCAATACGACATCGCGTATAGAGACCATGCCGGCCTTCGCCGCGAGTTGACCGAGGAAGCCAGCAACACCAAAGGCATCGAGCGGGATGTCGTGATCCAGGCCAAACTGCTGTCGCTGCTTTACGCGAAGCGCCGGCACGACGTCACCAATCCTGGGGTCGGAGATGTAGAGCTCGAACGCCTGTCAGGCTGTCCGCGAGAACATCTCGAGTTTCATCTCTGGTATCTGAAAGCAAAAGGCTGGATAGCAAGAGTGGAGAACGGGACGATCGCGATTACGGTAGAGGGCATCGATCGCGCCAACTCCGAACACCGCCGCGATCCCACTATTCGGCTCCTGGACCATACAGGTTCCTAACGCCTCTGGCTGGAAGCCAGGTCAAAGACCCCGCAGCCTGTGGTTCTTTAGCCCTGCTTCGCTTTCAGCTCCAACCGCCGCGCGTGCAGCACCGGCTCGGTGTAGCCGTTGGGCTGAACGCGGCCTTTGAGCACCAGATCACAAGCGGCCTGGAAGGCGATCGACTTGTCGAAATCGGCCGCCATGGGCTGGTAGAGCGGGTCGCCCGCATTCTGGCGGTCGACGATATCAGCCATGCGCTTCATCGTCGCCATCACCTGTTCCTCGCTGCACACGCCGTGATGCAGCCAGTTGGCGATGTGTTGTGAGGAGATGCGCAGCGTGGCGCGGTCTTCCATCAGGCCGACATCGTTGATGTCAGGCACTTTCGAGCAACCGACTCCCTGATCGATCCAGCGCACGACATAGCCGAGAATACCCTGCGCGTTGTTGTCGAGCTCCTTCTGGATGTCTTCCGGCGACCAGTTCGGACTCACCGCGACGGGCACCGACAGGATGTCGTCGAGCTTTGCCTTGGACCGGTTCTTCAGTGCGGCCTGAACGGCGTGGACATCGACCTTGTGGTAATGCGTGGCATGCAGCGTCGCCGCCGTCGGCGACGGCACCCAGGCGGTGTTGGCGCCGGCCTTGGGGTGGGCAATCTTCTCGACCAGCATCGCCGCCATCAGATCGGGCATCGCCCACATGCCCTTGCCGATCTGGGCATGGCCGGCCAAGCCGCATTCCAGCCCGGTATCGACATTCCAGGCCTCGTAGGCGGAAATCCAGGCGGCCTGCTTCATGTCGCCCTTGCGGATCATCGGGCCGGCTTCCATCGAGGTGTGGATCTCGTCGCCGGTTCGGTCGAGGAAGCCGGTGTTGATAAACACCACCCGCCCCCTGGCCGTGCGGATTGCCTCCTTGAGGTTGACGGTGGTGCGCCGCTCCTCGTCCATGATGCCCATCTTGATGGTATTCTTGGCCATGCCGAGCAGCGCTTCGACGCGGTCGAATATCTCGACGGCGAAGGCAACTTCCTCCGGCCCGTGCATCTTGGGTTTCACGACATACATCGAGCCGGCGCGGGAATTGGCGCGGCGGCCGTTCGGCCCGACATCGTGCAGCGCGATCAACGCCGTCATCGCCGCATCCAATATGCCTTCCGGCACCTCGTTGCCGTCGCGGTCCAGAATCGCCGGGTTGGTCATGAGGTGGCCGACATTCCTGACCAGCATCAGCGAGCGGCCGGGAACGGTCAGCGTGCCGCCGGCTGGCGCGGTGTAGGAGCGGTCGGGATTGAGCCTGCGGACAAAACTCTTGCCGCCCTTGGTGATCTCTTCCGCCAGATCACCCTTCATCAGGCCGAGCCAATTGCGGTAGACGACCACCTTGTCCTGCGCATCCACCGCCGCGACCGAATCCTCACAGTCCTGAATGGTGGTCAGCGCCGATTCCAGGATGACATCGGCGATGCCTGCCGGATCGGTACGGCCGATCTGGTTGTTGCGGTCGATGACGATCTCGATGTGCAGCCCGTTCCGCACAAGCAGCACGGCATCGGGATTGGTGGCATCGCCACGGTAGCCGACGAATTGCCTGGGGTCGGCCAGCGTCGTCGAGCCGGCACCGGCGCTCAGCCGCAACGCGCCCTGCGCCAGCGACAGACCATTGACGCCGGCCCATTTGCCCGAGGTGAGCGGGGCAGCCTCGTCGAGAAAGGTCTTCGTCCAGGCAACGACCTTGGCGCCGCGCGCCGGATTGAAGGCTTTGCCCTTTTCGGCGCCATCCGTTTCGGGGATGGCATCGGTGCCGTAGAGCGCATCGTAGAGCGAGCCCCAGCGCGCATTGGCGGCGTTCAGCGCATAGCGGGCATTCATCACCGGCACGACCAGCTGCGGTCCGGCAACGATTGCGATTTCCAGGTCGACATTGTCGGTCGACACGCTGAAGGCCGGGCCTTCCGGAACGATATAGCCGATCTCCTTGAGGAAGGCCTTGTAGGCCTCCATGTCGACGGGGGCGCCGTGGTCGCGATACCAGCCGTCGAGCTTCTCCTGCATGGCGTCGCGTTTTGCCAGCAGTGCCCGGTTCTTGGGCGCGAGGTCATGGACGATGGCCGAAAAACCGTTCCAGAAGGCGTCCGCCTCGATGCCCGTGCCCGGCAGCGCTTCCCTGGCCACGAACTCATGCAGCTCGCGGGCGATCCGCAATCCGGCGATCTCGATGCGATCGGTCATCAGGCTACTCCAGATGAAAGGCTTTGCGGGCCTTTGGCATGTCAGGGGTGCAGGGTCAATTCAGCTTAGGGTGAAGGGGACATATTTAGCGGCCGGTGACGCTGCCAATCTCCCCCCGTGTGGGGGAGACTGGCAGCTTCGCCGCCTCATTCTAAACCGCAATCCTTGGCCTTCCCGAGGCCACCGCCACCACATGCGCCTCGATGAACATGCGCTGGGCTTCGACGGTTGAGACGCGGAATTCGGTCGCGACGTCGATCTCGGCGCTGTCGGTGCCGGCATCCCTGGCGCGTTGGGCGACGATGGCGCGGACGTCGGCCTCGGCCGCTGCGATCGCCGCCGCCTCGTCGAGGAAATCGCGCACGGTTTCACCCGAAGCAAGACGAAACAGCCCTTCCTGGGGCTGGCTGACGCGCGCCTCGGCCGACACCCTGACCTGGCCGACGACGGCGCCGAGCGCATTGGCGACATCGGTATCTTCCGGCACCACGCAGTCATTGCCGATCAGCGGCGGCAGGCCGGCGTAATGCAGCGGCGCCGAGGCGCCAAGGCCGATGACCGGGCGGTCGAGCGCCACGCTCAGCCGTGCAATGCCGGGATGCGCGTCGACGGCGCGCTGCACCAGCGCATGCGCCACGGTTGACGCGCCATCGAGGCCGTCCTCGGCAAAGGCGGTTTCGAGGATATATTCGGCCGACCAGCGCGTCAGCGTCACCAGCACCCGCTCCGAGATCGCTTCCGGCGAAGCCGCGATGAACTGGCCACGGCCGTCGCGCTTGCGGGCGAACAGTTCGGCGCCGAGGCGCGCGGCGACCGGATCCCAGTTCGCCTGCTTGCCCAGCACGTGGGCGGCGTCCGACGGGGTGAAGCCGGCGACATGCACCAGCCCGCGCGACACCAGCCGGTTCAGCGTCGCGTTCTGCGCGTTGGAGGTCAAAAGCCTGTCGACAGCGAGCGGTACGGCACCAATCAGCTCGTAGAGCTTGGCTTCGGCGCCGGTCAGCCCGGCGGCGAGCCGGTCCGGCACGCCGGTGCGCACCGCGAAGCGGCCGTCCATGCGGCCGGGATTGGGCGCCCGCAATTGCCGTTCGAGTTCCGATGTGACGGCGTTGCCATGCGCCATGCCGGCCAGCGCCAGCGGCACCAGGCGGCGCGGTCCAAGCAGGATCTTCGGGTTGAGCGCGCCATCTTCCAGCGTCACTTCGGAATCGCCACCGAGGCCGAAGGTGCGCATGGCGACGGCCTCGACCATGGTGCGGAAGCCGCCGACGGTGGCGCCTTCCGGATCGAGCCTGGGCCGGCCGCCGTCGAGCACAGCGACGTCGGTGGTGGTGCCGCCGATGTCGGACACCATGGCATTGTCGAGCCCGGTCATGTGGCGGGCGCCGACCAGGCTGGCGGCCGGGCCGGACAGGATGGTCTCGATCGGCCGCTGGCGCGCAAACGCGGCCGAAACCAGCGCGCCATCGCCGCGCACCACCATTAGCGGTGCTGCGATGTTGCGCTCTTCGAGAAAACCTTCGGTTGCCGCGACCAGCCGGTCGATCATCGAGATCAGCCTGGCGTTGAGCAGCGTCGTCAGCGCCCGGCGCGGGCCGCCGAGCTTGGCCGACAGCTCGTGGCTTGATGTGACCGGCAGGCCTGTCTTTTCGCGGATCAGCTCGCGGGCGGTGATCTCGTGCGCCGGATTGCGGGTGGCGAAATAGGCGCAGACGGCAAAGCCGGACACCGAGGCGCCGAGTTCCGGCAACGCAGCCTCCAGCCCGGACAGGTCTAGTTTCGCAGCATTGCCGTGCACGTCGTGGCCGCCCGGACAGAACACCGCCGGATCGGTGCCGAGGGCGGCCTTCAGCCCGTCGCGGGCGAGGTCGCCCTCGGAAAAGCCGATCATCACCAGAGCGACGCGACCGCCCTGGCCCTCGACCAACGCATTGGTGGCAAGCGTCGTCGACATCGAGACCAGCTTGATCGCGGCGGGATCGGTGCCGGCCTTCCGCAGCACCGCGTCGACGGCGCCGGAAATGCCGACGGCCAGATCATGCCTTGTGGTCAGCGCCTTGGCCTTGGCCAGCACCTTGCCCTTGTTCGGCCCCTCTTGCGGGCCTTCCGTCTCAGACCACAGCACGGCATCGGTATAGGTGCCGCCGGTGTCGATCCCGAGGAACAGCGGCTTTGGCTTTGGCTTGGTCTTGGCGGTCATTTCTGATGGCGGTCCAGGTGGGGAATTTACGTGTCCCTGCCCTTAGCCGATACGGAGCGGGCGATAAAGCTGCGAGCGCTGGGCCACGTGTAATCTCCCCCCTTGAGGGCATATGCGCTAAGATAGCTTCGGCATGGACTGAAATTTGCGCTTTCGTGGTGGCTCACGCCATCGATGTCGCAAGGCATGGAGATTTTGGCGCAGGGCTGCCAAGGGAGGTTGAGCAAAGATCGCTGCGATCAGAGAGGCGACGATCTGGCGGGTGGCGCGCCACAGCAGCGGGCGCCCGTCGCTCAAGGGGGAGAGACACCCAACTCCTGCGAAAGGGGTTCGGTCACAAGCGCGATGAGGAAGTGGGCAAGAATCCAAGGCTTTGCGATCCTTGGGTCTTTGGCTGGAGGCGCGCGCAGTCCGATCAGGCTCTTCAGACGCTTGAAGGCGAGCTCGATGCGCCAGCGCATGCGATAGAGCTTGAGAACTGTGCCGGAGGGAAACTCCTCCTGGTCAAGCGAGGTCACAAGGATGACAAAGCCGGCGGCAATCAGCGTCTCCGGTTGAACCTGCTTGCCCTTGGCCTTGGCTTCCTTGTTGATTTTGCGCCGCGCTTCTTGTGTCGCAGCCTCGGATTTGCGCAAGGCGATCAGGCGCATCTTCAGGGGCTCGCCCTTCTTGAGGCCCAGCCAGACAGGCGTTTCGATGACCTCCTCCCGGCAGCTCTTCAGGTGGCCGATGAGATCGAACGCCTTGCCGTTGGCGTCGAGCCATCGCACATTCTTCCACGGCGCGCGCACGACAACGTCGCCGTCTTGCGCCATGACCTTTGCGATCCGCTCGGCCTGCAGATAGGCGCGGTCGCCGATGCGGATCTCGCCCGGCACCACCGGCACGCGGTCGATCAGCTCGGCCTCGCTCTGGTCGGTGATCTCGAGGAAATCGAACTGCTCGCGCTCAAGATCGAAGGCGCAGTGCATACGCCAAAGGCCATTGTTCTTCTTCTCATGCACACCCGCCTTGGCAACCGATGTCGCATCGAGGATGCGGATCAGCCGGCCCTTAGGCAAGCCTTCCTCCTCGCGCTTCAAAAGGTGCCCGATCAACTGCTGCAGCCACGGCCCTGCATTGCGCAGCCGGCCGAGCAACGCCACGTCCGAGATGTCGGCGATCCCGCTTGCCGCCGCCCAGGCCACGACGCCCCGCATGCCCACCTTGCCAAGGCAGTAAGCCAGTGTCAGGCGCAACAGATCAGTAGCCGACCTGACGCCCCGCGGCCGCAGAAACGCCTTCGTCTCGCGGGCACTCCCTGCAATCAACTCTTCACCGCCGAGGAGCTCAATCGTCTCGGCCCAGCCGTCATCTACAAGCGATTCGTGAGTCATCGCAGCGTAGAATCACAACCGATTCCCCACTGCAACACCTATCTTAGCGCATATGCCCGCAAGGGGGAGATGGCCGGCAGGCCAGAGGGGGTCGCCGCGCGTGAAGCGCTGACCTCATCTTCGCCCTTGCATGGCGTCGCGTCAGGACGTGCCGACCCCCTCTGTCGCCTTCGGCGACATCTCCCCCTCGAGGGGGGAGATTATCCGCTCAACCCACAAATCCGACCTTCTTGTGTGTCCCGTCGCAAAACGGCTTGTTCGCGGAATGGCCGCAGCGGCAGAGGAAGGTGCGTTGCGTGCGGTCGATCGTGTGGCCGGTGCCGGTGACGATCTCGACATTGCCTTCGAGCTTGAGCGGGCCGTTGGTGGTCGGCGTCACCTTCAGCGGGCCATTCCTCGCCTCAAGCGCCGGCGTGTCCTTCAGCGGCGGCTCGCCGGTGGCGGCAAAACCTGACTTGTTGTGGCTACCGTCGCAGAACGGTTTGTTTTCCGAGGCGCCGCAGCGGCAGAGCGTGGCGCGATTAAACGTTTCGCCATCGAGCACGATCTCGGCATGCACGGTCAGCGGGCCGTTTTCGCGCAGCCGCACGGTGTTGACCACCGGCGGCTGCTCCTGCGGCCCGCCATCCTTTCTGATGTAGGTGATGGCGCCCGAGGGGCAGCTTTCGGCTATCGCCACCACCTTCTCGACGCTGGCCGCGTCGGGATGGATCCACTGGCCCGGCGCGTTGGGCACGAAGACGTGCGGATCGCCGAGCACGCAGTTGCGCGAATGGATACAGCGCCTGCCGGAGAATCCGACGTCGATCTTGTCGCTTTCGACCATACCGGCCATGGCTGAGCTCCTTTTGCCTGAAGCACGTCGCATCCGAATGGACGCGGCGCGCTCTGGGTATTCGCGCAAGCTATGGCTCGGACAGGAAAACCGTCAAGCTGGCAACCCGGTCAGGGGATCAGATCGATCTCCTCGGTCTCGCCGCCACTGCAGGTGTAGCAGCAATCCTCGCATTTTTCCTTGTTGCCGGGGCCGACGCCCCAATAGGTGCCCTCGTCGCCATCGACCCAGGCGCCGTAGCAGATCGATTCGCCCTCGTTGCACGATATCGGCAGCTGTTTGGTCTCGCCATCGTCGAGGAAGTAGTCCTTGTCCTCGCCCGGCCAGACATAGTCGCGGTCCTGGCTGTAGAGCTCGACGCGCATGGCGTTGGGGTGGCTGTTCTTGATGGCGAAGGTGATATCGGCGGCGTGCGCGGCCGGCGCAAACAGCATCACGAGAGACAGCGCGACCAGCGTGCGGCGCGCAAAGGTGTAAAGCATGGTAACCCCCTGAAATAACGGCCCACCCGGCCGCGGGGCGACCATTGCATGCTGCATTGAATCGCTAAAGGGATGATTGCAACAATTCCCGGACTGATTTTGGGGATATCGGCGTGCCTCTTGCCTATGGCACCAGATCGATCGTCTCGGTCGAATGCTCCATGCAGATGAAGCAGCAAGTGTCGCAGGGCTGGTCATTGTCCGGCCCGACGCCGGCGGAGATGCTGTCGTTGCCATCGACCCAGGCGCCGTAGCAGATGTGTTCGCCCTGATTGCAGGAGAGCGGCACGGATTTCTGCGCGCCGGGGTCGATCAGGAACACCTTGTCGTTGCCCGGCCAGACCGTTTCGCGGTCGCGGCTGAACAGCTCGACGGCGACCGCTTCCTTGCGCAGGTTCTTGATGAAGAAGGCCATCTCGGCGGCCTGCGCCGAGGTGGTGAAGAGCAAGGCCGCCAGTGCAGCCATACGAAAGAGCGTCACCATCGGACCTCGCGAATCAGAGCGGCAGAATCGCATGCCTGCCGGTGACTAGGAAGACGCGGCACCCTGCGGTGCGATCTCGTGCCCCAGCCGCACCGTTTCACGCACCAGAAGATCGAGATCCGTGCGCCTTGTGCGATGGTTGGTGATCGCCACGCGCAGCCAGTGCTCGCCATGCACCGTGGTGTCCGACAGCGCTGCAATACCTTGTTCCTGCAGCCGCAGCATGATCTCGGTGTTGAGCGCCTTCAGCGCCTCGCCCGCCAAACCGGGCTGATAGCGGAAGCAGGCGATGTTGATGGTCGGCAATGCCGCCAGCTCCAGCAGCGGCTCGGCCTCGATCAGCCCTGCGAGATAGAAGGCTTGGGCGATGTTCTGGTCGATCAGGCGGCCGAATTTTTCGACGCCATGCTCTTTCAGCGCCATCCACACCTTGAGCGCGCGAAAGCCGCGCGATGTCTGCAGGCCGTAGTCGTGCAGCCATTCGCCGGAAGCGAGGCCGCGCGGCGTCGATTCCAGATATTCCGGCGTCACCGCGAAGGTCCGGCGATGTGCCGCGGCATCCCTGACCAGGGCGCAGCCGACCTCGAATGGCGCGTGCAGCCATTTGTGCGGATCGAGCGCGACCGAATCGGCCCATTCGATACCGGCGACGCGATGGGCATTTTCAGGCGCAATCGCAATCAGCGCGCCGATGCAGCCGTCGATATGGAACCAGAGGCCTTCTTCATGCGCCAGCCTGGCAAGCGCCTGCAAATCGTCGATCGCCCCGGTGTTGACCGTGCCGGCGGTGCCGATGACGCAGGCCGGCTTGAATCCGGCCGCACGGTCCTCTGATATCGCCGCCCGCAAGGCAGCGATGTCGATGCGCAGTCCGGCATCGGTCGGGATGCGGCGCAGCGCCCGGTTGCCGAGGCCGAGCGCTTCCATCGCCTTGCGGTGGCAGGAGTGGATCTGGTCCGAGCCATAGAAGCGCAGCGGCTTTTCGATGGCGGCAACGCCATGCTCGCGCACGTCGATGCCGGCCTTGACGTTGCGCGCCACGGTCAGCCCGATGATGTTGGCCATCGAGCCGCCGCTGACCAGCGTGCCGCCGGCAGAAGCGGGAAAGCCCAGCATCTCTTTGCACCAGTTGACCACCTGGCCGTCCATCAGCCCGGCGGCGTGGTTGCCGCCGCCGAGGTTGGAGCCCTGGATTGCGGCCAGGAAGTCGCCGAGCGCGCCGGTGAAGTTGCTCGACCCCATATACCAGGACCAGAAGCGCGGATGGATGTTGCCCATCGGATAGGACATCACCGTGCGGGACACCTCGCCATAGACAGCGTCCAGCGGCGCCGGCGATCGCGGCAGCGGCGCCGCGAAGGCCTCTCTCACATCGGCCGGCATTTCCCGCCAGACCGGGCGGTCCCTGATATCGCGCAGATAATCGACGGCATCATCGATAACCTGGTGCGACAGGGCCTGCACATCGGCCCAGTCCGGGGGATCGAGCGTTTCCTCGGCCACCAGGCCGAGGGGTTCTTGCACGGCATCCACGGCAGCCTCCCGTCAAGCCGCCGGGAACTGGCAGCCGGGCGTCGAGCGCGACAGGGCGATCTCGTCGGCGTCCATCTCGGCCTCGATGCCGTCGAACAGCGGCGTCGACATGTAGCGCTCGCCGGTGTCGGGCAGCACGCACAGGATCACCGCGCCGGCCGGTGCCTTCTCCGCGACCTGCCGCGCCACGGCAAAAGTGGCGCCGCCGGAAATGCCGGTGAAGATACCTTCCTGGCGCGCCAGCGCCTTGGCCCATTTGATGCCCTCTGGTCCGGCAATCGGCATCACCTCGTCATAGAGGCTGGCGTCGATCGCTTCCTGCAGCACGTTGGGGATGAAATCCGGCGTCCACCCCTGGATCGGGTGCGGCTCGAAGGCGGGGTGGCTGGCAGCGGGCGCGCCATCGGCACCGCGCTGCTGCGCCTTGCCGCTGCCGATGAGCTGGGCGTTGGCCGGCTCGGACAGCACGATACGGGTTTCCGGCCGCTCGCGGCGCAGCACACGCGCCACGCCGACGACCGTGCCGCCGGTGCCATAGCCGGTGACGAAGCAATCGAGCCGCGAGCCGGCGAAATCATTGACGATCTCGCGCGCCGTCGTTGACTCATGGATGGCGGCATTGGCGGCCGTCTCGAACTGCCGGGCGAGGAACCAGCCATTGGCCTCAGCCAGTTCCACCGCCTTCTTGTACATGCCGAAACCCTTCTCGGCGCGCGGCGTCAGCACCACCTTGGCGCCCAGCATGCGCATCAGCTTGCGGCGCTCGACCGAAAAGCTGTCGGCCATGGTGACGACCAGCGGATAGCCCTTCTGCGCGCAGACCATGGCCAGGCCGATGCCGGTGTTGCCGCTGGTCGCCTCGACCACCGTCTGGCCCGGCTTCAGTGCGCCGCTGCGCTCGCCCTCCTCGATGATGTTGAGCGCCAGCCGGTCCTTCACCGAGGCGCCGGGATTGAAGTACTCGGCCTTGACGTAGATCGTCGCATGGGCCGGCCCCAGATTGTTGATGCGGACCACCGGCGTGTCGCCGACGGTGTCGAGAATGCTGTCGAACAGGCGGCCGCGGCCGGCGGTCGTCCTGATTTTCTGCTGATGCAACATTTTGATCTCCTCGATTGTCATCGTGTCTTGTCATCACGGGGCCGGTTACAAACCGACGGGTTGGGCGGCGAGGTTTGGTGACCTTGCCGCGCTAGGACTGACATGCCGCACTGCGGCAATGACGGTGTCCGGCGCGTAAATCCGCTGCCGGATGCGCCGTGTCGTGTTTGGTGATACAGGAGAGGCCGACAGGCCAGCGTGGGAGCAGGCGTGGAAACGCACGTGGAATCCACCCGATCGAGGCCGGACGGCGACATGCCGGTCCTTTCCGTGCGCCTGCTCGGACCGCTGATGATTTCCCGCAACGATGTGCCGGTGGCGCTGCCGTCGTCACGCAAGCTGCGCGCTCTGTTCGCCTATCTGGCGATGGCGCCGCATCCAGTCGGCCGCAGCCGCCTGTGCGAATTGCTGTGGGATGTGCCGAACGATCCAAGGGGCGAGCTGCGCTGGTGCCTGAGCAAGCTGCGCGGCGCGCTCGACGCGCCGGGCCGGCACCGGGTCGCGACACAGGGCGACACGGTCGCGCTCGATCTCAGCGATTGCCTGGTCGATGCGCTGGAGATCAGCCAGGCCGCCACGCAGGGGCTCGGCACGCTTGATGTCGAGCGCTTGCGCGTGCTGGCCGGACTGTTTGCCGGCGATTTCCTCGACGGGCTGGAGCTCGAGCGCAGCCCGCATTTCAACAGCTGGCTAACCACACAGCGGCGCCGTTTCCACTCGTGCCACGCGGCCGTGCTGGAACAGCTCGTCGGCAGCCTGCCGGGCGATTGCGACGAGGTCATCGCCCACCTCGACACATGGGTGGAACTGGCGCCGTTCGACACGCGTGCGCATGCGGCGCTCTTGGCCGGTCTGGCCGAGCGCGGCAAGATTGGCGCGGCCGAAGCGCATCTGGCGGCGGCGGAACAGTTGTTCCGGTCGGAGGAGCTGGATTTCGCACCGCTTCGCGCGGCCTGGCGAGCAATCCGTGACCAACGGCCCGGTGCCTCGCTCCGGGCGGCCTGCCTGTCCACACTATCGCCATTGGTGGCGACGCCTGCCGCACCCGGCCCGGTGGAGCCCAGCCATGCTTCGCTGGCGGTGATGCCGTTTGTTGAGGAGATCGGCGGCACGCGCGGCGGATTGGCCGACGGTTTCACCCACGACATCATCACCCGTCTCGCCAAGCTCAGGGACTTCTTCGTCATCGCGCGCGGATCGGTGTTTGCGCTGGCCGAGAAGAACATCGCGCCCGAGGATGCCGGTCGCCGGCTGAATGTCGACTATGTCGCTACCGGCACGGTGCGTAGCCCGCCGGGCCGCCTCATTGTCAGCGTCGAACTGATCGAGGTGCGCACCGCCAGAATCGTCTGGGCCGAGACGTTCGAGCGCAGGCCCGATGATATCTTTTCCGTGCTCGACGATATCGGCAACAGCATCGTCTCCTCGATCTCGGCCGAGATCGAAACGGTCGAGCGCAATCGCGCCATGCTGAAGGCACCCAGTTCGCTCAACGCCTGGGAGGCCTATCATCGCGGCCTCTGGCACATGTACCGCTTCACCCAGGCCGAAAACGAGCAGGCGCGGCATTTCTTTGCCCAGGCCTTGCAGCTCGACCCGACCTTTGCCCGCGCCTATGCCGGCCTCTCCTTCACCCATTGGCAGAATGCCTTCCAGCGCTGGGGCGACCGCGACCGCGAAAGCGCGCTGGCCTTCGAGAGCGCTGGCCACAGCCTGCTGGTCGACGACCACAATCCGGCAGCGCACTGGGCGATGGGCCGGGCGCTGTGGCTGCGCGGCGAGCAGGACAGCTCGCTGATCGAACTGGAACGGGCGGTGGACCTCAGCCCTAATTTCGCGCTTGGCCACTACGCGCTGTCCTTCGTCCACTCGCAGTCGGGCGACCCGCAGGCGGCGATCGGCTCCTCCGACCATTCGCGTCATCTGAGCCCCTTCGACCCGCTGCTGTTCGGCATGCTGGGGGCGCGCGCCATGGCGCATGTCCGGCTCGGCCAGTTCGAGGAGGCGGCCGAATGGGCGCTGAAGGCAGCGGCGCGGCCCAATGCGCACGCCATCATCCTGGCGATCGCCGCGCACTGCCTGGCACTGGCCGGACGGCTCGATGAGGCGCGCGGCTTTGCCGCCGCCATCCGCAAGACATTGCCGAGCTACGGCGTCGACGATTTCATCGGCACCTTCCGCTTCGAGCCGGACGCCGTGGCGCTGTTCCGGCAAGGGGCAAGGCGGATCGGGCTGGGCTGAAGCCTGGGATCGCCTGAGAATTTGGCCTCAATTCCGCCCGGTTAACACTATCGGAAGGGGTTGCTTAACCGTTCGCGGCTATGTCAAGGCCGGGGGTCCGACAAAGTGAGTATGATGAGCAACAGCCCCGACAAGCGCAATGAATGGCGCGCCATCTTTTACGTGCAAGCCCGCATTGCGATCCTGTTTGTCCCGGTTGTTGCCAGCCTGCTGATCATAGCGGCACTCGCCGGCAACGAACGCAAATCCGTTCCCAGCACGCTCGACCCGACCGTCACCGGCTCCGTGCGATAAATGCATCAGACGGCGTTACCCCTGTCGGGGAGAGCGCCTTCTTTTGCCGGAACCCCACGCACCGTCGGACATTGTGTTTCCAGACATGGAGGACATGATGACCAGAGCCCTCGACGTGAACGAGAACACCGAGCAAAATCCAAAGCGCCCGCCGCAGCAACAGACCGGCGACACGCTCAAGAAAAAGAAGGTTGAAGGAATAGCCTTCCAGATCAACGAGAACAGCGTGGACAACCAGGAACTCGCCCCGGCGCCAGCACGGCGAGACTGATCGAAATCCCGGACGGAAAACCGTCTCACATTTTCCCGGACTTGCTCTAAGAGCCCGTGCCTTCCGGCAGCATTCGCTTGAGCACGTCATCCTTGCGGATGAAGTGGTGCCACAGCGCCGCGGCCGCGTGCACTCCGGCGAGGATGAGAATGGAATTGGCGCAGAGGCTATGCAGTTCCCTGATGAACCGAGCCGTGTCGCGGTCGGGCGAAACCGGAGCCGGGATGGTGAAGAGGCCGAAGAAACTCAAGGCGTCGCCCCTGTACCAGGTCAGCAGGATGCCGAGAACCGGAATGGTCACGAGCAGCGCATAAAGCAGCAGATGCGCGATCTTGGCCGACCATCGTTCAAGTTCCGACATCTCCTTCGGCAGCCCCGGCGTTCCCAGTGTCAGGCGCAGGCCGACACGGATGACAACCAGCGCAAACAGCAGCAGCCCGAACGAAATATGAAACCACCAGACGAGCGCGCGGCCGGGATCGCCGCGCGGAAAAAGCTCCTCCACATAGGTCAAGCCATAAAGGCCGACGACCAGCAGAAACACCGCCCAGTGAATGGCCTTTTGCGTGCTTGTATAGGTGGGATGCATGCGAGCCTTCCAGTTTTGAATGCTTCTAAACTAGCCGCGATCATGTCAAAGCTTTGTCGGGCTCTGGTGATCGTGAGCTGGCAGACACTGGAACGGGTAACCTGTCAGTTCGCTGACAGTCGGGCATCAAGCGGCGATTATGCTTGGACAAAGAAAGGCCCGGGCGAACCGGGCTCCTTCTTCGGGTCTCTCCAGCACACCTCAAACAAACCGCGGGATCGGACCGTTCTGCGGGGTCACGTCGTCGCCGAGGTCGACAAACACCTCGTCGACATAGCACCATGCCCAGCCTTCCGGCGGATCGTAGCCCTCGATGATCGGATGCTTGGTGGCGTGGAAATGCTTGGTGGCGTGGCGGTTGGGCGAGTCGTCGCAGCAGCCGACATGGCCGCAGGTGCGGCAGAGCCGCAGATGCACCCATTGCGACCCGCTCTTCAGGCATTCCTCGCAGCCGAGCGCACTCGGCGTCACCTTCCTGATATCGCGCGTATGCCTGCATTCATCCATCATGGTCTCCCGGCCGTTTGAGGTGCGTCGGCGTTGCCGCGCGCAAGATATGCATGCAAGGCCGCGACCACCTGGGCGCCTTCGCCGACAGCCGCCGCGACACGTTTGACCGAGCCGGCGCGGACGTCGCCGATGGCGAACACGCCGCTGCGGCTCGTCTCCATCTGCGCCGATCCCAGGTCCGGTCCGGTGCGCACGAAACCCTTGGCGTCCAGCGCCACATCGCAGTTCGCCAGCCAGTCGGTGTTCGGGTCGGCACCGATGAACAGAAAGAGATGGCGGATCGGTCGCGTCGTTTCCGCGCCGATGGCGCGGTTGCGCCAGCGCACCGTGCCAAGATTGCCCTCGTCGCCTTCCAGAGCCTCGACCTCGGTCCCGGTCAGCACCTCGATGTTCGGTTGCGCCCTGATGCGCTCGACGAGATAGCGCGACATGCTGGCATCGAGGCTGCCGCCGCGCGCCAGCAGCACCACTTTGCGCGCATGGCTGGCCAGATAGACAGCTGCCTGTCCGGCCGAATTGCCGGCGCCGACCAGCGCCACTTCCTGGCCCGCGCAAAGCCGGCTTTCGATGGGCGACGCCCAATAATGGACGGACGTTCCCTCGAACTGCGCCAGATTGGCAATATCGAGGCGGCGATAGCGCGCGCCGCTGGCGATCACCACGCTGCGCGTGCGCACGGTCTCGCCATCGCCGACATCGAGCCTGTAACGAGCGCCGTCGGTGGCGGCACTCAGCAGCTTCGCCTCGTCCGGAATCGCCATTTCGACGCCGAATTTCTGCGCCTGGTTGTAGGCCCGCGCCATCAGCGCCATGCCCGAAATGCCCGTGGGGAAACCGAGATAGTTCTCGATGCGCGAGGAGGCGCCAGCCTGTCCGCCGAAGGCGCGGCAATCGAGCACGATCGTCGACAGCCCTTCGGAGGCCGCATAGACAGCAGCCGCCAACCCCGCCGGTCCGGCGCCGACAATAGCGACATCGTACAGTTTGTCGGCATCGATCGGCCGCAGCAGGCCGATGCAGCGGGCGAGGTCCTTTTCGCCGGGGTTCATCAGCAGCCTGCCGTTCGGACACAGCACGATCGGCAGATGGTGAGGGTCGACATGAAAATGCTCGATCAGCGTTTTGGCGCACGGGTCGCTGTCGGAATCGAGCGCCCGGTGCGGTTGGCCGCTGCGGGCGAGGAAACCCTGCAGCCGCAACACGTCGGCATTGTCCTGGGGTCCGATGATGATCGGCCCGCTGGTGGCGCTCTCCAAGAGCCCGACCCGGCGCAGGATCAGCGCCCGCATGATGCGCTCGCCGAGGTTGGCCTCCTGCACCATCAGGTCGCGCAGCCGCTGCGAGGCGATGACGAACGCCTCCACCGGCTCGGCGGCCTGCGCATTGACCAGCGAGGGACGGGCCGAAAGCTGGGCCAGCTCGCCGACAAAACTGCCGGGGCCATGGGTGACGATCGTTTCGCGCCGACCAAGCCCGCCGTCTTGGATGATGTCCACCTCACCCGACAGCACCACGATCAGCCCCGGCGCCACATCGCCAGCCTTGAAGATGGGCTCGCCGGCGGCATAGAAGCTGGCCTCGCCGAACCGGCGCATGCGGTCGATGTCCGCCTCGGCCAGCGTCGGAAAGGCCTGGTCGCGACGGGCGCCGAAGATCGCGGTGCTGGATTGAGACATGGCTTCGAGCGTAGCGAAGCGGGCGTAGAGTTTGAAGCAGTTTGTTCGGCGCCTGGCCGCAAGGGTAGGCTGGCGGCAAAGAAAAAGCCCGGACGAACCGGGCTTTTCTCTAAGTTTCTGAACCGTCGAATGGTTCGAAACGGGAATTTGGTGCCCAGAAGAGGACTCGAACCTCCACTCCTTGCGGAACACGGACCTGAACCGTGCGCGTCTACCAATTCCGCCATCTGGGCTGGTGCGGGCTCATGTAAGCGGGCAAGCGATGTGTGTCAACGCGCTTTTTTGATGCGTTGCTCGGTTGCCGGCCCAAGAGACCATCAGCCCTCCAGCACTTCCTTCGAAGCCACGGTCGAATCAGCGTTCAGCTCGTAGATGACCGGCACGCCGGTGCCGAGTTCCAGCTTGACGATCTCCTCGCCCGACTTGCCGTCCAGCGCCATGATCAGCGCGCGCAACGAGTTGCCGTGCGCGGCGACCAGCACGGTGCCGCCGCGCAACACGTGCGGCTGCAGGTCGTGCAGATAGTAGGGCCAGACGCGGGCGCCGGTGTCCTTCAGGCTTTCGCCGGCGGGCGGCGACACGTCGTAGGAGCGGCGCCAGACATGCACCTGCTCCTCGCCCCATTTCTTGCGGGCGTCGTCCTTGTTGAGGCCCGAAAGGTCGCCATAGTCGCGCTCGTTGAGCGCCTGGTCGCGGATGGTTTTCAGATCGCTCTGGCCGACCGCGTCGAGAATGTGCTGGCAGGTTTTCTGCGCCCGGATCAGCGCCGAGGTGAAGGCGATGTCGAATTTTAGCCCGCGCGCCCTGAGTTTTTGCCCGGCGGCCTTGGCCTCGGCGTGGCCCTGCTCGGTCAGGTCGACATCGCGCCAGCCGGTGAACAGGTTTTTCAAATTCCATTCGCTCTGGCCGTGGCGCACGAGCACGAGGGTTCTCGACATGTTTGCTCCGTTCAAGAGCAATTCCAGGAAAAGTGTGAAGCGGTTTTCCGTCCGGAATTGCGTTAAAACTAAAAGAGGTGTGGATTGGCCGCTCAGCTGAGGCCGAGCACGTCCCGCATCGAATACAGTCCTGGCTTCTTGCCGCGCGCCCAAAGCGCCGCCCTGACGGCGCCACGGGCGAAGATGGCGCGGTCCTCGGCATGATGGGCCAGCGTGATGCGCTCGCCGGTGCCGGCCAGCATCACGCTGTGATCGCCGACGACCGAGCCGCCGCGCAGCGTGGCAAAGCCGATCGAGCCCGTCTTGCGCACACCCGTGTGGCCGTCGCGGACCCGCACATCATTGCCGGCCAGCGCGATACCGCGCCCGGCGGCGGCGGCCTCGCCAAGCAGAAGTGCGGTGCCCGACGGGGCGTCGACCTTGTGCTTGTGGTGCATTTCGAGGATCTCGATGTCGAAATCGTCGGCGTCGAGCGCGCGCGTCGCCTGTTCGACCAGCACCGCCAGAAGATTGACGCCGAGGCTCATATTGCCCGACTTGACGATCGTCGCGTGGCGCGCCGCCGCCGCGATCTTCGCATTGTCGTCGGCCGAGCAACCTGTCGTGCCTATGACATGGACGATGCGCGCCTGCGCCGCATAGCCGGCGAATTCGACTGATGAGGCCGGGGTGGTGAAATCGAGCACGCCATCGGCCTTGGCAAAGACCGGCAGCGGGTCGTCGCCGATCGGCACATCGATGCGGCCGACGCCGGCGAGCTCGCCTGCGTCCTTGCCCAGATAGGGCGAACCCGCTCGTTCGACCGCGCCGATGACACGAGCACCGGGGATGGAGTGGATGGCGCGGATCAGCGTCTGGCCCATGCGGCCGGCAGCGCCCACCACCACCAGGCCCATATCGCTTGCCGGTCTGTCGGTTGCTGATGTCTCGCTCATCTCGTGCTCCCGGCGATGCTCTGCGTCTCGATGTTGCGAGCCGAAGTCTGGATCGGCGCGCTGTCGTCGACAAGGCCCAGGCCCTTGACGCCCTGGATGCGGTGGAAGCGGGCATAGACGCTGTGCGGATCGGCCATCAGCGAGGCGTGCGTGCCCTCCTCGACCAGCCGGCCCTGCTCCATGACGATGATATGATCGGCATTGACCACCGTCGACAGCCGGTGCGCGATGACGATGGTGGTGCGGCCTTCCATGACCTGGGTCAGCGCCTGCTGGACACGCGCCTCGGCCTCGTTGTCGAGCGCCGATGTCGCTTCGTCGAGCAAAAGGATCGGCGCCTGCCGCACAATGGCCCGCGCGATCGACACGCGCTGGCGCTGGCCGCCAGACAGCGTCACCCCGTTCTCGCCGACCGGCGTGTCGTAGCCCTGCGGCTGCTGGCGGATGAAGTCGTCGGCCGCGGCCTGCCTTGCGGCCTGTTCGATCTCGGCGTCGGTGGCGCTCAGCCGGCCGTAGCGGATGTTGTCGCGAATGGTGCCTTCGAACAGATAGGGCGCCTGCGAAACATAGGCGATGGAGCCGCGCAGCGACTGTTTGGTGACCTTCGAAATGTCCTGGCCATCGATCTCGATGCTGCCCGCCTCGACGTCGTAGAAGCGCTGCAGCAGTGCCACCAACGTCGTCTTGCCGGCGCCCGAAGCGCCGACGATGGCGGTCACCTTGCCGGCGGCGGCGACGAAGCTCAGATCGTGCAAGACCGGCGCCTCCTCGACATAGTGGAAGGAGACATTGTTGAAGCGCACTTCGCCGGAGGTGAATTTCGCCTCGGCGGCACCCTGCGCGTCGCTCTGCTGCGGCTCGATGTCGAGCAGCTCATAGATCATGCGCGCATTGACCAGCGCGCGTTCCATGCCGACCTGCATGCGCGCCAGCCGGCGGGCCGGATCATAGGCGAGCGTCAGCGCCGTGATGAAGGAAAACACCGCACCCGGCGGCTGGCCGAGAACGGTGGCCCGGTAACCGGAATAGGCGATGACGCTGGCGAAGGCGATGCCGGCCAGCAGCTCGGAAACCGGCGTCAGCCGCTCCGAGACGCGGGCGATCTTGTTCGACCGCTGTTCCGCATCCTCGGCGAGCTTGCTGATGCGGCGCGACAGCTCGTCCTCCATGGTGAAGGCCTTGACTATGGCGATGCCTTGCGTCGCCTCCTGCATGGCGCCGATCAGCCGCGAGTTGATCTGCACCGATTCGCGCGTGATGCGTCGCACCCGCCGCATCAGGTAGGTGACGGTCAAGATCAGCGGCGGCCCGATCAGCAGCGAGCTCAGCGAAAGGATCGGATCCTGGTAGATCATGACGCCGACCAGGCCGACCAGCGAAACGGCGTCGCGCGCGGTCGAGGTCACCGTCATCGACAACAGATCGCGAATGCCGTTGACGTTCTCGTTGACCTGCGCGGCCAGCCGCCCGGACCTTGTGTCGTTGAAGAAGGAGACGCCGAGCTTCATCAGATGGTTGAAGATGCGCTGCTGGTAGCGCGCCACCAGATTGTTGCCGATCCTGGCCATCGTCACCGCCTGGCCGTAGCCGGCAAGGCCGCGCAGGATGAAAGCGCCGAGCAGTGCGGCGCAGATCCACGGGATCAGGTCGCCGCGCCGTTCATAGAAGATCTGATTGACGACCGGACTCATGATCCAGGCGGCAAGCGCCGTCGTCGCCGACACGGTCAGCAGGCAGAGGATCGTGAAGACATACGCGCCCCGATATTCGCGGCCGTTTTCCTGGAGAATGCGGCGGATGACCGCCACGATCTCGCCCGCACGGGGTTTCGACAGATTGGGGGGCTGAAATGTCAAATCGGAGCGCTTCGTAGGTTTCCGCTTCCCGCGGCCGGGCAATTTGGCACCCCTCTTAACGCCAAGGAGCCGGCTTGCCTATGCCTTGGGGTGACTAACTTCGTCGCGCCACCGCCGACCCTCCGTCTGGACGCCGAACAGCGAGGGGTTCCTGGCATAGGCGGCAAGGCCCAGAAGGGCGGCCAGCGGGTGGGTGATGACATAGACCGGCATGGTGCGCATCAGCGCGCTGTGCGGCGCCTTGTCCTCGAAGGCGGCGCGGAAATTGCCGGCCTTCAGCGCCGGCACGATCTTCTGCGCGATGCCGCCGGTGAGGAACACGCCGCCACGGCTCATGAACACCAAAGCGAGATCGCCGGCGGTGCGCCCGAGGCAAGTGACGAACGTCTCCAACGCTTCTTCCGCAACCGGATCGGTCTTCGCAAGTGCCGCGGCAGTGACTTCCGCCGGCGTGGTGAAAGGCGACGGCTTGCCGTCTGCCTTGGCCACCGCCCGGTAGACGTTGACCAGACCGCGCCCACACAGGATCTGCTCACCCGAAATGCGGCCTTCGAGCTTCTCGATATGCGGGAAGACCTCGAAATCGCGGGCTGAGCGCGGGCCGATGTCCATATGGCCGCCCTCGCCGGGCACCGGTATCCAGTGGCGTAGCGCATAGACCAGCCCGGCGACGCCGAGCCCGGTTCCCGGTCCCAGCACGACGCGACCGGCGTTAGGCTCCGGCGTGCCGCCGCCGATCTTTTCCATGTGCTCCTCGCCGAGCGCGACGACGGCGAGCGCCTGCGCCTCGAAATCGTTGAGCACGACGATGTCGCTCAAGCCGAGATTGGCGAACATCTTTCTCGGCTTGACGATCCACGGGCAGTTGGTGAGCTCGATCTCGTCGCCGTCGACCGGGCCGGCCACCGCCAGCACCGCCGAATTGGGACGGACGGATGAGCGGTCGAGCACGGCCGCCTGGATCGCCTCGTCGATGGTGTTGTAGTTCGCCGTCTGGACGATGATCGGCTCGCCCGCCTCGGAAGTGGCGTCAAGCACGATCGAGAAGCGCGCATTGGTGCCGCCAATGTCGCCGATCAGGATCGGAAACCGCAACAAGGTATCGTCGTCGCCTGTGCCTGGCATGCTCTCGTCCGTCTCCGGCGCCCCCGATGGCGTATCGCCGTTCTCCCGTTGACTAGCGCATGAGTTTGAAAAGGGAAACGGTTTTCGAACCCGGCGGCGCGCTGAGGCCGGCTCTGCGGCCAAACGGCCACTGTTTCGCAAAACCGGATCGCTAAACCGATTGAGCCTGCCGCTGGCATCAGCTCCCTGGCGGCCGTGGCCGCGGCAGCGGGACGCCGATCTCGGGCGTCGCGGTGAAGGCGTTCACGGAGCTTGGCAATCCGGCCGCGACCGGGGTGGCGGGCAGCGAAGGCGCTTCGGGTTCAGGCGCGGCAACGGCCACCGGCGCGCCGCCGCCGTGATAGGTCGCCGCCTCGGCGGACGCCGGCCCCGGCGCGTCGAGCACGACGCGGCATTCGCTCGGCAGGTTCGCCATCGTCATCAGGTCTCGGGCTTTCGGCGCATCCGGGTTCTTGTTGGGCCGCCACGGCTCCTGCGTGAACCACCAGGCCAGCGGCTCGCCGCAACCATCATCGGCGGGCGTCGCTTCCTGCGCCTTGCAGCCGGGCGATCCCGGCTGGCAGCCGATGCGCATGTGGAAATGATAGTCGTGGCCCCAGAACGGCCTGACCTTGCGCAGCCAGCTGCGGTCGCCCTTGACGGTGTCGCAGAGCTTTTTCTTGATGCCCGGGTTGACCAGGATGCGCTCGACTTGGCTGTAGCTCGCCGCCCGCTTCAGAAGCCTTGTGTGCGCCGGCGTCCACAACGCGTCCTTCACCAGGTGGGTCTTCTCGTCGACCATCAAGGTGGCGCTCATCGATTCGCGCTGCGCCGTCGACAGCGGGCGGCTGGGCATCGGCGTCAGCCAGATGTCGGCGTCGAGCCCTATCTGGTGCGAGGCGTGCCCGGTCAGCATCGGGCCGCCGCGCGGCTGCGAAATATCGCCGATCAGCAAGCCCGGCCAACCATCGGCCGCGGCATCGCGCGACAGTTTCTCGATCACCGCGATCATCGTCGGATGGCCCCAGCGGCGGTTGCGTGACGGCCGCATCACCTCCCAGGTCGGACCATCCATGGGTATGGCGACGCCGCCGGCGAAACAACCCTTGGAATAGAAGCCGATCGACTGCGCAGCGGTCGCGGCCGGCAGTTTCTTGGCGCCGAACAGGTCCTTCGCCCGCTCCTCGGCGCTCGCCGGTTGCGCGGCGAACCCGACCAAGGCAGCCAAGCCAAATGCCGCGGCCAGGATTGCGACTCCGCCCAGCGACAATGGCTTCGATGCTTTCATGAATCCCACCTCCACAGCTCGACCCGCCGAATCATAGCATGCCCGACGCACGGCTTCGATCGCTAGCGCTTCATCTGGCTGCGCGCCTCGCCGTCACGCCAGTCGCCGCTTGCCCACATATGGTCGAAGGCGGCGCGGTAGTCGCGAAAGCGAAAGCGATAGCCCGCCGCCTTGATCGCCGCGTTGGCGACACGCTTGTTTTCGCCATAGAAGGACCGTGCCATGGGCGAAAGTTGGGCGGCGTCGAAGGGAATTTCGGGCGGCGGTGTGACACCCATCAGGGAAGCGGCATAGGCGACGACATCCTGCGGCGGCGCCGGCAGATCGTCGGTGACGTTGAAAATGCCGCCTGTATTGCCTTCGATCAGCTGCCAAAGCGCACCGGCAATGTCGTCGCAATGGATGCGGTTGAACACCTGGTCCGGCTTGACCAGCCGCCTTGCGCTGCCGTTTTCCAGATTGACAAGAGCGTTGCGGCCGGGGCCGTAAATGCCGGAAAGCCGCAGGATCGCCACCGGCCGGCCGATGTCCGTGCCCAATTGCTGCCAGTCCTGTTCGGCGGCAACCCGCATCACCGAGCGCTTCGACACCGGCCGGCATTCGGCCGTTTCATCGACCCATGCACCGTCATAATTGCCATAGACGCCGACGGTTGAGAGATAGCCGATCCATTCAAGCACCGGCATTTGAGCCAGGATTACCGCTCGCGCGGCCCTCAAAACGGGATCGCCGGCCTCTTCCGGGGCGACCGAGATCAGCAGATGCGTCGTTTTTCCCAGCGCATCGCCGATTTTGTCGGTCAGCGCACCGTCGAACAGCAGCGGCGTGATGCCGGCCTGGCGCAACACCTCAAATTTGTCCGCCGAGCGCGTCGTGCCGAAGATCGCCGCGGCGCCTTTGTTAGCCCGAGCAAAAGCCCTGCCCGAATAGCCGGCGCCGAAGATGAATATCCGTTTTTCGCTCATGCATGCGCCCTGGTTGACCGTGCCAGACGCCATTCGTCGCGCACGGCTTCGTCACTCTCGGTGTTCAGGCCGGCAGCGGCCCGTTCGGAATATTCGGCGTCCAGCACCAGCCGCGCCAGCGCCCATATTGCCGCGCCCCGCACCAATGGCGAGGCGTCGGCCAGCAAGGCACGCACCATGTCGGCAAGTGCTGCATCGCCGGAATTGCCGGCGGCGATCAGCACGTTGCGGACAAACCGGTCGCGGCCGATGCGTTTTATCGGCGAACCGGAGAAGAAGACGCGGAAGGAAGCGTCGTCCAGTTGCAACAAATCGCCAAGCGGCGGCTCGCGCAGATCGTCCCGGGCGGCGAGCTTGGCTTCGGAAGCTGCCCGGGCGAACTTGTTCCACGGGCAGGCAGCGAGGCAGTCGTCGCAGCCATAGATGCGGTTGCCGATCTTCTCGCGGAATTCATGCGGGATCGGTCCCTTGTTCTCGATGGTGAGATAGGAGATGCAGCGCCGCGCATCGAGCCGGTAGGGCGCCGGGAAAGCATCGGTCGGGCAAGCATCGAGGCAGGCGCGGCAGGAGCCGCAATGGTCGATCTCGGCGCCGTCGGGCGCAAGCTCGGCCGTGGTGAAGATGGTGCCGAGGAACAGCCAGGAGCCATGCTCGCGGCTGACCAGATTGGTGTGCTTGCCTTGCCAGCCGAGCCCAGCGGCTTCCGCCAGCGGCTTTTCCATCACCGGCGCGGTGTCGACGAACACCTTCACATCACCGCCGGCGCGCGCGACGATCTTGCCGGCGATTTCCTTCAGCCGGCCCTTCATCACCTCGTGATAGTCGCGGTTCTGCGCATAGACCGAGATCGCGCCACGATCGCGCTTGGCCAGCACGCCGCGCGGATCACGGTCGGGACCATAATTCATCGCCAGCACGATGATCGAGCGCACTTGCGGCCACAGCGCCGTCGGTTCGGCGCGGCGTTGAAGCGTCTCGGCGATCCAGCCCATCGAGCCGTGAAAGCCGTCGGCGACGAATTCGGCCAATCGGGCAGGCGCCAGCGGGATTGCATCGGGGGTGGTGACGGCGACGGCATCGAAGCCGGCGCGGCGCGCCTCCGCGTCGATCAAGGCGCGCAGTTTTGCGGCGTCAGAAGTCGAGGTCCGCATAATGCGACACCGGCGACAGGCCGCGCACCCGGTCGGTCAAAAGCGGCCGGAAGGAGGGCCGCGACTTGACCCGCGTGTACCATTCGCGCGCAGCGGCGTGTTCGCGCCAATCGATCTCGCCGAGATAATCGAGCACCGACAGCGTCGCCGCGGCGGCGAGGTCGGCATAGGTGACCCTCGAGCCGGCCAGCCAATGGCGGGTGCCGGCCAGCCAGTTGGTGTATTTCATGTGCTGGCGGATGTTGGCGCGCGCGGCACGGATCGCGCCTGAATCGGGCGAGCCGCCGCCCGCCGTTTCCGGCATGACCGGCTTCAGCACGCGCTCGCGCACCAGATGGCGGGTGACTTCGCTTTCGGCCTTGTTGAGGTACCAGTCGATCAGCCGGCGGATTTCTGCGCGCTGCATCGGATCCTCGGCGAACAGCCGCTTGTCGCGCTTCAAGACGCCGCGCGTTTCATCGAGATACTCCGATATCACCGTTGCTCCGACGATCGGCACGTCGCCTTCGGCCAGCAGGATCGGCAGCGTGCCGGCCGGGTTCAGCGCCAGGAACTCCTTGCGCCGTGTCCACGGCTTTTCCTCGATCAGGGCCAGCTCCTCGCCATACTCGCCGAAAGCGAGGCGGACGAAGCGACAGGTGGCGAACATGGGATGGTGGAAAAGCGTCAGCATGGTTCCGCGATGATAAAGCGCACTGGCGAATCGCAGGGCGCACCGGTAAGTCTTTGCCGCCCGGTTAGCGGGCCGTCAGGGTGTTGCGACCTATAGGGGGACTTGCACGCCATGACAAGCAAGCCGTTCTGTCAGCCGTCACGCAAATGCCGAGGTAGCCATGGAAAGCCAGACCATCGTCGAAGCCCTGCTGCTCGGCCTGCTGGAGGGGCTGACCGAGTTCATCCCGGTGTCGTCGACCGGCCATATCCTGCTCGCCGGCCATTTCCTCGGCTTCCACTCGACCGGCAAGGCCTTCGAGATCCTGATCCAGCTTGGTGCGATCCTGGCGATCCTGAGCGTCTATTTCCGCCGGCTGTGGCAAATGCTGCTCGACCTGCCGCATGACCGGCTGACGCGGCATTTCGCCATCGGCATCCTCATCGCCTTCCTGCCGGCGGCGATCATCGGCGCGCTGGCGCATGATTTCATCAAGACGGTGCTGTTCGAATCGCCAAGGCTGATCTGCATCATGCTGATCATCGGCGGCGTCGTGCTACTGGCTGTGGACCGCATGAACTTCAAGCCCGTCTACCGCGACGTCGAGCGGTTCCCGACCCGGCTTTACCTGCAGATCGGGCTTTTCCAGTGCCTCTCGCTGATCCCCGGCACCTCGCGCTCGGGTTCAACGATCGTCGGCGCGCTGCTTTTGGGCGTCGACAAGCGGGCGGCGGCGGAATTCTCCTTCTTCCTCGCCATCCCGACCATGGTCGGCGCCTTCGCCTTCGACCTGTTCAAGAACCGCGACGTGCTGAGCAGCGCCGACCTGCCGATCATCGCTGTCGGCTTCGTCGCCGCCTTCGTCACGGCGCTCATCGTCGTGCGCTTCCTGCTCGATTACGTCTCGCGCAAAGGCTACGCGCTGTTCGGCTGGTGGCGGCTGGTGGTCGGCGGTGTCGGACTGGTGGCGTTGATGATCTGGGGGTGAGCTTACCCTCCCCCTTGTGGGCATATGCGCTAAGATAGGTGTTGCAGTGGGGAATCGGTTGTGATTCTACGCTGCGATGACTCACGAATCGCTTGTAGATGACGGCTGGGCCGAGACGATTGAGCTCCTCGGCGGTGAAGAGTTGATTGCAGGGAGTGCCCGCGAGACGAAGGCGTTTCTGCGGCCGCGGGGCGTCAGGTCGGCTACTGATCTGTTGCGCCTGACACTGGCTTACTGCCTTGGCAAGGTGGGCATGCGGGGCGTCGTGGCCTGGGCGGCGGCAAGCGGGATCGCCGACATCTCGGACGTGGCGTTGCTCGGCCGGCTGCGCAATGCAGGGCCGTGGCTGCAGCAGTTGATCGGGCACCTTTTGAAGCGCGAGGAGGAAGGCTTGCCTAAGGGCCGGCTGATCCGCATCCTCGATGCGACATCGGTTGCCAAGGCGGGTGTGCATGAGAAGAAGAACAATGGCCTTTGGCGTATGCACTGCGCCTTCGATCTTGAGCGCGAGCAGTTCGATTTCCTCGAGATCACCGACCAGAGCGAGGCCGAGCTGATCGACCGCGTGCCGGTGGTGCCGGGCGAGATCCGCATCGGCGACCGCGCCTATCTGCAGGCCGAGCGGATCGCAAAGGTCATGGCGCAAGACGGCGACGTTGTCGTGCGCGCGCCGTGGAAGAATGTGCGATGGCTCGACGCCAACGGCAAGGCGTTCGATCTCATCGGCCACCTGAAGAGCTGCCGGGAGGAGGTCATCGAAACGCCTGTCTGGCTGGGCCTCAAGAAGGGCGAGCCCCTGAAGATGCGCCTGATCGCCTTGCGCAAATCCGAGGCTGCGACACAAGAAGCGCGGCGCAAAATCAACAAGGAAGCCAAGGCCAAGGGCAAGCAGGTTCAACCGGAGACGCTGATTGCCGCCGGCTTTGTCATCCTTGTGACCTCGCTTGACCAGGAGGAGTTTCCCTCCGGCACAGTTCTCAAGCTCTATCGCATGCGCTGGCGCATCGAGCTCGCCTTCAAGCGTCTGAAGAGCCTGATCGGACTGCGCGCGCCTCCAGCCAAAGACCCAAGGATCGCAAAGCCTTGGATTCTTGCCCACTTCCTCATCGCGCTTGTGACCGAACCCCTTTCGCAGGAGTTGGGTGTCTCTCCCCCTTGAGCGACGGGCGCCCGCTGCTGTGGCGCGCCACCCGCCAGATCGTCGCCTCTCTGATCGCAGCGATCTTTGCTCAACCTCCCTTGGCAGCCCTGCGCCAAAATCTCCATGCCTTGCGACATCGATGGCGTGAGCCACCACGAAAGCGCAAATTTCAGTCCATGCCGAAGCTATCTTAGCGCATATGCCCTTGTGGGGAGGGTCGATCCGCAAAGCGGATCGGGGTGGGGGTCGGCGCCATACCCCCGCCCCGCCAACGACGCTTCGCGTCCCTTGCTTGCCGACCCTCCCCACAAGGGAGAGGGTAAGCTACTCAATTCCTTCCATAAAACACGTTTTCGACATGCACCGGCCAGCGCCAGGGCAGCACCGCGACCATGTCGAAGCGCATCGACAGTCTGCCGTAGTCCGCTTGGCGTGACAGCCAGATGTCGGCCGCACCTTCTATGCGACGCTCCGATTCGTGACCGATCGCCTCCATGGCTTCCATCAGAGTGCGGCGCGCCTTGACCTCGACGAACAGCACCAGGTCGCCGCGCCGCGCGATTAGGTCGATCTCGCCGAAGCGCGTGCGATGGCGGCGCGCAAGGATCCTGTAGCCCTTCAGCATCAGCGCCGCAGCCGCCAGCCATTCGCCGCGGTGGCCGCGTCGATAGGCTTTCAGGCGGCTGGCGCTCGGGCGCTCAGCCACCATCCTCTCCGGAGGCATCCTTGAGT
Organism: Mesorhizobium cantuariense; assembly: GCF_042647205.1. Lineage (NCBI taxonomy): Bacteria > Pseudomonadati > Pseudomonadota > Alphaproteobacteria > Hyphomicrobiales > Phyllobacteriaceae > Mesorhizobium > Mesorhizobium cantuariense. The sequence continues at coordinate 6,893,418 of NZ_JBHRVD010000001.1, read as the reverse complement.
TCCAGCAGACGCCGATAGAGCGCCTGTTTCTGGCCGCCGGTCATTTTCGCGGCTTCCGCCGCCGCCTTGGAAGCCGGCATCTCGGCGGCGAGCGACAAAAGCAGGCGATCGATGTCGGCCGGTTCGTCGGCCTTGGCCTCGGCCGGACCGACGCAGACGACGATCTCGCCCTTTGGCGTATCGGCCGCCGCATAGTGGTCGGCCAGCACCTGCAGCGTGCCGGTGCGCATCTCCTCGAAGGTCTTGGTCAACTCCCTGCCGATAGCCGCCTTGCGCTCACCGCCGAGCGCTTCGACCATGGCAGCCAGGGAGTCGGCCAGCCGGCGCGGCGATTCGAAGAAGATCAGCGTCGCCGGCACTGCCTTCAGTGCCTCCAGCCGCGTCAGCCGCTGCCCTGTTTTTACTGGTAAGAATCCAGCGAACATGAAGGCATCGGAAGGCAGGCCGGACGCCGTCAGCGCGGCAAGTGGCGCCGACGGGCCGGGGATCGGCACGACGCGAATGCCGTGGTCGAGCGCCTCGCCGACCAGCCGGTAGCCGGGATCGGACACCAGCGGCGTGCCGGCATCGGAGATCAGCGCAATGCTCTGTCCGGCCTGGAGAGCCGCGATCAGCTTCGGCCCGGCCTCGCCGGCATTGTGCTCGTGATAGGCCGTGGTGCGGCGGCGGATGCCGTAGCGGTCGAGCAGCACGCGCGACACCCGCGTGTCCTCGCAGGCGACGATGTCGGCGGCGGCCAGCGTTTCCAGCGCGCGCAGCGTGATGTCGGCGAGATTGCCGATCGGCGTCGCCACCAGATAGAGCGCCGGCTCCAGCGGCCGGGCCGCGATCTCCGTCTGACCGACCACATAGCTGCGCTTGCCCGTCTCGCCGGTCACTGATGCCTTCTCCATTCAGAACCTGTTTGGCACGGCTGACGTCGGCTTGCAAAAGCTGACGTTGCGTCTCCCCCGCCATTCCTTTGCCACAGTAGGGAACGAAACCAGCTACGGCAGATTTACCCCCTGATTCCCGAGGAGGACAGGATGGATAGCCTGAAGATACAGGACGCTTTCGAGCCCTATTATGCCGACCGCAAACGCGTTGCCGCACCCAGGGACAAGCGCCTGCCTGCCAAGACCGAGCACAGCCCGACCAAGCAGGCCGCCTTGCCTACGAACGTCAGGCTTTGCGACAACAAACCCGACAGCACGACGGAGCACTGACCGGACGATGCCCAATCGCTTCGATATCTTCATCACCCGTCTTGAAACAAAAAGCGCCCGCAACGGCGTGCCGCTACCCCCGGTAGGCGACCAGCACCGCGCCCCCCGCGATAAGGGCGACGCCAAGCCAGTTCGCTCCGGACAACCGCTCGCCGAGAAAGGCCGCGCCAAACACCGCCACAAGCACGACGCTTAGCTTGTCGATCGGCGCCACCTGCGCCGCATTGCCGATCTTCAGGGCGCGAAAGTAGCAGAGCCATGAGGCGCCTGTGGCCAGACCGGACAGGCCGAGGAACAGCCAGGTCTTTCCCGAGATCGTCGCCGGCGACTGGAACTGGCCGCTGGCAAGCAGGATCGCACCAAGCACCACCAGGATGATGATCGTGCGGATGAAGGTGGCGAAATCGGAATTGATGTTCTCGATGCCGACCTTGGCGAAGATCGCCGTCAAGGCCGCGAAGGCAGCCGACAGCAATGCCCAGAATTGCCAGGAGGTGACGGTCAGGTTCATGCTGGTGGCCTTCGCGGATAGCGTCTCAGCTGAGATACCGTGAAACGCGGGCCTTCAGAAGGCCAATCAGCTCCAGGTCCATGAATTCATAGTTATCAGGTATATCGAGACAAATGACGCGGGCCTTTTTCAAGCTCGTCTTGAATTTTTTCTGCAGCTTGGTGCGGTGCACCTTTTCCATGACGAAGATGATGTCGGCCCACGCCACCAGCTCATGCGTCAACGGCGTATCGGCATCATGGTTGGTTCCCGCCGACGCGACCTCGATATCCCCGCGTTTGGAGAACACCTGCTCGGCGGTCGGGCTGCGCAAGCGGTTCTGGCTGCAGACGAAGAGGATGTTCTTCAACAGCTTTGATCTTTGGTTTGACTATTGCCCCAGTCGAAAACCAAATCGTGCTCTGTCGAAGGCAATTACTCCTCCCATATTTCGCGTATAGTTTTTGTTAGAGGAATGTACTGGTCCATAGTAAGTCCATATAGCTCGAATTCTATCGAATCGTCTTTGACGATCGCTCTAAGCCTGATCCCTATGTAGGTTATAAAGCTGGTTAGAACGCTAAATTCGCTAAGATTGCTTATCTTTCTCCTGGCCAGGACTTTTCCATTTTTGATGAAAATCCCCTCTGCCTCGTAGAAATCTTCCTGTTCCGACGGTCTGGAGATCTCACCTAGTCCAAACTCGAACACATCATCCGTGTTCAATGTCCGCAGCGTCTCGTGGAATAGGAATTTCATCGAGGACCCATATTAGATGCGGCGCGACGCGCCTTCGGCCAAGCAAGCCGAACAATAGCATCCTTGCTCCAGTCGACAAATTGTCCACCCTACCGCGCCAGATCGGCGACCACGGCGTCGAGCACGATCATGCCGGCGGCCGTGGCGCGCAGGCGCGCATTGCCGATCGACGCCACCAGCCCCTCGCCCTGCAGCATCGACAGCAGCGCGCTCGACAGGCCGCGTCCGGAGAACGCCTCGTAGCGGGAGAGATCGATGCCCTCGGCCAGCCGCAGGCCCATCAGCAGGAACTCGTCGGCCTCCTCCGAGCGCGTCAGGATCTCGCCGCCGGTGACGCCGTGGCCCTTGGCCTCGACCAGATTGGCCCAGGTTTCCGGCATCCGCTCGGCGATCGTGACCGTGCGGCGGCCATTCTCGACGAAACGGCCATGCGCGCCGGGGCCGACGCCGACATATTCGCCATAGCGCCAGTAGGTCAGGTTGTGCCGGCTCTCGGCGCCCGGCCTGGCGTGGTTGGAAATCTCATAGGCCGGCAGACCATGCGCCGATGTGATCTCCTGCGTCAGCGCATAGAGGTCGGCGGCGTGGTCGTTGTCGGGAATGATGAATTTCTTCGCCGCATGCAGCGCGTGGAAAGGCGTGCCTTCCTCGATGGTCAGCTGGTAGAGCGACAGATGGTCGGCGGCATGGCCGATCGCCTGTTCCAGCTCCGATGCCCAAGCCTCCGGCGTCTGGCCGGGCCGGGCATAGATCAGGTCGAAGGAGAGCCTTGGGAATATTTCCCGCGCGAGCCCGATCGCGTGCAGCGCCTCATCGACATTGTGCAGCCGGCCGAGGAAGCGCAAATCCTTGTCGTTCAGCGCCTGCACGCCGAGCGAGACGCGGTTGACGCCGGCCGTCCGGTAGCCGCGAAAGCGTTCGGCCTCGACCGAGGATGGATTGGCCTCCAGCGTCACCTCGATGCCGTCAGGAACGGTCCAGTTCTTCGCCACCGCGTCCAGAACCCTGGCCACCGTTTCCGGTTTCATCAGCGACGGCGTGCCGCCGCCGAGAAAAATGCTGGTCACCTCGCGCGGCCCGGTGCGCTCGCGCATCGTCGCCAGCTCGGCCTCGAAGGCGCTGGCGAAGCGGTCCTGATCGACCGGCTGGTGGCGGACATGGCTGTTGAAGTCGCAATAGGGGCATTTGGCCGCGCAGAACGGCCAATGGACATAGACGCCGAAGCCAGGCGTCCGATCGAGCAGCATGCTCATGCCGAGCCCAATCTCGCTTTGGCGAATTTCTGGAAGGCGCGGGCGCGGTGCGACAGCGCCGTCAGCTGGCCGGGCTTCCAGCCGTGCTTTTCCTCAGCGCTCATCTCGCCAAAGGTTTTTTCGAAGCCATCGGGCAAAAACACCGGATCGTAGCCGAAGCCGAGCTCGCCGCGCGGCGGCCAGACCAGCGTGCCTTCGGCCTCGCCCCGATAATATTCCGCCTCGCCGTCAGGAAACGCCAGGCAGATGACGGCGACGAAGCGCCCCTTGCGCTGTTGCGGCAAGGCCGCGCCGACTTCCTGCAACGCCACTTCGGTGCGCTGCATGGCCATGCCGAAATCGCGCGATCCATCCGGGGTTTCGGCCCAGTTGGCGGTGTAGACGCCGGGCGCGCCGTCGAGCGCGTCGACGCACAGGCCGGAATCGTCCGACAGCGCCGGCAGGCCGGTCGCCTTGGCGGCGGCCAGCGCCTTGATGTAGGCGTTCTCCTCGAAGGTGGTGCCGGTTTCATCCGGCTCCGGCAGATCATACTCCTTGGCCGATTTGGCTTCGAAGCCGAACGGCCCCATCAGGTCGGCGAATTCGCGCAGCTTGCCTTCATTGTGGCTGGCGACGACGATCTTCTTGCCATCAAGAGAATGCATCAAAGGCCCCAGATTCTTGGCTCGGCAAATTCGATCGAATTGCCCGAGGGGTCGCGTATATAGATCGAACGGCCGCCCTGCGGCCACTCGAATTCGCTTTCGATGGCGATGTTTTTCGCCTCAAGATGCGCTTTCCAGCGCATGATTTCGTCGGCTGTCGCCGCAAAGCACAGATGGCCCTCGCCGACCGCGCCATGCGGCGGCACCGGCAGCCTGGCGTCGGGCGCCGGCGGCACTTTCGTCGCGTCGGCGTTGAAGACGAGCAGCACGCCCGGCCCGCAGCGGAAGAAGAGGTGGCGGCCTTCGACCTTGCCGAGGAGGGGGAGGCCGAGGATGCCGGTGTAGAAGGTTTCGGCGGCGGTTAGGTCGGTGACGTAGAGGGCTGATTCAAGGATGGCAGAGGGAGTCACGAGGCGCCCCCCTCTGACCTGCCGGCCATCTCCCCCTCAGGTGGGGAGATTGGCAGCTTCGACGCGTTCACGCATCCCGCGCCGCCGATGGTTGGCGAAGCCCCATCGGCTAGCTGATCTCCCCCCTTGAGGGGGAGATGGCCGGCAGGCCAGAGGGGGGCATTCACGCTCGGCATTCGAAACCTCAGGCCACCGCCATCTGTTGCAAACTCACCAGCCTCTGGATGCCTTTCTTGGCCAGACCCATCAATTCCGCGAACTGCTCTTCCGAGAAAGGCTCGCCCTCGGCGGTGCCCTGAATCTCGACGATGCCGCCCTTGCCGGTCATGACGAAATTGGCGTCGGTGCCGGCCGCGGAATCCTCGATATAGTCGAGGTCAATGACCGGCTGGCCGTCATGGATGCCGCAGGAGATCGCCGCGACATGGTCCTTCAGCACCTTGGCGACGCTGGCCATCTGGCGTGCTTCCATCCAGCGCAGGCAGTCATACAGCGCCACCCAGCCGCCGGTGATCGAGGCGGTGCGGGTGCCGCCATCGGCCTGGATGACGTCGCAGTCGACCGTGATCTGCTGCTCGCCCAGCGCCTGCAAATCGACCACGGCGCGCAAGGAGCGACCGATCAACCGCTGGATTTCCAGCGTGCGGCCGCCCTGCTTGCCGGCCGAAGCCTCACGGCGCATGCGCTCGCCGGTCGAACGCGGCAGCATGCCGTATTCCGCCGTCACCCAGCCTTTGCCCGAATTGCGCATCCAGCCCGGCACCTTCTCTTCGAGGCTGGCCGTGCACAGGACATGCGTGTCGCCGAACTTCACCAGGCATGAGCCTTCGGCATGCTTGGAGACGCCGCGCTCGAAGGAGATGGCACGCATTTCGTCGAATTGGCGTTTGGAAGGGCGCATTCAGGCTGCTTTCTCGTCATTTTCGGAATCTTGGCCGGCTTGTAACCGCATGGGACGCGTGGCGCAAAGGAAAATGGCCAGATGATCTGACACAGACACCGGGTGATCTCACAAAGACACCGGGTGATCTGGCACAGACACCGGGTTGCGCAGGCCGTAGCGAAGTCTATATCTTGGGCCGGAGGTTTTTGGCCGTATGACCAAGGCAGTCGATCCGAGTTCGCAGTCGCCGGCGCTTCAGTCGCTCGACATGCGCTCGCGCGACATCTTCCGGCGTATCGTCGATTCCTATCTCAGGGACGGTGAACCCGTGGGATCCCGCAGCCTGTCGCGCATCCTGCCGTCCTCGCTGTCGCCGGCCACCATCCGCAACGTGATGAGTGACCTCGAGCATCTCGGTCTGATCTACGCGCCGCACATCTCGGCCGGCCGGTTGCCGACGCAGGCCGGCCTACGTTTCTTCGTCGACGCCTTCATGGAGCTTGGCGACCTCTCCGACGAGGAGCGCCGCGCCATCGAGGCACAGGTGCGGGCGTCCGGCTCGGGTGCGACGCTGGAGCAGATGCTGACCGAGGCCAGCCAGATGCTGTCGGGCATGTCGCGCGGCGCCGGTCTGGTGCTGGCCGCCAAGAACGAGGTGGCGCTGAAGCACATCGAATTCATCCAGCTCGAACCGACCAAGGCGCTGGCGGTGCTGGTGTCGCAGAACGGCGACGTCGAAAATCGCGTCGTCGAGCTGCCCGCCGGCATCACCGTCTCGCAACTGCACGAGGCCTCGAATTTCCTCAACGCCCATATCCGTGGCCGCACGCTGGCCGAGGCGCGGATCGAGATTGCCCGCATCAAGGAAGAAACCAGGGCCGCACTCGACACGCTGTCGCAAGACCTGGTCGAGAAAGGGCTGGCGGTGTGGGCCGGCGCCGACAGCGGCCTGCCGGCGCGGCTCATCGTGCGCGGCCGCGCCAATCTGCTCGAAAATGTCACCGCGCAGGCCGACATCGAGTTGCTGCGCCATCTGTTCGAGGACATGGAGACGCAGGACGGTCTGATCCAGTTGCTCGACCTCGCCGAACAGGGGTCGGGCGTGCGCATCTTCATCGGCTCGGAAAACAAGTTGTTTTCGCTGTCGGGCTCGTCGCTGGTGGTCGCCCCCTATCGCGACAAGGACGCCCGCGTCGTCGGCGCGCTCGGCGTCATCGGCCCGACCCGGCTGAATTACGCGCGCATCGTGCCGATGGTGGATTACACCGCGCAGCTGATATCGCGCATGCTCCGTTAAGCTGATCTAACCGAGGAGACGACGATGGCGCTCGAAGAATTCAAGGCCCGGATCAGCCTGCTGCTCGAGGAAATGGTCAACCAGCCGGAGGACCAGCACGAAATCCAGGAGCAGTTGCGCGAAAAACTGCGGGAAATGCGCGCCATGGGCCTGCCGCTGCCGGCCGATCTCGTCGCACTGGAAAAACGCCTCGACGACGATTTCTACGCCGCCGGAACCTGAGGCTTGACGCTGGATACGGCACTTCAACTCATCGTGTAACGCGGAACGATCGACGAAACCTGCCGTTCCTGTCCTCAATACCAAATATCGGAGGACAGGATGATCCGTTTCGCCGGTCTGGCTATTTCCGCCACCCTGTTTGTCACCACAACGGCATTCGCCCAGCAGGCGGAGGAGCCCGTGCTGAAAGGTGCGGCCGCTTTCGGCGACTGGCGCGCCGACCGGCCGGGGGTGCGCCGCCTGATCAGGCCGAACGATCTGCCGAAGCCCAACGTCACCAAATCCACCTCGAACAGAGCTGGCCTGGCGGAACGGCCACAAGACGCCAAGCCGCAATTGCCGCCGGGCTTTTCGGCCGAATTGATCGCGTCGGGCATCGACAATCCGCGCGTCGTGCGCGTGGCGCCGAATGGCGACCTGTTCGTCGCCGACAGCGAGGCCAACCAGGTCCGCATCTACCGTCTGGCCGAGGGCAGCGCGACGGCAGCTGAGGACGGTATATTTGCCGGCAATCTCAACCAACCCTATGGCATCGCCTTCTATCCGCCGGGCAACGATCCGCAATGGGTCTATGTCGCCAACAGCGACAGCGTCGTGCGCTTTGCCTACCGCAATGGCGACCTGAAGGCATCAGGCGATCCGGAAACCATCGTCGACAACATCCCTGCCAGTCATCACTGGACCCGCGACATCGCCTTCTCGCCGGACGGCAAGACGCTTTATCTGTCGGTCGGCTCGGGATCGAACGTCGCGCAGAGCATGGGCAAGGAACCGGAGGGCGGCCTCGACGCCTGGGCGAAGTCGCAACCGTTGGGTGCTGCCTGGGGGTCCGAGGACGGCCGCGCCGATGTGCTGGCCTTCGACCCGGACGGCAAGAACGGCCGTATCGTCGCCACCGGCTTGCGCAACTGTTCGGGCATGACCGTGCAGCCGGCGACCGGCGCACTGTGGTGCGTCGTCAACGAGCGCGATGCGCTTGGCGACAATGTGCCGCCCGAATACGCGACCGTGGTCAAGGACGGCGCCTTCTATGGCTGGCCCTGGTACTATATCGGCAACAATGAGGATCCGCGCCACAAGGGCGAACGCCCCGATCTTGCCGGCGAGGTGACCATTCCCGATGTGTTGATGCAGGCGCATTCGGCGCCGCTCAACATCGCTTTCCACGATGGGAAGAATTTTCCGGCCGAATACAAGGGGGACGCCTTCGTCGCGCTGCATGGTTCATGGAACCGCGGCAACAGGACCGGCTACAAGGTGGTGAGATTGCTGTTCAGGGATGGCAAGCCGACCGGCGAATATGAGGATTTCATCACCGGCTTCGTCGTCTCCAACGGCGAGGTCTGGGGCCGGCCGGTCGGCGTGGCGGTGGCGAGCGACGGCGCACTGATCGTGACCGAGGACGGCAACGGCACCATCTGGCGTGTCACCCATGGCGACGGTCGCTCCTGAGCAATCTTACTGAGACGGAGCAGGCCCCCTCACCCGGATTGCCAAAACCGAATTGCAAACAGCAATCCGGGGCAATCCGACCTCTCCCCGAGGGGAGAGGAGGTCGCCGGCGCTTCCCTCTTCTCCCCATCGGGGAGAAGGTGGCCGCGAAGCGGCCGGATGAGGGGGCCTTCTTCCCGTGTTACAGCGATATCTGGTGCAATGGATTCCGACCCCTACGGAATTCAATTCTCGCCCGTTCCATGCGACAAGGCATTCTGATTTGAGACGAATGACATGACCCTCACCGGATTCCTCGCCTACAGTGCCGCTCTCGGCATCGCCGCCGCCATTCCTGGCCCCGGCATCACCGCGCTGGTCGCGCGTGCGCTCGGCTCCGGCTTCCGCTCGTCGCTGGCGATGTCCTTTGGCCTGATGGTTGGCGACATCACCTATCTGACCGCCGTGGTGCTTGGCCTCGCCTTCGTCGCACAGAGTTTCGGCATGGTCTTCCTCGCCATCAAATGGCTCGGCGTCGCCTACCTCGCCTTCCTCGGCTGGCGTTTCTGGAACAGCGGCATCACGTCCGAGACCGTCGAGGCGAGGAAAGGCAAAAGCGGGCTGCTGTCGAGCTTCGTCGCCGGCCTGACCGTCACGCTCGGTAATCCGAAGACGATGATCTTCTACCTCGCGATCACGCCGACCATCGTCGACCTGAAGACCATCACGCTGGCCGATTACGGTATCCTCGTCGCGCTGACGGTCGTCGTGCTGTTGGTGGTGCTGGTGCCGTATCTGGCGCTGGCGGCCAAGGCGCGCTGGTTCCTGAAGTCGCCGCGCGCGCTCAAGGCGCTGAACCGCACGGCCGCCGGCTTCATGGTCGGTGCTGCTGCGGCGATTGCCGCCCGCCAATAGCGGGCTTTCGGCCAAAGCATTTCGCAAACAGGCCTTTGCGGGAAATGCTTTTCCGGGACGGGGACGTTTTAGACACAGGTCCCACTCGGATATTTTCTGCCGACAGTCTATCTTGCGCGGCCGAAGGTCCTATCTTGCCATTTGCCTGAAATTCTGGGAGCGAAACCAATGAACAAGCCCGTCACACCAGCCCGCGTGCCCGGTCGCGGCCGCGTCTACGATTCCATCACCGATACGATCGGCGACACGCCGCTGGTGCGGCTCGACAAATTCGCCAAGGAAAAAGGCATCGTCGCCAATCTCATCGCCAAGCTCGAATTCTTCAATCCAATCGCTTCGGTCAAGGACCGTATCGGCGTGGCGATGATCGAGGCGCTGGAGGCATCCGGCAAGATTTCTCCCGGCAAGACCACGCTGATCGAACCGACGTCCGGCAACACCGGCATCGCGCTTGCCTTCGCCGCCGCCGCCAAGGGCTACAAGCTGATCCTGACGATGCCGGAAACGATGTCGACCGAGCGCCGGAAAATGCTGGCGCTGCTCGGCGCCGAACTGGTGCTGACCGAGGGCCCGAAAGGCATGAAGGGCGCCATCGCCAAGGCCGACGAACTGGCGGCGACGATCCCCAATGCGATCATCCCGCAGCAGTTCGAGAATCCGGCCAACCCGGAAATCCATCGCACGACGACGGCCGAGGAAATCTGGAACGATACGCATGGCGAGGTCGATATCTTGGTCGCCGGTATCGGCACCGGCGGCACCATCACCGGCGTCGGCCAGGTGCTGAAGAAGCGCAAGCCTTCGGTGCATGTCGTCGCTGTCGAGCCTGAATCCTCGCCGGTGCTGTCGGGTGGCCAGCCCGGTCCACACAAGATCCAGGGCATCGGCGCCGGCTTTGCGCCCAAAATCCTCGACACGACGATCTATGACGAGATCGTCAAGGTTTCGAACGAGGATTCCGTCGCCAATGCCCGCCTCGTCGCCCGCCTCGAAGGCGTGCCGGTCGGCATCTCGTCGGGCGCCGCCCTGCAGGCAGCCATCGTCGTCGGCTCGCGGCCGGAGAACAAGGGCAAGAACCTTGTGGTGATCATCCCGTCCTTCGCCGAGCGCTATCTGTCAACGATCCTGTTCGAGGGGTTGGGATCGTAGTCCGATGCTTCTTCGTGGCTAAGCTGGCCCGTTGAAAAACCGTCCGTGGCCGTCATCAGCGGCTTGAGCGCGACATCGCTTCCGGTTCATATCGCCCCGGCCTGCTTTGCGCGGGCTGGGGAGGATTTCATGTACAAGCTCTACACCCGTCCGGGCAGCGGCGGCTTCGTCGTCGAGGCGGCGCTGGCGCTGGCAAATGCGCCGTTCGAGCAGATCGATGTGCCGAAGACGGACCGGCCCGATCCGGCCTTCCTCGACATCAGTCCGTTGAACCAGGTTCCGGTGCTGACCTTGCCGGACGGAAGCTCGATGACCGAATCGGCGGCGATCTGCATCCTGCTTGCAGAGCGTCACCCCAATGCCGGCCTGGCGCCAGCTGTCGACGCGCCTGCCCGCGCCGACTTCCTGCGCTGGATGACTTTCATGTCGTCGGTGCTCTATCCGGCGGTGCTGCGTTTCTACTACGCGTATCGATACACGGCCGATGCCGATGGCACCAAAGCCGTCAAACAGGCAGCCGTGGCCGAGATGGATCGCGGCTTTGCCGTTCTTGATGCCGCTCTCGAAGGCCGTGACTGGCTGGTCGGCGACCTGATGTCGCTGGCCGACATCTATCTGGTCATGCTGGTGGCCTGGCATCCCGACGTCGACAAGGCGCGCGCGGCCTGGCCTGATATCGAGCGTCTGTGGTCGAAACTGCGCGAGAACCCCCTGATGAAGACGCTCAACACATCGCATGAGATGTGGCCAAGCTGAACGGACGGCCGGTGGCGAGGTTCAATTTCTGAGGACTGCCCGTTTTCCCTGCAGGAAGCGGCGCACCGCCGGGTCGCGTTCGAGACCGATCGCCCGGTCATAGGCCTCGGTTGCCTGTGGCACCTGACCGAGCCTGGCCAGGAGACCGGCGCGTGCTGCCCAATAGGGCTGATAGTCATCAAGCCGCTTGTCGTCGCCCAGCACGTAAAGGGCCGCCAATCCCGCCACGGCGCCCTCGGCCTCGGCGATCGCCACCGCGCGGTTGATCGCCACCACCGGTGATCCTGCGATCGAAAGCAGCGCGTCGTAGAGTTCGCGGATCGCCACCCAGTCGGTGCGGCCGGTCAGCCGGCGTGCCGCATGTGCGGACTGCACGGCTGCCTCAAGCTGGTAGCGGCCGATGACGCCCCTGGCGGCGGCGTGGGAAAGCAGCGCCTCGGCCTCATCGATGAGGGCGCGGTCCCATAAAAGGCAATCCTGTTCCGCCAGCGGCACGAAGTCGCCTTCGGCACTGCGCCGTGCGGCGCGGCGCGCCTCGGCAAACAGCATCAGCGACAAGAGGCCAAGCGCCTCGGGCTCCTCCGGCAACAGCGAAGCCACCAGGCGGCCGAGCCATATGCCTTCGGTTGCCAGATTGCGGCGCCGCGTTTCGGTGCCCGCCGGATCGGACCAGCCTTCGGCGAAGGCGGCGTAGATCGCTTCCAGCACCGCATCCAGCCGTTCGCCGAGCTCGGCCCGCTCCGGCACGCGGAACGGAATGCCGGTTTCACGGATGCGGGTCTTGGCGCGCACCAGGCGCTGGCCCATCGTTGCCGGCGAGACCAGGAAGGCAGAGGCGATCGTTGCCGCGTCAAACCCGAGCACGGTCTGCAGGATGAGCGGCGAACGCACGCTCGATTCGATCGCCGGATGGGCGCAGGCGAACATCAGCCGCAGCCGTTCGTCGGGCAGGTCTTCGTCGGTCATGCGTGCCTCCGCCTCCTCGGCAATCAGCTTGAGATGCTCGCGGCCAGCCTCGCTGGTCAGCCGCCGCCGCACCGCATCGACGCGACGCCGCCCTGCCACCGCCAGCAGCCAGGCTTCCGGCTTTTCCGGTACGCCGGTTCGCGGCCAGCGTTCGAGCGCCGCGGCAAAGGCGTCGGCCAGCGCGTCCTCGGCGCCGGCCACGTCGCGCGTGCGCGCCGCGAGCCAGGCGACAAGCTTGCCGTAGCTTTGCCGGGCGGCCGCCTCGGCGGCCGCCCGGGCGATCTCCGGGCGACTGTCCATCACATCGTCATCTCTCAGACAGGTACTCGGTCAGTTCCCAGATCGGCCGCAGCTCGACAGTGCCGGTGCTGGCCGCCGGGCAGCGCGCCGCCCAGGCGATCGCGGCGTCGGCATCCTCGGCCTCGATCATGTAGAAGCCTGCAAGCTGCTCCTTGGTGTCGGCATAGGGGCCGTCGAGGACGTTGGTCTTGCCACCGGCCACCCGAACCGAGGTGGTCACCTGACTCGGGCGCAGCCGGTCGCCGGCCAGCCACGCGCCGGACTTCTTCAGGGCTTCGGTATAGGCGCCATAGGCGGCACTCATCTGGTAGGTCGCCTCGGCCGGTGCATTCGCCATCGCGGCTTCGTCGGCGTAGATCAAAATCATGTATCGCATGGTCTTCTCCCGTTGTTTCGAAGGCCGCTTCGTTGCGAGCCGGACGTATGTCGCGCGGCAGCAGCCGATTTCGACAGGCAGTTCAAAAAAACTTTCGGCTCCGATGGCTTTTTGCGCAAGCCGCCATCTGTGTCCTGATCCCTCAACCGTTCGTCTAACGAGCGCAATTGCGGGTTGGCATTTGCGGCCCGCTGTCTAAACTCGCCCCGGTTCGCTTCCAGGGAGGCGGTGCGGTCGTCGATATTTCAGGGAGGAAATCAGATGTTGCATTTCAGAACGAAATTTGTTGCGGCCGGCGCGGTGGCGCTTTCGCTTGGCCTGGGCGCTGTCTCAGCCAAGGCGCAGGAATTCATCAATGTGCTGACCGGCGGTACGTCCGGCGTCTACTATCCGCTCGGCGTCGCGCTGTCGGAGATCTACGGCAAGGGCATCGAGGGCGCGCGCACCCAGGTGCAGGCGACCAAGGCTTCGGTTGAAAACCTCAATCTGCTGCAGCAAGGCAAGGGCGAGATCGCCTTTGCACTCGGCGATTCCGTCAAGATGGCCGCCGAAGGCAACACTGAGGCTGGTTTCCCCGGCAAGCTCGACAAACTGCGCGGCATCGCCGCCATCTATCCCAACTACATCCAGATCGTCGCCAGCCAGGAGTCCGGCATCAAGACGCTGGCCGACCTCAAGGGCAAGAGCCTGTCGGTCGGCGCGCCGGCGTCCGGCACCGAACTCAACGCCCGCGCCATCTTCGCCGCCGCCGGGCTGAAATACGAGAATCTCGGTCGGGTCGAATATCTGCCCTTCGCCGAATCGGTCGAGCTGATCAAGAACCGCCAGCTCGACGCCACGCTGCAATCGGCCGGGCTCGGCGTCGCCTCGATCCGCGACCTTGCCACCTCCGTGCCGATCAATGTCGTGGCGGTGCCGGCACAGGACGTCGCCAAGATCGGCTCGCCCTATCTTTCGGTGGTCATTCCCAAGGGCACCTATGAGGGCCAGAGCGAGGACGTCGCAACCGCCGCGGTCGGCAATTTCCTCATCACCCGCGCCGATGTCTCCGACGAGACCGCCTACCAGATGACCAAGCTGATATTCGACCATCTCGACCAGCTTGCCGCGGCACATGCCGCCGCCAAGGCGATCGACCCGGCCAAGGCACTCGACGGCATGCCGGTGCCGCTGCACCCCGGCGCGGAACGGTATTACAAGGAGAAGGGGCTGCTGAAGTAAGTGGGCATAGCCCGGCAATCCGACATGTCTTCGCTAAGCACCCCCCTCTGCCCTGCCGGGCATCTCCCCCTCAAGGGGGGAGATTGGCCGTCACCACACCCTTCGCCAATCGCTGACGTTGCAGGACGAACGCCGACATCGATGCTGCCGATCTCCCCCCTTGAGGGCATATGCGCTAAGATAGCTTCGGCATGGACTGAAATTTGCGCTTTCGTGGTGGCTCACGCCATCGATGTCGCAAGGCATGGAGATTTTGGCGCAGGGCTGCCAAGGGAGGTTGAGCAAAGATCGCTGCGATCAGAGAGGCGACGATCTGGCGGGTGGCGCGCCACAGCAGCGGGCGCCCGTCGCTCAAGGGGGAGAGACACCCAACTCCTGCGAAAGGGGTTCGGTCACAAGCGCGATGAGGAAGTGGGCAAGAATCCAAGGCTTTGCGATCCTTGGGTCTTTGGCTGGAGGCGCGCGCAGTCCGATCAGGCTCTTCAGACGCTTGAAGGCGAGCTCGATGCGCCAGCGCATGCGATAGAGCTTGAGAACTGTGCCGGAGGGAAACTCCTCCTGGTCAAGCGAGGTCACAAGGATGACAAAGCCGGCGGCAATCAGCGTCTCCGGTTGAACCTGCTTGCCCTTGGCCTTGGCTTCCTTGTTGATTTTGCGCCGCGCTTCTTGTGTCGCAGCCTCGGATTTGCGCAAGGCGATCAGGCGCATCTTCAGGGGCTCGCCCTTCTTGAGGCCCAGCCAGACAGGCGTTTCGATGACCTCCTCCCGGCAGCTCTTCAGGTGGCCGATGAGATCGAACGCCTTGCCGTTGGCGTCGAGCCATCGCACATTCTTCCACGGCGCGCGCACGACAACGTCGCCGTCTTGCGCCATGACCTTTGCGATCCGCTCGGCCTGCAGATAGGCGCGGTCGCCGATGCGGATCTCGCCCGGCACCACCGGCACGCGGTCGATCAGCTCGGCCTCGCTCTGGTCGGTGATCTCGAGGAAATCGAACTGCTCGCGCTCAAGATCGAAGGCGCAGTGCATACGCCAAAGGCCATTGTTCTTCTTCTCATGCACACCCGCCTTGGCAACCGATGTCGCATCGAGGATGCGGATCAGCCGGCCCTTAGGCAAGCCTTCCTCCTCGCGCTTCAAAAGGTGCCCGATCAACTGCTGCAGCCACGGCCCTGCATTGCGCAGCCGGCCGAGCAACGCCACGTCCGAGATGTCGGCGATCCCGCTTGCCGCCGCCCAGGCCACGACGCCCCGCATGCCCACCTTGCCAAGGCAGTAAGCCAGTGTCAGGCGCAACAGATCAGTAGCCGACCTGACGCCCCGCGGCCGCAGAAACGCCTTCGTCTCGCGGGCACTCCCTGCAATCAACTCTTCACCGCCGAGGAGCTCAATCGTCTCGGCCCAGCCGTCATCTACAAGCGATTCGTGAGTCATCGCAGCGTAGAATCACAACCGATTCCCCACTGCAACACCTATCTTAGCGCATATGCCCTTGAGGGGGAGATGCCCGGCAGGGCAGAGGGGGGCGCCTCGCACTACAATTCGCTCCTTTTGGAGACCGTCGGATGAGCGAAGCAACGTCTGCAACAACCGACAGCAAATCCACCACCTTCCATCTCCCTGCTGTCGAAGAGCAGGTCGAAGGCCTCCCGCCCGGCTTCGGCGACGGCCTTTCCGGCAAGGCCGCCTTTCTCATCGCCGTCGCCTTTTCCGTGTTCCAGATCTATGTCGCAGCCTATGGCAGCATTCCGAGCCAGGTGGTGCGGGCCATGCATGTCGGCTTCCTGCTGCTGCTTGGCTTTGGCCTGATCGCCAATCTGCGCACCAAAAGCATGCCGGCCAAAGCCATATTCTGGACGCTCGGTGTGCTCGGCTTCGGCACGGGTCTGTACAATTGGGTGTTCTATGCCGACCTCATCCGGCGCTCCGGCTTCCTGACCACGCCGGACCTGATCGTCGGCGCGGTGCTGGTGCTGCTGGTTTTCGAGGCTGCGAG
Source organism: Mesorhizobium cantuariense (assembly GCF_042647205.1). Classification (NCBI taxonomy): domain Bacteria; kingdom Pseudomonadati; phylum Pseudomonadota; class Alphaproteobacteria; order Hyphomicrobiales; family Phyllobacteriaceae; genus Mesorhizobium; species Mesorhizobium cantuariense. The sequence goes on along the minus strand of NZ_JBHRVD010000001.1, from coordinate 6,877,145 downwards.
GCGGCTGATGGGCCTGCCGCTGGCGGTCATCGCCTTCATCTTCCTCGCCTACTGCTTCGTCGGCAACCATCTGCCGCCGCCGTTCATTCATCGCGGTTATGATTTCGCCCAACTCGTCGACACCTTCGCCTACGGCACCGAGGGTATCTACGGCACGCCGATCTATGTTTCGGCTGCCTACATCTTCATCTTCGTCGTCTTCGCCGCCTTTCTCGAACGCGCCGGCATGATCGCGCTGTTCAACGATTTCGCCCTCGGCCTGGTCGGCTCCTGGCGCGGCGGCCCGGCGCAGGTCTGCGTGCTGTCGTCGGCGCTGATGGGCACCATTTCCGGCTCGGGCGTCGCCAATGTGGTGGCCAGCGGGCAGTTCACCATTCCGCTGATGAAGCGCTTCGGTTTCCGCTCGGCTTTTGCCGGCGCCGTCGAGGCGACCTCCTCGATGGGCGGCCAGATCATGCCGCCGGTGATGGGCGCCGTCGCCTTCATCATGGCCGAGACGCTGAACGTGCCTTATGCCGACGTGGTCAAGGCGGCGATCATCCCGGCGCTGCTCTATTTCGGCGCCTGCTTCTGGCAGGTGCATCTGGAAGCCGGCAAGGCCGGGCTGCACGGCATGGCCAAGGCGGACCTGCCCAACCCGTGGGACGCGGTGCGGCAGCACTGGCCGCTGGTGCTGCCGCTCGCTGCCCTCATCTATCTGTTGTTCGCCGGCTATACGCCGATCTTCGCCGGCACGATGGGCCTGGCGCTGACCATCGTGCTCATCCTCGGCACACCGCTGGCGGCAGCGATCGGGCCGCTCGCCTTCCGCATCGTCTTCTGGTTGGCGCTGGGGTTTGCCGCCGCTTCATTCATGAAGTTCGGCGTCAACCTCCTCGGCCTGGTCATCGCCGCGCTGGTTGCCGCCTGCTTTACGTTCAAGGGCGGCCGCGAAACCCTGCAAATCTGCGTCGACTCTCTCGCAGAAGGGGCGAAGAACGCGCTGCCGGTCGGCATTGCCTGCGCCATCGTCGGCATCGTCATCGGCACGCTGACGCTGACCGGCATCGCCTCGACATTCATCGGCTGGATCATCTCGATCGGCGAGGACAATCTGTTCCTGTCGCTGGTGCTGACCATGGTCACCTGCCTGGTGCTCGGCATGGGCATCCCGACCATTCCCAACTACATCATCACCTCGTCTCTGGCCGGGCCGGCGCTGCTGGAGCTTGGGGTGCCGCTGCTGGTCAGCCACATGTTCGTCTTCTATTTCGGCATCATGGCCGATTTGACACCGCCGGTGGCGCTGGCCGCGTTTGCCGCCGCGCCCATGGCCAAGGAAAGCGGCCTGAAAATCGGCATCCAGGCGACCAAGCTTGCCATTGCCGGCTTCGTCGTGCCTTTCATGGCGGTCTACACGCCGGCGCTGATGTTGCAGGATGCCGGGCCGATCGCCGCCCAGTTCGGCTATCCCGTCGAGGTCGCCTACATCGTCGCCAAGGCGTGCATGGGCATCGTGCTGTGGGGCGCTGCCGCCGTTGGCTTCCTTATCAGCCGCATGGCGTGGTGGGAGCGGCTCGTCGCCTTCGCCGCCGGCGTGCTGCTCGTCGCCGCGGTGCCGCTCACCGATGAGGCGGGCTGGGTGCTGGCGCTTGCCTGGATCGGCTGGCACTGGTGGCGGGCACGGCCGGCCACCGCATGAGCCTGTGCATCCTTGCCGCCGGCAAGACGGTGGCACTCTCCGTCGCCGCCTTCACTTTGTCCTGGACGCATTCGGTGGAACGGACGCGTTGGGAGGAAGACTGGAAGGTCACGCCTATCGGCCTGCAGCTGGTCGAGGCGCGGATCAAGGGCTCGGGCGCCGGCATGGAACCGCCGGAAGGTGCGGTGCTGAAGAACGGCTGGTGGGTCTATGTGCCCAAGGTCGGCCCGCAGCGACGCGTCGTGCTCGCCGCCTCTGGCGCAACCGGCGACGGCTGGACGCTGTGCACGGTTCAGGGCTGCCGTGAACTGGGCAAGGCGGCCGGCAGCACCATCGTGCTGGAGCCATGCGAATCCACCGGTTCGAGCCAACCGCGATAGCGCACGATCAATGCGCTGAGCGGCGGCTCGTTCTCCAGCAGCCACACCCTCAGCCAAGGAACCGCTCCCGCATCTCGGCGGAAGGAACCTCGCAACTGTCCTTCCTGCCGAACAGCGCGTAGCGATTCTTGGCAACGCGATCGTAGAGCCAGTCGCGCAGCGGGCGCGGCAGCAACAGCAGAGCCTTCATCGCCCGCCACGGCCAGCCGAGTTCCGACATCACGGCAACGAAGCTGTCGAGCCGCGTGAGGGCGACGCCGTCGATCAGGACGAGATTGGTTTCGTAGGAGTCCGTGCGCAGCCCGTGCTTCCTGAACAGCGCTTCGCCGAATGGCGACTGCGCGGTGGCGAAGCGGAAGCGGCTTTGACGGTCGAGCCTGACCACCATGCGCACGAAGCCGGAGCACAGCACGCAGACGCCATCGAAGACAATCAGTGGATGGCGTGCATCGAAGGATGTTTCAGAGGGACGGCTTGACTTGCGACGGCTTGACTGGGGAAGGTCGGTCACGCGGGCCTCGGCTGCTTGTGCCCTGGGACACTAAGCCAGCCGGAGGCGGTATCAAAGCCGTGGCGATGTCGCACGCCGCCTGTCGGCGAGAGCGGGACGCTCGGCGCGATAGGTGGTGGCGCGGGTAGAGGCGGCCGGCCGGCAGATCCGGCTGTCGTGGCGATTTTCGAAAGCCATGATCAGTGCGCGCCTAGCGAGTTGCCGCGACGGGCGCAGGCCGGGCCGGGGCCGCGCATGTAATAGCGCTCGGGCCGATAGGTCGGCGCGACGAATTCGCGGATGGCGGCGGCATAGCCGATGAGGTGCGCGAGGAAGTTCATTTACCTTGTCCCTGTCCCGATTTTCGGATGTCCCTTCCGAATTGCGGTCATCATAGCGTCGAGGCGTGAATAGTCGGTGAACGTGATGTTAATATCTGGTCGAAAATGCCTTGGTTCGTGGCCGGAATGCGGCTGATTCGGGGTCTTTCGGTGCAGTTGGTCGGCATTCCGCCCAATGTGACTTTTCCATCACATATGTTTCGTTTGAATGTCGCCCGCGCGCGGTTCTGTTTCAACTTTTGCCGCGTCCGTGAAATTTCCGTGCTGGCGGCCAGAACGCCTCAGGCGCGCTTGCCATCCAGATCGGTGCGTGAGCGCGGAACTGGAGCGGGCTCTGTCCGTTCTCACCTTCATCTGGTTCTGGAAGGGAAGATATCATGGCGCCGCGTCCAGCCTGGAAGGGCTATTTGAAGCTGTCGCTGGTCACCTGTGCCGTCGAGCTGACCAATGTCGTCACCCACACCGAGAAGGTCTCGTTCCGGGTGCTGAACCGCAAGACCGGCAACACGGTGAAGCGCATCTATGTCGATTCCGAAACCGGCAAGCCGCTCGGCGACGACGACGAGATCAAGGGCTATGAAGTCAGCGACGGTGATTTCGTCCATATCGACGAAGACGAGATCGAGGCGGTGCAGATCGAATCCTCGCATACGATGGCGCTCGACGGGTTTGTCGACAAAGCCTCGATCCAGCAGATCTATCTCGACACGCCCTATTATGTCGCACCGGCCGACAAGGTGTCGGAGGAGGCGTTCGCCGTCATCCGGGATGCGATGGCGGGCAAGAAGATGGCCGGGCTGGCGCGTATCGTGCTCTATCAACGCGAGCGCCCGGTGGTCATCGAACCGCTGGGCAAGGGCATGGTGCTGACGACCCTGCGCTATGACAACACGGTGCGCCAGCCGGAGAGCGTGTTCGGCGACATCAAGGCGGTGAAGACCGATCAGGAGATGACCGATCTGGCCGAGCTGATCATCGACAAGAAGAAGGCAAAGTTCGATCCCTCGAAATTCGACGACAAATACGAAGACGCACTCCTCGAATTGATCCGCGCCAAGAAGGCCGGCAAGAAGGCGCCCGCGGCCAAGGCCGCGCCCAAACCCTCCAATGTCGTCAATCTGTTCGATGCGCTGAAGAAGAGCCTGTCGTCGGACGGCGGCTCAGCGAAGGCGTCCTCTTCGGCGAAGGTCAAACGCGCCAAGCCGAAAGCCAGCGCGCCCAAACGCAAATCGGCCTGAGGACATCAAGAGATGGCCAGCCTCGAACAATATCACTCCAAGCGCGATTTCAAGAAGACCGCCGAGCCGGCCGGCAAGGTCGCACGCGGCAGGAAAGACAGTGCCGGCGGCATCTTCGTCATCCACAAGCACGCGGCGACGCGGCTGCACTACGACCTGCGGCTCGAACATGAAGGGGTGCTGTGGAGCTGGGCGGTGACGCGCGGCCCGAGCCTCGACCCGCACGAGAAGCGGCTCGCCGTGCATGTCGAGGACCACCCGATCGACTATGCGCCGTTCGAGGGCACCATCCCCAAGGGCGAATATGGCGGCGGTTCGGTCATCGTCTGGGACGAGGGCACCTGGACCCCCGAGATCGACCCGGCCAAGGCGATGAAGAAGGGTCATATCAGCTTCGAACTCAAAGGCCACAAGCTGCATGGTCTCTGGCATCTTGTGCGGCTGAAGCCCCGGGCGGGTGAAAAGCGCGACAACTGGCTGCTGATCAAGTCGGACGATGCCGCAGCGCGTCCCGGCGAGGACATCCTCAAGGAAGCGCCGGAATCGGTAAAGTCCGGCCTGACCATCGAGGAGGTCGGCGAGGGCAAGACCGCGAAGGGCGAGAAGCCAAAAGTCTGGCATTCCAACAAGCCGGCCGCCGCCAAGGCGAAGGCCGGGGTCAGAAAGCTCGAATTCATCGAGCCGCAGCTGGCCACGCTGGAGCGCGATGCTCCGCCGGGCAAGGACTGGCTGCACGAGGTCAAGTTCGACGGCTATCGCATGCAGGCGCAGATCGCCGGCACCGAGGTGCGGCTGCTGACCCGCACCGGCCTCGACTGGACGGAGAAATTCGGCGGCGAGATCATGGCGGAACTGGCCGGACTGAAATGCAGCGACGCCATTATCGACGGCGAGGTGGTCGTGCTGGCCGACAGCGGTGTTTCGTCGTTCGCGCTGCTGCAGCAAGACCTGTCGGCAAGGAGGACAAATCGCTTCATCTACTATGTCTTCGACCTGATGCGCCTCGACGGCGAGGATCTGCGCCGCGAGCCGCTGGTCGAACGCAAGCAGGCCTTGCAGGAGCTGTTGGCCAAGCAGCCGGAGAATGCGGCAGTCCGTTTCAGCGACCATTTTGCCGAGCCCGGCAAGATCATGCTGGAGCATGCCTGCCGCATGGGATTGGAAGGCGTCGTCTCCAAACGCGCCGATGCGCCCTACCGCGGCGGCCGCGGCCCCACCTGGGTGAAGTCGAAATGCACGGCCCGCCAGGAATTCGTCATCGGCGGCTATCTGCCGTCGGACAAGACCGGGCGCGGACTGCGCTCGCTGCTGGTCGGCTATCATGAGGGCGGCAAGCTGCATTACGCCGGCCGCGTCGGCACCGGCTTCTCCGCCAAGGGCGCCACCGATTTGAAGACAAAGCTCGATGCGCTAAAGGCAAAGTCGTCGCCGTTCGGCGCGGCCGTGCCGAAGGGCAAGGGCCTGGTCTGGGTCAAGCCGGAACTTGTCGGCGAAGTGGAGTTTCGCAGCTGGACGTCGGACCGTATAATACGCCACGCCTCGTTCCAGGGATTGCGCGAGGACAAGCCGGCGGAGGAAGTCGTGCAGGAAAAGCCGAAAGCGTCGACAGGCAAGGCAGCGACAGGCAAAGCGAAGCCGGCATCGGGCAGCGCGGCCAAGCCCGCCGGATCGATGACGACCACGGTAAAACTTTCCCACCCCGACAAGCTGCTGTGGCCGGACGAAAAAATATCCAAGCAAGGCCTGCTCGACCATTACGCGTCGGTGTGGCCGCGCATGGAGCAGTTCGTCGTCAACCGGCCGCTCAGCCTGGTGCGGGCACCGGACGGTATCGGCGGACAGCGCTTCTTCCAGAAGCACGCCTCGGCCGGCATGAGCGACAAGATCGCCCGCATGAAGGACCCGACCGACGGCGAGGAGATCCTGTTCATCCGGGATTTCGACGGCATTGCGGCACTTGTCCAGTACGGCGTGGTCGAGATCCACATCTGGGGCTGCACGACAGACAAGCTTGAACAGCCCGACCAGATCATCTTCGATCTCGACCCCGATGAAGGCGTCGACGTGAAAGCGGTGCGCGAGGCGGCACTCGACATCAGAGGCAAGCTCGATGAGCTGTCACTGCCGAATTTCGTCAAGACCTCGGGCGGCAAGGGTTTTCATGTGCTGGTGCCGCTGAAGCCGTCGGCGGATTGGGACGCGGTGAAGACTTTCGCCCATGATTTCGCCCGCGCGCTGGAGCAGGGTGCCCCCGACCGCTACACGGCGACGCTGTCGAAGAAGGCACGCACCGGAAAGATCTTCGTCGACTATCTGCGCAATGGCCGGGGCTCGACGACGGTCGCACCCTATTCGTCGCGCGCCAAGAAGGGCGCCACTGTGTCGATGCCGGCGACCTGGGCGGAGATCGAGGCCGGGCTGGCGCCGAACGCTTTTCCGATCGGCGACAAGACGACGCTTAAGCAGCTGGCGCAAGCCGATCCGTGGGCGGATTTTTTCGGGCGGGGGAAGGTGTTGAAGCGGGGGTGATGTCGTCGGATGCAGCGTCAGCCGAATTGCAGACGTAGCGATCCTTCGCACCCCCCTCTGTCCTGCCGGACATCTCCCCCGCAAGGGGGGAGATCGGCCGTTATCGCAGATTTCGCTAATCACTATCGTTGCAGAATCCGGTGAGCGTTGAAGCTGCCAATCTCCCTCCTTGCGGGGGAGATGGCCGGCAGGCAGAGGGGGGGTGCTGTCCCGCCGACACCTCAAGGCCAGGAGCCAACCCCTCAGCTCAAAAACGCCCTCTCAAAAGCCTGCTTGCCCGGCGGCGAGAAAATGACCGCACGGCTGTCCTTCTCGCGGCGCGCCCATTTCTCGGCAAGGATCTTGTCGAGGATGGCGGCGCCCAGTGTGCCGGCGAGGTGCGAACGGCGCACGCTCCAGTCGAGACAGGCGCGGCAGACCGGCCGGCGCGGCCTGGTGTAGACATCGATGCCGATGGCGGCGAAATGCGATGCCGCCGACGGCCCGAGCCTGATCTCCTTGTCGTCGCGGACCAACACGTTTTTGTCGACGAGACGATCAAGCATTGCCACCGCCTGCTCGCCGGCGAGGTGATCGTAGCAGACGCGCGCCACGCGCATCGCGCCGTCGCGGGGGCCCGGCCGTACGCGTTGCGGCCCGACGGAAGCGGCGACACCGGTGATGGCCTCGATCATGCCCGCCACCTGCGGTCCGGCGAGACCGTAATAGCGATGCCGGCCCTGGCTCGCCACCGTGAGCAGCCCGCCTTCCATCAGCTTGCCAAGATGCGAGCTGGCGGTCGGCAGCGAGACGCCGGCCTCGAGCGCCAGCTCGCTCGCCGTCAGCGCCGTGCCGCCCATCAGGGCATTCAGCATGTTTGCCCGCGCCGGGTCGCCGACCAGGCTGGCGATGCGGGCGATGTCGGGTCCTTCACGCATAGTTCGTTCCTCATCGAAGCATTCTTGTCAGATAACCACTATTCTCCGATCAGATCAAGGAGACGACGATGACCGCACGAACCGCTTTCCCCTCGGCACCGCTCCCCAGTCGCCAGTCGTTCCCGTTCGTCACTTGGTTGCGTTCGCGGCTGCTGGTCCGCTGGTATGACCGCCATTTGCAGCGTCTCGACCTTGCCGAGATCGACGATCATCTGCTGCGCGACCTTGGCCTGACACCGCAAGATGTGCGCCGCGAATGCGCGAAGTCCTTCTGGCAAACGTGACCCGCAATGGAATTGCCTAGCAGACCAGGCGACACGACGTTTCGACGCCGCTCGAACTATCGACGCGGAAACCCAAGGAGACCACAATGACCATCACCTGCTTCATCCGCTACGAGATCGACCCTTTCGGCAAGGCGGCCTTCGAGGAGTACGCCCGCAGCTGGGGCCAGGCCATTCCACGCTGCGGCGCCGATTTGATCGGCTATTTCGCGCCGCATGAGGGCTCGGCCACGACCGCCTATGCCGCCTACAACATCGATAGTCTGGCGGCCTACGAAGCCTACCGCGCCCGACTTGCCGCCGATCCCGCCGGCAAGGCAAACTATGAGTTTGCCAAGCGTGAAAGATTCATCCTGAAGGAGGACCGCATGTTCCTGAAACACGTCTCGGGACCGCACGCGAAACTGGTGCTGCCGTGATTGCCGTCATCTTCGAGGTCGAGCCGGCGGCGGGCAGGCGCGATGCGTATCTCAGCATCGCCGCCGACTTGCGGCCGCTGCTCGACGGCATCGACGGCTTTCTCTCCATCGAGCGCTTCCAGAGCCTGGTCGACCCGAACCGCATCCTGTCCTTGTCGTTCTGGCGCGACGAGGAGGCGGTGAAGGCCTGGCGCAACACCGAGGAACACCGGCAGGCGCAGAAGGCCGGCCGCGGCGGTATCTTTGCCGGCTACCGTCTGCGGATAGCGCATGTCATGCGTGATTATGGGCTGACGGAGAGGGACGAGGCGCCTAGGGATAGTCGGGCGGTGAATGGTTAGCTCCGCTTTCTTCCCCCCCTTGTGGGGGAAGGTGGCCTCGCGAAGCGAGGTCGGATGAGGGGTGTTCCAGCTTGGCGAGACGTCTCAATTGAACTGGGCAAAGCGGCAGAATCGCTAACGCCTCACTTCGCTGGAACACCCCTCATCCGTCTCGGCGCTGCGCACCGATCCACCTTCTCCCACAAGGGGAGAAGGACAAGTTGCTACTACGCATTCCCGATCAGCACACCGGCCGCGAACACCAGGGCGCCGCCCAGCACCACCTGGAAGGCGGCGCGCAGGAAGGGCGTCTGCATGTAGCGGTTCTGGACGAAGGCGATCGCCCACAGCTCGAAGAACACCACCACCGCTGCGACACCTGTCGCCGTCCAGAAATGCGGGATGAGATAGGGCAATGCGTGGCCAAGGCCACCCGCCGACGTCATGACGCCGGTGGTGATGCCGCGTTTTATCGGCGAACCACGGCCTGATAGCTTGCCGTCGTCGGAAGCCACTTCGGTGAAGCCCATCGAGATGCCGGCGCCGATCGAGGCGGCAAGCCCGACCAGAAAGGTCTGCCAGGTGTCATGGGTGGCAAATGCCGCGGCGAAGATCGGCGCCAGTGTCGATACCGACCCGTCCATCAATCCGGCCAGCCCCGGCTGCACATAGGTGAGGATGAACTGGCGCTGCTCGGCAGCGGCCTCTTCGTCCTTCACTTCGCCCGGTACGTGCTTTTGCTCCAGACGCTGCGCCAGCGTTTCGTGCCCCTGCTCGGCCAGCGCCAGATCGTCGAGCAGTTTTCTGGTCGAGGCATCCGTGGTGCGCTTGGCCGCCTCGACATAGAACAGATAGGCCTGCCGCTCCATCGCCTCGGCCTGGCTGCGCACGTGCTCGATGCCGAGCGGTCTCACCAGCCAGTCGGGCTTGCGCTCGTAATAACCCTTCACATGCTCGCGCCGGATCAGCGGAATGCGCTCGCCGAACCGATCGCGGAAAAGCTCGATCAGCGCATCGCGATGGCCATCCTCTTCCTCGGCCATCTCCTCGAACACTTTTGCCGATTGCGGAAAACTGTCCGCCAGCCCGTCGGCATAGGCCCGGTAGATGCGCCCGTCATCCTCCTCGGACGAAATGGCCAGCGCCAGGATTTCCTGTTCGGAGAGCGATTCGAAGGGACGGCGGCCGAAGCCGAAAACACGGGAAAGCATGAGGAATTCACCCTAGTTTAGAATGGTTCTAAACTAGGGTTTGAGATGCCTTCGGTCAATTGCGCGCTTGGGTCGCGGTCAAGAATTGTTGAAGCCGCGCGCGCGAGGGTGGCCCTTCATTATCAGTGAATGTTCGCCTATATAGCTGGACTCAAGCCAAGAACAAGGAGCCCGCAGATGATGGCAAAACAGCCTCCGCACTCCTATGATCCCAAGCCCGTTCTCGATCTCATCGCCAGTATCGAAGCCGATCTGCAGCGCCTGAAAAGCCTGGTCGAACAACAGGTCGAGAAATTCGATCCCGCCAACCCGCACAACAAGGCGCCGGACGGCAAACTGACCGAGGAAGGCGTCGAGTGCTGCTACCGCATGTTCGACGACGGCAAGTCGCGCTACTCGGTCGCCCAGCAGATGAAGATCTCGTTTGCGGCCGCCAGCCACCGGTTCAACAACTGGCGCAAGCTGGGTGGGAGCAAGCGGCAGAGGACGCTGTTGGGGTGAGAACCCAGTTCGCCGCAGGCGAATTGAAAGGTCCGGTGGACCTTTCAAAGGATTCGAACCGGGGAGCTGCCGCAGGCAGCGGGCCCCCGGTTGGCGCACTCGAGCGTAGTGCAGAAATCACGGCGATGCAGGATTTGCGAGATGTCGGCGGGACAGCGCCCCCCTCTGTCCTGCCAGGGGGATTGGCAGTTTCGACTTCGGCGCTTCTCTTGTCGACATTGTAAGTTGGTGAGAGCGTTCGTGACGTCCAATCTCCCCCCTTGAGGGGGAGATGGCCGGCAGGCCAGAGGGGGGCGTGCAGCCGTGGCGTTGGCGACCGCCCCGCCAAACTTTGTAACGGTCACATTTTTTCGTTGGTGTCGCGCGGCCCTTTCCGTGCACCATGGGCGGACAGCACTTCCGTAGGACCCGCCATGACCACGCCTCCCGGCATCGCCGACATCCACACCGCCGCCGCGCGTCTCTCCGGCCTGATCGTCGAAACCCCCTTGATCGAATCGCAGGAGCTGAACAAGCGCTTCGGCGCCCGCATCCTGTTCAAGCCGGAAACGCTGCAGCGGACCGGTTCGTTCAAGTTTCGTGGCGCCTACAACAAGCTGTCGTCGCTGAGCGAGGACGAGCGCAGCCGAGGCGTCGTCGCCTTCTCGTCGGGCAATCATGCGCAAGGCGTCGCGGCGTCGGCGGCGATGTTCGGCGTCAAGGCGGTCATCGCCATGCCGGCCGACGCCCCGGCGATGAAGATCGCTAACGTCCGCAAGATGGGAGCGGACGTGGTGCCGTTCGACCGCTTTCGCGACGACCGCATGACAGTGATCCGCCCTTACATGGAAAGAGGGATGGTGCTGGTGCCGCCCTTCGACGACCCGGCCATCATTGCCGGCCAGGGCACGATCGGCCTCGAATTGATGCGCCAGGCAAAAGCGCTTGGCGTGAGCCTCGACGCGGTCGTCGTTCCCTGCGGCGGCGGCGGCTTGACCAGCGGCATTTCCATCGCCGTCAAGGATGCCTCGCCCGACACCGCGGTCTGGGCGGTGGAGCCCGAGCATTTCGACGATACCCGCCGGTCGCTGGCCGCCGGCGCCAGGGTTTCGAACGAGCCCGGCCATGACTCCATCTGCGACGCGCTCCTGACCGCCGAGCCCGGCCTGATCACCTTCGAGATCAACCGCAGGAACCTCGCCGGCGGCATCGCCGTCTCGGACCAGGCGGCGGCGCAGGCGATGCGCGACGCCATGGCCTATCTCAAGCTGGTGGTCGAGCCCGGCGGCTGCGTGGCGCTGGCGGCACTGTCATCGGGCGAGATCGAGCTGTCGGGCAAATGCGTCGCCGTGGTGCTCTCCGGCGGCAATGTCGATTTCGGGACGTATTCGGAGATCATGGCGGCTGCTTAGCGTGGCCGAAAAATACAGCGGCGCAGAATAAAGCCGTTCCGTCGCGATCCTTCGCGCCCCCCTCTGTCCTGCCGGACATCTCCCCCACAGGTGGGGAGATTTTGCCGTCACCACTGCCTTCGCCAATCTCCGATGCTGCAAAGGAAGAGCCGGCGCCAGAGCTGTCGATCTCCCCCCTCGTGGGGGAGATGTCCGGCAGGACAGAGGGGGGCGCTGTCCCACTGGCCTCCAAAACTTTCTACACTGCACAAGCGCTCCGCCGCTATACGGCATGCCTCTAATCCAGCGTCCGCCTAAACCGCACCAGTGCAACGCCGGCAAACAATGCCACGAACACCACCAGCCAGCCGATCTCCGTTGCCACCGCCGGCAGCTCGGCGCCTTTCAGCATCACCGCGCGGATGATGCGTAGGAAATGCGTCAGCGGCAGGACCTCACCGAAGACCTGCGCCCAGCCCGGCATGCCGCGATAGGGGAACATGAAGCCGGACAGCATGATCGACGGCAGGAAGAAGAAGAAGGTGAGCTGCAGCGCCTGCATCTGCGTGCGGGCGATGGTCGAGATGGTGTAGCCGAGCAGCACCAGCGCCAGCACGAAGATCAGCACGGCGGTGAGCAGCAGCGACATCGATCCGGTGAACGGGATGGCAAACAGAAGCTTCGCCGCCGCCAGCACCACCACCACCTGCACGGCGCCGACCGCCAGATAGGGCAGCACCTTGCCCAGCATAATCTCGAGCGGGCTCGACGGCATCGCCAAAAGGTTCTCCATCGTGCCGCGCTCGGTCTCGCGCGTCAGCGCGATCGAAGTCATCATCACCATGGTCATCTGCAGGATGACGCCGAGCAGGCCGGGCACGATGTTGTATTGCGAGATGCCTTCGGGATTGTAGCGCCGGTGCACCACCACTTCGAGCTGGCCAAGCGCTGCCTCGGCCGCCGCCTCCTGCATGCCGCGCGCCCTGAGCAGCGCCTGGCTGGCGACGGTGCCGAGCGTCGAAATGGCGCCGCTGGCGACTGCCGGGTCGGTGGCGTCGGCCTCGATCAGGATCTGCGGGCTGTCGCCGCGTTCGACCCGCCGGGCGAAATCGGCGGGAATGGTGACGACGAAGGCGACATCGCCGCGCGACATCAGTAACTCCGCATCGGCAGCACTTTGCGAGACATGGTCGAAGCGATAGTAGCCAGTCGTCTGCAGCGCCGAAACCATGGCCCGCGTGTAGGGGTCGCTGCTTGTCGCCACCAGTGCGGCAGGCAGGCTTTTCGGATCGTTGTTGATGGCGTAGCCGAACAGCACCAGCTGCATCAGCGGCACGCCCAGCATCATGGCGAAGGTGATGCGGTCGCGCCGCATCTGGATGAATTCCTTGATCAGCAGAGCGCCAAGCCGGGCGAAGGACAAGACGTTGTTCATGCCATGTTGTCCTTCGAGCCGGACATGAACTGGATGAAGACGTCTTCGAGGCTGGTTTCGCCGGGCGAAACCTTCACGCCCTTGTGCTGTCTCTCGACATCGGCAAGTGCGGCCTCGAGCTTCTTCTTGTCGGAGCCGACGACATGCAGCGTCGCGCCGAACGGCGCCACCTGGTCGACGCCGGGGCGGCCCTGCAGCGCTTCCGCCACCTGATCGAGGCGCGGTCCCTGCAGGACGAACGTGGTCAGCCCGGCATTCCTGACCACCTCGGCGACAGTGCCGGTGGCCAGCATCTTGCCGTAGGAGATGTAGCTGATGCGGTGGCAGCGCTCGGCTTCGTCCATGTAGTGGGTGGAGACCAGCACGGTCAGCCCGCCGCTGGCCAGGCGATGGATCTCGTCCCAGAACTCGCGCCGGGCCTTCGGATCGACACCGGCCGTCGGCTCGTCGAGCAGAAGCAATTTCGGCTTGTGCATGATGCAGGCGGCCAGCGCCAGCCGCTGCTTCCAGCCGCCCGACAAGGTGCCGGCCAACTGGTTGCGGCGCGTGGTCAGGCCGAGGTCTTCAAGCGTCCCGGCAACATGTTCTTCGACCGGCTTCAGCCGGTAGAGCCGCGCCACGAATTCGAGATTCTCGCCGATCGTCAGATCCTCGTAGAACGAGAATTTCTGCGTCATGTAGCCGACTTCGCGCTTGATGCGCAGGCTGTCGGTGCGGATGTTGAAGCCGAGCACCGTGCCTTCGCCTTCGTCGGGCGTCAGCAGGCCGCACATGATGCGGATGGTGGTGGTCTTGCCCGAGCCGTTGGGTCCGAGAAAGCCGACGATCTCGCCCTCGGCGACCGTCATCGTCACATGGTCGACGACGGTCTTGTCGCCAAAACGCTTGACCAGGCCATGGACGTCGATGGCGTTCATTTTGCGCTGTCCGCGAGATCGACATCGACGATCTGGCCAGGCTGCAGCGGGCCGGCATCGCCCTCCGGCCGCGCCTCGACCAGATAGACCAGCTTCTGCCGGTTCTCCAAGGAGTAGATCACCGGCGGGGTGAACTCGGGATCGGGCGAGACGTAGCTGACGCGCGCCTTCACGTCCGGGCCGCAGCCGTCGCAATGGACGCCGAGCAAGGTGCCGACCTTGACCGAGGAGAAGGCGCTCTCCGGTATGTAGACGCTGAGCTTCACCGCGCCGTCGGGCAGGATCGAGATGACCGGCGCGGTCGGACCGGCCGTGTCGCCCGGGTTGCGGATGACATCGTTGACGCGGCCGGGCGAAGGCGCTGCCAGCACCCGCTTGGACAACCGCCATTGCGCCTGCTCCAGGGTCGCCTGTGCCTGCTTGACCTGGTTGTCGGCGGCCTTGATCGTTTCGGGTCGCGCCGGCAGGCCGCCGACGGCGAGATTGGCGGTTGCCTGGCCGACCTGCGCATTGGCCGTCTCCAGCGTCGCGGAGGCGGTGTCGAAATCGGCCTGCGTGCCGGCGCCGCGCTTGAACAGATCGGCGGCGCGGTCGAATTTGCGCTTGGCGTCGGCGGCCTGGGCGCTGGCCATGTCGACCTCGGCCTTCAGCACGGCGATCTCTTCCGGCCGCTTGCCGATCTGCAGGTCGGCCAATTGCGCCTGCGCCTGGGCAAGGCCGGCCTCGGCTTGCGCCACTGCGATCTTCGCATCCGCACTTTCCAGCGTCACCACGGTCGTGCCGGGCACCACACGGTCGCCGCGCTTCACAGTAACAGTCTCGACCTGCGCCACCTCGATCGGCGCCAGCAGCACGTAATCGCCTTCGACATAGCCGACGGCCAGCGGGGCAGCCGGAGCACAGGCGCTGAAAAGCTGCACGGTGAGCGGCAGCGAGCACAGAAAGCTCATGGTCTTTGCCCCTTCATCTTTACCCCTTTTCTGGCAGCCAATATGGCCTTGAGATTGCCCGATGTGGCCGCCACCACCTTGGCGGCCTCGGCAGCGCCGATGTCGTTCCAGCCCATGCGGCGCATCACCGCCTCGCGGCCGATGCGGAAATAGATGACCTGGCCGATCAGCGTGAACACGGTGAGCCTTGTGGCCTCGCTTTCGGCCGGCTCGCCGGTCGCCTGCTCCCAAAGCTGGCACAGCCGGCGATGCGTCGGCTCGAAGACACCGTCATAGATACGGTCGAGGGCTGCCGTCGGATGCGAAAGCTCGCGCAACACGAACTGAACGATCTCACCGGCCTGCGGGCTTGCCACGACAAAGCCGACCATCCGCTCCAGCGCCGCGAAGAGTTGTGCTTGCGCCGCCTCCGGACCGCCCGGCATGGGCGCCTGCGCATTGCCGAGCGCCTGGCCGGCGACCGTCTGGATGGTCTCGACGATAAAGTCGGCGGCAGCGGCGCGAAGGCCCTCCTTGCCGCCGAAATGATAGGCGATCGAGCCGATATTGGCTTGCGCTTCCGCCGCAATCTCGCGCGTCGACGTGCCGTCAAAACCCTGCCGTCCGAACAGTTTCAGTGCCGCCTGGACAAGTGCCGCGCGCGTCATTTCGGCGGGCACGCGGCGAAGGCTTCTGGTGTCTGGCGCTTTGATCATCACCCACTTTAATCAATCGATTGATTAAAGTCAACTTGTGACCCCACATCTTGCCATCGTCGGCGGTAAACGCTTTAGTGCGGTGCCATGGGCAAGGAAGTCGAGCGCAAGTTCCTGGTCTCCAGCACCGCATGGCTAGAACTGGCCGAGGCGGATATCCGCATCCTCCAGTTCTATCTCGCTGCCGGCCCCGGGCGCACGGTGCGCGTACGCATCAGCGATGGCACTTCCGCCAAGCTGACGCTCAAATTCGGCAGCACGGCGCGCGAGCGCGACGAATTCGAATATCCGATCCCGCTGCCGGAGGCGGTGGAGATGCTGGACTTCGCCCTCGGACGTGTCATCGAGAAGACACGTCACCATGTTAGGCACCGCGGCTATCTCTATGAAGTCGATGTCTTTGGCGGACCACTTGCGGGACTTGTGGTCGCCGAACTTGAGACGCCGGAGGACGTGCCGGACGAAATGCTGCCTGACTGGCTCGGCCGTGAAGTCACCGGTGAGCAGAAATTCTACAACGCGTCGCTCGCCCTCGGGGGGATTCCGGAGATCGCCGCATGAGCTTTCGCATCGACCCGCGCCTGCCGCTGACCGGCGAGGTCAGGCGTATCCTTGCCGAGGAAATTGGCAAGGCATTGGCCCATCTTGACGCCGCGCGCAGCCGGCCGGAACAGGCGCTGCACAAATGCCGCAAGCGGCTGAAGAGCGCACGCGCCTTGCTGCGACTAGTTCGTTCCGGGGACGAAACATTCTGTGAGACCGAAAACCAGTGCTATCGTAACGTGGCCGGACTGCTTGCCGGCCCGCGCGAGGCGACGGCATTGATCGAGACCATCGACCGGCTGGCGGCAAGCTTTCCCAAGGAGAGCGCCGACGACGGGCTGACTGCTGCGCGCGACAGGCTGATCGCCCACCAGCATGAATTGCACGAAGGCGCCGGGCTTGAAGCGGCGATCGGGGCGGCGACCGCGGCTTGCGAGGAAGGCATGAAGCGGATCGAAAGCCTCGCCTTGCCCGACCAGCCGGAACAGGCGGCCGACGTGCTTGCCGAAGGCGCCCGCGTCACGCTGCGCCGCGCCAGGAAGGCGCTGGACAAGGCCGGAACGCGCGGCGCGGCCAATGATTTCCATGATCTGCGCAAGGCGGCCAAGACCCACGGCATGCATCTGTCGCTGCTCGGCAGGCTGTGGCCGACACCGATCAAGGCAAGGCGCAAGGCGGTCGACGAATTGGGCGAGCGTCTGGGCGACCTGCATGATGTGCTGGTGATGCGCGATCTTCTCGAAGCCGATGACCGGCCGCTCGGACCGCCCGAGGACACGAAGCTTCTGGACAAGCTTTTGAAGCGATCCGAGAAGCGACTGAAGAAGAGCTGTCTTGCCGAGGCGGCCGAGCTGTTCGGCGACAGCCCGAAACGCTCGACTCGCAAACTGGCCCGCAAGGCGCGCGACGACCTGGCTGGTTCGGGTGAAGACACCGGCGCAACGGCGACCGCAAGCTGACCGACATGCGGCTGGCGCCCAGTCGCCCGCTTATGCTAATCGCCATAGGCATGACCGAGCCCGGCGACACGCTTCTGTATCGACTTGGCCGCTGGCTTGCCGGCCGGCTTCAGGAAGAATCCTCCGGCTACGAGCCCTATACGCCGTCCGATGCCGAGACGCTGCGCCGCACGCTTGAGCCTGGCGATATCCTGCTGATCGAGGGTAACCAGAAGATCTCGGCGGCGATCAAGTACCTGACCCAGTCGACCTGGTCGCATGCGGCCTTCTATGTGGGCGACGCGCTGGCCGAACCGGAAGACGGAACGGAACGGCGGCGGCTGATCGAGGTCACGCTCGGCGAAGGCTGCGTCGCCGTGCCGTTGTCGCGCTATCGCACCTACAACACCCGCATCTGCCGGGCGAGCGGGCTGGCGCCGGAGGACCGCGACAAGGTCGTCGCCTTCATGATCGGCAAGCTCGGCCTGAAATACGACCTCAAGAACATTTTCGACATGCTGCGTTTTTTCTTCCCGACGCCGCCGGTGCCGGTGCGCTGGCGCCGCCGCATGCTGGCCTTCGGCTCCGGCGACCCGACACGGGCGATCTGCTCGACGCTGATCGCCGAAGCCTATGGCCAGATCCACTATCCGATCCTGCCCGAGATCACCCGTGCGCCTGGCCGCGCTTCGGCGCAGTCGAACTTTTCGCGCAAGGAAATCCTGCACATCCGCCACCACTCGCTCTACACACCGCGCGATTTCGACCTGTCGCCCTATTTCCGCATCGTCAAGCCGACGCTGGAATATGGTTTCGATTACCGGCAGATGGTCTGGGACGATAAGGCAAACACAGACGCCGCAGCCGTAAAGGCTGGCGCAATCGCCTCAGACACGTGATGGCTTTCGGCCTGGGTCAGGACATGCCCCTATGGCGCGGCCTACCGCTATCCAGCCGAGGTGCAGGCGTTTCACATGGCGGCCTATATCACGCCGAAACCGCAATAGCACCCTGGTTTTCGACTCTGTGTTCGACCCAAACATGGACCGGTTCGTCCCGGCCGCGGATGCTCACCGGTCCATGATCGCGCGCATTCAACTGTGTCGTGGGCGATTCCGCCTTCGCGGCCTCAATCAGTCGTGACCCAAAGCAAATATTCGCCTGAAGCTCACGGCAGAGCGACTGCAAACGGCTGGCGACGTTGACGGTGTCGCCCACCACCGCGAAGGACAGATTGCGCTCGCTGCCGACCGCGCCGATGACCACTGCGCCATATTGTGCACCGATCCGAACGTCCAGCGGCGGGTACCCCCTGGACACCCGCTGTACATTCCAGTCTTCGAGAGCGGCGACCATCGCTTCAGCGCACTGGATGGCCCGAGTCGCGTCGTCATGGCTGGCTTGCGGAACCCCGAATGTCGCCATGATGCAATCGCCGATATAGTTATCGACGGTGCCATGGTGGTCGAAAACGACCTGTTCCATGCGACGGTGGAACTGACGCAGAAGTTCGAACACTGCTTCGGCCGGATGATCCTCGGAATAGTGTGTGAAGCCGACGATGTCGGCGAACAGCACCGCGATATCCTGCCGGCGGACCGGGCCGAAGGGCTCGTCATCGGTGGCGAGCTGGTCGACGACATTGGGCGAAAAATGCCGGGCGAGATTGGCGCGGGCGCGCTCTGCCTTGACATAGTCTTCCGACAGATGTCGGGAACGATAGACGACCAGCGCCATGATCGCGCCGATAATCAGCACAACCAACACGTTGGTCGCCTGTGCAAATGTATCGACGAAATTGGGGTTGAGATAGAGGTTCAGTCGCTCTGTCATCGGCAGCGAATAGAGGTTCGTCGCCGGAATGACGGTTCCCGGATGAGAAATCACCCATCCCACCCCGATCGCCCATGTCAAGGCCGCGAGCGCGCCGAGATAGAGCGCCAATCGTGTCGAAAGGGTCAGCGCGCCAAGGCATACGAAAATCAGCAGGAATTTGAAGCTGCCCTCGCGCAGTTGCATCGCGGCCGGCGCGACCTCCAGGGAAAACGGGTTGGGCGTTACCAGCAGAACGGTCAACAGAATGATGTCCAGCGTACCGACGAGGTAACCGATCCACCATCGCGCCGTGCGACGGCGCGCAAAGAGAAACTGGATCAGGCCGACGAGCTGGAACAGCACGAGGCCCGCCAGCACGAAGAGCAGCGAAGCATCCCAGCGGCTGATCAATGAAAAGAAGCAGGAGATCACAGCGAGCGATGCCGTACGGGCCCAGAACTGCAAAGCAGCACCCTGGCGTTCTGCGCGCGCCCGCAAATTTTTCAGGCGCGAATAGCGGCGAAGTTCAAGTGTTGGCGCGGTCGGCATAGGATCACTTCGATTTCACAGGGACGTGTCACGCATTCGGCAAACCCGCCCTCTACAGTCTGGCAAATCAGTGCGCGAACTCTATCATGAATGTGGTTTCATTTTTGAACCGCGGCTGCAAAGAGCAAAAATGTCCGGACAAAAGATCATGATGAAAACCGAAGCAGGACAGGCGGAGGCTTCCCTGTTCAGGTCACCAAAAAACCGCAGCGCCCGGCGTCATTCTCTACATGGATGCGTTCGGCCCGCGGCCGGCGCTGGGCGGCATGGCGGAACGCCTGGCTGCAGAGGGCTATACCGTGTTGGTGCTGGATCTGTTCTATCCCAACGCGCCATATCCTGCTCGGGATGATTGGCCGTGTCAGGCCGGTAACGGGCGGCGTCCCTTTGCAGGAGCGGCGGGCCGATCGAACGCACCGGCATCGCGCGGGTGTGGGCCGATCGGCATGATCGCCGGAAATGGCGTTGCACCAAAGGCAAACGTCCATTTGTAGCCAACCAGCCCGTCCTCCGGCGTGGTGTGTTGGTCGTGATGGGCGAGCAGCTTGGCGCGATCGGCGAGATCCTCCGCCTCGCGCCGCACCATCTCCGCTGTCTCCGGCCGCATCCGCCTGGAGAAGCTGACGAAGGTTGCTTCCCGCTCCAGATGCGTGATCGCCCAGCCGATGAAATTCTTGTTGGTCATTTCGAACAGCGGCCTGAGTGGCCCTTCGAAGTTCCACTGGATCGGCGTCTCGACCAGCACTCTTGCGGTGAGACCCCGACCGAGCGCGACCAGGCCGAGCTCCTCGAGATCGCGCAGGTAGAGAAACATCGAGGCTTCGCTCAGGCCTTGCGAGCGCATGATGCCTTCGGGCGTGAATTTTTCCGACAGCATGACGAAGACGAACAGCAGCGCCGGCCGGCCGGCGAGCCTGCGCTCGATCTCCGGCGCGATGTGATTGACCGGCCCTGGCCCCCGGTTCATCGAGCCGAGCACGTTTTCCAGTTCGACACCGGCGGCAGCGCAGATCTCCATCAGCCGGTCGAGCTTGCAGTTGCGCTCGTGGAAGATGCGCTTCACCGTCGGTTCGGAAACGCCCATGCGTTCGGCAAGGGCGCGATAGGTGACGCCCTTCGCCTTCAGCGTCCGCTTCAGCGCTTCGAAGATCAGACCGTTCATCGGATGCACCTCTTGCCGACAGTTTCGTATCGAGTTTCGATACTAGCGGTAATCGGCCTTTCCGGAAAGTATCGAAAATCATAGCTCTCCGCCGTCATCACAGGAGAGCAGCCATGAACACCCTCATCACCTCAGCCTTTCTCGCTGTCATCGGCATTGCAGCCGTGCTCGCCGCCGAGGCCGGCGAACTCTGGCGCACCACCGGCCTCGAGCAGCCGGAATCGGCCCTGTTCGACGCCACCAACAACCGCATCATCGTCTCCAACATCGTCGGCAATCCCGGCGAGGCCGACGGCAATGGTTATCTCTCCGTGCTGTCCGTGGACGGCAAGACGGTCACCCAACACTGGACCGACGGCATGGACGCGCCCAAGGGCATGGCGATAGCGGGCGGCAAGCTCTATGTCGCCGACATCACGAAAGTTCGCGTCGTCGACCTTGCCAGCGGCAAGCTCGTCACCAGCATCGCGGTGCCGAATGCCGTCTTTTTGAACGACATGACCGCCGATACGTCGGGTAAGGTCTATGTCACCGACATGCTGGCCGACGCCATCTACCGCATCGACGGCGACCGGCCGGAGCTGTTCGTCAAGGACGCGATGCTGGCCTCGCCCAACGGCGTCTTCGCCGATGGTAACAGGCTGATCGTCGCCTCCTGGGGCAAGGGCATCAAGCCCGACTTCAGCACGGCGGAGCCGGGTGGCCTGCTGTCGGTCGACATCGCCAGCAAAGTGGTTTCGCCTTTGCCGGGCGCCCAGAAATTCGCCGACCTCGATGGCGTCATTGCTATTCGTGACACCATCTACGCCACCGCCTACATGACTGGCACGCTCTACCGCTATCATACCGGCGGCGCGCCGGAAGTGGTGGCGCATTTCAAGCCCGGCAGCGCCGACATCGGCACCGACGGCAAGTCGATCCTCTATGTTCCGTTGATGAACGAGGGCGAAGTGGCGGCGCTGAAGCTCGATTGAAAACTGGCGCCTCGCCGCCGCTCCCCGAGACGCTCGCCAACAGCCGATGGACTGTCGTTCGTCGGCGAGGATCGCCAACTCGAACTCGTATTGCGGCCAATTAACGACGTCCCCCGGATCGGCCCACCTTGTGGCCAAGCGCCAATAGCGGACATTGCCGAGCAGATATTCTGATGTCGCCTTGGGCCGAAAGCGGACAGAGCGCTGGCAGACATTCAAACAGGTGGGGTTGAAGTCTCTACTGGCCAACCACGACAGCCGACATCCCAGCCAATAGGTCCGCTTGCGCTGAAGCAAATCTCAACCAGTGCAGGGAATGGTATTGGAACCACCGGGAACTCGTGCCCGCGCCGGTTTTCAAGTCCGGTATCTTGGCAACAGTGCGTCGCGACTGAACGGATTCATGCCGCGCGCCTTGGCTTATCCATCTCTTTGAACCAAAATTACTGGCACTTGGGCGAATGTACTAATGCCCGATTCCCGCGGCCTTTTGCCGATGAGACCTGATCGTCTCAAGCAGTTCGCGCTCGCTGGTGTGAGCATTTCGAAAAGTGGCCACAACCATTACCGCCAAGATTTCGGCGTCCGGGTCTAAAGGGTCGAGATGCTCATCCGCGCAGACCTGATCGAACACGCGTTCGCAAATAGCCAGATCATGAGGGCTGAGGCAGGTGCGATTGAAATGCCGACGCAGCATCTGTGCGAACCTTTTCAGGGCCCGCTACAGCGGACTTTTACCGACGAACCGCTGAAGGGAGGGCTGTCTAAGTGTCTGACCCGAAAAGAAGTTGGGTGATATCAGCGGCTTGTGATTCAGTCGGTGTTGCGAAGCATCGACGGAGAATCCCATGTGGACCGATATCACCCGAGCCAAGCATGCCCGCAAAGGGCTGCGGTATTCAAGCGATTTGACGGATATGGAGTGGGCGGTTCTTGATCCGGTGATTCCGCCCCGGTCCCGACTTGGGCGCCCGCCGAAATGGTCGCGGCGCGAGATCATGAATGGACTGTTCTACGTGCTGCGCAGTGGCTTGCCATGGCGGATGCTGCCCAGGGACTTGCCGCCGGTGTCGACGCTGCAGCGCTACTTCTACGCTTGGCGCGACTGCGGCCTTTGGAGCACCATCAATCATCTGCTGCTGATGAGCGTGCGTCTGGCCACCGGTCGCCAAGCCTCACCCAGCGCCGGCGTGATCGACAGTCAAAGCGTGAAAACCACGGAGAGCGGCGGGCCTTGCGGTTACGATGCCGGCAAGAAGATCAAAGGCCGCAAGCGCCATATCCTCACCGACACCCTGGGTTTGCTCGTCGGCGCGGTCATCCATACCGCCGATATCCAGGACCGCGACGGCGCTCCCGACGTTCTGGCCTCCATTCGAGCCAGCTTTCCTTGGCTGCGCCACGTCTTCGCCGACGGCGCTTACGCCGGTGAGAAGCTTGAGACCGCCCTTCATGGGAAAGGCGACTGGACGCTCGAAATCATCAAACGATCCGACACCGCCAAGGGCTTCGAAGTGCTTCCACGTCGATGGGTCGTCGAGCGCACCTTTGCATGGTTCGGACGAAACCGACGCCTGGCCAAGGACTTCGAGGCCACGATCGAAAGTTCCACCGCATGGCTCTTGCTGGCCTCCGCTCAGCTCATGACGCGCAGGCTGGCAAACCATTGATCCGCTTCAAAAACATTATGAGTCAGACTCTAAGTGCCGATAACATCTGCAGTGCATTGGAATAAGTTTACTTGCTATCTGATGATTTCTCCGCGATTAATCCTAAGATAAGCGCGCACTCACGGGCTTTATATTGTCCTGCAACCATAAGCTGATAGTAATCTTGCCGCTTGTGTTCCGGGATGTGAAATCCTCGCCGAAATTCGGCTGCCTCCTTCGGCGTTCGAGTGCAACCGATTTTACTGGCGGTGACTTTCAAACTCGCCAGTGAGCATCCGACCTTTGCCGCAATACTTTTTAACGGCTCGTTGTTACCATACCCGTCAAGAATTATCCTGCGACGAGTTTCGCTGTTGAGCTTTGTGGTCATTTCGGTGACTCCTCAACTAATATTCCACGATCCCCGATTTATACGCACAAGGGTGAAGAGTGTCGTTGGCCCCGTATCCAGAAACTTATCTCGGAATGCATTTCTTTCCGTAATCCAGCGTGATCGCCGTTTCAGTCGCCTCGAGTGCCACCCGCCTTGCCAGATGCCTGAATTGCACCACATGATTGCGAGGGGGCATGGGACATACCCGATTCGGATATGGCACCACGCGATGGACACTAAGAGGCAAGACGAGGCTCCTGCGAGGCAGCCGCGGGACCGCGACCGACGTCGTTGGCCGCGCGAAGGTCAACCCCACTATGGGGCCGCTCCATCGCTCGCGCCGGCGCTCGAACCTCTGCCCCTTTCAACACTCGAACTGGCGCCAGGTGATCAATTCGCCGCTTGGCAAGCGCATATGGCGCCGCTTGTCGAGGTCAGGTTGCCGGATGGCAAATCGCTGAACGATGGCTTTCCCGCCGTCCACACGGCTTGGAATCTCGGTGGCATGCTGATCGTTCAACAGCGCGCGCCGGCACATAGCTACGTACGTTCCGCCGCGAAGCTTCGGTCCAGTTCGATCGATCACTGGTATATCGTCTTGCCTCGTACTGGCCGGTCATGGACGGAGGTCGATCGTCGCGTTGCGGAAAACCAGCCGGGCAAATTGGAGATCAGATCGCTTGGCTATCCGTTTCGCGGGAGGGTAACGGACTCGGAAAGCCTCTTTCTCTATCTGCCGCGTGATTTGTTCTCTGATGCGGCGTCAACCCTGGACGCAAAGAACAATTCGATTCTGTCCGGCAACTTTGCCGACCTCCTGGTCGACTACGTCAACAGCATCGAAGCAAGGCTGCGCAGTCTCACGGCTGAAGATTTGCCCCGCATCGTACACGCAACACGCAGCATGATCATTGCCTGCCTTGCGCCTCCGACGGAACATGCCGCGGCCGCCGAACAATTGGCGAGTGTCGCGCTGATGGAGCGAGCGCGTCGATACGTCCAAAACAATCTGGATGCGGCTCATCTGACACCTGATTCAATGTGCCGGGCGCTCGGCGTATCGCGCTCTCGTCTCTATCAATTGTTCGAACCGAGCGGTGGTGTTCTCCATTACATACAAAGTCGCCGACTTCTGGCAGCCCACGTTGCGCTTAGCGATCCGGCGGACAGCCGGCGAATTGTTGATATTGGTGAGGCCTTCGGATTTAGTTCAGCGGCTAATTTCAGCCGAGCGTTCAGCAAGGAATTCGGTTACAGCCCTCGCGAAGGCCGCAGCATTGTGGTGTTGCCGCGCCCCACCCATTCTGTTTCGGATGCCGGACCCGAGGAGGCCTCTTCCTTTGAAGGTTGGCTCAAGGCACTCGGAAACTGATACGGGGGCGGTTGAAGTGGGGCGGCTCAAAACAGGGGTGGGAAGATCACGCCGCCTCATGGACCAGAATATCTCGTGTCGCCGCCACCGCGCCATCAATCATACAGTCAATTCCCGATTTATTAACCAACTGTTCATGGTTATCGCCGCCAATCACAGCGGAGCTACACTGCAGCTACGCAGCATGCGATACTTGTTGAGACTGCCAGTTGAATGTTTGCCAAGCTTGACAGTTATGCTATTTCTGGACTGGGTGGGTGGATTCTCACCGCCTATGGAGGTGGCTATTGCACCCGGAGGCATCAGGCGTCGGCGCGGAGAGTGAGGGGGCTTCCTCAAGCGATGTACCACGTCCCGGCGAAGCGCTGCTCATTGACCTTTTGGCGAACACGAC
Source organism: Mesorhizobium cantuariense (assembly GCF_042647205.1). Classification (NCBI taxonomy): domain Bacteria; kingdom Pseudomonadati; phylum Pseudomonadota; class Alphaproteobacteria; order Hyphomicrobiales; family Phyllobacteriaceae; genus Mesorhizobium; species Mesorhizobium cantuariense. The sequence continues at coordinate 6,851,677 of NZ_JBHRVD010000001.1, read as the reverse complement.
CGAACTTTTGTCGTTCTATGATCGCGACTTCTGTCTGACGCACTACGCAGCCAAGCTCAAAGGCGTGTACGGGGGCGCGGTGGTGCCGGGTGCCGCCGTTTGGGAGATCTACCCGAGTTTCCTCGATGCGGGTTGTCGCGACGAATTTCTTCGTGTGTTCCAAGGCGGCTCACCGGCAAGCATCGATTTGCCGCCATCATCGGGCGAAGCGCCGCGGTCCGCTTTCGTTTTCGCCACTGCAAATGGTGTGGGAATCATTGAATCAAGGGAGCGCGATGGGCGCAGCGTAGTGGAGGAGCAAGAGCATGTAATTCTGCTCCATCAGGCGACGCACGACGTGCTGACTGGACTGCAAAATCGGCGGCGCTTCGGCGATCAGCTGCAGCAGGCAATGGCCGCCCTCGGCGGATCAAATCCAAAAGCCGCCCTTCTGCAAATCGATCTTGATGATTTCAAAGCGGTCAACGACACGCTTGGTCATGGAGCAGGCGACACTCTTCTCCAACTCGCGGCGGGTCGTATCTGCGACGCCCTGCAGGACGGCGTATCCGCATACCGGTATGCCGGCGATGAGTTTGCCGTCATCCAATTGGGAAAGGAGCAGCCAGCAGAGGCTGAGCGCCTCGCCGGTTCGCTTGTCGACGCCTTCAAGAAACCGTTCGTCATCAACGGCATTCCCGTCTTCGTCGGCTCGAGTATCGGAATTGCTTTCGGGCCCGAACACGGGACCGATGGCGAACAGTTGATGAAAGCCGCTGACATTGCGCTTTACGCGGCCAAGACAGATGGACGCGGCTGCGCTCGAACATTCAACCGTTCGATGCTGCTCTTGCTCGAGCAACGCGAGAATCTGAGGCGCAGCCTTCGAACCGCGCTGGAGCGGGGCGAGCTTTATCTGGAGTATCAGCCGCTCATTCGGCCTCCTTCGTCGGTGATCGGCTTCGAAGCGCTTCTGCGATGGCGGCACCCCGAGTTCGGAACCATTCCACCCAACGTGTTCATACCGATCGCCGAAGCCGACGGTCTGATGGACGAGATTGGACGATGGGTGCTCGAGGAAGCCTGTCGCCAGGCATTGACATGGCCTTCCTCGTTGACAGTCGCAGTGAACCTGTCGCCGGCTCAGTTCCTTAGTGGTTTGCTGACGGACACGGTCGCTCAGATCATCGACGCAGTTGGAATCGAAGCCGACAGACTTGAACTTGAAATAACCGAGACAGTCCTGCTTGAAAAGACGGTCGACAATATCGACACGTTGAATACTCTGAATGTCTTGGGAATACGAATTTCGCTCGACGATTTTGGAACATACTATTCATCGTTAAGCTACCTTAAAAACTTTCCCTTCGATACTTTGAAGATAGACCAGTACTTCATTGCGGACCTGGAGACCGATCTCAAAAGCCAAACGATCGTGCGATCGATCATGAATCTGGCGCACGGCCTGGGAATAAATGTCACTGCCGAGGGGGTCGAGACGTCGGCACAGGCACGGTGGCTGATCAAGGAGAATTGCGATTGCTTGCAAGGCAACTTCCTGGGAAAGCCGCTTGGAGCCGAGGCGATCAGCGATTTCATCAAACGGTCCCCGCTGAGGGTGGTGCGAGCGATGGAGGAATCAAATCGGGCGCTCTAGGGCCTTGCACCCTTTGTTAACGGTGAAGTGGAGATTTGTAGAACGATCGAGGGCAAATACCGCGCAATTCTTCGAGTCGGTGCGAGACTGACCCATCGGGGGCGCGGTGACATTTTTCGTCGCGGGCCCCTGGCCGAGAGGGCTCAATACTGATGGAACAAGTGAGGATGTCGATGGGACCTGTTCATCATGACCTGGCTGGCGAGCCGACTTTTGAGCCGATGATCCAGATCGACATGGAAATCAAAGCTTTCGTCTCCGCTTGGAAACATTGCGATTATGTCTCGACATACATGGCCCGGATGATCAGCCAAAACAGGTCAGACTCGGTCCATCATGCAAATCTCTTTTCCTCTGCCTTCAACGAATTGCTGGAAGTCGCCTTTCGTACGCGCCATGCCGAGGGCGAACTGGCATGCAGGGTGTCTCGCCATGGCGCCACGGATAGGATCGAGTTGACATTTCCTTGTGTGCCGGAGGAGCGCCAATACTACGAAGAAGCCGTGTCGCAAGTCGCTGGAACAGAGGCCAGAGAGCGCTACCTGAATTCGGTCTCCGGGGATCTCGCGCCCAGCCGCGAGGTCGTGCTCCTTGAACTGGCGGTCGACTACAACGCGACACTCTGGATCGAGCAAGCCGAGGGCGATGCAATCAAGCTTGTCGTGGATCTTCCGCTCGAGGGCTTGCAACATTGAGCCCTTACGACCTTCTCCCGCGCTTCAAGGCGCAATACGACGCCAACAACCAGGAGTTCTCCCTATCGGGAGTGGTCCGGCCTCAAGCGATCGATGAGCTTGGGCCCGCCATAGCATTGCTTCGCGATGCGATTGGCCGCGTGCGCGGCGTTCTCTACGTCAATGTCAGGCGCCTGACGCAGATGAACAACGCTGCGTTTCACACCTTCTCGAGGATCATCATCGACGCTTGCCGCGCTCGACCCGATCTCAAATTCGTCGTCATCACGTCAAGCGTCGTCGGATGGACCTCGCGAAAATTTGGTCGCCTGAGCGGAATCGAACCGAACATAACGGTCGAGGAATATGACACCGAATTCTATCCGGGGCAGGGCTTCCTTGAGGAAGGCGGGTTCGTACCGATCCTGCGCACTCAGACAAAGATGACTTGGCGCCACGAGCGCGCAATCTTGCCGCGACACGGCATGCGGCCCGGCATCGTCATGGCCGACATCTGTTGCGGGATCGGTGATTTCGCCGTGCTCGCGCATAAGGAGTTCCAGCCATCGCGGATCGTCGCCCTCGACCACTCCATATCAAGCCTGAACTATGCTCGACGAGTGATGCGGGAGTTCGATATCCGGGGTATCGAGTATACCTATGGCGATGCGTCGGAGATGCTGCTCGACGAAGCGCAATTCGACTTGGTCACCTGCCGACATTCGCTTCAAATCTTCAATCGGCCTGAACTCATCCTCAAGGAACTCTACCGCATCTGCAAGCCGGGCGGGCGGGTCTACATCACCAACGAGAAGAATTCGCATTGCCTCGGCGAGCCGCGCGCCGAAAGCATTCGTTGGACCTACAACGAGGTGGCGAAGCTGTTCGGGCATTTCGAGATGGACGTCGAGCTTGGGCCCAAGAGCCGGCGGTATCTGATGGAAGCCGGATTCGAAGACATCCGTGTCGAGACCTTCATGGTCACTAACCTGGACGGCGATCCGCAGGATTTCGCCGATGTCATTGCGGCCTGGGCGGATGTCTATGCGGGCGAGATGGCGACCAGACGTGGCGATGGACCGGAGTTCGTCGCACGGTTCCGGCAGGGCTTCCAGGACCACATTTTCGCTGCGCTCCACCCCAAGGGTTACGCGGGTTGGCCGATCTGGGTTGCATCGGGGCGACGGCCGCAATGAAAGCCGACAATGAGCCTGCACCGCGCTTCGGCCTGCGCTCCTTTCGAGCGAAATTCGTATTGGTCGTTGGCGGCGCCGTACTGTTCGACCTCCTGCTGAGCGGTGGTCTGGCGCTTTGGAACGTTCAACAGCTGTCGCGCGACGCCACATCGGAAGTCGGTGAAGGCCTGACGACCGCAAACCAGGAATACATTCGTTCCTACGCCGAGTCGACAGCGTCAAGTGTGGACCTGCTGCTCGACCGGGTTCATGGCGACGTCAAGGCGCTGGCCGGCGTGCTGCAGGCCCAGATCGATGATCCAAGCAGGCAGCAACAGGTCGGAGCGACCCTTTCGCATGGGGCGCCCGGCTCCGTGAACGTCGTCTACGACGCGCGGGGCGATTGGGCGCAGAATCTGCCGGGCGCGCCTTCCGTGGTTAGTGTCTGGGGCTACCTGCTGGGCGCCGACCACACTCCGCTGCCGGGCGTTCAGCAGGAGATAGAAGACAGTACCGTGCTGGATCTCGTCGCGCCAACTCTCATGGCCAGCGGGTCGTCCAAACTGCAGATGTACTATATTGGTCCAAAAGAACGGCCCATCTTCAGGACGGTGCCGTATACGGACCAGGCACAGACCTTCGACCGGCTATATCCAGGCCACAACAAGGCGGAGTTCTGGGAGTTCTTCTTTCCGGGAATCTATGGGTCATGGCAGCAATGGGCCAGGGATCCAGCCTCTCGTCCCGTCCCCGACGACATTACCCAGACAGCGCCTTACACCGATGCAATCACGGGAAAGCTGATCGTCAGCTTTTTCCAGCCGCTGTGGACGCGCGATCGCACTGGTATCGCCGGTACGGCCGGGGCAGACATCACTCTCGACCAGCTTGCGGAAGTCGTCGAACGTGTGAAGATCGCCGAAACCGGGTTCGGCTTCCTCACGATGTCGACCGGCAACGTGGTGGCGATCAATCCGTCGGGCCAGGCGATCATCGGCCTTACGTCATCAAGCGATGCGGGCACGCAGGGCGTCACCGGCCTAGAGAGGTCCCTGCGCGGAAGCACGCAGCCGGCCATCGCGTCGCTGCCGCTCGACCAGAACAATGACGGTGTCATTCAGCATATCATGCTCGACAACAAGGGCGAACGCGTACCCTACATGGTCGTCCTCAAGAGATTGAAGCCGACCAATCTGTGGAATTCGGGACCGATCAAGTCCGAAACGATGTCGGTCGGGATCGTCGTCCCCGAGCGGGAGATCTATGCGGCCCTGTTCGCCGCGCAGGAGAGTATTTCACGCGCAACCAATCGTATCCTGCTCTTTCAGGTCGGTGCGATCATCGTTTCGCTTCTGATTGTTTTCGCGGCCGTGCTCGGAATTTCGAAGCGGATCACCGCGGGTCTCAGGGCGCTTGCCAGCGCCGCCCAGCGGCTCCAGACCAAGGACTACTCAGTCCGCGTGAGCATTCCGACGCGCGACGAGGTTGGAGCGGCAGGGATCGCCTTCAACCGGATGGCTGAGCAGATCAGCTTTCACACGGAAAACCTCGAGCAACTCGTCGACGAACGAACCAGCGAACTCGGGGAGGCAAATCAGGAGATTTCCGCACTCAACGAAAAGCTGCGGGACGAGAATGTACGCCTTGGTGCCGAACTGGCGGTCGCCAGGCAGATCCAGATGATGGTCCTGCCGAAACAATCCGAACTTGAAGCGATTCCGGGGCTGGAGATCGCAGCCTACATGCGACCGGCCGACGAGGTCGGCGGTGATTACTACGACGTCCTGCAGAGCGGGTCACGCGTCAAGATCGGCATCGGCGACGTGACCGGTCATGGTCTGGAGAGCGGCGTGCTGATGCTGATGGTCCAATCCGTTGCACGCGCGCTGCAGGAGACCAACGAGGGGAACCCACATCAGTTTCTGGATCGATTGAACAGGGCGATCTACAAGAACATCGAGCGGACGAACACCGGCAAGCATCTCTCGCTGGCCTTTCTTGATTTTGAGGATGAGCGGGTAACGCTATCTGGCCAGCATGAGGACGTTCTGGTCGTGCGTGCGGATAGGGAAATCGAACGCATCGATACCCTTGATCTGGGCATGCCGGTTGGTCTTGACAATGACATCTCGCAGTTCATCGCAACGCGTGACATCCTGTTCGGCAGGGGCGACGTGATCGTGTTGCATACCGACGGTGTGACCGAGGCGGAGGATCAAGACAAAACTCTGTTCGGGATCGAGCGTCTCTGCCAGAGCGCACAAAAACGTCACGGCTGCAGCGCCGAGGACATCAAGACCGGGATCATCGACGATCTCATGGCCCATATCGGGATCCAGAAGATCCACGACGACATCACCCTCGTGATCATCAGGCACACATAGGCATGACAACGCTGTTCGGTACCCCTGACATTGCAATCGGGATGAAGGAGAGCGTCAGTCGCGTGCGGCTGTTCGACGGACCTCTCGACTTGAGTTGGCGTCATTGCGCCACGACCTCGGACTTCATCGCCGATCTTTTCGCGTTGCGCTTCCGGTCGTCCCGCAATGATTACATGGAAGTGCGGCACAGCATCGGATATTTGGTCAACGAACTCATCGAAAATGCCGTCAAGTTTCGCGCACCGGGCGAGATCTTGATCGAGGCGTCGATGGATTCGGAGTGCTTCAAGCTCAAAGTCTCCAATGACGTCGATGGTGAAGACGCATCTGAGTTCCAAAGCCTGCTGGCGGATATCACGGTTGGCGACCCCATTGACCTGCTGATACAGCGTATTGAAGCGAATGCCGCGAACCCCGACGTGGCAAGCTCCGGACTTGGATTGCTGACGTTGATGAGCGACTACGGCGCTCGCCTGGCTTGGATATTCAGCGCCGCCGACGAAAGTGATCGGATTTCCGTCGAGACATATGCCTCCATTCCGATCTCGCAAATTCACAACTAGATGAAACGAAGCCAGGATATGGAAATCAAGACCGACGACTACCGCGTGTGGACCGAAGGAAACGAAATTTTCTTCGACGGTGCAATGCGACTTGCCAGTTCCGAGGCCGGTGCGCCTATCACGGCTTTGGCGACCAGCGTTCTTGCCTCGAAACCCGCTTCCATTACGCTCAATCTGAAGGACCTTCACTTTCTCAACTCTTCCGGCATCAACCTGCTGGCGAAATTCACCATCGAGGTGCGCAAGCATCCCGATGTTCGACTCGTCGTGCGTGGAACGCCCGACATACCCTGGCAGTCGAAATCATTGCCGAATCTGAAGAAGCTGCATCCCGCTGTGGTGCTTTTGATGGACTGACCATGGTCGTCCGCAATCAGGGGCAATTCCAGGAATAGTGTGAGATGGTTTTCCGTCCGGAATTGCGTCGAAAACAAAGAGATAGAACGGATCTGCGTTTCCGTGAAATCACGAACCGCCCGAGACAAGGGGGGCGTTGGCTGGCGCAATCCCGGACAGCAATAAGCCGGTCGGGAACGGTGCAAGAGCGCGGCGCCGAGCAAAGATATGTACGCCCGGATAAGTATTAGGATGCGAAGCTAACGACAAAACGGCCCCGTGCGTAGATGCTTGCAATTGCTTGGCGGGGGCTCGGCACAGGTGGCAGGCATCATGTTGGGATGATGCCCTGCTGCCTGTGCCGATCAGCCTGCCGCTACGCGGTCAAAGGTGGCGTTATTGAGTAAGCGTGCCAAGGTCAATGGCGGCCGGCTGGAGTTTGTTCCGCCGCAGATCCCGACTCGGGTCGAGCGGCCGCCTGAAGATGAGGGATGGGTCCACGAGGCCAATCTCGACGGCTATCGGACGCAGATCCTCATCAACAATGGCGGCGTGCGTCTTTACAGCAAGGACGGCCGTGACTGGACCACGAAATACTGGCCCATCGCTCTGGCCGTCGATCTGCCATGCCGGACTGCCATTCTCGACGGCGAGGTCATTGTACCGGGCGGACAGGGCGCTCCCGATTGCCCTACGCTGGAAGCCGCGATCTGGAACGAGCCGAGCCGGCTGGTGTTCGTCGCGTTCGACATCCTCCATCTCGACGGCCGCGATCTAGCCTCCTTCCCGCTGCTGCAGCGCAAGCAGGCGCTGCGGCAACTGGTTGAACCTGGCCTCGGCAAGATCCAATATAGCGAGCATTTCGAGGGCAGTGCGCTGGCGATCTTCCGCACCGTCGGAAAAATGGGGCTCGCGGGCATCATTTCGAAGCGCGCCGACAGCCGCTACAGAAGCGGACTGTCAAACACATGGCTAAAGGCCAAATATTTCGAAGAAGCCGATTTCTGAGCGTCAACGAACGCATCTAGCGCAACCGCGGCCTCAGCGTCGGCGCACCTTGTGGCCAAGCGCCAATAGCGGACATTGCCGAGCAGATATTTGATGTCGCCTTTGGGGCCGAGGATCGGGATAGGGGGACGCCTCGCGACGCCGCCCCTCCCACACCACCGGGCATACGGGTCCGTACCACGGCGGTTCGATCGTATTAAGCTTGGGCAGAGACATGAAGTCGAGGGAGACCGAGAGACTCGAAGTAATGGTTGCGCAGGGCCTGTTGGACCGCCGGGTGTCCTGACATGCGCCAGAATCCCGTCGGTGAACCGGCGGCAACCGCAGCTCCGAACTTTGGTACGCCATGACGACGTAGTTCCTTGAAGCGGTTGTGCCCGTTCCCCCATTGCCACCAGAGATACATGCGTAGTCTCCGGCGGGTCCACGCTTCCAAGTTCGTAAGCACCCGTGGGGTCTGGCAGAAGCCAAAGTAGCCGCGCCATCCGATGAGGTATGACTTCAGCTCCTTGATCATCTGCGGCAGACTGATTCCCCGTGTCCGGCGTGTCATGTCCCGGATCAGCGCCTTGAATTTGTCGAGGGCCTTTGGCGCGATGCGCCGTTCGCTCCCGTCATTTGAGATGCTGAACCCAAGGAATTTCCGCTCCTCCGGTCGCGCCACCGCGCTCTTCGCCTCGTTGACCTTCAGCAGCAGCTTCTTGGTCAGGAACCGGCCGACAGAGGTCATGACCCGTTCGCCGGCGCGGCGGCTGCGAACATAGATGTTGCAGTCATCCGCATAGCGGCAGAAGCGGAGACCCCTTCGGGCCAGTTCCTTGTCGAGGTCGTCGAGCAGGAGATTGCTTAGGAGGGGCGAGAGCGGGCCACCTTGCGGGGTCCCCTCGTCCACCGGACGGACCAAGCCATCCTCCATCACCCCCGCATTGAGGAATGCGCGGATGAGTTTGAGCACGCGCTTATCGGATACCCGCGCGGCGACGCGCGCCATCAGGCTGTCGTGATTGACTCGGTCGAAAAACTTTTCGAGATCGATGTCAATCACGTGGCTGTAGCCCTCGGCAACGTAGCGTTGCGATTGGGCTACCGCCTGATGGGCGGAGCGTCCTGGGCGGAAGCCGTAGCTGTGCTCGGAGAACGTCGGGTCCCACTGCTCCTGGAGAACCTGCAGCAGGGCTTGCTGGATCAGTCTGTCGACGACGCAAGGCACGCCGAGTTTTCTGACCCCGCCCTCCGGCTTGGGGATTTCGACCCGCTTGACCGGCTGCGGCTGATAGGTTCCTTCGTGCAATCGAGACCGGATGCTTGGCCAGTGCTCACGCAGGTAGCCCTTGGCGTCATCGATGGTCATCCCATCCACGCCTGGACCGCCCTTGTTGCTTCGAACGCGTTTCCACGCTGTTTCCAGATTCTCTCGGCTACATACCGTCTCCATTAGTTGTTCTGTCCAGGCCGGGCTTTCGGGTGCCGACTTCGCCACGAGTGGTTCGGCCCCTTGGTAACCGCTGACAGGGGCTTCACCCCGGTCCCTCGGTTCCAGGGCCAGTGAGTACTGGGTCTTCTGCCGCTTTCCACTCATGAGTTGCCAGTCCTATTTGCCACTTCCAATCGTTCGGGCCTTCGGTCATCGTTTCCGGCTCGGCCTATCCGTTTGCTCCGCCTTTCGGCTTGGAGTGCCTCACTAGCCTTGCCGACAGCATCACCTACTACGCCCTCTGCTGACTCCTGCATCACGGTCAGGTCACCTTGCGGTTCCCTCAGTTCCGAAGTCGGAACATGACGCAGGCCTCCCCAGGTAAGTTCAATCGCCTTCCCCGCGCACCTGCCGGATCTACAGCCCTGCCCCTTGATGGATATGGACTTCGCGACACGTTGCCCGCTCGTCCGGCCAGGGATGCCTCATATCCGGTTTCTGTTCGTCAGGTCGCGGTTTTGCTCCACGCTTCCTTCAGACACCACCTCGCGGTAATGCCCTTGCGCTTTGCTAAGCCTTCACCTCCATCAGGTTGGCAAGGGGACTTTCACCCCCAAGCGGTTGAACATGCTGGGCACACAACGAACCCGCTGCGCGGGAGGGCGCCTGCGGTTGAGGTAGAGATCAAGAACCGGTCGTCGCGCCCGCGTTGAGCAGGGTTCGGCAAGGGCAGAGCATCACAGGCTTCTTCAACAAGGAGCCTGACTATGCCTCATTCAATTCTCGAAGCTTCGATCAGCCCGTTGCGCCAGCGACTGATCGACGACATGAACATGCGACGTTTCTCACGGGAGACACAGCGCAACTATCTCCGCGACATCGGACGCCTGGCGACATTCCTTGGGCGATCACCAGACACAGCGACCACCGATGACCTGCGCCGGTTTCAGATCGAGCAGCAGGAGGACGGCGTTCCGGTTCCGACGATGAACAGCATCGTGTCAGCGCTGCGCTTCTTCTTCACCCACACGCTCGACCGCCCGGACCTGGCGCGCCGGCTCGTCCGGCTGTCGCATCCGCGTAACCTGCCCGTGGTGCTGAGCCGCGACGAGGTTGCCCGGTTGCTCAACGCCACCACCTGCCTCAAGCACCAGGCGGCACTCTCGGTCGCCTATGGGGCCGGCCTGCGTGTCGCGGAGGTGTCGATGCTGAAGGTCGCCGACGTCGACAGCGAGCGCATGCTGCTGCGCGTCGAACGCGGCAAGGGCGGGCGGTATCGCAACGCCATGCTCTCGGAGGATCTGCTCACGCTTCTGCGTGAGTGGTGGAAGGTCGGGCGGCAGCAGGGCGTAATGCATCGCGACGGCTGGTTGTTTCCCGGGCAGCACGCGATGAAGCCGATCAGTACGCGGCAGCTCTATCGCATAGTCGTCGAGGCGGCCCAATCCGCCGACATCGCCAAGCGGGTCGGGCCGCACACGCTGCGTCACAGCTTCGCCACCCACCTGCTGGAGGACGGCACCGACATCCGGATCATCCAGGTCCTGCTCGGGCACGCCAAGCTCAACAACACCGCCCTTTACGCGAAGGTTGCGACCCGGACGGTGCGTGCCGTGACGAGCCCGCTCGACAAGCTCGGCCTGTTCAAGCCGGGAGAGACCTCGCCCGGTGGCTAATCCGTGCGCGCCTCGATCGAGGTCGCCGACATCTTCCGTGCTGCCGGACCCGCCTACCGGGCCGCCCATGCAGGTCACCTGAGCCTCGTCCAGCTCAAGGTGATGTCGGCGATCGAGCATTGCCGCACCGCAGCCCTCGGCGGTCACGTCGAGGCCTGCGAGGACTGCGGCCAGTGGCGCATCGCCTACAACTCCTGCCGCAACCGGCACTGCCCGAAGTGCCAGGGCGCAGCCGCGCGGACATGGCTTGCCGAGCGCGAGGCCGACCTGCTGCCGGTCGGCTACTTCCATGTCGTGTTCACGCTGCCCGCCGAGGTCGCCGACATCGCCTTCCACAACAAGGCGCTGGTCTACGACCTGCTGTTCAAGGCGGCATCGGAGACGATGCTGACGATCGCGGCTGATCGGAAGCACCTCGGTGCGCGCATCGGCATCACTGCGGTCCTCCACACCTGGGGCTCGGCAATGACCCACCATCCCCATGTCCACATGATCGTGCCGGGCGGCGGCATCGCGCCGGACGGGTCACGCTGGATATCGTCGCGGCCGGCCTTCCTTCTCCCAGTCAGAGTACTGGGCAAGCTGTTCCGCCGTCTGTTCCTGACCCGGCTGGTCGCGCTGCACGACGCCGGTCGGTTCGCCTTCTTCGGATCGGCGGCGCACCTCACCGACCGCCGGGCATTCCTGCGGCACCTGTCGCCGGTCCGGACGAAGCGCTGGGTGGTCTACGCCAAGGCGCCGTTCGCCGGACCGGAGGCAGTGCTCGCCTACCTGTCGCGCTACACCCACCGGGTGGCGATCTCGAACAGCCGGCTGATCGCCTTCGACGAGGCTGGAGTCACCTTCCGCTACAAGATCCCATGAGGGTATGGATAGCGACCGGAGCTGTAATAGAGCGAGGTTGTTTGAACTCTCTGGAGACCCACCATGTCTATTACAACTGATCAATCTGCAGCGCCTGCCGCTATCCGTGTCGAGCTTGACGCAATTTTTATCTCTTTGGAACTGAGCAAATCAGCCTGGCTGATCACCTCGCTGTCGCCGGGTGCCACCGATAAGATGTCCCGGCACACGGTTGTCGGTGGCGACATTGCCGGACTGTTTGTACGTATCGACGAACTCCGTTCCAAAGCGCTGGCCAGGACTGGCAGGCTCTATCGAGTGGTATCTATTCACGAAGCCGGACTTGATGGATTCTGGCTTCACCGCTTACTCGATCGCGAAGATTGGATAGAAAGCCATATCGTGGACGCCGCCTCGATTGCCGTCTCGCGCAAGCGCCGGCGGGCGAAGACAGACCGGATCGACGGCGAGACGCTTATCCGGACGTTGTTGGCCTACAAGCGAGGGGAGCCCCGCGTCTGCTCTATGGTGCGAGTTCCAACCTCGCAGGACGAAGACCGTCGCAGGATCGGTCGCGAGCGCAAAGTACTCGTCGACGAACGAACGCTCCATATCAACCGCATCAAGGGTTTGCTGTTTAGCCAGGGCATTCGGGGCTATGAGCCTGGGCGCCGCGATCGCCGCGAGCGCCTTGAGGAGCTCCGCACGGGTGATGGTCGCGATCTGCCTCGGCACACCAAGGCCCAGCTTCTTCGCGAGCTCGGTCGCCTCGAATTACTGATCGAACAAATCAAGGCGGTGGAGGCCGAGCGTGACGCGGTTCTAGCGCAGGAGAAGGCGGCCCTGACCGAACCCGCAACGATGCTGCTCGGCATAAGGGGGATCGGCCCAGAATTCGCCAATGTCATCTACAGCGAATGCCTGTCCCGGCACTTCGACAACCGAAGACAGGTCGCATCCTACGCAGGACTTGCCGCAAGTCCCTGGCAAAGCGGTTCAATCAATCGTGAGCAGGGTATCTCGAAGGCAGGCAACCCACGTCTTCGAACAGCAATGGTCCAACTCGCATGGCTGTGGTTGCGTCACCAGCCGAATTCGATGCTGAGCCGCTGGTTCCAGGAACGGGTGAAGCACAATGCCGGAAAGCGCAAGGCGACGACAATTGTTGCCCTGGCCCGCAAGCTGCTGGTGGCGTTCTGGAAATATGTGACGTTCGGTGTTCTCATCGAGGGAGCCGCCATCAAAGCCACCTGATGCGACGACAGACGTAAAGTTATTCCCATCCCCAGGGCCTGATTAGCCCTGACGGATCCAGGGGGACGAACCGTGGTAGTCCATGGCTCAAAGCAAGCCGCCTACAAGAATGGTCTCGTCCTTCTGAGCCCTTGCCCGCCGAAAGCGGGATAGTGGTGCAGCCGCTGGGCGGCGACCGGATGTGAGGTTGATCAGGCCCGGATATCGGGCAGTGTCGTGCAACCGGGCTCAGACCGTGGATACCGTCTTCGAATAAGGAACGAATAATGTCGCCATGATGCCCCGACTTGACGTGATGACCCTCATGTGAGGACTATCGCCGCGATGGTGTCGAGCGGCAGCAGGTCATGACGCTTGGCCCCGCCGAGTTCATCCGCCGCTTCCTGCTCCACGTGTTGCCGCGCGGCTTCCATCGCATCCGGCACTACGGCCTGCTCGCCGGCTCCGCCCGCAAGGCCAGCCTCGCGCTTGCTCGCAAACTGCTGAACGTCGCCGTGCCACCCGATGGCAACACGTCGGTCGAGCCAGACGACATCCGCCCGTCATGCCCCTGCTGCGGCGGATGCATGATCGTCATCGAGACGTTCGAAAGGTGGAGGCAGCCACGCGGACCGCCGGACGCAACGGCGACGAACCGGGAGTACTGTTCATGACCCGGCCTGGCCTACTCCAATCAGCCGCAGGCACTCAGCCTCCGGCAACGGACCCACGCGTGTCCATGGTGATCATCAACGCCGACAGGACCGCGCCCAGCTGCCCAATGTCCCGACAACACCGCGCGCAGGCGCAACGAAGCGGCCTGTCCGCATCCATCCCCGCGCTTCCAGGCGGCGGACACGCCATCGCCGACACCTGCCGCAAATCGAAATCCCCATAGCCATCGAATGTGGCCCGCGGGTTCCTTCCTCGGGGACTTTCGTACGCCTGCCGGCGCCCGAAACTCTTCACGATTGCGGACTTGCGGCTTCGAGGCGTGCAATGTGAGAAGCGGACATTCAGGCGCCCCCCACGCATCGAACTGACCCCAACCGGACGTTAGCGGGCAGCGCTGCGCCTGGCTTTTCAGCGCCTTGGCGTAGAGACAGTGCAGTCCCTTGTCGCGCCTCACATGCTCGAAATCGACGTCAATGGTCCACTGGCGAAGCCCGCACACTCAACGTAGTGTTAACACGCGCCGCTTGTGTGGGAGGGGCCCGCATGCTTCTTCGAAGCTGGATAACCTTCTCGGTAGTCATAGCCCTGCTGCAGGCCGTCGTGGGTCTGCTTTCGGTTCTCCAGCACAATGCCGTGCTTTCCGACCTTCTAAGGCAGCGAATTTCCGTCATTGCTCAGACGACGGCAACGTCGTTCAAACCGATCATCGACCTTGGCCTGCCGCTCTCCATGATCCGCAACGGCGACGCCATCGTCGCGCGGCCGCTGGAGATCGACGATCAGGTCAAGGCAGTCCACGCGCTCAATCCGTCGGGAATCATCGTCTACACCACCGATGCGTCACGGCCAAAGGAGGTTCCGCACGAGGTGCTGCAAGCCATGCGGTTGTCGAAGAGCGTCAAATGGAGCACTGAGACAGCCGAACAAATCTACAGTGGGTTCAACGTGGTGGGTCGTGATGGCGCCACCAGCGGCGCCGTGGTTGTCGCCTACCCGAAGGACCGGCTCCAAGCGGCGTCACAGACCATGGTGGCCAAGGTCGTCCGCACCGCTCTGCTGATCTGGGCCGCCTTCTCGGCGCTGTCCTACCTGCTGCTGAGGCTGCTTCTCGGAACCCCCCGGCGCCGGCTTGCCCGCCTGGAGGGCATTGCCCGCGGCGAACCCGATGCGGAGACCAGCACCAATGGCAATCTGCGGACGGGTGGCCCCGGCGCGTTCTGGCGTGATCTCTTCGGCCCCCAGATCCGCCAACTCGGCGCAAACCTTTCAGACGCGAGACGGCAGTATGATGAGGCCAGCCGGGAACTCGGCGCCTTCGCATCACCGGTTGCAGAGGACAGGCGCCCCGAGGGCGAAGGCACGGTCATTGCGGCCAACCCGGCTCCTGAGACCGAGATTGCGTCCAACCCCTTGCGCTCGCTCGCCCGGCAGATCGCATCGCGTCTGACCCCGCTGGCTGCGGTGCTGATGGTGAGTTCCGCCCTTGTTCTGGGCATCATCACCCTGGGCAATGTCAATCGCTCCATTGAGCCTGAGCTGTCGGCCCGCACAAACCTAATTGCCACGGTCGTTGGCGAAGACGTCCAGCGCGCACTGGCGACGGGCGTGCCGCTGGATGGTCTCGTCAACGCCGAGAGCTATTTTGGCGATATGCTCAAGCAATTGCCCGAGATCGCATACGTCGCGGTGGCCACGGGTCGGGTGGTGCTGGAGGTCGGCAAACCGATCGACCCTTATCTTGCTCCGCCGCGCGAGCGCAAAGGCGTGCGCAGCCACCCGATCATGCACGATGGCAAGGAAATCGCCTACGTGGTGATCGATGTCGACCCCGCCTTCATCGCCAAGAAGTTCCTCGACGTCTTTCTCGATATGGGCGTCGTCGTGGTGGTCGCCGTGTTGATCGCCTTCGAGATCATGGTGCTGATGAGCAGCCGCTCACTGACAGCCGCTCTCGATCGGTTGCAGCGGCTGGCGGCGATGCAGGCGGCGGGGGACTTCTCCAAGCGAGTGGTGGTGGGCGCCCGGACCGCCATCGACCGCGCCACCCAGATACTGGTCGAGCGCACCGAAGGCCTCAGCGCACAGTTCGCCGCGGCATGGCAAGGCGTCGACGGTTCTCAAGCGAGGGGAGCCAGGCTCGCCGCATTGCAGGCGCGCTACGGTCTTTCACTGAACGGGCCGACCACCCTGCGCTTTTCCTATTTCACCGATCTGCGGCTGGCGCTGTTTCTGTTCGCGGCCGCTGACGAACTGCCGCTTTCCTTCATGCCGCTCTACACGAGGGCGGCACACAATCCCTTTCCGTGGCTTCCCGAGAGCGTGCTGATCAGCCTGCCGCTCGCCGGATACCTGCTCGCCATCGTGCTGGTTTCCCCGTTTGCACGGCCGCTTGCCGGCTGGCTCGGACCGCGGAGGCTGCTGATCCTGGCTGCGGCGCCAACAATCGCCGCCCATCTTTGGCTCTATTGGGCAAGCAGCGTGCTCGAGATCGTGGCGTCGCGCACCATTCTCGGGGTGGGCTATGCCTTCGTGACGCTCGCTTGCCAGGACTACGTGATCGACAACACGCCGCGCGACGAGCGAGACCGGTCGCTCGGAATGTTCTCGACGGTATTGTACGGGGGGATATTCTGCGGCACGGCGCTGGGCGGGGTGCTGGCAGACCGGCTGGGCCAAACCAACGTGTTTCTGCTCAGCGCCATCCTGGTCGTGGTCTCGGCGCTGCTGATCTTCTCGCTGGTCGCCGAGACCGGGGGGCGGGAAGCCGGACCGCTGGCGCGAGCCGCGCGGCAGCCGCTGCTTGCCTCGTTGCGCAACTGGCATTTCGCCGCGCTGGTGTTCGGCATCGCCATCCCCGGCAACGTCTGGCAGCAGGCATTCATTTCCTATCTCGTGGCCTTGACGCTCGATTCCCTCGGTGCCTCGCCGGGGGATATCGGACGCACGCTGATGGTCTACTTCCTCGCGATCGCCCTCGTTGGTCCGCTTGCGGGGCGCGCGGCGGAGAGAGGGATTCCGGTGTCTGCAGTGGCCTTGTCGGGGGGGCTTCTCGGCGGCATCTCGCTGCTGACTGCCGCCGTCTGGCCGAGCCAGATCGCCATCTTCCTTGCGGTGCTGGGCTCAGGAATCGGTAACGGCATGGTGCGTGGATCGCAAGTTTCGCTCTCGATGTCGATCGCTGAGACGGAGCTGAAGCATCTGGGAGTCGATCCGGTTCTGGGTGCATTGCGAACGGTCGAGCGCTTCGGCAGCATCGCCGGCCTGCTACTGGTCGCAGCTGTCGCGGGCCTCTATGGCTACGCCGTGGCGACGGCAACCGTGGCGGGGCTCGCGCTTGGCGGCGCCATACTGTTCGGGCTGTCGGTCCTGGGCAAGCGAGCGGCGCGGGGCCCGATGGCCGGCGCATAGACCTCGGAAGTAATTTAGCTGGCACTGAATTGGTTTGCCGGTCAGGACCTGACGGCGTTAAACTGGCGTCCGGCGCCTCGGGGCGCATCATGGGGAATCGTCGTGAGATCGATCGTACGCGGACTGCTCCCAATGGCCCTATGTGTTATGCTGACCGCCCTGGCCCATGCGGCGGACAGAAAGCAGATATTGGGCATCTTCTACGAGGGATGCGAAAATGTCTGCGAAGGGTTCAAGGCGGGGATCGCAAAGAGTGGCTTCGCCGCGGACGTCACGATCGTCGACCTGGCGCAAGACAAGTCGCGCATACCCGCCGCAATCGCCCAGGCCCGGGCGATGCCGGCCGACCTCGTGCTTACCTACGGCACGAACGGGACGCTTGGCGTCATCGGCACGCTGAACGATGTGGGCAATCCCGCATTTCTCACCGAGATTCCCGTCGTCTTCGTGAAAGTTGCCGACCCTTTCGGCACGCACATCGCCAAGGCCTTCGAAGGCAGTGGACGCGCCAATGTCGCTGGAACTTTCAACCGGGTGCCGGAAGCAATCAACATCGAGATTGTCCGCCAGTACGATCCGACGTTCGACAAGCTCGGCCTCCTCTACAACTCCAACGAACGCAATTCGGCGATCACGGCGGAAGAACTCAAGAAAGTTGCGCCGACGCTCGGCATCGAGCTTGTTGCGCTCGAAATCGACCCCGGCAATGACGGCGTGCCGGACGTCGCCCGGATTGCGGAGCGCATGGCCGAGTTGCGCGCGCAGGGGGTCCGCTGGCTTTACGTCGGATCGAGCTCGTTCCTGAACGCCAATGGCGAGTTGTTCACGAAGACGGCGGTCGACAACGGCATCGCCGTGGTCAGCCCCTACGAGCCGCTGGTGCGCGAGCACCATGCGATGCTCTCCATTGCGGCGCGGTTGGAAGATGTTGGGCGTCTCGCGGCAGAACAGGCACTCAAGATTCTGCGCGACGGGGCGACCCCTGGAGACCTTCCGATCCTGCGGGCAACGGACTTCGCCTATGTCGTGAACATGGAGGTCGCCAAAAAGCTGGGCCGCTATCCGCCGTTTGCCTTTCTGCAAGTGGCCGAGGCTGTGAACAACTGACCCTTGGGGGCAGACGAATAGCACCACGGGACACGGGATTGGAACGCCCGATTCTGGCGTTAGTTGAGGTGCCAGGCTGGAGAGTTTCAATCATGAGCTATGCCGCGTGGCTAGCCTATGTGCATCTCGCTGCCTGTTACTTGGCGTTGCCGTAAGCCAAGTTACAGGAAACCATCAACGGAACCGAGCGAGACAGAAGTTAGAACAGAAGAGATAAGTCTTCGCGCCAGGGCTCGCGCACGTCCGGAAATGGCGCAACCTCGACCTCCAATTTCGCTGTCGGCGACAGTCTGCTTTCAGGCAGTGGCAAGGGCACCTGAACGGCCGCATGGCGGCGCAAAGCGGTCGTTCACGTCGCGCCGTGCGTGAGTCAATTCAGAGTCAAAAGTTGACCTTCAACCGGCGGAAACCTTGTACTAAATGGCCACCAGCCGGCAAATCTTGCTTGCTACTCCGCCTCCAGCTTCCCTTTCAGCTGCGCCCGTGCGTCGCGGATCGAGGCGGCGTAGGTCACCAGCGGACGCTTGACGCCGTGGTTGATCAGCATGCGCCGTATCTGCGGCGCGGCACCTGAAATGATGAAGCGGACACCGGCGCGCTTGGCCTTGTGGGCGGCGCCCTCGATGACATTGGCCGCCGTCGAATCGAAGAACGGCACGGCCGAGCAGTCGAGGATGAAGTTCTTGCGCTGGTCGGCGATGCGGTCGAGCACGGTGCCGACGGTCGACGCGGCGCCGAAGAAGAAGGCGCCAGAAATGCGGTAGACGACGGTGTCGGCGTCGGTCGCCTCGCTGGAATCGTAGGCGTAGGTGCTGTCGGCGACATCCTCCTGCACCAGCGGCTGATCGGCCTCGACCGCAATGGACTTGGCCATGCGGTCGATGAACAGGATCGACCCCAGCACGAAGCCGACGACGATGCCTTCGGTGAGATCACGGAAGATGACGAGCAGGAAGGTCGCCGTCAGCACCAGCGCGTCGCCGCGCGAGGTGCGCAGCAACGTGGCGAAGGCCTGCTTCTCGAACATGTTCCAGCACACGACCGCCAGCACCCCGGCAAGGGCGGCGAGCGGGATGTAGCTGGCGAGCGGCGCCGCCACCAGCATCAGCGCGAGCAGGATGGCGGAGTGGACGATGCCCGAAACCGGTCCGTGGGCGCCGGCCCGCACATTGGTCGCGGTGCGGGCGATGGTGCCGGTGGCGCAGATGCCGCCGAACAGAGCGGACGCGATGTTGGCGAAGCCTTGCGCCACCAGTTCGCAGTTGGAACGATGCCGCCGGCCCGTCATCCCGTCGGCGACCACCGCCGACAGCAGCGATTCGATGGCGCCAAGCAAGGCAAAGGCAATGGCATCCGGCAGCACGTCAATCATCCTGTCCAGGCTGATCGGCGGCAAGGCAGGCATTTGCAGGCTGCGTGGGATACCACCGAAGCGGGTGCCGATCGTCTCCGCAGGCAGCGAGAGAAGCGCCACCACCAGCGATGCCAGCCCGATGGCGATGAGCATGGCGGGCCATGTCGGCCGCCAGCGCTTCAGGCCAGCGATGGTGAAGATGGTCAACACCGCCACGAAGGTCGCCGCAGGGTTGATGGTGCCGGCCGCCTCACCAACCGCGATCAACTTCGGCACCAGCGGTCCCGGCTCCTTGCCGGCAAGCTTCAGCCCGAACAGTTCGACGATCTGCCCTGAAAAGATGATGACGGCGATGCCGGCGGTGAAGCCGACCGTCACCGGATAGGGAATGAACTTGATGTAGGTGCCGAGACGGAGATAGCCGATGGCGAGCAGGAAGACGCCTGCCATCATCGTTGCCAGCAGCAGCCCATCGATACCGACCCGGGCAACCGTCGCGGCCACCAGCACGATGAAGGCGCCGGCCGGCCCGCCGATCTGGAAGCGGCTGCCGCCGAGCGCCGAAATGATGAACCCGCCGACGATCGAGGTGTAGAGGCCGCGCTCGGGAGTCACGCCCGAGGCGATGGCGATCGCCATCGACAACGGCAGCGCGACGATGGCGACCGTCAGCCCGGCGATGGCGTCCGCCTTGAAGTCTGCGAGCGTGTAGCCCTCGCGCCAGACCGTCACCAGCTTTGGCGTGAACAATTCGGAAAATGTCGGCTTTGCCGACCTTTGGGCCGACCTTTGGGCCGACTTCTGGGCCCGTTGATGCGCTGCCCGCTGCGTCTGATCCATGGACTGCCTTCCGCACCCTGAAAGGCGGCGGGATCGTCGGCAGGACTGTCGGCGGTCGCCGTCGCGACTTTATGCCGGCTCAGCCTTGGGATCTGGCGGCACGACAGGCTTGATGCGCACGCCCCTGCCGCCGCGCTCGCTGGTCTGGTTCTCGCCGATCAGTTCCACCCCGGCCTCGTCGAGGGCCTGGATGACCTTCATCAGCGTGTCGACCACGCCCCTGACCACGCCGTCGCTCGCCTCCATGCGCTGGATGGTCGGAAGCGAAACGCCGGCGCGCTCGGCGAGCGTCTTCTGATCGATGCCGGCCAGCGCCCTTGCGGCGCGCATCTGCGCGGCAGTGATCATCGGCCGGTATCCCCGTCTGAGTCTGCGGTATCAACGTATAATACAGTCATGTTGATGTTTCAACCATCATAATACATATATGAAACATGTATCCTCTCGGGAAGCCGGATGGCGGGGAGCAAGATAAGCATGCTACGCTGGCCGTCAGTGCCGGGAAGATATCTACGCAACCTTCCCTTTTCAGCATCGACCAAGGGGTAGCCGTTGAAGATTTCCAGGGCTTTGATGACATCGGCAGCCTTGCTGTCGGCGGTTTTCCTGTTGGCGGGTTGCGGGCACGGGCTGATCAACCGGCTGATCTAGTCTCCAGTCTCGCTGTCGCCGTTCAGGCGCTGCCCGCGCCATCGCTGCCACGCCCGGGCAGTGAGCCAGCACAGCATCGCCCAGACGAAGCCGGCGCACCAGCCGGCCAGCACATCCGACGGCCAGTGCACACCGAGATAGATGCGGCTGATGCCGACCAGCAGCGTCGTCAGCACCGCCAGCGACAGCACATAGATCTTGGTGGTTCGCCCAGGCAGGAAGCGCGCTGCCAGCGCGCCCAGCGTCAGATAGGTCACTGCCGACAGCATGGCGTGGCCGCTCGGAAAAGACAGCGTCGTTTCGTTGACGAGATGCGAGACGAGTTCGGGGCGCGGCCGGTCGATGCCGGCTTTCAGCAGGCTCGACAGCACCTGACCACCGGCCACCGCCACGAAGATGAAAAGGGCGGTCGCCGGCCTGCGGATAAGCAGGAGATAGACGATTACCGCCGTTACGATCAGCACCAGCACGCTGCCGCTGCCCAGACTGGTGATGTCGCGCATCGCCCCTTCCAGCCAGAGCGGGCCGATCGGGCTGTCGGGCTGGCCCGCCTTGCGGAAGGCGAGCAGGATTTCGGTGTCGAAGGCGTGCGGCGTGGTGGCACGCGCCACCTCCATCAATTCCTCGAACGCCCACAGCCCGCCGGCGATGACCAGGCCGGCCAGCAGCACCGGGAATTCGACCCGGTTGAGCAGAGCGTTCGCGGCGTTCTTCATCGGCAATTCGCCCGTTACAATCGCCCTTGCAGATAGGGTCCAAGCGTGATCAGCGCCACCGCGGCGATTGCCAGCATGATGCCGGTCGCCTGCAGCGCGTTGACGCGCTCGCCGAAGAAGATCAACGCGACGACATTCACCGAGACCAGCTGGATGACAGCCGAGAGGCTGAACGACACCGACATGCCGAATTCGCGGATCAGCCGCAGCATGATCAGATTGCCCAGCGAATAGAGCGCCAGCGTCAGCGCGATCTTTCCCAGGCTCGGCGCCAGGCCCCATTGCTTGGCCGCCGTCGCCGCCAGCAGGAAAATCACCGTCGAAAAGCCGAGCTGCAGCAATCCCGAAAAACTCAACGTCCCGTCCCCTCTCGAAGCGGCTCCGCCGCGTGTGTCGCGGACGTTGTTTCCGAAGCGCGCCGGGACGTCAAGCGACCCTCGATCAAACGTAGCTCTTGGCAACGGCAAGACGGAAGCTCAATGTACAGCTATCGCCCAGTCTGTCGATTGAAGGGCGGTCAGGGGTTCATGATTCGTATAGTTCAAAACCTGGTGCGACGCTGGAGCGAACTTTCTCTTGCCCTGCAATTCGTCGTTGCCGGCGGCTTTGGCCTGCTGGCCGTCATGCTGGTGGTGGGCGCCTGGGTGACGGCGCAGATCCGGGAGGGCGTCATCCGCAATTCAGCCGCCACGACGGCCCTCTATGTCGACAGCGTGATTGCGCCGCTGCTGCCCGACCTGCGCAAGGACCAGGAACTCAGCGACTCCGTCAAGCGGGCGCTCGACGAGACGCTTGGCCAGGGCGCGCTCGGCAAGCGCCTCGCATCGTTCATCCTCTGGCGACGCGACGGCACGGTTCTCTATGCGAAGGAGGCGGCCCTGATCGGCCGCCGCTTCGGTCCGAACGACGATCTGCGTTCCGCCTTCGAAGGCAATGTCGTTGCCGAATTCAATACGTTCGATGACGATGAAGGTGAGGAGAAGGCTTCCGGCCTGCCATTGCTGGAGATCTACAATCCGGTGCGCGAGCCCTGGTCCGGCGAAGTGGTGGCCGTCACCGAATTCTACGAGATCGCCGACGACTTCCAGGCCACACTGTCTTCCGCTCTGTGGTCGAGCTGGCTGATCGTGGCCGGCGCGACCCTGGCGGCATTCCTGCTTCTGTCGGGCATCGTCCTGCGCGGCAGCCGCACCATCGACGATCAACGCGGGGCGCTGCGCCGTCAGGTGTCGGAGCTGCAGGGTCTGGTGACACAAAACAGCGCCTTGCGACTGCGCGTGCAGCGGGCCTCCCGCCGCGCCACCGCGCTCAACGAAAGATATCTGCGCCGCATCGGCGCCGATCTTCATGACGGTCCGGCCCAACTCGTGGCCCTGGCGGCGCTGCGCATGGACAGTCCGATATTTTCCGGCGACGCCCATTCGGGCGAAAGCCGCTCGACCGAGGTCGCGATGATCCGTAAGACGCTGGAGGACGCGCTGCGCGAAATACGCGGTATCTGCACCGGGCTCGTCCTGCCGCAGATAGAGACGGCTGCCGCGCCGGACATTCTGCGGCTGGCCGTCAACGAACACGAGCAGAGGACGGGGACGTCGGTGACACTCACGCTGACCGGACATCTGCCGGAGCCCGGCGCCTCCGAGAAGATCAGCATCTATCGTTTCGTGCAGGAAGGGCTGAACAATGCCTATCGCCACGGACGAGGCAAGGATCAAGCGGTGAGTGCCGGGATGAAAGGCGGCAGGCTTTTTGTTGAAGTATCGGACGGCGGCCCAGGTTTCGATCCGGCACGGGCCGAAGGTCTCGGTCTGGCCGGCCTCAGAGAGCGGGTCGAAAGCATTGGTGGCCAGTTCGAAGCCTTGACCGGGCCGCAAGGCACGCGTTTGGTGATCCGTCTATCGATCGAGGAGCAAGCATGACTGGTGTCATTCGCATCGCCATTATCGACGATCATCCCCTATTTCGCGAGGGTGTGACGCGCAGCCTGTCGGAGATCGGAGGCTTCGAGGTGGTTGGCGAGGGGGCCACGGCGCAGGATGCCGAACGCATCGCCGCGACCGTGCAGCCCGACATATTGTTGCTCGATATCTCCATGCCGGGCGGCGGTCTGGCCGCGGTTGCAGGCATCCTCGCCGGCCATCCCGCCCAGAAGATCGTCATGCTGACCGTTTCGGAGGCCAATGCCGATGTGACCATGGCCCTGAATGCAGGGGTGTGCGGCTATGTCCTCAAAGGTATCGGATCGCGCGCGCTTGCCGACATCCTGCGCAACGTGGCGGCCGGCGAGAGCTATCTTTCGCCGACGCTGTCGGCCCGGCTGCTTTCGGATCTCCAGTCCCAGCAACCCACCAACGGCATAGCGGACCGCCTGCGGCAACTCACCGAGCGGCAGACGGAAATCCTGCGGCTGGTGGCTGAGGGGCTGAGCAACAAGGAAGTCGCCTTGCGGCTGGAGCTTCAGGAGAAGACCGTCAAGCATCACATGACCGGCGTGCTGTCGAAACTCAATGTGCGAAACCGCACTGAAGCAGCCTTGATGATGCGTGAGGCGCGCGACCACGACAGGAACCGTACTTAACAGTTCAGCGCTTCAACCAAACCCGAACCGCTCCAGGGACTTCAGTCATCGCGGTGCCGGAAAATCGCGCGGCGCCGGCCTAAAAACGAGGTCACCTCCGCCGGGGGGCGGCGGAGGTGACATGTGAAGCCGGCCGTTGCCTGTTGGCAAGCTTCACAAGGCCTTGAGACGGCTGACATCGGCCGGCGTGGCCCGACGGTCGATGATCGTGCGACCGAGCGCATCCTCCATGCTGAAACGACCGTTCTCGAGCTTTTCCGTTATGCCGTCGGGATGCCGAACTGTGATCTTGTTACCTGTCACGTCGACCTTGTCGCCGGTCGCGGCATTGACATGACTCGCGCTCTTACCCTGATTGGATCCCGATTTGCCGTTGTTGCCGCTGTTGCCCTTCCCGTTGCCGCTATTACCGCCGCTGCTGTTGCCGCCGCTGTTACCGCTGTTGCCGCCGCCGGAATTGCCGCCGTTTCCGTTTCCACCCCCGCCATTGCCGCCCTTGCCAGCCTGTGCGCTGGCAGCGTAGATCCCGGGAACGGACCCGTGGAAGGCAATTTGATAGGGAGCGATGATCAACGCCAGCGCGGCCGCCAATCTGAGCGCAAGCCGGCAACAACGGATCGTGACCGATCTGTGCATCCTGATCTCCGACGATTGAGCCCGGCGCGCCCACCCCAACGTTGCAGTTGCAACCAACATCGCCGAAAGACGTGGTGCCCGGAAGCGACCTCCGACCGTTGCGGTTGTCACCCAGGACCTTTGCAAGCGCAAGGTTGGACTAAAGTCCTATTCGTATGCTATATTAGCTTCGCATGAACGGCGCC
Source organism: Mesorhizobium cantuariense (assembly GCF_042647205.1). NCBI lineage: Bacteria > Pseudomonadati > Pseudomonadota > Alphaproteobacteria > Hyphomicrobiales > Phyllobacteriaceae > Mesorhizobium > Mesorhizobium cantuariense. Next base: position 6,826,585 of record NZ_JBHRVD010000001.1, on the reverse strand, counting down.
GCGACCGCCATCGCCGAACGGGAGACTGGCTTTCCCCATGCCTGGTGGCGGCAGACGCCGAACATCAAGTCACCTCCGCCGGGGGCGGCGGAGGTGACTTGTGAGGCCGGGCCGCTAGATGCTGGCCTTGCCTCATAATGCCTCGAGGCGACTGAAATCGTCCGCCGTCGCCGGACGTTCGACGATCGTGCGCCCGAGGGCATCCTTCATCTCGAAACGACCGTTCTCTATCTCTTCCTTGATGCCGTCGGGATGCTCGACCTCGATCTTGTTGCCGTCCACATCCACCTTGTCGCCGGTGGCTGCATTGACATGATGGCTGGCTCCGCCGTTGCCGGATCCGGAATTGTCGGTTCCGCCATGAGCGTTACCGGCGCCATTGTTACCGCCACCGGCCCCGGAATTGCCGCTGTTTCCGCTGCCACTTCCACCGTTTCCACCACTTCCGCCATCCTTGGCGTGCGCGGCCGCGGCAACGATGCCGGGAGCGGAGCCGTGGAAGGCGAGTTGATAGGGGGCGATGGCCAGCGCCAATGCCGATGTCGCTCTCAGAGCCAGCCAGCGATAGCGGGTGGGGATCGATCCACGCATCTCGGTCCTCCTTTTCATCAGGCCGACGCCGGCGTTGGCAAGCCGCCGACCATTGCCGACATAGCTGCCTTGGCATAAGGGGCCCACGACCGATGCCGCGCCAACAGGGACCTTTGCTTGGCCTGATCAGGGACCTTGGTCCCCCGCGTTGCGCAGTTGCGAAGGGTCGGCTGCCGAGATCGTGGAATGCGGTTGAAAGCGTTTGAGATGTCACGAAAATGTGATCGACCGGATATAAGGGGTTAAACACGCAGCACGCTCCAGCCATCCCCAAAAGCCAGAGGCAAGCCCCAAATGACCGAACATCGCTTCCCCGACGCCCGATTCCGCACCAGCCTGCTCGAGGAAAACGACGGCCCGGCCACCAACCCCACCGACAACCGCACCATGGGCGAGATCATCGCCGCGCGGTTCTCGCGCCGCGGCTTCCTTAGGGGTTCGCTGGCCGTCTCGGCCATCGCCGCAACCGTCAGCCCGCTGGCGCTGATCAGCGCCGACGAGGCCCGGGCCACTGAGGCCTCCGCCTTCGCGTTCGACGAACTGGAGGCCGGCATCGACGACAAGCATCATGTCGCGCCGGGCTACGATGCCGATGTGCTGCTGCGCTGGGGCGACCCGCTGTTTGCCGATTCGCCGGAGTTCGACCCGACGAAACAGTCGGCGCAGGCCCAGGCGAAACAATTCGGCTACAACAACGATTATGTCGGCTATCTCCCGATCGACGGCTCGGCCGAACACGGCCTGCTGGTCGTCAACCACGAATACACCAACCCGCATCTGATGTTCCCGGGCATCGTCAAGATCGTCGAAAAGGACGGCAAGAAGTCGGCGGAAGTCGCACCACTCTCGAAGGAGCAGGTCGATGTCGAGATGGCGGCCCACGGCGGCACCATCGTCGAAATCCGCAAGGACGGTGGCAAATGGCAGGTGGTGCGCGACGGCAAGCTCAACCGCCGCATCACCTCCAACACCGAAATGGCGCTGTCGGGTCCGGTTGCCGGCCATGACCGCGTCAAGACCAATGCCGATCCATCCGGCACCAAGGTATTGGGTACCGTCAACAATTGCGCCGGCGGTGTCACGCCTTGGGGCACCTATGTCATGGCCGAGGAGAACATCCACGGCTATTTTTCCGGCGAATTGCCGGAAGGCCACAAGGAAGCCGCCAACTACAAGCGCCTCGGCATTCCCGAAGGCGCCTATGAATGGGCGGCGCACTATGACCGTTTCGACCTTGCCAAGGAGCCGAACGAAGCCAACCGCTTCGGCTGGATCGTCGAGGTCGATGTCAACGATCCGACCTCGACGCCGAGGAAGCGCACCGCCATGGGCCGCTTCAAGCATGAGGGCGCCGAATCGATCGTCGCCAAGGACGGCCGCGTCGTCTTCTATCTCGGCGACGACGAGCGCTTCGACTATGTCTACAAGTTCGTCACCAAGGCGGCGTTCAATCCCAATGACCTCGCCGCCAACAAGGATCTACTCGACGACGGCACGCTGCATGTCGCCAAATTCGCCGAGGACGGCACTGTCGAATGGCTGCCGATCGTCTTCGGCCAGGGGCCGCTGACGACTGAAAACGGTTTTGCCAGCCAGGCCGATGTGCTGATCGAGACGCGCCGCGCCGCCGATTTGCTCGGCGCCACCAAGATGGACCGCCCCGAGGACATCCAGCCCAATGCCGTCAACGGCAAGGTCTATGTGATGCTGACCAACAATTCGAAGCGCAAGGCCGACCAAATCGATGCCGCCAACCCGCGCGCCGAAAACGCCTTCGGCCACATCATCGAGATATCGGAGGACGGCGGCGATTTCGCCGCTGCGAAGGGCAAGTGGGAAGTGCTGTTGAAATGCGGCGATCCTTCGGTGGCCGATGTCGGAGCCACCTTCTCGACGGCGACGACGGCCAATGGCTGGTTCGGCATGCCCGACAATTGCGCGGTCGATTCGACTGGGCGCCTGTGGGTCGCCACCGACGGCCAGGGCCCGAAGGCCACCGGCCGCACCGATGGCCTGTGGGCGGTGGACACGGAAGGCCCGGCACGGGCGACCTCAAAGCTGTTCTTCCGCGTGCCGATCGGCGCCGAAATGTGCGGCCCGCTGTTTGCGCCGGATGACCAGACCGCCTTCGTCGCTGTCCAGCATCCGGGCGACGGCGGCGATGACTGGGAAGCGTTCGGCCGCCCGTCCTACTATGAGGACCTGTCGACGCGCTGGCCCGACTTCAAGCCCGACATGCCGGTGCGGCCGGCGGTCGTCGCCATCACCAAACAGGGCGGCGGCAAGATCGCGGTCTGATATCAGGCACTCGTCTGCAATCTCAAGGGAGGGACTTCGGCGACCCGAAGCCCCTCCCTTTTTCGCGTGAAATCAGTCAAGCCTCGGGAAAGATTGGCAATTTAAACGTGGCGCCCTAGGTCTTTATCAGGAGATCGCCATGCCGAAGTCCATCTATGACCGTGGCCTGCTCAAACCCGACGACATCGCAAGGCTGCAACGCGTGTTCGACGAAGCCTGCCGGCGGCGCGAAGCACACCCCGAATCGGCGGAGGCGCGCGAACTTGCGCTGACCCTGCTTGCCCTGCACAATGCCGGCATGGTCGAAGAGGATATGCTGATGGAGGCCGTCGGCTTCCGGCGGCTCGAGCCGAAATCAGCGTGATGCACCGGATCGGTGGGAGGCGGAACCTGCAATCCGTTTGGCGATCGCCTTGGCCAGGATGCCGGCATTGGCGAAGCAGCCGCGAATGCTTGGCCGCATGCCGGTGAACCACAGGCCGGGCAGTTTCGGATCGGCCTGCCCGCCGTTGAAGAGCGGGACGCCCTTGCCGTCGAGGACGCCGAGCTTGCCGACCATGGGCTCCAGCCCGGTGCGATAGCCTGTCGCGGCAATGACGATGTCGGGGTCGATCAGGCTGCCATTGGCCAGGATCACGCCGTCGCGGGTGAATTCCCGTATGGCCGGCACGACGGTGATCTTGCCGGTCTTGATGGCGTGAACGGCGCCATCGTCGGCGGCGATCGCGGTGTAGTCCGAAGTCAGGCGGCTGGCCCCACCCGAAGGTGCGGGCGGCATGCCGAATTTGGTCAGGTCGCCGAAAACCAGGCGTTGCGTCGCCGCGATCACCGCATCGGCGACCCGCAAGGGCAAGCGCGCCATGAACGGCGAAAGCCGATGCACGGCGATCTTGGCGATCCGCTTGGGCAGAAGGGCGGGGCCGTTGCGGGCCGACAGCCAGATGGCGGCCGTGTCTATGTCGGCCAGATGATTGAGCGCGTCGAAGCCCGAATTGCCGGCACCGACGACCAGGACTTTTTGGCCCGCATAGGCCTGCGCGTCGCCAAAATCCGCCGAATGGATGGTGCGGCCGCCGAAATCCTTCATGCCTTTCCATTTGGGAATGAAGGGCTGCCTGTCGCGGCCTGTGGCGATGACGACATTGCGGGCCAGGCGCAGCCCGGCGCTGGTCCACAGCGCCCAGTGATCGCCCTTGAACGCGATCTCTTCGACAGCAACGCCAAACTGCACCGGCAGCCGGTTCTCCTCCCTGAAATCATTCATATGGCGGATGACGACCGTCCTGTGCGGAAAGGCAGGGGTGCCCGGGGGATAGGCAAGACCAGGCAGCGAAGAAAGATCGCGGTGGGTGTTGAGATGCAACTGCTGGTGCCGCCGGTGCCAGGGCTCGGCCAGCCGGCTTTCCTTTTCCAGGATCGCCGTCGGCACGCCGGCGTTCATCAAGGCATGCGCCGCGGCCAGTCCGGCAACACCGGCGCCGACGATGATTGCCGGCTCGACTGTCACCGGCAGGTCCGTAACCGATCTGATTGTCGTATCAGTCATTCACTCTCGAATCCCATTCGACCGTCCTGCCACAAGGCTCGCAGCACGCTGTAACCGTTTGATCCCGCGCAGGACCCATCAAGCAAACCGCCGCCGAATTTCGAGCCACGCGAATTTCGAGCCGTACGCTGGGCTGCGGTTGCGCTCTATATGGCATATGCGCGATATCAGCGGTAATCAGGTCGCGGCAATGTGATTGATTCGAGGCCTGGGGGGCTGGCGGGTCTCTGTTATCCCCCACGCGTATGCCCGGAATCGAGTTCGGTTTTTCGAGGTCATGCGCAGAATCAAAATGTTACAGCAACCTTGCGCGACTTAAACGCGCGGCGCTGTGGCGGCACGCGGAATCTCGACCATGCCCTCCTTGCGGATCTATTTCGACAAAATCCTCGAGGGTGCCTCGCCCAAGGTCGAGCGCCAGGCGCTGACCCATGTCGAACGCCTGGCGCTGGTCCGCCGCCATGGCGACTTCTCGCTCGCCTATTCGACCGCCGTTCAAAACAAGCTTTCCTATTTCGGTGACGCCGACGGCTACATCGCCTTCGGCACCAAGATGAGGCATCATTTCGCGCTCGGCGATCCGGTGGCGGCACCGGTGCATCGGCCCGACTACATCAGACGCTTCGTCGAGACCGCCGGCAGCCCGTGGTTCGTGCAGATCGGCGAGGAGACGGCGCGCGTGCTGGCCGGGCTCGGCTACAAGGTCAATCGGTTCGGCATCGACACGCGCATCACCCTGCCAGCCCATGATTTTTCCGGAAAGCGCAACGAGACCGTGCGCTACTCCGAGCGCTGGCTGTTGAAGAAGGGCTTTTCGTTCGAAGAGGACAAACGCACGATCCACCTCGACGAGATCGCCCGGCTCTCCCAAAATTGGCGCGGCGACCGCATCGTCAAGCGTTGGGAGATGGGCTTTCTCAACCGCCCGTTCGCCGACCATCTCGGCATGGACATGCGCCGTTTCGTCCTGCATGGCCCCGATGGCGAGCTGGTCGCCCTGCTCGACTTCGACCCGCTATTTCGCGACGGCAAGGTCATCGGTTACACCACCGCCTTCAAGCGCAAGCATATCGATGCCTCGCCGCATGCCGAGATCGGCCTGACCAAATTCGCCGTCGACCGTTTTCGCGAACAAGGCATCTCGATGGTCACGCTCGGCCTGTCGCCGCTCGTCGACATCGGCCCGAGCGGCTTTGCCGAAAGCGATTCCTGGCGCAATGCCTTCCAGCGCGCCTACGATTCGCCCTGGATCAACCGCCGCAGGTTCAACCTGCAAGGCCAGGCGGCGTTCAAACGCCGCTTCCACGGTGTCGAGGAGCCGGTCTACCTCGCCTTTCGCGAGGGGACCTATGTGGAGATGCTGGGGCTGCTGCGGCTGGTCAAGGCGATCTGAGGCTGGTTCCTCGCAGCCCCGATCAGTTCCTCAGCCGGTAGCCGGTCTTGAAGATCCAGGCGACGATGGCTATGCAGACGGCCAGGAAAACGACGGTCATGCCGAGGCTGATGCCGACCGAGACGTCGGACTTGCCGTAAAAGCTCCAGCGGAAGCCGCTGATCAAATAGACGACCGGGTTGAACAGCGTCACCGTGCGCCAGATGCCGGGCAACATGTTGATCGAATAGAAGCTGCCGCCGAGGAAGGTCAGCGGCGTGATGATCAACAGCGGCACCAGCTGCAGCTGCTCGAAGCTCTTGGCCCAGATGCCGATGATGAAGCCGAACAGGCTGAAGGTCACCGCCGTCAGCACCAGGAAGGCGACCATCCACACCGGATGCAGGATGGTGAGCGGCACGAACAGCGAGGCGGTGGCCAGGATGATCAGGCCGAGGATGATCGACTTGGTCGCCGCACCGCCGACATAGGCGATGACGATTTCAAGATAGGAGACCGGCGCCGACAGAAGCTCGTAGATCGAACCGACGAATTTCGGGAAGTAGATGGCGAAGGAGGCGTTGGAGATCGACTGCGTCAAGAGTGACAGCATGATCAGTCCCGGTACGATGAAGGCGCCATAGCTGATGCCGTCGATCTCGGTGATGCGCGAGCCGATGGCCGAACCGAAGACGACGAAATACAGCGATGTCGAGATGACCGGCGAAACGATGCTCTGCAGCACGGTGCGGAAGGCTCGCGCCATTTCCATCCGGTAGATCGCCCATACCGCACGAAGATTCATGGCCACGCGGAGGTTCATGGCTCTCTCCTCACCAGATTGACGAAGATCTCCTCGAGCGAGCTGTTTTGCGTGTCGATGTCGCGGAACTGGATACCGCCGGCCTCGAGATCGCGGATGAGCGAGGCGACGCCCGGCCGCTCGGCCTGGTTGTCATAGGTGTAGGTCAACTGTCCGCCATCGGGCGACAGCTCCAGCGCGTAGCGCGAGAAGGCTTCGGGAATGGCCGTCAGCGGGCTGCGCAGTTCCAGCACCAGCCGCTTGCGGCCGAGCTTGCGCATCAGTTCGGCCTTGTCCTCGACCAGGATGATCTCGCCGCGATTGATGACGCCGACGCGGTCGGCCATCGCTTCGGCTTCCTCGATATAGTGCGTGGTGAGGATGATGGTGACGCCATCCTCGCGCAGCCGGCGCACCATCGCCCACATGTCCTGGCGCAGCTCGACATCGACGCCGGCGGTCGGCTCATCGAGGAACAGGATGCGCGGCTCATGCGACAGCGCCTTGGCGATCATCAGCCGGCGCTTCATGCCGCCCGACAGGGTGATCGCCTTGGCGTCCTTCTTGTCCCACAGCGACAGGTCGCGCAGCACTTTTTCGACAAAGGCCGGGTTGGCCGGCTTGCCGAACAGGCCGCGGCTGTAGTTGACCGTCGCCCAGACGCTCTCGAAAGCGTCGATGGTCAGCTCCTGCGGCACCAGGCCGATCAGGCTGCGGGCGGCGCGGTAATCCTTGTTGATGTCGTGGCCATCGACCGTGACGGTGCCCGACGAGCGGTTGACGATGCCGCAGACGATCGAGATCAGCGTCGTCTTGCCGGCGCCGTTCGGACCGAGCAACGCAAAGATCTCGCCACGCTGGATGTCGAGATTGACCTCCTTGAGCGCGGTGAAACCGGTGGCGTAGGTCTTGGAGACCCCGGAAATAGACAGGATGGAGGGCATGGATGAAAACGGCTGCTTGAAAGAGGTCCCCTGATATAGGCCGAATGTCGTTCCATGCAACCGGAAGTCAATGCCGCTGCTGACAGTTCTCGACAATCGTGGGACGCGCAGGAGATCGAGGAACTCGTGCGCCTGATGCGCAAGTTCGCCGACGCGCTCGGCGAACTACCGGACACCGGCGCATAGGCTGGGCACTGCACGCATGCGTCATATCGCCAAGGCGCTGCGGCGTTCCGCCTCGCGGCGGGACGCCGCTTTGACCTGGTCCGGCATGCGCCCTATTCTTCAACCATTAGAAGCAGCCGGAGCCCACCATGGACCCGCTCATCCTGTCGCGCATGCAATTCGGCGCGAATATTTCGTTCCATATATTGTTTCCGACGATCACCATTGCGCTTGGCTGGGTGCTGCTGTTCTTCAAGCTGCGCTACAATGCGACCAACGATTCCGCCTGGATGCGCGCCTATTTCACCTGGGTGAAGGTGTTCGCGCTGTCCTTCGCCATGGGCGTGGTTTCGGGCGTCACCATGAGTTTCCAGTTCGGCACCAACTGGCCGGGCTACATGGAAAAGGTCGGCAACATCGCCGGGCCGCTGCTGGCCTACGAGATCCTCACCGCCTTCTTCCTCGAAGCGGCATTCCTCGGCATCATGCTGTTCGGCTTCCGCCGCGTCTCCAACCGCATCCACACGCTGGCGACGGTGCTGGTGGCCGGCGGAACGACCGTCTCGGCCTTCTGGATCATCGCGCTCAATTCCTGGATGCAGACGCCGGCCGGCTTTGAGATCCGCGACGGTGTGGCGCATGCCGTCGACTGGTGGGCGATCGTCTTCAACCCGTCGATGCCCTACCGGCTCACCCACATGCTGCTGGCCTCAGGGCTGACGGTGTCGTTCCTGATCGCTGGCCTGTCGGCGCTGCGCTATCTCTACGGCGACCGCTCGGAATCGATGTGGAAGGCACTGCGCACCGGCGTCTTCACGGCGGCGATCCTGATCCCGATCCAGATCTTTGCCGGCGACCAGCATGGGCTCAACACGCTGGAGCATCAGCCGCAGAAGATCGCCGCCATGGAGGCCAACTGGAACACCGGCCCCAACGTGCCGCTGGTTCTCTTCGCCCTGCCCGACGAGGCGGCCAAGGAAAACAGGTTCGAGATCGCCATTCCCGATGGCGCCAGCCTGGTGCTGCGGCACAGCGCCAGCGGCGTGGTGCCAGGGCTGAACGACTACCCTGGCAACCATCCGCCGGTGTTCCCGGTGTTCTGGGGTTTCCGCATCATGGTCGGCACCGGCATATTGATGCTGCTCGTCTCATGGTCGGCGGCCTTCTTCCTCAAGCGCCGGCACAGCCTGCCGAAGCCGCTTGCCATGCTGATGGTGCCGATGGCGCTGTCGGGCTGGCTGGCGACGCTGGCCGGCTGGTACACCACCGAAATCGGCCGCCAGCCCTGGCTGGTGACGGGCGTGCTGAAAACCGCCGACGCGGTCGGCCCGGTGGCCGGCAGCCATGTCGCGCTGACGCTGGCCATCTATCTCATTCTCTACGTGCTTTTGCTGATCGCCTATCTCGGCGTGCTGGTGCACCTGGCGCTGAAGGCGGCGAAGGACGGCGATTCATCGCCGCTGCCGGGCGTGCTCAACGCGCCGATGTCGCAGCCGGCTGCGGGAGAGTGACATGAGCTTCGACTGGCCAACCGCGCTTCCGCTGATCTTCGCCGGCCTGATGGGCCTCGCCATCCTGATCTACGTCATTCTCGACGGTTTCGATCTGGGCATCGGCATCCTGTTTGCCGCAGCCGAAGACGCCGAGCAGGATACGATGATCGCTGCCATCGGCCCGTTCTGGGACGCCAACGAGACCTGGCTGGTGCTGGCCGTCGGCCTGCTGCTGGTCGCATTCCCGCTGGCGCATGGCGTGATCCTGACCGCCCTCTACATTCCGGTCTTCGTGCTGCTGGTCGGGCTGATCCTGCGCGGCGTCGCCTTCGATTTCCGCGCCAAGGTGCCGACCGAGCGCAAGCACCGCTGGAACCGTATATTCTTCCTCGGCTCCATCATCGCATCGCTGGCGCAGGGCTACATGCTGGGCGTCTATGTGCTGGGCCTCGATGTCGGCCTCAGTGGCATGGCGTTCGGCGTGCTGGTGGCGTTCTGCCTTGCCGCGGCCTATGCGGCGATGGGCGCGGCCTGGGTGATCTACAAGACCGAAGGCGAATTGCAGAAGAAGGCGGTGCGCTGGCTGCGCACGACGCTGGTGCTGACCGCGCTCGGCATGGCGGCGGTGTCGCTGGCGACGCCGTTCGCCAGCCCGCGCATCTTCGACAAATGGTTCGTCTGGCCCTCGATGCTCTATCTGTCGCCGCTGCCGATCCTGTCGGCGCTGCTGTTCCTGTGGCTCTGGCGGCAGACCTTCCATCTGCCGAAGCCCGACGACCGCCATTCGCTGACGCCGTTCCTGACGCTGGCCGCCATCTTCGCGCTCGGCTTTGCCGGCCTGGCCTGGTCGTTCTACCCCTTCGTGGTGCCCGATCGCCTGACCATCTGGCAGGCGGCTTCGGCACCGGAGAGCCTGGCCATCATCCTGGCCGGCACGGTGGTCGTGCTGCCGGTCATCATCTTCTATTCGTTCTATGCCTACCGGGTGTTTGGCGGGAAGGCGACGGATCTGACCTATGACTGAGACGTGATCTCCCCCCTCGAGGGGGAGATGGCCGGCAGGCCAGAGGGGGTCGGTCCGACCGGACGCGACATCTTATGCGGCGAAAGAAGAAGTTAGAGCGGGATGAATTTAGGTTGGGCATATCCGGCCTCAGTGAAGTAATTTCGGCATTCGGTTGAAGTGACGGTGCCGAGGATTTGGCCGATGGCGTCACAGACAGTTTCGACTGTTCGCTTGGCAGCCTTGCGCAGCCAGTGCTTGAGCTTGGCGAAGAGCTTCTCGATGGGGTTGAGGTCGGGCGAGTATTTCGGCAGCAAGAACAGCCTGGCGCCGGCTGATCGAATGGTGCGGCGCACGGCCTTGCCCTTGTGCGAGCCGAGATTGTCCATGATGACGATGTCGCCGGACTTGAGGGTTGGGACAAGAACCTCATCGACATAGAGCTGGAAGCGCTCGCCGTTGATCGGTCCGTCGATCAGCCATGGTGCTTCGACACGGTCGTGGCGCAGCGCCGCCAGGAAGGTCATGGTCTTCCAATGGCCGTGCGGCACCTTGGCTTTGATCCTCTCGCCGCGCGGCGCCCATCCCCTGAGTGGAGCCATGTTGGTTTTGGTCCATGTCTCGTCGATGAACACCAGGCGGGAAGGATCGATACGATCCTGATATTTTGCCCACTGTGCCCGCCGGCGCGCCACATCTGGGCGATCCTGCTCGGCCGCGATCAGCGTCTTTTTTTGTGACTGAGCTTCTCGGCGTGGACGAACTCCCATACCGAGCGGTAATCAACCTTCAGGCCGCGCTCAGCCAGTTCGGCCACCAGTCCGCGCAACGTGAAATCAGCGGCCCGGCAGCGCAGCAACAGCCACTCCCGATGCTCTCCGGCAATGTTCTTCGGTCTGTGCCCACCCATCTTGCCGGGCGCAAGACTGCTCGTCTCGCGCAAGCGGCTTACCCATCTGATGACGGTGCTGATCCCAACCCCAAAGCGCACTGCTGTCTGCCGCCGCGACAGCCCCTCCTGCTCAACTGACGCTACAACCCGTTCGCGAAGATCCATCGAATAAGGCTTGCCCATCCATGCCGGCCTCCTTGTCCAGCCAGCATGTTGAATCAGATTTGCAAGCCTTAGGGAATCCCATCCGATTCAGCCTCAATTCATTCCGCTCTAGCGCTCCACGCGCGGCGACCCCCTCTGTCGCCTTCGGCGACATCTCCCCCTCGAGGGCATATGCGCTAAGATAGCTTCGGCATGGACTGAAATTTGCGCTTTCGTGGTGGCTCACGCCTCGATGTCGCAAGGCATGGAGATTTTGGCGCAGGGCTGCCAAGGGAGGTTGAGCAAAGATCGCTGCGATCAGAGAGGCGACGATCTGGCGGGTGGCGCGCCACAGCAGCGGGCGCCCGTCGCTCAAGGGGGAGAGACACCCAACTCCTGCGAAAGGGGTTCGGTCACAAGCGCGATGAGGAAGTGGGCAAGAATCCAAGGCTTTGCGATCCTTGGGTCTTTGGCTGGAGGCGCGCGCAGTCCGATCAGGCTCTTCAGACGCTTGAAGGCGAGCTCGATGCGCCAGCGCATGCGATAGAGCTTGAGAACTGTGCCGGAGGGAAACTCCTCCTGGTCAAGCGAGGTCACAAGGATGACAAAGCCGGCGGCAATCAGCGTCTCCGGTTGAACCTGCTTGCCCTTGGCCTTGGCTTCCTTGTTGATTTTGCGCCGCGCTTCTTGTGTCGCAGCCTCGGATTTGCGCAAGGCGATCAGGCGCATCTTCAGGGGCTCGCCCTTCTTGAGGCCCAGCCAGACAGGCGTTTCGATGACCTCCTCCCGGCAGCTCTTCAGGTGGCCGATGAGATCGAACGCCTTGCCGTTGGCGTCGAGCCATCGCACATTCTTCCACGGCGCGCGCACGACAACGTCGCCGTCTTGCGCCATGACCTTTGCGATCCGCTCGGCCTGCAGATAGGCGCGGTCGCCGATGCGGATCTCGCCCGGCACCACCGGCACGCGGTCGATCAGCTCGGCCTCGCTCTGGTCGGTGATCTCGAGGAAATCGAACTGCTCGCGCTCAAGATCGAAGGCGCAGTGCATACGCCAAAGGCCATTGTTCTTCTTCTCATGCACACCCGCCTTGGCAACCGATGTCGCATCGAGGATGCGGATCAGCCGGCCCTTAGGCAAGCCTTCCTCCTCGCGCTTCAAAAGGTGCCCGATCAACTGCTGCAGCCACGGCCCTGCATTGCGCAGCCGGCCGAGCAACGCCACGTCCGAGATGTCGGCGATCCCGCTTGCCGCCGCCCAGGCCACGACGCCCCGCATGCCCACCTTGCCAAGGCAGTAAGCCAGTGTCAGGCGCAACAGATCAGTAGCCGACCTGACGCCCCGCGGCCGCAGAAACGCCTTCGTCTCGCGGGCACTCCCTGCAATCAACTCTTCACCGCCGAGGAGCTCAATCGTCTCGGCCCAGCCGTCATCTACAAGCGATTCGTGAGTCATCGCAGCGTAGAATCACAACCGATTCCCCACTGCAACACCTATCTTAGCGCATATGCCCTCGAGGGGGGAGATTACCAGCGCTCAGCTCAATTGCTCGCCGACAGCACCAGCACCGGCTTGTCGCTGTACAGCGTCGGGAACAGTGCCCTCAGGTTCGCCACCTTGGGCAGGTCGTTGTAGACGATGTAGGGATAGGTCGGGTTCAGCGTCAGAAAGTCCTGATGATAATTCTCGGCCGGATAGAAGGTCTTGCCGGTTTCCAGCGTGGTGACGATCGGTTTCGGAAACACCTTGGCCTGGTCGAGCTGGGCGATGTAGCTCTGCGCGATCTTCTTTTGCGCATCGTTTTCGGCAAAGATCGTCGAGCGGTACTGCGTGCCGGAGTCCGGACCCTGGAAATTCAGCTGGGTCGGGTTATGCGCGACCGAGAAGTAGACCTGCAGCAGCTGGCCGTAGGTCACCTCAGACGGATCGTAGGTGATCTCGACGGATTCGGCATGTCCGGTGCGGCCTGAGCCGACCGTCTCGTAGACGGCGGTGTCCTTGTCGCCGCCGGCGTAGCCGGAGACGGCCTTGGTCACGCCCTTGACGTGCTGGAAGACGCCCTGCACGCCCCAGAAGCAGCCGCCGGCGAAGATTGCCTTCTCACTGCCGGCAGCGGACTTCTCGTCCAAAGCCGGCGGCGGGATCTTCACCGCGTCCTCGGCCGAAACCGCCGGCGTTAGCCAGAAGGCGGCGCCCGCGGCGGCCAGCGCAAGGGCGGCAAGAGCGCCCTTGATATACCCGAACGAACTGTTGTGCTTGATGTCGGTCATGGCTGCACTCCTCATGGCTTCCATTGGGATCAGTCTATTGGATCAGTTACGATGGCGCGATGTGTGAGTTGCGGCGGAGCCTCACATTCGCGTGCGCCCCGGCTGGACAGGGAGCCCGCCAGGGACAGAAGGCCGCGAACCAACGTTAGTTGGCAGGGGCCATGGCGTCCGCGGCGGGTTTCATGGCATCGGCAGCCGGCTTCATCGCGTCGGCGGCCGGCTTCATGGAATTGGTGGCCATAGGGTCGGCGGGCTTCATTGCATCCGTTGCGGGCTTCATCGCATCGGCGGCGGGTTTCATGGCATTGGCTGCCGGCTTCATCGCGTTGGTCGCGTCATCGGCACGGGCGATGCCGCCGGCAAACAGCGCCGTCGAACACAAAGCGAGAGCGAGCGCCGGCAGCGTCAGGCGGGACAGAACGATCATGATGGTCTCCTTGGGGTTGGTCGTTGAAGGGCGCGCTTTCGGCGGCCGGTTCTTGCGACGCCGCTCATGCGGCGCTGCGCAATCTCTTGTTGAAGCGTGATCTAGTTTGTCGCAGCGGCCAAGATCGGCCCGCCACCGGGCGACTGCACGAGCACGGCGGTGCTCAGGCCGTCCGAAGCTGGCGGCAGATCCAGCGCCGTGGCGTCGCCGGTCCAGCTGCCGAGCTTTTTGAGCGAATGGACGACATTGGCGTGCGGCAAGGTGCGGCCAGTGTTCTCACCGCGCGCCACCGGCACCTCGACGACGCCTTTGGCATAGCGCACCAGCCAGACATCGGCCCGGCCGGCCGGCGCGGCGCCAGCGCCGATGCTGATCTTGCCGCCTGCGAGCGACAGCGACGGCCCACTGGTGCGGCCAGTGCTTGCGATCAGGTTCTGGATCTCGCCGGGTGCGGCGCCGACGACATCGGCATGGCCGTTGACCACCACTTGCGGCGTGAACGGCCCGTCATGGCCGAGCGGCGGCTCGTAGCTGACCTGGTGCTGGGTGAATTCCTGGCGGCCGAAAGTGTCCTTCCAGCCGAGATAGTCCCAGTAGGTGACGTTGAACGACAGCGCCAGCACGCCGGGCTGGTCCTTGACCTTGATCAGATTGGCGTTGGCCGGCGGGCAGGACGAGCAGCCCTGGCTGGTGAACAGCTCGACCACGGTGAGCGGCTGGGCGGCTGCCGCAGCGAGCGACACGGCGAGCGCAAGCGCTGAGAGGCTGAACACTGTGACGAACTTGCAGGACATCGGCTTGCTCCGTGGGCGGCGGCGCCTGGATGCACCGCTCATGTCCCCACTTCGCTGCTGCCACGGACTTCGTTACAGCGCTCACCGGTTTGTGATGAAGGTTCGGGAGATTCCAGGGAAAGCCGGAGGGACAGCACCCCCCTCTGGCCTGCCGGCCATCTCCCCCGCAAGGAGGGAGATCGACCCTCATCACGGCTTTCGCCAATCACCAACTTCGCCAGAGGAGCGCGGCCAACGAAGCTGCCAATCTCCCCCCTTGCGGGGGAGATGTCCGGCAGGACAGAGGGGGGTGCGAAGGATCGCCAGGCCTCACAAGCCCGCAGGGCGTTGAGCCTTCAGCGTCTACTGCGTCAGCCGCGTGTTGTTTGGCCGCTTGTTGAAGTCGCACATGCCGGTCACGTTGTAGAAGAAGTCGGCGTTGCTGACAGGCGCCGGAACCGCGTTGCCGCCGTCTTCCCAGGCCTGGTAGCCTGTGGTGCCGCAAGGCACGATGCTGAAGATATCAACGATCTGGCCGGTCGCGATCTCGTTGTAGTTGATGGGGGACTGCGGATTCGTCGGATCCGATCTAAGGCCGTTATAGAGCCGGTTGGAGGTGGCCGGATCGTTCGACATGAGCTTCTTCGGGTTGCCCGATGGCACGTCCATCTGCAGAGTGAGTCCGCTCATCTGGCTGACGTCGATTGACGCACCGGCGGCGTTGCCAGGAGACATCGTGTCGACACAGTAATAGTTCGTGCCAAACTTGTCGGTGTTGAGCGTCACCCCGGTGGGCGGGTTTTTGCCGACCTTGCAGACCTGCGTCTGGGCCACCGTGGCGACGCCCAAACTGTCGATCTTGCTGACCGTGGTGGTGCCGTAACCTTTTGGATCTGTGCCGCCGCCATAGACATATTTGATCGTCATCAGCGGCTTGGCCCCCAACGTCGAACCGAATTGGGTGCCGTAGAGCGTCATTGTCTTGCTCCAGTAACCCGACACGCCGGTGACCTTGAAGGTCGCCTCCACCAGGGCCGGCGCCTTGTTTACCGCCGACGTGACGCCGATCGCCACCGTGGGGATCCTGGCGATCTGCATGAACACGGTCTTCATGGCAAAACTCGCCGAGGCCTGCGCGGTGGCGGTGCCGTTGGCGCTGACGTCGAAGCTGTTCAGGGTCGCTGTGCCCTGTCCGCCGTTTTCTCTGTAGGTATCCTGCAGCACCACCTGGCGCTGCGGCTTCGTCGAGGCCGTATCCATCGTGGTGATCGACAGGATCGCTGCATCGAGTGCCGCCTGCTCGGCCGACCTGGTCTGGACCGCCGAGGTGTAGTCGACCGAAAAGCCGACCGCGGTGATCAGCGGAATCATGATGGCGATGAGGATCGGCGCAATTGAACCGCTCCTCGACTCGATAAACCTGCCTGCAAGCCCCCGCATGCCTTCGTCCCCGCCAGAAATATTCTCCCCGCTAACATGCCGATCGCAAATTTTGCTCTAACGCACTTGGTTAAGATTTATCGATTTTTCGAGAATTCCCCCGACAAAGCCGATAAACGCCCACACCTAGCCCGGCAGCGGGCCGCACCGCTTGCCCCGGCAGCAGCCCTTGCGCCGCAAGCCTTGCCGCCGCTTGCCGCCCCTGCTAAAGCGCGCGCCATGAGCACACCCCTCGACCACATCCGGAATTTCTCCATCGTCGCCCATATCGACCATGGCAAATCCACGCTTGCCGACCGGCTGATCCAGCTGACCGGCGGGCTGGAGCTGCGCGACATGAAGGAGCAGGTGCTGGACTCGATGGACATCGAGCGCGAGCGCGGCATCACCATCAAGGCGCAGACGGTGCGGCTGAAATACCACGCCAACAATGGCGAGGACTATATCCTCAACCTCATCGACACGCCCGGACATGTCGACTTCGCCTATGAAGTGTCGCGCTCGCTCGCCGCCTGCGAGGGTTCGCTGCTGGTCGTCGACGCCAGCCAGGGCGTCGAGGCGCAGACGCTGGCCAATGTCTACCAGGCGATCGACAACAACCACGAGATCGTCGTGGTGCTGAACAAGGTCGACCTGCCGGCCGCCGAGCCCGAGCGCATCCGCGAGCAGGTCGAGGAGGTGATCGGGATCGACGCCTCCAACGCCGTGCTGATCTCGGCCAAGACCGGCCTTGGCATTCCCGACGTGCTGGAGGCGATCGTCCACCATTTGCCGCCGCCGCGCGAAGGTGATGCCGCCGCGCCCTTGAAGGCGATGCTGGTCGACAGCTGGTACGACGCCTATCTCGGCGTCATCGTTTTGGTGCGCATCATCGACGGTGTTTTGAAGAAGGGCCAGACCATCCGCATGATGGGCACCGGCGCCAAATACCTGGTCGAGCGCACCGGCGTGTTCACGCCGGCCCGCATCAATGTCGACGAGCTTGGCCCCGGTGAGTTCGGCTTCTTCACCGGCTCGATCAAGGAAGTGGCCGACACCCGCGTCGGCGACACCATCACCGAGGACAAGCGCTCGACGGCCAAGGCGCTGCCCGGCTTCAAGCCGGCGCAGCCGGTGGTGTTCTGCGGCCTGTTCCCGGTCGACGCCGCCGATTTCGAGGATCTGCGCGCCGCGGTCGGCAAGCTGCGCCTCAACGACGCCTCCTTCTCCTTTGAAATGGAAACCAGCGCGGCCCTCGGCTTCGGCTATCGCTGCGGCTTCCTTGGCCTGTTGCATCTGGAAATCATCCAGGAGCGGCTGGAGCGCGAGTTCAACCTCGACCTGATCGCCACGGCACCCAGCGTCGTCTACCGGCTGCTGCTCACCGACGGCTCGATGAAGGAATTGCACAACCCGGCCGACATGCCCGACGTGGTGAAAATCTCGGCCATCGAGGAGCCGTGGATTCGTGCCACCATCCTGACGCCTGACGATTATCTCGGCGGCATATTGAAACTCTGCCAGGACCGGCGCGGCATCCAGGCCGACCTGTCCTATGTCGGCAAGCGCGCCATGCTGATCTACGACCTGCCGCTCAACGAAGTCGTCTTCGATTTCTACGACCGGCTGAAGTCGATCTCCAAGGGCTACGCCTCGTTCGACTATCACCTCACCGACTACAAGGAAGGCGACCTGGTGAAGATGTCGATCCTGGTCAATGAAGAGCCGGTGGATGCTCTTTCCATGCTGGTGCACCGCACGGCGGCGGAAAAGCGCGGCCGGCAGATGTGCGAGAAGCTGAAGGAACTGATCCCGAACCACCTGTTCAAGATCCCGATCCAGGCCGCGATCGGCGGCAAGGTCATCGCCCGCGAAACCATCTCGGCGCTGCGCAAGGATGTCACCGCCAAATGCTACGGCGGCGACGTCTCGCGCAAGCGCAAGCTGCTGGACAAGCAGAAAGAAGGCAAGAAGCGGATGCGCCAGTTCGGCAAGGTGGATATTCCGCAGGAGGCGTTTATCCAGGCGCTTAAGATGGGGGATTGAGAAGCCGGTTGGCGCGCTAAGCGCGCCAAGCCATCGATCCGGTGGATCGATGGCAGGCTTCGAAAGCGGGGGAGCTGCCGGAGGCAGCAGGCCCCCCGCCAGCGCGGCGCTGAAGCTGCACGATTGGGATCAAGCCATCGGTGCCGCGCCGCGCCGCTCGAGCGCGGTCTTGCGGATGATTTCCGCGATCTCCGGGCTGCTGCTGCACAGCATCTGGAAATCCGCCGCGTGCAGCGACAGGAGTGAGACCGCCGTTGCGGCGCTGACGGTCGCCGAACGCGGTTCGCCGCTGATCAGCGCCATCTCGCCGAAGAAGGCGCCAGGGCCAAGCTCCACCGGGTTCGGCGTCGCGACGCTGACGCGCCCCTCCACGACGAAGAACATCTGATCACCGGGCTCGCCATTGCGGCAGATCACGGCGCCCGCCGGCACCGTGCGAGGTCTTAACGCGCGCACGATCTCGACGAGCACGGCTGGGCCGAGCTTCTGAAACAGCGGCACGGCCGCGACCAATTGCCAATTGCGGACGAATTCCCCGCGACGGACTTCTTGATAGAAGCCCGTGGCAAGAATGCCGGCCCAGAGCGCGAAGATGCCGATGCCACTCATCATGACCACCCCGGCAAGGACGCGGCCGGCGAAGCTTTGCGGAATGGCGTCGCCATAGCCGGTGGTGGACAGCGTGACCACCGCCCACCACATTGCCTGGGGGATGCTGCCGAACTTTTCCGGTTGGATGTCGCGTTCGATGACATAGGCCGCGAGCGCGACGCCGAACAGAACGACGCCGAAGAGTGTGGTGACGCCGATCAGGTTGCGCGCTTCGTTGGCCAGCACCCTGCCCAGGACCGGGAAGAAAGTCGAGTCGCGCAGCGGTTTCAGCAGCCAGACAGCACAGTAGAGGCTCCGGTCGGGCGTGCCGATGAGCAGAAATGCGGCGAGTGGAACCATGACCGCGAGCACATCGATGACGATTGCCGGCGTCCTGTTCCGAACGTCTCCCGCCCGGCGCTTGAGCAGCGTCTCGGCCATCTGCAGGAGATAGGCGCCCCAAATGACAGCGAGCAGAGCAGCCAGAGCCAGTCTGCTTCGTCCGGACATGTTCGGCATCGTGAGCGCAGCCACCGCCAGAAGCCCAGGCGCAGCCAACACCGCGTTGAGCGGCGCGTAAATTCTCAGGAAAGGCAGTATCGACATTCTGTGCCCACGAGCGGCTACTACTCTCCAGGATAGAATGCCTTCAAGGCAAGCGCAAAGGTGCTTGCTGTCGCTGCGCTGTGCCGATATCGGTTCTCGGGCAAGGCTAACTTTGTCTGCTGTGGACGCGGACCGCTCTCTCGACAGTCTCCGCTTTTTCTCTCTCGCTCCCTTGTCAATTTCGAGCCGACACCGGAGCCGCGCGGGGAAGTCAAACAGGCAAGAGCGCCTCGCCATCGGCGAGCATTGGATCAGACACCGCCCTGCAGTATCCTTATCCTTGAGCCAGCTTGGGGGAGACATCACATGCGTTCCACTCTCGACACCATCGCCGCGATCGGCCTCGCCATCGGTGGCGCCTTCGGCCTCGCCGGCACCTTCGTCGCCAGCGCGCCGCTGCGCGAAACACTCTGGACGATCGACGGCGCGGCGCTGGTGGTCGCCACCGCGCTGCTGACCATGAAATACCAGCGGCTGGGTAATGACTGCGTGGCGGCCGGATTCCTGACCTTCCTGGCCGGCGAGAGCCTGCTGCTGGCCGGCAATGCGGCGGGGCTGGAGGCCAGCGTGCCCTCCTATGTCGGCGGCATCTCGCTTTGGGCGGCGGCACTGGTCATGGTCAGCGTGCCGAAGACTTTCGCCCTGTGGATGCGGCTCACCGCGGTCGTGGCCGCCGTGCTGTTTGTTGTGTCGGCTTGCATGATCCTCTGGGGCGCGCCCTTGCTGCCGACCTCGGCGCCGCTGCCCGCCGCCGGCTATCCATTCCTGGTGCTGACCTTTGTCGGCTGGATCTGGACGCTTCTCAGGCCTGCGCGGTGAGCTGGTCAGGACGCGCGCATTGACAGGCGCTGTCGCCGGACGGCGCCTTTTTCAATGACGCAACGGGCATACCAGTCCGCACCAACCCTGAGTTGGTTGATCGCGCAGACTCGGAGCGGTAGAAAACTCGGGCGGCGGACCTTAATCAGTTCGCCAGTGGCCGGCGCGGGCTCAGGCAACTGCCTCACCGGCATTCGCGCCGGCCATTTCCTGCCGCATCCGGCCGACGTTGGCGCCGCCCCTCATCTGGCTGCCGCCATCTTCTCCCCGTAAACGGGGCGAAGGACGCTGCCGTTGATGATTTCGCCAAACGCCAACCTTGCAAGGAAGGCGCCGGCGTTGCGGTCAGCCTCTTTCGCCCCGTTTACGGGGAGAAATGCCCGGCAGGGCAATGAGGGGCGGCGCTGACCTGCGATAGGCGCACGCTAGCCGGGGCCTCTATGCTCAATCCTGACCGGTTTTGACTTTGCGAATGGGTTCCCCCACTCCGTCGCTGCTTCGCAGCGCCACCTCCCCCCCTCCGGAGGGAGAGGAACCAAGACTGGCAAGGCTCACCCCTCCAACCAAACCTTCTCGAAATGCTGCTCCAGCGCCTGGTGCTGCTCGCAGCCTTCTACACCCTTGCGATAGGTGCGGTAGACCGAGCGCCAGTAGGGTTGGATGATGATGCCTGAATCGCGCAGAGTCTGCTCGATCTCGGCCATGATCTCCTTGCGCGCCTTGGCGTCCGGGGTGGCCAGGGCCTTGTCGAGCAGCGTGTCGAACTCCTTGTTGGCGTAGGCGCTTTCGTTCCAGGCGGCGCCCGATTTGTAGGCCAGCGCCAGCACCTGGACGCCGAGCGGGCGGCCGAGCCATTCGGTGCAGGAGAAGGGGTATTTGCTCCAGTCGTTCCAGAAGGTGGCGGCCGGCAGCACGGTGCGCTTGATCTTCAGCCCGGCCTCGCGCATCTGCGCGCCGATGGCGTCGCCGGTGCTCTTTTGCCATTCGACATCGACGGAGATGAGCTCGAATTCATGGTCGGCCTTGCCGGCCTCAGTGAGCAGCTTCTTCGACTGCTCGACGTCGCGCTTGGCCGGGCCGATATCGGCATATTCGGGGTGCATGGGGCCGACATGGTGGTTGTCGGCGGGCTTGCCGCGGCCGCCGAGGCCGAGCGCCAGCACGGCGGCATTGTCGACCGCGAGCTGGGCGGCGCGGCGCACCTTGACGTCGTCATAGGGCGCGTTGGCGACATTGAAGCGGGCGACGATGGTGGAGCCGGTGGCGATTTCCGAATTCATCAGCCCCATCTGTTCGGTCTGCGAGACGGCATCCGAGGCGGTTTCGTGGTCGGTATCGATCTCGCCGGATTCGAAAGCCGACAGCATGGCGTTGGGGTCGGAGCCGTAATCGACCCATTTGATGCCGTCGAGGTGGAAGTCGCCCTTCCACCACGGTTTGTCGCTGCGCTTCACCTCGGCGCCGGTCTCGGCATCCCAGCTGACCAGCTCGCAGGGGCCGGTGGTGATGGCCAGCGCCTTTTTGGGGTCGCCGTCGCCGTCATAGGAGCGGTGCATGATCAGCGCCGGATAGTCGGCCATGCCGGCGATCAGCGAAATGTCGGGCTTGGGCAAATTGAGCTTTATGGTGAAGTCGTCGGCCTTGGCGATGCCGCCATCGACGACCTTCTTGGTGTCGGCATTGACCAGCGCGCCCATGCGCGCGGCGACCGAATTGCCGGGCACGGAAGCATCGCACCAGCGGGTGAGGTTGTGGATGACGTCGTCGGCGTTGAAGGCATCGCCGTTCGACCAGGAGATGCCCTTGCGGACATGCAGAGTGAGGGTCTTGGCGTCGTCGCTCGCCTCCCAGCTTTCGAGCAGCCAGGGCTCGAAGGAGAAGTCGGTGTTCCAGCGCACCAGATATTCGTTGCAGTGGCGGGCGACGTTGGACATCTCGACACCGTCGAAGGTGCGCGGGTCCTTGAACCCCTTGACGTTCATGGCAACGCGCAGCACGCCGCCTTTCTTCGGTTCCGCCGCGCGGGCAGGGGTCGCGGCCAGCCCGCCTAGCGCCAAGGCGCCGGCGGCACTGACGCCGAGCCCGGCCATCAAAGCGAGATACTCGCGGCGGTTGATGCCGCCGGTCTTGAAATCGTCGGCGACGGGTTTTGCTTTCGGGTGCAGTTTGCGGTCGGTCAGCATGAATTTCATCGTCGTTCCCTCTTGTTGGGCGCCCGGCGGAACGCAGGGGCGGACGCGACCGCCGGGGCGCCATTGCCTGAGGGGAATGATAAGGCTGGGTGACGCCGGGGAGTGTTCGGTTTTCCGCAGTGATTGTGCGGCGCTCCGCAGAGGGGTGAGTCGGCGATTGGCTTACGCTTGGACAACGGCGGGGCGCAGATCTCCCCCCTTGAGGGCATATGCGCTAAGATAGGTGTTGCAGTGGGGAATCGGTTGTGATTCTACGCTGCGATGACTCACGAATCGCTTGTAGATGACGGCTGGGCCGAGACGATTGAGCTCCTCGGCGGTGAAGAGTTGATTGCAGGGAGTGCCCGCGAGACGAAGGCGTTTCTGCGGCCGCGGGGCGTCAGGTCGGCTACTGATCTGTTGCGCCTGACACTGGCTTACTGCCTTGGCAAGGTGGGCATGCGGGGCGTCGTGGCCTGGGCGGCGGCAAGCGGGATCGCCGACATCTCGGACGTGGCGTTGCTCGGCCGGCTGCGCAATGCAGGGCCGTGGCTGCAGCAGTTGATCGGGCACCTTTTGAAGCGCGAGGAGGAAGGCTTGCCTAAGGGCCGGCTGATCCGCATCCTCGATGCGACATCGGTTGCCAAGGCGGGTGTGCATGAGAAGAAGAACAATGGCCTTTGGCGTATGCACTGCGCCTTCGATCTTGAGCGCGAGCAGTTCGATTTCCTCGAGATCACCGACCAGAGCGAGGCCGAGCTGATCGACCGCGTGCCGGTGGTGCCGGGCGAGATCCGCATCGGCGACCGCGCCTATCTGCAGGCCGAGCGGATCGCAAAGGTCATGGCGCAAGACGGCGACGTTGTCGTGCGCGCGCCGTGGAAGAATGTGCGATGGCTCGACGCCAACGGCAAGGCGTTCGATCTCATCGGCCACCTGAAGAGCTGCCGGGAGGAGGTCATCGAAACGCCTGTCTGGCTGGGCCTCAAGAAGGGCGAGCCCCTGAAGATGCGCCTGATCGCCTTGCGCAAATCCGAGGCTGCGACACAAGAAGCGCGGCGCAAAATCAACAAGGAAGCCAAGGCCAAGGGCAAGCAGGTTCAACCGGAGACGCTGATTGCCGCCGGCTTTGTCATCCTTGTGACCTCGCTTGACCAGGAGGAGTTTCCCTCCGGCACAGTTCTCAAGCTCTATCGCATGCGCTGGCGCATCGAGCTCGCCTTCAAGCGTCTGAAGAGCCTGATCGGACTGCGCGCGCCTCCAGCCAAAGACCCAAGGATCGCAAAGCCTTGGATTCTTGCCCACTTCCTCATCGCGCTTGTGACCGAACCCCTTTCGCAGGAGTTGGGTGTCTCTCCCCCTTGAGCGACGGGCGCCCGCTGCTGTGGCGCGCCACCCGCCAGATCGTCGCCTCTCTGATCGCAGCGATCTTTGCTCAACCTCCCTTGGCAGCCCTGCGCCAAAATCTCCATGCCTTGCGACATCGATGGCGTGAGCCACCACGAAAGCGCAAATTTCAGTCCATGCCGAAGCTATCTTAGCGCATATGCCCTTGAGGGGGAGATGTCGCCGAAGGCGACAGAGGGGGTCGGTACGACGGGACGCAACCTCCTATGTTCCAACGTTGAAAGGAAGATGCCGGCGCTTCACGCGAGACGACCCCCTCTGGCCTGCCGGCCATCTCCCCCTCAAGGGGGGAGATCAGCGCTTCGCCGTTACGGCCACTCACCCCGGCCCAGCGCAGCAACCGCCGCCACGATCCGCGCAAAGGCCTCCGCTGCCGCCGGCACGGTCGTCCGGGCGCGCAGAAAGCTGTGCACCAGCCTCGGCTCCTCGTGCCACCACGCCTTGCCGCCGCTGGCCAGAATGCGGTCGCGGTAGGTCTCGCCGTCCGAGGACAGCGGGTCGCACTCGGCCGTGACGATCACCGTTGGCGGCAGGCCGGAGAAATCCGTGTCGCGCAGCGGCGAGAAGGTCGGATCGTCGGGCGATTGCCGCTTGGCCGAGCGAACGTCGCGGTAGAAGGCGATGTCGGCCACCGACAGCAATGGCGCCTCGGCGTGCTCGATGTAGGAGCCGGTGCTTTCGTCGCCGCCAAGCTCGGGATAGATCAGCACCTGGCCGATGGCGGCGCTGATATGGCGGCGCGTCGCCTGCGCCACCGCCGCGGCGAGGTTGCCGCCCGCACTTTCGCCGCACAGCACCAGCGGCAGATCGATGCTCGTCGCCGCCCATTCGAAGGCGGTGACGGCATCGTCGTAGGCAGCGGGGTGGAGATGCTCCGGCGCCAGCCGGTAGTCGACCGACAGCACGTCGAAACCGGTGCCGGCGCAGAGCTCGGCGCAGATGTCGTCATGGCTTTCCAGCCCGCCGAGGATGAAGCCGCCGCCGTGGAAATAGAGCACCATCGCCTTCGCGGCGTTGCCGGCGCGCTGGTAGCGGCGGACCGGGATGTCGCGGCCGGCGGCGACGATCAGGCCGTCGCTGGCCTTGACGCCTGCCGGGCGGCCCTGGTGGAAGGCTCGGCTCATCCTGTCATAGACGGCGCGCTGCTTGTCGATCGGCAGGCCGAGGATTTCCGGCGGATACCAGGCGTTGACCGCGTCGATGTAAGCCCACAGGGCCGGGTCGAGCCGGGTTTCGTAGGGGCCGCGAGTCATAGATCGGCGTAGAGCGCGGCCGCGTTGTCGAAGCTGAAGCGCAGCGGCACCGAGCCTTCGATCTGCCAGGCGGTGACGGTCTCGCCGGCCAGCAGCCGGCAGGCGCCGTCGGTGTCGGTGACGGCGCCGCCATAGAGCCGGTTGGCGAGGTTGATTATGCCGGTCTGGTGCATGGCCGCACTGCCGCTGCCACAGGCATCCTTGACCAGCAGCACGCGAAAGCCTTTCGCCACCGCGTCCTTGACCGTGGCGTCGATGCAGGCCTCGGTCCACACTCCTGACACAACCAGCCATTCGATGCCGGCCGACTTGATGTCGCGCGCCGCCGGCCCCGACCGGAAGGCGCTGGCCTCGGCCTTGATCAGCAGCGCCTCGCCGTTGATTGGCGCCACCTCACGGCAGATCTCGGTCAGCGGGTCGCTCTTGTCGGAGAAGGCCGACTTGCCATCCTCGCCGACCGGATGAAAGGGCCGATCCTGCTTGTCGAGATCGACGATGTAGGCCCAGTGGTAGAGCGGCACATGGTTTTGCCGCGCCGCCGCCTGCAGGCGCTGGACATTGGCCAGGATGCCGGCAAAGCCCTCGACCAGATAGCGCTTGTCCTGCCGGTGCTCTTCCTGCAGGTCGATGAAGATCGCGGCCACCGTGCCGCGCTTGATGGCGATGGGGGTTTTCATGCGGCGCCTTCGTCGTGCATGGGCGAGGCAGTCAAAGACCCTTCCGTATGCCGGCGGGACAGCGCCCCCCTTTTCCCTGCCGGGCATCTCCCCCTCAAGGGGGGAGATCGGCCTTCGCCAATCACCAGAGCTGCAGGAAAAAGCGCCGCAGGCGACGCTGCCAATCTCCCCCCTTGCGGGGGAGATGTCCGGCAGGACAGAGGGGGGTGTGAAGGAATGAGGCGCTCGTTCTTCATGGCTGCAGTCTTCGACCACCGTCACGGCAGAGGATGACGAGGGCATGAGGGGTGGGTGCCAACATCAAACCTGCTTCTCCAGAAACTCGTCCTCATAAGGGAAGCGCGACAGGAGTTCGGTGCCGGTGTCGGTGATCAGGATCTCGTCCTCCAGCTTGACGCCCTCGCGGCCGCCTTTCTCGCCGATATAGCTTTCCACGCTCACCACCATGCCTGGCACGATATGGCCGTCGCGGCCATAGGTCTCGTAATCCATGGCATGCGCGATGAACGGGGTCTCGCCATGCATGCCGACGCCGTGCATGACCGAGGTGTAGCGCTGGTCGACGAAACGGTCCGGAATCTTCCACGCCTTTTCGGCGATCTCGCGGAAGGCCATGCCGGGTTTGACGATCGAAATGTTGTGCTGAACCTGGTCATGCGCCATGCGGTAGAGCGACTTCTGATAATCGGTCGGCTTGCCCGGCCCGCAGCGGAAGGTGCGGGAAAAATCGGAATAATAGCCGTAGCAGCCGATCGTGTCGGTATCGAGCGCCAGCAATTCGCCCGGCCTTATCTTGCGGCCGCTGGCCTCGTTGAACCACGGGTTGGTGCGCTGGCCGGAGGTGAGCAGCCGGGTCTCGATGAACTCGCCGCCCTGGCGGATGACCTCGCCATACATGATGGCGAACAGGTCGTTTTCGGAGACGCCGGGCTTGATCGCCTCGCGCACCGCATAGACGGCGGCCTCGGCGCCGGCCATCGACACCTGCAGGCATTTTACTTCTTCGGGCGTCTTTACAGCGCGCACCGCCAGGATCTCGCCCTGGCAATCGCGGACCTCGCAGCCGCGCTTTTCCAGGGCCAGCGCCTGCAGATGGCTGCAACGGTCGAGGCCGAGCTTCATCGAGCCGCCGCCATGCTGCTTCAACAGCTCAGTGATCTCGTCGGCGAAGGGACCGGCGGTCTCGTCGTCGCGGCCGGAGACCGACGACCAGACCAGCTTGGAAGGACGCGCCTCGTCGATCGTGTCGAGCACCATCGAGACATGGTAGCTCTGCGGGTATTCGAACAGCACGATAGGCCCTTCGGTCGGGATGAAGAAATAGCGGGTCGAGTTGCGCAGGAAATAGCCGAACATGTTGCGCGAGCCGGTGGCGTAGCGCTGGTTGTACGGGTCGAACAACACCACGCCGCCATAGCCCGCCTCGCGCATCCATCCGCGCAGTTTCGCCAGCCGGCCTTTGCGCAGCGCGTCGGCATCGATGAAGGACGGCTCGGTGTCCGACAGCCACATGCCGCCGGCTGGGTCGGCCGCCGCCGGGTGGCGCATGCGGTCCTTGAAGTCCACGTCCTCGGTGCTGTCGGGGTCGAAAACGACGATGCTCATGGGGGTACGGCCTTGGCTGGGTTGCGAGGGTTGAGCATGGCGCAAGAGGGGCGGATGGATTGTGCGGAAAACCGCGTTTGTTGTGCGGGATGCCGCTAAGGCTATTGCGGAACGCTGGCGGGACAGCACCCCCCTCTGCCCTGCCGGGCATCTCCCCCGCAAGGGGGGAGATTGGCAGCTTCGATCCCGCCGCTCTTCTTGCAACATTCGAGATTGGCGAAAGCGGAGGTGCAGTCAATCTCCCCCCTTGCGGGGGAGATGGCCGGCAGGCCAGAGGGGGGTGCTGTCCCGCCAACGTCTCACCCGTCAGCCAGCGCACCCTAATGCCTTCGCGCCAGCTTCGGCGGGTGCCCATGCTCCTCGCGAAAAGCCCGGGCGAAACTCGACATCGAGGCGAAGCCACAGGCGAGCGCCACGTCGCGCACGGCGAGCGTCGAGTGCGCCAGGAGGTCGGCGGCGCGTTTCAGCCTGAGCCGCCGGTAGTAGCCGTTGGGCGAGATGGCGAGTTCGGAGCGAAAGGAGCGTTCGAGCTTGTCGGAGGAGACGCCGAGCTTCGCGGTCAGCTCGGCCATGCCGAGCCGCTCCTCGACCGCGTCCTCCATGATGGCGATGGCCGACAGCACCAGTTCGTTCTGGACGCCGGTGCGCAGCCGCAAGGGCATCATCTTGCGGTCGATGCTGGAGCGCAGCTGGCTGTGCACGAACCATTCGGCGACGCCAGCGGCAAGCTCGGCGCCGTAGTCGCGGGTGATGATCTCCAGCATCATGTCGAGGCTGCCGACGCCGCCGGCCGACGTAAAACGCTTGCGGTCGATGACGTAGAGGTCGCGCCTGAGCTCGATGTTGGGGAAGGCTTCGGTGAAGGCGGCCTGGCTGGTCCAGTGCAAGGTGCAGGCATGGCCGTCGAGCAGGCCGGCCCGCGCCAGGAAGAACGCCGCATCCGCCACCGCGCCGATATGGGCGCCATTGCGCAGGCTCTTGCGGATCCAGCTGGCCGCGTCCTCGGCAACAAGGTGATCGGCATCGCCGCCCGAACAGACGACGATGCGGTCGACCTTGGGCGCGTCCTCGGCGTAAAAACCCGGCTGGATGACGACGCCGTTCGAGGCCTCGACCGAGCCTTTTGTGCCGCCGACGATGATCCAGCGATAGCACTGCCGCTTGGCCAAGACATTGGCGGCACGCAGCGGCTCAATGACGGAACTGAACGCCATCATCGGAAAGCCGGGAAACACCAGCACGGCGAAGGTGAGGGGTGTTTCGGTGGGTTTGGGTGGTTCGCGCGTGGCCATGGGGCGCTACATTTCGGGCAGATGGGGTTTGGGGTCAACCGAGGCGATGACCGGCGCAAGACTGCGGTTGCTTTCACCGCCACCGCGGCGAAGAAGTTTTGTCTGATGTCGGCGCGGCAGAAACAGTTTACCCTGCGCCACCGCATCTTCCTCGCCGCGACTTCAGCCCCCTAACCCCCCAGCGCCTGATCCAGATCCGCGATCAGATCGTCACCATCCTCGATGCCCGCCGACAGGCGCACGAGCGAATCCGAAATGCCGATCTCCGCCCGCTTCTCAACCGGTATCGACCCATGCGTCATCAGCGCCGGGTGCTCGATCAGGCTTTCCACCCCGCCGAGGCTTTCGGCGAGCGTGAACAGCTGCGTGCGTTCGAGGAAGCGTTTTGTGCCGGCGAGGTCGCGGTCGAGCACGGCTGATATCATGCCGCCGAAGGCATGCATCTGCTGGACGGCGATGGCATGCTGTGGGTGACTGGCGAGGCCGGGATAGATGACGCGGCGGACGTCCTTGCGGCCTTCCAGCCACTGCGCGATTTTCAGACCATTCGCGGAATGACGCTCCATGCGTAGCGCCAGCGTCTTGAGGCCGCGCAGCGCGAGAAAACTGTCGAACGGGCCCGAAATGGCGCCGATGGCGTTCTGCAGGAATTTCAGCTGGGCGGCGAGCTCCTTGTTGTCGCCGACCACGGCGACGCCGCCGACCATGTCGGAATGGCCGTTGAGATATTTGGTCGTCGAATGCACCACGATGTCGATGCCGAGTTCCAGCGGCCGCTGCAGATAGGGGCTGCAAAACGTGTTGTCGGCGACCGTGAGAATCCCCTTGCGCTTGGCAAGTGCGGCGACGCCTTCGAGATCGACGATGCGCAGCAGCGGGTTGGTCGGCGTCTCGACCCAGAGCATTTTCGTTTCCGGGCGGATCGCAGCTTCCACGGCGGCGAGGTCGGTGAAGTCGACGAAGCTGACCTGCAGATTGGCCGAGCGTTTCCGAACCCGCTCCATCAGCCGGAAGGAGCCGCCATAGATGTCGTCGGTGGCGACGATATGCGCGCCGGAATCGAGCAGCTCCAGAACGGTGGCGATCGACGCGAGGCCGGACGCGAAGGCGAAAGCGGCCGAGCCGCTTTCGAGGTCGGCCACGGCGCGCTCGAAGGCGAAGCGCGTGGGGTTCTGGCTGCGCGCATATTCGAAACCTTTGTGCACCCCGGGCGACTGCTGGCCGTAGGTCGAGGTGGCATAGATCGGCACCATCACCGCGCCGGTCAGCGGGTCGTGGCTCTGGCCGCCATGGATGGTGCGCGTCGAGAAGGCCAGGCGGTTCTTGCCGGAAGGCCCGGATGTGCTGCTGGTCATCGTGCGCGCCTCAGATGGTTGATCAGGTCGATGCGGGTAATCAGGCCGACGAACTCGTCGCCGTCGAAGATGATGGCGACCTCGTTGCGGTCGAACACAGGCAGCAGCGCATCCAGCGTCTGGCTGGCCTGCAGCGTGTGCAAATTGGAGGTCATGGCCGTGCGCACCGGGCCATTGAAACGCTCCCAGCGGCCGTCATAGGGGCCGTCGACATGAGCAAGAATATCGCTTTCGTCGACGATGCCGACCAGTCTGCCATTGTCGAGCACCGGCAGCTGCGAAACATCGGACCGGCGCATGCGGCCATAGGCGTTGAGCAGGCTTTCGTCAGGGCCGACATAGACTGTGTCGCCGGTGCGGTGCGAACGCATCACCAGATCGCGCAGATCGCCATGCTGCTCGTGCTCGGCCAGTCCCTGCTCGGCCAGCCAGAAATCGTCGAACACTTTCGACAGATATTTGTTGCCGCTGTCGCAGACGAAAGTGACGACGCGCTTGGCAGACGTCTGCTCGCGGCAATAGCGCAGAGCGGCCGACAGCAGCGTGCCCGAGGACGAGCCGGCCAGGATGCCTTCCCTGGACAGGAGGTCGCGCACGGCCAGCATGCTCTGCTTGTCGGGGATGGCATAAGCCTTCTTGACCAGCGACAGGTCGGCATTGGGCGGCACGAAATCCTCGCCGATGCCTTCCACCGTCCAGCTGCCGGCCTCTTCCATCTTGCCGGTCTTGATCAGCGGCGCCAGCACCGAGCCGACCGGATCGGCCAGCACCATTTCGGTCTTCGGCGAGACTTTGGCGAAGTAGCGGCCAAGCCCGGTCAGCGTGCCGCCCGAGCCGACGCCGACCACCACCGCGTCGACGTCACCGCCGAGCTGCGAAAAGATCTCCGGGCCCGTGGTCGTCTCATGCGCCAGCGGGTTGGCCGGGTTGGCGAACTGGTTGGCATAGAAGGCGCCGGGCGTTTCCGCCGCGATCTTCTCGGCCATGTCTTGGTAATATTCGGCATGGCCCTTGCCGACATCGGAGCGCGTCATGCGCACCTCGGCGCCGAGCGCGCGCAGATGCTGGATCTTTTCGCGCGACATCTTGTCAGGCACGACCAGCACGATGCGATAGCCCTTGGGGATGCCGACCTGGGCTAGGCCAAGGCCGGTGTTGCCGGCGGTCGCCTCGACGATGGTGCCGCCGCGCCTGAGCTTGCCCTCCCGCTCGGCCGCGGCAATCATCGACAGTGCGATGCGGTCCTTGATCGAGCCGCCGGGATTCTGGCTTTCGAGCTTGATGAACAGCCGGCACTTGCCGGTGTCGAATTTGGTCAGCTCGACCACCGGCGTCTGGCCGATCAGGTCGAGAACCGACTTGTAGGGCGGGCGCAGGCGGGACAATTCGTCGGCTGCGGCGATCTCGTGCTCGCTCATATCGATGCTCCATGACCAAGCGACCGCCTCGAGGCAGGGCGGCAGCGTATCCTCTTTTCCAGCCCTTTGCAGTCGGAAAGAAGATAGATCGTGCCAATCAACCGGCCAGATGGGGAATGAAATTCCGGGTTTGGTTAGCAAGGTTGGTGGGGCACGCCCCCCTCTGGCCTGCCGGCCATCTCCCCCTCAAGTGGGGAGATTGGATGCGCAACGGCTTTCGCCAACTTCCAGCGTCGTGAAGAATGGCGCTGTCAGCGAAGCTGCCGATCTCCCCACTTGAGGGGGAGATGGCCGGCAGGCCAGAGGGGGGCGCCGTAGAGCGCTACCCGCAACCGCTCAGCCCAACAGCTGCTTGCTCAGCCTCGCACACTGCACGCGGATATCCGGGATGGCGTCGATCTCGAAGAAGGTGCCGCGTGTCAGCGGGCCGACGGCGAGGATCTTGGCCGAAACGGTTCCGTCGCCGGCGATGATCTCGCAATTGGCCGACACGTCGAGGCCGATGCGCAGCGGATCGGGCCGGGCCAGGCCACGATCGACCAGTGAGCGCACGACGCTGTTCGATGAGGTCGAGATGTCCCTGACGATGCCCGAGCAATCATAGATGCGGGCGATCTCGAAGGCCTCAACGCGCTGGGTGTGGCGCGACTGGATCTGGACTGTAAACTCGCCATTGCGTGCGATGTCGACGACGCGGCCGGCGACCAGGCGGATGCGGCCGGATTGCACGGCTTCCGTGACGCGGGCATAGACCTCGGGCGCCATGCGATGGCGGTGGATGTCCCACCAGGCCTTGGTGTGCTCGACAAAGCGGCGCTTGGCGGACGCAGGCCAATTCTGCCAGATTTTCTGGTTGAACGGCCGCAGGCCGTCGACGACGTCGCGCCAGTCGATACCGGCCGTCTGGTTTTCCTTGATCAGATCGCGGAACCAGCCGACGAAATAGGACAATTGGGTGCCGAGCGGAATGTCGGCGACGTCGAGCTTGATCGGATTGCCCTTGCGATGCGGCGAGGGCAGCAGGCCGCGCCTGGACACCGCGATGATGTCGCCGCGATGGCCACGCTGTTCCAGCGCCAGGAAGGCGTCGACCATGCTGAGGCCGGTGCCCAGCACCATGACGCTTCTGTCTGGATCAAGTGCTGTATCGGCCTCCGAGCCCATTCTGATGGCATGGCCTTGCGCCGGCTCCTCGTCATGGCCGGTGGCCAGCACGGCCAGATGCGCAACCACGCTGGTGCCGTTGGCCAGCGCCACCTCGACACCGGATGCAGTGGGCGTGATCGAGAGGCTTTCCTCGTGGATCAGCCGAAGCCGCCCGGTCTGCTTTTCCCGCGCTTCCAGATCGTCCAGCAACTCGCCGAGGTAGCGCGCATAGATGCTGCGTGGCGCATAGACCGGCGCCTGGTCCTGGCTTGCCAGGCCGCGCTCCAGCAGCCAGCGCCAGAAATTGCCGGGATCGTCGGCATAGGCGCTCATGCCGGCGGCACTGACATTCAGCACATGCGCCGACAGCAGCGTCGAATAGGCGATTCCTTGCCCGAAATGCGGGCGCTTTTCGATCAGCGTGACGCGCAGGTCAGGATTGGTCGATTTCAAGAGATGCGCGGCCAGCACGACGCCGCTGGCGCCGCCGCCGACAATGATGATCGAGTTGGCGCGCCCGGTCATAGGCATGCCTGCGGTGTGCGCAGCGCCAGTGTCAGGCCTGGACCTTCACCGCAACCGGCAGGTCGTCGACGCCCTTCGCGACTGGGAGGTCGTCGATGGCCCTCGCGACCGGAAGGTCGTCGAGAGAGATATCGCGCATTTCGGCGAGGCTGCGCTGATCGAGCACCTCGGCGATCGCCTGCCGGACCTCGAGCATCAGATGTCGGACTTGGCATGTCGCCTCGTTGCAATCTTCACAGCGCTGGTACTGGGTGCGGCTGGCGCAAGGGATAGGGGCCAGCGGGCCGTCGAGCACGCGCACGACATGGCCGACCTTGATCTCGTCGGCAGCGCGCGCCAGGCGATAGCCGCCATCCTTGCCCTTGCGGCTCTGGACGAAGCCGGCATTGCGCAGCTCACCCAGGATGGCGTCGAGAAATTTCTTCGGGATGTTGTTGCCGGTGGCAATGTCGTTGACGAAGGCAAGCTGTCCGGCCGGCAATCGCGCGAGGTGGACAAGCGCCTTGAGACCGTACTTCCCTTTTTTCGTGAGCATAAACCGAACGTTTCTCTGTCTGGCGACGGCTCATGGCCATCGGTTGCGAAACGCCTGGCGTGCCTCCCCGCCGCGTCCAAGCTGCCATGACACATAAATTCTAGTGACATGATGTACAAGCCGAGGGCTGTTGATTTTGCTTCGTTTTCAAGCCGCTGTAGCCATTTTGACCAGCCTTTGTGCCCTAGAGAGCACAAAAATGCGCTTTGACGGCAGCGAGATGGCAAATGGTCCTCCGGGGCCGGAGGCGACCGGCATCGACTGACGCGACGGCGAAAGCCGATCCATGCCGCCGGCGATCGTGGTGGCGTGGTGGCCGCTCATCGTCGACTCCAACTCCCTCATGTCGATAAGAATACTATACTTACCCCCGAACACGCGGAACGCGTTTTCAAATCGCCGGCTGTTTGAGGCATGGATTTGCCTGACAGGAGCCGGAGGGGGAATTCTCGTTCCTAAGTGGGGGTGGGCCGGAGCCATCACGGCGGTTCAGAAGGTTAAGGCCGACGGGACAGCACCCCCCTCTGTCCTGCCGGACATCTCCCCCGCAAGGGGGGAGATTAAGCGCTCAACCGCTTTCGCCAATCTCCACCCTCGCAGCATTGGGCGCAGCTTCGGAACTGCCGATCTCCCTCCTTGCGGGGGAGATGGCCGGCAGGCCAGAGGGGGGTGCTGTCCCGCCGACATCAGAAGACTTCCCTGCACGCTACAACCGCCTCATCCGCCCTGGCAGCCAACCACCGACAGCTTTTTTCTAACAAGCCCGCCTTCGTTGGAAGGATTTAACTCTACAAGAACGATAGAATTAGCTGACTATCATGGGGCATTCCAGTTTCTCTTTTTTCAGGAGCCCTTCATGTCCACGATTTCGCGACGCATCATTCTCCTCTCGTCGGCAGCGCTTGCGGGCGCTGCCTTCCTCGGTCCGGCCCTTGCCGACGACCTCAAGATCACCATCGGCTATCAGACGGTGGTCGAACCCTCGAAAGTGCCGCAAGCCGACGGTGCCTATGAAAAAGCAACGAAGGCGGCAATAGACTGGCGGAAATTCGATTCCGGCGCCGATGTCATCGCCGCGGTCGCTTCCGGCTCGGTCGATATCGGCTATGTCGG
Organism: Mesorhizobium cantuariense; assembly: GCF_042647205.1. NCBI lineage: Bacteria > Pseudomonadati > Pseudomonadota > Alphaproteobacteria > Hyphomicrobiales > Phyllobacteriaceae > Mesorhizobium > Mesorhizobium cantuariense. The sequence goes on along the minus strand of NZ_JBHRVD010000001.1, from coordinate 6,791,887 downwards.
CTCGAGCCCGCTGGCGGCGGCGGCGAGCCGCGAGCTGCCGATCCAGACCATCTTCGTCGTTGGCCTGATCGGGCAATCCGAGGCGCTGGTCGCCCGCAACGGCGCCGGCATTGAGAAGATCGCCGACCTCGCCGGCAAGAAAGTCGCCGTGCCGTTCGTTTCGACGACGCATTACAGCCTGCTCGCCGCACTGAAGCATGAGGGCGTCGATCCGAAGTCGGTCGAGATCCTCAATCTCAGGCCACCGGAAATCGCGGCGGCGTTTGCACGCGGCGATATCGATGCGGCCTATGTCTGGGATCCGGCGCTCGGCCAGATCAAGACATCAGGCAAGGTGGTGCTGGATTCCTCGCAGGTCGCCGCCTGGGGCGCGCCGACCTTCGACGCCTGGATCGTGCGCACCGACTTTGCCGAAAAGAACCCGGAAGCGGTGCGCGACTTCGTCAAGGTGACGGGTGCGGCCTATGCCGAGTTCCTGGCGAAGCCCGACGCCTGGTCGGTGTCGTCGCCGCAGGCGGCCGCGATCGCCAAGCTCACCGGCGCCAAGCTGGAAGAGATGCCGCAACTGCTCAAGGGCTATGTCTTCCCGACGCTCGAAGAGCAGGCGTCCGACAAATTCCTCAGCGGCGGCACGGTCAAGGCGATCGAGGCGGCATCGGCCTTCCTCAAGGAGCAAGGCAAGATCGACGCCGTGCTGCCCGACTATTCGAAATACGTGTCGTCGAAATACGTCACCCAGGCGCTGGCCTCGAACTAGGCGTATGAACCCGGCCCGCGCGCTTCTTCCCTGACGCCGCGTGTTGCCTGCCCCGGAACCGCTGACGAGGAGCGGCTCCGGGGCATTCAGATTTCAACGAATTGCGAGGCATCCATGCCGCATCTCGTGCTCGACCCCCATCTCGTGCTGGACAAGGTCTCGATCCATTATGACGGCCAGGCGGCGCCCGCCGTCGAGCTTGTGTCGATCGATGTCGCCAAGGGCGACTTCGTCGTGCTGGTCGGCCGCTCCGGCTGCGGCAAGACCTCGCTGCTCAATGTCGCCGCCGGCCTGGTCGCGCCGGCGCGTGGGCGTGCCTCCATCAACGGCAAGCCGATCACCGCGCCGGGCTCGGACCGGGCGGTGGTGTTCCAGAACGATGCGCTGTTTCCGTGGCTGACCGCGCGCGAAAACGTTGCCTTCGCGCTCAGGCTGCGTGGCATCAGGCCAGCCGAGCGGGCGCGGCGCGCCGATGAACTCTTGGCGCTGGTGAAGCTCACCGATGCCGGCGACAAGCGCATCTGGGAGCTTTCCGGCGGCATGCGGCAGCGCGTCGGCCTCGCCAGGGCGCTCGCCGCCGAGCCTGAATTCCTGCTGCTCGACGAGCCGCTCGGCGCGCTCGATGCGCTTACGCGCGAGCGCATGCAGACGACGCTGCTCGATTTGTGGACGGCAAGCGATGTCGGCGTGCTGATGGTGACGCACGGCATCGAGGAGGCGCTGGTGCTGGCCACCCGCATCGTCGTGCTGGCTCCAGGCCCGGGCCGCGTGGTGCGGACCTTCGAGCCCGGTTTCTCCAGGCGCTACGCGGCCGGCGAGGCCATTCGCACGATCAAAGCCGACCCGGCTTTTGCCGCGGCGCGAGGCGATCTGACCGATGCGATCTTCGAAGGAGAGGCGGCATGACCCTTACCTCCTACACGGAGCGGCCGGGCAGCAAGATCGACGAGGCCGATGGCCTTTCGGTGCCGTGGTCGCGGCCAAGCCCGAAGCGCAAAGGCATCTCGGCACGCGCGGTTAGCGCCGTAACCATTCTGGTGGTGCTGGCGCTGTGGGCGCTGTCGGCGCGCCTGCAACTCGTGTCGCCGGTGTTCCTGCCCTCACCGATCGCGGTGTGGAACAAGTTCATCCTCGTCGCCCGTGAAGGCTTCGTCGATGCGACGCTGCTGCAGCATGCTGTCGCCAGCCTGTGGCGGGTGTTCGCGGCGCTGATCGCGGCCATCCTCGTCGGCGTGCCGATCGGTCTCGCCATCGGCATCAGCACCATCGGGCGCGGCATCTTCGATCCGCTGCTGGAATTCCTGCGGCCGATCCCGCCGCTCGCCTACCTGCCGCTGGTCATCATCTGGTTCGGCATCGGCGAGCCGTCGAAGATCCTGGTGATCGCCATTGCCATGCTGGCGCCGGTTGCATTGTCGACCGCGTCCGGCGTTCGCGGCGTCTCGCAGGAACGCATCAATGCGGCGCGCTCGCTTGGCGCGACGCGAGCACAAGTGGTCCGCCACGTCATCCTGCCCAGCGCGCTGCCCGCGATCCTGACCGGACTGCGCATCGCGCTCGGCGCCGGCTGGTCGACCCTGGTCGCAGCCGAACTGGTGGCGGCGACGCGCGGGCTCGGCTTTATGATCCAGTCGGCCGCCCAGTTCCTCGTCACCGACGTGGTGGTGATGGGCATATTGGTGATCGCGGCCATCGCCTTCGTGTTCGAATTCACCATCCGCAGGATCGAGCGCGTGCTCGTCCCGTGGGCGGGACGCGAATGATTGGAAACCAGAAGAGCAGGAGAGAATGACGATGACCCATTCCACCGCCGTGCTGTTCGCCCAAGCCGGTAACTGGCTTCTTGCCTGGACCAGGGAAAGCCAGCCGCCTGAACAGCAACCGAAATCGCCCACGCCGGTGCGCTGGGACGCCGAACGCGACCGGCTGCCGCCGCGCGACGAAAGTTTTTACTGGGCTTGGCAATACTGGTCGCAGTGACCGGCCTGCTCACACCCGCGACCGGTTTGCCCAGACCAGTCCCACCAAGCCGACCAGCATGGTGACGAGGCCGATATAGAGCCATTGCGGCTGGCCGGTCATGAAGCTGCCGCCGACCACGCCGACGCCCTGCAGCGACCACAGCGCGCCGATAGCAAGCACAATCAACGCCAGCAGATTTTTGGTCAGTCTCATTGCCGGATCTCGCTTTCGAAGTCGATCGGTTGCAGCATTATGGCCGCGATGAAAGAGCCAAAGGAAGGGCTCAGCCGTGCCGGCTTCTACTTGGATATTAATGTTCGATATTGTCAAACGGATCCCTGGTATCAGCACGAAGATCATCAGGAATTGATCATCGCGCGCCGGAACATCCCTGACAGACTGTTACCCAGTGACTCCAAACGTGTGCCATTGCCACGGAACCGCCAGATCATTGCCGCATTTCCTGCCTTATTTGGTACCTAACGGCTGGGGTCTGTCAAAAACGGAGCCATCCCTCAAATATGAAGAACTCAAAACAGACCGCGCTTGTCGCGGTAACGATCGCTGCTGGCCTGATGGTCGGCGCATCTTCGGCAACCGCCGCCAGCCAATGTGGCCGTGCCTCGTGGTATGCCCTGCACTCCAAGACCGCATCGGGCGAGCGCATGAACCCGTCGGCGATGACCGCCGCCCACCGCACTTTGCCTTTCGGCACCAAGCTCAGGGTAACCAACAAGAACAACGGCCGCAGCGTCATCGTGCGCATCAACGATCGCGGTCCGTTCATCAGGGGTCGTGTGCTCGACCTGTCGAAGGGTGCGGCCGGCCAGCTCGGCTTCATCGGCTCCGGCCATACTTCCGTGTGCATGGCGCGCGTTTGATGCTTCCTGTGTCCGGCAAGAGGGGCCGGACACATTGCTTACACATTTCGCAGTCGCACACTGAGCCGGCTGGCGCCGTTCAAGGCCGATTCCCAGTGCCTTGAACGAAAGAAGCATTGGTCACGCCGCGTGACGTATTGCATCGCAGCAATTAGTTGTTAACTTCCCCGCGAGACATTTAAGGCATGGCGCTGCTCGTCGTCCCTTCGGGTCGCAGGCAGCAGCGGGGTTCTCGATGTTCTACCAGCTTTATGAAATGAACCACGCCGCCTTGCAGCCGGCGCGCCTCTATGCCGATGCGGTGCGCCTGCTCTACACCAACCCGCTCAATCCGTTTTCCCATACGCCTTGGGGCCGTTCGATGGCGGCGACGGCGGAACTGTTCGAGCGCACCACGCGCCGCTACGGCAAGCCGACATTCGGCCTCGACAAGACCGTGGTCGATTGGAAGAGCGTCGAGGTCACCGAAAAGACCGTCTGGTCGCGGCCATTCTGCAATCTCGTCCGCTTTGAACGCACTGTCCCCGCCGGGCGCAAGCCCGACCCAAAGCTTCTCATCGTGGCGCCGATGTCGGGCCATTATGCGACGTTGCTGCGCGGCACCGTTGAAGCGATGCTGCCCTATGCCGACGTGCACATCACCGACTGGGTCGATGCCCGCATGGTGCCGCTCGCCGACGGCAGCTTCGACCTCGACGACTATATCGACTACATCATCGACATGCTGCACGCGCTCGGCCCCGACACGCATGTGATGGCGGTGTGCCAGCCTTCCGTGCCGGTTCTGGCGGCCGTGGCGCTGATGGAAACCAAGGGCGACCCGTTCGTGCCCTCGACGATGACCTTGATGGGCGGGCCGATCGACACCCGCCGCAACCCAACCGCGGTCAATCTCCTGGCCGAGGAAAAGGGCATCGACTGGTTCCGCGACAATGTCGTCATGCGTGCGCCCTGGCCGGTGCCGGGCTTCGGCCGCGAGGTCTATCCGGGCTTCCTGCAGCTGTCCGGCTTCATGAGCATGAACCTCGACCGCCACATCATCGCCCACAAGGACTTCTTCGTGCATCTGGTCAAGCACGACGGCGACAATGCCGAGAAGCACCGCGATTTCTACGACGAATATCTGGCGGTGATGGATCTGACGGCGGAGTTCTATCTGCAGACCGTCGACACCGTCTTCGTGCGCCATGCCTTGCCCAAGGGCGAGATGACGCATCGCGGCACCAGGATCGACCCGTCCGATATCCGCAACGTCGCGCTGTTCACGGTCGAAGGCGAGAACGACGACATTTCCGGCCTTGGCCAGACCAAGGCGGCGCATGATCTGTGCCCCAACATCCCGACTGAGCGGCACGCCCATTACATGCAGCCGGCGGTCGGCCATTACGGCGTGTTCAACGGCTCGCGCTTCCGCTCGGAAATCGTGCCGCGCATCGTCGATTTCATCACCAGCTATGGTCGTCAGGAGCGTGTTGCGGTGAAGCCAAAGCTGGTCCGCACTGCCAAGAGATAATGCATGTCGCCAAAAGACCGCAGCGGTTTTGGGACAACGACAGGCATAAACAAAGCTTAGCGGCGACAATCCCGGCCAATTGACCGGCGAAGGCGGCCGGCCGATTCTGTTGCACAAGTGCCGCTGTCCAGCCCCTCGGGTAACCATGCCGACAATCCGACCGACGTCGCAATTGACACGGACTGTAAATCCCCCTTAACCTTTCGTTAATAACAAAGGGTGAGCGGGGACAATGATTTCCTCATCGATGGCGCGACGGCTGCGCGTGTATGTGGCGGCCGGGTTGGCAGTAACGGGAGGCTGGGTGGCACCGGCTTTGGCGGCCGGAGCGATGGCGACCGGTGGTCTCACCTCGCAACCGATCGGCCACTATGATTTCTGCAAGCTCCATCCGGGCGAATGCTCGATCCGCCCGTCCAATCTCGCGCCGGCCGCGATGACCGACGGGCTGATGCGCAAGCTTCTCAATGTCACCGCCAGGGTCAACGCCGCCGTCAAGCCGATGAGCGACATGGACATCTACGGCAAGGACGAAGTCTGGGCCTATCCCGACAAGGGCGTCGGCGACTGCGAAGACTACGTTCTGGAAAAGCGGCGCCAGCTTTCGCGCATGAGCATCTCCCTTGCCGATCTTCTGATCACCGTCGTGCGCAAGCCCGACGGCGAAGGCCACGCCGTGCTGACGGTGCGCACCGACAAGGGCGACTATGTGCTCGACAATCTGACCGACAAGGTCAGGCCATGGGACGCGACCGGCTACCGCTTCCTCAAGCGGCAGGCGATCGACAACACCGGCCGCTGGGTCTCGATCCGCGGTGGTCAGCAGGTGCTGGTGGGCGCGGTTCAGTAGGCACCAGCAACGGCGGCTGCCTTGGGGGCGGCATCCAACGCTTCGTCATCCCAGGGCGGAGCAGGAGCGAAGCTCCGTCGCGAAGACCCTGGGATCCATGCCGCGAGGCGAATGAAGACCGCAGCGGTGCAGGAACAGGCGCCACTCGGCATATTGCAGATTTTGCACCGTGGCAGCGCTCGGAAGTCGCGGCAGGATCCTCGGGTCTGCGCTGCGTCGCTACGCTCCTTGCTCCGCCCGTGGATGACGAAATCGATATTTCTCCATGAACCATTTCCTCCCGGTCGACGACACATGGCCGTAGACGGAAAACAATCACGGAGACTTCAGATGACCGCACTTTTGCGAAATACCTTCCTCGCCGCCGTGGCGGTATCGGCTTTGGCCGGACCCGCTCTGGCCGATCAGACGGTTACAAGCTGCGCCCAGACGCAAACCAACGATTTGTGGAGCGGCCGCTGTTGCGGTGCTGGCGACTCGAACTGCCTGGGCGGCGGAAACAATGGCCACGACCACAACGACAATGGCGGCCGGGGAAACAATGGCGGTACGGCCGGCAAGAAATGATCTCATCACTGCTGATCGCCGGCGGGCTCTTCATGTGAAGCGAACGCCGGCGCCAGCAGGGAACTCGCGCCCTGGCGCAAACCACCGGATTATGGCCGTCGGCCCAGCGCCGCGCGGATCGATGTGGTGATGCGGCGAAGCTCCGCTTCATCGAGCTTTTCGATGTTCTCGGCCAGCAGATTGGCGAGCTCGGTGGCGGCGGGGCTGAGGCCCGACGTGTCGAGCTTGACGCGCGGATGCGAGGCCTCGGCCAGCCGCGCCAGCTCCTCGGCGTCGTCCCAGATGATGTTGAAATAGCCGATGATCTTCTGGATCAGCGTCCAGGTCGGCGCGCCGCGCCTGCCATGCTCGAGCGCCGACAAATAGGCGGCGCTGACGCCGATCGCCGCCGCCATGTCCTTCTGGCTGACACCGCGCTCGCCTCGCAGCGTCCGCAGCTTCTCGCCGAACGGGGTCACGCGCCCGGCCTCACCGTGCGCCGCAGCCTGATGTAAAGCGCGCCCGAACCGCCATGGTTGCGGGCGGCATGGTCGTGGCTGGAGACCAGCGGCCGGAAGGCGGGCGTGGACAGCCAGGCGGGTACCGCGCGCCGCAACACCCCGTCGCCGCCGGAGGACGAGCCTTTGCCGGTAATGACCAGGACATAGCGGATGCCGCCGGCATGCGCCCGGTGCAGGAATGAAAACAGCAGCGAATAGGCCTCGTCCTGGGTCATGCCGTGCAGGTCGACGCGGCCCTCGATCGGCAGCCGGCCTTTCGACAATTTGTCCAGCGTCGGCTCGTCGAGGCGGTGCGTGACATGCTGAGCCTTCGGCTTTGCGGTCCCAGCAGTGTTGGTAGTGGCCAGCGCCGGCTGCGACTGACTTGGCCTAGCCTCGGCAGCAATTTCGGGGACGTCGATGGCGATCCTGCCCTTCAGCGGTTTGGCCGTGCGCGCCACCAAATTCCACAACACCCGGTCGTCTTCGCTCAGCTTCGCTTCGTTGAGTCTGTCTGGGCGCCGGGTCATCGATTCGCACCCGGAACGAGCACGCGCGGCACCAGCGCATAAAAATCGGCCACATTGCGCACCACGCCGGCGATCTCGCCGGCTTGGTCGCCCGAACCGGCGAAGAGATCACCCCGCGCCGGCCCGGTGATGGCCGAGCCGGTGTCCTGCGCGATCATCAGGCGCCGGAACGGTTTTGCGCCGAAAGCGGTGAGCGACGGCGCGTCGATGTAGAATGGTGTGCCGAAAGTGTGCAACAGGCGGTCGACGGCAATGGAGCGGCCCGGCGTCAGCGGCACCTTGGCGGCGGCGATCGGGCCAAGGGCCGCGTCCTCGACATCGGCCTCGCGAAAGAAGATGTAAGAGCGGTTCCGCCACAGGATCTCGTCGACACGATCCGGATGCGCCTTGAACCAGGCGCGGATCGACTGCATCGTCACTTTTTCGAGCGGAATCTCGCCCATCTCGCTCAGCATCTTGCCGGGTCCGGTAAAGCGCTGGCCCGATTTGGCGGCGTAGGTGACGCGGGAAAGCCGACCGTCCGTCATATTGAGCCGCGCCGCGCCTTGCACGTGAATGAAGAAGGCATCGACCTTGTCGGCCAGCCAGGCTATTTCCAGGCCCTTGCCGGCCAGCGCGCCGCGCTCGATCGCGCCGCGATCGAAATATTCGACCGGCCCGTCCGGCGTCTGCCGCGCGAAAGCGAGGTAGGGATCCATGTCAGGCGGCCGGTTGGCGTCGTCGATGTCGACGAGATCGGCCGGACGCGACAGCAGCGGCACGCAAAACCGGTCCGTTCGCACCGGCGAGGCTTCGACCACGGGCTCATAGAAGCCGGTGACGAGGCCGGCGCCGCCAGTCTCGGCGCGGACAAGCGCCGGGACAAAATGGCGCTCGAAAAAAGCGCGGGCTTCCTTCCGATCCAGAAATGGCGACCGATTCGCCGGCGAAACAATGCGGGCCTCGGCGTATGCCTCGGCAAAGGCGTCGAAGTCGACGCCGAGCGCACCGCTGCGATAGGGTTTGGTCAGGACGTGAAAGGCCGAGCGGCGAAAGGCGGCGAAAACCGCCAGATGGTCGTCGTCCTCCCAGCCTGGCAGATCGCCAAAGGATTTTTCGACAAAGAGAGGCGATAGCGACACCGGAGCCTCGCCGCGTATTCCCTAGTCTTCTTCCTCGGTGGCGACGAGCTTCCAGTTCGGATCGCGCGAGCGGGTGTCGCGGGCGAAGGTCCAGACATCCTTGACCTCGGCGACGGTTTCCGGATCGCCGTCGATGACCGCGCCGGCCTTGTCGCGGGTCGCCGAAATCAGCTCGCTGATGATGCGCAGCGTGACATGCGCCTCGCCGCCCTTCATCTCGGCCGAGACGATGTCGGCCTTGTCGATGCCAACGAAAGAGGACTGTATCTTTTCCGCCTTGGCCTCGCGTTCGCCGATCGCGGCGACAAAACCGTCATAGACCTCGCGCGACAACAGGTTCTTCAGCGTTTTGCGATCGCCGTCGGCATAGGCCATGACGATCATCTCGTAAGCCATCTTGGCGCCGTCGACAAAACCCTTCGGCTCGAAGGACGGATCATTGTCCTTGATCGTGCGCAGGCCCTTGTTGAGGTCGGTGTCGGGTTTGGCGAAGGCGTCGATCGCCACATAGGTGTCAGCCGCCGGCTCGCCCGGCAAGCGCTTGCGCGGCAGCGAGACGACGTTTTCGGATTTCTGGGCGGCATCCTTGTCGCCGCTGCGGGCCGCCGTATAGGGGTCGAAGGGCGGCCGTTCACTGCCGGTGCGACGGCCCAGCACATTGCGCAGCTGGAAAAAGATGACCACCGCCGCAATCAGGAAGAAAATCGTGCCGAAGTCGAAGAATCCCATATCTTCCGCCAATCAATTCCTGCCCTGTGGCCGGACCGTCAGGCCCAATGGCCACGGTCGCATAGCGTTCAACATTCAAAGCATATAGAACGCAAGGCGCAATCATTCAAATCAAAGGCAGGCATACCTATCTAACAGCCTCAGTGCCAGCGGCGATTGCTCACTGGCGGCCAAAACAATCGAAACGGCCAAAACGATCCAAAAAGGTTGGCAAGACTTGCGCATTTCGTTCCTTCCCCTTTTTCTCCTGGCACTTCCGCTGCTGGAAATCGCCGGCTTCGTGGTTGTCGGACGCCAGGTCGGCGCGCTGGCGACGGTCGGCCTGGTGTTGGCGTCGAGCATCGCCGGCGCGCTGCTGCTCCGGCATCAGGGTTTCAGCGTGATGACGCGGATCCGGGCCGAGATGGACGCCGGCCGCGACCCGAGCCGCCAGCTGGCGCATGGCGCCATGATCGTGCTGGCGGCGATCCTGTTGATCATCCCCGGCTTCATCACGGACATTATCGGCCTGCTGCTGTTCCTGCCGCCGATCCGCGACCTCGCCTGGCGGGCGCTGAAGGGCCGCGTCGTGCTGGCCACCAATTTCTCGACCGGCGGCTTCCGCAGCCGGCAACGCGACAAGACCATAGACCTCGACGATGGCGATTATTCGCGCAGCGACGACTATGCGCGCGGACCGGACCACAACTCTCCCTGGCGGCGTTTGAAGGACGAGTAGGCCACCGTCCTTCCACATCCCGAGGCCGAGAAGCAAGGCGGCAAACCTTGTCTTGTCATCCCCGCCATGGTAGCGAACGCCCGATTTCAATTCGGTCAGCGACGCTGCCCAGGCAAGAGGACAAGGCTTATGGCCAGCAAAGATGACGCGCCGGTCGGCGCAGCCAACGGAAACGGCAATGGGGCGCAGCCGTCGCTCAACGTTTTGGCCCAGTATGTGAAGGACCTATCCTTCGAAAGCCCCGGCGCGCCGAATTCGCTGCGCGGCCGCGACAAGGCGCCCGGCATCGCCATCAACGTCAACGTCAACGCCAACCCGCTCTCCGACAAGCAGTTCGACGTCAACCTGACGCTGAACGCCAAGGCGTCCTTCGATCAGGAAGTGCTGTTCAATGTCGAGCTGGTCTATGGCGGCGTGTTCGCGATCGCAGGCTTCCCGCAGGAACACATGCTGCCGATCCTGTTCATCGAATGCCCGCGCCTTTTGTTCCCGTTCGCCCGACAGATCATCGCCGAGGCAACCCGCAATGGCGGCTTCCCGCCGCTGATGCTCGACCCGATCGACTTCGCGCAGATGTTCCAGCAGAAGCTGGCCGAAGATCAGGCGGCGACCAAGGTCAAGGTGAGCTGAGGCTGCTTGCCAACGGATTGTGAAAAGCCCGGCCTCGCGCCGGGTTTTTTGTTTTGGGCGGGACGACTGAGACGCCGGCGGGACAGCGCCCTTCGAGGTTGGCCGAAGCCCTCCCGTCTTCGTCATCCTAGGGCGGAGCAAGGAGCGAAGCGACGCGGCGCAGACCCTAGGATCCATGCCGTGACGCAAGCGACGGGTCAAAGCGGACCAGGATCGAGCGCTACCACCCCGTCCCACGAAAAAGCTCGAACCACTCAGGATTGGTCTTTTCGATCAATTCGATCTTCCATTGTCGCGGCCAGCGCTTAAGCGATTTCTCGCGCTGGATGGCATCGGTAACATCGAAAAATTCTTCATACCAGACCAGTCGTTGAACGCCATAGCGGCTAGTGAAACCTGCACCCTCGCCGAATTTGTGCTCCGGCATGCGGCGGCCGAGATCATTGGTAACACCGATATAGATGGTGCCCCGCTTTTGGCTTGCGGTCATGTAGACATAGCCGGTCATGGCGCGCTACCGGGCAATGCGTCGTGAGAACATCCTGATCCGTTGCATTCCAAGGCAAACGTCACGGCATGGATCCTAGGGTCTGCGCCGCGTCGCTTCGCTCCTTGCTTCGCCCTAGGATGACGAAGGCGTGGGGGCTCCTCGGCCAATCTCGAGGGTCTCCACCAACCTCGCTGCCATCCGGCCTCCACCTTGTCGCTAGCCAGCCGCAACCTTCAACCACAGCGCCTTTTCCCCAAGCGTGGCGACCATGCCGGCATGCGCATCGCGCTCGGCTTCGGTGAGGCGCGGCGGCAAGGGTGCCGGCCGCTGGCTGATGACAATCTCGATCTGGCGGACATTCTCGCCCTGGGCCGGCGCGGTCGCGCTGTCGAGGATGAGGGCGGCCTGCTTGCCGCCGATCAGCTCGATATAGACCTCGGCCAGCAGTTCGGAATCGAGCAGGGCGCCGTGCTTGGTGCGCCTGGTGTTGTCGATGCCGTAGCGCCGGCAGAGCGCATCGAGCGAATTGGGACCCATCGGATGCTTGCGGCGCGCCAGCGCCAGCGTGTCGACGACGAGGCCGCTGTCGATAACCGGGTGACCCAGACGGCCGAATTCGACATTGAGGAAGCCGATATCGAAGGTCGCGTTGTGGGCGACCAGCTTGGCGCCGTCGGTGAAGTCCAGCCACTCCTGCGCAATCTCGGCAAAGGTCGGCTTGCCCGCGAGGTCCGCCGCGCCGATGCCGTGCACGGCCTGCGCCTCGGCGTGGATCGCGCGCCCTTGAGGGTTGATGTAGTGGTGGAAGGTCTTTCCGGTCGGGAAGCGGTTGACCAGCTCGACGCCGCCCAGCTCGATCACGCGGTCGTCGCGCGAATCAAGGCCGGTGGTTTCCGTGTCGAAGATGATCTCACGCATCGAATCAGTCGCTCCAAAGGAGCAGAATCATGAGACCGGAACAAAATGGCAATGGGCAATGCTGACGGCCTGCCGTCAGGAGCCTGCCTTGCCGGACTTATCCCCGGAGAGTTCGGCAATGATGGCAGCAACCGTGGCGCGGGCGGCGTCGAGCCCCTGGCCGGTGTCGACGATGAAATCGGCCTGGCGGCGCTTTTCCGCATCCGGCACCTGCTTGGCGAGAATAGAGGCTAGCTTCTCCTCCGTCATGCCGGGCCGCGCCAGCACGCGGGCGCGCTGGGTCTCAGTCGGGGCGGTGACGACGACCACCTTGTCGACGCGGTTGCGGCCACCGGTTTCGAACAGCAGGGGGATATCGAGGACGGCGATCGATTTGCCTGATGTACGATGCCTGGCCAGAAAGGCATCGGCATCGGCGCGCACCAGCGGATGGATGATCGATTCGAGCCGCTTCAGCGCGGCGGCATCGCCGAGCACGCGCGCGCCAAGTTTTGCGCGGTCGACCACCCCGGCAAATGTGGTGCCGGGAAACGCCGCCTCGACCAATGGTGCTGCCGTGCCGGCATAGAGGCGATGCACCGCCTCGTCGGAATCGTGAACCGGCACGCCGGCCTCGGCGAACATCTTTGCCGTGGTCGACTTGCCCATGCCGATCGAGCCGGTGAGGCCAAGCACGATCATGGCTTCGGCACCAGATCGGCAACGATGAGTGTGCGGAGCTCAGCCGTGACTTGCGGCCTGATGCCGAACCAGCGTTCGAAACCGGGCACGGCCTGATGCAGCAGCATGCCGAGGCCGTCGACCGTCTTCAGGTTCCTCGCACGGGCCGCCGCAAGCAGCGGCGTCTCCAGCGGCACATAGACAATGTCGGTGACGATGGCGTGGTCCGGCAGCAAAGCGGGATCGGCCGACAGGCCTTCATTGCCATGCATGCCGAGTGCGGTGGTGTTGACCAGCAGGCCGGCATCGCCGAGCAGTTCGCCGGTCGCCGCCATGCCATGCGCCGAGACACCGGCGCCGAAACGATCGCGCAATTCCATGGCCCGGGCGAGCGTGCGGTTGACGATGCGGATGTCGGCCACGCCGCGCTCCTTCAGCGCATGGATGACCGCGCGCGACGCGCCGCCGGCGCCAAGCACGACCGCCGCGCCCTTGCTCGCCCAGCCCGGCGCATGATCGTCGAGGTTGGCGGCAAAGCCGTGCGCGTCGGTGTTGCCACCCCACAAGGTGCCGTCTTCGAACCACAGCGTGTTGACGGCGCCGATTTCTTGCGCCGCCTGGTCGCGGCGCTCGACCAGCGCGAAGGCCGCCTCCTTGTGCGGGATGGTGACATTGCCGCCGCGGTAATTGTTTGCTTGCAGCGTCTTCACGAACGCGGCAAAGTCCTGCGGCGCGACATCGATGGCCTGGTAGCTGCCGTCGATGCCATGTTCGGCCAGCCAGTGGCCGTGGATCTTCGGCGAGCGCGAATGCTTGACCGGATGGCCGGTGACGAACGCTTTCTTTGACGCCTCAGCCATCTATCGCTCCCAGCGTGCGCAGTTCGGCGAGCAGTGGCAACAGCGGCAGGCCGACAATAGTGAAATGGTCGCCTTCGATTTTCTCGAACAGCTGGATGCCTTCGCCCTCGATCTGGTAGGCGCCGACGCTGGAAAGCGCCTTGACGCCGACGCGGGCAAGATGGCGGCCGATGAAGGCCGGGTCGAGCTTGCGCATGGTCATCGAGGCGATGCCGACATGCCGCCACAAAACCGCACCGTCGCGAACCAGCACCGCGGCGCTGTTCAACTGATGGGTCTTGCCCGAGAGCGCCAGGAGATGACGGCGCGCGCCTTCCATGTCGGCCGGCTTGTGGAACACTTCGTCGCCGAGCGACAGCGTCTGGTCGCAGCCCAGCACCAGCGCGCCCGGTCTGCGTTCGCTGACTTCGGTGGCCTTGGCCTCGGCCAGCACCAGGGCGACGTCCTCGGGCGAGACACCGGTGTCCTGCAGGGGCGATTCGAGCGCCCGCTCATCGACGTCGGCCGGCACCGCTTCGACGTCGACACCAGCATCGACGAGCATCGCCTTGCGGAAGGGACTGCCTGAAGCGAGGATGAGTTTCTCGGTCATGTTTTTCGCCCGGTTAATCGTCGTTGACCGGCGCAATGCAGAAGGTTGCCAAAGGTTGGCGGGACAGCGCCCCCCTCTGCCCTGCCGGGCATCTCCCCCTCAAGGGGGGAGATTGGAAGTAACTTCGGCTTTCGCCAATTTTTAACGTTGACCAGAAAGTGCGGTCCGCGAAACTGCCGATCTCCCCCCTAGAGGGGGAGATGCCCGGCAGGGCAGAGGGGGGCGCGAAGGATCTCGACGTTTCGGACACTGTCTCAAGCCTGCGGGTGGGGAAGGCCACTCATCTATCTCGACTTTCCCCGCAGGGCAACGATGGCCGCCGCCGTTTCCTCGATCGAGCGGCGGCTGACGTCGATCATCGGCCAGCCATGGCGCGTGCAGATCTGGCGAGCATAAGCGAGCTCTTCGCTGATGGCGGCGCGATCGATATAGTCTGACGCCTCATAAGAACTGCTGTTGCCGAGGATGCGGTTTTGCCGGACATGCGAGATGCGCTCGGCGGTGGCGATCAACCCGACGATCAGCGGTGTCTTGGCGTTGACCAGGCTTTCCGGCACCGGCACGCCGAGCACGATCGGGATGTTGGCGGTCTTGATGCCGCGGTTGGCAAGATAGATGCTGGTCGGCGTCTTCGACGTGCGCGAAATGCCGATCAGCACGACATCGGCATCGTCCATGTTGAGCGGCAGCTGGCCGTCATCATGGTCCATGGTGAAATTGAGCGCGTCGATGCGGCGGAAATATTCGGCGTCGAGCACATGCTGGGCACCGACGCGGCGGCCGGCCGGCGTGCCGAGATAGGACTGGAACACGGTCAGCACCGGTTCCAGCACCGAAACACAGGGCAGCCCCATCGTCGCGCAGCGCTCGTCGATGCCGCGCGCCAGCTTCTGGTCGACGACCGTATAGAGGATGATGCCCGGCTCCTCCTCGATGTCCTCGAACACTTTCGCCACCTGCTTTTCGGTGCGGATGAGCGGATAGATATGCTCGATGGCGCGCGCATCCTTATACTGCGCCGAAGCCGCCCGGCCGGCGGCGAGCAGCGTTTCGCCGGTCGCGTCGGAAATCAGGTGCAGATGGAAGAAACTCTGGGGTTTGTTCACAGGGGGTCACCAGGGGCTGTGGGCGGCTGTGGATAAAGCGGGATGGAAAGAAGGGTCGGTCGGAGGCGACTGTATCAGATGGCAGTTTGTCCACAATTCGATGCGCTGTCAGCTTCGTCGGGCGGCTGGGGACAAGTCTGGGGACCGGTTTTCTTGCCCTGCTTCTGTCCACAGGGCTGGTTTTTCCCGGACAACCCTAAGACTTTGACTCCAGTAGCGGATTCCAAACTATCCCCAGAGCCCTACATCCGGGAGAAAGAAGCGCGCGACAATATGCTTGCTGGTGTTTTTCGGGGCAAAGCGGGACAGGTGACAACCACCACAACCAACAGACTCTTAGAATCAGAAGAATCTTAGATATAAGAATCTTTAAGACTATAGAGGGCTGGGAGAGGCGAGCGTTCGATGCCCAAAAGCCGGATCATGCTGGACGTCCTCAAGGGCGAAGCGGTGTTTCCGCCTCCGCTCTGGATGATGCGTCAGGCCGGGCGCTATTTGCCGGAGTATCGTGAAACGCGCAGACGGGCCGGGTCGTTCCTCGATCTCTGCTATGATCCCGACCTTGCCGTCGAAGTGACCTTGCAGCCGATCGAGCGCTTCGGCTTCGATGCCTCGATCCTGTTTTCCGATATCCTTGTGGTTCCGCATGCGCTTGGCCGCGACGTCCGCTTCGAAGAGGGGCGAGGGCCGCTGCTGACGCCGATTACGGTGCCGGAGATATTGGCTCTGGAAGGCAAGGTGTTTCACGTAAATCTCGAACCGGTCTACGAGACGGTTCGTCGGTTGCGGGCCAAACTGCCAGACGAGACAACACTGATTGGCTTCTGCGGTGCGCCGTGGACGGTGGCGACCTACATGATTGCCGGCCATGGCACGCCCGACCAGGCGCCGGCGCGGCTGTTTGCCTATCGCGAGCCGGCGGCATTCCAGCACCTGCTGGAGGTGCTTGCCGATCATTCGGCCGCCTATCTCATCCGCCAGATCGAGGCCGGTGCGGATGTGGTGCAGATTTTCGATTCCTGGTCCGGCGTACTCGACGATGCGTCTTTCGACCTGTTCTGCGTGCAGCCGGTGGCGGAGATCGTTCGCCAGGTACGAGCCGTTCATCCCGACGTTCCGATCATCGGCTTCCCCAAGGGCGCCGGCGCCCGCTACCAGAGCTATCGCCAGAAGACCAATGTGACGGGTCTGGGGATCGACTGGACGGTGCCCCTGGAGGCGGCGAAGGATTTGCAGCGCTCGGGTGCGGTACAGGGCAACCTCGATCCCTTGCGCCTCGTGGCTGGCGGCAAGGCGCTATCCGACGGCGTCGGAGCGATCCTGAAAGCGCTGGGAGATGGGCCGCTGATTTTCAATCTCGGTCACGGCATCACGCCGGAGACGCCGATCGCCCATGTCGAGGCGATGGTGAAGCAGGTACGGAGCGCGACACGCTGATGGCTCAGATGAACAACACGAACAGTACCGGCCAGGCGATGATGCGCATGACGATCGGTATCGCCGTACTGGTTGTGCTCACCGCGCTTTTGTATTTCGCCGCACCCGACAGCTTCTATCCGTGGGCCAAGACGATCCATATCCTCGCTGTCATCTCGTGGATGGCGGGCATGCTCTATCTGCCGCGGCTGCTGGTCTACCACGCCGATGCCGAGATGGGCTCGGTGCAGTCGGAGACCTTCAAGGTGATGGAGCGGCGCCTGCTGCGCGGCATCATCAATCCGGCGATGATCGTCACCTGGGTGTTCGGCCTGTGGCTTGCCTGGAAAGGCTTTGGTTTCGAAGGCGGCTGGCTGCACGCGAAGGTCGGTGCGGTGCTTTTATTGTCCGCCGTTCACGGCTATCTGGCCGGTGCGGTGCGCAAATTCGCCGAGGATCGCAATGAAAAACCGGCGAAGCACTGGCGAATGATCAACGAGATCCCCACATTGCTGATGATCGCAATCGTAATCCTGGTTGTCGTCAAGCCGTTCTGATGCATGTCGTTCAAAAGTGGTCGCCGGTTTTGGGACAACGACATGCATGATGCGCTTTGAGGCCTTTACCGGTCCCGCAAAACGCAGCTTGCTCTTTCCCCCGACCGACGATAAAAGACGGGTCTTCCTTCCCGTCATGCGCCGCCCTTCATTGCTTTCGGCCGCGCCCGGCATTTGTCGCATCCCGCCGATATTTTCCCAAAGCTTACCCAGACTCCATCTGTTCAAGGTCCGTCTATGCAAGAAATGAAACTCGCCGAGTTCAAAAACAAGAAACCACCAGAGCTGATCGCTTATGCCGAATCGCTCGAGGTCGAAAACGCCAGCGTGATGCGCAAGCAGGAGCTGATGTTCGCGATCCTGAAGAAACTGGCCGCCCAGGAGATCGAGATCATCGGCGACGGCGTGGTCGAGGTGCTGCAGGATGGTTTTGGTTTCCTGCGCTCCGCCAACGCCAACTATCTGCCAGGTCCCGACGACATCTATATTTCGCCGTCGCAGATCCGACGCTTTTCGCTGAAGACCGGCGATACGGTCGAAGGGCCTATCCGCAGCCCGAAAGAGGGCGAGCGCTATTTCGCGCTGCTCAAGGTCAACACGATCAATTTCGACGATCCCGAAAAGATCCGTCACAAGATCCACTTCGACAATCTGACGCCGCTCTATCCGACCAAGCGGCTGAAGATGGAGATCGAGAATGCGACCACCAAGGACATCTCGGCGCGCGTGATCGACCTGGTCGCGCCCATCGGCAAGGGACAGCGCGCTTTGATCAACGCGCAGCCGCGTACCGGCAAGACGGTTCTGATGCAGAACATCGCCCACTCGATCACCGCCAACCATCCCGAATGCTATCTGATCGTGCTTCTGATCGACGAGCGGCCGGAAGAGGTGACCGACATGCAGCGCTCGGTGAAGGGCGAGGTGATCTCCTCGACCTTCGACGAACCGGCGGTGCGCCACGTGCAGGTCGCCGAAATGGTCATCGAGAAGGCCAAGCGCCTGGTCGAACATGGCCGCGACGTCGTCATCCTGCTCGATTCGATCACCCGTCTCGGCCGCGCCTACAACACCGTCGTGCCGTCATCCGGCAAGGTGCTGACCGGCGGTGTCGACGCCAACGCGCTGCAGCGGCCGAAGCGCTTCTTCGGCGCCGCCCGCAACATCGAGGAAGGCGGCTCCTTGACCATCATCGCCACCGCGCTGATCGATACCGGCAGCCGCATGGACGAAGTCATCTTCGAAGAGTTCAAGGGCACCGGCAACTGCGAAATCCAGCTCGACCGCAAGGTGGCCGACAAGCGCATCTATCCGGCCATGGACATCTTGAAGTCCGGCACCCGCAAGGAGGACCTGCTGGTTTCCAAGCAGGATCTGCAGAAGATCTTCGTGCTGCGCCGCATCCTGGCGCCGATGGGGACCACCGACGCGATCGAGTTCCTGATCGACAAGCTGAAGCAGACCAAGACCAATGCGGACTTCTTCGATTCGATGAACACGTAAGGGCTTACCCTCCCCCTTGTGGGGAGGGTCGATCCGCGTAGCGGAGCGGGGTGGGGGTCAGCACCGGGGGTTGGCGATTCACCCCCCACCCCGTCCCACGATCTACGCTTCGCTACGATCGCGAGCCGACCCTCCCCACAAGGGGGAGGGTGAGGCGCTATCCCCTCAACAGCTTCTCCAACTCCTCAGCATCCGTGACCGCCGGCAAGCAAACCTGCCCCGTACACAACCATGCACCCGCTCTGTTGGTCGGCGGCAGGATTCCACCGGGCAGCAAGGGTCGATTCGCTACCGTACCGATCGGCACGATGATGTCGACGCGACGCGGGTCCGGGCATCGATTCGCAACCGGAACGAGCTTTGGATCGTCCAGTCCATCGACGATGACCAGCTTGAGCGGCTCGATCGCCAGCGCGCAGGCGTTGACGATGCCGGCCTGGCCATAGGCCTGGTGCGCAGCACGGCCGGCGGCATGCTCGGCGACTTCCCAGGCTCTCTCGTGCAGCTCGAGATCGCCGGTGACGGAGGCAAGCCGGATCAATGCCTCGATGATCTGGCCGGTTGCGGAAGGAATGGCTTCGTCGACATCGCCCCTGATGCGGATCGGCACGTCGGCGCTATCCGAGGCGGTCAAATAGTAGCCGGTCTTTTCGGTGTCGGCGTGCCAATGGTCGAGCTGCCCGACGAACTGGCTGGCTTGGTCGACATAGCTCCAATCGCCTGATGCCTCGAACAGCGAGATCGCTGCATTGGTCATGGCGGCGTAGTCGCTGGACAAAGCAGGAAACAATGTCCTGGAGCCGAGCATCGAATGGGGCAAGCGGCCGTCGCGGCTGCCAGAGCTGATAAGGGCAAAGGCCTTCGCCGCCTTATCGATCCAGTCAGGCCGCGCCAGCGACCGGCCGCCCTCGGCGAGTGCTGCAATCATCAGGCCGTTCCAGTCGGTGAGGCTCTTTGCGTCCAGGCCTGGCCTGACCCGTTGTTCCCGCACAGTGAGAAGCTTCGCCTTCAGTGGGCTGAGCTCTTCGCCGTCGATCACACTTTGCGACTGCTGGGACCTTGTTTGGTGGACAACCGGCTTGCCTTCCCAACCATGCGGGCTGGCGAGCGTGAAGTGATTGAAAAACAAGGCGGAATCGTCTCCGAGTGCGGCTTCGATCTCGTCTTGGCTCCAGGTGTAGAACAGCCCTTCCTCGCCGTCGCTGTCGGCATCGAGACTGGCGGCAAAGGCGCCGCCGTCAACGCGCATTTCGCGCAGCAGCCAGTCGACTGTCTCTTCGATTCGTACCCGGAACAATTCGTTGCCGCTCGCCGCGTAGGCCCAGTTGCAAAAGCGGATGAGCTGGGCGTTATCGTAGAGCATTTTTTCGAAATGCGGCACCAGCCATTCGGCGTCGGTCGAGTAGCGGCTGAGCCCGCCGCCGATATGGTCGTAGATGCCGCCGCTCACCATCTGTTCGAGACTGAGCAGGACGTCGTCGCGATGGCTGGCGTTGCCGTCGCGCAGCCAGGACAGCCAGAGTGTCAGCATGAACGGCGCATTCGGGAATTTCGGCGCGCCGCGCAGACCGCCGAGATCGCCGTCGACCATGCCGTCTATGCCCTTGGCAAGCTCCGCCAGCGTGTCGCGATCGAGCGCTGTTTTCATATGCGAGCCGGCGAGCCGCGCCTCGACATGCGTCGTCAGGCCGTCGGCGCTCTGGTTGAGGCTCGCCCTCCTCTCCCGCCAGGCCTTGTCCACCGCCTCCATCACCTGGATGAAACCGGGGCGGCCATAGCGCGGCTCGCGCGGAAAATAGGTGCCGCCCCAGAACGGCTTGCCGTCCGGGGTCAGGAACATGGTCAGCGGCCAGCCGCCTTGCTCGCCCATCGCGGAGAGCGACGCCATATAGATCTGGTCGATGTCGGGACGCTCCTCGCGGTCGACCTTGATATTGACGAACAGACGGTTCATGACGGCGGCGACGTCATCGTTCTCGAAGCTTTCGTGGGCCATGACATGGCACCAATGGCAGGCGGCATAGCCGACCGAGAGCAGGATCGGCCTGTCCAGCGCCTTGGCCTCTTCGAGCGAAGCCGGCGACCAGGCCCGCCAGTGGACGGGATTGCCGCTGTGCTGCTGCAGATAGGGGCTGGCTTCTTCAGCAAGCAGGTTTTGCGCGGGCAGCGTCACGATGAACAAACTCGGGTGGTCGGATAGGCGTGAAGCTAGAGCGGTTCGGTAGAGCGGGCAAATGATTTCAGGCGATTCGATCGTTGCGCTGTCGAGCGGCCGGCTTCCGGCCGGCGTCGCCGTCATTCGCATTTCCGGCCCGCAGACTCGATTCGTAGTCGAAACGATTGCCGGCGCTATGGTTAAGGACCGCGCGGCGGTTTTGCGCAGGTTCAGGGCGCCCGATGGAACCGTACTCGATAACGGCTTGGTCGTCTTCTTTCCCGGACCGGCCAGTTTTACGGGCGAGGATGTGGCGGAATTCCACGTTCATGGAGGACGCGCCGTGGTGGCCAGGATGCTGGAGACGATCACTGGTTTCGACGGCGTCAGGCACGCGGAACCGGGCGAATTCACCCGCCGCGCCTTTCTCAACGGCAAGGTCGATCTGGTCGAGACCGAGGCGCTGGCGGATCTCGTCAATGCCGAGACGGAGGCGCAGCGGCGTTTTGCTGTCCAAAATGCCGAAGGCGCTCAGAGCGAACTCTACCTCGGCTGGCGCCGCAGGCTGATCCACGCCCGGGCCATGATCGAGGCGGAGATTGATTTTGCCGATGAGGACGATGTCCCCGGTTCCGTTTCGGATACGGTTTGGTCTGATGTCCGGACAATGATCGATGAAATCGACCGGCACGTTGCCGGATTTCGCGCTGCCGAGATCATCCGTGACGGCTTCGAGGTCGTCATCCTTGGTGCGCCCAACGCCGGTAAGTCGAGTCTGTTCAACGCCCTGGCACGGCGGGATGCCGCTATAGTAACGGATGAACCTGGCACGACCCGCGATCTGCTTGAAGTGATACTTGATCTTCAGGGGCTGCGCGTCAGGCTGATCGACACGGCCGGGCTGCGCGATGCCGCTGGGAAGGTCGAGGCGATCGGCATCGAGAAGGCGAGAGCCAAGGCACATGGCGCCGATCTCTTGCTGTTGCTTAGAGATGTCTTGGATCCCAGGGATATCGGTTCGCTGTCGACGGCGCCGACCTTGCGCGTCGGCACCAAGCTCGATCTGCTGGAAGACCGCGCGGCGAGCGATGCGGCCGTTGATTATGATCTCGTCATCTCGGTGAAGGACGGGACCGGCGTGGAGGGACTGCTGGCGGAAATCGGCCAGCGTGCGGCGGAGGCGGCCGGCAACGTCGGGGATATCCTGCCGTCGCGCCTTCGCCACGTCGAATTGCTTGGTGCAGCAAACCGCCATCTGCTTCGGGCCATTGATGGGCAGACTGTCGGGCAGGAATTGCGCGCCGAGGAGTTGCGGCTCGCTGCCGATCGCCTGGGCCGGCTCGTCGGCGCCATCGATGTCGAGGACATGTTGGACGTGATTTTCTCGCAGTTTTGCATAGGGAAATGACTCACGTGAAACACTCTTTCGCCCAGACGGGATTTGCCTATCGGCCTAGATGCTTGGGATAGAGGCTTGAGGGATTGTCCGCGCGGAACCGTAGGCCTTGGCGATTGGCAGAAACATCAATCGCTTCGTCATCCACGGGCGGAGCAAGGAGCGCAGCAACGCAGCGCAGACCCGAGGATCCATGCCGGGGCTCCAAAGCGTTGCTACGGTCCAGAATTCTGCTCCGTCAGCAAGGTCGCGGCATGGATCCTCGGGTCTCCGCGACGCCGCTTCGCGGCTGCTCCGCCCGTGGATGACGAGGTTGGGAACACTCGGCAATCCCTGGTCGTGACTCACGTGAAACATCATCGGATGTGCCTCTCACCCTGTTTCACGTGAAACTCGTCGCGGAGTTTTCTTGACAGCACTGCTTCGCGGGGACATGTGTCCTCAATCTTTTGAGTCTGGGACGTTTGGAAATGACCAATCACTATGATGTGGTTGTGGTGGGTGGCGGCCACGCAGGTTGCGAGGCGGCCAGCACCGCCGCGCGTGCCGGCGCGAGAACCGCGCTGGTGACGCTGCGCTTTGACACGATCGGCGTGATGTCTTGCAATCCGGCGATCGGCGGGCTCGGCAAGGGTCATCTGGTGCGCGAGATCGATGCCATGGATGGCCTGATGGGCCGCGTGGCGGATGCTGCCGGCATTCAATTCCGTCTGCTCAACCGCCGCAAGGGTCCCGCCGTGCGCGGACCCCGCACGCAGGCCGATAGAAAGCTCTATCGCCTTGCCATGCAAGAAGCGATTCGGCAGCAGAACGATCTCGACGTGGTCGAAGGCGAGGTTCTGGACTTCGAAATCGTCGGCGAGCAGATCAAGGCTGTTCTCCTGGCTGACGGGCGGCGCCTGGCTTGCGGCGCGGCCGTTTTGACCACCGGAACCTTCCTGCGCGGGCTTATTCATATCGGCGAGAAGAAGATTGTCGCCGGTCGCATGAACGAGCAGGCCAGCCTTGGCCTGTCGGCG
The DNA here is from genome assembly GCF_042647205.1 of Mesorhizobium cantuariense. Classification (NCBI taxonomy): domain Bacteria; kingdom Pseudomonadati; phylum Pseudomonadota; class Alphaproteobacteria; order Hyphomicrobiales; family Phyllobacteriaceae; genus Mesorhizobium; species Mesorhizobium cantuariense. The sequence continues at coordinate 6,768,478 of NZ_JBHRVD010000001.1, read as the reverse complement.
ACGATGGACCGTGCGGGCTTCAAGCTCGGCCGTCTGAAGACCGGCACACCGCCGCGGCTCGATGGCCGGACCATCGATTGGGCGTCGCTGGAAAAGCAGGCCGCGGATGAGGATCCGGTGCCGTTCTCGCTGATGACCGACCGCATCGAGACGCCGCAGATCGAGTGCGGCATCACGCGCACGACCACGGCCACGCATGAGTTAATCCGCGCCAATCTTGGCCGGTCCGCGATGTATTCCGGCTCGATCGAAGGTGTCGGACCGCGCTATTGCCCGTCGATCGAGGACAAGATCGTCAAGTTCGGCGACAGGGACGGCCACCAGATCTTTCTGGAGCCGGAAGGTCTTGATGACGACACCGTCTATCCCAACGGGATTTCGACCTCGCTGCCGCAGGATGTGCAGCTCGATATCCTGAAAACCATCCCCGGGCTTGAGCGCGCAACCATGCTGCAGCCTGGCTATGCCATTGAATATGATCATGTCGATCCGCGCGAGCTGCATCAGACGCTGGAGACGAAGCGCATCAGTGGTCTGTTTCTCGCCGGGCAGATCAACGGCACGACCGGCTATGAGGAAGCAGCCGGGCAGGGCCTGCTTGCCGGCCTCAATGCGGCGCGGCTGATATCGGGCAACGAGCAGATCGTGCTCAGCCGCACCGAAGCCTATATCGGGGTGATGGTCGACGATTTGACCAGCCGCGGCATCAGCGAACCCTACCGGATGTTCACCTCGCGGGCCGAGTTCCGGCTGTCGCTGCGCGCCGACAACGCGGATGAGCGGCTGACTCCGTTGGCGTCGAGGTTGGGAATTGCCTCGACGCAGCGGATTCAGCGCTACGGGCATGTCATGCAGTGCCTCGATGAGGCACGTCAGCTGGCGAAGTCGCTCACCCTGACGCCCAACGAGGCTGCACGTCACGGGCTGGAGATCAACCGGGATGGCGTGCGCCGGTCCGGATATGAATTGCTGTCCTATCCCGACGTCGATGTGGCCTGGCTGGCACGTATCGATTCGCGCTTTGCGGAAATCGACGCCAAGACGGCGGAGCGCCTCGAAACGGAAGCAAAATATTCTGTCTATCTCGATCGTCAGAAGACGGATGTCGCGCAGATCCGGCATGAAGAGAGCCGGTTGATCCCCGAAACGGTCGATTTCGCCGGCGTGCCGGGGCTGTCCAACGAGCTGAAGCAGAAGATGCAGGCGCGGCGGCCGCGCTCCATCGCCGATGCCCAGCGCATGGAAGGCATGACGCCGGCGGCGCTGGCGATCATTGTCGCGCATGTCCGCCATGCTGAGAGTGCCCGGCGCCCACAAAGGGATGTTGCGTGAGTTCTATGTCCCTAGAGAGTCTGCAGGACGCGGCAGGCCCGGTTTCACGTGAAACATTCGATCGGCTGGTGGCGTTCGAGCAGGTGTTCCAGAAATGGAATCGCAGCATAAATCTCGTGGCGCAATCGACGTCGGGCGATGTCTGGCAGCGCCATATCCTGGACAGCGCGCAGCTCGGGCGCATAGAGCCTCAAGCCAAACGCTGGGTCGATCTCGGCTCAGGCGGCGGATTTCCCGGCCTCGTCATGGCTTTCCTGCTTGCCGAGCGCGACGGCGCCAGCATCGATCTGGTTGAAAGCAATCGCAAAAAGGCATCCTTCCTGCAGACCGTGGTCGGGCAGTTCAGCCTGCCGGCGCGGGTGGTGGCGCGCCGCATCGATGACAGCCATGCGCTTGTTTCGACACCGCAAATTGTCACGGCGCGGGCGCTGGCCTCGCTTTCGACCTTGCTGGACCTGTCTGCGCCCTGGCTAACGTCAGGCGCGCGCGGCCTGTTCCACAAAGGCCGGGATTATCGCGCCGAAGTGCAAGAAAGCGTTCACCGATGGTCCTTCGATCTGGTAGAACATCCCAGTGTGACCGACCCTCACGGGGTCATCCTGGAACTGTCCAACCTGCGACCTGTCTGATCTGCGACTTGTAAGACCATTGGTCAGACCATTTGGCGACCCAAAAATGAACTTCTGGCATAGACCCATGATGAAGAATGGCCCCCGAATCATCACCGTAGCCAACCAGAAGGGCGGCGTCGGCAAGACCACCACCGCCATCAATCTGGCGACCGCGCTTGCCGCGATCGGCGAAAAGGTGCTGATCGTCGATCTCGATCCGCAAGGCAATGCCAGCACCGGCCTCGGCATCGACCGCAAGGACCGGACGGTCTCGTCCTATGACGTGCTGACCGGCGAGCTGGAGCTGGAGGCCGCGGCCATTCCGACGGCGGTGCCTGGCCTCTCGATCGTGCCGTCGACGCTCGATCTGCTCGGCATCGAAATGGAGATCGCTTCCGCCCCCGACCGTGTGCTCAAGCTGCGCAATGCGCTTCGCGCCGCGACCGACCGCGGGGCGCCCTTCGGCTATGTGCTGATCGACTGCCCACCGTCGCTCAACCTTTTGACTTTGAATTCCATGGCGGCAGCCGATTCTGTTCTTGTGCCGCTGCAATGCGAGTTCTTCGCGCTCGAAGGTCTCAGCCAGTTGCTGGAAACGGTCGAGCAGGTCCGCCGTTCGATCAATCCGGATTTGACCATCCAGGGCATCGTGCTGACCATGTATGACGGCCGCAACAATCTCGCCAACCAGGTGGTGCAGGATGTGCGGGCGCATATGGGCGACAAGGTCTACGAGACCATCATTCCGCGCAATGTGCGGGTGTCCGAGGCGCCATCCTACGGCAAGCCGGCGATCCTCTATGACCTGAAATGCTCGGGCAGCCAGGCCTATCTGCAACTGGCGTCGGAAGTGATCCGCCGCGAGCGTAAATTACGCGCTGCTTGATTAGGCTGGGTGCATCGTTAAAAGCCGATTCGATACCGAAACGATCCGAGACGTTGGAATAAAGATGAGCGAAGACCTTTCGAGAAAGAGACTGGGCCGCGGGCTTGCAGCGCTGATCGGCGAGATTGATCGCCCGGCAGCGCCCGAAAAGACAGGTATGAGCGCCGACGGCAAGGTTCCGATCGAGTTCCTGACGCCAAATCCGAAAAATCCGCGCCGGCATTTCGGCGACGCCGAGCTGACCGATCTTGCCCAGTCGATCCGCGAACATGGCGTCGTCCAGCCGGTGGTGGCACGGCCGTCGCCGACGCAGGCCGGCCGCTACGAGATCATCGCCGGCGAGCGGCGCTGGCGCGCGGCGCAGCGCGCCGGGCTGTCCGAGATCCCGGTCATCATCCGCGAGGTCAACGACCGCACCGCGCTCGAACTGGCGATCATCGAGAACGTCCAGCGCACCGACCTCAATGCGGTCGAGGAAGCGCTCGGTTACCAGCAGTTGATCGACGATCACGGCTACACCCAGGCCGATCTCGGCCAGGTCATCGGCAAGAGCCGCAGCCATGTCGCCAACACGCTGCGGCTGTTGAAGCTGCCGGATGTGATCCGCGACATGCTGGTCGACGGCGCCCTGTCGGCGGGCCATGCCCGCACGCTGGTGACGGCGGAAGATCCAGCCGGCCTTGCCAAGCGCATCGTCGAAGAGGGACTTTCGGTGCGCCAGGCCGAAGCGCTGGCGCAGATGCCGGCCGGCAGCAGCAGCGCGAAGGAAGCCAAGCCGGCGCCGAGTCCGGAGCAGAAAGACGCCGACACGCTGGCCCTGGAAAAGCTGTTGACCGACACGATCGGCATGATTGTGTCGGTGGACCACAAGGGCAAGGGCGGCACTTTGCGGGTGTCGTACCGGTCGCTGGAGCAGCTTGATGAGCTGTGCAGAAGGCTGAAGCAGGAGCGGTAGTTAGCCGGAGAAGTATATTCAGACCGGAGATTGCGCGCATGTGGAAAGGGGCTGGCCATTGGGCCGGCCTTTTCCTTTTGTGGCGCTGGTGATTGGCGAAATCGGTGCCGCCGCGAATCTCCCTCCTTGAGGGGGAGATGGCCGGCAGGCCAGAGGGGGTCGCCCCACATCAAGCGCCGGCCCCCTGCGGCAACGAAGAAGAGGCCAGCGCTTCACGCGCAACGACCCCCTCTGTCGCCTTCGGCGACATCTCCCCCTCGAGGGGGGAGATCAGGCGCGCTGCGCCAAGCGGCTGCTCTCCACCGCGATCCCCAGCAGCGCCTGTCTCGCCAGCGCCACCGAAAGATCCGGCCGCCGCCGTGTCTGCAGCACCGCCGTCTGCAGCCGGGTCAGCGCACGGCTGAGCGCGTCGACGTTCCAGCGCTCCAGCGCCTTTTCCACCAGCTTGCGCCTGGAGAAAAAAACCGGCGGCCGAGCGGCGGCAACGACCGAGGCGGCGTTGCGGTTGCCGGACTCCATCTGCCCGCGCATGACCTGGATCTGCTGCAACTGCCGCATCGCCGAGGACAGCACCAGGAAGGGCTGGCCGCCGGACTGGCAATGGCGGGTGAAGGCGGTGTCGAAGTCGCCGATCTTGCCTTCAAGAAGCGCATCGACCGCGTCGTCGAAAGAGGCGCCTGACACGTCGCCCGACATCGCCTTGATGTCTTCCAAGCCGATGTCCTGCTGGCCATGGGCATAGAGCACGAGCTTTTCGATCTCGCCGCGCGAGGCCAGCCGGTCGCCGCCGAGATTGCGGCGCAGCGCCTGTCTTGCCTCCATGGTCATCGACATGCCGGCCTTGCGCAGTTCATCGTCGATGACCGCGTCGATGTCGCGGGCTTCATCGGCATAGCAAGGCAGCGCCATGGCGTTGTCCGCGGCCTCGACGATGGCACGCAGCCCGACGCCCTTCTTGAGATCGCCGGCCTCGATCAGGATGATCGCATCGCGCGCGGGTTCCGCTGTCAGCGCCTTGACGTCGTCAGCCAGCGCCTTCTGGCCGCTGGCATTGCGCACCCACAGCAGGCGCCGGTCGGAAAACATCGGCACGGTGCGCGCCTCGTCAAGCAGCCGGCCCTCATCGCGATCGACCTCCGAACCCTCCAGCCGGACCACCGAGAACGGATCGTCGAGCGGCAGGCCGGTCTTGCCGGCAAAGGCCTTTGCCCGCTCGGAAACGAGGCCGCGATCGGGACCGTAAAGCAGGACAATGGAGATGCGCTGGTCCGGCCGCGCCAGCCACCCATCGACCTCGTATGCTTTCTTCTGTGCCATGGCGGGTTGGTTAGCATGATGAGCGGGCGGCATCCAGCTTGGGTTCCTCTCCCCACAAGGGTGTCCGATCGACGGGGGAGAGGAAAGGCGCGAGTTCGTCGCCCTTGGCTCCCTTCCTCTCCCTCCGGAGGGGGGAGAGGTGGCGCTGCGAAGCAGCGACGGAGTGGGGGAAGCCATTCGCCAAACGCGCCGCCGTAAGACAAGGCACAACCCGGCGAGCAAGAAAACTCAGGCAAGCCGTAGTCAGTCGGAAGCATTGCTTCGATGAAAGATCGACCCCCACTCCGTCGAGCTTCGCTCGCCACCTCTCCCCCGATCGACGCTAGGGCATATACATATCTCGGTGCGGCGGATTGACTCGCCTTGGCTGGGTCGGATTCCGCGAATGCCTGAGGTATGATTTTTTCTGCGACGGTCTGATTTGCAAGGATTGTCGCCGATGTCGTGCCCGTCGTGGTCATTAGGTTTGTTTGGAGATCGCCGCCTCGATAAAGGGGGGCGTCGCTGCTCCAAGGCATGGTGCTGCGCGAAACGGTGTGCTTGCGCCAGCTTTCTGGCGGCAACCATTCCGAGGAGATCCGCTATGGGCGCTTTCTCGGCAATGATGCGGTGACGGTCGAGCGGGTGATTGAAGGCTGGAGCCAACCGACGCGGGTTGCAGTGGACGGCCGGCATGTTTTGGCGCTGCAAGACACCAGCGAGATCAGATTCCCAACGACGCAGGACAACCGGCGCGATCTTGGCAGGATCAAGAAGGGCAATTGCTGGGGCATGCTGCTGCATCCGATGCTCGCCCTTGATGCCGAGCGCGGTTCTTGCCTTGGTCTTGTGGGCGGGCGGGTTTGGACACGGGGCGATGAAGAGCTGCCACCGCACGCTGATCGCTCGTTGAGCGAGAAGGAATCGTGCCGCTGGGTCGAAACCGCGCAAGCGGCCAAGCCAGTGCTGGCCCGGGCCCGTATGGTCACTTTCATCGCCGATCGTGAGAGTGACTTTTATATGATGTGGGCGCGTGTGCCGGATGGCTCTTTCCACGTGCTGACACGCGTCATGCATGACCGCGCACTGCTTTCGGGCACAACGCTGCGCCGTGCCGTGCAGGAGGTGGCGTTCAGTGACACCCAGGTGATCGAGCTGCGCGAACGGGCCGACCGCCCGGCGCGTCGAGCCGAGCTTTGCTTGCGCTTTGGCGAAGCCACGATCCGGCGGCCGGGCAACCTGCGCGAGGCCAACCTGCCCAAAGGCGTGACGCTGCGCTGGGTCGAAGTCATCGAGACGGCTGCGCCCGCCGACGTGGAGCCGCTTCACTGGCTGCTGCTGACCACCCATGCGGTGGCCACACCCTCCCAGGCCTGGCAGATCGTCGACTGGTACAAGCAGCGCTGGGTCATCGAGCAGTTCTTCCGGGTGATGAAGAGCCAAGGCTTGAAGATCGAAGACAGCCAGCTGCAATCGGCCGCGCGCTTGGAAAAGCTCGTCGCCATCGCCGCCAAGGCCGCCATCATCGTCATGCAGCTCGTGCAGGCCCGCAATGGCCAAGGCGATCAACAGGCGAGCCTCGCCTTCACGTCCAACGAGATCGATACGCTCTCGGCGATCGAGACACGCTTCAAGGGCAAGACGCGGCTGCAATCCAATCCCTACCCCAAAAACTCACTCGCATGGGCGGCCTGGATCATCGCAAGGCTCGGCGGCTGGAACGGTTATGCCTCCTCAAGGCCACCAGGCCCTATCACCTTCTACAACGGCTTGGCCTACTTCCGTGCCTGTGCCGATGGTTGGGCCTTGCGAGATGTGTATATGCCCTAGCCGATCGACGGGGGAGAGGAAAGGCGCGAGTTCGTCGCCCTTGGCTCCCTTCCTCTCCCTCCGGAGGGGGGAGAGGTGGCGCTGCGAAGCAGCGACGGAGTGGGGGAAGCCGTTCATGAGAGGAACCCAAGCCCTGCCCGCCAATCGCCTTATCTGGCGGGAAACCCGCCGCATCCTTCTCCCAAATTGCGCGCCGCTGCCCAACATCGACAAGAAATTTCGCCGACATATCTTCATCTTGGTGCTGGGGAGGCTGGATCGGCCGGCGCGGCCGGACCGGAGGCTTGCCCAACGAATTCGCACTGGTCTGGCCGCGCAGATATGCAAATATCTTTCCGGGCAACGTTGGGCCAGGCAACATTGGAGGACAAAGGTCATGGCCGATGCTGGGATGTTGCGTTTTCACGTTCCGGAGCCGGAAGTGCGGCCGGGCGGAACGCCTGACTTTTCCAATGTGCCGATCCCGAAAGCCGGCTCGGTGCCGCGCCCCGAGATCGATGTCGATCCGCGCACCATCCGCGATCATGCCTTCTCGATCATCCGCGTGCTGAACCGCACCGGCGAAGCCGTCGGCCCCTGGGCCGGCCTGCTCTCCGATGAGGAACTTTTGGCCGGCCTGCGCCACATGATGACGCTGCGGACCTTCGATGCGCGCATGCAGATGGCACAGCGGCAGGGCAAGACCTCCTTCTACATGCAGCATCTGGGCGAAGAGGCGGTGGCTTGCGCCTTCCGCAAGGCACTGGCGCCTGGCGACATGAACTTCCCGACCTATCGGCAAGCCGGCCTGCTCATCGCCGACGGCTATCCGATGGTCACGATGATGAACCAGATCTATTCCAACGAGGCCGACCCACTGAAGGGCCGGCAATTGCCGATCATGTATTCGTCAAAGGAGCATGGCTTCTTTTCGATCTCCGGCAATCTGGCGACGCAGTACATTCAGGCGGTCGGCTGGGCGATGGCTTCGGCAATCAGCAATGATTCGAAAATCGCCGCGGCCTGGATCGGCGACGGCTCGACGGCCGAGTCCGACTTCCATTCGGCGCTGGTGTTCGCCTCCACCTACAAGGCGCCCGTCGTTCTCAATGTCGTCAACAACCAATGGGCGATCTCGACCTTTCAAGGCATCGCGCGCGGCGGCTCGGGCACTTTTGCGGCAAGAGGCCTCGGCTTCGGCATCCCGTCGCTGCGCGTCGACGGCAACGACTATCTCGCCGTCCATGCCGTTGCCAAATGGGCGGCGGAGCGTGCGCGCAGCAATCTCGGGCCGACGCTGGTCGAATATGTCACCTACCGTGCCGGCGCGCATTCGAGCTCGGACGACCCGTCCGCCTATCGGCCAAAGACCGAATCCGACGCCTGGCCGCTCGGCGACCCGATCGTGCGGCTGAAGAACCATCTCATCGTGCTCGGTGTCTGGTCGGACGAGCGGCACGCGCAGGCCGAGGCGGAAATCCTCGACACGGTGATCGCGGCGCAGAAGGAGGCCGAAAGTCACGGCACGCTGCATGCCGGCGGTAAGCCGTCGACCCGCGACATGTTCGAGGGCCTCTACGCCGAAATGCCGCCGCATCTGCGGCGCCAGCGCCAGCAGGCGGGAGTTTGACCATGCCGAGACGGACCATGATCGAGGCCATCCGCGACGCCATGGATGTGTCGATGGGGCGCGACGATAAAGTCGTCGTCTTCGGCGAGGATGTCGGCTTCTTCGGCGGCGTCTTCCGCTGCACGCAGGGTCTGCAGGCCAAATATGGCAAGAGCCGCTGCTTCGACGCGCCGATCAACGAATCCGGCATTGTCGGCTCGGCCATCGGCATGGCGGCCTATGGCTTGAAACCCTGCGTGGAGATTCAGTTTGCCGACTACATGTATCCGGCCTACGACCAGCTGACCCAGGAAGCGGCGCGGCTGCGTTACCGCTCCAACGGCGATTTCACCTGTCCGATCGTGGTCCGCATGCCGACCGGTGGCGGCATCTTCGGCGGCCAGACGCACAGCCAGAGCCCCGAAGCGCTGTTCACCCATGTGTCGGGCCTGAAGACGGTGGTGCCGTCCAACCCGCACGACGCCAAAGGGCTGCTCATCGCGGCGATCGAGGACCCCGATCCGGTGATTTTCCTGGAGCCGAAGCGGCTCTACAACGGTCCGTTCGACGGCCATCACGACCGGCCGGTGACGCCATGGTCGAAGCATGAGCTGGGCGAGGTGGCCGACGGCCACTACACCGTGCCGCTCGGCAAGGCGGCGATCCGCCGGGCGGGCTCGGCTATCACGGTGCTCGCCTACGGCACCATGGTCTATGTCGCGCAGGCCGCGGTCGAGGAAACCGGCATCGATGCCGAGATCATCGATCTGAGAACGCTGCTGCCGCTCGATCTCGATGCGATCGTCGCCTCGGTCAAGAAGACCGGGCGCTGCGTCATCGTGCATGAGGCGACGCTGACGTCGGGCTTCGGCGCCGAGCTGTCGGCGCTGGTGCAGGAAAACTGCTTCTACCATCTGGAGGCGCCGGTGGCGCGGGTCGCCGGCTGGGACACGCCCTATCCGCATGCGCAGGAGTGGGACTATTTTCCCGGTCCCGCACGGGTCGGCCGCGCTCTGCTTGAAACATTGCAAGCGTAGATTGGGGGAGCCTGAAATGGGCGAACACATCATCAAGCTGCCCGATGTTGGCGAAGGCGTCGCCGAGGCCGAGCTCGTCGAGTGGCATGTCAAGGTCGGTGACATCGTGCGCGAGGACACCGTGCTTGCCGCCGTCATGACCGACAAGGCGACGGTCGAGATCCCGTCGCCGGTCGATGGCGAAATCCTGTGGCTAGGCGCCGAGATCGGCGACACGGTGGCGATCGGCTCGCCCATCGTGCGGCTGAAGGTGGCGGGCGAGGGCAATGCGAAGCCGCAGAGCGGCGAAGTGGAAGCGGTGGCCACCGAGCCTCCGGCAAAACTTCCGACCCCGAAGCCCGAGACCGCCGCGCAGCCAGCTGCGAAGACGTCCCCAAAGGCCGACGAGCCAAAGGCGAAACCGGCGGCGGCCGCTCCCAAAAGCACGGCTCGGCCGTCCATCTCGGGCGCACCGCGTCCAGAGGGTGAAAAGCCGCTGGCCTCGCCGGCTGTTCGTCTGAGGGCAAAAGAGGCCGGCATCGATCTCAGGCAGGTTGCAGGCAGCGGCCCGGCCGGCCGCATCGGCCACGAGGATATCGAGGCGTTTCTGTCGCGCGGACCGCAGGTCGCCAGGGCATCCGGCCTCGCCCGCAACGATGCGATAGAGGACATCAAGGTGGTGGGCTTGCGGCGCAAGATCGCCGAGAAGATGTCGCTGTCCAAGTCGCGCATCCCGCACATCACCTATGTCGAGGAGATCGATGTCACCGCGCTGGAGGAATTGCGCGCCGCGCTCAACAAGGAGAAGCGTCCGGGCGTGGAGAGGCCGAAGCTGACACTGCTGCCGTTCCTGATGCGGGCGATGGTCAAGGCGATAGCGGACCAGCCCAATCTCAATTCGCTGTTCGACGACGAGGCCGGCATCATCCACCAGCATGGCGGCATCCATATCGGCATTGCCGCGCAGACGCCGTCCGGGCTGGTGGTGCCGGTGGTCAAGCACGCCGAGGCGCGCGACATCTGGGATTGCGGCGCCGAGGTCATCAGGCTGGCCGAGGCGGCCAAGTCCGGCACGGCGACACGCGACGAGCTGTCCGGCTCGACCATCACCATCACCTCGCTCGGCGCCATGGGCGGCGTGGCGACGACACCGGTGATCAACCGTCCGGAAGTGGCGATCATCGGCGTCAACAAGATGATGGTGCGGCCGGTGTGGGACGGCACCCAGTTCATCCCGCGCAAGATGATGAACCTGTCCTCCAGCTTCGACCATCGCGTCATCGACGGCTGGGACGCGGCGGTGTTCATCCAGCGCATCAAGACGCTGCTGGAAACGCCGGCGCTGATTTTTGTGGATTGAGGAAACGATCGAGATGCCAGCGGGACAGCGCCCCCCTCTGCCTTGGAGGACCGGTTTTCTTCTTACAATGTTGAAAATCAGCGAAAGCAGTGGAGGGCGTAATCTCCCCCCTCGAGGGGGAGATGGCCGGCAGGCCAGAGGGGGTTGGTACGACTGGACGCGACCGCCTTGCGCGACAGATGCAGGCCGGCGCTCTACGCGCGGCGACCCCCTCTGTCGCCTTCGGCGACATCTCCCCCTCGAGGGGGGAGATTACGCGCTTCAAGGGCGGCGCGAAGGACCCAACATTATCTGCCTTCCAGCACCATTGTGAACCAGGATGCCAACATGAAAGAAATCTCCTGCAAGCTGCTCGTCATCGGCGCCGGTCCTGGTGGTTACGTCTGCGCCATCCGCGCCGGACAGCTCGGCGTCGATACGGTGATCGTGGAAGCCGGTAAGCCGGGCGGCACCTGCCTCAATGTCGGCTGCATCCCGTCCAAGGCGCTGATCCATGTGGCGGAAGAGTTCGAGAAGGTGTCGCACATGGTCGGCGGCAACAGCCCGCTCGGCATTTCGCTCACCGCACCGACGCTCGACCTGGCGAAGACAATCGCTTGGAAGGACGGCATTGTCAGCCGGCTCAACAGTGGCGTCGCGGGCCTGCTCAAGAAGGCTGGGGTGAAGACCGTTCACGGCTGGGCTACCTTTCGCGACGGCAAGACTGTGGCGGTCGAGACCGAGACCGGCGTGCAGGTCATCCGCGCCGAAGCGATCGTCATCGCCACCGGCTCGGCGCCGGTGGACCTTTCGTTCCTGCCCTTTGGCGGTCCGGTGATTTCCTCCACGGAGGCGCTGGCGCTAAGCGAAGTGCCGAAAAAACTCGCGGTCGTCGGTGGCGGCTATATCGGGCTGGAGCTCGGCATGGCCTTCGCCAAAATGGGCGCCAAAGTGACCGTGGTCGAGGCCTTGCCGCGCGTGCTGGCGCAATATGATGCGGAACTCACCCGGCCGGTGGTCAAGCGGCTCAACGCACTCGGCATCGAGGTGATGCTAGGTGCCAAGGCCAAGGGGCTGTCGACCAAAGGCGATGCGCTGCTGGTCGAGACAGCGGACGGCAAGAGCACCAAGGTCGCCGCCGAAAAAATCCTGGTGACGGTCGGCCGCAAGCCGGTGACCGAAGGCTGGGGGCTCGACCAGATCGACCTTGATATGGCTGGAAAATTCATCCGCATCGACGACCAGTGCCGCACCTCGATGCGCGGCATCTTTGCCATCGGCGACGTCACCGGCGAGCCGATGCTGGCGCACCGGGCGATGGCGCAGGGCGAGATGGTCGCCGAGATCATTGCCGGCCACAAACGCAGCTGGGACAAGCGCGCCATTCCCGCCGTCTGCTTCACCGATCCGGAACTCGTCACCGCTGGTCTTTCGCCGGAAGAGGCCAGGGCGCTCGGCGGCGAGATCAAGATCGGCATGTTCCCGTTCGCTGCCAATGGCCGGGCGATGACCAAGCTGGGTGAAGACGGCTTCGTCCGCGTCGTCGCCCGCGCCGACAACCATCTGGTGCTCGGCATCCAGGCGGTCGGGCAGGGCGTGTCGGAACTGGCGGCGGCTTTTGGACTGGCGCTGGAAATGGGCGCAAGGCTGGAGGACATCGCCGGCACCACCCATGCCCATCCGACGCAAGGCGAAGGGTTTCAGGAAGCGGCGCTCAAGGCGCTGGGGCACGCGCTGCATATTTGAGGCGCTTACCCCCCTTGTGGGACGCAAGGGGAGAGGAGCGGCGCGAACCCCAGGCTCCTTTCCTCTCCCTCCGGAGGGGGGAGAGGTGGCGCTGCGTAGCAGCGACGGAGTGGGGGAAGCCGGTCCTCAAATGCGCCGCCGCTGACAAACTCACCACAGGGCCTCAATCAAGGCGAGGCATGGCCCCGGCTTGAAATAACAACGCCCGAGCCAGGTCGACCCCCACTCCGTCGAGCTCCGCTCGACACCTCTCCCCCGATCGACGGGGGAGAGGAAAGGCGCGAACCTATTCCTCAAGGCTCTCTTCCTCCTCCAGCCGGCTCCCATCCTTCTCACACAGGGAGAGAACAAGGCTCCTCACCCCGCCAGCCGGCTCACCATCTCATGCTGCGCCTAGGCGTGACCAAAGCGATTGGTGGGGAAGGTGTCGAGCACCATGTTTTCCAAAACCAGATTCCACCGTTCGGGATCATGCTCTAGTCTGGTTCCATGAGCACCGACCTGAAGAAATACGTGGCAATTCGCTACAACACCGCCACCGGCTTCATGCCGAGCCAATGGAATGGAAAGGGCAGAGCCAATCTCGACCCTGTGTGGCTGGTCGAGCGGCTGGCGCTGTTCGACACCTATTGCGCGCCCTCGCTCGAGGGCCAGTCGCTGAAGGACTTTACGGTCCTGGTCGGGTTCGATTCCGAGACACACGAGAATTACATCCGGACCGTCTGCGACTGTGCGATCGGGATCGAGGTCAGGCCGGTCCTCGTCAAGGCAGGCGAGGACTACAATGTCGCCTTCAATGCGTTTGTCCAAAGCGACACGGACGCCGAATTCGTTTCGCTGACGCGGCTCGACAGCGATGGCGCGCTGGCGCCGACCTTCATGGAACGTGTCGACTTTTACGCGCGCCGGGAAATCGCCAAGGGCGAGGTGAACCAGCAGCCGCTGTACATCGCCTTTCCGCACGGCCAGAATTTCGATGCGGCGACCAACCGCTACACGCAGCACGAATATCCAACGTCGGCCTTCGGCACTCTGGTCGAGAAGCGATCACCGTCCATGAACGGGGTCTATTGCGACGAGCACACCAGGATGGCGATGCGTTTCAACACCGTCGGGGCGGCCTCGAAGGAGGCTCAATGGTGCATCGTCATTCATGACAACAATGCAGCCAATGTCTTGCGCGGCAAGCTGGTCGCGGAGCCGGCTTTCACGGTGGGCCGACCCGGCGCCGAAACAAAAGCGCGCGCGCCTGCCCGAAAAGAGACTGCGCAAAAGCAGATGTCGCAGACCTCGGCCAAGGTCTCGCGCAACGCCGGCAATTTCATCCGGTTTCTGCTGGGGCGGCCGATGGTGTTGCGGAAATAGGACGACGGCTAATCTCCCCCCTTGAGGGGGAGATGTCGCCAAAGGCGACAGAGGGGGTCGCCTCGCGTGAAGCGCCAACCTCCATCTGTCGCAAGGGGGTCGCATCCGGTCGAACCGACCCCCTCTGGCCTGCCGGCCATCTCCCCCTCAAGGGGGGAGATTACGCTTGGCCGCCTCAGCTCGCCAGCCGGCTCACCATCTCGTGTTGTGCATAGGCGCGGCCGAAGCGGTTGGCGAGGAAGGCGTCGAGGGCGATGTCTTCCTGCTTGATGAAACCGCTCGCCGGCAGGCTGCCGTCGGCCAGCATGTCGAGCACGGCGCAGATGCCGGACGCCGTGGTGATCTGGATGGCGCTGCGCACCTGGTCGCCGATGCGCTTCGAGTAGATCTTGTTGGCGTAGGTCTCCTGCAGTAGGCGGCCGTTCTTGCGGCCCGAGACGGTGACGAAGACGATGACCACATCCTGCAGCGTCGCCGGCAGGGCGCTCTCGAAAATGTCCTTCAGCACGTCGCGGCGGTGGCGCAGGCCGAGGTCGTTGAGCAGCGCCTTCATGATCGCGGCGTGGCCGGGGTAGCGGATGGTGCGGTAGTTCAGCGTACGCACCTTGCCCTTCAGCGTCTCGGCCAGCGTGCCGAGCCCGCCGGAGGTGTTGAACGCTTCGTAGGTGACGCCGTCGAGCGAGAACTCCTCGCGCTCCTCCAGCGGCGGCACTTCGACCAGCTCACCCTCGACGATCGCCTCGCAGGGCTCGCAATATTCGTTGATGACGCCGTCGGTGCTCCAGGTCAGATTGTAGTTCAGCGCATTGGAGGGATATTGCGGCAGGGCGCCGACGCGCATGCGCACGCTTTCCAGCGAATCGAAGCGGCTGGCGAGATCATTGGCGACGATCGAGATGAAGCCCGGCGCCAGGCCGCATTGCGGAATGAAGGCGCTCTTGCCTGAGCGCGCCAGTTCCTTGACCCGGCGGGTTGAGACGACGTCCTCGGTGAGGTCGAGATAATGTACGCCGGCACTGGCCGCCGCCTCGGCGATGCGGGTGGTCAGATGGAAGGGGGCGGCGCTGAGCACCGCGAACTTGCCGGCGAGTGCGGCTTCCAACGTACCGGCGGCTTCGATGTCGAGCTCCAGCGTCGCGACCGTGGCCGGCAGTTCGGCCGCGGTGAGCTGCGCCGCCGAGCGGTCGACGAGCGTGACCTGATAATCCCCGGTGGCGGCGAGCATCTCGGCAATGGTCGAGCCGATCTTGCCGGCGCCGACAACAACAATTTTCTTCATGACCAATTCCCTCGCGCAAAAGCTTGTTCTTGTGAGCAGAATCGCAGCTTGCCCGTCGAAAGGAAGCGTGGAATTGTTCGAAACGAAACTCTGATTGCGCAATCTGCCGAGAGGATTCGTCGAAATGCTCAGTGACGCCGAACAGGCCCTGCTTTCCCTGCTGCGCGAGAATGCGCGCGCCTCGACCGCCGAGCTCGCGCGGAAGCTCGGCGTCTCGAGGACAACCGTGCAGAGCCGCCTCGAACGGCTGGAACAGCGTGGCATCATCACCGGGTATGGTGTGCGGCTGGCGCCGGACTATGAGCAAGGGCTGGTGCGGGCGCATGTGCTGCTCACCGTGACGCCCAAGCTCGCCGACAAGGTGGTGCGCGGCCTGCGCGCGTTGACGACGGTCAGGACGCTGCATTCGGTCAGCGGCAATTTCGACATGATCGTCATCGTCGACGCGCCGTCGATCCGTGACCTCGACATGCTGCTCGACCAGATCGGCGCCATGGACGGGGTCGAGCGGACCCTGTCGTCGATCATCCTGTCGACGCGCATCGATAGGTGAACAATCACGGTGCGGCTGCCGATCTCCCTCCTTGCGGGGGAGATGGCCGGCAGGCCAGAGGGGGGTGTGAAGGATCGCCGGCATGCCCAGTTGTCCCGACGTGAGCCCACCGATGTCGCCATAGATCGACAGGGCGGCGGGACAGCACCCCCCTCTGCCTTGCCAGGCATCTCCCCCGCAAGGGGGGAGATTGGCCGTCATTTCGACTTTTGCCAATTTCCGAAGTCAATTCCTGGCGGGCGATCTCGCGTCAGTCCGCGCGGATCGCAATGGGAAAACCGACCGCCACCGCAAGTCCAGGCCGGCGATCGTCCAGCGTGATGACGGCGCCATGCAGATCGGCAATGGCCCTGACAAGGCTGAGGCCGAGCCCACTGCCTGGCGTCGACCGGCTGTGGTCCAGCCGGTAGAGCCGCTGGAACACTTTCTCGCGCTCCTCGGCGGGAATGCCCGGTCCGTTGTCGGCGACGCTGGCGACAATGCGGTCGCCGTGGCGCGCCACCGACAGTTTGATGGATGTGCCTGATGGACAATGGCGCAGCGCGTTCTCGACCAGATTGGCGACCATCTGCGTCAACAATTCGCGGTCGCCGTGGATCCGGTCCGTCGTTTCCTGCAATTGCAACAACGACAGCGATTTTCCGTCGTCTTCGGCAACGTCGGCATAGATCTCGGCGATGGTTTGGAGGATCTCGCCCAGATCGACATCGGTGAACCGCGCCCGGCGGGCGCCGGCCTCGATCTGGGCGATGCGCAGCAGCGCATCGAAGGTCTCGTTGATCTGCAGGCTCTCGGCATGCGCCTCCGCCAGTTCACCGGCGATGTTTTGGCCCGACAGGTTCTTTTCCGATGCGCTGTCGAGGATCATCTGCAGCCGGTTGAGCGGCGTCTTCAGATCGTGCGCGATGTTGGCGCTGACCTGTTTCATGCCTTCGACCAGCGCCGACAGGCGGTCGAGCGCGGCATTGATCTGGCTGGAGACGATGTCGATATCGTCGCCCTTGCCGGTCAGCGGAATGCGGGTGTCCAGCCGTCCATGGCTAACATCCACCATGGTGGCGGCGATACCGTCGAGACGGCGCTGGACGCGCGAGGCCAGCAGGGCGCCGCCGGCGACCGCCAGCCCGGCAATGATCAGCGTGCCCCAGCCGAAGCTCATCAGCACGATCCTCTCCAGCTCCTCCGTCTCGGAAAGGCTGAAGGCGACGGTCAACGTGTTGCCGCCGACCGAGCCGGAATAGGCGCGGTACTCGGCGCCCGGCGGCACGCCGGGCATTTCGGTGTCGAACATTGAAAAACCGTCGGGAAGCCCTGCCGCGGTGAAATTGCCGGCCAGGCGATTGCCGGCCGCGTCGGTCAGCGAAAACAGCTGTTCCTTCTTGAGGCTGCGCATGGAGTGGCTGCCGACGGTCTCCACCAGCTCCTTGAGATCATTGTCGGCATAGGTCGCGGCGACGACCGCGTAGGTCTCCTCGATGGTGTCATCGAGCCGCTCGGCAAGATCGGCGCTCATCATCTGGTAGACGATGGCGCCCGACAGCACGAAGGCCAGCACGAACAGGAAGGCGAAGGTCAAGGCAAGCCGGAACGGCGTGCTGCGCAGCAGGCGGGGCCAGGCTCCGGTCATGGCGCTGCGTGCAGGCTGTAGCCGGTGTTGCGGACCGTGTGGATGAGCTGGGTTTCGAAGGGTTTGTCGATCTTGGCCCGCAGCCGGCTGATATGGGTTTCGACGACGCTGGTCCTCGGATCAAAATGAAAATCCCAGACGCGCTCCAGAAGCATGGTGCGGGTGATGACGCGGCCTTCGCCGCGCATCAGCACTTCCAGCAGGCTGAATTCCCTGGGCTGCAGGTCGATCGTCTGGCCCCGCCGCGTGACGCGCCGCATGATCAGGTCCATTTGGAGGTCGGCAACCCGCAGAACGGTCTTCTGCTCCTGCGCGGCCGGCCGGCGGCCGAGCGCGTTGATCCGGGCGAGAAGCTCGGAAAAGGCGAAGGGCTTGACCAGATAGTCGTCGCCGCCGGCCTCGAGTCCCTCGACGCGGTCGTCTATGCCACCGACGGATGTGAGAAAGATGGCCGGCGTCCGCACGCCGGCGGCGCGGACCGCCTTGACCATCGACAGCCCGTCGAGACCGGGGATCATGCGATCGGCGATGATCACGTCATAGCTGCCGCTGGTCGCCGCGAACAGCGCGTCATGGCCGTTGCGAAGCAAATCGCAGACATGGCCGGCCTCGGTCAGCCCCCTGACGATGTAGTCGGCCGTCCTGTGGTCGTCCTCGACGAGAAGCAGTCGCATGAAAGGTCCGGTCCGTTGCCGAGGTGGGGAGGCTACCACCGGCACGGGCCTGTTCCTAGGATGTCACGAGCGCGCAGGCCCGGTAGCATTCTCATCATACATTCGCGATTGTCGGAAGCCTCCCCAGCTTCGTCCCTGGGATGCGGCGACACCTCTGAGCCGCGCGGCGATATGGACCTGATGTCGGCGGGACAGCACCCCCCTCTGCCCTACCGGGCATCTCCCCCGCAAGGGGGGAGATCGGCAGCTTCGATCCCGCCACTCTTCTTTCAACATTCGAGATTGGCGAAAGCGGAGGTGCAGTCAATCTCCCCCCTTGCGGGGGAGATGGCCGGCAGGCCAGAGGGGGGTGTGAAGGATCGCTACAGAAGAAAACTTCCTTTCTGCTCTGCACTCTTCGGCCAAGGTCGGGGCTCAGGTCTGCGTCGCTGTGCTCCGCCCGTGGATGACGAAGCCAAGGTTTCAGTCCGATTCCAGCAGGATTTCGTCGGCTTCGTCGGTTATCTCCTTCAAGGTCATATGGAGGACGAGGGCAAAAATGCAGCCGAGGAAGAGCAGGCTGGTGAAGATGGTGCCGAGACCCAGGCCGCCATGCCTGACCGACCGCGACAGCAGGTCGCCGAAGGAGGCGCCGAGCGGCCGGGTCAGGATGTAGGCGAGCCAGAAGGCCAGGATGCCGTCGAGATCGAGCAGCCAGTAGGCGAGCGCAATGAGCGCGATGACGCCGCCGAACAGCAGGCCTGTGCCGAGATAGCCCATGTCGAAGCTTTCGGCGACGAGATCGCCGGCGGCGGTGCCGAGCGAGAAGGTCAGCAGGATCGCCAGCCAATAGAAGATCTCGCGCCTGGTGGTGAAGATGGTGTGGATCGACAGCGTCCTTTCGCTGGCGAACCAGACCGCGAACGTCGCGGCGAGCGCGACCGAGAAGGCGATGGTCGTCGTCTGCAGGCGCACGCCGAAATCGTCGACGAGGTTGTCCGTCACCAGCGTGCCGACGATGCTGATCAGCACCACCGCCAGCCAGTAGGCCCAGGGCACATAGCGTTTCTGCGCAAACTGCAGGACAAGAGCCGCTATCAGGATGGCGGCCATGATCAGCGAAGTGACGGTCAGCCCAAGTCCGAGTGTGTCGGCAAGATAGTCCGCCGCGGTTTCGCCCGTGGTGACCGCCATCAGCTTGATCAGCCAGAAATCGAGGGTGACGTCCGGAACCCTGTTGTGGCTCGGCGCGGCGGGCTGTTGCCTGATGGGGGAGAGCATGGCTGATATCCTGAGGTCTTTGGCTGCGGCGCAGCAGAACTGAGCCGGCATCCGTACGGTACGCAGCAGAGTTCACATCAGCCTGTCCGGCGGCATACAAATTCGTAAGAATGGGTCGCGCAAAAGGCCTTTTCGAATGCCTCGTGATACGCTGATGGAATGCAGGTGCCTTGCATCCGCCATCAATATGGTGGCCAGTGCCGCGCACCTGCCCAATGCCCGCTTGTGGAAGCCCAAGGAAAACACGATGACCTGCGCTTCCCTCAAGCCGGTTTCACGGGCCTTCGACCAGCGCAAGCGGCTGATCTTCCTGCGGCGGTGCTGGCGGTGCTGCTGCTGTTTCTCACCAAACCGGCGCTGACCGAGGGCTCGGACGGGCACGAGACGCTCGAACTCCTCGGCTTGTGCCTGGTGCTCGCCTGTGTCGTCGGACGGCTCTGGAGCATCCTTTATGTCGGCGGCAAGAAGAACGAGGAACTGGTCTCGACGGGACCGTTTTCGACAACCCAGAACCCGCTCTATTTCTTCTCGACGGTCGGCGCGGTCGGCATCGGATTGCTCTACGGCTCGATGGTGGCTGCGCTGGCGCTGGGCCTCGCCAGCTTTTTCATCTTTCGCGTCACGGCGCGCAAGGAAGCCCAATTCCTGCTCGGCAAGTTCGGCCCGGCCTACCTTGCCTATATCAAGGATACGCCCCGGTTCTGGCCAAATCCTTGGCTGTACCACGACCATGACGAGCTGCGGTTCTCGACGCGGGCGCTCAAGCGTACGTTTTTCGACGGGCTCTATTTCCTCGCCATTTTCCCGGCCATCGAACTGGTCGAACACTTCAGGGCGACTGGCCTGCTGTTTCCAGCCTTCGTCACGCTCTATTGATCAGCGGGTTCTAGCTGCCAAGCGGATGCGGCATGTAGCCGACGAAGCCCGCGATCTTCCAGCGTCCACCGGACTTGGTGCAGAAATACAGCGTCTGCCATTTCAGCCTGTCCACGCTGCCATCCGCCTTGGCGACCGAGCCGTCGAATTTCTTGTGCAGCACGGCGCGGTCGCCATCGACATCGATGTCGCGCATGTTGGTGACGCGAAACAGCGCCTCGCGCAGCGGCTCGGCGAATTTGGTCGCCGCGGTCTCCTTGGCCTGGCGCAGCCACTCGTCGCGATAGATTTCCAGCCGCGGGAACTGCAGCCGCCAGGCATCGGCATTGCTGAGGAAATGCGCGTGCATGCCGAAGAAGCTCGAGGCTACGAAATCATCCTCGACCATCGACCAGTCCTGGCAGATGAAGGCGTCGATGTCGCGCCGCACCAGCATTTCCCAGAGCGCGTGGCGATCGGCATCGCCTGATGGAAACGGGTTCTTGTCGTAGGTCATTTTTTGGCTCGCTCCGGTCTGAAAATGCGTCAGTCCGTTGCCGCTCGAAGCAGCCCGGCCTGCGCGCACGATGCAAGCGCTTCTGTAATAAAGCAACATGGATTTCGAAGAATGTTGCTTTCCAACAAGGCCCCTATGAGGATCGCCCCGATCGCGGTAAATGTCGATCGAAGCGGGCGCTGCCATTGCATCCCGTGTTGTCATCAGAGGAGGTATCCCTTGCCCAAGCAATGTTTTGGAACGTCGCATGTGCCGCTGTCGCCGGCCGTGCGGGCCGGTGATCTCGTCTATGTCTCGGGTCAGGTGCCCGTCGGCAGCGACGGCATCGTGGTCAAGGGCGGCATATCCGAGCAGACCGAGCAGGTGCTTGCCAATATCAAGGCCGCACTGGCGCTGGCCGGGTGCACCCTGGACGATGTCGTCAAGACCACGGTCTGGCTGGAGGACGCGCGCGATTTCGGCGCCTTCAATGCGGTCTATGCCAGGCATTTTCCGAAGAACCCGCCGGCCCGCAGCACAGTCGAATCGCGGCTGATGATCGATATCAAGATCGAGGTCGAGGCTGTCGCCTACCGGCCGGTTTGAGACGACAAGGCAACGAAGCGGAGGTTACCCTATGCAATTTGACCTCCTGCTGAAGGGCGGACGGCTGATCGACCCTGCGTCCGGGATCGATGCGCCGCGCGATGTCGCCATCGCCAATGGCCGGGTCGCCGCAGTCGATGCCGATATTCCGGCCGACCGCGCCGCGCAGGTCATCGATGCCGGCGGTTGCATCGTCACATCAGGCCTCGTCGACCTGCACAGCCACGTCTATTGGGGCGGCACTTCGCTGGGCGTCGATGCCGATCGGCTGGCCGCCAAGAGCGGCACCACCACCTTCATCGATGCGGGCAGTGCGGGCGCCGGCAATTTCCTTGGCTTCCGCCGCCACGTCATGGAGCGCTCGAAGGTCCGCATCCTGGCCTATGTCAACATTTCCTTTGCCGGCATTTTTGGCTTCTCGCAGACAGTGTCGGTCGGCGAGTGCAGCGATCTCAGGCTGTGCGAGCCGCGCGAGGTGGTCGCGGCAGTGCGCGAACATCGCGATGTCGTGGTCGGTGTAAAAGTCCGCTCCGGCAAGCATGCCGGCGGCACCAGCGGCATCGCCCCCGTGGATCTCGCGCTGGAGGCCGCCGACCAGGCCGGCCTGCCGCTGATGGCGCATATAGATGAGCCGCCGCCCGGCCGCTCGGAAGTGCTGCCGCGCCTGCGCAAGGGTGACATCCTCACCCACTGCTTCCGGCCGTTTCCCAATGCGCCGGTGTTTGCCTCCGGCGCGGTGCGGCCCGACATGCGGCTGGCACGCGAGCGCGGCGTCATCTTCGACATCGGTCACGGCATGGGTTCGTTCGATTTCGCCGTCGCAAGGGCCATGCTCGAGGAAGGGTTGGCGCCGGACGTGATCAGCAGCGACGTCCATCTATACTGCGTCGACGGTCCCGCCTTCGACATACTGGTCTGCATGTCGAAGCTGCTGGCGCTCGGCATGCCGCTGGTCGAGGTTTTGCGCGCCGCGACGCAAGCACCGGCGCAGGCGATCGCCAGGCCCGATCTCGGCACGCTGGCGGTCGGCACCGTCGGCGACGTCGCCGTGCTCCGGCAGCGTCCGGGCCGCTTCACCTTCGTCGACGCGGTCGGCGCATCGCTGGTCGCCGACCAGCGGCTGGTCTGCGAAGGCATCGTCATCGGCGGCACCTGGTGGCCGAACGAGGCGGTCAACGATGTCAGCGAGACCGAGCGTTTTGCGCCGCATGAGCGGCATACGCATGTCGAGGTGGCGGCGAGGCATTTTGGGCATCGGCACGATTAGCCGATCTCCCCCCTCGAGGGGGAGATGGCCGGCAGGCCAGAGGGGGTCGGTGCGACTGGGTGCGACCTCCTTGCCGCAGATGAAGGCTAGCGCTCTACGCGCACCGACCCCCTCTGTCGCCTTCGGCGACATCTCCCCCTCAAGGGGGGAGATCAACAGCGTCGGCTCGGCGCCCCATAAACCGGTGTCGCCACGCCCTCCATCCGCGCCTTGATCTGCAGCGCCACATACTTCGAATAGAAACGCGACAGCGCCAGATTGCCGCCGTGGAACCAGAGCGCTTTCTGCGCGGTCGGCTTCCACATGTTGCGCAGCTCGCCTTGCCATGGGCCAGGGTCGCCCTTCACGCCCGAGCCGAGACCCCAGCAGGGACCGACCTTGTCGGCGACCTCGCGAGAGACGATTCCCGCCACCGTCTCGTTCATCGACTGATAGCCGGTGCAGGCGATGATGGCGTCGGCAGCGAGTTCACTGCCGTCCTCGAATAGGATGCCGCTCGGGGTCAGCGACTTGATGGCGACGCCGCTGCGGACTCCGATCTCGCCGTCGATGATCAGGCTAGAGGCGCCGACATCGATGTAGTAGCCGGAGCCGGTGCGGTAGGCCTTCATCAAGAGGCCGGTTTCGTCGTCGCCGAAATCGATGGCGAAGCCGGCGGCGCGCAGACGGTCGTAGAAGGCCGCGTCGCGCGCCTTGATCACCTCATAGAGCGCCCGCTGGCCCTTGGGCACCAGCGCGAACGGCGTCGAGGCGACGATCATGTCGGCCTTCTCGGTGGTGATGCCGCGCGCCAGTGCGTCTTCCGAGAAGATCTCGAAGCCGACTTCCATCAGCGTGTCCGACTTGACCACCGTCGTCGGTGAGCGCTGGATCATGGTCACCTTGGCGCCGCTTTCCCAGAGGTCGACGCAGACATCGTGCCCGGAGCTTGCCGCGCCGATGACGGCAACCTTTTTGCCGCGGAATTTCTCGCCGCTGGCATACTGGCTGGAGTGCAGCAGCTCGCCCTTGAACTGGTCGGCGCCCGGCAGATCGATCCGCCGTGGCGGGCCGTAGGCGCCGGTGGCAAAGACGATGTGCTTCGGCTTCAGCGTGATGCGCCGGCCGACGCGGTCGACTACGACGGTCCAGAGCTTTTCTGCCTCGTCATAGCTGGCGCTAAGGCACTTCGTGGCGACCCAATAGTTGAGCTCCATGACGCGCGTGTACATTTCCAGCCAGTCGCCCATCTTGTCCTTGGGCGTGAACACCGGCCAGTTTTCCGGGAAGGGAATGTAGGGCAGATGGTCGTACCAGACCGGGTCGTGCAGCACGAGGGTGCGGTAGCGGTTGCGCCAGGAGTCGCCCGGCCTTGCATTCTTCTCGATGACGATGGTGGGCACGCCGAGCTGGCGCAGCCGTGCGCCCAGCATGATGCCGCCCTGGCCGCCGCCGATGACCAGGCAGTAGGGTTGCTCTTCGGCGCCAAGCTCGCGCGTCTCGCGCGCCCGCGCCTCCGACCAGGTCTCGCGCTGGGGATCGGCTTTGTGGCGCACGCCGAGCGGCCGGTCCGCCCCCTTGCGCTCTTCGAACCCTTTGAGGTCGGTCATCGCCGTGAACAATGTCCGGCAGCGACCGTCGCGCAGCCGCATGATGCCCTCTCCTGACGCCACCGCGGTTTCGAAGCTGAACCAGGCCTCGATGGTGCCATCATCCGAGGTCGCCTCGCCGGAAAGGCGCCATGCCGTCGGCTTGGTCGTCGCCAGCGCCGCCGCCAGCATGTCGGCGATCGCCTCGCGGCCTTCCATGGTGGTGATGTTCCAGGTGAAGGTCAGGAGATCGCGCCAGTAGCAATCGTCGACGAACAGGTTGCTCGCTGCCGCAGCGTCGCCGGCTTCGAGCGCGCTGGCAAAGGACCCGAGCCATGCGGCTGCCTGTTTCGATGGTGCTATCTCGAGCATTTCTTCCCTCTGCTGCAATGCGCCGACACATGGCGCAAAATCTCAATTGTCGAACTCAGCGCTGCCCCTCATCCGCCTGCCCGTCCTCCGCAGCAGCTGCGCTGCAGCTGCGGAGGGTGGACCGGCACCTTCTCCCCGTGAACGGGGAGAAGGGAGCTAATCCCCGAGCGGCTCCATCTCCTTGCCGGTGCGGTGGATCTGGGCGTTGTATTTGATGCGGCGCACGGTCTCGCGGGCCGAGCCGTCGAGCTTGTAGGCGGAGGCCACCGCCAGAAGGTCGATCGCCGCCAGGAAGGCGAAGCGCGACGCCGTCGGCTTCAGCGTGTCGGGATATTCGGGCACCGCCACCGTCAGCCTGACGTCGCAGGCGCGTGCGAGCTCGGTGTCGGGCGCGGTCACGGCGATCGCATTGGCGCGGTAGTGCTTGGCGAGTTCGACAGCCTCGATCACCTCGCGGGTGCGTCCCGTGGCCGAAATGGCGATCACCAGATCGCCGGGCTTGAGCGTCGAGGCGGTCATGCGCATCAGATAGGGGTCGCACTGGGCGCTGACGGTGATGCCGTAGCGGAACAGCCGGTACTGGGTTTCCTGCGCCAGCGCCGAGGAACTGCCGCCGAGGCCGAACACCGTAACCTGGCGCGCCTTGGCGATCAGCTCGGCCGCCTTCTGCAACTGCCCCGGGTCGAGCTGCCGCTCGGCCTCCTGCAGTGCCCGGCGCGCCTCGCCGAACACGGCGTTCCAGAACGGCATGCCATTGTCATTGCTGACGGAAGGTGACTTGGCCAGATAGAGCGCACCGACGACGAGGCTCTGCGCCAGCTTCAGCTTGAAATCGCGCACGCCCTCGCAGCCGATGGCGCGGCAGAACCGGGTCACCGTCGGTTCGCTGACCCCGGCGCGCTGGGCAAGTGCGGCGTTGGAGGCGTCGACGGCGTATTTGACATCGTCGAGCACGACATCGGCGACGCGGCGTTCGGCCGGGCGCAGTTCGCTGTAGGAATCCTTGACCAGCGAGATGATGTCGGGGATGCGCCGGACAGGATCGCGCGCCTCCGCATCATGGCCTGGATCAGGCTCGTCCTGGCTGCCAGCTTTGGTCATGAGGTTCTGGTCTTTCCCTGGGTTGCGAAACTGTCGTCTTAGCATGTTTGCACGCCATGGCTCCACGCACCTGACCACATCGCAACCGTAGGGTGTCGCTGGGGAAACCTCACCTTGCCGCTTCCTTCCAGATCCGCGCGGATTTAGAAGTATGTAGGAAAGCAACATGCATTTCAAGATGAAGAAAATGCTGACAAATCAATCATATAATCTAAGCATCAGATTTTGCCATCCAGGCACCGCTGCTCGTGCTTGACAGGAAAGTAGGATAGTTACAGACTGGTTTTCGCGACCGGATGAGCCAATGGGTCATCGCGCAATCTTCCGGGGGGCAGATGAATACGGGCGATGCAAAAAACCCGAAGCTTGGCGTGCAGGCAGCGACCAAGATCTATCACACGGCCTCCGGCGACCTGCTCGCGCTGGACCGCTGCAGCTTCGATGTCAGCGCCAATGAAATCGTCTCGATCGTCGGCCCTTCCGGCTGCGGCAAGACCACCCTTTTGTGGTCGATGTCGGGCCTGCACAGCCTGACCAGCGGCGAGATCCGGCTCGACGGCAAGACCATCACCGGTCCGCATCCCGATATTGGCATCGTCTTCCAGGAAGCGAACCTTCTGCCTTGGCGCAATCTCGACGCCAACATCCGCTTCCCTTTCGAGATCAAGGGCGAGAAGCCGGACCGGGCGTGGATCGCGCATCTGCTCAACCGCGTCGGGCTTGACGGCTTCGGCGGCAAGTTTCCGCGCGAGCTCTCCGGCGGCATGCAGCAGCGCGCGGCGATCGTGCGGGCGCTGGCGCTGAAACCGTCCGTGCTGTTGATGGACGAGCCATTCGGCGCGCTCGACAGTTTCACCCGCGAGGAGATGAACCGGCTGGTCGAGGAGATCTGGCTCGACACCAAGACCACCATCGTCTTCATCACCCACAGCATCGAGGAGGCGATCTTCCTCTCCGACCGGGTGGTGGTGCTGAGCGCCCGGCCGGGGCGTGTCGCCAAGGAATATCGCGTGCCGTTTGCGCGGCCACGCTCGCTGGAGATCATGGCGACGAAGGAGGTCTTCGACCTCACCAACCGGATCAAGATGGACATTGTCGGCGAACGCACGCGGCCAAAAGCGCCGGAGCGCGCGAGCGCAGAGATCGTGAGGATCAGGCCGTGAGCGGAGGCGATGCCATTCCGGAATTCTCCAAGTCCAAGTCTGGCGACGGCCACGAGGTCAGCCTGACCAATCTGTCGGCCTTCGCCAGTGGCCCCGGCATCAGGTCGGGCAAGGAGGTTGCGGCCATCATCGCTGTCGCGGTGATCATCATTGGCGGCATCGAACTGGCGCTGCGGTTGTTCCACGTGCCGCTCTACATCATGCCGCCGCCGAGTTCGATCGCCTATGCACTGGTCGACGAGTTCCCGCTGATCGCGCCGCATCTCGGCTACACACTGGTCGAGCTGGTGTCCGGCTTCACCATCGGCGCCATCATCGGCCTGGTGCTGGCCGCCGTCATCACCCAGTTCCCTTTCGCCGAGAAGATCGTCGCGCCCTACATCCTGCTTTTGGTCACCACGCCGATGTTGGCGCTGGTGCCGCTTTTGATCCTGCGCTTCGGCTTCGGCTACACGCCGCGCATCATCGCGGTGGCGCTGGCCGCCGGGCCGATGGTGATGATCAACGCCGCCACCGGCTTTCGCCGCGTCGATAGCGCCAAGATCGCGCTGGCGCGCTCCTATGGCGCCAGCACGTTGCAGATCTTCTGGAAGATCCGTGCGCCGATGGCGCTGCCGATGATCCTGGTCGGGCTGATGATTGGCGCCATCTTCGGCCTGCTGACTGCCGTCGGCGCCGAGATGGTCGGCGGCGGCTTCGGCCTCGGCAACCGGCTGACCACCTATTCGTCGATGATCCAGATGCCGCAGTTCTTCGCGGTGGTGCTGATCCTGTCGACGCTCGGCATCTTGATCTACGTGCTGTTCTTCCTGATCGGCAAGAAATGGGCGAGCTGGGAGGCTTAAACACAAAGGATATGACGGCGCCCGGGAGGCGGGCGGCAAGAGACTGACGTCAAACAAAAAAGGGGAATGCCATGACCAATGAGAACTCGATCAACCCGGCGGGGATCAGCCGCCGCTATTTCCTGCAGGTGACCGGCGCCGGGTTGGTGACCGCGACGGCGCTCGGCGCCACGGGCCTCAAGGCCAGGGCCGAACCTTACGGAAAATTCACCTGGATCTCGCCGCGCGGCACGCTCGAAGTGCTCGACGACTATCCCTACTGGGCAGCCAAGAAGGCCGGCTATTTCGATGGGCTGGACACCGACATGCAGCCGGGGCCGTCGGACGGCACCGCGACGGTGAAGTTCGTCGATGTCGGCCAGGCCGATATGGGCTTCCCGTCGCCCGGCGTGTTCTCCTTCGCCATCCAGAACGGCATGAAGCTGAAATCGGTGTTCCACATGGGCGCCCGCGACACGTTCAGCATCGCCTTCCGCAAGGGTGAGGGATCGAACGATCTGAAGAAGCTGGAAGGCAAGACCATCCTGCTCGGCTCCGCCGCCTGGCAGTCGATCACCGACCCGCTGCTGGCCGCGCAGGGCGTCGACATCAAGAAGGTCAAGTATGTCGAGGCGGGCTGGCCGACCTGGGGCACGGCGCTGGCCGGCGGCCAGGGCGACGCTGCCCTGTCATGGGAAGGTCTGCGCGCCGAATGGATCGCCAAGGGGCTCGACTTCGAATACTGGCTCGGCGTGCAGAATTCGAAGCTGCCGGCCAACACTTTCGTCGTGCGCGCCGCCGACCTCGAGGATCCCGACCGCAAGGCGTTCCTGGAGAAGTATCTGCGCGGCTGGGCGATGGGCCTCGAATTCGGCTACCAGAATCCCCGCGCGGCTGTCGAAGCGGTGTTCGAACAGTTCCCGACGCTGGCCAAGAATCTTGGACCCGAGCTCGGCACCACGTCGATCCTGCAGCAGATCAACGTCTTCCGCGGCGACATGGACAAGCGCGGCGGCTGGGGCTCGCACGACATGGCGAGCTGGCAGGGCTTCTTCGACGAGATCCACAAGATCGGCCAGATCACCGCTCCGGTGAAGGCCGAGGATGTCTGCACCAACGATTTGATCGGCCCGGCCAACGATTTCGACAAGGCCAAGGTCAAGGCCGATGCCGACGGATACAAGCTGTCGGAAGGTTTTGCCGCGCTCGATGTCGAGAAGATCAAGGCGCATCTGTTCGATTCGGCGGTGAAGTAGGGCTGCAAACGAGGTCATGTCGCCGCCGCCCCCCATTGCCCTGCCTTGGCTCCTTTCCTCTCCCTCGATCGACGGGGGAGAGGAAGGGGCCAGGCAATGAGCGGCGGCGCTGACCTGAGGTGATTGTCGCGGATAGACATACGAGCGGCGACCGATCGCCGCGAACAATTCAATCAAGAATTTGGGAGATGGTGGTGTCCGACAGAGTGAAAGTGCTGGTGGTGGGTCTCGGCAATATGGGTGCGTCGCATGCCAGCGCGTATCACCGGCTCGACGGTTTCGAGATCGTCGGCATCATGAGCCGCTCGATCAAGAGCAACACGAAGATTCCGGCCGAACTGGCGGGCTATCCGCTCTACGAGGATTTCGACCAGGCGCTGAAGGAGACCAGGCCCGACGCCGTCTCGATCAACAGCTGGCCGAACACCCACGCCGAATATGCGCTGAAGGCAATCGCCGCCAACTGCCATGTGTTCATGGAAAAGCCGCTGGCAACCAACAACGAGGACGCCGAAAAGGTGGTCGCGGCGGCGCGCGCAAAAAACCGCAAGCTGGTGCTCGGCTATATCCTGCGCGTCCACCCGTCGTGGATCAAGTTCATCGAGGTCGGCAAGACGCTCGGCAAGCCCTTGGTGATGCGGCTCAACCTCAACCAGCAGAGCAGCGGCAGCGCCTGGCACTGGCATAAGAACCTGATCGATTCGCTGATCCCGATCGTCGATTGCGGCGTCCATTATGTCGATGTCATGTGCCAGTTGACTGGCGCCAAGCCGGTGCGCGTGCATGGCATAGGCGCCAAGCTATGGGCGGAAGCCGACAAGCAGAATTACGGCCATCTGCACGTCACCTTCGATGACGGCTCGGTCGGCTGGTACGAAGCCGGCTGGGGGCCGATGATGAGCGAGACGGCCTATTTCGTGAAGGACGTGGTCGGCCCCAAGGGCGCGGTGTCGATCGTCGCCGGCCAACAGGCCAGCAGTGCTGCCGAATTGGCCGAGGTCTCGAACTCCGCCGACATCGACCGCCACACCAAGACCGATGCGCTCAAGATCCACTACGCTGAGGTCGACGCCGACAAGAATTTCTCGAAGCCCGACGAAATCGTCAGCATGGAGGACGAGCCCGGCCATCAGGAACTCTGCGACCGCGAGCAGGCCTTCTTCCTGCGCGCCATCCGCGAGGATCTCGATCTGACCGAGCAGATGGATGCGGCGGTCAACAGCCTGCGCATCGTGCTAGCCGCCGAGCAGAGCATTGAACTGGGACGGACCGTAGAGCTGGCCTGACGCAATCCAGCCGCTGGCGCTGGAGGCGGCGCCGGCACCATCACAGCATGATCCGAAAAAGCAACCGCGATGGCTGGGACCTTACCCGGCGGCGTTGCGGGAGCGTGGCAAGGGAGAGAGATATGGCCGCCGTCACCGACAGTCTGCTGAAAACCTATGCCGAGTCCGACGCGCTCGACCTGGCCGGATTGGTGCGGAGCGGCCAGGTTTCACCGGCGGAACTGGTCGAGGCGGCGATCACGCTGGTCGAGCGGCTCAATCCGGCGCTGAATGCGGTCATCCACCGCCTTTATGACATGGCACGCGCCCAGGCCGGGACGGTCGACACATCAGCGCCCTTCGCCGGCGTGCCGTTTCTGCTCAAGGAGCTGGCCTCGTCCTGGACCGGGGCGCCGAACACCAATTCGTGCTTCTACCTGAAGGACGTCGTCGCCGACTTCGACACCGAAGTGGTTCGTCGCATGAAGGCGGCCGGGCTGGTGCTGGTCGGCAAGTCGAACGCGCCGGAAAATGGCTGGTCGATCACGACGGAGCCAAAGCTCTACGGCGCGACGAAAAACCCGTGGAAGGAGGGCATCACGCCCGGCGGCTCGAGCGGCGGCGCGGCGGCGGCCGTCGCCTCCCGAATGGTGCCGATCGCCGAGGCCAGTGATGGCGCCGGCTCGATCCGCATTCCGGCCTCCTGCTGCGGCATTGTGGGCTTAAAACCGTCGCGCGGCCGTGTCAGCCTCGCGCCGTTCGGCGACTATTGGTATGGCGGCGCCTATTTTCTCTGCTGCTCGCGCACCGTGCGCGACACCGCGGCCTATCTCGATGCGGTCGCCGGCGCGCTGCCGGGCGACCCCTATACGCCGCCGGTGCCCGATGGCAGCTGGCTTGATCTCTCGTCGCGGGCGCCGAAGAAACTGCGCATCGGCTTTTCCGTCACGCCGCCCAACGGCACCGCGATCGATGCGGAGGTGAAGGCGGCGGTGCTGGCGACCGTGGCGGCACTCGAGCGTCTCGGCCACCATGTCGAGGAGCATGATATGCTGCTCGACGCCAATGCTGTCTGGGCCACCTACACCAACATGACCTGCGTGCAGACGGTGGCGACCTTCGACTACCTTGAAACAGTCATCGGCCGGCCGGTGACGCCGAACGACGTGGAGGCGGTGACCTGGGCGATCATCGAGCGCGGCCGCTCGACCAGCGGTACCAGGCACATCTCCGATGTCGAACGCCTCAGGCAGATCGGCCGCGACATCGTCGGCGATCTCGGCGCCTACGATCTCTTCATCACACCGACGCTGACACAGCTGCCGCGCCCGTTCGGCTATTACGACATGTCGGAGACG
The DNA here is from genome assembly GCF_042647205.1 of Mesorhizobium cantuariense. NCBI lineage: Bacteria > Pseudomonadati > Pseudomonadota > Alphaproteobacteria > Hyphomicrobiales > Phyllobacteriaceae > Mesorhizobium > Mesorhizobium cantuariense. Next base: position 6,736,990 of record NZ_JBHRVD010000001.1, on the reverse strand, counting down.
GATATCGACCGCTACAACGCCAAATGGGCGGACTCGGTGTTTGCCTTTCCGTTCAACATCTCCGGCCAGCCGGCGATCTCGCTACCGCTCGGCTGGTCGAAAGGCGGCGTGCCGATCGGCGTGCAGCTGGTCGGCCGCTATGGCGACGAGGCGACGGTGCTGGCCGCGTCGGCGCAGCTTGAGCAGGAGATGGCCTGGAAGGACAGGCGGCCGCCGGTGAGCGGTTAGGTGCTGGGCAGGCACGCACCGCCGAGTTCCGTGGCGCCCCCCTCTGTCCTGCCGGACATCTCCCCCTCAAGGGGGGAGATCGGATGTCACTTCGGCTTTCGCAAATCGCCAGCGTTGAAAGGAAAGGCGAAGCGCAGAAACTGCCAATCTCCCCCCTTGAGGGGGAGATGTCCGGCAGGACAGAGGGAGGCGCCGTAGAGCGCTACCTCTGCCGGCTATCCAATCCTCTCCAGCCGCCTCGGCAGGCGGTTCATGGCAACAGGCCCGTCCGGCGTTATCAGGAACTGGTCCTCGAGATTGAAGCTGGCGAGGCCGTCGATGTAGAGCGGGATCTCGAAGGCCAGCACCATGCCGGCTTCGATCACGACATCGCTGTCGGCGGCGATGAACGGCCATTGCTCGGAAAACACCGACTGGCCGACGCCGTGGCCGAAATGGCCGCGGCGGTAGGAGCGCAGCCCTTGCCGTGCCAGGCTGTCGGTCGCCACCCGATGCACGTGGGCGAGCGTGGTTCCCGGGACAAGGGATGCCAGCCCGTCCTCAAAGGCCCGCTCGGCGATGGCATGCAGTTCGGCCTGCTCGGCGGATGGCGGACCGAAAGTGAAGTTGCGCGACATGTCGGAGGCGTAGCCGCCGACCGTGCAGACCATGTCGCACTTCAGCGGATCGCCAGGCATGGCTTTCGCATCGGCACCCTTGGCCCTGGCGCCCAGCGTCACATATTCGGCAGTGGCGACCGGATGGGCCAGTCCGGACGCGGCCGTGGCGACAGCTTCCCGGTACAGGGCAATGAGATCGGCCTGGCGCATGCCGGCCATGGCATCCACCTGCAGCCGGTCCAGTCCGGCTTCCGACAGGATGATGCCTTGCTGGAGAAGGTCGATCTCGCGTTGCGACTTGATGGCCCGCAACCTGTCGAGCACCGACGAGCCGTCGACCATCGTGCAGCCGGGCAGCAGCGCCTCTATGGCCGAGAAATCGGCGGCGGCGATGAAATCGAGATCGACGCCGATCGTTGCGCGCTTGAGCCCGAAGCCGGCCAGGATCTCCTTCAGCGCGCGCATGGAATGGGCGAGCTCGAATGTCGCGGGCCGCGAAAAACCAGGCGCCCGGCCGGACGCGGCAAGGCCGGCGTCGATGCGTTGCGCCAGCCCTTGCCCCGAGGTCGAGGCGTCAAGCGTGGCGGTTTCGATCCAGATCGGGTGGCTGCGGACGACAGCGTCCGGCAGAACCCGTTGCAACTGCGCCGCATTGAAATCCGCCGCCACGACGCCGATCGGCAGGTCCTGGCCCGCGGGAATGACGACGAAGCCGGCGCCGGCGCGCCGGAACAGTCCCGCCGGACCGATCGAGGCACCGGTAGCATAGTGGAAGGCCTCGGGCGCGCACAGCACCAGCGCCTCGATGCCGGCGCGGTCCATCAGTTGAGCCGCGCGCTCGCGGTCGACAAAGCCTGTCATGGGTTTCTCCGAATGTCCGAAGCGGCAACGGAGCATTCTGGGTATGGACAATCAAGCCAGTTCCTCGCTGGATTGATGCACTGCATGCCTTGAAGACCAGCGGAGACGCTCTTCACTTCGTCATCCCTGGGCGAAGCAGGAGCGAAGCTCCGTCGCGAAGACCCTGGGATCCATGCCGCGACTTGGCCGAGGGGCGCAGCGGAGCAGAATTTTGCACCGTTGCGGCGCATTGAAGTCGCGGCATGGATCCTCGGGTCTGCGCTGCGTCGCTACGCTCCTTGCTCCACCCGTGGATGACGAAGCGGTGGGCGCTCCCGCCAATCGCCAAGGCATCCGATACGTAGACGCAGGCAGCACCGAATGGCGAAATCCCTACTTGATCGATTCCAGCTTGGCGACGGCGGCCGTGAAGCCGGCCAGCGAGACCGGGATGGTGACCGGCTTGCGGGTGACCGATTCCATGCCGATGTTCAGATTGGTCCCGGACTTCATGGCCTTGATGAGATCCGCCGACAGCGGGGTGGCGGCATAGGCGCCGTTCTGGTCGCTGGTCTGGATGGCAAGGGTCGTCTTCTGGCCCTGGTCGATCTGGAAGGAGGCGCCGGACGGCAGGAACAGGCCGTGCGGCAGAGCAAGCAGCATGGCCAGGCCGCCATTGCCGCTGTCGCGGCGCACGGTCACGGTCAGCACGCGCTGTCCGGTCTTGGCCTCGGTCAGGTTCTGCGACACCTGGCACTGAAGTTCGGCGCTCGCCGAGCCGCTGGAGCAGTTCACCGCCCACGGATTGGCGTCGGCCGGTTTTGCATTGGCGTCGGCCGGTTTCGGCTGTGCCGGCTTGGCATCTTCGGCAAGGGCTGGCGCGGCGGCCAGGATCAGCCACAAGGCGGCGAATACAACGATCACGCCAAGTAAATTAGCTATCGCTAAGATAAATGCCGTGCTCTTTTGCCGGATGCCTTGCATGTTTTCTCGTCCCGCCAGGTATTCTCCCAAGTGGGGCTTGATACAACAGTCGGGACTGTTTCGGAAGCCGGGCCGAAGCCAAGAAAGCCGGCGAAATTACTGTGACCTTTCGGACACACCGGGCAATTTTGGAGGAAAACCCTAGAAATCGGAGAGTCCAAGACTCGCTATACAATAGAATTCGAGTAAGAATTTGCACGGGGGACGTGTAGTCCCAGAAGGACTCGCCGGGGATGGGAACTACCGAGACGTCTCGGCAGGTTGGTGAGATGGCGGCGCGTGGCGAGGATTTCCGCGTGCGCGCTGGCTATCGCCGTTCGCGAATCGCCAGGCATCTGTGGAAGACGACGGCGCTGACGACGCTGGCGCTCGGCCTTTCCAGCATTGCCGCCCATGGCGATCCGAACGGGTTGTGGCAACCGCAGATTCGCGCCATCATCGGCGCTGACAACAATGGCGGCACCGCCGCGCTCGAAGGCTTCATACCGCTCAAGCAGACGGCCGAATCAGTGCTGTTCCTGGATGTCCGGACCAAGCACGATTTCAAGGACAGTTTCGGCCAGGATGTCGGCCTCGGCATTCGCCGCATCGTCAACCCGGACCTGATGATCGGCGGCTACGCCTATCTGAACGTCGAGAACCACAACAGCAACCAGTTCACGGCGGCCACGCTAGGCGCCGAGGCGATCACCTCGCATTTCGATGCGCATGTGAATGTCTATCTGCCGATCAAGGGCGACCACACCGATCACTCGACCAGTTCGACCCTGTCGATGGTCAGCAATCAGCTGATGGAGCAGATCTCGGTCCTCGATCATCGCGACTACGCGGCATGGGGCATCGAAGGCGAGATCGGCGCGCAGGTGCCGATCAACCTGCCCGACAAGCATTCGCTGCGGCTGGATATCGGCGGCTACCATTTCGAGGACCCGCACGGCGACGACAACAGCGTCACCGGCGCCAAGGCCGGCTTCGAATACACGATCGGCGACGTCTTCGGCAGCGGCACTGAACTGGTCTTCGCCGGCGAAGTCCGCAACGACAATCGCGACGACACCCAGTTCGCCGGCAGCGTGCGGCTGAACATCCCGTTCAATCCTGGCCATGGCTCGGACAGTGCAGACGGGGCCGACACTGGGCCTGAGCCGGTCTATCCGGTTAGCGAAGGCCTGCGCAAGCGCGTCAACGAACGGGTGCGCGGTGATATCGGCGTCAGGATCCAGTCACAGACGCTGACCGGCGGCACGACGACGCGCGTCGCCATCAACGCCGCCACCAACGCCGCCTTCGGCAAGTTCTACTACGCCGACGGCGGCCTGGCCGGCGCCGGCACGTTGGCCGACCCGACGACGCTGGACGACGCCGTCACCAAGGCCGGCAGCGGCGGCTTTGTGGTGGCCCTTGGCGGCAACGGCAATCTGACGTCTGGCGGCGTGACGCTTGCCAATGGCCAGACCGTCATTGGCGGCGGCGAAAGCGTCACCGCCAAGCTGTTCGGCGGCGGCACCAGTACCTTCAATCTGGGCGGCAGCGACGGCACGATCCAGGGCACCAACGTCGCCAACCCCGTCATTACGCTCGGCAACGGCAACACGCTCAACGGCATCACCATCACCGGTGGCGGCGACGGCATCTTCGGCAACAATGTTACCGGCACGAAGCTGACAAAGGTGACTGTCGACGGCGCGGGCGGCAATGGTGCCGAGTTCACCGGCAATTCGACCAACGTCACGGCATCCGATTTCACGGCGAAGAACAACGGTCTCGATGGGCTGCACATCGAGGACAATGGCACCTACAATTTCACCGGCACGACGTTGCTGCAGGGCAATCTCGACGACGGCCTCGATGTCACAGGCCAGGGCACCTACACCTTCGCCACCATCAATGCTCTCGACAATGCCGACCGTGGCATAACCGTGCAGGGCACGCCGCCCGGCAGCGGCACCTTCACCACCACCGGCGGCACAATATCGGGCAATGGCGGCATCGCGGTCTTCATCGATCCGATCACCGCGCATGTGGTGCTTGATTCGATCACCCAGACCGGCGGCACGTCGGGCGTCGTGCTCGAGAATGTTTCGGGCAGCTTCACCGTCAACGGTGCGACGACGATCTCGAACACGACCGGACCGGCGATCGCCATTTCGAATTCGCCGGCGGCGATCCGCTTCGGCGACGTCAACATCACCAATCCCGGCGCCGACGGCATGTCGTTTGCCGGCGTCAATGCGGCGGTGGTCGCCGGCAACATCGTCATTTCCGGACTGGGTGTCGGCACCGGCCTCGACTTCTCCGGAGCCAAGACCAATTTCACCGCGCAGTCGCTCAACATCACCGGCACCGGTGCCGCCGGTTCGATCGGCATCGATCTGACGTCGCCGAGCGCTGGCGGGGCAACGATCGTCATCACCAATGGCGGTGCGATCGCCAATGTCGACACCGGCGTGCGCTTCGGCATAGCGGGGTCGCTCGCCAATTCGGCCAATGCCGAGTTCACCTTCGGCGGCGGTTCCATTGCCGGCATCACCGCTTCGCTCGACGCGCGCGGCCTGAACCAGACGCTCGGCCACTATGCTTTCGGCTCGACCACGTTCACCGGCGCGCAACTGTTCGACGTGCAGAATGTCATCTTCGTCGGCGCCTCGGCGACGGGCTCGGGCACCGGCTCCTCGCTGCTGGACCTGGCCTCGATCGCGACCGCCGACGCCAACACCGACGCCAACGCGATCTTCGTGCTGGTCAATCGCGGCACGGCCATCGACGACACCGACGGCTTCTCGCTGACCGCCGGGCAGACGCTGGCCTCGTTCGGCAATGGGCGGACCTTTTCGCTCGGCGGTGTTCCGGTCAATGTCACCGGCGACAATGTCGAGCACGACGCGGCGATCTCGGACGGCGGCGGCGCGGCGACGCTCACCAGTTCAGCCGGCGCGGACACCGTCACGCTGGCCAACAACAGCTCGCTGCTCGACTTCAACGTCTCGAACGCCAATCCAGGCGGCGGCACCGGCATCCACGGCAACAACGTCAGCGGCGTGACGATAAGCGGCGTCAATGTCAGCGGAGCGAGCCTGGACGGGCTGCTGTTTAAAGGCGCCAGCAACGTCGTGGCCAACAATGTGACCTCGACGGGCAATGCCAGCGACGGCCTGCATATCGAAGGCGACGGCACCTATGCATTCAACGGCACGACGACGCTGTCGAACAATGGCGGCAACGGGCTGTATATCGACGGTGATGGGACATACGCATTCCAGACGCTGAACGCGTCCGACAATTCCGGCTTCGGCGTCAACGTCCTCTCCACCACCGGCACATTCAGCACCACCGACGGCACGATCTCCGGCAATGGCGCGGGCGGCGTCTCCTTGCTCGGCGCCAATATCGACGTGACGCTGACCAGCTTGACGCAGGACGGCGGCCTGTTCGGCGCGATGTTTGCAGGCGTGTCGGGGAATTTCGCCGTTTCCGGCGCAACGACGGTCAGCAACACCTTCTTCGGCGGCCTCGCGATCGTCGACAGCACCGCCGATTTCACGTTCGGAGCCGTCGACATCTCGGACATCACCGCCCCCGGCGGCATCGGCATCTACGTCCAGAATTCCGGCGGGGCGGTCACTTTCGGCGGGCCGGTCACGCTGACTCATATCGACAGCGAGGGCATCCTCGCCACCGGCAATGCCGGCACGCTCACCTTCAGCGGACCGGTCAGCATGACCGATCCCGGCGACGGCATCTGGCTGGAAGACAACACCGGCGCCGTTTCGTTCGGCGGCGCCGTCACCATCGACCAGCCGTTCGGAAGCGGCATCGACGTCGTTGGCAGCAACGGCGTCATCAGCTTCGGCGACATCGACATCACCGGCCTGTGCAACTGCTCCACCGCGCTCGACCTGTCGGGCAGCACCTCGACCTTCACCGCCGCCACGCTCGATGTCAGCGGTAGTTCTGGCAGCTCCTCGATCGGCATCGACCTGTCCGGCACCAATGGCGGCTCGGTGACCATCGGCAGCGGCGTCATCACAGGTGTCGACACCGGCGTCCAGATGGGCACCAACGGCCTGGCCGGAACCACCGCCAACACGGCGTTCTCGTTCGGCGCGGCCGGCGGCGCGTCGATATCAGGCGTCACCGCGTCGCTCGACATGCGCGGCCTGTCGCCGGGCAGCGGTACCTATGCCTTCAACGACACGGTGTTGAACGGACCGCAACTGTTCGACATCGCCAATGTCATCTACGTCGGCTCCGTCGACACCGGAACCGGCGACGGCTCCAGCGTCGCCAACCTGATCAATGCCGCCGCGGCCGACGATCTGACCACCGATGCCAACACGACCTTCGTGCTGGTCAAGACGGCGGCCGTGCAGACCACCTACACCGACGCCGACGGCTTCACCCTGGCCGATGGCCAGTCGCTCGTTTCCTTTGCCAATGGCGGCACCGTCACCTTGGGTGGGCCCCCCGCCAATGTCACCGGCAGCCATGTCGTTACCGGCGCGACGCAGAACGATCCGACCGGCTTTGGCGGGGCGACGCTCAACAACGTCAACGCCAGCACCATCGACCTCGCCAACGGCAACCTCATCAAGAACCTCAGCGTCAGCAACGGCATCGGCGTGGCCATCGGTGGAATCGGCACCAACGGCCTGACCGTCGGTGGTGTAACGATCGCCGGCACCGCGACCGGCCTCGTCCTCGACGGTGTGACTGGTACGGCCACGGTCGACAATCTGACCATCCAGGCTCCAGGCCAGACCGGCATCGTGCTTGTCAATTCGGCGGCGACCGTCAACTTCACCGGCAACACCAAGATCGCCGGCAGCAGCGTTAACGCGGTGCTGGCCAACAATTTCGACGGCATCGCCACCTTCGACGATCTCGACATCACCGGCGGCGGCACGGGCATTGCGGTCCTCGGTGGATCGAGCGGAACGTTCACCTTTGAGGCGGCCAGTTCCATTGCCAACACCGGCAATACGGCCGTCAGCATCAACGGCTCGACGCCCAATTTCACCTACAAGGGCACGATCGACCAGACCAGCGCGGCCAGCGCGGTTTCGATCAACGCCATGACCGGTGGCAGCGCCGCGTTCGCAGGGCTGATCACCGCCAACACCGGCGCCGCCAACGCGATCGACCTGGCTGGCAACACCGGCGGCACGATCAACTTCACCGGCGGGCTCGATCTGACGACGGATGGCGGCTACGGCTTCAGTGCCATCGATGGCGGCACGCTGACGGTGACCGGCTCCGGCAATACCGTGGCAACCGGCGCCGGGATCGATGAGAAGGGGATTCTCATCGGCGGCACTGGAATGACCATCGGCGCGGCCGGTGTGAGTTTCGCCAGCGTCACCGTCGATGGCTCGGGTGGCATCGTTTCGAGCGGCATCGTCATCCAGAACACCACAGGTGGCAATGTCACCTTCGGCGCCGTCGACATCAACCGCGTCAATGGCGATGCCATCCGACTGACCAATGTCAGCAACGCCGTCACCTTCAACGGCACGACGAAGATCGACACCGTTGTCGCCAATGGACCGGGCTTCGTGGTGCAGGGCAGCTCGGCCAATGTCACGGTCAACAATTTGGTGACGACGCTGGTTTCGGGCGCGGACGTCAGCCTGTCCAACAACAGCGGCACGATCGGCATCGGCGGCACCATCACCAATTCCGGCATCGGCGACGGCGTCGTCGTTTTCGGCGGCAGCGCGGCGATCACGGTCTCGGCAAACATAGCCAGTTCCGCCGGCACACCCGGCACGGCGGTCAAGGTCGACGGCATCAGCGGCGGTTCGGTCGCCTTCAGCGGCAATGTCACCTCGACCGGCACCGGCAATCTCTTCGACATCGGTTCGACCCTGGTTCCGGTCGGCGGTGCGTTCAGCTTCACCGGCCCGACCCTATCGGCGACTGGCGGCGGCGGCGCGGTTGTCGCCGGCCTTGCCGGCACCGCGACGTTGAATGTTACCGCCCCGCTGTCGATCACCAATGCCACGGCCACCGGCCTGTCCGTCGCCAATGTCGCCAACACTGCATCAGCGACCTTCGGGGCGGTGACCGTGTCGGGTGCCACAGGCAATGGCATCGACATCACCAACAATGCCGGCGCCGTCACCTTCGGCACCACCAGCGTGACGATGGGCTCGACCGTCGGCCCGGCCGGCATCAACTTCGCCCTCACCAACGCCGACGTAACCTTCGGCACGACCAATGTGACGCTGGGCGCTGGCGCCAACCAGACCGGCATCGACTTCAGCGGCTCCTCGACGACGGCCGATTTCGGCCTGACGACAATCACCGGCCTTGGTGATTTGACCTCGCGCGGCATCGATCTGTCGTCGACCACGGGCAACAAGGTCATCACCTTCCTGCAGGGTTCCAAGATCGACAATGTCGGCGTCGGCGTCGAACTGTCGTCCGGCGGCACCACGGCGACCTCGGCCAACGCCAATTTCACCTTCGGCGACGGCGATTCGACCGACGGGCTGGAATCCTTCATCAGCGCGGCACCCGGCGGCTTCACCGTCAACACGGTCGGCCTCGATCCGGCGCTCGGCAATTACGATTTCGACGATGTGTTCTTCACCGGCAGCGCGAACCTGGCGACGGCGGCTGGTTCGGTCACGCTGGTCTCGCAGTCGGGCGGCTTCATCGCCGCCGGCACGACCGGCAATCTCAGCACGGGCGTCAACACGATTTCGCTCGCCGCCGCCGATGCGCTGACCGGTGCGCAGAACTTCGCCTTCGTCGGCACGATTAATCTCGGCGCCACCGCCTTCACGCTCGATTCGGGACAGACCATTGCCGGCTTCGGCAACGGCAGCGTCGTTTCGACCGGCACGATCCAGCCGGCCAATGTTCAGGGCAATCTCGGCGCCACCGGCGGCAACATCACCGGCGACGAGGCGGTGGTCAGCGGCACGGCCAACCTGATGCAGCTGCTCGGCGACAACGCCGTGCGCAACACCGCCTTCGACTTCAGCGGCGCCACCGGTTCGGCCTTCCTCATCGACCAGAGCGCGGTCGGCTTCAGCAATGCCGGCGGCATCACCATCGAAGGCGTGACGATCAGCAACGTCGCGGCCGGCCAGACCGCGATCAAGGTTGCCGGGCTCACCACGAACCTGTCGGTCATCAACAACAACATCAACGTCGCCGGCACGCTGCTCGACGTCAATGGCGGCGGCACCGGCACCATCTCGGTCTCGCGCGGCTTCCTGCCCAATGCCGGGCCTGCGGGCACGCTGACCGGTGGAGGCATCAATATCGCCAACCGCACTGGCGGCTCGGTGACCTTCACCGACGAGGTGACGATCGGCGGCACTGGCGTTTCGCTCACCAACAACACCGGCTCCACGGTCACTTTCGCGGATGTGGATATCACCACGAACGGTCCGACAGCATTCAGCGCCAGCGGCGGCGGCACGGTCAATGTCACGACCGGCACGATCAACGCCACCAACGCGCAAGCGGTGGCGCTCGACAGCATCGCGGCCAACATCAATTTCGCCTCGACCAGTGCGACATTCAGCTCTGGCAACGGCGTCGACCTGCAGAACCTCAGCGGCACGGTCGCTCTCGGCACCGGCACGCTGACCAATACCGGTGCGGGCACGTCGTTCAATGTCGGCTCGGCGACCGCCGCGAGCGGCGGCAACGCGGTCATCTCTTATGGCGGTACGATCGCCAGCAATGGCACCGGTGCCGCGGTTTCGATCCAGGAACTGACCGGCGGCTCGGTGACGTTGTCGGGCAATCTGACCGACGCCAACGCCGCGGCCGGGGGCAACATCGTCATTGCCGGCAACGACTCAGCCACGATCACCTTCTCGGGCTCGACCAAGCAGATCAGCTCAGGCGCGACCGACAGCGTCAATATCGGCTGGCCTGGTGGTGTGGTGTCCGGCGTGCCGAACCCGAACCCGAACTCCGCCATCAACTTCACCAATGGCGGCCTCGACTTAACGACGACAACAGGCGGCATGGGTTTCGTCGCGTTTGGCGGCTTTGGTCCAGGCACCCTTGCCGTCACCGGCAGCGGCAACAAGATCAATTCCGGCGGCGACGGGCTGCTGGTGGTCGGTACCAATGTCGGCGCCGGCGGCATCACCTTCGACAGTATTTCGGCGGTATCGACCGTCAACGCCGCCGGCGTGTTTTTGTCAGGCCTCAACCTGGTGGGCGACGTCAACATTGGCGGGCTGAAGGATACCGGCTACACCGGCGCCTTGTTGGCCGGCATGATTGGCGCCGGTGTGGTCAATTTCACCGGCACGACCGATCTCGACGTCAGCTACAGAGGGTTCGATATCAGCGGCCCGGAAGTTGGCACCATAAACATCGCCAATGTCGCCGGATCCACACTGACCATCGATGGCGGCTCGGTCGGCATTGCGACGAACGGCCTGGAGAGCGGGACCATCAACGTTGGCGGCAATGGCGGCCTCGCCAGCATCGGCGCGACGACAAGCACCACCGGCTCGGCCATAACCCTCAACGGTGGCGATGACCTTGTCAATGCGACGCTGAACTACAACGGTTCGATCAAGGTCGATACGGGCTCGGTGCTGCAAGCCGGCGGCGGCGGCGACTGGACCGAGCTCAACATGAGCGGTTCGGTCGTTTCGACCACGGCAGCAGCGGCGCCGGGGACGGCGGCCTTCACCTTCAGCGGCAACGCCAACGGCGTCTACAATATTTCGAGCACGATCGATCATACCGGCACCGGCATCGGCGTCCTGTTTGACGGATCGTCCGAGGGAACGGCCACCTTCTCCGGCACGTCGAAGACCTTCAACACCAGCGGCGGCACCAACGGTGCCATCGTCAAGGCCCCCAGCATAGGCCTGGGTGAAGGCACGGGTACGCTCGCCTTCACCAATGGCGGCCTCGTCATCACCACCAGCAGCGGCGCCGGCTTCACCGCCAGCACCTCGGGCGCCGGCACGGTCAGCGTCAGCGGCGCTGGCAACACGATCACCACCACCAACGGCACGGCGCTCAATCTTACCGATGCCGCGACCGGCCCCGACGGTGTCAATTTCAGCTCGGTCAACGCCAGCTTCTCTGGCACCAGCAATGGCATCAACCTGCAGAACATCTCCGGCGCGCTCAACCTCGGAACCGGCACACTGACCAACAATGGCGTGGGCGTCGCCTTCAATGTCGGCTCGGGTACCGATCTCAGCGGCGGCAACGCGATCATCTCCTATGCCGGCAACATCGTCAGCAACGGCGGCTTCGGCGCCGCCGTCTCGATCCGGGAACTGACTGGCGGCTCGGTGACGCTCTCTGGCAATCTGACCGATACGAACGCCGCCGGCGGCGGCCAGATCATCGTGGCCAACATCAACAACGGCACCGCGGCCACCGTCACCTTCTCCGGCGCCACCAAGCAGATCCAGTCGGGTACGACCAGCGGCGTCAACCTGGTCGACAACCCCAATGGCACCATCGATTTCAGCAATGGTGGCCTGGCCATCAACACCAGCAACATCGGCTTCCTTGCCGTGGCCGGCGGCACGGTCAGCGTGGCCGGCACCACCAACACGATCACGTCGACCGGGGGCGCGCTCAGCTTCAACGCCATAACCATTGGCAGCGGCATCAACTTCAACTCGGTTTCGACCAGCGGCGGCGTGACCACCGGTATCGCGCTCGCCAACCTCGGTTTGCCTGGCGGCGCCATCAATCTCGGCACGGTCGACCTGCAAGGCATCAACTCACGCGGTGTGGCCGTCACCGGCACACTCGGCGTGGGGCTCAATTTCAACTCGCTGAGCATCGGCCTGACCAGCACCACGGCGGTGGCCTTCGACCTCAACGGTGCGCAGATCAATGCCGCGATCACGGCCAACGATTTCGACGTCATCAATTCGATAGGCGCCGGCACCTCGATCGGCGTCGACCTGCGCGGGGCCACCGGCGGGCAGGTGGTGCGGCTCGGCGACACCGTTGTCGGCGGCGCCAGCTCGAGCATTTCCGGCGTCAACACCGGCGTCTTCCTCGACAGCGCCACCAATCTCGCCTTCACCTATGGCGACGGCGAAACGGCGACGGACCAGAATTCGACCATCGGCGCCATTGTCGGCATCGATGCCAGCAGCGCGCCGGTTGCCGGCACCTACAATTTCCAGGATGTGTACTTCCAGTCGGCCCCCGGCCTCGGCTTCGGTGTCGGCAAGATCTATTTCGTCGGCGCGTCTCCAACCGGCGATGGCACCGGCCGCGACCAGAGCAATCTGGCGACGCTTTCCACGGCCGAAGCCGCGTCGGCCTTGAGCGACGTCCTGGTGCTGGTCAATGACGGCGGCGTCATCACCGCGGCCGGCAGTAACGGCAACGACACGCTGGCGCTTGCCACAGGCGAGCAGGTGCGTGGCTTCAGCAATGGCAACATCAATTTGGCGATGACGGTGCCGTCGACCATCCAGCTCGCCAACAACAGCATCGCGATCATCGATCAGACGCCGGACGGCGCCGCAACGCTGACGACGAGTGCCGGCAGCAACGCCATCACGCTCGGCGCCAGCGGCAACTTCATCGACGGCTTCATCCTCGACGGCAGCCCGGCAGGTGCGGCACGCGGCATCAAGGACAATGGCTCGGGTGCGTCCGGCACCATCATCAGCCACATGACGATCCAGAATTTCGCCACCGCCGGCGTCGAGATTACGCCGTCGACCAGCACGGGGATCGACAATGTGACGTTCGCCGGCAATGCCAGCGACGTCATCGTCAACGCGCTCAACACCACAATCAGCAACGTCAGCAGCACCGGCGCCACCGGGATTGCTTTCGATATCCGCAACGCGACCGGCACGACGACGCTGGCCAACCTCAACGTCACCACGGCATCGACCGGCACAGGCATCGTCTTCGGCGGTGCATCCGGGCCGCAAGGCACGATCATAGGCACCAATGTCGATGTCACGGGCGGCGCCGGCGGCGGGATCAAGGTTATTGGCGGCGACGCCGCCATCGGGTTCGATGCGGCGAGCTTTGTCGGTGTCCCCGGCACGTCGACCGGCACGGCGGTCACGATAACGGGCCGCAGTGGCGGCAGCTTCGGCTTTGCCGGGTCGGTCGTGGCGAATGGCGCGGCGAGCGGCATCAGCGTTTCCGGCGCGACGGCGGCCAACACGGTCAGCTTCACCGGCGCGGTCGGTCTCGGCACGGTCTCGACGCTGACCGGCACCGCGGTGTCGATCAACAACAACGCCACGGCTTCGACGGTCAGCTTCTCCAACCTCGGTATCGTCACCAACGGCACGACCGGCTTCAGCGCCAGCAATGGCGGGACGGTCAATGTGACGACGGGAACCGTGAATTCCACGGGTGCGCAGGCCATCGCGCTCAACGGCATCGGAGCGGGCGTCAATTTCACTTCGACGACGTCGACCGGCGGCACCAACAATGTCGGCCTGGCCAATGTCACCGGCACGGTCAGCCTCGGCTCCGGCGCGCTGAGCGGCGCCACGGGCGTGGCGTTCCTGGTCGGCGGCGGCACGGCCAACATCAGCTATGCCGGTTCGGTCACCAAGGCGACAGCCGGCAACATCGTCGATATTTCGGGCGTGACGGGGGGCACGGTCGCCCTGTCCGGCGCGCTCAGCGCCACCGGCGGTGTCGACAACGGCATCGATGTTCACAGCAATACCGGCGGCACGTTCAATTTCAGCGGTGCCACCAAGACGCTGACCACCGGCGCCAACTCCGCCGTCAGCCTGATCAACAACACCAACGCGGCGATCAATTTCACCGGCGGCGGGCTGGTCATCAACACGACATCGGGCACCGGCTTCAACGCCACCGGCGGCGGCACATTGACCGTTACCGGCGGCGGCAACACGATTTCGACCACCAGCGGTGTCGCCGTCAACATGGACACGGTCGCCGTCGCGGCCGGCGGCGTGACCTTCGCGTCGACGGACAAGAATGCCTTCGGCGGCACCAATGCCGTCATCCTCGACACCGTCACCGGCACCGGAACGATCGACCTGGGCACCGGCGCGCTGCGCGGCGGCGGCGTCACCGGCATCAACGGCGCCGTCATCCGTATCGGCGATGGTCTCGGCACCGCCGGCAGTGGCGGCACGGCGGGCTTCACCTATGCCGGCACCATCACCACCGGTTCGGGCGAGGGGGTCGACATCCGGGATCGCGCCGTGGGCGCGGGCAACATCACGCTGTCCGGCACCATCACGCACAATGCGGGCGGCGATGCCGGTCTCTTCCTCGACGGCAATCGCGCCGGCACCATCACTTTCTCGGGCGCGTCGAAGTCGATCGCCTCGGGTTCGGCGAATGGCGTCAACCTGACCGACAACACCGGCGCGACGATCAACTTCACCAATGGCGGCCTGGCCATCACCACCACCAGCGGCGTAGGCTTCAACGCCACCGGCGGCGGTACGGTGTCGGTGCAGGGCAGCGGTAACACGATTGCATCCATCGCCGGAGGCACGGCACTCAACGTCGCCAACACGACGATCGGCGGCTCAGGTCTGACGTTCCAGAGCATCAGCACCAATGGCGCCGTCAACGGCATCCTGCTCAACAACACCGGCGCCGGCGGCGGACTGACGGTGACCGGCGTCGGCGCGACCGCAGGCAGCGGCGGCACGATCACGGCCTCGACCGGCGACGGCGTCAGCCTGACCTCGACGCAGAACGTCAGCCTGACCAACATGAACATCACCAACTCGCAAGGCAACGGTATCCTCGGCAACGGCGTGAACGGCCTTATGCTGAACCGCGATACCGTGTCCGGCAATGGAAACTCGAGTTCCGGCTTCGGCGAGGGCAATATCTATCTCTTCGAATTGACCGGCGACGCGACTCACCTGACGACGTTCAACAACCTCACGGTCAGCAATTCCTACGTCCACAACGTGTTCATTCAGAACACCGGCGGTACCCTGGCCGACCTGGTGGTGACCAACAGTTCCTTCACGAACAATGGCGCTTCGACGGTTGCGGGGGATGAGTTCCAGATCCACCTCGCCACAGGCGGTCTCGCCGGCACGCCGACCGCGACCGTTCATGCAACGAACAACACCTTCAGCGGCAACCTGACCACGCCGACGACCTATACGGCCACCGGCTTCGCCGGATCGGTCGACGACGGCACGCTCAACGTCCATCTCGGCGACGGTACCGCCGGCGGTCTGAACACGTTCAACACCAACAATTCCGGCATTACGCTGACGGGCAACGGTTCCAGCACGCTCAACTTCGATGTGAACGACAATATCGTCACCAACAACCGCGCGGTCGGCATAGCCATCAACCACTTTGGCACCGCGACTGTAACGGGCTTCCTGCGCAACACGACCATCGGCACGCAGGGCGTCGCGGGTTCCGGCGCACAGATCGGCAACGGCCTCGATATTCACGATGAGGCCACCAGCGGCACCATGACGCTGAGCGTCACCAACAACATCGTGCAGAGCGTGGGTGGCGGCGGGCTCGGCTTCGAAGGCATCGATGTTCAGTCTGGCAACGGCGGCCAGAATTCGGCGAGTACCCTCAATGTCACGCTGACCGGCAATACGATTCGCGATATCGTTGATGACCGCGGACTGTTCATCAACAATTTCAATACCGCCGGGAATAGCGTCATCAACGTTCTGCTAAGCGGAAACACCTTCACCAATGCGAATGCCAGCGGGGCCAACACCACCGTGCGAGTCGGTGGAGCGCCTGGCGGATCAGACCATGTCAACGTCACGCAAGCCGATGCGGCTTCACTGGCGGCGGCGAATGGACTCACCGTCAGCAACTCGCCCGGCACTACGATGCGCGTCGACACCAATGTCTTCTTCAATCACGCCGCGCCGGCGCTGCCGCCGCCGACGCCGTGATGCCCGCTTGCAGCCAAGGGTCGTTGGTAACGAATTCTTAACCAACGACTGTAATCGCCGCGTATAAATTCTTCGCCGGTCGGCAGATACTTGTCGACGCCAGCAATGAAACTGGCTAGATTGACCCTAGGGCATATTAGGGGGCCGAGATGGGCACACCTTTTTTGGGTGAACTCAAGCTTATTTCTTGGAATTTTGCACCAAAAGGGTGGGCTCTCTGCAACGGGCAGCTTCTGCCAATAAATCAGAATCAAGCTTTATTTTCTCTTCTTGGAACAAATTATGGCGGAGATGGTAGAACCACTTTTGGTTTGCCGGATCTTCGCAGCAGGGTTCCCATACACATTGGCGGTTCTATTGGAGCGGTTGTCGGCGGCAGAGGCGGAGCCGAATTTCATACGCTGACGCTGGGTGAAATGCCCGCCCACAACCATCTGATCAACGCGTCGCAGACGCAAGGCGACAGGAACACCCCCGCCGGCAGCGTATTGGCCCGCGAGGTCGGTGTCCTCTATGCCGGCTTTGCCAATGCGACGACGTTGAACCCCGGATCGATCTCCAGTGTCGGCAACACCAACCCGCACGAGAATCGCCAACCCTTCCTGACACTCAACATCGTCATCGCCCTGCAAGGCATCTTCCCGTCGCAGAACTAGAGGAAGCGGCAATGAGCCAACCTTATGTCGGTGAGATTCGCATGTTCGCAGGCAATTTCGCGCCTGCCGGTTGGATGTTTTGCGAAGGCCAGCTGCTGCCGATCTCCGAAAACGATACGCTGTTCAATTTGATCGGGACGACCTATGGCGGCGATGGCCAGGAAACGTTCGCCCTGCCCAACCTCAGCGGCCGCATTCCCATACATGCGGGCCAGGGACCCGGGATGAGCCAGAACTATAGCCTTGGCGAGGCCGGCGGCGTCGAATCCGTAACGCTGACGACAAACCAGATCGCCGCTCATGACCATGCCCTGATGGCGTCCTTGAACACGGCGTCCGATCCCAATCCCAGCGGCAACATCCTGGCGACCTCGCCGACGATCTCGCCCTATGTGGTCGACGTTGCGGCTGTGGCGCTTGCGGGAAATTCCTTGACCACCGCCGGGGGCAGCAGCGCGCACGACAATTTCATGCCCTATCTGTGCGTCAACTTCATCATCTCGCTGTTCGGGGTTTTCCCCACCCAGACCTAGAGGGTGTCATGTCCGATCAATTCGTCGCGGAAATTCGTATTTTTGCCGGAACGTTCGCGCCGGTAGGTTGGGCGACATGCAACGGACAGTTGCTGCCGATTTCGCAAAACACGGCGCTCTTTTCATTGCTCGGCACGACCTATGGCGGCGATGGAAAGTCGACGTTCGCGCTGCCGGATCTGGCCGGCTCGGCGCCGATGCATCCCGGAGCCGTAGCCGGCGGAACGGATCACTTCCTGGGCGAGTCCGGGGGTACCCCGACGGTGGCATTGCTCGCCTCCGAAATGCCGATCCACAACCACAGCCTTATGGCTTCGACCGAAAACGGGACGCTCAAAGGTCCGGTGCCAACAGAATTTCTGGGCCGCTCCAAGGCCGGCACGATCTATCAATCGAATACGGCAAGCAATCTGGCGCAGATGAATGCCCAGGCTCTTTCTGTTGCCGGCAGTTCCCTGCCTCATGACAATCTACAGCCGTACCAGGCATTTACATTCATCATCGCGATGCAAGGCATTTTCCCGCCGAGAGGCTGACACCGAGCCAACAGGGGCAGGACGGATACGATGGCCAAAAAAGCAGAACCGAAATCGAAAATAGCGGCCCCCGCGGCGAAGGCGACGGCTGCGCCGCCGAGAGCGGCTTCGAAGGCCAGCGCCAGTTCGCGGCGCTCCGGCCCTGCGCCGGTCTATCAGAACAAGCCGGCCGGCGCGTCGTTCTTCGAGCTGTCGCGGCTGATGGTGGTCGGCATCGATTCCGCCAAGGGGCAATTGATCCAGAAGGCTCAAACCTCGCCGAACGGGTCGTGGCCCTCCGCATGGTCGTTCATCGCCCCCGGCGCCTGGGTGATCATGACGGCCGGTCTGACCAAGGACGGCCGCGTCGCCGTGGTTGCGCAGCCATCGGGAACCACCAATCTGTCCTTCATCACCGAGGACGCCAACCAGGTTGGCCCGATCGACAAATGGAACAAGCCGGTGGTCATCGGCGCACCGCCCGGCGCCACCAGCTATCAGAAGCTCTCGATGGCCAATGACGCCGATGGCCGCATCGAGATCTTCCTCACCGACAATCAGGGCCGCATCTGGTGGATCTACCAGAACCCGGACCAGATCGTGCAGGTGCAGAAAACCATCACGCCGCCTGGCACCAAGACGCCGATCGTCGTCACCGTCGATGTGCTGGCGCCGCCGGCCAAGCCGTGGAGCGACTGGATCCAGATCCCCGGCGGGCTGGTGACGGTCACGGCGATACGCCAGGGCGACGGCCGCATCGCGCTGTTCGGCATCAATTCGAACCTGCATCTCTATCGCTGCCAGCAGGCGAAGGCGCAGGCCTTGAAGGCCGCCGACTGGACGGGTTGGGTGCAGATCGACACGAGTCAGACAGGTGGCTTCACCGAGATGGCGCCGGTGATCGGGCCGCTGGGCGCCGCCAATCTGTTCGCCCTGACCCAGAAGGGGCAGGTGCTGCACACCCGCCAGCAGCCCGCCGGCTCGGACACCTGGACGCAATGGGCGACGACAGGTTACTCTAGGGTGCCCAAATACACGCTTGCCGCCGGCATTCAGGGCGATGGCGACATTGTGCTGGTCTCCTCCGACCAGCAGCGTGTCCACGAGTTCAACGCGCAGTGGGACGCCTACACCCAGAACTGGTCGGGATGGCGCGACTTCGGCAACTCCCTCTACGCGACGCGGCTGACGCTCAACTACAATGCCGACGGGCGGCTCGCTTTGTTCAGTCTGATAGCCATGCCGGACGGCACCAACGGGCTCTGGACGCTCAACCAGATGGCCATCGATAGCTCCGAATGGGAATATGACTGGACGAACCTGACCACCGACAACCTCAAGCAGATCGTCGTGGTGCGCGACCTGACGCCGCCGGTCTGACGGTTGATTTCCGGCAGCGTGGCAGAAGCGAAGCAGGCACATCCCCGTCCAGCGTGGGCCCGGTCTGATAAGGCCGGGCTCGGCTTCCGTGCGGCAACGGAGGCGGATTTGCCGTTCCTGTCGCGGCTCTATGCCTCGACGCGCATGGATGAACTCGCCGTGACGTTGTGGACCGAAGTACAGAAGGCTGACTTCCTCGACATGCAGTTCCAGGCGCAGCACGCGCATTACAGAAGACACTATCCCGAGGCCGACTGGCTGGTGGTGGTGCGCGCCGGGCAAGACATCGGCAGGCTCTACATCGAGCGCTGGCCAAGCCAGCATCGCATCATCGACATCGCTTTCCTGCCGGAGCATCGCCGCAAGGGGTATGGCTCAGCGCTGCTGCGCGACCTCATCGACGAGGCATGGTTAGCCGGCAAATCAGCCTCGATCCACGTCGAGAAGCACAATCCGGCGAGACGGCTTTATGTCGCGCTGGGTTTCGTGGTTGTCGAGGACAAGGGCGTTTATGATCTGATGGCCTGTACGCCGCCTGGGGGTGGTACGGCCGGTTCGTGACGGCGAGCATCGCAAGCGGCGGCTCTCACCAGCTTCGTCATCCTAGTTGTTTGATCCCGAGCTTTGATGGTGCAATCTTTTCCTTGGAATGGAAGGAGGCACTATGGGCCAGATTCTACACGGCAGCGCCACAACGACAGAGGCGGTCCGTCGAGCGATACAAAATAGTCAAGAGAGCCTGAGAGCGCTGGCGAAGCGCTACGGGATCAACCAGAAGACCGTCGCCAAATGGAAGAAGCGGACTTCGGTCGCTGATCTGCCGACCGGCCCGAAAGACCCGCATTCAACGGTGCTGTCGCTCGAGCAGGAGGCCATCATCGTGGCTTTCCGCAAACACACGCTGTTGGCGCTGGATGACTGCCTCTATGCGCTGCAGCCAACGATCCCGCATCTGACGCGGTCATCCTTGCACCGCTGCCTGCAACGGCACGGCGTCTCCCAGCTGCCCGATGTCGAAGGCGACAAACCCGCCCGGAAGAAATTCAAGTCTTATCCGATCGGCTACTTCCACATCGATATCGCCGAGGTGCAGACAGTTGAAGGCAAGCTCTACCTCTTCGTCGCCATCGATCGAACCTCGAAGTTCGCCTATGCGCAGTTGCATTCAAAAGCTGGCAAGATGGCGGCAGCTCAGTTCCTGAGGGATCTGATCGAAGCCGTGCCCTATGCCATTCATACGGTGCTCACCGACAACGGCGTTCAGTTCACCAACCGGGCCCGTGACACATACGCTTTCCACCATATCTTCGATCGGGTCTGCGACGAGAACGGCATCGAGCACCGCCTGACCAAAGTAAAGCATCCGTGGACGAACGGCCAGGTCGAGAGGATGAACCGCACCATCAAGGAAGCGACCGTCAAGCGCTTCTATTATGACAATCACGCCCAACTGCAACGCCACCTCGCCGACTTCATTAACGCCTACAATTTCGGGCGACGGCTCAAGGCGCTGAAGGGCGTCACTCCCTACGAGTTCATCTGCAAACAATGGACTTCAGAACCAGAACGGTTCATCCTAAATCCAATCCATCAAATGCCGGGACTGAACACCTAGGGTCTCCGCGACGTCGCTTCGCGACTGCTTCGCCCTAGGATGACGAAGGGAGAGGAGGGGCTTCGGCCAATCTCCGCGTTCCTGCATCAAGGACCTAGTTAAACACCGCCTCGTAAAGCCGCCCCGTCGCATCGGCCGCGACCGGCACGATAAAGATCTCGTGGGTGCCGCTTCTGCCGGTGAAAAGATAGGTCGCCTGCGGCAGCGCCGTTTCGCGCGGGCCCCTGAACATCAGCGAGAAGCCGCCGCCCGGGCGCGGGCTGGCGGCGATGGGGTTGACCGCGCTCAACTCGAGCGAGACCTGCCGGCCCCCGGCGTCGATGGTGAACACCTGCCCCTGCTCGAAATCCGTCACCGACGCCATGCCATTAGCCTCAATCCGCCTGTTGGAACGGTTCAGTGCTTGAATCACCGACCCGCTCCCGCTCATTGTCTCTCCGCAATTCCCAAGGGAAAGCGCGCCGCGCTTTTCCCGGAATTGCTCCAGCGGCGGCACTGTCGCCGCTTCGCGGCAAGCTGTCCAGAGGTCCGGCTGCCGGCCGGGCCTTGCGCCAAGTCATTCGCGGGCGCAAACCCCAAATACAGCACCGCTTGTCCTTTTATGCGCGCAAGAGACGCTGTAGTACTTTGAACCTGCGCGGGATTCCTTTCGATCCAAGATCAGCGCAAACAAGAACAGATCCCGGCTTTGGGATCATTGGCGGCCTGATCGGCTTGCGGGAGACGAACGATGGCGGATGCAAAGACGGACGTGGCGAGCGATGCGATGCCGCTGTTCTATTCGAGGCCCGAGGCGCTCAACCCGGCGCGGCACGGCTCGCTTGGCCTGACCGCGCGCAGCAATTTTGGCTTTGCCCGCTCGGCGCACGCCATTCCGGTGGTGGCGTCGGAAATGCCGGCGGCGATGCGCTCCTACCCGATCGTCTTCATCGGCGCGGCCAAGGCGCCGGTGATCATCACCGGCGTGCGCCAGGACGAGAACCTGTTCGTCGACGCCGACGGCAAATGGACCGGGCCGCACTACATCCCCGCCTATGTCCGCCGCTATCCCTTCATCATGGCCGAAGACCCGAAGGCGCCCGGCCGGCTGACGCTGTGCGTCGACCGGGCCAGCGACCGCGTCGTCGACCACTTGCTGGCGCCGTTCCGCGACGAAAAGATCGCGCCCTTCTTCAACGGAACCGAGCCGACCGAAGCGACCAGACAGGCACTCGCCTTCAGCAACCAGTTCCAGATCGATTTCAACGCCACCCGCGCGATGCTCGAAAGGATCGACGCGCACGGCCTGTTTTCGCCGCGCCAGAGCAAGGTGACGCTCGAGGGCGGCGAAGTGCTCAACCTCACCGATTTCCAGGCGATCGACGAGCCGGCCTTCAACAAATTGAGCGACGAGGCGTTTCTCGACCTGCGCAAATCCGGCGCGCTCGGCATGCTCTACTGCCACCTCGCCTCGACCAACAGCTGGACCTCGCTGGTGCATCAGGCATCGCTGCGGAAGGCGGGCGGTGTGAAGAGCGGTTGACGGCGAAAGAGCCGCGGGGGGCTGGCCAAGCCGCCGCCCTCCTGTCGTGCCGGCCTTCGCTAATTCCCTTGGCTGGCCTGGCGCAAGCAGTTTGCCGTGCAGCCTTTGTCCTCGAGGCGTAGCAACCAAGTCGTCAAGTTGTTAACACTTCCTGAAATCTGGCGCGGATAGTGTTGATCCGCAGCAGCATGAGAAAGTGGGCCGTTTCCATTGCGCAATACCGAGGCTATTGATTTGCAGCTTGTCATTCACAATGACGAGCAGACACCGTGGGAGTTCGTCGTCGATCTCGTTCGCTCGATCTTCGACCGATCGGAGGCGGAGGCCGAGGCCTTCGCCGCAACGGTGACTCAGCAGGGAAAGGCCGTGTGCGGCAGCTATCCCTTCGCGGTCGCCAAGGTGATGCTGGATACGGCGCAGCAGCGCATCAAGGCGGCCGGCCACCCGCTTCGCATCACCGCCGATCTCAGCGGAACCGAAAGCGCGGCCGCGCCTGACGATCCGGCACAGGTTCCGCGCAACAAAAAGTTCAAATATGCCCATGAAGCAATCGCCTGGCATTTTGCGGGACTGGCGCATGACGAGGTCATCGCAACGTCACGCCAGTTTCCCGGCCATATGCGCGCCGACGTGCAGGTGGCGCTCAACAAACTGTTCTCAGCCTCGCCTGTTCGCTTCTTCGGTCTCTACGAGCAACATCGCTACGAGACGCTGACCTATGCCGCGTTGACAAAAGACGGACAGTACGCCGTCACCATCTCGGCCGCGCAATACCAGGATGTCGATATCGGCGAAAGCGAGCCGATAAAGTGTCTCGGCAACGGCTTGTGGCTCAATCGGGACGGCGATCTGCACTACGCGGTCGTGCTGTCGTTTCACCGCGAATACGGTCGCGAGTCCGGAACCTGCGTCGAGATCGCCGTGCCGGCCGGCGAGGATGGCGTGGCCTTGGTGGATCGCTGCTTCTCGCAGCTGGAGGCCGCCATCAATGCCGCGCGATCCTACCGCGGCAAGGTTCTCTCGCTCGAAACGGAAGGGGATTATCAGGGCCGCTCCAAGGGCGTCATGGTCCATCGCCTGCCGCATGTGCAGCGCGACGCGGTCATCCTGCCTGAACAGACCCTGAAGCTTCTCGACCGCAACGTGATCCGGTTCATCGAGAGCCGGGAAGCACTGAGACGGCTTGGGCAATCGACGCGCAAGGGCATCTTGCTCTACGGCCCGCCGGGCACCGGCAAGACGCACACGATTCACTACCTCGCCGCGAATTTGCCAGGCCATACGACACTCATCATAACGGCCGGCCAGATGGGCCTTCTGTCGCAATACATGACCCTTGCCCGCCTGCTGCAGCCGGCGACGGTGGTGATCGAGGACGTCGACCTCATTGCCCGCGACCGCGAGACCATGGGCGGCCCGTGCGAAGAATCCCTGCTCAACACCTTGCTCAACGAGATGGACGGATTGAAGGACAATGCCGACATCCTGTTCATCCTGACCACCAACCGGCCCGAACAACTTGAAGGTGCGCTCACCGGACGGCCAGGGCGTATCGACCAGGCCATCGAGGTGCCGCTGCCGGACGACGATTGCCGCGAGAAGCTGGTGCGCCTTTATGGCGGCGGGTTGACACTTTCCGACAAGATCGTGGGGGAGGCGGTGGCACGCACGAAGGGCGTCAGCGCGGCGTTCATCAAGGAACTTATGCGCCGTACCGCGCAAACGAGCATCATGCGGGGCGATGAAGAGACTGTGACCTCCGGAGATCTCGCCGAAGCCCTGGACGACATGCTGTTCCCGGGCGGCCGGCTCAACGTCAGGCTGCTCGGCGGAGCAAGCGACGGCCACCAGGCTGCCGAGCCGAACTCCTGATCCCCAGATGTCGTGGGTAAGGGCCAGCCCGACTTCCCCGGGTTCGTGCTCCGCATGCAAGCAGAAAACAAGGATCGACAAGCCCAAAAACGAAAAAGCCGCGGCGGACCGCGGCTTTTCGATGCTTGATTCCCTCTGGAGGAAACTGGAGCGGGTGAAGCGATTCGAACGCTCGACCCCAACCTTGGCAAGGTTGTGCTCTACCCCTGAGCTACACCCGCTCGCACGGCGTCTTGGCCGCAAGCCGGGCCTATATGGCTGAAGAGCGCGGCGATTGCAACAGGGAAATCGCAGGCTTTTTGTGGGCGCGGCAAGCGAGGCCGGCAAGCCGCCGGCGGGCGCGTCAGTGGCGGGCGGCGGGGCGCCACCGCGAAGGGCGGTGCCGCTCACCGTGATGTCGCATGACGGTCTTGTGTCGACCGCCCCATTGGCCGTAAACGGCATGGGCTTGAGAAACGGGACGAAGACAAACCGATGCCGAAGACCGAAGCCGAATTGATGGCCTTTCTTGCCGAACTCGGGATTGCCGCCGCGACGAAGCGCCATCCGCCGCTCTACACGGTCGCCGATTCGCAGGCGCTGCGCGGCGAAATCGCCGGCGGGCACACGAAAAACCTGTTCCTGAAGGACAAGAAGGACAATTTCTTCCTGGTCACCGTCGGCGAAGACGCGGTCGTTGACCTGAAGCAAATCCACCAGCTAATCGGCGCCGCCAGCCGCGTTTCCTTCGGCAAACCGGAGATGCTGATGGAACTGCTCGGCGTCACGCCGGGCGCTGTCACAGTCTTCGGCGTCATCAACGATACGGCAAACAGGGTCAAGCTCGTGCTCGACAAGGATTTGATGGAGCATACGGTGATCAACGGGCATCCGCTGACCAATGAGGCGACGACATCGATCGCGGCGAGCGACCTGATCAAATTCGTCGAGGCAACCGGGCACGATGCTGCTATCTTGAAAGTCTCCGCGTGATCGCCACATGGATGGCTTGAAACCGATGGTCTGAAGGATGTGGCGCCTGGCCGCCGGCTGGCCACGCCACGGAAGGGTAAAGAGATGAGCGACAACAATCCGTTTGGCGGCCCCTTTGGCGGCAATGGCGGCCAGTACACCACATCAGTGCAGTATGGTGGAACCGCGCCAGCGCCGGCGAAAGTCGCGCTTGGCGATGCGCCCGCCGCCGCCGCGGCTGCCGATGTCATCAAGGACACGACGACCGCCGCCTTTGCCGCCGACGTCATCCAGGAATCGCGCCGCCAGCCGGTGCTGGTCGATTTCTGGGCGCCCTGGTGCGGGCCCTGCAAGCAGCTGACGCCACAGCTGGAGAAGGCGGTGAAGGCCGCCGGCGGCAAGGTCAAGCTGGTCAAGATGAACATCGACGACCATCCCTCGATCGCCGGCCAGCTCGGCATCCAGTCGATTCCCGCGGTCATCGCCTTCAAGGACGGTCAGCCGGTCGACGGCTTCATGGGCGCCATCCCGGAGAGCCAGATTAACGAATTCATCACCAAGGTCGGCGGCAAGGGCAATGGCGCGCCGCCAGTGGCCGAGGCGCTCGCCGCGGCTACCGAGGCGCGCGACGCTGGCGATATGCAGACCGCGGCCGACATCTATGACGCCGTCCTGGCGCAGGCGCCGGAGACGATCGAGGCGATCGCCGGGCTGGGCGAGCTGCTGTTCGAGGCTGGCGACGCCGAGGGCGCCGAGGCGCTCTTGGCAACGGCGCCGGCAGCCAAGAAGGATGCGCCGCCGCTGGCCGCCCTGCGCGCCAAGATGGCGCTGGCCGCGCAAGCGGCGGCCCTTGGCAATCCGGCCGAATTCGAGCGCCGCCTGGCGGAAAATCCTGGCGATCATCAGGCGCGCTTCGATCTGGCCATGATCCAGAACGCCAACGGTGATCGCACGGCGGCCGCCGACAATCTGCTGGCTATCATCAAGGCCGACCGCACCTGGAACGAGGACGGTGCCAGGACGCAATTGCTGCAGCTGTTCGAGGCGTGGGGCATGACCGACGAGGCGACGCTTAGCGCGCGCCGCAAATTGTCGGCGTTGCTGTTTTCCTGAGCCGGCTGCCGGTTGTTTTGCCGCACGGGCTTGGCGTCGGCGATGACTGCGCCAGATTAATGCATGTCGCTCAAAAGTGGTCCCGGTTTTGGGAGAACGACATGCATAAAAACAAAGACCAAAGCGCGTCGCCCGAATCCGTTCAAGCGTGACGCGCATGGGAGTTGACGCGCTTCCTGATGGCGCGATCGGAGGAATGAGGTGCAAGCGGGAAACGCGCATTACCGGCTCGCCAAGGATTTGCCGTCGACGATCCCGATCTTCCCGCTCGAGGGTGCGCTTTTGCTGCCGGGAGGCCGCATGCCGCTCAACATCTTCGAGCCGCGCTATCTGCAGATGGTGGACGAGGCCATCACCGGCTCGCGGCTCATCGGCGTCATCCAGCCCAGCCTCGACGGCGCCTTGCGCGGCGACGGCGAGCCGGAGCTTTGCAATGTCGGCTGCGCCGGGCGCATCATCGCCTTTTCCGAAACCGGCGACGGCCGCTATCTGATCTCGCTGCAGGGCGTGTTCCGGTTCCGCATTGCAAGCGAATTGACGGTCAAGACGCCTTTTCGCCAGTGCAAACCGGCGCCCTTCCTTACCGATCTCGATGAGGATCAGGCGGCCAACGAGATTGACAGGCCATCGCTGCTCAAGGCATTTCGCGCCTATCTGCAGGCCAACGATTTGGAGGCCGACTGGGAAAGCGTCAGCCGGGCCGAAAATGCCATGCTGGTCAACGCGCTGTCGATGATGGCGCCCTACGGGCCGGCCGAGAAACAGGCGCTGCTCGAAGCAGCCGACCTGAAGACCCGGGCCGAAACGCTGATCGCCATCACCGAAATGGCGCTGGCGCGCGAGAATGAGGACTTTGGGTCGAGTTTGCAGTAGGATGTGCCGAAAGATGTGCCGATATTCAGGTGAGGCCGGCCGCAAATGGCGGCTTCCTGCGCTTCCGGTGCTCACGTACGAAAAGTACGCTCCGCTCCGGTTCTCGGAACCCACCATTTTCGACTCGGCCTGACCTGAATCTCAACACATCTTGAGCCCGCAACTGGCTGGGAAGAGAATCTTATGGCGGCGGATGGACGTGAGGGGAAGAAAATCAATGTCGACCCCAAGCTGCTGGAACTCTTGGCCTGCCCGCTGACCAAGGGGCCGTTGACCTGGGATCCGGAGCGCGGCGAATTGATTTCCAGGGTGGCCAAGATCGCCTATCCGGTGCGTGACGGCATCCCGATCATGCTGCCCTCGGAAGCGCGGACGCTGTCTGTGGAGGATGTGCTGGCGCCGCCGCCGCCGCGCCTGAGTGGGCCGGGCTGAGGGGCGCGTTTCTTGTACCCGCCAATTTGCCGAAGGCTGGCGGGACAGCGCCCCCCTCTGTCCTGCCGGACATCTCCCCCACAAGGAGGGAGATTGGCCGTTATCTCCGCTTTCGCCAATCACCAACGTCGAAAGACAGGCCGGACGGCGAAGCTGCCGATCTCCCCCCAAGTGGGGGAGATGTCCGGCAGGACAGAGGGGGGTGCTGTCCCGCCGACATCGAAGTTTTTGCCACTACTGAAAATTGCGCCCCTTGGGCATGACCTGTTCCGCCTCTTCCGACAGCGTAGCGAGATCCTGCCGGATCGGCGCGTTCCCTGCCGCGGCTTGGCTGGAGCGATCGGGCGCCCTGGCAGAGCGTTCCGGAGGACCGACAACCGCCAGGGCGGCCTCGCTGACCTTCTCCAGCAGCACGGTCAGCCAGGGTGTCAGATCCTCGACCTTCTCGGCGACGATGTGGACCACATCCGATTCCGACTGCAATTTCCCGGTGACCCGGACGAACCGCGCGCCCATGATAACAGGCCGGTAACGGTCGAAGGTTCTTTGCCAGAAGATGACGTTGGCCACCGCCTTGTCGTCCTCGAGCGTCAGGAAGATGGCGTTGCCCTTGCCGGGGCGCTGCCGCACCAGCACGAGGCCGGCTACCGAGACCCGCCTGCCGTCGCGAACCGAAGGCAGGTTCGCATTGGGCGTAACGCCGGCGCGGTCGAGCCGCTCGCGCAGGAAGGCGACCGGGTGCGCTTTCAGCGACAGGCCGAGCGAGCGGTAGTCGTGGATGACATGTTCTCCGAGCGGCATTTTCGGCAGCTTTGTCTCGGGCTCGAGTTCGCGCAGGCGGAGCGCCGGCTGGTCGAACAGCGGCAGTCTTTCGGCGGCACTCTTGCCGTCGAGCGCACGCACCGCCCACAAGGCTTCACGACGATCAAGGCCGAGCGAACGGAAGGTATCGGCCTGTGCCAGCCTTTCGATCTCGTCGACATCGAGGCCGGAGCGCAGCCAGACATCTCTCACAGACTCGTAGCCTGAGCCGCGCCGCTCGACGAAGGCGTCCATGCGCTCTTCCGACAGACCCTTGATCTGCCTGAAACCGAGCCGCAGTGCGTGATTTGTCTCGATGACGCCGCGCATGTCGGCATGGCGCGCGAGGATGCGGGCCGGATCGAACGGGGATTCCTCCAGCGTGCAGTCCCAGACCGAGAAATTGACGTCGACCTCGCGGATGTCGACGCCATGGTCGCGCGCGTCGCGAACGAGCTGGGCCGGCTGATAAAACCCCATCGGCTGCGAATTCAGGATCGCGGCGCAGAACACGTCGGGATAGAAGGTCTTGAACCAGCAGGAGGCATAGACGAGCAGTGCGAAGGAAGCGGCGTGGCTTTCGGGAAAGCCGTATTCGCCAAAGCCCTCGATCTGCTTGAAGCAGCGCTCGGCGAAGTCCTTTTCGTAACCTTTGCCGACCATGCCGTCGATCATGCGCTGGCGGTAATTGCCGATGGTACCGGTGCGCTTGAAGGTGGCCATGGCGCGGCGCAATTCGTCGGCCTCACCGGGCCTGAAGCCGCCGGCAACGATGGCGATCTTCATCGCCTGTTCCTGGAACAGCGGCACGCCCAGCGTCTTGCCGAGGATCTCTTTCAGCTCCGGCTTGGGGTATTCGGCTTCTTCCTTACCTTGCCGGCGGCGCAGATAGGGGTGGACCATGTCGCCCTGGATCGGACCCGGCCGCACGATCGCCACCTCGATGACGAGGTCATAAAAAGTTTTCGGCTGAAGGCGCGGCAGCATCGACATCTGGGCGCGCGACTCGATCTGGAAGACGCCGAGCGTGTCGGCGCGGCAGATCATGTCATAGACATTTTTGTCCTCGGGCGGCAGCGTGGCCAGCACATAGGGCCGGTCATATCTGTCGCGTGCATCGGGATAATGATTTTCAAGAAGGGTGAAGGCGCGCTTGAGGCAGGTCAGCATGCCGAGCGCCAGCACGTCCACTTTGAGGATCTTCACCGCGTCGAGATCGTCCTTGTCCCATTCGACCATCTTGCGCTCATCCATCGCCGTCTTGACGATGGGCACGATCTCGTCGAGCCGGTCCCTGGTGATGACGAAGCCGCCGACATGCTGCGAAAGATGGCGGGGAAAGCCCATGATCTCATTGGCGCGTTCGATCATATGCCGCGACACCGGATCGGTGCGGTCGAGGCCGCCGGCGCGGGCTTCCTTCTCGCCGAGCTCCGAGGTCGACCAGCCCCAGATCGAACCGGACAATGACCCCCGGACGTCTTCCGACAAGCCCATCGCCTTCGACACTTCGCGCAGCGCCGAGCGACCGCGATAGCTGATCACGGCGGCTGCCAGTGCGGTGCGCTTGGCGCTGTATTTCGTGTAGATGTACTGCATGACGATCTCGCGTTTCTCATGCTCGAAATCGACGTCGATATCAGGCGGTTCGTTCCTCTCCTCCGAAATGAAGCGTTCGAAAAGCGTGTCGATCCTCTCCGGCCCGACTTCGGTGATGCCGATGCAGAAGCAGACGATCGAGTTGGCGGCCGAGCCGCGGCCCTGGCAGAGAATGTCCTGGCTGCGGGCGAACTTGACGATGTCGTAGACGGTCAGGAAGTAACGGGCGTAATTCAGACGTTCGATCAGAGCGAGTTCTTCCGCGATCCGCTTTGTCACCGAAGCCGGTACACCCGCCGGGTAACGCTCGGCCGCCCCTTCTCGCGCCAGCCGTTCCAGCTCGGCCTGCGGCCCGAGGCCCGATTCCGTCGGCTCGTCGGGGTAATTGTACTGGAGGTCGCTCAGCGAGAAAGTCAGCTCCTGCGCAAAGTGCAAGGTCTCGGCCAGCGCCTGCGGATGCCTGCGGAACAGGCGCGCCATCTCCATTGGCGGTTTCAGATGGCGCTCGGCATTGGCGGCCAGCTGCAGCCCGACCTCGGCCACAGGCGTGTTGAGGCGGATCGCGGTCAGCACGTCCTGTAGCGGGCGCCGTTCGGCGGTGTGGTAGAGAACGTCGTTGGTCGCCATCAGGGGAATGCCGGCACTCTCGGCAAACGCCGCTGCCTGCTCGATCCGGAAACGGTCATTGCCGGCATAGTCAGGTGAAACGGCCAGACGGAGATTTCTTCCGAAACGGTCCTTGAGCTGGCGAAGAAAAGCGAGGCTGTCTTGCGCCCCCGCCGACAGATCGGGCAGGACCGCCAGCGACATCAGATCCCCCCATTCGAGCAGGTCGCTGCGCTGGAGAAGGGTGGCGCCCTTTTCGCTCTCGTCGCGCAGATTGGCTTGGGTGAGCATGCGGCACAGATGCCCCCAGCCCTTGCGGTCCCTGGGATAGGCGAGAATGTCCGGCGTGCCGTCGCCAAAAACCAGCCGGCAGCCGGGATGATAGGAAA
The DNA here is from genome assembly GCF_042647205.1 of Mesorhizobium cantuariense. Taxonomy (NCBI): domain Bacteria; kingdom Pseudomonadati; phylum Pseudomonadota; class Alphaproteobacteria; order Hyphomicrobiales; family Phyllobacteriaceae; genus Mesorhizobium; species Mesorhizobium cantuariense. The sequence continues at coordinate 6,705,611 of NZ_JBHRVD010000001.1, read as the reverse complement.
GGTGCTCGACCTTGGCCTGCTGCCAGGCGCGTACCACGCCGGCCACCGTGTTGCGGTCGGCAAGCCCGATCGCGGAAAAGCCCAGGAGCTTGGCGGCGACCACCAGTTCCTCCGGCTTGGAGGCACCGCGCAGGAAGGAGAAATTCGACTGGATGCCGAACTCGGCATAAGGGATGACGGTCAGCGCGTTCATGCGAAGACCCCATGCAGGAACCAGCGCGGCGGCACCTGCGAGGCGCCGCCGTAAAGGCCTTGCCGGTAGAGCCAGTAACGGCGGCCGTCGGCATCCTCGATGCGGAAGTAGTCGCGCGTCGATGCAGCCTCGTCGCTTGGCGCCTCCCGCCACCATTCGGCGGCGATGCGTTCCGGCCCTTCGGCCCGCGTGACGCGGTAGAGCGCGCGCCGCCAGCGGAAGTTCAGCGGCGGCCCCTCCGGCATTTCGGTGGCCGGCACATCGATGGGTTCAGGCGAGCGGAACAGCCGGATCGGCCGTTCCGGCGGGAAGATGGTCGTCGGCGCCTGCAGCCTGTCCGGCCTCTTCGGCGGCGTGGTCCGGCGCGGCGCTTCGGTGAAGGGGATCGTGGCGACGGCGCGCTCCGGCAGATGGCTTTCGACGGCAACTGGCCTGAGAACCGCGCCCTCGCCGAGCCTGGCGCGGATGCGGTCGGCAAACAGCGCGATATCGGCGCCGTCGTCGATCACCTCGCCGGCAAGATCGGCCTGCTGCATGTCGAAAGCAGCTGATGTCAGCACCGAAAGCCGCACCAGATCGAAGCCATAGCCGGCATCGATATCCTGTTCGAGCGCGGCCAGCCTTTCATGGAACAAGCGCTGGATCAGCCGGGGTTCGCGCATCGGCCGCGAAGTGCCGATGGCGATGCGGCTGACGGCGCCGTCGACGCGGAAGAGCAGCAGCGCCAGCGTCCTGGCGCCCTCGCCGCGGCGCTCGAGGTCGGCCTTCAAGGTCGCCGCCAGCATGCCCACCAGCCGTTCGATGTCCTCGGTCAGGGTAATGGGTTCGGCGAGGTGGCGTTCGACCGAAAGCGGCGCGACGGGAAGGCGCGGCGAGACGGCCTCGTCGAGGCGGCCAAGCGCCTGGTCGAGGCGCAAAAGCAGCAAGGCGCCGAAGCGGCGGGCGAGCGGCGCGCGCGGTGCCGCCATGACGGCGCCCGCCGTGCGCAGGCCGACGCTTTCCAGGCTGGTGCGGGTCGAAGGCTCGATGCGCAGTGCGGCCAGCGGCAAGGGCGCGAGCAGCGCTTCCTCCTCGCCGCCATCGACAATGCGGTCGCCGCAAAACCGTGCCGCCGCCCAGGCAGCACCCGGTGTCGCGGCAAGCCCGGCGCGGACATCGAACCCCTGGTGGAAGAAGCGCGACAGGATGTCGTCCAGCATGGCGCGTTCGCCGCCGAACAGATGGGTGCAGCCGGTGACGTCGAGAAACAGGCCGTCCGCCCCGTCCAGCGCCGCCAGCGGTGTGTAGCGGTCGCACCAGTCGGCAAGGCCTTCGAGCAGGCGGCGGTCGGCTTCCGGATCGGCCTCGACGACGTCGATCGACGGATGCATGGCGCGCGCATCGGCGATGCCCATGTCGCGCTTCAGGTGCAGCGCCTCAGCCCGCTCGTCGAGGGCTGAGATGCGCTGCGCGTTGCGGTCGCGATGGCTGATCACGAGCGGTGGGTGAGATGGCGGCAGATGATCCGACGGCCGGGAACGCCAGGATCGCCCCAGACGCTGCCGCAGGATCCTTTCCACTGCCAGATAGGGAAACCACAGGGACAGGATTCTTTGCCCGCTCTCTTCCCTCGCCCGTTCTTTCGTCGAATGCGCGTTCATCGGGGTTCCACTCCAGTGTGAATTGTCCAGGCAGGGCCGTGCGGCTCTTGCCGATGGTGATGGTGAAGGCCGGGCGGCCGATCGAGCCGGCGAGTGGCCCGGCGATGGTGTCGCGCGGCGCTGCCGGCGCCGAGGCGACGATGAGGCGGACGGGTGCGGCCGTCGGTTCGGGCCCGGCCGCCTGCCGCAGCAGGAACACCGGCCGGCCGGCACCTTGCGCCCTTGCATGCAGCCGGCGTGTCGCGGTCAGGTCCAGCCGCTGCGGATTGCCGCGAATTTCCAGGATGACCGCGGCGAGCGCCGTCATCCGGGCCGCCTCCTCGGCGACCCACAGCGCATCGACAAGTTTTGGCGCTTCGGAAAACAGCAATTGCTCCGGCTCGATGCCGAAGGAAGCATGAAGCCCCCTGGCATAGGGAAAGCCGGCCTCGCGAAAAATCTCCGTGGTGCCGATCCACAGCACCGGCAGCCCCGGCGTTTGCTTGAGGATCAGGCTTGTGAGCGACAGGGCGAAACCGGCGACGGCCCCGGCATCGCGGGTTTGCGTGCCATGGATTTCGCTCAAGGCGGCCTTCGGCAGGCCACCACTCAGGGCGGCATCGAGGCGCCCGACGCCGATGGGCAGGAACGCATCCGGCAACGCCGCGGCAATGCCGCGCCGGACGATCGTGAGATCGGCGTTGACGTCAGCATCGGAGGTCGCGGCAGCCGGCGCCTGCAGGCGCTCGGGCAGCGTTCCCTCGATTTTCGCGATCTGGCGGCGCAGGGCAAAAACAGTCTCCCGCGCCACGGCGGTCATCGCCATGACGGTCAGCTTCCACTCACAATTGTTCCTGTTATGTTCCTATAGATTCCAGAGGCAGCCGGAAGAGTCAAGGAGACTCATGGGGAATTTATTCCTCTCCGCCCGGATGGTGCAGGCGCATCAGCCCGTTCATTTGCCGATTCCGGTGCGAAAGCCTATATGCCGGGATCAAAGGACAAAGCATGGCCCGCATCTACAAGACCCGCACCTGGCACGACGAACTCTCGCCCTCGATGGACGAAATGGAGTTCCTGGCGCTGGAGGCGTACGCCCATCTGCCGGAAGATTTTCGCAAGCTGACCGGCGAGATCGTCATCCAGATCGCCGAGTTTCCGACCGACGAGATCATGGACGACCTGTCGCTGGAAACGCCCTTCGACCTGCTCGGCCTGTTCGAAGGACGCGGCATCGCCGAGCGCTGGAATCCGCAGACCGGCGAGGGCCCGAACCGCATCACGCTCTACCGCCGCGCTATCCTCGACTACTGGTCCGAGAACGAGGAGACGCTAGGCGACATCGTCACCCACGTGCTGATCCACGAGATCGGCCACCATTTTGGGCTGTCGGACGATGATATGGAGAAGATCGAAGAGGCGGCCGAGTAACTGATTCCTACGCCGCGTGAACTGTCCATTCCTATCAAGTCGGTCCAGAACTCAGCGGCGGCAAGGGCTTCTGAGACTTCGCTTCGGATAGGTTGGTCATCCGGCTGATGAAAAGATGCAGCGCCTTCTGTACGGCGAGCGATGGCGGCTCGGACGGATGCCACTGCGGAAAATGACCATCAACCACCATTCGTGCCAACCCATAGACAAATGCACGAGCGGCAAGAACCAGATGATCGAAATCCGCGTTCGCAGCCAGCCGACCCTGGTGTTGCGCCTGGGTCAGCAGGTCGATCATCTTCCGGCGAATGGCCTCATTCTGACCGCGAAGACTGTCCGACCCGTCGAAATCAATCAGCGTTCGGGAACTGATGATCTGGAAATGCGTGGGATTGGCAATCGCCCATTCCAGATAGCCTTGTCCGATTGCTTCGAAGGCCACGATGGGATCCGCGCTGTCGACTGCTGAAAGTGCATTGGCAACGGCCTCTGTCAGCCGGTTCATGGCCTGTTCGGCGACCGCGGTCAGCAGCGCTGCTTTCGATTGAAAATGCCGGAAGGGGGCGCCGGGGGAAACGCCGGCCCGCTTTGCGGCTTCGCGCACGCTCACATTGTCGGGGCCGCCTTCCTCGACAAGTTGAATTGCAGCATCGATCAACGTGTCCCGCAAATTGCCATGGTGGTAGCCGGTGCGGTGAGGCGTCTTGGCGTTTGCCATCTCTTCTCCTTCGTTCCGTAGAGCTGCTTCACGCGTCTCTAGCACGATCCGCGATTTATGTAATCAGTGTTTACAATGCAGGCAAGAGCATGTAAGCAGTGATTACAGATGGGATCGGAACAGGCCTGCGGTCTTCGCGGCTCCCGTTTTCCCAGATGAGGAGACGAACATGCTCGCCAGAACCGCCGAACCCCGCCGTCCGCAATCGCTCATTTCGCTGAGGAGTTCAGCCGAAGAACTTCAGCACGAGGAGAATTCCACGATTGTCCAATCGAGCGCGGCTGTGCCCAGCGTCACGCTTTATCGGCTTGCCGCCGTCGCCGGGGTGGGAAGCGCGCTTATTCTTCTGGTTAACGCGGCCAAACGCAGCTCGCTCATCGCGACCACCGATCTGACGCAACTTCTCGCGCCAGTCGCCGAGATATTGGCGCTTGGTCTTGTCGTCGGCCTGTTTCTCGCTTTTGGCCGGCGCGCGGGCCTCTTCGGCACGATGGCGTTTGTCATCAACTTCGTTGCACTGGCAAGTTTGGTCGGTGTGGAAGTGGTGATCAATCTCGTATTTTCGAAACTTCCGCTGACAACCATCATTGACCTGCGCGCCGGCCCTCTCGGACTGGCTCTGGTCGTCAGTTCGGTTCTTTTTCTGCTTGGGACGCTGGCGTTTGTAATCTCTCTTGTCGTGGCAAGAGGCGTGCCGCGCATTCCGCTCGCCCTTTATTTCATTGGCGCGGTGCCTATCGCGCTCCGTGCGTTCGTGCCGGAGTGGGCTCTCGACCTGGGCCTGGTGACGCTTGCGGCAGCGATAGCCTGGCTGGCCGGGTGGCTGTGGATGCGAGCGCCGATTACCAGTCGCTGAGCTTGGTGTCGGGCCCGTATTCCTGACCGTCGATATCCTTCACGACGGCCTGGCCGCAGCGCATGGTCTTGGCCTTCTTGTCGTAGGCATAGGTCGGTGAGCCGAACAGGTGCCAGCCATTGTTCAGCGCCGCCGTCACCTTGTGGCAGAAGCTGGCATCGTCCGGAGCGGACAGAAAGCGGTAGAGTTTCATTTTTCAGTCCTGTCGTGAGTAGCCATAGCCCGCGAGCATAGGGTTGATATCATGCGCCGATGGCGGCGGCCTTCGCCAGCAGTTTTTCGGCCTGCGCCAGGTGCAGCCGCTCGACCATCTTGCCGTTCAGCGCGATCACGCCCTTGCCGGCATTCTCCGGCAGCGCGAAGGTATCATTCACCGAGCGCGCCTCGGCCAATGCCTCGGGCGACGGCGCGAAGGCACGGTTCGCGGCTTCGATCTGGGCAGGGTGGATGAGGCTCTTGCCGTCGAACCCCATGGCGGCCGCCTCCGTGCATTCATGGGCGAAGGCTTCGAGGTCGCGAAAATCATTGGAGACGCCGTCGAGCATGTCGATGCCGCCGGCACGCGCGGCCAGCACCATCTGCATTAGCCATGGCACGAGATAGCGCCGGTCAGGCGTCGCCAGCACGCCGGCCTCTTTGATCAGATCATTCGTTCCGGCAACGAAACAAACTAGGCGAGAGGCCTGGTCGCGGCCCAATTCGGCGATGGCGCCGATGTTGAGCAGCGCCTTGGGCGTCTCGATCATCGCCCATAGTTTCACGCCGTCGGGGGCAAAATTGTCGTCGAGCACATCGCCGGCCTCGAGCAGGTCGCGCGGCGTGTCGACCTTGGGCAACAGGATGCCGTCGGGCTCGCAGCTTGCGGCGGCCAGCAGGTCGTCGGCGCCCCATTCGCTCGCCAGCGCATTGATGCGCACAACCATCTCGCAGCGGCGGCCAATATGGTTGGCAACTGGGCGGTTGGCGAAAATCCCGGCCAGTTTTTCGCGCGCGACGATCTTGTCGGGCGGGGCGACGGCATCCTCGAGGTCGATGATGACGGCATCGCAGGTGAGCGACGCGATCTTGGCCAGCGCCTTGTCGTTGGAGGCCGGGATGTAGAGCACGGAGCGGCGTGGGCGATAGGTTTCGGTCATGCCTGATCTATGCCGCGTGTGGTTGGTCGAGGCAAGCGGAAGGCCGGTACCTGATACGAGCCAACCGCGAAGCTTGTGCTGCCCCCTGCCTGCCCGTCCGTCCTCCGCAGCAGTTGCGGAAGGCGGCCCTTCCTCTCCCCCGTCGATCGGCTAGGGCATATACACATCTCGCAAGGCCCAACCATCGGCACAGGCACGGAAGTAGGCCAAGCCGTTGTAGAAGGTGATAGGGCCTGGTGGCCTTGAGGAGGCATAACCGTTCCAGCCGCCGAGCCTTGCGATGATCCAGGCCGCCCATGCGAGTGAGTTTTTGGGGTAGGGATTGGATTGCAGCCGCGTCTTGCCCTTGAAGCGTGTCTCGATCGCCGAGAGCGTATCGATCTCGTTGGACGTGAAGGCGAGGCTCGCCTGTTGATCGCCTTGGCCATTGCGGGCCTGCACGAGCTGCATGACGATGATGGCGGCCTTGGCGGCGATGGCGACGAGCTTTTCCAAGCGCGCGGCCGATTGCAGCTGGCTGTCTTCGATCTTCAAGCCTTGGCTCTTCATCACCCGGAAGAACTGCTCGATGACCCAGCGCTGCTTGTACCAGTCGACGATCTGCCAGGCCTGGGAGGGTGTGGCCACCGCATGGGTGGTCAGCAGCAGCCAGTGAAGCGGCTCCACGTCGGCGGGCGCAGCCGTCTCGATGACTTCGACCCAGCGCAGCGTCACGCCTTTGGGCAGGTTGGCCTCGCGCAGGTTGCCCGGCCGCCGGATCGTGGCTTCGCCAAAGCGCAAGCAAAGCTCGGCTCGACGCGCCGGGCGGTCGGCCCGTTCGCGCAGCTCGATCACCTGGGTGTCACTGAACGCCACCTCCTGCACGGCACGGCGCAGCGTTGTGCCCGAAAGCAGTGCGCGGTCATGCATGACGCGTGTCAGCACGTGGAAAGAGCCATCCGGCACACGCGCCCACATCATATAAAAGTCACTCTCACGATCGGCGATGAAAGTGACCATACGGGCCCGGGCCAGCACTGGCTTGGCCGCTTGCGCGGTTTCGACCCAGCGGCACGATTCCTTCTCGCTCAACGAGCGATCAGCGTGCGGTGGCAGCTCTTCATCGCCCCGTGTCCAAACCCGCCCGCCCACAAGACCAAGGCAAGAACCGCGCTCGGCATCAAGGGCGAGCATCGGATGCAGCAGCATGCCCCAGCAATTGCCCTTCTTGATCCTGCCAAGATCGCGCCGGTTGTCCTGCGTCGTTGGGAATCTGATCTCGCTGGTGTCTTGCAGCGCCAAAACATGCCGGCCGTCCACTGCAACCCGCGTCGGTTGGCTCCAGCCTTCAATCACCCGCTCGACCGTCACCGCATCATTGCCGAGAAAGCGCCCATAGCGGATCTCCTCGGAATGGTTGCCGCCAGAAAGCTGGCGCAAGCACACCGTTTCGCGCAGCACCATGCCTTGGAGCAGCGACGCCCCCCTTTATCGAGGCGGCGATCTCCAAACAAACCTAATGACCACGACGGGCACGACATCGGCGACAATCCTTGCAAATCAGACCGTCGCAGAAAAAATCATACCTCAGGCATTCGCGGAATCCGACCCAGCCAAGGCGAGTCAATCCGCCGCACCGAGATATGTATATGCCCTAGCGTCGATCGGGGGAGAGGAAGGGAGCTTGGCTGGGGCAGCGCCAACGTCCGGAAAGGATGGCGGACAGCGCCTCAGGCGCAGGTCCTGCACAAAAACTGCACACACCTACGGAAAACCTCCTCGCATCCGCCGTATCGTTTCCCTGCCGGCCTGCGAGACAGGCGGCATGCAAAAGCGAGCGACACCCCGTCTGCCTCATCGGCTGCGCAGCGAAGGCTGGTGGCTGGCCGATCCGCCGCGCGCGAATCCCGCGGCGATCCTCATCCCCTTTGTCCGCAAGAGCCCGCCGGCAATGCGGCTGAAAGCCATCAGGAAAGCCCGGTCATGACAGCGTTGTTCTCCGCCGCACCGAGCTATTGCAGCCGCTTCGGTGTCGGCATCCTGCTGATCGGGCTGGCGGATTTTCTGTTTTATGGCCAGCCCGCCGGCATCACGGTTTTCCTGTTCGCCCTCCTGATTGCCGCCGCGGTTGTCGCCGTGCACCCGGCGGCCTTCAGCGACGGCAGGGTCTGGCTCAAGCCCGCCGGGCTGCTTGTCGCGCTGCTGCCGCTGGCGGAAAATGTCAGTGCCGTGTCGGTGTCGATTGCGCTGGCGGCGCTGGTCGTCTTCGCGATTTCGCTGAGCGGACGGCTGCGGCACAGCATTGCGCGTATTGCCGGGCAGATCGTGCTGTTCGGGCTGGCGGCGCCGTTCCGCTTCGCCAACGATTTCATCCGCTGGCGCAAGACGGCGCGCCGCTTCGGCCGGCGCCGCGTTCGCTTGGCGGCGATCGCCGTCTGGGTGATGCCGCTGACGCTGAGCGCGGTCTTCCTAGCGCTGTTCGGCGCCGCCAACCCGGTCATCGATTACTGGCTGTCGCTGCTCGACCTTCTGAAGCTGCTCGATCTCATCCAGTTCGCGCGGATTGCCTTCTGGCTGTTCGTGCTCGCCGGTGTCTGGGCCTTTCTGCGGCCACGCCTGCCGCGCCTGGCTCGCCGCATCCCGCGCGCGGCGGCCGTCAGCGCTCAAGCCGAGAAGACCGTCACCACCATCGAGGATATCCTGTTCGGCAAGGCAGCCATCCTTCGCGCCCTGATCGTCTTCAACATCCTGCTTGCGCTGCAGACGGCGCTCGACGCCACCTACCTATGGGGCGGGGTGGCGCTTCCCGACGGGCTCAGCTACGCCGCCTATGCGCATCGCGGCGCTTATCCCCTGATCGTAACCGCGCTGCTTGCCGCCGGCTTCGTGCTGGCAGCGCTGCGGCCGGGAAGCGAGACCTCGGCCGATCCGCTCATCCGCCGGCTCGTCTATGCCTGGGTGGCGCAGAACATCATGCTGGTCATCTCGTCGATCCTGCGGCTCGACCTCTATATCGGCATTTATGCGCTGACCTACTGGCGGGTCGCCGCCTTCGTCTGGATGGGGCTGGTGGCATCGGGCCTTGCCCTGATCATCGCCCGCATCGCGCTGGGAAAATCCAACGAATGGCTGCTGTCCGCCAATCTTCTGACGTTATCTCTGACGCTTTATGCCGGCTGTTTCATCAATTTCGCCGCGCTGATTGCCAATTACAATGTCGACCATTCCTTCGAAATGACCGGCCAGGGCATTTCCCTCGACGCCTGGTATCTGCGCTCGCTCGGCCCGGGCGCGTTTCCGGCGCTCGATCGCTTCCTCGAGCATCAGAGCCGGACGGCCGCCGCCAACGATCCGGTCTTGCGCGAACTCGTCGGGTTGCGCGGCAGCGACGAAGGCTGGTATCGCACCCTCCAGCAGAACTGGCGGGCCTGGAGCTTTCGCGACTGGCGGCTGCTCGGATATCTCGACACCAGGGGGCCGTTCGTGGTTCCTGACCGTACCGAACCTTCCATGCCGGGCCGCTGATCCATGCCGCATCACATCCTCGTCGCCGACGATGACCCGCATATCCGCGAGGTGATCTGCTTTGCGCTGGAGAAGGCCGGCATGAAAACGACGGGGGTGGCCGATGGCGCCGCCGCCCTGCAAGCGATCGGACGGCGCACACCTGACCTGGTCGTGCTCGACATCGGCATGCCGGAGATGGACGGGCTGGAAGTCTGCCGGCGGCTGCGGCACACATCCGATGTGCCGGTGCTGTTCCTGTCCGCGCGGGATGAAGAAATCGATCGGGTGCTGGGCCTCGAAATGGGCGGCGACGACTATGTGACGAAACCGTTCAGTCCGCGCGAACTGGTCGCCCGCGTCAACGTCATCCTGCGGCGCGCCCGCCCGGCGGCGCCCGAACCGGCCGACGACAGGCAGTTTTCGCACGGCAAATTGGCTATGGCGCCGGCGAGCCATGCCGCCAGTTTCGACGGCAATCCGCTTGCCTTGACGGGGATAGAGTTCTCGATCCTGAAAGGATTTCTGGCGCGGCCCGCGCATGTGCTCGACCGTGACGCGGTGATGGCCAGCGCCTATGCCGCAAACATCCATGTCGCCGGCCGCACCGTCGACAGCCATATCCGCAACATCCGCGCCAAGCTGGCAGCGGTGGGTTGCCTGGATGTTATCGAGACCGTGCATGGCGTCGGCTTCCGGCTTGGCCGATGCGGCTGACGGCCTCCAGCAAATGGATCGGCCGCAAATGGCGGCCTCGTCTCGCCACGGTCGTCGTCGCCATCCTGGTCATGGTGATGGCCCTGCCGCTGGTAGGCCTGTTCTTCTTCCGGCTCTACGAGAACCAGTTGATCCGCCAGACCGAGGCGGAGCTGATCGCGCAAGGAGCGGCCATCGCCGCCATCTATGCGCAGGATGTGCGCGACGCCGGCATCCCGCCGGAAAAACTCGGCGCGCCGATGCCAGGGCCAAGCGGGGATTCAAGCCGAAGCGTCAATCCTGACCCGCTGTACAGGCCGATCGAGCCGCAACTCGATCTCGCTTCGGACTACGTCCTGCCCACCCGGCCGGCGGCGATATCAGCCGCCGCCGATCCCGCTTTCTCCGCGATCGGCGCGCGCCTGGCCGGCATTCTCGACGCCACGCAGAAAACCACGCTGGCCGGCTTCCGGCTGCTCGACCCCCGGGGCGTCGTCATCGCCGGTCGTGGCGAGGTCGGGCAGTCGCTCGGCGAGGTCGAGGAGGTGCGCGCCGCGCTTGCCGGCCGCTATGCCAGCGCACTCAGGCTGCGTATCCGCGACCAGCCGGCGCCGCCGCTTTATTCGGTCAGCCGCGGCACCAAGGTGCGTGTCTTCGCCGCCTTGCCGGTGGCCGTCGACGGCAAGGTCGCCGGCGTCGTTTATGTATCGCGGACGCCCAACAACATCATCAAACATCTCTATGGCGAACGCGGCAAGGTGACGTTGGCGGCCATCGCCATCCTCGGCGGCACGCTGCTCATCGGCCTCGTCTTCCTGCGCACCGTCAGCCGCCCGATCTATGCGCTGATCGACCGCACGGAGCGTATCGCCGCCGGCGATCGCGCGGCGATCCGACCGCTCGATCACCACGGCACTCGAGAGATGGCGGAGCTTTCCGCCGCCTTCCTCGACATGGCCGAAAAGCTGCAGGCGCGCTCGGACTCAATCCAGACCTTTGCCACCCATGTCTCGCACGAACTCAAATCACCGCTGACGGCGATCCAGGGCGCCGCGGAACTGCTGCGTGATTCCGGCGCGGCGATGGATGATGAAGAGCGGCGGCGCTTCTCCAACAATATCGTCACCGATGCGGGACGGCTCAACCTGCTGGTGCGGCGGCTGCTCGATCTGGCGAAGGCCGAAAATCTTGCACCCAGCGGCGAAAACACCTCGATCAATGCTGTGCTGGCGCTGCTGCCCGCCGACACCAGGCTGGCGGTCCGCGTCGAGGCGGGCGGCGATATGGGCCTGCGCATATCGGCCGAGAACGCGGCAATCGTGCTTGCCAATCTCATCGACAATTCGGCGCGGCACGGCGCGACGCTGGTTTCAATCACTGCCGCAAGTGCCAGCGGCAAGGCGACGGTGCTGGTGAACGACGACGGTGCCGGCATTTCGCCGAGCAACCGGGCGCGCATTTTCGAACCGTTCTTCACCACGCGGCGCTCTACCGGCGGCACCGGCATGGGCCTCGGCATCGTGCTGGCCCTCCTGAAAGCGCATGATGGTATGATAGCGCTGGTTGACTCCGAACGCGGCACGCGCTTCGAGATCATTTTGCCGGCCGCGTGACTCCCGGTCTGCGGCGTGAATCGGAAAGGGCATAAAAGCGTGCGCTACGACATCGTCATCATCGGCGGGGCCATCGTCGGCTCCTCGGTCGCCTATTATCTGCGCGAGGAAGGGTTTTCCGGTTCGATCGCGCTGGTCGAGCGCGATCCGCAATTCGCGCATGCGGCAACGACGCTGTCGATGGCCTCGATCCGCCAGCAATTCTCGATCCCGGAAAACATCCGCCTGTCGCAGTTCACGCTAAAGCTGTTCCGGCGGCTGAAGGAAGAGTTCGGCGCCGACGCCGATATCGGCTTTCGCGAAGGCGGCTATCTCATCCTTGCCGGCGAGGACGGCTTACCGATCCTCAAGAGCAATCACGAGGCGCAGATGGCCGAGGGCGCCGACATCGTGCTGGAAGACGCGGATCAGTTGGTGCGCCGGTTCCCGTGGCTGTCGCCCGAGGGCATCACCGCCGGCGCCTATGGCCGTAGCGGCGAGGGTTGGTTCGACGCGCATGCAATGCTGATGCTGTTCCGCAAGACGCTGCGGCAGAAGAAGATCGATTTCATCACCGCTGATGTCACCGGCATCGAGCGGCAGGGCGACCGGGTTACCAGCGTCAGCCTCGACAATGGCGACAAGCTGGAAGCCGGCATCGTCATCAACGCCGCCGGGCCGAATGCCGGCAAGGTCGCGGCGCTTGCCGGGCTGGCGCTGCCGGTCGAACCGCGCAAGCGCAACGTCTTCGTTTTCGAGGCGCGCGAGAAATATGCCGACATGCCGCTGCTGGTCGATCCCTCCGGCATCTATGTGCGCCCGGAAGGCTCGGTCTACCTCACCGGCGGCGCCGAGCCGGAAGAGGGCGACGGTCCGGCCGCGCCCGGGGATTTCGAGGTCGACTGGCCGCTGTTCGAAGAGGTGATCTGGCCGGTGCTGGCGACCCGCATTCCAGCTTTCGAGGCGATCAAGCCGACGCGCGCCTGGGCCGGGCATTACGACTACAACACGCTCGACCAGAACGCGGTGATCGGCCCGCATCCGCAGGTCGGGAATTTCCTGTTCGCCAACGGATTCTCCGGCCACGGCCTGCAGCAGGCGCCGGCGGTCGGCAAGGCGCTGGCCGAGCTGATCGTCCATGGCGGCTACCGCACGGTGGATTGTTCGGCGTTTGGCTACAGCCGCGTCGCGGAAGGACGGGCGTTTCGGGAATTGAATGTGATTTGAGGGGGGCGGCAGCGCAGACCGTAGTTCTGCCGAGTTCCCGCCCACCCCCCTCTGGCCTGCCGGCCATCTCCCCCGCAAGGAGGGAGATCGGCAGCTTCGGCGCACCGCTCATCCTGCAACGCTTGAGGTTGGCGAAACAGTTGAGCGCTCAATCTCCCCCCTTGCGGGGGAGATGTCCGGCAGGACAGAGGGGGGTGCTGTCCCGCCGACTGTTGCAAGTCAAACGCATTCAGCTCTTGCGGCCAAACCAAAAGGCGTCGGCCATGCGCTTCATGCCGATGCGTTCGTAGAAGCCGACGGCGTCGGGCATGGAGATCAGGCTGATGGCGACGGACGGACCGAGTTGCCGGCGCGCCTCGTCCATCAGGCCCTTGCCGATGCCGAGCCCCTGCGCCGATTGGGAAACGGCGAGTTCGGAGATGTAGCAGACCCAGGCAAAGTCGGTCATCGCCCTGATAACGCCGATCAGCGGCTTGCCTTCGACGTCGAGACGCGCGGTCAGCACCAGATTGGCGCCCGATAGCATCGCCTGCAGCCTGATGTCGTCATCGACGGGCCGTGTCTCGCCGAGGCCGGATTCGACCAGCACGCGGCAAAATTCGGCGACGTCGAGTGCTGGTTCGCGTGCATAGAGGACGTGAGCGTTTTCTGTCATGGCCGCCAGACTGCACCATCGGGAGGCAAATTCGAAGCCGGTTTTGCGCTTCTTGTTTTAATGCATGCCGTCTTCCCAAAACCGGGGCCACTTCTGGGCGACATGCATCATGGCTTGGGCCACCATGCACAAACAGTTGCCTTTTATTTGCCGCCGGCTTTGTGTAAACGGTGCCTCAGCAATCCTCCCGCAACGAAAACACGGGCAAAAGCCATGGAAAAGTTCACCAAGCTCACCGGCGTCGCCGCTCCGATGCCGATCGTCAATGTCGACACCGACATGATCATCCCCAAGGATTATCTGAAGACGATCAAGCGCACCGGGCTCGGTACCGGCCTGTTCGCCGAAATGCGCTACAAGGACGACGGTTCGGAAAACCCGGATTTCGTGCTCAACAAGCCGGCCTACCGCAAGGCACAGATCCTGGTCGCCGGCGACAATTTCGGCTGCGGCTCAAGCAGAGAGCACGCGCCGTGGGCGCTGCTCGACTTCGGCATTCGCTGCGTCATCTCAACCTCGTTCGCCGACATTTTCTACAACAACTGCTTCAAGAACGGCATCCTGCCGATCACCGTCAGCGCCGAGGATCTCGAGAAGCTGATGGACGACGCCTCACGCGGCTCAAACGCCACAGTGTCCGTCGATCTCGAGGCCAAGGAAATCCGCGGACCGGATGGCGGCGTGGTCACATTCGACCTCGACGACTTCAAGCGCCACTGCCTCTTGAACGGCCTCGACGATATTGGCCTGACCATGGAGAAGGCCGGCGCCATCGCTTCGTTCGAGAAGCGCAACGCCGAACAGCGCCCCTGGGCCTGAGTGGTACGATTTGACCCGGCTGCTGCCGGCCGGGTTCGTGGCGACTGAGTGGAGGACAGTCATGACTCGTTCGCTTCTTGCCGGCGCCTGCGGGCTGGCGTTTCTTCTGATGACTGCCGCTTTGAGCCATGCCCAGACGCAGACGCCCGCCGCGCAGCCTGCACCTGCGGCCGAAAAGCCGGCCACCGACCAGGGGACAGACGCCGCCGACGCTTCCGATGACGATAAGCAGGCGCCTGTACCCTTCGAGGGCGGCACGCTGACGATCACCCAGAAGGAACAATACGGCGAGAAGGTGCTTGCCTATGACGGCCAGCAGCTGGCCACCAACTATGACGTCTTCTTCGACAGAATAGTGGAAGTCGGCGGCGTCAAGGTGGCGCTGTTCGATGTCGGCGACGGCGGCAACCAATGCGGGCCGGCAACGGTGATCGTCTGGAAGCCGGAAGGCGACACCATCCAGAGCACGACAGTCGAGCAGGACCAGTGCGGCGCGCCGCCCTCGGCAGTGTCCGACAACGCCATCTATTTCGTGCCCTATCTGTTGCCGGGAGATCAGAAGCCGGCTTTGCAGTGGTCGCCGACCGATGGGCTGACGATTTCGGGCAACCTGACCTACATGCCGGAACCCGGCACCGACTGGAAAGACATCGATCCGGAAAAGTACCAGAACATCATCGACGCCTTCCACAACGAGGCCGTCTACAAGGAAGCGCAGAAGCTTCTCGGCAAGGACATGCCCGACATGGCGACCAGCCTGCTGGTCGGCGGCGGCACGGAAAAGACCGCTTCGGGCGCCTTCTACGCCAGCGGCTGCGTGCCGCACGCATGCGGCGGCAATGACGGTTTCATGGCGGTCGACCCGGCCAAGCACAAGCTCTATTTCGCCCGCCGCGGCGAGAGTGGCCAGCCGAACGCCTGGCCGGCGATGGCGACGTGGCCGGCCGACGTGAAGGAGGCGCTGGACAAGGCGCTGGGGTCGGCAAACTAGGATTTTGTGGGCGGTGAACAAAACTATTCCGCCGCGATCCTTCACACCCCCCTCTGCCCTGCCGGGCATCTCCCCCGCAAGGGGGGAGATTGGCGGCCTCAACGCCCTGCGGCTTCCTTCACCGTTGGGATATTGGCGAAGGCCGGGGTGACATCCGATCTCCCTCCTTGCGGGGGAGATGGCCGGCAGGCCAGAGGGGGGTGCTGCCCCGCTAGTTTCAAAAAGGTTTGCACCGCCAATCCACCTGCGTTGGCCCATGGCCGGATCAACACCTTCCCTGCAAGATGGCCACCATAATCCTGCGAGGACACCCATGCGAAAACTGATCTCCACCGGTTCCCCCTTCGAAAAGACCGCCGGCTATTCGCGTGCCGTGGTGCAGGGCGACTGGTGTTTCGTCTCCGGCACGACCGGCTACGACTATGCGACGATGACGATGCCGGAGACGGTCGAGGCGCAGACGCGCAATTGCCTGGCGACGATCGGCAAGGCGCTTCATGACGGCGGCTTCGAGATGGCTGACGTGGTGCGGGCGCATTACTACATCACTGATGAAGCCTTCGTGGACATCGTCTTCCCGATCCTCGGCGAGACCTTCGGCGACATCAGGCCGGCGGCGACGATGATCGTCTGCCAGCTCAACAGACCGGAAATGAAGATCGAGATCGAAGTCACCGCGCTGCGGCGCACGACATGAAAGGCGGGCCGACGATGAAAGTCCGGCGCATCGTTGCCAACATCGAGACATCGGATGTCGCGGCGGCGAAGCGCTTCTATCAGGACGTACTCGGCCTCGATGTGCTGATGGACCTTGGCTGGATCGCCACCTACGGCTCGCAGGCAAAGATGGATGTCCAGGTCAGCTTCATGGCGCAAGGCGGCTCGGGCACGCCGGTACCGGATCTCTCGATCGAGGTCGATGATGTCGATGCGGCGCTCGATGCCATGAAGACCGCCGGCTTCGCCATCGAATACGGACCGGCTGACGAACCGTGGGGCGTGCGGCGCTTCTATGTCCGCGATCCGTTCGGCCGGCTGGTCAACATTCTCTCGCATCGGTAGGCAGGCCACAGAGCTCTTCCGACGCTTATGGGACAGCACCCCCCTCTGTCCTGCCGGACATCTCCCCCGCAAGGGGGGAGATTGGCAGTTTCGTCGTCCCGCCCTTCTTCCAACGCCGGCGATTGGCGAAACCCGAAGTAACATTCGATCTCCCCCCTTGCGGGGAAGATGCCCGGCAGGGCAGAGGGAGGTGTGAAGGATCTCGGCGCTCGTCCCCTTGCATGCAACTCGCTTGGCGTTTAGCAAGGCCGCGGTTCAATTCTTTCCAGGACGGTTTCTCCATGGCAACGAAGCATCTTTTCCTGCTCCCCGGCGACGGCATCGGTCCGGAGGCCATGGCCGAGGTCAAGAAACTGATATCAGCCATGAACGACAAGCTCGGCAGCGGTTTTGCCACCGAGGACGGTCTGGTCGGCGGCTGTGCCTATGACGCGCATGGCGCGGCGATTTCCGATGCCGACATGGACAAGGCGATGGCGGCCGACGCGGTGCTGTTTGGCGCCGTCGGCGGTCCGAAATGGGACGCGGTGCCCTACGAGGTGCGCCCTGAAGCAGGCCTGCTGCGGCTGCGCAAGGATATGGAACTGTTCGCCAATCTTCGCCCGGCCATCTGCTATCCGGCGCTGGCGGCGTCCTCCTCGCTCAAGCAGGAGGTGGTCGAGGGTCTCGACATCCTCATCGTGCGCGAGTTGACCGGCGGCGTCTATTTCGGCGAGCCGAAACAGATCATCGATCTCGGCAACGGCCAGAAGCGCGGCATCGACACGCAGGTCTACGACACGTTCGAGATCGAGCGCATTTCGGGCGTCGCCTTCGAGCTGGCACGCACGCGCAAGAACCACGTCACCTCGATGGAAAAGCGCAATGTGATGAAGTCGGGCGTGCTGTGGAACGAGGTCGTCACCCAGACCCACAAGGCGCGCTATTCCGACGTCAAGCTCGACCACATGCTGGCCGATGCCGGCGGCATGCAGCTGGTGCGCTGGCCAAAGCAGTTCGACGTCATCGTCACCGACAATCTGTTCGGCGACATGCTGTCCGACATTGCCGCCATGCTGACCGGCTCGATCGGCATGCTACCGTCGGCCTCGCTCGGCGCGCCTGACGTGAGGACCAAGAAGCGCAAGGCGCTCTACGAGCCGGTGCACGGCTCGGCGCCCGACATTGCCGGCAAGGGCATCGCCAACCCAATCGCCATGATCGCCTCCTTCGCCATGTGCCTGCGCTATTCCTTCGGCATGGTCGATGAAGCCGACCGTGTCGAAGGCGCGATCGCCGCCGTGCTCGACGCAGGCCTGCGCACCAAGGATATTTTCTCCCCCGGCATGACCGAGGTCGGCACCGTTGAGATGGGCGATGCGATCATCGCCAGGTTCCTGGGCTGATCGCGGCGGTCATCATCCGCCAGGCGACGACCGAAATGGTCCGCGACGCTGAAACGGCCTGGGGCTGTCAAACCCTGACGCCTGCCGGTACCGGACCCCACTGGTTTTCCCTGACCTGCGTCGGGATCAGCGCGAAGACGAGGATGATCAGGCTGCCGATGGTCGGGATCAGGATCAGCAGGCAGAGCCAACCTGACAGGCCGATGTCGTGCAGCCGGCGCACGATCATGCCGAGGCTGGGAAGAATTGTCGCCAGCAGGAAGGTGCCGCACAGCCCAATCGTTACCGCCCCCGAGACCTCGCTGTCGAAACCACCCATATCCATATCGGTGAACAGGCCGATGCCGCCGATAATCAGCAGGCAAACCGTCCAGAACAGGCAGTAGCCCCAATACTCCTTGCGGCGGGCGCGGCCGGCGAAATTGAAATAGTTTTGCGTCACGCCACGCCAGAAATAGCCCCAGAGATCGCTGGGTTCGGCGGTCTCGGAAGACCGACCGAAATGCTGCGCAAGAGGCGCCGCCGCGGGCGAAATGCTGGCCTGGGCCGGAGCGGCCTTGATGCTGGGGTCGACGGCGGCCGGAGGGGCAGTCGGAGCGGCGATCGAAAAGACATCGCGCGCCTGGCCACCGCCCGGCTGGAACTCGACGGCCGTGCCGTTGGGCATGGCGGTTTGCCGGCGCAGGTTTTCGCGGGTGAAGGTGTAACGGTTGCCGTCGGCTCCGGTGATGAAGCCGAAACCCTGGTCCTCGTCATAGTGAAGCACTTCGCCGCGCATTTGCCACCCCGCTCGCCACGTCCCTGCCGAAGGTGTGGCACAGGGCCGAGCCGATGGGCAATATCGGGCGGCATGGCTACCGTCTTCGCGGCAAATGAAGCATAAGGCATCGAGTGCAACCACTTTCGCCAAAAGCAGACCCAAACGCAGACAATGACAGCCGAGCGTTCCGATACCAGCGTCGCGATAGAGGACAAAGAGGTTACAAGGCCTCCGCGGCTGGCCATCGACGCCACCGGCCTGATGTTCTGGCCGCCCGGCGAGGGTCTGGCCGGCATCCCCCGGGTAGAAAGCTTTCTCATCAACGCGGCGTTGGCGGATCCCGACCCATGCGTGGAGGTGGTGGCGTTCAGAGCCAATGAAGGCCGGTTCCGCCCGCTTGCCCCCTACGAACAGGACCACGTCGCGGCGGGCGGGATTTCACCGCATCATGTCAAGAGGTGGCCGGGGAGACGCACGGCGCTGTCGCAGGCGTTCGAGGCAGTGAGGCAGCAGCCGTGGGGCAAGCGCGACGCCGACCGCCATCTCGCCAAGACGGTGACCAATGGTCGCAAAGGCATTGCCTATCAGGCGACGAGGCTGCTTATCCGTGCCTATCATCTGTACCAGCGGGCGAGAATCCGGTCGGGCTTACGCCAGGACGTTCCAAGCCAACCGGCCGAGACTGAACGTGGCCTTGTGCTGATCAGCCATCACATCCTGACCCAGGAAGACCGATCCGCCGTCTCGGGTGGCGCCGGTGACCTTGCCTTCCTTTGCCACGATCTTATCCCGACACTACGCCCCGACCTGCTTGGTGCAGGTACTGGCGAGACCCGCTTCGGGTCCTATCTCGAGCACCTCGTGCGCTCCGGCGCGCCGGCATTTTGTGCATCCGACGAGGTTGGCGCGACGCTGACCGATCATATGCGCAAGGCCGGCGTCGCCGCGCCGGTTGTGTATCGTTTTCCGATGCCCTCCATCCTGCACGAGACCGCTTCCCGAGTGGGCAAGACCTCGCGCATCGAGACCGACGAGCCGTTCGTGCTCTACTGCTCGACCATCGAAGTGCGTAAGAACCACATCCTGCTGGCGCGGATCTGGCAGCAGGCGCTTGACGAGGGCGTCAAGCTGCCGAGGCTCGTCTGCGCCGGGCGCTGGGGCTGGATGATCGATCCACTGCGGGCTTATTTGAAGGCGCATCCCGAGCTCCTCCAGTCGATCACGTTCACCGGGCTGGTCAGCGACGAGGAACTCATAGGCTACTATCGCCGCGCTTCTTTCGGCGTCTTTCCCTCGCATATCGAGGGCTGGGGCTACGGCGCCTCGGAATGCCTCGATTTCGGCGTTCCAGTCATCGTCTCGACAGCGCCATCGCTGATAGAGGCGACCGGCGGCCTGATGCCGGCGATTGATCCGCAAGACCAGCAAGGCTGGTATGCGGCGATCCGCAGGATGGCGCAGGACCATGCATGGCGATCCTCGCTGGCGGAGCGCATCGTCGCAGAGCAACATCGGCCAACGCCGGCGGCGGTAAGCTGGGCCGCCATCAAGGCAGGCCTGCAGGCAAGCGCGTCCCGGCTTTAGGCAGGCCGCTTCTTCGCCTTCTTGTGTTTGGGCGCGCCGGTGCTGTCGAATTTCGGCTTGCCCGGCTTTTTCGCCCACGGCTTTGCCTCATGCGCGGCGGCGGGGCGCTGATCGGCTGAAGCCGGTGCACGCTTTTCGAATTTGCGCTTCGGCGCGTTGGGGTCGAACGGCGCCTTGCCGCGATGCGGTTTCTTGTCGGGGCTTGGCGGCTGATAGCCGGCGCGCGACAAATCGGGCTGGCCGTCCAACCGCTTCACCAGGATGTTGCCCTGCAGCTTGCGGTCGGGACCGATTGCGGCCAGGAAGCGGTCGGCCCAGTCGGCGGCGATCTGCACGAAGGTCTCTTCCGGCTGCATCTTGATGGCGCCGATCTCGCGCTTCGAGATGCTGCCGGTGCGGCACAGCATCGGGATCAGCCAGCGCGGCTCGGCATTCTGCCGGCGACCGATCGAAAGCGAGAACCAGACGCTGTCGCCGAAATCGTCGCGGCGGCTGGGCGCCTCGTCGCGACGTGCGAAGTTTTCGCCCGCCAGTCTTTCACGCGACGGCGTGAAGGGCGCGATTTCCATGAGGTCCTCGGGCGCCGAGCGACTGGCGCGGCACTGGCGCACGAAGGCAGCGGCCACCTGTTCGGCACCATGTTTGGCGAGCAGCGCGTCGATGAAACCGCGCTCGTCCTCGTTCACCGGTTCCTCGAAAGCCGGATCGGCGAGAATGCGCTCGTCGTCGCGCCGGATCACGTCGTCGGCCGAGGGCGGGCTCGCCCATGTCGCCTTCAGGCCGGCGTTCTGCAACAGCCGCTCGGTGCGCTTGCGGGCGCTGTTGGGCACGATCAGCGCGCTGACGCCCTTGCGCCCGGCGCGGCCGGTGCGGCCGCTGCGGTGCAGCAGCGTTTCCGGGTTGGTCGGCAGGTCGGCATGGATGACCAGTTCGAGGTTGGGCAGGTCGATGCCGCGCGCCGCCACATCGGTGGCAATGCAGACCTTGGCGCGGCCGTCGCGCATCGCCTGCAAGGCATGGCTGCGCTCGTTCTGGCTGAGTTCGCCGGAGAGTGCGACGACGGAGAAGTTGCGGTTGTTGAAGCGCGCGGTCAGATGATTGACGGCGGCACGCGTGTTGCAGAACACCAGCGCGTTCTTCGCCTCGTAATAGCGCAGTACGTTGATGATGGCGTTTTCCCGGTCGGGCTGGGCGACACTCAGCGCCCGGTATTCGATGTCGAGATGCTGCTTCTCCTCGCCGGCGGCCGAAATGCGCACGGCATTGCGCTGGTAACCCTGCGCGAGCGTTGCGATCGAGCGCGGCACGGTGGCCGAAAACATCAGCGTGCGGCGCTCGGAGGGCGCTGCGTCGAGGATGAATTCGAGGTCCTCGCGAAAGCCGAGATCGAGCATCTCGTCGGCCTCGTCGAGCACCACTGCCTTGAGCGCCGACATGTCGAGCGAGCGCCGGGTAATGTGGTCGCGCAGCCGGCCGGGCGTGCCGACGACGATATGGGCGCCGCGCTCCAGCACACGCCGCTCTGAGCGCATGTCCATGCCGCCGACGCAGGACGCCACGGTGGCGCCGGTCAGCTCGTAGAGCCACTCCAGCTCGCGCGTCACCTGCAACGCCAGTTCGCGCGTCGGCGCCACCGCCAGCGCCAGCGGCGCCGCGGCGTGGCCAAAGCGCTCCGCGCCTTCGAGCAGGGTTGGCGCCAAAGCGAGGCCGAAGGCCACCGTCTTGCCGGAGCCGGTCTGCGCTGAAACCAGTGCATCGGCTTCACCGAGTTCGGGCGCCACAACCGCCTTCTGTACGGGCGTCAGTTCGGAATAGCCGCGTTTTTCCAGCGCCTTTGCCAGCGCGGGAACGAGTGCATCGAAGTTGGACATCTTACTCTTTCGGAATTCGGATTCTTATATGCCCAGCAATGGGCCTGTCTTCGGCGGGCGTCGGGACGCTCCATGAGCCGGATGGTCATGCCGTTCGTACTTCGTGCCGCCGCCATTGTACAGGGCAACGGGACGCTCATCGCAATTGACTCTTGACGCAAACCGCGTAAAAGCCCGCCCCGAACGGGATCGTTTTTCGATGCGCGGCCTTTTGATGGCTCTTCTTGCATTCGATGCCCCCAGCCTCAATGCAAATCATTGGGCCGGGCGCGTCGGCGCGTCTCCCCGTTCCAGCAAAACTATGGCCAAAACCACCACCAAAACGGTGTGATTCCCTTGGCCTAACCACCCTCTCCCGGGTTCGGCCCGGGGGACGGAACCCGCATCGGCCAGCGGGTTTCTCCAAAAACCAAGCGGAGAGGGACAGGAGATTTTTCGATGAGTTTCAAGGTTGCAGTCGTCGGCGCCACGGGCAATGTGGGCCGGGAAATGCTCAACATACTGGAAGAGCGCGGCTTTCCGGTGAGCGAAGTCGTGGCGCTGGCCTCGCGGCGCAGCCAGGGCACCGAAGTGTCGTTCGGCGACCGCACGCTGAAGGTCAAGACGCTCGACCAGTATGATTTTTCCGACACCGACATCTGCATCATGTCGGCCGGCGGCAACGTCTCCAAGGAATGGTCGCCGAAGATCGGCAAGCAGGGCTGCGTCGTCATCGATAATTCGTCGGCCTTCCGCTACGACCAGGACGTGCCGCTGATCGTGCCGGAAGTGAACCCGGATGCGATCTCGCTGTTCACGCGCAAGAACATCATCGCCAATCCGAACTGCTCGACGGCGCAGCTGGTGGTGGCATTGAAGCCACTGCATGACTTCGCCACCATCAAGCGCGTCGTCGTCGCCACCTACCAGTCGGTGTCGGGCGCCGGCAAGGAAGGCATGGACGAGCTGTTCACGCAGACGCGCGCCGTGTTCGTCGCCGATGGCGTCGAGGTCAAGAAGTTCACCAAGCGCATCGCCTTCAACGTCATCCCGCATATCGACGTCTTCCTCGATGATGGCTCCACCAAGGAAGAGTGGAAGATGGTCGCCGAGACCAAGAAGATGCTCGATCCCAAGATCAAGCTGACGGCGACCTGCGTACGCGTGCCGGTGTTCATCGGCCATTCGGAAGCGGTCAACATCGAGTTCGAAAAGCCGATCACCGCCGATGAGGCGCGCGATATCCTGCGCGAGGCGCCGGGCTGCCAGGTCCTGGACAAGCGCGAGGACGGCGGCTACATCACGCCGCTGGAATCGGCCGGCGAAGACGCCACCTTCATCTCGCGCATCCGCGAGGATTCGACCATCGACAATGGCCTGTCGATGTGGATTGTCTCCGACAATCTGCGCAAGGGCGCCGCTCTCAACGCAGTGCAGATCGCCGAGTTGCTGGTCGAGCGCGGCCTGATCCAGCCGAAGAAGAAGGCGGCCTGATTTTCGCTCACGGGCCGTATCGCCGCTGCCGCGGCGGGCCCTCCGCGGGGGCGCCGGACGACCGGCGGCCCGCAGTCGCGGGCTCGGCCTTCGGCCGGTAGCCAATCTCCCCCACGAGGGGGGAGATTGGCAGCTTCGCCGATGCGCTACACTCTGTTCTCCTCGGCCAACTCCATCAGCAGCTCCAGCGCTTCCTCCGCCCGGTCGGCGGGCACGAACAGATGGTCGTGGTAGAAGGCCGAGACCGGATTGACGCCCATGCCGGCGGCGGCGAGGCGCGTGGTGATGGCGGCGAGGAAGCCGACGGCTTCCAGCGACGAATGGATGTTCAGCGTGACCATCCGGCAGCGGAACGAAGCGATCAGTGCCGCTGCGCCGGCCTTCTCCTCGGTTACGATCAGCGTCGTTCCCTCGCGCTCGCGAAACACCATCACCGGCTCGAGGCCTTCCGGCTGAGCGACGCCAGGCGCCAGCGTGGCGAAGACATAGGTGCCGGCCAGCAGTTCCGGCGTCATCGATGCCAGCAGTGTCTTCAGATCGGTCTCGCCAGCCATTTTTCTCTTCTCTCGACTGATGTGGTGGGCCGCAGCCCGCAACTCCTCAATATCCGCGCCCGTCGGGTGCCGATAGTCTGCAAGGACGACATGGCGATGTCGCTGACGGCTGGGCTTGCAGAGCTGTCGCATCGCACAATAAAGGAGCTGAGGACCGGCACCGGTCCGCGAAAGGCTTTTGATGATCGTCCGCCCGCGCCCACGCCTTCTGCACCTGTTCTTCATCATGCGCGGCTCGGTGGTGCCGCGCATCCTACCGCAGATCTTTGGCTTTGCCGCTTATGGCGCGCTGGTGGTGGTGATTGTGCGGGCGCTGAAGCTCGACTTCGGCGATGCCGGCACAGCACCCTTCGCGCTGCTCGGCGTAGCGCTGTCGATCTATCTCGGCTTCCGCAACAACGCCGCCTACGACCGCTGGTGGGAGGCGCGCAAACTGTGGGGCCAGCTCGTCTTCGACATCCGCAACCTGGCGCGCGCCTCCGTCGGGCTGGTCGACGACCGGACGGAATTGCGTGGCCTGCTGATGGAAGCGATCGCCTTCTGCCACTTTCTGCGCGGGCTACTCAGACGGGTCGACGCGGCGCCGCAAGCCCGGGCTTTCATCGGTGACGAGACCGAGATCGTAGCCAAGGCAGCCAACGCACCCGACGCGATGGTGCGCGGCATGGGCCGCCGCATCGCCGCGCTGCGCAAGTCCGGCGCGATTGATGCGATCGGCTACCGCATCCTCGACGAGCGTCTGTCGGAAATCGCCGCCGCGCAGGCCGGATGCGAGCGCATCATGGGAACACCCCTACCGTTCGCTTATACGCTGCTTCTGCAGCGCACCGCCTATGTCTTCTGCCTGCTCTTGCCCTTCGGGCTGGTCTCCGCCGCCGGCTGGGCGACGCCACTGTTCACGGCGCTGATCGCCTACACCTTCTTCGGCCTCGATGCGCTTTCGGAAGAACTCGAGGACCCGTTCGGCACCGAAGCCAACGACCTCGCTCTCGACGGCCTCTGCCGTGTCTGCGAAATCTCGGTGTTCGAGGCGCTGGGCGAAACGCCGCCGAAAATGCTCCCGGCTGAGAAGTTTTATTTTTCGTAGGCCTCGGGGCACGGGTAGCTCTCCCTTCGCTGCACGCCACCGGCGCCAAAAAGAATCCGCACCCTGTCGGATCGCGGCCTCATGCCGCGTCCTTGGTTCGACCCCAGTGAAAGGGCTCGAAACATCAGGAGGGACCACCATGAGCATTTCCGAAACCGCGCCCGTCTCGCCGGGTGCCCTGTGGACCGGCCGCGCGCTCAGCGGCATCATCGTGCTGTTCATGATTTTCGACGGCGTCATCAAGCTGCCGCCGCTCGACGTCGTCACCCAGACGATGGTGCCGCTTGGCTGGCCGGCCGATGCGAATGTCGCGCGCATGCTTGGCGCCATCGGCCTGATCTCGACCGCGCTCTACGCCTTGCCGCGCACCGCGGTGCTCGGTGCCATCCTGCTCACCGCCTATATGGGCGGCGCCATCGCCACCAATGTCCGTGTCGACAATCCGCTGTTCTCGCACACGCTGTTCGGCGTCTATCTCGGCATCATCCTGTGGGGTGGTCTGTATCTGCGCGACCCACGCGTGCGCGCGCTGATCCCGTTCAGCCGATAGACCAGGAAGGAGAGAAAAATGTTCAGCACCATCCTCATCATCCTGCTCGTCTTCATCGCCGCCGTGCTCCTCTATGCCGCGACGCGGCCGAACGATTTCGTCGTCACCCGCTCGGCCACGATCAAGGCTCCGCCGGAAGCGATCTTCCCGCTGATCAATGATTTCAGCCGTTGGCCGACATGGTCGCCTTACGAAAAGCTCGACCCGCAGATGAAGCGCACGCTCTCCGGCGCTGAGCGGGGCAAGGGCGCGGCCTATGCGTGGGAAGGCAACGGCAAGGCCGGCAAGGGACGCATGGAGATCGTCAATTCGGTGCCGTCCTCGCTGGTGTCGCTGAAGCTCGATTTCGAGAAGCCGTTCAGGGCCAACAACAGTGTCGACTTCACCTTGACGCCTTCGGGTGAGAGCACCGCCGTCACCTGGGCGATGCGCGGCAGCCGGCCCTTCATCGCCAAGCTGATGGGCCTGTTCATGAACTTCGACACGTTGATCGGCAAGGATTTCGAGGTCGGCCTCGCCAATCTGAAGCGCCTCGGCGAAAAGTGACGTGCATGAGTCCTGTCGGAATTTGTCGCTCCAACGGAAGGGGCGGTATCAACTGTCCCATCCGGCAAAGCGGTTTGAGCTCAGCCACGGCCTGGTGATCTGGCCGTTATTGTTCAGCACGGCATCGACCAGCCAGCGCGCCGTGGCGGGAGCCGCGTGCATGCCTATCGATCCCATCCCGCCATGTACGAAAAGCCCTTCGATGCGCGTTGGCCCGGCTACCGGCAATCCGTCGGGCAGCATCGGCCGATTGCCCGGATAGACGTTCCTGATGGTGGGACCCTCGAGGCCCCGGATCATGCGCAGCGTTCGCGCCGCCATCCGGCTCGCTATGTCGGTGTTGCGGACCAGGTCCCGGAACGCCGGCTGGACGGTGGCGCCAAGGCGTGCGTCGCCGCCTTGCATCGGGTTGAGGCAGATGGCCTCAACCGCGATCTGGTCGTCACGCTGGCGGGCAAGATCTTCCAGACCGCGTAGCGACATGCGCTTCCCAAGCTCTTCCTGATCGGGCCAGGTGAACTCTTCGACGATCCACGGAATCCGGAATCCGAGGGCACCGAGCTGGACAAGCCATCCGCGGCCCGCCGACAGGGGAAGGCTCGGCAGCGGATCGTCGCCAACGGTTCGGCGCAGGACGTCATTGGCCCAAAGCCCGTTGGCGATGAACACCATGTCCGAGGCCAAAATGCCTTGATCCGTCAACACACCCTCGACCTTTCCGTTGCGCGTGTGGATCTGGGCGACACGCGTGCCGGTCTGAAACACAGCACCCGCCTGACGCGCAGCGTGGGCGAAGGCGTGGGTGGCTCCCATTGGTTCCAGGGTCCATGCCCGCTCGACGAAATAGCCGCCGGCAACGTTGAATCCCAAGGCCGGATGGTCGTTGGCCAAATCGGCCCCGGTGACCAATTCCATTCCAACGCCGGCCTCCCGATAGCGGCGCGCCGTGACCTTGGCTTTCTCCAAGGTCTCGTCATCCTCGGCGATCAAGAGATGCCCGATTCTTTCGAATTCAAAGGGAACGGGACCGTCAGCCAGTTCTTCGTAGATCGAGACGCAGGCATCCAACATCTGGACGACCTCGGATTGAGGACCGCTGAGCAGGGTGCCGGTGTTGCGTCCCGAAGACTCCGCCGCAATCACGTTCTGCTCGAGGACGATCGTCTTGATGCCGTTGGATGCCAGCTCATAGGCAAGGGTGCATCCGGCAATTCCGCCGCCGATGACGATCGCTTCGGTCGGTAAGTGTGCCCGGTTTGGGCGAGATGTTTTTGCCATGGAATTCATATGCTCCAGCGAATCTCGTATACGAGTATACGAGATTTCGATCCGGATGGCGAGCTTGTCTTCGGGATCAAATCGCCGAGTTGGGAGTTAGAGATTCGCTTGGCGGCGGAGGCATTTCCTAGCCGGAGAGGAACGACAATGAAGAAAACGATGCTTTTGATGGCCCTGCTGGTGCCACTTGCCGCCTGCTCACAAACCGAACGGGGTGCCGCGATCGGCGGGCTGGGCGGGGCGGCGGTCGGCGCTGCTGTCGCCGGTGATCCGGTTGAAGGCGCTGTTGTCGGTGGCGCTGTCGGTGCTGTCGCCGGTGCGTTGATCGGCCGGGCGAACGAGCGTGGCGAGTGCCGCTACCGCGATCGTCATGGCCGCGTCTATATCGACCGCTGCCCGCGCGGCTATTGATCGGGCCGCGTTCGAAAGATCATAGAAAACGGCGGGCCTGGGGCCCGCCGTTTTGCTGGATGCGAGTAGTAATATTTATTCGGCGGTGGCGGCTTCCGCCTCGGCCGGCGCTGCTGCGGCGGCGGCAGCAGCGGCAGCGGCGTCTTCCTGCGCCTTCTTCAAAAGAGCACCGCGTTCCTGTGCCTTCTTGCCCGGCTCGGCCTTCTTCGGGTTGGAGCGGGCGTCGCGCTTGACGAGGCCGGCCTCGTCGAGGAAGCGCAGCACGCGGTCGGTCGGCTGGGCGCCGTGCGACAGCCAATGCTTGACGCGGTCGGCGTCGACCTTGACGCGTTCGCCGTCCTTCGGCAGCAGCGGGTTCCACGAGCCGATCGACTCGATGAACCGGCCGTCACGCGGCGAACGGGCGTCGGCGATGACGACGTGGTAGTAAGGACGCTTCTTCGAGCCCGCGCGGGCCAGTCGGATCTTCAAGGGCATTTCTTTTCTCCTAAAAAGTCTAAGTTCGTTGATTGGGTTTCAGTTGGTTTTCGTCACACCGTTGGAAGCGGCGATCTGTTCGTGGTGGCGGATCACTTCGCGGACGACGAAGTTGAGGAACTTTTCCGCGAAATCCGGGTCGAGATGGGCATCCTTCGCCAGCTGGCGAAGGCGTGCGATCTGCTGCTGCTCGCGTGCCGGGTCGGCCGGCGGCAGGCCATGCGTCGCCTTCAGCACGCCGACCGCCTTGGTGCAGCGGAAGCGCTCGGCCAGCATGTGGATGAGGGCTGCGTCGATGTTGTCGATCGAGGCGCGATAGTCGGCCAGGATGATGCGTGCGTCGGCCATGTCCTTTTCTTCGTTCATCCGTGTCCTCACTTCTTCTTGCCAAGACCAGGCAGCCCGCCGCCCATTCCGGGCAGACCGGGGAGTTTCATGCCGCCGGGCAGACCGGGCAGGCCACCGCCACCAGGCAGGCCTTTCATGCCGCCGCCGAGGCCGGCTGCCTGTGCCTGCTTCTGCAAGGCCTCGAGCTGCTTGGGGTCCATCTTCGACAGGTCAGGCATGCCGCCGCCCATGATGCCACCACCCATGCCCCCGGGGCCGCCCATGCCGGGCATCATGCCGCCGAGGCCCATCTTGTTGGCGAGACCGCCCATCATGCCGCGCATCAGGCCGCCGCCTTTGCCCTTGCCGCCCATCGCCTTCATCATGTCGGCCATGCCGCGGTGCATCTTGAGCAGCTTGTTGATTTCGGCCGCGTCGGTGCCTGAACCGGCGGCGATGCGCTTCTTGCGCGAATGCTTCAGCACGTCCGGATTGGCGCGCTCGGCCTTGGTCATCGACGAGATGATGGCGAGCTGGCGGCCGAACATCTTGTCGTCGAGACCGGCGGCGGCCATCTGGTCCTTCATCTTGCCCATGCCGGGCATCATGCCCATGATGCCACCCATGCCGCCCATCTTCGACATCTGCTGAAGCTGGCTGGCGAGGTCGTTCAGGTCGAACTTGCCCGACTGCATCTTCCTGGCCATCGCCGCCGCCTGTTCGGCGTCGATGTTTTCTGCAGCCTTTTCGACGAGCGAGACAATGTCGCCCATGCCGAGGATGCGGTCGGCGATGCGCTTGGGATGGAATTCCTCCAGCCCGTCCATCTTTTCGCCGGTGCCGATCAGCTTGATCGGCTTGCCGGTGACGGCGCGCATCGAAAGTGCGGCACCGCCGCGGCCGTCGCCGTCCATGCGGGTCAGCACCAGGCCGGTGATGCCGACGCGCTCGTCGAAGCTCTTGGCCAGGTTGACGGCGTCCTGGCCGGTCAGCGAATCGGCGACCAGCAGGATTTCGTGCGGGTTCGACACCTTCTTGATGTCGGCCATCTCGACCATCAGCGGCTCGTCGATATGGGTGCGGCCGGCGGTATCGAGGATGACGACGTCGTGGCCGCCGAGCTTGGCCGCCTGCACGGCGCGGCGCGCGATGTCGACCGGCGACTGGCCGTCGATGATCGGCAGCGTGGCGACCTTGACCTGTTCGCCGAGCTGGCGGAGCTGCTCCTGCGCGGCGGGGCGCCGCGTGTCGAGCGAGGCCATCAGAACCTTCTTGTTCTGACGCTCGGAAAGGCGCTTGGCGATCTTGGCCGATGTCGTCGTCTTGCCGGAACCCTGCAGGCCGACCATCATGATGACGACCGGGGCCGGGGCATTGAGATCGATGGCGACGCCCTCGGCGCCGAGCATCTCGACCAGTTCGTCATGGACGATCTTGACGACCATCTGGCCGGGCTTGATCGACTTGACCACGGCGGCGCCGACGGCCTTCTCGCGCACCTTGTCGGTGAACGAGCGCACCACTTCCAGCGCCACGTCTGCCTCGAGCAGCGCACGGCGCACCTCGCGCAGCGCCGCCGAGACATCAGCCTCGGACAGGGCACCGCGGCCGGTGAGGCCGTTCAGGATGGAGCCAAGACGCTCCTGAAGCGATTCAAACATTCTTTTTCCTTTTCCCAGGCACCCGGATGGTGCCCGAGAAGTAATGCGTTCGCGCCAAGTGTCCAAGTCTCGTGGCGAGCAAAAGCCAAAACCAAAAAGCACCCGGGGGCGCTCAGCGCTGCCGGGTGTTGGCCTCCAGGATCGATTTACAGCACTTCACCTCAAAGAGGTTTCGGCGTCCTGGTCGGCTTGCTCGGAGGGATACTCGTCGCGGAATTCGGGGCGTGTAGACAGGAAATCGGCCGCAGAGTCAAGACAAGCCCGTATCGCGTCGTTCTCCGGGTTGCAATCAGGCCGTGCTCGCCTGGTCCGGAAATTCAGCGGCAATCCTGAGCGGCGAACGCGGATGTAGAAGCAGCACAATCGTCAGCAGGCTGCAGGCGATGCCGATGAAGGCGATGAGAACCGCATCCGACGTCGCCCAGCCAGGCCCTTCGAGCGGCCTGGCGTTGAACAAAGCGAAGGAATTGTAGCTTTCCTGATGCGAGATCAGCAGGAAGCCGGTCAGGTTGTTGCTGAGATGAGCACCCAGCGCGGCGCCGAGATTGCCGGTTGCGTAGACGACAAGCGTCAGCAGCAGCGCGAAAGCGGCGATCGAGGCCAGCACGCAGGCGTTGATGGCGGGTGACGCGCTTGCACTCCAGTGCAGCGAGGTGAACAGCAGGGCCGGCAGCAGCGCCCAGATGAACGGGCTCCTGAACCGGTTGGCCAGGCCGCGCAGCAGATAGCCGCGAAACAGCATCTCTTCCGACGATGTCTGCAGCAAGGTGAGCACGGCAATCGGGATCAGAAACAGCAGCCAGGACGACACGCTGATCGGGCCACGCGCGATCTCGGGCTGCAGCAGATAGAGCAGGATCTCGGATATGAGCGATGTGATCAGCACCGCAATCAGCCCCTTGAGGAAGCCCGACCATGAAATACGACGGCTGTTGCCGAGCAGCGCCGACAGCTTCTCGCCATGCACCCAGCGCATGGCGATCCACAGGCCGATCCAGATGCCGGCGAAAGAGACGAGCGCGGTGAGGATACCCACGGGCGAGGCGAGGAAGCCCTGCATTACCCCGTCGGGCGGCGGAGCCGCTGGTGCCTGCCAGGTGAAGAAAAGATAGGTGCCACCGAACAGCACGGCCGCGGTCGTTGCACCCCACAACAGAATGACGATCGCCATTCCCAGGAACAGGCGCAGCAAGGTCGTCCTGGCGTTCGGCGAGCGCCTATAGCGTTCGAAAGCGGTCGGATCGATCGTCACGCTGGGGCCTTTGCCGAAATTCATCGCCTGTTGATCTAGCCGATGGCTCGGAAAATCGGAATCGATTTCGCAAAGGATTCATGAAGGATTCATGCGCGGGCCGCCGCCGTACGCCCAGACGCGCCACGTTGCAGGACCGCCTGCCTGGTCACCAGGCGGCCGCTGCTGTCGCGCGGACCGCCTGTGCTAGTTCATGTCATCAGCGCACGACGTACATGATGCGCCGCGTCTGCGGATCGATCAGCGCCGGCTGGCCGTTCACATAGACATAGCGATAGTTGTAGTCCGGAATTTCGCGCAGCTCGACGGTGTCGGGCAAGGTCGCACCGGTCACCACCTCGCCGTCGAGATAGACGGGGTCCAGGCGATGCGTGTCGACATAGGCTCTGACCTCAGCCGGAGGCCGAGGGAAATCGTCCTCGATCGGATCGCCGGCTATGATCGCGCCGGTATAATCGGTCGAGTAGTTGCCGATGTCGTCCGGCGGCGAAACGACAGCAACGCTGGACCGCCGTTGCGTCAGCACCACGCGGCTGCCGCCGAAATCAGCCGTCACATAATCGGAATAGACCCAGCCCTGGCCGCCGGCCTCGGCGATGGTGCACCATTTGCTGTTTTCGATGCAGCCATTGAGCGTCGCCGACTGGCCGGCGGCAAGCACGCCGATGACAGGATATTGCGGACCTGGCCCGGCTCGGACGTTGAGATCGGTGACGGCAGAAACGGCGGTGTCGGCAAACGCGGCGCCCGACATCACGGTCAGCATTCCGGCGACCGCGGGAAGCAATAGGGATTTCATGGTTTCTCTCCGTTTTCATGGTCCCTCGCCAGCGAAAACGGGTCAGTAGCTCATGCGTTCCCGCTAAAACGCCTGCGCCAACTCACGATTTGTTCCCTTTTCTTTCGGCAAATCGGTCAGAAGTTCGTGAACGAAGGCCAGTTTCCGCGCCGTGACGTCCGAAATGACGAACGGGTACAGGTCGGGCAGGCCCATGCAGCGGTTGATCGAATTGGAGGCTTCAGACAGCACCAGCCAGCGGGCAAGGATCTTTTCGAACGGCTCGGGCGTGGGTGCCGGCTCCGAAGGTGCGGCCTGCAGCCCGCCGCCGGTATCGCCCCGCGGCAAGTCGTTGGCTTCCACTGTCTCCAGCCGGCCGAGCGGAAAGTTCAGCGCGTGGACCATTTCCAGCGTGTCGGTGATGTGCAGATGGTGGGCCCAGGTCTCCGCCCAGTCCTCCCACGGATGCGAGGTGGCATAGGTCGAAATGTGGCCTTGCTGCCAGTCGGGCGCAGCGCCATTGGCATAATAGGTCTTCAACGCTTGTTCGTAGTCGGCGCGATCGTCGCCGAACAACGCGCGGAAAGCGACAATCCTCCGCGGATCGTCGCGGATCAGGCGGCCCCAGTAATAATGGCCGAGCTCATGGCGGAAATGGCCGAGCAAGGTGCGATAGTTCTCGCCCATCTCGACGCGCCGTTTTTCGCGCTCGGCCGAGTCGGCCTCGGCGACGTTGAGCGTGATCAAACCATTGTCGTGGCCGGTTAGGATGCGCTCGCCGCCGGGACCGCCGCCGATCGGGTCGGCGAGGAAGTCGAAGGCCAGTCCGACCTCGTCGGCAGGGCTCTGCTTGGGCGCCACCGGCAGGCCATAGGCGAGCAACGAATAGATGGCGCGCTTCTTCGCCGCTTCGACACGGATCCAGCGGCGGCGATTGCCGTCGACGGAAAGATCGGGGATCAGCTGGTTCAGCGCGCAGGCGCGGCAAAAGACCTGTCCCGGCTCGGCCATCCAGTTGCAGGCGCATTCATCGGCATTGGTGCACTGGATGATGCCGTCGACGCCCGGCAGTACAAAGCAGGCGTGCTCGGGATCGTAGAGCACGAGACTCCTGCAGATCAGGCACTGGGCGTTCTCGAAATAGAGGCGGTGGCCGCATTGCGGGCAGTCGAAGAGTTTCATGTCGGTCTCAATTCACCAGAGGTGACATAGTGTTCACGGCGGCCCGTGCCCAACGCGAACGGCCGCGCGGCGTTCCACATTTCCGCGAACTGTTTGTTGGAACATGATCTCTGCAGAACCGGAGGTTCGCAAAGCGAAAACTGGATTCCACTTTCGTTGGCGCGGTCCTTCGGTTCGGGATCATGTCCTCGCCGCAAGCTGGGCGACGACCTGTCTTGCCACCGCTTCGCCCGACAGCCGTGCGCCGCCGCAGGTCTGGATCAGAGGGCCGGCCAGATGCTCGCCGGCAAAGAAGATCTTGTCGGCCACCGGCTGCATGAGTGCTGCGCGCGCCAGCGAACGGCCGGGGCGGGCGGCCGCGTAGGCACCGCGTACGAAGCGCTCTCCGCCCCAATTGGTCATCATGGCGCGTCCGACATGCTTGCGCGTATCACCGCCGAAGATGCCGCACAGCCGGTCGACGACGAAGTCGATGCCGGCCGCCTCGCCGGCCGCCGACATTTCCCAGGCGAAATCGCCGCCGACGAAACCGACCATCAGGTCGAGGTCGAAGGGGAAGCACAGGAAATAGATGTCATGCCGGGCCATCCGTTCGATCAGCAGGTCGTCGAAGGGCTGTAACCCGAGCCTTGTGCCTGATATTTCAACCGGAAGCTTGGTCAGCATGCCCATCGGCAGGTCGAAGAAAGAGCCGAAATGCCTGTCCGGCAGGGCCGGCGAGAACGCGATCTCCTCGAAGGCGAGCACCGCCGGTGAAGCGGTGACGATCACCGCCCTGGCGCGGATGGTGCCGCGATCGGTGACGCAGGCGACGCCCGGCACGTCCCAGAGGATCTTGCGCACCGGCGTCGACAGTTCGACCGGCACGCCGGCGCCGAAACGCGCGACCAGGGCGCCAAAGCCCTCCTTGCTGAAATAGTTGGGGTCGAGATCGGTCGCGGCCTGAAAGTCGCGGATCGAGATCTCGTCCTCGTCGGCGCCGAAATCCATCGGCCCGGCGAAGGTGGCCGCCGCGCGTGGCGCGTGACCCTTGGCGAGCAGCGCCGAAAGACGGTCGTCGTCGCCGTCCTTCACCTCATGTCTGGCCAGCAGTTCGAACAGCCGGGCGTCGGCCGCCTTCATCTCGGCTTCTTCCGCTTCGCTCGCCTTGCGCTCGCGATAATAGAGGTGGTCGACATTCATGTCGTGATGATGCAGCGCCCAGCCGGCCACTTGCGCTTCGGGAAAATAGGGGTTGCGGTCGGCGGCGTGCAGCCAGGCGCAGCCGATGTCGAAAGGCACGCCGAAATGCTGGTCGCTGGTCCAGGCGCGGCCGCCGATGCGGTCCATCGCTTCGAGCAGCGTGAAGGAGAGGCCCGCTGCCTGCAGGGTCCTGGCGGCGGCAAGACCCGCCGAACCAGCGCCGATGATCACGACATCAACGTCTTTCATTGCGTCCCCGCCACAATAATCACTTGATCGTAGGCAAATTCCCCTTCATTGGCCAGCGTAGCGCCGGGGGACGGTGACAATTGCGCGTTTCACTGGCAAATTCGCAACCGGGACGTGATTCAGGCAAATCAGGAGAGAAAAGCATGGCATTACTTGCCAAGGGAAAGATGTTTGCATCGGCCGTGGTGGCGGTGCTTGCGCTGGCGACGGGCGCGCAGGCGGCGGCCAGCTGCGGCAAGACCGGCGCCGGATTCGAGGCTT
The DNA here is from genome assembly GCF_042647205.1 of Mesorhizobium cantuariense. NCBI lineage: Bacteria > Pseudomonadati > Pseudomonadota > Alphaproteobacteria > Hyphomicrobiales > Phyllobacteriaceae > Mesorhizobium > Mesorhizobium cantuariense. Next base: position 6,670,265 of record NZ_JBHRVD010000001.1, on the reverse strand, counting down.
GGAAGCCGGAGTTTGCCGCCGAGGCCAAGTCCGAAGGTGTAGGCCCCAAGGGTCTGGCCGCTCTGGCCGGCGCAAGCTACGCAACAAAGACGATCTCCGTCGACCGCGGCATTCACAAGGCTTTCAGCGGCTCGGTGGATGATTTCATGAAGCGCCGTGGCGGGGCAGCGATCATTTCCAAGGGCCGTTCGCTGAAGAAGTCGAACGCGGCACTGTTTTCCAAGATCGAAGCGAACTACGGCGTGTCGCCGGGTGTGTTGCTCGCCATCTGGGGTATGGAAACCGGCTTCGGTTCCGCCATGGGCAACCAGAATACGGTCTCTGCCATTTTGACGCTTGCCTATGATTGCCGCCGCCCGGGTTTCTTTTACCCGCATGCCATTGCGGCCCTGAAGCTGGTCGACCGCGGGGCGTTGACAGCCTCATCGGTCGGCGCTGCGCATGGCGAGATCGGCCACACGCAGTTCCTGCCCGGAAATGTCTTGAAGTATGGCGTCGGCGGCGGAAACCTGCGCGACAAGGGCACTGCGCTGGCTTCCACCGCCAACTTCCTCAAGGGTCATGGCTGGCGTGCCGGTGCGAGCGCGAGTGCGAATATGGGCGCAATTGCCGGCTGGAATTCCGCGAGCGTCTATCAGCAGGCCATCGCCCGCATTGCCACGGCGATCGACGGCAACTGACGGGATCGTCCTTATTGGACAGAGCCCAGCCATTTGGCTTGATTGAAAACCCGGCGTGACGCCGGGTTTTTCAGTCAATTTCGAGCGTGTAGGAGCAGCCCGCCAGCGTCTTGCCCGGGTGTGACTCGACGGTCGAGACGTTGAGCTTGATGCCCGTGGAGAAGGTCAATCCCTCTGACTCTTCGGTGCTTTGGACAATGACCTTCTCGCCAAGGAATTTTTGCGGCGTCGAAAAAACGGCGACGACATCGAGCTCCTTGGCAAGGTCTGTCGCGGCAATGCCATCGAGCACGGCCATCGGCCCGGCTGCGGTGAAGACGATTGATCCTGTCTCGCGGTTGAACACGCGAATTTTGGCCGGTAGTTCGTATTGGCTGAGAAACGGATTGCCTGAGGCAACCTCCTTCCAGCCAAGCGTTTCAACGGCACCTGGTGCGCTGGACAGCCAAAGGGCAAAGTCGTTGTAGGCCGGAACGTCAGCCCGGCATTCGATCAGCGCGACAAGGTCGAGGGTGGCGGGGTCATAGTCGTCGGCCTTGGCGACAGCCAAGCTCGCCAGGACAGCCAACGCGGTCAGGAAGCCGGTTGCCAGGAGTGGCCGAGCGCATGGGCACATCACTCTCAATAGTGCGCGTAGCCGCTCAGCGGGCATTTCTGGGCAGCGGGAACCTGGAAGGTGCCGTCAAAACCTTTGCAGGTACGGAACTTGGAGTTTCGCGGCGCCGGGGTAGCCGCCCTTGGCCTGCCCTCGATGACCATCGGGACTCCGGAACCTTGCGCGTAGCCGCTCAACGGGCATTTCTGGGAAGCGGGAATCTGGAAGGGGCCGTCAAAACTCTTGCAGGTGCGGAACTTGGAGTTCCGCGGCGCCGGGGGTTGCGGAGGCGCCTTTGACTTGCCCTTGATGACCATCCAGATTTCCGTGGGTTGGTCGAGTTGCAAGTTGTTTATGTCGGAATAGCTGATCCGCCCGCTGCGCACCCCTTCGGCAAGGCGCTGGCAGAACAGGGCCGGCATACGTTCCAGCGAGACGCCCAATATCATGCTTGAGCGTGATGCCCCATGCGTGGACGCCGGTGACGCAGCCGCTCAGATCGGTCTTCGGCTCGCGTTTCGCGCTTGCCTCCGAGGGCTGGCAAACCACCGTCGAAACGAAGATCACGCTGAACAGAAGAAGAATACGATTTTTCACTGTCAAAACCCCACCATCCCGCAAGAGACCTAAGATGAGGCGGGCGAAAGGTCAAACAGGAACCTCTCGGAGGTCGTTTGTTTTTCTTTATATTAGAAAAATCGAATAGAAACCCGGCGCCTTCGCCGGGCTTCCTGGTTGATTCAACTTTACCGTGGTCGGTACAGTTGTCAGCCCTTGCGGTTGCGCGCGGCCAGCGTGCGCAGCCTCAGCGCGTTGAGCCGGATGAAGCCGGCGGCGTCCTTCTGGTCGTAGGCGCCGCGATCGTCCTCGAAGGTGACCAGTGCGTCGGAATAGAGCGTCTTCTTCGACTTGCGGCCGGTGACCATGACGTTGCCCTTGTAGAGCTTGAGGCGCACCGTGCCCTCGACGTCTTCCTGGCTCTTGTCGATCATCGCCTGCAGCATCAGCCGCTCGGGCGCGAACCAGAAGCCGTTGTAGATCAGCTCGGCATAGCGCGGCATGAACTCGTCCTTGAGGTGGGCGGCACCGCGGTCGAGCGTGATCGATTCGATGGCGCGATGCGCCGCGATCAGGATGGTGCCGCCGGGCGTCTCGTAGACGCCGCGCGATTTCATGCCGACGAAGCGGTTCTCGACCAGGTCGAGCCGGCCGATGCCATTGTCGCGGCCGAGATCGTTGAGCGCCGCCAGCATCGTTGCTGGCGACAGCTTCTTGCCATTGAGCGCGATCGGATCGCCCTTGAGGAACTCGATCTCGATCTCGGTGACTTTGTCCGGGGCGTCCATCGGCGACACGGTGCGCTGGTGGACAAATTCCGGCGGCTCCACCCACGGATCTTCCAGCACCTTGCCCTCGGAGGACGAGTGCAGCAGGTTGGCATCGACGGAGAACGGCGCGTCGCCCTTCTTGTCCTTCGGCACCGGGATCTGGTGCTGTTCGGCGAAATTGATCAGGTCGGTGCGCGACTTGAACGACCAGTCGCGCCACGGCGCGATGACCTTGATGTCGGGGTTCAGCGCATAGGCGGAAAGCTCGAAACGAACCTGGTCGTTACCCTTGCCGGTGGCGCCATGCGCAATCGCGTCGGCGCCCGTTTCCCTGGCGATCTCTACCAGATGCTTGGAGATCAGCGGCCGCGCGATCGAGGTGCCGAGCAGATAAGTGCCTTCATAGACGGTGTTGGCGCGGAACATCGGGAAGACGAAGTCGGAGACGAATTCCTCGCGCACATCGACGACGCGGATGTCCTTGATGCCCATCATCTCGGCCTTGCGTCGCGCCGGCTCGAGTTCGCCGCCCTGGCCTAGATCGGCGGTGAAGGTCACGACTTCGGCGCCGAGTTCGGTCTGCAGCCATTTCAGGATGATGGAGGTGTCGAGGCCGCCGGAATAGGCGAGCACGACTTTCTTGACGTCTTTGGCCTTGGACATTTCTACTCCGTCGATGGCGGACGCCCCAGCCGAGGCGTCACGGATTGTCGGAGGGCCTTTTAGCAGGAACGGCAGAGCGAGCAAGCACACGCGCGTACATGGCTTCTGGTCCAGTCCATGGCGAGGGGTGGGCAGGGAAAACAACCTGCTGCAATCAAGGGCTGCATTTGCTGGAGGGATTTAATCAAGTTTTCACGCTCCGTCGCCAATATGACGACAAGCTGTGTTGGCGAAGTGCCGAGACGGCCTTGCCTGCCTCGTCGTGGGCACCCTCGGGCTTGGGCCATTCCTGATGCGCGTTATATCATGTATCGCCACGGAGCATAATCTGTGGCTCGTCCTGCTGGCGGCGCTGATGTGCGTCACCGGCTGCTGGGTGACGATCGGCCTCTTCGACCGTGCCAGGAAAACTGCCGGCGTGCAGATGCGGGGCTGGCTGTTCCTGACCGCGGTCGCCGCAGGCTCGTCGATCTGGTGCACGCACTTCATCGCCATGCTGGCCTATCAGCCCGGCGCGCCGATCACCTTCGATCCGGTCCTGACCATGGTGTCCCTGGTCATCGCCATCGCGGGCACCGGGGCGGGCTTCACCCTTGCCTCCGACAAGCGTCTGGCCCCGGAGTGGGGCGGATGCGTCGTCGGGCTGGCGATATCGGCCATGCACTATACCGGCATGATGGCCTATCACGTTGCCGGCATCGTCGAATGGGACGGCTCCTATGTCGCCGCCTCGCTGGTGATTTCGGCGGCGTTTTCCGCCGTGGCTGTCGGCCATGCCGTGCGCCGGCCATACCGCCGGTCGCACGATCTCGCCATCGGGCTGCTGGTGCTGGCGATCGTCGGCCTGCATTTCACGGCGATGGCGGCGGTGGCCGTGACGCCGCTGTCCTTCATCACCACAGGCACCAATCCCGATATTCTGGTGGCGATGGCAGTCGCCGTCGCCATTGTCGGCCTGATCGTCGCGGCCACCGGCTTTGCCAGCTACCTGATCGACGAACGCGGCCGCCTGGAAAGCTTCGAGCGGCTTCAGCATCTTGCCCTCAACGACGCCCTTACCGGTCTTCCCAACCGGGTCTCCTTCAACGACCGCCTCGACCATGAGATCGACCGGGCGCGCGAGGGCGAGGAAACGATGACGGCGGTCATCGTCATCGATCTCGACCGCTTCAAGGAGATCAACGACCTCAGGGGGCATGCAGCCGGCGACCAGGCGCTTAAGATCGTCGCCCGCAGGTTGGCGAAACTCACCGGCGAGGGCGAATTCGTCGCCCGACTCGGCGGTGACGAGTTCGCCGCGATCAAGCGCTTCAAGGATCAGAAAGACCTTCTCGGCCTGGTCTCGCGGCTGGAGAAATCCCTGTTCGAGCCGTTGCGGCTCGACGATTTCGAAATCGCCGCGGGCGCCAGCATCGGCGTCGCCGTCTATCCGCGCGACGGGGCCGATCGGGAGCGGCTGGTCAGCAATGCCGACCTTGCCATGTACCGGGCAAAGAACGACGTGACTCGCGCCGTCTGCTTCTACGAATCCGCCATGGACGAGACGGCGCGGGCGCGCCGCGCGCTGGCCACCGACCTTCGGCAGGCGATCGAGCGCGGCGAGCTTTCGCTCCATTATCAGGTGCAGACCTCGGTCCCGACCGGCGCCACTTGCGGCTACGAGGCGTTGCTGCGCTGGACGCATCCCGTGCATGGCATGATCCCGCCGGTCGAATTCATTCCGATTGCCGAGGAGAACGGCTCGATCATGGCGATTGGCGAATGGGTGCTGCGGACCGCATGCCGCCAGGCAGCCTCATGGGACAATGGCCACAAGATCGCGGTCAATCTGTCGCCGGTGCAGTTCGCCCATGCCGATCTCGCCAAGCTCGTCCACCAGATCCTGGTCGAGACCGGGCTGTCACCGAAACGCCTGGAACTCGAGCTGACCGAATCGACCATCGTCGCCGACAAGGTGCGCACGCTGCATGTCCTGCGCCAGATCAAGGCGCTGGGGGTGACGATCGCGATCGACGATTTCGGCACGGGCTATTCGTCGCTCGACACGCTGCGCTCGTTTCCCTTCGACAAGATCAAGCTCGACCGCTCGTTCATGGCCGATGTCGAGCGAAGCCCGCAAGCCAAGGCGATCATCCGGGCAGTGCTGACGCTGGGCCGCAGCCTCGACATTCCGGTGCTCGCCGAAGGCGTCGAGACGCATGTCCAGCTCACCATCCTGCAGGTCGAAGGCTGCAATGAGGCGCAAGGCTATTTCCTCGGCCGGCCCAAGCCGATCGATCAGATACTGCTCATTGGTGCAGCAGGCCTCGATGTTCCGAACGAACGGTCCGCCGCTGAGGAACCCGCCAGGATGCGGCTGAGCAGGCAGGCATAGGATTTGGGGGGCGGCCGCCCGCTGATGCCTTCGCCTGCTGGATCGACCATCGGATCGCTCCTGCGTCTGGCACCGTCGCGGCGCATCCTGTATAGGCGCTTCCAATCCCCTGGAGCCGCCCATGTCGTTCATTCCAGACACCGCCACGCTGATCCAGTTCGCCATCGCCACCGTCATCCTGGCGATAACGCCCGGGCCGGACATGACCCTGTTCGTCTCGCGCACGCTGAGCCAGGGTCGCGCCACCGGCTTTGCCTCGATGGCCGGCGCGCTGTGCGGCACGCTGATCCACACCACGCTGGTGGTGGTCGGCGTCTCGGCGCTGATCGTCGCCTCGCCGATGGCCTTCTTCGTGCTGAAGATCTTTGGCGCCGGTTATCTCGTCTTCCTGGCCTGGCAGGCGATCACCAGGGGGTCGGCCTTTTCGCCGGAGAAGAAGACGGGCCCCGAAATTTCGCTGTTGCGCAGCTGGGCGGCGGGGCTCGGCGTCAATCTGCTCAACCCGAAGATCATCCTGTTCTTCATGACCTTCCTGCCGCAATTCGTCTCCGCACATGATCCAAGCGCACCGGGAAAGCTGTTTTTCCTTGGACTCATTTTCATCGTGCTGTCGGTCCCGGTGACCGTGCCGATGGTGCTGGCGGCGGAAAAATTCTCGGCGGCGATGAAGGCCAGCCCGCGCGTCACGCGGGTGGTCGATTATCTCTTCGCCGGCGTGTTCTCCGCCTTCGCGCTCAAGATCCTGACGGCCCAGGCGAAATAGGTCCAGGGTCAAACCCGATCACTCTGACGACGTCTCATCGGCATGCAGATTCATGGCGTGCCGGAAGGGCAGAGTTCGGCGTCCTGCAATGCGCTCCGGTCTCTCCGGCCAGGATGTTCTTGACCTCCGGCGGCAAGCGGAGTGACACCAACATGAGAACCACCATCGAAGCGGCAACGGCGACGTAAATCCAGACAAAGCTTCCCGTCAGATCCGCAATGATGCCGCCCATATAGTTGCCTATCATTCCACCGATGCCGAGCGTGACATTGGCAACGCCGAAAATAACGGTTGTTTGTCTTCCTCCCGTGCGCTTGGCGACATAGGCAGGAACAAGCCCGAATATGGGATAAAAGGCGAGCGCGAACAGTGTTCCAGCCGCAAGCGGCAGATAGCCTGTGGGGACAGCCACCAGGATGACACACGACAAAAAGATACTGACATAGCAGACCAGCAACGCCAGCCGCACTCCGGTTCGGTCGGACAACCAGCCAACAACGAAACCGGCAAACATGCCCACGAGCCCGATTGTACCCCAGACCTGGGCAGCAAGATTGACGTCAAAGCCAAGCTCTTCGCGCAGATAAGGCGCGAGATAGTTCTGAAATGGCAGCGTCGAGAACCCGTTCATGAAGGTGATGAACCAGACGATCAGGACCCAGGGCGCAGCGACTTCACGCAGATCCGCAAAGACGCCGCTACGTCGCGGATCGGCGGCAGCCTCCCTCACCGCTTTCGTGTCATTCGGCCGCCGCTGGAACAGACCGAGCCACCAGAACGCGAACAGAGCGATGGCGCAGACAGCGAGCGCGCCTGCGCCGACGGCGTACCAAACGCCGCGCCAGTTGCCGTTGAGGACGAAGGCCGGCACCAGCAGGCTGTTTATGAAGACGCCATAGCTGGTGCCGCTGGATGCCAGACCCAGAACCTTGCCGCGGTGCCGATAAGAAATCGTGCGCGCCACGATTTCCACCATGGGGACCCAGACGGAGGCCGCCGTTCCACTCATGACGACCAGGAGCAGCCCCATGACCGGTACGCTCTTCGTCATGGGCAACAGAAGCAGGCTGATTGCACAAAGCATCACCGAACCGATCACGACCTGCGCGCCACCGATCTTGGGAGCCAGCCATGCCGCGCCCATCGCAAAGGCGAGGAAGCCGATCTGGCCAGCCGCCGTGATCGTGCCAACGAGCCCGTAGGCGAAGCCGAGATCGTCGCGCATATCGGGTACGAGTTGCGAAAACAGATAGATGCCGAAACCGTAGGTCGCAGCCACGAGGCTTGTCAGAAGGATGGCGATCAGGAATCCGGTCAAGGCCGGACCGCACCGCTTTGCCAGGGCAGAGGCTGCTTTTGGAAGTAGACGGTCGTCTTTAAAGCGGACAAAAAACCTCCTACCGGCCTGGCGACAACAGGCGATCAAGCATGATCGACGTAAACCGCCTTAGCGGGGCGACATCTTCTTCCGCTTTTGCCCGGACCAGCGCGCCTTCATAGGCATCGATCAGAAAGGCCGCGACCTGATCAGGATCCAGTGTCGCGGACAGCTCGTCCCGGTCCTGCGCTTCCTGCAGAACTTGCGCGAGGTCCTCCTGCCATTGCGCGAAAGCCTGCTTCAGCTTGCGGCGAAAGCCGTCGCTCCGCGGTGCAGCGGACTGGGCAAGGCTGCCGAACAGGCATCCATGTACGCCATCATCACCGAACAGCCGTTCGAGATAGTCAAAATAACGTCGCAACCGGTCGATCGGCGATCGGCTCCGGTCAAAAAGGATGTCATTACGCGCGTTTCGATACCGCTCCGCATAGGTTTCCAGAACGGCTGAGGCAAACGCCTCCTTGCTTTCGAAGAAATGGTAAAATGAACCTTTGGGGACGCCTGCAGACTTGAGGATGGGGCCGATCCCTGTTCCGTCATAGCCGTCGTCCAGCAGCGCTTTCAGGCCTTGCTCAATCAGGATTTCTCGGGTGTCGGTCCTGGTCATCACGCAATAATAGACCGGTCGTCTAGAAAGTCAACGACTGCGCGCCGGATGCGGCATGACAGCAATAGGGGATCTCGCGCACCGGTCTGAAATCTACCCATCTCGGCCATCTGCTTTCGGATAGGGCTTCCCGTTTGGCCATGATCTTTTCCGAAAACCGGTACCCGCTCTTCGCTGGCGCGGTCCTTCGGTTCGGGATCATGGTTCGCCTTGCCACCAGCTTCCGGCCCAGCGCCCGGCGCTAAGCCAGTAGAAGATGCCGCCGACCATGCCGCCGCCGATCACCGCCATGATGGCGCTGGTGTCGGTCACCGCGAAGGTGGTGTCACCGCTGTGGTCGACAAGGCCGAGGAAAACGGCCGCAACCACCGCACCCGCCAGCGCATAGAACAGCCAGTCGCGCCGGCCGAGGATTTCGGCAACCAGGATGACGACGGAAGTCGGCATCAGGGCGAAATAAGCGACGAACAGGGCGACGAAGGGAATTGAAAAATACAGGGAAGCGGTCGCCGTCGGGCGCGCGTGCTCCGGCGCGTAGCCGAGCGATGCCAGGAACAGGACGTTGAGGAAGGCGCTCGCTGCCAGCGAGGCGACGGCATAGCCGAACAGGATAACAGTGAAACGGACGAGGTAGCCGACGAGACGGATCATCCCAAATCCCGGCCCAGATCCCGGCGCATGCCAGACTTGCGCCCAGCCATAAGCCAGTAGACCGAACCGGCGGCAATGCCGGCCGTGGCCAGAAAACCGAGAAAGCCCGGGTTGAAAACAAAACTGCCTGCCGAGCGCGGCATGGATACGCCAAAGGCGATAGACGTGATCGCACCCGTGGCGGCAAAGTAGAACCATCCCCGAAGCGAAAACCGTTCGGCGACAAAGAGCGCCGGGCCGACGATCAGCAGCGCGCCAACCATCACGGTCAACACGGCGAGCGGGAAGGAGCCCAGCCAGTCGAAGGCGAAAATGATGGACCAGTTGCCGTCTTCAATGCCTTCCAGAAGAGCGATCAGCAGCACCGGGACCAGGATCGAGGTCAGCACGGCGGCGAAATAGCCGACTGCCATGATGGCGAGGCGCTGCAACCAGGCGAAGCGGCGGGTCACGCCTCGCCGTGCCCCGCGATCATCATGGCCTCCAGGGCCAGCCGGTCGACCTTGCGCATGCGCTCGGAGTCGGACTTGAGCTGGCCGCAGGCGGCCAGGATGTCGCGGCCGCGTGGCGTGCGGATCGGCGAGGCATAGCCGGCATTGTTGATGTAGTCGGCGAATTTCTCGATCGTCTCCCAGTCCGAGCACTGATAGTTGGTGCCCGGCCACGGGTTGAACGGGATCAAATTGATCTTGGCCGGAATGCCCTTGAGCAGCTTGATCAGCCCCTTGGCGTCCTCGATGGAATCGTTGACGTCCTTCAGCATCACATACTCGAAGGTGATGCGCCTGGCGTTCGACAGGCCGGGATAGGCGCGGCAGGCGGCGATCAGTTCCTTCAGCGGATACTTCTTGTTGATCGGCACCAGGAGGTCGCGCAGATCGTCATTGGTAGCGTGCAGCGAGATCGCCAGCATGACGCCGATCTCCTCGCCGGTGCGGAAGATTTCGGGCACGACGCCGGAGGTCGACAGAGTGATGCGCCTCTTCGACAAGGAAAGACCATCGCCGTCGGAGGCGATCAGCAGCGCCTTCTTCACCGCCTCGAAATTGTAGAGGGGCTCGCCCATGCCCATCATGACGATGTTGGACACTTTGCGGCCCTCGGCCGGCACGATGGCGCCGTCCGGGGTGTCGCGATCGGGGAAATCGCCGAGCCGGTCGCGGGCGGTCAACAGCTGGGCGAGGATTTCCTCGGCCGTCAAATTGCGCACCAGCTTCTGCGTGCCGGTGTGGCAGAACGAGCAGGTCAGCGTGCAGCCGACCTGCGAGGAGATGCACAGCGTGCCGCGGCCTTCCTCGGGAATGTAGACGGTTTCGATCTCGACCGGCCGGCCGGCGCCGCGCGGCGGGAAGCGGAACAGCCATTTGCGCGTGCCGTCGGCGGAAATCTGCTCCTCGACGATCTCGGGCCTGGCGACGGTGAAGTGCTTGTCCAGCTCGGCGCGCAGATCCTTGGAGATGTTGAACATGCCGGCGAAATCGGAGACGCCGCGCACATACATCCAGTGCCACAGCTGCTGGGCGCGCATTTTCGCCTGGCGCTCGGGCACAGTGCCTGATGCAACCAGAGCCTCGGCGAGCTCGACCCGCGTCAGGCCGATCAGCGACGGCTTTTCGGGCTGTGCCGAGCGGGCGCGCAACGCGTCACGGGCGCCGTCAATGGTGAGATCGAATGAAAGGGTCATGGTTTGCACTGATATAAGTGGTTTGCGGCCGATTTCACGCATCGTGCCGGAAAGGAAGCGCGGCGCATAGCACAGGTTGAGCGCAGAGTCATGCGCGGGCGCTTCAATGAACGATCGCCTGACCTGGAAGGTCGGCGCCGCCCTCATTGCCCTGCCGGGCATTTCTCCTCCTCCACAGGGTTATGCCTGTCTTGCGGCGGCTGCGCGTTTGGCGAATGGCTTCCCCCACTCCGTCGCTGCTTCGCAGCGCCACCTCTCCCCCCTCCGGAGGGAGAGGAAGGGAGCCAAGGCTGGCGAATTCGCGCCTTTCCTCTCTCCCGTCGATCGGGGGAGAGGTGGCGAGCGAAGCTCGACGGAGTGGGGGGTCGATCTTTCACCGAAGCACTGCTTCCGCCTGATTGAAAGCTTCCCTGGGTTTTCATGCTCGCTGATCGAGCCAAGGCTGAAAAGCAAAGGCCGGGCTTCGCGGCCGGCCTTTCCCTCAAAAAGTAGCTTTGCCTATTTGCACTTGGCGATCGACGTCAGTGCCGCCGAAATGCCCTTCAGCGAGAAGACATAGCTGGTCGGGTTGCCGCGGCCGGACTTGGCCGTCACCTTCATGTCGGTGCCGGTCTTCATGGCGGCGATCAGCACCGGCTCCTCGGCGGCGTTCTCGACCCAGGCCGACTTGCCGCGCGTGAACATCGAGAAGGTCTTCTTGTCGATGGTGACGGTGGCCTTGGAGCCATCCTGGAAGTTGTAGCCGGCAATGAATTGCGGCTCGTAGGAAACTTGCTGGCCAGGCCGCTGGCTGACGAAGAAGAACATGTCGCCATGGTCGAGCGTCGGCGGCTGCTTGTTGGTCGGCACGGTCAGGACATAGCAGACCTTGCCGCCCGATGCCTGGTAGCTGTAGGTGCCCCAGGCATTGTGCTGGCCGATCTTGGTCGCCGACTGCGCCAGTGCCGGCGCTGCCACGGCCACCAGGACCAGGCTCGAAACTAGTGCAATCAATCCGCGCATCGCTTTTCCCGTATTCCAACTGGTGCGGAGGCAGGCCGGCTTGGCGTCCTGCCCGTCGCTTCATTTTGATTTAATCTGGGTTACCAAACGGTGAATTTCCTTTGAGAAAAGGACCCTCACCCGAGGAAACCGCCGCCATTCCCGCGCCGCCGCCCTCTCAGCGGGTGGCGCGACGTCCCTTCGGCGACTTGGAGGCCACGAAAGCGGCAAGAGTTTGACTTTTCAAACCAGGTCCTCCAGCCATCCTGGCTTCCGAGACGCGTGACGAATTTCCCTCCAGCCGGTAGGATGCCTGCGTTCGTTTCCAAGGTGCTCGGCCCAGGCGCCTCATTGGCGGCGTATGGGAGATACGATCATGGCCTTTTCCGAGACAGTCCTGATCCTGGCGGGCGGCACCGTCGTTCTGTTGATCGGGTTCGGCATTCGTGTTGCCATGCGGGCGGTGACCGACGCCGCTGCGGCGGTGCCGCGATCGGATGGCAGGGAGGCTACAGGCGGACCGGGCGCGCCCGACGTGGCCGGAGTCATTGCGCTGCCACCTTTGATTTTTCTTGGCTTCCTGGCGGCGGCTGCGGTCCTAGAGACGGTCATTCCGCTCCCGGCCCTGGCCGCGCAGGCGCCCGCCCGCTATCTGAGCGGTGCCGTGCTCGCGGCGTGCGGCTTCGGCATCATCTTCATGGCGGCGGGGCGCTTTCGCGCCGCAGGCACCAACATTCCGCCGACCCTGCCGACGACGGCCCTGGTCGTCGACGGCATCTACCGGCGAACCAGGAACCCGTTTTATCTGGGAGCGACCCTTGTCTATTTGGGCCTGGGCGTCGCGGCGGGAAGTTTTTGGGCCATCGGGCTGGTCGTCCCGTTGCTGTGGGTGATCAATACCGGCGTCATCGCGCGGGAAGAGCGTTATCTGGAGCGGAAATTCGGCGATACCTATCGTGCCTACAAGGCGCGAGTGCGGCGGTGGATTTGACCGGCCGCGGCACCGAGACTCGTGCCACCCTTTGCGCCGCACCGGCTCAGCCCTTGTCGGCGATGGCGTCCTTGGCGGCCTGCCGGTGCGCCGGGGTGATGTGGGCGCTGACGGCGGTGATCGCGGCGGTGAGCACGGCGATGTCGTCGGTGAAGCCGAGCCCGAGGACGAAGTCGGGGATGACGTCTACCGGCAGGACGAAATAGCCGAGCGCGGCCAGCAAGACGCCCTTGGCGCGCAGCGGCGTGTTCTTGTCCATGGCGCAGTAATAGGCGGCCACGACCTCTTCCATGAAGGGGATCTGACGCGCGGCCTTCTTAGCCGTGCGCCAGAATTTCTCGCGCACTTCGTTCTCGTCGCCGAGCTTGCCGCCAAAGCCGAAGAAATCAAAACCGGAATGTTGCGCCATCAGTCTCTCCTTGCAGGGGCGCATGCGCATCCCGGCGCATGCCCGCGAGCGAAAATGTGGTGAAACCCGACCCCCACTGCAAGATGCCGGCGCCGATTTGGGTTTGCTGCCGTGTCGCCGACGTTGCGATACCCGGGGCGATAGCGGGCTTCAACTGCCGGCAAAGCGGTTCATCTTCTTCGCCAGATCGATATCGAGCGCGGTGACGCCGCCGGCATCGTGGGTGTTCAGCGTCACGTCGACGGTCTTGTAGACATTTGACCAGTCGGGATGATGGTCCATCTTCTCGGCGGCAAGCGCGACGCGGGTCATGAAGGCGAAAGCCTCGGAGAAATTCGCGAAGGTGAATGTGCGCTTGATGGAGGCGCCGTCCGCCGCCGGTGCCCAGCCTTCAAGCCCGACCAACGCGGCGGCGATTGCGTCCTTGCCCAGTTTCTCTCTCGTCATGTCAGCTTCCCGTGCTATTTCCAAAATGACTCTCACCATAGTGCATGTCGCCCAAAAGTGCGTTGCGGTTTTGGGATAACGACATGCACAAAACAAATCCGGATCGATGAGCGCGAAGCCCATAAATTCCATTCTCTTCGTCTGCCTCGGCAACATCTGCCGGTCGCCGCTGGCGGAAGGTGTCTTTCGCGCCGTTTGGGCGGAGCACGGGTCGGACCGGGATATCCTGCTCGATTCAGCGGCGACCAGTGGCTGGGAGGTCGGCTCTGCCCCGGACCCACGCTCGATCGCGGTTGCGGTGCGCCACGGCCTCGACATTTCCGGACAGAGGGCGCGCAAGATCACGCCGCAGGATTTCTCCCGCTTCGACCTGATCCTCGGCATGGACCGGTCGAATGTCGCCGACTTGAAAGCACTGGCGCCGGCAGCCATGCGCGACCGGGTGCAACTGTTCCTGGAATTCGCACACGGCAAGGCAGCTGACGTGCCGGACCCCTATTATGACGGAGCGGAAGCCTTCGCTTCGGTCTACCGCATGATCCGCGAGGCGTCGGAGGCGCTGGCGACAAGGCTGGGGGCGCGGGCGTCCGTGCCCGACAGCGGCCAGGCTTCCTCGACGATGTAGGGGCCGCCGCCGACCGAATCGCGCGACGACATCAGCACGAAACGGCCAATGCGAAACGGCAGCGTCGAGAAATTGCCACGTGCCGACAGATACTGGGCGACGTCCAGTGGGGTCGAATTGCGTAGCCTTGCAAGTGTGACATGCGGCATGAACTTGCGCGGGTCGGCGGGGATGCCGAGCCGTTGGCAGATGCGGTCGATCTCGCCCTGAAGGGCGGCAAGATCGGGCGAGGCGGAAGCGCCGGCCCACACCGCGTGCGGTTTCTTCTGGCCGAAAGCACCGACGCCGGACAAGGTCAGCGAGAAGGAAGGGCGGTGGACGCGGTCGAGCGCGTTGGCGATCTCGTCGGCGACATGGCCTGGGACATCGCCGATGAAGCGCAGCGTCAAATGGTAGTTCTCGACGTCGATCCAGCGGGCGCCTGGCAGGCCGCCCCGCAGCAGGGACAGCGAAAGGGCGGCGTCACGCGGTATTTCGAGGGCGGTGAAAAGACGCGGCATGAAGAGCCTCCCTTCCTCGAATCGAACTGTACCCATAGCGAATCATCGATAGTCAAATGGGGCAAGATGTTTGTTGGTCACAGTCATTGTAAAAAGTTTCCCCAACGGAAACAGCTTCAGTCCCGCCTTACGAACCGCCCGGCACCGCCGCGATGGCCTTCTCGACCGTCGGCAGGATGCGTTCGACTATCTGGTCGACGCCCTGCGGGTTCGGATGCAAGCCGTCCTCGAGCTGCATGCCAGGCTGGCCGGCGACGCCGTCGAGAAAGAACGGGTAGAGCGCAACGTCGTATTTCCTGGCCAGGTCCGGAAAGATGGCGTCGAAGGCGTTCTGGTAGTCGGGGCCGAGATTGGGTGCGGCGCGCATGCCGGCCAAAAGCACGGCAATCTTGCGCTCCTTCAGTCCGCCCAGCATGTCGTCGAGATTCTTTTTGGTGATGTCGGGCGAAACACCGCGCAGCATGTCGTTGGCGCCGAGTTCGAGGATGACCAGTTGCGTGCCGTCTGGCACCGACCAGTCGAGCCGCGCCAGGCCGCCACTCGTCGTGTCGCCGGAGACGCCTGCATTGGCGACGGTCACATCATGGCCCTTGGCGCCGAGCGCTGCCTGCAGCCTGTCGGTAAAGCCCTGGTCCGGCCCAAGGCCGAAGCCCGCCATCAGGCTGTCACCGAAGCCGACGATCTTGAACGGCTCGGCACGCGCCGACGACATGGCGCCGCAAATGGCGAGGAAAACCATCAAGCCTGCGGCAATACTGCGTTTGAAAGACATGCGGCAGGCCCCATATGAGCAAGGAATTCTTCCGGCGACGGCTTCCGGCAAGCAGAGCCTTCATCCTCCATATAGGACGCTTTCATTTTGACAGAAGCCGTCATCGCGCTGAAAGACGTATCCCTGACCCTCGGCGAAGGGGCCTCTTCCGTCCACGTGCTGAAGGGCGTCAGCCTCGATGTGGCGGCTGGCGAGGCGACCGGCATCGTCGGGCCTTCGGGCTCCGGCAAGTCGACATTGCTGATGGTTCTGGCAGGCCTGGAAAGGGTCGATTCGGGTACGGTCCGAATCGCCGGCGAGCTGCTCAACGGCAAAAACGAGGACCAGATTGCTTCGTTTCGCGGCCGAAACATTGGCATTGTGTTCCAGTCCTTCCATCTCATTCCCAACATGACGGCGCTCGAAAATGTCGCGGTGCCGCTGGAGCTGGCCGGCCATGCCGATCCGTTTTCGGTGGCGGCGCGCGAGCTGGCGGCGGTTGGCCTCAGTGACCGTGTCACCCACTATCCCGGCGAATTGTCGGGCGGCGAGCAGCAGCGCGTGGCGATCGCCCGCGCATTGGCGCCGTCGCCGCGCATTCTGATCGCCGACGAGCCGACCGGCAATCTCGACCAGGCGACGGGGCGGCAGGTCGCCGACCTTCTATTCGCCAAGGCGGCCGAGCGCGGCATGACGCTGGTGCTGGTCACCCATGATCCGGCGCTTGCGGCACGCTGTTCGCGCCAGGTTTCGATGCGGTCGGGACGGATCGAGGATGCGCCCTTGCTTAAAGTGACGGCGTAGAGCCATGACGCAAAAGACACCCTCATCCGGCCCTTCGGGCCACCTTCTCCCCGCTGGGGAGAAGAGGCAGGCACCGGCGCTGGCGACCTCTTCTCCCCTCGGGGAGAAGGTGGCCGCGAAGCGGCCGGATGAGGGGGCTGGCTGGTCGCGTACCATTTCACTCGCTGTCCGCTTTTCGCTGCGCGAGATGCGCGGCGGCCTGTCCGGCTTCCTGATCTTCCTCGCCTGCATTGCGCTCGGCGTCGCGGCCATTGGCGGCGTCAACTCGGTGGCGCGTTCGATCACCGCCGGCGTCGCCAATCAGGGCCAGACGCTGCTTGGCGGCGATCTTCGCTTCCAGATCAACCAGCGTGACGCTAGCCAGGCCGAACGCGGTTTCCTTAATGGGCTGGGCGAGATTTCGCGCACCGCCAGCATGCGCTCGATGGCGCGTCTCGCCGACGGAACCGACCAGGCGCTGGTCGAGGCCAAGGCGGTCGACCATGCCTATCCGCTCTACGGCACGCTGGAGACCGAGCCCGTACTGTCGAAGCAGGAACTGTTCGGCGAAGAGTTCGGCGTTTTTGGCGCCGCGGCTCCCGACCTGCTGTTCGAGCGGCTGCATCTTAAGCTCGGCGACCGGCTGAAGCTCGGCACCGCCACCTTCGAACTGCGCGCCAGGCTGGTCACCGAACCGGACGCTGTGTCCGACGGTTTCGGCTTCGCGCCAAGGCTGATGATCTCGACCGAAGGGCTGGCGGCCACCGGACTGATCCAGCCGGGCAGCCTGGTCGAGAATGCCTACAAGATCCGGCTGCCGGCCGAAGCCGACGAGGCAAGGCTGAAGGCCATCCAGGATCAGGCGGCCAGTGATTTTCCGGAAGCCGGCTGGTCGATCCGCACGCGCAGCAACGCGGCCCCGGCGCTGTCGTCCAACATCGAACGCTTCTCGCAGTTCCTGACCCTGGTCGGGCTGACGGCGCTGGTGGTCGGCGGCGTCGGCGTCGCCAATGCGGTGCGCGCCTATCTCGACGGCAAGCGTGGCGTCATTGCCACCTTCAAGAGCCTGGGCGCTTCGGGCGGCTTCGTCTTTGTCGTCTATCTGGTGCAGATCCTGATCATCGCCGCTCTCGGCATCGTGCTCGGCCTGGTGCTGGGCGCGCTGATGCCGTTCGCGGCTAGTGCCGCACTCCAATCTGTCATCCCGGTTCCAGCGGAAGGCGGCTTCTATCCCGGCGCGCTCGGCATGGCGGCGCTGTTCGGCCTGCTGGTGACGCTGGCCTTCGCGCTGCTGCCGCTCGGCCGCGCCCGCGACGTGCCGGCGACCGCGTTGTTTCGCGAGATGGGGCTGGAAGGCCGCGGCTTCCCGCGTCCCGTCTATATCGCGGCGGCGGTTGGCATCGCGCTGTTGCTGGCGGCGCTGGCAATTTTGTTCTCGGGCGACCAGCGCATCGCCTCGATCTTCGTCGGCGCCACCATCTTCGCTTTCCTGGTGCTGCGCCTTGTCGGTGCATTGGTGCAATGGGTGGCGAAAAAGAGCCCGCGTGTGCGCTTCGTGGCGCTGCGGCTCGCGGTCGGCAACATCCATCGGCCAGGCGCCTTGACGCCATCGGTGGTGCTGTCGCTGGGGCTCGGGCTGACGCTGCTGGTGACGCTGGCGCTGATCGACGGCAATCTGCGGCGGCAGATCTCCGGCAGCCTGCCGGAGCGGGCACCGAACTTCTTCTTCGTCGACATCCAGAGCAGTGATGTCGATTCTTTCTCCGCGCTGATCGGCAAGGAGGCACCGCAGGGAGCGCTGGCCAAGGTGCCGATGCTGCGCGGCCGGGTGATGGCGCTGAACGGCGTCGATGTCGACAAGGTGAAGGTGCCGGCGGAAGGCAACTGGGTGCTGAAGGGCGATCGCGGGCTGACCTATGACGCCAGGCAACCGGAGAACGCGACGCTGACCGAGGGCAACTGGTGGCCGGACAATTATAGCGGCGAGCCGCTGGTCTCGTTTTCGGCGGTGGAAGGCAAAGAGATCGGGATGAAGCTCGGCGACACCATCACCGTCAATGTTCTCGGTCGCAATGTCACGGCCAGGATCGCCAATTTCCGTCAGGTCGAATGGGAGACGATGGGCATCAATTTCGTCATGGTGTTCTCGCCCAACACATTTGCAGGCGCGCCGCACGGCTGGATGGCGACGCTGACCGAAAAGAATGCCTCGACGGCCGACGATGCCCGTATCCTCAATGCCGTCACCCGCGCTTTCCCAGCGGTGACGACGGTCCGGGTCAAGGATGCGCTCGAAATCGTCAACCGGCTGGTGGGGCAGCTTGGCACGGCGATCCGCGCCGCGGCCGGCGTGGCGCTGATCGCTTCGGTGCTGGTGCTGGCCGGCGCGCTCGCCGCCGGCAACCGGGCGCGCATCCATGATGCGGTGGTGCTGAAGACGCTTGGCGCTACGCGCAGGACGCTGATATCAGCCTTCTCGCTCGAATACATGCTGATCGGGCTCGCCACCGCGATCTTCGCGCTGGCGGCGGGCAGTGCCGCTGCCTGGTTCGTCGTTGCCCGCATCATGACATTGCCGTCGCATTTCATGCCCGAGGTGGCGGTGGCGACCATTCTGTTTTCGCTGGTGATCACGGTCGGCATCGGCCTCGCCGGCACCTGGCGGGTGCTCGGCCACAAGGCAGCACCGGTGCTGCGCAACCTCTGAGTCCCGCGTGAGTCCTGTGTCGGCGGCCGACATTTTGGTTAAATCGGCGTAATGTTGCGCTGCAAAAGGCCGGAAAACCGGACCACTGGTATCTCACGAAGCATTACACCCGGTTACGGTCTTGTTCTTGACGCGAATAACCATCATATTTCGCCACAGGCATGCTGGAGCCCTGCCAGCGGCGCCTGGGTCTGGAAGGACCTGACACCGGACGGGGCAGAAGCAAATAGAGGACTACAATGGCTGATCCCATTCGCAACTACCAGACGCGCGCCGTGCCCGGCGTCGGCGTCGGTGCTGACATCGATCAGGGCCTGCGCGCCTACATGATCAAGGTCTACAATCTGATGGGGCTTGGCCTCCTCATCACCGGTCTTGCCGCTGTCGGCACGATCATGCTTGCCACCACCACCGATCCGGCTTCGGCTGTCGCGACGCTGCCAAGCGGCGAGATGCTGACCTCGTTCGGCTACGCGATCTTCGGCTCGCCGCTGCGCTGGGTGGTGATGCTGGCACCGCTGGCCGCCGTGCTGTTCCTGTCGTTCCGCGTCCAGTCGATGAGCGTTTCGGCGGCGCAGACGACGTTTTGGGTCTATGCCGGCCTCGTCGGCCTGTCGCTGTCGTCGATCTTCCTGGTCTACACCACGGCCAGCATTTCGCAGACCTTCTTTGCCACCGCCGCGGCCTTCGGCGCACTGTCGCTCTACGGCTACACCACCAAGCGCGACCTGACCGCCTTCGGTTCGTTCCTGATCATGGGCGTGTTCGGCATCATCATCGCGTCGGTGATCAACATCTTCCTGCAGTCGTCGGCACTGTCCTTCGCCGTCTCGGCGCTCGGCGTGCTGATCTTCTCGGGCCTCACCGCCTATGACACGCAGAAGATCAAGGAGATGTATTTCGAGGGCGACGCTTCGGATGTCGCCGGCCGCAAGGCGATCATGGGCGCGCTGACGCTCTATCTCGACTTCATCAACCTGTTCATGTTCCTGCTGCAGTTCATGGGCGACCGTCGCTAGTTCCAGCAACGCTGGACCATCGAGTTCCAAAGGGCGGCCCAATGGCCGCCCTTTTCTTTTGCGCCGGTCTTTGCTGTTATTGCGAGCAGGGAAATGGCATGCATAAATTATGAGCAGTATTACGATTCGACCCGCGACGGTGACCGACCTCAACCGGATCACGGACATCTATGCCGACGCGGTGACCCAAGGCACGGCGAGCTACGAGCTGGAGCCACCCAGCCGCGCCGAGATGGGCGCCCGTTTCGACAGTTTGATGGCCGGCGGATTTCCTTATCTGGTGGCGGAAAAGGACGGCGCCGTTCTCGGCTACGCCTATGCCGGTGCCTTCCGGCCGCGCCCGGCCTATCGCTTCATCGTCGAGGATTCGGTCTATGTCGCGCCCTGGGCCAAGGGCCAGGGGGTCGGCTTGCTGCTGATGCAGCAGCTGATCGAGGCGGTGCGGGTCGCGGGCTTTCGCCAGGTCATCGCGGTGATCGGCGATGGCCGTCCCGACAGCGCCTCGGTGCGGCTGCACGAAAAGCTCGGCTTTCGCCATTCGGGACGCCTTGAAGGCTCCGGCTACAAGCACGGGCGCTGGTTGGATACGGTGTTCATGCAGCTGTCGCTGAATGGCGGGGCCTCGGCGCCGCCCGATCCCGAATCGCTGCCGGAGCGGAAGTTCCGCGAAGGCCTTGGAGGGAACTGAAGAATTGGGGAGTTGAAGAGCTGAAGAACAAAAGAAACAGCGGCTATATATGACGCTGAGGGCCTTTTCTTCAACTCATCAATTCTCCAGTTCTTCAATTCCCCCTGCTCTAGAGCGGGATGGGATTTGTAAGAGTCGTGGGATTCCCAAATCACCTTTGTTCTGATTCAACCTTCATACTGGAGGAGGCCAGTATGGATGGCAGGATATTCGATGGACCTTCGCGAGCGGGTTGTCGCCGCGGTTAAGACGGAAGGGCTCTCGCGGCGCGCCGCGGCGGCTCGATTTGGCGTCAGCTATAGCGCGGCCATTGCGTGGCTTAAGCGTGTTGAAGAGACTGGCAGTGCCGCGCCTCGCCAGGTGGGCGGCTACAAACCGAAGAAACTCTCGGGAGCGTGGCGCGACTGGCTGATCGAGCGCTGTCACGACGGGGACTTCACCTTGCGCGGCCTTGTGGCCGAGCTTGGTGAGCGTGGTCTGAAGGTCGACTACCGTTCGGTATGGGAGTTCGTGCATGCCGAGAAGCTCACTCACAAAAAAAGACGCTGATCGCCGCCGAACAGGATCGTCCCGATGTCGCGCGACGGCGGCTGCAGTGGACGAAGTATCGGGGCCGGATCGATCCCACGCGACTGGTCTTCATTGACGAGACCTGGACCAAGACCAACATGTCGCCGCTCAGGGGCTGGGCGCCGGTGGGCCAGCGCATCAAGGCCAAAGTGCCGCACGGCCACTGGAAGACCATGACCTTCCTGGCCGCGCTGCGCCACGATCGCGTCGATGCGCCTTGGCTGATCGATGGGCCGATCAACGGCGAGAGGTTCCTCCTCTATGTCGAGAAGGTTCTCGCGCCGACCCTCCAGCCGGGGGATATAGTCATCATGGACAATCTCGGCTCGCACAAAGGCAAGGCGGTGCGCCGCGCCATACGCGCCGCCGGCGCAAGGCTCTTCTTCCTGCCGAAATACTCGCCCGACCTCAATCCGATCGAGCAGCTCTTTTCAAAGCTCAAGCACTGGCTGAGAAAGGCCGCAAGCCGAACCGTCGAAGCCGTCTGCGACGCGATCGGCCAAACCCTCAATCGCGTCACACCGGCAGAGTGCTCACACTACTTCGAAAACTCCGGCTATGACCGAAACTAATCTCATCCCGCTCTAATTCCCCAGCTCAGGCCTCAACCACTTTCAGCTTGCTGTCAAAGATCCCAAGCACGCGGCCGAGCTCCTGGCCGCGCTTCAAGATGCGGCCGCCGGCGGCAATGACGGCAAAGGCGCCCTGCTTGCGGGCCAGTTTCGGATCCTTGACGATCTGGAACAGCGGCACTTCGCTGGTGCGGCGGAACACGGAAAACACAGCGCGGTCGGTGAGATGATCGATGGCGTAGTCACGCCATTCATTGGCGGCGACCATGCGCCCGTAGAGCCTGAGGATCTGATCCAACTCGCGCCGGTCGAACCGCACCGGCTGATCGAGGCGCTCGCGTCGCGCCTCGTGCAGCGGGATCAATATTGCGGATGCGTCCCCATCCCCCGTCCCGCTACCGTCATCGGTCATGCCTCGATCCTTCAAAATGAATCTTTGCCACCCAAAGTTGGCGTGTTCGCGGCTGAATTGCAAGACCCGGCGAAGCAGGGCTGCGCCGCGCTGTTTCCGCGACGTCCAGTCACTTTTATGAAACGCCCTGTTGGAATTGGTGATGCTTCGCCACATTTCTGCCTTTTTTTATCCGCGCTCATGCCCCAATGTCCGACGAATTTACCGGCGTTGCCTGAGACGGTTCGGTCCGGCACCGGCTCGTAAACCCCAAGCCCCCCGCCCACGGGTCTGCGTCGGATCGAACCAACCTCGGCTCTTCCTCGGAAGAACTGGGTGCGACGATCCCAAAACCTAAATGACCGACGTCAGAAGCAAGCTGACGTCGGTTTTTTCATGTCTGTTGAGTCGGGTGCGGTTTTTCACCGAGCGTCGCGTCCCCTCACCCGGATTGCCAACCGAATTGCGAAGCGGCAATTCGGGACAATCCGACCTCTCCCCGAGGGGAAAGGAGATCGCGGCGGCGCTTTACCTCTTCGCCCTCGGGGCGAAGGTGGCCGCGAAGCGGCCGGATGAGGGGGCCTCTCTCATCTGCGGTCCTAGCGAAGATGAGGGGCGACGCGGACGCCCCGTTACGGCTTGTGAATGAAGGCGGCGCCCAGAATGGGGCCGGGCATGCCGTCCTTGCCGACCGACTGCAGCAGCACGGCGCAGCCGCCCTTCTTGGCAATCTCGCTCATCGGCAGTTCGTAGCGCTGCGCCTTGCCGTGCCACATGCCGGCGGTCTGGATGCCGGTGACCGCATTCCAGTAGGTCATCTTGCGGCCGGTGTTCTCGCCCTCGCCGATCTTGACCGTCTGCGGCGGATCGAAATAGACGATGACGACGTGGGCATCGCTGGGGCCGTTGCCGGCATCGCCGGCGTCGATCATCACGCGGTCGCTGGTGCGGCTGACCTTGATGGCGACGCGCATGCCTTCGCCGCTCTTTGCCATGCGGGCGAGCGCGCCATCGACCTCGCCGCGGCTGGCGCCGTTGACGTGGACGCGGCCGTTGATGACGGCCTGCGGCGTATAGACGGAGCGGCTGCCGAAGGCGCGCATATAGTCATATTGCCGTTCGGTGTTCTCCTTGCGGCTCAGCGTGTCCTGCCAGCCGAGATAGTCCCAGTAGTCGACATGATAGGCGAGCGCGACGATGTCTTCCTTGGCGACAAGTTCGGCGAACAACGCATCGGCCGGCGGACAGGAATTGCAGCCCTGGCTGGTGAACAGCTCGACCACGCCCAATGGTCTTTCGAGCTGAGGCTTGTTGGCCTGGGCTCGGTCGGGCTCGCCAGCATGGCCGGCGTCGGCAAACGCCGAGAAGGCCAGCGCACAGGCTGCCAGCCACAATGATTTTCGCGAGGCCATGGCCATTCCGATTCCCGCCGGTGGTGCCGGCTTTATCTTGATTGCTGAAATATGTGGCAGAACCGGAAGTCAACGGGAAGTCACGTTGCGGTGAAATTTTGCCATTGCAGCCGACCGCAACGGCGCAATAGGAGAAAGTCTGCGCTTCAGGATAGAAACCGATTCGGGCGGCAATCACGATGTGGCAAACTCTTTTGGCGCCGGTCGACCTCTATTGCGAGCGGACCGGGCCGGAATTCTGGTCCGAGCCGGTCAACGCCCTGACGAACCTCGCCTTCATCGCCGCCGGCCTGTGGGGCGTGCGCGAGGTGCGGAGGCTGGGCACCGGCACCTTCGCCGAGGTACTGGCTTGGTGGGTGGTGGCGATCGGCATCGGCTCGACGTTCTTCCACACCTTTGCCACCAAGGGCACGGTCTGGGCCGATGTGCTGCCGATCGCCGGCTTCACGCTGGCTTACACGCTGTTCAATCTGCGCCGCTTCCTCGGCATGCGATGGGGCAAGGCGATCGCCATCTTCATTGCCTTCTACGTGATTGCCGGGGTGATAACCCTGGCCGTGCCGGACTGGCTGCGCCAGGCGTCGAACGGCACGACGGGCTATCTGCCGCCGTTCCTTGCGCTCGCCTTCTTCGGCGCGCTGGTGGCGGCCAGCGGCAATCGCGCCGGCTGGTACAATCTGGCGGGATCGGCGATCTTCGTCGTGTCCGTCATCTGCCGGATGATCGACCCGGTGGTCTGCGGCAGCTTCCCGCTCGGCACGCACTTCCTCTGGCACATCCTCAACGGCCTGATGCTCGGCGTGCTTCTGGCGGCAGCAGCGCGCTTTGGGGCGCCGAAATCAGGGCAGTAGGCAGTAGGCAGTAGGCAGTAGGCAGTAGGCAGTAGGCAGTAGGGGTCTCTATTCCCTACTGCCTACTCCCTATTCCCTACGCAGCCAGATCGCGCAGCACGTATTGCAGGATGCCGCCGTTCTTGAAGTAGTCGAGCTCGTCCAGCGTATCGATGCGGCAGATGATCGGCACGTTCTCCACAGTGCCGTCGCCATAGGTGACCTTGGCGATCATCGTCTGGCGCGGCTTGATCGTGCTCAGTCCGTCGATCTCGACCAGCTCGTCACCTTTGAGATTGAGCGTGGCCCAGGAAGTGCCGTCCTCGAAGACGAAGGGGATGACGCCCATGCCGACCAGGTTCGAGCGATGGATGCGCTCGAAGGACTGGGCGATGACCGCGCGGACACCAAGGAGATTCGTTCCTTTGGCCGCCCAGTCGCGCGACGAGCCGTTGCCGTATTCGACGCCGGCGAAGATGACCAGCGGCACGCCTTCCTTCTTGTATCCCATCGCCGCGTCGTAGATCGATTCCTCTTCCTTCGACGGGTAGTGGATGGTGTAGCCGCCCTCGCGGCCGTTCTCACCCAGCATGTGGTTGCGGATGCGGATGTTGGCGAAGGTGCCGCGCATCATCACCTCGTGATTGCCGCGCCGTGTGCCGTACTGGTTGAAGTCGGCGACGCCGACGCCGTGGTCGGTGAGGTATTTTCCCGCCGGTGAGGCCGCCTTGATCGATCCGGCCGGCGAAATGTGGTCGGTGGTGATCTTGTCGCCGAACAGGCCAAGCACGCGGGCGCCCTTGATGTCGCTGATCTTGCCGAAACCTGATGTCATGCCGGCGAAATAGGGCGGGTTCTGCACATAGGTCGAATTGTCGTCCCAGGCATAGGTCTGGCCTTCCGGCGCCTTGACGTTCTGCCAGTATTCGTCGCCCTTGAAGACGTCGGCATATTTGCGGGCGAACAGCTCGCGAGTGACATTCTTCTCGATGAACTCCTGGATCTCGGCCGAGCTTGGCCAGATATCCTTGAGGTAGACGGGGTTGCCGTTCTTGTCGTCGCCGAGCGGTTCCGTGGTGAGGTCCCTGGTGACGGTGCCGGCTAGCGCGTGCGCCACGACCAGCGGCGGTGACGCCAAATAGTTCGCCTGCACATCCGGAGAGACACGGCCTTCGAAATTGCGGTTGCCGGACAAGACCGCGGCGGCGATCAAGCCCTTGTCGTTGATGGTCTTCGAGATCGGCGCCGGCAGCGGGCCGGAATTGCCGATGCAGGTGGTGCAGCCGAAGCCGACCAGGTTGAAGCCGATCTGGTCGAGCTCCTTCTGCAGGCCGGATTTCTCCAGATATTCGGCCACCACCTGGCTGCCGGGGGCCAGCGAGGTCTTCACCCACGGTTTCTGCTTCAAACCGAGGCGGTTGGCGTTGCGGGCCAAAAGGCCGGCGCCGATCAGCACGCTCGGGTTCGAGGTGTTGGTGCAGGAGGTGATGGCGGCGATCACGACATCGCCATGGCCGAGGTCATGGTCTGTGCCTTCGACGGCATAGCGCTTGGAGATTTCGGCGGCCTTCTTGTATTCGGTCTCCATCGCCTTGGCGAAGCCTTCCGGAATGCCTTCCAGCGCGACGCGGCCCTCGGGCCGCTTGGGGCCGGCCATCGACGGCACGACCGAGCCAAGTTCCAGTTCGAGCAGGTCGGTGAACACCGGGTCGGCCGAGCCGGTGTCGCGCCACAACCCTTGCGCCTTGGAATAGGCCTCGACCAGCGCGATGCGGTCCTCGCTGCGGCCCGACATTGTGAGATAGCGGATGGTTTCCGAATCGACCGGGAAGAAGCCGCAGGTGGCGCCATATTCGGGCGCCATGTTGCCGATGGTGGCGCGGTCGGCCAGGGTCATGTTGGACAGGCCCGGGCCGAAGAATTCGACGAACTTGCCGACGACGCCCTTCTTGCGCAGCATCTGGGTGACGGTCAGCACGAGGTCGGTGGCGGTGACGCCTTCCTTGAGCCTGCCGGTGAGGCGGAAGCCGATGACCTCAGGCAAAAGCATGGAGACGGGCTGGCCGAGCATGGCCGCCTCGGCCTCGATACCGCCGACGCCCCAGCCGAGCACGCCAAGGCCGTTGATCATGGTGGTGTGCGAATCGGTGCCGACGCAGGTGTCGGGATAGGCTGTGGTTTCGCCGTCCTCGGTGTTGGTCCACACCACCTGGCCGAGATATTCGAGGTTGACCTGGTGGCAGATGCCGGTGCCGGGCGGCACGACGCGGAAATTGCGGAAGGCCTGCTGGCCCCATTTCAGGAACTTGTAGCGTTCCTCGTTGCGCTCGTATTCGAGCTCGACATTGCGGGCGAAGGCCATCGGCGTGCCGAATTCATCGACGATGACGGAATGGTCGATAACGAGGTCGACGGGCACCAGCGGGTTGATCTTCTGCGGATCGCCGCCGAGCGAGGCCATGGCGTCGCGCATGGCGGCAAGGTCGACCACCGCCGGAACGCCGGTGAAATCCTGCATCAACACGCGGGCCGGGCGATAGGCGATCTCGACGCCGGCGGTGCCCTTGTCGGTCAGCCAGCCGGCCACCGCCTGGATCGATTCCTTGGTGACGGAGCGGCCGTCCTCGTTGCGCAGCAGGTTCTCCAGCAGCACCTTCATCGAATAGGGCAGCTGGGAGATGCCGGTGAGGCCGTTCTTCTCGGCCTCGATGAGGTCGAAATAGGCATACTCGGCGCCGCTTGCGGTCAGCGTGCGGCGGCAATTGAAACTGTCGAGGGATTTTGACACGTGCGATCCGTCCTTGTCTGTTCAGCCTGAAAGGGAACGGACGCCGATGGCATGCAATCACGCGCAAAGGTGCGGGTACGGCCATTTCCGCTGTCCGTTCCCAAGCAACCCGAGCCGTTCAAGGCGGCGCGTGCGCTGGTTCGGCGCTAATTCTGTTCCCGCGCCGACCGCTGGCACGGATGCACCGCATATAGAGAATTTTCTGGAATAGTTCTAGACAGTTGGAAAGCAAATTTGTGCGATGCGGCAGCTGCCGCGGCACGTGGTTTCCAGGGCAGGCGAGGGATGCGGCTGATCGCCGAAAATCTGGGCGGCGAACGCGGCGGCGACACGGTGTTTTGCGGCATCGGCTTTGCCCTGGAGGACGGGCAGGCGCTTGTCGTCACCGGGCCGAATGGATCCGGCAAATCGACCTTGCTGCGGGTCATTGCCGGGCTGCTTCCGGTGGCGGAAGGCAGGGTGAAGATTGAAGACGTTATGAAACTTGAAGACGGGGGCGAGGCGTTTCCGTCGATCGCGTCGGCCTGCCACTATCTCGGCCACCAGAACGCGATGAAGCCAGCGCTCAGCGTGGCGGAGAACCTGCGCTTCTGGCGCGACTTCAACGGCCATGGACAGCTGGACGTCGAAGAGGCGCTTGAAACGGTCGGGCTTGGCGGCATCGGCCACCTGCCGTTCGGCTATCTGTCGACCGGGCAGCGGCGCCGCGCGGCGATCGCCAAGCTTTTGGTCAGCCACCGGCCGCTGTGGTTGCTGGATGAGCCGACGGCCGGGCTGGACAAGGCTTCGGAGGGGCGATTCGCGGGGTTGATGACGAGGCATTGCGGAGACGGAGGGATGATTGTCGCTGCGACGCATCTGCCGCTTGGGATCGAGGGGATGGAGTTGAGGATGGGGGAAACGGATTGATGTCGGTGCGAGGCACCCCCCTCTGGCCTGCCGGCCATCTCCCCCGCAAGGGGGGAGATTTGCAGCTCATGCGTTCCGCCAGCCTTCCAACATTGGAGATTGGCGAAGGTCGTGGCGGCATCCAATCTCCCCCCTTGCGGGGGAGATGGCCGGCAGGCCAGAGGGGGGTGCCTGGGCGAAGGCATCTCATACCATGCTAGCCCTCTTCCTGCGCGACATCCGCCTCAACATCCGTGCCGGCGGCGGCGCGCTTACCGGCGTGATCTTCTTTCTTGCCGTCATTGCCACCATCCCGTTCGGTGTCGGGCCGGACCTGAAGCTGCTTGCCCGCATCGGGCCGGCGATCCTGTGGATCGGTGCGCTGCTGTCCTGCCTGCTCGGCCTCGATCGGCTGTTCCAGGCCGACCGCGAGGACGGCTCGCTCGATCTGCTGGTGCTCGGCAACGACCGCCACATGTTGGCGCTTACAGTGCTGACGAAATGCCTGGCGCATTGGGCGGGCAGCGTTTTGCCGCTGGTCATCGCCGCGCCCTTGCTCGGGCTGTTCATGAACATGGAGCCGCTCGGCATCGGCGCCACGGCGCTGACGCTGCTGGTCGGGACGCCAGCAATCACCTTCATCGGCGCCGCCGGTGCCGCGGTGGCGGTGGCGCTGCCGCGCGGCGGGCTGCTGATCTCGGTGCTGGTGCTGCCGCTGACCATTCCGGTGTTGATCTTCGGCGTTTCGGCGAGCTATGGCGCGACCGCCAATCCCGATCCGTTTTTGCAGCCCTTCCTCATTCTTGCCGCGCTGACCCTGTTTCTTGCAGTGCTGGGTCCGGTCTCGGCGGCGCTGGCGCTGCGCCATGGCACGGATTGAGGCGGCCGCATGAGTTCGATGGCCGCGGCGCGGCGGCGATTGCGAAGCCGGCGGCGCGAGGTTAAGGGAAGGCATGTCTGGACTGGGTGAAATGATCGGTTTGGAAGGCCGCACCTTGGCGGGGCCTGCCGCATGAGCGCGCACGCACTTTACGTGACCGCCGCTTATGGCATCACCGCCGTGGTGCTGATCGGGCTGATCGGCTGGATCCTGTTTGACCAACGGGCGCGCAAGCGCGAACTCGCCGAACTGGAAGCGGCTGGCGTGCAGCGGCGCTCCGACAAGGCCGCCAAGCCATGAGCACCGAAACGGAAACGCCGACGCCACGTCGCCGCCTGATCGTGCTCTTGCCGCTGTTGATCTTCCTCGGCCTGGCTGGACTGTTCCTGTCGCAGCTGTTGTCGGGACGCGATGTTTCGGAAGTGCCCTCGGCTCTGATCGGCCTGCCGGCGCCGCAGACCAACCTGCCGGCGCTGGAGGGCTCAAACCTGCCGGGGCTCGATTCGAAATCCTTCGCCGGCAAGGTCACATTGGTCAACGTCTTTGCGTCGTGGTGCGCGCCATGCCGCGAAGAGCACCCGGTGCTGCTGGCGCTGGCGCAGGACAAGCGTTTCACCATGGCGGCGCTGAATTACAAAGACCAGCCGGAAAACGCCCGCCGGTTCCTCGGCGATCTCGGCAATCCGTTCCAGGCGATCGGCGTCGACGAAGCCGGCCGAACGGCGATCGACTGGGGCGTCTACGGCGTGCCGGAGACCTTCGTCATCGGCAAGGACGGCAAGATCGCCTACAAGCATGTCGGCCCGCTGACGCCCGAGACGGCGAGGGATCTCTTACTGCCGCAGATCGACAAGGCGCTGGCGGCACCGAACTGAGGACAAGCCCGTCGAAGGGTGCGGCGTTTCAAGACGCTCGTTCGAGTTCCCGCGCACCCCCCTCTGCCCTGCCGGGCATCTCCCCCGCAAGGGGGGAGATCGGACGTCACCTCGATCTTCGCCAATTATCAGCGTGTGAAAGTGCGCCGTCAGCGAAACTGCCAATCTCCCTCCTTGCGGGGGAGATGTCCGGCAGGACAGAGGGGGGTGCTGTCCCGCCGACGTCCTGAAGGGTGCGCGTTCCGCTCACCCCCGGATGATGGCGTCAGCTCAGCCGTAGATCTGCTTGTGGACCTGGTAGAGCATTTCCGAGCGGTCGGCGCGCATGTCGGCCAGATCGCGGCTGGAAAAGCTGTCGATTTCGGCGACAAGGCGGTTGTAGTGCTTGCGCTTGGCAATGCTGTTGCGAGCGCGGGTCATGAGACTGTCGAGGATCATAGCAAGGTTCCTTTTGGCGCCGCATTTCGGCGGCCGTTTCTTCCTCCCTTGATCGATACGAAGCATGACATAGTAATGGTGCGTTGCAAAAAGAAGATGTTGCAATGCACCATTGCGCCCAGCGCATAGCCGGTTAATGCGGCGTTGACGTCACGCGCAGAGCCGGCAAGCGATCTGTCTTGGCTGCGCTTTTTGTATGACACTGTGCGTACCCACGTTGCCTTCTGTCCCTCCGGCTGGCTTGATCTGACGTCATTGATGCCGGGAGGAAAGTATGGCGGCCGCAGACTATTATGAAATTCTCGATCCACGCTTCGCGCGCCTGTTCAACGGCAACGCGCAGGTCGAGAAGCTGTTCACCGGATGCCAGTGGGCGGAAGGGCCGGCCTGGTTCGCCGCCGGGCGCTATGTCGTCTGGTCCGATATCCCCAACAACCGCATGCTGCGCTACGACGAGACTGACGGCAATGTCAGCGTCTTCCGGCAGCCATCCGGCAACGCCAACGGCAACACTGTCGACCGGCAGGGCCGGCTGGTCACCTGCGAGCATTCGGGTCGCCGCGTCAGCCGCACCGAGTTCGACGGCTCTGTCACCACCATCGCCGCCAAATGGAAGGGCAAGCGGTTGAACTCACCCAACGACGCGGTGGTGAAGTCGGACGGCTCGATCTGGTTCACCGATCCGAGCTACGGCATCGACACCGACTATG
The DNA here is from genome assembly GCF_042647205.1 of Mesorhizobium cantuariense. Classification (NCBI taxonomy): domain Bacteria; kingdom Pseudomonadati; phylum Pseudomonadota; class Alphaproteobacteria; order Hyphomicrobiales; family Phyllobacteriaceae; genus Mesorhizobium; species Mesorhizobium cantuariense. The sequence goes on along the minus strand of NZ_JBHRVD010000001.1, from coordinate 6,639,287 downwards.
AAGGCGACAAGGCCGAGAGCGAAATCGGCGCCTGCCATGTCTACCGCGTCGATCCCGGCACCGGCGAGGTCGAAGCCGTCATCACCGACATGGTCAGGCCCAACGGGATCGCCTTCTCGCTCGACGAGAGCAAGCTCTATGTCGTCGACACCGGCCGCACGCATGGCGCGCAGAATCCGGCGCATATGCGGGTGTTCAATGTCGGCAAGGGCGGCAAGAAGGTCTCCGGCGAAAAAATCTTCGCCGATTGCACGGCCGGCCTGTTCGACGGCTTCCGGCTCGACGAGGACGGACGCATCTGGACCAGTGCCGCCGACGGCATCCATTGCTACGATCCAGATGGCACGCTGATCGGCAAGGTCAAGGTGCCGGAAGTCACCGCCAATTGCGTGTTCGGCGGCAACAAGCTGAATTGCCTCTATATCGCCGGCACCACCTCGCTCTACATGGTGCGGCTGATGGTCAACGGCGCCAAGACTTACTGAGACTGGAGCACTGGCGACCGTTCGACAGTTCGTCGAAGCGGGTCGCGCGCACGAACATCCCGGGAGGACAAAAATGCCATTCGTCAACATCCGCATCGTCAAGGAAGTGATCGCCGCCGATCCGGCGGGCAAGAAGGCGGATATCGCCAAAAAGGTCACGGCGGCCATCATGGATGCCACTGGTCTCAGCAATGACGATGTCTGGGTGGTCTTCGAGGAGGTCAATGCGCGCGACTGGTATGTTGGGAAGACCGATGTGGAGACGCTGCGAAAGGGGTAGTTCGAAGGCGTGGCAGCCACGCCCCACGCCTTCGTCATCCTAGGGCGAAGCAGTCGCGAAGCGACGTAGCGGAGACCCTAGGTGGGATGGGATTTGTAAGAGTCGTGGGATTCCCAAATCACCTTTGTTCTGATTCAACCTTCATACTGGAGGAGGCCAGTATGGATGGCAGGATATTCGATGGACCTTCGCGAGCGGGTTGTCGCCGCGGTTAAGACGGAAGGGCTCTCGCGGCGCGCCGCGGCGGCTCGATTTGGCGTCAGCTATAGCGCGGCCATTGCGTGGCTTAAGCGTGTTGAAGAGACTGGCAGTGCCGCGCCTCGCCAGGTGGGCGGCTACAAACCGAAGAAACTCTCGGGAGCGTGGCGCGACTGGCTGATCGAGCGCTGTCACGACGGGGACTTCACCTTGCGCGGCCTTGTGGCCGAGCTTGGTGAGCGTGGTCTGAAGGTCGACTACCGTTCGGTATGGGAGTTCGTGCATGCCGAGAAGCTCACTCACAAAAAAAGACGCTGATCGCCGCCGAACAGGATCGTCCCGATGTCGCGCGACGGCGGCTGCAGTGGACGAAGTATCGGGGCCGGATCGATCCCACGCGACTGGTCTTCATTGACGAGACCTGGACCAAGACCAACATGTCGCCGCTCAGGGGCTGGGCGCCGGTGGGCCAGCGCATCAAGGCCAAAGTGCCGCACGGCCACTGGAAGACCATGACCTTCCTGGCCGCGCTGCGCCACGATCGCGTCGATGCGCCTTGGCTGATCGATGGGCCGATCAACGGCGAGAGGTTCCTCCTCTATGTCGAGAAGGTTCTCGCGCCGACCCTCCAGCCGGGGGATATAGTCATCATGGACAATCTCGGCTCGCACAAAGGCAAGGCGGTGCGCCGCGCCATACGCGCCGCCGGCGCAAGGCTCTTCTTCCTGCCGAAATACTCGCCCGACCTCAATCCGATCGAGCAGCTCTTTTCAAAGCTCAAGCACTGGCTGAGAAAGGCCGCAAGCCGAACCGTCGAAGCCGTCTGCGACGCGATCGGCCAAACCCTCAATCGCGTCACACCGGCAGAGTGCTCACACTACTTCGAAAACTCCGGCTATGACCGAAACTAATCTCATCCCGCTCTAGGATCCATGCCGCGACTTTCGAGCACGGCACAACGGTGCAATTCTGCTTTTGGCGAGCGCGTGTAGTATCCAATGCCGGGCTGTCTTGCGCCCCTCCTGAACCGCAGCATTTTCTGGCAAAGGTCGCGGCATGGATCCTAGGGTCTGCGCCGCGTCGCTTCGCTCCTTGCTCCGCCCTAGGATGACGAAGCGCGGTGATAGCCGCCCAGCCTCAATGCGCGCGGATAAAGTCCGCGAAAGCATTCAGCGCATCGCGCATCGCCAGCCGGTTTTCCGCCTCCGCCAGGATGGCCTCCACATCAGGCGGTTTCTTGCCGAGCAGGGCAATCTCCAGCACATCGTCGCAAAGCGCGAACGACATGGTGCGCACGATCTCGGCCAGTGCGGCGCGGGCAAACAGCGAGCGCGGCGAGGCGTGCACCAGCATCGCCGGCTTGGCCACGGCGGCGTCGCGCGACACCAGCCAGTCGAGCCCGTTCTTCAGCCCGCCCGGCACGCCATGGGCATATTCCGGACAGGAGATGATCACGCCGTCGGCTTGAGTGACGGCATCGATCAGTTCGGAGGCTTCGAGCGGCGTCCGCTCGCCCTCATCGTCGGGATTGAAGATCGGCAGACGGCCGAGCCCGTCATAGATGGTGACGCGACAGCTGGCCGGTGCGTTACGCGCCAGTGCCGCGACCAGCGCCGAATTGGTGGAGGCCGCGCGCAGGCTGCCGGAAATGGCAAGGATGTTCAGCAAGGTGTGGAACCGGTCAGGACGAATCGTGGTCCCGAAAGCCTACCACATCGTCTGCTTATAGCCGTCGTCCAGCCAGCGGTCGGTCGCCTCGGCCGAATCGGCCAGCGCGAGCTGGTCGCGCAGGATCTGGCCGAGCGTCGGCAGCGTCGCGCGGTCGTACCAGGTTTCCGGCTTCCACAGATCCGAACGCATGAAGGCCTTGGCGCAATGCATGTAGGTGGCCTTGACGGTGACCACGATAACGCTCTGCGGTTCCTTGCCGTCGACGGCGAGTTTTTCGCGCAAGCCGGCATCAACGGTGATGCGGGCTTCGCCATTGACGCGCAGCGTCTCGTTCATGCCGGGAATGAGGAAGAGCAGGCCGACCGAGGGATTGAGGAGGATGTTCTCCAGCGTGTCGAGCCGGTTGTTGCCGGGCCGGTCGGGAATGGCGATGGTGGTGTCGTCGAGCACGGCGGTAAAGCCCGGCTTGTCGCCCTTCGGCGTCACATCGGAATTGCCGGCGCCGTCGGACGAGCCGATCAGCACGAACGGACTCTTGCCGATGAAGGAGCGGCAGTGGCCGTCGAGCACCGTCAATTCCTTGCGAATCGAGCCGTCGGTCGGTCGCGGCGTCTTGTAGATCGTCCTCAGCGCGTCGCGCGTGCTGATGAATTCCATGGCCCTCTCCCAGAGCGGTCATCGTTTCACGAAAACGCAGAACCGCTCTTTCTCCTTGTTTTGGCGTAATTCCCAAGGGAAAGCGCTATGCGCTTTTCCCGGGAAAACCGTTACACACTTCCTGGAGTTGCTCTACTTGCCGGCCTTTTCTTCTTTCCCGGTCTTGTCCTCGAGCGAATGACGCAGGATCAGCGGCATCTGGCTGAAGGTGAACAGGAGCGTGATCGGCATGATGCCCCAGACCTTGAAGGTAACCCAGGCGTCGGTGGAAAAATTCCGCCACACCACTTCATTGGCAAGGGCCAGGAACAGGAAGAACAGGCCCCAGCGGAAGGTCAGCTTGCGCCAGCCTTCGGCGTCGAGGCTGAAGGCGGAATCGAAGACATAGCCTAGCAGCGACTTGCCGAAGTAGAGGCCGCCGAGCAGCACGCCGCCGAACAGCGTGTTGACGATGGTCGGCTTCATCTTGATGAAGATATCGTCCTGCAGATAGAGCGTCAGCGCGCCGAAGATGAAGACGACGACGCCCGACACCATCGGCATGATCGGCAAGGTGCGCATCAAAAGCCATGAGGCGATCAGCGCGATGGCCGTGGCGGCCATGAACAGGCCGGTGGCGACGAAGATCGGGCCGCCGAATTCGGCCAGGGCCGGGAATTTCTGCACCAGCCATCCGCCGCGCGCATTGGCGAAGAAGAACACCATCAACGGCCCCAGCTCCAGCACCAGCTTGAGCAGCGGATTGACGCCTTCCTTCTTCTGTTTTTGCGGGTCCGACGGATCGCGTTCGAGGATGGGTGGGTTCATGGAATCTCTTTCTTGCGCATGATCCGATCCAAAAAGTCTGCACCTTTTTGGGACATGCTTTGTTAGGCCACTCCAGCGATCGCCCTGGCGAATTCGCTTGCTGAGAATGGTTCGAGGTCGTCGACCTGTTCGCCGACGCCGATGAAATAGACCGGCAGTTTGTGCTTTGCAGCGATCGCCACCAGAATACCGCCGCGTGCCGTGCCGTCCAGCTTGGTCATCACTAGGCCATTGACGCCGGCGACATTGCGGAAGATCTCGACCTGGTTGAGCGCGTTCTGGCCGGTGGTGGCGTCGACCGTCTGCAGCACGGTGTGCGGTGCTTCCGGATCTAGCTTGCCGAGCACGCGGACGATCTTTTCGAGCTCGGCCATCAGTTCGGTCTTGTTCTGCAGGCGGCCGGCGGTGTCGATGATCAGCACGTCTGAGCCGGCTTCCTTTGCCCGTTCGAAGGCGTCATAGGCCAGCCCTGCGGCATCGGCGCCGATCTTGGAGGCGATCACGGGCGATTTCGTCCGCTCGCCCCAGATCTTCAGCTGTTCGATCGCCGCGGCACGGAACGTGTCGCCGGCGGCGAGCATCACCGACAGGCCGCCATCGGTGAGCTTGGCGGCCAGCTTGCCGATTGTGGTGGTCTTGCCGGTGCCGTTGACACCGACCACCAGGATGACATGCGGCTTGTGCGAGAGATCGAGCTCCAACGGCATGGCGACGTGGGTCAGCACCTTCTCCACCTCGGCCGCCATGATGGCGCGAACCTCAGTGTCCGAGACATCCTTGCCGTAGCGGCTGGCGGCCAGCGCATCGGTGACGCGCAGCGCGGTTTCCATGCCGAGGTCGGCGCGGATCAGCACATCCTCGAGGTCCTGCAGCGTCTCCTCGTCCAGCTTGCGCTTGGTGAAGACGCCGGCAATGTTGCCGGTGAGCTCCTTGGAGGAGCGGGCAAGCCCGTCCTTCATACGCTGGAACCATGAGCGCCTCGGCGCCGGTTCCGGCGCCTTCTGCGGCTCGGCCTTCTGCTCGACCTTCTTGGTGACGGTCACCTTACCGGGCGCGGGAACGGGTTTTGGAGCAGGTTGCGGAATGGCCTGCGGTTCGGGCGCGATTTCGGCAATGACGGGCTGTGCTTCAATCGGCGACGGCTGGCGAATGGGAGGTGCGACTTCGGCTGGCGGGGTTTCGGGCGGCGTGCGCTCTACCTCCCCCTCGATGGGGGAGGTCCCGAGCGCAGCTCGGGGGTGGGGGTGACTGGCGCCGGCGCTGCCACCCCACCCCGCCGCTTCGCGTCGACCCTCCCCATCAAGGGGAGGGTGGGGCGTCGGCGCTGAAATTTCATCCTTCTCCCCGTCACTATACGGGGAGAAGGTGCCGGCAGGCGGATGAGGGGCGGCGCTGACCTCTGAAGACGGCTGAAGAGGGGACGGCGCCGGTGTCGGCACCTCGATCGGAGTTGGTGTTTCTGCCGGAACTTCGGCAGGCGTCGGCACTTCGACCGGGGCCGGCTCCGGCTGCTTTTCCGGACGTGACGGGACGATCTCCGGCTCGGCTGGTGCGGGAGCAGGGACTTCTTGCGGCTGCGGTTCGGGCGTGGGTTCCGGAGTCGCAGGGGTGACCGGAACTTCCTCGGGCGCCGGCGGCTCTGGAGTCTCTGGCGCGGGCGCGGGTTCTTCTTTCGGCGCGGGCTCCGGCAGCGGTTCCGGTTCCGATGGAACAGTCGGCTCCGGTGCTGGCGGGATGGTCGGAGCCGGCTCGGGCGCTGGTTCCTCGACAGGCGCCGGCTCCGCAGGAATCACCTCCGGCTCGGCCGGCGCAGTTTCCGCCTCGGGCCGCGGCTCTTCGCGCTTCAAGAACTCCGGAACGACCTGTTCGGCCGCCGGCTTCAGCGCATCGAGCGCCTCCCATTTGATCGGCGGCAGCGGGGCGGTCTCGTCGATCCGCTCCTCGACCACCTCTTTCTTGCCGAACGAAAATATCTTCTTGAAAAAACCAGCCATGCTTTGCGTTCTCAGGCGGCGCGGGCGGCAAGGGGCGCCGCGATCAGCCTGATACCATCGTGGCCTGATATATCGGCCTCGACGATCTCACCTGGTGCGCCCGTGCCGAGTGCGGCAAGTGTAAAACCCTCGGTGCGGCCAAGGCCGCCGCGCTCGATCAGGATCGACTGACGCGTACCAGTGAGCGACGACAGATGCCTGATATACGCAGCTTCGCCGGCGGCGCGCAGCCGGGCGGCGCGCTGCTTGACCACCTCGCGGCGGAGCTGCGGCATGCGCGCGGCAGGCGTGCCTTCGCGTGGGCTGAACGGGAAGACATGGAGATGGGTCAGGCCACACTCCTCGACGATCTTTTCCGAGTTCTCGAACATCGCGTCGGTTTCGGTCGGGAAGCCGGCGATGATGTCGGCGCCGAAGACGATGCCGGGGCGCAGCTTGCGAACATCCTCGCAGAAGCGGATCGACTGATCGCGCAGATGGCGGCGCTTCATGCGCTTCAGGATCATGTCGTCGCCCGATTGCAGCGACAGATGCAGATGCGGCATCAGCCGCGGCTCGCTGGCAATCGCGTCAAGGAGATCGTCGTCGGCCTCGATCGAATCGATGGAGGACAGCCGCAGGCGCTTCACATCGGGCACCTGCTTGAGGATGGTCTTCACCAGCCTGCCGAGCTTTGGCGCGCCCGGAAGGTCGGCGCCAAAACTGGTCATGTCGACGCCGGTCAGCACGATCTCGGCATAGCCGTTTCCGGCGAGCCGCTTGACCTGCTCGACCACGGCGCCCATCGGCACCGAACGCGAATTGCCGCGGCCATAGGGAATGATGCAAAAGGTGCAGCGGTGGTCGCAGCCGTTCTGCACCTGGACGAAGGCACGCGCCCGACCCTCGATGGCGTCGACCATATGGCCGGCGGTTTCGCGCACCGAAAAGATGTCGTTGACGCGGGCTTTCTCGGTGTCGTTGACGCCGAAATCCGGCAGCGCGCGATAGGAGTTGGCCTTCAGCTTCTCCTCATTGCCAAGCACGAGATCGACCTCGTCCATGGCAGCGAATTTTTCAGGCTCGGTCTGCGCGGCGCAGCCGGTGACGATGATGCGGGCCTGCGGGTTGTCGCGGCGCGCCTTTCGGATCGCCTGTTTGGCCTGTCGCACCGCCTCGCCGGTGACGGCGCAGGTGTTGAAGATCACGGCGCCGCCTTCCAGCGCGCCGAGGCCGGCGGTTTCGGCCTCGCGCCGCATAACCTCGGATTCATAGGTGTTCAGCCGGCAGCCGAAAGTAACGACATCGATGCCCTTGGACATCGGGCTCTTGGACAGAGCGGACATCAGGCCGCGCTTTCGGTGTCGCGGGCCCATGTTCCGGTCGACGGATCGAAGCTGCCGGAAAATTCCCATTCGGCGGCACCGGTCAGGATGACATGATCATCGGCGCGCCATTCGACATGCAGCGTACCGCCGCCGGGGGTCAGCAGGCTGACGTTGCGGCCGGTCCGGTTGATGCGTGCGGCTGCGACCACGGCGGCGCAAGAAGCCGAGCCACAGGCCTTGGTCAGGCCGGCGCCGCGCTCCCATGTGCGGATGATCATGGTTTCGGGCGAGGTGACCTGGGCGATGGTTATGTTGGCGCGCTCGGGGAACATCGGGTGGTTCTCGAGCAGAGGACCGAAGCGGTCGAGTTCATAGGACCAGACGTCGCGGTCGACCCAGAAAATGGCGTGCGGATTGCCCATCGAGACGACAGAGGGCGAGTGCAGCACCGGCGCGTCGATCGGGCCGATCTGCAGCTCGATCATGCGGGTGTCGCGGAAATCCTCGGCCAGGGGGATGTCCTGCCAGCCGAAACGCGGCGTGCCCATGTCGACCGAGATCGACCCGTCGGCATGTTCGTGCGCGTTGAGGATGCCGACGACGGTCTCGAAGGTGAAGGTCTTCTGGCCGGTCTCGGCGGCGAGCGCCTGGACAACGCAGCGCATGCCATTGCCGCAGGCCTGCGCGCCGGTTCCGTCAGAGTTCAGAATGTCGATGAAAAAGGCGGTGCCCGGCGTCCTGGCATCGTGGATCGCCATGATCTGGTCGAAGCTGGTCGCGGCATCGGCGTTCAGCGCGATCGCCGCAGCCGCGGTCACCCGATCGGCACGGCTACGCATATCGGCAACGATGATCTCGTTGCCGATGCCGTTCATCTTGGCGAAAGGGGCAGTGCTGGCCATTGCTCCGCGAATTCCGTGTCCGTTTGGCGCTATATGGCGGAAACGGGCGGGAATTACCAGTGCGGAGCCGCTTTACGTGACAGCGAAGGCGCCGGACTTACGTGACGGCGAAGATGCCCAGCACCACCAGCAGGAAGATCACCAGAACGATGCCGATAAGGATGCGTGCGCCGGTGGCGGCGGCACCTGCCAGCGCAGGCATGCCGAGCAGGCTCGCCGCGGCGGCGACAATCAGGAGAATGATGATCCATTTGAGCACGGGAATGCCTCGCGAACCGACAGATTTTGAAACCGCATGAAAACGCGTCCGCCGCGCTTGGGTTCCCGTCGGTTGCGAGGCCGATGCTCGTCAAGATCTAGCTGGCGATCTCGATATCGGTGGTGAAGGGCGCCGTCTTGTTCGAATTCTCGTCATGCATGAGGAAGTCGCACCGGTATTTGCCGGGCGGCAAGCCGTCGAGCGAAAGGTCCAGCTTGAAGAACAGTTCGCGGTTGTGGGAGCGGGAGGCGACCTGGACACGGCCGACCTTCTCACTCGTGCCGAGCGTCTCGCCGGCTGCGGAAACCACGGTGATGTCGACGGAAAGCGCGATCATGCTGTTGCCGAGGCCGTCCGAGCCGTAGCCGTAGCCAACCGGCTCCATGTACAGCACGATCTTCTCGCCGGGCTTGTAGATGTGATTGGCACGCTCGCTGTAGATGCCGAAGCCACTTGCGCTATCGACCTGTTTGACGTTCTGCACGGCCAGCGGCATCGCTTGCCAAAAGGCTTCCTCGGCACTGCGGAATTTGTCCAGCGCGCCGGCGCCATCACCCGATTGCAGCAGCTTTTCGGCCTCGGTGGCGCGGTCGCTGATTTCGCCTGCGAAAGCGCACGGCGTCGAAATCGCCAGCGCCATCAGAACTGCCATGATCGATTTCATCTGAATCCCCCTTTGCCTGTTTGGGGGACCATCAGCGAAAATGACCGTGCCGTAAATGGCCAATGTAGACTTCAGCCGCACCCGATCTCAGGCACGTCCCAGGCCTCGCCGGGCCGCAAGGCGCGAAAGCGCTGCCGTGGGATGCCTTGATCGTCAAGCGCCTCGGTCAATTTTCGCGCCGGCTCGTCGATCGGTTCGTCGGTGAGCTGGAAAGTGCCCCAGTGGCAGCCGGCGGCATGGGCGGCATTGCACAGTGTCATGCCTTGCACCGCCTCCTCAGGATTCTGGTGCTGCGGCGCCATGAACCAGCGCGGCTCATAGGCGCCGATCGGCAGGATAGCGAAGCGGAAACCGCCATGTTTTACAGCCATCAGCCGGTAGTTGATGCCATCGTGGAAGCCGGTGTCGCCGGCGAAATAGAGCTTGCTATCAGGCGTTTCGATGACGAAGCCGGCCCACAGCGCCATACGCCGGTCGCGGGCGCCTCGCGCCGACCAGTGATGCACCGGCTCGACATGGACGGCGACTCCATTGCCGACCTCGATCCTGTCGCCCCAGTCATGCGCCGACAGCCGCATGCCGGGAACCGCATTGCCGATGACGGCATCGTTGCCGAGCGGGGTGAGCACCAGCGGGTCGTGGCTGGCCTTCAGCCGCTTCAGCGTGGCGAGGTCGAGATGGTCGTAGTGGTTGTGGCTGACCAGCACGAGGTCGATCGGCGGCAGGTCGGCGAAGGCGATGCCTGGCGCATTGATGCGTTTAGGCCCGGCGAAGGAAAGCGGTGACGCACGCGGCGACCACACCGGGTCGGTGAGGATGTTCAGGCCGGCCGTCTGGACCAGCAAGGTGGAATGGCCGACCATCGTCACTTTCAGTGCGGTGCCCTCGACCTTCGCGGCCGGCTTTGCCTGCGGAAAGGGGCTTGGATTCGTCGCCGGCCATTTCGAACGCTTGCCATTGAACTGCCATTTCAGCAGGTCGGCGAAACGGCCGGGTGGCTGGCCGTCGGGATTGAAGAATAATGTGCCGTCGAAATGGTCGCTGGGCGGGCCGCTGTAATAGCGATTGGCGGCTCTCTTTCTCGCGGCCAATTTTGCGGCTCCAGCAGGGGTTTCGTCTCCCTGACATAGGCGCTGCGCCGGCTCGCGCAAGCTTCTGACCGTCGAATAGCAGGGGCAGCACTGTCTCGACCGAGACCCAGGGCGGACGCGCGACCAGAGGCCGGTGCCGTGGTGATTGCGATAAATTTGCAACAAATCTTGCTGCAAACCGTATTTTAACCATATCGGGTTGAAATTTCGCCACCTTCTCCATCTTGGTGGAGGTGAGATTGTGCGGACGGCTTCCCCCCAGCCGGATCCGACGGAGGTTGGAATGACTTTTTCGAAAACCGGTCTGGTGGCCGTATCGCTGGCGGCGCTCGTTGCGAGCGGCTGTTCAACCTCACGCTTCTCGTCGATGGATGACCAGCAGCCCGCCCCTCTGGAAGCCGCGCCCGCCGGCAAGGTGACCGCGAACCAGCTGCCGCCGCCGGCGTCGCCCGGAACGACAGACCCGTCGCAATTCCCGACCGCGCCGGCAAACACGCAAGTTGCCTCGCTGCCGCCAGACGGCTCGGCTCCCGCCGGAGCCTCGGACCTCAACGCCGCCAGCGTCGCCGGAGTCTGGAACGCCAGCGTTTCGGGCCAGAGCTGCAAAGTGGCAACGCCGCAGACCAAATTCGGCGCTGGCTTCCGCGCCGGGCCGCTGCATTGCCCGGCACCGATCGACGGCATCAAGTCGTGGAACGTCGCCGGCAAGCAGCTGACGCTCTATGACGAGAATGGCGGAGCGCTGGCGCGGCTCTATTCGTCGGGCGGCTCGAAGTTCGACGGCCAGACTTCCAACGGCCAGCCGATTTCGCTTACAAGATAGGCTGACCCTCCTCTATTTGGTTTTACGCAATTCCGGATGGAAAACCGCTACACGCTTTTCCTGGAATTGCTCCAGAACGACGTGACCGATGCATCTGCGTGACGGCCTCCAGACCCATGCGACCGTCAGGCAGCGCTACGACCATCTGGTGGAAACCGGCGCGATCGAACGCGATCCGGCGCAGGAGCGGATCGCGGCTGCGCTCGATCGGCTGATCGACGAGATCTCGGCCAAGCGGCTGGCGCACAAGTCGAGTGCGCTGGGCTGGCTGTTTGCCCGCAGGCGCGAGACGCATGAGGCCGTCAAAGGCCTCTACATCCATGGCGGCGTCGGCCGCGGCAAGACCATGCTGATGGACATGTTCTTCGACTTGCTGCCGGTGCGGCGCAAACGCCGCGTGCATTTCAACGACTTCATGGCCGACGTGCAGGACCGTATCCAGAAGCACCGTCAGGCGCGCAAGAATGGCGACGTCAAGGAGGACGATCCGATCCCGCCCGTGGCCAAGGCCCTTGCCGAGCAGGCCTGGGTGCTGTGCTTCGACGAGTTCTCGGTCACCGACATTGCCGACGCGATGATCCTGTCGCGGTTGTTTTCCGCGCTGTTTGCCAGCGGCGTGGTGCTGGTCGCCACCTCGAACGTGGCACCGGAAGATCTTTACAGCGACGGCCTAAACCGCCAGCTTTTCCTGCCGTTCATCGGCATTCTGGAGCGGCATGCACAGGTGCTGGCGCTCGACGCCGACAAGGACTACCGGCTGGAAAAGCTCGCCCGCATGCCGGTCTATGTCACGCCGGTCGATGCGGCGGCCGACCAGATTCTGGACGAGGCCTGGCAAGCCATGACGCGTGGGGCGCCGACCGCCGGGACGTCGCTGGCGCTCAAAGGCCGGCAGGTGATCGTGCCGGCAGCTGCCGGCGACGCGGCGCGGTTCTCGTTCGCCGATCTCTGCGAAAAGCCACTGGGCGCGCGCGATTTCCTGGCCATTGCTGGGCGTTTTTCGACCGTCTTCATTGACCACATCCCCGTGATCGGCGAAGGCAAGCGCAATGAGGCCAAGCGCTTTATCCTTCTGATCGACACGCTCTACGACCATCATGTGCGGCTGGTGGCGAGTGCCGAAGCGCCGCCGCCCCAGCTTTATGTCGCCAAGCGCGGCGTCGAGGTCTTCGAGTTCGAGCGCACGGCATCGCGGCTGATCGAGATGCAAAGCCGCGACTGGCTGGAGGATTGGGCGGAGCGGCGGAATGCGAAGGCGGCGCCGGAGGAAGCGCAGCAGGCACAGGCGTAAGTGCCTGCTCCAAAAGCCGATCTGTCGCGTTCTGTCACACCCCCCTCTGTCCTGCCGGACATCTCCCCCGCAAGGGGGGAGATCGGCAGCTTTGGTGCCTCGCCTCTTCTTTCACCTTTGAAAGTTGGCGAAGGCCGGCATGACAGCCAATCTCCCCCCTTGCGGGGGAGATGTCCGGCAGGACAGAGGGGGGTGCTGTCCCGCCGACGTCTACAAACGATATACATACATCACGAAGCCCTCCGCTGCCTCATGCGGCTCCGTGCGCGATTCGTAAAGCGCGCGGGCTGGACCGTTGTCCGGCTCGGTGCCGACCCAGGCCTCTTCACAGCCATGCTCCCTGCCGATCGAGAACATCGCATCGAGCATTTTTCGCGCGATGCCTTGGCGCTGGAATGCAGGCGATACGCCGACCTCGTCGATATAGAGTTCGCTGACCTTGTCGGGATGACGATGGATGACGGCGGCGCATTGACCGACGACCACGCCATCAGCGAGCGCCACGATCATGAAATGGCCTGGCTGGCTGAGATAGGCCGCCAGCCGATCCGGCCTGACCGGCTCGTCGAACACATCCTCGGCGACCCGCATCACAAGGGCGTCATCGCCCGCTTCCAGCCTTCTGATTTCCATCCTCATTGTATAAATTCTCCCAAGTCGGCTTACAAACTTTGACGTTTACGTAAATCCCAATCACTCTAACCGATTGAAAATGCTAGCTCCGAAATAATCGTTTGAATTTATATTGCGCCGGGGCTATTGGGTGCGGCGAAAATTCGCGGTTCCCCCGCAGCATTCCGGCCTCTTCTTCGATGCGCCATCAAGTCGTTAAAGATTTGAGACGCCGTCACTGACAAAGGGAAAACATCCTCACATGGCACGCAACAAGATAGCGCTCATCGGCTCTGGCATGATCGGCGGCACGCTCGCCCACATGATCGGCCTCAAGGACCTCGGCGACGTGGTGCTGTTCGATATTGCCGAGGGTATCCCGCAGGGCAAGGGGCTCGATATCGCGCAGTCGTCGCCGGTCGATGGCTTCGACAGCCGCCTCACCGGCATCAACGACTATGCCGGCATAGAGGGTGCCGACGTCTGCATCGTCACCGCCGGCGTGCCGCGCAAGCCGGGCATGAGCCGCGACGATCTTTTGGGCATCAACCTGAAGGTCATGGAACAGGTCGGCGCCGGCCTCAAGAAGTACGCGCCGAAGGCCTTCGTCATCTGCATCACCAACCCGCTCGACGCCATGGTCTGGGCGCTGCAGAAGTTCTCCGGCCTGCCCAAGAGCCATGTCGTCGGCATGGCCGGCGTGCTCGACAGCGCGCGCTTCCGCTATTTCCTGGCCGAGGAATTCAAGGTCTCGGTCGAGGACGTCACCGCCTTCGTGCTCGGCGGCCACGGCGATTCCATGGTGCCGATGATCCGCTATTCGACGGTTTCGGGCATTCCGCTGCCCGACCTTATCAAGATGGGCTGGACCTCGAAGGAAAAGCTCGACCAGATCGTGCAGCGCACCCGTGACGGCGGCGCCGAGATCGTCGGCCTGCTCAAGACCGGCTCGGCCTATTACGCGCCGGCCGCCTCGGCGATCCAGATGGCTGAAGCCTATCTCAAGGACAAGAAGCGCGTGCTGCCGTGCGCCGCGTATCTCTCCGGCCAGTATGGCGTCAAGAACACCTATGTCGGCGTTCCCGTGGTGATCGGCGCCGGTGGCGTCGAACGCATCATCGAGATCGACCTCAACAAGGCCGAGCAGAAGATGTTCGACAGTTCGGTGGCGACGGTGCAGGGCCTGACCGAGGCCTGCGTCAAGATCGCGCCGCAACTCGCCGCCAAATGAATCTCCAGTAAGTGAACCTCCAGCAAGCAACCCGGAGACATCGAGCATGAACATCCATGAGTATCAGGGCAAGGCGCTGCTGAAGTCTTTCGGCGCGCCGGTGGCCGAAGGCGTGCCGGTGTTCAAGGCGAGCGAGGCGGAAGCCGCCGCCAAGGCGCTGCCGGGTCCGCTCTATGTGGTGAAGAGCCAGATCCATGCCGGCGGCCGCGGCAAGGGCAAATTCACTGAGCTTGGCCCGGACGCCAAGGGTGGTGTGCGGCTGGCCAAGTCGGTGGCTGATGTCGTCGCCAACGCCAACGAGATGCTGGGCAACACGCTAGTGACCAAGCAGACCGGCCCGGCCGGCAAGCAGGTCAACCGCCTCTATATCGAGGACGGTGCCGACATCGAACGCGAGCTCTATCTGTCGATCCTGGTCGACCGCTCGGTCGGCCGCGTTGCCTTCGTCGTCTCGACCGAAGGCGGCATGGACATCGAAGCGGTCGCCCATGACACGCCGGAAAAGATCATCACCGTCGCCATCGATCCGGAAAAGGGTGTCATCGCAGCCGATCTGAAGGCGCTCAACGGCGCGCTGAAGCTCGACGGTGACGCGGCACAAGACGGCGATACGCTGTTCCCGATCCTCTACAAGGCCTTCGTCGAGAAGGACATGAGCCTGCTCGAGGTCAACCCGCTGATCGTCATGAAGAACGGCCGGCTGCGCGTGCTCGACGCAAAGGTGTCGTTCGACAACAACGCGCTGTTCCGTCACCCCGACGTGCTCGAACTGCGCGACACCACCGAAGAGGACGAGAAGGAGATCGAGGCGTCGAAATACGACCTCGCCTATGTCGCCCTCGACGGCAATATCGGTTGCATGGTCAATGGCGCCGGCCTTGCCATGGCGACGATGGACATCATCAAGCTCTACGGCGCCGAACCCGCCAACTTCCTCGATGTCGGCGGTGGCGCGTCGAAGGAGAAGGTGACGGCGGCGTTCAAGATCATCACCAAGGATCCGGCTGTCAAAGGCATCCTGATCAACATCTTCGGCGGCATCATGAAGTGCGACATCATCGCCGAGGGCGTCATTGCCGCGGTCAAGGAAGTCGGGCTGGAAGTGCCGCTGGTGGTGCGCCTCGAAGGCACCAATGCCGAACTCGGCAAGAAGATCATCAACGACAGCGGCCTCAACGTGGTGTCGGCCGATGACCTCGACGATGCGGCCAAGAAAATCGTGGCGGCGGTGAAGGGCTGATCTGGTGCCTCCGCACAAGATAAACCTGGTCGAGGCGGCGGATCAAAAGATCAAGAAGGTCTTCGATCCGCATATCGCCGGCGACGTCAATGACAGCCAAGCTAAGGTCGCCAAGTTCGGCGAGATGTTCGACTGGCACGCGCATGACAATGAGGACGAAGCCTTCCTCGTCCTGCGCGGCCGCATCGCTATCGATTTTCGCGACGGTCCGGTCGAACTCGGCGAGGGCGACTTCATCGTCGTGCCGCGCGGTGTCGAGCACCGGCCGCGTTCGCTCACTGCGGAGCCGGTCGTGCTGATGTTCGAGCCGGCAACGACGCTCAACACCGGCAACGCCATGAGCGACCTCACCGTCGCCGACCTAAAGCGGCTCTGACCATGTTTCCCTCGATCAACGGTTTTTAGAAAAGGGCTCCCATGTCCATTCTCGTCGACAAGAACACCAAAGTGCTGGTGCAGGGCCTGACCGGCAAGACCGGCACGTTCCACACCGAACAGGCGCTGGCCTATCACGGCACGAAAATGGTCGGCGGTATCCATCCGAAGAAGGGTGGCGAGACCTGGACCGGCTCGAAGGGCGAGAGCCTGCCGATCTTCGCCACCGTCGCCGAGGGCAAGGAAAAGACCGGTGCCAACGCTTCGGTCGTCTATGTGCCGCCGGCAGGTGCCGCCGAGGCGATCCTGGAAGCGATCGAGGCCGAGATCCCGCTGATCATCTGCATCACCGAAGGCATACCGGTGATGGACATGATCAAGGTCAAGGCGCGGCTCGATCGCTCGACCTCGCGGCTGATCGGCCCGAACTGCCCGGGCGTCTTGACGCCCAACGAATGCAAGATCGGCATCATGCCTGGCAACATCTTTCGCAAGGGCTCGGTCGGCGTTGTTTCGCGCTCGGGAACACTTACCTATGAGGCAGTGTTCCAGACCACCAATGTCGGTCTCGGCCAGACGACCGCCGTCGGCATCGGCGGCGACCCCGTCAAGGGCACCGAGTTCATCGACGTGCTCGAGATGTTTCTCGCCGACGACGAGACCAAGTCGATCATCATGATCGGCGAGATCGGCGGTTCGGCCGAGGAAGACGCCGCGCAGTTCCTCAAGGACGAAGCCAAGCGTGGCCGCAAGAAACCGATGGCCGGCTTTATCGCCGGGCGCACGGCGCCGGCCGGCCGCACCATGGGTCATGCAGGCGCGGTCATCTCCGGCGGCAAGGGCGGCGCCGAAGACAAGATCGCGGCAATGGAATCGGCTGGCATCAAGGTATCACCCTCGCCGGCAAGGCTGGGCACGACCTTGGTCGAGGCGATCAAGGGTTAAAGTGAGTAGCGAGTAGTGAATAGCGAATAGGGAAAACAGAGTAGCGGCGCGACCACAGGGCAATCCCTACTCGCTATTCGCTACTCACTATTCGCTCCAGACAGGAGACGGAGCCAGGCTCCGCGGACAAAAATGGCAAGACAAGATCAGGCCAACGACCAGTTTTCGCTCACCTCTTTCCTCTATGGCGGCAATGCCGATTACATCGACGCGCTTTATGCCGCCTATGAGGACGATCCAGCCTCGGTCAATCCCGAATGGCAGGAGTTCTTCGCCGGGCTGAAAGACGATTCCGGCGATGTGCGCAGGAACGCCAAGGGCGCCTCCTGGGCCAAGCCCTCCTGGCCGCTGCAGGCCAATGGCGAACTGGTGTCGGCGCTCGACGGCAATTGGGGCATCGTCGAGAAGACGATCGAAAAGAAGGTCAAGGACAAGGCGGTCACCAACGGTGTCGTCCTCTCCGATGCCGATGTGCACCAGGCGACGCGCGATTCGGTGCGCGCCATCATGATGATCCGCGCCTACCGCATGCGCGGCCATCTGCACGCCAATCTCGACCCGCTCGGCATCGCCAAGCCGCTCGAGGACTACAACGAGCTGTCGCCGGAAAATTACGGCTTCACCGCTGCCGACTATGACCGGCCGATCTTCCTCGACAATGTGCTCGGGCTCGAATTCGGCACCATCCGGCAGATGCTGGAGATCCTGACGCGCACCTATTGCTCGACGCTCGGCGTCGAGTTCATGCATATTTCCGATCCCGAGGAAAAGGCCTGGATCCAGGCACGGATCGAGGGCGCCGACAAGGAGATCACCTTCACCGCCACCGGCAAGAAGGCGATCCTGCAGAAGCTGGTCGAATCCGAAGGTTTCGAGCAGTTCATCGACGTCAAGTACAAGGGCACCAAGCGCTTCGGCCTTGACGGCAGTGAAGCGCTGATCCCGGCACTGGAGCAGATCATCAAGCGCGGCGGACAGCTCGGCATGAAGGAAATCGTGCTCGGCATGGCGCATCGCGGCCGGCTGAACGTGCTCTCCCAGGTGATGGCCAAGCCGCACCGCGCCATCTTCCACGAGTTCAAGGGCGGCTCGGCCGCCCCAGACGAGGTCGAGGGCTCGGGCGACGTCAAGTACCATCTCGGCGCCTCGTCGGACCGCGAGTTCGACGGCAACAAGGTGCATCTGTCGCTGACCGCGAATCCCTCGCATCTGGAAATCGTCGATCCGGTGGTGATGGGCAAGGCGCGCGCCAAGCAGGATTATCTGTTCGGCCGCAGCCGCGAGGAAATCGTGCCGCTGGAAGAGCGCGCCAAGGTGCTGCCTCTCTTGCTGCACGGCGATGCCGCCTTCGCCGGCCAGGGCGTGATTGCCGAAATCCTCGGCCTGTCCGGCCTGCGCGGCCACCGCGTCGCCGGCACGCTGCATTTCATCATCAACAACCAGATCGGCTTCACCACCAATCCGCGCTTCTCGCGCTCGTCGCCCTATCCGTCGGATGTGGCCAAGATGATCGAAGCGCCGATCTTCCACGTCAATGGCGACGACCCGGAAGCCGTGGTGCACGCCACCAAGGTGGCGATCGAATTCCGCATGAAGTTCCACAAGCCTGTTGTGGTCGACATGTTCTGCTACCGCCGCTTCGGCCACAATGAGGGCGACGAACCGGCCTTCACCCAGCCGATCATGTATCGCAACATCCGCACCCACAAGACGACGGTGCAGATCTATGCCGACCGCCTGATTGCCGAGGGCCACATCACCCAGGCCGAGTTCGACCAGCTGAAGGCCGACTGGCGCGCGCATCTCGAATCCGAATGGGAAGTCGGCCAGCACTACAAGCCCAACAAGGCCGATTGGCTCGATGGCGCCTGGTCTGGCCTGCGCACGGCCGACAACCAGGACGAACAGCGGCGCGGCAAGACCGCCGTTCCGGTCAAGACGCTGAAGGAAATCGGCAAGAAGCTGACCGAGGTGCCGAAGGATTTCGAGGCGCACAAGACGATCATCCGTTTCCTCGAAAACCGTCGCCAGGCGATCGAGTCCGGCGAAGGCATCGACTGGTCGACGGCCGAGGCGCTGGCCTTCGGCGCCATCCTGCTCGACGGCAATCCGATCCGCTTGTCGGGGCAGGATTCCGAACGCGGCACCTTTTCGCAGCGCCATTCCGTGCTCTACGACCAGCGCGACGAGACCCGCTACATCCCGCTCAACAATCTGTCGGCCGCTCAAGCCGGCTACGAAGTCATCAACTCGATGCTGTCGGAAGAGGCGGTGCTCGGCTTCGAATATGGCTACAGCCTGGCCGAGCCGAAGGCGCTGACGCTGTGGGAAGCCCAGTTCGGCGACTTCGCCAACGGCGCCCAGGTGGTGTTCGACCAGTTCATCTCTAGCGGAGAACGCAAGTGGCTCAGAATGTCGGGGCTCGTCTGTCTGTTGCCGCATGGCTATGAAGGCCAGGGTCCGGAACATTCCTCGGCCCGGCTCGAACGCTTCCTGCAGCTTTGCGCCGAAGACAACATGCAAGTGGCCAACTGCACGACGCCGGCCAACTACTTCCACATCCTGCGCCGGCAGCTGAAGCGCGACTTCCGCAAGCCGCTGATCCTGATGACGCCGAAGTCGCTGCTGCGCCACAAGCGGGCGGTGTCGACGCTGCCGGAAATCTCGGGCGAAAGCTCGTTCCACCGGCTGCTTTGGGACGACGCCCAGCTGCTGCCCAACCAGGCGATCAAGCTCACCAAGGATTCGAAGATCCGGCGTGTCGTGCTGTGCTCGGGCAAGGTCTATTACGACCTCTATGAGGAGCGCGAGAAGCGCGGCATCAACGACATCTATCTGCTGCGCGTCGAACAGCTCTATCCGTTCCCGGCCAAGGCGCTGATCACCGAACTGTCGCGTTTCCGCAACGCCGAGATGGTCTGGTGCCAGGAGGAGCCCAAGAATATGGGCGCCTGGTCGTTCATCGACCCGTATCTGGAATGGGTGCTGGCGCATATCGACGCCAAGCATCAGCGGGTGCGCTACACCGGCCGCCCGGCCGCCGCCTCGCCGGCGACCGGACTGATGTCCAAGCATCTCGCCCAGCTCGCCGCCTTGCTCGAAGACGCGCTTGGTGAATAGAACAGAACCGGGCTGACAAAACAGAACCGACAAGAAACGGACAGGCACAATGGCTACCGAAATCCGCGTTCCCACTCTCGGCGAATCCGTCACCGAGGCGACCATCGGCAAATGGTTCAAGAAGGTCGGCGACGCGATCGCCGCCGACGAGCCGCTGGTCGAACTCGAGACCGACAAGGTGACGGTGGAAGTGCCCGCCGCCGCCGCCGGGACGCTGAGCGAGATCACCGTCAAGGAAGGCGAAACGGTCGGTGTCGGCGCGCTGCTGGGTTCGATTTCGGCAGGTGGCGCGGCCGCCGCTCCGGCTACTAGGCCGCAAGCGGTATCGCAGGCCTCGTCGCCGGATGCGGCATCGACCGGCAAGCAGGCCGCGGCCGAGACCGCCAAGATCGCCGGCGACGCCGGCGCGGTCGAGCCGCGCAGCATGCCGCCGGCGCCAGCGGCAGCGAAACTGATCGCCGAAAGCAATCTCTCGGTCGACCAGATCTCCGGTTCGGGAAAGCGTGGCCAGGTGCTGAAAGGTGACGTGCTCGACGCCATCGCCAAGGGCGCGCCCTCCCAGCCTGCCGAGACGCCCAAGGCCGCACCGGCACCGGTTGCCGTGCGTGCGCCGTCCTCGGGCGACGATGCGTCGCGCGAGGAGCGCGTGCGCATGACCAAATTGCGCCAGACCATCGCGCGCCGCCTCAAGGAAGCGCAGTCGACCGCCGCCATGCTGACCACCTTCAACGAGGTCGACATGTCAGCGGTGATGGCGCTGCGCACCAAGTACAAGGACGTTTTCGAGAAGAAGCACGGCGTGAAGCTCGGCTTCATGGGCTTCTTCACCAAGGCCGTCACCCACGCGCTGAAGGAGATCCCTTCTGTCAATGCCGAGATCGACGGCACCGACATCATCTTCAAGAACTATGCCCATATCGGCGTCGCCGTCGGCACCGAGAAAGGCCTGGTCGTGCCGGTCGTGCGCAATGCCGACCAGATGTCGATCGCCGAGATCGAAAAGGATATCGGCCGGCTGGGTATCGCCGCGCGCGACGGCAAGCTGTCGGTCGCCGACATGCAGGGCGGCACGTTCACCATCTCCAACGGTGGCGTTTACGGGTCGCTGATGTCGACGCCGATCCTCAACGCGCCGCAGTCGGGCATTCTGGGCATGCACAAAATCCAGGACCGGCCTGTCGTGGTCGGCGGCCAGATCGTCATCCGGCCGATGATGTATCTGGCGCTGAGCTACGATCACCGCATCGTCGACGGCAAGGAAGCGGTGACCTTCCTGGTGCGCGTCAAGGAAAGCCTGGAGGATCCAGAACGGCTGGTGCTGGATTTGTGATTAGATGGCTTTGACCCAGGAGCAATACCTGCGTGCCATAAAGGCCCGGCGAGCGCTCGCTGTCGCAGATTGCCCCGCAACGGCCTCCAAGACGATGAAGACATTGAGCGAAGCTGGTTGGGACGGTGAGTATGTCGTTCCGAACCAGCTTACCTCACGCTCATTCAGTGGCCCGCTAATCCTCCTGAATAACTGGTTTGGTTGGGAGGAACTTGAAGGGCTCGCCCTCAAAGATAGGGCAGACGTCAAGAAGCTGGGCTACTTGCCGAATATCCGCACCAACCTTTGTCTTGATCGGGCATTGGAAATCGTAGGACTGACGCGGCAGGATATCTACGTAACGCAGGCATGCGTATTCCTTCCGCCATCGACAATGGGTTCTTCAATCGCCTCGGCGGTGTATCGGGTTTCCGTTGATCGGGTGTTGAGACACGAGCTAGGTGGGCGGACACCGGTTGCACTCGGCGACGCGGCTCAAAAAGTTTGCAGATCAAGTGGGATCGATTTTGTTGGAGCATTCCATCCATCCTACCAAGCTGGCGAACGGCGAGCCCAGGAGATTGCGGCTGCGATAGGGCGAGTTCACGGATGACGTCCAACGCCGCTTGTTTGCTTGCGCTTGCAGCCACCTGAGGGGCTGGGAAAAGATATGCGCCGCCGCACGATGCCCTATGACCTTTGCCATTGCAGGATTGTCTCGATCTCGGCGGCGGCTGCCATCGTAGTCTTTGCCGTGGCAGATGCCCACGCCGCCTGCCCAATCGAGCTCGCCGTCTATGGCGACGCCCAGAGCGGCAGTGAGATCGATTTTACCCCGACCGGAACCTCGGCGACCGTCACCAACAGCTTCCGGATGATCCTCGACAACAATGTGGTGCTGAACGGCATCGTCATGTGGAACGAGGGCGTGTCGCGGCCGAATGGCGCGCTGATGTACAAATGCCCCGAGGGCGACGTCACCGGCGAGGAGCTTGCCGCCTGCACGGCCTGGCATGGCGTCATCTATACGGCGGACGACAAGGGCAACATCGGACTGCTGCCGGCCGAAGGCGTCGAGGCGCCGAAGACGTTGATCCTGCCGGATCTCGGACCCTCGCTGCGGCAGTCCAGCGCCTATGGCGGCAGCGGGTTTTCGAAAGTGTCGGGGGATGTGTTTGCCTTGAAGGGATGCCAGGAATGAGCGCGACGCAAAAAGTGCTGCTGGTCACCGGCGGCGGGCGCGGCATCGGCGCCGCGATCTGCCGGCTCGGCTCGAAGGCCGGTTACCGCATCGCGGTCAATTTTGCCTCGAACCAGGACGCCGCCGATGCGCTGGTTGCCGAAATCAAGGCCGGCGGCGGTGACGCTTTTGCCGTCAAGGGCGATGTCGGCAGCGAGGCCGATGTTGTGGCGATGTTCGGGGCCGTCGACCGCGTCTATGGCCGGCTCGATGCCTTCGTCAACAATGCCGGCATCGTCGACGTCAAGGCGCGCGTCGACGAAATGGACGTTTCGCGGCTGGAGCGCATGATGCGCATCAATGTCGTCGGTTCGTTTCTCTGCGCCCGTGAGGCGGTGAAGCGCATGTCGACCCGTCATGGCGGGTCGGGCGGCGCTATCGTCAACATCTCGTCGGCGGCAGCGACATTGGGCTCGCCGGGCGAATATGTCGACTATGCCGCCTCCAAGGGCGCCATCGACACCTTCACCATCGGGCTCGCCCGCGAGGTGGCGCTGGAAGGCATCCGCGTCAACGCGGTGCGGCCGGGTATCATCGACACCGAAATCCACGCCTCCGGCGGGCAGCCGGACCGGATAGAACGGTTCCGCGACATGCTGCCGATGAAAAGAGCCGGTACATCCGATGAAGTCGCGGGCGCGGTTCTCTATCTTCTATCCAACGCCGCGTCCTATACGACGGGCGCGATCCTGAATGTAAGCGGCGGCCGCTGAGCCCCAATCCAGAAGGACAGTATCATGGCTTATGACGTCGTTATCATCGGATCGGGACCGGGCGGTTATGTCTGCGCCATCAAGGCGGCGCAGCTCGGGCTCAGGGTTGCGGTGGTCGAAAAGAACGCGACCTTTGGCGGCACCTGCCTCAACATCGGCTGCATTCCGTCCAAGGCACTGCTCCATGCCTCCGAGATGTTCGCCGAGGCCGGCCATTCCTTCGACACGCTCGGCGTCGAGATATCGGCGCCGAAACTAAACCTGAAGAAGATGATGGCGCACAAGGACGCGACGGTGTCGTCGAACGTCAACGGCGTCGCCTTCCTGTTCAAGAAAAACAAGATCGACTCGTTCCACGGCACCGGCAAGGTGATCGCGGCCGGCAAGGTCTCGGTGACCGGCGAGGACGGCAAGGTCGAGGAGATCGAGACCAAGAACATCGTCATCGCCACCGGCTCGGATGTCGCCGGCATTCCCGGTGTCAAGGTCGACATCGACGAGAAGGTGATCGTGTCGTCGACTGGCGCATTGTCGCTGGACAAGGTTCCCGGCCATCTGGTGGTGGTCGGCGGCGGTGTCATCGGGCTCGAGCTCGGCTCGGTGTGGGCGCGGCTCGGCGCCAAGGTCACGGTGGTCGAATTCCTCGACACCATCCTGGGCGGCATGGACGGCGAGGTCTCCAAGCAGTTCCAGCGGCTGCTGTCCAAGCAGGGCTTCGAGTTCAAGCTCGGCGCCAAGGTCACCGGCGTCGCCAAGGCCAAGAAAGGTGCCACGGTCACCTTCGAACCGGTCAAGGGCGGTGCCGCCGAAACGATCGATGCCGACGTCGTGCTGATCGCCACCGGGCGCAGTGCCTATTCCGACAGCCTTGGGCTGAAGGAAGCCGGCGTCGAGGTTGACGAGCGTGGCCGGGTCAAGACGGATGGCCATCTCAGGACCAATGTATCAGGCATCTATGCCATCGGCGATGTCATCGCCGGGCCGATGCTGGCGCACAAGGCCGAGGACGAGGGCGTGGCGGTGGCGGAAACCATTGCCGGCCAGGCCGGCCATGTAAACTACGACGTCATCCCAAGCGTCGTCTACACCAGCCCGGA
This sequence comes from Mesorhizobium cantuariense, assembly GCF_042647205.1. Lineage (NCBI taxonomy): Bacteria > Pseudomonadati > Pseudomonadota > Alphaproteobacteria > Hyphomicrobiales > Phyllobacteriaceae > Mesorhizobium > Mesorhizobium cantuariense. The sequence goes on along the minus strand of NZ_JBHRVD010000001.1, from coordinate 6,614,976 downwards.
AATCGCCTCGGTCGGCAAGACCGAGGAAGAGCTGAAGAAGGCCGGCATCGACTACAAGGTCGGAAAATTCCCGTTCAGCGCCAATGGCCGGGCGCGTGCCATGCTGCACACCGACGGCTTTGTGAAGATCCTTGCCGACAAGACGAGCGACCGTATGCTCGGCGTTCATATCGTCGGCTTCGGCGCCGGCGAGATGATCCACGAGGCGGCGGTGCTGATGGAATTCGGCGGCTCGTCCGAGGATCTCGCCCGCACCTGCCACGCGCATCCGACGATGTCGGAAGCGGTGAAGGAGGCGGCGCTGGCCACGTTCTTCAAGCCGATCCACATCTAAAGCGACCAACGCTTCGTCATCCTCGGGTCAAGCCTGAGGATGACGAACGTAGCGATATCGCCCAAACAAAACGGCCCGCTTTTCAGCGGGCCGTTCGTATTTGATATCGAGCCGATCAGTTGGCCGGCGCTGGGGCCGGTGCGGGCGCAGGTGCCGGTTCCGCAGGTGCAGGCGCAGGAGCCGGTTCTGCAGGTGCCGGAGCAGGTGCAGGGGCAGGCGCTGGTTCGGCCGGCTTCATCGGCTCAGCCGGTGCGGGCGCGGGGGCCGGTGTGCTGGCCGCCGGCGGCTCGGCAGGTGCCGGGTGCTCACCACTTCTTCCGAAAACATAATACGCGACAACCGCCAGAATAACGACGACCAGCGCAATCAGCCAGCCACTACCGCCGCCGCCGCTCTGCTTGATGGTGGTGTTGGTGGTGTTGGGATTGAACGGATCGTTTGGATTCGGTGCGTTCGCCATAAAAGTGTCCTCCGTGGATGAAAAATATCAATCAACACCATTCAACGCGCAATCATTGAACTGGTTTCACGCTAAGGTTGGAAAACGCCAAAAACAAGGAAAATCCTGCCTTTCCGGAGCTGGAATGGCGTCGTTTCGCCACGCAGCGCGCCAAGTCTGCGCCTGCTAGTGTCGGTTCAGAGGATTTTGCCGTGATCAACTCCACAGCGCAGATTGTCCCGAACCCCCACGACGTTCTTGCCGGAGCCCAGTTCGCCGACCGCTATGTGCTGGTCACCGAAGGTCTTTCATTGACCGCAATCGGCGCGGCGGAACGGGCTTTGGGGCAAACGCCGCGATGGGTCGGCAGGCTCATGGCGCTGCGCAACCTTGCCGTCAGGCCATTTCGGCTGAAGACGGGCCTGGAACCTGCCGTGTTGCCAGCTGGCCGGATCGGGATATTTCCGCTCATCAGCCAGTTTCCCGGCAAGGTCGTGCTTGGCCTCGACGACCGGCATCTCGATTTCCGGGTCCTGGTCGAAGTCAGGGATCTCGGCATGGGACGGCAGGAAGTGGCCGCGTCGACGATCGTCAAGACGCACAATTGGCTCGGGCGAACCTATCTCGCGATCGTCATGCCGTTTCACCGGATCGTCGTTCCGGCGATGCTGGCTCAGATCCTGGCGAAGTAAGCTGAAGTAGCTAAAGTCCAACAGGCGTGACGGTGTAACCGGCCTTGCGGAAATCCTCGACCAGGCCTTCGGGACCGGGAAGGTGGAGGGCGCCGACCGCCATGAAGGCATTGCCCCTGGCAAGGATCGGCCCGGCATGCTCGACCATCACCTTGTTGCGGCTGGTGATCATGGTTTCCTCGAACGCCGCATAGCCCGCGGGGTCGTCCTGCCCTTCTGGCATGGCGGCACGAAACAGCGGCCAGAACATGCCGGTGTCGCCGCGTTGGTAGAGCACGATCATGGTCTCGTTGATGTCGTTGACCTTGTCGCCGAGCTTCAGCGTGTCGACGAGGCCCTTCATGTGAAAAGCAAGCGGCAGCGATGCCATGGCGCGCAGCTGGCTTTCAGCCGTCTCCAATCCTTCCACCGGCTTGCCGGCAGCCTTTGCACCCTCCGCCAGCTTGACGTCGAGCACCGGTGCGCCGCCGGACTGGCGGGCCAGTTCGCAGGCCGGCAGTGCCATCATGGCCGAGAGCATCCACGGCTTCATCTTGGCAACGGTTGCCGGCGGGATGCCGCGCGCGTCGAGTGCGGTGTTCATGGCCGCCGCATCGTCCGGCGACAGCAATGACGCCAGCGTCGTGCTATCGGTGAACATCATCAGGTCCGGCTCCTTGAGCATCGCGACCATCATCTTCTGCTTGTCGAGCACGTCGGTGGTTTCGATGACGATGGTGCCGGCGGCGTCATAGGCCTTCTGCGCGTCCGGCGGCAGCGTGGTGACGCGCGGGTCGGTCATGTGCATGGTGCCGAACAGGAAGGACGGCTTTTCGCCCGGCTTTTCCAGCTTCCACAACAGGCCCTTGCCGTTCGGCGTGGCAGCGGCTTCCGTCTCGATCTTGCGGTAGGCCGCCGGGTCGTCTTTCTGCAAGGCCGACAGCATGTCGGCGCCGGTGCAGGTCGGGATTTCCGCATGCGCCCTGCCGGCGGCGAACAGCAAGACGGCGAGGAACGACAGGAAAAACAGGACGTTGAGCGCAACAAGCAGCTTCAGCGAGACGTGAGCTGCACGGTCGGCAATGGCGATGACGCGTTTCATGATCCTTTCTTAGGACCGAAAAACGGCAAAACGGTTAACCGGCACTGCAAAATTGAAGGGTTCATGCCCGTGGATGGGCTGATTCGTAGATTTCGAGCAGCCTCGCGGTGTCGACGCCGGTGTAGATCTGCGTCGTCGACAGGCTGGCGTGGCCCAGCAGCTCCTGGATGGTGCGCAGGTCGCCGCCACGGCCGAGCAGATGCGTGGCGAAGGAATGGCGCAGCGCATGCGGTGTCGCCGTGTCGGGCAGGTTGAGCGCCGAGCGCAGCTTGGCCATGTCGCGCTGGACGATGGCCGGGTTGAGCGGTCCGCCGCGCGCGCCGCGAAACAACAGGCCCTTGGGGTCGAGATGATAGGGGCAGAGCCGGCGATATTCGGCGATGGCGCGTAGCGCCACCGGCAGCACCGGCACTAGTCGCGTCTTGCCGCCCTTACCGGTGACGCGCAGCACGGTGTCGGCCGGCGACGCCAGATCGGCGCCGGCCAGGCCAAGCGCCTCCGAAATGCGCAGGCCGGAGCCGTAGAGCAGTGTCAGCACGGCGGCGTTGCGGGCCGCGATCCACGGCTCCTCCGCCAATTGGCCTTCGATGGAAACGATATGCTTGGCGTCGCTCGCCGTCAGCGGCTTGGGCAGCGATTTGGGCTGGCGCGGTGCGCGCAGGGCGGCCGCACCCGCCGCATTGGCAAGGCCGCGCCGCTCGAGGAAACGCAGCAGCGAGCGGATGCCGGCGAGACCCCGGCCAAGCGTGCGGGCGCCGGCGCCGGCATTGCGACGGGCGGCGAGGAAGCCGCGCAGATCGGCCGGGCGCAGATTGGCGATGTCGGCAATGCCGGGCGAGCCGCCGCAATGGCCGGTGAGGAAATGCAGGAACTGGCGCGTGTCGCGCTCATAAGCTTCGACGGTTTCAGGCGACAGCCGGCGTTCGCGCGCCAACATCTTCAGCCAGCTTTCGCGCGCCGCCTGGAGATCGGGCTTGGCCGGGATGAGGAATTCCTGCATGGCGTGCTTCCCATCTTTGTTTCATGCATGCCCGGCCATTTTCCGGCAGCCGGGTTAGGAAGCGGTGAAGAGCGCGTCATTGAAATGACAATCGGGGAGCGTTAGAGCAAAGCCAAAGGATGTCGCGCCATGAGCAAGCCCCAGAACCCTGTCCAGATGGCCGTGATCGGCGCCGCCCATGGCATCAAGGGCGAATTGCGGGTGAAGACCTTCACCGGTGAGCCGCTGGCGCTGGCCGATTACGGGCCGCTCTATGCCAGGGACGGCCGCGCCTTCCAGATCATCGACATCAGGCCCGCCAACACCGTCGTCGTGGTCCGCTTCAAGGGTGTCGCCGACCGCAACGCGGCCGAGGCGCTGGCCGGCACGGAGCTGTTCGTCGATCGCTCGATGCTGCCGGACGACGGCGAAGAAGACGAATTCTATCATGCCGACCTCGTCGGCCTCGAAGTCCGGGACGACACGGGTGCCGCGCTCGGCAAGGTCGTCGCGGTGCACAATTTCGGCGGCGGCGACATTCTCGATGTGACGCTGGGCGGGCGCAAGGGCGTGCTGATCCCGTTCACGCAAGCCGCCGTGCCGCAAGTGTCGGTCGCCGAGGGTTTCGTCCGCGTCGATCCGGCATCCGCCGGGCTTGTCGACGACGAGGATGGCGATGCGCCGCGCGAGGAAGATTTCGACCCGAAGGGCAGGCCGCGCGGACCGAGCGACGCCGGGGGCAACCGGTGAGCTTCTCCGCCTGCGTGCTGACGCTCTATCCCGAGATGTTTCCGGGTGCGCTCGGCCTATCTTTGGCCGGGCGGGCGCTCGAGGCCGGCACGTGGTCGCTGGAGGCGATCCAGATCCGTGACTTCGCCACCGATCGCCATCGCACCGTCGACGACACGCCGGCCGGCGGCGGCGCCGGCATGGTGATGCGCGCCGACGTGCTGGCGAAAGCCATCGACCACGCTTCGCCGGAGGGCGATCTACGGCCGCGCCTGCTGATGAGCCCGCGCGGCAAGCCGCTGACCCAGCGCCGTGTGCGCGAACTGGCCGCCGGGCCGGGCGCTGTCATCCTGTGCGGTCGCTTCGAAGGCGTCGACCAGCGGGTGATCGACGCGCGGGGATTAGAGGAAGTCTCGATCGGCGATTTCATCCTCTCGGGCGGTGAGCCGGCCGCCCTTGTGCTGCTCGACGCGGTGGTGCGGCTGTTGCCCGGCGTGATGGGAAACGCGGTGTCGGGCGAGGAAGAGAGTTTCGAAAACCGCCTGCTGGAACATCCGCACTATACGCGGCCGCAGGAGTTTGAAGGCCGCGAGATCCCCGTGGTGCTGATTTCCGGCAATCACAAGAAGATTGCTGCCTGGCGGCGGGCGGAGTCAGAGGCGTTGACAAGAGCGCGACGGCCGGACCTGTTGGAAAACGGCAAGACCAATAACGATTAAGGAGAGCCCCGTGTTTGGGCAAGTGCCCTCCAAGGCGTCTCCGAAGACCCACAAAACTGGTCTCGTAAAGTGCATTGGTTGCACTTTAGGATTGATTTAGTGCATGGAGTGCACTAAATATGGCTCATCACAGGGCAGGCCAAATGCCGACAATCGCCACTTTCGATGGGATAAAAATTCAGGTCTTTGCAGACCATAGCCTACCGCATTTCCATGCGCTCAAGGCAGAATTTGAAGTCCTGATAACCGGATCGTGGGAGGTACTTCTGGGATCGATGCGTCGGCGTGATCTCGATGCTGTCATGGAGTGGGCAAGGACGCACGAAACGGAGCTTCGCAATGAGTGGAGACGCATCAATGGATAACGAGATCGTCACGAAAGGCCGTCCGCTTCCTCGGATTGCGGCCGCCACCATTATTGACAATCGTCGAGTTCGCGTGACTTGGCGAAACGGCAATTCGGTAACTGTAGACCTGGCCCCTGTCCTGAATAGTCACCGCCACTTTATTCCCCTTCGAACCGACGAAGAAAGTTTCGCCACGATGAGGGTGAATGACGAAGGTACGGCGCTTGAGTGGGATGGCGGGATAGAGCTTTCCGCAGTTTGGATTGCCACGCTTCCTGCCGTAGGAATGGAGAACGGAGAGTTCCGCCAAATCATGGATAAGCTATCGTATTCGCTCGACGGGATGGCGCTGCAACTCGACGTTTCCCGACGCCTGATCGCAATGTACAGGGGTTCAGCTCCAATCCCGAACTCGATAGCCTTGGCTGCTCGATATCTGGCAGAAAAGGCAGATGAACGATGAGGCTATGGCTAATTTGACTCGACTCCAGCAGTGCTTGGCGTTGATGACATTTCGGAATCGGATCGGAATCGAAGTGATCCGGTTCAGCTTTTCGTGAAGTAGTAGAAGGCCAAAAACCGACCGACCGCGACGACGAAGCCGCGCACCGCGTTTTGTGGCACGCGTTTGGCGATCCAGACGCCGGCATAGCCGCCGAGCGCGCCGCCCGGGATCATGATGATCGCCTGCGGCCAGGCGACGACGCCGCCCGAGACGAAGACGACGATCGCGACAGCGGCGATGACCATGGCAAGCATGTTCTTCAGCGCATTCAGCCGGTGATAGTCGCCGGCCTGGGTCAGGCCAAGCGTCGCCAGCATCATCACGCCCATGCCGGCACCGAAGAAGCCGCCGTAGATGGCGGTGACGAACTGCGCCAGGGAACCGGCCAGCGAACCCACCGCCGCTTCCTGCCCCGGTTTTGGCGCCGGCTTCAGCCAGGGTCCAGCGGCAAACAGGGCCGTCGCGGCCAGCAGCAGCCACGGCACCAGGGCGCGAAACGACGGATTGTCGAGCGCCAGCAGGATCAGCGCGCCGGCCAGCGCGCCGACGGCGGAGATGAGGCAGAGCAGCAGCGCGCCGCGCCAGAAATGCCTGATATCGGCCGAGTAGGCGAGGGTCGAGGTGATGTAGCCTGGAAACTGCGTCACCGAGGAGGTGGCGTTGGCGACGATCGGCGGCAGGCCGACCAGTGTCATGGCGCCGAAGGTGATGAAGGTGCCGCCACCGGCGACCGCATTGGCGGCGCCTGACAGAAAGCCCGCTAGAAACAGCAAGATGGCGTCGAAGACAGACATGGAATGCGGCCGCTCAAAACTGTGTTATTTCAGGCTTAGGAAGCCTGAAGAACCGACGCAACCCGGCACGGCAGGATTACGATGGTGCCATGCGAGCAGAAAATGCGCGGCCAAGGCGTGACAAAGCGGCGAAATAGCTGTATGTGCCCGCCCGTACCGGCCAGAAAGAATCTGCCGGACCCGTCAACAATGACGGTGTAGTCGCCCCTGCCCGATGTTTTGAAGACAAATGTCTTGGAGACGAAGGGCATAGCCGAGCGGTCCATGGAACTGCAAGGCGAGTGTAGGACGCTCTGACTGTCGGAAGAACAAGAAGTGGACTTTTGAGATGGATATCCTCCGTCAGCTCGAGGCCGAACAGGCCGCCAAGATCGAAGCCAAGCGCAAGCTTCCCGAATTCCAGCCCGGCGACACCGTGCGCGTCCAGGTCCGCGTGACCGAAGGCACCCGCACCCGCGTCCAGGCTTATGAGGGCGTTGTCATCGCCCGCGCCGGCGCCGGCTTCCAGGAGAACTTCACCGTTCGCAAGATCTCCTATGGCGAAGGCGTCGAGCGCGTGTTCCCGGTCTACTCGCCGATGATCGAAGGCGTCGAGATCGTTCGCCGCGGCAAGGTGCGTCGCGCCAAGCTCTACTATCTGCGCGATCGTCGCGGCAAGTCGGCCCGTATTTCGGAAAACACCGGCGTGCGCGCCCGCAAGCTGAACGATGAGGAGCGCGATGCGCTGAACGCCGAGAAGGCCCGCATCGAGGCCGAGAAGGTGGCAGCCGCCGAGGCTCTGGCCATCGAGAAGGCCGCCCAGGACGCCGCCGAGAAGAAGGCCGCCGCCGAGGCAGCTGAAGCCGCCAAGGCAGCGGAAGCAGCCACCGCCGAATAAGATTTTTGACGAGCATGTTCAAAAAGGCGGCTTCAGCCGCCTTTTTTCGTTTTGAAGGATCTCAGCGCAGGACATGGGTAATTGACTCGATTTACATCGTGTACTAATCAATCTTGTACGATTTAAATGGAGAAGCGAAATGCCTGCATTGTATTCCACCCAAGCCCGCGCCGTCGGCGGCCGCGCCGGCCATGTCCAGAGCGACGATGGCCTGCTCAGCCTCGACCTTGCCATGCCGAAGGAGTTGGGCGGCAAGGGCGGCGCCACCAATCCCGAGCAGCTGTTCGCCGCCGGCTATGCCGCCTGCTTCGAAAGCGCCATGCGCTTCATCGCCGGCAAGCAGAAACTGCCGCTGCAGGATGCCTCGGTGACGGCGAGTGTCAGCCTGCACAGCAATGCGCAGGGCGGATTTGTGCTTGGCGTTTCCCTGGCGGCGGAAACGAAAGGTCTTGATCAGGCGGCGACGGAAGCGCTTGTATCGGCAGCGCACCAGATCTGCCCCTATTCCAACGCCATCAAGGGCAATATCGAAGTGGCGCTTTCGGCCAGGGCACTTCCGGCAAAGGCAGCATGACCACGAAGCAGACAAGCGATGTCATCGACGTCCCGGCGGATTTCGCCGGGATCCCGAAGCTCGACCAGCATCTGTGCTTCGCCCTTTATTCGGCAAGCGGGCTGATGACGCGGCTCTACCGGCCGCTGCTCGAACCGCTCGGCCTGACCTATCCGCAATATCTGACTATGCTGGCGCTGTGGGAGCATGCACCGCGCACCGTCGGCGAACTCGGCGATGCGCTGGGGCTCGATTCGGCAACGCTGACGCCATTGCTCAAGCGCCTGGAGGCGAGCGGCCTGGTCACGCGCCGGCGCGATGCCGCCGACGAGCGCCGGGTGCTGGTCGAACCGACACAGCACGGCCGGGCGCTGCGCGAGGGCGCCAAGGCGGTGTCGGCCGCGATGCGGTGTCATTCGCCGCTCGATGGCGACGAGCTGAAATCCCTGCATCACACCTTGACCCGACTGATCGACGGTCTGCGTGAAGCCGGCGCCGCGGACCGCGATTGACGGCGGATCGCAAGGAATGTTCTGGAATCCCAGGATTGCAGGCACCGAAATCCGCTTTCGGGTGCGCTGACGCAGCGGACCGTCTTGCGTGACGCTTGCGGAAAGCTAAAGTCGGCGCCGGATTTTCCTGCAAGCCCGGCCGTGCCCGGGTCCTTTTATTTCCGGGGAGTGTGTCATGACCAAATCGAAACTGCTGCTGGCCGGCTTGCTTGCCCTCATCCTGGCGCCCGTCGCCGCCTTCGCGCAAGCGCTTCCCGATCTCGGCGGCAAGAAGGTAGTGGTGGTGACCGAGAATGCCTATCCGCCGCTGCAGTTCATCGATGCCAAGACCGGCAAACAGATCGGCTGGGAATATGACGCGATGAACGAGATCGCCAAGCGGCTGAATTTTTCTGTCGAGTACCAGAACACCTCGTGGGACGCGATGATCCAGGCGGTTTCCGACAACCAGTACAATATCGGCATGACCGGCATCACCATCAAGGACGACCGCAAGGAGAAGGTGGATTTCTCCGACCCCTATATGCGCTCGGAACAGTTCATGCTGGTGCGCGGCGATGAAAGCCGCTTCACCGACGCCAAGACCTTCGGCGCCTTCAAGGACGGGCTGATCGGCGCGCAGGCCGGCACCACGCCCTTCTATACCGCCGTCTACAGCGTGCTCGACGGCAATGAGCAGAACCCGCGCATCAAACTGTTCGAGACGTTCGGCGCGACGGTGCAGGCGCTGAAATCAGGCGACGTCGATGTCGTGCTGACCGACGGCACCGCCGGGAAGGGCTATGTCGATGCCTCCGAGGGCAAGCTGAAGCTGATCGGCGGACCGCTCGGCACCGAGGATTTTGGCTTTATCTTCCCGAAGGGTTCGGATCTGGTGAAGCCGGTCAACGCGGCAATCGCGGCGCTCAAGGCGGACGGGACGCTCGATGCGCTGAACAAGAAGTGGTTCCTTGACTACAAGATGGGACAGTAGTTCGTCTTGTCGCGAGGGTTGCGTGACGGTTATGAGCAGGAAATCGCGCTGACTCTGCGCTTGAACACCCCCCTCTGTCCTGCCGGACATCTCCCCCGCAAGGGGGGAGATTGGCAGCTTCGGCTTCACCGCTTGTTTTTCGGCGCGGGAAATTGGCTAAAGCAGTCGCGACATCTGATCTCCCCCCTTGCGGGGGAGATGGCCGGCAGGCCAGAGGGGGGTGCCTTGGCGCAATCCTTTTGATGCCTCCCGCATCTTCCTCAAAAGCCGACTTCCCGTGGTGGCTCGTCGTGGCCGTAGCCATCGCGATCGCGGTGGCCGTCTTCGTTGCCACCAGCAACCTCTACGCCCAGGTCTTCGCCACCGTCGCCAAGGGCATCGGTATCACCATCTTCGTCACCGTGATCGCCTTTGTGCTGGCGTCAGCCATTGGCCTCGGCATCGCACTGATGGGAATGTCGGGTTCGCGCTGGCTGCGCCAGATTGCCCGTTTCTATGTCGAGATCATCCGCGGCGTGCCGATCCTGGTGCTGTTGTTCTGGATCGCTTTTGCCGGCGCGCCGGCCTTCGTCGCGGCCTGGAACGCGCTGACCGCGCCGTTGCAAAGCGCCGGCCTGTTCGGCGAGTTGCTGGTGCGTGACGTGTCGCTGCTGTGGCGCGCCATCATGGCGCTGACCATCGGCTATTCGGCTTTCATCTCGGAGGTTTTCCGTGCCGGTATCCAGGCGGTGGAGAAGGGCCAGATCGAAGCGGCAAAGGCGCTCGGGCTGAGCCGGGCGCAACGCTTCCGGCTGATCGTGTTCCCGCAAGCGATCCGCACCATCCTGCCGCCGCTCGGCAATGATTTCGTCGCTCTGGTCAAGGATTCCTCGCTGGTCTCGGTGCTCGGCGTCGCCGACATCACGCAGATGGGCAAGGTCTATGCAGCCGGCTCGTTCCGCTTCTTCGAGACCTATTCGATCGTCGCCTATATCTATCTCATCCTGACGGTAGGCCTTTCCTTGGCCTTGCGGGCGCTGGAAGGGCGGTTGCGCCGTCAGCACGAGGAATAGTTTTCGGGTCAAGACAGCCTACGATCCTTGTCGGCATATTTCGTTGAGGAGGTCCCATGATCGTCGACAAAGCCAATGCGGCGCTGGATTCCGTTTATACCGCCGACACGCTGGAAGCGCTTGCAGAGGCCTATGCCGCATGGGCCGCGACCTATGACAGCGAGACCGCCTCGCTCGGATATCTCCTGCCGTTCCTGATCACCGCCTGGGTGGCGCGCCATGTGCCGGCGGGCGATGCCCCCTTGCTCGATGCCGGCTGCGGCACCGGCCTGTCGGGGCCGTCGCTGAAGGCGTTGGGCTACCACAACATTGCCGGGCTCGACCTGTCCGACGACATGCTGAAGATCGCCGGCAGCCGCAATGCCTACAACGAGCTGAAACAGGCGATGCTGGGCGGACCGCTGCCTTGGCCGGACGGGCATTTCCGCGCCTTCTTCTCAACCGGCGTGTTCACCATCAGCCATGCGCCGGCATCCGGCCTGCACGAGCTGGTGCGCATCACCCGCAAGGGCGGCCATGCCATCTTCACCGTGCGCGACCAGGTGTTCGAAAGCGGCGGCTTTCAGGCGGTGTTCGACGAGTTGGAACAGGCGAAAAAATGGCGGGCGGTCGAGGAAAGCCCGTGGTTCCGATGCTATGCGATTGCAGAGCCTGACGCCTTGGTGAAGACCTTTGTTTTCGAGGTGGTTTGAGCCGCGAGTTCGCCGACCTTGGCTCCCTTCCTCTCCCTCCGGAGGCTAGGGCATATACACATCTCGCAAGGCCCAACCATCGGCACAGGCACGGAAGTAGGCCAAGCCGTTGTAGAAGGTGATAGGGCCTGGTGGCCTTGAGGAGGCATAACCGTTCCAGCCGCCGAGCCTTGCGATGATCCAGGCCGCCCATGCGAGTGAGTTTTTGGGGTAGGGATTGGATTGCAGCCGCGTCTTGCCCTTGAAGCGTGTCTCGATCGCCGAGAGCGTATCGATCTCGTTGGACGTGAAGGCGAGGCTCGCCTGTTGATCGCCTTGGCCATTGCGGGCCTGCACGAGCTGCATGACGATGATGGCGGCCTTGGCGGCGATGGCGACGAGCTTTTCCAAGCGCGCGGCCGATTGCAGCTGGCTGTCTTCGATCTTCAAGCCTTGGCTCTTCATCACCCGGAAGAACTGCTCGATGACCCAGCGCTGCTTGTACCAGTCGACGATCTGCCAGGCCTGGGAGGGTGTGGCCACCGCATGGGTGGTCAGCAGCAGCCAGTGAAGCGGCTCCACGTCGGCGGGCGCAGCCGTCTCGATGACTTCGACCCAGCGCAGCGTCACGCCTTTGGGCAGGTTGGCCTCGCGCAGGTTGCCCGGCCGCCGGATCGTGGCTTCGCCAAAGCGCAAGCAAAGCTCGGCTCGACGCGCCGGGCGGTCGGCCCGTTCGCGCAGCTCGATCACCTGGGTGTCACTGAACGCCACCTCCTGCACGGCACGGCGCAGCGTTGTGCCCGAAAGCAGTGCGCGGTCATGCATGACGCGTGTCAGCACGTGGAAAGAGCCATCCGGCACACGCGCCCACATCATATAAAAGTCACTCTCACGATCGGCGATGAAAGTGACCATACGGGCCCGGGCCAGCACTGGCTTGGCCGCTTGCGCGGTTTCGACCCAGCGGCACGATTCCTTCTCGCTCAACGAGCGATCAGCGTGCGGTGGCAGCTCTTCATCGCCCCGTGTCCAAACCCGCCCGCCCACAAGACCAAGGCAAGAACCGCGCTCGGCATCAAGGGCGAGCATCGGATGCAGCAGCATGCCCCAGCAATTGCCCTTCTTGATCCTGCCAAGATCGCGCCGGTTGTCCTGCGTCGTTGGGAATCTGATCTCGCTGGTGTCTTGCAGCGCCAAAACATGCCGGCCGTCCACTGCAACCCGCGTCGGTTGGCTCCAGCCTTCAATCACCCGCTCGACCGTCACCGCATCATTGCCGAGAAAGCGCCCATAGCGGATCTCCTCGGAATGGTTGCCGCCAGAAAGCTGGCGCAAGCACACCGTTTCGCGCAGCACCATGCCTTGGAGCAGCGACGCCCCCCTTTATCGAGGCGGCGATCTCCAAACAAACCTAATGACCACGACGGGCACGACATCGGCGACAATCCTTGCAAATCAGACCGTCGCAGAAAAAATCATACCTCAGGCATTCGCGGAATCCGACCCAGCCAAGGCGAGTCAATCCGCCGCACCGAGATATGTATATGCCCTAGCGTCGATCGGGGGAGAGGTGGCGCTGCGAAGCAGCGACGGAGTGGGGGAAGCCGCTCGTCAATCGCGCCGCCGCCGCAAGACAGCCGCAACCCGGCGAGCAAGAAGACTCAGGCAAGCAGTAATCAGGCGGAAGCATTGCTTCGATGAAAGATCGACCCCCACTCCGTCGAGCTTCGCTCGCCACCTCTCCCCCGATCGACGGGGTAGAGGAAAAGCGCGAGTTCGCCGACCTTGGTGCCCTTCCTCTCCCTGAAGGTGTGGAAGTGAGGGCGACGAACCCAAGTCCTGCCTCGCACGCCGCAATTGCCGAAAACCCAAAACATTGGTATGAGCCACGCCATGGAAGAGCTTTTTGGCGATCCGGCCTACAAGGGGTTCGTGCTGCAGGACAGGAAACGCCTGCCGTCGCGCTTCTCCGCGCGCGTGTCCGGGGCGCTGACCAGCCGACTACCCTAGGCCGACCTGTTCGGGTCGTTTCGCCGGGCCGAAAGTCAGGCGTCTGCTCTTTCCCATTCTCATATCGACGGATTTACGCACATGAGCGCACCGCGCACCCTCTACGACAAGATTTTCGACGACCATGTCGTCGACCGCCAGGACGACGGCACCTGCCTGCTCTACATCGACCGCCACCTCGTCCATGAAGTGACCAGCCCGCAGGCCTTCGAAGGCCTGCGCATGACCGGCCGCAAAGTCCGGCATCCGGAAAAGACGCTGGCCGTGGTCGATCACAATGTCTCGACCTCGCCCGAGCGCAAGTTCGGCATCAAGAACGAGGAAAGCCGCATCCAGGTCGAGGCGTTGGCCAGGAACGCCAAGGATTTCGGCGTCGAATATTATTCCGAAAACGATATCCGCCAGGGCATCGTCCACATCATCGGCCCCGAGCAGGGTTTCACCTTGCCCGGCATGACCATCGTCTGCGGTGACAGCCACACCTCGACGCATGGCGCCTTCGGCGCGCTGGCGCACGGCATCGGCACGTCCGAGGTCGAGCATGTGCTGGCGACGCAGACGCTGATCCAGCGCAAGGCCAAGAACATGCTGGTGCGTGTCGACGGCCAGTTGCCGGAAGGCATCACCGCCAAGGACATCATCCTCGCCATCATCGGCGAGATCGGCACCGCCGGCGGCACCGGCTATGTCATCGAATATGCCGGCGAGGCGATCCGTGCGCTGTCGATGGAGGGCCGCATGACGATCTGCAACATGTCGATCGAAGGCGGCGCGCGCGCCGGCCTGATCGCCGCCGACGAGACAACCTTCGCCTACGTCAAGGACAAGCCTCGCGCCCCGAAGGGTGCGTCCTGGGATGCGGCACTCGAATACTGGAAGACGCTGCAGTCCGACGAGGGCGCGCATTTCGACAAGGTGATCGTGCTCGACGCGGCCAAGCTGCCGCCGATCGTCTCCTGGGGTTCTTCGCCCGAGGATGTCGTGTCGGTGCAAGGCATCGTGCCGAACCCGGAAGACATCACCGATGAGAACAAGCGCACCTCCAAGCAGCGCGCGCTCGACTATATGGGGCTGACGCCGGGAACCAAGATCACCGACATCACGCTCGACCGCGTCTTCATCGGTTCCTGCACCAATGGCCGTATCGAGGATCTGCGCGCTGTCGCCAAGGTGGTCGAAGGCAAGACGGTCAGCCCGCATGTCGATGCGATGATCGTGCCGGGCTCCGGCCTGGTCAAGGAACAGGCGGAAGCCGAAGGCCTCGACAAGATCTTTATCGCCGCCGGCTTCGACTGGCGCGAGCCGGGCTGCTCGATGTGCCTTGCCATGAATGACGACCGGCTGAAGCCGCATGAGCGCTGCGCCTCGACCTCGAACCGCAATTTCGAGGGCCGGCAAGGTTTCAAGGGCCGCACCCATCTGGTGTCGCCGGCGATGGCGGCGGCGGCGGCGATCGCCGGCCACTTCGTCGACATCCGCGAGTGGAAGTAGTCCGGAGCGCCCAGCTTCGAACACATACGAGGCCTCGGACCGCCTTGCGGCTCCGGGGCCTTTTTCATCCGGTTCGTCTACATATTCGCTTTCGCTTAACCGCTTGTTTGGGCTTGCGCTCTAAGCTCTTCCCTGACGTAAGCGGGGAAATTACAGTCGTTTGGACACGGGTCTGCTCATAGCGTTGCTCAACCCGACGATCGCGTTGGCGCTCGGCGCCGCGTTCCTCGTGCTATGGTCCTATCAACGCCACCGCCCTTATCTGGCCGTGCTGGCGACCAGCTACAGTCTCTCGGCGGTCGGCTTCCTGCTTCAGTATTTCACCTTGCCCATCGGCATGCCGCTGACCAAGCTGGCGTCCAACATCTGCTTCACCGTCGCCGGCTGCTGCCTGTCCAGCGCCATCGTCCACCGCTATGGCCGCAAGGTGCCTTATGTGGGGATCGGCGTGCTGGCGGGCGGCGGCCTGGCGTCGCTGTGCTGGTTCCTGTTCGTCGCGCCGGATCTCACCTGGCGCATCCTGGCGATGAATTTCGCTTTCGGCGGGATCAGCCTCCTGGTCGCCGCCGAACTGCGCCCGGTGCGCAACAACGGTCCGACCGAAAAAATCCTGTTCGTGCTGTCGCTGCTGTCGAGCGTCAACTTCTTCGTGCGCACCCTTGTCGTCGTCATCGCGCACGGGCCCTTCACCAGTTATGACGGGTTCTATGGCTCGTCCTACTGGACGACGGCGCTGCTGTCGCATGCTCTGCTGTCGCTGCTCATTGCACTGTGCCTGTTCTCCGCCGCTGCCCTCGACGTGATGAAGGCACTGAAGACCGAGACCTATACCGATCCGCTATCAGGCCTGCTCAACCGGCGTGGCTTCGAGGAGCGAGGCATGCTGCTGCTGCGGCACTGCGCCACGGCCCGGTTCCCGGTCGCGCTGGTGCTGGCCGATCTCGATCATTTCAAGGCGCTCAACGATGTGCACGGGCATGCGGCGGGCGACCGTGTGATCGCCGACTTCGCCGCCAAGCTTCGGTCGGCGGCGGGCGCGCGCGGTGTTGCCGGGCGTATCGGCGGCGAGGAATTCGCGGTGCTGCTGCCGCTCAGCGATCTCGCCGCCGCGCGGCTGTTCGCCGAGGCGGTGCGCACGCTCTATTCGGCCGGCCATGTCGATGGACTTCCTGCTGGCACGAAGGTGACAGCCAGCTTCGGTGTGGCGGCCCGCAGCGGCGACGAGGCCCTGGAGCCGCTGATGCGCCGTGCCGACGACGCGCTCTACAAGGCCAAGAGGAACGGCCGCGACAGCGTGCGCCTGTCCTATGAGCGGCCGGAAACGGCGTTCGTGCCGGAGCCGCTCAAGGTGGGCTGAATCCCGTCCGGCGAGGTCGGCGTTAACGTCTTCTTCGCCCGTCGATGCTTAGCTATTGGCGCGGGCGGGAAGAACATGGGCGGCGCCAATTTCATACTGTTGATCAATTTGTCGGTTGCCGGCCTGCTGGCGGCATCCTTCATGGCGGTCGCCTTCCATGATGTCGGCCGCGCGCCGGCGCGCTGGCTGGCGTCAGGCTATCTGCTGGGCATGGCCTATTCGGCCATCGAATTCAGCATTCCCGCTTTCGCCGACGCGCGGCTTCCGGTCGTTGCCGCCTTCGCGGTCTTCCTTGGCGCCACCATTGCGTTCAATGGCGGGCTTGCCCGCAAATACGGCGTGGCGCCGCCCTGGAAGCCGATGCTGTTGTTCCTGGTCGCCACCACCGCAGCTGTGTATTTCGTGCAGGACCTGCCGCGCCAATCGCTGGTCCGCATGATGGCCTACCAGCTTCCCTATGCGGTCATGCAGTTCATCGGGCTGGCCATTGTCTTGTCATCGAGGCAAAGGCCCGCCCGTCTCGATCGCATATTGATGGCCGTGCTGGCGGCGAGCGGCCTGCAATTTGCCTCCAAGCCGTTTATCGCGCATGCGCTTGGCGGTTGGGGCGCCAATCCGCAAGCCTATCTGCAAAGCAACTACGCGCTGGTGTCACAGTCGCTCGGCACTGTCTTTGCGTTGGCGCTGGCGCTGCTGATGCTGGCCATCCTGGTTCGCGACGTGCTCGCCGAGGTGACGTCGAAATCGGAGACGGACACGCTTTCGCGCCTGCTCAACCGCGGCGGCTTCACCCGCCATGCCGAACTGGCGGTGCTTGGCGCGATGCGGCAAGGCGTGCCGGTCGCGCTCGTCATCGCCGATCTCGATCATTTCAAGAGCGTCAACGACAGTTTCGGCCATGCGTCCGGCGACCGGGTGATCGAGACTTTTGCGGGCTTCCTGCGCGAGGCCGCCGCCGCGCATCATGTCGCCGGCCGCATTGGCGGCGAGGAATTCGCCATCATCCTGCCGGGAACCAACCTTGCCGCCGCCCGGCTGTTCGCCGAGGGCACGCGCAGCGCCTTCGGCGCGCTGCCCATCGACGGACTGCCGGCGGACAACCGCTGCACCGCGAGCTTCGGCGTCGCCGAACTTCATCCGAGCGAAGACTTTGCCGATCTGATGCGGCGCGCCGACCAGGCGCTCTATCAGGCGAAGAATGCCGGGCGCGATTGCGTGCGCGTCTCCGCCGGGCCGGCAGGCAACTGGTCGTCAGCCGGTATCGAGGCTAGCGGCAGGGGCTGAGCTCAGGCATCTCGCCGTCGGAGAGACCGTACATATAGGAGCGGCCCTTCACCAGCACCGGCGGCCGGTAGCAATCGCCGTAGCCTGATATCTCGTCGGCTTCGTTCTCGTAGATCACCTTGGGCTGGCCGGCGCTGGTGTAGTCGGAGAGTTGCTTGGCCAGCCTGCCTTCGCCGACAAGGATGCGCTTGTAGCCGGCGGCGCTGTCGATGACGAGATTGCCGAAGGAATCGGCGTAGACGCGATCCTGATGCCGCGCGCCGGCGAACGCCGGCGCTGCAAGGCCAACGACCGAGGCCGCCACTATGAGCGCCACAAGGCGCGATCTGCCCGAATTCGAACGCATGGCGTCCTCCGTATCCTGAGGAAGGCCTCCTCGAATCGGAAATTAACGTTTTCTTAACCTTTGTTAAGAGGCTGATGCACTTCGCGGCGATGTCTCGGTAAACATGGTTAATATCCGTTAATATCCGACTGGATGGAAAACCCGCTGGCCATCATTCGGCCATGCTTGGCCGCACCATCGCGGCCGGCGTCCGCTCGGCGTCGGGATGACCTTGATCTTGGCAAAGCACATCGTGGCTGATTCGCCGCGCGGGAGGACAACATATGGCGCTACGCCGGACGCTTCGGATGACGCTAGCCCTTTTGCCGCTTTTGATCGCCATCGCCTGCGTGCCGCAGAACAACGAGCCCAAGGCCGGCAACAAGGCCGCCGCGTCGGTGTTGCGGGTGCCGGCGCCGTCGGCAGGTGGGGTTGTCACCGACGTGACCGCGCCGCAGCCGCGCACCGCGACCTACAGCTGTGCCGACGGCGGCAGGATGACCATCGAGAATCTCGGCACCTCGGTGCATGTCGTCGGTGCCGACGGCGCCAGCGAGGATCTGCAGGCCTCGCCGGCCAACCAGAACAGCCGTTACGAGCAGGCGCATGACGCGATTGTGATCGATGGCCGCGAAGCGCTGGTCATGAAGGCCGGGTCGACGCCGGTGACCTGCAAGCGCTAACGCGAATCTCGAACGCCCGGGCTTTGGACCAGACATGCTGCACTGCAGCGATATCGAGCCGGCTTCAGGCCATGAGTCCCTAATCGATTGAAGCTCGAGCCTGCCTTTTAGTCAGATTAAATTACGTTTTCGAAACGGTTTTCTGGCTTTGACGCGGTGCAAAAAGAGCATTAGAAACCGGCTGTCCGAAGTCGCAACCGGAAGCGGCAATGCCGCATTTCCACCTGAGGCTCCAGAGACGCCGAACTGGGGGAGCCATGAGCAAATCACCAGCCACCCGCGAATTTGCCAGACGTGAACGGCCGCTTTCGCCGCACCTGACCGTATATCGCATGCCGATCACCATGACGATGTCGATCATCCATCGCATCACCGGTGGCGCACTGTATTTCGGCACGCTGCTGGTCGCCCTGTGGCTGATGGCGGCGGCAAGCTCGCAGGCGACGTTTGACTGGGTCAACTGGGCCTTCGGCACCTGGCTCGGCCGGTTGATCCTGTTCGGCTACACCTGGGCGCTGATGCACCACATGCTGGGTGGCGTGCGCCATCTGGTCTGGGATACTGGCGCGGGCCTCGAGAAGCACACGGCCTCGAAGATCGCCTGGGCGACGCTGGCCGGCTCGATCCTGCTCACGCTGCTGATCTGGATCGCCGGCTATATGGCGCGGGGAGCCTGATCATGAGTGGCAACAAGTCAGACATGCGCACGCCGCTGGCGAAGGTCCGCGGCCTCGGGTCCGCCCGCGAGGGCACCCGACATTTCTGGCGCCAGCGCCTGACCGCGATCGCCAACATCCCGCTGATACTGTTCTTCGTTGGTTTCCTGATCGCGCTCAACGGCGCCGACCATGCGCATGTGCGGGCCGCGCTCGCCAATCCGTTCGTGGCGCTGGTGATGGCCCTGGTGCTCATTTCCGGGCTCACCCATATGCGGCTCGGCATGCAGGCGATCATCGAGGATTACGTGCATGGCGAAGGCATGAAGCTGGCGCTGATCGCGCTCAATACATTTTTCACCATAGCGGTCGGCGTCGCCTCGATCTTCGCCCTGCTCAAGCTGGCATTCGGAGGCTGAGTTGGCCAAGGACGCGAAATCAGCCAACAAGGCTTCCGCCTATACCTTTGTCGACCACAAGTTCGACGTGGTGGTCGTCGGCGCCGGCGGTGCCGGCCTGCGCGCCACGCTCGGCATGGCCGAACAGGGCCTGCGCACCGCCTGCATCACCAAGGTGTTCCCGACCCGCTCGCACACGGTGGCGGCGCAGGGCGGCATTGCCGCCTCGCTGTCCAACATGGGCCCCGATTCCTGGCAGTGGCACATGTACGACACCGTCAAGGGCTCGGACTGGCTGGGCGATGTCGACGCCATGGAGTACCTGGTGCGCGAAGCGCCGGCCGCGGTCTACGAGCTCGAGCATTACGGCGTGCCGTTTTCGCGCACCGAAGAGGGCAAGATCTACCAGCGGCCGTTCGGCGGCCACATGATGAATTATGGCGAAGGCCCGCCGGTGCAGCGCACCTGTGCGGCCGCCGACCGTACCGGCCACGCCATCCTGCACACGCTTTACGGCCAGTCGCTGAAGAACAACGCGCAGTTCTTCATCGAGTATTTCGCGCTCGACCTGATCATGGAGCCGGACGGCACCTGCACCGGCGTCGTCGCCTGGAACCTCGATGATGGCACCATCCACCGCTTCTCCGCCAAGATGGTGGTGCTGGCGACCGGCGGCTATGGCCGCACCTATTTCTCGGCGACCTCGGCGCACACCTGTACCGGCGACGGCGGCGGCATGGCCGCGCGTGCCGGCTTTCCGCTGCAGGACATGGAGTTCGTGCAGTTCCACCCGACCGGCATCTATGGCGCCGGCTGCCTGATCACCGAGGGCGCGCGCGGCGAGGGCGGCTATCTCGTCAACTCCGAGGGCGAGCGCTTCATGGAACGCTACGCGCCGTCGGCCAAGGACCTTGCCTCACGCGACGTCGTCTCGCGCTGCATGACGCTGGAGATCCGCGAGGGCCGCGGCGTCGGCAAGAACAAGGACCATATCTTCCTGCATCTCGATCACCTCGATCCGGCTGTCTTGCACGAAAGGCTCCCAGGCATTTCGGAGTCAGCAAAAATCTTTGCCGGCGTCGACCTGACCAAGGAGCCGATCCCGGTGCTGCCGACGGTGCACTACAATATGGGCGGCGTGCCGACCAACTATTGGGGCGAGGTGCTCAACCCGACGTCACTCAATCCCGACCAGGTGTCGCCCGGCCTGATGGCTGTCGGCGAGGCCGGCTGTGCCTCCGTGCATGGCGCCAATCGGCTGGGTTCGAATTCGCTGATCGATCTTGTGGTGTTCGGCCGCGCGGCGGCGATCCGGGCCGGCCAGGTCATCGACCGCAAGTCGGCGATCCCTTCGCCCAATGAAGCCTCGGTCGAAAAGATCATGGACCGCTTCGACCGGTTGCGCCACGCCAATGGCTCGACGCCGACGGCGGTGCTGCGCGAGAGGATGCAGAAGGCGATGCAGGAAGACGCCGCCGTGTTCCGCACGCAAGAATCGCTCGAAAACGGCTGCAAGCGCGTTTCGCAGATCTGGGGCGAGCTCAAGGATGTCAGAGTGTACGACCGCTCGATGATCTGGAACTCCGATCTGGTCGAGACGCTGGAGCTGGAAAACCTGATGGCCAACGCCATCACCACTGTCTACAGCGCCGAGGCGCGCAAGGAGAGCCGTGGCGCGCACGCGCGGGAAGACTTTTCCGCCCGCGACGACGCCAATTGGCGCAAGCACACGCTGGCCAGGCTGAGCGAAGACGGCAAGGTGACGCTCTCCTATCGGCCGGTGCACACCGAGCCGCAGCTGGCGGAAAAGGACGGCGGCATCAGCCTCGCCAAGATCGCGCCGAAGGCCAGGGTGTATTGAGGATCAAACATGGTTGAGCTCACTCTCCCCAAGAACTCGAAGATCCAGCAGGGCAAGACCTGGCCGAAGCCGGAAGGCGCCACCAATCTGCGCGAGTACCGGATCTACCGCTGGTCGCCGGACGATGACGAGAACCCACGCATTGACACCTATTTCGTCGACATGGACGATTGCGGGCCGATGGTGCTCGACGCGCTGCTGTGGATCAAGAACAAGATCGATCCGACGCTGACCTTGCGGCGCTCCTGCCGCGAGGGCATTTGCGGCTCCTGCGCCATGAATATCGACGGCTCCAACACGCTCGCCTGCACCAAGGGCTGCGACGACATTTCCGGCGCGGTGAAAGTCTATCCGCTGCCGCATATGCAGGTGGTCAAGGATTTGGTGCCGGATCTCACCAATTTCTACGCCCAGCACGCCTCGATCCAGCCCTGGCTGAAGACGGTGTCGCCGACGCCGGCCAAGGAATGGCTGCAGAGCCACGAGGACCGCGAGAAGCTCGACGGGCTCTACGAATGCATATTGTGCGCCTGCTGCTCGACCTCGTGCCCGAGCTACTGGTGGAACGGCGACCGCTATCTCGGCCCGGCAACGCTGCTGCAGGCCTATCGCTGGCTGATCGACAGCCGCGACGAGGCCAAGGGCGAGCGGCTCGACGATCTCGAAGACCCGTTCCGGCTCTATCGCTGCCACACCATCATGAACTGCGCGCAGACCTGCCCCAAGGGCCTCAACCCGGCCAAGGCGATCGCCGAGATCAAGAAGATGATGGTGGAGAGAAGGGTATAGGCGAAGGTTGCTTGCAAACTGCGTCTGTCGCGATCCTTCACACCCCCCTCTGTCCTGCCGGACATCTCCCCCGCAAGGGGGGAGATTGGCCGTCATCTTGACTTTCGCTAGTCTCCAACGTTGCAAGAATGGCGGACAGCGCTGAAGCTGCTGATCTCCCCCTTGCGGGGGAGATGTCCGGCAGGACAGAGGGGGGTGCTGTCCCTCCAGCCTCAGAAAGGATTGCAACTTAATGAGCGATGACCTTCCCATCCTTTCCCCCGTCGAAGCCCGTGTGCTCGGCTGCCTGATCGAGAAGAAGGAGCTGACGCCGGATGTCTATCCGCTGACGCTCAATGCAGCACTGGCCGCCGCCAACCAGAAGACGGCGCGCGAGCCGGTGATGGCGCTGGAACAGGTCGAGGTGCACCGGGGGCTGAAGCTGCTCGAACAAAAGGGGCTGGTGCGGCAGATGTTCGGTTCGCGTGTCGAGCGTTACGAGCACCAGATGGCGCAGCGCTTCTCGCTGACCACGCCGCAGACCGCTTTGATCGGCCTGCTGTTGCTGCGCGGGCCGCAGACGGCACATGAGCTCTTGGCGCGCGGCGAGCGCATGGCGCGGTTCTCGTCGATCGAGGATCTGCGCGCCGAGCTCGACATGCTGATCGGCCGCCGGCCGCCGCTCATCCAGGAAATCCCGCGCGGACCAGGCCAGCGCGAGGACCGCTACGTGCATCTCCTCTCTGGCCCGGTGGACGTTGCGGCCCTTTCAGCGCAACGCGGTGTGTCGGCCGTGCCTGCTTCCGACCTGGAGGCGAGGCTGGAGGCGCTGGAGCAGGAAGTCGCAGCACTTCGCGCCCGGCTCGACGCACTGGGCGCGTAGGCCCCGGCGCGCCCCTGAGAGTTGGCGCCGGGTCTTCACGCCGGATGCGGCGTTCTCAGCCGAGCCTGGCGTCGAGCGACACGTTTATGGCGCCGAGCGCTTTCGAGACCGGACATCCGGCCTTGGCCTTTTCGGCCAACTCGCCGAACTTCGCCGCATCGATGCCCGGTACCTTGCCGACCACCGTGAGGGCGCTGCCGGTGATCCCCGTGCCGGGAACCAGCGTCACCACCGCCTTGGCGTCGAGTTCGGTGGCGGGCGTGCCGTTCTCGGCCAGGAAATGCGAGAACTGCATGGCAAAGCAGCCGGCATGCGCGGCGGCGATCAGCTCTTCCGGATTGGTGCCGGATTTGCCGCTTTCGTCCTCGAAGCGAGCCTTGAACGAATAGGGCGTGCCTTTCAGGGTCCCGCTCTGGGTGTCGAGCGTGCCTGTGCCCTCTTTCAGATTGCCTTTCCAGACGGCGTTTGCGGTGCGGTCCATGAATTCCTCCTTGGTTGTCGTGACTGGGGTTGTCGTGGCTGGTTGCCTGGGTGAGTTCCGGCGTCCGGTAAACTATAGCGCGCGCGGACGCGAAGGCCACTGCGCACTTTGAACCACCGCGCGGTGTCGGCAACGGTGGCCAAATTCTTTCCGAAAAAAATGCGCATGCAAAAATGTCGACTTTGGCCTGCCTCGCCCGTCCTGCGGGCGGCCACGGGATTGTGGCCGGATGGAGGTTCACATGGACAATCTGTTTTTCGCACTGTGGAATGGCGCGGGCCGCAAGGCCGGGCGACCAGAAGACTTCTGGCTGCATCCGCCGGCGTCCGGCTTTGGCCGGCTTCTGGCGGCGGTCGCCATCATCGGCATCGCGGCATGCCTTCTCGACCATGCGGCGGAGCGCAACGCTGACACGCTCGTCGCCGCATCCTATGGTTCGACGCAGCAAGGGAGCCAGAAATGAAATATGTTTGCCTGGTCTATGGTGAGGAAAAAGACCTCTATGCACTCACCCCGGAAGGCGCGGCCAAGCTCGACGCCGATTCGCTGGCCTATGACCGATCGCTGCAGGAGAAGGGCCTGCTCATCGTCGCCCAGGCGCTACAATCGGTGACGTCGGCCAAGACCGTGCGGCGGCGCAAGGGCAAGCGGCTGGTCGTCGACGGTCCTTTCGCCGAGACCAAGGAGCAATTGCTCGGCTTCGTCATGATCGAGGCTGAAAATCTCGAGGAGGCGCTGGATGTTGCCGCCGGTATTCCGCTGGCCGAACTCGGCACGATCGAGGTGCGGGCGGTCTACGACATACCGGGGTCATAGAGCCCTGCCATGCGTTGGGTCACCTGGAACCAGGGCGCTCGGTCGAGCGAGCGTCCTGGTTTCGGTTTCGTGCGCAACTTTTGCGTGTTGAAGCCCCGCACGAGTTCTCCTATCGTCGCCAGATTTCCGGGGGATGTCGACATGCCGTTCTTGATTGCTATCCTTGGCGCGTTGGGCGCGGCGGCGTTCTGGTGGTACCGGATGAAGGCCATGAACGACGCCGCGCGCGAGGTCGCCGACGTCGTTGGCCGCGTGCAAGGCAATATCAGGCGCAAGAAGCTGCGCAAGCAGGCGGCTCTCTCGCCGCTGACGGCGATCGACGATCCGGTGGTGGCCGCAGCGACGCTGATCACCGCGATCGTCTCCGAGGAAGGGCCTGTCCTGCCACAGCGCGAGGCCGTCATTCGCGCGGTGATTTCCGAGATCGCCGACAAGAAGAAGACGGACGAGGCGGTGATCTACGCCAAATGGGCGGCGGTGCAGATCGACGACGCCACTGTTGTCATCGACAAGCTGGCGCCGTTCCTGCGCGAACGTCTCGATGTCGCCGAGCGAAACGATCTGCTGCAGATGGTCAACCGCGCCGCTCAAGGCGGCGAGAAACGCCTTGAGATATCCGACCAGAGGATATTGCGGCTGCGGCAGAAGCTGGGTTTCGAGGTCAACTAATTAGCGGACTTCAAAACCGAACCGTATCGCCGCCCTGTCAGCGCGACGTCGCGCTGGCCGCCTCGTCGATGAGCGCCGCCACCTCGACCGGCTTTGACGCCAGGGAGGCATGGCTTGCCTGGAGTGTGATGACCTTCCTGGCGTTGAGGCGCCCGGACATCCATTGCTGGTTTTCAGGCGCGATCATCCGGTCGCCGCTCGAGATCTGGTACCAGGATGGCTTGCTCTTCCACGCCGGCCTGGTGATCTTGTCGCCGAAGGTGCTGGCCAATGGGGCTTTCTGGGTGACGCCCATGACAAGGCCCTCATCGGCGGTCAGGTCCTGGCAGAAGCTTTCGTGAAATTTTTCAGGATCGACCCAGAGATAGCCGTCGTCGTCGCCAGCGAGATTGGCGGCGCCGAGCGGGGGATGCCTGCCGGTGATATCTCCCGGGCTCTCTCCGGCGTCCGGCGCGAAGGCGGCGATGTAGACCAGCCCGACGACATTGTCCTGATTGCCGGCCTCGGTAATCACGGCGCCGCCATAGGAATGGCCAACCAGCAGGACCGGTCCCTTCTGCGCGGCAATCATCTTGCGGGTGCGCTCGGCATCATCGGCCAGCGACGTCAGCGGGTTCTCCACGGCATGTAGGTTCTTGTGGCCCTTGCGGGCGAGTTCCGGGATGACCTTGGCCCAGTGGGCGGCTCCGCCCCAGAACCCGTGGACCAGAATGACCGTCGGTTTTTGCGACATAGTGCAATCCTCCTGTACGATCGGAAGCCCCACCGCTGCTACCTTCGCATGAAAGACGGCCACGGCAAAGAACCATGTCATTGGGGGAAGGCGTCAGTGGTTGCCACGATCCGACCGGGCTCGCGGCGCGCTCAGATCGCCTCGCCCTTCAACAATCGCGGTGTGCCGGCGGACAACCCCGACGCCTGCCGGATAAAAAACTCCTTCAGGCGCGGCATGCGCTCGACGAGACCGAGGCCGATGTCGCGGACGGTGCGCAGCGGGCCGATATCGTTGGAAAACAGCCGGTTCAGCACATCCGTCGTGACGCCCATCTGCACCGTGTCGAAGCGGCGCCACTGCTGGTAGCGTTCGAGCACGTCGAGCGCGCCGATGTCCTGGCCGAGCCGGTCGGCCTCGACGATCACTTCGGCGAGCGCGGCGACATCCTTGAAACCGAGATTGAGGCCCTGGCCGGCGATCGGGTGGATGCCGTGGGCGGCATCGCCGGCGAGCGCGATGCGGGGTGCTACGAAGGCGCGCGCGATGGTCAGGCCGAGCGGCCAGGCGCGCGGCTTGTCGGCAACGCGGATCTCGCCAAGCTTCAGGCCAAAACGCTGTTCGAGTTCGTGCTCGAAGACGAGATCGTCACCGGCCACCAGCTTCTCGGCATCCTGCGAGCGCTCGACCCAGACGATCGACGAGCGGTTGGTGCCGTCCTCGCCGGGCTTGAGCGGCAGCGTGGCGAAGGGGCCGGCGGGCAAGAAATGCTCCTCGGCGCGGCCGTTGTGCGGGCGTTCATGCGCCACGGTGCAGACGATGCCGGACTGACCATACTCCCACTTCACCGTCTTGATGCCGGCCATGTCGCGCAGCTTGGAGTTGACGCCGTCGGCGGCGATCAGCAGCCGGGTTTTCAGCGTCGCACCGTCGGCAAGATGCACGGTGATGCCGGCGCCGTTGGTCTCGAAACCCTGCACGGCGACGCCTTCGATGATGTCGATGCCGAGCTTCTCCGCCCTGGCCCGCAAGGCGCCGTTCAGCACCCTGTTGGCGACCATATGCGCAAAGGGCTCGCCCGGCGCCACTTCGCCGTCGAAAGTCAGGAACACCGGACGCACCGGATCGGAGGTGCGCGAATCGGTGATGATCATCTCGGTGATCGCCTGCGCCTGCGGCGCGATCTCGGCCCACACGCCGAGTTGGTCGAGCATGCGGCAGGCGGCGGCGGCAATCGCCGAAGCGCGGCCATCCCTTTGCCAGACGCCAGCGGGTGCAGCATCGACGAGAGCGATGGCGAGACCCGGGCGCGCCTGCTTCAGCGACACGGCGCTGGCCAAGCCGACATAGCCGGCGCCGGCGACCAGAACATCGAGCCCAGACTTTGTTTTCGTGTCCGCCTTGCGTTCCATCATCTTCGCTCCTTGCGCACCGGCCAGGTCTTGCGCCCTTGACTGCCTGTCCGTCCTGTTGGAAACCGCCATAACACTTCTGCGGCGAGGGCGCGAAATATGACGGCAGCCATGGACGAGCTTCTCGGCATTCTCGACCTCGAGAAGCTGGAACACAATCTGTATCGTGGTCGCAGCCCCCTGCTCGACTGGCAGCGCGTCTTCGGCGGCCAGACCATTGCCCAGGCGCTGGTCGCGGCGCAGCGAACCGTCGATCCCGATCGCCATGTGCATTCGCTGCACGGCTATTTCATGCGGCCGGGCGACACCAAGGTGCCGATCGTCTACGAGGTCGACCGCATTCGCGACGGCGGCTCCTTTACCACGCGGCGCGTGGTGGCGATCCAGCACGGCCAGGCGATCTTTTCGCTGGAGGCCTCGTTCCAGCAGGACGAGGTCGGTCTCGAGCACCAGGTGCCGATGCCGCGGGACGTTCCGGGGCCAGACACCTTGCTGTCGCAGCGCGAGCTGTTGGGCAAATTCGGCGAGGCGGTGCCCGATGGCATCAAGCGCTACTGGGAGCGCGACAGGCCGATCGAGATGAAGCCGGTGATGCTGAAGCATTACACGAGCCGTGAAAAGCTGGAGCCGAAGCAGAACATCTGGATCCGAACCACCGGTCCGGTGCCGGCGGATCGCGCCATCCAGGCGGCGGTGCTGGCCTATCTTTCCGACATGACACTGCTCGACACATCGACCTTCGCGCATGGCCGCGCCATTTTCGACCGCGATATCCAGGCGGCGAGCCTCGACCACGCCATGTGGTTCCACCGCAGCCATGCACTCGACGACTGGATGCTTTACACGCAGGACAGCCCGTCGACGCAAGGGTCGCGCGGCTTTACGCGCGGGTCGCTGTTTGCCCGCGACGGCACGCTGATCGCCTCGGTTGCACAAGAAGGGCTGATCCGGCTCAAGCGAACGCCTGCAGAGTAGGCATTTTCGGAAAATTGCCTATTTTTTAGTCAGATGCATAGCCGCAACTGTAAGCAGGTTGCGTCCGAACATTCCCCAATCTCTTTGTTTACAATGAGTTAACACCCTGCTTCGGCACTTGGCACGGAGCTTGAATCCTTGTGGGCACTCTCCGGCTTTTTAGGATCGGTGAAGGTGTGCAAACGCGGGGGACCGCAACAGCAAAGGGTGAAACCTTATGAAAATCGTGATGGCAATCATCAAGCCGTTCAAGCTCGACGAGGTACGCGAAGCGCTTACCGCCGTCGGCATCCAGGGCCTGACCGTCACCGAAGTCAAAGGCTACGGGCGTCAGAAAGGGCATACGGAAATCTATCGCGGGGCGGAATACGCGGTCAGCTTCCTGCCGAAGATCAAGATCGAAGTCGCGGTCAGTTCCGACATGGTCGACAAGGCCGTCGAAGCCATCACCGCCGCTGCCAAGACCGGCCAGATCGGCGACGGCAAGATCTTCGTTTTCGGCATCGATCAGGCGGTGCGCATCCGCACCGGCGAAACAGACACCGACGCGCTCTGAGCGGCGATCACGTATTCCAATGGAGAGTTCAATGAATATTCCTTCCAACTTGAAGTCAGTGGCGCGCTCCGCGCTGCTGGGCTCGTTCGCACTCGGAGCATTGGGCACGGTCGCCGCATTCGCGCAGGAAGCGGCTCCCGCCGTCGCCGCGGCAGCGCCAGCAGCGCCGGCTTTCACCGTCGACAAGGGCGACACCACGTGGATGATGATTTCCACCGTGCTGGTGCTGTTGATGACCGTTCCCGGCCTTGCGCTTTTCTACGGCGGCCTGGTTCGCAGCAAGAACATGCTGTCGGTGCTGATGCAGGTCTTCACCATCACCAGCGTGGTCATGATCATCTGGGTTTTCTACGGCTACAGCCTGGCCTTCACCCCGGGCAACGCCTTCGTCGGCGGCCTTTCCAAGATGTTTCTCTCCGGTGTCGATGTGACGACCCTGTCGGAAACCTTTACCAAGGGTGTCGCCATTCCTGAGCTGGTGTTCGTCGTCTTCCAGATGACCTTCGCCTGCATCACACCGGCCCTGATCGTCGGCGCTTTCGCCGAACGCGTCAAATTCTCCGCTTTGATCCTGTTCGTCATCCTGTGGGTCACCTTCATCTACTTCCCGATCGCGCACATGGTCTGGTTCTGGGGCGGCCCGAGCGCTTATAGCGATCCGACCGGCCTCATTTTCAGCTTCGGCGCCATCGATTTCGCCGGCGGCACGGTCGTTCACATCAATGCGGGCATAGCCGGCCTCGTCGGCGCGCTCATGATCGGCAAGCGCAACGGCTACAAGAAGGACCTCATGGCGCCGCACTCGATGACGCTGACCATGGTCGGTGCTTCGCTGCTGTGGGTCGGCTGGTTTGGCTTCAATGCCGGTTCGAACCTTGAAGCGAACGCCTATGCGGTGCTGGCCATGATCAATACCTTCGTCGCCACGGCGGCGGCGGCGGTGACCTGGATCGTGCTTGAATCGCTGCTGCGCGGCAAAGCCTCCATGCTTGGTGCTGTTTCGGGCGCGGTGACCGGCCTCGTCGCCGTCACGCCCGCTGCCGGCTTTGCCGGCCCGATGGGCGCCATCGTGCTCGGCATCGTCGCCACCTTCGTCTGCTACTTCTTCGTCTCGGTGGTGAAGAACGCGTTCGACTACGACGACAGCCTTGATGTCTTCGGCGTCCACTGCATCGGCGGCATCATCGGCGCGCTCGGCACAGGCATCCTGGTCAATCCTGCCCTCGGTGGCGCCGGCATCGTCGACTATTCGACGGCCGACTTTGCTGCCGGTTATGCCGGCACGGCCACCCAGCTCCTGGCGCAGGCCAAGGGTGTCCTGGTGACCCTGCTGTGGTCGGGTATCGGCAGCGCCATCCTCTACAAGATCGTCGACCTGATCATCGGCCTGCGTCCGACGGCCGACGCAGAGCGCGAAGGCCTCGACCTCACCTCGCATGGTGAAGCGGCCTATCACTCCTAGGTCCTGTCCGGGGCGGCCCTCGGCCGCCCCGCATTCTCCCATCCCGTCGTGACGCTCCCGAAAGGAGTTCACGCCTTGAGGCCCGGATCATGTCCGGGCCTCTTTTTTTGGTACAATCGATCTGCCAATGCCGGGATACGGGCAATCACGTTCGTGTGATCAAGATTTTTGAGGAAACATCGACCACTCTGGTTCCGAACTGTGGGGGACGATCGTCGTTCTGACGCTCGTGCCAAACAACAGGGGAGGAAACCATCTCATGAACTTCAGGAATATCTGCCTCGGAGCGTTTGCACTTTCCATGGTCGGCGGCGTGGCATTTGCCGGTGCTCTCGACTCACCCGACAACATGGCGCCGTTCTTCACCGATTCCGGCATGAAAACCATGAAGCCCAAGGCCGAGTTCAAGACCGCCTGGGATTCGATGGCGAAGGACAAGCAGGACGCGATGATGAAGGAATGCCAGGACGCGGCGATGAGCAAGCCGCATGCGGAGTTCTGCGCCAACCTGCAGGCGCTCGGCGGCGCCAACTGATTTTGCCGCGATCGGGCCGGAGCCCGATCTTTTGTTGCCAAACGAACAATGGCGGGCTCGCAGGCCCGCCATTGTTTCGTTCGGCGGCAGCTTATCCGCCGGTGCCGTCGTCCATCATGGTGCCTGTCAGCTCCTCATAGGCGCTGCTGCACGTCCGGGAATGGGGGCAATTCCTGACAATCAGCGATGGCGCCACCGTCAGGACGGCCGCGATCAAAATCTGCAGACCGAGCCCCGGCACTCCAAATCCCTTGCCGAAGAGACCTCTGCACAGAAAATACAGGCCTTGTGCCAGACAGGCTGTGGCGAGGAAGTGCAGGAGCGGGCCGGTCGCTCTGGCAAAGGGCGTCACATAGCCGTCCGGGAAACCCACCATTCCGAGTTCGACAAACCAGTGCAAAGCGAGCCCCGCCCAGGCCAGAGCAGCCATGCGAAGGAAGACGGATTGCATGCTTCTACCCAAATTGGCGACCCCTGCGACCGCTCTCGGGGCCTATCCTCGGGCAGCGAGCGGCTCAACCGGGGGTAACGAGGTTTGATCATCTCAACCTCTTATAGTTAATGCGCCCTTAACCTTCCCACCGATAGTCTGAGACCCGAATCTGCCGGAGTGCGCCACGCACCCGGCGAGTCCATGACAGACGGGGAAGAGCATGCGTTCAGGGGCTTCAGCACCGCTCGCGCTGGCCGATACGGGGCACGGCATCCAGGCGTTCGCACGGCGTCAGGTCGGGCGGCTGATTGGCGCCGGCCTGTTCGCGCTGGCCGCCTTTGGCGTCGCCAGCCTTGCCACCTGGAATGTCGCCGATCCGAGTTTTTCCCACGCGACGAACAACACCGTCACCAACGCCATGGGCTATGCGGGTGCCGTGTTCTCCGACCTCGCCATGCAGTTCTTCGGCCTTGCCGCCGTCGCCGCCCTGGTTCCGACGGTCATCTGGGGGTTTCTGCTGTTTTCCGCGCGCGGCGTCGACAGGTTGCCCAAACGCGGGCTGTCCTGGTTTGGCTTCGCGCTGCTGGCCGCGGCGATGGTCGGCTGCGTTGTGCCGCCCAAGACATGGCCGCTGCCCACCGGCCTTGGTGGTGTGTTCGGCGACATGGTGCTGAAGATCCCCAGCGTCGTCATCGGCGGCTATCCGACCGGACTGATCGCCAGCATCATCGCCATCCTGCTGGCCGCACCCGCGCTGTGGCTCTTCGCCCATGGCTCGGCGCTGATCGGACGCAAGAACGGGTTCGCCGTGATGGAGGACGAGCCCGCCGCTGATCCGCGCGAGGACGACCTTTTGTTCGACAATGACGAGGACGAAGGCGACGAGGGCATCCTGGCGCTCGGGGCAATTACTCATTGGTGGCTCTCGTTCCGCGCGTGGATGCACCGCCGCGCCGTGCGCCGCAGGCAGGAGCGAGACGAATACGAGCCGGAGATGGAGCAGCGCTCCACCGCCTGGCGCCGCGCCGCCGAACGGGTCGAATCGGCCGAGTTCGCCGAATCGCGGATGAGCCAGGATGGCCGCGCCCGCGTCGAGCCCGAATTCTTCGCCGCCATGGTCAATGACCGCAGCGTCTCGCTCGACCCCGACGATGCCGATATCTTCGAAGTCGACGACGACATGGATTTCGAGCAGGACGAGCCCGCCATCCAGCGGCGCGCGGCGCCGACCGCCAAGGTCCAGCCGTTCCGCTCCGATGCCGCCACCCGCGTCGAGGCGCCGGCGCCGCGTCCGGCTCCTGGCGCCCGCGTCCAGCGCGAGGCGCAGACATCGCTGATCGGCTCGGAAAAATTCGAAATGCCGTCGCTGCATTTCCTCTCCGAACCGAAGAACGTGGTGCGTGACGCCAGCCTGTCCAAGGACGCGCTGGAGCAGAATGCCCGCCTGCTCGAAGGCGTTTTGGAGGATTTCGGCGTCAAGGGCGAGATCATCGCCGTCCGCCCCGGTCCGGTGGTCACCCTCTATGAGCTCGAACCGGCGCCCGGCATCAAATCGTCGCGGGTCATCGGCCTGTCCGACGACATCGCCCGCTCGATGAGCGCCATCGCCTGCCGCGTCGCCGTGGTGCCCGGCCGCAATGCCATCGGCATCGAACTGCCGAACGCCAAGCGCGAAACCGTATATCTGCGCGAGATTCTGGCCAGCCGCGACTTCGAGACGACGAAGGCCAAGCTGGCGCTGGCGCTGGGCAAGACCATCAATGGCGAGGCGGTCATCGTCGACATCGCCAAGATGCCGCACGTGCTGGTCGCCGGCACCACCGGCTCGGGCAAGTCGGTCGCCATCAACACCATGATCCTGTCGCTGCTCTACCGGCTGACTCCGCAGGATTGCCGGCTGATCATGATCGATCCGAAGATGCTGGAACTCTCGGTCTACGACGGCATCCCGCATCTGCTCACGCCCGTTGTCACCGACCCGAAAAAGGCGGTGGTGGCGCTGAAATGGACCGTGCGCGAGATGGAGGACCGCTACCGCAAGATGTCCAAGGTCGGCGTGCGCAACATTGACGGCTTCAATGCCCGCGTCAGCCAGGCCGACAAGAAGGGCGAAAAGATCTCGCGTACCGTGCAGACCGGCTTCGATCGCCAGACCGGCGAGGCGATCTACGAGACCGAGAACCTCGATCTCGAGCCGATGCCCTATATCGTCGTCATCATCGACGAGATGGCCGACCTGATGATGGTCGCCGGCAAGGACATCGAGGGTGCCGTGCAGCGCCTGGCGCAGATGGCACGCGCCGCCGGCATCCATGTCATCATGGCCACGCAGCGCCCGTCGGTCGACGTCATCACCGGCACCATCAAGGCCAATTTCCCGACCCGCATCTCCTTCCAGGTGACCTCGAAGATCGACAGCCGCACCATTCTGGGCGAGCAGGGCGCCGAGCAGCTGCTCGGTATGGGCGACATGCTCTACATGGCCGGCGGCGGCCGTATCCAGCGCGTGCACGGTCCGTTCGTCGCCGATGAAGAGGTCGAGAAGATCGTCGCGCATCTGAAGCTGCAGGGCGTGCCGGAATATCTCGACGCCATCACCGAGGATGATGGCGAGGATGACGACGAGCCGTCGGGCAAGGGTGGTTCCGGCGGCGGTGGCGGCAACAGCAATTTCGAGGATTCCGACGATCCTTACGATCAGGCGGTTTCCGTGGTGCTGCGCGACGGCAAGGCCTCGACCAGCTATATCCAACGCCGGCTGGGCATCGGCTACAACCGCGCCGCCTCGATCATCGAGAAAATGGAAAAGGAAGGCATCGTCGGCCCGGCCAACCATGCCGGCAAGCGCGAGATCCTGGTGCCGACCGAAGAGGACAAGTTCTGACCAGAAGGCCTGACCCTTGTGACATCCCGGTCTGGCAACCTTGAACCTTTCAAGACGTTGAAGCGACTGAGGGACGCCTGTCCCGCCAAACTTCAGCCTAACTGGGGGTCCAAGCACCAGAACAACTCAGGAATCAGATGAGAGTGACCGACATGAAAAATGATCCTTCAGCGCTCAGCAAATTTGCTCCCTCCCGGCGTCAGTTGCTGGGCCTCGGCTTGGCGTTTGCAGGGGCGGCAGCCTTCAACGCGGTGCCCGGCTTCCAGGTGCTGGCTTCGGCGCAGGCGGCCGTGCCGGACGCGGCACAGAAGATCGCCGACCATTTTTCCTCGGTGAAATCGATGAGCGGCGAATTCGTGCAGTTCGGCCCCAAGGGCGAGCAGACCGGCGGCAAGTTCTTCCTCGAACGGCCGGGCAAGATCCGCTTCAACTATGACGGCTCTTCAAACTTCCGGGTGATTTCAGACGGCAAGTCGGTGGTCATCCTCAACAAGAGGCTCAACACGTCCGATCTCTATCCGTTGTCGAAGACGCCTCTGAAGCTGCTGCTCGACACCAGGATCGACCTCTCCGGCGACCGTGTCAAAAGCGTCAAGCAGGAGGATGATCTCACCACCATCCAGCTCGCCGACAAATCGGTGTTCGGCAATTCGAAGATCACGATGATGTTCGATCCTAAAACCTTTGATTTGCGGCAGTGGACGATCACCGACGCGCAGGGCAAGGACACCACGGTGATGATCTTCAACACCAAGGAAGGCGTCAGCTTCGCCCCCGATACTTTCGCCATCGACTACACGGCGAATCGCGAGCTCAACACCAACAAGTCGCGCTAACCCTGTCGTTATAGCTGTGGAAAGCACCGGGCCGCGCCTCGTCGGGCGTTGGCCGGCTTGTCTTTGCGGCTTGCGGCTGGCAATTTCCCGGACCGACTCCGTCAAAAGGCGTCTTCCCCGTCAGGGCCCATCGGTTCTGGCCGGCCGTACGCTGTCCTGGATTGCCAAATGCCCTTCTCCATCGCCACCTGGAACATCAATTCCGTTCGGCTGCGCATGCCGATCGTCGAGCGCCTGCTTGTCGAACATGCGCCTGACGTGCTCTGCCTGCAGGAAACCAAGGTTCCAGACGAGCTGTTTCCCGAAAAGGCCTTCCGCAAGCTCGGCTACGAGCACATCGCCTTCCATGGCAAGAAGGGCTATCACGGCGTCGCAACCGTGGCGCGGCGGCCGATCGAGGTGGTCGAGAAGCGACGTTTTTGCGAGATCGAGGACAGCCGGCACCTCTCGGTGACGGTGCGGGCCGGCGGCAAGACGATCCTGCTGCACAATTTCTATGTTCCGGCGGGCGGCGACGAACCGGACCCTGTCATCAACAGGAAGTTCAAGCACAAGCTCGATTTCGTCGCCGAGATGAATGCCATCCGGGCCGAACATGACGAAGTATCCGGCTCGGTGCTGGTCGGCGACCTCAACATCGCCCCGCTCGAACACGACGTCTGGTCGCACAAGCAATTGCTCAACGTGGTCAGCCACACGCCGGTCGAGACGGAAAATTTCGAGGCGATGCGCCTCGCCGGCAATTGGGTCGACCTGATGCGGCTCAATGTGCCGCATGAGCAGAAGCTCTACACCTGGTGGAGCTATCGCGCGCAGGATTGGGAGCTGTCCAACCGCGGCCGGCGGCTGGACCATGTCTGGTCGTCGCCGAATCTGGTGCCCAGCTTTTCCGGCTACGAGATCCTGCGCCTAGCGCGCGGCTGGGAGCGCCCGTCGGACCATGTGCCTGTCATCGCTCGGTTCGATCTGGATTAGGTGCGTTGATATTCAGGTGAGGCCGGCCTGCAAATGGCTGATACCTGCGCTTCCCCGTTCTACCGCGTCGCGGTAGAACTGAGCTCACGTACCCAAACGTGCGCTCCGCTCCGGCGTGTCGTTGTCCAGAGACTGCTGCGGTGACAGACCTGCCGGCTGATCCAGAAGATGGGGATGGTCGCGGTGGCGCACCGCCAACATCCGCTGCGCCGCTTCGATGATTATCGGCGCCGGGACATTGGCGACCAGCCCGGTTGGACTTGCATGGCGGGATTCGATCACGTCCACGCAATTCGAAAGCGGCCTCCAACGGGCCATGTTGGCACCGCCACTGACGATAACCATCGGCGTCATCACGGTCGCCATGAGATGTGCCGTGCCGCCTTCGGCGCCAATGTAAAGATCGGCAAACTCTCCGAGCGCCAGCAGAACATCGCTGACATCGACACCGTCAACCGTGCCGGAATCAACAAGCTGCAGCTTCGGCACGCGTTGAGCCAGTTCAGCCATGTCCGGGCCGTCGCCTGGCGTCTTCACATAGAGGAGGTTTGCCCCGTCGGCGATCATACTGTCGGATATCACGACAACCTGATCCGCTGTCATGCGTTTGTCGCCGTCGCCATGCGCGGCGATAACGACCAATGGAGCATGCTTGCCGTCCGCCAGGCCCCTGGCCGCCGCCCGCGCGGCCGGGGTGGGCTCCAGCCGATGATCGAAAGGCAGCCGTTTGCCCGCAAGACGCTCGATGAGGCGGTGGTAGCGCCATGCGTTGCGCTCGGGTCGTGCTTCGGGTTTTTGGCCGGGGCGCCAGGAAAGGGCGAAAGCCGGAAAGTTCGCTTCATAGGCGACGCCGCGGCCGAGCAGCGACACTGACGCCTGAAGCAGCCAGCGCGCCGAGATGCGGAAATCGACAACGGCCAATCGCCCCTTGCCCTTGTGGTGGCTGGCCACCAGGCGCGCCAGGGAGGTCCGTACATTGATCGCATCGACCAAGTGGCCGGCGTGGCGATTGAGGACATGTTCAAGGGTCGACGATCCGGTGGTTCCGTAGACGATGAAACTGTCGGGGAATGCCGTTCTGGCGGCGCGCAAAGCCGGAATCCGGACCAATCCGTCGCCGAACGCGTCATTGCGGGAATACAGGATAATCGTCTCGTACCGAGCTGGCAGCATGCCTCGCTCCCCCAGGAGCCTGGTGGTGACGGTGCCTGCTAAGCCGTCCGCCTTCGAGGTTCTGTAGGATTTCACCTCTTGCCTGTCAACGGAACCTCGTCCCTCAAGTCCGGGCGTCCGGATGACCAACCCGTCGGCGGTTTTTCTCACTCCGGCCGCAGTTGCGCCACGATCAGCTCGTCGCGGTGGACGCCTTTGAAAAACGCGCTGCCGCGCGAAATGCCCTCAGCCGTGAAGCCGACGGCTTCGTAGGCGCGCCGCCTAACCGGAAAAGCGTGGCGCCAGTTCCTCGATGCGGCGGATCATCGCCTGAAATTCCTCGGAGATGCGCTGGTGGAGCTTGACCGCGACCTCGGGGTACTCCTCCAGGATGCGGCGGAACATCTTGCGGCTGAGCCGTATCACTTCCGAATCGATTTCCGCCGACGCGCTGGTCAGCCGGTTGGTGTCGGCGATCAATGCCAGTTCGCTCAGGATCGTGCCGGGGCCGGCCGTGCCTATCGGGATGCGTTCGCCATTCTGCTCCCGGTAGAGCACGATGCGCCCGGAGACCACAATATAGGCGGAATCGGCCTCGTCGTCCTCGCGGTAAAGCTTGTGGTTGGCAATCAGCCTGGTGCTCTCGGCGCCGAAGGCGAGCAGGCGCAGCTGTTCCTGCGTGAAGCCCTCGAAGAGCCTCACGGCGGACAGGATGCGGATGTCGTCATCCAGCGCCATCTAGCTGTGTCCCCGAACGGTCAGTCCAATCCCTCCTTTAGAGCGCCGCGCGTCCTCTTGGACGCGCAAAGGACGCTCTAACATTGTCAATCGGCGCATCGTGCTTTCCAAAAATCGAATCCGATTTTTGGGCCGATGCGCGGGGCAGATCCAGAAACCCCCTCCAACTGGATCGTACCCGAAAACGGCCCCGCCCGACCGCTCACTGGATAATGAAATGTTTAAGGAACCAGCTTGTAGCCGCCGCTTTCTGTCACAAGAATTTCCGCATTGGAAGGATCGCGCTCGATCTTCTGACGCAGCCGGTAGACATGGGTTTCCAGCGTGTGCGTGGTCACGCCGGAATTGTAGCCCCACACTTCCTCGAGCAGCACATCGCGCGTCACCACTTTCTGGTCGGCGCGATAGAGGTATTTGATGATCGAGGCCTCCTTCTCCGTCAGCCGCACCTTGCCGCCGCGCGGGTCGAGCAGCAGTTTCTGGCTCGGCTTGAAGGTGTAGGGTCCGACCGAGAAGGTGGCGTCCTCGCTCTGCTCATGCTGGCGCAATTGCGCCCGGATGCGCGCGAGGAGTACGGCGAAGCGGAACGGCTTCGTCACATAGTCGTTGGCGCCGGCCTCAAGACCCAGAATCGTATCCGAATCGGTGTCGTGGCCGGTGAGCATGATGATGGGCGCCTTGTAGCCGCCCTTGCGCAGGATCTTCACCGCTTCGCGGCCATCCATGTCGGGCAGCCCGACATCCATGATGAGCAGATCGATGAGGCCGCCGCGCGCGGCGGCGACACCTTTTGCCGCAGTCGATTCCTGCAGCACGTCGAATTCCTCGTAAAGGGACAATTGCTCGACCAGTGTGCCGCGCAGGTCGTCATCGTCGTCGACGATCAGTATGGTGCGTGAAGTCATGGATCAATCCGTTGTTTTGAAAAGAAAATTCAGTTGACCGCTGCCTGTTTATGCGGAAGCTGACCGGCACAACAGCCGATCACAGTGATTTGTTCCGTGGCACGATCATACAAGAAAAAACACGATCGCAATGCAGCCGGCGCAATTTCGCGAAAAGGGCTGCGTGTGCTGACCGTGCGGGCCAGGCCCGGACATCCAAGCCAGGGCCTGCTGCAGGCTGGCAGAACGGTGTTTGCGTGTGCGCTGGGGCGCGGCGGCATCTCGGCCGACAAGCGCGAAGGCGACGGCGCCACGCCGCTGGCCTCGATGCGGATCCTGTCGGGATATTTCCGGGGAGATCAGTTCTCCAGCGGCCGCAAGACCCGTCTGGCGATGGCGCCGATCGGGCCTGATCTGGGCTGGTGCGAAGTGCCTGACGACCGCAACTATAACAGGCCGGTCAAGATTCCCTATGGCGCCAGCCACGAACGCATGCGCCGCGACGACCGGCTCTACGACGCCTGCCTGGTGCTCGACTGGAACCTGGCGCCACGCCGGCGCGGGCGCGGCAGCGCCATCTTCTTCCATCTGGCGCGCCCTGGCTTCACGCCGACGCAAGGCTGTGTGGCTGTGACGGCGCAAACCATGGCGCGGCTGCTGCCGCTGCTGTCGGACCGAACGGTGGTGAGGGTGGTGAGGTAGGCAGTAGGCAGTAGGCAGTAGGCAGTAGGCAGTAGGCAGTAGGCAGTAGGCAGTAGGCAGTAGGCAGTAGGCCATCCGCCTCGGAGCCGCTTAAATTTCCCCTACTGCCTATTCCCTATTGCCTATTCCCTTACCTCCTCGGCTTCTGCCAGCCGATGTCGAGAAGGCCGAGGCGGCCCATCTCGCGGTCCATGGCGCGTGCGATGTCCTTGCGCCTGGCGCCAACGTCGCGCAGTTGCCGATCCGACAAGTCTTCGACGTTCTGGTGCGGGAGATTGACCGCGACCCTGGCATGACGCAACCACTCAAGGGTCTCGGTCAGCCAGTTCGGACGGAGTGTCGATGAATTCAAAGCGATGATGGACATGGTGTGATCCGTGCTCTCCGGATATCAAATCCGGCTTGATGATGTTTCGATGGTTGGATCCTGCCAGATTGAAATCGCTGTGAGAAACGAGTAGTTTTCTCTGGATCATCAAGTTTTCTTTGAGGATAGGATGGCCCGCCTGCTGCCCGGAACTCGCGCCTTGAGGACGCTGGAAGCCGCGGCCCGGCACCTTAATTTCACCCGTGCCGCCGATGAGCTTGGCCTGACGCCAGCCGCCGTCAGCCACCAGATCAAGGAAATCGAGGATCAGCTCGGGCTGGTGCTGTTTACGCGCACCAGCCGCACCATTCGGCTGACCGAGGCGGGCACGGTGCTGTTCGAGGCCTCGACCGACGCGCTCGACCTGCTTGGCCGGGCCGTTTCGCGGGCGCAAAAGCTGACGCGCGGGAACGCGCTGCTGAAAGTGACTCTTGATGCACAGTTCGCGTCAAAATGGCTGATGCGACGCGTCGACGATTTTCGCAAGTATCACCCCAATATCGAGCTGCGATTCGACATCGCCTACGAAGTGCGGGATTTCGAACTCGATGACATCGATGTCGGCATCCGTTTCGGCGCCGGCAAATATCCGGGCCTGCGCGCCCATCGGCTGTTCGACAACATCCTCATTCCGGTGTGCAGCCCGAGCCTCCTGACCTCCGGTCCGCCGCTGCGCGAGCCGCGCGATCTTTTTAATCACACGCTTGCCCATATCGAATGGTCGCGACAAGGCGTGACATGGCCGAACTGGCGGATGTGGATGGCGGCGGCCGGCGTCAACGATTTCGACGACAGCCGGACCGTCGTGTTCAAAAACTCCACGGATGCCGTCCAGGCAGCGCTCGACGGCAATGCCGTCGCGCTCGCCGATTTCGCCATGGTGGCGAACGACCTTTCCCAAGGAAGGCTGGTGCAGCCTTTTGAACTCGGCCTGCGGGTGGCGCCCGAATTCGCCTATTTCCTGGTCTATCCCGAAAGTACTGCCGCCGATCCGCGTATCATCGCCTTTCGCGAATGGATACTCGAGGAAGTCGCCAAGACGCGAACCACGGACAAAGGGCAGTAGGGCAGTAGGGCAGTAGGGCAGTAGGGCAGTAGGGCAGTAGGGCAGTAGGGCAGTAGGGCAGTAGGGCAGTAGGGCAGTAGGGCAGTAGGGCAGTAGGGATGGGCGTCGGTGCCGCCTTCGGCCCCCTATTCCCCTACTGCCTTTTGATCAGCCTGCCACCGCGCCGAACCAGCCGATCACGGCGCCGATGATCAGCAGCACGCCGAGCCAGTGGCCGCCGTCGATGAGGGTCAGGTCCCAGCCGAAATTCTCGTAGCGATGGTTGACCGAAAGCGTCGTGGCGACGAAGCCCAGCCAAATCACGAAACCGAAGACAAGGCCGGCAAGCAATGTCGGCTCGCCGCCTGTCATCGCGCCGACGACCAGGGCCATGACGTACGCCATGACCAGTTCAGCGATGAAGCTGATGACGAAGGGCAGCAGCGATTTCTTCATCGTGGCCGGATCAAGCTTGGCGGCCTTCAGCCACGCCTTGCTCAGGCCCATGTACCAGGCGGCGCCGAACAGCCACGCCACGATTGCGGCGGCGATCACCGCCAGCCAGTTCACTGCTGAAAAGTCCATGAGTTCCCCCTCCAGATGCGGATTTGATGGAACGCCTGTTCGGCGATGGCGTCAAGCAAACCGCCAGACGGTCGTGCGCTTGACCAGCGCATCCTCCAGTGCCCGCGTGACGGCCACTTCATAGACCGCAAGCGGTTCCAGCCCTGCCTTCGGCATATACGACCGGCCGGGATCGCCGACGAGGATCTCGGCGCCGCGCGCTTTCAGGGTTGCGAACCACGGCATCAGCCGGTCGGCGAAGGATCTGTCGTAGAAAACGTCGCCGGCCAGGATCACGTCCCAACCCGCATCGGTGCCGATACAATCCGTGCCGAGGAATTCGATCGCGACATCGTTGGCCTCGCTGTTGAGGCGGATCGCGGTCGCGCAGAACGGGTCTATGTCGGTTGCGATCACCTTGGCAGCGCCGGCCTTGGCGGCGGCAATGGCGACAAGGCCGGAGCCGGAAGCGAAGTCGAGCACGCGCTTGCCCCGCACCGTGCCGGGATTGTCCAGGACATAACGGGCAAGGCCCTGGCCGCCGGCCCAGGCAAAGGCCCAGAAGGGCGGCGGCAGGCCGATTTCGACCAGCTCGTCCTCGGTCCGCTGCCACAGATCATGTGCTTCATCGGCAAGATGAAGCACGATTTCCGGCACGTGCGGCGGCGTCATGAGCGCCGTGTTGTCGAGAATGAATTGTTTCGCGCTGTTCGGCGTCAGCGCCGTCACGGAGCAGGCGTCAAGCCGCCCATGCGGCAGACTTCCTTCCATTCGGCCGGCGTCACCGGCTGCACGGAAAGCCGCCCGAGCCGCACCAGCGCCATTTCGGCAAGCTTTGGATTGGCCTTGACCTCTTCCAGCGTCGGCGGGTTCGGCACATCCTGGACGGCGCGGATGTCGACGCATTCCCAGCGTGGATCGTCCGACGTGGTGTCGGGATGGGCCAGCGCGCAGACTTCGGCGATGCCGACCACGTTCAGCCCCTCGTTGGAATGATAGAAGAAGCCGAGATCGCCGATCTGCATCGCCTTCATGTTGTTGCGCGCGGCGTAGTTGCGCACGCCATCCCATTGCGTGCCGGCCTTGCCCTTGGCCTTCAACATCTCGAAGGAGAACTTGAATGGCTCCGATTTGAACAGCCAGTAGTTCATGTCCTTATCCTTGCTCCTTCTTGCGCGCCGGCGACCGGGATTAACTAGCCGCCGGCTTGTTGAACGTCCAGTTCCACGGGCGGATTTCGACGCTTTCGAACAGCCCAGCCTTGGCGT
Organism: Mesorhizobium cantuariense; assembly: GCF_042647205.1. NCBI lineage: Bacteria > Pseudomonadati > Pseudomonadota > Alphaproteobacteria > Hyphomicrobiales > Phyllobacteriaceae > Mesorhizobium > Mesorhizobium cantuariense. The sequence goes on along the minus strand of NZ_JBHRVD010000001.1, from coordinate 6,572,537 downwards.
AGGGGTCGGCGGCCGACAGGGTCTGTGCCCCGGCCATGTCGGGGGCCTCGACGACGACGAGGCTGCCGTTGGGCTTGCCTTCGGCATCCAGGAACGGACCGGCGAAAGCCAGCTTCTTGTCGCCGTTCAACCCTTCGAGAAAGGCGATATGCTCTGGCCGCGTGTCGAGGCGCACCTGCAGGCTTCCGGGCTTATCCTTGCAAATCACAGCAAACAGCATGGTCTCTCTCCTGGTCGTTGGATTAACGTCGTGGCGTGGGGATCAATCGTTGGTTTCGGTCTTCAGCGGCCGGGTCATCAAGGCCGTCACAGCCTGCCGTATGGTGATGGTGCCGTCCAGTATGGCAGCGACAGCGGCGATGATCGGCGCGTCGATGTTGCGCTCGCTGGCGATGCGGGCAGCGATCGCCGCCGTCGGCACGCCCTCGGCCAGCGGCAATCCGGCAAGCGGCTTGCCTTGCCCGAGCGCCAGCCCATAGGCGAAATTGCGCGACTGCGTGGACGAGCAGGTCAGCAGCAGGTCGCCAAGGCCGGAAAGCCCCATCAAGGTCTCAGGCCTGGCGCCGAAGGCAGCACCGATGCGGCGCAGCTCGACAAAGCCTCGCGTCACCATGGCGGCCTGGGCGCTGGCGCCGAGACCCGCGCCGGTGACAGCACCTGCGGCGATGGCGAAGACGTTCTTCAAGGCGCCGCCGATCTCGACGCCGATCAGGTCGTCGCTCGAATAGCAGCGCAGGTTTTCGGCGGAAAAGCGGGCGGCGAGATCGGCAGCCAACGCCTCGTCCCGCGCGGCGACCACCACGGCCGTCGGCAGGCCGCGCGCGACATCGGTGGCGAAGCTCGGGCCGGACAGAGCGGCGACCGGATTTTGCGGTAGGATCTCTTCGACGATTGCCGACAGCAGGGCGCCGGTGTCGCGCTCGATACCCTTGGCACAGAGAACGAGCGGAATGCCGGCCGGCATATGGGTTTTGGCAACCGCCAGCGTTGCCCGCAGCGCTTGCGCCGGCGTCACCGCCAGTACGCAATCGGCGCCGGCAAGTGCCGCCTCGATGTCGCTCGTTGCCTCGATGCCGGGCGCAATGCTGATGCCGGGCAGATAGCGCGGGTTCTCGCCGCGCCCGATCGAAGCGACGGTTTCCGGGTCGCGCGCGAACAACCGCACCGCATGGCCGGCGCGCAGCATGGCCAGTGCCAGCGCCGTGCCCCAGGCGCCGCCGCCGAGGACGGTGACACGCCAGCTGCCTTTGCCCGGACTATTCATATCCTGGTCAGTCATGCCTTGGCTCCGCGCCGGCCGGAGCCGACCATCGGTGTCGAGATGCTGTCCAGCGGCCAGCGCGAGCGCGGCACGAAGTCGAAGCCGTTCTGCTGTGCCATGCCGGCGCGCAACCGCTCGACGCCGGCCCAGGCGATCATCGCCGCATTGTCGGTGCAAAGTTTCAGCGGCGGCGCAATAAAGGTGAAGCCGGTCTCGGCACAGAGCCGCTCAAGCATCGCCTTGATCGTCAGGTTGGCGGCGACACCGCCGGCCACGACGAGTGCGGGGTTCTTGGTGCCGGGAAATAGTTGGCGAAAGCGTGCCAGCGCGCGAGAAACGCGGTCGGCCAGCGCATCGGCGACCGCCGCCTGGAAGGAGGCGCAGATGTCGGCGACATCCTGGTCGCTCAAGGGCTCAATCGCCGTCGCCGCCTGGCGCACGGCGGTCTTGAGCCCGGAGAAAGAAAAATCGGGCTGGGCCGAGCCCTTCATCGGACGCGGAAAGGCAAAGCGCGAGGCATTGCCCGCCTGTGCCGCCTTCTCGACATTCGGTCCGCCGGGATAGGGCAGGCCGAGCATCTTGGCCGTCTTGTCGAAGGCTTCGCCGAGCGCGTCGTCGATGGTCGTTGCCCAGCGCTGATAGTCGCCGATGCCACGCACGGCGAGGATCTGCGTATGGCCGCCGGAGACCAGCAGCAGCAGATAGGGAAAATCGAGCCCATCGGTCAGCCGTGCGGTCAGGGCATGGCCTTCGAGGTGGTTGATGGCGATCAGCGGCTTGTTTGCCGCAGCGGCAATCGCCTTGGCCGTCATCAGCCCGACAATCAGCCCGCCGACCAGGCCGGGACCGGCGGTGGCGGCGATCGCGTCGATATCGGCGAGGGCCACGCCTGAATCGGCAAGGGCCGCCTCGATGATGCCGTCCAGCGCCTCGACATGGGCGCGCGCCGCGATCTCCGGCACGACGCCGCCGAATGCGGCATGTTCCTCGATCTGGCTGAGCACGATGTTGGACAGGATTTTTGGCGCACCATCGCCGTCCAGCGCCACGACGCTGGCGGCGGTCTCGTCACAACTTGTCTCAATGCCCAGAACGCGGATCAATTCGTCGCTGTCCCAATAGATTGTATGTCCGGCCTTTCCGCTTTAGGAGAAAGCCCGGAAAAACCTCGCTGGCCGGGGGTTATCACGGACTGCATGCCATGCAAACAATCTTGAGAATCGGAACACGCGGCAGCCCGCTGGCGCTGGCACAGGCGTATGAAACACAGGCGCGGCTGATGGCCGCGCATGGCATGCCGGCGGAGGCGTTCGAGATCGCCGTCATCTCGACCAGCGGCGACCGCATCCAAGACCGGCCGCTGTCGGAAGCCGGCGGCAAGGGCCTGTTCACCAAGGAGATCGAGGAGGCGCTGCTGGCAGGCCGGATCGATATCGCCGTGCATTCGTCGAAGGACATGCCGACGCAACTGCCCGACGGTCTCGAACTCTCGGCCTTCCTGCCGCGCGAGGATGCGCGCGACGCCTTTGTCGGCAAGGCGGCGAAGACGATCGCCGGCTTGCCGCAAGGGGCGAAGGTCGGCTCCTCGTCGCTGCGGCGGCAGGCGCTGATCCGCCGCATGCGGCCGGATCTCGACGTGGTGATGTTCCGCGGCAATGTGCAGACACGGCTGCGCAAGCTCGACGAAGGCGTCGCCGCCGGCACCATCCTGGCCTATGCCGGGTTGAAGCGGCTCGGGCTCGAGCATGTTGTCACCGACCTGATACCGCTCGACGTCTTCCCGCCGGCGCCGGGGCAAGGCGCGATCTGCATCGAAACCCGTATCGACGACCGCGATGTCGAAAAGATGCTGGTGGCCGTCCATGATGTGGCGACCGGCCAGGCGCTCGCCTGCGAGCGCGCCTTCCTGGCGGCGCTGGATGGTTCCTGCCGCACGCCGATCGCCGGCTACGCGGCGATCGAGGCCGGAAAGCTGTCGTTCGCCGGGCTGATCATTTCGCCCGACGGCACGCAGTCCCACACGGTCGAGCTGCAGGGGCCGGCGCAGGACGCCGCCCGCATCGGCGGTGAAGCAGCCCGGACTGTGCGCGCCAGGGCCGGTGAAAAGTTCTTCGACGGCTGGCTCTGAAATGCTTCGCGTCCTGGTGACGAGACCGGAACCGGGCGCCTCGCGCACAGCGCGGCAGCTTCGGGAGACGGGGTTTCAGCCGATCCTTCTGCCCCTGACCGAAACGGTGGCGCTGCCGGTCGATGCCGGAGTGGTTCCAGACGCTGCCGTCGCCGTTGCCATCACCAGTGCCAACGCCGTGCGCCATGCGCCGGAAGAACTCATCGCGACACTCGCCGCCTTGCCTTGCCATGCGGTCGGCAAAAGGACGGCGGAAGCCGCCCGCAAAGCTGGGTTTTTGTCAGTCAGCGAAGGCTCGGGCGATGCGGAGGCGCTGGCCGACAGCATCGCAGCCGCACTTTCCGACAAGGCCATTGTCTATCTCTGTGGGCGCGTGCGCTTTCAGGGGTTCGAACAGAGGCTCAAGACGGCGGGCGTTGGGGTCCACGCCGTCGAGACATATGACACGCTTCAGGTGGGTTATTCGGACGAGACCATTGTTGCGCTGTTGTCGAGCCAACCTGTCGATGCGGTGCTGCTTTATTCAGCCAAGGCCGCCGCCGCGATGCAGGTGCTGGCCAGGCGGCCCGCTCTGCAAGGCCTGTTTGAAAGAACACGGTTTTTCGTTCTTTCCACCCGTATCGCGGCAGCCCTCGACGATACCGCCAACGAAAGAATCCGCATTGCCGCGCAGCCCGACGAGGAAGCGCTGCTGGCGCTTTTGCGAAGCGCGAGCTGAGCCGCGTCATCACACCGCCCCTTTTCACCGCTTGGTGATGTGCTAGACCCATTGTGAACCATCATGCGCCGCAGGGCGTTGAGACGAAGCGAATTGTGCGGAGCCCAGGCATGGTCAAGACGCCGAAGATGCGACATTCGAAAAGCCGCCGCGACCCGGTGACCATCGATCTTGAGCCGGGCGCGGTCTCACGAATCGCCGACGAGGATGCCGCCAGGCGCGAGGCTCAGACGGACGAGGCGAAAGCCGAGGAAGCAGCGAACGCCTCGCAGCCCGAGGTTCCTGAAGAGCCGGTGCATGCCGACCAGACAGATCTTGAGCCCTGGGAGCATGCCGACGCCCAGGCCGAATCGGAGCAGCCGCTGGCGGCGGCGACAAAGCCCGCTAGCGAGGCTGAGCTCCCCTATCCCGGATCGTCCGACGATCCCGGAGCATCCGATGCGCCGGCCGGCAAAACCAAAGCCTTCGACTACAATTTCGAGGATGCTTCGGCGAAGCGCACGCAGACCGACGGCGACAAGGCAAAACCCGAGACACGGGACGACAGAATGGCGCCGACACCTGAAAAGCGTGGCGGCATCAACGGCATCGCTGCCGGCATCATTGGCGGTGTCATCGCGCTGGTTGGCGCCGGCGGGCTGCAGTTTGCCGGACTGCTCGGCGCGCCGGGCTCGGGCGCCAGTGTCTCGCTTGACGGGGTCAATGGCGACATCACCTCGCTGAAGACCGAAATCGCAAGCTTGAAGGACGCTGGCGGCAACAGCGATGCAGCGGCCAAAGTGGTCGGGCTGTCCTCGGGCCTGGAGCAGGTCAAGGCGGATGTCGCGGCGCTGAAATCGGCGATCGAGAAAGGCGGAGCAGGCGACACTGCCGGGCTCGCCGCACTGGGCGACAAGGTCGCGCAGATCGAAACGGCGGTCGCCGCGCTCGGCAAGGCCGGCAGCACAGCCCCGGTAGATCTCGGCCCGCTCAACGAAAAACTGGCTGGTCTCGACGCGCAGGTGAAGTCGGCCGGCGAGGCGGCGACGGCACAGGATGGACGGCTCACCGCGCTGGAGCAGTCGGTGTCGCAGCTTTCCGGCAAGGTCGAGGCGGCGGCCGGACAGCCGAAGATCGCGCTCGCCATCGCCGCCTCGGCGCTCAAGGCGGCGCTCGACCGTGGCGTACCGTTCTCGGCCGAACTCGAAACCTTTGCCGCGATTTCGCCTGATGCGCCGCAGCTTGCGACCTTGCGCACCTATGCCGAAAAGGGCGTTCCGACCCGCGCCGAGATCGCATCGCAGGCGGATGCCACCGCCAGTGCCATGGTCACTGCTGCGACGCCTGTCGATGAGAATGCCGGCTTCCTGCAGAACCTTCTGTCGAGCGCCGAATCGCTGGTCAAGGTCAGGCCGATCGGCGCCGTCGAAGGCGCCGGTGCCCCGGAAATCGTCGCGCGCATGGAGGCGGCGGTCAACCAGGGCGACTACGCCAAGGCGCTCAGTGAATACGACACGCTGCCCGACGCCGCCAAGGCTGCCGGCGCCGACTTTGCCGGCAAACTAAAAGCACGCATCGAGGTCGAAACCCAGGTCGACGCGCTGATCTCCGGCGCGATGAAGGCATGAGGGTAACACAATGATCCGGCTGCTCGCCTTCCTCATCGTCGTCTTCGCGCTCGGGCTGGGCTTTGCCTGGCTGGCCGACCGGCCAGGCGACATGGTCGTCACCTTCAGCGGCTATCAATACCAGGTCAGCCTGATGGTGGCGGCGGTAGCTGTCGTTGCCGTGGTCGCCGCGGTGATGATCCTCTGGTGGCTGCTCAAGTCGCTGTGGAACAGCCCCTACACCATCTCGCGCTATTTCCGCGTCCGCCGCCGCGACCGCGGCTATCAGGCGCTGTCGACCGGCATGATCGCCGCCGGCGCCGGCGACGGCGCGCTGGCCCGCAAGAAGACCAAGGAAGCCGCCAAGCTGATCCGCTCCGACCAGGAACCGCTGATCCATCTGCTCGAGGCGCAGGCGTCGCTGCTCGAAGGCGATCATGAAGGCGCGCGGCAGAAGTTCGAGAGCATGCTCGACGATCCCGAAATGCGGCTGCTCGGTTTGCGCGGACTCTATCTCGAAGCCGAACGGCTCGGCGACCGCAACGCCGCCCGCCACTATGCCGGCCGTGCCGCGGTGATGGCGCCACAGCTGGCCTGGGCAGCCGAATCGACGCTGGAAGAGCTGACCGCACGCGGCGATTGGGACGGCGCCTTGAAACTGGTCGACGCGCAGAAGTCGACACGGCAGATCGAACGCGATGCCGCCAACCGCCGCCGCGCCGTGCTGCTGACCGCCAAGGCGCAGGCGCTTGCCGACAGCGATCCCGCTGCCGCCAGGACCGCGGCGATCGAGGCCAACCGGCTGCGGCCGGACTTTGCGCCCGCTGCCGTTGCCGCCGCCGCGGCGCTGTTCAAGCAGAACGATGTGCGCAAGGGCTCAAAAATCCTCGAGGCGGCGTGGAAGGCCGAGCCGCATCCGGAGGTCGCCGAACTCTATACCCATGCAAGACCGGGCGACGCCGTGCTCGACCGCCTCAACCGGGCGAAGAAGCTGCAGGAGATGAAGAAGAACCACGCCGAGTCGTCGATGACGGTGGCACGCGCCGCGCTCGACGCGCAGGATTTCTCGACCGCCCGCCGCGAGGCCGAGGCTGCGATCCGGATGGACCGCCGCGAGGGCGCCTATCTGCTGCTCGCCGACATCGAGGAGGCCGAGACCGGCGACCAGGGCAAGGTGCGGCAGCTGCTGTCGAGGGCGGTACGGGCGCCGCGCGATCCAGCCTGGGTTGCCGACGGCGTGGTGTCCGAACGCTGGGCGCCGGTATCGCCGATCACCGGCCGGCTCGACGCCTTCGAGTGGCGCGCACCGATGGAGCGTCTCGGCCAGCTGATCGACAGCCATGAGGATGCACCAGCGAGCGCGGCGCCGGTCATTGAAGCATTGGCAAAGCCGACGAGCGAAAAAAGGCCGGCCGAGGTGATCGATGATACCGGTCGGGGCGAGGCGGCGGGCAAGGACGCCGAGAGCCTCGAGGATCATGTCAGGCCGATCACGGCGGCGGCCTTCGCCGCGGTGCCGACCGATGCCGAGGGTGTCGAGCCGGCCGAGGAGCTTGCGCGGCTGCCGGACGATCCTGGCGTCGATCCGGACGAGGGAGCGGAAAAATCGCCGCGCCGGTTTCGGTTGTTTTGAGTTGGGCCGGCCGTCGGGCCGTTGGGGAATGGATCTATGTTTGAACGCGTTCTGTCATTTCTCAGGGATTTGCCCGCCGGCGCCGGCACGCATGCCAGCACGGACGATCCGCGCATCGCTGCCTCGGCGCTCCTCTACCATGTGATGAACGCCGATGGTGTGCGCCAGGATGTCGAGTGGGAGCGGTTCAAGGCGGTGCTGGCCGAGAGCTACTCGATCAGCGGCGCCGAACTCGAAGCGCTCGCCGCCGCCGGCGAGCGGGCCGACAATGAGGCGATCGATCTCTATGCTTTCACCAGTGTCTTGAAGCGCCATCTCGAAGCCGATGCGCGCAAGGCTTTCATCGGCCTGATGTGGGAGATCGTCTATGCGGATGGCGAGTTGCACGAGCTCGAGGACAACACGGTCTGGCGGGTTGCCGAGCTGATCGGTGTCGAACGCCGCGACCGCGTCGAGGCGCGCCGCAAGGCGGCGGCGCACGCGCCCGGCGCCACCGGAACATCGAGCGACGAATAGGATTTTCGCCTGCCCATGCCGCGCCAAACGAGTTCGAAGCCAAGAATCCTGATCGTGCTGCATCAGGAGAATTCGAGCCCCGGCCGCGTCGGCCACATGCTGCTGGAAGAGGGCTTTGAACTCGACATCCGCCGGCCGCCGCTGGGTGACACCTTGCCGGAAACGCTGGACGGCCACGCCGGCACGGTGGTGTTCGGCGGCCCGATGAGCGCCAATGACGAGGATGAGTTCGTCCGCCGCGAGACCAACTGGCTGGAGATACCGCTCAAGGAGAACCGGCCGTTTCTCGGCATCTGCCTCGGCGCGCAGATGCTGGCCAACCATCTCGGCGGCAAGGTCGAGGGGCATGGCGAAGGGCTGGTCGAGATCGGCTGGTATCCGCTGAAGGCGACCGAAGCCGGCAAGCAACTGATGCACTGGCCTGAGATGGTCTATCAGTTCCACCGCGAGGGCTTTTCGCTGCCCAGGGACGCAACGCTGCTGGCGACGGCGGAGACCTATCCCAACCAGGCCTTCCGCTATGGCGACAATGCCTGGGGCATCCAGTTCCATGGCGAGTTGACCAGGGTGATGATGCAGCGCTGGGTGGTGCGCGGCGCGCATCGCTTCGAGTTGCCGGGCGCGCAGCCTGGCCGCGATCACCTTGGCGGCCGGCTGATCTGGGACATGCATCTCAAGCGCTGGCTGGACGAGTTCCTGCGGATGATCTTCGGCAAACCGGAAGCGCGATAAGGCCCTTCAGTTTCGCCCGTTGAGGTGGCGCACCTTGCGCAGTTGCGGGAACAGCACCATCCACAGGCCCGCGACGGCGATGGCGCCGACGCCGCCGATCACCACGGCCGGCACCGTGCCGATCAACGCCGCCATCGTGCCGGCGCGGAATTCGCCCAGTTCGTTGGAAGCACCGACGAAGACCTGGTTGACGGCGTTGACGCGGCCACGCACGTGGTCGGGCGTCCACAACTGGATCAAGGTTTCCCTGATGTAGACGCTGAACATGTCGGTGGCGCCGAGGAAGGCCAGCGCGACGATCGACAGCCAGGTGATGGTCGACAGACCGAACAGCACGGTGAAGGCGCCGAACGACGCGGCGGAGGCCAGCATGATCATGCCGGCGTGGTTGCGGAGCGGATGCCCGGCCAGCCAGATAGCGACGCAAATGGCGCCGACGCTGGGCGCCGAGCGCAGCAGGCCGAGCCCCCAGGGACCGAGCTGGAGGATATCGCGCGCATAGACCGGCAGCAGCGCCGAAGCACCGGACAGGAGCACGGCGAACAGATCGAGCGAGATGGCGCCCAGCACGATCTTCTCGCTCCAGATATAGCTGAACCCGCCTAACAGGTGCTGCATCGTCGGCTTTTCCGTCTCCGTGCGCTGCGACGGCTTCGGGATGGTGAAGATCAGCAGCCCGGACACAAGCATCAGGACAGCGGCGGTGCCGTAGGCCACTTCCGGCGACACGCCGTAGAGCAGGCCGCCGGCGACCGGACCGACGATGGTCGCCGTCTGCCAGGCCGATGAATTCCAGGCGATGGCGTTGGCGAAATCCTCCGATGGCACCAGATTGGCGAACAGCGAGGCGGAGGCCGGGCCGAAGAAGGCGCGGGCGACGCCGAACATGGCCAGCACGGCGAAGATCGGCAGCGGCCCGCTGATGCCGCGCAGCGTCAGGAATAGCAGCGCCAGCGCACAGATCGCTTCCATCACCACCGCCAGCGCCATGATCAGGCGGCGGCCGAAGCGGTCGGCCACGACCCCGGTGACCAGCACCAGCAGCAGCGACGGCAGGAATTGGACGATGCCGACCAGGCCCAGATCGAGCGGGTCGCGGGTCAAGTCGTACATCTGCCAACCGACCGCGACGGACACGATCATGGTGGCGAAGGTGGTGAGGAAGCGCGCCGCCCAATAGCTCAGGAAGGAGCGGTGGCGGAACGCGGCATAGCGCTGGTCCAGCGAGGTTTGTGCTGATGTCATGGAGTGAGGCCCCGTTGCGATGGCATCAGCTGGCGGGGCACTTCCACGATGGGCGCTGGTCCGGCTGGCGGAACTTTTAGCTCAGTTCGCCGCGGATATGCGTTAAAATCAGTGCTGGATCAAGAAATTTTAAGCCTACTCCATCGACTGCACGGGGAAGTTATTGCCGCAGCGCGGCGGAGATGGCGTCGAGGCCGCCGCTCAATTCGGCTTCCGTCGGCCAGCCAAACCCGACGCGGAAGAAGCGCTTCTCCATTTCGAACCAGTGGCCGGGTCCGACATAAGTGGCATGGTTTTCCAGCAAGTTCACGTAGAACCTGTCGAGGTCGAAGCCGGGATCGACATTGAGGCGGGGGAAACCGACGACACCACCTTCGGGCGGCACCCAGTCGACCAGTGGCTCGCGGTCGATCCAGGCCTGGACGATGTCGCGGCGCTTGGCCATTTCGGGCAGCAGCGTCGCCAGGAAGGCGTCCCCGGCGCTCAAGCATGCCGCGCGCAATGCCCTCGTCGATGACGCTGCCGCAGATGCCGATCTGCTCCTTGGCGGCGAGGAATTTCTCCTGAAGCGCCGCGTCCCTGGTGACCAGCCAGCCGATGCGAATGCCGGGAATGCCGAAGGCCTTGGACAGCGACGAGACGCTGATCGCCTTCGGGCTCAGCGATGCCGCCGACGGCAGGCGACGGCCGTAGGAGAGGTCGCGGTAGGTCTCGTCGACCAGCAGATGACAGTTCCTGCTTTCGGCGAGCGCCACCAGCGCATCGAGCTCGGTTCGGCTCATCATCGTGCCGGTCGGGTTGTGCGGGCAGGTGACGCTGATCAGTTTCGTGTTCGGCTGTATCGCCGCCTTGGCGCGTTCGACATCGATGGCGAAGCCTTCCTCGAAGGCCAGGTCGACAAAGCTGATGGTGCAGCCGATCGCCCTTGGGGTTTCGATGTTGGTGGCATAGTTGGGCCTGATGACGACGAGATGATCGCTCTGCGACAAAAGCGAGGTCGAGATGATGAACAGCGCGCCGGCGGCACCGGCGGTGACCAGGACATCGTCAGGCGAAACGCCGGCGTCCTGCGCCGATATCAGCGCGCGCAACGCCTTGTCGCCGCGATGCTCGCCATAGAAAAGCGTCAGATCAGGCAGCGACAGGCCGATGTCGGAGAGCTTCTGGTCGGCGATCGAACTTTCGGAGAGATTGTAGCGGATACGGTCGTAGCCGTACTCTTCCGGCGCCTCTTTCTCGATCACCATTCTGGTGTAATTCATGGCTCACCCCCCAAAGACCCGTCCGACCCAGCATGAAGCCTGCCAAGGCGGATTCGCCGGCAGGCTTCTGTTCCAGTCGTCCTGACTGTTGGCGCAGGACTGAATTGTTCAGGCCGAGGCCTTCGCCTTCCTGCCCTTGACAGGTGCCTTCACAGGGGCTGCCTTGCGGCCGAGGCCGATCGACTTCGCCAGCAGAGAACGCGAGGCGGCATAGTTGGGGGCAACCATCGGATAGTCGGACGGCAAGCCCCATTTGGCGCGATAGGCGTCCGGCGTCAGGCCGAAATGCACGCCGAGGTGACGCTTCAGCGACTTGAACTTCTTGCCGTCTTCGAGGCAGATGATGAAATCGGGCGTCACCGATTTCTTGGGGTTGACCGCGGGGACCAGGGGGGCAGCCACCGGGACCACCGGCTTGCCGAGCCCGCTTATCGAGGTGCTGACGCTGGCGATCAGATCGGCCAGGCCGGAAACGGGCAAGCGGTTCTTCTCGACATAAGCGGACACGATGTGAGCGGTCAGCTCGAGCAGGTCGATGTCTTTACGGGTGCTGTTGCTATCGTCGGTCACTCTATTTCTCCGTCTAAAGCGAATGACCTGAAAATCGGATTCGATTCCCGGAAAGGATCATGCGCGAAATCAAAATGCTGTGGCGTGCTTCGTGCGTCCACGGGGCGAATGGCGTTGTTGTGGCGCGGAATTCCTAGTCGGCAAATCTGCGCAATGCAATGACTTGGCGTCACTTCACACGTTATTTTGAACAACTATATTAAACAATAACAATATCAGACTATGAGCGCTTTGTCGCGCCACAAACGAAATCCGCCTTCAAAGGCGCGTGTGTTGTCGCCGCGCCTGGAGTCGGCGGGCAATTCATCCAGCTTGTCGACGTTGCCGCCGCCAATGACGACATAGTCCGGCTGCATGGCGGCGCGGAGCCGGTCGACGACATCGAAGACATATCTGCGCCATTTCTTCTTGCCGCGCTTTTCGAGGCCGCGCTCGCCGACATAGTCCTCGAAGCTCTTGCCCTTCCTGTAGGGCAGGTGGGCGAGTTCCATCGGCTGGGCGACGTTGTCGGCAATCATCGCTGCACCGAGACCAGTGCCGAGCCCGAGGAACAGCATGTGCCCGCCCTCATAGCTGCCAATAGCCTGCATCAGTGCATCGTTGACAACCTTCACCGGTTTGCCGAACGCACCCGCGAAGTCAAATCCAGCCCAGCCCTTGCCGAGATTGGCGGGGTCGGTCAGCGGCCTGTTGTGGTTGACCGGGCCCGGATAGCCCATCGAGACGACATCGTAGGGCAAGCCCTCGGCGAGCTTCTTGACCGCATCGATCATCTGCTGCGGCGTCAGGCCCGGTCCGGAGTCGGCGCGGCGCTCCTCGCCGCCGGCACTGGTCAGGATCTTGACGTGCGAGCCGCCAATATCGATCGAAAGCACGATCTTCTCAGGTCCCGACGTCTCTGGGCCCGATGCCGGTTGTTTCACCGCCTTGGCCATCGTGTCCCCTCTCATTTCACCGGATCAATCCAACCATTGGGCGGCCCGAACCCGGCCATGACGTCCGCTGGCCCCCATGTTCCCAGCTCGTAGAGGTGCGGCGGCGTGGTGTCGCCGAGCACCGGGCCGACGATGCGCCAGGCCAGTTCGCTGGCGTCCTGGCGGGTGAACAGCTGGCCGTTGCCGTTCATGGCGTCGCCGATCAGCCGCTCATAGGGCGGCATGTCGCCCTTGCTGTCGTCGAGCGCCGTCAGTTCGACCTGCTCGCCGATCATGTCGTCGCCTGGCGCCTTGCGCTGGGCGCCGATGGCGATCACCACCTGGGGGTCGATGCGGAAGCGGACGTAGTTCTGGTCGGCGGGCTTGATCGGGTCGAAGACATCGAGCGGCGGCCGCTTCAGCCGCACCACCACTTCAGTGACATGCACGGGCATGTTCTTGCCGGCGCGGATGAAGAACGGCACGTCCTGCCAGCGCCAGGTGTCGACGAAGAAACGCACCGCGGCAAAGGTCTCGACCGGCGAGTTCGGCGCCACGCCCGGCTCGGCGAGATAGCCGGTGAACTGGCCGCGCACGACATCGTCTTTGGTCAGCGTGCGGATGGCGCGCAGCACCTGCACCTTCTCGTCGATCAGATCGTCGGCGGAACGGCCGACAGGCGGCTCCATGGCAAGCAGCAACAGGATGTTGAGCAGATGGTTTTCGATGACATCCCTGATGCAGCCGACATCGTCATAGAAACGGCCGCGTCCCTCGACGCCGAAATCCTCGGCCATGGTGATCTGCACGCTCTCGACGAAATTGCGATTCCAGATAGGTTCGAGGAAGGAATTGGCGAAGCGGAAATAGAGCAGGTTCTGGATCGCTTCCTTGCCGAGATAATGGTCGATGCGGAAGATCGACTGTTCGTCGAACACCAGGTGCAGAACCCGGTTCAGCCAGCGCGCCGATTGCAGATCGTGGCCGAAGGGCTTTTCCACCATCAGCCGCGCGCCATGCGCGGTGCCCGATTGCTCCAGCCCCTGGACGACGGTCTCGAACATGGTCGGCGGCACCGCCATGTAGTGCAGCGGCCGCTGCGCGGTGCCGAGCGCGCTTTTCAGTTTCTCGAACGTCGCTCCATCGCGGTAGTCGCCGCTGACATAGCGCAGCAGCGAGGCGAATTTGGCGAACACCTTTTCGTCGATCTTGCCGAGCGCATTGACGATGCCGTCGCGGGCGCGCGCCTGCAATTGCTTGAGATCCCAGGCGTCAAAGGCGACGCCGATCACCGGTTCGGTGAGCGTGCCCTTGGCGACCATCTGGTAAAGCGCTGGAAATATCTTCTTGTGGGCGAGGTCGCCGGTCGCTCCGAAGAGCACCAGCGTGTCGGACCGTTCCGGGCTCATCAGCGTGTCTCCCCCTGTGCCGTCACTTGCCTGCCTTCGGCTTCTCGACATGGCCGCCAAAGGCATAGCGCATGGCGGACAACAGCTTGTCGGAGAATTCGGATTCGCCTTGCGAGGAGAAGCGGTCGAACAGAGCCGAGGACAAAACCGGTGCTGGTACGCCTGTGTCGATCGCCGCCTTCAGCGTCCAGCGGCCTTCGCCGGAATCCGAGACGCGGCCACCGAAATTCGCCAGGCCCGGGTCGCCTTTCAATGCGCCGGCGGTCAGGTCGAGAAGCCAGGAGCCGATGACGCTGCCATGGCGCCAGACCTCGGCCACCTGGGGAAGGTCGATGTCGAACTGGTAGTATTGCGGGTTTTCCAGCGGGCTGGTCTCGGCGTCCGCCGTCCGTTGCCGCTTGCCGGCATTGGCCGATTTCAGGATGTTCATGCCTTCGGCATAGGCGGCCATGACGCCATATTCGATGCCGTTGTGCACCATCTTGACGAAGTGGCCAGCGCCGCTCGGTCCGCAATGCAGATAGCCAAAGGGCGCGGTCCCGGCATCCTTGGGCGGATTGGAGCCGGCGTCGGCGCCCGGCGCCAGCGTGGCGAAGATCGAATCGAGGTGTTGCACCGCCACATCGGGACCGCCGATCATCAGGCAGTAGCCACGCTCCAGGCCCCAGACACCGCCGCTGGTGCCGACATCGACAAGATGGATACCCTTGCCGGCCAGTTTCGCGGCCTGGTCGACGGCGTCGTGATAGTAGGAATTGCCGCCGTCGATGACGATGTCGCCAGGCTCCATCAGGGCCGCCACCTGATCGATGATCCTGCCGGTGATCGCTGCCGGCAGCATCAGCCACACACAACGTGGCTTGACGAGCTTGCCGACGAATTCTTCCATTGAAGCCGCCCCCAGCGCGCCGTCGGTCACCAGAGCCGCGACGCTGGCGGGATTGATGTCGTAGACGACGCATTCGTGGCCGTCGCGCATCAGGCGCCGGACCATGTTGGCGCCCATCCGGCCCAGTCCCATCATTCCGATCTGCATGGTTTCGTCCCTGTTTCCTTGGAGATTTGCGGGGTTTATCGGGGGAAGATCTACTGGCTGTCCTGCTCGCCTGATATGACGGAGAAGTCGACATTCTCCCAATCGCCGGTTGCGGACCAGAAAAAAGTGAAGATCAGCGTGCTTCCCTCGGGGAGGCCGGCGACGGGCAGATCGGCAAGATGGATGCCGAAAGCATTCTCTGCCGTCTGGCTGTCATGGGCGGTCGCCCAGTTGTGGCTGCTCCAGTGAATAATTGCCGGGGCCAACAGCTCGACACGCAGCGTCTTGCCCGCCGGCATGGTGCGGATCTTGTTGTTGAACCGCCATGTCCTGAACGGCGATACGGTCCTGTCCTCGGTGTAGCGCTTGACGCCTTGCGGGGGCATGTCGAAGACCGCGCCGTCGTGCAGCGAGCGCAACAGCTTGATATGCTCCGAATGTGCCCAGACCAGCGGCATGGCGCTGCCCGAGGGGCGGCCATGCAGCAGTTCGCGCTCAGTCAGGTCGATGCCGTCCCAGACTTGCTCCGGCAACAGGCCGCCCGGCCCGGCCGAGCCTTCCAGCGCTGCCAGCAGGCTGATCGCCTTGTTCCTGCGCCCCGCCGCCAGCTCGTAATGGGCGCGTTCGCCGGCCAGCAACGGCCACGGACGGCCCTGACCGGTGCCGTCGAAGGGCGCACCATCTTCATGCTCGCCATAGCCGTCGCTGGTGTAGCGATACCAGAGCGGCCCTTGCGGCAACTCGCAGCGCAATTGCGCATCGATGACCTTGACCGTGTCGACGATGCGCGGGTCATCGGCCGCCCGCAGGCCGAAGCGCACCAGCGCCAGCGCGTCCGGGCTGACGATTGCCTCTGTGGGCCGGTTGCTATCGCTGGGTGGCCGGTTCTTGATCGGGACAAAACCGTCCTTCGGCGAGCCGGCCTCGGCGCTGTCGGGTGGCGCGATGCGGACGTAGTAGCCGTCAACGCCGGCTTGCGTGCAGATCGCCGTGCCGCTGACATAGGTCCAGCGCTCGATCTGATCGTTCCAGCCATCGGCGGTCTCGCGCAGATAGGTCGCCGGCTCAGGCATGCCGCAGGCGTCGAGCAGGTCGACCGCGGCAAGCAGTGCGGCGATTTCGACGGCGAGCGTGAACGGGCTGTAGCCGGCATCCTCTTCCCAGCGGTCCTCGCCGGTGACCGGTCCGTTGCGCACGACATAGCTGGCGGCGCGTTCGATCATCGGCAGGAAGGTTATGAGCCTGGCGCGCGGCAGATGGCCGGCACGGTGCAAAGCATCGGCCAGCAGCAGTGGGAAGGCGCATTCGTCCATCTGGATGCCGGGCCAATAGACCGATCCATCGAGCCAGGCGTTCTGCGGCCAGTGGCCGTCCGGCTGCTGGATGGAGCTGAGATAGTCGAGGATTTGCAGCGCCGAGGCGGCGTCGCCGGCAGCGAGAAAGCCGCCCGCCGTCTCGACCAGATCGCGCGGCCAGACCAGATGGTAGCCACCGAGGTCGTCGTCACCCTTGTTGAAGCCCCATGGAATGGACAGGCTGGCGACCGCAGCGCCCGGCGTCGTGATCGAGCGATGTGTCGCCAGTACCGCGGTGCTGGTGCGATAGCTGTTGATGCCAGATGCCGTGTGCCGGTCCAGCGGCAGCAGGCTCTTTTGCCACTTGCGCCATTTTTCGACGTAGGACTTCGCTGCTGGTTCAAAGCCTCGGTTTAGGCTAGCGAAAGCATGTTCCGCCGCTTCGTCCGGCGTCGCTCCAAATCCTAGCGCCAGCAAGGCCTTGGTCTCGGTGGCGGAAAAGCCGATCTCGCCGGTCAGCGCGACATTGCCGTTCTCGGCCCGCTGGCATGCCGGGTCGAGCTCGCCTGTATTACGGAGCTGCTGCCAGCCGTCTGAGAAACCGACATAGCCGGCCGAGCCGGTTCGCCAGGGCAGCGACGAGGCCAGCGCCAGGCACGTGCCGCGCCCCGAGGCGAACTGCACGGGCTTTCCCTTGTGCTCGCCGACCCAGGCGGTGTTGCCCATGCCGGCATTGACCAGATGCGGTGCCAGAAGCGCGTAGACGCGGTAGTCACCGGGCACCCCCTTGAGCGCCGTGAAGGTGATTTCCTGCAACAGCGCCGGGCGCGCCGGGTCGGCGAGAATGCGCTTTTCGATCCGGTAGGCGCCGTCGGCGGCGGAGTTGACCAGCCTGTAGGCGGGCACGCCGTCCTCGAACGGTTCGATGATGTGCGCGGCATCGCGCTTCTCTTCCGAGAAATAGCCGTCGGGGCCGGTGACGATCAGGCCGAGGTCGCGCGTGCAGGCGCTGTCGAGGCGCGGATAGTAGATTTCGTTGAGGATGCCGTGGCTGATCGTGAACCAGATTTGGCCCGCCGGCGAAAGCGACGTTCCGACGCCACTCTTGGCGCTTGACGTCCAGCGGGCCGGAATTCCCGGGGCGCCCGGAGCAACGTTTTGCGTCACTGGCATTCTGTTTCGGTCTCCTCGCCTCCTCCCTAGACCAGGACACGAAGCCTTTTCAATCATTGCACCGCAAGTTGATCGACTGCCGTAAAGGGCGCCGTCGTTGACAGCAGCGCCGGCATGCGTCCACTATTTCCCGGCACGGGAGGATCGTGAAAGCCAATGCCGGAAGTGTCCCTGGTCCTGATCGACCGGCTGCTGGCGATCTCGCGGGCGCTTGCCGGCCATATCGATCCCGGCACGGCGTTCCGCGCGACAGCCATCGAGATCGGCACGCTTATTCCGCACGACCATATCGATCTGGCGGTGCTGTCTCACGATGGGCGCATGCATGCCTGCTATGAAGCCGGTTTCCACACCAGTTGGAGCGAGCTCGCCCAGCATCCGGTTGAAGGCAGTCCGATCCGCTACGTGTTGTGGGGCAAGACGCCCTATCTGTTATCGGACAACGCGCTTGTCGACGACCGCTTCCACTTTGCCGGCGCCTTCGACGAGCCGATTTTCGCGGCCAAGCTGCGCAGCCGCATCATTGTGCCGCTCAGGGCGCGGGGCAGTGTCATCGGCGCCCTCAACATCAGCCGGCACGAGGTCGGCTGCTACACGCTAGCCGATGTCGCGGTCGCCCAGCAGTGCGCCGATCTGATCGCGCCCTATATCTTCGCGCTGATCCAGACCGAGGAGGCGCGGCGCGCCATGCTTGCCGAGAGCGAGGCGCGCAACCGTGTCGAACTGCTGCGCGTCGGCGCCTCGCAACTGACCGAAGGCATGGAACGCGAACGTCGGCGCATGGCCATGGATTTGCACGACCAGACGCTTGCCGACCTGGCCCGCATTGCGCGCCAGCTTTCGGCATTGCGCGGCCAGGGCGTGGCGCGAGCGGCGCAGCTTGCCGATCTCGAACAGGAGGTCGCCGGGTGTCTGACGGAACTGCGCCACATCGTCGACGCGATGCGGCCGAGCGTGCTCGAACTGTTCGGCCTGCGCGACGCGGTCGAGGCGCATCTCAACCGCAGCGTCAGCAAGGCCAAGCCGCCGATTGCCGTGCACATCGCCGACACCAGCGACGGCTGCGCCGACAGCCTGCCCGAGCCGGTTCGCACCGCGCTCTACAGGATCGTGCAGGAAGCGATCAACAATGCGGTTCGCCACGCCGCGCCGCGCCGAATCGATGTCTTGCTGGCGTCGACCGCGAGCGTGCTGCGGGTGATCGTGACGGATGACGGCCAGGGCTGCGGCGCTATCGATCCGGCGGCGCATGGCGGCATCGGCCATATGCATACGCGTGCGGCGCTTATCGGGGCGCGGCTGCGCATCGGACAGGCCGGCCGCAAGAGCGGCGGCACGCGCGTCCTCGTCGAGATCGATCGCCAGCCGTCGCGGGAATTGCCGGCTGCGGCGGCTGCAACAATGCCCGGCGAGCTCGCCGTGTCGGAGGCCATGTGATGCTTGTGATGATCGCCGAGAATGACGGGCTGCACCGCACCTTCGCGCGGCGCACCGTCGAGCAACTATGGCCCGGCGACGTCGAGGTGATCGAAGCGAGCGACGGCGAAGACGCCATCAGCCTGGCGACCGAGCGCGAGCCGCCGCATGTCGTGCTTGATCTGCAGATGCCGAAGGCGACCGGGATCGAGGTCGCCAAGGCGATCTGGAACCGCCGCGCCGGCACCCACATCCTGTTCTGGTCGAATTTCGCCGACGAGGCCTATGTGCGCGGCGTGGCACGCATCGTGCCGCCCGGTTCGGTCTACGGCTATGTGCTCAAATCGGCCACGGAGGAAGGCATGCGGTCCGCCTTGCGCGGCGTTTTCCGCGATGGCCACTGCATCATCGACCGCGAGATCCGTGGCATCCAGCACCGGGTGCAGGACAAGTTCGAGGGCATCACCGACGGTGAATATGAGAGCCTGATCGACATCGCGCTCGGCCTGACCGACCGGGCGATCGCGGCCCGCCGCGGCCTGTCGATCCGTGGCGCGCAGAGCCGCATCAAGCATGTCTACGACAAGCTCGGCATCGTGCCCGCGGAGGACGGCGCCAGCGATGCTTCCGTGTTCAACTCGCGGACGCGGGCGATCTATCTCGCCATGGCGCGCGGCCTGATCAACATCGACGCGCTGCGCCGCGAGCAGGACCGGCTCGATGCCTGGCTGGCACAGGCGCCGCCGCAGCGCTAGGTCCTTCAGCCCACGCGCCCAAGCCTGTCGGCTGACGTTCTCGGCACCAGCGTTCCGATTCAATTCCTGAACCCAATGGCGCGGCCACCAAACGGAACATCGGAAGTTCTGGCGCATTGCTAATGGACGCCATTTCAACTTGCTGCCCACGGGCTCGACGTGCGAACCGCGATCATAAACTTCTGGCACTTGGTGCGTGAAAGCGTAGTCGGCTTCATCAACGACAATGCTCTTAGTCATGGTGCTGCGATGGCTTTCTATGCTGCCACTTCGCTGGCGCCGATCTTGCTGATCGTGGTCGCTATCGCTGGTCTCGCCTTCGGTCATGATGCCGCACAATTGGCTTTGTCTGCCCAGGTCTCCGGGCTGATGGGGCCGGAAAGCGCCGACCTCCTCCAGACTGCGCTGGAGAATGCATCGAGCAAGCTGTACGGAACCTGGGCCGCGGTCATCGGGCTAGTCACCTTGTTGGTGGCCGCGTCTGGCGTCTTTGGTGAAATGCAGCAGTCACTGAACACAATTTGGAAGGTCGAACCGCGGGGCAGTTCTTTGTCGCGTCTGGTGCGGGCACGAGCCGCCAGTCTGGGGTTGGTCGCCGCGCTCGGGTTCCTGTTGCTGGTCTCTCTCATAGCAAGCGCTGCGATTTCGGCACTGAGCGATTTTATCAACGTCCATCTGCCGTTCGGAACGATCATACTCAGCGTCATCAACGCCGTCGTTTCATTTGCCCTCATCTCCCTGATGTTCGCCGCCATTTACAAAGTTTTGCCCGATCGAACCTTGGAATGGCGCGATGTAGGGATTGGTGCTGTTATGACCGCTGCCCTGTTCACGTTGGGAAAATCGCTTATCGGCTGGTATATCGGTACCAGCGCGATTGCGTCCTCCTATGGCGCCGCCGGTGGACTGCTCGTCATCCTGCTCTGGGTTTACTACTCATCGGAGATTTTCCTTCTCGGTGCCGAGTTCACGCGCGCCTATTCAGTTCGGCACGGCAGCAGGTCCGATCTGAAGGCCTTGGTTTACAGTCCTTTGCCAGCGAAGCGCGACGCGTTTCGCGCAGGGCAAAAGCCCAACTCTGCCGGCGTAGTCGTGCTCGTGGCGGTGGCGTGCGCGAGCGCAACCTTGACCGCGCTTTTGCTGAGTGTTCGCCGGCCCTAGTCCGGCCTCGCCGTAGCCGCTATCACTCTGCCCCGATTAGCCCCTACGCGACTGTGCAAATGCACAGTCGGCCATGCGCTTTGACCCGTATCGCCTCGCGGGCACCGCAACTACGCTCGACCCCAACAAGAGACCATATCGGGGAAGCGCTCATGCCATTCGTCACCATGCGAATACGCACGGCTGTTCGGGCCGGGAGCCAGTGATGTCGGTTTCGGTGCGCGCGCGCCATTCCGGCCTGGACGACGTCGTCGGCGACGCGACGATCGAAACGCTGGCGAGCGGCTTCGGCTTCCTCGAAGGGCCGGTCTGGCATCCTTACGAGAAATGGCTGGTCTTCTCCGACATTCCGGAAAGCCGCATGTACCGCCGCAGTGCCGCGGGCGAGATCGAGCTGTTGCGCGAGCCGAGCTACAAGGCCAACGGCAACACGCTGGACCGCCTCGGGCGGCTGGTCACCTGCGAGCATGCGACAAGCCGCGTGACCCGCGCCGAGCCCAATGGCAGCGTGACCGTGCTTGCCACGCACCATCAGGGCAAGCAGCTCAACAGTCCGAACGACATCGTTATTGCCACCGGCGGATCGATCTACTTCACCGATCCGGGCTATGGCCGGATGGAATTCTATGGCGTGCCACGGCCACAGGAATTGCCGTTCCAGGGCGTCTACCGCATCGATGGCGACGACGCTCGGCTGACATTGCTGACCGACGATTTCGTGCAGCCAAACGGGCTTTGCTTTTCGCTGGACGAGTCGCGGCTGTTCATCAACGACACCGAATGCGGACACATCAGGGTGTTCGGCGTCGAAGCGAATGGCGACCTCAATGGCGGTGCCGTCTGGGCCGTGACCGAGGGCGAGGGGCCGGGAGCGCCCGACGGCATGAAGATCGACAGCCGCGGCAATCTTTACTGCACCGGCCCCGGCGGCATCCATGTCTTTGATGCGTCGGGCGCCATTCTTGGCGTCATCCGGACACCCGAAGATTGCGCGAATTTCACCTTCGGCGACGACGACCTTCAGAGCCTCTACATCACGGCGTCGACATCGTTGTACCGGCTCCGGGTGCGGGTGCCGGGATTGAGACTGTTTTGAGTTCGGCACCGTCCGTGCTCAAATCAGATTGGGAGTGAGGCCGGGTCAAGCCGGTAGGAAATGCAGCAGTCAACATCTGGGAGGATAACGACATGAAGAAACTGTTCGTCTTGGGCGCTCTGGCGGCGATGCTCGCCTCGGGCACGGCACTCGCCGACACCAGCGGCAAGAAAATCGCCTTCTCAAACAACTATGCCGGCAATTCATGGCGGCAGGCGATGCTCGACAGCTATGGCATCGTCACCAAGAAGGCGGTCGCCGACAAGATCGTCGGCGCGGCAGACATCTTCACCACCGCCGACAAGGAGGTGCCGACGCAGGCGGCGCAGGTACAGAACCTAATCCTGCAGGGCTATGACGCAATCGTCATCAACGCCGCCTCGCCGGATGCGCTCAACGGCGCCATCAAGCAGGCCTGCGACGCCGGCATTGTCGTCGTCTCCTTCGACGGCACCGTGACCGAGCCTTGCGCCTACCGCGTCGTCGTCGACTTCAAGGACATGGGCAAGCAGGAAGTCGAGCAGATGGCCAAATTCCAGCCCAAAGGCGGCAATCTGCTTGAAATACGTGGCCTTGCCGGCACCTCGATCGACGATGCCATCCATGCCGGCATCCTCGAAGGCGTCGCCGCCCATCCCGAGTTCAAGATCGTCGGTTCGGTGACCGGCGACTGGGACCAGACGACGGCGCAGAAGGCGGTGGCGACCATCCTTCCGTCGCTGCCCGATATCGTCGGCGTCGTCGACCAGGGTGGTGACGGCTATGGCGCCGCACAGGCCTTCGCCGCCGCCGGCAAGCCGCGCCCGACCATCATCATGGGCAACCGCCAGGACGAATTGCAGTGGTGGAAGGAACAGAAGGACAAGGACGGCTACCAGACATGGTCGGCCTCGATCGCGCCCGGCGTGTCATCGCTCGCCTTCTGGGTGGCGCAGCAGGTGCTCGACGGCCGCACGGATATTCCGCACGATCTGCTGGTGCCGTATCTGGCCTTCACCCAGGATGATTTCGAGGCCGAGCTGCCGAAGATCCCCAAGGGCGGCGTCGCCAGCCACGAATACACGCAGGAAGATGCGATCGCGGCCATCAAAGCCAACATCAAGTGAGCATCACGGCAGCGTTGCCGTCCGTATCGCCGAGCGGATATCGTTGAGCATGCCTGAAGGGAACGCTGACATCATCAGACTGAACGGCGCCGAAAAGCATTTCGGCGCCGTTCGCGCACTGGGCGGCGTGGATTTTCACGTCGGGTCCGGCGAGTGCGTCGGTCTTGTCGGCCACAATGGCGCCGGCAAATCGACGCTGATGCATATGGTGGCGGGCACGTTGATGCCCGACAGCGGGCAGATCGGCGTGCATGGCGGCATCGAGGCGAACTACTCGGTGTCGCGGGCGCAGCAGCTCGGCATACGCTGCGTGTTCCAGGAACTGTCGCTGTGCCCCAATCTCAGTGTCGCCGAGAACACACGCATCAACCACGCTTCGCTGCGCGGACTCGGCTGGCGGCGCAAGGCGGCCGATCTGATCGCCGCCAAGCTCGACGAAATCTTTCCAGGTCACAGTATCTCGGCGTCGGACATTGTCGGCGACCTGTCGATCGGCCGGCGCCAGATGGTGGAAGTGGCGCGCGCCTTTACGGTGACGCAGGACCGGCTCGACCTCGTCATACTCGACGAGCCGACATCGTCGCTCGACGCGCACACGGCCGGCCAGTTGCTGGCCTTCGTGCGCCGCTTCGTCGCCGGCGGCAAAAGCTGCATCCTGATCTCGCATGTGCTGGGCGAGGTGCTGCGGAACGCCGACCGGATCGTGGTGATGCGCGACGGCAAGGTGGTTGTCGCTGACGCCGCCAGTGCCTTCGACCGCGACCGGCTGATGACGGCGATGGGCGGTGCGGAAGCGCGCCAGAAGATCGCCGCTGAAATCGCTGCCGCCAAGCCCGGCGCCAGCCCGCTGCGGGTTCGGGCGCGGCCCGCCGCGCAGAAGGACGGCACCGACCTTGTCGCATGCGCCGGCGAGATCATCGGCCTTGCCGGGCTGGCGGGACATGGCCAGACCGACCTGCTGTTGGCGATCTTCGCTGCTGCATCGCGCGCCCGGACCGGTATCGAGGTGACAGCACCTGTGGCGCTGGTCGCCGGCGACCGTCAGTCGGACGGCATTTTTCCGCAATGGTCGATCACTGAGAACATCGGTATCCGTTCGCTGGCGCGTTTGCGCAACGGGCTGTTGATCTCGCCGCAGCGCGAGGCCGAGCTTGCTGCATTTTGGCAAAAGAAGATAGGCATCCGCACGCCTGATATGAACAACAACATCTTTTCGCTGTCGGGCGGCAACCAGCAGAAGGCGCTGTTTGCCCGCGCCCTCGGCTCGGACGCGCAGATCGTGCTGATGGACGATCCGATGCGCGGCGTCGATATCGGCACCAAGCTGGAGGTCTATGACCTCGTGCGCGAGGAGGCCAGAAGCGGCCGCACCTTCCTCTGGTACACCACGGAAACCGAAGAGCTCGACAATTGCGACCACATCTATGTCTTCAAGAACGGCCGCATCGTCGCCAATCTGCGCCGCGACGAGTTGACCGAAGAGAAGATCATCCAGTCCTCCTTCGGCGATGCGGCCTGAGATGACGGCCGCCAGCCTCGACACCGCTGCCAGGACTTCCGCCGAGCGTGGCGCGCTGGCCCGCGCCCGCCTGCTGCGCGGGCTGCTGCCGGCGCTGTCGCTGGCGCTGGTGCTGCTCGCCATCGCCTGGCTCAACCCGCGCGCCATCAGCTATTTCGGCTTCAGCCTGATGCTCAACCTGGCGATCCCGATCGCACTGGCGACCATCGCGCAGATGTTCGTCATATCAGGCAACGAGCTCGACCTGTCGATCGGCACCTTCGTCGGCTTCGTCGGCTGCGTCACCGCGACCTGGCTGAAGGATGCGCCGCTTATCGGTGCCCTGATCCTGCTCGGATCGATCGGCGTCTATGCGCTGCTCGGCGCGCTGATCCATCTGCGCAATTTGCCTTCCATCGTGGTGACGCTCGGCATGAGCTTCGTCTGGCAGGGGCTCGCGATTCTCGTTTTGCCCAAACCCGGCGGCAAGGCGCCGGACTGGCTGCTTGGGCTGATGGCGTTCAAGCCGCCTTTCATTCCCTTCCCGATCATCGCGGCGCTGCTCATCGGCCTCATCGTTCATTTCGGCCTGATGCGCACTTCCTACGGCGTGATCCTGCGCGGCTCGGGCGGCAATCCGGCGGCACTCGGCCGCGCCGGCTGGTCGCTGCTCAAGACCAAGATCGTGCTGTTTGCGCTCGCCGGCCTGTTCGGCGTGCTGTCCGGCATGGCGCTGATCGGCATCACCACCTCGGCCGATGCCAATATCGGCAATGGCTATACGCTGCTGGCGATAGCCGGCGTCATCCTCGGCGGCGGCGAGTTCGTCGGCGGCCGGGTGTCGCCGATCGGCGCGGTGATCGGCGCACTGACGCTGGCGCTGGCGGCTTCGCCGCTGCTCACCTTCATGCACATTCCACCCGACTGGCAGGTGGCCGCCAACGGCGCCATCCTGATCATCGTGCTGGCGGCGCGGGTGCTGATCAGCCGCAGGGAGAGGTGATCGATGACATCGGTGAAATCGCTGCTCACCAAACCCTGGATCTGGTCGTTTCTCGGCGCGCTTCTGGTGTGGCTGGCGACGATCGCCTTCACCGGTGGTTATGGCGCCGGCGGCATGGTGACCGCGGCCCTGTCGCTGGCGGTGTTCACGGTCATTGTCGGCGTCGGCCAGATGTTCGTCATCACGCTCGGGCCCGGCAATGTCGACCTGTCGCTGCCGGCCAATATCGGCCTGGCCAGCGCCGTCGCGATGAAGGTGATGGACGGCAATGATTCCATGATCGCGGTCGGGCTGCTGGCGGCGCTTGCCTGCGGGGCGGCGGTCGGCGCCGTCAACTATTTGCTGATCTGGGCGCTGCGCATTCCGCCGATTATCGCCACTTTGTCGGCCAGCTTCATCATCCAGTCGATCGACATCAGCTATGGCCGCGGGCTGCAGATCAAGCCGCCGCCGGGCTTCGCCGATTTCGCCAACTGGCAGATACTCGGCATTCCGGTGCTGGCGATCCTCACCGTGCTGTTCACCATCGGTGCTGCCGTCGCGCTGCAGCGCATGATCTATGGCCGCTCGGTGCTGGCCATCGGCCAGAACATCCGCGCCGCGTGGCTGGCCGGCGTCAATGTCGGCCGCATCCGCTTCCTCACCTACACGCTGTCGGGCGCGCTCGGCGGCATCGACGGCGCGCTGCTCGCCGGCTATTTCCGCGGCGCCAATGTCGACATCGGCAATGAATATCTGCTGGCCTCGATCGCCGTCGTCGTCATCGGCGGCACCTCGGTGGCCGGCGGCAAGGCCAATGTGCCCGGTGTCTGGGGCGCGGCCCTGTTCCTGGTGCTTTTGCTGACCATGCTCAACACGTTCGGCGTCAGCGCCGGGGTGCGGCTGCTGCTGACGGGGCTGATTATTGTCGGTGTGATCACGGCGGCGGGCGGGCAGAAGGCGGTGCGCTGAGGAAGAATGGCTCCGCCTGGCATCGCAAGGCAGTTCCCAATCTCATCCTGGCGCTGTAAATCCGGTCGGCGCGGTCGTGGCCGGTCACCGGGAGAGTTTGTTTGTCCAATTTCGTGAATGTGACTCATGACGGCGACGTTGCCATCGTCACCATCGACAATCCGCCGGTCAACGCGCTGAGTTTTCATGTCCGCGAGCCGCTGATGCAGGCGTTGGTCTCCTTGCGCGATGATGCTTCGGTCGCCGCCATTGTCGTCGCCTGCGCCGGCAGGACTTTTGTCGCCGGGGCCGACATCACCGAGTTCGGCAAGCCGATGCAACAGCCGGAATTGCGCGCCATCGTGGCGACGCTGGAAGCGATCGCCAAGCCGACGGTCGCCGCCATTCACGGCACCGCACTCGGTGGCGGCCTGGAACTGGCGCTCGGCTGTCATTTCCGCGTCGCTGATGCCGGCGCCAGGCTCGGCCTTCCCGAGGTTAAGCTTGGCCTGTTGCCGGGCGGCGGCGGCACGGTGCGGCTGCCACGCCTGGTCGGCGCGGTGAAGGCGCTCCGGATGATCGTTTCCGGTGTGCCGATCGGTGCTGACGAGGCGCATGCCGCCGGTCTGGTCGATGCCGTGTTCAAAGGCGACCTGACCGCGCATGCCGTGAATTTCGCTCGGGAGATCGCCCGCAAGGGTGGCCCCTACACGCCGGTGCGCGATCGCGATGACCGGCTTGTTGAAACCGACCTGGCGGCCTTCGACGCCGAGGCGGCGGAGCTTGCCAGGAAGGCGCGCGGCCTCGAAGCGCCGATCGCTTGTGCGCAGTCGGTGCGTAACGCCATCACGCTGCACTTCGACGAAGCGCTGGCGGCGGAGCGGGCGCTGTTCGTCAAACTTGTCGCCAGCGACCAGTCGCGCGCGCAGCGCCATCTGTTCTTCGCCGAACGTGAGTCGGCTAAGATTCCCGGCAAGGACGTCGTCAAGCGCAGGATCGCCCGCGTCGGCGTCATCGGCGCCGGCACGATGGGTGGCGGCATCGCCATGGCCTTCGCCAATGGCGGTTTTTCGGTCACCTTGCTGGAAACCAGCGACGAAGCGTTGCAACGTGGACTCGGCATCATCGACAAGAACTATGCCGTCTCGGTCTCGCGCGGCTCCTTGACCGAAGAAGCCAAGCGGCAGCGGCTCGCCCAGTTCAAGGGCTCCACCGACTTTGCCGATCTCGCCGATTGCGACCTGATCGTCGAAGCGGCGTTCGAGGACATGGCGGTCAAGAAAGAAATATTCGGCAAGCTCGACGCGGTGGCCAAGCCCGGCGCCATCCTCGCCACCAACACCTCCTACCTCGACATCGACGAAATCGCCGCCTCGACCTCGCGGCCGCAAGATGTGCTTGGCCTGCATTTCTTCTCGCCGGCCAATGTGATGAAGCTGCTGGAGATCGTGCGGGCCGACAAGACCGCACCCGATGCGCTGGCGACCGTCGTAGACCTGGCGCGACGGATAGGCAAAGTGGCTGTCGTCGTCGGCGTCTGCCACGGCTTCGTCGGCAACCGCATGCTGGCGGCGCGGGGTGCTGAATCCGAGGCGCTTCTGCTGGAAGGTGCGACGCCGCGCCAGATCGACCGGGCATTCACCGATTTCGGCTGGCCGATGGGGCCGTTCCAGATGGGCGATCTCGCCGGCCTCGACATCGGCTGGCGCAACCGCAAGGCACGCGGCCAGACGGCCGTCATCGCCGATACGCTGTGCGAACAGGGGTGTTTCGGCCAGAAGACCGGCCGTGGCTTCTATCGCTACGAGAACGGCTCGCGCACACCGGTTCCAGATCCGCAAGTCGAGGCGCTCATCCACGAGAAGGCAACCGAGAAGGGTATCGTGCCGAGGGCGATCAGCGCCGAGGAAATCATCGAGCGCACGCTCTATCCCCTGATCAACGAGGGCGCGAAGATCCTGGAAGAAGGCATAGCGGCCCGAGCGTCCGACATCGATGTCGTCTGGGTCAACGGCTACGGCTTCCCCGTGGGCAAGGGCGGCCCGATGTTCTGGGCCGGACTTCATGGCGCGGCCAGGATCATCGAGCGGCTCGAACACTGGCATCAGCGGACGGGCAAGCAAGTCTTCCAGGTGGCACCGTTGCTCAGGCGGATGGCCGAGACCGGTTCCTGGGAAGCCGGCGCGACAGCCTGATCAGGCGTCACGAGCAAGCGGTGGTGTGCCTGGAACTACCCCTGGCGGATCCGCGCATCGATGATCTCGACGAAGCGGGCGAACAGACCCGCCTGCGACTTGATCTTGAGCTTGCGGTAGATGTTGCGGCGATGGACCTTCACGGTTCCCGGCACGATGCGCATGGCCCTGGCGATCGATTCCGTGGAATGCCCCTGCAGCACCAGGTCGACGACATGCTTTTCGCGCGGCGTCAGCGACAGGCTTTTCCAGATATGAGCGCGGTCGAACTCGTTGACTGAAGCGATCGTCTCGTCCTGCTTCACTTCCGCCGGCTCGTCGGCCGACAGGGCGGGCCAACGCAATCTGGCGAAGCTGATCACCGCCGGCGCCATGTCGCGCAACAGCCTCGCATCGGCGGTGCCGAACGGGCCCGAAGCGCGCAGCCGCATCAGCGAGAGCACCAGCGCATCCTTGCCCGGCAGCGGCACGAAGAAGCCGACCTCCTCGGCCAGTCTGGTCTGGCTGTAGTAGGAGCGAAAATATTCGCTGGCGTAAAAGCGGTCCGGCGCGAGTTCGCGCATGCGCCAAAACCCTTCCTTGCGCTCGACAGCAGCGTGATGGAACGGGTCGAGCAGATACGGCCCTTCCTGGTACAGCGCGACGAAGACGTGGCTCTCGGCGGGCGAAAACGTCTCGAACAGCAGTGGCGGCCGTGAGGCGCCGTGATAGCCGAAGATCACGCAGTGGTCGAAGCCGACATGCTGCCGCAGCCAATCGACCATCGCCTGGCCGAAGAGGTCGCCGCTGGTCTCCCGCGTCGCCGCGGCGAGCGTGGCGAGCTGGCTGTATTCGTCGCTGCGGGACAATCCATACCCCCTTAAACGAGAAAATACATCAGATATACCACCCGCGAGGTATATACTAGCCGCCTTTGGCTCTGGTAGCGTTCTGAAATCGTCCTGGGGAGTCCGCAGCCTTTGACCGCAGTGCCAGACATCGAATTTCGCGGCGTCACCAAGCGCTATGGCGCGGTGACCGCGGTCAGCGGCATCGATCTCGCCGTCCCGCCCTCGGCTTTTGTCGCCCTGCTTGGACCCTCCGGCTGCGGCAAGACGACCTGCCTGCGCATGATTGGCGGCTTCGAGCAGCCGAGCGAAGGCCAGGTGTTCATTCGCGGCCAGGACATGGCCGGCACGCCGCCCTACCGCCGACCGGTCAACATGGTGTTCCAGCAATACGCGCTGTTTCCGCATCTCGATGTCGAGGACAACGTCGCCTACGGGCTGCGCCAGGCGCGGCCACGGCTGTCGTCGCGCGAGATCGGCCAAAGGGCGGGCGAGGCGCTCGAAATGGTGCGGCTCGCCGGTTATGGCGGCCGCAAGATCCACGAACTGTCCGGCGGCCAGCAGCAGCGTGTCGCGCTGGCCCGCGCGCTGGTCAACAAGCCGGCCGTGCTTTTGCTCGACGAGCCGCTGGCGGCGCTCGACAAGAAGCTGCGCACCGACATGCAGATCGAGCTGCAGAACCTGCAGCGCGAGATCGGCATCACCTTCGTGCTGGTCACCCACGACCAGGAGGAAGCGCTGTCGATGAGCGATTTCGTCTGCGTCATGAATGGCGGCCGTATCGTCCAGCTCGGGCAGCCGAGCGAAATCTATGACGAGCCGGCCGATCTGTTCGTCGCCGACTTCGTCGGCAAGACCAATCTCTTGAGCGGCACCGTCGCCGGGCATTCGGGCGAGCTGGTCGAGGTGGCCCTTGCCGACGGCTCCGTGATTGCGGCGCGCAAGCGGACGGCCTTGCTGCAAGGCGAGGCCGTTTCGGTCAGCCTGCGTCCTGAATCGCTCAGTCTCGGCGCTGCCGAAAGCGGCCCGTTCAAGGGCATCGTCCGCAACCGCATCTTCCTCGGCTCGACAGCGGAATACGCGATCGAGGTCCAGGGCATCGGAACACTGCTCGCCAAGGCCGATCACGTCATCGGCCACGGCAATCTCTTCAAGCCGGGTGAACCCGTCGCCATCGGCTTTGCCTCCGGAACGCCGTTGGCGTTTGCGGAGACCAAGAACAACGGGACCAACCAGAGGGTAACCAGAAATGTCGAAATCATATCGTGATGGACTGCCGATAAGCCCCGAGAATTTTGTCGATCAGCTGATGCGTTTGAAACGCGGCTCGATCGGCCGCCGCGATTTCCTTGGCCTCACCGGCCTCGGCATTGCGACAGCGGTGATGGCGCGCGAGATCGGCATCATGCCGACGCCGGCCTATGCCGCAGAAAGCCTTGGCGACCGCATGTCGATCGCCACCTGGCCGAATTATCATGACCCGGCGACGTTCGAGAATTTCAAGAAGGACACCGGCGTTGCCGTCGAGGTCAATGTGTTCGGCTCCAACGAGGAGATGCTGGCCAAGCTGCAGGCCGGCGCCTCGGGCTGGAGCCTTTTCGTGCCGACCAACTACACGATTTCCACCTACAAGAAGCTCGGCATCATCGAGCCGCTGGAGATGGCGAAGCTGCCGAATTTCGACGGCTCGCAGGAAGACCCGCGCTTCACCTCGGAAGGCACGATCGACGCGGTGACCTACGCCGTGCCGAAGAACTGGGGCACCACCGGATTTGCCGTCAACACCAAGAAGCTGACCAAGCCGATGACCAGCTGGAAGGAGTTCTGGGACACGGCCATGGCGGAGGGCGACAGCCGCACCATGGTGCATGACTACCAGCTGACCACGATCGGCAATGCGCTTAAATATTACGGCTATTCGTTCAACTCGCTCAAGCAGGACGAACTCGCCAAGGCGGAGGAACTGCTGCTCAAGGTCAAGCCGCATCTGTTCGCCGTCTCGTCCGACTACCAGCCGGGAATGCGCGCGGGTGACGCGTGGATGACCATGTGCTGGACGAACGATGGCGCGCAGCTGCATCGCGACATTCCCGAGATCGCTTATGTGCTGGGCAAGGAAGGCGGCGAGATCTGGACCGACTTCTACGCCATTCCCAAGGACGCGCCGAACAAGCCGGCCGGCTACGCCCTGCTCAACTATCTGATGAATCCGCAGGTGGCGGTGAAGGAGCATTTGGCCAATGGCGCGCCCTCGACCGATGCGCGGGTCAACAAGCTGCTGCCGAAGGAGGTGCTGGACAATCCGATCCTCTATCCGGCGGCCGACCTGTTGACGCCGCTGGAATTCGGCGCGGCGGCAACGCTGACCGATCCGGGCCGCGCCGAATTGATGGCGCGCTTCAAGTCGGCCTGAGCCAGGCGGGTCTCAAATTCGACTCAGATAATTTGACCGGCGGGTTCATACCCGCCGGCACCGGGGCAATCCTTCCATGCACGGCAGCCGTCTTCGCAAGAATCTTCTGACCGCCATGCTGCTCGGTCCGGCGACCGCGTGGCTGGTGGTTTTCCTGGTGCTGCCGTTCATCGCCATCGCCGTGTTCAGCGTCGGCGAACGGGCACCGGAGGGCGGCTACCAGGCCGCTTTTACGCTGGCGCAATACGCCAATCTTCCGGCGCGCGCGACGGCCTTCTGGAACACGATGATGCTGGCGCCGGTGGGGGCGCTCGCCTGTCTGCTCGTCGCCTATCCCGTCGCCTATTACCTCGCCTTGCGCGCGCCGCAGCGCTGGCGGCTGATCCTTCTCGCGCTGGTCGTCATTCCGTTCTGGACCAGCCTTCTGATGCGGACCTATGCCTGGATGTACATTCTGGGCGGGCGCGGCATTCCGGCGCTGCTCGCCTTTGTCGGCATCGAGGATGTCAGGCTGATCAACACGCCGGGCGCTGTCCTGCTCGGCATCGTCTATGGCTATCTGCCGCTGATGATTCTGCCGATCTATGTCAGCCTCGAGCGGCTCGACCGCAGGCTCCTGGAAGCGTCCGCCGATCTGGGTGCGACCCCGCTCTCGACCTTTCTCGGCGTGACGCTGAAACTGTCGCTGCCGGGCGTGATGACCGGTTTCTCGCTGGTGATGATCCTGCTGCTCGGCGAATATCTGATCCCGACGCTGCTTGGCGGCGGCAAGGTGTTCTTCATCGGCAACGCGCTGGTCGACCTGTTCCTGCAGTCGCGCAACTGGCCGTTCGGATCGGCCATCGCGATCACGCTGGTGCTGGTCTCGGTGGTGGTGCTGATTGCCGCCAACCGCATCTCGACCCGGGTTTCCGGCGCGCGCCGGGTGGATCTGATCTGATGCGCGCCTTCGTCATTGCCGTCTTCGCCTTCCTCTATCTGCCGATCGCGCTCGTCGTGCTGTTCTCCTTCAATGCGGGTCACCATGCCAGCGAGTTCACCGGTTTTTCGGTGCAATGGTACGGCAAGGCGTTGGCGAACCCGTTCCTGGTCGAAGCGCTGAAGAACAGCCTGTTCATCGCCACCACCAGTGCCTTGCTGGCGGCGCTATGCGGCACTGCGGCGGCACTCGGCCTGGCGCGTGTCAATGTGCGAACCCGCGCGGTTTTCGATGCACTTCTGGGTGCCGCGATCGTGGTTCCGGGCGTCGTCATCGGTATCTCGACGCTGGTCGCGCTCGTCCAGCTGTTCACGGTCGTCAATCCGTTCCTCGCCTCGATCTGGCCGGACGACCAACCGCCGCGCCTGGCGCTCGGCTACGGTTCGATCATCGCGGCGCACGGGCTGTTCGCGATGGCGCTGGTGACGATGATCGTCGGCACGCGTCTCGGCAGCCTCGACCGCAATCTGGTCGAGGCCTCGAGCGATCTCTACGCCACGCCGTTGACGACGTTCCGCTCGATCGTGCTGCCGCAGATCATGCCGGCCGTCGTTGCCGGCTTCCTGCTCGCCTTCACCTTTTCCTTCGACGATTTCATCATCGCCTTCTTCGTCGCCGGCGCGCAGACGACGCTGCCGATCTATGTCTTTGCGTCGATCCGGCGCGGCGTGACGCCGGAAATCAACGCCATCGCGACCATCGTGCTCGTCGCCTCCGTCCTGCTTGTGGTGCTTGCCCAATGGCAGCTGCGCCAGCGCAAACCGTCAAACTGAAAGTTGCATCATGATCCTCAAAGACCGCATCGCCGTGGTGACAGGCGCGGGCTCCGGCATCGGGCGCGCCGGCGCGATGATCATGGCCAGGGAAGGCGCGATGGTCGTCATCGCCGACAGGGATCATGCGGCTGGCGAAACGACAGCCACGGATATAAGGGCGGTGGGCGGGCGGGCCGAGGCGATCGCGACCGATGTCGCGGATGATGGGGCGGTCGAACAGCTCATCGCCGGCACGCTCGACAGGCACGGGCGCATCGACATCCTGCACAATCACGCCGGCATCCAGGTCGGTGGCACGCTGACCGAAGTGGACGTCGGCGGCATGGATGCCTCGTGGCGGGTCAATGTGCGGGCGCAGTTCCTGGCGGCCAGGCTGGTCATGCCGTCGATGATCGCGCGGGGCGGCGGCGTCATCCTCAACACGGCTTCCAATTCGGGCGTGTTCTACGACCGCGAGATGATCGCCTACGCCACATCGAAACATGCGGTGGTGGCAATGACCAGGCAGATGTCGCTCGACTATGCCAGGCACAATGTCCGCGTCAACGCGCTCTGCCCAGGCTGGGTCGACACGCCGTTCAACGAGCCGTTCATCGCCCAGATGGGCGGACGCGCGGCGATCGAAAACTATGTCCGCACCAAGATCCCGATGGGGCGCTGGGCCAGCGCCGATGAGATCGCCGAAGCGATCCTGTTCCTCGTCTCCGACCGCTCATCCTTCATGACCGGCCAGGCGCTGGTGATCGATGGGGGCGAAAGTATCGGTTGAGACTTGTGCTTTCGTTATCAACTCCCCTGTTTCAAAGCCTTTCCGATATACCACGCCACGACTTTCACCCGTGCCGCTGCCCGGCGGCAGGACTATAGTCTGGCCGACGTGGGACTTCAGTGCCATGGCGATCTGAGAAGCTTGATTTGTATTCTATATCAAATGGTTATGGTGCCGGCTGGTCGCCAGCTCGCGTATTGAGACCGCATTTGTCTAAAGTTTACTCTGTACAATTAGCAATTCCTCATACGACGTCGCCTAGCGGTTGGGCGATGGGTGGCGATTCCCCGAGGAGGTTATCATGACAAACCGAAAAACTCTGTTCGCGGCGCTTGCCGCATTGGCGCTTCTGGCGTCTCCGGCGCTCGCCGGAGCCGGCGGCAATGGGCACGGCAATGGCGGTGGCGGTGGCAATGCCGGAGGCAACGGTAACGGCGGTGGCAATGCCGGCGGTAACGGCGGCAATAGCAATGGCAAGAGCGGCGCTTCGCACGGCAAGTCTTCGTCGGCTCGAGGGCAGGTGGCAAAGGCCAAAGCGGACGACACGGTCGACACGACCACAAAGGTCTCGTCCGTGCCCAAGGAGAAGAACATCCACGCCAAGCTCGGCCGGCTGAACTCGCTGCAGCGCAACATCAACGCCTACATGAACTCGAAGAGCAAGAAGTTCGCTGCCATTCAGGCATTCGTGACGCAGTCCGCCAAAGCCAAGGTCGCCCAAGCCGCCGCTGAGGCAGCCGAGGATAAGCTGGATGCGCTGAATTCGCAGTTGACCGCGCTGACGTCGCTGACGCCCGATCAGATTGCGGCCATGACGCCCGAAGATCAGGCGGCCTTGCCTGGGAAGATAGCGGATCTGGAGGCCGATGTCGCTGCCCAGGAGGCCGAGGTCGCCGCTGCCAATGAGGCGGCAGCCGCAGCGGAAGTCGGCACCGATGATGCATCGCTCGACGCGGCGCTGACGGACATGGCCAACAAACCCGTCGACGCCGAGGTCACGGCCTGGGCCCAGGGCGTCCTTGCCGGCAAGATCGACCAGACGGCGGCCGCGATTGAAGCGGAAACGACGCCGTAAGCCAATCGAAACGGCAGTACTCAGTCAAAGTGCCGTCGGGCCTCGCCCGGCGGCACTGCCTTTTCTGACCATGATCGGGCTGGCTATCCAGAGATAGCGAGGTTCGGAACACTCATACATGCTTACGGCCACCGGTTTCGCGGAACCAGCTGTCGGGGTAGGGATACCACCATTCCTGGATTGTCGGACGGTGGTCGATGATGACCATCTTCGAGCGGCGGAAGGCATCGAGCCCCTGGCGGCCGAGTTCGCGGCCGAGGCCGGAGGCCTTCCAGCCACCGAAGGGCAAGGCGTCGTTGTCGATCAGCGGATTGTTGACCCAGACCATGCCGGCCTCCAGCCGTTCGGCCGCCTCATGCGCTTCAGCCAGATCGGTGGTGAAGACAGAGGCGCCGAGCCCGAACGGGCTGTCATTGGCAAGCCGGATCGCCTCGTCGAAATCCCTGACCCGGCAGATGGCGGCGACGGGTCCAAAGCACTCCTCGCGCACGATAGCCATGTCCGGGGTGACGCCCGTCAGGATCGTCGGCTCGTAGAACCAGCCGACATTGTGCGCAGGCGGGATGCGTCCGCCAGTCACTGCCTTGGCGCCGTGGGCGATGGCATCATCAACAAGACGCATGACCTTGGCGCGCGCGGCTTCGCTGACCAGCGGCCCGATCTCGGTCTTGTCCATGCCGTTGCCGATGCGCAGCGCCCGTGTCCTTTCGGCGAACAGCTCGACGAAGCGGTCATGCACGGCCTCGACGACGAAGAAGCGCTCGGCCGAGGTGCAGACCTGGCCAGTAAGGTGGAAGGCCGCGGTGACACTGCCGGCGGCCGCAACATCGAGCGGCGCGTATTGGCTGACGATCAGCGGATCGCTGCCGCCGGCCTCGATGACGCACGGTTTCATGCGTTCGGCGCAGGCCACCGCCACCGCCTTGCCCGCGGCGACCGAGCCGGTGAAGGCGACGGCGTGGGTGCGGTCGGAGGCGATCAGTGCCTGTGCCGTCGCCGCGCCACCGGGCAGGCAGGAGACCAGGCCTTCCGGCAGCGAGCGGAACACGGTCATGTAGTCCGATGTCGACAGCGTCGTCGCCTCGGCCGGCTTGATGATGCAGGCATTGCCAGCGGCAAGTGATGCGGCGACCGTCCAGCACATCAGCAGGATCGGGAAGTTGTAGGGCATGATGTGGACGGAGACGCCATAAGGCTCGTAGCGCGCATATTGGAATGAACCGGCCTGTGTCGTGCCGGCGATCTTGCCGGCATCGTCGCGCGCCATCTCGGCATAGTAGCGGAAGATCGGCGCGCAGTTGGCGATCTCGCCGATCGCTTCGGGGTAGGGCTTGCCCATCTCGCGCACCATCAGCTCGGCACAACGGGTGAAGTCGGCCGCTTCGATGGCGTTGGCGACGGCATGCAGGTGCTTGGCGCGGCTCTTGGCGTCGAGCTTTTTCCAGGCGGCCTGCGCCTTGGTCGCGGCGGTGAGCACGGCATCGATCTCGCCATCGCTGGCTGCAGCGATGGCGCCGACGGTTTCCAGCGTCGCCGGATCGATCACCGGTTTGTTCGTGCCGGCCATCGGCCGGTAGTCCGGATTGACGAAGAAAGCCGGCCGGTCAGGGGAGAAATCCATGGACATCCTCTCGGATCCGCTCAGCGGATCATGTAGACCTTCTTGATGGTCTCATGGACGGTGCAGACGCCTTTCCAGTCCTGCGGAAAGAAGGCTGCCGTGTCCGGTTCGATCTCGATCACTTCGCCGGATTCATGCACGTAGGTGCAGCGTCCTTCGAGGAAGTGGCAGAACTCGTCGCGGGTGACGTGGCAGTGCCATTTGCCTGGGGTGCAGACCCAAAGGCCGCATTCGGAGCGGCCTTCCGGCCCCTTGTACAGCAGCTTGCCCGATGTGTGGGACTGGCCCTCGATCATGGTCGGGATGACACCCCAGTCGACGAGGTCGGTAATAGTGAGCGGGGATTTCATGATGGGTGTGGTCATATCGATTTCCTTGAAATGGGGGCTCACCGGCACATGAAGGCCTTGGTCAGCGTTTGCGTGATGATGGAGATGCCGGTCCAGCCGGCGGGAAAGAACACCAGCGTGCCGGCCTCGACCGGGATCTCTTCGCCGTCGTCATGGATATAGCTGCCACGGCCTGAGAGGAAATGGCAGAACTCGTCGGCGGCAAAGGTGACCTTGCGCGTGCCCGGCGTACACGACCACAGGCCACATTCGCTCGATCCGTTCGGGTTCTGGGACAGGATCCTGCCCGAGGCGCGCGGCGAACCGGCGAGCATGTTGGCGCCCGCGCCCCAATCCTCCAGTTCCACGCTCGAGGCCTTCGGCCAGTGCGGTGTCGGCATGTCATCAAACTCCGTGGATCAGGCCAGCATATAGACGTTGCGCATGGTCTCATGCACGATGCATTCGCCTGTCCAGCCGGCGGGGAACATGACAACGGTCCCTGCGGAGACTTCTATCACCTCGCCGACATCCGACCGGTACGTCGCGCGGCCGGCGACGAAATGGCACAATTCGTCGCGCGGAATGCTGAGGCGCCAGCGGCCTGATGTGCACACCCAAATGCCGGATTCCGGCTGGTTGTTCGGCCCCTTGTGCACGAGTTTGCCGGTGGAATGCGAAGCGCCTGCCAATGCGTCGGGTTGGGCACCCCAGTCGACGAGGTCGGTGCGTGTCGAGGCCTGGTAGAGGTGTGGAGCGGAGGAGGTCACAACAGTGCTCCTGCGCGATGGTTACTATTGATATGCTGCGCCAGGGCACCCCCCTCTGGCCTGCCGGCCATCTCCCCCGCAAGGGGGGAGATCAGATGTCGTCTCGACTTTCGCCAATCACCAAGATTGCAGAGTGAGAACCGGCGACGAAGCTGCCAATCTCCCCCCTTGCGGGGGAGATGTCCAGCAGGACAGAGGGGGGTGCCTAGGCTCGCCATTTCAAGCGTCGCACTCACAGCAACCCCTCCAACAACCCAGCCGCTTTCTCCGGCCCGTTCTGCCCCCGCATCTGTGCCGAGGTTTCCGCCAGCTTGGCCTTCATCTTCGGATCAGTCAGGCAGGTTTCGATCTTGGCGATCAGCTCGGCATCGGTCCAGTCGTAGCGCGGCATGCCGAAGCCGTGGCCGGTTTCCTCGACGCGGGTGGCGTTGTCGTGGCCGTCCCAGACATAGGGCATGATAATGGCCGGCTTACCGAAATAGAGGCACTCGGTGAACGAGTTGTTGCCGCCATGGTGGATGACAGCATCGACCTGCGGGATGACCGAAGGCTGCGGAAACCAGCTCTCGACGATGACATTGCCAGGCACGTCCGTGTACTGGTCCTTGTAGCCGCCGACATTGACCAGCGCGCGGTAGCGGGTCTTGCCCAGCGTCGCGATGATGCGCTTCAACAGGTCGACATCGCCGGCGCCGAGGCTGCCGAAGGAGACATAGAGCAGCGGCCCGTCATTGTTCCTGGCAAAGGTCGGCACGGTGTAGGGCTTTTCCTGCCGCACGCAGCCTTCAAGATACTGGAATTTCGCCGGATCGAGCGGATGGCGGCGCTTGAACTTTGCCGCTTCGGGGTAGAGCAGCAGGTTGAGATAGGGCGAGGCTTCGAAGAACTGGCCGATCGGATAGGGCGCCTCATCGTTTGCGGTGAGGAAGGCGTTGAAGTCGTCATGGATCGGCTTGATCACCGCGTTGAAGTGGTCGCGATAGCGCTGGTGGCCCGCATGGTCGTTTTCGCCGCAGCCGGAGAGGTGCGGCGGGATGTCCTCATCCTCGATCTCGTTTTCCGAGCAGGAGATGACGCGCACCCATGGCTTGCCGTACTGCTTGATCGCCGGGAACAGGATAACGTTGTCGACGCAGATGACATCCGGCTTGATGCTGGCCAGAACGCGCGGCAGATCCTTCTGCGCCCATTTGGCGCTGTCGACGATCGCCGTCCAGCAATCCTTCACATAATTGTCGACCTGGTCGTAGGGCGATTTGCGGAAGTTCGGGATGTGGCCGTTAATGAAGTCTTCCCAGAACTTGGCCATCTGCTCGGGCGGCATCGGTTCGGACAGGTTCACCGGACGCGCTTCGAAGCCGTAGCCCTTGTAGACATCGACGAAGCCGGGGTCGGACAGGAACACCGCCTTGTGGCCGCGCGCCTCGACCGCCTGGGCGATGCCGACGGAGTTGAGCGCCGGGCCGTAGGCCGCTTCGGGAAAAAACGCGATCGTCTTCTGCGCCATCAAGCTTCTCCTCTATTCTGCGAAAATTCTGACATCGGCGGCATCCCAGCCGAGTTCGACCTGGTCGCCCGACGCGACCGGCCGGCGGTCGGCGGCATCAGCGGTGACGCGCACCAGGAACGGCTTTGGCGACAGGGGCGTGCGGACATGCAGCTGCAGGTCGAGGCCTTGATAGGCCAGCGCTTCGACCGTGCCGGTGGTGCGGTTGGCGGTCTGAGCCTCTGGAAACAGCCGGATGCGCTCTGGCCGCACCGACGCGACAGCGGATGCGCCGGGCGAGAGCGTTGCTGGAACCTTGCCTAGTATTCGAACGCCATTCGCGGCCACAACGCCATCGGCGGCGGCCTTGCCCGGCACGAAATTCATCACGCCGATGAAGTCGGCGACGAAACGGTCGGCCGGATGCTCATAGATCACGTGCGGCGTGTCGCATTGCAGCAGCCTGCCATCCCTGAGTACCGCCATGCGGTCGGCCATGACGAGCGATTCCTCCTGGTCATGGGTGACGATGACGAAGGTGATGCCGACCTCGTGCTGCAGGCGCTTCAGTTCCAGTTGCATGGCGCCGCGCAGCTTCTTGTCGAGGGCGCCGAGCGGCTCGTCGAGCAGCAGCAGCCGTGGCCGCTTGACCAGCGCGCGGGCGAGCGCCACGCGCTGCTTTTGGCCGCCGGACAATTGCTCCGGTTTGCGGTCGGCGAAGGGGACGAGTTCGGTGGTTGCCAGGATGGCGTCGACGCGGGAGCGGATTTCGGCTGCCGGCAAACGCTCCATCTCGAGGCCATAGGAGACATTGGCCCGGACGCTCATATGCGGAAACAGCGCGTAGGACTGGAACATCAAATTGACCGGCCGCTTGTTGGGCGGGATCCTGGCGATGTCGCGCCCGTCGAGCAGGATGCGCCCGTCATTCGGCGTCTCGAAGCCGGCCAGTATGCGCAGCAGCGTGGTCTTGCCGCAGCCGGACGGCCCGAGCAGCGCGAAGAACTCGTTCTCTCTGATATCGAGCGAGATGCCGTCGACAGCCGTCACCCGGCCGAAATTCTTCGACACCTTGTCGATGGCCAGCAGCGTACGATGTTCGCTCATTGGCCGATGATCCCACGGTTGAGCCGCTGCGACAGGGTCAGCGCGGTGATCGAGACCGCCATGACGATGGTCGCCAACGCATTGATCTCCGGCGTGATGCCGAAGCGGATCATGGCATAGATCTGCATCGGCAGCGTGGTAGAGGCGCGACCGGCGCCGGCGGTGAAGAAGGCAATGATGAACTCGTCGACGGAGAGCGTGAAGGCGAGCAGCGCACCGGCGATGACCGCTGGCGCGATGACCGGCAATGTCACCCGCCTGAAGGTGGTGAGCGCGGAGGCGCCAAGATCGGCCGACGCCTCGACGATCGACCAGTCGAAACTCTTCAGCCGGGCGCGCACCACCGAGCAGACGAAGGCGAGGTTGAAGACGACATGGGCGAGGATGATGGTGTGCAGGCCCATGGTCAGGTTGAGCATGGAGAAGAACGAGAGCAGCGCGATCGCCAGCACGATGTCGGGAATGATCATTGGCGCGAAGATCAGCGCTTCGAGGCCCTTGCCGTATTGCCGGCGCATCTCGACGCCGATCGCTAGCAGCGTGCCGAGCAGCGTGGCGATTGCGGTCGAGACCAGCGCTATGATCAGCGTGTTGAGCGCGGCGGAGAGAATGGCGCTGTTCGAGGCCAGCGAGGCGTACCATTTCAGTGAGAATCCCGACCACGCCGTGGGCAGCCCGCCTTCGTTGAAGGAGAGCGCCACCAGCACGGCGATCGGGATGTAGAGGAAGGCGAAGACCAGGCTGAGCACCAGCCAGAGCGTGCGCCGCGTGGCGGGAGAGCGCTTAGCCATCGGTTTCTCCGCCGGCTTGCGCGGTGTGACCCGAGGCGCGATTGGCGGCGAGCGCCTGCGCCATCAGCACTAGAAGCATGATGGCGATCAGCGCCATGGCAAGGGCTGCTCCGAACGGCCAATCATTGGCGGTCAGGAACTGGTCGTAGACGAGGTTGCCGATCATCTGGAAGCGGCCGCCACCCAGCAGGGCCGGCGTGACGAAATTGCCGATCGACAGCACGAAGACAAACACCGCGCCGGCGGCAATGCCGGGCACGGTCAGCGGCAGGATGACACGACGGAACGTGGTGGCTGCCGAAGCGCCGAGATCGCGCGATGCCTCGGCGAGTTCCGGATTGAGACGCGACAGCGGCGCGTAGCAGGCGAGGATGACGAAGGGGAGGTAGTTGTAGACGAGACCGGCGATAACCGCGCCTTCCGTATAGAGCATCGATGGCGGCTCGCCGGTGTAGCCGAACCAGCGCAGCAGCTGGGTGATCAGGCCTTCGCGGTTGAGCAGCACGATCCAGGCATAGGTGCGGATCAGGTAGTTGGACCAGAACGGCAGCACGGCGAAGAACAGGAACACCGGCTGCCACCGGCGCGGGGCGGCTGCGATGGCGTAGGCGGCGGCATAGCCGATCACCACAGCGATCAAGGTCGCGGTGCCGGCGATGCGTGCCGAATTGAGGAAAATGCCGGCATAGAGCGGGTCGAAGACCAGGCCGAAATTCTCCAACGTGAAGGTGTATTCAATGCCGCCATAGATGCCGCGCCGGAAGAAGGCGAGCGCCAACACCAGCGCGCACGGCACCACCATCAAGGCCGCGAGCCAGGCCAGGGCCGGGGCCATCAGCAAGGAGGAACGGGAGGGTTGGTGCTTCACGAAGTACCCCCCTCTGCCCTGCCGGGCATCTCCCCCTCAAGGGGGGAGATCGCCAGTTTCAACCCTTCGCTTATCTTGAAAAATCGAAGATTGGCGAAAGCGATGCCATAGCCAATCTCCCCCCTTGAGGGGGAGATGGCCGGCAGGCCAGAGGGGGGCGACACGGAACGCAAGCTTAATTCCAAGATGCTGTTGGAACAGTCCCTACTGCGCCGCCTTGATCTCGCTGACGATCTTCGAATAGTCGCGCTGGGCGTCGCCGACGTCGCGCAGCTGTTCGAACTTGACGAGGTCGGCCACCGGCATCGCCATGTTGGGGAATTTTGCCAGGAAGTCGGCCGGCAGGCTTTCCATGGCCGGCTTGTTCGGCACCTTGTAGTCGATGTTCTGCGCCGCCCAGGCGTGGTTCTTGGCATCGAGCATGAAGTTGATGAACTGGAAGGCAGCGTCCTTGTTGGCGGAGGCCTTCATCACCACCATCGTGTCGACCCACAGGTCGGAGCCTTCCTTGGGAATGACGTATTTGATCTCTGGCTTTTCGGCGATGCCGTAATTGCACCAACCGTCCCATGCCTGCACCATCAGCGCCTCGCCCGACACCAGCTTGGAATAGAAGGTGGTGTCGTCATAGGCGAGCAGGGTTTTCTTGGCCGAGATCAGCAGGTCCTTGACCTCGGCCATCTTGGCCGGGTCAGTTTCGTTGACCGAATAACCTTTGTCGAGCTGCCCGGCGGCCAGCAGCCAGCGGTCGGTCGCCAGCATGGTGGTCTTGCCCTTCAATTCGTCGGAAGGGGCGAGCAGGTCGCTCCAGCTGGTTGGCGCTGTCTTGACCAAGTCCGAGCGGTAGCAGAGGCCGGTGGTGCCCCAGGTGTAGGGGACCGAGAATGCATTGCCGGCATCGTGCGGCAGCTTGGTTGCCTCGGGATAGAGATTGGCGAGATTCGGTATCTTGGCGTGGTCGATCGGCTCGGTCAGGCCGAGCTTGTTCAGCACCTCGGCGAACGGCGAGGAGACGAAGACCACGTCATAGCCCTTGCCGCCGGCGGCGATGAGCTTGCCCATGATTTCTTCATTGGTGGCGTGCACCACCACTTCGCCCGAAACGCCGGTCGCGGTCTTGAAGGCGGCCATGGCATCGGGCGCCATGTAGCCGTCCCAATTGGAGATGACGAGGTCGGCAGCCGTCGCCGGCGCCGACAGCGCCAAGGCCAGGCCGAGTGCGATCGAGGATTTTTTCAGCGCGCGGCGCCGCAGGCTGGTAGCGGTCATGACAGACTCCC
This sequence comes from Mesorhizobium cantuariense, assembly GCF_042647205.1. Lineage (NCBI taxonomy): Bacteria > Pseudomonadati > Pseudomonadota > Alphaproteobacteria > Hyphomicrobiales > Phyllobacteriaceae > Mesorhizobium > Mesorhizobium cantuariense. Next base: position 6,528,808 of record NZ_JBHRVD010000001.1, on the reverse strand, counting down.
ATTCCGGTTGATCGTCGAATTTCATTCGTCGGACCAACGCTTGCGACCCGTGCCGCTGCTTCGATCCCGTTCCCTCGGTCTTTTTCTCGCCGATTGCACCAACAGTACTATTGCAGAAAAAAGTACGTCAATCCATAATTTGTCAAACGACCGAGGAATCTGGCCGATTGCGTCCGCGCTGGCGATCGGTCAATCCTGCGGTCACGTCCGTTCACGAGACCAGTCATGCAAGCCGCAGCCCGACGACCTCGCACCAACCATCTCGATCTGGCTCAGCGCATCCTGGATGTGGCGCGGCAGCGCGGCTTCGAGCCCGGCGCACGGCTGCCGGAACAGCAGATCGCCTCGCTATGCAATGTTTCGCGAACCCCGGTGCGGGCGGCGCTCGGCCTGCTCGCGGAGCGGGGCGTCGTGCGCTGGGAGGCGGCCTCGGGCTATCACCTGGCGATCGACCTCACCGCGCAGGCTTCCGTTGCCGCCGAACTGCCCGCCGCCGAGGAGGACGAACTGGCCGAGGCGATTCTGCGCGACCGGTCGGCACGGCGGCTGGACCAGACGGTGACCGCCGCAGGGTTGATGCGGCGGTACAGTGCTGAGCGAAAGACGGTACTAAAAGCGTTGAACAAACTGACCGAAGAGAATCTGCTGGACCGTGCGCCTGGTCAGTCCTGGCTGTTTCGGCGCGCGCCCGACGATCCGGAGGCACAAGGCGACAGCTATGAGTTCCGCCTGCTGCTGGAGCCCGCCGCCATCCTGACGCCTGGGTTCCGGCTGGACGGCGCACGCGCCGCGGCGTTGCGCCAGGGCATGGAAGCGCTGTTGGCGCTGCCCGACGCCGCCTTCGACACGCGCGAGTTCCAGCGGCTGGACATCGATTTTCACGGCATGCTCGCCGAGGGCTGCGCCAACCGCTTCATTACCGACGCGCTGTCCGATCACCTCAGGCTGCGCCGGCTGCCGGGCATCTATGCCGGTGTCAACGTCTTCCGGTTGCGGCAATCGCTGCGCGAACACCTTGTTATACTCGACCATCTTGAAAGCCGGCAGTATGAGGTGGCTGCCGATCTGCTTCGCATTCATCTGCGGCTCTCCCGCAACCAGCGACCACAAGCGGCCAGCCGCGGGGCTCCCGCGCTGTTCGGCATGATCAGCCGGCCGGAATGACGAGGATTAATTGACGCGTAAAGCCAGCCCGACCGTCGCGCTGTTCCCCGAAGCCAGTTTCGGCGCGGCGTTGAATTGCGTCGGCATCGCGCAGGCGCTGCGCGCGAGAGGCGCCCGGCCCGTCTTCATCTGTCATGCCGGCTTCTCCGGCGTCTTTGCCGACTATGGTTTCCAGGAATACCAGCTGCCGACCGACGAGCCGCTGAGCGACAGCGAACGCCAGAGCTACTGGCAGGCCTTCGTGCGCAGGCACCTGCCGCATTTCAGGCTGAGCCCGATCGACCAGCTGGAAACCTATGTCGCGCCGACGTGGCAAGCGATTGTCGACACAGCCGTCAATGCGGAGGCGCCGCTGCGCCAATTGCTGGCGCGGCTGAAGCCGGATGCGGTGGTGCTCGACAACGTCATCATGTTCCCGGCGATCGCCGCCGCCGGCTGTCCCTGGGTGCGCGTCGTCTCCTGCGCCGAGACCGAGCTACCGGACGCTGAGGTGCCGCCCTATCTGTCGGGGCTTGGCGTGGATGACCCGCAACGCGCGGCGTTCGAGGCCCGCTATCTCAGCGCCTCAGCACCGGCGCATGACCGCTTCAACCGCTTTCGGGCGGATGCCGGCTTGGCGCCGCTGCCGAAGGGCCTGTTCCTGGAGACGTCGCCCGACCTCAATTTGCTGCTGACGCCGACGATCGTGCGCCGCGAGCGCGCCGAGCCGCTCGACCCCACGCGCTTCGTCTATCTCGAAGGCTGCGTGCGTTCGGAAGGTCCATTCGAGGTGCCGGTTTTTCCGCGCAATAGTGGGCCGCTGGTCTATGTCAGCTTCGGCAGCCTCGGCGCCATGGATGTCGGGCTGATCGAGCGGATGCTGGCGGTGTTCGACAGGCTTCCGGCGCGCTTCATCGTCAATGTCGGCGGCCTGCGCGACGCCTATCGCGCGGTGCCCGACAACGTCTATCTCGACGCCTGGTTTCCACAGCCCTCGGTGGTGGCGAAGTCGGACCTGTTCATCCATCACGGCGGCAACAACAGTTTTTGCGAAGCGCTGCGCTTCGGCGTGCCGTCGCTGATCATGCCCTATTGCTGGGACGGACACGACAATGCGCGCCGCGCCGGAGAAACCGGCGTCGGTGACCATATCGGCCGCGACGCCTGGACCGAAGGAGTATTGGAGAACGCCATTCTCGGCCTGCTGGCCGACGATGCCATGCGCGCCCGCCTCAGGGACAATGCAGCCCAGATGGCGCTGAAACCCGGAACGGATGTGGCCGCGCAAGCCATACTCTCTCTGATACGGACATGAACGAAATGCCTGACAAAATCACGACGAATACCTCGCTCTCCAGCAGCAACGATCCAAAGACCTGGCTGGCCCAGCACGGCATCAACGAGGTCGAGTGCCTGGTGCCCGACATGAACGGCGTGCTGCGCGGCAAGGCCTTGCCGACGGCCAAATTCCTCAATGCGCTGGAGGACCGCGCGCTCTATCTGCCGAGCAGCGCTTTCCTGGTCAGCATCGACGGCCGTTATTCCGGCTCGATCGACGAGGGTTTCGCTTATTCGGACCCGGACATGCGCATGGTGCCCGACGTTTCGACGCTCTGTCTGGCGCCTGGTGCCGGCGCTGACAAGGCCTATGTCTTTGCCGATGCGTTCCACATGGACGGCCGGCCATGGATGGCCTCGCCGCGTCATGTGCTGCGGGCCGTGCTCGATCTCTATGCCAAGCGCGGCTGGCGAGCGGTGGTGGCGCCGGAGGTGGAATTCTATCTGACCGCGCCCAATCCCGATCCCGACCGCCCGCTGACCGCGCCGGTCGGTGCCAATGGCCGAGCCGAGACCGTGCAGCATCCCTATGATATGGCCGCACTCGAGGAGTTCGAGCCGGTGATCCGCCGCATCTACGACTACGCGGCAGCGGCCGGATTGCCGCTCGACACGCTGATCCATGAATCGGGCACGGCGCAGCTTGAGATCAACTTCCTGCATGGCGACGCGCTGCCGCTGGCCGACAAGGTGCTGCTGTTCAAGCGGCTGACGCGTCAGGCTGCACAGCAGAGCGGCATGCATGCGACCTTCATGGCCAAGCCGATCGCTGCACAGGCGGGAAGCTCGATGCATCTGCACATGTCCATCATCGACGAGGCCGGCAAGACGCTGTTTGCCGGCAGCGACGATGCCGACACGGAGATGTTCGGCCATTTCATCGGCGGCCTGCAGAAATACGTCCCGGAAATCATGCCGCTGTTTGCGCCCAACGTGAACTCGTTCCGCCGCATAAGGCCGAACCACAGCGCGCCGGCTAACATCGAATGGTCGCATGACAACCGTTCCTGCGGGCTGCGCGTGCCGGCCGGCGGCCGCGCCGCGCGGCGGGTGGAGAACAGGCTGCCGGGTGCGGATTCCAATCCCTATCTGGCGATCGCCGGCTCGCTGCTTGCCGGCTATCTCGGCGTTGAACAGAAACTGGCGCGGTCGCCCGAAGCCTCGGGTAATGCTTACAAGGTCAAGAGCACGTTGCCGAAAACCATGGAGGAGGCGCTGGACCGTTTCGAGGCTTGCGACCCGGTGCGGCAACTGCTCGGCGAGGATTTCTTCCAGACCTATCTGCGCGTCAAGAGCGTCGAGCTCGACTTGTTCCAGGGCGTGGTGACGAGCTGGGAACGCGACCACCTGCTGCTCAAGGTGTAATGATGGGGTTCAATTCCGAGGGCTTTAATTCCGGTTTGGATATCGGCAAATCCTATTATGTCGCGACGGCAAATCCGTCGCCGGACCATCCTGCCCTGCAGGGCGATGTCGACGCCGACTTGGTGGTGGTCGGCGGCGGCTGCACCGGCCTGTCAGCTGCCCTTCACGCCGCCGAGCGCGGCCTGAAAGTGGTGCTGCTCGAAGGCGGCAAGATCGGCTGGGGCGCATCGGGCCGCAATGGCGGCCAGATGATCCCCGGCCTGCGCAAGGGCGCCAAGGGACTGGTCAAGCTCTATGGACCTGAGCGGGCAAAGGTGCTGTTCGATCTTGCCTTCGAGGCACGCGGGCTGGTGCTCGATATCATCGAGCGCCATGCCATCGATTGCGATCTCAGGCTGACCGGCCATTTGGTCGGCGCGGTCAACGGCTCCGATCTCAAAGATCTCGAGGAAGAGGCCGAGTGCCTGGCCACGGTGATGAAGTTCCCGCATGCCGAAATCCTGTCGGCGGCGGAAGCCCGCAGCAAGGTCGACACGCCCTATCACGGCGCGATGTATGAGCCGCTCGGCGGCCACATGCACCCGCTCAACTACACGCTCGGCCTCGCCCGCGCCGCGATCGCTGCCGGCGTCACCATCCACGAGAATTCGGTTGCCGTGCGGCTCGAGCGCGAGCCTTCGATCCGGGTCTCGACATCAAAGGGTTCGGTTCGGCCCAGGCATGTCGTGCTGGCGGGTGACGCGTTGCTCAATGGGCTGGAGCCGCGCGTCAACAGCCGCATCATGCCGGTCGGCAACTACATCATCGCCACCGAGCCGCTGGAGGGCAAACGCAACGTCATTCCGGCCAATGTCGCGGTCTCCGATACCCGCTTCGTCGTCAACTACTACCGGATGTCGGCGGATGGACGCCTGCTGTTCGGCGGCGGCGAACGCTACACGCCGTCACCGCCGGCCGACATTGCCGGCTTCGTGCGGCCGCACATGGAAAAGACCTTTCCGCAACTTCAGGGCTGCCGCATCGATCACGCTTGGGGTGGGCTGGTGTCGGTGACGACGTCGCGGCTGCCGCATGTCGGGCACTATGGCGAGGTCTATTTCGCGCATGGCTATTCCGGCAAGGGCGTCATCCTGTCGACGCTGTCCGGCAAGCTCCTGGCGGAGGCGATCACGGGTGACGCCTCGCGGCTCGACCTGTTCTCGACGCTGACGCCGATGCCGTTCCCCGGCGGCACGGCGCTGCGTGGGCCGCTCTATGTGCTGGGCATGCTGTGGTACGCGATGAGGGATCGGATCAAGCATTGAGGGCTTCGTCTTCGTCCGGGAGTGCGACGGTGCAGAATAGTACCGTCGCGATCCTTCACACCCCCCTCTGTCCTGCCGGACATCTCCCCCGCAAGGGGGGAGATTGGCAGGTTCAGCGCTGCGCTCACCCTACAACGGTGTAGATTGGCGAAAGCCGAGATAACAGCTGATCTCCCTCCTTGCGGGGGAGATGGCCGGCAGGCCAGAGGGGGGTGCTGTCCCGCTGGCGGCGAAGACTCTGTCATTGATGGCCTCCTAAACCACGAAGAAATCCTCGATGCGCTGCCTGGCCTCTGCCAGCACCGGCAGAATCTCCCGCTCCATCTCCGCCACCGAAAAACGCGCCGACTGGGTCGAGACGTTGATTGCCGCGACCGTGCATCCTGCGCGGTCGCGGATCGGCACGGCGATCGAGCGCAGGCCGAGCTCCAGTTCCTCATCGACGATGGCAAAGCCGTCGGCCTTCGCCATGCCGATGGCGTCGGCCAGCAGCCTGACATTGGTGATCGTCTTTGGCGTCCGCCTCTCGATGGTCGCCTGACCGAGAAATGTCTCGAGTTCATCTGATGTCAGACCAGCAAGCAGGATCCGTCCCATCGAGGTGCAATAGGCCGGCAGCCTGGTGCCGACATCGAGCGACACGCTGAGGATGCGACGGCCGGGAATACGAGCGACATAGACGACATCCTCACCCGACAGGATCGCCGCCGAGCAGGCCTCGTTCAGCTGTGTCGCGACAGAGCGCATGATGGGTGCGGCGAAGCTCCAGAGCGATGCACCGCCGAGCCAGGTGCGGGCAACCGTCAGCAGGCGCGGCGAAAGCGAAAACACGCGGCCGGCCTGGCTGGCGTAGCCGGTGGCGGTGAGCGTCAACAGGAAGCGGCGGGCGCCGGCGCGGGTCAGGTCCGCCGCTTCGGCCATTTCGGTCAACGTCATGCCCGAGGGGTGCCGGGCCAGAATCTCCATGACGGCAAGGCCGCGTTCAAGCGAGCCGACATGATCACGGGAAACAGCTTCTTCGTCCATCTTGTCTCCGCGGAACGGCATCGGGTCAGGATTGACTCCACGCCTTCGCTCAGCGTAGAAAGTATCGCATACAAAACATATGTTCGCAATACGAACTTTCTGAAAACCCGGAGCCGATGCGATGGTCAAGTTCCTGCCGCTCAAACAGGCCGTTGCGGAGAATTTGAACGATGGCGACACGGTTGCCTTCGAGGGTTTCACCCATCTGATCCCGACGGCGGCGGCGCATGAGGCGATTCGCCAGGGGTTTCGCGACCTGACCCTGATCCGCATGACGCCGGACCTGATCTACGACCAGATGATCGGCATGGGCATGGCGAAGAAAATCGTCTTCTCCTATGTCGGCAATCCCGGCGTCGGCCTGCTGCGCCGCGCCCGCGACGCCATCGAGAATGGGTTTCCGCGCTCACTCGAAATCGAGGAACACAGCCATGCCGGCATGGCCAACGCCTATGAGGCAGGCGCTGCCGGCCTGCCATGTGCGGTGTTTCGCGGCTATCGCGGCGCTGGGCTGGCGGCGGTCAACCCGAACATCAAGTCGGTGACCTGTCCCTTCACCGGCGAGGTGCTGGCGGCCGTGCCTTCGATCCGGCCGGACGTCACCTTCATCCATGCCCAGAAGGCCGACAGAAAAGGCAATGTGCTGGTCGAAGGCATTATCGGCATCCAGAAGGAAGCGGTGCTGGCGGCCAAACGCGCGGTGGTGACGGTGGAGGAAGTGGTCGACAATTTCGACGATCTGCACCCCAATCTGACCGTGCTGCCGCGCTGGACGATTGCGGCGATATCGGTCGTGCCCGGCGGCTCGCATCCGTCCTACGCGCACGGCTATTATGCGCGCGACAATACCGCCTATCTGGAATGGGACGAGATCGCCGCCGACCGCGAGAAATTCCAGGCGTGGATGCAGGCCAACGTCATGGAGAAGAGCGCCGACGATTTCGCGGTACGTGTCGAGCATCTGAGGAAAGCGGCATGAGCGAACTGGGCTTTACCCCCAACGAGATGATGACCATCGCCGCCAGCCGCGCGCTGCGGAATGACGATGTCTGCTTCGTCGGCATCGGCGCGCCATCCGCCGCCTGCAATGTGGCGCGGCTGACGCATGCGCCTGATATCACCTTGATTTATGAGAGCGGCACGATCGGCACTGCACCTGACGTGCTGCCGCTGTCGATCGGCGATGGCGAATTGTGCGAGACCGCGGTCACCACCGTCGCGGTGCCGGAGATGTTCCGCTACTGGCTGCAGGGCGGCCGCATCTCGATAGGCTTCCTCGGTGCGGCGCAGCTCGACAAGTTCGGCAACATCAACACCACCGTCATCGGCGACTATTTTCATCCCAAGACCCGGCTGCCCGGCGGCGGCGGCGCGCCGGAGATCGCGACGTCGTCGAAGGAGATCTACATTACCATGGCGCAGACCAAGCGCGGCATGGTCGAAAAGATCGACTTCTTCACCTCCTTCGGCCATGGCGAAGGCGGCGATCATCGCAAACGGCTTGGCATCGACACCGCCGGCCCGACCTTGCTGATCACCGATCTCGCCATCTGGAAGCCGGATCCGGTGACCAAGGAATTCACCGTCGTGTCGCTGCATCCGGGCGTCACCCGCCAGCAGGTGCAGGAGAGCTGTGGCTGGGTGGTTAAGTTCGCCGCCGCACTTGACGAAACGCCGGCGCCAAGCGAACTCGAACTCAAGACATTGCGTGACCTGCAGGCCCGCACCAAGGCGGCGCATGAGGGAACCGGAAAAGCAAAGGCTGCATGACATGGCCGAGGCCTATATCTGCGACTATATCCGCACGCCGATCGGCCGCTTCGGTGGCTCTCTGTCTTCGGTGCGTGCCGACGATCTTGGCGCGATACCGCTGAGGGCATTGGTCGAGCGCAATCCCGGCATCGACTGGCAGGCTGTCGACGACGTCGTCTATGGCTGTGCCAACCAGGCCGGCGAGGACAACCGCAACGTGGCGCGCATGGCGCTGCTGCTGGCAGGCTTGCCGAAGGAGATCCCGGGTTCGACCGTCAACCGCCTGTGCGGCTCGGGCATGGATGCGCTGACCATTGCCGCGCGCGCCATCAAGGCCGGCGAGGCGGAATTGATGATCGCGGGCGGTGTCGAATCGATGAGCCGGGCGCCCTTCGTCATGCCCAAGGCCGACACGGCGTTCTCGCGCAATGCCGAGATTTACGACACCACCATCGGCTGGCGCTTCGTCAACCCGCTGATGAAGAAGCAGTATGGCGTCGATTCGATGCCGGAGACCGGCGAGAATGTCGCGGAAGAGTTCGCCATCTCCCGCGCGACCCAGGATGCCTTTGCCGTGCGCAGCCAGGAGAAGGCGGTCGCTGCCCAAGCCAATGGCCGGCTGGCGAAGGAAATCACAGAGGTGACGATCCCGCAGCGCAAGGGCGATCCGGTGGTCATCTCGAAGGATGAGCATCCGCGCGCGGGCTCAACGGTCGAGGCGCTGGCCAAGCTGCCGACGCCGTTCCGGCAAGGCGGCACGGTGACGGCAGGCAATGCCTCCGGCGTCAATGACGGGGCGGCGGCGCTGATCGTCGCTTCCGAGGCGGCGGTGAAGACATACGGCCTGACGCCGATCGCCCGCATCCTCGGCGGGGCCGCCGCAGGTGTGGCGCCGCGCATCATGGGCATCGGCCCGGTGCCGGCGACGCAAAAACTCTGCGCGCGGCTTGGCCTGACACCAAAACAGTTCGATGTCATCGAACTCAACGAAGCCTTTGCCTCGCAAGGCATCGCCGTGCTGCGCCAGCTCGGCATTCCCGAGGATGCGCCGCACGTCAACCCGAATGGCGGCGCCATCGCGCTTGGCCATCCCTTGGGCATGTCGGGTGCCCGCATATCCGGCACTGCGGCGCTGGAGCTGCGCGAGCGTGGTGGCCGCTATGGCCTGGCAACCATGTGCATCGGCGTCGGCCAGGGCATCGCGATCGCGCTCGAACGGGCCTGACCGGCACCCCACTCTCGGCCGGCTAAGATCAAGAATCCGGTGCGCGGTCAAATTTGACCACGTGGACAAAAGTCCAGACCCGTTCCATAGTTCCCCGTCTGACATTTTCACGAACAGCCGGCTCGACACGGCTGTCGAACAGAGGGGAATGCAATGGAAAACCGAAACAATAAATCGCAGATAAAACGCGAAGAGCTTTCGCGACGCAACGTGCTGGAGCTGGGCGCGCTTGGCCTGGCTGCGGCGATATTGCCGGGCGCCGCCTTCGCGGCCGACAAGAAGCTGAAGGTGGCGGCGATCTTCGCCACGCCGATCGAGGAGCCATGGGACAACCAGATCCATGTCGCCTTGCAGAAGGCCGAGAAGGAACTCGGCATCGAATACAAATGGTCCGAGAAGGTGCAGACCGCCGATTTTAGCCGCGTCATGCGCGAATATGCGCAAGGCGGCTATGAGCTGGTGCTGGGCGATGCCTTCGCTGCCGAGCGTGAATCGCGCCGCACCGCCAAGCAATTCCCGAAGACCGCCTGGCTGTTCGGCTCCGGCGCCGGGCCGGCGGAACCCAATTTCGGCGTCTTCGACAACTGGATCCACGAGCCGGCCTATCTCTCCGGGCTGATCGCCGGCAAGATGTCGAAGTCGGGCACGATCGGCGCCGTCGCGGCGATGGGCATTCCGGAAGTGAACCGGCTGGTCAACGCCTTCTTTGCCGGCGCCAAGGAGGTCAACCCGAACATCAAGAAGAAGGTCGCCTTCATCGGCTCCTTCTTCGATCCGCCCAAGGCCAAGGAAGCGGCGGTCGCGCAGATCGACGCCGGTGTCGACGTCATCTATGCCGAGCGCTTCGGCGTCATCGAAGCGGCGGTGGACAAGAAGATCCTCGCCATCTCCAACATGTCCGACCAGTCGAGCCTCGGCCCCGACACGGTCATCACCGGCCCGGTCTGGGACATGTATCCAACGGTCGAGCAGGCGATCAAACTGGTCAGGGCCGGCGTCTTCACCGCGCAGGACTATGGCGATTTCTCGCGCATGGCCAAGGGCGGCTCGCATCTGGCGCCCTACCACAAGTTCGACAAGACGCTGCCGGCGGACGTCAAGGAGCTGGTCGAGAAGAAGAAGGCCGAAATCCTCGAAGGCAATTTCCGCGTCGACGTGGATGAGAATACGCCGGTTTCGGATTGATTTCTTCCACCCTCCCCCTTGGGGGGAGGGTCGATCCGCGAAGCGGAGCGGGGTGGGGGTCTTCGGCGCCGCCCCCCACCCCGTCTCACGATCTTCGCTTCGCTGCGATCGTAAGCCGACGCTCCCCACAAGGGGGAGGGTGAGGAGCCGCTTCAACGCCACCTCTCAACGGGAAATGCCCTTTGCCGCCGCCCGCCCCCCTCATCGAAATGCGTGGCATCACCAAGAGCTTCGGCGCCGTCAAGGCGAACGAGGCCGTCGATCTCAGCGTGGCACCCGGCGAGATCCTCGGGCTGCTGGGCGAGAATGGCGCCGGCAAGACGACGCTGATGAATGTGCTGTTCGGCGCCTATGCCCCCGACGCCGGCGAGATTCTCATCCAGGGCCAGAAGGTGCGGATCACCAGTTCGGCCGATGCGCTGGCCGCCGGCATCGGCATGGTGCACCAGCATTTTCACCTCGCGCCGCGGCTGACTGTGCTGGAAAACCTTCTGATCGGCATTCCCGGCAAGACAGGCCGGGTCGACCGCGCCGGAGGGCTGGCGCGGTTGGCAGAGATCGGCCGGCAGCATGGGCTGACGCTTGACCCGGGCCTTCCGGTCTCGGCGCTGTCGGTTGGCGAACAGCAGCGGCTCGAAATCGTCAAGGCGCTGTTTCGTGGCGCCAGGCTGCTGATCCTCGACGAACCGACGGCGGTTCTGGCGCCAAGCGAGGTCGACGGGCTGTTTTCGGCGTTGCGCTCAATGGCCGCACAAGGTCTCGGCATCATCTTCATCTCGCACAAGCTCAACGAGGTGCGAGCGCTGACGCATCGCTGCACGGTGCTGCGGCATGGCCGTGTTGCCGGCCGCGTCGATGACCCTGCCAACACAACGTCGTCCGCAATGGCGCAACTGATGTGCGGCCACGAGATCGTGCCGCCGGCGAGGGGGCCATCGACGCCAGGTGCTGATGTGCTGACGCTCGACGGCATTTCCACCTCGCATCATTCCGGCACTGCGCTGCGCGACGTATCGCTTGCCGTCCGCGCCGGCGAAATCCTCGGCATTGCCGGCGTGTCGGGCAACGGCCAGCGGGCGCTGGCGGAGGTGATCTCCGGGACACGTGTGCCCGATGCCGGCCGGATGACGATTGCCGGCCAAAAAGTCTCGCGGTTTTCGCCGCGCGAGGTGCAGGCGCTCGGTCTTGGCCGCATCCCGGAAGACCGCATGACGACGGGGCTGGTCACCAACCTGCCGCTGGCCGATTCGATGGTGCTGCCGCGCATCGGCACCGCCGCGTTCAGCAACAGGGGCCTGCTCAAGCCGGATGCGATCCGCGCCTTTGCCGAGGCGCAGATCAAGGCCTATGATATCAGGTGCCCCGGGCCGATGACCCGCGCCGGGGCGCTGTCCGGCGGCAATCTGCAGAAGGCGCTGTTGGCGCGCGAACTCGCCTTCGATCCGAAGGTGCTTGTTGTCTCGCAACCGACACGCGGCCTCGACATCGGTGCCGCCCGTTTCATCCACGAAAAATTCCTCGACATGCGGGCCAAAGGCTGCGGCATCGTCGTCATCGGCGAGGATCTCGAAGAGCTGCTGGTGCTCTGCGACCGCATCGCGGTGATGTATGAGGGCCGCATCGTCGGCACGCTCGACAGCGCGGATGCGACGATCGCGCGGCTCGGCCTGATGATGACCGGGGCGGAGGGCCACAGCTGATGTTTCGCCTGGAGGTCCGCACCTCGACGCCCGCCTGGTTCAATCTGGCTTTGCCGCTGGTGGCGATCGGAGCAACGCTCATCTTGTGCAGCGGCCTGATTGCGCTGGCCGGCGCGGGCGTGCTCGAAGCTTATGGCGTGATGTTCACGGCGTCGCTGGGCGACAGCTATGCGATCACCGAAACGATGGTGCGTGCAGCACCCATGATCTTCACCGGACTGGCGGTCGCGGTCGCTTTCCGGGCAAAATTCTGGAACATCGGCGCCGAGGGGCAATTGCTGGCCGGTGCGGTGGCCAGCTGCTTTGTCGGCGCCATTCCGATGCCGGGACCGCTCGCCATGGTCTTGATGGCGGTGGCCGGTGCCGCCGCCGGTGCGGCAGTGGCGCTTGTTCCCGCCACGCTGCGGGTCAAATTCAAGGTCGATGATGTCGTCAGTTCGCTGCTGCTCAACTCGGTCATCTACTACGCGCTGATGGCGCTGATCGAAGGGCCGTGGAAGGATAGTTTCAGCGGCTATCCGATCTCGCCGCCGATCGAGGATTCGGCCAATTTTCCGGTGCTGCTCGAAGGCACAAGGCTGCATCTCGGCGTCGTCGCGGCGCTGATCGCGGCGCCGCTGATCTGGTTCCTGATCGTGCGCACGACGCTCGGCTTCCGCATCAGGGTCACCGGCGAAAACCCGGAAGCGGCGCGCTATGGCGGCATCCACGTCGAGCGGGTGCTGATCTCGACAGCTCTGCTGTCCGGCGCACTGGCTGGGTTGGCCGGGGTCGGCGAGGTCGGCGGCGTGCACTTTCAGGTGATGAGCGACATCTCGCCGGGCTACGGGTATTCCGGCATCGTCGTTGCCATGCTGGCGCGGCTCAACCCGCTTGGTGTCGTGCCGGCGGCGATCTTCCTTGCCGCCGTGATGACCGGCGCCGAGGCGATGTCGCGGGCGACCGGCGTGCCCGCCTTCCTCAGTGACGTCATCCAGGGCACCGCATTGCTTGCCATGCTGGTGGCGCTGCTGTTCACCGCCTATCGCATCCGTCGCGTCGGAGTTGCCCGATGAGCGCGGTGTTCGAACAGATCTTCCAGGTCGGCTTCCTGGCCGCGATCATCCGCATTGCCACGCCGCTGGCTTTCGCGACGCTGGGCGAAATGTTCTCGGAGCGGGCCGGCGTGCTCAATCTCGGCATCGAAGGCATCATGCTGTTGTCGGCGATGACCGGCTTCACCGCCGCCAGCCTCACCGGCAGCCTGTGGCTCGGCGTGCTGGCGGCCGTGCTGACCGGCATGTTGATGGGCGCGCTGCATGCGCTGTTCACCGTGGCGCTCGGCCTCAGCCAGCATGTCTGCGGCATCGGCGTGACGCTGTTCTCGTCGGGCCTCGCCTATTTCCTCTACCGGCTGATCTTCGGCCAGCAGTCGGTGCCGCCCAACATCAAGGGTTTTCAGACACTACCGCTCCCGGTCCTCTCCGATATTCCGGTGCTCGGGCCGGCCGTGTTCAACCAGTTTGCGTTGGTCTACATGGCGATCCTGGCCATTCCGCTGGCCGCCTTCGTGCTCTACCGCACGCCATGGGGCCTGTCGGTGCGCATGGTCGGCGAAAACCCGCGCGCCGCCGATTCGGCCGGTGTCAGCGTCATCGCCACACGCTTCCAGGCGGTCATCCTCGGTGGTGCGCTGATGGGACTGGCCGGCGCCTTCCTGTCGATGGCGCAGTTCAATGCCTTCACCTTCGGCGTCGTCTCGGGGCGTGGCTGGGTGGCGATCGCGCTGGTCGTCTTCGGCCGCTGGGACCCATGGCGCTCGGCGGGGGCAGCGGTGCTGTTCGCCTTCGTCGATGCCTTGCAGCTGCGCATGCAGGCCAGCGGCCTCGGCCACATCCCCTACGAGGCGTTCCTGATGCTGCCGTTCATCTTCACCATCGTCGCCATGGCGGTGATGTCGCGCAATGCGGTGGCGCCTTCCGCGCTGCTGAAGCCGTTTCGACGCGAGGAGCGGTAGACGGGTAGGACTTGGTGTCCTTCCTCTCCCTCCGGAGGGGGGAGAGGTGGCGCTGCGAAGCAGCGACGGAGTGGGGGGAACCACCTGGCAACCGTCGCCAACGGATATTGAAAGGGGACCAAGGCGCAGGAACCTTCCTGTACCGCGCCAAGGGTCGACCCCACTCCGTCGAGCTGCGCTCGACACCTCTCCCCCGATCGACGGGGTAGAGGAAGGGCGCCAAGCTGTCCCTGGGACGAAGAACCTGGATACTGGAAAGCCTCACATCGCGGTAAAGCCGTTGTCGACGAACAGATGCGTGCCGTTGACGAAGCTCGACTCGTCGCTGGCCAGGTAAAGTGCCGCCCTTGCCACCTCTTCCGGCTCGCCGATGCGGCCCTGCTGCGCTGCCAGTGCCGCGTCGGAGACGTCGACGCCGAGCTTGCCGAGGTCGGCGACCTCGCGCAGGCCGTGCGGCGTGCGGATGAAGCCGGGACAGACCGCGTTGCAGCGGATGTTGCGGTCGCGGAATTCGACGGCGATGGCGCGCGCGAACATGTGGCAGGCGCCCTTGGTGGTGTCGTAGAGCACTTCGTTGGGAGTCGCCGCCACCGCCGAGATCGACGAGGTGCAGACGATCGAGCCACCGCCCGCCGCGATCATGCCGGGCAGCACGGCGCGCGTCATCAGGAACATCGAGCGCACATTGACGGCATGCAGCCAGTCCCATTCCTGGACCGTCGTCTCCAGGAAAGGTTTGATCACGATGGTGCCGGCGTGGTTGAACAGCACGGTGACCGGGCCGAGCTTTTCCGTCGCCCCTTTCACCGCCGCTTCGACCTGGGCTTCGTCGGACACGTCGGCCACCCAGTTTTCGGCCACGTGTCCCCGCGCGCGTATCGCCGCCGCCGTGGCTGCGGCCGCCTCGCCGTTGCGGTCGATGATCGCCACCTTGGCGCCTTCGGCGGCGAACAGCTCCGAGGCCGCCCCACCCATACCCGTCGCGCCGCCCGAAATGATGGCGACCTTGCCGGCCAGTCTTGTGCCCATTTTTCTGCTCCCCAGTTAGACGATTTCGTGTTTGCTGATTGGGCGATGCTACCGCGCCCGCTCTGGGCGGCCAATCCACGAATTGGGTTGCAGCGGGGACAAGGCCATAGGTCCATTCAGACGCAGAGGCGAAACGGACGTGCCCTGTCGATCGATCGCCCAGATGAGCTCTCTCAGCAAGCGGCTACCAATTTGTAGCCGCTTAGGAGAAAACTATTCTGCCTATCGCCCAAAAATAGCAATCGACAAAGTCTACAAGTTTTATAGATTAACCGGCGAGACGGAGGTCGATATGTCCTATATCCAGAACGCCCAGACGGATCGCAACGGCCAGAGGCTGGCCAATGCCCAGACCTTTCGCCCGGCCTATGCCGGTGCCTTCGCCTATGTCGTCTTTGCCCTTGCGTTTGTGTTCACCGGGGCCGTTGTTCTGGGTCTTATTCCCTGAGTCGTCAGATCGACCGGGGTTAACTGCCCCACCGCTTACAGGCAATCGGAGTTGAATGAACCGAATCCTCGGTGCGCTTTCGCGCGCCCGACACAACGGAGGAGATGGCAATGCCGATCGAGTTCACGCATGTTCCCAGCAAGACCGCCGACGCCGCAGTTCCCTTTTTCTACGACTTTGCCGAGACCGCGACCAAGCTCGGGCTGATCGAGGATGGCGGCTTCCGCAAGATCGTCGTCGATGATTCGGCCGGGTTGCTGACCAATATGGATCTTGCTGCCCAGGTGGTCGATCGCACCTCGTCGTTGGAAGTCGTCCTCACTCACTGGGCCGGCGTGGTCGAACCGACCGTGGCGGCCCGCCAGCTGGCGTCGATCGACAGGAAAAGTGGCGGGCGGCTGGCGCTGAGGATGATCAGCGAGCCGCTGAGCGACGACGATGCCGAAACACGGCCGGTCGGGCACACCGTCATCTGGCAGCGCATCGATGAATATCTGGTGCTGCTCAAGCGGCTGTGGTCGAACGACCGGCCGTTCGACCATGAAGGCGCGTTCTACAGCATCAAAGGCGGTTACGTGCCGCGCAAGGGTCCGCACGGCGCCGACCTGGTCATCCGTATGGGCGGGCAATCCGGAACGGCGCTCAAAGTAGCCGGCCGGCATGCCGATGTCTTCGAACTGGCGTCGGGCTCGATCGATGAGGTTCGGCAGTTGATGGAGCGGGTGCGCGGTACCGCCGCCGAGCACGGCCGGGCGGGCAAGCTGCGCTTTGCGCTTCCAGTCAGGATCCACCAGGGCGCCTCCGCCACCGGCCACAAGGCGGTCGACCTGTCCGGGCCACCGGCACAGGCCGCCCTGTCGCTGCTTGCCTATGCCGCTCTCGGGATCGATGAATTCATGATTGTCGGCGTCGACACGCCGCGCGAGATCGCAACGGTCGGCCGTGAAACGATAGCCCTGCTGCGCAACTCCCTGGCGCGTCGCGAGGCAGACGCATTCCAGCCTGGGGCGTATGCGCCTCATGCGAGGCCCGAGGCGCGCGCCGCGGGCTGAAGCGCCCTCAGCCTTTTATTCCCTGCCTGTCGCCAAGCCGCGACAGGCCTTCGATGACGGCAGCGGACTCAGCCAGGGCGCCGAAGACGCCGTCTTCGACCGTCACCATGTGAAGCGCGGCTTCGTGGGCCTTCTGGTCGCCGCTGGCGCAGGCGTCCGAAATCGTCAGGCATTGGAAATTGCGGTCGCAGGCCTCGCGCAGCGTGGTGTGGACGCAGACATCCGTGGTGCATCCGGAAAATAGCAGATGCGTGATGCCTTGCGCGCGCAGCACAAGCTCGAAATCCGTATAGGTGAAGGCGCTGTTGCAGGTCTTGTCGACAATGATGTCCTGCGGCGCCACGTCGACTTCCGGAACGATCTGGAATCCGGGGCCCGAGCGAAGCAGGATTTCGGTGCCTTCGAGCCCGGCGCGCTTGCGGCGCCATGTCTCGTAGGGCGTCATGTCGGCCATGTCAGCCCGATACCCCTGCCTTGTGTGGATGATCCTGACGCCGGCCTTGCGGGCGGCTGATATCAGCCGGCTCACGGTTGGCAGAATGGCTCTTAGCGGCGAAGGGTCATAGCCCTGCCTGGCGAAGTAGCCTGATGCCGACAGGAAATCCTGCTGCAGGTCGATGACAATCAGCGCGGTGTTTTCGGCCACCAGCCTGCCGTCATAAGGGAAGTCGAAGGGCGTTGCCTTGATCATTTTTGGCTCCCGGTTTTCGACCGGCACTTGTTTGCTTTGACGCAATTCCGGACGGGAAACCGTTTCACACTTTCCCTGGAATTGCTCCAGCCGTTTCGTATCAGCGCGACGACACCAGATGCTGGGCATCGTGCAGGCGCCGATAGACACCGCCGGCGCGGAGCAGTTCGCTGTGCGAACCCTGTTCGACAACGCCCGACTCCGAGACGACAACGATGCGGTCGGCGCCCCGGATCGTCGCCAGCCGGTGCGCGATGATCAGCGTGGTGCGGCCCTCGGCAAGTTCGGCCAGCGATTTCTGGATTTCGCGCTCGGTCTCTGTGTCGAGCGCCGACGTCGCCTCGTCGAGGATCAGGATCGGCGGGTTCTTCAGGAACATGCGGGCGATCGCCAGCCGCTGCTTCTGGCCGCCGGACAGTTTGACGCCGCGCTCACCGATGATCGTGTCATAGCCGGCCGGCAGGCCTGATATCATGCTGTCGAGCTGCGCCCGCCGTGCGGCGTCGGTGATAGCCTCGTCGGAGGCGCCGAGACGGCCATAGGCGATGTTCTCGCGGATCGAGCCGCCGAACAGGAACACGTCCTGCTGGACGATGCCGATCTGGCCGCGCAGCGAGGCGAGCGTCATGTCGCGGATATCGATGCCGTCGATGCTGATCTGACCGGTGCCGACCTCGTAAAAACGCGGCAGCAGCGAGCAGATGGTGGTCTTGCCGGCGCCGGACGGTCCGACGAAGGCGATGGTTTCGCCGGCGTGGATGGTGAGATCGATATGCTTCAGTACCGGCTTGCCGTCGCCATAGCCGAAGCTCACGCCGCGATATTCGATGTCGCCCTTGAGGCCGCTCACAGTCACGGCACTTGGCCGGTCGGCGATGTCGGGTTCGGTGTCGAGCAGCTCGGTGTAGCGCCGGAAGCCGGCAATGCCTTTCGGATAGGTCTCGATCACCGAATTGATCTTCTCGATCGGCCGCACGAAGACGCCGACCAGAAGTAGGAAGCCGACGAAGCCGCCATTGCTGAGGCCTCCCGTGATGACCAGATAGCTGCCGGCGATCATGACCACGAGCTGGATCAACCTGATGCCCATATAGTTCAGCGAATTGCTGGCCGACATGATGCGGTAGGCGTCGAGCTTGGTCTGGCGGTAGCGCTGGTTGTCGTGCGCGAACAGGGTGCGCTCATGCTCCTCATTGGCGAAGGCCTGGACGACGCGCATGCCGCCGACATTCTCTTCGATGCGGACGTTGAAATCGCCGACACGCCGGTAGAGCGCCTGCCAGTTGCGCTCCATGCGGTCGCCATAGCGCATCGTCACCCAGGCGATCAGCGGCACGATCACCGCCGTGATCAGCGCCAGGTGCATGTTGACCGTGAACATCAGCACGAAGGCGCCGGCGAAGGTCATGATGGCGATGAACAGGTCCTCGGGGCCGTGATGGGCGATCTCGCCGATTTCCTCGAGGTCCTTGGTGACACCGCCGACGAGATGGCCGGTCTTGTGGTTGTCGTAGAAGCGGAACGACAGCTTCTGCAAATGGTCGAAACTCTTGCGCCGCATCTCGGTCTCGATGTTGATGCCGAGCATGTGACCCCAATAGGTGACGACCGCCATCAGCACGGTGTTGAGCAGATAGATCACCAGCAGGCCGGCGGATGCGATGATGATCAGCGTCCAATCCTGCTGCGGCAGGAGCTGGTCGACGAAGGTGCGGACCGCCATGGGAAAGCCGAGTTCGAGCAGGCCGGCCAGCACCGCGCAGGAGAAGTCGAGCGCGAACAGCCCCTTCCAGGGCGCGTAGTAGGAAAGGAAACGTCTGATCATCGAGGTGAACCGCAAGCTGTCTTGATGGGCGCGGTGAGCGCGCCGGCCGTCATCGGTGGGCGCTGCTTACAACCGGCAGCGCAAGGGCGGCAATATGCCAGGACGGACTTCATTGCCTGCCTTTCCATATCAGCGCCATGAAATAGGGACCGCCGACGAAGGCGGGGATGAGGCCGGCCGGCACCTGCCAGGGAAAGATCAGCGTTCGGCCGGCCCAGTCGGCGGCAACAAGGATCAGCCCGCCGAGGAGGGCCGAGGCTAGAAGCTGCGGCACGGCGCGGCGGAAGCCGAGCATGCGGGCGAGGTGTGGCGCCATCAGGCCGACGAAGCTCAGCGGGCCGATAACCAATGTCGCGGTCGCGGTGGCCAATGCGGTGAGTGCCAGCAGAATGGCACGAACGCGGCCAAGCCGCAGGCCGAGGCCACGCGCGGCAGTTTCGCCGAGCGGCATAATGTCGAGCCAGCGCGCCGTCAGCGGCGCCAGTGCGAGGACGGCGACCGCGACCGCTGCGGCGGTGAAAGCATCGGTTGGCGTTGCGCGGTAGGTCGATCCCGACAGCCAGGCGAGTAGAAAATCCATGCGCGGATCGCCGCTGGCCAGAAGCAGCGCGGCGAAGGCGGACGCGACCGTCGCCACGGCGACGCCGGCAAGCAGCAGCCGCTCCGGCGACAGTGCATTGCGCCGCCCGACCAGCACGACGATCGCCAGCGCCAGCAAGGCGCCCGCCAAGGCCGCGCCGAGCATAGCCGAGCGGTCGAAGCTGTCGCTGAGCAGCAGCAGCGCCAGCACGCCGAAAGAGGCGCCGCCGGAAATGCCCAAGACTTCGGGTGCGGCCATCGGGTTGCCGGTCATGCGCTGCATCAGCGTGCCGGCAACGGCAAGCAGGACGCCCGCCGAGAGAGCGACGGCGACGCGGGGTACGCGCAAGGTGAGCAAGTCTGTCAAATCCTCTGATGAGACCCAGTGCCAGCCGTCGGCACCGCGGCCGAAGCCGATGGCGACTGCAACCGCGAGGATCAGCACCAACAGGCCTGCGATCAACGGCAGCCCGTTCTTCGACAGACGCGCGGACGACACGATGTCCGCCTGTCCTTCGAGGGCGGTTCGCATCCGTGGCAACAGGAACAGCAGCAGTGGTGCGCCGAGCAGGGCGGTTGCGGTGCCCGCAGGCACTTCGGCGGCGAACTGCAGATGCTGCACCAGCCGGTCGGTGAGCCAGAGCAGGGCGGCGGCGATCAGCGGCGACCAGACCATGCGGCGAGCAAGCGTGCGGGCTCCGGCCAGCCGCGCCAGCGCTGGCGCCGCCAGCGCCACGAAGCCGATGACGCCGACCTCGGCGACGACCAGCGCGCTGAGCGAGACAGCGACTGCCATGCCGGCAAGGCGGACGACGGCCGGCCGGGCGCCGAGCGACGCCGCGCCATCGTCGCTGAGATCGAGCAGGCGTAGTGGGCGCCGGAGCAGGAACGCGGCGCAGATGCCGGCCAGCAGCCACGGCGCCAGAGCAACGACGGCCGCGTCGCCATTCTGCACCAGCGAGCCGTTTTGCCAGATGAACAGTTCCTCGGTGTATTCGCGGTTGAGCGCCATCAGCAGCGCGCCGGCCGAGCCGAAGGTCAGGCTGACGACGAGGCCTGCAATGATGATCGACACCGGCGAGAAGCTGCGCCCGCGCGCCAGCGCGAAAACGGCTGATGTGGCGAGCGCGCCGCCGGCCAACGCGACGCCCTCGCGACCCCCTTCCAGCAGCCATGGTGCGTAGAGGGTGGCGGCGGCCAGTGCGAGGCTCGCTCCGGCATTGGTGCCGATCGTGGTCGGCTCGGCCAGCGGATTGCGCAGCACATGCTGCATGATGACGCCGGCCAGACCAAGTGCCGCGCCGGCCAGCGCGCTGACGGCGACACGCGGCAGGAAGGCATAGCGATAGAGCAGCTGTGCCGGATCGGATGTGTCGGGAGTGTTGAGCGCCAGCCACCACAGGTCTGTCGGCAGAAGGTGGATGAGATCGAAGACGGTCAGCACCAGCGCCAGGGCCGTCGGCACGGCCACCAGCAGGACGAGCGCGCCGATGCCGTCGCGTTGTCGCGGCAGGGACATTGCCTGAGCGATCATGCCGCTGCCATGAATTCGGCGAAACGTCCGGCGGCGGCAAGACCGCCGAACGGCCAGACCGGCGGAATGGTTCGCACCCGGCCACTCCTGACGCAAGGCAGATTGGCCCAGAGCGAGCTGCGGGCAATCCGGATTCTGATGTGCGGCGGGATCGGGTCGAGCGAGATCAGTTGCGCCTCGCCGACGGCGACCAGTTCCTCGATGCCGACCGTCGAAAAGCCCCACTCATTGGTGGCGCCGCTCCAGGCGTTGACGAGGCCGAGCCGGTCGAGGACATCCTGCAGCAGGCTGCCGGCGCCGTAGATGCGGACATGGCGGTCGTCGAACATGCTGACGATGCAGAGCGGTTTTTGCACCGCCCGCTCCAGCGCGGCGCGGGCTTGCGCTATCGAGGCTTCGATGCGCTCAACAAGGTTTTCTGCTTCCGTCCTGCGGCCAAGCAAGTCGCCAAGCTGCAGCGTCACCTGTTGCGCTTGTGCGTAAGGTGGGGCCTTGCCGCTGTAGAACGGCACGTTGAAGGTCGGGGCCAAGCTGGTGAAGCTGCCCTCGTCGAGGCCATAGCCATAGGCGCCAACGATCAGGTCCGGCCGCAATTCCCGGAGCAGTTCGAGATTGGGCTCGCTGCGCGATCCCAGGTCGATGGTGGCCCGCGGCAATGCCGGGCCCTGCACCCAGTCGTGATAACCCCTGGTGTCGCCGACGGCGAGCGGCGACAGGCCGAGTGAGACCACCATTTCGGCTGATGTCCATTCCAGGCAGACGATGCGGGCAGGTGCGGCGGCGCGCGCCATGCCGCCCGGCAAAGCGAGACCGGTCGCGGCGAGGCCGGCAAGACACTGGCGGCGCGTCAGCGGCGCCATCCTGGCTCGGCCGGTCACGTCGGCATCACCATGTGTATTTCACCGCGCCGTTGATTCTGCGGCCTTCGCCGTAGAAACAGCCAAAGCCTGATGAGAAACAGGAGGCGACATAGCGTTTGTCGAACAGATTGCTGACGTTGAGGCTGAGCGTGGCGTTCTGCCAGGTGTAGTGCACGGCCGCATCGGCAAGCACGGCGGATGGAACCTTGAAGCTGTTGTCGTCGTCGCCATAGGTCGAGCCGACGTAGCGGACGCCGGCGCCCAGCCCGAGGCCCTCCAGGCGGCCGCTGCCGAAGGTGTAATTCGCCCACAGCGACGCGGAATGCGTCGGCACGCCGAAGGGCGTATTGCCCTCGTTGCTGATTGAACTCCCGTTATCATCAACAACAGAGGTCGCCTTGGTGATCCTGGTGTCGAGATAAGTGTAGGCCGCTCTCAGGTCGAGGCCGAAATCGAGGCTGGCAACGGCCTCGAGTTCGACGCCGCGCGAGCGGATCTCGCCGGTCTGGAACATATCGTCGGGCCGGCCCTCATTGCCGTAGCGTACGACATTCTGCCGGGTCAGGTCGAAGGCCGAGACGGTGATGAAGGAGTTCCAGCCGATGGGCTGATATTTCAGCCCGATCTCATACTGCCTGCCGGTTTCGGGCACGAACAGATTGCCGTCGCTGTCGGCGCCGGCCACCGGCTGGAACGATTCGGAATAGCTGACGTAGGGTGCCAGGCCGTTGTCGGCGAGATAGACGAGGCCGGCGCGGCTGGTGAAGGCGTTGTCCTTCTGCGGGGCCAGGAAATCGCCGGCCAGATTGTCGTAGACTTTCGAGTCCGACCAGTCCTGGCGGCCACCCAGCGTCAGCCGCCAGTTGCCGAGCTTGACCTGGTCCTGCGCATAGAGGCCGACCTGCTGCTGGGTGGTGTCGGTATCGGTGTAGGGCGTCAGACCGGCCACCGGGCTGCCATAGACCGGGTTGAAGATGTCGAGGTTGTCGACAGCACCTTCGGAGGCATAGTCGCGGTAGGTGTAGCGCTTGTAGTCGAGGCCCATCAGCAGCGTGTGGGTGAGCGGTCCGGTGTCGAAATCGGCCTGCGCCTGGTTGTCGATGGTGACGCCACTGAGTTTGGTGCCGCCGGCATCGGCATAACGGGAATAGGTGCCATAGGGCGGATCATCGGGTTGAGGATTTTCAGGATCCCCTTCCAGCAGTCCGGCGCCGAAGACGCCTTCCTCGGTGTGGGTGAGATAGACGTAGCGGGCGTGCTGGCGAACCTGCCAGGTCTCGTTGAAACGGTGTTCGAACTCGTAGCCGATCGACGCCTGATCGTTGTTGTAGGAATCAAAACCCGGTTCACCGACAAACCGGCTGTTCGGCAATATCTGGCCGTTCTTTGCCGGCGTGATCGTACCCTCCGCCGGCAGATATTGCATCGCCCAGCCTGAGCGGTCGCGCTGGTAATTGGCGAGGATGGTCAGGCTGGTGTCGGCATCGGGCTGCCAGGTGATCGCCGGGGCGATGAAGATGCGGTCGTCCTTGACGAAATCGGTCTGCGTGTCGCCCATATGAGCGGCACCAGTCAGGCGGAACAGCAGCGACTTGTCGGCGTTCACCGCGCCGCTGAAATCGAACTTGCCTTCGTATCGGTTGAAACTGCCGCCACCGAATTCGACCTCGCGCAGGTTCTCCTCGGTCGGCCGCTTGCTGACATAGTTGATGATGCCGCCGGGGCTGGCCTGGCCGTAGAGCACGGATGCTGGCCCACGCAGCACTTCGTAGCGTTCGGCGCCATAGGAATCGAGCGCGGTGAACAGCGTGAAATTGCTCTCCTTGAGCTGCAGGCCATCCTTGTAGAAGACGCCGCTGGCGTTCGAAATGCCGCGCAATTGTAGCCCGAGGCCACGATTGTCGGTGCCATAGAGATTGCCGGTGGCGCCGGGCGTGTAGCGCAACGCACTGTTCAGGCTGTCGACGGCCTGCGCTTCCATCTGGTCCTTGGTGATGACCGATATCGACTGCGGCGTCTCGATCAGCGGCGTGTCGGTCTTGGTGCCGGTGGAGCCCTTGGTGGCGACATAGCCCTTGACCGGCCCAAAGGCGCTTTCGACACGTTCCTGGACGTTGATCGGGTCGAGCGTGGTTGCCGTGTCCTGAGCCGCTGCAAGGCTGCAGCCAAGCAGGGCCGGCAGCGACACCGTTGCGATCAGCAGGCGCTTGCGCGCAACCCCGTCCCGCCAAAATGGTCCCCGTCCAGTGATCATCCGGTGCACCCCTGTTTTTCCGAATTTCGCCGCGATGTTGACGGTCGCGACGATTTGTTGATCGTTGCAGTCATCTTCAATGTTGACTAGTAAGGTCATGTTTCATAGTCAACCGGGCATCGGCTGCCGAAGGCCGGAATCTGGAAATGCGGGCCGCCGCACTGGAGAAAAGCCATGACCGTGGCTGGAATTGATGCCCAGACTGCCTTCCAAATCGATGCGGTGCGCTTTGCTGTCGGCGAGCGGACGCTGCTCGGTCCGGTTTCGCTCGAACTGGAGCGCTCGCGCGTCTACGGGCTGATCGGCCACAATGGTTCGGGCAAGTCGACGCTGATCAAGCTCATGGCGCGCCAGCAGCCGGCAAGCTCAGGTGCCATCACCTTCGCCAGCCGCCCGCTGCCGAAATGGGGCGCCCGCGAGTTTGCCCGCGCGCTTGCCTATCTGCCGCAGACGACGCCGGCGGCGACCGGTCTCACCGTGCGCGAACTGGCGACGCTCGGGCGCTATCCCTGGCATGGCGCGCTTGGCCGTTTCCGCGCGGAGGACAGGCAGCATGTCAACGAGGCGCTGGCCCTGACCGACATGGAAGGTTTTGCCGACCGGCTGGTGGACGAATTGTCCGGCGGCGAACGCCAGCGCGCGTGGCTGGCCATGCTGGTGGCGCAGAACGCCGGCGTCATGCTGCTCGATGAGCCTATCTCGGCGCTCGACATTGCCCATCAGGTCGAGGTGCTAGGGCTGGTCAAGGACCTCAGCCGCAAACGCGACCTTTGCGTCGTCGTCGTGCTGCACGATCCCAACATGGCAGCGCGCTACTGCGACGAGCTGATCGCGCTGAAGGACGGCAAGCTGCTGACGCGCGGCACGCCCGGCGAAATCATGCGCAGCGATGTGCTGAAAGGCATTTTCGGCGTGGAGATGGGCGTGTTCGCACACCCAGTCACCGGCCAGCCCGTCGGCTATGTGCAGTGACGAGATGCGATGCGGCGGCGGGAATGGAAAGCGGCTGGCCGCTATGAGAACAAGGAAGAAGCCGTTGTCGAGAACTAGTTTGTTGGCGGCGTTGGTCGCATCCGTCATCCTGTCGGCCGGCAGCGCGGCCGCCCAGGAGCAACCGGCTAGTGGCGCGCCCGCGATCGAAGCTCCCGCCGCGCCAGCGCCCGTTGCGCCGGCGCCCACCGCACCGGCAGTCGTCCCGCCGGCCACGATGGCGCCTGCACAGCCGGCCAGCCAGCCGACTGCGCCGGCCGGGGCCGGGCCTTCGACGGCAATGGGGCTGACCTTGCCGCATGATCTGTCGCCATGGGGCATGTTCATGGCGGCCGATATCATCGTCAAGGCGGTGATGATCGGACTGGCCTTTGCCTCCCTCGTCACCTGGACGATATGGCTGGCCAAATCGCTGGAGATTTTTGGCGGCAAGCTGCGCATCCGTCGCGCCGTACGGGCGATCGGCGATGCCGCCACGTTGAAGCAGGCCAGCCGCGCCCTCGACCGCAGCGGCGGCCCCGGCGCGCTGCTGGTGCGGGCGGCCGAGGAGGAGACCGCCCTTTCGGCCGGCGCGCTCGACCATGTCTCGGGAGACGGGTTGAAGGAACGGGTCACGTCGCGCCTGTCGCGCATTGAGGCGGCGGCATCGCGGCGCATGTCGCGCGGCACCGGCGTGCTGGCGACGATCGGCTCGACCGCGCCCTTTGTCGGCCTGTTCGGCACCGTCTGGGGCATCATGAACGCCTTCATCGGCATCTCGCAGGCGCAGACCACCAATCTCGCCGTGGTCGCGCCGGGCATCGCCGAAGCGCTGCTGGCCACCGCGATGGGCCTTGTTGCGGCAATACCGGCCGTCGTCATCTACAACGTCTTTGCCCGCTCGATAGCCGGCTACCGGCAGATCCTCGCCGATGCCTCGGCGGGCGTCGAACGGCTGGTCAGCCGCGACCTCGACTTCCGCACCGTCGCGCCGGCAACGGCGCTGGCGGCGGAGTAGCGGCATGGCAAGCAGAATCCGACA
Organism: Mesorhizobium cantuariense; assembly: GCF_042647205.1. Lineage (NCBI taxonomy): Bacteria > Pseudomonadati > Pseudomonadota > Alphaproteobacteria > Hyphomicrobiales > Phyllobacteriaceae > Mesorhizobium > Mesorhizobium cantuariense. The sequence continues at coordinate 6,502,491 of NZ_JBHRVD010000001.1, read as the reverse complement.
GACCATGGATGACGATCTCGAGGAAAGCCACGAGATCAACGTCACCCCCTTCATCGATGTCATCCTGGTGCTGCTGATCATCTTCATGGTCGCGGCACCGCTGGCGACGGTGGATGTCAATGTCGACCTGCCGGGCTCGACCGCAACGCCGGCGCCGCGGCCCGAAACGCCGCTGTTCCTGACGCTGAAGGACGATCTGACGCTGGCGATCGGCAACGATAGCGTGCCGCGCCCGGCTTTCGCCGCGACGCTGGACGGCAGGACAAAGGGCGACAAGCAGACGCGCATCTTCCTGCGCGCCGACAAGGCGGTCGCCTATGGCGACCTGATGGAGGCGATGAACCTGCTGCGCGGCGCCGGCTATCTGAAGATCGCGCTGGTCGGCCTGGAGGCGACGCCCGCAGCCACTGGTGCGGCGGCGGCGCCATGATGCAAGCGGCCGCCATGCCCACGGTCCAGTTGTCGCGCTTCGGCTGGCGCGACCTTGGCTTGTGGGCCGGTGCGGCCGCGCTGGTCCTTGGAGCGCATGTCGCGGTCGCCTATGCCGTGCAGAGCTTCACGATGGTCACCGAAGCAGACGGTGGTCCGCCACCGGCCCAGGTGATCGAGATGGCGCCGATGGTGATGATGCCGGCGGTGGAGGAGCAGGTTGCCGCCCTGGACGCGGTGACGCCCGATCAGAGCGAGCCGACACCGACGACCGAGCCGACGCCCGAAGAACCGGTCGAGAAGGCGGAGCCGGTTGTCGAAAAGCCGGAAGCCGTTCCCCCAGACGAGGCCGAACCCACCCAGACCGAAGTGGCTGAACAGGTCGACCAGCCGCCGCCGGATGAGGTGGTGCCGGATATTGTCGAGGCTGTCGCCCCCGACGTCGTCATTCCCTTGCCGCAGCCGAAACCGGTCGAGGTGGTCAAGGACAAGAAACCTGTCGAGGCCAAGGCGAAAAAGCCTGTCGACAAGCCCAAGCCGCGGCCGAAGAAGGAGAAGGCTGCGCCGCCGAAGACGGTGGCCGCCGCCAGCGCCGATGCGAGACCAGCGGCCAAGACAGCCGCGCCGAAGTCGGCACAATCCGCGTCGAGATCCGGCGACTCCAGCAAATGGGATTCAAGGCTGCGCTCGTGGATCAATCGACATACGCGCTATCCGAGCGCGGCCAGGGCCCAACGCGCAGAGGGCAGCGCGTACGTAACGTTTACAGTCGACTCGTCCGGTCGGGTCCTCTCTGCCAGGCTGACCCGCTCCTCCGGCAACACCGCCCTCGATCGCGCGGCTCTTTCCGTGCTCCAGGGAGCTACCGTGCCGGCACCACCGCCAGAACTTGGGGGGCGCCAAAGCCGAACGGCGCCGTTCGTCTTCAACCTGCGCAATTGAAGTAGGCCTCGATCCAATTTGAAGTGGCGCTATCGGCTGGTCGCGCGAACTGCAGTCGATCAATAGCTCAGCGACAAGGCCTCGACCTCTTCGAGATAGAAGCGGCATTTCTTGCGCAGGATCTTGAGGCTCGGGTCATCGGCGCCGTTGATCTCGATGGTCTGCATCATGAAGTCGAAATGGGCGTGGAAGGCGTCCACCGCGCCCCAGAGACTGTCGGCCTGGCAGCTATCGGCAATTGCCATCGAGACGAGTTGGCGGGCCTCGATCCGCGCGGCGTCCGGCGATGGCGGTCGCCTGGCGATCAGGCCGTCAAGCCGGCTGAAAATGCTTTCCCTGGCGTCGACGCCTCTGATGTTGGCAATCATGTTCATGTGCAGGTCCCCCTTGGCAATTCCAGGCGCGCAACGGCTTCCCGTCTGGAGTTGTTTGAAAACAAACGGTTAGAGCAGGTTCAGTGTCCTGAACCGCTTTGGGTCCGAGCGACCGGGTGCCGGTTCTGCGGGCAGGATGCGATCAAGGCCGGGATGGCGGCCGCATCGGTCGGCCGGCCCCGGATGATGTTGGCGACCTCGGCATCGGCCTGTTCGAACCAGTAGACCATGTCGGCGCGGTTCAGATCCGTGGCGGCTTTTTTCAGCAGCGGCAGCAGGCTCTGCAACGCGCACAGCGTCTCCCAGCGGTTTGGCCGGGAGGCCGAACCTGCCCCCGCGCATGCGCCTGACGATTGCATGTCGCTATGCTCTGCGTGGCTGGGCAGCACGATTGTCTTTTGCCTGCGCCTTGGGGTGCAGCGGGTTGCCGCTGAGCTGCGCATGCCTGGCCGGCCGTGCGCCGCGAAGAACGTCGAAGGCTTCTGCATAGGCCATGCCCAGCAGATAGGAGATCATGGGAAAACGGCTTGCTTCCGCCATCTGCACGAGCTCATTGGTCATCGACGAAATATATTGAAGACTATCGATTTCCGACTGGCGTAAAGATTGATTTGGCACGTGCTGCTCCTGTCTCTGGTTGTACCTAGGGAACGCGTTACAGAATATACTGAGCCGTCTAATTGATAGATTGACCCGCCGAAGACGGGCATGTTGCCGGGGACGAGAGGGTCAAGGCATAGATGGGCGCGTCGGTGAGGCGATCGAGGCCGAGCAGACGCTTGATCGCCAAATGACTGAGCGCCGCCGTCGGACATGCCGACAGGCCATGATTGGTCGCCGCCAGCATGATGTTCTGGCCGATATGGCCGGCCTCGATCAGCACGACACGATAGGCATTGGCGTCCTCGTATTTCCACATCGTGCGATCGAGCTTCGCGCAAAGCAGGACAAGGCACGGCATGGCGTCCGCCCATTCCTGCCCGCCGACCAGTTCGGAGATCTTGGGCAGATGGTTTGCGGGAATCCTGCCAAGGTCGTGATCGGCGGCGGAATAGTGGTAGACGCCGGGCTCGAGGCCATCGACGCCGAGCGCGACCACATAGGCTTCATAGGGGTTCCTTGCGCCGCCGGAAGGGGTCATGCCAAGCGGCAGAGCGCCAACGCAGTTGGCGGTCTCGCCGGTGATGCCGAGCCCTGCGAACAGGCAGTCGGAAAGCTGTTTGGCCGTGATGGTGGGCTGAGCCGCCGTGCGGTTGGTGCGGCGCCGCGCCATCAAGGCGAGAAGCTCATTGTCTTCCAGCGCGTTCGGCAACTGGATGGCGCCGGCGGAATTCTTGAGCAGCAGGTCCGGCTGCGGTGTGTGGCCGGCGCGTTCGATCTGCCGTTCTTCCGCTTGCTCGATGGTCATGTATTCGCTGTCCTGGACGCAGAAATGCATCAGCGCGGTCGGAAGGCCCCAACTCCATTGTCCGGAGAACTGTTCCTCCTGTTCGGCGAGCGGCGATCCGGCGGTCACCAGGGCGGAAAAATCGAGCAACTGGGGAACGACTGCCTTCAACTCGGACTTCGACCACCCATGGGCGCGGGCGATATCCGCCGTCGACGCCCATTTGTCCCACGAAGCGAGAAGACCGACCATCTCCGGGCTGCATTCAAACACGCTTCTGGTCAGGAAGTTGCAGGCCGTGACCTTGTTCGGTCCGGGGTAGAAAACCAACGTTTTTGAAGAGCGCATTTTCATGATGCTGAATGCCATCTGCGGAGCCGAGGCGCCGACAAGCGAACCGCTCGCCGGCGCAGAACGGCTTCAGCGCTTGTTGTAGTGCATGCCCTGCGAAAAGAAGACGGTCTGCGTGCCGGCGGCAATCGTCAGCTTCGGAGCGGTGTTCACTTTCTTGGCCATTTTCATCCCTTTCCTGACCCCATTGGGATCCGTTGAAAGACCCCCCAAAAACGGGATCTACAGCAAGAAAGGTAAGGTCGAAAGAGTTAATGGTTTGTTAAAATTGTAGTAAAGATGCGAGGGAAAGACGAACGGCTGAATTATCTTTCCTTGCGATAAAGTGTAAAATATCGATTTTATTCAGATACAGAGTAGACTATCGCTAGCATACGCTTTTTTGGTATATGCTTATTCTTATTTAGCGTAAGCCGCGGCGATCGAAGGGATTAGCCCAACCCGTCCCGGGTGAGGCTGACCACCAGTTGGTCGACATCAGGATCGTCGAGCCTGATGACATGTGCCATGCTGATGGCATCCCTTGGGCGGATGTTGGCCATGTCGCGCCGCATGATGACGGATACGAACGCCGGCCCCGCCTCCGTCAGAAGCATGGCCTTGCCTGTCAGCACCGGTTCGGAGATGGGAGCCCATTGCACGGAGATCAGCGACGGCTCGCCGGTCTGGCGGCGATTGATGCCGCTGAAATAGATCCAGTTCAGGCGCGAGATCGCCACCCCGTAGTGGTTGCCGCGCGCCCGCGCCCATGTCGATCCCCGGCGTTCCGACCATCCGGTGACCCTTCTGAAGGTGACCAGCTCGGCTTCGCGCCGCACGAAGGTTACCGATCGCATCAAGAGATCGGGCCGGGAGGGAATCGAAAAATAGGTGAAATAGGTGCCCCCAGCGATCGATGGACTGGGCGGGCGAATCATCTGGTTGAACAGGCTCTCGGACACCGGCGGCAGGCCGCGCACCCTGGGTTCGGGGACGCCGGGATCCCGGTACAGTTCAGCTTCGTCGATCCGGAAGTAGTCGCATATCAGCTTGGCGGTGGCCTTGTTTGGAACCGTCTGGCCTTGCAGGTAGCGTTCGAACTGCGTGCGGTTGGTCCCGAGTTCGCGGCATACCGCGCTTACGGAGGCATGGTCCTTGCACAGTCGTCTGAGGTTTGCAGCGAGATTCTCGCGAATTGACACGTCTTTGCTTCCACAGGCGGCTTCTTCATTTCGATTCGAAAATCCATATAGCGTCTCCGGCCGCCCCCCGCCGAAACGCCCTTGTCACAACGCACAGAAAAACTGATTTGGTAACGCCAATCTAATGGGGCGGCTTCCAAAAAAAACGCAAACAATCTGTGAGCAGCTTCCGCCATAAGTCCAATTGACAACAGTTTTGTCAGATATCGCGAGACGGAGGCGCAGTATTGCGCGCGGCCTTCGAAGGCGCGTTGGCACAACAAATACCGCCCGCAGGCAAGCCAGGACGAGCGTCGTGCAGTGCATTGGCGCGGAGAGCGGATAATTATTCCGCTGGTGGAGCTGAGGAGGATCGAACTCCTGACCTCGTCATTGCGAACGACGCGCTCTCCCAGCTGAGCTACAGCCCCGTCCAGCGGATGGACGCATTTATCGGGCGCTGCGGTTTCCTGTCAAGGCGGAGGTTTGCCGAAATCCGCTGTCCCCGGCAGCCGTGCCGGCGCACCATGGCAGGCGGCCCTTGCCGGTTTGGCGCGCAATGGCTACATGTCGGCAACAATTGGAGACCGGCATGCTCGCCCTCATTCAAACAATCGTCATGGCGCTTGACCTCTACTGGTGGATCATCATCGCCTCGGCGATCTTTTCCTGGCTCTACGCCTTCAATGTCGTCAACTCGCGCAATCAGTTCGTCGGTTCCATAGGCAACATGCTCTATCGGCTGACCGAGCCGGCGTTGCGGCCGATCCGCCGTTTCATGCCGGATCTTGGCGGCATCGACATCTCGCCGATCATCCTGCTTCTGGTCCTGTTCTTCCTTCGGCAGTTCCTGCTCACCACGGTGGCACCTCTGGTCCTGTGAGCAGGATGACAGTATGAGCACGCCGTTTCGCCTGCGCGAGAACGGTGTCGACCTGTTTGTCAGGCTGACACCGAAGGCTGCACTGGACAGGCTCGAAGGCGTCGAGACGTCAGCGGACGGGCGAAGCCACCTCAAGGCCCGCGTCCGCGCCGTGCCGGAAAACGGCGCCGCCAATCATGCGCTTGAAAAGCTGATCGCCAAGGCGCTGGGCGTGCCCGGGTCCGCCGTCTCGGTTGTCGCCGGTGGCACCGCTCGGCTGAAGACCGTGCGCATTTCAGGTGATCCGGCGATGTTGGCGAAAGGCATAGAGGGGCTCGGCTCCTAATGCCCTCGGTGAATGGTTTAATCCCCCAGCGGCAAACGGGGGTCGTCGACCTTCAACGTGTTCACGCTCTGCTTGATGCGGCGCAGATTCTCGAGGACCCGTGGTCCGCGCGTCTCGGCGACCGAGGTGACGATCATGTCGACGATCGACAGCAGCGCATAGCGCGACGATGTCGGCTTGTAGATGTTGCCGTCTTCCAGCGACTGGAAATGGATGACCGTGTCGGCGACCTTGGCGAGCGCGGAGTCCGGCGGGGTGATGGCGATTGTCGTGGCGCCATATTGCTGGGCGACCTGCACCGCATCGATGACCGATCGCGCATAGCCCGAGACAGAGAAGGCGATCAGCGTGGTCTCCGGCGTGGCAACGGCGGCGTACATGCGCTGCAATTGTCCGTCGATCTGCGCCAACACCGACACGCCCAGCCTGAACAGCCGGTTCTGCATTTCGGTTGCCATCATCGACGAAATACCACCGGAACCGATGCACAGCACATTGCCGGAAACGGCGATGCGTGCAGCGACGGCGACCAGCGTCGTCATGTCGAGGTTTTCGCTGGCGCGCTGGATGGCTGATATCGCCGCTTCGGTGATGGCGGAAGCGATGCGCTGTTCGCGGACGTCGCGGCTCAACGGCTCCGGCGACAGATACTGGCCGCCGATGGCGATGGCCTGCGCCAGATAGAATTTGAAATCGCGCAGGCCCTCGCAACCGAGGTTGCGGCAGAACCGGGTCACCGTCGGCTCGCTGACACCGACGCGCAAGGCAATTTCCGAGATCGCCGCCTTGGAAACGAAATCGAGGTCGGCCAGCACGAAGCCGGCCAGCCTGCGATCCGACTTCGTTCCGTCCTGCAAAATCAGCTGCAGGCGCGTGATGATGTCGGCCGGCGTCTTCATGCGTGTGTTTTCATAGCGGCAGGCCCGTCGCCTTGTCGAACAGATGGACGTTGCCGGGATCGACGGTCACCGGCAGCAGGTCGCCCGGCCTGACCGGCACCCTGTCGCGGAACACGGCGCGCACCGTGTCAGTGCCGATGGCGCCATAGACATGGGTCTCGGAGCCGGTGGGCTCGACGACATCCACCCTGATCGCCATCGCGTCGACAGCCTCGCCGATGACAAAATGTTCGGGCCGGATGCCGGCTTCCACCGCGCTGCCCGCCGGCACCTGTTTGCCGGCAAGTGCAAGCCGCCCGCCACCGCTCGACTCGAACCAGGTTTTCTCAGCTGTCGTCTTGAGAGAACCCGAGACAAAGCTCATCGACGGGGAGCCGAGGAAAGAGGCGACGAACTTGTTGGCCGGCCGGTCATAGAGTTCCAGCGGCGCCCCGACCTGCTGGATCCTGCCCCGGTCCATCACGACAATGCGATCGGCCATGGTCATGGCTTCGATCTGGTCGTGGGTGACATAGACGATCGTCGATTTCAGCCGCTGGTGCAGCGCCTTGATCTCGACGCGCATCTGCACGCGCAGTTGCGCGTCGAGGTTGGACAAGGGCTCGTCGAACAGGAACACCGACGGCTCGCGCACGATGGCGCGGCCCATGGCGACGCGCTGGCGCTGGCCACCCGACAGCTGGCGGGGATAGCGGTCGAGATAGGAGAAGAGATTGAGGACGCCGGACGCCTTCTTGACCTTCTCGTCGACCACGGTGCGCGCCTCGCCGCGTATCTTCGGCCCAAAGCCGATATTGTCCGACGCCTTCAGATGCGGGAACAGCGCATAGGACTGGAACACCATGGCGATGTTGCGCTGCTGCGGCGGCAGTTCGTTGGCGCGCACGCCGCCGATCAACAGGTCGCCGGAGGTGATCGTCTCCAGGCCGGCCAGCATGCGCAGCAAGGTCGACTTGCCGCAGCCGGACGGGCCGACCAGCACGACGAACTCGCCGCTCTTGATATCGAGGCTGATGTTCTCGAGGATCTTGTGCTGCCCGAAGGATTTCGACAGGTCGCGAAACTCGACGTCGGTCATGCTCACGCTCCCAGAATGTCGTCGATGAATGGCAGGCAACCGGCGGTCAGCCCCGCGTCCACGGGCATCACCACGCCTGTTACGCCCGATGCGCGATCGGATGCAAGGAAGGCGACGGCTTCCGCCACTTCCGAAGCATTGACGATGCGACCTAGCGGATAGAGCCGCTGCAGCTTGCCGAGGATCTCGGGGTCCTTGGCAAGGCGGTGGTCCCAGGCGGCGGTGCGGATCGATCCGGGGCAGACGACATTGGCGCGCAGGCCGCTGCGGCCTAGCTCGACGGCGATCGCCTTGGCATAGGCGTTGATGCCGGCCTTGGCCGCGGCATAGGCGGGATTGCCGAAATGCGCGATTGCGTTGACCGAGGAGATGAAGACGACGCTGCCGGAGCCGCGCCCGGCCATCGCTCTGACCAGCGGATCGGCGAAAGTCATCACACCGGTCAGGTTGAGGTCGAGTTCCTGCTCTATCCTGTCGGGGTTGAGCGCGGAGAGCGTCTCGGCCCGCGTCCAGCCGGCATTGTTGATGAGAATGTCCGGCACGCCGTCCCGGTCGAGGAGCGCGCCGATCGCCGCTTCTATCGAAGCCCTGTCGAGAAGATCGAAGACGTGGCGGGAGGCAAGCTGCGGGCTGTTCAACGCCTCGCTCGACTGGTCGCAGCCGATGACCCTGGCGCCCCTTTGGGCCATCAGCGCCACGATGGCCGTGCCGAGGCCGCCGCCAGCGCCCGTCACCACGACAGTCTTGCCCTCGAACTCGGCCCTGCCTTCGAACTCGGCTTGCAAAACCACCGTGCGTTATCCTCCGAGAGTTCTGACAGATCGTGTAAGGCCTAGGCCCATAAATGTAATTAAGCAACAGAATAATCTGCTTGCAAGCCTTCAAATCATCGATAATGTAGGAAAGTCACATAAATCTTCTGCCCCGGCAACGAAGAGGCGCGCAGCGCAAAATCAAAATGGGAGAGATCAAATGAGCCTTGCAAAATGGACTGTCGGCCTGATGGCCGGAATGAGCATGCTGGCATTTGCGGCGCAGGCCAATGCTGGCGAGGTGCGCGTCACCGTCGCCGAGTACAGCGCCAAGACCGCCCCCTATTTCGCCGACGTCAAGAAGGAATTCGAGGCGGCGAACCCCGGCATCACCGTCAAGTTCGAAGTGGTGCCGTGGGATGTGCTGCTGCAGAAGCTGACCACCGACATCACCGCCGGCACCAATGCCGATCTGTCGATCATCGGCACCCGCTGGCTGATCGACTTCGTCCAGCAGGATGTCGCCGAGCCGCTCGACAGCTACATCAAGCCCGACTTCAAGGACCGCTTCATCGACACCTTCCTGTCGCCCTCGATCATGGACGGCAAGACCTACGGCCTGCCGATCGCGGCCTCGGCGCGCGCCATGTACTATAACAAGGAGCTGTTCGAGAAGGCCGGCATCGCCAATCCGCCGGCCAACTGGACCGAGCTGCAGGAAGACGCCCGCAAGATCAAGGCGCTCGGGTCCGGCACCTTCGGCTTCGGCCTGCAGGGCAAGGAGATCGAGACCGACGTCTACTACTACTATGCGATGTGGTCGCAGGGCACCGAGATCCTCAACAAGGACGGCACCTCCGGACTGAGCACACCGGGCGCGCTTGAAGCGGCCAAGCTCTACAAGTCGATGATCGACGAAGGCCTGACAGAGCCGGGCGTCACCTCCAACAACCGCGAGGACGTGCAGAACCTGTTCAAGCAGGGCAAGGTCGGCATGATGATCACGGCACCCTTCCTGTCCAACCAGATCAAGGACGAGGCGCCGAACCTGAAATACGGCGTGGCGGCCATTCCCGCTGGACCGACCGGCGCGCGCGGCACCTATGGCGTCACCGATTCCATCATCATGTTCAAGAACTCCAAGAACAAGGACGAGGCCTGGAAGCTGCTCGATTTCCTGTTCACCACGGAACAGCGCGCCAAGTTCACGCAGGGCGAAGGCTTCCTGCCGGTGAACAAGGAAGAGGCCAAGATGGACTACTACGTCAACAATGCCGATCTGGCGGCGTTCACCGCGCTCTTGCCCGACGCCCGCTTCGCGCCGGTCATTCCGGGCTGGGAGGAGGTCGCCCAGATCACGTCGGACGCCATGCAGAAGATCTATCTCGGCGGCGACCCCGAGGCAGGCTTGAAAGACGCGGCGGCGAAGGCAAACGCCGTGCTCAAGAAATAGGGCGTATCTCCCTGCGCCCGTGGCGCGCCCCCGACTCAGGTGGGGCGCGCCACATCTTGCAGACTTGAGCAGAAAGACAGATCGTCAATGTCAGCGCCGCCCCAGCCAGGCTCCTTCCTCTCCCTCCGGAGGGGGGAGAGGTGGCTCGGCGAAGCCGAGACGGAGTGGGGGACCACCTGGCAACCGCCGCGAACGGACATAGGAAGGGCACTAGGCGCAAGCATCGCCTCGTCTTGCGCCCAAGGGTCGACCCCCACTCCGTCGAGCTTCGCTCGACACCTCTCCCCCGATCGACGGGGGAGAGGAAGGACCCCCTTCCGCGACTGCTGCGGAGGACGGGCAGGCAGGTGAGGGGCGCGCCGACGGTTGCAAGGAATCCTGAAGCGGTGCCTTGAGAAGAACGAGGCGGGATTAAGTCAATCTGTTAAGCCAGCGCAATCCAATCTCCACCCGCAACAGGGTACAAAGTCAGTCGATGCAAAATCGTTTCTTGCCCTATCTCCTGACCTTGCCCAGCCTGTTCCTGGCGGCGGTCGTCATCTTCTGGCCGGTCTGGGACCTGATCCAGATTTCGACGCATGAAGTCAGCCGCTTCGGTCAGCTTCGCGAATTCAACGATTTCGCCAATTTCGCAGCGCTCACGGCCGATCCCGATTTCATGGCCGCGCTCTGGCGCACCGGCCAGTGGACGGTGATGGTCGTCGGCGGCGCGCTGCTTTTGTCGATTCCGGTGGCGATGATCCTCAACACCGATTTCTATGGCCGCGGCATCGCGCGCGTCATCATCATGCTGCCCTGGGCGGTGTCGCTGACCATGACCGCGGTGGTTTGGCGCTGGGCGCTAAGCGGCGAAAGCGGCATGCTGAATTCGGCGCTGATCGGCCTCGGCCTCATCGACCACAACATCCAGTGGCTGGCGAGCGCGGAGACCGCTTTCCCGATGCAGGTGCTGATCGGCATCCTGGTGACGGTGCCGTTCACGACGACGATCTTCCTCGGTGGCCTGTCGTCGATCCCCGACGACCTCTACGAGGCGGCGGCGCTCGAAGGGGCGACGCCGCTGCAGCAGTTCCGCGAGATCACCTTTCCGCTTTTAAAACCGTTCATCAACATCGCCATCGTGCTCAACACCATCTACGTCTTCAATTCCTTCCCGATCATCTGGGTGATGACGCAAGGCGGGCCGGCCAACTCGACCGACATCCTGGTCACCCATCTCTACAAGCTGGCGTTCCGCATCGGCAAACTCGGCGAAGCATCGGCGGTGTCGCTGGTAATGTTCGCCATATTGCTGGTCTTCACCATGATCTATGTGCGGCTGGCGATGCGGGAGCAACGCGCGTGAGAAGCAAGCTGAAACGTTCCATCATCGCCTGGCTGCTGCTGGCGCCGCTGATCGTGGTGACGCTCTTTCCCTTCGCCGTGATGCTCCTGACCGCGGTCAAGCCGAGGCAGGAAGTGCTGTCGCCGACCTGGTGGCCGAGCGAATTCCGCTGGTCCAACTTCTCCGATATGTGGGTGGCGACGGGCTTCGGCCAGGCGCTGCTCAATTCGCTCTACGTCTCGATCATCGCCACCGTCGGCGCCATTCTGATCTCGGTTCCGGCGGCCTATGCGATGTCGCGCTTCCGCTTTGCCGGCTACGGCGCCTTGCGCCAGTTCCTGCTGATCTCGCAGATGATCTCGCCGATCGTGCTGGTGCTCGGCCTGTTCCGGCTGATGGCGGCCTGGGGCCTGGTCGAGAGCACCACGGCGCTCGGCTTCATCTACATGGCCTTCAACGTCGCCTTCACGGTGTGGATGCTGCAGAGCTATTTCGACACCATCCCGCGCGATCTCGAGGAGGCGGCCTGGATGGAAGGCGCCGGCCGCTGGCTGACCTTGCGCAAGGTGTTCCTGCCGCTCTGCCTGCCGGCGATCGCTGTGACCGCGATCTTCACCTTCATCAATGCCTGGAACGAATTCGTCGTGGCGCTCACCATGCTGCGCAGCCAGGAAAGCTACACGCTGCCGATCCAGGTGTTTTCGCTGGTCGCCGGCCGCTATACCATCGAATGGCATCACGTCATGGCCGCCACGCTGCTGGCGACCGCGCCGGTGGCGATCCTGTTCATCTGGCTGCAGCGCTATCTCGTCAGGGGACTGGCGCTCGGAGCGGTCAAGTAGCGCCTATTCAAGACGGAGCTTTCATGCGCATTTTCACCGCCTCGCTGGCGACGGAAACCAACACCTTCTCGCCGGTGCCGACCGACAGGGCCTCATTCGAGATGGCCTTCTATGCCGGCCCCGGCAAGCATCCGGAAACGCCGACGCTGTGCTCGTCGCCGATGGTGGCGCTGCGCCGGCGGGCAGCGGCCGAAGGCCTCGATGTCATCGAGGGCACCGCCACCTGGGCGGAGCCCGGCGGCCTGGTGCAGCGGCAGACCTATGAGGCGTTGCGCGACGAGATTCTCGGCCAGCTCAGGGCGGCGCTGCCGGTCGATGCCGTCATCCTCGGCCTGCATGGCGCGATGGTGGCGCAAGGCTATGACGATTGCGAAGGCGATCTGCTCGAACGGGTTCGCGCAATGGTCGGGCCGGAGGTGGTGATCGCCGTGGAACTCGATCCGCACAGCCATCTGACACCGAAGCGCGTGGCGGCCTCTGACGTCCTCGCCTACTTCCTCGAATTTCCGCACACCGATTTCTACGAGCGCGGCGAACATGTCGTCGAGCTTGGCCTCGCCGCGGCGCGCGGTGAGATCAAGCCGGTCATCTCGGCCTTCGACTGCCGCATGATCCAGGTGCTGCCGACCAGCCGCGAGCCGATGCGGTCCTTCGTCGACCGCATCAAGGCGCTGCACGGCAAGGATGGCGTGCTGTCGGTCTCGGTCATCCATGGCTTCATGGCGGCCGACGTGGCCGAAATGGGCACGCGCATCCTGGTGGTCACCGACAATGACAAGGCCAAGGGCGACGCGCTGGCGGAACGGCTGGGGCGGGAGCTTTATGCGTTGCGCGAAAAGACGGCGATGACCATGCTGAGCACCGCCGACGGCATCGACCGGGCGCTGGCCGTGCGCGCCGAGAATCCGGGCAAGCCGGTGGTCATCGCCGATATCTGGGACAATCCCGGTGGCGGTGTGCCGGGCGACGGCACCTTCGTGCTGCGCCAGATGCTGGCGCGTGGCCTCGACAGGTTCGGCGTGGCGACAATCTGGGATCCGATCGCGGTCACCTTCTGCCTGGCGGCGGGCGAGGGCGCGGTCATCGACCTGCGCTTCGGCGGCAAGGCCGGGCCGCAGGCCGGCGAGCCGATCGACGCGCGCGTGCGCGTGCTGAAGGCGGTTGCGGAGGGTTGGCAAAGTTTCGGGCCAAGCCGCGTGACGCTCGGGCCGACGGCGCTGGTCCGCCTCGAAGGCACCGAGGTCGACATCATCCTCAACACCAATCGCACGCAGACTTTCGAGCCGGATATTTTCTCCAACATCGGTGTCGATCCGCTGGCCAAGGACGTGCTGCTGATCAAGTCGACCAATCATTTCTATGCCGGCTTCGAGCCGATCGCCGCCGAGATCATCTATGTCTCGGCGCCGAGTTCGTATCCCAGCAATCCGGCGGTGACCAACTACACCAAGCTGACGCGGCCGATCTGGCCGCGGGTGGCTGATCCTTGGAAGGGTGACGCTGGTGATCTCCCCCCTTGAGGGGGAGATGTCGCCGAAGGCGACAGAGGGGGTCGTCTCTCGTGAAGCGCCAACCTCCATCTGCAGCAATGGGCCGAGCCCGGTCGGACCGACCCCCTCTGGCCGCTTCGCGGCCATCTCCCCCTCGAGGGGGGAGATTACGCAGCGCTACACCAGCCCGCGCTTGGCCATCATCGCTTCGGGCGACGGCATCTTGCCGCGGAAGGCGGTGTACAGCTCTTCCGGGTCCTTCGAGCCGCCGGCGGCGTAGATGTTCTTGCGCAGCCGTTCGGCGAGCGCCGGGTTGAAGGGATCGCCGGTTTCCTCGAAGGCGGCGAAAGCGTCGGCGTCGAGCACTTCCGACCACATGTAGGAGTAATAGCCGGCCGAGTAGCCGTCGCCGGAGAAGACATGGCCAAAATGCGGGGTGCGGTGGCGCATGGCGATGGTGTCCGGCATGTCAAGCTTTCCGAGCGTTTCGGCTTCGAAACGAAGCGGCGCTTCCGGTGCATCCGGCCGCGCGTGATAGGCCATGTCGATCAGTGCCGAGGCGGTGAATTCTACCGTTGCAAAGCCTGCACCAAAAGTCCGCGCGGCCAGCATCTTGTCGAGCAGCGCCTTCGGCATCGGCTTGCCGGTCTTGACATGCAAAGCGTGCTTTTCCAGCACCGCCGGCACGGTCAGCCAGTGCTCGTAGAGCTGCGAGGGCAGTTCGACGAAATCGCGGCTGACCGAAGTGCCGGCAACCGAAGGCCAGGTGACATCGGTCAGCATGCCGTGCAAGGCATGGCCGAACTCGTGGAACAGCGTTTTCGCCTCATCGACCGAGAGCAAAGCCGGCTCGCCGGCCGGCGGCTTGGCGAAATTCATGATGTTGTAGATCACCGGCTTCGAACCATGGCCGAGACGATAGCCGGATTGCAGCGCGCTCATCCAGGCGCCGGAGCGCTTGGAGGGCCGCGCGAAATAGTCGGCGAGGAACAGGCCGCGCTCGCTGCCGTCGGCATTCTTCACCACGAAGACACGGGCATCCGGATGCCAGGCGGCAATGCCTTTTTTCTCCTCGAAAGTGATGCCGAACAACCGTGTCGCCACATCGAAGCAGGCGTCGATGACTCGGTCGAGCTGCAAATAGGGTTTCAATTCGGCCTCGTCGAAGGCGAACTTTTCCGCACGCAGTTTCTCCTGGTAGAAGCGCCAGTCCCAGGCGGCGAATTTTTCGTTGCTGCCGGCTGCGGTGGCCAGCCGCTGCAGGTCGGTCTGGTCGGCGGCAGCCTTCTCCAGCGCTTTCTCCCACACCGGATCAAGCAGCGCGTGCACCGCCTTCGGTGTCTTGGCCATGGTTTCGTCGAGCTTCAGCGCGGCGAAGGAGCCGTAGCCGAGCAGTTTTGCCTTTTCGGCGCGCAGCTTCAGCATGTCTCGCACAACGGATGTGTTGTCGGTGGCGCCGCCATTCTGGCCGCGCATGGTGAAGGCGCGGAAGGCGATCTCGCGCAGGTCGCGGCGTTCGGAGAAGGTCGAAAACGGTTCATAGATCGAGCGCGACAAAGTGACGGCATAGCGGCCCTTCTGGCCGCGCATTTCGGCGGCTTCGGCCATCGAGCTTTTCAGGAAATCCGGCAGACCGACAAGGTCGGCCTCGTTGAGGAACAGTGCCCAGTCGCTCTCGTCGGCTAGCACATTCTGGCCGAAGCTGGTGCCGAGCGAAGACAATTCCTCGCTGATCTTTGCCAGCCGCTTCTTGCCGTCGGCGTCGAGTTTCGCGCCGGATCGTACAAAGCCCTTCCAGGTCTTTTCCAGCACCCGCAGGGTCTCGGCGTCGAGCTTCAGGCTCTCACGGCGCTGGTAGAGATCGTCGATGCGGGCAAACAGCCTCTCATTCATCGAAATCGCTGAGAAATGCCTGGACATTTTCGGCGAGATGTCGCGCTCCAGCGCCTGGATCGTGTCATTGGTGTAGGCGCCGACGCGGCACCAGAAGATCGACGAGACACGGTCGAGCGCTTCGCCGCCGAGTTCCAGGGCGGCAAGCGTGTTCTCGATGGTCGGTGTGTCCTTGTTGCCGGCAATCGCCTCGATCTCGGCTTCATGCGCCTCCAGCGCCGCGTCGAAGACCGGGGAGAAGTCGCCGTCGCCGATGCGGGTGAAATCCGGCAGGCCCAGCGGCCCTTGCCACGCGGTCAGCGGATGGGCGGCGAGGTCGACGGCTTTTATGGAAGGCATGGACAGTCTTTCGATCGTTGACGGGGAAGGCTAGGTCGTCACCGATGTAGGGCGACGCCTCACAAGGCGCAACAGCGCCGCCGGTCAGGTTTTCGTCAGAAGCCGTCGCAATTTTCGGCGATTGCCGCTTGCGAACTGGCGGTGATGCGGTTGTCGGTCACCGCGAAGGTTTCCTGCATCAGCATGTCGTTGTTGGGGAAATCGTAACAGGCGACCACCGTGGTGACGCCACCTTCGCTCTTCTCGATCCTGTGCCGAATCTCTGCACCGGCAACCGCACCTTTCCATTCGTCGATCGAGGCGATGAATTCCTGCTTGCTTTGAACAATGCCGAGGTCATCGAGTTTGATGCGGACATCGTCGGCAAGCAGGTCGGACAATTCGGTGCGGTCGGCGACCAGCAGTGCCGAATACCAGCGGCTGATGAGGACGCGGTCATCGGCCCGTGCGGCAATAATCGCAACCAGCAGCGCGGCCGCCGTAAAAACGATCGACCGGATGTTCACCACCTTGCGCGCCGCCGTGTTCATCCCAGCTCCGGCCGTTCGAAATCGCCGGTCTCCTTGTTCATCACCCAGAGCTCACCGGTCGAAATGTCGAACCAGGCGCCGTGCAGCGACAGTCGTCCCTTGCCTTCGAGGATCGAGACGCAGGGAAAGGTCCGGAGATTGGCGATGGAATAGCGGATCGAGATGCGCTCCAGCGCGGTCTGGCGCTCCGACGCGGTCATGAAGGTGCTGGAGGACACCGTTTCGGCGGCCGGTGCGATGAGGCTCATCCACTTGCCGATGAAGTCGCCGGGCGACAGCGGTGCGGAATTGGTGTCGAGCGCGGCGCGGATGCCGCCGCAGCGGCCATGGCCCATGACGACGATGTTCTTGACCTTCAGGCTCTGCACGGCGAATTCGAGCGCCGCCGAGGTCGAATGGAACTCGCCGTCCGGTGCGTAAGGCGGCACCAGATTGCCGACATTGCGCAGCACGAAGAGTTCGCCAGGCCCGGCGTCGAAGATCGCTTCGGGGGCGGCGCGGGAGTCGCAACAGGCGACGATCATCGTTTCCGGCGCCTGGCCTTCGCGGGCAAGCTCGCGATAGCGTCCGCTCTCGGTGAGATAGCGGCCATTCATGAAATTGCGGTAGCCGGCGAGAAGGTGGTCGGGGAGATGGGGCATGGGCGGCGTCTGGAGCCTTTCCGGGTTGGAGGCGGCAGCTCGTTGCGGTCAAAAGAGGCTCTAACGGTAAAAGCCCGTTGCGAGCAATGCAGAATTATGGGGGCCGGCTATAAATGCCATGCATCGGGCGCAGCCTTGGCCAATAGCGTTACGCCCAGATGGCAACGGAAATGCCAAACCTGTCTCGGCCTGGCGGGTCGGGAAACGGCCTTGCTTCGCCGCTGGCGATGCGACCGGCGATCAACATCATCGCGGCTGCGTCAAGGAAATCATCGGCGGCGGCACCGCGCGGCGGCGGTTGGTCGAGAAACCCCTTCTCGTAGCCATGCCGGCAGAGCAGCGCCTTGCGTTCCGCCATGCCGGCCGGATTGATGCTGCCTTTGACTTTCTTCGGCAGTTGCATGGCTTGGTCGCCGTTCAGCCGGCAGAAGGCGACTTCCGGATGCGATTCGAACACACGGCCGCGCAGATCGGGTCGCGCGATCAGCAATGCGTCGATCTCGCGGATCTTGGTAAAAATGCCGAACGCCTGGATCGAAACGCCGCGCGGCGGGTCGGATGTGGTCTTGGCCACCGCGCTTGCCCTGATGTGCGCGGCATACCAGGCTTCGATGGTGGTGAAGTCGTTGGTATCGGCATAGAGCGCGGCGCGGGATGGGATCGAGAACACGCTTGATTGGCGTGCCCCGAGCAATGGCCGCACCAGCGCTTCCGGGCCGCGACCGCCTTTGCTCGAAAATTCGGGCAGGCCGATCGGCATGTCGACAGCGATGACCGCGTCGTGGGGAAGCGATGCAAGCAGAGCGGCGAAGCTGGCAAAGACCGCGACGGAGGGTGTCGAACCGGGGTTACGAGGTGTCGAACCGAGTTCGCGCCGCACGACAATCCAGCCGGCCTTGCAGCCGTCGACGCCGACAAGCACGATCTCGGCCGATGTCACGCCCGGCGGTCCCGCCCCGGATGTGTGAGGTGGCGCAGCTGGACCATCGCCATCGCGTGCGACAGGCTCGGGGCATCGGTTTCGAGCTGCAGTTCGTCACCGCCGCGCTTGGCGGTGCGCGCCAGGATCTCGTAGACTGCCGCCGTCGTCGATTGCAGCGCCTTGATCGGCGGTTGGCCGGACAGGATGCGTGCCAGGTAGACCGCCGCCGTCAGATCGCCCAGGCCATTCGGCGGCTTGTCGATCAGGCGGTGCTCGGCAAGCAGCGCCTGGCTGCCGTCGAGCAGGAGATTGCCGGTGCCGCCGGTCATCATCGACGGCGCCGAGGTGACCAGCATGGTCGATGGTCCGGCATGGAGTGCGGCCGCGATCACCGATTTCAGATCGGGCAAAGGAGCGCCGGCCATCCATTCCAGTTCGTAGCGGTTGGGAGTAGCGATATCGGCGATCGGCATCAGCCGGTCGCGCATGGCGATGGCGGTTGGCTCCGGCACATAGAGGCCGCCTGAATCACCCATCACCGGATCGCAGATATAGACGGCGTCAGGCGTGCTTGCCTTCACCGCGGCAACCAGCGAGGCGACGGCCTCGGCCTGGCCGGCCTCGCCGAGATAGCCGGACAGCACGGCGCCGACCTCACCCAGCCATGGCGCGCGCTCGAGATCGGCCATCAACGCCTTGAACTGGTCGAGCGGCGGCACGATGCGCGTTGCCCGCCCATGGCCGGGATGCCAGGGCAAGATGACCGTCGGCACCGCCCAGACCGGGAAGCCCAGGGTCTCCAGCGCAAAGACGGCGGCACGGTTGCCGACCGAGCCGCGTGCGACATGACTGGAAATGACGATGACCGCACGCGGCGCGTCGGTTTGTTCGGCGCTCATTGTTGTTTGATTCCTAACTGCCCCGGATGACGTAAAGCACAAGCCAGACCATCAGGCCCAGCGCCAGCAGCAGGCCGAGTGTCCGGCCAATGCGGGTGCCCCAGACTTCGATCGGATCGGCACGATCTGCATCGGCCGCGGTGACGTGATCGTGCAGGCCTTTCGTGGCCCGCGCCACAAACGAGTTGCCGGCCGGATCCGTCTCGCGCGCAACGCGCTCGAGGATACGGCGCGATTCCTTGTCGCTGTCCTGGCGTTCCGCCATGATGATGTCCCGTTTCGATCGAACCTTACCGCGTTCGCACAGCCAATCACAGGGCCTTGCAACGGCATCGGGCGTGCCAGGCAAACGGCTGCCGGTCGGGCGGTTTTCTTGCGCGCCGATTGTGGTAATGCTTCGCATGCAACTTCTACCGAGGGACCCCATCATGTTTGCCCAGCGCCTTGCCTCACCGTCCATGTTCCGCAGGCTGCCCGCCTTCCTGATGATGGCGATCGTGCTGCCGCTGCTTGCCGGCTGCGGCTACAACACCATCCCGACGGCGGAGGAAAACGCCAAGGCGGCATGGAGCGAGGTGCTGAACCAGTATCAGCGCCGCGCCGACCTCATCCCCAACCTGGTCGAGACGGTCAAGGGCTATGCCTCGCACGAAAAGGACACGCTCGACGCGGTGGTCGAAGCCCGCGCCAAGGCCACCCAGATCACG
Organism: Mesorhizobium cantuariense; assembly: GCF_042647205.1. NCBI lineage: Bacteria > Pseudomonadati > Pseudomonadota > Alphaproteobacteria > Hyphomicrobiales > Phyllobacteriaceae > Mesorhizobium > Mesorhizobium cantuariense. Next base: position 6,482,871 of record NZ_JBHRVD010000001.1, on the reverse strand, counting down.
GTGACGCCGGAAACGCTGAACGACCCCGAAGCCTTCAAGAAGTTCCAGGACAGCCAGGCTGGCCTGACCAGCGCGCTGTCGCGGCTTTTGGCCGTCGTCGAGAACTATCCCGACCTCAAGGCCAACCAGAATTTCCTGGCGCTGCAGGCGCAGCTCGAAGGCACCGAAAACCGCATCGCGGTGGCGCGGCGCGACTACATCCTGGCGGTGAAGGACTACAATCTGACGCTGAGGACCTTCCCCTCGGTGCTGTGGGCGACCTTCTGGTTCCGCGGCAACCAGCCCTTCGCCAATTTCACCATCGAGGAAGACAAGCTGCAGACGCCGAAGGTCGATTTCGGCACGAAGCAGGGCGGGTGAAGAGCGCCTGTTGATCCTGGTCCTTGTCGGCCTTGTGCTCCGTCACACCCCCCTCTGTCCTGCCGGACATCTCCCCTGCAAGGGGGGAGATCGGCAGCCTCGGTGGTTTCGCTAATTTTCAACGCTGCAGAGGGGTTGCTGTCAGTGGCGACAGCCAATCTCCCACCTGGAGGGGGAGATGTCCGGCAGGACAGAGGGGGGTGCAAAGGAACGCAAGCCTGACATTCCTGGCTATCATTCTAAGCTTTCTCTTCCTGCCACTCGCCTTCGCCGCCGAGCTCCCCGCACTCACCGGCCGTGTCGTCGACAATGCCGGTATCATCGATGCTACGACCAAGGCGGCGCTGACCCAAAAGCTCGCCGATTTCGAGACAAAAGGCTCCGACCAGATCGTCGTCGCGACGATTCCCAGCCTCGATGGCGAAGAGATCGAGCCTTACGCCAACCGGCTGTTCCGTTTCTGGAAACTCGGCCAGGCGAAGGAAAACAATGGCGTCCTGCTGCTGGTTGCACCAAACGATCGCAAGATGCGCATTGAGGTCGGCTACGGGCTGGAAGGCACGCTGACCGACTTGCACACCAAGCTGATCATCGAAAACGACATGGTACCGGCCTTCCGCGCCGGAGATTTCTCCGGCGGCATAGAAAAGGCCGTCGACGACATGATCATGGTGCTGGAAGGCAATCCGGAGGAGCTGGAGGCACGCGGCGAGCGCAACCAGCAGGCCCCTTTCGATTCCGACGACCTGTTCTTCGCCGTCTTCATCAGCATATGGGCGATCATCTTCTTCGGCAGCATCGCGGTTTCCGTGCTGCCGCCGATCTTCGGCCAGAAGCTCGGTCCCGGCCGCTACCGCTGGCTTGGCATGACCTTCGAGCCAAGCCGCCGATCGTCGCGTGGCGGCTGGTCGTCGGGAAGTTCCGGCGGCGGATGGTCTTCGGGTGGCGGCGGCGGCGGCTTTTCCGGCGGCGGCGGTTCATCCGGCGGCGGCGGCTCGTCAGGAAGCTGGTGATGGCATGATGATACGCATCGTCAGCTTGTTGGGACCCGGCCGCTTCGCCTCGGTTGTCCTGATGGCTGTGGTCGTGCTGTTCTCCTGCTTCACGGCCTTCGCCGCCGACCTGCCGGCCCTGACCGGCCGTGTCGTCGACAATGCCGGCATCATCGATGCGGCGACCAAGGCGGCGCTGACGCAGAAGCTTGCCGATTTCGAGACAAAAGGCTCCGACCAGATCGTCGTCGCGACCATCCCCAGCCTCGACGGCGAGGAGATCGAACCTTACGCCAACCGGCTGTTCCGCTTCTGGAAGCTCGGCCAGGCCAGCGAAAACAACGGCGTGCTTTTGCTGGTGGCGAAGAACGACCGCAAGATGCGCATCGAGGTCGGCTACGGGCTGGAAGGCACGCTGACCGACTTGCACACCAAGCTGATCATTGAAAACGACATGGTGCCGGCCTTCCGCGCCGGCGATTTCTCCGGCGGCATAGCCAAGGCCGTCGACGACATGGTCATGGTGCTGGAAGGCAATCCGGAAGAACTGGAAGCGCGGGGCAAGCGCAATCCCGCCGATGACAGCACGCCCTTCGACCCGATCGTAGCGGTGTTCCTGATCCTGTGGGCGACGATGTTCTTCGGCGGCATGGCAATGGCGTTCCTGCCGCCGATGTTCGGCACAAAGCTGTCGCCGGGCGTGTACAAATGGCTGGGCATGACGTTTCGTTACGGTCGCGGACCGAGTGGCTCCTCGGGCAGCAGCGGCTGGACAACGGGTTCGTCGTCGGGCAGCGGCTGGTCGTCGGGAAGCTCGAGCAGTGGCTGGTCTTCGGGGTCAAGCAGCGGCGGCGGGTTTTCCGGTGGCGGTGGCTCATCCGGTGGTGGCGGTTCTTCAGGAAGCTGGTGAGACAGATCATGGCAACACGACCGATCAGCCCGCAGGATCATGAGCGCATCGCCACCGCGATCCGGGCCGCCGAATCGAAAACCGACGGCGAGATCTACTGCGTCGTGGCGCATGCGAGCGACGGTTATTTCTTTCCGGCGGCCTTCATGGCGACGGTAGGCATGCTGGTCGTCAGTCTGGCCGTCGGCTATGGGCTGGAGGCCTGGTGGCTGTCGATCCGGCTGCCGCATTTCGTCCTCGCCCAGCTCCTGGCGCTGGCCTGCGTGCTGGCCTTGTTGTGGGCGCTGCCCGGTCTGCGCATCCATCTGGTGCTGAGGCGGCTGCGCTATCAGGCGGCCCACGCCAATGCGGTCAAGCAGTTCCTCGCCCGCAACGTCCACCGCACCACGGCGCGCACCGGTGTGCTGGTCTTCGTCTCGATCGCCGAACGCTATGCCGAAGTGGTTGCCGATTCGGGCATCGACGCCAAGGTCGGCCAGCATGTATGGGATGGTGTCGTGCGCGACCTTACCGCGCATGCCGGCGACGACCGGCTTGCCGACGGCTTCATCAAGGCCATCGAGCAGGTGGGGGCGGTGCTGGCCGAGCATTTCCCGGTCACGGCGGGCGACAGCAACGAGTTGGACGACCATTTGGTCGAAATCTGAGTTTTCCAGAGAGACTTTGAAGGCCTTCCACCGAGGCGGTGATCGCCTGTGAGAAAGCGGTCGGCGGGCCGCCCGGACTCTTGCAATCGGGCGATGCGGGTTTATGGTTAACAAATCATGAATACGCTGACCATCGACATAAGAAAGGCCGACCCACGCGATGCCGGTGCCATCGCCGAGGTGCATCTGGAGGCCTGGCGCGGCGCCTATTCCGGCATCATTCCGCACCGTACCCTGACATCGATGATCAACCGACGCGGCGCCGACTGGTGGGCGAATGCGATTCGCCGCGCCGCCACCGTTCTGGTCGTCGAAATCGGCGGCAAGATCGCCGGCTATGCGACGATCGGCAAGAACCGCGCCCGTGAGCTGCGCCAGCAAGGCGAAATCTACGAATTGTACCTGCGCCCGGAATATCAGGGCATCGGGCTCGGCAGCCGCCTGTTCGCGGCAGCCAGGGCGCGTCTGGCCGATCACGGGCTGAAAGGCATGGTGGTGTGGGCGCTGGAGGACAACCAGAACGCGCTTGCCTTCTATGCCGGCGCCGGCGGCCGCGATGTCGCCGAGGGCGTCGAGATCTTCGAGCAGAAGGCGCTGAAGAAGGTCGCTTTCGTCTGGGAATGACAGCCCGGCCTTTCGGCCATTGGGCGTCCCGATCGCACCCAGCACCATTCGCCGCATTGCACCATGACGCGCCGCCCGCTATCGATCGTCCATCGAGAGAGGGATAAAGCCATGCGCATTGAAGCCATAGCCAGCGGAAAGAATCCGCCTGAGGACGTCAACGTCATCATCGAGGTGCCGATCGGCGGCGAGCCGATCAAGTACGAGATGGACAAGGAGGCCGGCACGCTGTTCGTCGACCGCTTCCTGCACACCTCGATGCGCTACCCCGGCAATTACGGCTTCGTGCCGCACACGCTGTCGGGCGACGGCGATCCGATCGACGTGCTGGTCTGCAACACGCGCGCACTGGTGCCGGGCTGCGTCATCAATGTGCGGCCGATCGGCGTGCTGATCATGGAAGACAATGCCGGCCAGGACGAGAAGATCATCGCCGTGCCGTCACCGAAGCTGACGCTGCGCTACGAGAACGTCACCGAATACACCCAGCTGCCCGACATCACGCGCCAGCAGGTGCAGCACTTCTTCGAGCACTACAAGGATCTCGAGCCCGGCAAATGGGTCAAGATCGAAGGCTGGCATGATTCCAAATATGCCAAGAAGATGATCGTCGACGCGATCGAGCGGGCCAAGGCGAGCAAGTAGCCCGACCGGTCAGTTATCGACCCGGCCGAAAGCCGGCACGTTGCCGATGACAGTGCGCCTGTCCTTGCCACAGGCGAAGGTCCGGGCCTTGTCGTCGGCAAGCTTGCGCGCCTGATCGTTGGCGGCGGGATTGCCCGTGGCCACCACCAGGCCGACGGTGCAGCCGTCGCGGGCCTCCATCTGGCCGACCTTGGCGACGAGCAGCACTTCGGTCGGCTTTTTCTCGTCCTCGGGATTGCTGATCGAGCGGCGGTGGATGGCGGCAAAGGGCACTGCGGTCTCGCCCTTGGTTTCGATGCGCCATTCGATCTTGGCTCCGGACGAATTGAAACCGGAAAAACTCTCCCACACCGTTGTCATGTCGCCGCCGGGCGGAAAGCCGTAGAACAGCGATTCACGAGCGTCGTCATAGGCGATCAGCACGGGGTAACCGCGATAGCCCGAACAGGCGAGTTCGGCCCAGTCGCCGTCGCCTTCCTCGGCCTGCCCGTAGGTCACGCAGTCCTTCTTCGAGTCGAGATCGGTGTAGGCGCTTGCAATGCCGTCGGCATGTGCAGCCTGGCAGAAGCCGGCGAGGATGAGCGGAATCAGCAGGCTACGCATCGCGGGACATCTCCGTTGGAGGTTGTCCTAGCGTATCGCCTGTCGCTATTTCTTCAAGCTGGCTTCGATCAGCAGGTCGGCGTTGCGAGCGACCGCTTGCGCGGGGCCGCCGAGCCCGAACAGCTGACCGCTGATATAGGCGCCTTCGATCAAGAGCAGCAGGCCGTCGCCGAGCGTGTCAGGGTCTTGCGCGCCCATCGCAACCGCCATGGCGCGCAGGCGGCGGCGCAGTTCCTGCTTGTTGGCCTCGCTGACCACGCGGGCCGGATGGCTGTGGTCGGGATATTCGACCGCCGCGTTGGTCATGCCGCAGCCGCGATAGTCCGCCACTTGCGTGCGCTTGCCGATGCGGGTCAGAAAAGCCTTGATCTGCGCGCGCGGGTCGCCGGGATGAGCGGCAACGGCCTCGTCGAAACGCTCCCAGTATTCAAGATCGTATTGCCTGAGATAGGAAGCGGCCAGTTCATCCTTGGACGGAAAGCTGCGATAGAGGCTGGGCTTGGTGACGCCTGCCCGTTTGACGATCTCGTCGACGCCGATCGCCCGGATGCCGCGCCGGTAGAACAGATCATACGCCACATCGAGGATTTTCTTGGCGGCCTTCGGCGGCGCCGATGCATGACCGTCGCTGATGGTCAGATCAATATTTTTGTCCGTTGGCATCGTGTGACTCGATTGACAATGTTACCGATCGGTACGTATACATGTTCCCACCCTGCAACGTACCGGTCAGTAACATGGTAGCTCAATCCCGCCCATTTGGCCAGCGCTACGCTTTCGTCGTGGTTGGCGTCATCTTCCTTAGCCTGCTGGTCGCGGCCGGCCTGCGGTCCGCTCCCGCCGTCATGATGCTGCCGCTCGAGAACAGTTTCGGCTGGCGGCGCGACATCATCTCGCTGGCCGCCGGTGTCGGCATCCTGCTTTATGGCCTCACGGGGCCATTTGCCGCAGCGCTGATGGAGCGGATCGGACTGCGTCGCACGCTGCTGGCCTCGCTGGTGGTGATGTCGGGTTCGACCGCGCTCAGCCTGCTGATGACCAAGCCCTGGCATCTTTTCATCACCTGGGGCGTGTTCTCGGGCATCGGTTCCGGCGCTGTCGCCAGCGTGCTCGGCGCCACCATCGTCAATCGCTGGTTCAAGACCAATCGCGGCCTTGTCATGGGATTGATGTCGGCCTCCAGCGCCTCCGGCATGCTGGTGTTCCTGCCGCTGATCGCCGCGTTGGCGCAGTCGGGTGGCTGGCAACCGGTCGTCATTGCGGTGGCGATCGCCACCGCGGCTCTGATACCGCTGGTCTGGCTGCTGGTGCCGGAGCGTCCGGCATCGATCGGCATGGTGCGCTATGGCGCCGAGGCGGACGACGTGCCGCCGACATCGCCCGCGTCGCAAGGCAATTTCCTCGCGCATACGCTCAACACGCTGCGCCGCGCCGCCGGCACAAGGGTGTTCTGGTACCTGTTCGCCACCTTCTTCGTCTGCGGCTTCACCACCAACGGGCTGGTCGGCACGCATCTGATCGCCTTCTGCGGCGACATGGGCATCGGCGAGGTGCAGGCCGCCGGGCTGCTGTCGATGATGGGCATTTTCGACCTGATCGGCACGACACTGTCGGGCTGGCTCACCGACCGCTACGACCCGCGCAAGCTGCTCGGCGTCTATTACGGCATCCGTGGCCTGTCGCTGATCTATCTGCCCTATTCCGGCTTCTCGGCGACCAGCCTGATCATCTTCGCCGTGCTCTACGGCCTCGACTGGATCGCCACCGTGCCGCCGACGCTGAGGCTCGCCAATGAGGCGTTCGGCGATCGCAGCGGGCCGATCGTGTTCGGCTGGATCGTCGCCGGCCACCAGATCGGTGCGGCCACTGCCGCAGCCTTCGGCGGCACCATGCGTGAGCTGCAGGGCAATTATGAGCTGGCCTTCCTGATTGCCGGCATGACTGCCATCGCCGCCGCCTGTATCTCGCTGCTGATCAACACAAGCAAGCCGGCATTTGAGCCGGAGCCGCAGGCGGCTTAGGCGCAGCGGCGGAGCGCTAATCTCCCCCCCTTGAGGGCATATGCGCTAAGATAGCTTCGGCATGGACTGAAATTTGCGCTTTCGTGGTGGCTCACGCCATCGATGTCGCAAGGCATGGAGATTTTGGCGCAGGGCTGCCAAGGGAGGTTGAGCAAAGATCGCTGCGATCAGAGAGGCGACGATCTGGCGGGTGGCGCGCCACAGCAGCGGGCGCCCGTCGCTCAAGGGGGAGAGACACCCAACTCCTGCGAAAGGGGTTCGGTCACAAGCGCGATGAGGAAGTGGGCAAGAATCCAAGGCTTTGCGATCCTTGGGTCTTTGGCTGGAGGCGCGCGCAGTCCGATCAGGCTCTTCAGACGCTTGAAGGCGAGCTCGATGCGCCAGCGCATGCGATAGAGCTTGAGAACTGTGCCGGAGGGAAACTCCTCCTGGTCAAGCGAGGTCACAAGGATGACAAAGCCGGCGGCAATCAGCGTCTCCGGTTGAACCTGCTTGCCCTTGGCCTTGGCTTCCTTGTTGATTTTGCGCCGCGCTTCTTGTGTCGCAGCCTCGGATTTGCGCAAGGCGATCAGGCGCATCTTCAGGGGCTCGCCCTTCTTGAGGCCCAGCCAGACAGGCGTTTCGATGACCTCCTCCCGGCAGCTCTTCAGGTGGCCGATGAGATCGAACGCCTTGCCGTTGGCGTCGAGCCATCGCACATTCTTCCACGGCGCGCGCACGACAACGTCGCCGTCTTGCGCCATGACCTTTGCGATCCGCTCGGCCTGCAGATAGGCGCGGTCGCCGATGCGGATCTCGCCCGGCACCACCGGCACGCGGTCGATCAGCTCGGCCTCGCTCTGGTCGGTGATCTCGAGGAAATCGAACTGCTCGCGCTCAAGATCGAAGGCGCAGTGCATACGCCAAAGGCCATTGTTCTTCTTCTCATGCACACCCGCCTTGGCAACCGATGTCGCATCGAGGATGCGGATCAGCCGGCCCTTAGGCAAGCCTTCCTCCTCGCGCTTCAAAAGGTGCCCGATCAACTGCTGCAGCCACGGCCCTGCATTGCGCAGCCGGCCGAGCAACGCCACGTCCGAGATGTCGGCGATCCCGCTTGCCGCCGCCCAGGCCACGACGCCCCGCATGCCCACCTTGCCAAGGCAGTAAGCCAGTGTCAGGCGCAACAGATCAGTAGCCGACCTGACGCCCCGCGGCCGCAGAAACGCCTTCGTCTCGCGGGCACTCCCTGCAATCAACTCTTCACCGCCGAGGAGCTCAATCGTCTCGGCCCAGCCGTCATCTACAAGCGATTCGTGAGTCATCGCAGCGTAGAATCACAACCGATTCCCCACTGCAACACCTATCTTAGCGCATATGCCCTTGAGGGGGAGATGTCGCCGAAGGCGACAGAGGGGGTCGTCTCACGTGGAACGCCGACCTCCTGCGTCTGCGACAAAGGGCCGAGCCCCGTCGGACCGACCCCCTCTGGCCTGCCGGCCATCTCCCCCTCGAGGGGGGAGATCATCTGTTCATTGTTATCAAAACTTCATCATCCCGAGATGTGCCTGAAACATTGACGCTGGACCTTGGTGGCACCGTTCAAGCCATCCAGGAGACAGCCATGAACAAGCTCTCGATGACCCGCCGCGCCTTCGTCACCTCCGCCAGCGCCGTTGGCCTGGCCGGCGTTTCGAGCCTGGCGCTGCCCTACTATTCGCGCGCCAACCAGCGGCCGGCCTTCACCCATGGCGTCCAGTCAGGCGATGTCGACGCAACCAGCGGCATGGTGTGGACGCGCACCGACCGCCCGTCGCGCGTCATGTTCGAGGTGTCGTCGACGGAGAATTTCGCCAATGCGACACGCCTGGCGCCGCTCGATACCTCGCCGGCCAGCGACTACACGGTCAAGCGGCTGCTCACCGACCTCGCTTCCGATCAGGACATCTTCTACCGCATGACATCAGCCGATCTCGCCGACATCAACGCCGTTTCCGAGCCGATCACCGGCCGCTTCAGGACGGCGCCGGCCTCGAAACGCGACATCCGCTTTGCCTGGTCGGGCGACACCGCCGGCCAGGGCTGGGGCATCGACGAGACCGGCATGAAGACCTACGCCACGATCGGCAAGCACACGCCCGACTTCTTCCTGCATTCGGGTGACACCATCTATGCCGACGGCGCCATGAAGGACGAGGTCGACCTGCCGGGCGGCGGCAAGTGGAAGAACGTCGTGCTGATCGACGGCAAGCGCAAGGTCGCCGAGACGCTGGACGAATACCGGGACCAGTGGAAATACAACATGATGGACAGGAACGTGCTCGGCCTCAGCGCCATCTGCCCGACCTTCTACCAGTGGGACGACCACGAAGTGCTGAACAACTGGTCGGATTCGAAGGACCTCAGCGCCGACAATCGCTACACGGAGAAATCCATCCACGTGCTGGCGGCCCGTGCGGCACGCGCCTTCCATGAAATGACGACGATCCGCTACGAACCGTCCGAGCCCGGCCGCGTCTATCGCAAGATTGCCTACGGGCCTCTGCTCGACGTGTTCTTCCTCGACATGCGTTCCTATCGCGGACCCAACGGTCCCGATATGCAGGATGAGATGGCGCCACAATCGCGCATCCTGGGCGAACAGCAGACGAAATGGCTGAAGCGCGAACTGGCGAATTCGAAGGCGACCTGGAAAATCATCGCCGCCGACATGCCGCTTGGCCTCGTCGTCTGGGACGATGGTACCAAGAAGGTCGGCGCCGAAGCGGTCAGCAATGGCGATAATGGTCTGCCAAAAGGGCGCGAGCTCGAGATTGCCGACCTGCTGCGCTTCATCAAGAATGCCGGCATCAGCAACACCGTCTGGCTGACCGCCGACGTGCATTACACGGCCGCGCACTACTACAACCCGGACAAGGCGCAGTTCCAGGAGTTCAACCCGTTCTGGGAATTCGTCTCAGGCCCGATCCACGCCGGCACGTTCGGTCCCAACGATTTCGACATGACGTTCGGCCCGGAGCTGAAGTTCATCAAGGCGCCGAGCGCCGAGCAAGGCCAGAACCTGCCGCCCTCAGCCGGCCTGCAATTCTTCGGGCTGGTCGACATCAACGGCGCCAGCGAACAGATGACGGTGCGGCTGATGGATCGCGACGACAACGAACTCTACAAGGTCACGCTCGACCCGGTGCGGTCGGCGTAAGCGCGCGGTCGGTTGGAAAAGCGTGTCGCGCGCGTCATGCGCGCGGCATCTTAATCCGGATAGCAGACCATCGGAATATTCGGCCACACGGCACTGTCGCAGTTGGCGCTGACCTGCCGCTGCTTGAAGACGGCGCTGACCGGGCCGGTCACCATCGGGTCGACGCCATCGGGTGCATCGGCAAAGGTCTGTTCGGCTGTCTGCGTGTCGGGCTGCGCAACAGGGCGCGCCTCGCGCAGCGACGCGGCCGACTGCGCGGCGTTGGCCGCCAGCAGGATGGCAAAGGCTGCGGACGCTATGAGCGGCCAGAATCGGTTGAGTTTATCGGTCATGACGTTCGAACTGCCCGGGCCCCGAAAGGTTCCCGCCTTGGTTAACAAAATCATCTCACACGCAGATGCTTAAGATTTGATGAGTATTTGGTGTCGCGCTTCCTCTTTCGCAACTGCGAAAAACCCTGTATGAGCCGCGCAACCGAAAGAGGCAGCGCCTTTTGGCCTGCTGCCTGCAACGCTTCCGAGACCTGAACATGAAAATCCGTAATATCGCGATCATCGCGCACGTCGACCATGGAAAAACCACCCTCGTCGACCAATTGCTCCGGCAATCCGGCTCCTTTCGCGACAACCAGCGCGTCGCCGAGCGCGCCATGGATTCCAACGACCTCGAAAAGGAACGCGGCATCACCATCCTGGCCAAGGCGACCTCGGTCGACTGGAAGGATACCCGCATCAACATCGTCGACACCCCCGGCCACGCCGATTTCGGTGGCGAGGTCGAGCGCATCCTGTCGATGGTGGATTCGGCCATCGTGCTGGTCGACGCCGCCGAAGGGCCGATGCCGCAGACCAAATTCGTCGTCGGCAAGGCGCTCAAGGTCGGCCTGAAGCCGATCGTCGTCATCAACAAGATCGACCGTCCGGACGCCCGCCATGTCGAAGTGGTCAACGAGGTGTTCGACCTGTTCGCCGCCCTCGATGCTACCGACGAGCAGCTCGACTTCCCGATTCTGTACGGTTCAGGCCGTGATGGCTGGGTTTCGGAAAATCCGGAAGGACCGAAGGACCAGCAGTTGGCGCCGCTGTTCGATCTCGTCATCAAGCATGTGCCGGCGCCGACCGTGCATCCCGGCCCGTTCCGCATGATCGGCACCATCCTGGAAGCCAATCCGTTCCTCGGCCGCATCATCACCGGCCGCATCGAGTCAGGCACGCTGAAGTCGAACCAGCCGGTCAAGGTGCTGCACCATGACGGCACGCTGGTCGAAACCGGCCGTATCTCCAAGATCCTCGCTTTCCGCGGCCTCGAACGCCAGCCGATCGAAGAAGCCCAGGCGGGCGACATCGTTGCCATTGCCGGCCTCTCGAAAGGCACCGTCGCCGACACGTTCTGCGATCCGGCTGTGAGCGAGCCGCTGCATGCGCAGCCGATCGATCCGCCGACCGTGACCATGTCGTTCCTCGTCAACGATTCGCCGCTGGCCGGCACCGAAGGCGACAAGGTGACCAGCCGCGTCATCCGCGACCGCCTGCTGCGCGAGGCCGAAGGCAATGTCGCGCTGAAGATCGAGGAATCGCCCGATAAGGATTCGTTCTTCGTCTCCGGCCGCGGCGAATTGCAGCTGGCCGTGCTGATCGAGACGATGCGCCGCGAAGGTTTCGAGATCGCCGTGTCGCGTCCGCGCGTCGTCATGCAGAAGGGCGAGAACGGCGAATTGCTGGAGCCGGTCGAGGAAGTCGTCATCGACGTCGACGAGGAGCATGCCGGCATCGTCGTGCAGAAGATGTCGGAGCGCAAGGCCGAGATGGTCGAGCTGCGTCCTTCCGGCGGCAACCGTCAGCGTATCGTCTTCCACGCACCGACGCGCGGCCTGATCGGCTACCAGTCGGAATTGTTGACCGACACGCGCGGCACCGCCGTGATGAACCGGCTGTTCCATGCCTACGAGGCCTACAAGGGCGAGCTGCCCGGCCGTACCAACGGCGTGCTGATCTCCAACGAGCAAGGCGAGGCGGTGGCCTACGCCATGTGGAACCTGGAAGACCGTGGCCCGATGGTCATCGACCCGGGCGTCAAGGTGTATCAGGGCATGATCATCGGCATCCATTCCAGAGACAACGATCTCGAAGTGAATGTGCTGAAGGGCAAGAAGCTGACCAACATCCGCGCCGCCGGCAAGGACGAGGCGGTCAAGCTGACCCCGCCGATCCGCATGACGCTGGAACGCGCGCTGGCCTGGATCCAGGACGACGAGCTGGTCGAAGTGACGCCGAAGACCATCCGGCTGCGCAAGCTCTATCTCGATCCGAACGAGCGCAAGCGCTTCGAGAAGTCGGCCAAGGTGGTCGGCGCGGCGTAAGCTTTCTATTTTTCCAACAACCGAGAGGGGCGGAGCAAACCAGTGTTCCGCCCCTTTTTCGTTCATCCACCGGCAGCCGAGATGATGGCCTGCCGATCGGCCTCGCCGGACAGATCGAAGCGAATCATCATCCCCTCGCGGGCCGGCTTGCGCAGGGCCTTCGCCCCGTCCCGGCCAAGGACCAGCAATCGCTTCTCTTCCAGCGTCTGAAGCCGTGATCGCGAGATGCCGAGTTCGCCGGCGAGCAGCCGGTCGAGCCGGAGCGATGTCGGCATTTCGAGCTTGAGCTGGAGTTCCAGCATGGTCGCGGCGTCCCTTGTGTCGCCGAGCCTCTGCTTGTCAACGTTGACATCGGGAAACTCTTCGACACGCCCGATCCGGTTTCGCAGCGCGACCACATCGAAAGCATGTCGCCGGGCGAGCGCCGGGTCGTTGCTTTCGAGCGCCTGCAGCAACATAGGCTCGAGGTCGCGGCGGTTGCAGCGCTCGAAAATGCCGAAATTCCAGGAATTGTCGCAGTCGATGCAGCGGTAGATTAGCCAGACGTCGATGCGTTTGCCGTTGGCGTTGACGCGGAATTTTCCGCTGCTGCAATAGGCCTTCACAGTGCCGCAGCGATTGCAGTTGATGAGCGGTCGAGGTGCGGTCGTAGGCGCGATCGCCCAGTGCATACGCAGAAGTCCAGACATGCCGATAAGCCCTTCCCGTCGGGAAGTTCATCAGGCCGGCGATGTCGAGATGCCCATGCGGGCACGGCGTGGCGAGAGGCTGCGGTTTTTGGAAATCAGGTGTCACGGGCAAAGCCGCGCGACGCGGTTCAGCAGTGCCAAACCGGTCTCGAACCGCCGCCCAGAAGAACACATGGAAATGAAAACAGGCACCGCGAATGCGGTGTCATGCCTTGTGTCGGGGGAGTTGACGAGACCGGCGGTTACGTAGGCAAAGTGAAGCTCAAAATTGTTTCGCGGCGGCCTTTCTAGCCGCGAGATGCCGGACCGGCAAGCGCCTTTTTGTCGGTGCTACCGCAGCTGAGCCACTTGCGCTAATGTCTGATATCGAAGGTTTTCAACCAGAGACCCTGGCCATGCACCTTACATCGCTCCTCATCTTCGCCGCCGCTTTGTTCGTTGCCGCCGGCTCGCCTGGTCCGTCGATCGCCGCGCTCGTCGCGCGCGTCATCTCGAAGGGGTTTCGCGACGTGTTCCCGTTCCTGCTCGCCATGTGGATCGGCGAGGGCATCTGGCTGTCGCTGGCGGTGTTCGGGCTGGCTGTGGTGGCGCAGACCTTCCATTTCGCCTTCGTCGTCGTGAAGTGGGTCGGCGTTGCCTATCTCGCTTACCTTGCCTGGAAGATGTGGACCGCACCCGTCGACGCGAAAGAGGGCGAGATGCCGCGCGAGGATTCTCCGGCAAAGCTGTTCTTCGCCGGCATGGCGGTGACGCTCGGCAACCCCAAGATCATGATGTTCTACCTGGCGCTGCTGCCGACCATCATCGACCTCGCTTCGGTCAGCATCGTCGGGTGGGTCGAGCTGACGGCGACCATGGCCGTGGTACTGGTCGCCATCGATCTCGCCTGGGTGCTCGCTGCATCACAGGCGCGCAAGCTTTTGAAGAGCAAGCGCGCCATGAAGATCGCCAACCGCGTCAGCGCCACGACGATGGCCGGCGCGGCGGCGGCCATCGCGGCGCGATCCTAGGACATGCTCCCGAACCGAAGGACCGCGTCAGCGAAAAGCGGGAACCGTTTTTTTGCTTCGCTGACCTTCGGCAGGAGAGATCATGCTTAAACAAACGCCGCGTCACATCATTTCAATGATCGGCGCGATCTCGACGCTGAAACCCGGGTCCATCAGGATTGGGCAATCCTTGGCCTTGGCTACGGCGTCGTCGATGTCTTTTGCTTCGACGATCGTGTAGCCGGCGGTCGGATTGCTGCCGCCATTGTTCTCGACCTTGCCGCCGGGCAGCACCATCTTCGACATGCCGACCGGATTGCCGCCGTCGACCACGGCCGAGCCGAGCTTGCCGTACCAGCCGTTCCAGGCGTCCATTGCGGCCTTCCGCTCGGCCTCGTCGGTCGGCATCTTGCCCGAGCCATGATAGACGTAGAGATACTTCGCCATGTTCTCCTCCCTTGGTGAGCGGCATCGAACCGGCATGCGGTCATGCCGCCTGCCGATCATCGGACCAAACCGGCAAACAAGCAACGAGAATGCGAAACTGCTAATATAACACCCGACCTGGCCCCAGCTGCTGCGCCTCATCGCGCCATGGCGTGGTATTCATCGTTCGGCCGCATGTCGATTGCCGCCGCCACCCGGTTCGACATGTTGAAGAAGGCCGCGGTCGAGGCGATGTCCCAGATGTCGCGGTCGGTGAAGCCGGCTTTGCGAAGTGCCGCCCGATCAGCCTCGACGATATCAGCCGGTTCTTCCGTCAGCTTGACGGCGAATTCGAGCATTGCGGTCTGCTTGGGCGAAAGATCGGCGGCGCGGAAATTCATCACCATCATCTCGCCGAGCGCCCGGTCGCCGGACAGCTGACGTACCGCCGCGCCATGCGCGGTCAGGCAATAGTAGCAATGATTGATCGAGGAGACGGCGACCGCGATCATCTCGCGCTCCAGCTTCGAGAGGCCGGAATCACCCAGCATCAAATCGTTGTACATGTCGGTGAAAGCGCGCAGCTTCTTGTCGTCGAAGGCGTAGGCGCGCAGCACGTTGGGGACGAGGCCGAGCTTCTCCTCGCATTTGGCGAAATAGGTTTTCGTCGCCTCGCTCAGCTCTCCCTGGCCAAGGTCAAGCGCGGTGATTTTGCCAGTCATGGGTCATTTCTCCTCGTTGGGCGATGTCTTGTCGCCGAATTCCGATATTTCTTTGCAAGCCGTCAAACCTTTGTCGCCAAACAGCGGTCATCTGCTACCATAGTCGTAAAAGCATTGACGGGAGGGAAGTGCGTCATGGCCAGCGTGAAATCCGCGAGCAAGCCGAAGAAAAAAGCCACGGCAGCGACAAAAGCGGAGGAAAGGCCAGCCAGGCTTGCCGACTATCTGCTCGCCCGCGCGCCGGCTGAGGACATCGCCACCTATGAGGTGGCCGACCTCGAACGCGCCGCCGATCTCGCCGGCAAGGCGATTGCCGTTCACAAAAAAGGCGAGTGCGTCGTCGCCGTCGATGCCGATTCCGGCGTTGCGCGAGACGGCCGCCCGGTGACCGTTATCACGGTAGTCAACGACAACATGCCGTTCCTGTTCGATTCCATTCTCGGCGAGATCACCGAGACATCAGGCGAACCGACACTGGTCACCCATCCGGTCATCGTGGTGCGCCACGGCAAAGGCGGTGTGGACGAAATCCTCGGCGACGGCAATTTCGCCAAGGATGACGGCAATCACGACCGGCTGAGCGTCATCCATGTCCACATTCCGCGGCTGACCGCCGAGCAGGCGAGCGGATTGACCGAGCGGCTGCGCAAGATGCTCGGCCAGGTTCACGCCGCCGTCCACGACTGGAAGCCGATGCTGGCCCGCCTCGACCAGGCGATCTCGGAGTTCCGCTATTCGGCGGTACCGCTCGACAAGAAGAGCGTTGCCGAGGCGATCGCCTTCCTGGAGTGGCTGCGCGACGACAATTTCACATTCCTCGGCATGCGTGAGTTCAAATACACCGGCGGCGAGGAAAGCGGCACGCTGGAGCGCGCCGACAAGCCCGGTCTCGGCATCCTGTCCGATCCCGACGTGCTGGTGCTGAGACGCGGCACCGAAGCGGTGACGACGACGCCCGAAATCCGCGCCTTCCTGCATGGGCCGGAGCCGCTGATCGTCACCAAGGCCAATGCCAAATCGTCCGTGCATCGCCGCATCTATCTCGATTACATCGGCGTCAAGACCTACACCGCCAAGGGCACGCTTGCGGGCGAGTTGCGCATCGTCGGCCTGTTCACCTCGACCGCCTACACGCGCTCGGTGATGAAGATTCCGTATCTCAGGTCCAAGGCCGAAACCATCATCGCCAAGTCCGGCTTCGACAGGCACGATCACTCCGGCAAGGCGCTGATCAACGTGCTGGAGAGCTATCCGCGCGACGAACTGTTCCAGGTGCCCGTGCCGGTCCTGAGGAAGCATGCCGCCGCCATTCTCGGCCTGGTCGAGCGGCCGCGGGTGCGGGCGCTGGTGCGCGCCGACCAGTTCGACCGCTTCGTTTCGATCCTCGTCTTCGTGCCGCGCGACCGCTACGACAGCGTCGTGCGCGAGAAGATCGGCAGCTATCTGAAGACCGTGTTCGAAGGCCGGCTGTCGGCCTATTACCCGGCCTTCCCCGAAGGCGGGCTGGCGCGGGTGCACTTCATCATCGGCCGCTCCGGCGGCAAGACGCCGAAGGTCGAGCAAGCGACGATCGAGGCGGCGATCCGCGACATCGTGCGCACCTGGGAAGATGCCCTTTCCGATGCGGCGGAGGCCAGTGGCGGCGACCAGGCGTTGAAGAGCATCGCCGCGCGGCTGCCGGAAAGCTACCGCGATTCGTTCAGCGCGGCGGTGGCGCTGGCCGATGCCGGGCGCATCGCGAAGATCAGCGCCGGCAATCCGATCGCCATCGACTATTATCGCCATGCCGAGCAGAAGCCGCACCAGGCGGCGCTGAAGATCTATCACCACGGCAGCCCCGTCGCGCTGTCACGCCGCGTACCGGTGCTGGAAAACATCGGCTTCCGCGTCATCAGCGAGCGCACTTTCGAGGTCGGCGACGACCAGTCCGGCTTGGTCTTCATCCACGACATGGAGTTGGAAAACAGCTACGGCAAGCCGATCGACCTTACCGATGGCGGCGCGCTGTTTGAGGACGCATTCCTGTCCGCCTGGCGCGGCGACGTCGACAATGACGGCTATAACGGCCTTGCCCAGACCGCCGGGCTGTGGTCGGGCGAGATCACCATCCTGCGCGCCTATGGCCGCTATCTGCAGCAGGTAGGCATTCCGCAAAGCCAGGATTTCATCGCCGCCGCGCTCAACCGCTATCCCGACATCGCGCGTGGCCTGCATGCGCTGTTCATCGCCCGGCTTGGCCCGACGGCGGAGACCGGGGGCGTGGTCGCGGCAAAACATCTCAAGGCCAAGATCAGGGATGCGCTGGAAGACGTCCCCAACATCGATGACGACACCATCATCCGGCGCTATCTCAATCTGATCGAAGCCTCGCTGCGCACCAATCATTTCGTTGCCGATACGAAAGAGAAAGGCCAGTCACTGGCAATCAAGCTGGACTCGCACGCGGTCGAGGGATTGCCGGCGCCGCGGCCGTGGCGGGAGATCTTCGTCTACGGATCCGAGGTCGAAGGCCTGCATCTGCGCTTCGGCCCGGTGGCGCGTGGCGGCCTGCGCTGGTCTGACCGCGCCCAGGACTACCGCACCGAGGTGCTCGGCCTGGTCAAGGCGCAGCAGGTCAAGAATGCCGTCATCGTCCCTGTCGGTGCCAAGGGCGGCTTCTATCCGAAACAGCTGCCGATGAGCGCCGGCCGCGACGCGATTTTCGAGGCCGGTACTTCGGCCTACAAGAACTTTGTCTCCAGCCTGCTGTCGATCACCGACAATATCGGCCTCGACGGCGTCATCCCGCCGGCCGGCGTTGTCAGACGCGACCCTGACGATCCGTATTTCGTCGTTGCCGCCGACAAGGGCACGGCGACCTTTTCCGACACCGCCAACGCGATCTCGGAGAAGCACGGCTTCTGGCTCGATGACGCTTTCGCCAGCGGCGGCTCGGCCGGCTATGACCACAAGAAGATGGGCATCACCGCCAAGGGCGCCTGGGAAGCGGTCAAGCGGCATTTCCGCGAGATCAACCGCGACATCCAGACGTCGTCCTTCACCGTCGTCGGTGTCGGCGACATGTCCGGCGACGTGTTCGGCAACGGCATGCTTTTGTCGCCGAAGACCAGGCTGATCGCCGCCTTCGACCATCGCGATATCTTCATCGATCCCGATCCCGACATGGCGGCGTCGATGGCCGAGCGCGAGCGCATGTTCGCGCTGCCGCGTTCGAGCTGGCAGGACTATGACAAGACGAAACTGTCGGAAGGCGGCATCATCGTCTCGCGCAACCAGAAGTCGATTACCTTGCCGGCGGCAGCTGCGGCTGCGATCGGCTTGGCCAAGACCACCGCCACGCCGGTCGAAATCATGACCGCGATCCTCAGGGCGCCGGTCGACCTGTTGTGGTTCGGCGGCATCGGCACGTATTTGCGGGCATCGACCGAAACAAACGCCGAGGTCGGCGACCGTGCCAACGATGCCATCCGCATCACCGCGCTCGACGTGCGCGCCAAGGTGATCGGCGAGGGTGCCAATCTCGGCGTCACGCAGCGTGCGCGCATCGAATTCGGCCTGAATGGCGGCCGCTGCAATTCCGACGCCATCGACAATTCGGGCGGCGTCAACTGCTCCGACGTCGAGGTCAACATCAAGATCGCGCTGGCGTCCGCCATGCGCAGGGGATCGTTGACGCGGCCGGCACGCAACAAGCTGCTGGCCGAGATGACCGAGGAGGTCGGCTCGCTGGTGCTGTCCAACAACTACCAGCAGACGCTGGCGCTCTCGATCGCCCGCAAGCGCGGCCTCGCCGACATCGCGCATCAGAGCCGTTTCATGACCGCGCTGGAGGCGCGCGGCCTGCTCAACCGCACTGTGGAGACGCTGCCGTCGCCGGCGGCACTCGCCGAGCGCGAAGCGCGCGGCGAACCGCTGACCAGGGCCGAGCTCGGCGTGTTGCTCGCCTATGCCAAGATCGTGCTGTTTTCCGACATCGTCGCCAGCGACGTGCCTGACGACGGGCATTTCGATCGCGACCTGATGGGTTATTTCCCGGACCGGATGGCGAAGAAATACGCCGCCGAGATCAACGGCCACCGGCTGCGCCGCGAGATCATTACCCGCGTCGTCGCCAATGACCTGGTCAATCGCGGCGGCCCGTCCTTCGTCAACCGGCTGCAGGAAGCCACGGGGCGCACCGCCGCTGACGTGGTGCGCACCTTCGCGGTTGTGCGCGACGGCTTTGCCCTGCCGGGGCTCTATCGCGAGATCGACGCGCTCGACAACCAGATCGACGGCCAGGTGCAGCTCGATCTCTATCAGATGGTCAGCCGGCTGATCTATGTGACCAGTGGCTGGTATCTCAAGAACGATGCCCGCACGACACCGCTTGGCGAGCGCATCACTGAGCTGCAGGAAGCGCGCAAGGCGCTGGAGCCCAAGCTCGTTTCGCTGCTGCCGGCCTTCTCGCGCGAGCGGATCGAGGAGAAGCGGCACGGGCTGTTCAAGAGCGGCGCGCCGGAAAGGCTGGCCGAACAGCTGGCGCTGAGCGAGGTGGCGGAACTCATCCCCGACATCGCGCTGACGGCCCGCACCGCCGGCGCCGACATCGTTGCCGCGGCCAAGGCGTTCTTCGCGGTCAGCGATGCCTTCCGCATCCCGCGTGTCGAGGACGCGGCGCGCTCGATCACGCCCTCGGACTATTACGATCAGCTTGCGTTATCGCGTGCCACCGACACGATCGGCTCGGCACGGCGCGGCATCGCGGTGGCGGCACTCACCGGCCACGCCAAGACGGCCGATCCGGTGGCGGCCTGGCTGGAAGCCGGGGGCGAGCGCGTGGCTCGCATCCGCGAGCGGCTGCAGGCGCTGACCGAGGGCGGCGACATCACCGTATCGCGGCTGTCGGTCGCGTCTGGGCTGATGAGCGATCTGACGGGGATGTGAGCGAGATTCGCTTGGCGAGGTTGGCGCTGCCCGTTCGGCTGGAACAGCGCCAATCGCAGTCGTTTGCATGAGCACGGGAAAACATGCAGACATGATGCCAACCGCCAGTGTTACGAAGGCGATCGGAGGGGACATGACCGAGGTAGCAGTGCAGCGTGCGTCCGGGCGCGGCATCTGGGGATGGATGCTGTTCGACTGGGCGGCGCAGCCGTTCTTCACGGTCGTGACCACCTTCATCTTCGGACCCTACTTCGTCTCGCGCATGGCGAGCGATCCGGAAACCGGCCAGGCGGCCTGGGGCTACGGCATCGCCGCGGCGGGCCTTGTCATCGCCGTGCTGTCGCCCATCCTCGGCTCGATCGCCGACCAGACCGGGCCGCGCAAGCCATGGATCGCGTTCTTCGCCGCTGTCAAGATCACCTGCCTTTGCCTGCTTTGGTTCGCGGCCCCCGGTTCGAGCCTTTTCATGGTCGTCTTCTTCTTCTCCCTGGCGTCGGTCGCGGCCGAGTTTTCGACGGTGTTCAACGATTCGATGATGCCGCGCCTGGTGCCGAAGAGCGAGATCGGCCGGGTTTCCAACATGGCCTGGGGCCTTGGTTATCTCGGCGGCATGATTGCGCTGATCTTCGTCGTCGCCTGCCTGGCCGGCTCGCCGGAGACCGGCAAGACGATTATCGGTATCGACCCGCTCTTCTCGCTAGACCCAAAACTCGGCGAGGACGCGCGCGCGACGGGGCCTTTGTCCGCAGGCTGGTACTTCCTGTTCATCCTGCCGATGTTCTTCTTCACCCCCGATGCCCTCAAAGGCCTGCCGATCGGCCCGGCGGTGCGAGAGGGGCTGGCGGAGCTGAAAGTAACGCTGGGTGAGGTGCGCAAGCGCAGCGGTATCTTCCGCTTCCTCGTCGCCCGCATGATCTATCAGGACGGCGTCAATGCGCTGCTGGCACTGGGCGGCACCTTTGCGGCTGCAATGTTCCATTGGTCGATCACCGAGATCGGCATTTTCGGCATCATTCTCAACGTCGTCGCCATCTTCGGCTGCCTGGTTGCAGCCCGTCTCGACACGGCGCTTGGCTCCAAAACCATCGTGATGATCTCGCTTGTCCTGCTCAGCATCGCCACGATCGGCATCGTCTCGACCGGACCGGGCTACACGTTGTTCGGCCTCTGGATGATGCCTGGGCCGGACGGTGGCGGCCTTTTCGGTACGGCGGCGGAAAAGGCGTACATCTTCTTCGGCCTGTTGATCGGCGTGGCTTTCGGGCCGGTGCAGGCGTCGTCGCGGTCCTACATGGCGCGCAGCGTCACGGCGGCAGAATCCGGCCGCTATTTCGGCATTTATGCGCTGGCCGGGCGGGCTACCAGTTTCCTGGCGCCGTTCATGGTCGCATCCGTCACCCTGGCCAGCGGCTCGGCGCGGCTCGGCATGGCGGTGATCGTGCTGTTCCTTGGGATCGGCATGGCGATCCTGGTCAAGACGCCCTATCCGGCGGACCGGCCAAGCCAATAGCTGCTTTTCCTTCTCCCATGTGGGGGAAGGAAAAGGCGCTAGACTAATGCCGGAAATGCCTGATCCCCGTAAACACCATGGCGATGCCGTGCTCGTCGGCGGCGGCGATGACGTCCTTGTCGTTCATCGAGCCACCCGGCTGGATGACGGCGGTGGCGCCGGCGGCGATCGCCGACAGCAATCCGTCGGCGAAGGGGAAGAAGGCGTCGGAGGCGACGACCGAGCCCTTGGTCAGCGGTTCGGCGAGGCCGGCGGCCTCGGCGGCGTCGAGTGCCTTGCGGGCGGCGATGCGTGAGGAATCGACCCGGCTCATCTGGCCGGCGCCGATGCCGACGGTGGCGCTTTCCCTGACGTAGACGATGGCGTTGGACTTGACGTGCTTGGCGATGCGGAAGGCGAATTTCAGGTCGGCCATTTCGGCCGGCGTCGGCGCCCTCCTGGTCACCACTTTCAGTTCGAGGTCGTCGACGACGGCGTTGTCCCGGCCCTGGACGAGCAGGCCGCCGGCGACGGATTTGACCGTCGTGCCCGGCGTGCGTGGGTCCGGCAGCCCACCGGTGACCAGCAGGCGCAAATTCTTCTTCGCCGCGACGATGGCCGCTGCCTCGTCGGTGGCGCCGGGCGCGATGATCACCTCGGTGAAGGTCTTGACGATCTCTTCGGCCGCCTCGGCGTCGAGGATGCGGTTGACGGCGATGATGCCGCCGAAGGCCGAGACGGGGTCGCAGGCCAGCGCCTTGGCGTAGGCCGCCTTCAGCGAGGCGCCTTCAGCAACGCCGCACGGGTTGGCGTGCTTGATGATGGCGACGGCGGCGGAAAGGTCGGGGTCGAACTCGCCGACCAGTTCGAAGGCGGCGTCGGTGTCGTTGATGTTGTTGTAGGACAACTGCTTGCCCTGCAGCTGGCGCGCCGTGGCGACGCCCGGCCGCTTGTCGCCGTTGACGTAGAAGCCGGCGCTCTGATGCGGGTTCTCGCCATAGCGCATCACCTCGACCAGCCTGCCGCCAAAGGCGCGCCACGTCGGGTGTTCGATCTCGAGCGCCTCGGCGAACCAGCCGGAAATCGCCGCGTCATAGGTGGCGGTGCGGGCAAAGGCCTTGGCCGCCAGCTTCTTGCGGAAATCCAGCGACAGCGAGCCGATGTTCATCTCCAGCGCGTTCAGCACCGAGGCGTAGTCGCCGGGATCGGTGACGATGGCGACATAGGCGTGGTTCTTGGCCGAGGCTCGGATCATCGCCGGTCCGCCAATATCGATGTTTTCGACGATCGATGCGTAGTCGGCGCCGGAGCGGCGGACCTCCTCGAACGGATACAGATTGGAGACGACGAGATCGATCGGCTCGATGCCGTATTTGCGCATCGCCGCGGAATGCTCCGGGTCGTCGCGCACGCCAAGCAGCGCGCCATGCACGCTGGGATGCAAGGTCTTGACGCGGCCATTCATGATCTCGGGAAAACCGGTGAGTTCGGAGACGTCGCGCACCGCCAAGCCCGCGTCAGTGATCGCCTTTGCCGTGCCGCCGGTCGAGACCAGCTCGACACCGGCTGCTGCCAGTGCTTTGGCGAAATCGATGAGGCCGGTCTTGTCGAAGACGGAGAGCAGGGCGCGGCGCACGGGAACGAGGTCGGGTGCGGGAATGTTCTTGGCGGCGACGGCCATGGGCTGGCGGCCTTTCACGGCTGGTGTGATGGATGCCCGCGCCCGTAGCACAGGATGCCCGGAAATCAAACCGGCGGTCAGGTAGGCTCAGTTGTTTTCCGGGTAGCCGGCGATGCTGGTGCGCGTCAGCTGCCAGTGGACTTCGGCGACTTCCGAGGCCTTGAAGGCAAGCACGATCTGGCGGCTGCGGCGCGGGCCGCCAAGACCGGCGAAATAAATCGATTCCTCGACCTCCGGCACCACTTCGCTAGCGGTGAACACCCAGGTGTCGGCCTGATCGGCGGCCAGCACCAGGCGATCATGCTCGTCCTGCAGCAGGTTGATGTCGGGGTGGACGTGGAAGCGGACGGTGACGAGGTCGCGGCCATTGTTACGGATCGCCGCATTGCCGGGCCGCTGGAAGCGGTCCCTGCCGGCCAGCACATTGCCGTTGGACGACAGTTTCAGTTCGCGCTCATGCAAGAAGCCGAAGCGCGGGACATAGCCGTCATGGCGGGCGATGAAGCCCTGAACGCCTTTCTGGTCGGTGCGCTTGCACTGCACATGCTGCGGGCCGCCGATCAGCGGCGAACCGAGCAGGTCGTTGACGCGCAGCGAATGGCTGAAGCGTGCCGACGAGGTGTCGTTGATGGTGGCGGTCGAGTGCGCGGCGGTGGCGCGCGCCAGCGGCCGGAATTCCGCCGCGCCATAGGTGTCGATA
Source organism: Mesorhizobium cantuariense (assembly GCF_042647205.1). NCBI lineage: Bacteria > Pseudomonadati > Pseudomonadota > Alphaproteobacteria > Hyphomicrobiales > Phyllobacteriaceae > Mesorhizobium > Mesorhizobium cantuariense. Next base: position 6,458,910 of record NZ_JBHRVD010000001.1, on the reverse strand, counting down.
CCGGCGTTGACGATGTAGTGCTGGCGGCCGGACGACAGTTCGAAGGCGAGGCAGCTGGCGTGTGCGGCGTTGGACACGTCGACCGGCGGCGGCAGGCCGGTGTCGGCGATGACCGTGGTGCCGCCCATCGACAGGCGCTCATAGCCGGAATGCGGCGCATGCAGCAGCGGTGCGCCGGCGGTATCATCGTGGCGCAGTATGGTGGCGATGCGGTCGTGGATGGTGGCGCCCATGCCGTTGAAGCGGGCGAGGCTGCCATCCTGATGGCGGAAGAAGCGCAGCGCCGGCAGCATGCGGTCGATGGCCCCGATCAGTGCCTGCGGCGGCGTCTCCGCCTGGTTGGCATAGGTCTGGCGCAGCGGCAGAAGGTCGGCGAGGATTTCCAGCACGACCATCGGATTGCGCGAAATGTGGCCGCCGTCGGCGAGGATCTGGCGGTCGAGTTCCTCGGCAAGGTTGCGGGTCGCGCCGCGCAGCGCCGATGCCGGCGCCGGCAGGGACAAAGCGGCGAAGGCGAGCGCGATGCGGGCGCGCAGCCTGTCCTTGCCGTCGGGCATTTCGCGGGCCATCGACCTGAGGTAGCGGATCTGGACGGCAACCGACTTCAGGAAGGCGCGGTAGAAGGGGAACTCGGCGCCCTGCAATACGACTGAGGAGTGCTGCAGCCAGGCGATGATGCGCTTGGCCGTCGTGCCGGGCTCCCAGGCGATGCCGGAAATATGGCTGCCATGCATGGCGATCCAGTCGGAGACCAGGGCGCGGGCATTGGCGGCGGCAAGCTCGGTGCCGGCGGCGCGCATGTGACGCAGCCAGCGAAAGCCGTGCAGCGTCTTCTGCCAGCCATGATTGGGCACGTTGATCTGGAACGGCGACTTGCCGCCGGTCTCGACCAGATGGCCCGACAGGGGATAGCGGCCGGAGTAGATCTCGAGTGCGATCTGCGGGTCGGCAAGGCGCAGGTCCGGCGGTGCGATCAGCACACGTTCCGGTGTGCGGCCGGAATAGCGCCAGCGATAGACCGGCCCAGCACGCAGGCGCCGGCGCGTTTTGCGCCAGAACTCCTTCGCGACAAGCGTCCACAGACGCGTCGTGCTGCTGGCAGCAAGTGCCAAAACCCCTCCTAATCGTCCACTACCCCGGCGCAGAGTTTACATGATTGCATGACTCGTGCGAAGGCGAATTCCATGGGGCGGTGTCGGTTCACGCGGTTCTGCCCCAGACCCTCCCTAAAAAAGTCAGTAAATCCGGTAAGTTAACTCCTTAGCCGGCTCGGCGGATGCGAGCGGCGAAGAAGCCATCGAGACCGGAAATCCCGGGTGAACCAAGGTCAAGATCGGCTGGCGTGGTGCGCAGCGTGCCTTGCGGCGTCAGGAACGGATCGATGCCGGCGATCTCGGCTTGCCGCAGGGGATCGTCGGCTATTCCAGCCGTGCCGGCCAGAAAGGCACGATAGAGGTCTTCGCCCTCAAGTGGGTCCAGCGAACAGTTGGAAAAGACGATCCTGCCGCCGGGTTTCACTAGCGTGACGGCACGGGCGAGCAGCCGGCGTTGCAGGTCGGCGAGTTTTTCGGCATCGGCCGCCGTCTTGGTCCACGGCACATCGGGATGCCGCCGTACCGTGCCGGTCGACGAGCAGGGCGCATCAAGGAGAACGGCGTCGAACAATTCCTTCGGCTCGTATTTGAGCAGGTCGGCCTGGACGATCTCGGCGGACAGACCGAGTCGGTCGAGATTCTGCGTCAACCTTACCAGCCGGTTTTTCGAGGTATCGATGGCGGTGACCTTGGCACCGGCGAGAATGAGCTGCGCGGTCTTGCCGCCGGGGGCGGCGCAGAGATCGGCGACGCGAAGCCCTCTGACATCGCCGAACAGCCGGGCCGGCAGACTGGCCGCGGCGTCCTGGACCCACCAGGCGCCGTCGGCAAAGCCGGGCAGTTCGGTGACGGGTCCAACGAGATTCTCCACACGGACCGTGCCGGTCGGCAGGACGATACCGCCGAGCTTTTCGGCCCAAAGCTCGGGATCGGCCTTGACCGAAAAATCGACCGGCGCCTCGACGCGGTGGACTTCCAGGATCTGCCTTGCCTTCTCTGGGCCGTAGGTGGCCTTCAGCCGATCGGAAAACCATTTGGGCGCTTCGTCGGTAGCGGCAAGGGCGACTGGCAGTTCCGTTTCCTTGGCGCGCGCCAACGTGCGCAGCACGCCATTGACGAGGCCGGAGAAGCGCACCGTGCGCGGATCGGACTTGGCATGGGTCACCGCAATGTCGACGGCGGCGCTGTCGGGAATGTCGAGGAACAGGATCTGTGCCGCCGCCACATGCAATATGTGCGACAGCGCGGTGGCGTTGGGCGGCAGCGGCTTTTCCAGGCGCCGTGCCAGCAGCCCTGATATGGTCATGCGATAGCGCAGTGCTGTAACCAGAATGGCGCGGACGAGGCCGCGATCACGCAGGTCGAGCGCCTTGTATTGCGGATGGCCGTTCTCGTGGTCGGTCAGCCCGTCGAGCGGTGTCCTCGCATCGATGACGGCGGCAAGCAGGCGCGCCGCCGCCTTGCGGGCGGCGAGACCGGCAACGAAGTCGCCGCCGTCTCTGTGTTCCTGATCACCTGAAACTGTGCGTCGAGGTTCTCTGTCCGCCACGCTCACGACCACCGGCCCTTGGGCCCGGTCGGGTTGCGACCCCACGGGTTGGATTTCGGCTTGGCGGGCTCCGCCGGCTGCTCAGGCCGTGCTGCCTGATCCCACGGGCCTGATGGCCGCTGTTCGTCCGCTGGCGGCGGCGTCGGAGCCTGGCGGGGCGCTTGAGTGCCGCTGCCGGGCATCTGCCGCGCCATCGCCTGCAAGGCAGCGATACGGTTCTCTGTGGCAGGGTGGGTGGAAAACAGACTGTCCATGCGCTCGCCGGAAAGAGGATTGATGATGAAGAGATGCGCGGTTGCCGGATTGCGCTCGGCATCGGGGTTGCGGATGCGTTCGGCGCCACGAGCGATCTTGTCAAGCGCCGATGCCAGCCAGAGCGGGTGTCCACAGATTTCGGCACCACGCCGGTCGGCCTCGTATTCGCGGGTCCGGCTGACCGCCATCTGTACGATCATCGCGGCAAAGGGCGCCACGATCATCGCCGCCAGCACGCCGACAAAGCCGAACGGGCTGTTGTTGTCGCGGTTGCCGCCGAAGAAGAGGGCGAAATTGCCGAGCATCGAAATGGCGCCGGCAAAGGTGGCGACGATTGTCATGGTCAGCGTGTCGCGATGCTGCACATGGGCGAGTTCGTGCGCCATCACCGCTGCGACCTCTTCAGGCGTCAGCGCCTGCAACAGGCCGGTGGAGGCAGCCACCGCCGCGTTCTGCGGATTGCGGCCGGTGGCGAAGGCGTTCGGCTGCGGATTGTCGATCAGGTAGGTCTTCGGCATCGGCAGGCCGGCCTGTTTGGCCAGCGACTGGACGATGGCGTAATATTCGGGCGCGCTCTTTTCATCGACCTCGATGGCGCGATTCATCGACAGCACCATCTTGTCGGCATTCCAGTAGCTGAACAGGTTGGTGCCGGCGGCGAACAGGAAGGCGATCATCATGCCGCCGGTTCCGCCGATCAAAAAGCCGACGCCCATGAACAGCGCGGTCATCGCAGCAAGAAGCATGGCGGTGCGGATGGTGTTCATCGTCTGCTCCTGTCCGGGGAATAGCGAAAAGGGGTCGATCGTCGTGGGCTCATGGCTATATGATGGGAAACACCGGTTCCTGTTTCAATCCGCTGGAAATATCGCATGAACGACGAGACCAGTAAAATAGAGGCCGACCCTGGCCATGGCGTCGAGCCAAAGGCGTTGACACCGGAGGCCAGACGCGCGCTCGCGGAAGCCGAAGCAAGGCGTGTGAAGTATCTGGAAAAGGAAGCCGCGGCGCCGAAGGAGATCGGCGGTCGCGGCGGCAAAGAGCCTGGGCGCTACGGCGACTGGGAGGTAAAGGGCCTGACCAGCGACTTCTAGATGCTGCCTAAGCGGCGCTGCGCTGCGGCTCAAGCGCTATCCAGCCACGCTCGTCGATGGTGATGCCGATCGTGTCGTAGCCTGCGATCGCGGCATGCTGCGTTGGCAATGGATGCTTGTGCGTGGCGTTGATGACCATGACCGCCGCGCCCGCCGCCTCGGCTGCCGTGATGCCGGCCGGAGCATCTTCGAACACGAGGCAATCGCGCGCGTCGAAGCCGAGCCGTTCTGCGCCAAGCTGGAAGCAATCGGGCGCCGGCTTGCCACGGGAAACATCTTCCGCCGCGACGAGGATGGCCGGGACAGGGATGCCGGCGGCCTGCATGCGCAAGAGCGCCAGTTCGCGCGGCGCGGAGGTCACGATCGCCCAGCGCTCGGACGGCAGCGAATTGAGAAATGCGGCTGCGCCGGCGATCTGGAGGATGCCGTCCAGATCGGCCGCCTCGGCCTTCAGCAGCAGATCAGCCTCGTACGCCGGGTCGACGCCTGGGAGTGCCAGGCCGGTGATGGTCTCGATCGCCCGCACGCCATGGATCGTCGGCAGGAAAGCGGCGACATCGAGGCCCTGGCGGTGTGCCCAATCGCTCCACACCCGTTCCGCCGAGGCGATGGAATTGATGAGCGTGCCGTCCATGTCGAAAAGGAAGGCCGCGAATTTTCTGCCTGAATACATGATTTTCCTTGAGTCCAGGGGGAGCGCTTGTGGCGTTCCCGAACCTAACGTCTCGGCCACGTCAGGGGAAGACACGGACCGGGCTTTTCAATCGGCCCAGGGAACCACGGCATCCATCCCCGCGTTTGAACTGTTTTCCACGACGATCGAAGGGGGACTGCGATGCTGATCCGGCTCGGCTACGAAATCGCCATCGAATGCACAGCGGCTACCCCGGTTGTTTCGCTGCTCGAGATCCACAAGGACAGGCAGGCTGACATCAAGCGGCAGACGCGGGTGCTGACATCGCCTGCCGTGTCGACCAGGCTCTACCACGATTTGTATGGCAATGCCTGCCGCCGGTTCACGGCGCCCGCCGGCGGCTTTCGCATCCTTTACGACGCGGTTGTCGAGGACAGCGGCGAGACGGACGAGGTCAACACGCTGGCCAGGGAAGTGCCGGTGGCGGAACTGCCCGACGAGGTGCTCGGTTATCTCCTGGGCAGTCGCTATTGCGAGACCGACCATCTGAGCGGCCTGGCCTGGCAGCTCTTCGGCCATCTCCCGCCCGGCTGGGCGCGGGTGCAGGCCATCGTCGACTATGTCCACAACCGGCTGTCGTTCGGCTACGGTTATGCCCGGTCGACCCGCACCGCGGCGCAGGCGCATGAGGAGCGGGTCGGTGTCTGCCGCGACTTCGCCCATCTGGCGATCACGCTCTGCCGCTGCATGAATATTCCGGCGCGCTATGTGAATGGCTATCTCGGCGATATCGGCGTGCCGGCCGATCCGGCGCCGATGGATTTCTCGGCGTGGCTGGAAGTGTTCCTCGACGGCAAATGGTACACGTTCGATCCTCGCCACAACACGCCGAGAATCGGCCGTATCGTCATCGCGCGCGGCCGCGACGCCACCGACGTGCCGCTGCTGCACAGCTTCGGCCCGCATCGGCTCAGCCTGTTCAAGGTGTGGACCTACGAACAGGAAGGCAACCTGTTCAACCCGCCCTATCACGGCATCGACAGGACCGTCAGTGCGCAGATGCTGGCCTAAACACGTCCTGCAACCTCGGGACAGATGGTCCGCTTCGGCACACAAGCCTTGTGCCGCAACAGGACGTCGCCGGACATCCCGCGATCCTGGGGTCAGATGATGGTAAGCGGTTTGTAAACAAAGCCGCAGCCGTGTCTTTTTGTTTACCGATCGTTCACCTTTGGGAAGCTCGAAACCAAACAAAAACAACGAGTTGTTGCTGAGCAGCCAGCCCTCCGGCGCGCAGCGGCGTCATCCGGCTGGAATCCTGCATTGCCCTGTCTGCGGCGACGAGGCCGAGGCAAGCGGAGGCTGTAGGATGCGGAGTTACGGGGGTCTTGTTCACGCGGTCGGCGGGTTTGCCAGAGATCGCGGTGGAAATTTCGCAGTCCTGTTCGGCCTTAGCGCCTCGGTCTTGGCGCTAGCTGTCGGCTTCTCGGTCAACGTATCGCAGCTCTACAATGCCAGATCGAGCCTCCAGAGCGTGGTCGATGCTGCGGTCACGTCGACGGCACGCGATCTGACGACCGGCGCCATCAAGGAAACTGATGCCAACACATCGGTTCAGGCTTTTCTCGACGCCAACAGAACGGCGGGCATCCTGCAGGCCGATCAGGTCGTGCTCGACAAGCTGACTGTCAACAGGACCGCCAAGACGGTTCAGGCCGACGCCCATGTCGATGTCGCGCTGTACTTTCCGATTTTTGGCACGGGCGACATGAAACGCGTCACCGCTTCCACAACGGCGCTCTATTCGGACAAGACCATCGAAGTGGCGATGATGCTCGATGTGACCGGGTCGATGGGGCCGAACGCCTGGTCCAAGACCAATAAGATCGCTGACCTGCAAAATGCGGCTTCCGGGGCTGTCAGCGATCTTCTGGACAACAACATCGATGCGAAAAACCCACGCGTGCGCGTGGCGATTGTTCCCTATGCCGAAGCGGTGAATGCCGGCGGTCTCGCTGACGGCGTCTTCGTCGAGACGAGCGGCGGGCCGGATCTGCCGCCACCTGTGGATGCTCCGGTTTCGGTGTCTGTGACACCAGCACCGGACAAATGTGCCACCGAACGCAAGGACAAGGATGGCTACGCCGACACGTCATCCGACGGACCCTACACATCGCGGTGGGACAACAACGACAAAGAGTATCTGGCCAGAATCAATCGGGATGATCGTATGAGAACGTGCCCGACGTCGGAACTCATCCCGTTGTCGGCCGACGAGGAGAAACTGCTCGATACGATCGATGATTTCAGCGCGGCTGGCGTGACCGCCGGCGGCATCGCCGTGCAGTGGGGCTACTATATGCTTTCGCCCTCGTGGCGCCCGACAATCGTCAATGCCGGGCTCGGTGCGGGTCCCGCCAATTTCGACAAGAGGAAAGTCGCCAAGGTCGCCATCCTGATGACGGACGGTCAGTTCAACACAGCGTTCGCCGGCAGTCGCGGGGCGCCAAAATCACAGAACGCGGGCCAGATGTCGCGTGGCAATGCCGAAGATATCTGCGATGCCATGAAGCGTGACGGCATCGAAATATTCACGATCGGCTTCGACCTGAACGATCCGACCATGACGGCGACGGAACGAGACCAGGCGAAAAGCGTGCTCCAGGATTGCTCCACGGCGGACACATCCTCGCTTAAGCATTATTACGAGGCCGCAACCGGTGCGGAACTGAAGCAGGCGTTCGATGACATCGTCCGGAACATCGAGAAGGTCACCGTTGCCAAATAGGCTCTCGATAGCTGCAATTCAGTCGTGAACGGCCCAAACGGAAAAGGCCGCCGCTTCTTTCGAAGCCGGCGGCCTTCCGTGTTTCCGTCCGTGGCGCGACCCTATGGCGATGACCTATGGGTCAGCCGCCGCGCATCTCGCGCCTTAACGGGAAGACTGCTTCCCGAAAGTGCAATCCGCTGAGGCCACGTTCTGGAAAACGAAATCACTCGACATCGGATCACCTCCTTTCGATTTGTTGAACACATACTCATGATGGGGTGCGTTGCAGCAAAAGACAAGGCGCAGGTTTGAAAAAGTCGGGTAGGTGCTTTTGGCACGACAGTGGGTTGCGGGCTGTCGGCCGGGCAGGCAAGATCATGGCATAGAGCCGAGCCGGCAATCCGGATCGGCCCCTCTGGGAGGGATGCATGGATGCAGCCGAGAGAGCGGCTCGGATCGTGCGGACGGTTGTCGAGACGCTGAAGCCGGGATTTGCCGTCAGGCTGTGGACTGGGGAGCGGATCGGCCCCGCCACTGGTCCGGTGCTCACCATCAACGACCAGGACATCGTCTGGCAAGTGGTGAAGCGACCGTCCCTGTCGACGCTGATCGACATGTGGATTTCCAAGACGATAGACATCGAAGACGGGACGATTTTCGACTTCTACGCCCTGCCGTCGCAAGGCAAGCTCAGAACCAAGATCAAGTCTCTGCCGAAAATGGCGATCCTGCGCGACCTGCCTTCCGTGCTTTTGGCACGCAAGCAGATGACTGCGCGGACCGATCTGTCGGGTCGCAACCCTTATGTCAGCGGTTCGAGCCAGGAAGCGATCCAGCATCACTATGACATTTCGAACGCTTTCTACCGGCTCTTCCTCGACGAGCGCATGGTCTACAGCTGCGGCTACTTCAAGGATTTCGCCAACAGCATCGATCAAGCGCAGATCGACAAGCTCGACCATATCTGTCGCAAGCTCCGGCTGAAGCCTGGCGAACGACTGCTCGACATCGGCTGCGGCTGGGGAGCGATGCTCATCCATGCCGCGAAGAACTATGGCGTCATCGGCCATGGTGTCTCGCTGTCGGAGGCGCAGACCGAGCTGGCCCGTGAGCGCATTCGCGCCCAGGGGCTGGAGGACCGCATCACCATCGAGATCAAATCCTATGCCGAACTCACCGGCAGCTTCGACAAGATCTCGTCGATCGGCATGTTCGAGCATCTGGGGCTGGCCAACCATGCGACCTATTTCTCGACCGTTCATCGCCTGCTCAAACCGGGCGGCATCTATCTGCATCACGCCATCACCAGGCGCAGCAAGGGCGACATGAAGAAGACCTTGCGCAAGGGTCCGGAGTTCAAGGCGCTGATCAAATACATCTTCCCCGGCGGCGAACTCGACACGATCGGCATGACGCTCGGCAATCTCGAAGCCCACGGCTTCCTCGTCTACGATGTCGAGAACCTGCGCGAGCACTATGCCCGCACCTGCAGGCTGTGGGCCGAGCGTCTGCACGCAAGGTTCGACGAGGCAATCGCCGAGGTGGGCGAAGCCAAGGCGCGGCTGTGGCTGCTTTACCTGACCGGCTGTTCGATCACCTTCGAACGCGCCTCGGCACAGATTTTCCAGACCGTCGTCACCAAGCGCGCGCGCGGCACGAGCGGGCTGCCGCCGACGCGGGCGGATCTGTATCGGTAGCTTACAGGAAGCGCATCGTGTCGCCGGCCTCAACGCTGGCCGGCCGATCGACCGTGCAATAGACGCCGAGATTGTGCGCGTTGTGGCGGACCAGATTGCGCAGGATGCCAGGATCATTGTCGAAGCCATCCTGGGCTATGATGGTGAAACCGCAGCGGCGACAGGGTTCCGAGATGGTCAGCAACAGGTCGCCGATCGCCAACTTGCGGCCGATCCATTCCGTCTCTGGAAACGACCCTTCGATTGCCGCCATGTCGACGACGATGTTGGGACGAAAACGGCGCGGGTCGGTGGCGCCCTCTGGATGCAACGCCTTCAGGCGCGCCAGCGACGCCGTGGTCAACAGATGGATCGGCGCCTTGCGATAGCGCTCCGCCGTCAGCGGGCCGGAATAGCCTGAGGCGGCGTTCTCGCGGCGAAACGGCCGGATCGAGGCTTCGAAGCCGAGATAGGCCGACACCGCGCGGTCGCTCTCGATACCCGGCGCAGCCAGCCAGTCGCCGTTCGGGACGGCGATCTCGAGTTCGCGGGCAGGCGACAGCCGGGTCCGGATGCGCGGCACGTTGTGCCATTTCGCCTCGCGATCCGGTCGTGCGATCTCATTGTCGGTCGCGTCAACAAGGCCGAACATTCTGTCGCCGTCGATGCTTTCGACCTCGACCGAAATCGCCTCCAGGCGCTCGCCGGCAAGCGAACTTGCCGGATAGCGCCACAGCTCACTGACAGTGCCCAGCGCGGTCTGCATCAGCTCTTCTTGTTTTGCCGGTTAGCGATCAGGTCTTCGACGACGGCCGGATCGGCAAGCGTCGAGGTGTCGCCGAGGGCTGAAAAATCGTCCTCGGCGATCTTGCGCAGGATACGGCGCATGATCTTGCCGGAACGTGTCTTCGGCAGGCCGGGCGCAAACTGGATCTTGTCGGGCGAAGCGATGGCGCCGATGTCCTTGCGGACATGGGCGATCAGCTCCTTGCGCAATTCCTCGCTCGGCTGCTCGCCGCCCATCAGCGTGACGTAGCAGTAGATGCCCTGGCCCTTGATGTCGTGCGGGTAGCCGACGACGGCGGCTTCCGAAACCTTGTCGTGGCTGACCAGTGCAGATTCGACTTCCGCCGTGCCCATGCGATGGCCTGAGACGTTGATGACGTCGTCGACGCGGCCGGTGATCCAGTAATAGCCGTCGGCGTCGCGGCGGCAGCCATCGCCGGTGAAGTACTTGCCCTTGTAGGTGGAGAAGTAGGTCTGCATGAAGCGGTCGTGGTCGCCATAGACGGTGCGCATCTGTCCGGGCCAGGAATCGGCGATGCACAGATTGCCGTCGGCGGCACCTTCCAGCACCTTGCCTTCGCCGTCGACCAGCTGCGGCTTGACGCCGAAGAAGGGCCGCGTCGCCGAACCTGCCTTGAGGTCGGTGGCGCCGGGCAGCGGCGTGATCAGGATGCCGCCGGTCTCGGTCTGCCACCAGGTATCGACGATCGGCACCTTGGCGTTGCCGACGATGTTGAAATACCACTCCCAGGCTTCCGGATTGATCGGCTCGCCGACCGAACCCAGCACGCGCAGCGATTTGCGCGATGTCTTCTTCACATGGGAGTCGCCGGCGCCCATCAGCGCGCGCAGAGCCGTCGGCGCGGTGTAGAAGATGTTGACCTTGTGCTTGTCGATGACGTCCCAGAAGCGCGACTGCGACGGATAGTTCGGCACGCCTTCGAACATCAGCGTGGTGGCGCCGTTGGCGAGCGGGCCGTAGACGATGTAGCTGTGGCCGGTGACCCAGCCGACATCGGCGGTGCACCAGTAGATGTCGCCGTCATGGTAGTCGAAGACATATTGGTGCGTCATCGAGACGTAGACGAGGTAGCCGGCGGTGGTGTGCAGCACGCCCTTCGGCTTGCCGGTCGAGCCCGACGTGTAGAGGATGAACAGCGGATCCTCGGCCTTCATCTTTTCCGGCTTGCACTCGGCCTTCACCGTCGCGACCTCGTCATGGTACCAGACGTCGCGTCCAGGCACCCAGCCGGTCTTGCCGCCGGTGCGGCGCACGACCACCACCTTTTCGACTTTCGTTCCGGCTTTCGCGGCGATCTCGATCGCCTTGTCGGTGTTTTCCTTCAGCGGGATCGGCTTGCCGCCGCGCAGGCCCTCGTCGGCGGTGATAACGAAGGTCGACTTGCAGTCGTCGATCCGGCCGGCCAGCGCATCCGGCGAAAAGCCGCCGAAGACGATCGAGTGGATGGCGCCGATACGCGTGCAGGCCAGCATCGCATAGGCGGCTTCCGGGATCATAGGCATGTAGATGGTGACGCGGTCGCCCTTCTTGACGCCGTGCTTCTTCATCACATTGGCAAGCCGGCAGACATGCTCGTAAAGCTCGTTGTAGGTGATCTTCTTGTCGTCGTAGGGATTGTCGCCTTCCCAGATGATAGCGGTCTGGTTGCCGCGCTTCTTCAGGTGCCGGTCGATGCAGTTGACCGAGACGTTGGTCAACCCGTCCTCGAACCACTTGATCGAAACCTTGCCGTTGAAAGAGGTGTTCTTGACCTTGCTGAAGGGCTTGAACCAGTCGATGCGCTTGCCGTGCTTGCCCCAGAACTTGTCCGGGTTCTTGACGCTGTCGGCATACCATTTCAGGTAGGTGTCATTGTCGATCAGCGCGTTCTTCTTCCACGCCGGCTGGACGCGATGGACATGAACCTCGGACATTTCTTCACTTTCCTCCCGAACCAATCCGCCGGCTTGAAACGCCGGCGGGATCGCGGCGAAGCGGCCGCGAATTCGGCGGCATTATTACCAGTTCGCCCGTCATCGCAATATTAGACGTTGGATTCGCGCGGCGGGATGCCGCAGCCTTCCCTTTTGCTTCTGTCAGCACTCCGACGAGTTCGCTGCTAACTGCATGTTTTCGCGCGGAAAACCCGTTTTCGATCAGGAAAAATCAATAGACAGTTAAGCAACGGTGCGCACACTCTGACGTTGGGAGGAAAGGAGACTCAACCAGGGACCGCCCAAGGGGACTGCCATGCGCGACCATTCCGAAATGGACCTGATGCTCAAAGGCTATGGCTTGACCACGGCCAAGATTCTCTATCACTTTCCCGACCACCCGCATCTGCTGCAGAGCTACATCTGGCAGGATTATGACCTCGCTCCGGAATTTCCGGTGCTGATACGGTTCATCGAATTCTGGAAGACCAGGCTCGACGGGCCGCTGCATTCGATCAGCTACACGCACCAGAAGCTGATCGCGCCGAATGAGTGGCGCAAGGTGGATGGCGAGTTCGTACTGCACTAAGAGCAGTAGGCAGGCATTTTATCGACCATTAGTGGTTGGCGCAAACGCCCATCGCGTCGTCATCCACGGGCGAAGCAAGGAGCGAAGCGACGCGGCGCAGACCCGCGGATCCATGCCGGGACTCCGAAGCGTCACAACGGTGCAGAATTCTGCTCCGCTGCACTTTACGGCCAAGGTCGCGGCATGGATCCTCGGGTCTTCGCGACGCCGCTTCGCGGCTGCTCCGCCCGTGGATGACGAAGTTGAGGGGCTACGGCTACTCCCCAATGTCTATGGCGGTCCCGGAACGTAGGACTGCGACTTAATCACACCGCCGGCGGGTTCAGCCGAGCAAAGCCTTCTTGCCGCCGATAGGAGAAATACGGGTAGGGCGCGGTGACTTCGCTTGCCGCGTCGAGTTTCCTGATCTGCTCCGGCGTCAACGTCCAGCCGACGGCGCCGAGGTTCTGGCGCAGCTGTTCCTCGTTGCGCGCGCCGATGATGACCGACGACACGGTCGGGCGCTGCAGTAGCCAGTTGATGGCGATCTGCGGCATGGTCTTGCCGGTTTCCTCGGCCACGGCGTCGAGGGCATCCATGACCCGGTAGAGATGCTCGTCCTCGACCGGCGGTCCGAAGCTCGCTGTGTCGTGCAGCCGGCTCTTTTCCGGCAAAGGCTGGCCACGGCGGATCTTGCCGGTCAGGCGGCCCCAGCCGAGCGGGCTCCACACCAGTGCGCCGACGCCCTGGTCGAAGCCGAGCGGCATCAGCTCCCATTCATAGTCGCGGCCGACCAGCGAGTAGTAGACCTGGTGCGCGATATAGCGCGGATAACCATGCTTGTCGGCTTCCGCCAGCGACTTCATCACTTGCCAGCCGGAGAAATTGGAGACGCCGACATAGCGCAGCTTGCCGACGCGAACCAACTCGTCCAGCGTCGACAGAACCTCCTCGATCGGCGTGCCGGCATCGAAGGCATGCAGCTGCAGCAGGTCGATATAATCGGTGCCGAGGCGCCTCAGCGCATCGTCCACGGATCTGATCAGCCGCGAACGCGATGAGCCGTAATCAGCCGGACCATCGCCCATCGGCAGCGAGGTCTTGGTCGAGATCAGCACGGCCTCGCGGCGGCCTTTTATCGCTTCGCCAAGCACCTCTTCCGAAGCGCCGTTCGAATAGACGTCGGCGGTGTCGAACAAGTTGACGCCGGCCTCCAGGCAGATGTCGATCAGCCGCCGCGCTTCCCTGGCGTCGCTGTTGCCCCAGGCGCCGAACAGCGGGCCGGAGCCGCCAAAGGTTCCCGCGCCGAATGAGAGTGCGGGCACTTTCAGGCCCGATGCACCGAGACGTCGATAGTCCATCTTTTTACTCCTGGTGGTGTGGAATGAAGGGTGTCGAAAGCGGGTTTGCAGAGGACTGTCACGACCGGATGGAGGCAGGCTCGCCGAGCGCCGGAGTGCGATCGAGACGCAACGCCAGTCCCGCCACACCGAGTGCCGCGAGCGGCAGCAGGGCGGCGACCCAGGTGAGGGAACCCAGGCCAAGGCCATGGGCAATCACCGCACCACCAAGCCAGGCACCTGCCGCATTGCCGAGATTGAAGGCGGCAATGTTGAAGGACGAGGCGAGGCTCTGGCCGGCACCTTGCGCCTTTTCCAGCACCCACATCTGCAGCGGCGCCACGGTGGCGAAGGCGGCAGCGCCGAGCAGGCCGACATAGATGACGGCCATCACCCGGCTGTGGATGGCGAAGGTCATGGTTGCTAGCACCAGTGCCAGCACCACGAGACTGCCCAGCACGGCCGGCACCAGCCAGCGGTCGGCGACCTTGCCGCCTAGAAGGTTACCGGCGATGAGGCCGCCGCCGAAGACGAGCAGGATCGGCGATACGGCCGCTTCCTTGAAGCCGCTGATCTCGGTCAGCAAAGGAGCGATATAGGTGAAGACGGCGAAGACGCCGGCATAGCCGAGCACGGTGGTGGCAAGACCGAGCAGGACGGGCGTGCGGCGCAAAACGGTGAGATCGGCGCGCAGGTCACTCTTTTCGGGCGCCGTCCGGCTGCGTGGTACCAGAGCCAGGATGACGGCGAAGGCCGCCAGACCGACCAATGTCACCGCCCAGAAGGTCGCCCGCCAGCCAAAGGCCTGGCCGAGCCAGGTGCCGAAGGGCACGCCGAGGATGTTGGCGATGGTCAGGCCGGTGAACATCAGCGCGATCGCCGAGGCCTTCTTGTTGGGCGCGACCAGGCCGGTGGCGACGACTGAGCCGACGCCGAAGAAGGTGCCATGGGCAAAGGCGGTGATGATGCGGGCGCCCATCAGCGTCCAGTAGTCGGGCGCCAGCGCACAGGCGAGATTGCCAAGCGTGAAGATCGCCATCAGTGCCAGAAGCACGGTCTTGCGTGGCCAGTTGCCGGTGGCAATGGTCAGCAGGGGCGCGCCGATGACGACCCCGAGCGCATAGCCCGAGATGAGCTGGCCGGCGGCCGAGATCGAAACGCCGAGATCCTCGCTGACATCGAGCAGCAGTCCCATGATGACAAATTCGGTGACGCCAATGCCGAAGGCACCGGCGGCAAGCGCGTAGAGAGCAAGAGGCATGGTGAGTTCCACTTCGATGACGAAGAGCGCCGTCCGCGCCCCGACCCCTGAGATCGTGTTGCCATGCATTGTGAACCAGACTTGCCTTGGGCACATTTTCTGTGAAATAGATTCACAAATGGCCAGGCCCGACATCAATCGCTCCGGCGAGATCGAAGTGTTCGTGCGCGTCGTCGAGGAAGGCAGTTTTTCCTCCGCGGCACGCGCCTTGCGCATGACGCCGTCGGCGGTGAGCAAGCTGATCGCGCGGCTGGAGACCCGGCTTGGCGCGCGGCTGGTCAGCCGTTCGACGCGAAAGCTGCAACTGACGCCGGAAGGCACCGCGTTCTACGAGAGCAGCCTGCGCATCCTCGCCGACATGGCGGCGGCCGAGCAGGAGGCAGCGGCGGGTGCGGCACCGCGCGGACGGTTGCGCGTCAACACCTATGTGCCTTTCGGAGTGCATCGGCTGATCCCGCTCCTGCCGCGCTTCCTCCAACGCTATCCGGAGATTTCGGTCGATCTGGTGCTGACCGACAGCGTCATCGACCTGATGGCGGAACGCGCCGACGTCGCCATCCGTGCCGGGCCGCTCGGCGAATCACGGCTGGTGGCGCGCAAGCTCGGGCAAAGCCCGGTGGTCGTCGTTGCAGCACCTTCCTACCTCGAAACGCATGGCATGCCGCTGACGCCAGCCGACCTCGACAGACACAACCGCATGGGCTTTGGATTCGTGCGGCATGTCGATGGCTGGCCGTTCCTCGACGCGGAAGGCCGCGCCATCATGGTTCCGATCACCGGCAACACGCTGGTCAGCGATGGCGAGGCGATGCGGCTGATGGCGCTGGCTGGCGCGGGCATCGCCCGGCTGGCGCGCTGGCATGTCGCCGCCGACATCGCTGCCGGCAGGCTGGTGTCGCTGCTGGAGGCATTCAATCCCGGCGACGAGGAGCCTACCCACGCCGTCTATGTCGGCCAGGGCCGGCATCTGCCGGCGCGGGTGCGCGCCTTTCTCGATTTTCTGGGGGAGAGCGTTCGGCTGACCTAGATATTTCTCGGGAGCTGATCGGCTCCCGAGATTTCTGGTTGAGCGTTATGCTTTCGGCGTGAACGGCGCCGGGCGCCGGCCCGTTGCCTGACGCTCCAGCATCCAGCCGGGGTATTCGGACGGCAGGGCGCTGACCTCGTCGAGACGAACCAGATCGTCGGTGTCGAGCTTCAGCTGGGTCGCGGCAAGGTTCTGCTCCAGCTGCTCCATGCGGCTGGCGCCGATGATGACGCTCATCACGAAAGGCTTGGCCAGGACATAGCCGAGCGCCACCGTGGCGACGCTCACATCGTGCTTTTTGGCGATTTCGCGCATGACGGCAACGGCCGCCCAGGCGCGGTCCTCATTGACCGGCGGGAAGTTGAAGCTGGCGCGGCGGCCTTCGCCATTACCCGGCGCGCCGGGGCCATATTTGCCGGACAGCAGGCCGCCGGCCATCGGCGACCACACCATCAGGCCGAGCTTCTCCTCGTTGAGCAGTGGGACGATTTCGCGCTCGAGGTCGCGGCCGGCGATCGAGTAATAGGACTGGACGGTCTCGAAACGGGCTAAGCCCTTGCGCTCGGCGATGCCGAGCGCCTTGGCAATGCGCCATGCCGCCCAGTTGGAGACGCCGACATAGCGGACCTTGCCGCTGGCAACGAGATCGTCCAGTGCCCGCAACGTCTCGTCGATCGGCGTAACGGTGTCGGTGCCGTGCAACTGGTAGAGATCGATATGGTCGAGTTGCAGCCGCTCCAGGCTGGCGTCGACCGAATCCATGATGTGGCCGCGTGACGAGCCGCGTTGGTTGGGGCCTTCGCCCATGGCGCCATGCGCCTTGGTGGCGACGACCACGTTCTGCCTGTTGACGCCGAGATCCCTGAGCGATTGACCAAGCAGGCGCTCGGACTCGCCAAAGGAGTAGACGTCGGCCGTATCGAAGAAATTGACGCCGGCGGCGAGCGAATGGGCAACGATCTCGTTGACGCCCTTCTGGTCGAGGCTGGCGATCAGGCCCCATTGGGCATTCTGGCCGGCGGCGCCGAAGGTCATTGTGCCGAGGCACAGTTCAGAGACGAACATCCCCGTATTTCCAAGCTGGTTGTAGCGCATGGTGGCGGCTCCAGAGAGTTTGTGATGACGCAAAGCAAATAGGAACGGTACGTTTCGTTTCCAGTCCTGGAGCAACGGGCCTGTCGGATTGGCCCAAAGGCCGTTGCGCCTCAGCGAGTGCCGAAGATCGCCGAACCGACCCGGACGCTGGTGGCGCCGAAGGCGATTGCTGTTTCGTAGTCGCCGGACATGCCCATCGACAGTTTGGTGACGCCGGCCTCATGCCCTAGCTTTTCCAGCAAGGCGAAGTGGGGGCCGGGGTTCTCGTCGGCCGGCGGGATGCACATCAGGCCTTCGATGGCGAGGCCATGCACATCGCGGCAGCGGGCGACAAAGGCCACCGCGTCGCGCGGCTCGATGCCGGCCTTTTGCGATTCGGAGCCGGTGTTGACCTGGACGTACAGTCTTGGTGCCCGGCCCTGCCTTGCGATCTCCTTGGCGAGTTCGGCGGCGATCTTCTCGCGATCGACCGTCTCGATGACGTCGAACAGCGCCACAGCCTCTTTTGCCTTGTTCGACTGCAACGGACCGATCAGATGCAGTTCGATGTCGGGGAATGAGCCCTTCAGCGCCGGCCATTTGCCTTGCGCCTCCTGCACGCGGTTTTCGCCGAAGACGCGCTGGCCGGCCTCGATGATCGGGCCGATGTCAGCGGCGTCAAAGGTCTTGGAAACCGCGACCAGCGTCACGGCGCCAGCTTCGCGACCGGCCTCGTGCTCGGCGGCGGCGATCTTCGCCTTGACCGCGAAAAACTGCTGAACGACGTCGCCCATATGCAAATCCTGCTGTTTTGACCGGCGTTTTTGTCAGACGCGATACCCATATGGTTGACGGGTTTGCCAAACCATGGTGAACACCCGGACCACATTCCCTGAACTGCCGTGCCGTCGCCCGCAGTTCGCGCATGCTTTTAAGTGAAAAACGTCCCATGGCAACCGAACGATACAATCCGCGCGCGTCAGAGCCCAAATGGCAGAAGGCCTGGGACGCCAAGAAGCTGTTTGAAGCGCACAATGACGATCCGCGCCCGAAATACTACGTGCTGGAGATGTTCCCCTACCCATCGGGGCGCATCCATATCGGCCATACCCGCAACTACACGATGGGCGACGTCGTAGCGCGCTACAAGCGGGCCAAGGGTTTCAACGTGCTGCATCCGATGGGCTGGGACGCCTTCGGCATGCCGGCCGAAAACGCGGCGATGCAGAACAAGGTCCATCCCAAGGAATGGACCTACCAGAACATCGCCACCATGCGCGAGCAGCTCAAGGTCATGGGCCTGTCGCTGGACTGGGCGCGCGAATTCGCCACCTGCGACGTTGACTACTACCACCGCCAGCAGATGCTGTTTCTCGATTTCGTCGAGAAGGGGCTGGTGACGCGTAAATCCTCCAAGGTCAACTGGGATCCGGAGGACATGACCGTGCTCGCCAACGAGCAGGTCATCGACGGGCGCGGCTGGCGCTCGGGTGCGCTGGTCGAACAGCGCGAACTGACGCAGTGGTTCTTCAAGATCACCGACTTCGCGCAGGATCTGCTGGACTCGCTCGACGGCCTCGACGAGTGGCCGGAAAAAGTGAAGCTGATGCAGCAGAACTGGATCGGCCGCTCGGAAGGCCTGCTGATCCGCTGGCCTCTGGCTGTTCCAGATGCTGGCAAGATTAGCAACGGCGAGCATGAGCTGGAAGTCTATACGACAAGGCCCGACACCATCTTCGGCGCCTCCTTCATGGCTGTCGCCGCCGATCATCCGTTGGCCAAGAAAGCTGCCGAGAGCAATCCGGAGCTGGCGAAGTTCATCGAGGAAGTCCGCCATATGGGCACCTCGGTGGCGGCGCTGGAGACGGCTGAGAAGAAGGGTTTTGACACCGGCATCCGCGTCGTCCATCCGTTTGACGACAGCTGGACGCTGCCTGTCTATGTCGCCAATTTCGTGCTGATGGAATACGGCACCGGCGCCATCTTCGGCTGCCCGTCCGGCGACCAGCGCGACCTCGACTTCGCCAACAAATACGGCCTGCCGGTGATTCCTGTGGTGATGCCGGAAGGCGAGAATCCGGCGAGCTTCCAGATCATCGATGAAGCCTATGACGGCGACGGCGTGATGATCAATTCACGCTTCCTCGACGGCATGAAGCCGGATCGGGCTTTCGCCGAGGTGGCAAAACTGCTGGAGCAGAAGACCATCGGCAACCGGCCGATGGCCGAGCGCAAGGTGAATTTCCGCCTGCGCGACTGGGGCATTTCGCGCCAGCGCTACTGGGGCTGCCCGATCCCGATGATCCATTGCGAGGATTGCGGCGTGGTTCCGGTGCCGAAGGCCGACCTGCCGGTCAAGCTGCCCGACGATGTCGATTTCGACCGGCCGGGCAATCCGCTCGACCGGCATCCGACATGGCGGCATGTGAAGTGCCCGCAATGCGGCAGGGATGCGCGGCGCGAAACCGACACGATGGACACGTTCGTCGATTCGTCCTGGTATTTTGCCCGCTTCACCGCACCGTGGGCGTATGAACCGACCGATCCCAGGGCGGCGAATGAATGGCTGCCGGTCGACCAGTATATCGGCGGCATCGAGCACGCGATCCTGCACCTGCTCTATTCGCGCTTCTTCACCCGCGCCATGCGTGAGACCGGCCATGTCGATCTGGCCGAGCCGTTCAAGGGCTTGTTCACGCAAGGCATGGTGGTGCACGAAACCTATCGCGTCGGCTCGGCATCGAATGGCCGCTGGCTGGCGCCCACCGAGGTTCGGCTGGAGGATGTCGACGGCAAACGCAGCGCCATCGACATCGCCACCGGCGAGGCCGTCACCATCGGCCCGCTGGAAAAGATGTCGAAGTCCAAGAAGAACACGGTGAGCCCGGAAGACATCACCGATGGCTACGGCGCCGATACGGCGCGCTGGTTCATGCTCTCGGATTCGCCGCCCGAGCGCGATGTCGAATGGACCGACGATGGCGCCGCAGGCGCGCATCGCTTCATCCAGCGCATCTGGCGCCTGGTGTCGACGGCGGCCGAGACGCTAGCCGGCATCAAGCCTGTGGCGGCCGGCAGCGGCGAGGCCGCGGTGGTTTCCAAGGCCGCGCACAAGATCCTGAAGGCGGTCGGTGAGGATATCGAGAAGCTCGCTTTCAACCGCGCCATCGCCCGCATGTACGAACTGGCCAACGCGCTGACCACGCCGCTCAACGAGGTGGCCGAAGGCAAGGCCGATGCAGCGCTGAAAGGCGCCTGCCGGCAGGCGGTGGAGATTCTCGTGCATCTGATCGCGCCGGTCATGCCGCATCTGGCCGAGGAGTGCTGGGAAACGCTCGGCGGCGCCGATCTGGTTGCCGAACGGCCGTGGCCGGTCTTCGATCCGGCGCTGGTCGTCGACAACGAAGTCACCTATCCGGTACAGGTCAACGGCAAGAAGCGGGGGGATTTGACAATTGCCCGCGACGCGGACCAAGGTGCGGTCGAAAAAGCGGTATTGGCTCTCGACTTCGTGCAGAAAGCACTCGAAGGTAAGGCTCCGCGCAAGGTGATCATCGTGCCGCAGAGGATCGTCAATGTCGTTGCCTGAGCCGGAAAAGACAAAGTTGAGCCGTTTGCTGCGCCGCATCGCGCTTGCCGGCCTGGTCGGCTCGCTCGTGCTTGTCTCGGCCTGCACGGTGCGGCCGCTCTATTCGAGTGCGCCGCTGTCGGGTTCGCAAGCCAGCGCCAGTGCCGAACTGGCGTCGATCGGCATCAAGCCGGTCGGCTCGCGTTACGGCCAACAGGTGCGCAACAATTTGATTTTCGGGTTTGGACGAGGCGCCGGCGAGCCGGCCTCACCGGCCTATTCGCTCACTCTCGGCGTGACCGAAGCCGTCGAGTCCTCGGCACTTGTGCAGGTGGGAACCGACCAAGACGAGCCGACTGCCGGTTCCGTGACGCTGACCGGCACCTATACGCTGGCCGATGCGAAGACCGGTGTGGTGATCGCATCCGGCAAGCGTTCGATCACCTCCTCCTTCGACAGGCCGCGTCAGGAATTCGCCGCATACCGGGCGCAGATCGACGCCGAGAATCGCGCCGCGCGCGAATTGGCGGAAGCGCTGCAGCTGTCCATTGCCCAGGATCTGGTCAGGCACAGCAAGACGGCTGGCTAGCACGGCTCATCGTTTCACGGAAACGGCCTGGGTCCCAAGCCTTATGGGATGATCGTGAGACCACGATCAGATTCCCGAATCGGGATCGTCCGGCATCGCCTCGATACGCCGGTTCCCCACGGCACAGCGAGCGGATAGCGCCACGGGCGTGTGCGCTGTGAGACGACGATCATGCCGCGTCGCTCGCAGAGCCTGTCACGCGGATTTTGCTGCCCAATGATCGTCGGCGATCCATCCGGGAAGCAACTGTTAACCACTCGCTCCCTATTGCTCGACAGACATTTCAAAGTGAGTCTTGAGAATGGAAGCCAGGCGTTTTTCCCGGGTCAATTTATCGAAGGCAGCATCGCCCGATGATCCCGAGGGGAAGCGTCTCGACGGCATCAGCGACAGGGGCGGTCAGCGAACGCATTCAGCTGCGACAGGCGATGTTGATCGGCCGGCGCACAAGGGACTGGATGGCCGGCAGCCCGGTACACACCAGGCCGGCTATTCCGCGCCGGTTGTCGATCTCGGCGGCAACAGGCGGCCCTATATGGAGCCGAGGGGTGGCTCGGAGGCGAGCAACGTGCCCTCGAAAATCGGCGATATCGAAAGTCCTGCTTGGCAAGAATATTTCTTCCTCGCCCCCAACGTGCGGTTTACCCGCACTCCGGACTATGAACCCAAAAAGCATCGCCAGCAGCACGACCGTCTTGTCGAGCAAGGCGATACGGACGCACTCCCAAGACAGCAGGCAGTCGCGCCAACGATGGTCGGTCAGGCATCTTCGACGCCCTCGCTCCTGGCATTGCCGGCATCGGTAAAAAGCCCCGCCTCCCAGCCGCTGGCCGACCGCGGAGCCGCAACGCAAAGGCCGTCACCGCCGGCTGCGGCTTTCGTTCCCCCGGGGCGCGCTGGAGAGAAGGCGCGAGCCGTTGCGCCGGTGCCGGCCGCAACGGGACGAGCGTTCACGCGCGCAGTTGCCGCTCCGGGCGCCCAGATCAAACCGGCTGCTCTCGAAAAACTGCGCTGGCCCTATCTTTCGGATCACGCCTTCTTCGAGGCTATGGCGCCCTATCTGGTCGATGTTTCGTCCCGGCAAGCCACCACAACCTCGCCTGCACCGGTCGCGGCGGTGCCCGTCGCAGCTGCGCGGGCCGACATCCGCCTGCCGGCAGTGACCGATGCCACCTCGCTGTTTCGTGTCATCGAGTGCCTTCCGGGTCAGGCCTCGAAGCCGTTGCCGGACGTTTTGCCGGCTAACTCGAACGAGGCTCTCGCTCAGCCTGAAGTGCCAGCGAGCAACGCGTCACTGCAGGCCCAGCCCGCTGCAATCCCCGCTGCGGCGCGCGATGCCGTTCCCGTGCCCGCCCTCGCAAGTGCGGACGCCACCGTCAGGGTTGCAGCCGCGCGACCTTCTTCACGCTTGCCTCGGACCGGCAAAATTGTGCCATCTACGTCAGGCGATCCCTATGAGCTTCCCCCGGAAGACCTGTTGCAGCAGCCCCCGGAGGGACAAGGCTTCTACATGTCGCAGGAGCGGCTCGAGCAAAATGCCGATCTGTTGGAAAGCGTGCTCGAAGATTTCGGGGTGCGCGGCGAGATCATTCATGTTCGCCCAGGCCCGGTCGTCACGCTCTATGAGTTCGAGCCGGCGCCGGGTGTCAAATCCTCTCGCGTCATCGGGCTTGCCGATGATATCGCCCGCTCCATGTCTGCGATTTCGGCGCGCGTCGCCGTTGTGCCTGGCCGCAATGTCATCGGCATCGAGCTTCCCAACGAGACCCGCGAAACCGTCTATTTCCGTGAGCTGATCGAATCGGAGGGCTTCCGCAAGACCAGCTGCAAGCTGGCGCTTTGCTTGGGCAAGACAATCGGGGGCGAGCCTGTCATCGCCGAGCTGGCGAAGATGCCTCATTTGCTGGTGGCCGGAACCACCGGCTCCGGTAAGTCGGTTGCCATCAACACCATGATCTTGTCGTTGCTCTACCGGCTGAAGCCGGAAGAATGCCGGCTGATCATGGTCGATCCCAAGATGCTCGAACTCTCCGTTTATGACGGCATCCCGCATCTTCTGACGCCCGTCGTCACGGACCCCAAAAAAGCCGTCACCGCACTCAAATGGGCGGTGCGCGAAATGGAGGACCGGTATCGCAAGATGGCGCGGCTCGGTGTGCGCAACATCGACGGCTACAACGAGCGCGCCGCCGCTGCGCGCGACAAGGGCGAGACCGTTGTCATGACTGTGCAGACCGGCTTCGAAAAGGGCACCGGCGAGCCGCTTTTCGAACAGCAGGAAATCGACCTTGCGCCGATGCCCTACATCGTCGTCATCGTCGACGAGATGGCCGACCTGATGATGGTCGCCGGCAAGGAGATCGAAGGCGCCATCCAGCGTCTGGCGCAGATGGCGCGCGCTGCCGGTATTCACCTGATCATGGCAACGCAGCGCCCCTCGGTCGATGTCATCACGGGCACGATCAAGGCCAATTTCCCGACCCGGATTTCCTTCCAGGTTACATCCAAGATCGACAGCCGCACCATCCTGGGCGAGCAGGGCGCCGAACAACTGCTTGGCCAGGGCGACATGTTGCACATGATGGGTGGCGGGCGCATTTCCCGCGTGCATGGGCCCTTTGTTTCCGATGCGGAGGTCGAGCATGTCGTCGCGCATCTGAAGGCGCAGGGCCGCCCTGAATATCTGGAAACCGTTACAGCCGACGAGGATGAGGAAGAAATCGAAGACGACCAGGGTGCGGTCTTCGACAAGGGGGCCGTCGCAGCCGAAGACAGCGATGCCATCTACGACGAGGCGGTCAAGGTGGTGGTGCGCGACAAGAAGTGTTCGACGTCCTACATCCAGCGCCGCCTCGGCATCGGCTACAACCGCGCCGCATCCCTGGTCGAGCGCATGGAAAAGGAAGGATTGGTCGGCACACCCAACCATGTCGGCAAACGCGAAATCATCATGGGACGGCGCCAGCAGGCGGCCGCGCCTGACGATGACAGCGCGGATTGACCGGCGGGCTCCTTTGGCGGCGTGGCCTGAAGCGCATTAAAAAAGGCCGGTCACCCGGCCTTTTTTAGTTGAAAGTGGTGTGGCCTCAGCCGATCTTCTGGCCGGTCTTGGCCCAGTCGGCGAGGAACTGTTCCAGGCCCTTGTCGGTCAGCGGGTGCTTGACCAGCGCCTTCAGGGTCGCCGGCGGTGCGGTCACAACATCGGCGCCGATGAGTGCTGCCTGCTTGACGTGGTTCACGGTGCGCACCGAAGCGACGAGGATCTCGGTCTGGAAATCGTAATTGTCGTAGATCTGCCGGATCTCCTGGATCAGCTCCATGCCGTCGATGCCGATGTCGTCGATGCGACCGACGAAGGGCGAGATGAACGAGGCGCCGGCCTTGGCCGCCAGCAGCGCCTGGTTGGCCGAAAAGCACAGCGTGACGTTGACCAGGCGGTTCATCTCGGTGCGGATCGTCTTGCAGGCCTTGAGACCGTCCAGCGTCAGCGGCACCTTGATGCAGACATTGTCGGCGATCTTGGCCAGAACCTTGGCCTGCTGCATCATTTCGGAATATTCGGTGGCGGTGACTTCAGCCGAGACCGGACCCTTGACGATGTCGCAAATCTCTCTGGTGACCTCGGAGATCTTGCCGCCGGATTTGAGGATCAGCGACGGGTTGGTGGTGACGCCGTCGAGCAGCCCCAGATCGTTCAGCTCACGGATATCCTTGACGTCGGCGGTGTCGACAAAAAATTTCATGGCGGGTCTCCTGGCGATTTTGTCGTGCTGGGAAAGGCACGTTCAGAGTTGCTCTTTGATCTAGACCAAAGTCGGGGCAAGGTCACGCTTCATGATCGAAGATTCGCCCTTTGTCGCAGCCGCACCGGTGCTGGTGCCGATGCCCGCCGAACGCCCCTACACCTATGCCGTGCCGGCCGGCATGCGCGTGGTGCCGGGCTCGATCGTGCGCGTGCCGCTCGGTCCGCGCCAGGTCGCCGGCATCGTCTGGGATGGCGCGGTCGAGAAGGTCGACGCGAAGAAGCTGCGCCCCATCGAACAGGTCTTCGACTGCCCGCCGATCGACCGCACTATCCGCCGTTTCGTCGACTGGGTGGCGCAATACACGCTGTCGCCGCCAGGCATGGTGGCGCGCATGCTGCTCAGGGCGCCGGAAGCTTTCGACCCCGAACCGTGGATCGAGGGGCTGCAGCGCACGCTTCTCGTGCCCGACCGCATGACGAGCGCAAGGGAGCGCGTGCTGGAGACGGCCGAAGGTGGGCTCGCCTGGACGCGATCCGGCCTTGCCCATGCCGCGGGCGTGTCGTCGACGGTGATCGACGGGTTGAGGGCGCAAGGCGTGTTCGAGACGGTGATGATCCCGCCGCGACCGGTGGTGGCCGCGCCTGATTCCAGCTACGCCATACCGGAACTGATGCCGGACCAGAGCGACGCGGCGCTGATGCTGCGCGCCAATGTCGCAGCCGGTGTGTTCAACGTCGCGCTGCTCGACGGCGTCACCGGTTCGGGCAAGACGGAGGTTTATTTCGAGGCGGTGGCGGCTGCGCTCGACCAAGGCAAGCAGGTGCTGATCCTGCTCCCGGAAATCGCGCTGACGCATGCTTTTCTCGAACGCTTCCAGCAGCGCTTCGGCGCCAAGCCGGGCGAATGGCATTCCGATCTGCCGCCGCGGATGCGCGAAAAAGTCTGGCGGCAAGTGGCGGAAGGCGGCGTGCGCGTCGTCGCCGGCGCGCGCTCGGCGCTGTTCCTGCCGTTCAAGGAGCTCGGCCTGATCGTCGTCGACGAGGAGCACGACCCTGCTTACAAGCAGGAGGATCGCGTCTTCTACAATGCGCGCGACATGGCCGTGGTGCGCGGCCATATCGGCAGCTTTCCGGTCGTGCTGGCGTCGGCGACGCCGTCGGTCGAAAGCCGGGTCAATGCCAGCCAGGGCCGCTACAACAGGGCCGTGCTCTCAGCTCGCTTCGCCGAGGCGGCGCTTCCGCATCTCAAGGCGGTCGACATGCGCCGCGCGCCGCCGGCGCGCGGCGGCTTCCTGTCGCCGGTGCTGCTCGACCAGATGCGCCAGACGCTGGAGAGGAAGGAGCAGTCGCTCCTGTTCCTCAACCGGCGCGGCTATGCGCCGCTGACGCTGTGCCGGGTCTGCGGCCACCGCTTTGGCTGCCCGGTCTGCTCGGCCTGGCTGGTAGAGCATCGCTTTCGCGGCCAGCTGGTCTGCCATCATTGCGGGCACAATGAGCGCCGCCCCGAGGCTTGCCCGGAATGCGGTACGCTCGATCATCTGGTTGCCTGCGGACCGGGCGTCGAGCGCATCGCCGAAGAGGTCGTTACGCATTTTCCCGACGCGCGCACCATCGTCTTGTCGTCGGACCTGATGGGCGGCGTGCGGCGGCTGCGGCTGGAGCTGGAGGCGATCGCTGATGGCGAGGCCGACATCGTCATCGGCACGCAGCTCGTCGCCAAGGGCCACAACTTCCCCAACATGACCCTGGTCGGTGTCGTCGATGCCGATCTCGGCCTTGCCAATGGCGATCCGCGCGCCGCCGAGCGCACCTTCCAGTTGCTCAGCCAGGTGACCGGCCGCGCTGGCCGCGCCGGCAAGAAGAGCCTTGGCCTGCTGCAGACCTTCCAGCCCGACCATCCGGTGATGCGGGCGATCGTCTCCGGCGACGCCGAGGCTTTTTACGAGCGCGAGATTGCCGAGCGCGAACGGGCTGCCCTGCCGCCTTTCGGCCGGCTCGCCGGCGTCATCGTCAGCGCGGTGACGCGAGCGGAAGCCGAGGGCCATGCGCGCGGCCTGCGCCGCGCCGCGCCCGAGGCCACCGATCTGTTCGTGCTGGGGCCGGCGGAGGCGCCGCTGTCCTTGCTCGGCGGCCGCCACCGCTTCCGCCTGCTGATCCAGGGCGAACGGCGCGCCGACATGCAAGGGTTTATTCGTGCGATGCTTGCCAACGGGCCGAAGCAGCGCGGCTCGGTTCGGGTGCAGGTCGATATCGACCCGCAGAGCTTTTTGTAGCGGCATCCTCTCGATCACGGGCCGGCGCACAAGAAGCCTTGAAGTACCCTTCAGGTTCCCGATTTTGTAATGTTAAGAATACCGATCACATCGAGGGCGGCTCAAAATTCGACGTCTCGCGACGGCGAGTCATTTCGCTCAAATTCGATGCCGCCCGGATACTGAAGCAAAATGTCCGCCAAGTTTTTCTGGCTGTCTTGCGGGTAAAACCTTCGGCGCTCATCAACCGGGACGACCATGGCGGTCGGCTTGCCGTCTCTCGTGATGATGGTTGGTTCCCCATTTCCCGCAGCCTCGACGATTGCCGAGAACACCGCCTTGGCCTGCCGAAGCTCAATGGTTTTCACGACGACCTCCTTATGGTCTCATATGTTCATAGTACCGGGATTGCCAGGAAGAGGAACAGCCGTCATGAAAACCCTTGGCCTGCTCGGCGGCATGAGCTGGGAATCGACGGCCATCTACTATCGCCTGCTCAACGAGATCGTGCGCGAGCGGCTGGGCGGCCTGCATTCGGCCAGGCTTCTGCTGTGGTCCTTTGACTTTGCCGAGATCGCCGAGCGGCAGCATCATGGCGACTGGGACGGCGCCGGCATGCTTCTCGTCGAAGCGGCGCGCAAGCTCGAGGCGGGCGGCGCGGAAGGTCTGCTTTTGTGCACCAACACCATGCACAAACTGGCCGACCAGGTGCAGGCGTCGGTGTCGATTCCGCTGATCCACATCGCCGATGCCACCGCGATGGCGGTCAAGCGCGCCGGCATGCAGCGCCCGGCGCTGCTGGCGACGCGGTTCACCATGGAACAGGATTTCTACAAAGGTCGGCTCGCCGAGAAATATGGCTTGAGCCCCGTCGTACCCGATGCCGCCGGGCGCGACATGGTCCATCGCGTCATCTATGAGGAACTGTGCCAGGGCATCGTCACGGAGATCTCGAAGGCGGCCTACATCGCCGAGACCGAACGCCTGCGCCGCGAAGAGGCGGTCGACAGCGTCATCATGGGCTGCACTGAGATCACCATGCTCATTGGCCAGCAGGATTTCGACATCCCGGTCTTCGACACGACGCGCATTCATGCCGAGGCGGCAGTGGAATTCGCGCTGGGCTGACAGGCTTCCGCAAATTGCCGAACCCATCTGGCGCCAGCCCTTTCCTTCGCTAGAATGCCCGGAATTTCAAAACAGGCATTTCGAGGGGACAAGATGGATTTTGCGCTTCCGTGGCCGACGAGCCAGGGCGAATGGCTGGCCTGGTCGAGCGCCGTCGTCACCGTGCTGCTCGGGCTTTTGTTTTTTCTGGCACCTAACCTCGCCTTTCGTGCCCTGCGCTTGCAGGTCAAGCCCGAGAAGGCTGCGGCGATCGCCGAGGGGCGCGGCAGGATGTCGGGCTTCTATCTGGGTGTCGGCCTGTGTTGCATCCTCTTGGCGCAGCCGCTGATCTACATGGCGCTTGGCTTCTCCTGGCTGTTCACCGCCTTTGGCAGGCTGCTGTCGATGATGTCGGATGGCGCCAACACGCCTTTCAATTGGGTTTCCATTGTGGTGGAATTGGTGCTGGCGGCATTGCCGCTCGCCTTTGCCTTCGGCTTTCTGCCTTGAATCGTTGGGTATTCCGCGATGGAAGACGGGTGACTTTCGCCGGATGCGACAATAGTGCCTGAAAACCATGCGGAACGACGCATTGCGGTCTTAAAATGCCTGTGCTAGACGGCAATCGACTTTCGGCCGGGGATAGCGGAAGCCGCGCCTCCGTGCTCGAAAAAATGCAGTAAGGTCAAAGATTTAGCCAGAGTTTTTGCTCGCGCCAACAATCTACGGCCTGTCAGACAAGAGAAAAGACGGTCCGTGGCTCAATCGTCATCGCCAATCTCAGGTGTCGCAGAACGCTATGCGGGTTCGCTGTTCGAACTCGCCTTGCAGGCAAATTCCGTGGCCAAGGTCGAAGCCGACCTCAACAGCTTCGAAGCCATGCTCGCGGGCAGCGCCGACCTTACCCGACTGATCAACAGCCCGGTGTTCTCCAGCGAGGACCAGGCCAAGGCCATCGCGGCAATCGCCGACAAGGCCGGGATCACCGGCCTCACCGGCAATTTCCTGCGCGTCGTCGCCCGCAACCGCCGGCTGTTCGCCGTTCCCGGCATGATCAGGGCGTTCCGCCAGATCGCCGCCGAACATCGTGGCGAGACCGCTGCTGAAGTCACGTCGGCGCATGAGCTGACCGCGGCCCAGCAGACCGAACTCAAGGCGGCGCTGAAGAGCGTTGCCGGCAAGGACGTGGCCATCTCCGTCACCGTCGATCCGTCGCTGCTCGGCGGGCTGGTGGTCAAGATGGGTTCGCGCCAGATCGATACGTCGCTCAAAACCAAACTCAATTCGCTCAAGCTTGCACTGAAAGAGGTCGGCTGATGGACATCCGCGCCGCGGAAATTTCCGCAATTCTGAAAGACCAGATCAAGAATTTCGGCAAGGAGGCCGAGGTCTCCGAAGTCGGACAGGTGCTGTCCGTCGGTGACGGTATCGCCCGCGTCTACGGCCTCGACAATGTCCAGGCCGGCGAGATGGTCGAGTTCCCCGGCGGCATCCGCGGCATGGCGCTCAACCTCGAAGCCGACAATGTCGGCGTCGTCATCTTCGGCGCCGACCGCGACATCAAGGAAGGCGACATCGTCAAGCGCACCGGCGCCATCGTCGACGTTCCCGTCGGCCCCGGCCTGCTCGGCCGCGTCGTTGACGCGCTCGGCAATCCGATCGATGGCAAGGGTCCGATCAAGGCAGTCGAGCGCAAGCGCGTCGACGTCAAGGCGCCCGGCATCATTCCGCGCAAATCGGTGAACGAGCCGATGTCGACCGGCCTCAAGGCCATCGATGCGCTGATCCCGGTCGGCCGCGGCCAGCGCGAGCTGGTCATCGGCGATCGCCAGACCGGCAAGACCGCCATCATCCTTGATACGATGCTCAACCAGAAGTCGGTGCACGACAACGGCCCCGAGAAGGAAAAGCTCTACTGCGTCTACGTCGCCGTCGGCCAGAAGCGCTCGACCGTCGCGCAGTTCGTCAAGGTGCTGGAAGAGCGCGGCGCGCTCGAATACTCGATCATCGTCGCCGCCACCGCTTCCGATCCTGCGCCGATGCAGTTCCTGGCGCCGTTCGCCGGCGCCACCATGGGCGAATATTTCCGCGACAACGGCATGCACGCGTTGATCAGCTACGACGATCTGTCGAAGCAGGCCGTCGCCTACCGCCAGATGTCGCTGCTGCTACGCCGTCCGCCGGGCCGCGAAGCCTATCCGGGCGACGTCTTCTACCTGCACTCGCGCCTGCTCGAGCGCGCCGCCAAGCTCAATGACGATCTGGGCGGTGGTTCGCTGACCGCGCTGCCGATCATCGAAACGCAGGCCAACGACGTGTCGGCCTATATCCCGACCAACGTGATCTCGATCACCGACGGCCAGATCTTCCTTGAAACCAACCTGTTCTTCCAGGGCATCCGTCCCGCGGTGAACGTCGGTCTGTCGGTGTCGCGCGTCGGTTCTGCCGCGCAGATCAAGGCGATGAAGCAGGTTGCCGGCTCGATCAAGGGCGAGCTCGCGCAGTACCGCGAAATGGCGGCCTTCGCGCAGTTCGGCTCGGATCTCGATGCCGCCACGCAGCGCCTGCTCAACCGCGGATCGCGCCTCACCGAACTCCTGAAGCAGCCGCAGTTCTCACCGCTGAAGACGGAAGAGCAGGTCGCGGTGATCTTCGCCGGCGTCAACGGCTATCTCGACAAGCTGCCGGTCAACCAGGTCGGCAAGTTCGAGCATGGCCTGCTCAGCCACATGCGTTCGGCCGGCAAGGATGTTCTCGACGCCATCCGCAAGGAAAAGGCGCTGTCGGATGATCTGCGCGCCAAGCTGAAGGCCGAGATCGACGCTTTCGCCAAGACCTTCGCCTGAGCGAATTGCAAGACGGGATCAGGTTTGAAGCATGCCTTCATTAAAAGACCTTCGTAACCGTATCGCCTCGGTCAAGGCGACGCAGAAGATCACCAAGGCGATGCAGATGGTCGCCGCGGCGAAGCTGCGCCGTGCGCAAGAGGCCGCGGAAGCGGCGCGCCCCTATTCGGAGCGCATGGGTTCCGTGCTGGCCAACATCACCCAGGCAATCGGCGGCGGCGGCGATGCCCCGGCGCTGATGACCGGCACCGGCAAGGACGACGTGCATCTGCTCGTCGTCTGCACCGCCGAGCGCGGCCTGTGCGGTGGCTTCAATTCGCAGATCGCCCGCCTTGCCCGCGACCATATCCGTAAGCTTTTGGCGGACGGCAAGCAGGTCAAGATCATCTGCGTCGGCAAGAAGGGTTTCGACATCCTGCGCCGCGACTATGCATCGATGATCATCGACCGAGTCGACCTGCGCGAGGTCAAGACACTCGGCTTCGTCAATGCCGATGCCATCGCCAAGAAGGTCATCCACCTCTTCAACGAAGGCGGCTTCGACATCTGCACGCTGTTCTATTCGCAGTTCAAGTCGGTGATCAGCCAGATCCCGACCGCGCAGCAGATCATTCCGGCCGGCGTTGCTTCGGCTCCGGCCGAGGCGACGGATGGCGGCAACGCCGTCTACGAATATGAGCCGGAGCCGGGCGAAATCCTCTCCGACCTCATTCCGCGCAACATCTCCGTGCAGGTTTTCCGGGCGCTGCTCGAAAACGTGGCCGGCGAAATGGGTGCCAAGATGAGCGCCATGGACAATGCGACGCGCAACGCCGGCGATATGATCAACAAGCTGTCGATCACCTACAACCGCCAGCGGCAGGCGCAGATCACCAAGGAACTGATCGAAATCATTTCGGGCGCCGAGGCGCTCTAAGCGCGGTTCGCGGGTTATCGACCCGCGACCGGACCGCGTGAGAAACAAAGGACGAAAAAGGGTAAAGACGATGGCGAAAGCAGCGACCCCCCAGAAGGCAGCCCCCAAGGCCGCAGCCGCGAAGACCGCAGCCCCCGTGAAAGCGGCGGCAAAGGCTCCAGCAGCAGCCGCGAAGGCGGCCCCAGCCAAGGCGGCAGCACCGGCGAAGGCCGCAGCTGCCAAGACATCGGCAGTGTCCAGCAAGGCAACTGGCGTTGTCGGCAAGGTTCGCCAGGTCATCGGCGCCGTCGTCGACGTGCAGTTCGGCGATCACCTGCCGGCGATCCTGAACGCGCTCGAGACGACCAATGTCGGCAACCGCCTGGTGCTCGAAGTTGCCCAGCATCTGGGTGAAAACACCGTGCGCTGCATCGCCATGGACTCGACCGAAGGTCTGGTTCGCGGCCAGGAAGTGCGTGACACCGGCGCGCCGATCACCGTGCCGGTCGGCCCGGGCATGCTCGGCCGCATCATCAACGTCATCGGCGAGCCGGTCGATGAAGAAGGCCCGGTCGACGCGACCGAAATGCGCTCCATCCACCAGCCGGCTCCGACCTATGTCGAGCAGTCGACGGAAGCACAGATCCTGATCACCGGCATCAAGGTGCTCGACCTGCTGGCTCCCTACGCCAAGGGCGGCAAGATCGGCCTGTTCGGCGGCGCCGGCGTCGGCAAGACCGTGCTGATCCAGGAGCTGATCAACAACATCGCCAAGGCGCATGGCGGCTATTCGGTGTTCGCCGGCGTCGGCGAGCGCACCCGCGAAGGCAACGATCTCTATCACGAGTTCATCGAATCCGGCGTCAACAAGAAGGGCGGCGGCGAAGGCTCCAAGGCCGCACTGGTCTATGGCCAGATGAACGAGCCGCCGGGCGCGCGCGCCCGCGTCGGCCTGACCGGCCTGACGGTTGCGGAATATTTCCGCGACCAGGGCCAGGACGTGCTGTTCTTCGTCGATAACATCTTCCGCTTCACGCAGGCGGGTTCGGAAGTGTCGGCTCTGCTCGGCCGCATCCCGTCGGCCGTGGGCTATCAGCCGACGCTCGCCACCGACATGGGCGCGTTGCAGGAACGCATCACCACCACCACCAAGGGCTCGATCACGTCCGTGCAGGCCATCTACGTGCCAGCCGACGACTTGACCGATCCGGCACCGGCGACCTCGTTCGCCCACCTTGACGCGACGACGACGCTGAACCGCGCCATCGCCGAAAAGGGCATCTACCCGGCGGTTGACCCGCTGGACTCGACCTCGCGCATGCTCGACCCGCTGGTCGTTGGCGACGAGCACTATGGCGTCGCGCGCCAGGTGCAGTCGATCCTCCAGCGCTACAAGTCGCTGCAGGACATCATCGCCATCCTGGGCATGGACGAGCTGTCGGAAGAGGACAAGCAGACCGTGGCCCGCGCCCGCAAGATCGAGCGCTTCCTGTCGCAGCCGTTCTTCGTCGCCGAAGTGTTCACCGGCGCGCCGGGCAAGCTGGTCGACCTCGCCGACACCATCAAGGGCTTCAAGGGCCTCTGCAACGGTGACTATGATCACCTTCCGGAAGCTGCCTTCTACATGGTCGGCGGCATCGAGGAAGCGGTCGAGAAGGCACAGCGCCTCGCGGCTGAAGCGGCATAAGAAGCGAATAGCGAATAGGGAGTAGCGAATAGGGAATATGGGCCGGCGAATTCTTCTTCTGACTATTCGCTACTCGCTATTCGCTATTCGCTAAATTGATCATGGCTGAAGCTTTCAAGTTCGAACTGGTGTCGCCGGAGCGCCTGCTTGTTTCCGAGCAGGTCGAATCCGTCGTCATTCCGGGCGCCGAAGGCGAGATGACCGTGATGGCGCATCACGCCCCGGTCATGACCACGATCAAGCCGGGCGTCGTCACGGTGAAGACCGCGGCGGGTGGCGAAGAGCGCTACGTGGTGTTCGGCGGCTTCGCCGATATCGTTCCGGCCGGCTGCACGCTGCTGGCGGAATCGGCGGTCGCGGTGAAGGATGTCGACCGCGCCGATCTCGCACGCCGCATCCAGGAAGCCAAGGAAGACGCCGCCGACGCCAAGGACGACCAGGCTCGCAGCAAGGCGGAGCAGTTCCTTAGCCAGCTCACGACGCTGGAAGGTGCCATACTGCCGGCCTAAGGCCGGCTATTTCCTCGTCATCCAGGGTAGCGCGAAGCGGAGCGTAGTGTCATGCCGTGGCACTGGTAGCGCAGAACGATCGTTCTGTAGCGATCCTTCGCGCCCCCCTCTGTCCTGCCGGACATCTCCCCCACGGGTGGGGAGATCGGCTGTCGCCGCGGCTTTCGCCAATCTCCAACGTTGCAGGATTAGCGCTGGCATCGAAGCTGCCAATCTCCCCCTTGTGGGCATATGCGCTAAGATAGCTTCGGCATGGACTGAAATTTGCGCTTTCGTGGTGGCTCACGCCATCGATGTCGCAAGGCATGGAGATTTTGGCGCAGGGCTGCCAAGGGAGGTTGAGCAAAGATCGCTGCGATCAGAGAGGCGACGATCTGGCGGGTGGCGCGCCACAGCAGCGGGCGCCCGTCGCTCAAGGGGGAGAGACACCCAACTCCTGCGAAAGGGGTTCGGTCACAAGCGCGATGAGGAAGTGGGCAAGAATCCAAGGCTTTGCGATCCTTGGGTCTTTGGCTGGAGGCGCGCGCAGTCCGATCAGGCTCTTCAGACGCTTGAAGGCGAGCTCGATGCGCCAGCGCATGCGATAGAGCTTGAGAACTGTGCCGGAGGGAAACTCCTCCTGGTCAAGCGAGGTCACAAGGATGACAAAGCCGGCGGCAATCAGCGTCTCCGGTTGAACCTGCTTGCCCTTGGCCTTGGCTTCCTTGTTGATTTTGCGCCGCGCTTCTTGTGTCGCAGCCTCGGATTTGCGCAAGGCGATCAGGCGCATCTTCAGGGGCTCGCCCTTCTTGAGGCCCAGCCAGACAGGCGTTTCGATGACCTCCTCCCGGCAGCTCTTCAGGTGGCCGATGAGATCGAACGCCTTGCCGTTGGCGTCGAGCCATCGCACATTCTTCCACGGCGCGCGCACGACAACGTCGCCGTCTTGCGCCATGACCTTTGCGATCCGCTCGGCCTGCAGATAGGCGCGGTCGCCGATGCGGATCTCGCCCGGCACCACCGGCACGCGGTCGATCAGCTCGGCCTCGCTCTGGTCGGTGATCTCGAGGAAATCGAACTGCTCGCGCTCAAGATCGAAGGCGCAGTGCATACGCCAAAGGCCATTGTTCTTCTTCTCATGCACACCCGCCTTGGCAACCGATGTCGCATCGAGGATGCGGATCAGCCGGCCCTTAGGCAAGCCTTCCTCCTCGCGCTTCAAAAGGTGCCCGATCAACTGCTGCAGCCACGGCCCTGCATTGCGCAGCCGGCCGAGCAACGCCACGTCCGAGATGTCGGCGATCCCGCTTGCCGCCGCCCAGGCCACGACGCCCCGCATGCCCACCTTGCCAAGGCAGTAAGCCAGTGTCAGGCGCAACAGATCAGTAGCCGACCTGACGCCCCGCGGCCGCAGAAACGCCTTCGTCTCGCGGGCACTCCCTGCAATCAACTCTTCACCGCCGAGGAGCTCAATCGTCTCGGCCCAGCCGTCATCTACAAGCGATTCGTGAGTCATCGCAGCGTAGAATCACAACCGATTCCCCACTGCAACACCTATCTTAGCGCATATGCCCTTGTGGGGGAGATGTCCGGCAGGAAAGAGGGGGGCGCTGTCCCGCCGACGTTATAATCGTCAACTCATAGCTCAGGATTGCTCGCTCCGTATGCCGAGTGCGGCGAGCGCAAGGGCTACCCCACCTTGCCGCAGATGGACCAGGTGGGCGGAGGTGAATTCAATCAGCGTCTGGCGCTCGGTGTGGCCCTTGGCGAAGCCGGCGAGGTCGACCACAGCCGCCACCATCGCTTCCGTCAGCAGGCTTCGTTCAAAAAGCGCTGCCAATGGTACATCGAACGGATCGGTGAAATGGCTCTCCGGCAAGGTCTTGCCGCGTGCCTCGCAGGCCGCGATCCAGGCGGCGATCACCAGCGTCAGGTGTTCGGGTACAGAACCGGTTTCGATGCATTCCAAGGCGGAGGCGACGATGCGCTGCGGCAGTTTCTGGCTGCCGTCATTGGCGATCTGTGCCGTGCGGTGAGCGAGTGCCGTATTCGAAAACCGCTCAGCCAGTTCAGCCGTATAGCTCGCCGTGTCGAGCCCGGCATCTTTCGGCAGTGTCGGGATGGCCTCGGCCCAGAGCGCATCGACAAAGGCTCGTATCGCCGGATCGGCGAAGGCGCGGTCGACGGTGGCATGGCCGCTAAGCAGACCGAGATAGGCGATGGCCGAATGCGAGCCGTTGAGCAGCCTGAGCTTCATGTCCTCGAACGGCCTGACGTCGTCGACCATGGTGACGCCGAACTGTTCCCACGCCGGGCGGCCCTCCGGGAAATTGTCCTCGACCACCCATTGGCAGAACGGTTCGGTCATGACAGGCCAGGCATCCTCGACACCGAGTTCTTCAGCGATCCGCGCCCGGTCGGCATCGGTGGTTGCCGGCACGATGCGGTCGACCATGCTTGAGGGAAAGGCGACCGCATCGGCGATGTGTTTGGCGAGCCCGGCATCGCCCTCCGTGCCGAGCCTTGTGTCGCGCAATTCGGCGAATTCGGTCAGCAGCCGGTGCAGCGTGGCGCCGTTGGCGGGCAGGTTGTCGCAGCACAGCACGGTGAAGGGCGGCGTGCCGGCGGCGCGTCGCCGGGCAAGCGCCTCGATCAGGAAACCATGCGCCGTCTTCGGCATTTCCCGGTTAGCCAGATCGTGGACGATGTCGAGATGAGCGGCGTCCAGTCTGCCGCCCGCGGCTCTCAGATAGGCCTTTTCGGTGATCGTCAGCGTGACGATGCGGGTGCGCGGATCGATCAGTGCGGCCAGAACAGCGCCGGGATCCTCCGGGGCCACCAGCATCGCGCCGATCGAGCCGATGACCTGAAGTTTTTCGGTCCCACTGCTTCTGATCGCCAGTGTGTAGAGCCCATCCTGCGGCGTGAGCGCGTCGCGCGTGTCGGCGCTGCGCAGCGAAACGCCTGTTATGCCCCAGCCTGTCTCGCCTGCCGCTAGGCAGTCGTCGACATAGGCTGCCTGATGGGCGCGATGGAAGGCCCCGACGCCGAGATGCACGATGCCCGGGACGACGCTGCTGCGATCATACGAAGGTGTCGCGATCGAAGCCGGCAATGCCCGTGCCGTTTTCGAGGAAAGGCGATTGCTCGTCGTGGCGCGGCTGGTCTGATCAGATGGCATGAAATCGCCTCGGGGAGTGGGTCGGCAAGCGGCGTAACATCCGATCTCATGCCACACAATGGGTCGAAAAGTCATCATACAACAATCTAATTTTTGTATGTTGACATTATTTCTTGTCGACCCTACCGATAGCGCCTCTGGGAGGATTACGTGGCACTGACCGATGCGGATTTGCTGTTTCCCGCCGAGGCGCAATCGCGCTCGATCGCCCGCGATCTCTATGCCGGGATCAAGGACCTGCCCCTGGTCAGCCCGCATGGTCACACCGATCCGCGCTGGTATGCGCTGAACGAGCCGTTCCCGGATCCGGCGCAACTGCTCATCGTCCCGGATCACTACATCTTCCGCATGCTGTTCAGCCAAGGCGTCCGCCTTGAGGATCTCGGCGTGGCGAGGCTGGACGGCGCGCCGGTCGAGACCGACGGCCGGACGATCTGGCGGTGTTTTGCCGAGCATTATCATCTGTTTCGGGGCACGCCGACCCGGTTGTGGTTCGATCATGTGCTCGCCGATCTGTTCGGCATCGACGAACCGCTGACCGCCGCGACCGCCGACCGCCACTACGACACCATCGCGACCCTGCTGCAGTGGGAGAATTTCCGTCCGCGCGCGCTGTTCGAGCGCTTCAACATCGAGGTCATCGCGACAACGGAAGGCGCGCTCGACGATCTCAAATGGCACCAGATGATCCGCGACAGCGGCTGGCAGGGCCGCGTTGTCACCGCCTATCGGCCGGACGCTGTCGTCGATCCCGACTTCGAGGGGTTCTCGGCCAATCTCGACAGGCTTGGCGAAATCACCGGCTGCGACACAGGCAGCTGGGCCGGCTATCTCGATGCGCATCGCCAGCGGCGTGCCTTCTTCAAAAGTTTTGGCGCGACCTCGTCCGACCATGGCCATCCGACGGCCGAGACCGCAAATCTTTCGGATGCGGCGGCGCAAGAGCTGTTCAATCGGGTCCGCCGTGGTTCCGACGACGAGCGCGAACGAAAACTGTTCCGCGCCCAGATGCTGACCGAGATGGCCAAGATGAGCCTTGACGACGGGCTGGTGCTGCAGATCCATCCCGGCTCCTGGCGCAACCATTCGCCTGCAATCTTCCAGAAGTTCGGCCGCGACAAGGGCTTCGATATCCCGACCCGGACCGACTATGTGACGGCACTGAAGCCGCTGCTCGACTGCGTCGGGCTGGAGCGCGACCTCACCGTCATTCTCTTCACGCTCGACGAAACCAGCTATGCGCGCGAACTGGCGCCGCTGGCCGGTGCCTACCCGGCGCTGAAGCTTGGGCCGGCCTGGTGGTTCCACGACAGTCCGGAAGGCATGCGGCGCTTCCGCGAGATGACCACCGAGACGGCCGGCTTCTACAACACCGTCGGTTTCAACGACGACACCCGCGCCTTTCCATCGATCCCGGCGCGTCACGATGTGGCGCGGCGGGTCGACTGCGCCTATCTGGCGCGCCTCGTCGCCGAGCATCGGCTGCGCGAGGACGAGGCGCATGAGCTGGCACGGGAACTGACCTATACGCTGGCGAAAAAGGCGTATCGGCTCTGAAGGGGCAACTCGCCCGCAATGCAAAAGGGAGGAAACCATGTTGCATTTTTCAAGACTGGCGGGAGCTGCGCTACTCGCCGCCGCACTGATGGCCGGAACGGCAAGCGCCCAGACGGTCCTGCGCTCGTCCGACACCCACCCGGACGGCTATCCGACGGTCGAGGCAGTCAAATATTTCGGCGAGCTTGTAAAGGAGCGTACGGCCGGCCGCTATGCGGTCGAGCTCTATCATTCCGCGCAGCTCGGCGAGGAAAAGGACACGATCGAGCAGGTTCGCACCGGCGTGATCGACCTCAACCGCATCTCGATGGCGCCGTTCAACGGGCTCATTCCCGAAACCACTGTGCCCTCGCTGCCCTACATCTTCCGCTCGGAAGACCATATGCACAAGGTCATGGACGGGGCGGTCGGCGACCAGATCGCGGCGGCGTTCGAACAGGTCGGGCTGGTGCTGCTCGCCTTTTATGACAGCGGCGCGCGCTCCTTCTACAATTCGAAGAAACCGATCAACTCATTAGCCGATCTGGCCGGCATGAAGTTCCGCGTCATCCAGTCCGACATCTTCGTCGACATGGTGGCGGCACTCGGCGCCAACGCGACGCCGATGCCGTATGGCGAGGTGTATTCGGCGATCGAGACCGGGGTCATCGACGGCGCGGAAAACAATTTTCCGAGCTACGACACCGCCAAGCATGCGGAAGTCGCCAAGTTCTATTCGCTCGATGAGCACACTATGGTGCCGGAAGCCTTCGTCATGGCGAAGTCGAGCTGGGATAAGCTGACGCCGGAGGATCAGGCGATCTTCAAGGCGGCCGCCAAGGAAAGCGTCGCCAGGCAGCGCGAGCTGTGGACCGCCAAGGTCAAGGAATCGCGCGCCAAGGTCGAGGCGGCCGGTTCGCAGATCACGACGCCGGACAAGCAGCCCTTCATCGACGCCATGGGTCCGGTCTACGAGAAGCACGTCAAGGACGACAAGCTGAAGGCCATGGTCGAAGCCATCAAGGCCGTGCAGTGATCAAGCGGCGGCGCGGGCATTCCGCGCCGCCATCCTCTTGCGGAGAGAACCGGTGACCCCCAGCCCAGAACACAGACCGCCCCTGTCCGGCGTCGCGCGCGTGATGACGCGCGTCAGCACAGCGGCGCTATGGGTCGCAGGCATCGGGCTGGTGCTGATGACCGCCTTCGTCGCCTGGCAGGTGTTCGGCCGTTATGTTCTGAACCGCTCGCCAAGCTGGACCGAGCAGGGCTCGGTGATGCTGATGAGCTGGTTCATTTTCCTCGGCGCTGCCGTCGGGGTGCGCGAGAACTATCACCTCGGCTTCGACGTCCTGCTCTACGCGCTGCCCAAAGGCGGCAAGCGTTGGCTGCGGATGATCTCGGACTTCGTCGCGCTCACCTTCGGCATCGGTATGATCTGGTATGGCAGCCAACTGGTCGCATTGACCTGGGGCGCTACCTTGCCGTCGCTCGGCATATCGGGGGGCTGGGACTACGTCCCGCTGGTCGCGGGAGGCGTGCTCGTCGTGCTCTTCACGCTGGAGCGCATCGTGCTTCGTCTCTCCGGTGCGCCGATCGACGATGTGCTCGATGAACTGCCGCCGGCGGAAGTCGCAACCGAACTCGACACGGCGAACGTGAAGGTCTGACGCCATGGAACTCTGGATACTCTTCGGCGTCTTCACCCTTCTGATGCTTATCGGCACGCCGATCGCTTTCTGCCTCGGCGTCGCAAGCTTTGCCACCGTCCTCTACATGGGCCTGCCGCCGCTCATCGTGTTCCAGCGCCTGAATTCCGGCATGAGCGTCTTTTCGCTGCTGGCCATTCCCTTCTTCATCTATGCCGGCGACTTGATGGTGCGCGGCGGCATCGCCAGCAAGATCGTTGCCTTCGCCGGCTCGCTCGTTGGCCATTTGCGCGGCGGCCTCGGGCAGGTCAACATTGCGACCGCTACACTGTTCGGCGGCATTTCGGGCTCCGCGGTGGCCGAGGCAGCGGCGGTCGGCGGCTTGATGATCCCGCAGATGAAGGCGCGTGGATATGGAGCGGATTACGCCGTCAACGTCACGTCGATGGCGGCGCTGATTGCGCTGCTCCTGCCGCCGTCGCACAACATGATCATCTACTCGATCTCGGCAGGTGGAAAGATCTCCATCGCCGACCTGTTCACGGCCGGCATCATTCCGGGCCTGCTGTTGGCCCTGTCGCTGATGATCACCGCCTATTTCGTGGCGCGCTCCCGCGGCTATCCGACCGAGCCGTTTCCGGGCTTCACCGCCGTCGCGCATCTCTTCGCTGTCGCGGTGCCCGGCCTGCTGCTGATCGCGATCATCTTCGGTGGCGTACGATCGGGCGTTTTCACGGCGACCGAGAGTTCCTGCGTCGCGGTCATCTATGCGTTGCTCGTTACTGTCTTCGTTTACCGGCAGATGACTTGGGAAGGTTTCGTTCATGCCACCCATGGTGCCGTGCGCACCACGGCCATGGTGCTGCTCATCATCGGCATGGCGGCGGCGTTCTCGTGGTTGATGGCCTTCCTGAAAGTGCCGGCAGCGCTCATAGCCTCCATGAACGCGATCTCGGACGATCCGCTGATCGTGCTTCTCCTGCTCAACGTCTTGATGCTGTTCCTCGGCACCTTCATGGACATGGGGCCGACGATCATCATCTGCACGCCGATCTTCCTGCCCGTGGCGCAAGCCTACGGCGTCGACCCGGTGCATTTTGGCGTTATCATGATCCTCAACTTCGGCATCGGGCTGAACACGCCGCCGGTGGGCGCTGTGCAGTTCGTGGCGTGCGCAGTGGGCAAGATATCCGTCTGGGAAGCGATGCGCTCGATCTGGCCGTTCTATGGGGCCGGCCTCGTGGTACTGGGGCTCGTCACTTACATTCCGGCCATTTCGCTCTGGCTACCGAGCGTCTTCAAATAGGGGGCGACATGGCATCGGACACCGCAGCCGACCTCAGGGTCGAGAGAAAACCCAAGCTGTCGGAGACCGTCGTCGCGGCGATCCGCAAGCAGCTGCAAGCTGGCGAGATTCAGCCCGGCCACAAATTGCCGACCGAGGGCCAGCTGACCGAGACTTTCGGCGTCAGCCGCACCGTCATCCGCGAGGCGCTGGCCAAGCTTGCCGCCGACGGGCTGGTCGAACCGCGCCAGGGTGCCGGCGTCTTCGTCACCGAGCACATCTCGACGATGTTCGGCGCGCTAGCCGCCGACATGGGCAGCAAGGATTCGATCGCGCTCAACGTGCTCGA
Source organism: Mesorhizobium cantuariense (assembly GCF_042647205.1). NCBI lineage: Bacteria > Pseudomonadati > Pseudomonadota > Alphaproteobacteria > Hyphomicrobiales > Phyllobacteriaceae > Mesorhizobium > Mesorhizobium cantuariense. The sequence goes on along the minus strand of NZ_JBHRVD010000001.1, from coordinate 6,416,673 downwards.
GGTGCGCCTGGCGATCGAGATCGAATCGGCCGGACTCGCCGCCATCCGCCGCAACGCGGCGCAGGAGGCGGCAATCCAGGAAGCCTTCTTCGAGTTCGAGCGGCTGCTGCTTGCCAGCGAGCCGACCGGTCCGGCCGACCTTGCCTTCCATCGCGCGATCGCCAGTGCCACCAACAACCCGTTCTATGTCGAGATGCTCGACGTGCTCGGCCGGCGCGCCATTCCGTGCGACGTGACTTCGCCCTGGTCGACCGAACTGGTGCAATCCGACAGCTACCAGCGCGGGCTGCAGCGCGAGCATCTGGTGATCCTCAACGCCATCACCTCTGGCGATGCCGAGGCAGCGCGCGAGGCGATGCGGGCGCACCTCACCGCCAGCCAGCAGCGTTACCGCGAGCGCCTGCATGCGCGTCAGGCCTTTTATGCCAGTTCGGTCAAGGCCGCTGCCGGCGAATGACCCATCTCAAGTCAGGACAGTCATGAGCCAGAGCCATACCGACTATACATCCCGCTTTGCCATCGACCCGGCCGCCGCCGCGGCGATGGGGACCGATGAATTGCGTCACAATTTCCACATTGACGGCCTGTTCCAGCCGGGCCGCATCAGCCTGACCTACACCCATTACGACCGCATGATCGTCGGCGGCGCCGTGCCGACCGGTGCGCCGCTGCCGCTGGAAGCGATCAAGCCGACCGGCACCAAGAACTTTCTCGATCGGCGCGAGCTGATCGCCGTCAACATCGGTGGCGCAGGTGTCATCAAGGCCGGCGGCCAGTCCTTTGAACTGCAGGCGCGCGACATGCTCTATCTCGGCATGGGCACCAATGACGTGTCGTTCGCCTCAGAGGACAAAGACGTGCCGGCGAAGTTCTATCTGCTCAGCGCGCCGGCGCATCAGGCCTGGCCCAGTCGGTTGATCCGCATCGGAGATGCCAAGCGTCTCGACCTCGGCAGCAAGAATACCTGTAACGAGCGTTCGATCTTCCAGTTCATCCATGCCGAGGGCGTGAAAACGTGCCAGCTGGTGGTCGGCATGACCCAGCTGGCGCCGGGCTCTATCTGGAACACGATGCCGTGCCATGTGCATGACCGGCGCATGGAGGCCTATCTCTATTTCGACCTGGCCGAGACGGCACGCGTCTTCCACTTCATGGGCGAGCCGGACGAAACGCGCCATCTGGTGATGCGCAACGAGGAAGCGGTGCTGTCGCCGGGCTGGTCGATCCATTCGGGCGCCGGCACCTCCAACTACGCTTTCATCTGGGCGATGGCCGGCGACAATGTCGACTATACCGACGTCGATCCGGTCACGATGGGCGATCTGCGGTGAGCGATCCTTTCAGCCTGGCCGGCAAGCGTATTCTGGTCACCGGCGCTAACACCGGCATCGGCCAGGGTATCGCCGTGTGCGTCGCACGCGCGGGCGGCACGGTGATCGGCGTCGGCCGCTCGTCGATGGACGATACGGCAGACAAAGTCGCTGCAGTGGGCGGGCAATTCGAGGCGGTCAGCGCCGACCTTGCCGACACGTCGGCCGCCGGCCCGTTGCTCGAGCGGATCTGGGACGAAAGCGGTCCGCTCGACGGGCTGGTCAACAACGCCGGCATCATCCGGCGCGCCGATGCTGTCGATCTCAGCGAGGCCGATTGGGACGACGTCATGGACGTCAATTTGAAGACGGTCTTCCTGCTCTGCCAGAGCTTCGCCAGGCAGGCGCTTGCCGGCGGACGCCAGGGCAAGATCGTCAACATCGCCTCGGTGCTGAGTTTCCAGGGCGGCATCCGCGTTGCGTCCTACACCGCCTCGAAGCACGGTGTGCTCGGCATCACCCGGCTGCTCGCCTGCGAATGGGCGGCAAAGGGCATCAACGTCAACGCCATCGCGCCGGGCTATATCGAGACCAACAACACGCAGGCGTTGCGCGCCGATCCCGATCGCAGCGCCGCCATCCTGGCGCGTATCCCGGCCGGCCGCTGGGGCGAGGCGGGCGACATTGGCGATGCCGCCGTGTTTCTCCTGGCACCGGCGTCCAACTATATGCATGGCGCGGTGGTGCCGGTGGATGGCGGCTGGCTGGTGCGATGAGGAGATGACGATGAGCACAAAGATTTTCGCGCATGCCGGCGAGGGCGCCTGGACGGCGACGCCGGACGGCAACAGGCGACGCGTTCTCCTGCACACCGATGAATTGATGCTGGTCGAATTCGGCTTCGACAAGGGTGGCATCGGCGCCCTGCATTCGCACCCGCATGTCCAGGCAAGCTACGTTGCCGAAGGCCGCTTCGAGGTGACCATCGACGGCCGGACCGAGATCATTGGGACGGGTGGCGGCTTCATCGTGCCGTCGGGCCTAGTGCACGGCGTCAAGGCGCTGGAAGCAGGGCGGCTGGTCGACAGCTTCACACCGCACCGGGCCGATTTTCTCTCTCTTTGATTTGACGCAATTCCCAAGGGAAAGCGCTATGCGCTTTTCCCGGGAAAACCGCTTCACACTTTTCCTGGAATTGCTCTAGCCAAGGATAGGAGATCGAGCAGGGAAGACCCGCGCCCCAAAAGAGGCGCGGGTTGTTGCCTGGGCGCTTGTGGCGCCGCGGTACTCAAGACATGACCGCAGGATGCGAAACCTGCCGCATGATGGTGAACATAGGCTTAACGCGCCGGGTGTTCGCGATGGCAGTGGCCGCGCTTGGTCAGATGATATGCCGGAGCAGGCTGAAAAGCCGCTCGAACGTCTTGCCGTAGGGCGGACGCAACATGGCGCCCGCACTCAGCCGCGATTGCAGGAAAACCGGCTTCTCCTTGCTGAAGGTGCGGAAACCCCATTCGCCGTGATAGGCGCCCATGCCGCTGGCGCCGACGCCGCCGAAGGGCTGGTTTTCCTGCACCAGATGCAGCATGCAGTCGTTGATGGTGACGCCACCGGCGACGGTCTCGTGCAAGATGCGTTGACGGTTGCCGCTGTCGCGGCCGAACCAGTAGAGCGCCAGCGGCCGGTCCGCCCGGTTCACATGGGCGATCGCCTCGTCGATCCCGGCATATTCGACGATCGGCAGCACCGGCCCGAAAATCTCTTCGCGCATCAGCCGCAGGTTCGAGCTGGCATTGCAGACCAGGGTCGGCAGCAGCTTTCGGCTTTTGGCGCCCAGCTCTTCGCCGGCCGGGTTGATTTCGGTGACATCGGCGCCGGCATCGCGCGCCTCGGCTATCATGTCGCGCAGGCGCTGGTGGTGCCGCTCGCTGATGATGGCGGTATAATCGGGGTTGTCGCGCAGGGTCGGGTAGAGCTTCGCGATCGCCGTTGCGAGCTTGGCAGCGACCGTGCCTGCCTGTCCCTTCGGCACCAGCAGATAATCCGGCGCGATGCAGGTCTGCCCGGCATTCAACAGCTTGCCATAGGCAATGCTGGATACCGCCGCATCGAGGTCGCAGGATGGATCGAAGATTGCCGGCGACTTGCCGCCGAGCTCGAGCGTGACCGGGGTCAGGTTAGCGGCCGCCGCGATCGCGACCTGGCGGCCGACCGATGTCGAGCCAGTGAATAGCAGATGATCGAAAGGCATCGATACGAAGGCCTTTCCCATGTCGGCATCGCCAGTGATGACGCTGAGCTCATCCGGTGCGAAATGCTCGGCAACGAGTTTGGCCAGCAGCGCCGAAAACGCCGGCGTCAGTTCGGAAGGTTTTATGAGCACGCGGTTGCCGGCGGCAAGTGCGGCAGTCACCGGCGCGACGGCGAGCTGGAAAGGATAATTCCAGGGCGACACGATGCCGACGACCCCGAGCGGCTGTGGAATGAGGCGATTTCTGCCCGGCAGGAACGGCATGGTGGTGGCAACGCGACGTTCGCGCATCCAGCCCCTGACATGGGACAGCGCGTGGCGGATGCCGGCGCGCACGACAAACAGTTCCGCAAGCCGCGTCTCGTGCGCGGAGCGGCCGCCGAAGTCGGCATCGATGGCGGCACAGATGTCGGCCTCGTGCCGCTCGGTCAGCGCCAGCAGGCGTTTCAGGCGATCCTTGCGGACACTAACGTCCGGAAAAGGCTGCGCCTCGAAGGCGGCGCGCTGCAGCTGGAACCGTTCGCCGAGAACATCCTGTCTGGTCTGCAGCATCGCGCCCTCCCTGGCCTGTCGGGCCGAGCTTACATCGTGGTGCGTGGCGGAATCCAGCGGGGATGCGGGTGTCCTAGGGGAAGCCATGCTTCGCCGAGCCGTCACTCGGTCAACCGGCTTCCGGGGATCGCTGCAAGCTTCTGGCGACGAGCGCCATGATAGTCTCATACAGCTCGTCCCGAGCCTGCCCGGCGCTGATATCTCCCATCGCGGCCGCGTCGGACACGGCATCGGCCGCGCCGAGCATCGCCCAAAGGCTGGCGGTTGCTACCCCGGCCTTTCCCGCGAAGGGGGCCAGCACGCGGCGGCATTTCTCGATGAAGCCCGCGCGATAGTCGCGTTTGACCCTTTCGAGTTCCGGCGAGCCGGCTAGGGCCGCGATCACGCCGGGAATCTCGCGGCCCTGGAGCAGGACGCAATCGACATAGGAGGACGCGATGACGGCTGCCTTGCTTGCCAGCGTCGGCTCGCTGTCCTGCAGGGCGGCGTCCATGAGCGCCGTCTGGCGCGCATCGAAATCCTGATAGAGCACCGTCAGAAGGCCGGCGCGCGTGCCGAAATGATCGTAGACGACCGGCTTGGCGACCTCTGCCTGCTCTGCCAGCCGGCCGAGTGAGAGCGCCTCCGTGCCTTCTTCCCGTACCAGTTGCCATGCGACGCGAAGCAGTTGCTCGTGCCGCCCCTGCCGTGACAGGCGGCGCCTCGTTTTCACTTCCGGAACAGGTTTCGCCACGCTTGACACTCTTATATACAAAAAGTAACTTACTAAAAGTATATAAGCGAGCCCGCTGTTCCGCAAATGATTAAAAGGACCTGCCATGCACGCGCTCATTGTCGTCGCACACCCCAATCCCGGCTCGCTCACGCATGCCCTGGCCAGGCGCGTTGCCGAGGGGATTTCCGAGGCAAACCCGCTCCACACCGTCGAATTCGCCGACCTCGCCGCCGAACAGTTTGATCCGCGCTTCACATCGGGCGATATCGGCGCCCATCTGCGGCAGATGACGGCACCAGACGACGTTGCCGCCGAGCAAGCGCGCCTCGACCGGACCGACGCGCTGGTCCTGGTCTACCCCGTCTACTGGTGGTCGATGCCGGCCTTGCTCAAGGGATGGATCGAACGCGTGTTCGCCAATGGCTGGGCCTATGATGATGCCGACGGGAAGCTGGTCAAGAAGCTTCAACACCTCCCGGTTCATCTCGTCGCCAGCGCCGGGGCCGATCAGCGAACCTATGCGCGACACGGCTATTTCGGCGCCATGAAGACGCAGATCGACCACGGCATCTTCGATTATTGTGGCGCGCGTGTTGTCACCTCGGAGCTGCTGATCCAGCCCGATGCCCCGGATTTGAATGCGCTGCTCGATACAGTTCAGCGCATTGGGCGCAAGGTTTTTGACACGCCGAGAGAGGAGAGCGCCGCCAAGGCGGCATAGTCGGGTAGCCTGGGTGATGCCGCCGTCGACCGCCAGCCCATGGCGGTTCTCCATCAGCGCATGTCCCATATAGCAGAGCTTCGCCGGCCGGCCGTCGCCCTTCTTGTAGAGCCGCGCCTGCGGATCGCTCGTGCTCTGGTGCGTGTCGTTAGAGCGCTTCTCCTTATGAAAGCCGCGCTCGGCGTTGCGGCCAGCACCGTCCGGATCATTGTCGCCGCCATCCTTGCGCCGGAAGCTCTTGATCGAAGCCCAGGCGTCGATCAGCGTCCCATCCACCGAGAAGTGGTCCGAGGACAAAAGCCGCTTCACCTTCGGCTGTGCAAGAACCGCGCGCAGGAACTTCGCCGCGATCTCGCCTTCGAGCAGACGCTCCCTGTTCTTGGTGAAGCTCGAATGGTCCCAGGCCGGATCATCAATGCCAAGACCTACAAACCAGCGGAACAGAAGATCGAACTCCATCCGCTCCATCAACTGGCGCTCAGAGCGGATGCCGTAGAAGGCCTGTAACAGCATCGCACGCAGTAATCGCTCCGGCGCTATCGACGGGCGGCCGAGCCCAGGCGGATAAATCACCGCGAAATCGCCGTCCATCTCCGCTAGCGCCGCGTTGACGATTTCCCGGATCGTGCGAAGCGGATGATCACCCCGAACGCGCTCCTCAAGATCGACATACGAAAACAGCGACCCTGTCCGCTCGTCCAATCCGCGCATCCACGAATCCCCAATCGATCAAGGATCAGTGAATCACGCTCCCAACAACTGCGCTAGCACTTCTTCAACAGCCTGCTAGGACGTCGCCGACAGGATCATTGGGTTTCTGCAAAGGGGCGTTGTGGTTGGATGACGGCTGCGCTACTCCAAAGCGTCATGCAGAGAGTCGTTTTGACCGGTTTCCACATCCTCGCCAGTCCACGAAATTCCAGTCCGGTGTCTGCCTGATGCAGGCCCCGGCTATGAACGTCGCGGCGGAGGATCCCAAGCGGCGCGTCCTGAAGGACGTGTTTGGTTTTGATGATTTTCGCCCCGGTCAGGCCGATGTCATGGATGCGCTGCTGGCCGGGCGTCATGTGCTGGCCGTCATGCCGACGGGTGCGGGTAAATCGCTCTGCTACCAGGTTCCGGCGCTGGTTCTGAGCGGGCTCACCATTGTCGTTTCGCCGCTGGTGGCGCTGATGCAGGATCAAGTCGCCGCCTTGCGCCTTGCCGGCGTGGCGGCCGATACGATCAATTCCTCGATCGACCGCGATGCCAACATCGCCGCATGGCGGCGCGTTGCTTCAGGCCAGACTCGCCTGCTCTATCTCGCGCCGGAGCGGCTGATGACCGAGCGGATGCTCGACGCGCTGGCCAGGCTCGATATCAGCCTGATTGCCGTCGACGAGGCGCATTGCATTTCCCAATGGGGCCCGGCGTTCCGGCGCGAGTATGAGGACCTGTCGCGGCTGCGCGGCATCTTCCCCAACGTGCCGATCATCGCGCTGACGGCGACGGCGGACGAGGGCACGCGCACCGACATCGAAGCGCGGCTGTTTGCCGAGCGCGTCGAGACCCTGGTGCTGGGCTTCGACCGGCCGAACATCAAGCTTGCCATCGAGGCCAAGCAGGACAGCAAACGGCAATTGCTGCGCTTCGTCGAGCGTCATCCCGGCCGCAGCGGCATCGTCTATTGCCTGTCGCGCAAGAAGACGGAGGAGGTGGCGGCCTTCCTCGAGAAGAACGGCGTCACCGCGCTGGCCTATCATGCCGGCATGAGCAAGGAGGCGCGTGACGCCAACCAGAACAGCTTCATGACCCTGTCGGGTGTCGTCATGGTGGCGACCATCGCCTTCGGCATGGGCATCGACAAGCCTGACGTCGCCTATGTCTTCCACACCGACATGCCGGGCAGCCTGGAGGCCTACTACCAGGAGATCGGCCGCGCCGGCCGCGATGGGCGGGACGCCGAGGCGCATATGCTGTTCGGCCTTGGCGATATCCGCATGCGCAGGATGTTCATCGACGACGAGGACGCGCCGGCCGAACACAAGAGGCGTTCGCATGGCCGGCTCGACACGCTGATCGGCTATTGCGAGACGGCGCAGTGCCGTCGCCAGGTGCTGCTCGGCTATTTCGGCGAAGAAGCGCAGCCTTGCGGCAATTGCGACACCTGCCTCGACCAGGCGCCGCGCGCCGATGGCGGGGCGGAGGCGCGGATCATCCTGGCGGCCATCGCGCAGAGCGGCGAGCGTTTCGGGGCCGGCCATGTCATCGACATCCTGCTCGGTCATGAAACCGAGAAGATCCTCGCCAGGAACCACCAAAGGCTCGCCAGCTTCGGCAGCGGACTGGCGCACAAGAAGGACTTTTGGCTGTCGCTGATCCGGCAACTCGTCGCGGGCGGGTTTCTGATGCCGGATCCGGCCGGTCATGGCGGCCTCGCCATCGCCGATAAAGGCCATGCGCTCGGCCGTGCCGAAATGCCGTTCCACTATCGTGTCGAGGTGCGCAGCCGCGCCTTGCGCAAGATGCGAACGGCCGAAGGGTCGGGCATGAACGCCGAGGGTATCGATGCGTCACTGCTGGCCGCGCTCAAATCCTTGCGCCTGCGGCTCGCCAAGGAGCGCCAGGTGCCGGCCTATGTGGTGTTCTCCGATCGCACGCTGATCGACATGGCCGAGCGCCGCCCGCGCGACCTCGACGCCTTCGCCGAGGTGAACGGCGTCGGTGCGGCGAAGCTGAAGGAGTTCGGCCAGGCTTTTCTGAGTGCGATTGCGGTGCATCAGGCGGGTGGAACGGGCTGAAGACCTGTTGTGCGTCGTCACATCTGTACGGACATCCCGCCGTCGACAGTCAAGACATGTCCGTTGACGAAGGAGGCCGCATCGCTGGCGAGGTAAAGTGCGGCACCGGCGATTTCATGCGGCCGCCCCCAGCGCTGCAACGGAACCCGCTGGCGGGCGAAGGCAACCATATCGGGATTTTCCGCCAGTTCGGCATTGGTCTCGGTTGCGAACATTCCTGGCGCAATGGCATTGCTCGTCACCCCGTGCGCGCCATACTCGACGGCCATGCTGCGCATCAAGCCCGTCAGTCCCTGCTTGGCGGCGGGATAAATGGCATCGCCTGGCCGCGCCATCTCACCGACGATCGAGGTCACCGCGATCAGCCGGCCATAGCCCTGCGCTTTCATGATTTCCGCCGCATCGCGTGACAGCGAGATCGCCGACAAGAGATCCGTCTTGATCAGATCGAGGATATCGTCGTCGTCGAAAGCGACCAGCGGCCTCCTGTCGCGGGCGCCGACATTGTTGACGAGGATGTCGAGCCGGCCTCGGGTTTTGCGAATATCGGCGATCGTTGCGCGACCCGCCCCAATGTCGGCGATGTCGAAGACCGCCGCCTGCGCACTGCCGTCATTTCCGGTGATGGCGGCGACAGCGCCGTCGAGTGTTGCGGCGGTGCGTCCGGTCACCACAACATGGGCTCCGGCCTCGGCAAAGGCGCGCGCGATCTCAAAACCGAGGCCGCGTCCGCCGCCGGTGATCAGCGCCACACGTCCTTGCAGGGAAAATCGGTCGAAAATGCTCACAGCAAGCGGCCTCTGCACGCATCGGACGGGAACCGATCCCATGCGGCGATCGGCGGCTTGTTTCCAGCCTACCGTTCAACCGAAGCCGGTCAAATGAACTTAATGCGCGGGCGAATGCGTTTTGCCTGGAAGTACCGGTCTATGTGCTGGTCTGCGACCGCGCGCTGATCGACATGGCCGAGCAGCCCGAAGTCAATGGCATTCGTGTCGCCAAGCTCAAGGAGTTCGGCGCGGTTTTTCCGGGCGCGATCGCGGTGCGGGAATCGGAAGCCTGGCGACGCTATTTTTTGCTGACGATGCCGCTTTTTTATGCACGACTTGGACCGTCTGCCCGGTTACTTCAATGATCCTGTTGCCGACAGGGACATCGCGCTGCGGGACGGCGCGAAGCTGACGCTGTCGGGCCGTGCCGCCTGGGCAATCAACGGCAGCACCGACTGCAAGGTGACAGCGACGTTCCAGAGCCTGCCCGGCGCGACGTTCACCATCGACGGAGCCGAACCGGATACCAACGCCGCCCTCCTCAATGCGAGCGCGACATACACATCCGGCTCCGGCCTGTTTGCTTCGCTCGGCTTCCAGGGCGAGTTCTCGGGCAATGTTCAGAGCTATGCCGGCAAGGCTAAGGTCGGGATCAGCTGGTAGCGAATACGCGCATGGCCGGGGGCAGCGTGATCTACCCGATGTGTGACGAAGTTCCAGCGGTCTTGATCAATTCGTCCTCGTCCCTCACTCCATGTCGGTAAGCGGCAACGATTTCCTCAGCTATGATTTCCGCCTCCAACGAATGGTCGTCTACCAGACGTTGACGACATGCCTCGTCGAACACGCGACTCAATAGAGCCAACTCCTTGGCGCTCAGGATGCCGTATTTTAGTGCTTGGTCGGTAACGGACATTGCCCAGTCCTCCGCAACCTTGGCCGAGGACGGTCAGCCCTGTCCTCAAGGCCCGGGTCCAATGATACCACAATTGGCGTTCGTGCGGAATAATTTGGTCGAGCGAAGCGCACCCCATCCGACACGCGGCAATCCTCGACAGCCCCAGACCCGTCGGGGCGCAGGCATGGGGCACACCTGATTTTCGCCATCCCGCTAGGCGGCTGAGTATTCTAACTTATTGTGGTATTTGGAGAATGGCGGAGAGGGAGCCCGCCTGTTCCCGTAAACTATTGAAATTGCTAGTGCATTAGACTTGCTATTTGCCGCATTTACCCTATTTTCCGTACCACGGTTATGGCAACGGGAATCGATGTGGCGCGCAATAAGCTTTCCGAAACACGGATTCGAAACCTTCCGATTGGCATCCACAGCGATGGCGATGGCCTGTTCTTGCGCGTGCGAAAGGAGGGAAGTCGGCAGTGGTTTTTCATATTCAGGCGCGGCGATAAGCGGAAGGAATTGGGTCTTGGCGGACACGGCCAAGGTACGGCTCCTGTAAGCTTGGTGTTGGCTCGCGAAAAGGCTGAGGCCATCCGTCAGCGACTGGCTCGAGGCGAAGACCTCGTTGGTTCGAAGACATTCTTGGATGTCATGGAAGACGTGATCGCTGTGAAAGAGGCGGGCTTCCGCAATGAGAAGCACAAGGCGCAGTGGCGGATGACGCTCGATACCTACGCCGAGCCACTCCACAAAAAACAGATATCCGAAATCACCCGCGACGATGTGGTCGAAACCCTGAAGCCGATCTGGAGCAAGATACCTGAAACGGCAGATCGGACACGCATGCGCATTGCTGCCGTCATTGACCATGCGAAGGCGCGGGGACTCTATGTTGGCGATAATCCGGCCGATTGGCGAGGTGGGTTGAAGGAGCTATTGCCGGCGCGAGGAAAGCTCACCAGGGGCCACCATGCAGCAGTGGGCTACAAGGACCTGCCCGCTGTTATCGCGCGCTTACGGGCCGCTGCTGGTGTTTCTGCGCGGGCTGTGGAGTTCGCCGCTCTGACTGCTGGACGAAGCGGCGAGGTGCGTGGTGCCGTGTGGGACGAGGTCGATCTCGATGCCGCGCTATGGACCGTGCCTGCAGAGAGAATGAAGGCGGCACGTGATCATGGGGTGCCACTTTCCGAACGCGCGGTTGATATCCTACGCGGGAGAAAGCAAGAGGCCACCGGAGACCTTGTTTTCGAGGGCGGCAAGGAGGGCGCACCGATCAGCGACACCGCAATGGTGAAAGCCCTGCGTGCCGCGGGGGCAGGCGATGCGACGCTGCATGGGCTGCGGAGTTCGTTCCGCGATTGGTGTGGCGACCATACCGAGTACCCGCGCGAAGTGGCCGAAGCGGCGTTGGCCCACGTCATTAAGGACAAGGCCGAAGCGGCATACCGTCGAGGGACCGCGCTGGAGAAACGCAGGGCTATGATGAGCGATTGGGCACAGTTTCTGGAAAGTCCGCAGAGATAGCCTCGCCCACGAATCCCAGCGTGATCTGCGAAAAATGCACGGTCCGTTGCAGGTCTCCAGGCTTGCTAAACATTGGGCCGAACTCGAACGTCGACACCCCCACGGCCCGAACCAGTACGATCTCGGCGCGCGGATCCGGACCATAGAGAATAACCTGAGCAGACATGTGGTTTGGTGCATCTTCGTGTGCGCTGAATTCTTCTCTGGAGGCCGCCACAGATTCGATCATGTTCGCCAACGCCATGCCGAATGTATCGCCTAGCCCGCAGGCGGACACAAATGCGCTTTCCGCCACCCGCCTGGCGGCAAGGCTACGGTAGCCAGTTACCTGCTGAACGGCATCCTTCGGCCCGCCGCCGAGTGCTGTTGCAATGATCAGGTTCGCAGCGTCTTGGTACGTCATCGGCGTGTAGCCGCGACCGCGCTTTGCTCGCGTCCGCAAGCCGGCCTCTGCCAGAAAACGGTCGATCACGGTGACAGACTCGATGGGAACGCCCATCTGCTCTGCCACCACCTGCACAAGTTCCTTTTGACCGGCCATTCTGCACTCCTTCAGAAAAATCATAACGTTTTTCAATAATGTGCGCAATGCGCTATTGCAAATAAAATTTAATGCGCTATATGCATTATAACGGCAATGACGCCGGCTACGAGGGGAGCACCCAATGCAGAACGATAATGACAATCTACCACGACTGATGGCGCCCAAGGACGCAGCCATCGCCACCAGTCTCTCCAGGCCGCTCCTTTCGCTGATGGCGGAGGCTGGCGAGTTTTGCAAACCGGTCAAACTGGGGGCACGTCGAATCGCATACGTCCGCGCGGAGGTCGAAAGTTGGATTGATGCACGCATCGCGATGAGGTCGGCCGCATGAGCGAATATCTCAGACGCATCGAAGCAATGGACGGATTCCGTATTGAGAAGGAATCGCCAATTCTCGATTTACGACCGGGTTCGTCATTCGATAGCCGTGCATCGGATTGGCTCAATGCGGCTCAGCACTTGCTTGACTTCGCAATCGCTGACGAGCGCGATGAAGACGGCAGGGGCGGCGAGGAACTACATTTGGTTTTGACTGCTCGACAGGCCGACCATCTTGCCATGGGGCTCGGCATCATGGCAGCGCACTTTAGGAGGCCCGCAGCATAAATAACACCGCGAGCGATACTACATCCGGTGTCTTTTCCCTGAGCTGACGCCTATATACACGTAGCAAACCCTAGAACTTGAGCCCTGAGCCGCAGCGCACCACTGGTGCGCGCAAGGAGTCCGTTTTGACTAAATTCAAACCGACTTTTGATTTCAAAGCCTGCCGTGTGATTTCTTATGAGTGGTCCGACTTGCCTGATTTCTACTCAAGCGTTCGGTTCCTATGTGCCCCTGTGAGGAAACCCGCAAAGCGGTTTTATTTGGAGTTCGTTGTTCGTGACGACGATCCGGATTCAGTTTCCGAGCGCTACAAGAACTTCGTTCGCTCTGCTCGCGCCACTGGCCTGGACGACATCGGCGGCCGTTATTTCGCAGTGATGAACGGCGGCAACTCGGCCGACGACTTCGGCACGCTGGAATATGCCTCGGCCTGCCTTCAGTGTGACCGCGAGCGGTTCATGGGTGGGGCAATCTATTCCGCGCAATGCGCCATAGAGGAAGCTGCTCATGCAGATTGAGCCTCTGGTACGCTCCATCCGTCCAACCGGGGAAGAACCCTCGCCGAAGGGGTTCCAGAGAATCGCCAACTTCGATTTGGTGTTGGGCCCATTGGTGACCCTGAACAATCTACGCCTAGTCAAGACACCTTCTGGGGGCGTGCATGCTCATGCGCAACAAGGCGTCTGAGCGAGCAGAGACTAAACACGGCGTGCCCACCAACACCTCCGATGCAATCGACAATCTGTCGCTACCGAAGCCGCTATTCACACAGACAGTTCGGCCGAAATAGCTCGTGCGCACGACGCGCACGACGTTTGATATAATGAATCAGGATCAAAAATTGCGGGTGGCGGAGACGCCGCCCGTTTTGCGTTTCGGTGCGCCCAACTCTGTGGTGACCGACCCGTCGCGAGTGATCAGCGGCGGGAAACAATCATTGCCGCATCGCGCGTTTCCCGCTGCGTTGTGGCATTCGCTTAGCCGTTGGAGCGGTGCTGGCGTAGCCGGCAGGACGGTCGGCGCGGTGCAAGGCCGCGGACAATTGCTTATCAGCCGTTAGGTGGCCCGTCCAAAGATACGTCAGCCCATCCCTCATGAAGCACGTGGGTAAGTGTAAGCTTCATCATGAAACCGGTGTCTAATCTCTTCAACGTAACACCGGCTGCGTCAAAAGCACCAGCGAGTTTGGCTGCATCGCCAGATATGCGTCCCCGAACAGCACCGTTGGGTTCCTCATCTAAATTGAAGCTGACCCTTCCCCGCTCTTCACCACCGACAAATAGGAGCCCGGTTCCGGAATGGTTGCGAGGCATAACTCAGTCCTTGCCTATGTAAGAAGGAGCATTCGCAGCACCCTGCAAAAGAGCGATGCCATGTTTAGCATCGTCAAAGTTATTGTAGCCTTCACCGCTATCCGCGATGATCTTGTAATTGGATGCCAGGAAGCGCCAACGCCAAGAGCCGCGATCATCGATATATAATTCGAAGCATGGATAAACGCGGGTCGGCTTCGCAACCATACCCCCGAGTAGGCTCAACCCAAGAGTGGGTTGCTGTGGCAGGCGGCCCAGCCCATTTGCAGGCAAGTCGCTAAGCAAGCCACCGAGTCCAAACAATCCAGACATAGCCGTATCCTCGAATCGCAACATCGCTAAGGTGAACGGTACCATAGCACGGCCGAGGAGTCCATCTCGTGTCTCTATAGGTGGTGTCCGGATAGCGGAACAGAGCGAAAACGAGCCACTACATGTTGTGTTCGAAAGTCGTTGATGCCCTCTATCGCCCGATCAACGAAAGCCACAGAATATCGCCGCCTCTACTCAACTGCACGATGGCGCCAGTTGCGACTGGCCAAGCTTGCACAAGACCCGTTGTGCGAGTGGTGTATCGAGCGAGAGGTGATCGAGCCTGCTACCGAGGTGCACCACGCTGATGGTGGTCACAAAGGCGACGTCACCAAGTTCTGGTTTGGCCCATTCATCAGTACATGCAAGCCGTGCCACGCGAGCCGCGGCCAGCGAGAAGACAACGGGCAGCAGGTGATCACGTTCTCAGCGGACGGCTGGCCGATCTGACGGGCGGGGGGGTGGATCGGAAGCCTCGGCCGTCGACTCCAGTAACCGGTGCCCCCGCTTTCTGTGCGCGTCCACAATTGAGAATATGACCCCAAGGAAGTGCCATGGCGAGGCCAAGAACGCCTCTCGCCAAAGCGGCGGTTGAGGCTAGCGACAAGAAGAACCCGAAACGGTTCAAGCAGCGTAGAGAGCCAAAAGCTGGTGGCCCGCTAGGCACTCCGCCGAAGTGGCTGACCGACACCGATGCGAGCAAGGCGAAATCGGCCTGGCTGCTTTTTCAGCATGAGATTCCTTGGCTGACGCAGTCCCATCGAATGCTTGTCGGCATGGCCGCCAATATTCAGGGTCGGATCATGGCGGGTCAGGACGTCGGTGTTCAGGCAATGAATCTGCTTAGGCAGTGCCTCGGGCAGATGGGCGCGTCGCCAGCCGATGCCAGTAAAATTACGGTGCCAGATGACGAGGGAGAGAAAGACGACCTCCTCGACTGAGGTAGCGTTGGCCCGTGTTAGCCAATATGCCGAAGACGTCCTAGCCGGAGATACGATAGCCGGGCCGCATGTACGGAATGCCTGCAAGCGTCACTTCGCCGATTTAGCTCGTGGACGCGAGCGAGGTCTTTCGTGGGATGATGAAGCGGCCAATCGGGTATTCCGTTTTTTCGAGGAGCGGCTGAAGCTCTCCGAGGGCCAATTCGACGGCAAGCCGTTCCTGCTGCATCCATCTCAAGCGTTCAAACTCGGCTCGATCTTTGGATGGAAAAAGGCGGACGGTACTCGCCGATTCCGAACTGTGTACATCGAGGAAGGCAAAGGGAACGGTAAGTCTCCGTTTGCTGGCGGCGTTGGTCTCTATGGCCTCACCGCGGACAGGGAATCGGGAGCGCAGATTTACGCTGCGGCTGCCAAGAAAGACCAGGCGACAATCCTGTTTCAGGATGCCTGCAAGATGGTCAGGCAAGCGCCGGCACTAAGAGAACGTGTAAAATTCAGCGGCGGCCTAGGCAAAGAATTCAATATTGCCCACCACAAATCCGGTTCGTTTTTCCGGCCGATTTCCAAAGAGGCAGGCAAGACCGGCTCAGGCCCTCGTCCTCACTTCGCGCTCTGCGATGAGGTACATGAGCACCCCGATCGTAGCATTATGGAGATGTTGCAGCGCGGCTTTAAGTTTCGGCAAAACCCGCTTCTGTTGATGATCACCAACAGCGGCAGCGATCGCAATTCCGTCTGTTGGGAAGAGCGCGATCGTGCCGTCAAGGTGCTCGCAGGGACGCAAACCCCCGACGAAGATTTCACATTCGTGGGTGAGGTGTGGGACGGCAGCGATAGCGTTTTCGCTTATGTTTGCTCGCTGGACAAAGACGACGATCCGATGACGGATCCGACTTGCTGGATTAAGGCAAATCCGCTTCTCGGCACGATCCTGACAGAAGAGTACCTTGCCGGCGTCGTTGCCGAGGCGCGAGCCGTACCCGGCAAATTGAACAACGTCCTCCGCTTGCACTTTTGTGTGTGGACCGACGCCGATAAGGCATGGATGGCACGCGCGACGGTCGATGGCGTTATGTCGGATTGGCCATTGCCAGAAGGCGGCCCGCTCTTTCTCGGAATTGATTTATCCGGGACCAAGGACATGACCGTCGTTGCATGTGTGCAGCCCACAGGATTTAGGGAAGTCACGCGCGACGATGGTGTGGCAGTTAGCCTGCCCACATACGACGCTTGGATTGAGGCGTGGACGCCAGGCGATACTCTTGCCGCGCGCGTAATGGCCGATAAGCAGCCGTATGATATTTGGGTACGTGATGGATACTTGAACGCACCTGAAGGACCGCGGATTCGGTTCGACATCGTTGCGGCACGAGTGGCCGAGCTAGACCGCATTTATGAGATCCAGTCGATCGCATACGACAACTATGCCTATGCGGCGTTCCGGGACGAACTGGACGTTTTCGGCGTAGACGCTGAGCAGTTGCCTCACCCGCAGGGTGGTAAGGTAAGGGCACGACCATCCGAAGCGAAGATCAAAGCCGCCAAGGCGGCCGGCGAAAAGCCGCCACTCGGCTTGTGGATGCCTGGATCCGTGACCGAGGTGGAAAACCTCATCATCGACGGACGGATTAGACTGAGGAAGAGCCCTGTTTTGATGTCGGCTCTTATGGGCGCGACCTTCAATCATCCACCTGACCCGCACGGCAACCGATGGTTCGTTAAGACGCGCGCATCGGTCCGTATAGATTCTGCAGTAGCCATCGCGATGGCTTGCGGCGCCGCCGCTGACAAGCCGGCGATCAAGCCGCCGACCTCACCGTGGGACGACCCTGATTTTTCGTTGGCCGCAGCGGCCTGAATTGGCGGAACAATGAACATTTTAGGTCTCGATATCCGCCGCAAATCGACAAGAACTGCCACCAACGCGCTGGAATCGCGGGCAACCATCGAAAACCCTACAATCCCGCTGAGTGCCGAGAATTTCTTGGCCTTCTTCGGCGTCCAGTCGGCTAATTTGCCGGCTGTCACGATTGATCGGGCGTTAGCGGTGCCTGCTGTGTGGGCCGCCGTAGCGTTTCTCTCAAGGACCCTCGCGGCACTCCCGCGGCACGCGTATCGAGACACCAAGGACGGCGCCAAGCGCGTCGGCGGTCGGCTGGAAACGGTTGTCAATGCCGCTCCCAATGACGGCATTGGCTCGTTTGCGTTCTGGCAATGGTTCTGGCAGCAGGTTTTCACCGGCGGTCGCGGCCTGGCCTACATTGAGCGGACGCCTGGGGGCATTGACTCGCTGTGGCCAATGGATCCCGCAAAAACGACGATCAAGCGGGTTGGGCTAAAAGTCAGTTACGAATACGGCGGCAAGGCTTACGACGCAGCAGATGTGATCGATGTGCCTTTCATGCGACGTAGCTGCGGTCTCAGACACTATGGCCCGATCGCGCAGGCATCTAAAGCAATCCAGCTTGCGATTGCTATGAACGACTACGGCAGCAACTTCTTCGCAGGTGGTGGTGTCCCCCCCCTGGCGCTAGAAGGGCCGCTGCCGGCTGGCGCCGATGCGATGAAGCGTGCGCAAGCCGACATCAAGAGGTCGGTCGACGCCGCCAAGAATGCCAACGAACCGGTGTTTCCCATTCCGGCGGGCTACAAACTTACGCCGGTCGGCATCGACCCCGCCAAGGGGCAGATGGTTGAAGCACGGCGATTCCAAGTGGAAGAGATCGCACGCACATATCAATTGCCAACGGTGTTTCTTCAGGATCTCACCCACGGCACAATGGCGAACACCGAGCAGCAGAATCTGATGCTCGTGCAGCATCTCATTGGTCAATGGGCTAAGGCGCTTGAAGACGAGATCAATCTGAAATTCTTCGGCCGCTCGTCAGGCAACCGGTACGTGTCGCATGTGCTGGACGGGCTGCTCCGTGGCGACTTCGCATCTCGCATGGAAGGCTTGGCGAAGGCCGTCCAAAACGCGTTGATGACACCCAACGAGGCTCGCGCTCTCGAAAACCGGCCGGCTATGCCCCACGGCGATGAGTTGTTCTTGCAGGGTGCCACGGCGCCGTTGGGAACCGCAACCTACGGCCAGCAAAACAAGGTCGGTGCTGCGCCGGCCAACGACAACGCTCAATCCGACGACAAAGATGAGGCCGAGGCGGCATGACTGAGATTGAGAAACGTGGCGGCTCGCTCGGCGTAGAGACGCGTGCCGTTGACGGCAAGCGCACTCTGGTTGGGTATGCCATTGTCTACAACAGCCCCACCATCATAGGTGACCCGGAATGGGGATTTGAGGAGACGATGGCACCCGGTTTTGCCGATGAGGCAATACGCGGCGATGTCATGGCACTCCATTCCCATGATTTTGGTCGCGTGGTCGGTCGCACCAAGAGCGGCACCTTGCGCCTTACGAGTGACGCCAAAGGGGTATTGGCAGAGATCGATGTGCCGGACACTTCAAACGGCAACGATCTATGGGAGCTTGTTGAGCGTGGAGACATTTCTGGCATGTCGTTTTCCTTCAGGGCCACAAAGCAGGAGTGGGACGACACAGTGACGCCACCGCGGCGAAGAGTACTTAAGGCCGAGGTTTATGAAGTCTCGGCCGTGGCCTTTCCGGCCTATGCAGACACGACACTGGCGAAGCGCAGCCTAGAAGCGGCCAGAGCCGAAGTAGAGCAGGCCAAGAAGGACGCCGAAAAGCGCGCCGCCGACGCGGCTGCCGCCAAGAGGCGAGTATCCGAGCGGGAAGCCGTTCAGGAAATGAGAATTCGGGGCATCCAGCAGGGCGCCACGTAGCTACCCGGCAAAACCGGAGGGCGGACGACACGTCCTGCCATTCAACCCAGACAGGCTCGCTTCGGCGGGCCTTTTTTATTGCCCGAAAGGCTGACAAAATGACTCTCAAGGAATTGAACGAAAAGCGCGGCTCTCTCGTCGCGCAGGCGCGCGAAGCGCTCGACGCTATCAAGAAGAATACCGACGAAGCCCGCGCCGCTGAACTCGACGCTCGTCACGATGCGATTATGTCCGACTTCGATAAGATCGAAGCGACGATCGCCCGCGAAGAGCGCATGGCCTCTGCTGAGGCTCGCCTGAATGCACGCGCGGATGAAGAGCGCCGCAATCGTCGTCCGAACGGCTCTGACGCAGAACAGCGCGGCCAGGACGAGGGCGAGGCGCTCGAGTACCGCCATGTCTTCCACAAGTTCATTGCATCCGGCGGTGATCTCTCTGAGTTGAACGGCGAGGAACGCTCAGTTCTTCGTGCGGGTGTCGTGTCGAAGGACGTGGAAAAGCGCATCCAGACTGCCGGTACAACGACTGCTGGTGGCTACACGGTCCCCGTGGAACTGGCCAACGTCATCATCGAATCGATGAAGGCATGGGGTCCGATGTATGACGAGGACATCTGTACCGTCATGAGCACGGCCTCGGGCAACCAGATCAACCTGCCGACCGTTGACGACACCGCCGTTCCCGCCGTGAAGCACACGGAAGGCACGCCGCTTACGGATGACGGCGGCTCCGATGCCACCTTCGGCCAGAAGCGCCTTGACGCTTATCTGTATGACACCGAATTCGTTCGGTTCTCGTACGAACTGGCGCAGGATTCGATCTTCAATATGGAGTCTCTGCTCGGCGGTCTGCTGGGCAAACGCCTCGGGCGCATCGCGAACAACGAACTGACTGTCGGCGACGGCAGCGGCGATCCGAACGGTATCGTGACCGCATCCAGCCTCGGTAAGACCGCAGCGGCAGTTGCCGCAGTGACCTATGACGAGATCATAGATCTGGTCCACTCGGTGGACCCGGCCTATCGCCAGTCCCCGAAAGTGCGGTTCATGTTCAATGATCTGACACTTGGCGCCCTTCGGAAATTGAAAGATGGGGAGGGCCGATATATTTGGACGATGGGGGACGTGACGACTGGCGTTCCAGGCAACATCCTCGGCTATCGCTACTCGATCAACCAGGCCATGGCGAACCTCGCCACCGGCAACAAGACCATGATCTTCGGTGACTTCGGCGCCTACTTTGTCCGCAAGGTCGGTTCGCCGGTTATCGGCGTACTTCGCGAACGCTTTTGGCCTGATCTTGGCATCGCAGGGCTCATTCGCTTCGATGGTGAGCTTGGCGATCAGGCAGCCGTGAAGCACCTCATCCAGGCTTGATTGGACTAGGGCGGTCGCAAATGGCCGCCCCTCCCACGGAAAGAAAACAAGATGTCCGATTTTAGCGCAAAAGTTCACAATGCCCTTGGCGGCGACACTCTCGTCGTTGAATCCGGCGGCGCAATTCAGATCAAAACGGGCGGCAAGATAGTCCCAAACAGTGGCACGCAGGCCGCAGCCATTGCCAACATTACTCCGGCGACTGACGGTACGGCGGCAGGAACGGCGCTTAACTTGGTGCTCGCAGCCCTCCGCGGCGCCGGAATTCTCGCGCCATAATGCTAGTCCGCATGCTCGTCGACTTGTCCGGTACGGCCTATTCGTTGGGGCCTGGTGACGAGCGCGACTTCCCGCAGGATGAGGCGTTGCGCCTTATCGCTGCGGAGTTTGCAATCCCTGTGGCAGAACAAAAGATTGAGCGCGCAATTGCCGTGCCGATTGCTGAGAGGCGCGGGAGGCGCGGCAAGAATGTGGTTTCCACCTACGGTGACGGTAGCTCCAACTAGTGAGCCGGTCACGCTTGCAGAGGCAAGGCGGCAAGTTAAAGTCGATTTCACTGACGACGATACGTACCTTACGGACCTGATAGCCGTGGCGCGCAATCACGTTGAAAAATACTGCGGCCAGGTACTTGCAGGGCAGACCGTAGAGGTCGAGACGGACTCGTGGTGCGACATGCGCCATTTGTCGGTTGGGCTCGTGCAGTCCATAACGTCGATCGCTTACACGGACACCACAGGCGCACCGCAAACGCTGCCTGATACGGTTTACGAACTGCGCGGCGATGCGATCGTATTGAAGTACAGGCAGTCTTGGCCGAGCGTGCAACCGCGGTCGCTTATTACTGTCTCCGCAGTCGTCGGCCCTTCGAGCATTGAGCCTTCCGTCAAGCACGCAATGCTTGTTCGAATTGCAGACCTCTATGAGAGCCGCGAGAACCAAGACGAGTCCGGATGGACCACGTTCGACTCGCTGTTGAGCAATCACCGATATTACTGACAGCGGCCTAGGCCGCCAAAACAATCTTAGGAGGTCACCTTGACCGCACTTTCGATCACCGCAGCCAACGTGTTGGCTGGCGCGAACTCCACGCGCGATAATGGCACGGCGGGCGCTGCGGTAACTGCCGGCCAGCCAGTGTATAAGGCGGCTGACAACACCTACAAACTGGCTGACACCAACGATGCCTCCGCACTCGTGCGAAAGCCGAAAGGCATTGCCCTGCATGCAGCCGCAACCGGGCAGCCTCTTGCCGTACACCAGAAAGGCCCAATCACGATCGGCGCTGCGGTGACTCCAGGCGTCGCGTATTACCTCGGTGGGACGCCTGGAACGATCGTACCTGTTGGTGATCTTACGACCGGAGACCATCCGGCGCTTATCGGCATGGCAACCAGCGCTACCGAAATTTATGTCGACATCCAGACACCCGACGCCGCGCTCTAATGTGGGTGCGCTTTAGCGAGCCATGGGACTGGCGCTTGCCGTCGTCCACCGTGGCGTACAACGCGGCCGACTACAACGTGCCAGCGGCATGCGCCGAACTGGCCATTGCCGCTGGCGTTGCCGTTAGGTTGCGGAAAGCAACTAAAGACGAGGAGCCGACCGAATGGCCGTACGATCTGGTGCAGGCTCCCTCAACGCCAGAGTGACGTTTCAACGGCGCGGGACTACTTTGGATACATACCAAAATCCCGTCCTCGGCCCATTCGAGGACGTATTCACCATTTCCGCTCGTCTCCAGCCTAAGTTCGGCGGCGACGTTGAAGCCGTCACGGCGGCCCGTCTGGCAGCCCTACAGCCCTACAACCTTATTGTGCGTAGTTGCTCCGACACCCGCGACGTAACGCCTGCGTGGCGCGTCTACGATGCCCGCAAGGGGATGGTGGATGGGGTGCCTGTTCGGCTGTTCAATATCAAAACCAGCGTCAATCCGGATGAGCGCTCGCAGTATGTCGAGATGTTGGTGGTTGAGGGGGAAAGCTCCTAATGGCGGCACCTGCACACGAGCTTGTTGGCGTTGCGACCGCACGCTTGCGAGGCTATACGCCACTAACCGCATTTGTGGCGTATAGCCGTATATTCTACCGGCCACCAGCATCGCTCTCGCCGCCATACATCACGGTTGACGACGTCTCGACGCAGCGAGGTGGCATGGCTTGCGTAGATAGCCACACAGCCAATATGACGATCCATGTTTGGACCGACGACAGCAACCCGCTACCGGATGGCGCAGGCACTCTGCAAGATGCCCGCGCGATTGCGTGGGAAGTTGTGAACGCATTGCATCATTACCCGCTTGCACTGCCAAATAATCGCCTTGTCACATTGGCGCACACGGGCGAGCGAGTCTTCTACGACGCGGACGGCACGACCGGCCACGGCGTTGTCGACTTCGAGGCGATAATCGAAGCCTAGCCAACCCCGCCAACACACTTAAACTCACTGCCCGCCATGTGCGGGCTTTTTTTATGGAGCCTCACATGGCAGTTACACCAGGCCAGCAGACTGGCCGTCTTTTGCTCATCCAGATCGGCGACGGCGGCGGTCCGGAAGTTTTTACTAACCTCTGCGGCATCCAGACCCGCAGTTTCAATATGTCGGCGAATGACGTCGACACCACGATTCCTGATTGCCTCAATCCCGGCAACACGCCACAGAAGACTGGCGTTCCGGGCATCAAGAACCGCACGTTTACCGGATCCGGTAAGTTCGTTGCAGGTTCTGATCAGACCTCCTTCATGGCCTATGTGACTAACGCGACGGTTTTCAACGCGAAGGTAATTGTTCCCGGCTTGGGCACATTCACTGGCGCCTGGTACGTGACTGACTTCACGCTGAATGGCGAGCAGGAGGGCACGATGGGCTTCGACGCCACCTTCATGGCTGGCGGCGCCCTTACGTTTGTGGCGGAGTAATTAGATGGCATTGGAGGTCAACGGCGCACGAGGGGAAGTCGCACTTAAGGTGGGCGGCGTTGACCTCGTTATTGCGGCAACCATGGCTGGACTTGCCGCGGTGAGCACGCGGCTAGAGTGCAAGTCCCTTGCGGATTTGTTCGTGCGGCTGTCTGGCGTGGAGCCTGCGGCAACAATGGCGGCAATCGAACTGCTTACCGTGCGCGGCGATAAGTTCGCGGCGGTGGCGGCTCTGAAGTTGAAAGACTTCAGTGCTTGCTCGGAAGCGTTCGCGCTCGCGCTGGGCCATCACTTCGACGGTGAGCCAAAAAACGACGAGGCCGCTCCGGCAGCGGCGGAATAGAAAAGCCGTTTCCGTGGCGCGATTGGATGAAGGGCGCGTTTGGTGTCCTTCATTGGACGCCGGAAGTGTTCTGGAAATCGACCGTCACTGAGTACACGCTCGCCATTGAAGGCTTCAACGAAGCTAACAGCAGCAAGAAAGACGAAGGCCCGAGCGACGATGAAATGTCGGCACTGCTGGAGCGGTATGGGGGCGGCATTGGCAATCAATAACGGCCTCGCCGATCTGCAACGTCGCCTGGCAGCCATTCCCAAGGCCATTAAGGCTGGCGTGCAGCCAGCGCTAGACCAAGGCGCTAACGAGCTTGTCACCGCGCAGCGCGCCGTGGCTCCGCGCGATAGCGGCAAGCTAAAAGCTAGCATTAAGTGGTCAGTCACAGGTGATCTTTCCCGCCAGGTAACCGCAGGCGGCGAGACAACAACGAGACCTGCGCGTTCTGGGCAAGGCGAGTACGACTACGCACTAGGCGCGGAGTTTGGCACCAGGCAGTCTCCTGCGCAGCCATACTTCTGGCCTGGCTACAGGCTCGTCCGGAAAAGAATTCGATCGCGCATCAAGCGCGCCATCTCAAAGTCTGTAAAGGCCAGCTATGGCAAGTGATGATCCGCGCTTAGTCGTAAACCTCGAAGCGAGGATTAACGACTTCGAACGTCAGATGGCGAAGGCCAATAAGATCGCAGCCAGGGATATGGCGGCGATCGAAGGCCGCGCGTCGCAAATGACGTCGCGCCTGAACGCTTCCTTCAGTGGAATTGGTAGTAACGCCCTAACCTTCTTCAAGGGACTTGGTGCCGGTGCACTGGCTGCGATGGGACCAATTGCGCTATTCCAGCAGGCTCTGGGGGCCATCGACAACGCATCTCACCTAGTCGATACCGCCGACCGTATTGGGCTTACCACTACGGCACTGCAGGAACTTGGCTTCGGCTTTTCGCAGGCCGGCGTAGAAGCATCTGAATTTGAATCCGCAATGGAAAAATTCAGTAAGAATATCGGCGAAGCCGCGGTTAGTGGGAACTATCTCGGCAAGATACTGAAGGCCAATGGGATCGCGGTACGCGACCAAAACGGCCATATCAAAACGTCCGAACAACTTTTAGCCGACTACGCCGATCTGGTTAAAAACGCGACGTCCGAACAAGAAAAAATGCTGCTTGTTACCACGGCATTTGGCCGCGGTGGCGCAGACATGCTTGTTGGCCTCAATGACGGCGCGCAAGGCATCCTGAACATGAAGAAGGCCGCCGCTGATGCGGGCGGTGTTATCGATGAGCAACTGCTCCGCCGTGCGGAGGATATGGGCGACCGCTGGGATGCGGCATGGCGCCGTTTTGCGGTTAGTTCGCAGTCGGCGATCCTTACTGTGCTTGAGGGCATGGATGCCCTATCCGCACAGCTGAACAAGTTCCTTGTTCAGCGGCAAGCCGTTGAGATGGGCGACCTTGCCGGCTCGCTTGTTGGCAAACCTGGCGACGTTCTGACTGGCCCCGGCAAAGGGGGGAGGAACCTGGACCCCATCGATGCGCGCATTGCTGGCGCATTCGGTGGCCAAATCACCAAGGCAGATGACGCGTTGGTTGCGCAGCTTAAGGCGCGATACGGCGAGGCCGCGCATAAGGCAACAGTGGTGCCATCCAGTGGCAGCGCACCCAAGTCGCGCGGACCCAGAAAGACAACCGACGACCGCTTCGCCGAAGACCTTCAAGGCATCAAGGACCGCACAGCAGCCCTGAACGAAGAGTTCAACAGCCTCGGCCTAACCTTCGAAGCCCAAACCAAACGCAAAGTCAGCCTAGACCTCGAGCAAGAGGCGCTAAAGCAGGTCCGCGAGGAGGCCCGCAAAAAAGGCGACCAGGACTGGCAGAACGCGCAGCTTTCGCCGGCACAGGTTGCCGCGATCGACCAAGTATCGGACGCCTACGCCAAACAGGCGGACGAGCTCCGCAAGGCGCAGGACATGCAGGATCTTCAGCGCGACGTGCTGAAGGGTGTTTTTGATGACCTGCGGTCTGCCTTGGATGACGGCAAGTTGGACTGGCAGGACTTCGGGAAAATTGCCGAAGACGTACTCGACAAGATCATCGACAAGATCGAAAACGATTTGGTCGACTCCATTCTGCAAGCCGGTTCGGCGGGTGGCGGTGGCGGTGGGTTCCTTGGCAGCATTCTTGGTGCTCTGACTGGTGGCGGCGGCAGTGATCCTGGCATCATTTCCGCGCTTGGCTTGCGCGCCAACGGCGGGCCGGTCACGGCCGGCAAGCCCTACATTGTAGGCGAGAAACGCCCGGAATTGTTCGTGCCCAACTCGAGTGGGACAATCGTGCCGCGTGTGCCGTCGTTCGATGCTGGCGTCGGTGGCGGGCAGACAAACGTTACGTTCGCGCCGACCATCAACATGCCAAACGCCCAACAGGGCGCGGGCGAGGAAGTCACCAAGGCGCTCAAGAAGTTCGAGAAGGAATTCACACCGCGCGTGCTGAAATCTCTTCGCGACGCCAAAACAACGGGCATGATTTGATGGCTATCAGTCTTCCGGCAGTGCCCTTTCTGATTAGCTACCCGCAACTGGTGGAATCGGTGTCCGTGTCACGCAGCGGCACGCGGGCAATGTCCTTTGTCGAGTACGCAGACGCCTACTGGACCGTTCAAATGAAGACTGTGCCGCTTACGGCGGCGCAGCGCCTTCTTGTGGAGGCATTCAAGGACGCATCACGCGGCGGGCTTGTGACGGTCACCTACACGCCCAAGCACATGTGCATACCGCGTGCATATTGGGGTGACGCAGCCAACACCAAACTGACGAATACCGGCAATTTGGTTTCCATCACCGGTAACTCGCTGGTGATCAACGGCGTTGACAATGGTCTTACGCTTGCTGCTGGCGACCTAATCAGCCTGACGACGGGCAGCTATAACTCGTTGTTCCGGGTCCAGACCGGCGCCGTTGCTTCCGGCAACGCCTTGACAATCACAGTCGAGCCGACAGTGCCTTCGTACATCACGACAAGCGCCGTTGTGACGTTCAAGAATCCTGTCGCCAACATGCGCGTTATGCCTGGTTCGTTTTCGATCCCGGATGACTTCCTGCCGTCCGCGACATTTACGCTGGTTGAGATTCCGAAGTAGGCCACAAGCCACAAGGCGACACATGACCTTCCCAACAAGACTGCAGGACGTCCTCACGGAGGGGCGGGCCGTAATTCGTTCCGGCATCAAGATCGTATGCGGCACGGGCACCTATGGCTTCTGGAACGGCAAGGGCGACATCACGGTTGACGGTCTCGTCTATTGGCCGAACACGCTTATTGAGGTGTCTGAGCCGGTTTACGGGCTTGGCACGGCAGCGTCGACATTTACGCTAAGCCTTGTCGCGAAGCGCGACTCCGGCCTTACGCCCGATAAACTCCTGCTTGTCGAAAACGAGACATACAAGGACGCGCCGGTCACGGTTTTCGACTTCTATTTCGACCCCGATGATCGGACCTTCCTGCATGCCGAACCTGGCGCGTATGGCTTCATCGATACGATCGACCATTCGCGCGACAATGGCGAGAAGAAGCTTGTCGCCAACGTTCGTTCCGGCGCCATCGCCAATCACCGCGACGGCTATCGAACGGCGAGCCACGAAGACCAACAGTTGGTTTCGTCCGGCGATATGTTCTTTCAGTACGCGTCAAAAGTGCAGCACGAAACTTTCGATATCAGTTTCTAACCACCACTAGGACGCACATGCTCGAGCTAACCCGATTGAAAGACTGGGACCGACGCCTTGCGCGCTTGGTTTCCAGCATCACAGACGCGCCTGGTGTGTGGGGCGAGACGGATTGCCTGCTTACCGCAGCAGCCGCGATTGAGGCCGTTACAGGCCAAGACATCATGGCTCCGTGGCGCGGTCGCTATAAGAGCGAGGCTGGCGCAGCACGCCTTATGCGCAAAGAAGGCTGTGAGAACGTCGAGGACGTGCTCGGCACGTTCTTTGGGCTACCAACCATCGGCAGGCTCTTAGCCAGGCGAGGCGACGTCGGCGTTGTCGAGCAAAACGGCGTTCTTTGCGCGGGCTTTGTCTGCGACCGCGGCTTTCTGTGCCGCACTGAGTCCGCCCGCATCTTCCTTCCACAGACAGCAATGAAGACGGCCTACCGGGTCGGCTAAACGGGTGGGCTAATTTATGGGTTTTCTAGTCCCGCTGTTTGTCAGCATCGGCTCGGCAATTACGGGCGCATTTTCTCTTCTGGGTGGATCGACTATCTTGGCGGGCTTGGCCCGCTTTGGATTGGGTCTTGCCGCCAAGTATGCGCTTGGCGCGATGCTTGCGCCTAAGGCGCAGTCGCAGGCTTCACAGCTTGATACGACTTATGGCGAGGATCTCGCGCGCGCTGTCGCAATGGGCAAGGTCGGCACAGCAGGCCATCTCATTTATCGCAACGCCTACAGTTCCGGCAATCGCCGCGTGCAGGATGTTTACATCCTCTCAAACTTCCAAATTAATGATATCACGCGCGTTCGTTACAAGGGCGAATGGAAGATGCTTGGTGGCACGGTCGATGCCACGAAGGGCCGCCGAATCCAAGGCATCGATGCTGAAGTCTGGGTTAAACTCTACAAAGGCATGATGGACCAGACGGCGGATGCCGGTCTGATCGCCAAGGCCAATCCGAATGGACGCTGGACTACCGATCATCGCGGCGCAGGTATTGCCTACGCTATTGTCACTAACGTACTCGATCGCGAACACCTTACCCAGCCTTGGGAAGCGTTCTTTGAGATCGAAGGTGCGCCGCTTTACGACTGGCGGCTAGACACCTCAGTAGGCGGCTCTGGCTCGCATCGCTGGAATGATCAGACGACATGGGCGTTTAGCGAAAACCCCGTGCTGATGGCATACGCGCTCGAGCGCGGCATCTTCAACGGCACGGAAATGATGGTAGGCAAGGGCGCCTCGGCGTCCAGATTGCCGCTCGCCAACTGGTCGCAGGCGGCCAACATCTGCGATGAAAATGTCGGCAGTGGCGCTCGATACTCTGCGGCCCTGATTGCCGCAGCGGGTTCAGGCATCACCCACGATCAGAATTTGCAGCCACTGCTTGAAGCTAGTGCGGCGTCATGGATTGAGGACTCAGCCGGAGAATATCCCATTGCTGGCGCGGCGCAATCCATCGCCCTGACCTTCACAGATGACGATATCATGGTCGACGAGGCTTTCCGCTTCTCCACCAAGCGCACCAAGTCGGAACTGATCAACACGCTCGCCGGCACTTATCTGGAGCCAGAGAATTTCTACGAACAGACGCCGCTGGCGGTACGCATTGATGATCCGGCGTTGTCTGTTGATGGCGAGCGTCTTGCGGTGTCGGTGCCATATGGAGCGGTTAATCGCTCTGAGGTTGCCGATCGTCTTGCTGATATAGCCTTCAAGGCTAGCCGCTACCAAGGCAATGCCGACATTACGATTCATCCAAAGTACCTTGCCGACGCAAACGCAGGGCGCTGGATTGAGTGGGATTCTGCAGAATATGGAACCGTAACGTTCCAGATTCTGGAGAAGCGTCTGGGGCCTCTTGGTGACAAGGGTGCCCGCAACATCACGCTCACGCTGCAGGAAGTCAGCGACGGCATTTTTGATCCGACAGCTTATGAGACCGCTCCGCCCGATGCCATTGTGCCTGGTGTTGGCGACTATCAGAGCGAACTGCTAAATTTCCAAGTCGCCGGCATCGTGTCGACTTCCTCCACTGGTTCTAAAAGAGCAGGCATCCGGGCAACGTGGAACGATATCGAAGATGTCACGATCACCTTCGTTGATATCGAATATGGGCCGATCGCTGTAACCGGCGACGTTCCTACAGAGAGGGCACACAGTTCCGCGCTGGCCAACCAGACCGATCAGGATATGTGGGAAGGCGTTATGTCATCCTCGCTGTGGGCGGTGCGCTATATCCTGCGCTCGTCGCCGCCGCGGACGTTCTTTCCATCCGCATGGTTTGAAGTCGACACGCTTGAAGCGCGTCTCGGCGATGCCGACGTCTATTTGCCCGGCCTCGCCGACCAGATCAACCAGGCGACCGCCGCCCAGCTCGCCCCGCTCAATGTCAACATCCGGGACGTGATCAGTGACGCCCGCCGGGTCGCACGTGAGGCGTCGAACCAGGATGCCGGGCAATATCTGGACCGGTTGCAGTCGCTGACACAGGTCAAGTCGGTCTATCAAACGGTCACGGCCGACTACCAGCTGCTGGTGACGGCCGCGACCGGACCGGGGTCGGCGATCGTGCAGCGATTGGAAACGCTCGAGGCGACAATACCGGGGCTGGCGACTGTCTTGGCGGTCAATTCGGTCCAGCTTAGTGTGAGCACTCTCGGCACAACTGTCGATGCGCAGGGTAACACGATCGCATCACAGGGCGCCACGATCACAGCGCAGGGCGTGTCAATCTCTGGGCTCTCCGCTTCCGTTGGCAACATCTCGGCGTCCAGCCTGTTCCGCACCGCAGTCGTAGCGACCGAGACCGGCGCGCTTGCCACGGTTGGTGTCAGTGTGGCGGCGACTGCCGGCGGGGCGACGTCAACGGCAGCGTTGTTGCTCTCGGCGCTTGCCGGCGGCGACAGCATGCTTGGCCTCGTCGCCAGCAAGATTTACATGACCGACGGGACCAACAAGTTCTCACCCTTCGTGTTCACTGCCGGTGTTCTCTATCTCGAAAACATCGTCGTCGGCACGCTGAAATTCAACCAACTATCGTCCAACAACGGCAAGCTGGTCATTCGCGGCTCTGGCTCGCTGGCAGACATATCGATTTTCGTATGACACGCTTCTTTGCAGGAAATAAATCCGGCAGCGGTCCGGTCGTTAAGATCATGAAAAATGATGCCGACGATCCGTTAGCGATACCCAATGCGAACGTCGGCAAATTCGCATTCAATTCCGAGATCCAAACTATCGGCTACATCAAGGACATTTTCGCCGTCGATGTGAACTTCACGACGTATCCCGCCACGGGCGGGACGGCCAGCTCCCCCAACATCTACTATCTGCCATCTGGAGCGAATCGGGAAAACTGTCAAGTTAGAATCCGCAGCTGGATATTCAGTGGCAACAGCTTCCAGGTCTATGAATACTATGAGGCATACTTCGCCGCCACCTATGGCTTCACGTTCTTTCCGTTGTGCGAGGTTCGAGCCGCTCTCGACTACACGACGAACAAGTTTCGCGGTCCCTACGTCGATCTGCACGAGGGGGCAGCATCCGGGAAGGGTCAGGTCTACTCCTACACAGGTTATGGGAGTAGTACCTATAGTGTGCTCAACAGCGGATATGTCGGCGGAAGCACATTCAACCGTCCCTGCGTAACTGCATCCGCGACAAGCTCTGGCGCCACAATCTCCATCGCTCGCACGCTGGTTACTGTCTGGGATCTCCCCATGAGGGAAGAGGCGATCCCGACCTTCGTCGCGACGCCCGTGGCTGGGCAGGAGCCTATCCGCATCAACAGTAGCATGTGCAGGGTCGCGCGCCCTGGCTACACGATCGCAGATACAAATCTCGATCACTACATCCTTCACGAGAACAAGATCCCGGCGAAGATCCTGGCCGCCGGCGAGATCACCGTACCGACCGGTGGCACGGCGACCATCACCACGCGGCTACCGGTGACGAGTCAGACCTACATGGACTTTGTCGCCCGTCGTCAGTCGGAAACGACGTTCTGGCATCCGCCCTACATCAGCAGCATGAACGAGAGTCAGTCGCTCGACTTTACCTATGTCGTCTCCGGAAGCACCGTCGTCATCACCAGCGCATCCCAGTATAATCTTGTCGTTCGATACATCATCTGCGCCAACTCCGGCGCAGCGCCGACAACCGGCGGGTCCAACATCGGATGGCGAGGAACCGACGGGGTTGGCGCCTTCTACCAGGTGAAGCGCCCTGGATCGCACGACACTGCGTACAATTTAGATGACATCATGCTGGACACCCGCCTGGTCTACATGCCCATCCTTGCCGAGGGATTTCTCAACTGGTCCGGAGACTTTCCAACCGCGCTCTCCGGCGGCGACCGGTTCAAGGGTGTGCGCAAGACCAACATCACGGTCGCCAATCCAGATGGCCTCCTGCTCTTCCCGAAGGTGGGCGCGGTCTACAACGCACCACCAAATGCGAGCGACTACAATGAGCCCAGCGCCGTATGGGGAAAGCATGTCGTCTTCGTCAACGACTCGACGTGGGCAGGGCAGTCGACCGGAGAGTCGACCTGGATCAATATGCTGAGTGAGACCAGTGTCGACATCTTTGCATCGAACAACAATCCCTACCTGATCGCCGACAGTGGTGTCAGCTATCACAACGCTCAACTGAAGGGCGTCCGCTACTACATCTTCGGCATTCCGACCAGCCTCTAGTCCTCGCGCTCTTTTCATCATTCGCCCTGCACCCAGCGGGGTTTCCAGTCATGGAGAAACACCAATGTCCGACCCGAATCAGGTGAAGGTCCACCCGCTTGCAGCCCTGTCCGAGGCGAGCTTCGACAATGAGGTCCACCGCAACCGCCGCCTCGTGCTCGCCAGCGACGTCTACACCCTGACCCAGATGGTTGCGGAGCGTGACGAGAGGATCAAGGCGATCGAGGCGGAACTGGCTGACTATCGGGCCGATTCCGCGGTCCTCGCCGGCGAGACCAAATAGCCATGGCCGTTCCAATCTATAGCGTCGGCACGGCCACGCTGACCGCGGGGTCAGCCGCCATGGTCGGCCAGGGCACGCTCTGGCTCGGCAATGTTCGGCCCTACGACATGGTCATTGGCAACGACGGCAAGATCAATCTTGTCCTCACCGTCAACAGTAACACGAGCATCACGCTGCTCTTCAATTGGGGCGGCACGACGCAGACGGCACAGCCATATCGGATCCTCTACACCGCCGACGATCCGTTCACGCAGACGCTGGTGCGACAGGTCATGCAGACCTTGGCGGCCAGCGCATTGATCGCGCTTGGTGGGCTGACACCGACACCGCGACAGGGCGTGTACTTCGATCAGACTTCAGCTGCGGCGCTGTTCAGCCTGACAGATGCCGGCCGCGCGCTGCTGGACGATGCCGACGCGCCGGCACAGCTGACGACGCTAGGCTTCTCGGCATACTTCAAGACCTTGGTGGCGGCTGCCTCGTCGAGCGCGCTTCAGCCGTTGTTAGGTGTGCGCGAAGTCCCCACCACGAGCCGCACCTACTTTGTGCGCCCAGACGGCAACGACGCTATCAACAACGGGCTGACCAACACTGCTGGCGGCGCATTCCAAACGCTGCAGAAGGCGTGGAACACACTCGCCGGGCTAGATCTGGCGGCGCAGGCTGGCTTTATCGTAGTGGCCGACGGAACCTATGCTCCCCTCAACATGACGACTATGCCCATTGGCGGCACAGGGATCACCATCACAGGCAACACGACGACGCCTGCCAACTGTCACATCAGCACGACGGGAACGTGCATCCAGATCAACGCGCCGCTGCCATGCCCAATGACAATCACCGGCTTC
This sequence comes from Mesorhizobium cantuariense, assembly GCF_042647205.1. Taxonomy (NCBI): domain Bacteria; kingdom Pseudomonadati; phylum Pseudomonadota; class Alphaproteobacteria; order Hyphomicrobiales; family Phyllobacteriaceae; genus Mesorhizobium; species Mesorhizobium cantuariense. Next base: position 6,383,464 of record NZ_JBHRVD010000001.1, on the reverse strand, counting down.
AAGATGACGTTTGCTGGCGCCAGCCAGTCCGCGATCAAGATCAATGCGCCCGGTACAGTGACTTGCTCCAACATCAATCTGGCGGGAGGCAGCACAGGCTTTTCCGGTGCGTACTACGCAGGCGAGCGTGGATCCCGAATCATCATCATCGCCCTCGGCCAGGTTGTATCCGGCAGCATGTCGTGTTTCTGCCAGACAAATGGCGGGGTCATTCAGTTCGCCGGAAACTTTGCCGCCGCGCCGATAGTGCTCACCGGAACACCAGCCTGGTCCTGGGTCGGAGTGCTCGCGAACTCGGGCGGTGTGCTGGAGGCTAATGGCGTCGTGTTCTCCGGGACCGCAACGGGACAACGATATGCTGCGCAGGCCGGTGGAGGCATCAACACTAGCGGTGGGGGAGCCTCCTACTTCCCCGGAAATGTCGCGGGGACAGTGAGTAGCGGAGGATGGTACGCATGACGGAATATAATCCCTTCAGCTGGCACTGGATTATCGGTGGCGACGAGAGCAGCTTTTGGTCCAGCGCAAGCGGTGCCTACGTTGCCGCATTGCCAGACGACGCGGGCGTGACGCGCATCGCAAGCGAACAAGAGTTAAACGACGTTCTTGCACCCTATGGGTTGCCAGGACCTGTCACGCGTGTGCCGGTGTCAGTATCTGCACGACAGTTCAAGCTTCAGTTGCTTGCGGCTGGCTTGCTTGATCAGGTGGAAGGCTTCATCGCGTCTCAAGGCGAGGCGGTGCAGATCGCATATGACAACAGCGGCTCTTTCGTCCGCACTGAACCGATGATGGCCGCCGGCTTTGCCGCATTGGAGTTCAGCGAAGCCGAGGTCGACGCATTCTTTGTAGCGGCCGCAACGCTCTAGCGGGAAGGGTCTTTGCTGAGCGCTCCCCATGCTTCAGTACCCCAAGAGGTACCGCAATCCCACAATCGGCAGGTAGACCGTCCAGATACAGCCAAGCAGGGCAGCCAGGCAGATGCTCAAAAACGGCGCCCATTCCCGCCATGCCTTGAGCAGCCGCGACGTGTGGACTTCGAAGAACGTGTTCATTGCGCCCCCTCGGCGTAGACATAGAACCGCGTCAAACGCTTCGCTCCTCTGCGCCGACAATAGCCAGAATCGAACATGGGACAAGAGCCCGCAGGTCGACCAGAACTGAGATCAAGCCGTTTCGTCGACAGTGCGTGCCCTCCTAGTTCGGCCTGCGCTGCACATTCAGGATCATGTCGGCATCGTGATCGCCGTTCTCGGATCGCGCTCTCAGTGATACTCGGTTGTATGACCGCACTCGTCGGTGACGCGTATCCAGATCTTCCCCGGCTCGCGTCCGCTTGCGACCGTCCTACCCGTCGCTGACATCGCCGCCTCGATCGCGCTCGATGCGTCGATCTTGGTGTGCCTGAACACGGCGTTTCCGTTCAACTCATCCACGACATAGGCGGCCATCGGGTTCCTCCTGATCTCGCCACGGTATCCCGAAACTTCAACTGTCACAGACTGCCCGCGAGGGCGGAAAGGCAAACCCATGTCAGAACCACGCTGGCTCGCGAGAGCACGCGCGTACATCGGTACGCGCGAACTTCCGGGGCCGAAGACAAGCTCCATCATCACACGATGGCTGGAGGCGCTAAAGGCTCCGTTTCGCGATGACGAAACTGCCTGGTGCGGAACGTTCGTTGGTGCGGTTGTCAGTGAGTCCGGTCTGCCGCCTATCGCCAATCCATGGGGCGCGCGCCGCTGGCTTGCTTGGGGCTTGCCGATTAAGAGGCCGGTGCCAGGCGCTGTCGTTGTCTTCTGGCGCGGCTCGCCTTCAGGCTGGTCTGGTCACGTCGGTTTTGTGGTCGGCAAGGATCGCTCCAGCAACCTGATGGTCTTGGGCGGGAACCAAGGCGACATGGTGTCAATCAAGCCGTTCGCTCCAGCCCGAGTGCTTGGCTACCGCTGGCCATCTTCGGTGCCTCTGCCTGCGAACGATAACCTTCCGCTGGTCTTGAGTGACGGGAAGGTGAGCGCCAATGAAGCGTAGTGGTCTGCCAGCGAAGAGCAGCCGCACATTCAGCAAGCGCATGGTCTGCATCAACAGCGCGCTCGCCTGGGCAGTTCTTGTCTATTCGATCTATTCACAACAGGCCGCGGCAGTAGCGGTAAGCGCGTTTGGCTTTATCGCCACGCTCGGCGCCACCTATATGGGCGTCGGTCACATGGACCTTCGCCAGTTACTTTTCTTGCTCGCGCCAACGGGCGGCTACGGCATGCCGGTGGATCCGCCTTTGGGAGCGGAGCCGCATGAGCCGCCCAAGGATTTTGCGGGATGAAATGGCTTAACCTCATTACGGGCGGCTGGGGGTCGGTAATTGTGTGCGGCTTGGTGGCATTGGCAATCGCCACATCCTACGGCTGGACGTACCACGCGGGTAGTGCGGCCAGCACCGCCCGCTGGCAACTTAAATACGACCAGCGCGAAGTGGAGATCGTCGCCGCAACGAACGCTGAAATCTCCCGCATCTTTGAAGCCAACGCGCGGGCCAAGGCTCTCGAGGCCAAGCGTTTGGCCGATCTTTTGGCCGATAATGAAGCCTTAGAAAAACACATCAAGGAACTCTCAGATGAAGCGAACGCTGACCCTGATCGTGATCGCGTTTGCCTGTCTGACGGCAGCGGGTTGCGTATCGATTCCGTCCGATAGATTTATTGCCACGCCGCCAGTTTTGTCGGACCCAGACCGATCACTGCTGATTGCCTGCCTTGGTCCGGTTCGTTTGCCGAAAGGTGAGTTGAAACAAACGGACGTTGAGCGGCTTTGGATTTCTGACCGCAAGTCGTTGATTGAGTGCGGTCGGCGCTTGAAGGCGTTGCGTGATTTCTATCATGACCGCGATGCGGCCATCCGTGGCAAGGTGGCCGCAAAGTGATTGACGAGCGCCTAACCACCGGCATCGCAGCTGCTGCCACCACGAACGTTCTTTGGCTTCCATACATACAGGATGGCGCGTCTCTCACGCTTACCTTCCTCGGCATCGTGTGGCTTGCCGTACAAATCTATTACAAAGTTCGCGGCAAGTAGCGCACCCGAAATCATACCCAGAAATACCCAAGCCCGTCAGCCGAAAGGTTGGCGGGCTAGCGCCATTGTGCCCATGGTGAGAATTTTTGAAGTTGTTCATGGAAATTCCTCCGGTTTGAAGGAAGAAGACCGCGCAGGCATGATGAACTTTTTCCGAAGAGCGAAGTTGTTGGAACAAGCTGCCTCTCTGGCGGCCAGCCGAGCATCGGTGAAGAAGGGCGACATCTTCGCCCGGGTCGTCGAGCGCCGACGTGTTGCCGTTTCCCTAAACTCAAGATCGAGCAAAAATGCTGGTTGATCCCAGCACACTCCAGACACCAACCCCTCCGCCGCTCGTTGACCTATGCCCGCCCGAATGGGGCGGGCGGGCGAGGTTGCGATCATCCGAAACCAATGCAAAAAAGCCAGCGCTGAACCAGTCATGATCGCAAGCCGGCATGAAGACCATGAAATCCGAGGCGGAATTCAAGGCCGCATGGATGGCCATGAAGGAATGTGGCGACGAGGCTATCGCGAAGACCCATGACAATTTCTGCAAGATGACCAAGCAGCTCGGCGGCGCGAACTAATCGCCTAGCTACGCCATAAGCCCGCTGCCTCACGGTGGCGGGCTTTTTTGTTTGTCCGTGGAACCGGGCACCAGGCGGAAAGTTGGATGAAAAGCAGCGTCCCTTCCCTGGGTAGCGCTGCTGGCCAGGACGTTACAGCCTTGGTCGGCCCGCCACTGCTTCCTCAGTGGCGGGCTTTTTGTTTTCAGGCGTGGTACGACATCAGCAGAATGGAGCGGGGAGGGGAGCGCATGCCGGTCTTTGTCATCGCATTCGCCGTCCTGCTGTTCATGGCTGTCAGCTTTTGGGTAACCGTCGAGCTGGTAACACGATCAGCCTGAAACCAGACGTGGGCCGAGCGGTTTGTGCCCCGGCACCTCATGCCAGACGACTTGCCGCAAATCACGCATATCGACCTTTTGGCCGCATTGGGGGCAATTGTAGAAATGGTCGCGTTCGTCCGCTGGCGGTGTGCCGTGCCGCTTGCCGGGGATCGGCGGCCCAAGGTCGGATAGCTTCGTCATGCGGCGGCAACTCTGCGCCACGGCAAAAGTTCCGGAGTCACTTCAGCTCGCGCTAATTGAATCGCGGGTTTGGGATTGTCAGTTCATGCGATTGAAGTTTGTCGAGCCTCTGTTGCCGACCTTGGTAGAGAAGCCTCCCGAAGGCGACGAGTGGGTTCACGAGGTAAAATTCGACGGCTATCGATCGCAGATCGTCATTGACGACGATGTCCGTATCTTCACCCGAAACGGGCTCAACTGGACGACCAAGTATCGCAATCTGGTCGGCGCGGCCAAACGCCTTGGGCTCGACAGCGCAATCATCGATGGTGAAATCGTTGTCCTCAACGAGGCTGGCCTGTCCGACTTTGCCGCGCTGCGCAAAGCAATTACGCGCCGTCAGCAAGACCTCTATTTCGTCGCTTTCGACCTCCTGCACCTCGAAGGTCACGATCTGCGCGACATGGACCTGGAGGACAGGCGAGAGATTCTGGAAGGCATCATCGAGCCGGACAGTCAGATCCAGTTCAGCCAGGCGTTGCCGGGTGATGCCAAAGCGATTTTCGAGTTGATCGACAAAGCCGGCATTGAGGGCATGGTCTCGAAGCGCCGCGATAGCAAATATCGCAGCGGCCGGTCGACCAACTGGCTCAAGATCAAAAGCTATGCCGTCGAGGAATATGACATCCTCGGCGTCGAGCGCGAAATGGGCAAGCCGGCTTTCGCCTTGATGGCCGATCGCGCGACCGGGAAGTATGTCGGCTCGGCATTCATCAACTCGCGTGGCGCAATCCGCGACCGGCTATGGAAGCGTGTCCAGGAACACGCGGGGCCGGCGCCCCAAGGCATGAAGCGGCCGGCGACACAGTGGGTCAAGCCGGGTCTTGTCGGTCGCGTGAAGCATCTGCGTGGCGAGGCAGATTTGCGGCACGCTTCACTGCAGGATTTCCGGGAGGAAAGCTAGTTGCCATAGGGGCGTTATGGTCTGAAAGCGCCTGCTTTAAATTCTCAACGCCGGTATAGCCGGACGTGAAAAGCGTGAAGATGCGGATGGCCAGGTTCTGGCGATCTAGGCTATCCGCCTCAATGCCGCGGGCCTTGCAATGCTCGTCTAGAATGGTGGTCAAAAACGCGAGTTCGTCGGGTTCTACAACGCCATTGTGCATGTTTTTCGCTCTCCCTTGAAAGAGGAAAACGCCAAAATAATCCCAGTCAAGACCGCTCGCAATAACGTGTCGGATTCGTACCAAACGCTGGGACAAAAAGGTCGCTCGCCTTCAAAACCTAAAGGATGCATGACGTCTGGCCCCGCAATAAAAAATGATGTCCGGCATCAGGAAATTTTTCCGGAAACATTTCTTCAAGTCGGCACTTTTTGGCGCATCAGCCAAGGAGGCCACAATGAAGACAAGAAAGGTGGATCGGGAAAAACTCGAACGAGCGAACCGTGAATGCAGGCTGGTCCTCGACGCCGAGCGGAAGGCAGCTGAGGGCGTTACGGCTACAAGGGAGGCCGGACAATTCGCCGGAACTCATTGCACGATCCGAGCTTGAAATCTAATGAGCGCTCGCGGCCTAAATTTCGTCGATCAATGGATTGCCAACAACATCCCAGAGTCGACCAAGGCCGACGTCATCTCGGTCGACGAACTTACCCATAAGCTCTTTGCCGATGCGAAGGCCATCGGCATCAAGAGAGAGGAGATCAGCGAAGAGGTCGACAGCCTCTATCGCACTATCCTCGATGCCATCGTGCACTACGATGCTGGCGTGCCAGAATGAGCGCTCGCGGCCGCAAGTTCCTCGACGAGTGGATTGCAAATCATCTGCCGATTGCCACCACGGGCGACCCCATCGCTGCCAGCGACCTGGCCGACCAGATGATGAAAGCCGCCGGCGAGGTTGGAATTAAACCCGACGAGATCAATGACGAGGTCTGGAGCGTCTTCGAAGTGATTTTCGAGGCTATGCACCGCCAACGGCAACCCTAGCCGCCGAACCCATCGGGCCTCTTGGAAACCGACTTTCGACTCGGGATAAGCGGGCACGAACCGGCTTGACGGAACATTAGCCGTCTCTAAAAGTTGGTGCGTGCGGCAGGTGATGCCCTCCATCGCCTGCTGAAGATCGGGCCTCCGATCGGCCCGCGCTGCCCGCAAGCGGCGCGGGCTTTCCCGCCTAACGCGGTAGGTAGGCATCACCATCGGCTCTGTGCGCAAAACAGAACCAGTGCGGCGGCTGTCTTGGCTTGCTGAATCCCCAGCCTGCGACCTTTCCACAGCCTTGATGCTCGCACACATGGCCAAGGACACCGCCATGTTCACGTGGCGCCGGCGTCATGCCTTCGGCAAGCCTGGCGGGCTCGTCACTCATCCGTAACGCTTGCCGAGTGGTGGCGCTTTTAGCGCGTCAAGCTGATCCTGAAGGCGGCCATTCAGCACCATCATTTCCTTCAGCGCCTTCATGACATTGCCCTTATGGAGAGCGACGAACTTGTCGGCGACGGCCTGCAATGCCGCCTCTTGCCTGCTGTCCAGGCTGACTATTTGGTCCATGGTCATGCCCTCCTTTAAAACAGGGAGCCTTGCGCCGGCGCCGGTATCGGAAATTTGATTTGCGTTGCCGGCTTGTCGACAATCACCAGCGCATCATCCGGAGCCGTCCGTTGAAGCTTTTTGGCCTCGGACCACGGCGCCGTAAGCCAGGTCTCGATTTCGTCCTGGCGGGTCAAGATCACCGGCATCGCCTTTTCATGGATCGGCGCAATGAGGGCGTTCGGCTTCGTGGTCATGAAGCCATAAACCTCGTGATCGCCCGGACCTTCCTTGACTTTGCGCACGCCATGCCAAGGCGTCCACAGGCCAGCGAAGAAGAACAGCGGCCGGTCCTGGTTGAGTGCGAACCAGTAGTTTCGCTGGATGCCAGTTTCGGGATCTTTGTCGCCGGGCGTAGGCGAGGGCTCCGCGAAGCTGGTCACGGCCACGACGCAGCGATTTTCGACGCCAACAAAGGATTGCCAGTGGCCATATTGTGGATTGCGGATGTTGGTGGTGCCAGAGTCAGCGTTGCCCTTGACGCGTTCGAGCGGCGTCGGCATTCCCCAGCGCAGATTGGCGAGCTCGCGCTGACCGTCCGCCGCATTGCGCACCACGGGGCCGAATTGGTTGGGGTAGAGGTCCAGCGACGGCTCAAGGTTGCCGAAGATGTCGCGTATCGTCCGCGTTAGCTGCCGGATCGCTTCCTGGCTGGTAGTGATGTTGTAGAGGTTGCACATCTCGTTGCCCCTAGTTTCGGAGGATATCCGGCACGCTCAGCGGCCCTAGCTCCAGAATGCGTTCATAGTCACCCGACCGGCGCCAGACACCCATGGCTCGGCCGTTCTCCCGGTCCTTCCTCGGATCGAACATGACGCCGCAGAAGTGGTCAAGGAACACCTTGGCGGCCGCGCGATCGGCAAAGCAGTGCAGCCGCCAATTTTCATATTTGCCGCATGACCAGATCGCCTGCACCTGCCGGGTTTGGATTTTGACGCCAAGGGCATCGCAGAATTTCGCGATGATTGCGAAGTTCCGGTCAGTGCAAATGTCATCCGGCAATGCGACCTGGTGCGGCCAATCCCGATCGATGGCCGTCGGTGTCGGGATGGATCGACCGCGCTGGCCCATCAATGCGACGTTTGTTTTTCGGTCGCAGCCTCAATTGCATCGATCGCTGCCAGCACGGCCAGCCTTTTCGGCTCGATAGGCTCCTCGGGATGGAAATGAGCGTGTTTCAGGCGGGTGAAAGCTACCGTTACGTCTGACACTAGGTCGCGCATCTTTATCGATTCGAAATCGGCGGCGACTCTCCATGCCAAGATGGCATCGTTGCCGTCAAAGACTTCCTTCCTGGCGTCGTCATCAACATAGTCGCGCAGCATCCTGAGCGCCGTTGCACGGTCGGCAAGCTGCGTTTCCGGATCGATCAGCAAATCCAATGACATGTTTGTAGGCATGCGGGCTTCCGGCCATCCGGCGCAGCAGGCATTTCTGGCTGCGGTGTAAGCATCAGACCAAGCCTGGGCAGCATCGCCTTCATCTCCTGTCAGATCATCATCTGGGTCGGCACTATCCCAGCCTTCCATCGCAAAGAACCCATCAGCCGCTTCCTCTGCTGTGAAGCCGGCATTCTCCAATGCGGCCTCCGCCGCAGCGATGCCGCGCGAAATTTCCTCGGACGTTGCGCCCGGAACGGTCAAAAGCAGGTTCATATCTGCCTCCAGTTGCTCCTAAGCGCCGCAGTGAACAAAAAGAGAACACAAGAGTCAAGGGCCTCTTGACCGAGAGGAATATGTTCCTCATTTCAAAGCATGCCCGATCAACCGGAAAGGTGGCACAAGGGTGCGCCATGGACCTTGATGCATGCCCACGATGCGGGGCAGGTGGCGCTTGTCCGTTGTCGGCATTGCAACATTAAGCGCTATTTCAAGCCGGGCGAACTGAGGGAAGTTTACGGCAACGTGCCGATCGAGGCGCTACGTGGCAAAATGCGCTGTCAGAAATGCCGGAATACCGAACACATCGACGCGGAACTCCTCCACCTCGTCGGGCTGGAGGCGGTGCAAGTCCGCTATAGGCGCCTGGCCGAAATCCGATTTGTGCGGCGGGTCATCTGGCGCGACGAGTAGAAGCTAGATCCAGCCCATCCACTGGCAAAACCCTACCGCGCCTAAGATGACGACGCCGAACGGCAGAAGACGGAGGATGAGCTTGGTATCTCCGGGGAAGCGGGTCATGCAGGCGCCTTCTTCTCAGGCGACCTTGGGGTCGGGGTTTTTGGCGTCACGACAGCAGCGACTGGCGGCGCGGGCGGCGAACAGTCGTATTGAACCTCAAACTGCGGCTGAACGATCAGGAAAGCCTTCTTTGATACGCATGTCCGTCCCGTCGATGCCAGATATTCAACAGCGGCCTGCTCGAAAAGAATTTCCGGGGGTGTCGTGTTCATCATCGTTAATCCGGTCAGCGCGCCTTGCCCCATGGCGTTGGCGATCGATGACGTGATCATCAGGCGGCTTTCGGCCGGTTTGTCATAGACTAGATATGACGTCTTCTGCGTCGGGCTGGTGTAGCTCAGTGGCTTGATGCCGGTGTAATTATCCATCGCGTACTTCATGCCAGCACAGCCCGATAGTCCAGCAGCGACCAATATTAGTGACAGCTTGTACTTCATCGTCCCCTCCCAAAACCCCGCATCAACTGGCGCGCGACGGTAAGAGAAGTCAACGGGCTTTTCTGGCTTCGATTTCGGCTCGCTTCTTGGCTCGATACTCCGCTATCGCCTTTAGCTTCTCGGGATCGTCGGTACCAAAGTCCCGCTCGACAACGTCTACCCCATCGCCGCGAAGCCGCTCCTCCTTGTCGACCCTATTTTCGATAAGCTTGCCGAGCCACACTTTTTCCTTGCCGTCTGGTCTGGCCATCGCGAATCCGGCTGTGACGCCGAAATAGTGGGCATAGAACTTCTTCACCAACGGAACGGGACGACCTTGGTGGAAAGAATCCCAACGCGGGAACCCTTTGTGTTCAAGAGCAGGAAGGACTTCGCGCTTCCACCGTGAGGCGTTCTGCTTTCCGACGATGGCGACAGCTATTTCTAGGTCGGTGGCGAAGAGCGGAAGCTTATCGAGTGCGGCGTTGGTGACTGTGGCGGGCTCGGTGGTCATTTGGTGGGCGTCCATTCCTGCATTCGTGCAACACGCTCTTGCCGCAGTAGTTTCTTGCGGTCTTCGGTCCAGTAGGCCGGGTCGCGGTTTTTGTGGTCTAGCGGCTCTGCCTCCGCGGTGGCGCGTTGAACGTCCTTGACCTCCTCCAGCGCAGCGGCGCGCTTTGCGGATCTCGATGCAACTTTGTCCCGCGATGCCTGGCGCGTTGCCTCCAGGCGGCGCTCGCGTTCGGCTGTCTCGCGCTCCTTCCGCAGGCGTCGCTTTTCGTCGCGTTTTCGTTGCTCTGTTCGCAGAATATCCTTGTAGGAGGCATCCGATGTGTAGAACGCGATCGCGCTCGCGCTCGCGCTGGCGCGCTTAGTCGCAGTAGCTGGCGCTCGCATGATCTGCCAAATGTCGAGGAGATCCTGCTCTGAGAACAGCGCGTTTCGACCATTCATGGAGCAACAGCCATACCGCTTTCCGAGCGTTATCACGCCGCGTTGCGTCATCCTCAGTCGGATGGCCGCTTCCTTCGCGGTGTAGATCGTTCCTAAAAGTGTTGCTGCAGGGATGTTGGTCATCGGCGTGACGCTATCGCCGCAGCGATCGGTGGCAATCGTCGGGACAAGATAAAAAGCAAGGGAGCGGTCTACAGCTGCGAGTTTTCCACAACTCTTATGTCCGCAGTTTCACGCCGGTGCCGTTGATGAACTCGATACCAGCCGCCTCGAGGGCGATGCGGATGGCGGCGACCGTGCGAGGCTGCAGATCTTCGCCGCGCTCCAGTCGGGTAATGGTGTTTGTGGATACGTGGGCGGCCTCGGCCAGTTCTCGTACGCCGATTTGAAGGGCGGCACGGGCCATTCTGCACTGCACAGGTGACAAATTCGCTACTCCGTTGCGATTTCGCCTTGACGTGGCGAATATGCGTTATAATGTGGACACAGTAGCGATTTCGCCACTGCAACGCAACAAGGAGCCACGCACATGCTTAATGAGGATACGTTCAAATTCGAAATCGGTGCCTGGGTGACGCACGTGGACCATCCGATGCCGTCGCTGGTTATGGAGCGGCAAATGGGTAGGCCGAAGCGCGGCGACCCGATCGAAGTCTATGGCGTACGCTCGTTCGCGTTCGAAGATCAGAACCGCGACCGGCTTATGTTGGGTCAGTTTCTCAAGCCGATCGACAGGGCGGCTTGGGATGTCTGCTTATTCAACACCGGCTCGGATGTTGACGAACCGGCCTGATCAGCCGGACCAACGCCTCGCGCGGGCTTTTTCGTGTCGGTTAGGTCAAGCGGACACATCGGCCCGAAAAATGTAACAAAATCAATGGCATTGGCGGAGAGGGAGGGATTCGAACCCCCGATGGGCTTGCACCCATGCCGCATTTCGAGTGCGGTGCATTCGACCACTCTGCCACCTCTCCGCGGTCATGGTCGGCCGTTGCCGGCGCGGCGCACTAGATAACGGCTGAACGGGCAGGTTACAAGGCCAATCCGTGAGTTATTTGGCTTGCCGGACAAGCGGCGGATTCGCGGCGGGTCCGGTGCAGGGAGACTGAAGCAGATTGTCGGCCTGCCACGCATCCTCATGCCAGACGACAGCGCGGTGCGGTGCTGCCGACATGGGGCCAGTGCTGCCCGCCAATAACAGTCCGGCGCGGCTGTTTGCCTTGACTCGCACCCAACCTTGGGTTACGGACGGCGCGCAATCGGCGTGGAGGGTTCTTCCGCGCCGCTTGTTTTTTGAACCCGCAGACTGACAAAAAGACGGCTGAACCGCCAGAGGCGGTTCATCAAGGCCGACCGAACAGCGAAAGGCAAAAAATGTTCGCAGTCATTAAAACGGGTGGCAAGCAGTATCGCGTTGCCGCCAACGATCTCCTGAAGATCGAAAAAGTCGAAGCCAATGTCGGCGATATGGTCGAGATCGGCCATGTTCTCGCGCATGGCGAGGGCGAAAATGTCACGTTCGGCGCGCCGTTCGCCGACGGCGCGGTGGTCACCGCCGAAGTCGTCGAGCAGGGCAAGAACCGCACCGTCATCGCCTTCAAGAAGCGCCGCCGGCAGAATTCGCGCCGCAAGATCGGCCATCGCCAGCTTCTGACCACCGTGCGGATCTCCGAGATCCTGCTGGGTGGCGCCAAGCCGACGAAGACGGCGGCGGTCAAGGCACCGAAGAAGGAAGCCAAGGCAGAGGCCGCCACGGAAGCGAAGGCGGAAGCCGCGCCGAAGAAGGAGCCCAAGGCCAAGGCAGCCGAGACAAAGGCAGCCGAGACCGCGGCAGCACCGCTGTTCAAGGCACCGAAGGGTGAGCCGGACGATCTGACCGTGATCAAGGGCATCGGCCCGGTCGCAGCCAAGGACCTCAACGAGCAGGGCATCATCACCTTCGCGCAGCTCGCCAAGCTGACCGACAAGGATGTCGCCAAGATCGACGAGCACATGCCCTTCAGCGCCGACCAGATCAAGGACTGGCGCGAGCAGGCCAAGGAATTGGCGGCGAAGTAATTTTTCTGGCGATTGGGTCGCCGGATCGGACTTGAAACGGAACGCGAACGCGTTCATAAGGCCTTTTAGGCGCCTTACGGCGCAACGGAGTTAGTTAGATGGCACACAAGAAAGCTGGCGGCTCGTCGCGCAACGGTCGCGACTCGCATTCCAAGCGTCTGGGCGTGAAGAAGTTCGGCGGCGAAGCCGTCATCCCGGGCAACATCATCATTCGTCAACGCGGCACCACGTGGCATCCCGGCGTCAATGTCGGCATCGGCACGGATCATACCCTTTTTGCGCTCGAAGCCGGCGCCGTGATGTTCAACAAAAAAGCCAACGGCCGAACCTACGTATCGGTCAACCCGATTACCAAAGCCGCGGAGTAGCCGGTTCCGCACTAGAACACCGGCGCCCATCTCGGGACCGGTGTCTGGCAAAGCCAGGAAAAGGATCAGGGGAGATGGGTTTCCATCTCCCCTTTTTCTTGTGCCTGGAGGACTTCAAATGGTTGCCGAAGCGGAAGACTCAGAAGACGAAAGTTACGCGATAGACTGCCCGGTGCTGGTCACCGAGCGACTGGTGATGCGGGCGCCCCATGAAGGCGACATCGCGCAACTGGCCGAGCTAGCCGACAACCGTCATGTCGCCGAAATGCTGGCCCGCATGCCGCACCCCTATGGCGAGGCCGAGGCGCGCGCCTTCCTCGCCATGGCCAAGTCGCGCCGGGCCGGCATCGCCTATGCCTTGACGCTGGCCGGTACCGACACTTTCGTCGGTTGCGCCGGCCTCAACACCACCGATCGCGGGCTGGAGCTCGGCTACTGGATCGGCGAGCCCTACTGGAAGAAGGGCTATGCGACGGAAGCAGCGCATGCGCTGGTCGATCTCGCCTTCCAGAGGACGTCTATCCAGGTGCTGCATGCCTCGACGCGGGTCATCAACCCGGCCTCGCGCCGTGTCATCCACAAATGCGGGTTCCAGTATGCCGGCCAGGGCATGCTGAACTCGATCGTCGCCGGCCAGGTGCCGGTCGAGCGCTACCGGCTCGACAGGAAGACGTGGACGAGCCTGCGGAACTGGGTGCATTTTTGATGTGTGCCGATATTCAGGTGAGGCCGGCCTGCAAACGCTGATTTTCTGCGCTTCCGGTGCTCACGTACTTTAAGTACGCTCCGCTCCGGTTCTCGAAAACCAGCGTTTTCGGCTCGGCCTGACCTGAATCTCGACACACCTCGGCGCTGAGCTTTGGTCAAAGTCAAAGGTTGGGAAAAAGATTGCAGGACAAATCTGGGGTCAGCCCAGTTCGACCCAGATCGGCAGGTGATCCGAACCGACCGCTTGCCGGTCGACCCATAGACGCTGCAGGGATCTGGCAAGCGAAGCGCTGGTGAAGATGTAGTCGATGCGCTTGTGGCGATCGGGATTTGTGGGTTGTTTGGGATCGACCCAGCTGACGAGATCGTCGCCGGTAACATTGAGGCGCACAGCGGCATCGACGGCAAAGTCGGCGGTCAGCGGCATGCCGAATTCGTGGTCCGGCCGGCCGGCGAGTTCGACATATTCGGGCGATCCGGCCAGCATGTTGAAATCGCCCATGCCGACAAAGGCTTCGGGATGCGGCAATTCCGGCAGGCCGATCTCGGCGACGCCGGACAGTGCGCCGCCTTCGAGCGCATAGTTCAACATGCGTTGGCGCAGGAACTGGATCTGGCTGGTGCGTTCGACGGGGCTGCGGTGATCGAGATGGATGGAATAGAAGCGGATGAAACCAAGCGGCGTCTCGATCAGCGCTTCCAACGCACCACGCTGGAAGTTCATCATCTCGAAGCTGCGGCTACGCGGCAAAAGCAGGTTGCGCGACAGATGAATGGGCGTTTTCGACAGCACCATGTTGCCGAGCTGGAAGGTTTTCGTGACGGCGCGGCCGTTGTCGATGTGAGAGCCGATATTGGCCTCGAAATTGCTGCCATAGACGGCGAAATAGTCTGGCAGCGCCTCGCCGATCTCGGCGACCATGTCGCGGCCGCCGTTCCTGGGATTGTTGCGGGTCACTTCCTGCAGAGCGATCACGTCGGCCCCGCGCACGGCGTCAGCGATGCGCCCGACATCGTATTGCCCGTCGAGACCGATGCCGTACTGTATGTTGTAGGTTACAAGCTTCATTCCGACGTCTCTCTGGCCAACCCCACATGGCCATTGTCACAAAACGGCCTCGCCCTTCGCCGCGCCTTGGTTTAGAGCAAGGCCCAAGGTTTAGAGCAATGCCGCAAAGCCACTAGTAGAAACTGTACAATCCCATGAAATTTCTCGATCAAGCCAAGGTCTACATCCGCTCCGGTGACGGCGGTGCCGGTTCGGTGTCGTTCCGGCGCGAAAAATTCATCGAGTTCGGCGGACCGGACGGCGGCGATGGCGGCCGTGGCGGCGATGTCTGGCTGGAGGCGGTCAACGGGCTGAACACGCTGATCGACTACCGCTATCAACAGCATTTCAAGGCCAAGACCGGCGTCCATGGCATGGGCCGCAACATGACCGGCGCCAAGGGCGCCGATGTCACGCTGAAGGTGCCGGCGGGAACGCAGGTGTTCGAAGAAGACAACGAGACGCTGATCTGCGACCTGACCGTGGTCGGCCAGCGCTTTCTCCTGGCCAAGGGCGGCAATGGCGGTTTCGGCAACCAGCATTTCAAGACCTCGACCAACCAGGCGCCGCGCCGCGCCAACCCCGGCCTGCCGGGCGAAGAGCTCAACATCTGGCTGCGGCTGAAGCTGATCGCCGATGCCGGGCTGGTCGGGCTGCCGAATGCCGGCAAGTCGACATTCCTCGCCGCCGTCACCGCGGCCAAGCCGAAGATCGCCGACTATCCGTTCACGACGCTGCATCCCGGCCTCGGCGTCGCCCGCATCGACGCGCGCGAATTCGTCATCGCCGACATTCCGGGCCTCATCGAAGGTGCGCATGAGGGCGTCGGCATCGGCGACCGTTTCCTTGGCCATGTCGAGCGCACGCGCGTGCTGCTGCATCTGGTTTCGGCGCAGGAGGAGAATCCGGGCAAGGCCTACAAGACCGTGCGCGCCGAACTGGAGGCCTATGGCAACGGTCTGACCGACAAGGTCGAGATCGTCGCGCTTTCCCAGGTCGACACGCTCGACGCCGAGGCGCGCAAGAAGAAGGTCGCCTCGTTGAAACGTGCCGCCGGCCGCGCACCGATGCTGTTGTCGGCCGTCACCGGCGAAGGCGTCGAGGCGGTGTTGCGGGCGCTGATGTCGGTGGTGGCCGAGGCGCGCGCGCAGATCGCTGCCCCGGTCGAGACACGCTGGGACAGATAGGACGATGCAGTCGCTGAAAAAATATCGGCGCATCACCGTCAAGATCGGCTCGGCGCTGCTTGTCGACCGCACGACGGGCCTCAAGCGCGACTGGCTGGCCTCGCTCGCCGACGACATTGCCGTGCTGGCCCAGGGCGGCGCTGAAATCCTCGTCGTGTCGTCAGGCGCCATCGCGCTTGGCCGCACCATCCTTGGCCTCGGCAAGCGGGCCCTGAAGCTCGAGGAAAGCCAGGCGGCGGCAGCCGTCGGGCAGATCGCGCTGGCCGGCGCCTGGTCGGATGCGCTCGGCAAGGGCAGCCTGAAATCGGGCCAGATCCTGCTGACGCTCGGCGACACCGAGGAGCGCCGCCGCTATCTCAACGCGCGGGCGACGATCTCGACGCTGCTCAAGA
Organism: Mesorhizobium cantuariense; assembly: GCF_042647205.1. Taxonomy (NCBI): domain Bacteria; kingdom Pseudomonadati; phylum Pseudomonadota; class Alphaproteobacteria; order Hyphomicrobiales; family Phyllobacteriaceae; genus Mesorhizobium; species Mesorhizobium cantuariense. The sequence goes on along the minus strand of NZ_JBHRVD010000001.1, from coordinate 6,367,439 downwards.
TGAAGGCGGTGCCGGTCATCAACGAGAACGACACGGTGGCGACGTCCGAAATCCGCTATGGCGACAATGACCGGCTGGCGGCTCGTGTCGCCACCATGATGGGCGCTGATCTCCTGGTGCTGCTCTCCGACATCGACGGCCTCTACACGGCGCCGCCGGCGCGCGACCCCAACGCCAAATTCATTCCGGTGGTCGATCGCATTACGCCCGACATAGAGGCAATGGCGGGCGCCGCCGCTTCCGAGCTGTCTCGCGGCGGTATGCGCACGAAGCTCGATGCCGGCAAGATCGCCACCGCCGCCGGCACGGCCATGATCATCACGTCGGGCACGCGGCTGTCGCCGCTGATGGCGATCGAACGCGGCGAACGCGCCACCTTCTTCCGGCCCAGCTCCAATCCGGTCAAGGGTTACAAGACCTGGATCGCCGGCCAGCTCGAACCGGCCGGCCGGCTGACGGTCGATGCCGGCGCCATCGGCGCGCTTCTATCGGGCAAGTCGCTGCTGCCGGCCGGCGTTAAGCTGGTCAGCGGCAATTTCTCGCGCGGCGATACGGTGGCGATCCTGTCGCCCGAGGGCCGCGAGATCGCGCGCGGGCTGGTTGCCTATGATGCCGCCGATGCCGTAAGGATCGCAGGCCTGAAGACGGCCGAGATCGAAACGGTGCTCGGTTACGAGGCGCGTTCGGCTATGATCCACCGCGACGACCTTGTGGTGAGCCATTCCGGCGACCAAGTACGGGCCAGCGACCAAGTAGGGGTCAGCGACCAAATAGGGGCCGGTGACCAGGTAACCAGCGGAGGATGAGCCATGCTGAAATTGCATGAAAAATCCGGGGACGACACCGTGGCAACGATGGCCGATATCGGCCGCCGCGCCCGCGCTGCCGCCCGACCGCTGGCCATTGCCACGACCGCCGCCAAGAACGCCGCACTCCTCGCCATGGCAGAGGCGATCGTCGCTCGTGAGCCGGATATTCTCGACGCCAACGCCATCGACATCTCGAATGGCCAGGAATCCGGGCTTTCCGCCTCCTTCATGGATCGGCTGAAGCTCAATCCGGCGCGCATTCGCGCCATGGCTGACGGCATCAGGGAAATCGCGGCGCTGCGCGATCCGGTCGGCGACGTGATCGCGCAATGGGACCGGCCGAATGGCCTGCATATCGAGCGCGTGCGCACGCCGCTTGGCGTCGTCGGCGTCATCTATGAGAGTCGCCCGAACGTCACGGCGGATGCCGGCGCGCTGTGCCTGAAGGCCGGCAATCCGGTGATCCTGCGCGGCGGCTCGGATTCGCTCAATTCCTCGGCCGCTATCCATGCCTGCCTGGTCGAAGGGCTGAAGGAAGCCGGCCTGCCGGAAGACGCCATCCAGCTGGTGCCGACCACCGATCGCGCCGCCGTCGGCGAGATGCTGAAGGGCTTAAGCGGTACGCTGGACGTCATCATCCCGCGCGGCGGCAAAAGCCTCGTCGGCCGGGTGCAGAACGAGGCGCGGGTGCCGGTCTTCGCGCATCTCGAAGGCATCTGCCATCTCTACATCGACCGCTCGGCCGATCTCGACATGGCGGTGAGGATTGCGGTCAACGCCAAGATGCGGCGCACCGGCGTCTGTGGTGCCGCCGAGACGCTGCTGGTCGACCGCACGGTTGCCTCCACGCATCTGGTGCCGATCCTCGACGCCCTGCGCGCCGCTGGCTGCGAAATCCATGCCGATGCCGACGTGCTGAAAGTGTTTTTCGATGCCAAGCCGGCGACCGATTCCGACTGGGTGACCGAATATCTCGATGCCATCATCGCGGTGAAGCTGGTCGACGGTATCGGTGGTGCGATCGAACACATCGAAACCTTTTCCTCGCATCACACCGAAGCGATCGTCGCCGAGGATGCGCAAGCGGTCGAAAAATTCTTCAACGAGATCGATTCGGCGATCCTGCTGCACAACGCCTCGACGCAGTTTGCCGACGGCGGCGAGTTCGGCATGGGCGCCGAGATCGGCATCGCCACCGGCAAGATGCATGCGCGCGGACCGGTCGGCGTCGAGCAGCTGACTTCGTTCAAATACCGCGTGCGCGGGTCGGGACAGGTGAGGCCTTGAAGCTTTTCGTCGATAGAGCCTGAGGCCTTGCGCCAAGCTACCCCCCTCTGTCCTGCCGGACATCTCCCCCGCAAGGGGGGAGATTGGCTGATATTTCTGATTTCGCCAATCCTCAACGCTGCAAGATTTACGCCTTCGGCGAAATTGCTGATCTCCCCCCTTGCGGGGGAGATGCCCGGTAGGGCAGAGGGGGGTGCCTAGCGCAATGCTATCTCCTTCCCCACCCGTCGCCCCATCCCACTATCTCAAAATGCCGCATGCCGAGAAAGGGCTGGCCGTCGGCCTGTTCGGCGGTTCGTTCAATCCGCCGCATGCCGGCCACGCGCTGGTCGCCGAGATTGCGCTGCGACGCCTGGCACTCGACCAGCTGTGGTGGATGGTGACGCCGGGCAATCCGCTGAAGAACACCAGGGAATTGGCGCCGCTCGGCGAGCGGCTGCAGCTGTCCGAACAGATCGCCAAGAATCCGAAGATCAAGGTCACCGCCTTCGAAGCCGCCCATCACGTCCGCTACACCGCCGACACGCTGGCGCTGGTCAAGGCGCGCAATCCGGGCGTCGATTTCGTCTGGATCATGGGTGCCGATAGTTTGCGTGATTTCCACCGCTGGCAGCGCTGGCGCGAGATCGTCATGACCTTCCCGATCGCCGTCATCGACCGCCCGGGAGCGACGCTGTCGTTCCTGTCGTCGGTCGTCGCCAAGACCTTCGACTATGCCCGCGTCGACGAGGGCGATGCGCCGCGGCTGGCCCGCATGAAGGCGCCGGCCTGGACCTTCATCCACGGCCCGCGTTCGCCGCTGTCGTCGAGTGCGATCCGCAAGCTGGCGAAGGGGTGAGCCCACTCGCCCGGCCATGTCGCTTTTATCGCTCCCTTTGCCCGTTTCATGGGCAATCCTGAGCAGGCATGTCGATTCCCAGGAAAAACCGCAGCGAAGCCGAGCAGGGCGCCGAGCCCACGCCGCTGATCGCGATTGCCAGCGTCATCGTGTCGATGGCGCTGATTGCTGTCGGCAACGGGCTGATGTTTGCCTATATCCCGGTCCGGCTCGGCGCCGAGGGCTTCGATCCGACCTGGGCCGGGCTGATCATCACCGGACTTTCAGCGGGCGGCCTCGCCGGCTGTATCCTGACCGGACCGCTGGTGCGAAGGGTTGGCCATGCCCGTGCCTTCATGGTGCTGTCGGCGCTGATCGCGCTGGCCAATGCCGCTGTCGGCGCCGGGGTCCATCCGCTGCTGTGGATCGCCGCCCGCGCGCTCTACGGCTTTGCCATATGCGGCCTGTTCATCGTCGCCCAGAGCTGGCTCAACGATGCCATTGCCAACGCCATCCGCGGCCGGGTGATGGCTTTCTTCTACGTTGCCTATGTCGCCGGGCTTGGCGTCGGCTATGCGACGCTGGCGCTGGTCGATATCAGGACGGCGGATGCGCCGCTGATCGGTATCGTCTTCACGGCGCTGTCGATCCTCCCCGTGGGGATGACGCGGCTGGCCCAGCCGCCGGCACCGCAGGCGGCCTCGGTGGCGCTGCGCCGGGCCTGGCGGATTTCGCCGGTCGGCGTTGCCGGCATGCTGGCGGTTGGCGGCCTGTCGATGTCGATCGCCGGCTTTGCGCCGATCCATGCCACGGCCAAGGGCTACAGCCAGGCTGACGTCGCGCTTCTGCTTTCGGCGATGCCGGTCGGCACGCTGATCCTACAGATCCCGCTTGGCTGGATTTCCGACCGCACAGACCGCCGCTATGTGCTGATCGTCGCATCCGCGCTTGCCATGGTCGCCGGCCTGTTTGCGCTTGGGTTCGATGGCGGCGCGCTGGCGGCGCTGGTGGTAATTTATATCGTTTGGGATGGCGCCTCGGAATCGATCTATTCGCTTTCCAGCGCGCATGCCTCCGACCGCGCCGGCAAGGAGGACATGGTGGCACTGTCCAGCTCGCTTTTGTTCGCGTGGTCGCTTTCTGGCTTCATCGTGCCCGGCATCGTGACTGCGCTTTCGGCCGTCTTTGGCACGCAGGCGTTCATCTATGTGGCGATCCTCATCGCCGCTGCCTTCTGCCTGTTCGTGCTTCTGCGCGTGTTCACGACGCGTCCGGTTCCCGCCGGTGAAACCGGCAGTTTCGCGCCGATGACGGCGCAAGCGCCTTTGCCGGTCGAACTTGCGTTCGCGCCGGACGAGCAAGATCGGCGCAAGGGCTAATGGATCATTGCCGCCGGGCTTCCGGCGATGGCGCTTCCGGTGGCGGCAGCGGGATCGATATGCCTTCCGAGTCGAATTCCTGCTTGGCGCGCTTGGTGAGATCGGCCTGGGTGGCGAAGAAATCCGCCGACGATGTCCAGTAGCGCAAGGCAATCGAAACGGTGCTTTCGCCCAGTGTCGCAACGAAAGTGATAGGGGCCGGCTCACGCTTCACCCGCCGCTCGGCGCCGGCAATGGCAAGCAAAGTCTTCTGAGCGCGGTCGATGTCGTTCCAGGAGCCGATGCTGAGCGTGATGTCGCTGCGGCGCACGCCGTTGCGCGAGTAGTTGCGTACCGGCTGGTTCCACAGCGTCGAATTGGGCGCCAGGATGTAGACGCCGTCGGCGGTCCTGAGCATGGTCGCGAACAGGCCGATCTCCTCGATCGAGCCGGCAATCGAACCGACCTCGACGGATTCGCCAATGCGGAACGGCCGCAGCGCCAGAAGCATGATGCCGGCGGCGATGTTCTGCAGCGTGCCTTGCAACGCCAGGCCGATGGCAAGGCCGATGGCACCGATCGCGGCAATGATCGACGCCGTCTGCACACCGAATTGGCCGAGAACCATGATGGTGACGAGGATCAGGATGGCGTAGCGGACGATCTTGGAGAAGAAATGCCGCAACGTTGCGTCGAAACCATGGATGTGGCCGAGACCGGCAAAGATCGAACGTTCGGCAAGGCCGGCGACGATGTACCCGACAACCAAAAGGATGACGGCACCGATGGCCGAGAAGGAGTAGGAAACGATCAGCGTGCTCAGCTGTGCGAGGCCGGCCTGGACGATGAGGAGGGCGTTTTGCGGGTCGATCGGCATGACAAAATTCCGGTTGGTCGGTGAGCCGATAACCCGTGCGGGCGGCGTGGGTTCCGATCTTTTCCGGCGTGCGGCGGAACCACAGGACTAACAATACGTTCGTGCGAGGCAGGGTTCCGTCTTGAAACTGTCAGGGAACTCTGCCTATCTAAGTGGTGTCACCTGCTTTTGAGGGTGATTTGGTTGTTCTTGCTGCGAAAGGAAATACACTGAGAACAGCACTGCGGAAGAAGGCCGATATCATGCCTTCGCCGGCCAGGATCAGCGTAGACGACGCCGTGTCCCGCGCCATCAAGACAGTCCTTGCCAGTCTGGAAGACTCCAAGGCCGAAAACATTGTCTCCATCGACATCCAGGGGAAATCGAGCCTCGGCGACTACATGGTCGTCGCGTCAGGCCGATCGCACCGTCATGTCGCGGCTGTCGCCGATCACCTTCTCAAAGCGATCAAGGATGCCGGTCTCGGCACTGCGCGCGTCGAGGGGCTGTCCGGCGCCGACTGGGTCCTGATCGATTCTGGCGACATCATCGTCCATGTCTTCCGTCCCGAAGTCCGCGAATTCTACAATCTCGAAAAGATGTGGCAGGCGCCGGATCTCGAGGAAGAGACACTCCACTAAGCCGTCGTTGTTTTGATGCATGTCGTTGCCCCAAAACCGGTTCCTACTTTGGTGACATGCATTAGCGGCTTATAGGGGCGAGGATGAAGATATCAGTTCACGCCGTGGGCCGGATGAAAGCCGGCCCCGAGAAGCTGCTCGCCGACCGTTATTTCGAGCGTTTCGCAAAGAGCGGCCCGGCGGTGGGGCTTGAATTTGCCGGCATTGCCGAGATCGCCGAGGGGCGCGGCCAGACCGCCAACGAACGGCGGCGCGAGGAGGGCCAGAAGCTGCAAACGCAGTTGCAGCCCGGCACCGCGCTGATCCTGCTCGACGAACGCGGCAAAAGCTTTTCCTCGGAAGACTTCGCCGGGCGCCTCGGCCTGTTGCGTGACGGTGGCCGCAAGGCGCTGGTCATCGCCATCGGCGGCGCCGACGGCCACGATCAATCGCTGCGCGATCAGGCCGAACTGGTGATGTCGTTCGGATTGCTGACCTGGCCGCACCAATTGGTGCGCGTGATGCTGGGTGAGCAGCTTTATCGGGTGGCCACTATCCTCTCGGGACACCCCTACCATCGCTCGTAAACCGGTAAATTGGTGCGACCTGCCCGGATTTCCGCCCCAATGCCGCGCAAGATTGGACCTTTGGTTTTATGCATGTCGTTTTCCCAAACCCGGGACCACCTTTGGGCGACATGCATTCGGGAACGGCCGTTCAAACATGGTTGATGGTTCGTTAACGAAGCCGCAGATAGAGTCGACGCCGGATGTCTGAAGGCTGGAAATCGAGAACGGGCTCATGGCGCGCGCGCTGCGGCATCGCGGCGGCGGCGCTTGTGCTGTCGCTGCATGCGGGGCGGGCCGAAAACACGCTCGATATGGCTCCCGATCCGGACCAGAGCCGGGCCGAATACGAACGGGTCTCGAAGGAGATCACGCTGTCGTCCGAACGGTTGGCCAAGCTCTCCGCCGACATCGCGACGATCAAGAAGGATCACGCCTCGATCACAGCCGCATTGATCCAGTCGGCGATGACCGAGCAGAAGCTCGGCCAGGACATCGAGGACATCGGCGCCAAGCTGGAAGGGCTGAAGGGCCAGGAACAGAAAATCCGCGCCTCGCTGGTGGCGCGGCGTGACGTGCTGGCCGAAGTGCTGGGCGCGCTGCAGCGCATGGGGCTGAACCCGCCGCCGGCGATCCTGGTCAAGCCGGAGGACGCGCTGTCGTCGGTGCGCAGTGCCATCCTGCTCGGCGCGGTGGTGCCGGAACTGCGTCAGCAGACCGATATCTTGCTCGCCGATCTCAAGGAGCAGTCGCGGGTCACGGCCTCGATCGAGGCCGAACGGGCTCGGCTGACGGCTGCGGTTGGGGACCAGACGGCGGAAAAGAAGCGGCTCGGCATGCTGCTGGAAGCCAAGCAGAAGCTCGAAGCCGACACACAAACGCAAATGGCCGCTGAAAAGCAGCGCTCCGAGGCGCTGGCCGCCAAGGCCGGCAGCCTGAAGGAGTTGATCGCCTCGCTCGAAGCGCAGGCCGACAAGACCCGCAAGGCTGCCGATGCGGCCAGGGCCGCCGAGCAGAAGACGGCGGATGGCGACAAGACATCAGCGCCGGCGGAACTGGCGTCGTTGCCCGTGCCGGAAGGCAACCAACTTGCCGCCGCGGCGCCCTTTTCGGCGCTGCAGGGACAGATCGCGCTGCCGGTGACCGGGCGCATCAAGCGGCGATTCGGCGCCGATGACGGTAACGGCGCGGTGATGCTTGGCGACATGGTTGCGACACAATCGGGAGCCATCGTTACCGCGCCGGCGGATGGGAATGTGCTTTATGCGGGGCCGTTTCGCTCTTATGGTCAACTCTTGATCCTTAACGCAGGCGACGGCTATCATGTCGTTTTAGCGGGGATGAGCAGAATCAGCGTCGCGACCGGCCAATCAGTGCTCGCAGGAGAGCCGATCGGCGCGATGGGTGAGGCCCGGGTGGCGAGCACCTCGGTTTCGAAGAATGGAAATGCCACGCCGGAGCTCTATGTCGAGTTCCGCAAGGATGGAAAACCCGTCGATCCGGCCCCATGGTGGGCGGACCGTTTTTCTGGAAGGACGTGAATAATGCGGAAACTGTCGCTTCTGTTTGCCGGTGCGCTGATGGGCGCGTCCGCCATGAGCCTTGTTTATGGCACACCCGGCTCGGCAGCGAACGCTGCAGGGTCGGAGACCTACAAGCAACTGGCGATCTTCGGCGATATCTTCGAGCGGGTGCGGGCACAGTATGTGACACCGCCCGACGACAAGTCGCTGGTCGAGAACGCCATCAACGGCATGCTTGCCTCGCTTGACCCGCACTCCTCCTACATGAACGCCGAGCAGGCGCAGGATATGCGCGTCCAGACCAAGGGCGAGTTCGGCGGCCTCGGCATCGAGGTCACCATGGAGAACGATCTGGTCAAGGTGATCACGCCGATCGACGACACGCCGGCCGCCAAGGCAGGTGTGCTGGCCGGCGACTATATCGCCAAGATCGACGGCGAAGAGGTTCGCGGTCTGACCCTCAACGACGCGGTCGACAAGATGCGCGGCCTGGTCAACACGCCGATCAAGCTCACCATCCTGCGCCAGGGCGCCGACAAGCCGATCGAACTGACGGTCGTGCGCGATATCATCAAGGTCAAGGCAGTCAAGTTCCGGGTCGAGAACGACATCGGCTACATGAAGATCACCTCCTTCACCGAAAAGACCTATGACGACCTCGAGAACGCCATCGACACCATCAAGAAGCAGATTCCAGACGACAAGCTCAAGGGCTACGTTCTGGATCTGCGCCTCAATCCGGGTGGTCTGCTCGACCAGGCGGTGAGCGTGTCCGATGCCTTCCTCAACCGCGGCGAGATCGTCTCGACGCGCGGCCGTGATCCCAAGGACGTCACTCGCTTCGACGCCAAGCCCAAGCAGGTTGACGACATCAACGGCAAGCCGATGATCGTTCTGGTCAATGGCGGTTCTGCCAGTGCGTCGGAAATCGTCGCCGGCGCGCTGCAGGATCTGCGCCGTGTCACGGTGGTCGGCACGCAGTCCTTCGGCAAGGGTTCGGTGCAGACCATCATTCCGCTCGGCGAGAATGGCGCGCTGCGGCTGACGACGGCGCTCTATTACACGCCGTCCGGCAAGTCGATCCAGGGCAAGGGCATCACGCCCGACATCAAGGTCGACCAGCCGCTGCCGCCGGAACTGCAGGGCAGGGACCTGACGCGCGGTGAATCCGATCTCAAGGGCCATATCAAGGGCGCCGACGAGAGCACGACCGGTTCGGGGTCGGCGGCCTATGTGCCGCCGGATCCGAAGGACGACCTGCAGCTCATCTATGCCGAGCAGCTGCTGCGCGGCCAGAAGACCGATCCGTCCTTCCCGCCCAATCCGCAAAAGGCCGTTCTCAACCAGTAAGGGCCTAGAGCGGCGCATGCGCCGCTCTATCTTTTTGTTTAAGCATCGGGTTTTCCCAAAACCGGATTCCACTTTTGGGCCCGATGCTCCGGTGACCGACAACAGGTCTGGCCGCCTGATGGAAGCAATGCGATGCTGCCGGGACCGAAAGGTTCCGGCAGTTTGATTCGGGGGCAAGGCGAAGCCCTCAAACACGGCGCCAGGGGTGCGCCAGGATTGAAGAATTCGCGCATGTCTTTTCGAAGCGGTTTCGTCTTCGAAGCCATGCGCCCGGGGATTAGGCTTGGCTGATATCGGCAAGGACATTGAACGCCCGCTCGGACAGGCTGTCCGGTCGCCGCGCGCCGCCGGCAAGGTCAGCGGCGGTGCGATCATGGCGACCGCGGTCGTGCTGGTGGTGGTTGGCGTCTCCGGCGCGATCGCTCTGAGAGAGAAACCGTTTCGAAAGCCGCAAGAGGTTGCCGTTTCAACACCGAAAGTGACAGCGGCGGCCGAGCCTGCCGCCGTGCCGTCCGCTTTGGCCCCGGTGGCGGCACCGAAGCCGGAGGCTCCGGCCAAGGAGACGTCGACAAAGACAGGTGGGCCGCAGATCATCCATGTGCAGACGGAGGAGGGCGATGGCCCGCCCAGGGCAGCGATCGTCATTCGCGATCCGTCGACCATCGGCCAGAACCTGAAGATCGCGCATATTCCAGACAAGGCGCTGATCGAAGCCAGTGAAACCGGGCCTTTGCCCGTGCGTGCCGCCGATGGCCGACGGCCGTTCGACGTTTATGCGCGGCCCTGGTCGGGCGGTCGCGGCGCGCGCGTAGCGATCGTCATCGGCGGGCTTTCGGTTTCGCAGACAGGCACCCAGGCGGCCATCGCCAAGCTGCCGGCGGAAGTGACGCTGGCCTTCGCGCCACAAGGCAACAGCATCGGCCGCTGGATGCAGGCAGCCAGGCAAAGCGGACACGAGATCGTCATGCAGGTGCCGCTCGAGCCGTTCGACTACCCGAAGGTCAACCCTGGCCGCAACACGCTGACGGTGGCGGCGAGCGCGGACGAGAATTTGAAGAACCTGCACTGGGCGCTGTCGCGGACGACGAACTACACCGGCGTCATGAACTATATGGGCGCCCGCTTTTCCGCCGACGCGGCGGCGATGGAGCCGTTCATGGCCGAGCTCGGCAAACGCGGCCTCGCCTATATCGACGACGGCTCGTCGGCGCGCAGCCTGGCGCCGGACCTGGCGCTGAAGGACGGCGTGCCCTTCGTCGCCGGCGACACGGCGATCGATGCGGTACAGGATCGCGGCGAAATCCTGAAGAAACTGGACAGTCTCGAAGCGACCGCGCGGGCCAAAGGCACTGCCGTCGGCATTGGCTCGGCCTTCGACCTGACGGTCGACACCGTGTCGTCCTGGGTGGCCGAGGCCAAGAAGCGCGGCATCGAGATCGTGCCGATCTCAGCGGTGGCCATCGATCCGCAAAAAGGCTAGCCATCGGAAAACAGATTGGAAGATTGACCGATGGCAAAGACAAAGAAAGTCGACCGCGAAACGCTGCCTTATCGGCCCTGTGTCGGGCTGATGATCCTCAATGCCGAAGGCCTGGTCTGGGTCGGGCATCGCATTGCCGAGCCGGACAGCGAATTTGCCGGCACGACGCAGCTTTGGCAGATGCCGCAGGGCGGCATCGACAAGGGCGAGGAGCCGTTGCAGGCGGCCGAGCGCGAGCTCTATGAGGAGACCGGCATGCGTGGCGTCTCGCTGCTGGCCGAAGCGCCCAACTGGATCAACTATGATTTGCCGGACCATCTCGTCGGCATTGCCTTCAAGGGCCGGTATCGCGGCCAGACGCAGAAATGGTTCGCCTTTCGCTTCCACGGCGACGTCAGCGAGATCCAGATCAACCCGCCGCCCGGCGGTCACACCGCCGAGTTCGACAAATGGGCATGGCGGCCGATGCAGGATCTGCCCGACCTAGTCGTGCCGTTCAAGCGCCATGTCTATGAGGACGTGGTGGCGGCATTCCGGCATCTGGTGCAATAGCTGCGACACAACAACCGCGGTTGCCGCGCCGACCCGGCGGTCCTATTGATGTGTCTATACACTATGCGAAGGGTCGCCATGAACGACGCCCCCACAAGGTCGCTGCCCGAAGAGGTCACCGCTACAAGCGAAGTGGCGGCTGGGGCTGTCCTCACCATCGATCTCGGTGCGATCCGTGAAAACTATCGGCGGCTGAAAGCGCGGTTGGGCGATGTTCGCTGCGCTGGCGTGCTCAAGGCGGACGGCTACGGCGTTGGCGCCAGCCAGGTCGCGGCGGCGCTGCTGCGCGAAGGGTGCGATACCTTCTTTGTCGCGCTTCTGGGCGAAGGCGTCGCCTTGCGCCGCTCGATCGGGCCCGGCCCCGCCATTTTCGTGTTGAACGGCATTCCGCCTGGTGCCGAGCCGGACGCCGTGGCCGCAGACCTTTGCGCCGTCATCAACAGCGTGGGGCAACTGGCGGCTTGGCGTGTGGCGGCTAGCCGCGCCGGCCGAAAACTGCCGGCCGCGATCCAGGTCGACAGCGGCATGTCGCGGCTCGGCATGGCGCCCCGGGATGTGGAACGCGTTGCCGCCGATCCGCATGCCTTCGACGGCATCGACATCCGCTTGGTGATGAGCCATCTTGCCTGCGCCGACGAGCCGGAGCATCCGGCCAATGAGCGGCAGCGACTGGCATTCGAGCGGCTGCGCAAGATGTTGCCGGAGGCGCCGGCCTCGCTCACCAATTCGTCCGGCATCTTTCTTGGGGCACGCTTTCACTACGATCTCGCACGCCCCGGTGCCGCGCTCTACGGCATCAATCCGACGCCGGCCAGGCCGAACCCGATGCTGCCGGTGGTACGGCTGGAGGCCAAGATCGTCCAGACGCGCATGCTGGAGGCTGGCGTTGGTGTCGGCTACGGCCACATTTTCCACACGACGGCTCCGCTCGCTGCCGCGACGATCTCGCTGGGCTATGCCGATGGCTGGCACCGACGCGCGGCGTCCGCAGCCTGGTTCGAGGGCGCGCGCCTGCCCTTCCTCGGACGGGTGTCGATGGATTCGATCATTCTCGACATCTCCGCCTTGCCGCCCGGCAAGCTCCGCGAGGGTGATCTCGTCGAACTGCTCGGTCCCTCACAAAGCGTCGAAGACGCTGCCGGCCATGCCGGCACCATCGGCTACGAGATCCTGACCAGCCTCGGCCCGCGCTTTCATCGGCGCTATGTCGGCGGTTGAGCGGTTTGGCCGCGCTTGACAAGCGGACGCCTGTCGGCAAGGCTCCGGGCATGAGCAACCTCGCTTATATCAGAACCTTGTTCAGGGTCTGCCCGATCGCGGGATCGTAGCCCCGGCGCGGTCGCCTTTTGGCGCCTGTCCGAACCGGGGCATTTCTACCTGACATCATCATTCTCAAGCCACACAGCCCTCGCGGCTGCCGGCTTTCATCGCCGCCGTCCAGCACGGCGGCAGGCGCGCATCTGTTCGATGCGCCAATTCACGAGGTTTGCCATGCAACATGCAACTGGATTGCGTCCACCGAGCCGGCTTCTGGTCAGCGATGCCGACCACAACAGGCTGACGGGCCTGGCGCGGGCGTCGCTCGACCGCGTGCCCGAGACGGCCGAAGAGCTGCTTTCGGAGATGGACCGGGCCATCACGGCGGCAGCTTCCATGCCGGCCAACGTGGTGCGGATGGGCTCGACGGTGACAATCCGCGGCGATGGCGGGGAGCGCATCACGCTGGTTTATCCCGGCGATGCCGACATCACTGAAAACAGGATCTCGGTGCTGACGCCGATGGGGACGGCGCTCATCGGCGCCACCATCGGGCAGACAGTGCGCTGGAGCAGTCGTGGCGGCCGGGAAATGTCGTTGATTGTCGAAGCCGTCGACACGCCCGCGTCCGGCCAGCAGCGGTCCTGATCATGGAGGCGGTGATGACAGGCACGAATTGTCGGCTGACGACGAAGGACTTCGCCGTCCTCGAGATCATGCTGGAGCGTCGGCGGGCTTTCGCGGATCCGATCGTTCCTATGCTTGCAGACAAGCTCTCCAACGCCGATGTCGTTTCGATCGATTCGGTCGAAGCCGATATCGTGACGCTGAACAGCAGGGTGGTGTTTCGTATCGATGCCTGTCCTGCCGAGACCCGAACCCTGGTGCAAAACGAGGTGCGCGGGCCGGTCGGCTCCAGCCTGCCGATCACGACCAGGCGGGGGCTCTGCATGCTTGGCATGGCAGAGGGCCAGACGGCATCGATCGAACAGGCCGACGGCAGGCGGGAGTCGATCCTGATCGCGGCCGTGCTTTACCAGCCGGAGGCCGCGCGGCGGGCCGTCAGGGAGAAATCCCAAGCCGAGGGGCGACGACCGCATGGGCTCACCCTCGTCTACAGCGCCGCAGCCGATTGGCGGCCTCTTGGCGAGAGGGCCGGAATGCGGCAGACAGAGGGGGATGACGACCCCGGTCCCACGGCGGCGTGAACGGGCAACAGTGCATGGCCTTGAAAATCGGCATCGATTTTCGCCGGGATCATGCGCAAATCGGAAATGCGGCCGCGTCCACGGCGTCCTCAAGGACGCGCGGCGCGGCAAGGAGTGAACGATGAAGATCATGGTGCTGGGCGGTGGCGTCATCGGGGTGACCACGGCGTACTTTCTTGCCGAGGCCGGCCACGAGGTGACGGTTCTCGACCGCCAGAAAGGCCCGGCGCTGGAAACCAGCTTCGCCAATGCCGGCGAGATATCGCCCGGCTACGCCTCGCCCTGGGCCGGACCCGGCATTCCGCTGAAGGCGATCAAATGGCTGCTGATGAAGCATGGCCCGCTTGTGGTGCGTCCGGCCTTCGACCCGCATATGTGGACATGGCTCATCAAGATGCTGCGCAACTGCACGGCCGAGCGCTATGCGATCAACAAGGCGCGCATGGTGCCGCTGGCCGAATACAGCCGCGACACGCTGAAAGCGCTGCGCGAAGCGACCGGCATCGCCTATGACGAGCGTACCCAGGGTACGCTGCAGTTGTTTCGCACGCAAAAGCAGCTCGACGGCACCGGCGGCGATGTCGAGGTGCTGAAGAAGTATGGCGTCCCCTACGAGATCCTCGATCAGGACGGTTGCATCGCGGCGGAGCCGGGCCTGGCCGGGGTGCGCGAAAAGTTCGTCGGCGGCCTCAGGCTGCCGCACGACGAGACCGGTGACTGCAAGATGTTCACCGACAGGCTGGCCGAACTCTGTGTGGCGCGCGGCGTCAAGTTCGAATACGACGTGACGATCTGGCGTATCATCCGCAGCCGTAACCGCATTGCCAATCTCAGCACCAGCAAGGGCTGGAAAGCCGCCGACGCCTATGTGATGGCGCTGGGCAGTTATTCGGCAGGGTTCATGCGCCGGGTGAAGCGGCCGATCCCGGTCTATCCGGTCAAGGGCTATTCGATCACCGTGCCGATCAAGGATGCCGCCGCGGCACCCGTGTCGACGGTGATGGACGAGACCTACAAGGTGGCGATCACGCGGCTTGGGAACCGCATCCGGGTTGGCGGCACCGCCGAGATTTCCGGTTTCGACCTCAGGCTGCACGAATCGCGGCGGCGCACGCTGGAACACTCGGTCGGCGATCTCTTTCCGGGCGCCGGCGCGATGCGGGACGCGACCTTCTGGTGCGGGCTGCGGCCGATGACACCGGATGGTCCGCCGCTGATCGGCCGCACCGAGCTTTCCAATCTCTATCTCAACACCGGCCACGGCACGCTCGGCTGGACCATGGCCTGCGGCTCGGGCAAGGTTCTGGCCGACATCATCTCCAGCCGGGTGCCTGATATCGATGTCCGCGACCTCGCGCAGGAGCGCTATTTTCGGTAGGGCATGTGTTGGTCAGAATGCTTGTCTGACCCAGTCCTCGTCGAACAGCAGCCGATAGGCCCACGGGATCGTCACATTGGTGGCGACCGGGTTCGAGTGAGCGACATAGTCGTCATAGATCGGCTTCATCCTGGTGTAGAAGGCCGGATCGAGCACCATCATGCCGTTCTCCGAGTCGTGGAAGAAGCTGCGGTTGTTGAGGTTGACCGACGAAATGGCGACCAGCCTTTCGTCGATCATCATGATCTTGGAATGCAGCACGACATCCGGCGCCTTGAACTCGCGGATGTTGATGCGGTCGCCATATTTCTCGACGAACAGCCTGTTGAGCGCGGTGAGGAACTTGCCGCCGATATCGCCCTTGAGATCGATGCGGCCGACAATGTCGATCCTGACGCCGCGGGCGAGCGCCCGGTCCGCAGCCTGAGCAAGTTTGGGCGTCAGGTTGAGGTAGGGATTGACGATCTGGATATGGTGCTGGGCGGCGTCGACCAGCTCGACGAAATAATCCTCCAGCGCATGGCCATCCTCGTAGGGCACCGAAATGAAGTGCCGCGCCGTGCCTGACGGGCGGGCGCCGTTGGACCGGACCGGAATGGAGAAGGGACGCGCCAGATTGGTGTCGGCGTCGCGCAGCCACACTGTCGAAAGATGCGCGGCGAGTGTCTCGACCGTGGCCGGATCGGCGAACTCGATGTCGAAATCGCTCCAGTTCGAATAGTAGTTCAGCGAGAACCCGTCGGTCTTGCCGTATTGCTCAAGATCGGGATAGCGCGACAGATCGATCGGCTGGTGGAACAGGAAGCCGTCATGGATGTTGCGGCCACCGATGATGGCGCGCGACCGCCGTGGATCGTCGGCAAGCGTCGCCAGCATCTTGACATGATGGACCTTGTGCAATTGCGAGATCTGCTCGTCGATCGGCGCGCCCCGGTCCGCCCGCCATCGATATTCCTGCAGCTCGACATTGGGGAATTCGGCGGCCAGCCGGTGCAGCATGGCGTCGTCCTTGTCGCGCTCCAGCACGTCGGTGACCATGATGCGCACCTTGGTGCCAAGCGCTGCATGATGGCGGATCAGCCGTTCGATGATGCGGCCGGAGAAGTCGGCCTTGAACTCCAGCGACGACAGATAGATCAGTTTGAGTTTTGGGGCATTGGAGAAGTCAAGCGGCAGCTCCGGGTCGCCCTTGTCGATGGCGCTGTCGGACAGCGGCGCTCCCATCAGCGCCTCGACCTTGGCGTTGAAGCCGTCGCGCGACTTACGCAGCAGGCGCGGCTTTCCGATCGACAACGCACAGGTCTGCGACAGCCAGCGGCTGGCGTAGAAGGCGCGGCTGAGCGGATCGAGGCCGGTGGGGTCGGGCGTTGGACAACGCTCGTAACGACTGTCGAAGGCAGCAAGCGCCGGGTCGGCGGTCTCTTCGCGCCGGATGGTGAGCGGTGCGCCGGCCGGGACAAGGCTGGAGCGGATTCTTGCCGTGCAGCGGTTCAGGCCGTCACTCGGGAACAGGCTGACCGTGCCGTCCTCGCCGGACAGGCGAAAGCGGAATGCCGTGCCCGTGGCAATGGTGCGTGAACCGCCGCCGGCACGGATCGCCAGCGTGCCGTCGCAGGTGCCCTCGATGTCGGCCGGTTGCTTTCCGGCCTGGCGCAGCACGATCTCGACGCTGCGCGCCTGCAGGCCGGAGAAATCGAAGATCCTGGGCGCCGAAGGCCGCGCTGCTGCATCGATGTAGAGTGTCTGCCGCGACACCCGCCAGCGTCCGTCGAAGTGGCCCTCGCCGCTGCTGGCGCCGGCCGGCGGCAGATGCGTTTCGGCAACCGGCCCGGCCAGTTGCTGCAATGTCCGGTAGCTCGCCTGGAAATCGCTGTTGCGGATGTCGTGGCGATCATGACCGAAAGGGCCGGTGCCGTTGGCGCGGTCCATCGCGCCGAGCTGGTGGTGGGCGAGCAGCGCCAGGAACCGCTTTTCGTAGTCGCTTGTGCCGGCGTCGCCGAAAAACTGCGCGGCGGCGACTTGCGGCCCGGGCGTCATGGCTGACAGCGAGGGTCGCGTACAGGCCGTCTGGCCTTGCAGGAGATCGCAGGCATTGCGGCCAGCGCCGGCACAACCGGCAAGGGCGGCCAGTCCGAACAGAGTGGCGATGACGAATGCGGGGTCTCTCACCCGGCCGCTCCGGCCTTCAGGGCGCTCAGTTGCGCCGGGTCGCGCGGCGGCATGAAGCCCTGCGGGAAGACCTTGCAGACGGGAAGGGCGAAGGTGGCGATCAGTAGTTCGGCCTCGCCGCGCATTTTGCGCGGCGCTGTTTTGTCGTTGCGGATCGCCTTTGCCGAGGCGACGAGGGCGCTGTCGCAGTCGCAATGGTTGTGGCGGGCGATGTAGCAGGCGTCATGCGTCCGGCAGGCAGCATCGAGGCGGTTGACCGGCCGGGCCGACAGATCGCCGGTGCGGGTGCCAGGGCCGCAATAATTGCCGAAGACGAAAGGCGAAGGCCGCGCCATGGCATTGCGGATCGGTTTGGGCAGTTCGGCCTCCGGAACCTTCGTCCACGGATTGGCGCAAGCGGAAACGAAAAGCAGCGGCAGGATGGCAAGAACGGCTCGCATGTCTATCCGCGCCAGCTTTCTGAAAGATGTCCCTACGCGGCGACCGCGCGCCTGATGCCACACTCGCCGGTTTTGTGGCAAGGAAAAGGCGGCACGGCTAAAGCGCAGCGCGTTTGAACGGATTCATGCGATGCGCTTTAGCGTCTTTGTGCATGTCGTTCTCCCAAAACCGAGATCACTTTTGGGCGACATGCATCAGACAAACAGGTTTCGCTCCCGCTCCACCGCCTTGGTGATGAAGCTGGCGACGATCTGGACGCGGCGCAGGGGTCTCACCGATTCATGATAGACCAGCCAGTAGGCACGGCGGATGGGCGCGACAACATCGACGGACACAAGTTCCGGCATCGAGCGGGCGACGAAGGTGTGCAGGATGCCGATGCCGGCGCCCGACCGCACCGCTTCGGCCTGGCCGAGCGCCGAGGAGATGGCGAAGCTGGTGCGCCAGTCGGCGCTGAACTCCGCCGCGTAGTCGAGCGAGGGACTGACGATGAGGTCCGGCACATAGCCGATCAATGTGTGCTGGCCAAGCTCGGCGGCGGTTTGCGGCAAACCATGCACGTCAGCATAAGCGCGCGAGGCAAACAGGCCGAGCGAGTAGTCGACCAGCTTACCCGCCACCAGCCGGCCCTCCGTCGGCCGCTCGACGGTGATGGCGATGTCCGCCTCGCGCCGCGACAGCGAAAAGGAGCGCGGCACCGGCACCAGCTGGATCGTCAGTTCGCGGTGTAGCGCGGTCAGCGCGCCGAGGCGCTTGGCCAGGAAGGCGACACCAAAACCGTCCGGCGCGCCGATGCGTACCGTGCCGGAGACATCGTCGCCTTCGCCGGCAACGGTCGAACGTGCGGCGATCATGTCGCCTTCCATGCGCTCGGCAATGTCGAGAAAGCGCTCGCCGGCAGGCGTCAGCTCGCTGCCGGTGGTCAACCGGCGAAACAGCTTTGTCCGCAGCGCATCCTCGAGTGCGGCGATGCGGCGCGAGACAGTGGCGTGGTTGAGCTCCAGCCGTTTGGCCGCGCCAAGGATCTGGCCGGCGCGCGCCACGGCAAGGAAGATGCGGACGTCATCCCAGTTCATGGGGATGGTCCGGATGATAGTCATCGACGTTGCGTTCCGTGGCGCCCCCCTCTGTCCTGCCGGACATCTCCCCCTCAAGGGGGGAGATTGGCAGCTTCGCAGGCAGCTCTTCGCTAACGGCCTCGATGATTGGCGAAGCCGAAGATGACGGCGGAATCTCCCCCCTAGAGGGGGAGATGTCCGGCAGGACAGAGGGGGGCGCGAAGGAACTCAATCTCACAATCCGAATAGCGGAAATCGCATACCACCATTTGCGGGAATTGATGCTCGCCCGTCAATCGTTATCTACTTTCCGCACAACGGTTGCGTTCTCCGTCGCGTTGCCATCCGCCGGCCAAAGGCGGACAATGCGGCATCACAAACAAAGGGAGAGAAATCATGATCGACTACGGTCATTTCATCGGCGGCAAGCATGTCGCCGGGACCAGCGGCCGCAAGCAGGATGTCATGCAGCCGATGGACGGCTCCGTGCGCGGCACGGTGGCGCTGGCTTCGCAGGCGGAATTGCGCGCGGCTGTCGAGAATGCCAAGGCAGCACAGCCGAAGTGGGCGGCAACCAACCCGCAGCGCCGCGTGCGCGTGCTGATGAAATTCCTCGACCTGGTCGCCCGCGACTATGACGAACTGGCCGATATCCTGGCGCGTGAGCATGGCAAGACGATTGCCGACGCCAAGGGCGACATCCAGCGCGGCCTCGAAGTGGTCGAGGTCTGCATCGGCGCGCCGCACATGATGAAGGGTGAGTTCACCGACGGCGCCGGCCCCGGCATCGACGTCTATTCGATGCGCCAGCCGCTCGGCGTCGTCGCCGGCATCACGCCGTTCAACTTCCCGGCGATGATCCCGCTGTGGAAGATCGCGCCGGCCATCGCCTGCGGCAACGCCTTCATCCTGAAGCCGTCGGAGCGCGACCCGGGCGTGCCGATGCGCATTGCCGAACTGTTCCTCGAGGCCGGCCTGCCGGCGGGCATCCTCAATGTCGTCAACGGCGACAAGGACGTCGTCGACGCCATCCTCGACGATCCCGACATCAAGGCCATCGGCTTTGTCGGCTCGACGCCGATCGCCCACTACATCTATTCGCGCGGCACGGCCGCTGGCAAGCGCGTGCAGTGCTTCGGCGGCGCCAAGAACCACATGATCATCATGCCCGACGCCGACATGGACCAGACCGTCGACGCGCTGATCGGCGCCGGCTACGGCTCGGCCGGCGAGCGCTGCATGGCGATCTCGGTCGCCGTCCCGGTCGGCAACGACACCGCCAACCGGCTGATGGAAAAGCTGATCCCGCGCGTCGAAAGCCTGAAGGTCGGTCCTTCGACCGACTCTTCCGCCGATTTCGGCCCGCTGGTGACGGCGCAGGCACTGGAGCGGGTCAAGGGCTATGTCGACACCGGGGTCAAGGAAGGCGCCAAGCTGGTCGTCGACGGCCGCGGCTTCTCCATGCAGGGCTACGAGGATGGCTACTATATGGGCGGCTGCCTGTTCGACAACGTCACCGCGGACATGCGCATCTACAAGGAAGAGATCTTTGGGCCGGTGCTCTCGGTGGTGCGCGCGCCGACCTATGAGAGCGCGATCAAGCTCGCCAACGACCACGAGATGGGCAATGGCGTCGCCATCTTCACCCGTGACGGCGATGCCGCACGAGACTTCGCCTCGCGGGTCCAGGTCGGCATGGTCGGCATCAACGTGCCGATCCCGGTGCCGATCGCCTACTACACGTTCGGCGGCTGGAAGGCGTCATCCTTCGGCGACCTCAACCAGCACGGCCCGGACGCGTTCCGCTTCTACACCAAGACCAAGACGGTGACCTCGCGCTGGCCGTCCGGCATCAAGGACGGTGCGGAGTTCGTCATCCCGACGATGAACTAGCCGGACGATTTCTCGGCTGCGCGTCCTCGCCTTTGGCTGCGGGCACGCGGCGGGCCAATAACCGGAACAGGAACGGGCGCTCAGTGGCGCTCGTTTTTGCATTGGGCGCCACTGATGATGTCGAGGTCGGTGGAGGCTGAACGGGTGCTTGTTTTCAGATCGGGACCTCACCATATCGACTCCAGGGAATGCGATAAAATTCCCTGATGACAGACCGGAAACCAGAAGGAGTGACGTGATGAAGACGTCGAATCCGGCCTGGATCGTCCCGGCATATTGAGGCTGCCGATGTGCCTCCCTTTGCCGGAACGCCAAGGCGAAGGAGGTGCCAGATGGCACACAAATTTTCGTTTCGATGGATCAGGATAGCTGCGATCGGCGCTGCGCTGGCGCTGTCGACGCTATCCGCGCAGGCGCAATTTATCTGCGGCGGCCACAGTGATCTTGTCGCGGGACTGGCGCAGGCCTTTCAACAGAAGCAGATTGGCTACGGTGTGATCGGGCAAGCTGCCATCGTCGAGATCTATGTTTCGGCAAGCGGGACATGGACCATGCTGGTAACCGACGTGCAGGGCCAAAGCTGCATCTTTGCGACCGGTGACGGATGGGAGAATACCGCCACCGTCACCGCGACGGCGCAAGGGATCTGAACCGCCCGCTCAGCGCGTTGCCGCCACCTCGGCGTGGCCGCGCAGCAGCGACATCAGGCGCTTGGCGTCCTTGGCCGCGGCCTCCTCGTCGCCGTCGAGGATCGAGCGGATCAGCGCGACATGGTGCTCGGCGGATTCGGCAAGGCCGGTGTCGGCCTTGTAGCGGAACCAGAAGCGGCGGCTGTGGGTCTGCAAGGGCGCGGCCAGGCGGGCGGCGAACGGGTTGTCGGCGGCCAGCGCCAAGGCTTCGTCGAGTGCCTTGTCGGCCTGGATGAAGGCAAGCACGTTGCCCGAGATCACCGCCTTCTGCATGGCGAGCGCTGCTTCGTGAAACAGGTCGGCGGCCTCGCGGGTGACGAAGCGGGCGGCCGAGCGGGCCAGCACCACCTCGACGCCCCGGCGCGCGTCGAGCACGCGCAGCCAGTCTCCGGGATGGAGCGGCGCGATCGCGATGCCGGCGCGCGGCCTGATGTCAAGCAGCCCTTCCCAGGCCAACCGCTGGATCGCCTCGCGCACCGGTGTCCTGCCAAGCCCGAGCCTGTCGATCAGGGCGCCCTCGGTGACGAAGCTTGCCGGAGCCAGTTCGAGCGTGACGATCATGTGCTCGAGCACATGGTAGGCCCTTGTCGCGGCGGGCTCGGTTGGGATGCTTGCTTCCATGGATATCAAACGCACTCTCCTGATATATCTTGAATATATCATAACGGAATCCGCATTGACAGGCAGTTTCTTAACAGATATATGGCTGATATATCAGATGGAGCAATGATCATGTGGACCGGAGTTTTTCCTGCCGTCACGACCAAATTCACCGCGGATGATCGTCTCGATCATGCCGAGATGGAGCGCTGCTTTAACCTGCAGATGGAGGCCGGCTGCGACGGCATCATCGTCTGCGGATCGCTCGGCGAAGGGCCGATGCTGTCGCCCGACGAGAAGCTCGAAGTGCTGAAGACCGCGCAGAAGGTCGCCGGCAAGAAGCCCGTACTGCTGACCGTAAACGAGGCCGGCACGCGTGAAGCTGCCAGCATCGCCCGGCGCGCCGCCAAGGAAGGCGCCAACGGCCTGATGGTGGTACCGAGCCCGATCTACCACACCAATGCGGAAGAGACGGTCGCGGCCCTGCGCGCCGTCGCCGAAGCCGGCGACCTGCCGGTCATGATCTACTCCAACCGGCTCGCCTACCGGGTCGACGTCACCGTCGACCAGATGGAGGAGTTGGCGTCGGACAAGCGCTTTGTCGCGATCAAGGAATCCTCGGACGACATCCGCCGTTCGACCGAGATCATCAATCGTTTCGGCGACCGCTATGATTTGTTCACCGGCGTCGACAATCTCGCTTTCGAGGCGCTGTCGGTCGGCGCCATCGGCTGGGTGGCCGGACTGGTCACCGCGTTTCCGCGGGAGACCGTCGCCATCTACCAGCTGATGAAGCAGGGCCGCCGCGAGGAGGCGCTCGCCATCTACCGCTGGTTCCGGCCGCTGCTCGATCTCGATGTCTCGACCTATCTGGTACAAAACATCAAGCTTGCCGAAGTGTTCGCGATCGACACAAATGACCGCGTGCGCATGCCGCGCCAGCCGCTGTCGGGCGAGCGCCGCAAGGCCGTCGAGAAGATCGTCAAGGATGCGCTCGCGGTGCGGCCGAAGCTGCCGCAATTCTGAGGAAGGTTATATGCCGCATCGGATCCATCTCAAGCGCGTCGAAAGCGATGGGGATTGGGCGGCATATCACCATATTCGCAAGCGCGTTCTTTGGGAGGACCGGGGTTTGGATGGCTATGACGAACGGCATCCCGACGACCGTCTTGCGGGCAATCATCCATTGCTCCTCATACGCGACGGCGTGCCGGTAGGGACCGCGAGGCTGGACGTTGCCGGTCCGGGCCTCGGCATTGTCAGGCTTGTTGCCATCGAACCGGATCTGCAGCGGCGTGGCCTCGGCCGGATTCTTATGCAGGAAGTCGAGACCTACGCAGACCGCCTTGGCTTGGAGCAGCTTGAAGTCAATGCCGCCAAGGAGGCAGAAGGGTTTTATCAAACCCTTGGTTGGGCGGTCGCCCAGTCCGACCGGAAAAACCCTCTGATGACAAAAGCCCTCAGCTCTGGAGACATCCGGTCGTGACGGCGCCAACCGAGACATTGGACATCGCCATCATCGGTGGCGGCATCATTGGCATCTGCGCCGCCGCCTCTCTCGCCGAGGCCGGACGCAAGGTCACGATCTTCGATCGCACGGGCATCTGCGAGGAGACGAGCTCGGGCAATGCCGCTGCCTTTGCCTTTTCCGATGTGCTGCCGCTGGCCCACAAAGGCATGATGCGGCAATTGCCGAAATGGCTGGCCGATCCGCTCGGACCGCTCAGCATCCCGCCCGCTTATCTGCCGAAGCTTCTGCCCTGGCTGATCCGCTTTTGGCGCGCCGGTGCGCCGCGAAAATACGAGGCGAGCCTTGCCGCTCAAGCCGGCATGATGAAGCTCGCCGAAGCGGAATGGATGGGCTTGCTCGATCGTTCCGGCACGCGGTCGATGCTGCGCGAGGACGGTTCACTGGAGCTCTACGAAAGTGAAGCCGAGTTTCGGGCCGGGCTGCCCGGCTGGGCGGCGCGTGAACGTTTCGGCATCGGCTTTCGCCATGTCGAAGGCGAGGAACTGGCTGCCTTGCAGCCGGGGCTGTCGCCGCGCTTCGTCAAGGGCACGTTCGTGCCGGGATGGAAGACGGTCGCCGACCCAAAACTGCTCGGCAAGGCGGTATGGGCCTATGCAGAGGGGCTGGGTGCCCGCTTTGAAAAAGCTCGGATTGAGCGCGTCACGACGGATCGGGACGGAGCGACGCTGATGCTTGCCGACGGCACGACCAGGCAAGCTCGACACCTCGTCGTCGCCGCCGGCGCCTGGTCGCATCTGCTGGCCAGGCAACTCGGCGATCGCATTCCGCTGGAAACCGAGCGCGGTTACAACACGACACTGCCGACGACCGCCTTCGACGTGAAGCGGCAGTTGATCTTCTCCGGCCATGGCTTCGTCATCACGCCGCTCGAAACGGGCCTGCGCGTCGGCGGCGCCGTCGAACTCGGTGGCATCGAGCGGCCGCCCAACTATAACAGGTCGAAGGCGCTGCTGCAGAAGGCACAGAAATTCCTGCCGGGGCTCGATCCCTCGGGCGGGCGCGAATGGATGGGGTTCCGTCCCTCGTTGCCGGATTCAGTGCCCGTCATCGGTCATGCACCGGGAAGCAGATCGGTGGTCTATGCCTTCGGCCATGGCCATCTCGGCCTGACCCAGGCGGCAGCCACCGGACGGTTGATCCGCGAGCTCGTCCTGGGGCAGACTCCGCCGATCGATCTGGCCCCCTTCAGCCCACAACGATTTTGATTTTTCGGGTTTGATTTTTCGAGGAGCGTCATGGCCAAGAAATCCTTCTTCTGCATAGACGGCCACACCTGCGGCAATCCGGTGCGGCTGGTCGCCGGCGGCGGCCCGCTGCTGCAGGGCTCGACGATGATGGAGCGGCGCGCACATTTTCTGGCCGAGTATGACTGGATCCGAACCGGGCTGATGTTCGAGCCGCGCGGCCATGACGTGATGTCCGGCTCGATCCTCTATCCGCCGACGCGCGAGGATTGCGACATCGCCATCCTGTTCATCGAAACCTCCGGCTGTCTGCCGATGTGCGGTCACGGCACGATCGGTACGGTGACGATGGCCATCGAGCATGGGTTGATCAAGCCGAAGACGCCGGGCGTGCTCAGGCTCGACACGCCCGCCGGCCTGGTCATCGCCGAATACAAACAGGTCGGCGACTATGTCGAAGAGGTGCGTATCACCAATGTGCCGTCCTTCCTCTACGCCGAGGGCTTAACGGTCGAGTGCCCGCAGCTCGGCGAAATCACCGTCGATGTCGCCTATGGCGGCAACTTCTACGCCATCGTCGAACCGCAGGAGAACTATCGCGACATGGCCGACTATTCGGCGGGCGACTTCATTGCCTGGAGCCCGGTGGTGCGGCAGCGGCTCAACGAGAAATATTCCTTCGTGCATCCCGAGAACCCAGGCATCAACCGGCTGTCGCACATGCTGTGGACCGGTGCGGCGACCAATCCTGAGGCCGACGCCCGCAATGCCGTGTTCTACGGCGACAAGGCGATCGACCGCTCACCCTGCGGCACCGGCACCTCGGCGCGCATGGCGCAGCTTCATGCCAAGGGCAAGCTCAAGGCCGGCGACAATTTCGTCCATGAATCGATCATCGGTTCGCTGTTCAAGGGCAAGGTCGAAAAGGACGTTACCGTCGCCGGCAAACCGGCCATCATTCCCTCGATCGGCGGCTGGGCGCGGATGACCGGATTGAACACCATCTTCATCGACGACCGCGATCCGTTCGCGCATGGTTTTGTGGTCAAGTGAAGGGCAACCTGACCCAAGGGAAAGAAACGGAACGAAAAACGGACCGTGTCAGTAACGCAACGATTCCTCTCATCACCTAATTTTGACGACGATTTCTTCGAAATGGGGTGCATGATGTGATCGAATCGTCAAAGACATTGCGTTATGCCAATGGTAGGGTCCGCGATAGTCCAGGGGCCGGATGGGGAAAAACGGGCAATCGGGCGGCGTGTCGGCAAAACACGCAAGACGATTGAAAAATGACGTTGCAATCCGGGCTCGAAACTTTACGACTAGGGGAAATACGAAAAGGAATGCGTCTGCATGGGCGACATTCCAGGGGAGCCATGTACACATGCAGTATTTTGTCCAGCAGCTTATCAACGGGCTGACGCTGGGATCGATCTATGGGCTGATCGCGATCGGCTACACGATGGTCTACGGCATCATCGGCATGATCAACTTCGCCCATGGCGATATCTTCATGGTGGGTGCCTTCACGGCGCTGATCGTCTTCCTCGCACTTGGCGCGCTGTTCTATTCGGTGCCGGTGGTGGTGGCGCTGCTGGTCATGATGATCGTGGCGATGCTGCTCACGAGCCTCTACAACTGGACGATCGAGAAGGTCGCCTACCGGCCGCTGCGCGGTTCGTTCCGGCTGGCCCCGCTGATCACCGCGATCGGCATGTCGATCGCGCTGTCGAATTTCGTCCAGGTAACGCAGGGGCCGCGCAACAAGCCGATCCCGCCGATGGTCAGCCAAGTCTACAACATCAACGGTATCAGCGTGTCGCTGAAGCAGATCATCATCGTCGTCGTCACGGCGCTGCTGCTGGCGCTGTTCTGGTATCTGGTCAACAGGACTTCGCTTGGGCGGGCGCAACGGGCCTGTGAGCAGGATCGCAAGATGGCGGCGCTGCTCGGCATCGATGTCGATCGCACCATCTCGATCACCTTCATCATGGGTGCGGCCCTTGCCGCCGTCGCCGGTACGCTGTTCCTGATGTATTACGGCGTCATTGCCTTCTCGGACGGCTTCACGCCTGGTGTGAAAGCCTTCACGGCGGCGGTGCTGGGCGGCATCGGTTCGCTGCCGGGTGCGGTGCTCGGCGGGCTGATGATCGGCTTCATCGAGAGCATGTGGTCGGCCTATTTCTCGATCGATTACAAGGACGTCGCGGCGTTCTCGATCCTGGCGATCGTGCTGATCTTCCTGCCTTCCGGCATATTGGGCCGGCCAGAAGTCGAAAAGGTCTGAGACCATGGCCGTCACCGTATCTCCGGAGCGCGACAGCGTCGCCACCCCCGTGCAGCGCGCCACGCGCGAGGCACTTTATGCCGGCGCCATATCGTTCGGCCTGTTCGTGCTGTTCATCGGCCTGAAGACGGGTCAGAATATTTCCAATGAACTGGTCCTGACGACGCGCTGGGGCCTGCTTGCCGCCGTGGTGATCGCCACGGCTGTCGGGCGGTTTCTTTATGTCGCTTATGGCCAGCCCTTTCTGGCCAACCAGAAGATCACCGACGTCGCCACCGGCCTGCTGCCGGCCAGCGTGGCGTCACGCTTCTTCCAGTTGCCGGCCTTCATCGTGGCCATCATCGCCGCGGTGCTACTGCTCGTGTTCAACAACTCTCTCGCCGGATGGGTGGGAGCTGAGCCGGCCGGCTATCTGCAATTCCTGCGCGCCCTGGCGATCATCTATGTGCTGGCTTGCGTGATCTATTATTTCAGGGCGTTCATCCATGCCAACTTCACCAAACTCGGCATTGCCGCGCTGGTGCTGTACCCGATCCTCGTGGTCGCGATGCTGTCGCTGAACGCCTGGTCCATAACCGGCGGGCTGCAGGGTTCGCTGAAATGGGTCGACAATTTCGGCATCCAGATCCTGATCTATGTGATGCTGGCCTGGGGCCTGAACATCGTCGTCGGCCTCGCCGGCCTGCTCGATCTCGGCTACGTCGCCTTTTATGCAATTGGCGCCTATGCGTATGCGTTGCTCGGCACCCAATACGGCCTGTCGTTCTGGATCCTACTGCCGGCAGCGGGTGCCATGGCCGCCTTCTGGGGTGTGCTGCTCGGCTTCCCGGTGCTGCGCCTGCGCGGCGACTATCTGGCGATCGTCACGCTGGCTTTCGGCGAGATCATCCGCCTGGTGCTGATCAACTGGCGCGAGGTCACCAACGGGTCGGCCGGTATCTCCGGCATTCCCAAGGTCAGCTTCTTCGGCTTGATGTCGTTCAACGTGTCAGACCCGAACTACATCGCCAAGGTGTTGGGCATCGCCCAGTCGGGCGCGTATTACAAGATTTTCCTCTATTACCTGATCCTGGGCCTGTGCTTGCTCACCGCCTTCGTCACCATCCGGCTGCGGCGCCTGCCGGTCGGCCGCGCATGGGAAGCGCTGCGCGAGGACGAGATCGCCTGCCGGTCTCTGGGCATCAACACGACGACAACCAAGCTCACGGCTTTCGCCACAGGCGCCATGTTCGGTGGCTTCGCCGGCTCCTTCTTCGCCGCGCGGCAAGGCTTCGTCAGCCCGGAATCCTTCGTCTTCCTGGAATCGGCCATTATCCTCGCCATCGTCGTGCTCGGCGGCATGGGCTCGCTGGTCGGCATAGCGGTTGCCGCAATGGTGATGATCGGTGGCACCGAGGCGCTGCGTGAACTCGACTTCCTCAAGCAGATCTTCGGGCCAGACTTCACCCCGGAACTCTACCGCATGCTGCTGTTCGGCATGGCCATGGTCATCGTCATGCTGTGGAAGCCGCGCGGCTTCGTCGGCAGTCGCGAACCAACCGCCTTCCTCAAGGTGCGAAGAGCTGTCTCTGGCTCCTTCACTAAGGAAGGACACGGCTGATGAATGCGAGCACGATTCAGGGGACCAATCCGGGCATGAACGACGCCATCCTGCAGGTCGACCACCTGTCGATGAAGTTCGGCGGCCTGGTCGCCATCGGCGACCTGTCCTTCACCGCCAGGCGCGGCGAGATCACCGCGCTGATCGGACCCAACGGTGCCGGCAAGACCACCGTGTTCAACTGTATTACCGGCTTCTACAAGCCGTCGGAAGGCATGATCACGCTCAACCGCAACGACGGCTCGACCTATTTGCTCGAACGTCTGCCCAACCATGAGATCCCGGCGCGCGCCAAAGTGGCGCGCACCTTCCAGAACATCCGCCTGTTCTCGGGCATGACGCTCCTGGAGAACCTTTTGGTTGCGCAGCACAACAAGCTGATGAAGGCATCGGGCTATACGATCCTTGGCCTGTTCGGCTTCAGCAGCTACCGCAAGGCCTCGGCCGAATCGGTCGAGCTTGCCAAGCACTGGCTGGAGAAGGCCGATCTTGTCGACCGTGCCGACGATCCGGCTGGCGACCTGCCCTATGGTGCGCAGCGCCGCCTCGAGATCGCCCGCGCCATGTGCACGGGTCCGGAGCTTCTGTGCCTGGACGAGCCGGCGGCCGGTCTCAATCCTAAGGAATCGGCGGCGCTCAACGAACTGCTGATCGACATCAAGAGCACCACGGGCACCTCGATCCTGTTGATCGAACATGACATGTCGGTGGTCATGCAGATATCCGACCATGTCGTGGTGCTGGAATATGGTCGCAAGATCTCGGACGGCAGTCCGCAATCGGTGCGCACCGATCCGCGCGTCATAGCCGCGTATCTCGGCGTCGACGACGAGGAAGTGGAGTCGGTCCTCACCGAAGTCGGCGACGAAGACGTCATCGAACAGCTCGATACAGGGCCGGATGCCGCGCACGGCCCGGGAACATCGTCGTCGTATCTCGCCGGGCCGGTAACCGACACGGTCGGCCACAGTTCGGGCGAGCGGGTCACGGTGGCCAAGGGCGCCTCGAAGGCCGGCCAGGTCGATGCAAGGTCGCTCGCGGCGGCAAACAAGGCGGCCACGCTGGCTGCGGTACCGGCGGCGACCCCGGCTCCGGCGGCGAAGGCAAAGCCTGCTCCGAAAGCCGCATCAAAGGCGGCCACCGGGACGGCGGTGAAGTCGACCGCGACTTCCACCCCGGCAGCCAAGGCTCCGGCAGCGAAGGCCGGGGGAATCTCCAACCGGTTGGCGGCGCCTCGCGGCGGCAAGGCCGACAACCTGACCCGCATCAAGGGCATCGGTACGGTCAACGAGAAGAAGCTCAACGATCACGGCATCTTCCACTTCGACCAGATCGGCGCCTGGAAAAAGGCCGACGTCGACGCCGCCGAAGCCTATCTCGCCTTTGACGGACGCATTGCGCGCGAGGAGTGGGTCAAGCAGGCCAAGCTGCTCGGCCAGGGCAAGGACACGAAATTCTCGCGCCGTGTCGATGCGGGCAAGGTGGCGACCAGCCATGCTTCCGGAAAGAGTAAGACCGCTGCCAAGCCTGTGGCGGGCAAGCGTGGAGGGGGCAAGTGATGGCCGCGACAACGCTGCTCGATATCAAGGGCGTGCAGACCTATTACGGCAACATCCGGGCGCTTAACGGCGTCGACGTCTCGGTGAAAGAAGGTGAGATCGTGGCGCTGATCGGCGCCAACGGCGCCGGCAAGTCGACGCTGATGATGACCATCTTTGGCGCGCCTCGGGCTCGGGCCGGCACCATCACCTTTGCCGGCACCGACATCACCCAGATGCCGACGCATGAGATCGCGCGCATGCGCATCGCCCAGTCGCCCGAAGGCCGACGCATCTTCCCGCGCATGACGGTGATGGAAAACCTGCAAATGGGCGCCAGCCTCGACAACCTCAAGCACTATGACGAGGACGTCGAGAAGGTGTTCACGCTGTTTCCGCGGCTGAAGGAGCGCATCGCCCAGCGCGGCGGCACGCTGTCGGGCGGCGAGCAGCAGATGTTGTCGATCGGACGTGCGCTGATGGCGCGGCCGAAGCTGCTTTTGCTCGACGAGCCATCGCTGGGTCTCGCGCCGCTGATCGTCAAGCAGATCTTTGACGCCATCCGCGAATTGAACCGTACGCAGGGGTTGACCGTGTTCCTGGTAGAGCAGAACGCCTTCGGTGCGCTCAAGCTCGCCACGCGCGGCTATGTCATGGTCAACGGCAATGTGACGATGAGCGGCACCGGCAAGGAACTGCTCGCCAATCCGGAAGTGCGCGCCGCCTATCTCGAAGGCGGACATCACTGAGTTTGGAGCGGAATGTGTGCATGCGGTATTCCGCTCCAAGTTGTTTGTTGTCGCATGATCTTTGTCCGAAAAGTCTGCAACTTTTCGGGATCGTGCTAAGGAGACTTCACCATGCAGGGCATTCTCTACGAGGAGCCGTCGATCTGGCAGTTTTTCTTCGTCACCTGTCTGCTCGGCGGCTGGGCGGCGTGGATGACGGGCAAGGCCAGCGCCCAGACATGGCGCAGCTTCATCCATCTGTTCGCCTATATGCTGGGCCTCGGCATCGGCATCCGCTTCATCCATCACGCGCTGTTCGGCGGGACGATGTTCTCGCTGCACTACTACATCGTCGACACCCTCGTGCTGATGATCCTCGGCTTCGTCGGCTATCAATACACGCGCACCAACCAGATGGTGACACAATATAATTGGCTCTACGAAAGAGCTTCAATCTTGAGCTGGAAACCGAAAGGTTGACGTTCATCATTAACGCCGCCTCGGAATTGAATCGGCGTGACAAGTGCCTGAAAATCGGCAAACTATGCTTTCTGCGATAAGGGTGGGCATCGCATGAAAGCTTCATCCACGCCCACTCCGTTAATGGGAGCGTTTAAATGAAAAAGTCACTTTTGTCCGCCGTCGCCCTGACCGCGCTTGTCGCGTTCGGCGGTGCCGCGTGGGCTGACGTCCTGGTCGGCGTCGCCGGCCCGATCACCGGTCCGAACGCCGCCTTCGGCGCACAGCTTCAGAAGGGTGCGGAAGCGGCTGTCGCCGACATCAATGCCAAGGGCGGCGTCAACGGCGAGCAGATCAAGCTCGAAGTCGGCGACGACGTCTCCGATCCGAAGCAGGGCATCTCGGTCGCCAACAAGTTCGTCGGCGACGGCGTCAAGTTCGTGGTCGGCCACTTCAACTCGGGCGTCTCGATCCCGGCATCGGAAGTCTATGCGGAAAACGGCATCGTCGAGATCACCCCGGCCGCCACCAACCCGAAGTTCACCGAGCGCGGCCTGTGGAACGTGTTCCGCACCTGCGGACGCGATGACCAGCAGGGTATCATTGCCGGCGCGTATCTCGCCGCGAACTTCAAGGACGCCAAGATCGCAGTCGTTCACGACAAGACCACCTACGGCCAGGGCCTTGCCGACGAAACCAAGAAGGCGATGAACGCCAAGGGCGTGACGGAAGTCATGTATGAAGGCATTAATGTCGGCGACAAGGACTTCTCGGCGCTGATCGCCAAGATGAAGGAAGCCGGCGTTTCCATCATCTATTGGGGCGGCCTGCACACCGAAGCCGGCCTGATCATCCGTCAGGCGGCCGACCAGGGCCTCAAGGCGACGCTGGTTTCCGGCGATGGCATCGTGTCGAACGAGCTGGCTTCGATCGCGGGCGACGCGGTTGCGGGCACGCTCAACACGTTCGGCCCAGATCCGCGCCTGATCCCCGCCAACAAGGAACTCGTCGAGAAGTTCCGCGCGCAGGGCTTCGAGCCGGAAGCCTATACGCTCTACGCTTACGCTGCCGTGCAGGCGATCGTGGAAGCAGCGACCGCTGCCAAGTCGAACGACCCGCAGGCAGTTGCCAAGGCGCTGCATGAAAACGGCCCGTTCAAGACCGTGCTCGGCGACCTGTCCTATGACGCCAAGGGCGACCCGACGCTGCCCGGCTACGTCATGTACGAATGGAAGAAGGGCGACGACGGCAAGTACACCTACATCCAGAAGATGTAAGCTCGTCAGTCTCCAGACTTTACGGATGCCCGGCGCCTCGCGCCGGGCATTTTTCTTTTTAAGCCGCCTTCACTTTCAGAGGGCCGGCCACCGATACACTTAGGCGTTTTAGCCGGGAAATGATCGTGCGTACCGGCGATGCCAGCACTTTCCTTGCGCGTTCAAGTGGATGCGACCGTCTCTGACGTAAAGATTCCATTTCAATCGGTTTAAACGTGCGTCAATTTTGTTTGCACTGCAGCATTTTCACGCTAATCATTGCGCCGATTTCTCTTCCTTCCGTTGCTGGAGCCCAGTCCTTGGCCATCACGAAGATCCTCGTCGCCAATCGGTCCGAAATCGCCATTCGCGTCTTTCGCGCGGCCAACGAACTCGGCCTCAAAACCGTGGCGATCTGGGCCGAGGAAGACAAATACTCCCTGCATCGCTTCAAGGCCGACGAGAGCTACCAGGTCGGACGTGGGCCGCATTTGACCAGGGACATGGGACCGATCGAAAGCTACCTGTCGATCGAGGAGGTGATCCGCGTCGCCAGGCTTTCAGGCGCCGATGCCATTCATCCCGGCTACGGCCTCTTGTCGGAAAGCCCTGAATTCGCCGATGCCTGTGCCGAGGCCGGCATTACCTTCATCGGGCCGAAGCCGGACACGATGCGCCGGCTCGGCAACAAGGTCGCGGCGCGCAATCTCGCCATCGAAGTCGGCGTGCCGGTGATTCCCGCCACCGATCCGTTGCCGGACGACATGGACGCGGTCAAGAAACTGGCCAAGCAGATCGGCTATCCGGTGATGCTGAAGGCATCATGGGGCGGTGGCGGCCGCGGCATGCGCGCCATCCGTGCCGAAGCCGACCTTGCCCGTGAAGTCACGGAAGGCAAGCGCGAGGCGAAAGCCGCCTTCGGCAAGGACGAGGTCTATCTCGAAAAGCTGATCGAGCGCGCCCGCCATGTCGAGGTGCAGGTGCTGGGCGACACACATGGCAATGCCGTGCATTTGTTCGAGCGCGACTGCTCGATCCAGCGCCGTAACCAGAAGGTCGTCGAGCGGGCGCCGGCGCCGTACCTTGAAATGTCGCAGCGCGAGGAGCTCTGCGGCCATGCGCTGAAGATCGCCCGCGAGACCAGCTATATCGGCGCCGGCACGGTCGAGTTCCTGCAGGACGCCGATACCGGCAAATTCTACTTCATCGAGGTCAATCCGCGCATCCAGGTCGAGCACACCGTCACCGAGCAGGTGACCGGCATCGACATCGTCAAGGCGCAGATCCATATCCTCGACGGCTTTGCCATCGGCACGCCGGAATCGGGCGTGCCGGCACAAAAGGACATAAGGCTGAACGGCCATGCGCTGCAGTGCCGCATCACCACGGAAGATCCCGAGCACAATTTCATCCCGGACTACGGCCGCATCACCGCCTATCGCGGCGCGACAGGTTTCGGCATCCGCCTCGACGGCGGTACCGCCTATTCCGGCGCGGTCATCACCCGCTTCTACGATCCGCTGCTGGAGAAGGTGACGGCGTGGGCGCCGACGCCGGCCGAGACCATTGCCCGCATGAACCGGGCGCTGCGCGAATTCCGCATCCGCGGCGTCGCCACCAATTTGACCTTCCTCGAAGCGATCATCAACCACCCGAGCTTCGCCGACAATTCCTACACGACCAAGTTCATCGACACGACGCCGGAGCTGTTCCAGCAGGTCAAGCGCCAGGACCGCGCGACCAAGCTCATCAACTATCTTGCCGACGTTTCGGTCAACGGTCATCCCGAGACGCGCGGCCGGCCCCAGCCGAAGGCTGACGCCGCGGCGCCGGTAGTGCCCTACCTCAACGGCAATGTGCCCGGCGGCAGCAAGCAGAAGCTCGACGTGCTCGGCCCGGAGAAATTTGCCGCCTGGATGCGCGACCAGAAGGAGGTGCTGGTCACCGACACGACGATGCGCGACGGCCATCAGTCGCTGCTGGCGACGCGCATGCGCACGCATGACATTGCCGGCATCGCCGGCACCTATGCGCGTGCATTACCGCAGCTTCTGTCGCTCGAATGCTGGGGCGGCGCCACCTTCGACGTCGCCATGCGCTTCCTCACCGAAGATCCATGGGAGCGGCTGTCGCTGGTGCGCGAGGCAGCGCCCAATCTGCTGCTGCAGATGCTGCTGCGTGGCGCCAACGGCGTTGGCTACACCAACTACCCCGACAATGTCGTGCAGCATTTCGTCAAGCAGGCAGCAAGCGGCGGCATCGACCTGTTCCGCGTCTTCGACTGCCTGAACTGGGTCGAGAACATGCGCGTCGCCATGGATGCGGTCGGCGCCGAGGGCAAGCTGATCGAAGCGGCGATCTGCTACACCGGCGATATCCTCGATCCGGCGCGGGCGAAATACGACCTCAAATACTATGTCGGCCTGGCCAGGGAATTGCAGGCGGCCGGCGCCCACATTATCGCCGTCAAGGACATGGCCGGCCTGCTGAAGCCGGCGGCTGCACGCGTGTTGTTCAAGGCGCTGCGCGAAGCGACCGACCTGCCGATCCATTTCCACACCCATGACACGTCAGGCCTGTCGGCGGCGACGGTGCTGGCGGCGGTGGACAGCGGCGTCGATGCCATCGACGCGGCGATGGATTCGCTGTCGGGCAACACCTCGCAGCCATGTCTCGGCTCCATTGTCGAGGCGCTGAAGGGCACCGAGCGCGACCCCGGCCTCGACCCGCAATGGATCCGCAACATCTCCTTCTACTGGGAGGCGGTGCGCAACCAGTACGCCGCCTTCGAAAGCGATCTGAAAGGGCCGGCGTCGGAGGTCTATCTGCACGAGATGCCGGGCGGACAGTTCACCAACCTCAAGGAACAGGCGCGCTCGCTCGGGCTGGAGACGCGCTGGCACGAAGTGGCGCAGACCTATCACGACGTCAATCTGATGTTCGGCGACATCGTCAAGGTGACGCCGTCGTCCAAGGTCGTCGGCGACATGGCATTGATGATGGTCAGCCAGGATCTGACCGTCGCCGATGTCGAGAATCCGGACAAGGATATAGCCTTCCCGGACTCGGTCGTCTCGATGCTGCGCGGCGATCTCGGCCAATCGCCCGGCGGCTGGCCGGCGGCGCTGCAGAAGAAGGCGCTGAAGGGCGACAAGCCGATCACGGTGCGGCCAGGTTCGCTGCTCAAGGCAGCCAACCTCAAGGCCAGCCGCAAGGAGATCGAGGACAAACTCGAGCGCAAGCTCTCGGAGTTTGAATTCGCCTCGTGGCTGATGTATCCGAAGGTGTTTACCGATTTCGCCGGCGCGCAGGAGACCTACGGTCCGGTCAGCGTCTTGCCGACGCCGACCTATTTCTACGGGATGAAGCCGGAAGACGAGATCTTCGTCGACATCGAGAAGGGCAAGACGCTGGTGGTCCGATGCCTTGCCATCGGCGATGTCGACGAAAAGGGCATGGTCACCGTGTTCTTCGAACTCAACGGCCAGCCGCGCCGTGTGAAGGTGCCCGACAGGGCGCATGGCGCATCCGCCGCCAAGGCTCGCCGCAAGGCCGAGCCCGGCAACGAGGCGCATGTCGGCGCGCCGATGCCGGGCGTCGTCTCGGCGCTTTCGGTTGCCGCCGGCCAGGCGGTCAAGGCCGGTGACGTGCTGCTTTCCATCGAAGCGATGAAGATGGAGACGGCGCTGCATGCCGAGCGCGACGGCACGGTCGCCGAGGTGCTGGTCAAGGCCGGCGACCAGATCGATGCCAAGGATTTGCTGATCGCATTCGGGTGAGAAAAGGCGACTGTCGAGCCCAGTCTGTCCGCACCTGGCGGCAGCCTTTCATGCCGCATCGATAACGGCTTGACCCGCCGCCGCTGGTCGGGCATCGAACCGGCTCAAATTTGCCGCAGCAGTTCCCGAGTCGCGGCGCAGTAACGATGTGGAGAAAAACATGGCCGACGATATCACCGATACCAGCCAGACTGTTGCCGCCGGCCAGCTGCGTGCCTTCATCGAGCGCATAGAGCGGCTCGAGGAAGAGAAGAAGACCATTTCCGACGACATCAAGGAAGTGTTCGCCGAGGCCAAGGGCACCGGTTTCCAGTCCCCCCTAAAGCTTGTCGCCTAGAAACGAAATCAATCACTTAAGCAGGCGACAGTTCGTCGAGCTAGACGACACGCCGACGATCATAGAAGGTTCACCGACATGGCAGACGAAATCGCCGAAACCAGCCAGACCGTAGCCGCCGGACAACTGCGCGCCATCATCGAGCGCATCGAGCGACTCGAAGAAGAAAAAAAGACCATCTCCGACGACATTAAGGAAGTTTACGGGGAAGCGAAGGGGACGGGTTTCGACGTGGCCGCCATCAGGCAGCTCATCCGGCTCCGCAAGAAGGATCAGGCCGAGCGGCAGGAAGAGGAAGCGATCCTCGATCTGTACAAAGCCGCGCTCGGCATGGTTTAAGTTCCACTCACCTGTGGAGCGATTTTGTCGCGCCATTCTGCGTGGTGTGGGATGCCCACAGCTGCTGGGTTGCAGTTCAAGGTGCTGGTTGAAGAGGCCAGCATCTGAAGGCGCAAGCCCTAGGACCGATCTTCGCGAACTTGATGTTGAGGCGGTGGTGTCGACGAGAGCTGCCGTGTGTGGCGACATCTCGCTCTAGCGTTGCTGTATCCTCGAGGTGAATAGGAGGCAACGTTACCGTTCCACCGGGTCGGTGGCGCTTAGCAAAATGGCAAGCAAGTGAGTTCCGGAACCGCCTCGGACCTTCATCGTGGATCTAACGCTGCATCGGCTAAAGGAGGAGTTGGCCGTGCGCGGACCTCGGGGTCCCTCGAAGGATCAGGGGCGATTACAGTGAAGGGTGATGGTGGGATGAAACCCCGGACTCTCCATTGAACTGGAGCAAAGATGGGTCTCAGGTCATGGGGCGGAAGGGCTCGATAGCGTATGATGGACGCTGACGCGCTCGGCTGCTGCATCTCAGGCAATGTAGGTCAGACGACAACTGCACCCGAACTGCAGATGGCTGGCCGTAGCAAGTGTCGTCCCGCTGTTTCTCGCCTTTTGCCCTGCGTTGCAAAGCGCGGCGGCCGCTGCATTGACCGGCTGCGACTGTCCGACCGAAGACGCTTCCCTCAACGGACCGTCAGGATAGATGCTTGTCACTATGTAAAACGAGCCGACGGCTCGGTGCACGTCGTCGGCATCGTGTGCGAATGCGACAGGTGCATGAGCGGCCTGCAGCGCCCAGTGACAGCACCCTTTCAATCTTTCGCGACGATGGTCCTCGATGCAATCGGAGAGGATTATGGTTGCTACGGCTAGGCATTCGCTTACTCCTTGGCCTTTGCCTTCTCGTGCTCAATGGCTTCTATGTGCTGGGGAAGCAATTTCAACCAAGTGCTGAGGAACCGCTGATTGCGAGGGTAGTCCATCTTGTATGGGCTACCCCGTTGAGGCGCTCATAATCGAAGGCTCCTGCCGTACGGAAGAGGAGGTCTTCGTACTCGGCCACCACATCGGGATCCTCTAACGCTTTGAGGTGATGTCCGCTTCGGCTGATGAAGTTCCGCAGAGTTTTATAAGAACCCGTTCCTCACTCGAAAGCATGGCTCCTAGCAAAATCCGGTCGTGTTTTGGCAGTCGCTGCTGTTGCTCTTACATAGAAGCATTCCCCGCGTGACGATCCTTATGACCGATGAGAACCTGGGATTTTGTTGGCGCAAGGTATCTCGATGGGACGCTTCGTTCGAAGCTTGAGCGTCATCAGTTTCGCCTGCCTTCAGTGTCGATCACAACGTCTTGGCCTTGGTCAGCCAAGCGCCAGGCTGTCCATA
Source organism: Mesorhizobium cantuariense (assembly GCF_042647205.1). NCBI lineage: Bacteria > Pseudomonadati > Pseudomonadota > Alphaproteobacteria > Hyphomicrobiales > Phyllobacteriaceae > Mesorhizobium > Mesorhizobium cantuariense. The sequence goes on along the minus strand of NZ_JBHRVD010000001.1, from coordinate 6,329,111 downwards.
GCTACAACAGGTTCTGCCTACGTAGCGCGACACCTGGACCGCGCTCCGGAGTTGATGGAAGAAACTCCACACCTTCTTTCTCGAATGCGAGCCGAAGTTTTTCTACCGCGTCAAGTGCGATTCCTTTTCCGCCTGACTCGATACGAACGACCGTCCTGCGGCTCACGCCTGCGCGCTCGGCGACTTGCTCCTGGCTGAGGTTCAGTAGCGCCCGCGCTGCACGCAACGCCCGCAGAGTGTCAGAAATTGAATCCATATAGCAGCAAGTCCGCCCCCGTTTTGCTTTGTCAACAATTGGCGCGTGGAGTGACATAGTGATGGACTAACGCGGGCGAATCATGCACAAAAAGTGACATTGCGCGTGTGCACTGCGAATCGACAGGATCCCGGATCGAATCCTTCGTTCCCCAGGACTTGCAGGTCTGATGGCGCTGGAAAGCAGGATAGGAGAGCCAACCGTGTACTATTTTGGAAGCAAGAATGGCGATGTGGACTACGACGGCATCAGGCGAGAAATCGAAAGGTTAGAGAAGCTCGTCGTCGACCTCTGGTTGGTGGCCTCGCCGTTCGACTGCCGCCGCCTGTTTAGCGAGAAGACGTTGTCAGACGCTCCGCTTCTGGAGGACTGGCGACAGGCTGTCCGCCCCGGGCCTTGCCTAGTCGGCTTCTCCACCGGGCACCCGCTTCTGCCCGGTTGCGGGCGGCCGATCATGACCTCTGATATCTGGCTTTTCTCCGAAGAACTGCGGCTAGCTCGATCAATGTCCCGATGGTACCGCCTCGGGAATCCTTTCCGCGACATGTCGAAAGACAACTGAGATGGCATGCCCGTCCCAGGAGGGGAGCACAGTCTCGCGTCCCTTAGTTGCCTGGCTCGCCCACAGCGAGTGCTCGTGGCGAGCGGGAATCCTGCGGATCAAGGATTCAAGCCTTTGCGCTGCACGGTGCCGCTCGAGATGGCAGGGCGTTTGGGGGCTGACATGAAACTCTGGATCTGGTCTGACCTCCATCTCGAGATGCAGAACCCTACCTTTGTGGATAAGGCACCTGATGCCGACGTCATCGTCTGCGCAGGTGACCTCTGCCTTGCCGATGAACTCGGCGATTACGCGCGATGGCTTATCGAGCGGTACGGTCTGCCGATGGTTTTCGTGCCTGGCAATCACGAGTTCTACAGCAATCGTGCAGTCCGGCCGCGAACGAAGCCTTCCAACCATCTTCTGATGAAGGAGGTGGCCGAGGCATCGCGTTCCTGGCGGCGTCGGCTTTACGTTCTTGATGACGACATCGTGGAACTCGGCGGCGTGCGGTTTGTCGGCGGCACACTGTGGACCGATTTCGAGATGGATTTAGTGAACGATGCCGGCCTCCGGCGGCGGATGCAATCGGCACTGACGCAATTGGTGGACTTTTCGAGAATCTGGCTGGGCAACGGCGAGTTGCTGATGCCGCAGGTCATGCTCGGTTTTCACTGGTTGACGCGCGGCTTCATCGAACGCGAGTTGGCGATCCCTTTCGAAGGCAAAACGGTCGTCGTCACGCATAATCTGCCCCATCCGAATTGTACTCCTTCGGCTTACGTCGGCCGGGAAACCAATTTTCTGTTTGCCTGTGCGAAGGAAGCATTCGAGGGAATCCTGAATTCGGATGCGGCTCCCGCGCTCTGGATTTGCGGTCACACGCATAATCCAAGCGACGTCAGGGTCGGCCGGACGCGGATCGTCTGTAATCCGATGGGGTATATCAGGGTCGCCAGCGAGCGCGACAACGGCTTTCAGTGGGACCTCGTGATCGACACGGATGACTTGTTGTCAAGACGCGGAGCGCCGAACCCGCAGGTCGAATTTCCTGCCGCTTGGGATGCTCGCAGTGATTTCGCCGGAGACGGCCGCGCTGTGCCGCCTGCTGTTCAACAATGCCCGTGATCGGAGAACGCGATGCCCGGTTCCAAACCGAAGACTGCTGTCGCCAAGAAATCGAACGTCATCAAGACTGATCTCTTGGCACGGGCCTATCTTGATATCCTCGCCCGCGAGGTGGGCGTAAACTCGAAGCCAATGCTGCGCGCTGGGTCAGGAGACCCCTCCGATCCCGTCGAAATCCTTCTCGATGACTTGATGGACACGCCAGCGAATGAACGCGTGTCAGTTCGCCCTGACCTCGCCGCCGTGGCAGTGCTGACGGCCCGCGCCGTCGAGACCGAGCCCGGGCTGACGCGGATTTTGCGGCGAGGCGCGCCGATCGTCACTATCGCAACCCATACGCCTGACCGTGTCGCACCGGTCCGTAAGGTGATTGAGGCTTGCGCCCTCCCGGACGAGCGCTCCGTTGTGACCAGCGTCCGCCAATCGAGACCGGGACGGGACGAAGCATTGATTGTCGCCAGGGACGGAACCGAAAAGAGCCATAAGCCCGATTCCGGCAACGACTCGGTCGCTGACGCGATGCATGCGCGCTCGACGATCATTGGCGTTGCGCCAGATCCAAGGCGGCAGTTGCCGCGCGATCTGATGCGCTCGGCGGAGTTCCATCTGGTCCTGCCGGAAATCGATCAGAGTGCCCTGTTGCTCGTCATTGAGGCAGTCACGGGTAAGCGTCCGGGGCGATCGATCGATCCAGCTGCCATCCGCCTGCTCGACATCGCCGATCTGGTGCTTGCGCTGAGGCCGGACCGCAGCCCGGATGATTGCATCGTAAGGCTCGAAGATCTCGTCGCGGGTAAGGGAGAGTTCCATTCAGACGGAGCGGCGCTCGAGGACCTCGACGGCTACGGAGCAGCAAAGGACTGGGGCCTCGAGCTGGTCGCCGATTTCGCGGACTATAAAGCGGGCCGCATCAGCTGGGACGAGGTGGACCACCGCGGGCTGCTGCTGTCCGGTCCTCCCGGCGTCGGCAAGACGAGCTATGCTCGGGCGCTCGCAAAGTCGGCACGCGTGCCGCTCGTCGCGACCAGCGTCGCTGACTGGAATGCGGCGAACTACCTCTCGGGCACGCTACAGGCGATCAAGGACGTTTTCGCGCGAGCGCGCCAGCTGGCACCCTGCATCCTGTTCATTGATGAGCTCGATGGCATTTCCGACCGATCGCGCTTGAGCGGGGACTATGTCGAGTACTGGTCCCAGATCGTCAACTTGTTCCTGGAGCTGCTGCAGGGCATCGAGGAGCGGCCAGGCGTCGTGGTCATTGGCGCCACCAACCTGCCCGAGGTCATCGACGCTGCCGTAAAAAGGGCGGGACGGCTGGACCGTGAGATTGCGATCGCAAGGCCGGACGTGAAGGCGCTCGCCGGGATCTTTCGACATCACCTCGGCAACCAGTTGCCAGAGGCTAACATGATGCCAATCGCCTTAGCGGCGCGGGGTGCCACCGGAGCCGACGTAGAAGCATATGTGCGCAGGGCGCGAGGTGCTGCAAGACGCGGCCGCCGCCCGCTTCAGCTCAAAGACCTTTTGGCGGAGGTCCGCTCGAATAGGGAGCCTCCGTCGCTCGAAGAGCGGCGGCGCCTTGCCGTGCACGAAGCCGGCCACGCAGTTGCTGCCACTTTGCTCGGATGCATGGAGGTCATCGGCGTCTCGATTGGCGATCGCGACGGGCTGACCCAAATCGTCAAGGTCGACGGCAGCACAAGCCCGAAGCACTGCGAGGACATCATGGTCATGCTGATGGCAGGTCGCGCCTCCGAAGAGCTCGTGCTTGGCAGTCCGTCCGCAGGTGCGGGTGGCGCGCCAGGTTCAGATCTTTCCCATGCGACGGAACTGGCAAAAAAAATCGAACTCAGCTTCGGCTTTGGCGAATACGGCCCCGTGTTTCTGCCCGATGGTGCGCATGACCCTCTTACCACGGTTCCGGGACTGTTCATCGCTGTAAAGACGCGTCTGGAGCGTGCGATGGCGGACGCTGTGGAGCTACTAACGAAGCACAGGACGGCTCTGGATGCAGTTACGGACGCGCTCGACCGGTCAGGCTACTTGTCTGCCGACGAGGTCTCGCAACTCGTTAGCAAAACTCCCTGAGTGAATGAACCAAGGCGTTGAGTCCTATGAAAATCTGGACGTTTTCCGATCTCCACCTCGAATTTGCGGAGTTGCCACGGCCCCTCGCGATTCCGGATGCCGACATCTGCGTGGTCGCTGGCGATCTCTGCCGAGCGCCGGCCAACGGAGTTCACTGGTTGGCCGAAAACATTGCTCATGCGATGCCCTGTGTCTATGTCGTCGGCAACCATGAATTTTATCGAGGGTCGATCCGGGAAGGATTGGAGGACGGCCGCAGTGCCGCCGCAGGATTCCCGAACGTCCATCTTTTAGAAGACGATTTCGTCCTCATCGACGGCATCCGCTTCCTCGGCGCCACGTTATGGACCGATTACCGAATCCAAGGGCATCCGGAACTCGCCATGGTCTACGCGCGCGAACACATGAATGACCATCGACTGATCGGGAAGCAGCAAGATCCTTGGCAACGTTTCCTACCCCAGACGGCATACCGGATGCACCAGAATTCGCGTCAGTTCATTGATGCCGCGCTGAAGGCCGATCCAATCAAGACCGTCGTCGTAACGCACCACTTGCCACACGCGCGATCCATTCCTCCGCGGTTCGAAAGTGATTGGTTGAATGCCGCTTATGCGAGCGACCTGTCCAACGTGATCGAGGAAGGACGTCCTGCGCTCTGGGTCCATGGACATACCCATGACAGTTGTGACTACGCTCTGGGAAGTACGCGCGTCGTCTGCAATCCACGAGGATATGATAGCGAGAACGAGGCGTTTGATCCGGGTCTCGTTCTATCGCTGGAAAGATAGACTATACAACCGGGTGCATCACCCGGTTGTCGGACAGCACGGATATGGGGTCGACGGAGCGCTCGGCATACTTGGTTTTCGAAACGGAGACTGCCATCCATGTCGACTCCACGGCACGCAAAAACTAGGTGGGCCACCTTTCGGGCCGTCCAGTGGCTCGCAAATCGGGAGAGGCGGCTGTCTCCAGCCGTTGGTGAATTTTGTTGAAGGCATCACCAAAACGATCGATGCGGATGGCTACGGCGCGGAGAACCGTCCTATCAGATACCCGCCTGCAGGTGTTCCTGCCACTCCCGGAACTGCCTCAGCGCACGCCGGATTTCCGACCTCTTCGCTTTCGCCAGGCCTTCCCGCTCGAACGCCGTCTCTAGCGCATAGGCTTCCGCGCCCAGGCACCGAAGGTCCCGACCGCCGAGAAGCTGGCGGGCTCGTTTCACCCTCCATTTTGCATTCGCGACCATTTGGGAAGGCATCCTTTTCTCTTTGGTCAGCCATTGCCCGAAGTTTCCTGGAACGTCGGGTTGGCTTTCGCCGCGCTCCCTTCGCAGGATTTCCTTTCCAAGCATTGCGGCCATAGGTGCTGGGACAGCGTTCGCTATCATCTGGTCCACATCTCGGCTAAGGCAGCCGCTCCAGTCCCAATCTGCGGGAAACCCTTGGATGCGGGACGTATCATTCTGGGTGAGTATGTAAGCCGTAGCTGCAGGAGTCGGATCGTCAGGATGGGGGTTGTCAATATAGCTGGAACGCGGCCGCTCCCGAGAGGTCCGGACGATGGACGGAGCTGGCTCATCTAACGTGTAGACGCCGCGCGCGTCGTGAAACGGTCGGAAATATAGTCCGCTCACCTCACTGTAATTAGAATCGTTCCGATGAGGCGCATAGGTCGCGGGCTGCGGCCTCCTGGCATTCCGTATCGTAGGGCTCGGTTCGTCGACCGACCAAACGCCGCGTCGGTCCAGAGCGCGAGGGTGGCTGTAGACGTGGTCGCCGAAAAGGTTGCCGAACACCGCCCTGAGCGGCATCGGTTCTGGCGTGGCGGCCTGCTGGATTGAAGCTAACAGAAAGCCGTCCCTCTCGCCGAGACGTCCCACGACGATCAGGCGCTTCCGCTTCTGCGGCACGCCGTATAAAGCCGCGTTCACGACCAACTGGGTCAGGCCGTATCCCGCGTTCTTCAGCATGTCGCGAGCATCTGCCCAGGCTGCGGAATTGCGCGCTCGCTGAACGTTCTCCATCATGAACCATTCGGGGGCGGTCGAGCAGACATATAGCGCGAAGGTCCTGGTGTGGTTAGCGCGTTCGCCCTCGATCCTAGCACCCGCCGGAGAGAAATCTTGGCAGGGCGGCCCTCCGGCGATCATGTCCGGTTTCAGCTTCGCAATCTCCGGTGCGATCGAAGCGACGTTGCCCAGGTCGGCCACGACGGCGTGATAACCTACGTTCCGGTTATATATGTCGACCGCGCTCTGCATGTGGTCATAGGCCCTGACCACCTCGAAGCCGGCCCTCTGCAATCCCAGGGACATGCCCCCAGCCCCGGCGTACAGTTCCACAACTCTCAGTGGCGGGCCTTTTCCAATTTCCAGCTTGGCCTGCTCTGTTGGCGAACTCCCGAGATCGAGCCCAACGGTCTCCAAAAGCATCAAAATTTCCACCCCGCATTCTCGAAGGGTCGTTTGGCGTCGGAGAGTTAAAAGAATGTGACGTCGTGTGTCATTTGACAGGCGGTGTCGGAAAGGGCTCGTTTACGACGTGTGCCGGTGGTTCCTTAAGCCCCGGCATCGTAACCCTCCCGACCTGACCATCAGTTGGGCGAGGGGCCATGGACGAGTCCGAAGTCGGCGAAGAAGAGCCCGGATACTTTGTTTTCGACGTGCCGGTCTCCGTCTATCGGGACGTTCATGCCGACAAGGCTCGTACGAGGCCAGACAGGGTGCTGCATCCCGTTCTGGCAATCCGGTTCGCGAGCGGCCAGGTGGCCATCCCGGACGAGACGCTGGGATGGGTGAGAAATCTAATCGACGGGTACATCCCTACGGCGGATATTCGCCGCAAGCTCAACACCGTGGGAAGGCTCCACGAGTTCGCCCAGTTGACGGTCGGCGAACAAAAACTAGAGGTCATCATTGACAATATAGTCTGGGCGTATCTCCGGGCGAGGGCGGAAAACCCGCTCGACCCGTCCCGACGGCGGTTCACGCACTGGAAGCCCGTCCGATTTGATTGGGTTCAAACCGAATTCAGGGACCTTCTGGAATTCGCTAGATTTTGCGGCGATTTCACGGGCAAGGCATCGATCATGGGTGCTGCCTTCAAGTCGTCGTCCAAAGTTTGGGTGACGATGAAGCGCGCATCCGCGCCCGACGATTTCCTGGCCCATCTCGAGGCGGATCGGGAACGTTGGAACATCATGCTTGGAGACGACATGGTCCCGGCTCCGCCTTCCGCTTTGCGACGAATCGCGGCCAGCGCAAACGTCCCAAAGAACGGCAACGACACAACACTCTCGTCTGAAGAGGTCGATGCCATCATCGATCTCGAAAAGAACTTTATGCTGAAGGCGCTTTGGATTTTCCTGGCCTTCGTTGGTCCCCGCATATCGGAACCGCTGAACATGTGGGTGTGCGACTTCTTGAACCCATCCGACGCAAGAAAGTTCTTTCGCACGGACCTTGTTGGTCCCGTCGCGATCTTCGCCGATCCTCGGAAGTCCAAATATGTCGGCCATTTCGACTCACGGCGCGCGATCCAAACCCGGTCCGAATACCTCGCCTCGAAATATGGGCTCAAACCGCGCCCCGATTGTGAGGGAAAGCGGAAGAGGGTCGGCTGGAAAGGCATGATGACGTTCAATTCCGAATGGTTGGTCTCTCACGGCACGTGGAACTGCCGGAAGCGCGCAACGCAGTTTGCTGGATTGCTTGACGAGATCCGCGAGTTCCACGTCGATCTCGCCACCTCGAAGAACTCGCACCCCTATCTCTTCGTGAACGCCGTGAACCGCGAGTTTCTGGGAGAGCCACTGCAGATGTCGAACGTGGAGAAAGCGTTTGCGCGTGCATGCAGACGGGCAGGCATCGAACCGAACACCTCCGGAGCCTCTCTGCACGGAATGCGCCACTACTACAAATGGTACGCGCGAAATATTCTCGAGCTGGAGGAAGACATTGTCCAGCTGATGCTCAGACACATCAGCATCAATAGCCAGCGGGACTATGGAAAGCACGCAGCGGACATTTACGACGCGATGAATAAGGTCAGCAAACGGACCGCAGAGCGGGTCTGACAGCGAAGATTTCACTATCGACAATAACAGACGGGGCACCGAACGATGAATCTGGAATTTCGGAATGACGACAACCTCATGCATTCGGACAAGGCACCAGGTACCTACTTCAACGGCACCGACCGGATCGTGCTTCTTCGCGCGCCCGACGCGGACGAGCTGAGGCGGCTCTGGGAGGAGTTCGACCGAGAGATCAGGTCCGAACTAAAGGACCTTCTCGTTCGGCCGTACGGCGAGATCGCCCAGAAGTTCGGAAAATTGGGCTTTAGGGGAAGCAACGCGGTCGAGCGTGAGGACCGGCTGTTCGGGATGCTCACGCAGAGCGGCGAGAAGTCTGCCCATTTCAGCAAGCCGAGCCTCTTCGCGGCCGCAGCCGCGCTCGATCTCGTTCCTGACCTGAAACCAAACGGTCAGCCAAGAGAGCGTATGAAGCGCGGGGAGGGCAGGATTCTGGATCAGGTTCTCGCGATGCCGCGCGATGCCCAGAAGGCGATTATCGAGGTCATCCTGAATGATCACGAGAATGTCGATGAATGGATGCTTGTTACCCAAGGCAGTGAGGTCGGATGGCAGGCACTTCGAAGCCGCGTTCACCAAGCCACTGACGCAACGGCGTTCCTGGAGCAACTGGCGGCTGATACCGAACGCGAGATGGGAGAGCTCGAGCACCGCGTCGTCAGGCACGCCAGTGCCGAGGAGAAGATTCGTTTTGCGCCCAGGTGGTTCTCGCAGTTCCTTGCGCAGCGGAAGATATGGGTTTGGCCGGCCCGGTATGCATCCCGAATAATCTACCTGTATCCAGCCCGGTTTACCCCGTTGGTCGCCAGGATGTCGGTCTCGTCGGATCACCGAGACTTCGCGGACGCAGTTTTCCGCTATCATCAAGGGCAAAGGAAGACGGGAGCGGCCGTGGCGCTCCAGGCATTTGCGGCGGCGGCCCTCTGCGGAAATACGTTCGAGGCAGGCCAGAGATCATTCAATTGGTATCCCATGGCAGCCTTCAAGGAGAGAATCCCGAGTCTGAACGCTGCAAACCTTTTGTCGGCATCGCTGAACGCAGTTTACAAGCTGGCGGTGGAGCACGGGGGACAAAGCGTCAAGAAACGCGAGGAGGCGCATCTCTTCGTCAACGGGGCGCGCCTCGCCAAGGTCGGTGTCGATGCCTTCAACTGGACTCTGAATCCGACCTCATACAACACGCAGCTTGCATCCAAGATGCTAGAACGGCCCGTCATAGCCATTCCCTCGCACGTGAAGTCGTGGGCTGCGCAGCTGAGGGAGCTATTGCCCGCATTCGGGAACAAAGCCATCACACAGGTCGAAAACGCCCTCGATCTCTGGCTGATCTACTTAATGACGCTCGAGCCCCGGGAAGCACCGAAGGATTTCCAGACGATCTCGCGAACGGACCATGTCCGCGACTTGAGTGGCCGCAACACCTACACCTTCTGGAACTTCCTAAATGCGTATTTCAAGGGCAAACCCGCAGACCTTCCCAATCGTGCGATCTCCAAGATGCGCCAAGGCTTCGCGCTCGCCGCGCTGCAAGGCCGCTTCGAAGCGGGGAATCCGTTCGACACCAAACAAGATAAGATTGGTGGCGGCTACACAAAGCGCGCCGATGTCACTCACCGGAAGCCATTGGAACTCGAAGCTTGGGAGCTGATCGTCCGAAAGAACCGGGAAGGAGACTACGCTTTCGCCCGCAGCCTCGGCCCGACCCGATGTCACCATACGCTCAGGAATCTGGACACGGGAGAATACCAGCACGTCTTCTGGCCGGCCGAGGCCATAGTGGTCGACATTCTTTTGAACTCCGGCATGCGCCACGTAAGCGGTCGATGGGTCGATAGCGGAGAAGGCGACGAGAAGGTCATCGATCGCGAATCGATGACAATGGTCCCGAACCCTCATCCGGCAGCTACATTGGGCCGTAAGGATTCCTTCCTCCAACTCGTTGATCTGCCTGGAAAGAAATCCCGTAAAATCATCGGCCAACGAGTCAGCATCAACAAGTCCGGGTCTCCCTTCGTCATCCCATGGACCGATGCTGCTATTGTCGAGGCGTTCTATAGGATGCTTGCCCTCCAGACCAAATACAATCCTATCCATGAATCGGTAAAACCGATCAAACCCAAGACTCGCGAGATCACCCGGGCCAATCCGGAGCTGTTCGCGGACATCTTTCCGCTCTTCCGCGACCCAGGCAACACACAGGATCTGGCGATCAGCGACTCCAAGGTATTGGGATATTGGAAACAACTGCTTCACCACTGTCAGGATGATGTGAACAAGCTCTTTGGTTACGATTATCCGCTCATCACGGACGACGGATTGGTCTTCGACTTGCATGCGTTGCGCGTAACGATGGTATCAAATTTGCTGGAGGCGAGGTGTCGGCCTTGAGGTCGTACGTGACTTGGTTGGCCATGTTACGGCGATGATGACCTGGCACTATAACGGGATGCGTAGCGCCAAGCTCAACACGAGCGTTCAGGCAGCAATGGAAGCGCGTAGTGAGGCGCACGATAGGCTTGCGGCAAGAGACAAGGATGCGATCGAGGAGTATGCGAAAGACGCTGTCGTTCCAGATTTCGTCGAGCACCATGTCGGTGTCGGCATGCTGCGCGAGTACGGCCAACGCCAGGACCTTTCACCGTTCGAAATCTTTCTGCACGGTATATGTCCGGGGGGCTCTTGCTCGAGCGGCGGCGAGAAGGGGGCGGGCGAGCGATTCTTGGCTGTATGGCGCGAACGCGCGTGTTCGGGGTGCCGTTACCGTGTCACGGGGCCGAAATTCCTACCGGGTATTCAGAATCGCATCAACAACCTCATGGCGGAGCTGCGCCTAGCCGAGCAACGCGCTCAGGAAATCAGTCGGACGATCGAAGAGAAGGAACTCCAGACGGGCAAGCAAGATAAGGCCTTGCGCACGATTCAGCGTTCGGAGAGCCGATTCAAAAACAGACTGAGCGAGGAGCTGGCAAAGGAGCTGAAGGTCCAGAAGATGGTGCAGGAAGTGCGCGAGATGGCTTTCGCCGAGGGCAATTCCGCCGACAGTCTGCTGCTTCCCGTCGTGCCCGGGTTCGACCCCGCGGCTCTCGGTTACGGCTTCACCCAGGTACATGAATTCGAGCTTTTTCACACGCAGGTGAAGGAAATGCGGTTGCTTCCCGCATCGGTGGCAGAGGTGCCTCAGGGTGTGGAGGCGCATATGAAGAAGCTGCTGAAGATGGTGCTGCGCGTGAACAGTCTCGCGGAACTCACGGCATCGCTTCCAGATCGTGAAGAGACCGATGCCTTTATCAAAATCGGCGATGTCCTGCTTGAACGCTATCCCGAGCCGAGCGAGTTCCAGCAACTGATAGAAGGAGCGGTCAAGCTCGATCAGCCGACGCTGGAAAATGTTCGTACAGAAGTCCGCGCCGCCATCGCCAGCATGCCCAAAGCCGCCCGGCAAATCGAGTTCGCAGCATGATCCAGCAGACAGAGACCGAGGGCGTAACTGCCGACTCCTTGATGGGCCGACTGCAAGAAGAAGCGAAGCGGACGGGTGATCCCCGTCCCGTGGCAACGCTCGCCCGCGTTGTGGAGGCATGCGATGAGATCCTCTCTGGGGCAGCGGCCAGACGTGCGAGGGCCGCCAAGGAGGATCCGCAAATATTCGATCCGGACTTCGTCAAACTGAACCCAAGGATTATCGGGCTGTACGTCCGTCTCCGCGCAAGGCTCGACAAGGGTGCGACGGAGTGGACTGGTCCTCACCCGTCGACTATCCGTAGCTGGAAGGAGTTGGTGCAATATATCCAACTGCGAGCGGCGGAAGCCCATCGACCGGGCAGGCCAAAGAGGCCTGCCCCAAGCACCCGCAAGACGGATCAGATCATTGACGGCATCGAGAACATGCATGACCGCGCTCAGCTGCGTGAGATGATCGCGAAGGGCCGTCAGGCAAAACGGGAACTCGACATAATGAGCGAGGCCATTCGGAAGTATCCTGAAATTGATATCGATGCCCTCCGGGACGGGCGATCATTCGCAACCAAGGTGCAAGGCCCGCAGGCGCAGTCGGCGATTGGGCCTGACGACGTGAAGCTGATCCGCAAGCTCGTAGCCAGGCTACAGGACAACGACCAGATTGATGAGTTCGACCTGATCTATCGCAGCGGGCGGCTGAAGAGAGACGGCGGCCTCGATCTAGTACTGCCTGAGGAAATGAGACTTCTGGAGCGGCTAGCGGGTTTGGAAAAGGTATCGGGATGACATTCTGGTCAGAAATCCAGCTAGGCTCTTCGGCTTCGCTGACAAGGACGACGTAAAGACATGAAAAAGGCTTCCGACACTCTAAGAAGCGCTCGGTGGTTCGCTCCCGACGATCTCAAGGGCTTCGGCCAATTCCGAGGGAGGCCTCAACATCTCCCGTCAAATGCACTCGGAGCTTCTTGGCCTGCTTCAGGATTCATGAGTTCAAGGCCCAGATCCCAGATTTCGAAGGAAATGCTCGGCGGAATCTGGGTTGGTTACCCTGTTGCTATCAGATGAGAATAACTCATCCGCTGACTGGTCGGTGCAAGCCCTGTCAGGGCTGACCACTGGGCGGGGTGGGCGCTACGCCCGCAAATATTCTCTGCTGAGAGAAAAGATAGTATTCCAGCTTCTCTCGTTTCCAGTTTTCGGGGCTGTACATCATCCCACATCTCATGTTGTGGATGCCGGTGGCCTGCTTGAACGCTCCTTGGTCCATCTGCCGCCCCGTGAGTACGCCGTTCCTGTAGCTCAGCCCATCACCTGATGAGCCAGAGCCGTTCGACGAGAAGAACCTGAACCCGACCACATCCTTGCCATATCCCTGCACAATGTTCGCCTTAGCGTCCAGATAGCCGATGAAGCAGACCGAATGGCCGCCATGGGGATGATCGTAACTGATGAATGATCCGGGAGAGAGCTGGGAGAAATCAACGATCTCGCCCATTCCGAACAGGGACAACGCCTTGCCGACGCTGTGACATCCCTCGTTCTCCCAAACGCAATTCTGCAGGGTCATGCCGTTTAGCCCGAACATTTCTCTATCGCTTAAGTAGCTGTACGCCTTCGGGTCACGAGTGCGATCACAATACATGATGATCGCTTTGAGAATGATTTCGAACTGCGAACTGACACACATCGTATAGGGTGGGTTACTCGCCTTTACCAAGTGTTTGTCGAAATTGAAGTTGTTTGTGAAATTGCTATGCAAATTGTAACCCCTATGACCAAAATCGGCATACACTTCATGTACGGCATCGATGACATCCGAATTCATGTACAAATCATCGTACATGACGGCTGAGGAAACCATGTCCGATTTGGTGAGAAATATCTCCGGAATCTCCCAATCGTCACCGATCTCGATCGTTTCGTCTTCGCGGGAATATTCCTGCGGTAGATATCTCGGTTTCTTTCTCAGGATCACCAGCTCCCTTCCCGCCAAGTCAGCCAGCTCTTCTTCCACAAGGTTCTTGAATTCCAGCCACTTGCTGCCCTCTTCGGAGCCGTTAAGCAGCAAGACAGGACATCTCTTTCCGGTCCACTTGTGATGAGTATAGAGACTGTCTACCCCCAAATTGTAATCGTGGAGAAGTCCTGCTGCCAGCGCAGCCGCGCGCTCATTGGCGGCGGTCTGGTCAATGCCAACGTTCATGCAAATCTCAATGCCTATCGTCTTGGAATTCCCCGGGCCTGCGTGCCAGCCTATTTCGTCACTCGGGAGACTCTGCCAAATCTCCTGGTCATCCACGGTGTAGTGCCAAGATATCCAGTGTTGCTGTCCGTTCAGCATGTAATAGCCAGTAGTGGCGACAAATTTCGCGTGCGCGTGCGCGTCTGCACCTTTGCTCGCATTGTCGGTGTTGTGAATAGTCACGCCTGCGACGTTCAAATGCTTCCCCGGTCTGTTTTTGCGGCCAGGCGGAATTATCATTTGGCGGATGTTCAGAAATTTGGTCGGTGTCGATGCCATGAAATTCTCCCAGCTGCCGGAAGCATGATAGCGTTGACGCTGGTCCCATGTTATCATTAGCGGATACTTGTGCAAGGCGAGTATTTTGTTTTGGGATCGGCGTTGTGCCTTTGACTGGTTTGGTCGGCCCCTAATTGAGCTGACTCCTAGTCGTCCTTCAGGTGCCAACTCGGGGGCCTTATGATCGAGCACAGTGGGAAGTTGCTTATCAAGGTGCTGGGCGCACCCTATTCATCGTTGCTTTCAGGGCCTAACCGCCTGCAGATTGCGAATTACACGCTGGAGCCTTTGTTTCCCGGCGCCCAGACATTAAGAACGTTTTCGAAGAGCAGGAAGTCGGATCATTGGCTTCTAGCTATTCCTGAAAGTATAGACCCATATATCAACCCTTGGGATGTCGCGCATCGCGTAGCCAAGGCGGCCAAGTATACTCTCTATGCCGAGCCAGACATTCTGCACACGCGTCACTCGCCAAGCCCTGTTGAGCCGTCCAATGGTTTGAATCGACATTGGCCGCCATCAATCGCAGTTAGTCCTGGATGGCATCTCGGACCTAACTACACTGGCTTCAGATCGTCGACTGCGAAAAAGTATGACGGGAAAGGCATTAGGATTGCGCATCTCGACACGGGCTACTCTCCGACACATCGCTCGAGGCCGGTCAATCTCCTGACATCCCTTTCGGCAAATTTCTACGAGGGCGGCAAGGATGCTGTTGATCACGGGACGGCTATCGGAAACCCGGGACACGGCCCAGCGACGCTTGCTCTGCTAGCTGGTAACGAACTTGACATGATTTTTGGTGGGCATCGCTTTCAAGATTACATTGGCGGTGCGCCTATGTCTGAGGTTGTGCCAGTAAGAATCGGTGCGTCAGTGATTCATTTTTTTACGAGCGCCATGGCTCTTGGAATTGACTACGCCCTTGCTCCTCGCGGAGACCCCAAGAACAGATGTGATGTCATAACGATAAGCCACGGCGGTTTGCCGTCACTGGCTTGGGCTGCTGCAGTAAACAACGTTTACGAGGCGGGCATCGTTGTTGCGGCAGCATCCGGTGATAACTTAATCGTGGCAGGTATTGACCTACCGGGTCATGAGACAATTTGGCCGAGTCGGTTTAGGCGGGTGATAACGGTTTTGGGTGCCACATATGATAAGCTGCCCTATGTGACCGATGCCCCATTAGTGCTGCAGGGGAGCTATGGACCACAGAGTATCATGGACAAGGCGATCGCAGCCTACACGCCGAACGTCGTCTGGGTGAGATTCGATACAGCAACTGGTTATGATATGGACGGTGGAGGCACGTCAGCGAGCACTCCACAGGTAGCTGCCGCTTGTGCACTTTGGCTCCAGAAGAATAAGGCCGACTATCCAGCGAATTGGAAACGGGTCGCCGCTTGTCGTTATGCGCTATTTAGCGGTGCCTACAAGGGCAGCAATCATTCTCGGAGCAGGGGAAGGCTCGGGAAGGATCCGGATACGTATCTCGGAACCGGGATACTCGATGCGCCCGGAATGTTGAATGCGCCAGTGCCAAAAAGCCTTCAGAAGGAACCAGTAGATGAGGTGGACCTGACCTTCTGGCAGGTCGATATGCAAATGGGCGAACCAAAATCTTGCGAGGAGATGATGTATGCAGTCGAAGCGGCACAGCTCTTCTATCGAAATTCGAGTTCCGATTTGGTCCGACAGGCGCTGCTGGGCTCACAGGAGCCTGGTTCCACCAGATCGACGAGACTAAGGGATCTGGTTGGCGTTAGTGCGGAATGTTCGGTGTCGCTCAAAACTCGCTTGGAGTGACCTGCCACTGAACATTCATCCGGCGGCGATTAGTTTCGGTCAAAACGGCCGAACAGCAAGCAGAAGCGATGGTGCTGAAGACGCGAGGCCTTCTGGTTCGTCAGCGAACCCAGGCGATCAATGCTCTGCGCGCTCATTTATCGGAATTGGGCATCATCGCCAGCATCAGCTCGGCGAAAATTGCGGGGCTGATCGAGATCGTGCGCGATGAGACCGATACTCGCTTGCCGAAAGCTGCCCGTTTGGCTTTATCGGCCATCGCCGATCAGATCGAGGCGCTGATGCGACAGATCGATGATCTCGAGCGGGAGATTGCTCGTGAGGCGAGACGTGACGAGGATATGCGCCGGATGGCAACGATACCAGGTGTCGGAGCGATCACCGCGGCTTCGATCAAGGCGCTTGTTCCAGACCCCGGCGGGTTCAAATCCGGGCGTCACTTCGCTGCCTGGTTGGGATTGACGCCGAAATCCCATTCCAGCGGAGGCAAAGAGCGGCTGGGAGGTGCGCATTCCAGCGATCGTGGGCAGCCATTCCACGCCATGGTGGGCACGTGGAGCCTGACCGACGGTTGCTATGAGTTCACGGGATTCTTGTCGGCGTCAAGAGCCTGTTTGCCGGCGATTTTGCGCATGCTTTCGCCGGTCATGTTGAGGCGGTGAGCGTTGTGAACGAGCCGGTCGAGGATAGCGTCGGCGAGGGTGGGATCATCGCCGATGACTTCATGCCACTGATCGACCGGTACCTGGCTTGTGACGATGGTGGACGCCCGTCCGTTGCGGTCTTCGAGCATCTCCAGAAGATCGATGCGCTGGCTCTGGGTGAGGACCGAGATGCCCCAATCGTCCAAGATCAGGAGCTCGACGCGAGCGAGGGATTTGAGGAGGCGCGCGTGGCGACCATCGCCGCGTGCCAACGCCATGGCTTCGAACAGCCGCGGCACGCGCTGATAGGAGACCGAGCGTCCATCCCGGCAGGCCTTGTGGCCGAGGGCGCATGCAAGCCATGATTTTCCCACACCGCATGGGCCGCAGATCGCCAAGTTGTTGTGGCGAGCGATCCAGTCGCCGGCGATGAGCCTGGCCAGGAGGGCCCGATCGATGCCGCGCGGGGTGCGCAGATCGATATCTTCGACGCAGGCATTCTGGCGCAGGGCGGCGAACTTGAGGCGGGTGGTCATGCGCTTGGTGTCGCGTTCCGCCGCTTCCCTGTCGGCCATGATGCCGACCCGCTCCTCGAAGGTCAGGGCCGCAAGATCGGGTGAGGTTCTCTGTTCCTCGAAGGCCTTGGCCATACCGGCCAGCCCCAGGGCGACGAGCCGTTCATGGGTGGGATGTACGAGCATTTTTCTCTCCTGTTGATGAGGGTCAGTGGAAGTAAGCGCGGCCACGAATGTTGGCGTGGCGCAGGGGCTTTGGTTCTGGCTCCGCGTCCGTGAAGGCACGATCCAGGCCGGTCTTGAGGATGGATCGGATGGAGCCGACAGAGCGGGCCTGGATGGTGTTGCCGCGTCGGCAGGCTGCTTCCAGCCGGACAGCGCCATAGGGCTTCTGCAGGGCCAGGATACCCATGCAGGTGCGGAAGCCCTGCTCGGGATGAGGCCGGGCGGCCATGATGGCCATGGTCAGGGCGGCCGTGGATGGGCCTATTTTCTCGGCGGCGGCGGTGATCCGGGCCGGCGTCCAGAAGGCGTGCCGCCGATGGGCGCTGGGCATATGATCGGCAAGCGTGGTGTGGTTGCGACGACCGGGTGACTTGGGCGTGGCTAGCAACCCGTTCGCCCTTGTAGAAGGCCTCCACGGTGCGATCGGCGATGCGGACATCGACGAGTTCGCGGATCAGGCGGTAAGGCACGGAATACCAATTGCCGCTGGCCTCGACATGATAGTCGGGCGCCACCCGGCAGCGCTTCCACACAGCGAAGGCATAGGGTTCGGCCGGCAGCGGTCTCAGCGCCGGGGCGTCCACGGAGGCAAACAGTTCAGCTCGGCTCATGCCATAGGCCCGCATGATCCGCCCATTGAGATCGGCGACCAGTTCACCAATCGCCTGGTTGAGCTCGACCAGGCTGAAGAAGCGGTGATTACGAAGGCGCGCCAGCACCCATCTCTGGGCGATTTGCACCGAGACCTCGACTTTTGCCTTATCCCGAGCCCGATACGGCCTGGCTGCGAGGATGGTGGTGCCGTAGTGCCGGGCCATGTCCTGGTAGGTGCGGTTGATGCCGGGATCGTACCGATCTGGATTGGTCACAGCCGCTTTGAGATTGTCGCACACAGTGATGGCCGTCGCTCCGCCAAAAGAGGCGAACATGCCGACATGGCAGCCGATCCAGTCGGCGAGCCCTTCGCTGGGCCGGGCTTCAGCATATACATAGCTCGAGGCCCCCAACGCGCCGACGAACAGCTTCATCGCCTGGGCTTCACCCGTTATCGGGTCGATGACATCGATGGTGTCGCCAGCGTAATCGACGAAGACCTTCTCACCGGCGGCATGGCGCTGGCGCATCGTCGGCGACACACGCTGCTTCCAGGCCTCGTAGTGCTCGCAGAACCACGAATAACCGTAACCGCCCGGATGCTCGGTCCGATATTCCTGCCACAGCAAAGCGCGTGTCACCGCCGGGCGCCGCAGTTCACGATCGACATGGGCCCAGTCAGGCTCAGGGCTGCGATCCACTGCCGTCGCGGCTGGCTGGCCCGGAAACAGCCGTCGTTCCAGTGCTGTGTTTCGCCTCGCGCGACGGCCAGCCCAACCCAGCTGCCTGAGCCCGACGCAAGTAGTCGCCCACGGACCCTTTGCTGATGCCAAGCGAGGCAGAAATTACCCGGCTGCTCAGCCCACTCTCGTACTTCAGTCGTAATAGTTCGCGTATGCGGCGCATCGACAATCTTTCGGTCGGCATCTGGCTTCCTCGTTAAAAAACGAGACAAGCCATAGCTCGCTCAGACTGTCGGTCGAGGCCCCTTCACCCGCGCTTCAACGGTGCCCACGATCCCGTGGAATGGCTGCCCATGATCCCGTGGAATGGCTGCCCATGATGGCGTGGAATTCGCAGCTGGGAGGAATATCGAAGATGGGCAATCCGGAGCTTCGCTCTCTACTGGTGCTCGGTGCAACTTCTGTTTTGCGACACGCGCGGGGCAACGCCAAAGCGCCCAAATGGCTGAGCTCGCTTCTGGCGCGCCGGCCTTTTAAGGTCGTGGCCGTCGCGCTCGCCAACAAGATGGCGCGGATCATCTGGGCGCTTCTGACCAAAGGAGGGACATACCGGGGTCTTGAAGCGGCAAACAGCACAGCGAACGCTTGAGCCGAAGGACAACCCGAACGAACTGACAGGCGCGGTAGCCGGCAGAGGTGAGGTGCACGAAACAGACGATGATTCCATGGGACGAAATCCCGAGGCGAGAGAGGCCGCGTGACTCAATGCGCTGACAGCGCGTTCGTTTGATCAGCCCCTCGTATCGCGGACTTCATTGAGGCCAGCGGTCCTGAACCGCGCTGAAAGGCCGGACATATGACCGCACCGTACCGGTGTGATGAGCCGTCTGAAGAAAGCACTTGCCTGAAGGGCCAATGGTATGGACCCCGCCCTCCAGGCGAGGTGAAATCTCGAACGTCAACTGCAACAAAGGAGGATGTCATGCAGGTCGTTCGAATAGGTCTGGATCTTGCGAAATATGCGTTCCAGCGTCACGGGGTCGACTGCCGCGGAAAAGTCGTCGTGCGAAAGACGCTGCGTCGCGATGCGGTAGCCTGCTTCTTCGCCAATCTGCCCCGATGCCTGGTCGGCATGGAAGCCTCGAACGGCGCGCATTACTGGGCAAGGGTGCTCACCGAGCTTGGCCATGAGGTTCGGCTGATCAGTCCTCAGTTCGTTACACCATATGTGAAGTCCAACAAGAACGACCGAAACGATGCGGAAGCCATCTGCGAAGCGGTCGGCCGGCCTTCGATGCGCTTTGTGCCGCCGAAATCGACTGATCAGCTGGCGGTCCAGGCCGTTCATCGCATTCGTCGGCGTCTGGTCGCCGATCGAGTTCGGCTTGTGAACCAGATTCGCGGCCTTCTTTCCGAGCACGGGATCGTCATTCCCCGCGATATCTCGCAGCTGCGGCGCGGCCTCGCCGTCATCGTGGGAATGATGATGTCGGACTCAGCGAGATGGTCCGGTCGCTGATGAGGGAGCTGCAGACGGAATTGGCCGAGCTCGACAATCGCATTGCAATTTATGATCGGCGGATACGGGAAATCTTCCGCACCAGCGAGCAGTGCCAACGGCTTGGGAAGATCGAAGGCATCGGCCCCGTGACGGCAACCGCCTTGATCGCTGCCGTAGGCGATAGAACCTGCTTCAAAAATGGCCGTCAGTTCGCGGCCTGGCTTGGCCTGGTACCCAAACAACGATCCAGCGGAGGGCGAGCCCGGCTATTCGGCATCAGCAAGCGGGGCGATCGCTATCTGCGCACATTGATGATCCATGGGGCTCGTGCTGCGCTTGGCAAAGCAGCCGGCAAGCAGGATCCACGAAGCCTCTGGCTCAGTAAGCTGCGGCAAAGACGACACCCCAACGTCGCGGCTGTCGCGCTCGCCAACAAGAATGCGAGGGTCGTGTGGGCCATCCTCTCGGGTGGCACATTCTACGAGCCCGCACAGTCGGTGAAAGCAGCTTGAGGCGAAGCGGCAAACGAAAGGAAAACAACAGAAGGAGGTCTCACCCCGGCAATTGCAGCAAAATGGCAGGAGATGGTGAAACGGTCATTCCGTCGCTTCCCGAACCTGGTGTGGACCGGCTTGGCTTCGGCCAATGTCTAGGGGCCGATGAGGTGGAAGCGCGCGAAAATCCATCGGGGCTCGCGGCGAAGACGTTGTCCAGCCGCATGAGGAAGCCGGATATACGTCAGCAGTTGTGACCGACGATCTTGATCCAGCCGACCTGTTGCAATCGGGCGGGGTCCATATACGTTCCACATATGAGTCACGCCGCCATGGCTGGTTCATCCAGCATGGCGTAGTAGCGTTCCTCGGCTTCGGCCGGCGGGATGTTGCCGGCGGGCTCCAGTAGCCTGCGATTGTTGAACCAGTCGACCCATTCCAGCGTCGCGAACTCGACGGCCTCGAACGAGCGCCATGGTCCGCGTCGATGGATCACCTTGGCCTTGTAGAGACCATTGATCGTTTCGGCGAGAGCATTGTCGTAGCTGTCGCCGACGCTGCCAACCGAAGGCTCGACGCCGGCCTAGGCGGATTCAATCGGTCGTCGCAACAGTCTCGATCTTACCATTTGCCAGGACTTGGTCGAGCGCTTCTGCGGGCGGAACTCAAGGATCTCTTGATCCAGCCATATGGAGACATTGTCGAGAATCTGGGACTGCTGGGCTTCAGGAAGAGCAGTGTCGAACAACGAAAGAATAAGCTTTTCGGCATGCTTGTGCAAAGCGGCGTGAAAGCCTTGTTTCGAGCGGCCGCTGTCCTGGATCTCGTCCCCGACAGGAAGGCGAATGGGCAAGAGAGACAACGTCTGGCACCGGGCGAGGGAACCATTGTTGGCCAAGGTCCTGGCAATGCCTCGGGACAGTCAGAGGGCCATCATAGAAACCATCGTCGAAGACCATGAGAACTTAGACGAATGGATGCTGGTCACGCAAGGCAGCGCTGTTGGGTGGGGCGGGTTGCGCAATGTGGTCAATGCGACCACAGACGTGGCCGCATTCTTGGATCATCTCGCGGACGAGACCGATCTGTTGATGGGTGACGACGATCAGCGGACCCTCAGGTTCGCCAACCCTGACGAGAAGATCGAATACGCCCCCACTTGGTTTGCGCAATTCCTCGGACGGTCAGTTGGCGGCGTGGTACCAAAGGCCGCCTCTCGGCGCGCTTCGCAGCTGTCTGTGTCCGGGTTGCAGATGGCCCACCCCAGCGCATCCGCGACATGGGCGCTCAGCATCTGCCCGGCGAGGAGGTCTGGGTGATCGGCGAGCACCGCTCGACCGACGAGCGCAAATATACTACCTCTCCAACTCGCCCGCCGACACCCCGCTCAAGCAGATCGCAGGCACCATCAAGGCGCGCTGGCTCTGCGAACAGGCGCATCAGCAGCTCAAGGAGGAACTTGGCCTCGACCACTTCGAAGGGCGCTCATGGACGGGCCTGCACCGGCACGCGCTGATGACGATGATCGCTTACGCCTTCCTGGGCGGGAGGGGAAAAAGAATCCTCGGCCCGCCGCCTCAACCGCGTCTACCCGCCGTCAGGCAAGCCATCCTCACCGCGCTCGCGCAGCCGCCCCAATCCGTTGTCCCCACTGCCGCAGAACCCTCTCCGCTAAGAATCTGCCAAAGTAGTGCTAGCTGCCACAGCGCAATTGGTCGCATCAGTTCTCAGCGCGTAACTATACATTGACAATCTATTTTGCTACTATCAAATCTGGTGAAACGATATTGCGCACGCGTACAGTCTGTTCGTTTTTGGCAGCTCGAGTCACGACGTACGTGAAGTACTTTTCGACTCCAAGGGAGGGACAAAGAAACTTCTCCACAATGTCACTGTACCGGTCCATATCCGCAACCACCAACTTCAAATGGTAGTCAAATGTGCCCGTTATTTCATAACACTCGACCACTTCCGGAATGTTCTGCACGTGGCGCTCAAAGAATTCATACGTTCCGCGATTGTGTTTTGAGAGAATTACGTGGGCTAAGACGATCTGTACTCTCTGTAGTTTTTCAATAGCAATCTCTGCCGTGTAGCGACGGATAATCCCCGCTTTCTCGAGATGCTTGACCCGCTGCCAACAGGGCGAAACGGAGATGCCGACCAAACCGGCGAGGCTCGTAACAGGGAGTCGGCCGTTCTCCTGGAGTACATCAAGAATCCGGTAATCGATGCGATCGAGCTTGCTCATCTCGCCATCTTTATTCGACGATAGCGCCTTAGGCAATTCGACGGTAGCGCCGACGCGTTAACCCTGATCGTAAACGCTGCGCGTCTTGACGTCGAGGGTCAACCTCAAAAAGGGTCGGAATTCTTGCTTCTTACGGGAGGCAGGTCCCGTAAGCAGTAATCCTGTCCACCGGGTCCCAGGGAAAACGACCGCGCAACCGACACGTTATGTCCGGTTTGTCGAGAGGCGACACAGAGGTGTTCGGCTTCTATTCTTACTTAACCCGTTGAACAGCATTGCAAAAATTTCCTCTTCGGCTTTTTTTGCGCATTGGCATGAATTTTGAACCTCCTCGTGGCGAGCGGCAGGAACTGCCGTATTTCAGGTCATGAGTGACGTCGCGATTGATGGCACGAAGGCACCATCTGCAGCTCTGCCTGCTGGGACGCGGCTTAGAAGTTGCATTTTTTTGGGAACTAACTGGAGTTTTTCGCAGCGATGGACGAGGTTAGGATTTTGTCACCGACGGCGATCTTGGGATATGGCTTCCCGGAGGCGTCCTTCCAGGAAGGTCTCCGAAGAGACCCACACGTCATCGGGGTGGATGCGGGTTCGAGCGATTCCGGGCCATACTCCCTTGGGGCTGGGGACTCATTCACCGATCGAAACGCCGTGAAGCGCGATCTGCAGATTGTATTGAGGGCAGGGATTTCGCGGGGGATACCCGTCATTATCGGGTCGGCGGGCGGGGCGGGGGCCAGGCCGCATCTCAACTGGGCCGCCGACATTATTCGGGAGATCGCGTCCGAGGACGAGTTCAGTCTACGGTTCGCGACGATCGATTCCGAACTCGACCAACAAACCGTCAAGCTCGCCCTATGTGAAGGTAGAATTTCCTCCTTGGGCGGCTCCCCCGCACTAACGGAGCATGACATAAGGAAGAGCAAACACATCGTCGCGCAGCTTGGAATCGAGCCGATTGTCCGCGCGCTGAAGCTCGATGCCAATGTCGTTCTTGCAGGCCGCACGTATGATCCTTCCGTTTTCGCTGCGTTCCCTGTGATGCACGGATTTGATCTCGGGCTTTCGCTGCATCTGGGGAAGCTCCTTGAATGTGCAGCGATTGCCTGCACACCCGGCAGCGGCAGTGATTGCATGATTGGCACCCTTCGCCGAGATAGTTTCGAGCTGGAGCCGCTCAACCCGCTGCGAAAATGCACGGCCGCCTCTGTCGCGGCGCAATCGCTTTATGAAAAAAGCGATCCGTGCCACTTGCCGGGCCCGGGCGGCATCTTGGATCTGACCGACGCTCGCTTCGAACAAGTGAGCGACCGTTGCGTCCGGATCACCGGAAGCAAACATATCGAAACGGCGTATGCAGTAAAGCTTGAGGGTGCCAAGCGGGTGGGCCACCGCTATCTCTCCATCGCCGGGGTGCGCGATCCGGTTTTCATCGCACAGGCCGACACCATCATCGATGCTGTGCGGGAGCGCGTTGGCGACAACTTCAAAGACGTGAGCCCCAAGGACTACAGACTGATTTTCCGCGTCTACGGTCGCGATGGCGTCCCTGGCTCGGTCGAACCCATCCGCGAAGCGCCGCATGAGGTTAGCATTGTAATTGAGGCCGTGGCCGATACGGCGAAGCTGGCAAAATTGATCTGTGGTTTCGCTCGATCTACGATGCTTCATCTCGAATATCCCGAGAGAATCTCGACAGCGGGCAACCTCACCTTTCCCTATTCACCATCAGATCTCGATGCGGGAGAGGTATTTGAGTTTAGCATCTACCACCTGATGCAGGTCGACGACAGCACGATCTTTTTTCCGACCACCATAGAGAACATCGTCCACGCGCAAGGAGCAGCAAAGTAAGCGTTAGGCTGATCAATATCGCAACCTGCACGACTGGCAGGCAACTTAAATCAGCTTCGGATCCCACCGCTAACCGCTCCGATTCTCGCAAGTCGGAATCGGGTTCTGTCGCAAATCCTGACTGTGGTCACGAGGAGACGTTTTGACGCTATCATTCAGGCGGTACGATCGACCAATCGATTAAGTCGACGGCACGCTGAAGTATCGCCTCGGTCTGAGCAAGGCTGGGCGAAGCGGCGATGACATATCCCAAAGAGTCTCGCCAATCGCCTTTCCTGTCGATCGGCATCTTGGGTTTAGCATGTAATTTGACCTCGGCGACACCTGGTACACCAGCTGCCTGACTGTCGCCACCGATCCAATCGAGCGTGCCATCGCGATCAGGAATTAGGTTCCGCCAGGCCGCAATGTGCGAATGCCTTCTGCGCAAATCGCATTCATCGCCGATGACAAGCTTGATGTGCTCGGTGACGAGATCGACACCGTAAGCCAGCTGAACCGTTTGAGAACCGGCAGCAAGACGCGGATTGACTTCAATGACGACTGGGCCACGCTTCGTCAACCGGAGTTCGAGGCCCGTTGGCCCCCAGCCAAGGCCGAGCGCTTGCAAACAGCTCAGCGAAACATCCGCGATACGCTTATGCTCGTCATCAGTTAGTGGGGCTGGGAAGGTGCCCTCACGAAAGACGAAATGCGGCGGGGGGCCGAAGGCAGCGGCCTCAATCCCGATGATCTCATTTCCCATTGTATGAACTATATAATGGGGGCCTTGTGCGAATTCTTCGACCAGTATCCTCGGCGAAGCCCGCCATATGTGCTTCCCGCCCAACAGATAGGTCGTATGTTCGGCTAACTCGTCGACATTGCGGCACAATCGGACACCGCTGCTGCCGATGCCTACGGCTGGCTTAAGAATCACCGGCAGGCCGATCTCCGCGGCAGCGCTTTCTACGTCCGTCGCATTCGCTGCCAAGCGAAAAGCAGGTATAGGAACGCCGGCCTCGGCGAGGAGCTGACGTTGAGCGAATTTGTCGCAGCACCGTTCAACCGATGCGGGGTTCGGTCCCGGTAGATCGAAATGCCGGCAGAGCTTGCCAACTGTCGCATAGACAGACTCTCTGGCGGACGTAATGCCGACGATGTCATAGGTCGCACGCAACCGGGAACATTCGCGGATCAGCGCATCGAGATTGTCTGTATCAACACGGATAGCCTCTATGCCTTCTGCCGCAAGATAGTCGTACTCAGCTGGATCAGCCGACAGGGTAATTGGATGAAGACCAAGACGCTGGGTCGCTTGGACGTATAGCGGACCGTTGTTGCTTGTACCTTCAATCAAGATGAGCGCTCTTCTTGTCATTGGCTGTTAACCCCCGACGTTGCTGTGCGGCGGTCCGAGCGTGAATCGGCATCAGCTTCTTCAGCCGTGCTTGACCTCAGGCTTTGCGGTGACGCCGCCGTTAAACTGCTGCTGAACGTATCACTGCCCGCGATTTGGGGTCGTAAAGATTCTATAAATTTAGTTGAAGGACCCTGGCAACGTGGTTACGAGCGGTGTGGCACGGAGGGTCTCGACGAATTTCCGAAGGTTGCGAAGTTCAACGGCACCGCGTTAAGTCAGGGCATGAGGGCTCTTCGATTTTCTGGGAGTTCTCGATGTTCAAGGGCCGTCATTCGACCGATCAGTGATCCTGCAGTGCGGACGTTGGTATCCGAAGGAGGCCTAGGGCAAGCAGTGCCGCGATCTCGCGGTCGTCATGGGTTGCGCCAGAGCGCGGATTTCCTCGATGAAGGCCGGCGGATAGCGGAGCGAGTCGGCCCGGTTGGGCGACAGGCGGAATTCTACCGTCTCGGTCGCCCCGCCCTGCCAGCGGATGTGCAATTTGACCTGCTTTGGTGCCGGCCCCCTGGGCAACGGTAATATCCTTGATCGGCAGGCGCAGCATGCGCTTGCCGTCGCGCGGGCTGGTGGTCGGAGCGCACCACAGCCGCGGAAAGTCACGCCCGAGCTGCATGATTTGCTGCTTCTGTTCGGCGGTGACGGCGCGCAGTGTCTGACGTTCGAAGCCGGCCATCTCGGCTTCGAGGTCGAGCACCCACTGCAACGCGTCGTTCAAGCGTTCCAGGGTGGCGGCGATCAGGCGGTTGGCCGGATCGATGGCCTCGTAGCGCCGTTCGCCCAGATCAGCGTCGTACCGGGCGCGTTCGATCTGCCGCCGGCCATCGCGCCGCGATGGCCGCATCTCGTTCTTCCAGGCTCATCAGCGCCGCCGGTGCCAGTTCGATCGTCAGCGGCATCACAGCGGTCACCACACGCCGCGCTGATGGCGCTGTCGAGCCCGGTGTCGCCTATGCCGGCGAGGCGGGCCAGGACATGTTGCCGTCGCGGCTCAAACTGTGGCTGCGAAGGGACTTCGCCCTAGGCCTACGGTGTCGAAACTTCGCCGCCTCGACCATCGTCGGCAAGCGTCGCGCTCTGGAGCGAAGTCTGGACGACATCCTGGCCACATCGACATCGTGCGATCTGGCCCGCGACATCCAGAGCAAGTTCAGGCGGGCTCGTGATCAGCTTCTGACCTTCGCCAGTTGGCCGGATTGGTCGAGGCGACCAACAACTGATGTGAACGGGCGCTGAGACCCGCCGTCGTCCAACGCAAGATCACCAACGGCTATCGTGGAATGTGGGCCGCACAGGGCGAGGCCGACATTCGAACCGTCGTCGAGACCGCACGCCTCACCCCGGGCACGAACGTCTTCAAAATCATCCTTCAAACCGTCAGCGGCTGATATCGCCATGACTGAGCCCGCGACCTTGATCTTCCGAGCCTCTCTTCGGGCACGGCTTTATCGGGACATCGAGGTGTCGAGTTCGAGCACGCTAGCAGATCTGGCCGAAGCCATCGCAGCGGCTTTTGGCTTCGACATGGACCACGCCTACGGCTTCTATTCGAAGCTGACGGGAAAGCTGTTTGACTCGCCCCGGCGGTTTGAACTTTTCGCCGACATGGAGGGGCGGCTGCTCGCAGCGTAAAGCGCACACGCCTCATCCCCGCCTTCCAGAAGGTGGGATCGGCCATGACCTTCCTGTACGACTACGGTGACGAGTGGCGCTTTGGAACAGGGCAGCCGCAGCCCAATGCCAGCTACCCGCAAATCCTCAGCAAGATCGGCAAGACTCCCCCTCAGTACCCGGACATTGAGGACGAGTGACAAGGCATTGTGCCGCATTGAGCGGGTGACGGGGTGGGCAATTACCAGCGATCCGCTCAATGACCCGGCGCATACCCTGGCCGACGCGTCGACCTCACCGAAGAAGCGAACCCCTCCCCTCCCGGCCCGCGTCTGCAATCGCGATGGCGTTCCTCAGCTTGGCGACATCGATTCCGACAAATGCTTCCCTTTATTCCGACACGGCTCGTCCTGCTGTGGGGAGGATCGGCTCGGATCGCCCGAGCAACCCTCGGACGCGCAGTGCAGGGCGATCCGCCTCATCTGCAGAGGCGGATATACGGTCTTACGGACCATGCGCCAAGCAATTCGCCGTTCTCGCCACATGGCGATTGACCCTCGATCCCATCTCGCGTCCCAATTCTGCTCCTTGCAACAAACCGGTCGGAAGGACTCAACACTTTTATACGGATTGGCCAGAATGGGCCATTTGTTTCCTTGGCATCGAGACGAATGCTGCCCGAACAGCAAAACAAAAATAGGTCCAATGCCGCGAAGGACGGCAAAGGCTTTGGGTCATTCCGCTTCCGCCAGCGGATTCGGCAACTTATGCTCGACTCGGCCGTCACGATAGCGCTCCAGATGCATCCGGAGCACCGAGCGGGTCGGCCAGGGATCCTCAAGAAAAGCCGTGCGTTCCTCTAACCAGAATGCATCCGACAACATGCGCGGCCTCAACGCATCAAAAGCTGCCTCGGCTTCTTCCCGTAAGACGCGCCAAAAGCTCGTGCCCGTCAGCAGATACTGTTCTTTAAGGCATAGTGCGACCTCATGAAGATGGCAGATGAAGCAGGCATCGATCACCAATGAGCGCACAAGACTGATATCGTCACCTGTGGTGGATAACAGCTCCTTGCGACTGAAGGGCTTCAGGCTGTGCCCGCGTTCGTTGAATAGGGGGGGGAAAATGAAGCCGTCGCCGAAATCACGGATCAGTAGTTTTCGCGGACGGCCGGTTTCATCAAATAGGATGACGCTGTTTTGCTGATGCGCCTCAAAGGCAATTCCGTAAAGCAGATACATGCCGAGCGTCGGCCGGATGACGGTGCGCGCATATGCGTGGAAGAATGAAAGCACGGTGGTGTCGCATTCATCTCCGTTCCTGGCGATCAGTTCGCAAACGAGTGGACGACCGTCGATCGGACTTGGTGTCAACAGCGCAGCGACAGTAACTGGCAAAAGTCCGTCATCGCGTGCCAGGGTGTCGGCGTTGCGATAGACAACCGAAAGAAAGCGGCCTGGATGCTCGTCGCCCGTCTCGGGGTGATGAAAGATTGCGCCCAGCTCTTCGGTGAATATTTCCAAACTCTCGTAAAGATCCATTTCCGTGGATAGGATGTCGGAAACCAAGCTGCTGAGACGCGGTCCCATGTGAATCGACTTAGCCGGCAAAGTACGATGTTCGCTAGTCATCCAGATCGCAACCGGCAGCTTGATAAAGGGCCTCGGTTCCTGTGTGTCCGGCAGCATCGTGCGGAAGGACATAGACGGCAGCGTCAGGATGTCCGGGCCATCCGGGTCGAATACACCGGAAGCGATCTCGGACGCGAATTCACGGCGTACAAAATTCTCAAGGTGCCAGCTATGGACAGGCAGAGGAAGCCAGTCCTCTGGCGACTTTCGACGTCGCTTCAGACCTTCGGCCCAGTCGTGCCAGAGGTCGGGAAAATGTTGCGAGAACCAATCCGAATAGCTGCCGATGTGGGGCCTTTTCTCCACATAAACCCATTCCTTACGCAGCGCTGTGACGCGCACTCGCACACGAGCACCGAATTCTGGCGACAACGCTCTCACGTCCCTAGGTGAGAGGCCCGGCTTGGCCTTCGATGTCGGATAAAAGGGGTGACCTTCTAACGCGCCCCACTGATCGAGAGTCATGGCCGCCAGGTGCGGCGGCAGGCTCATAGTAAGATAGGCGAGCAACCCTGGCGCGCCTGCTTTAGCTATTCTCCCTCGTAGCGCGGCGCTCCAGTGCTCCCGATGGCTACGTGCCAGAACGTCGTTGCGCACACTGTTATCGATGTCGCGCAAAAGATTATCCAAGCCGTCCGGCGCAGGCGAAATCGGCAGGGCGGGCGCGACCTGACTTATTAGACTGGCGGGATCACAGATCCGGTGTCGGCCATGGGTTCCGTCTAGCACTTCGATGGGACCACGATTTTGCAATATTCCGGCAGGTGCGCGACGCAGGTCAGTGAAATGCAATACTCGGCGCGACTGCCAAAGGGGGAGCCAAGCTTGGTGGCCATCGCACGGCCACAATAATCCATCTCGTTCAAGAAGGCCCTCGGCGAACAGGCAGCGTACCAACCGGTTGAGCCCGTTGCGCGATGCATTCTTCCAAAGCTGCGCGTCGCGTGCCTGAGCTTCGCCTTTTGCCGCGGAAGGCATTCTCTCGTCCATTGGACTCCCTCTGATCAAGTACTTCGCAAATGCGCGCGGGGCGCTTTCTGCCACCCGCCGCCGGTAGCTCCTGCTGCCTCGATACAAGGAGAAGTCAAAAGTCGTGCCAACTGTGCAGAAGGAGCGTCATAAAAATGTTCCGCATAACATCCAAAGGCTTAATGAGAGTGCATCAGCAGCCAAGCCGAACGACCCGTGTCACGGACTCGACAAAACCGATGGGGTCGGTTCGGTTCCCCGGCAACAGTGGGCTGGATTCCTCCGAGTGAACACGCCTCTTAATTGCGGGTGATTATCAACCGGCGCGCGTGGTTCCCATTGCCGGGGTCATGGTGGTGTTCGGGTCTCTAGCACTTTCCGGTGCAGGTATGAGAATTGCTCGCGCAGCTTCCGCCTGGCGACGAGCATCGGGGCGATGATCGCGGCTAGATCGGGCGTGCCCCTAAAGGAGTTCGCGGATCCGATCCTCGAACTTAACGGTACCCACCACGCCGAGCTTGAGGCGGAAGTTGCCTAGCCCGCTTGATGCACGGCGATGAGCTTTCGGCGGCCTGAAGCGGCGATCTGGTTGCCTTTGCGGTGTGTTTTCCCAAGCCTCATCAGGCGCCGGCGGTGATCCTTCGTGATGGAAGGCGAGGGTTTGCAGGTTGAGGGCAGCGGGTTTGTTTCGGGACGTCTGCGCCCCATTGTTTATGTCGCGAGTTGCGGGATGCGACCGAGGACGATGCGCAGGATGCGCTGGTCCGGGCAGGATGTTGGCAGGTTCAGGCGGATTCGGGTTTTCATCTCGACCACGCGCGCGGCGATCTTGATGAGGCGCAGTCTATCGGCGTAAGCAACCAAATCCTACGTCATTTCAACCGCTTGCACCACATCCGCCAACGCCCATGAATTTTTCAGGCTACTAGCCGCGGACGTCATTGGCGATCGCCTTTTCCTCCAGCAGCTTGCGCGTCCTTAGAGGGCGTGGCGCTTCTGGCTCGTTAGCGTCCTTCACGCGCACGGAGTGAAACAGGATCGCGCCGGATGGCACACCACCGCCAGCCTCAACATGCCGCCCAACATCACGCCGATCTTCCTGCCCTCGCGTGCAACCGAATTGAACCCGGTCGAGAATGTCTGGCAGTACATGCGGCAGAACTGGCTCTCAAATCGCGTCTTCGACAGCTACGATGCCATTATCGACGCAGCATCCGATGCCTGGCACAAACTACTCGCCGCTCCCGAAACAATCACATCAATCGGGATGCGAGAATGGGCTTATGTCGGTCAAACCCAATGAATCTTGGTAAGTCCGGGCGGCGCGCCTACGCGCCGATTGACTCGGGCTGGCGGGAAGGGATTCCCGAATCGGCGGTTTCTGACTCGATCGAGCGATCCCGAAGCTGCCGCGCGGCTGAAGGCATGCCCAGCCGCATCAGGAAGCCGGATGTACGTCAGCAGATCGTGACCAACGATCCTTATCCAGCCGACCTGTTGCAATCGGGCGGGGTCCATATACATCCAATATACAGGTCTCGATCAGCGATGCGATGACCCTTTTTCGGTTCCTCGGCGCGCGCAACCTTCGGCGCGGCGAGACTAAGCATTGCCTAGGTTACGGCAGTCGTTGCACCGAAAGGGCTTCCGATCGCCAGGAATTCGCGACGGTCAATCGCCCCGGCGTTGGCGCTCTCGGCAATCGTCGTCACAAAATCGGGAATGCGGTCGCCACTGTCACTGACCATCATCTTTGATGTCTCCTATTGGGTTCCAGTCCCTGATACGCTGTTGCTTTCCGCGGCTCTCCTAGCCAATCATAGACGTTGGCCAGCGAGATAGGATCGAAAAGAATTTACGGCCGTCTCGGTATAATTCCGGCCAAAATCGGTAAATCTGGCTGCCGCGAGGATCAGCGATCGAGTGGCGCAGCGGTCAAGCCGATCAGATGGCTAAGCCCTTTGCTGTCCAATCCATCGAATGACAATGCCATCGCCTCCATCTCGTCGGCCCTGCCCTTACCGATCAGACCATCGGTGAAATTGACGTATTTGCTGTGGAACTCTTCCACGCTCATGGGATTGTCGCGATCGCCTTTCGGCGTGCGCGGCTCCGACATGATTTCACGACCGTCCTTGAGGTAAAGCGTCACGTCGGCCCAACGCTTGCCAACGCTGATGCGGGTATAGTGCTCGGTTTCGACGAGCTCGATGGCGTTGGAAATGCGGCGGATTTCCTCATCCTGCAGAACCTCCGGCAGAAGCTCCTGCGGCCCTATCTTGCCGCGCACGATCATTGTCGCGACAGGGAACGCGATCGAATAGCTCATCTCGTCCAGCGTCTTCGGATTGTGACCGGCAAGCCGAACGGCATAGTGGAATGTCTGAATACGGACATGGTTGATCTCCCTGCTGGAAAGGTTGTTGTCACGCATCAGGTCGCGCGCGGCATCGATTGATGGATGAGCCCAGCGACATACGGGATAGGGTTTGTATGAGGTGTCTTCAACGACGCGCCAAGCCTGTCCGAGATCGCGCCACCACGGCTCGGCGGCTTCTCCCTCGGCGGTGATTGCCGGTGCTCCGGTGAAGCCGAGTTCGGCCATATAGGCCGCCATAACGCCCGACGGCGCGCCCCAGCCGACGCCGTCGCGCAGCATGGTCGGGAAATCGATGCAGCGCATCATCTGGCTGCGGGGGCCGTGATATTCTGCGATGCCCGCCGCATGGCGCGTCTGCTCCTGGCTGAGCCCCAGGAGTCGGGAGACACCCGCCGCCACGCCGACCGCGGTCCACGCCCCGGAAGTATGGTAGTCGGAGACGGTGCCGTGAAGCGTCAGGCCGGCGCGGTAGGCAACCTCATAAGCGACGGCCAGCGCAACCATGAATTCTCTGCCCGAGATTGCGGCACCCGAGGCCCTGAGCGAATCGGCAACGGCGAGCAGCGCAGGAAACACCGCCGAACCGGCGTGACCCTTGCAGGGGCTGTTGTTGTCGTGGCCATCGATGGAATCGATGGTGAAGGCACCGGCAAAGGCCGCCCCCGCCGGGCTGACCGGGCGCCCGTCGAAGATCATCCTGGCCGCGCCGACTTCAGGTGACGAGCGCCAAAGCCGATCGGCGATCTTCCTGGTGATCGAAGAGATCTCCGTGGTCGAGCCCACCGCCGCGACACCGAGCGTGTCTGCAAAACTGCGCCTGAGGATGGCACGGACTTCTTCGGGAATGGCATCGTAGGTCAGGCTGCCGGCAAATTCCGAAAAGGTGGTCATGTTAAAAACCTCTCACAATTTCAATTCAACAGGCGCTGCCTGACGGTTCGCTTGCGATCCAAGGATCGCGGCGCAGCGGCTCGTATCCGGAAATGCCTTGAGCGAATAGCAGCCCTGGTGATGCGATCGACGTGCCGGATCTGGTCGTTGGTGAGTACCAGCGCTCGACCGCGATGCGGCGGCGATCTTCCTCTTCGGGGGCTGGGCGGCTTGACCATATAGCATACCCCGCCGCGCCTGTTGCGAGCAACGTGCGGATCAAAGTCTCGCCTCGATCAATCCGTCGTCGCCCGCCGGCGCCGACGCAAGGATGCGATCGAAGTAGGACCGACGACGTGGATTCGACATCTTCCTTCTGAAGCATCTGGACCCAGAACCGTCAAGACCGGCCTCCTGGATGACGATAATCGGACAGCGTCGTCCAGCTCTTGGCCGCGCTTTCTGAGCTGCGAAAACCCCACCAGCAGTCCGGCGACATCGCCGCTACGCACCGCGCGCTTAGAAATCCTTTTTCGGTTGCCCGGCGACAGCGAAGTGATCAGCCAGGCCGATCGGCTCAATTCCATCGAAACGAAAATTGTGTCAAGATCGGTGCAGATGGCGGTCGGTACTTCGGTTTGGTAAGCTGCTGTAGGCATTGTCGTCTCCAGAAGGGGGGTGAACAACTCCAATCTGTCAAGGAGCAGGCGCTATCCACCCACCGCTGGTATCTGACAGTCGCCGCTGCGGTCCACGGCCCTGTTCGTTCGTTCGGGGCAAAAAGCACTCCTGATGGTGGAAACAAGCACATTAATTCCGGCGACCAATTCTTCATCCAAGATCGTCAGCGGCGGCATTAGCTTGATGACCTCGTCGGATGGCCCGCACAATTCAATGATGAGTTTCCGCTTGTATGCTTCGGCTTTCACCTGAGCAGCCAGCTTGTTGTCGACGATGTCAAGCCCAAGCATCAGACCGCTTCCTTTAACAAGGTAGCCGAGAGGAATAGCGAATTCCGACAACATTGCTCTGGCAATCCCGCCCTTGCGCCGAATCTCGTTCTCAAAGCATTTGTCACGCCAATACTCTTGTAGGGCCGCAGTGGCCGTGACGAAAGCATGATTATTACCACGGAATGTACCATTGTGTTCACCAGGACACCAAAGGTCGACGTTTGGAGCAAGCAAGACTAGAGACATCGGAAGGCCGAAGCCCGAAATTGATTTCGCCATCAAGACAATGTCCGGACGAATATCGAAGGCCTCGAAGGCAAAAAACGGTCCTGTGCGGCCGCAGCCGGTTTGGATCTCATCGACGATTAGGAGCGCGCCATGGCATCGGGCAATCTGCTCGATTTTTTTGATCCAGCGCTGTGTCGGCACATTTATCCCGCCTTCGCCTTGCACAATCTCGAGAATGATTGCGGCTGGTCGGTCTATCCCGCCGGACGGGTCACTCAACTGTTTTCGCAGCGATTCAGCCGTATCGCAGTTGGGCCCAAGATAGCCATCGTACAGCGCGCGATGAACGCCGTGGAGCATGGAAGCGGATGCTCCTCGGTGGTAAGAATTCGCCGTAATGGCTAACGCACCGAGCGAACAGCCATGAAAAGCGTTGGTAAACGCGATGATGTTGGTGCGACCGGTCACCTTGCGTGCGAGCTTGACGGCAGCCTCTACAGCATTGGCACCAGTGGGGCCGGTGAACTGAATGCGATATTCAAGCGATCTTGGGCGCAAAATCAAGTCTTCGAATGTGCCGATAAACTCCTGCTTGGCGCGTGTGCGGAGGTCGAGCCCAAGAGCAATGCCGTCGTTCGCGATATAGTCTTGAAGGGCAGCCTGCATCACCTGGTCATTGTGCCCATAGTTTAATGATCCACACCCGGCTAAAAAGTCGAGGTACTTGTCATCGGTTTCGGCGATCAAATAACTCCCCTTCGCCCCGGCGAACATTGCTGGGTAGGAGCGACAATAGCTCCGAGCTTCCGATTCAATGTCCTCCCTCATAGCATTTTCTCCATGGGAGGTTTTGATTCGAGCTCTGTCGACTCAGCCGCGAGTTGAAACAGAGAAACCGCATACCACTGGTTCGAATCCGTCCAATGCTGAACCGATCGGAAGTTATACTCGATGAACACGTCATGGAACGCATGCAGATCAACCTTCCGCATGATCTCCGTCCTAATCATCTCTCCCTGTTCGAGTTGGAAGGAGAATTTCAGCTTTTGGAGATTGATTAATTGATCCTGCATTGCTTCCAGGTGACTCTCCATGCGATGAAGCGATTTATTATGAAATGCCACGTGTCGAAATTTGAATAGATCGAAGTCTCCACTGAAACGCCAGTTCAAATGTTGAAGAACACAAAGGTTGGTCAGAATAGCGGTCTGATTGTTGTATGCCGCTTCCAGGATTTCTGTTTCTTTGTCCAAATCTATCCCGACCAAGAAATAATCGCCGGGAGACAAGGCCGAGCGAGCCTCTAGGAGGAGATTATGCAATTCGTCATCGTGCATGTTCCCCATAGTGCTGCCGAGGCAAACTAAAAGCTTTGGACCAATGAGGTTGGCGGCTTGCGCGAGTCCGGTTTGGTAGGTCCCAACAATTCCTAAAAAGTCCAAATCCGATGTCACGGAGAGAATGTTTTCAGCCGCCCTCTCCAAGATCGAGTGATTGATGTCGACGGCAGCGTAAGAAGTTTGGCCGTAGGCCTTCACGTATGCATCAATTAAAAGCCTTGTTTTCTCGGCGTTTCCAGATCCGAGTTCAACGAGAGGAATAGGACCCGTGATGTCGGCGATCGACGTTGCGTGCTGGGTTAGTATCTCCTTTTCTGTTCTGAACAAGTAATATGTTTCCTCTTCACACAGACGTTCAAATAACCGTGATCCTGTATCGTCGTAGTAATAAATGGAGTTCACGGTGCGCGGTGGGGCCGATAGGGACGCCACCAATAGATCGCCCTTGAATAACGTTTCATCCGGAACGTCCGCGCCGATGATGTTATATTCATTGCGTTTGGCCACTGCGGCAGTGCCAGGACGGTGTTGCACCATAGAGATAGCTCCAATCAATAACGGCGTACTGGCGATGCGTAAGAAATGGCATGCTTATCGACGTTGTCACCAACGACATGAATTTCGGTCGGCAGCTCCCGCCGTTTCACGAAGGAGCTTCAAGAGTCGTGCCGATTGCGCCGGGGGAGCGTTAGAAAGTCTTTTCTGAGTTTTGTTCAATGACTTAAACGGGAGTGCAGCGGGCAGCCAGGCCGAGAACATTGTGTCGCGGAGTCGACAGACCCGACAGTAGGTGTCGATTGCCCGGCGTTTTCCCAGGAAAGGCGACGGGGTTAACAACGGCAATGACCTGCTACGGGTAATTTCCTCCAACTGAGATTAGAGTCCGGCCTCGTTTGAGCCGATACAATTCTTTGGACCGCCGGAAGGTGAGCGTGCCGGCGTGCCAGCGGCGGCCTATCTCACCTGCGTATGGCCGAGAAGGCGCTGACAACTCTGTGGTCCAGAAAGGCTACATTCCGGGCCCGCTCGGTCGACGGCCCTGGTCAAGGGCATCTGGGTCGCTGTCATCATTGCCGTCACCGTCAAACACAGACGTCCGGCACCGGGTGTGTGGCGTGGAGGCGCGGCCGCGTGGCATCAAGCTCGTCGCCTCCGACTCCCTGAGGGCATAAGGCGGCGGTTTCCCAAGTTCTGTGCTTCACACGTGCTGGTGCACTCCGCAGGAGCGTCCGCCGCGTCGTTTCCGCCTTCATTGGCAATGCAAGAGTCGGTCGTTTGGATGGCCTGGTTCGTAAATTCCATCCTCATCGACGATGACCGCGCCAACCAGGCCACAAAATTCGATCAGCGTGTGCCAGTCGCGTCCGTTGCGCGCTAGACGTGACACTTCGATTGCGAACACAGCACCGACGTGGCCTTCGCAGATCGCTGTCAGCAGTTCCTCGAAGCCCGGATGCCTGACACCCGAACCCGAGCGGCCAAGGTCGTCATCGATGACTGTCACATCCGTCCAGCCAAGAGCGCGGGCGCGCTCCGCAAGGCCATATTGACGCCGCCGGCTCTCACGATTGTTGGCAAGCAGGTCGACAGTCGATTGGCGGATGTAGATGAAGGCCGCGCGCCAGGTGTCAGCTGTGGTCTTCATCGTCGGCCTCAGTCGCTGCGGCGATGCCCCAGTGCTTCCGACAGCAGCGCGCTTACCAGCGGCACCAGCTTCGTTCGGACGTAGCTATCGGCAACCGGTGGGATCTTGAATACGAAGAGATCCAGTTGCGGCGAGTGGGTTGGCGATGCTTCATGCTTGCCCCCTCCTTCGCGACGGGAATCGTCGCGCAGGAGGCTTAGACGGGCATCAAGCTCCAGACGAAGTTCGCGCAGATGCGCCGCGGCAGACGGGGACGCGCCATCACAATCATCGCCTCCGCCTATCTTCCATCATCCAGATCGGCAGATGCACCAGGGTGCCGTCAGGCTGGCGAATGATCAAAGAGATCTCGTCACCACGGCGATTGCGCCCAGCGACAACAACCGTTTCCCGTAACGCGGATGAAATCCGTAACGGATAATCGTCTCGCCCGACTGATAGCGGGCATTATGACGTTGTTGCACCAAACGCTGGGGATTGTCATCAACAGGCGGCAGATTTCATCGTCGCGTGCCAGATTCCAAAATCTTCTTGTGCAGCTTGGTGAACTCTTCGCGCAGCATACGCGCGGTCAGCAAAGGCTGCATGATTTCGAAAAAGGTCAGGCCTGTCTTCGACGAGATCGTCAATCCACTCCTCGAATTGACCTTCCCAACCAGCCCGACGTTCAGGCCGAAATTGCCGCAACAATCTGTGAATGTCATTCTCGATGGCAATCGCCTTTTCCTGCAAGAGCTTGCGCGCGGTCAGTACCGCCCGGCGTTTCTGGCTTGTCGGTGTCTTCACTTGTACGGCCAATAGAGATGAGCCGTATCATCTGTGCAATACCCGTCCATCATTGCGATCCGTCTTATTCGGCTGTGCTTTCAGGAACGCCTTGACATGCCTGGTCTCGATGCGGTTCATCGGCAAACCTGCTTTGGCAAGCCCCTCAAATAACCATTGTGACAGTGGCCCTGCTTCAAGGGCCACCCGTTCCATCTGCCACTGCGGATCCTCTTCAGAACCGCGGCCAGATCATCCCGGGTGCGTGGCTACCTTATTTCCCGACTTGTCTCCCATCCGTGTTCCCGGCGATGTGACGCTTCAAGCGAGCAACCGAATGGATAGACTCGTCTTCGTGTTCGACCCGAATGTTCTCTCCGAAAGGCTTTTCGTTTTGGAGGCAATCTTCGGCAACCCTTACTTTGCCCGTGGTGCTAGTAGTATCTAAGAAAGGAGGAAGAAGATGCATTTTCAATGCGCCCACAGCTTTATCCAAGCATCGGATTTTCGCCTGCGAGAACATGACAGGCTTTCTCGTGTTTAGGCCTTCCTCCTCCGGGCAACGCACGGAGACCACGTGCTCGCTATAGCTAGAGTTCCGGTAGACAGATCTCGTTGATGTTGACAGCCATGGAAGGGAGAACTCCACGGAACTCGTCAATCATTCACCAAATAGAAGAACATAGGGGAAAGGTAAAATCCATGAGCAAGAACTATCGCATTCTCGATCTCATCCGGCGCAACTGCTCGCCGCTCGAAAACCACGGAGGTTGAGATGCAGTATTTTACTAAGCATGGCAAGCCCACGCCAAAGGCCCTCGACAGTCTCGTCGAGGAAGCAAAAAGAGGCGGGATGGACAGGCGCGAATTCCTGGCGCTTGCTTCCATCTTCGGTGCATCGACAGCTACGGCGTATTTGATGCTTAATGCAACGCCGCCGGCGTATGCTGAAGAAGCGGCTAAGAAAGGCGGAACTCTGCGAATTGCAGCGCAGATTGCTGGTCCGAGAGATCCGCGCGTAAACGAATATACATCAATAAGTAACATTTATCGACAATTCCTTGAAACTTTGGTCAAATATACCGATCGATACACGTTCGAGCCGCGTCTTCTCGAGAACTGGGACGTCAACGAGGATGCCACCGAATACACGCTACTCGTTCGCAAGGGCGTACAATGGAACAACGGAGACGACTTCAATGCCGACGACGTGATGTTTAATCTGTTGCGCTGGTGTGAAAAGGGCGTGCCTGGAAACTCAATGGCCGCGCGCATGGCCACGCTAGTTGATGATAAGACAGGCAAGGCGCTAGAAGGCGCCATCACCAAAGTTGACGATTATACGATCAAACTCAAGCTGCCCAAGCCTGATATTACGATCATTCCAGGACTTGCCGATTATCCCGCGCTGATTGTTCACCGCGATTATGAAAAGAACGGGTCGGATATCATTGCTCATCCGGTAGGCACCGGACCGTTTGAGCTGGTGTCGTGGGATGTCGGCCAAAAGGCCGTCGTGAAGCGTCGAACAAACGGAAGCTGGTGGGGCGGTGAAGCCAATCTGGACGAAGTGCAATTCATTGACTATGGCAGCGATCCTTCCACTGTTCTGAGCGCTTTTGAATCAGGCGAGATAGACGCGAACGCTGGGACGGCTGCGAGTAATGTCGCGTTGTATGATAGCCTCGGTTTGGTAAAGTCTGAGGCGAAAACGGCAACAACGATTGTGTGCCGCACACACGTAGCAAATAAGCCGTATGATGATCAACGGGTGCGCAATGCACTGCAGTTGGCGGTCGATAACGATGCTGTCCTGCAAATTTCCTACAACGGCTACGGCACCGTTGCGGCGAACTATCATGTCGCGCCTCTACACCCTGAACACTACCCAGTCCCGCAAAAGAAGCGGAACGTCGAAGCTGCCAGGCGCCTCATGGCCGAAGCTGGTCAGATGGACTTCGAACATGAAGTCATCAGTAGCGACACCGAATGGCTTAGAAACACCGGCGATGCCATTGCCGCGCAGTTTCACGAGGCCGGTTTCAAGGTCAAGCGTACGACTATTCCCGAAGCCAGTTACTGGAATGGGTGGTTAAAGTATCCACTTTCGATAACTAACTGGACCATGCGGCCGCTTGGGGTCCAGACCTTAGTGCT
The DNA here is from genome assembly GCF_042647205.1 of Mesorhizobium cantuariense. Taxonomy (NCBI): domain Bacteria; kingdom Pseudomonadati; phylum Pseudomonadota; class Alphaproteobacteria; order Hyphomicrobiales; family Phyllobacteriaceae; genus Mesorhizobium; species Mesorhizobium cantuariense. The sequence goes on along the minus strand of NZ_JBHRVD010000001.1, from coordinate 6,288,505 downwards.
TGCCTATCGCAGTGGCGCGGCATGGAACGAGACGGGGTGGTCGAACCCGGAATTCGACAAAATACTGGACAGCGCGGTGACGGTGCCAGATCCACAAAAGCGCCAGGCGCTGATGCAGGACATTGAAACGCTACTGCAGGACTCCGGCGTTATAATTCAGCCCTATTGGACTTCTTTGTTCAGTCACTCCACGAAGAAAGTCAGGGGCTATTCGGCGCACCCGACAAGCGAGATTGAACTCAGTAAGGTCTGGCTCGATCCAGCCGCATAGTTTTTGGGCGCGCTAGGGTCCAGCCAGACGCGCAATCACCGCTTACATCTGTGCGAGTGGCAGCAGTTTTGGCTGGACGCCTGCGATAAGAGCCCATCTAGGAATTCAAAGAAAATGAGAAGCCGAGAACCTATGGCAGAATACGGATTGCGTGCATCTCTCGACAACGTGACGGAGGGCGTGGTCGATTTTGGCGGACAGTGCTATCCCGACGGCCGCGCATCGGATCCATGTGCCCTGGGCTGGATGCGCGGTGTGCCGCCGCCGGCAGACAAGCTCGTCACGTTGGAGGGCGGCACTGCCTGGGCCTTTCCGCAGTTACGCTGGTCGCTGTCGCACATGCGCGAGCTACGGCCGACCGTGAACGTCTCGCGCGGGCGGGGTGCACCATCGCCGCTCGATCGCAACGACAAGTCCACCGATATTGACGCGCTCACCTTCGCCGACGCGGATGGCCGTACCCATCGCTTTGACGAGGCGCTGTTCGAAACTTACACCGACGGCATCGTGGTGCTGCATCGCGGGCATATCGTTTATGAGCGCTACTTCGGCGCGCTCGAGTCGCACCTACCGCATTCGTGCCAGTCGATCTCTAAGTCGTACACGGGCACGCTCGCCGCGGCGTTAGTACACGAAGGCGTACTCGATGAGTGGAAGATGATCCCCTATTACGTGCCCGAATTGCGAGGCACTGGATGGGAAGATGCAACTATGCGCCAAGTCATGGATATGCAGACTGGCTTGTCCCACCCGGAGGACCAAACAAAGGGAGCGGAGGCGTATGGGCTTAGGTATGACTACCTCCGCACGGTGCGTAAGCAGGGCGCGCACGGTGTGTTCAGCTACATGACCGTCAACACGGACGTGTTGGCTTGGGTCTTGGCGCGCGTAACGGGTCACTCGTTTGCACGCCTGCTGCACGAGCGCCTATGGGTACCGCTCGGTTGCGAGGAAGACGGCTATATCGAGATCGATCCGGCCGGCATGCCAAGGGTCGGCAGCGGCCTGAACGCGACCCTGCGCGATCTCGCGCGCTTCGGCGAATTAATGCGGTGCGAAGGCGCCTCGAACGGAAAGCAACTCATTCCCGCGTCCGTCGTATACGACTTTCAAAAGGGCGACCACCCGGCTAAGCTCCAGCTGCCCTTCGGCTACACGTACCGCAGCCAATGGTGGGTGTCGCACAACGACCTTGATGCTCTCGAAGCTCGCGGCATGCACGGTCAACGCCTGTATGTCGCGCCGAAAGCGGAGATGGTTATCGCGCGCTTCGCGTCGCACCCCGCCGTCGACCCGATTATTGAAGCACAGATGCTGGCCGTGGGGCGGGCGTTGCGGGCGTAGCCTTCGTTCGTGGAATGCACGCCTCTTGGCCTTGCCGCATCAATCAAAGGCAAAAATGGCAGGAATGCCGAGTTGAATGGTTGGCGCTAAAGCTTAACGCCCGGCGGACGCTTCCTCACATCGCTGTACGTCGAGTCCTCGCCTGACTGGGGCAAAGGTGATGTGTGGTTCGCACCCCTTCTAGCCTCGCGAAGCGTGCGGCACTGCTCGTTGAACGCATGTCCATAGACGGAAAAGATAATGTCTCGAAAAGTCACCATCGATCGCCGCAGTGTTAATAAGCTTGAGGACGAGGTCACGATCAACATTGATAGGTGGGGAGTTCCCCACATCAATGCACAAAGCTTGCACGACCTATTCTTCGCTCAAGGTTGGAATGCAGCCCGTGATCGCCTTTGGCAGATTGATATTGCGCGAAAACGAGGTCTCGGTCTCCTGTCACGGGACTTTGGTCCCGGCTATCTCGAGCAAGACAGGGCAGCGCGTCTTTTTCTGTTTCGCGGAGACATGAATGCAGAATGGGCGGCATACGGTTCTGATTCCGAGGAGATATGCTCCGCGTTCGCGGATGGTATAAATTCCTATATAGACAGCTGCAATGACGGTTTGCTTGCATTGCCGCCCGAGTTCGCCCTCCTCGGCCACAGACCGGACTATTGGAAACCGGAAGATGTCGTTCGCGTGCGAACGCATTCGCTTACTCGAAACGCGATTTCGGAGCTTCTACGCTGCAAGGTCATCGCATTGGCAGGTCTCGAACATGGCACTCGCCTAGACAGTTTGAGACAGGAATTGTCCCCTGCGATAGCGCCACGACTAGCTGAGGGCTTTGACCCAGCCGTTGTGACTGATCGAGTGCTGCGTGATTATCGCCTGGCAATCAGTCCAGTTTCATTCTCAAGGGAGCGCCTCGCAGCCGGTCTTCAAGAAGCGAACCTCTGGACCAACGTCACACCGTTTGATGAGATTGCGAAGGCGCCATTTGAACAGGGCTCAAACAATTGGGCAATATCCGCAACAAAAACCACAACTGGACGCCCAATCCTTGCGTTAGATCCGCACCGGAGACACGTTCTCCCTTCAATCAGATATGTTGTACACCTGAGCATGCCCGGCCTCAATGTCATTGGAGCAGGGGAACCTATGTTGCCAGGAATTTCGATGGGCCATAACGGAACCGCCGCGTTCGGCCTGACTATCTTCGGCGCTGATCAGGAAGATATCTATGTGTACGACATGGGTCACGCTGGGAAAAATGAATACCGCTATAAAGAGGCTTGGGAACAAGTAAAAATCGTTAAGGAGAGCATTCCAGTTCACGGCTACCCGGACCAGGAGGTCGATCTTCGATTTACGCGCCATGGGCCGATTCTTTACCAAGTCGCTGAAGCCGACCGTGCTTTCGCGTTGAGAACTGTGTGGCAGAATCCCGGCATGGCTCCTTACATGTCGAGCTTGGCCGTTATGCGCGCAAAGACTCATGCGGAATACATTTCCGCCTTAGCATCCTGGGGTTGCCCCTCGGTTAATCATATTTATGCGGACACTTCGAATACAATTGCTTGGAAGCCGTCAGGCGCGGCCCCGATTCGAAGAAACTGGGACGGCTTGCTACCAGTTCCTGGAGACGGCCGATTTGAATGGGACGGATATTTGCCGCCAGATAACAACCCCTTCGAGACAAACCCAGTAAAAGGTTTCGTTGCGACTGCCAATGCAATGAATGTGCCGGAAGAGTGGAGCAGATTGCAGCCTGCTTTTGGTTACGAGTGGTCCGACAGCAGCAGACATGATACCCTTCATTCAGCGCTTTCACAGCCAGAGAAAATCTCTCTTCAAGACTGTATGTCGCTGCAGTGTTCAGTTTATTCACCAATCGCAGCCCGTATTGTCGCGCGACTGCGAACCCTCCACTCGAGCCGGGAGACCCCCGAGGTTCAATTGCTTTCTAACTGGGACGGGCATTTAGGCGCGGGATCCGCGCCCGCTGCCTTTTTCGAAGTTTGGCTTAGCAAGTATCTTGGGCCGACAATAGCTCGATTGGAGGGTGCCGATGATCATATACTGGCGCTCCTGATGCCATTAGAGCCTTCAGCCGTAGCTTCTTGGCTCGAACAGGTACAGCCGAATGAAAGCCTGACTGACTCTATAAAGGCAAGCTTGGCTTCCGCCTGGAGTGAATGCATTGCAGTCATGGGGCATGACCCTGCAGAATGGTCATGGGGTAGAATTCATAGACTTACCTTACGCCACCCTCTACAAGACTTAACAACTGAAGAATGGTCATTGGAGCCAATCGCGGTTGGCGGTAGTGGCTCTACTCTGAATTATTCAAGTTATCGGCAGGACGAGTTCTCCGTCACCACAGGACCGTCGGTGCGTATGATTATAGATGTCGGAGCATGGGACAAAAGTGTTTTCATTAACAGTCCTGGCCAGTCCGGCGTTCCGCTCTCCAGCCATTATCAAGATCTAGCTCTAGACTGGCAGCGAGGTGACTATAAGCCGCTGCTGTATTCTGGAGAGCTAATTCAACGAGACCTTGACCATAGTATCATTATAACTCCGGCATAACATAACGGGGTGCATAAATGGGAGTGATTGTGTGCTGAGGGTTATTTCGCGCCGTTTCGGCGTCATGGCACTGACAATGGTTACTTTGACTATTGTCGTCTTCTACATGGTCAACTTGGGCCCGAACCTCAAGAAGCTTGCTCTGGAACAGACCAACAGTCGAGCCAGCGTCGCGGACGTGGAAAAATGGCTCCAAACCAACGGCTATCGCGAGCCGTTCTTCAAGCGCTACGCCGAATGGATCGGTATCTGGCCCAAGGATCCGACCCTCGATCCAAAGACGGGCAAGTCGACGCTCCAGTTCGGTTTCTGCCACGAACCTGAGACGCGCCAGTTGTCCGGCGTGCTCCAAGGCGACTTCGGTTGTTCGACTAGCTTCAGGACCGCGGTTTCCGCAAAAATTATTCCGGCACTGGCGGCCACCAGTAAGTTGATGTTCTGGGTGATGGTGGCGGTGGTGCCTATCTCGCTCCTGATCGGCATTCTTGCCGGCATGCGAGAGGGGACGCGAACTGACAGGACCCTTTCCGTTCTCTCGATTGCAACGACAGCCACGCCTGAATATGTTTCGGGCGTCATCTTCACTGTGATCTTCGCCTCTTGGCTCGGATGGTTGAACGGCTCGGCGGCCTCGGCGACGGGGCAGGGCCTTACCTTCTACAACTTCACCCTGCCTGTGATGACGATGGCTATCTACGATATCGGCTACATCGCCCGCATGACGCGCGCCTCGATGGTCGAAGTGATGACGCAGCAGTATATCCGTACTGCGCGACTGAAGGGTCTTTCCTTCTCGAGGGTGGTCGTCAAACACGCTCTGCGCAATGCACTGATTACACCCTTCACGGTGATTATGCTGCAGTTCCCGTGGTTGCTCACCGGCGTGGTAATCGTCGAGACGATGTTTCGCTACCAGGGATTCGGTTTTTTGTTGAACGTGGCGGCGGCCAACAATGACATCGACCTCCTGCTAGGCTGCTCGCTGGTGTCGGTCGTCGTCGTGCTGTTCACGCAGCTAATCTCGGACATAGGCTACGCCTATCTCAATCCGCGCATTCGAGTACAGTAGGGGACGACATGCAATTTGATACCATTGGGTGGTTCGGGATCGTTCTCGGCGTCTTCGGCCGGTTCTGGCCGGTCTGGATCGCGATGACGATCTGGCTGTCGCTCAGCTTCGGCTTCCGCAACAAGCTTGGGCTCTACGGCGACCTGTTCAAGACCGGCGTCGGGACCGCCGGCGTGGTCATCTGTGTATTCTGGCTGTCAACAGCTGCGTTCGCGCCCGTCATAGCGCCGTTTGATCCGATTAACCAGGTGGCGGTCATGAAGCACGCGCTGCCAGGGACCGTCATGCCCGACGGCAGCGGCATCTACTATTTCGGTGGCGACATGCTCGCGCGGGACGTGTTTAGTCGTATGGTCTACGGCTGCCGCATCGTGATGGTGATCGCGCCGTTCGCCACGGCCTGTGCACTGATTATGGGCATCGGGCTTGGCCTGCCGGCAGGCTACTACGGCGGTAGGATCGATTCCCTCCTGTCATTCCTTGCCAACTTGGTGTTGGCATTCCCCGTCATCCTGCTCTTCTACCTGCTGGTAACGCCGGAGATCCGCCAGTTGTCCTTCGACAATTGGTTGAGTGAGGTAACCGGCATCGGAGTGTCGATCCCGCGGCTGCTCGCGGCCTTCATCTTTCTATTCCCGATCATCTTCTCCCTTGCCCTGTTCCACACGCGCTTCGAGGGCCGGCCAGGCTGGCACCACCTGCTGATTGGGTTGACGATCTTGATTGGCGGCTGGATCTATGCCGGCCTCGTCTTCGATGCCGATCCGCTCGGGATCATGCATATCAGTCCGAACCTCCTCAACATCTTCATCGCGATGATGCTCAGCTCCTGGCCCGGCGTGTTCCGCATCGTGCGCGGCCTTGTCATGGACATCAAGACGCGCGATTACGTCGCGGCCGCCCAGACCCGCGGCGAGAGCCCGTGGTATATAATGATCTGGGAGATCCTGCCAAACGCTCGAGGCCCGTTGATCGTCGACGGTTGCCTGCGCGTCGGCTACGCCACAATCGCGCTCGGAGCGCTGGGCTATTTCGGGCTGGGGGTTCCGCCCGATAGTCCCGATTGGGGAACCGCCATCAAGGATGCGAGCCAGCTCCTGCGCGCCTATGTCCATCCCGCACTACCTCCGGCCATCGCTCTCATGTCTTTCGTGCTCGGGCTTAGTCTTCTAGCCGACGCGCTTCGCGAACAATCCCTGAAAGACTAAGAGGCCGGCTATGAAACAAGCTGTCGAAGCCACGAACGTGGCGAACGCTCGGCCCATCATCGAGATTGAAAACCTGTCGATCTCCTTCTTCACCAAGCGCGGTGAAATGCCGGCCGTGACGGATTTCTCTTGCACCGTCATGCCCGGTGAGGCCATGGGAATCGTGGGCGAGTCCGGTTGCGGCAAGTCCACCGTGTCGCTCGGTATAATGCGAGATCTCTCGAACGTCGGCAAGATCGTCGGCGGCCGGATCAGGTTCAAGGGCCGCGACATGGGCGAGATGAACGAGGAGGAACTGCGCTCGATCCGCGGCAATGAAATCGCTATGATTTATCAGGAGCCGACATCGTCGCTGAACCCGGCAATGAAGGTCGGCGAGCAACTCATGGAAGTGCCGCTGACCCACGGAAAGACTTCGAAGGAGGAGGCCTATAAGCGCGCGCTGGAGATGGTGCATGCGGTTAGGCTGCCGGATCCGGATCGCATCATGCGCGCCTATCCGCACCAGCTTTCCGGTGGCCAGCAGCAGCGCATCGTCATCGCCATGGCGTTGCTTTCCAACCCGGCGCTGCTGCTTCTCGACGAGCCTACCACCGCGCTCGACGTCACCGTCGAGGCGGGCATCGTCGAACTGGTGAAGGGGCTCGGCAAGAAGTTCGGCACCTCCATGATCTTCGTCTCGCACAATCTGGGTCTCATTTTGGAGACCTGCGACAGGATCACGGTCATGTATTCGGGCGAGGCGGTCGAGACCGGCAAGATAAAGGACGTGTTCGACCGCATGCGGCACCCCTACACGCAGGGTCTTTTCCGTTCGATCCCGCTGCCGGGCGCCGATAAGAACGAGCGGCCGCTCGTCGCCATTCCCGGCCAGTTGCCACTGCCGCAGGAGCGGCCGAAGGGCTGCAATTTCGGTCCGCGCTGTCATCACTTCGTCAAGGGCCTGTGCGACGCCGACGAGATCCCGATGATCCAGGTCGAGGGCCAAGAGGGTCATTTCTCGCGCTGCGTGCGCTTCAATGAGGTCGACTGGAACGCGCTGCCGCCAGGTGCCAAGGTGGCCAAGGAGCCGGTCAAGCCCGGAGCGCCCGTGCTGAAGGTGGACCGTCTGAAGAAGTACTATCACCTCGGTGCTAACGTGATCTACGGCGGCGGCGAGAAGTGCACTGTTAAGGCGATCGAGGAGATCACCTTCGAGGCGTGCGAATCGGAGACGGTCGCGATTGTGGGCGAATCGGGCTGCGGCAAATCCACCTTGGCAAAAGTGCTTTTGGGGCTGCAGACCGCAACTTCTGGCAAGGTTTCGCTCGACAACGCCGAGATACAGTCGAGACATGTCGAGGACCGGGACACTGAGGTGGTCTCGTCTATCCAAATGGTCTTCCAGAACCCGTTCGACACGCTCAATCCGAGCCACTCCGTCGGCTCGCAGATCATTCGCACGTTGGAAAAATTCCAGATCGGCAATACGGTCGAGGAGCGCAGGCAGCGCATGCTAGAGCTGCTCGACCTCGTCAAGCTGCCACGCGCCTTCGCTGGCCGCAAGCCGAAGCAGCTCTCGGGCGGGCAGAAGCAGCGCATCGGCATCGCGCGCGCCTTCGCCGGCCGTTCCAAGGTGGTGGTGGCGGACGAGCCGGTCTCGGCGCTCGACGTGTCGGTGCAGGCGGCCGTCATCGAGCTGCTGATGGATATCCAGCGGCAGAACAAGACGACGATGTTATTCATCAGCCACGATCTTTCGGTGGTGCACTACATCGCCGACCGAGTGGTGGTGATGTATCTCGGCCATATCGTCGAGCAGGGGACGACCGACCAGATATTCTCGCCGCCCTATCACCCCTATACGGAGGCGCTGCTTTCAGCGATTCCGATCGCCGACACGAGTGTGGCAAAGAAGCGTATCGTGCTAGAGGGCGATATCCCCTCGGCAATGAATCCGCCAACGGGCTGTCCTTTCCAGACGCGCTGCCGCTGGAAGAAACTCGTCCCCGAGAACCGCTGCGACAGGGAATTGCCGCCCTTCAGGGATCTCGGAAACAACCATGGCATCCTATGCTGGCTCGACGACGAACAACTCGCCACACAGGAGCCGGTGGTCAGCTTCACTGGGCCAGCAGTTCGATCCTGAGACGCATGGGCCATCGCGGCACCGCATAGGCAGCGGGCGAAAGGCAGGACGGTGCCTGGAGCGACCGGCTGGCAGTGCAGAAGCGGTATCGGCGATGGCGATGAAGGGACGGGCGCGGCCGAAGGTTTAGGTCTCCGAGAGCTATGTCACGGTAACGGGTTGTGAGGAGACATTGCGATAGACGCAGGTGGATGGGTCGATGAATACCTCGCCGATCAGCTACAAGCGCTATTGTCTCCCACCGCAGATCATCGCCGAAGCGGTTTGGCTCTACTTTTCGGTTTCCGCTCAGCCTGCGCCTTGTCGAAGAAATGCTGCTGGAACGCGGCATTGTCGCCTCCTACGAAACGATCCGCCGTTGGGCAAAGAAGTTCGGCCGCCGGCGCGAGAGGCCCGTTACCTCATCTAGATGCCGTAATGGGCCGGCCTTCGCGAGCATAGCCAGGTTGGGTGGCTGTCCCTCAGAATGATGGTGTTGAAACGGAGTCCGAGCGATCGGCTCCAAACATCATGAGAGGAACAGCCATGGAACATTATGCGGGAATCGATGTCTCTCTGGAAGAGAGCAGCGTGTGCATTGTTGACGCGACCGGAACGATCATGCGCGAGGTCAAGATCGCCAGCGAGCCGGAGGCGCTGGTCCGCTATTTCGACGAACGGGAATTGTCTGTTAGTCGCATTGGGCTCGAGGCCGGGCCATTGTCGCAATGGCTGCATGCCGGGCTTGTGGCCGCCGGACGCGATGCGGTTTTGCTCGAGACGCGGCACGTGAAGGCGGCGCTCTCGGCTATGACGGTGAAGACCGACCGGAAAGATGCACGCGGGATCGCCCAACTGCTGAGGATGGGATGGTACCGTCCGGTTCATGCCAAATCGGTGACTTGCAAGGATAGCCGAGCCCTTCTTGTTGGACGCAAGCTTCTGCAAGGCAAGCTTCTCGACGTCGAACTTAGCATCCGCGGGATCTTGCGCGGCTATGGGCTGAAGGTCGGAGAGGTCAGTCGTGGAAAGTTTGAGACGCGCATCCGGGAGCTGACAGCAGGCCACGTCACTTTGGAGACGGTGATTGGTGCGATGCTGGCGGCGCGGATGGCGTTGTGGTGCGAGTTCAGCAAGCTCCATCGCGAGATGCTGAAGATCGCGCGCGCTGATAAGGTCTGCCGGAGATTGATGAGCACACCTGGCGTTGGGGCCTTGGTCGCCCTGACCTATCGCTCGGCGGTGGACGACCCGATGCGGTTTGGAAAATCCAGTACGGTCGGAGCCTACTTCGGGCTTACGCCCAAAAAATATCAATCCGGTGAGACCGATCGGGACGGTGGTGTCAGCAAGGTCGGCGACGCCATGGTGCGAACTGCGCTCTTTGAAGCTGCGCACGTCATGCTGACGCGGGCGATCCGCTTCTCGAGCCTGAAGCACTGGGCGCTCGACGTGGCCAAACGTCGGGGCATGAAGCGCGCCAAGGTGGCCCTTGCCCGCAAGTTGGGCGTCGTGCTCCATCGCATGTGGGTGGATGCGACCGACTTCCGCTGGAGCAAGGCCGCAGCGATGGCATAGGAGATAGAGCGTTCGGAGCGAGCCGAAACGGCACCGCTCTCCTGAGGTCCCGTCGCCGGGACGAGGGCTTGGCAAGGTCGTGTGTAGTGCTGTGAATGCTTCGGCAAACCACGCTTCCTAGATTGACCTGTCAGCTCTGGATCTGATGGCATAGTGTGGCGGCCTTCGCGCTGACCACGGACAGAAGCATGATCCTGGCGACGAGATATCGTTCAGAGGGGACTTGACGAACGAAGGCCCATTACAGAAGCACTACAGTTGCGTATTTTGTTGATCTCTGAATCCATGGATCACCATGATTCTGAGATCATGGATGACGGGCGCATCGATCGAGACGACACTGGAGCTTTGGGCATCATCGTTGCGCGATGTGAAGGCACGGATCGCACCGTTGTTCACGCAGGCGCGGGTGGCGGCGTCGGCAGGCCTGTTTCTCGATGGCCTGCTGGGTGATGAGCGGCGCAAGACCGGCTGGATGCGGGCGGAGGCTGCCGGCGATCCTGGCCCCTGGCGCCAGCAGGCGCTTCTTGGACGGGGTCGCTGGGATGCCGATGCGTTGCGGGACATGGTGCGCGACTACGCAATGGAGACCTTGGCCGACCCGGACGCCGTGATGGTTGTGGACGAAACCGGGTTCCTGAAGCAGGGCAAGGCATCGTGCGGTGTGGGACGCCAGTACACAGGTTCGGCCGGCAAGATCACCAACTGCCAGATCGGCGTGTTCGCAGCCTATGTGTCGCGCCATGGCCATACCTTCATCGACAGGGCGCTTTATCTGCCCAAGGCCTGGACGGGCGACGCGGATCGGATGGCGGCCGCCCATGTGCCGACGGAGACAGCCTTCGCGACCAAGCCTGCTCTGGCCCTGGCCATGATCGACCGTGCGCTGGCCGCTGGTGTCCCGTTCGGTTGGGTCGCCGCCGACAGCGTTTATGGTGTCGGTGACATCGAGATGGCGCTGCGCCACGCCGGCAAGGGCCATGTGCTTGGCGTCAACGCCAATCATCATTTTGGCTCCTGGATCGGCAAGCCGCCAGTCGCCGGCACGGCCGAGGAGATCGCAGGCGCGCTTGATCCCGCGCTCTGGAAACGCCTGTCGGCGGGTGAAGGGACAAAGGGCGAGAGGCTTCACGACTGGGCCTATTGCGAACTCGCCGACCTCGACGCGGCCGAATACGACGAAAGCCGCTCGGGCCTTTGGACGCGGGGGTTTTTGGTCCGCAAAAATATCGCCGATGGCACCCGGCCTTCTTCTCGACATGGTGCCCGGCCGGAACCGACATGGCGACACTAGAGCAGTTTCTGGATAATCACGGTTAGGCATCGTAGCCGGCGTGGGCGAACAGGTTTTCGCATTCTTTGGGGTGGAAACGATCGATGGCGACGGCCACGGCGTCCCATAATTCCGGGATGGACCGGGCTGCTGCCTTTCGCAGTAAAGCCTTCAGCTTGGCGAAGGCCATCTCAATGGGGTTAAAGTCCGGGGAGTAGGGCGGAAGATAGCGAAGGGAAGCCCCCGCAGCCTCGATGATTTCGCGGACACCGACCACTTTATGAGCAGGCAGGTTGTCCATCACGACGACATCGTCGGGTTGAAGCGTCGGCACGAGGACGCGGCGCAAGTAGACCAGGAATGCTTCGCCATCCATGGCGCCGTCCAGGAGCCAGGGCGCGACGATCCCGTCGAGGCGCAGGCCGGCCGTGAAGGTCGTGGATTTCCAGTGCCCATGAGGAACAGCCGCCCGGCAACGCTGTCCACGCGCAGAGCGGCCTCGTAGCCGGGCCATCTTGGTATTGAGGCCACTTTCGTCGATGAAGATCAGGCGGCTCGGATCGAGATCGAGTTGGCCTTCGAACCACTCTTCCCGCGCTGCCAAAACATCCGGTCGCTGCTGTTCGGCCGCGTGCGCTGTCTTTTTTTGTACGTGATGCCACGCTTTGCGAAGAACGCATGGACCGTCGTCAGGCTGGCTTTGACCCCGCGCTCTGCCGCAAGGCGATCGACGATCTCGGCAAGCGTGATGTCCCGCTCATCGGTCTCGACCAAGGCGAGAATGAAAGTCTCGTGCGCGTCCAGCTTCGATACCTTCGGCTTGCCCTGCCGCCCAGGTTCCAGATTGCCGCTCGAACGCCAGGCCCGATACCATGCACCAGACGTCGATATCCCGATGGCAAACCGCCGTGCCGCTTCTCGGGTCGACAGGCCTGCCTCTATCGCCTCGATAACACGCGTCCGCAAATCCAGGCTGTAAGCTCGTGCCATGCCGCTGCTCCTTCCGCAAATCACTTCGATCAGGGAATCAGAACAAGCCGTTCACTGCAAACAAACGACTCCGATTAAGGGAAAACCGCTCTAGTCAAAGTCGAAGGCCACCGCTGGGCGATCGAAGACGGGTTCGAGACTGCCAAGAACGAACTTGGGCTTGACCACAACGAAACCCGTTCCTGGCATGGCTGGAACCGTCACGTCTCGCTCGTCATGCTCGCATTCGCCATGATGGCGGCCATCCGCCATCGCGCCAACGCCGCACCTCCCCAAAAAAGCACCCGAACCGTCCAACCGAAACTCATGCGGCCCTGATCCGCTGGTCGGTCCAGGAGATCCGGCGCATCGCCGTCAGGCTCGCCCAACGGCGCATCGAACCCGCACATATCATTGCATGGTCGCTCTGACGAAGAGCACATCAGGCCGTCGCACGACAAGCGCATATCAAGTCAAATACGCAACTGTAATGCTAGGCTTCAAAACTGTCCGGTATCTAATCAGAATCCCGGCCGGTAAATTGTCGGACTCTGCAGGAAAAACTCAGTGGCAGTTTCAAATGGCGTTTTTATGCCCGTGACGCGCTTAAAATCGCCGTCACCAGCTGGAGCCTTTTAATTGGAGCAACTCCAAAGAAAGGACTTTCTCAAACGGCGGCCGAAAACAAAAACACTTATTACTCCCAGTTTGCTAGAATCCATCCCTATAATGAGCACTCATGGAGAAGTTAAAAATATGCCAGCCACACTATATGAACCCACAACTGGCTACACGTTTCCCCAGAGGGGCATGATCCGCGACGAGATTGAACAAGAACTAGAGCAGCTGCGTTCACAGGACGCGGACCCGCGCTCGACGTTCCCAGATCGTTGGCTCAATGACCGCGGGCTCCTGCTTGATGATGGCACGTTCGAAGTTGCCAAGGCCGCGCACCTTGCCTTTTTTACAAAGGGCAACAACTATCCTACCGTGGTAAAGTTTGAACGCGATCTAATACAGATGGCGCTTAGTTTGTTCCACGCTGGAAAGGAAGCAACCGGGGCCGTGACCAGCGGCGGATCTGAGAGCCTCTTTCTCGCTACTGCCGCTGCTCTAGCGAATGCCAAAGAAAGACGGCCTGATATCGCCCGATTGGAAATAGTCATCCCGCAGACAGGCTATCCCACATTCGAGAAATATGAGCGGTATTTCGGATACTCCATTCGTCGCGTTCCAGTGGATGCAAATTTCCGCGCAAACGTCTCGGCGATGTCCGATGCAGTTAGCGAAAACACAGTCATGATGCTCGCGTCAATGCCATCCTGGTCGCATGGCGTTTGTGACCCAGTTCGAGAATTAGCAGAAATTGCCAACAAACACGGGATTTGGTTGCATGTGGACGCTTGCGTTGGCGGGTTTTTAGCGCCTTTTGTGCGCGAGCTCGGACGGGACGTTCCTGACTTCGATTTTCGAGTCCCCGGCGTAAGCTCGATTTCGGCGGATTTTCATAAGTACGGCTATAGTGGCAAGGGAGTTTCGGGCGTTTTCTATAGAAATAAGGATTTTGCCCGCCACCAACCCTTCGTCTTCGACACATGGGCAGCAGGACTTTATCGTTCACCGGTTCTTACTGGGACACGTAACGGTGGCGCAATCGCCTCGGCTTGGGCGGTCATGCGTTATCTAGGGCGGGACGGATACCTCTCTCGCGCAGCTCAAATCCTCAAGCTGAGAGAGGCCATACTGGCATTCGTTGAACGCTGCCCTGGCTTAAAAGTAGTCGGCGAAGCTGAGCTTAATGTGGTCGGAATAGGCAGCGAATACTCGGACATCTATTCAATTGCGAGTAAGTTGAAGGAGTGCGGGTGGAAAATAAATTTACTAAAGGAGCCTGATGCAATACAGTTTGTTCTTGGACCATTGCGAGATGAATATATTGCGTTGCTTGTGAATGACCTCGAAAAATCAGTTGATGATGTACGGCGAGAAGGTTTTATGGCTCCTTCGCCAACCGTGATCTATTCCGACGAATTCTTAGACTGAAACTCGGATTATTTGTCATATGTTTCTACAGGCTTATTTTACTATGGCGAAACCGAAATACCGGGTACTTGAGAGGCCTGCCGCCGGCCCCGTGGCGATCGATCAGCCTGGGGTGGTTGCTTGAGGTCACTCTCTTGGTTCTGCAATCTGCCCATCCATTAACAATACAATGTCCGCTAGAGCGCTAAGTTCTATCTCTGGTAGGATATACGGCGGCTCTTGGGCTCGCACCGATACGGGAGAAACAAATGTCACTTTCTGAAACAGTTCTAGCGAAGTTGAAAGACAAGTCGTTAGTGACTGATAAAGCTCTTGTAGGGACCAGGTGGGCAGCGGCAGGTTCAAGGGGCCTCACATTCGAGGTCACCAATCCCTCAACCGGCGAAGTCCTCGCAACCCTTCCAGATCTCGGTGAAGAGGAGGTCAGGTCAGCGATTGAAGCTGCCCATGTTGCCCAGAAGAACTGGGCGAAAAGGACGGGCAAGGAGCGCGCCGCAGTCCTGCGAAAGCTTTACGACCTCATAGTCGCGAATGCCGATGATCTTGCCACCATCCTCACCTTGGAGATGGGAAAACCATGGCCGGAGGCGAGGGGAGAGATCCTTTATGGTGCGTCCTACGTCGAGTGGTTCGGTGAGGAAGCAAAGCGAGTTTACGGCGACACCATTCCAGGTCATCAGCCGGACAAGCGCATCATCTTGATCAAGCAGCCCATCGGAGTTGTTGGGGCCATCACGCCGTGGAACTTCCCGAATGCGATGCTTGCCCGCAAGATGGCTCCCGCAATCGCTGCTGGCTGCAGCATGGTGTCAAAGCCCGCGGCTCAAACACCCCTATCCGCGCTCGCTCTGGCTCTCCTTGCCGAACGCGCCGGGCTGCCACCCGGTCTTTTTTCTGTGCTGACCACGACCGATGCGGCGATGGTCGGTCAGGAATTCTGCGGCAATGAGAAGATCCGGAAGGTCACGTTCACGGGCTCGACCAATGTCGGAAAAATGCTGATGCGGCAAGGCGCAGAGCAGGTCTTAAAGCTAGGCCTCGAGCTCGGGGGTAACGCGCCCTTCATCGTCTTCGATGACGCGGATCTCGATGCTGCGGTCGACGGCGCAATGATTTCCAAATACCGCAATGCTGGGCAAACCTGCGTCTGCGCAAATCGGCTATATATTCAGGAGGGTGTCTATGATTCCTTTGCCGCCAAGCTTGCCAAGCGCGTTCGCCAGATGAAGGTCGGCGATGGCTTTGCCGAAGGGGTCACGACAGGCCCTCTCATCGACCGGAATGCGCTGAAGAAGGTACTGGAGCACGTCACCGACGCCGTCGCCAAGGGGGCTACGGTGGAGGTCGGTGGCAAGCCTGCGAGCCAAGGCGGCCTCTTTTTCGAGCCCACTATCTTGACCGGCGCAACGGGGGATATGCGCCTCTCCAGCGAAGAGACGTTCGGCCCTATCGCGCCGCTGTTCAAGTTTTCGACCGAGGAACACGTCATCGAAATGGCGAACAACACCGAGTTTGGCCTGGCTTCCTACTTCTATTCCAGGGATGTCTCGAAAATCTTCCGGGTGGCGGAGGCTCTCGAATACGGCATGGTCGGTGTCAACACTGGGCTGATCTCCACGGAAATTGCGCCTTTTGGCGGCATCAAGCAATCTGGCCTTGGCCGCGAAGGGTCAAAATACGGAATCGATGATTATACAGAGATGAAATACATATGCCTGAGCGTGTGATCGGCCTGTGCTCCGCATGAGAAAGTCGCCTTTTTATCGTCAGACTGAGGCTGTGCCGCCGCCTCACCAGACAGGCCGCTACGGGCTCTGCCGGTCTCGTACTTCCAATCCCGTCGGCGCCCCAATTCGTAAGATGACTGTAGCGCGCAAACATTGGCGCGGCGATACGCTTTGTCCCCGCAGCAGCTGTTCGCCTGGTGTCGGGCCGCTCGTCAGCCGGTGGCGGAAGCAACGATGGCGTCCCTGCCCTCACGCATCGAAGCATCGAGCGCCCTGAACTGGTGCTGGAAGAGCTCACGCTCGGCGGGGAAGAGGCCCTGCGACACGAAGTCCGATATGTCGGTGATGAGCTGGGGCGAGACGATTCCGCCGAGGATGAGCCATTCCGGCTCCGGCAGCACCTGTGGTGCCGCGACGGCGGCGATGTCACGCGCTGGCTCATCACCCCGGTGCCCTCCAGTTTCAGCTTCCGCAGCCTGAGCCTGCTCCCCAGGCGCGTCTTGAGGGGCGTTGGCGGAGATGTGAGACTGCTCTGCGGCCGCATTCATGTACGCCTCCGAGGAGAGCCGCCTTGTGAAGGGCGGCGGTTGGAATGATTACAGGTCGTATGGACACCATTACGACCAAGAATGATTTCAAGCTTCTGGAGATCGTGGACACGGGCCGGCGTCGCCGGTTCAGCACTGAAGCGAAGCGTCAGATCGTCGAGGAGAGTTTTGTGTCGGGGGACGCGGTCTCTGCGGTAGCTCGGCGTCACGGCCTTTTCCCGGCGCAGTTGTTCGCCTGGCGCCGGGCGGCGCGGGCAGGTGCATTCGGCATCTGGAACGGCGCCGGTGCAGGTTTGGTAGAGGCGCGTGTCGTGCCGGCGGTCGATGTTGATGTGGGGCATTCACCTCTCTGCGCCACCAACGGAGGGGGTCGGCTGGAGATCGTGAGCGTGAATGGCCGCAGGGTCATCGTCGAGCCCGACGTGGACGTGGAAGCGCTGCTTCGGGTCATGCGCGGCCTGGAAACGCTGCGATGATCCCAATTCCGACGGGGGTTCGAGTGTGGCTGGCGACGGGTCACACCGACATGCGCCGTGGCTTCCCGGGCCTGTCGCTGCAGGTGCAGGAAGTGCTTCGCCGAGATCCGCTGAGCGGACATCTGTTCTGCTTTCGGGGTCGCAGAGGCAATCTTTTGAAAGTGATCTGGCATGACGGCCAGGGGGCGTGCCTGTTCACGAACTAACTGGCTTCATACTACAGCCCTTTCCTTGAGATCGGAGCATTTTGAGGAGTTGAGTCGGCGGATGGCTTCTGCCCGATGGGCAAGCTGGTTCCATCGGCTGCACTGCTTGGCTGGGACGTGCGGTCCTGGCAGTTCATAGAGGCCGATATAGCCGTTGTAGGCATGTCTTTTCACGATGCCGTATTTCGCCCATCTGACCAGGGTACATTCGGTGATTCCGAGTTTTGCGCAGGCTTCTGCTTTTGTCAGCATTCCCCGCTCGCGCAGCCGGTCGTAGCGCGAGCGCAGACCATATTGCTTGACAAGATAGATGACGCGCAAGTCGGTGAACTGGGCGTCAGCCTTGCCGCGCCGCGCTGAGCCGCCGGGGCGGATTCCCCTTGCATTCAGGATGTCAGCGATTTCAGCGCAGATATGATCGTCGAGAAGCTTGTCGACCAATTCGACCACCTCGGGCCGGGTCTTTACCTGCTGTGCGGACGATTTCGGGTTCTGAGTGGTCAATGTTTCGGTCCTTCCGCCTCTGAAGCGGATGTGGATCCGGGTCTCTCCCTCGGCCTGGAACTTGAGCAATGTGACGTCTTCGACGAGATAGGCAAGGAGTCGCTTGCGTTCTCGGTTCGGCAAGGTGGGGTCGCACCAGACCGTTTTGAAGTCGGCCGTCATGGCGATCAATCGATCACGGATTGCATCGTCGAGTGTCGCTCGGTCTTCGCGTAGAGCGCGCGCTCTTTCTTCTCGTAGATCAGCCAGCATGCGCAGTTTGTCGTTCCATTCGCGTTCAAGGGTGTCGGCAACCAGGCGGTTGTTCGGATCGACCAGCATAAACCGCCGCTGTGCAAGATCGGCATCGATTTGGGCGCGTTCGACGGCGCGGAGCCGGAGTTTGTCCGCTTCGTCATAGCGCGCTTCGATCTCTTTTCGGATCTCCAGAGCTAATTCCACGGCGGCGGGCGTCATTGCCGCGGCGATCAGTTCACCGATCGCCGCGTCGACGGGCCAGCCTGCGATCGACTGGCAGTGAGGCTCACCCCGAGAGACGTAGGCGCGGCTGCAGACGTACCAAGTGTCCACCTGACCGCGCCGGGTGACGTAACGGGCCCTCATGTGGCAGCCACACCGCCCGCATATGACGCGCCCCTGCAACAAAGCCGCGCCTTCGCGCGGTGGCGAGACCCGCGCGGTCTGGTAGCCTTGGCCATTGGCCTCGAGCGCCTTCAGGTTGTGCTGGAACTGCTCCCAACTGATATAGCCGGGATGGGCGTCCGGGATGCATGCGAGCCATTCATTGGGCTCACGTTTACGGACCTGTTTCTTTCCGTCGACGGTCCTGCGGTAAAGACGCTGGCCATAGGCATAGACGCCCGCGAAGCGAGGATTGTGCAGCGTGCGTAAGGCTGTCGATGTGGTCAGGGGTTGGAAGACCACCCGCTTGCTGTTGCGGAACCGGGATGGGAAGAGCAGACCTTCGCTGGCAAACGCCTTGACGGTCTGCGTAGCCGACCCGACCCGCGAGAACGTCTCGAAGAAGTGGGTGATCATCTCCCGGATCTGAGCGTCTGGATCGAGGACCACATCGCCAACCTCATTATAGATGAAGCCGGTCGGAAGGGGGCAACGATATTCACCGCGGCGTGCTTTGTTGAGAATGCCACCACGCAACCGGGCTTTGATAACGTGCAACTCGGCCTCGCTCATCGTGCCCTTGAGGCCCAGCAGAAGCCGGTCATTGAAGTTGGCCGGGTCGTACACGCCATCTTCGTCGAGGATGAGTGTGTCGGCCAAAGCGCAGATCTCCAGCAGCCGATGCCAGTCCGCATTGTTTCTGGCGAGGCGGGATACTTCCAGCCCCATGACGATCCCCGCGCGCCCCATGCCGACATCGGACACCAAGTGCTGGAAGCCTTCGCGCCACGCCGCTGAAGCGCCGGATTCGCCCTGGTCGCTGTCGATGACGGTGATCTGGTCGTCGCGCCATCCAAGCCCGATCGCGCGACCACGAAGATCGTATTGACGCTTGGTGCTTTCGACGTTCTCCATGACCTGTCGCATCGATGACTGTCGGATGTAGAGGTAGGCGCCACGCTCGAGATGATGCGATTGGACCTTGAGCTTTTCGTTCATGCTGTTCTCCGTTCAGGGGCCGCCATCACGATGGTGGCGAGCAAGTGGATGATTGTGCGTCGCTCGGACGTTTCGTCTGCGATCGGCAGCCTGGCGACTGGCGGCAAAGCCGCGGGTGGGGACCAGCCCGGCATACGCAAGATCGCGCTAACCCAGGCCCACATGCCGCGATGCAGAAGGATGGTAAGACCGCTGCGTGCCTCCAGAGGGAGCGCGGCGCCAAGCGTGGCGGCGCGCAGTATTTCGTATCGCTCCGTGGCGCGGGACTGCATCGCGCAATGCAATTGCGCACCGCCACTGATGGTTACACCGTTTTTTTTTCGCCGAGCGCACGCTCGATTGTTCTGGGGTGGACATCGAGTCCGAACTCTGTCCGCAGCCGGTTCGTCAGTTCGCGTGCCCGAATGGGCTCGCCCGGAACCACCTGGGCCCTGAGGAAGGCCAGCACTTCGCTCTGGATCTTGTGCGGGCCGTGCGGGCCGCGCTTCCTCGGTACTAGGCCGGCCAGACCCGCGTCCTCGAAGTCGGCTTTGGCCTGGTAGAAGGTCGGCCGGGAGACGCCATATTCGTCGGACACCTCCGTTACCGACATTTTGTCGACCGATACGCGCCGCAGCATCTCGTACTTCACCTGCACGATGTCGCGCGGATCGAAGAAGCCGTCCTCCCGGAACTTCTGATCGCCGATTTTTTCCGGGGCTGGATTGAGCGTGCCATCCTCGGCCAAAGCGCTGGCTTTCGATTGCCTGTGTTTGACGCTGTCCGACACCTGCGCCGCCCCCGATGCCGACTCAATTGACGTAATTATAAATATGCCGCGTATGGCTAAACCGTCAAGCGGAAATCTGTCAACCAATCGAGTATAATCTCTGCTAATACGACACATTCAGCGAAGCCCCCATGGGTTTTGCGGCGTTATTTTCCTTACAGCGTCGGCAAAATTTCCTTTACAATCTTTCGGCGTTGCGCATCTCCCTTGCGATATGAGGCGCTCTACGAGACCGCTGAGTTCCAGTAGGTCGGTGAGGCTGCACAGTGCGCGCCCGTTTCCCGCGACAACCTCAAGGCTGGGGCCTGCTGCATCGGTCCATTGCGGCGGAACAGAGCAAATCCGGCCATCGTCAAAGCGCAGCAGCAATACCTTGCCCGCTCGGTTACCGCGCTTCCCAACGCAGGCACCTCGCTGCCCGGAATACGGATGAAAGGGGTGAGTCACCGTCACAAACTGCGACGGGGACGATGAACCGCTTGCATTTCCAAGTGAGTTACAAACGGCTGGAACGGGGGCGGTTCATCTGGCCGAGCCCGGCCGACGGCGCGGTTACGATCTCGACGGCGCAGCTCGGTTATCTTTTGTCCGGAATTGATTGGCGCAACCCGCAGGGAACATGGCGGCCGACGCGAGTTGGCTAGCATTTACCTTTTGAAATTGCAGGAAAAATCTGATTCACTGGCTTCATGACGTTGAAGCCGGATGATCTTCCTTCGGACCTCGTAAGCGCCCTGGTGGCGCTGCGGGTCGAACGCGAAGCGCGGCTGCTGGCCGAGGCGATGGCCGCCAGCGCGCAGGCGAAATTGTCGGACACCGAGGCGCTGATCGCGCATCTGCAGCTCATGATCGAGAAGCTGAAGCGCGAGAAATACGGCCAGCGGTCCGAACGCACGGCACGGCTGATCGAGCAGATGGAACTTCAGCTCGAAGATCTGGTGACCGCGGCGAGCGAGGACGAGCTTGCCGCAGCCACTGCGGCAACGAAAACCCACAGCGTACGCGTCTTCACGCGCAAGCGGCCGGTACGCAAGCCCTGGCCGGAGAACATCGAGCGCGAGCGGGTCGTCATTGATGCTCCCACCGTTTGCGCCTGCTGCGGCGGATCCAGGCTGTCCAAGCTGGGCGAGGATGTGACCGAGACGCTGGAAGAGATCCCGCGCCGGTTCAAAGTGATTGAAACGGTGCGAGAGAAGTTCACTTGCCGCGATTGCGAGAAGATCAGCCAGCCGCCGGCGCCGTTCCATGCCACGCCGCGCGGCTTCATCGGTCCCCAACTGCTGGCCACAATCCTGTTCGACAAGTTCGGCATGCATGCTCCACTCAACCGCCAGAGCGCGCGCTTCAAGGCCGAGGGGATCGACCTGCCGCTGTCGACGCTGGCAGACCAGGTCGGCCACGGAACCTTCGCCGTCATGCCTCTCTTCCAGCTGATCGAGCGCCATGTGCTCGCTGCCGAACGCCTTCATGGCGACGACACCACCATCCGCATCCTGGCGAAGGGCAAGTGTGCGACCGGGCGCATATGGACCTATACGCGCGATGACCGTCCCTTCGCCGGGCCTGCGCCGCCGGCGGCGATCTATTACGCCTCGAGCGACCGGCGCGGCGAGCACCCGCAGAAGCATCTGGCCGGGTTCGCCGGCATCCTTCAGTGCGACTGTTACAGTGGCTTCGAGCCGCTGTTTGACCCGCAGCGGAAGGAGCAGCCGATCACGCCGGCCTTTTGCTACGCCCATGCGCGGCGAGGATTCTTCGAATTGGCCGACATCGCGAAAAAGGCCCGGGATGGCAAGAAGGGCAAACCGATCTCGCCGATCGCGCTGGAGGCGGTCAGGCGCCTCGACGCGCTGTTCGAGATCGAGCGCGCCATCAACGGCCGCAGCGCTGACGAGCGGTATGCCGTGCGGCAGGAGAAGAGCAAACCTCTTCTCGACGACATGCACGCCTGGTTGCTCCGCGAGCGCGATACCCTCTCGCGCTCTTCCGAGGTTCTGAAGCCAATCAACTACATGCTCAGGCGCTGGGTCGACTTCGCCCGCTTCATCGATGATGGCAGAATCTGCCTCAGCAACAACGCGGCCGAAAGAGCGCTGCGTGGCATTGCTCTGGGAAGGCGCAACTGGACCTTCGCCGGTTCCCAGCGCGGCGCCGACCGCGCCGCCGTTATGCTTACCCTCATCACCACGGCACGCCTCAACGACGTCGACCCGAAAGCTTGGCTCGCCGATGTCCTGGCCCGCATTGCCGATCTTCCCGCCTCGCGTCTGCACGAACTACTGCCCTGGCAATGGAAGCGCCTGCGCGAAGCCGACAAGCCCGCCGATCAGCAAGCCGCCTGACCTTCACAAAATGCCATCATAGCCCCGGCACCGCTCGCGCGAGCGCACATCTCTCGCGGTCTTCAGCGTATGCGTACGCATTCATTGGCCCCACGCCGGCCGAAGTAATGCCGACCGATGCCAGGCCCTCCATATCGGAGTCCGCGATGAAGGACACGTCACCAATCTCGGCGACATCGTCCTTGCTGCTCAGTTCGCCCCTCGTCCAGCCCACGGCAGTACACGGACGAGTGCTTCTTGTTTGGTGCCGTTATCGATAGCGAATTCAAGATGGTGCGGGATCCATATGAGTCGAGGTGCGACGATACGGATACTTCGTCCCGTTGGGCTGTCAGTCACTCGCTGACGAGTCGTTGGGTCGTAAATTGAACCTTAGCGCGGTTGCGTGGACGAAGATGTCCTTGGAAGCAGCAATGCTCGAACGGCTCGATTTTATTGACTCGCCCGGATTCGCAGCCGCAAGGTATGTCGGCAGGTTATTGACCTTCTCAGCAACAGCAACTACTTGATGAATGTCGCTTAGCGACGATCAGCCTTAGGGCTATTAACATGGCGCACCTTGGGTGCAAACAGGGCGGGTTGACCCGCCCTATTTTTTTTGATGTGCGGTTACAGTTGCCTGCGTACATCCGTCAATTGCAAGCCTCGACCATAGCATTCGCAGCTTCCGCCACGCTGAGCGTGTCCACAATACGACTGACAACCAGCCTTGCTTGTACAGGCTTTGACAGGTTCTCGGCATGCACCGTGCATTCGACAATGCCGCGGGCTTCTCCCGTCTTTGTGAACATCACCTCGAACTCGAAAACCTGTTCTCTTGCCTGGTGACGCCAAAGGTCGCACGTCAAGCCACCTTGCTTCGTGATGTCGGCCGCCGGCCAGCCGTCGTCATAGTAGAAAGCTTCAGGGTCATGCGGATCCGGAATGAAGGTTCGTAAGGGCCGATATGAAATCGTCTCGGGCGATGCCTGACCGAACAACGCGTCGGGAATGAAGGTGCGAAGCGCATCATGCTGCAGCAGGCGGGCCGCGGCACTCACCGCGGAAGGATCCAAGCGCCCAAGCAGTTTGGACATCTCTGCGATATGCTGGGGGTTTTTGCCCAGTGCCCCTGAAGCCATCAGTTTCGAGATGTCTAGCCCTTGCGTCACCTTCGGTCTCGGTTCTGCAGGCGGGGGTATGCGCGTAACCTGCCTTTGAAAAGGCGGAGGTTTGGGCGGCGGCGGAAACTGTATCGGGGAGGTCGTCGGCAATCGCAAAGGCGCGCTACCAGTCGCGGAATCCTCGTCGTCATCTTCGTCCCTGCGAACGCGCCGAAGTGCCAGCGAACCTTTCGCTTCGAACTCGACGCGAACCTGCAGGGCAGGGCGAGTGCCGTCGTTCGATATGGGCCAGCGCACCACGATGGGCGGCTCGATCTCGTCACGGCCGCGGTGGAGCTGCACCAGGATGGCGTGGCACTGCTCGATCCATTGTGGATAACGCACCTCGTGATAAATGCGGATATCGTCTTCGGAGGGGGAGGAGTACTCGATCTTCGTCACCTCGCCGGAAGCATCGGCCGTGTTCGACGGAGGAGGCGGCGTGAACTCCGATACGAGGGCATGCTTGAGTTTGAGCGCCGCGACAAATCCCTCGATTTCCAAATCCGTGAGAGGGGCCGCGACCTTTCTAGTTGCGGCTATCGTATTCGAGCGGTCCGCGCCTTCGCAGGTGCCGATCGAAATTCTTGGCTCCTGCGCCTGATAGGCTTCAACTTCCTTCTTGAGCTCTTTGATCCTTTTGGCATCGTCCGTTTCCTGCGGAGGTCGCCGCCAGCTTTGGTCGATCATAAGGTAAGGGACAGCCAGGCCATCAGCGGTCATGGCCGGTCCTGCATCTTCAGTGAACAACACCGCGCGGTGCTCCGGGGACCGTGAGTTCAGCGTGGACACGATGCCGATAAGCCTTTCGTCGGTTTTCGTGTAATCGAGATGTTCCTCCAGCGTGGGATCCGGTTTCACGCTGGGCATGCGGCGCAACACGACCTTTGGCGAGGATGTCCGGATTTCGGACTCCAGCACCGAAGCCTTCAGCATTTGACGGACGCGCCGAAATATTTCGAGCGCGCGATCGCGTGTGCGGCTATTGGCATTCTTGTGCTTGTCGATCTCATCCAGGACGGGCTTCGCCAGGAGGATCACGACGGGGTCGTGGCCGAGTTCTTGCCACGGCAGCTGTTCGAGTGGCTTACACTCGAAGAAAAGGTTGGTGTCTGCAACCAGATGGATTTCCATTCAGTTCCCCCACGGCAGCCGACGCTCACATATTTGTTTTCCTCCAGGCGAAATCAAGCGTTTTCACCGCTGGTGAACCGACCTCGCTTGTGGCAGCCAGCACCGCTGGCGGCTAGGCTGACCTAATCGTCCTATTGCGGTCCGAGACTAGGCCGAATCGGCGATTTACCCGTTTGGGACTGTCTCTCTGCCGAGACAGCCCATAACCGAAATGTCGGTTAGCCGCTTTTGCCTCCAAAGATTCCGGCCGCGCCCGAGCGCATTGAGGCGCGACCGCTGAATCCTGTGTGGCGCACCGCAAGGACGAGAAGTGAATTGTCGGATTGAAACTCTCAGCCGGCCGCTATCCGGTCAGATTGCAGGCGATCAGTCCAATTGTTGCTTCGATCAGTCTAATCAATCAGCTCAAGCAATGCGGTAGGCCTAGGTAGAGTGAGATGCTACATTGAACGGAGAGGCAGAGGATATTGGAAGGTCTGCCCAGTGAGGCCGGGGGGCTTTCACGAATGGAAGTTGAGGACCTGAAGTCTCGGATCGAGGCAGCCTTAGTGCATGGCCGTCTGAGCCAATGGCAGAGGCACTTCCTGAATGATATGCATGACCGGGTCGAGAAATACGGTCCGCGAACGCGATTGAGCGAGAAGCAGTGGGCTAAGCTCTATGAGATCATAGGTCCACCGTCGCCAGGCACATACGCGCCTCAGCCGCCGCCACCAGGCAAGTTCCGGTCGTCATCACGCCGGCATCGGCGAAGCCTCCTCGAGCGTGAAGGTAGATACTTGGCGGCCAGATTTGCCAGGACCTTTGGTATCGCGCTTGCTTTCATCGTCGGGGCCCTCATTTACTCCTACGTCAAGGACTCCAACATCACTTGGCCGAGCCCATCAGCCTTCGCCTCTCGGGATGCCGGATCCAGAGCTCCGCTTAGGAGATCTCAATTCACTATAACGGACGGAGACACCATCCGGCTGATCAGTGCCGCAAAAGGCACCCGGCTGGTTGGCTTCAACGCACCCGAAAGCATCGAGCCTAGGTGCGCGGTAGAAGCAGATCTCGGTAGACGAGCGAAGGCACGCCTTACGGAGCTGGTGGCTTCCGCAAGGCTCGAACTGAAGGCTGTCCCCTGTTCCTGTCCATCGGGAACGGAGGGCACTGCTCGCTGCAACTATGGGCGAAGTTGCGGCACCCTGTTTGCCGATGGCATGGATGTGGGCGACGTGCTGATTTCGGAGGGACTGGCAGTGCCGTTTGTCTGCAGTTCCACGAGCTGTCCTCCTACACCGCGTCCTTGGTGCGCGTCGTAGTCGAAGACGCTACCGGGACTCGGCTGCGTGACCGGCTTTGATTGGCCGCGTCGGTGAAGCCGTCAACTAGCCGGGTTCAGGACGAGCCAGCTATTCGTGCAGCCCCCAGTTCCGCTCCGGGTCGTTTCGGCGGTTGTCGGCCTCCGGCGGCACTTTCTCTGTCAACCGTTGCTGGCCGTCACTGGCCGTCCATGAGAACGAAACCCGCCATCCAGTCGTCTTGCCGGAATTGCTCGAATACCCGGCAAGGCTCTTGGTGACCGAGATTCCTGCGAGGACGAGAGTACCTGCTCCCGCCCCCTTGGCTGCGAAGAACACACGATCGAGGAGTTGGTAGTTGCTGAGGTCCGCTTCCCTGAGGACCGACGGATCGCTGACGGCTCGCTCCAGGCGTCGCCGCTCCGCGATCTCCTCACGAAGTCGGGGAGCATCGGCCAGATAGGATTCAGCTTCGGGTACCGAGGAAGGCCGAAGCGAGGCTTTCTGCATTGGCAGCTTGCCGGCCTTGTAAGCCTCGATAATTGCGGTCGCCGCGTCGGGGCCGACCTCCAGCACCGTGTCGAATACGTTGAGATCCCTCATCCGGATATCCTTGCGCTGCTCACTGGTCAGAAGCGATCCCTCGAGGATTAGATGGCGAGCCTTCAATGGCTTGATGCCGGGGAGGAGATTTAGAAAGACTGTAAGGCTGAGCATCGGGTTTCCTGGTTTCGGGCAGGAGCTTGATCAAGCTTCTGGGGGTCTCGCTGCCTCGAAGGGGGCAAAGCTGATGAGCGTGGGCATCCGCGAAGCGGCCTTTGAAGTCAACCCGTCGCCTCCTCTTTCCGTATAACCGCAATCTCGGTTAGAGAGGAAGCCGTCGCGAGATAGATCGTGTCCCCATTTCAGCCATTTGGTGCGACTCACCTGATCTCTTTCGTGATAACGCTCAACCACGCTCCTGTTCGATGGTGAAGTGCAAGTCTCCGACGGTCCAGTCGCTGGGAGGCTCGGGGAGATAATCCTCCTCTTCGGGAACGCTCAAGCTCCTCAACTCCTTGATAAGATCGTCTATTGCGGCAGCCGGACCTTTCAGTTCTCGCAACCGAGCAACGGCAGTGACCAGCTGAGTCCAATTGGAAAAAGCCGCATCGTCGCCGCCGACGACCGGACGGAGCGAATGCGCGTAGTGGCGCGTCAGGACCAAGAGGCTTACCGTCGGCCTGTTCACGGAGGATGGGAGCCGGAGGGTCGCTCGGAGCTCGGAGGTGCCCACGGCAGCCAGCCATGAGCGCACCTTGCACAGCCAGTCTCCGACCTGCTGATTCAGCCGTCCAGTCCTTGCCTGCTTCGTGGCGAGGTCGTCACCGTACGGGTCTTGATGCTTTAGCTGAATGAGGATCACGCGACCTGTCCGCTGCTCCGCAAGCACCAAGTCGATATCCGTCAATATCTTCCGGCCCCGCCTCAATTTAATATTTCCTCGATACTCCAGCTCGGGGAGCACGGTCCGGAGAACTCTCTCGACCGCGCGCTGCATGACACCCTCGCGCGCCCGCTGGGCCCGATCGTAGTCCGTCGGGAAATTGTGCTGAAGCGAGTTGAGGAGGAACAGCATCACGTTGTCGGCGGTCGCGCCGGCCAAGGGTCTTATCACATGCTGATCGGAGCACTGAATCAGGGGAGGTACGGGGGCGCCGGGCCGATCCAACAGTGCCAGGTTGCGTCGACTAACGGAGAGGACATCGAAGATTGTCTGAATGCCTTCTTCCGTCACCGACACGTGACCTTCAAATTTCTCGCCGGCCTGGTTGATGAATTCTCGAAGGCCCTCGAGGAAGCTATCTGTGTTGACTGACACTGTGAGGATATCCTCGATCCGGATCGTAGGCACCTTCTCCATTAGCGCTTGCACGTAGGCCCGATGCTTCATTCCCACCGACACTATGAACATGGCCGCCAATTGATAGTGCTGGAAGGTCATGTTGCCGAACGTTGTGGAGAAGTGAAAAGTGTCGAAGCCTTTGGAAATCTGGATCTCGTTATAGGCATGCCCAAAGAAGTATAAGTCGAGCGTAGGGTCGGCCTCGTAACCTATGAAGTGCGTGTGAAACGGATAAACGAGCGCGGTGAGCAGCGACCTCACCTCGTCGCCCACCTGTACATCCACGAGCGCCTCGTATCCTCGCGCAAAAATCTCTCGTTGCCGCCTGACATGATATTGATCAAGCTCACGCTCATGCAGCTCGAGATCGATTAGATTGGCCGCAAGGACGATGCGGAAGCAGTCTTGCTGCCTCTCGATTCTGCCGGCTTTGGCGGCAACGCTCTGCGCCACCCGTCGGCCGTGCTCAATGGTCCCGACCTTGTTGATCAATGAAAGCGCAGGAAGCGAATACACCAAGTCGCGCTGAAACGTCAGCGTGGGTGCCTCAAACCGTGGATGCGCCTGCATTGCCAGCTTGATTATGCGAACCACGGCGATTCGCATGGTATACGTGCGCTCTTGATCGGCATCACCAACCGCATCGCCCCGATTCTCAAAATCAAGGTCAAGCTCGTTGATGGCAACGCGCATCAGAAGACCCAATCCATCAGTCGCGATTTCGGTCGCTAGAGCAGTTTCTGGATAATCACGGTTAGGCATCGTAGCCGGCGTGGGCGAACAGGTTTTCGCATTCTTTGGGGTGGAAACGATCGATGGCGACGGCCACGGCGTCCCATAATTCCGGGATGGACCGGGCTGCTGCCTTTCGCAGTAAAGCCTTCAGCTTGGCGAAGGCCATCTCAATGGGGTTAAAGTCCGGGGAGTAGGGCGGAAGATAGCGAAGGGAAGCCCCCGCAGCCTCGATGATTTCGCGGACACCGACCACTTTATGAGCAGGCAGGTTGTCCATCACGACGACATCGTCGGGTTGAAGCGTCGGCACGAGGACGCGGCGCAAGTAGACCAGGAATGCTTCGCCATCCATGGCGCCGTCCAGGAGCCAGGGCGCGACGATCCCGTCGAGGCGCAGGCCGGCCGTGAAGGTCGTGGATTTCCAGTGCCCATGAGGAACAGCCGCCCGGCAACGCTGTCCACGCGCAGAGCGGCCTCGTAGCCGGGCCATCTTGGTATTGAGGCCACTTTCGTCGATGAAGATCAGGCGGCTCGGATCGAGATCGAGTTGGCCTTCGAACCACTCTTCCCGCGCTGCCAAAACATCCGGTCGCTGCTGTTCGGCCGCGTGCGCTGTCTTTTTTTGTACGTGATGCCACGCTTTGCGAAGAACGCATGGACCGTCGTCAGGCTGGCTTTGACCCCGCGCTCTGCCGCAAGGCGATCGACGATCTCGGCAAGCGTGATGTCCCGCTCATCGGTCTCGACCAAGGCGAGAATGAAAGTCTCGTGCGCGTCCAGCTTCGATACCTTCGGCTTGCCCTGCCGCCCAGGTTCCAGATTGCCGCTCGAACGCCAGGCCCGATACCATGCACCAGACGTCGATATCCCGATGGCAAACCGCCGTGCCGCTTCTCGGGTCGACAGGCCTGCCTCTATCGCCTCGATAACACGCGTCCGCAAATCCAGGCTGTAAGCTCGTGCCATGCCGCTGCTCCTTCCGCAAATCACTTCGATCAGGGAATCAGAACAAGCCGTTCACTGCAAACAAACGACTCCGATTAAGGGAAAACCGCTCTAGTTCCGCCTCCTCGCGGTTGAGGCAGTCGTAGAACTCTCGCAGATCGCTGGCCACGAATCGCTAACCTCTTAATTAAGCATTGCAATATGCAGGGTAGCGTATCCACGGGTCAGCCGTAAGCGATCGTCATGTTGCCCAGTCTCGGAGGCAGGCGACCCAGCCCGATTCCAGTTGTGCGCACGCTAGGGCTGAGAACGCTTTCTCCTCGACATTCCGGTCGCAATGAGCGATGAGTGACAGCGTCGGCGTGCGCATGCTTGCGCGGGGTGCTGTTGACGATTGCTGCCATTTGCGAGGAGGCATTTGATGCTACTCAGCCTCTTCTGCGGGGCAGGTGGACTTGACTTGGGATTCGAGGCTACGGACTACGAAATCGGATTGGCTTTCGACCTTCGTACCGACAGCATCGCGTCCTACAATCATAACCGCAAAGGAGCGCACCGCGGCCACATCGGTGATGTCTCGAAGCTGACACTGGCCGAGTTCGACAGACTGCATGGGGCCACCTTCGAGCCTGAGGGCATCATTGGCGGACCTCCGTGCCAGAGTTTTAGCCGCGCCAATACCGTGTACCTTGAGGCCGATCCGCGGCACTCTCTGCCGCTGGCATACGCCGAGCTTCTGAAGTCGCTCAATCAGCGCAAAACGGTGAAGTTCTTCGTCATGGAGAACGTGACCGGCCTGATGAGTGACCGGCACGCGCATCGGCTCCGACGAATTGAGAAAGCTTTCAACGATGCCGGCTTCTCGCTCAGCCGTGCCGTCCTGTTGGCGACTGACTACGCCACGCCGCAGATACGCGAGCGCGTTTTCGTAATCGGGCTGAACCGGGAGCTATACGGCGAAGCGGCCTGGTCCCCGCCTGCCAAGGTAGTCACCGCAGATGGGCGGCGGCCCGATGTCAGAGGTGCCATCGGTGATCTGCCCGATGCTACGTTCTTTGATCGCGATCTCAAACCCTCCGGCATCGCACACCACCCCAACCACTGGTGCATGCGTCCGAAATCGCCGAAGTTCACGACACCGGGAGCGCTTCGGCCTGGCGATGGACGCAATCGCAGCTTCAAGACTCTGGCTTGGGAATCTCCAAGTCCAACGGTAGCCTATGGACACCGAGAGGTTCACATCCACCCCGATTGCCACCGTCGGCTTAGTGTCTACGAGGCAATGCTGCTCCAGGGGTTCCCCAAGAAGTACGAGCTCCTCGGCAGCCTCTCCTCTCAGATCATCCAGGTCAGCGAGGCGGTGCCCCCTCCGGTTGCCGCAGCAGTCGCGGCCTCGGTACGCGCGCGGGTCGCGGAGCTGGATGCCCAGATCGCGGCCGGGCGAGCTGAGAAGCAGCGCGCACGAGGTTGAGCCGACGCTTCGATAATCGCCCTGCCACTTGAAGATTTGAGGCTCACTGCCGAGCTTTGGGTAATGCAGGTGACCAAGAACGTGCTCGATGACGTAGCTCGTCGCAAGATGATGGCGCAGTTCAGATCGAAGGACACCAAGCCCGAGGTCATGGTGCGCCGCGCACTCCATAGGCTCGGATACCGCTTCCGGCTGCATCGCCGTGATCTCCCCGGCACGCCGGACATCGTGCTCCCGAGGCATCGGACCATCATACTCGTGCATGGGTGCTTCTGGCACCAGCACAACGGCTGCCGGGATGCTCGAATGCCCCGCACCCGGCAGGACTACTGGTCAGCGAAATTCCAGCGTAACAGCGAGCGGGACGTGAAGATCACCGCTGCCCTCACGGCGCTAGGGTGGAGGGTTCTGGTTGTTTGGGAGTGCGACGCAAGGAAGCCGGACCTGGCAACTTACCTTGCGTCTGTGTTGGGACACGTCCCCAGCCGCGCGGGACATACCGAGGACGAAGAGACAGCGGCGGTCTGACATGCCGCCCGCTACGCAGCATTGGCCTCCAACCAGCCCCGGTATCCGGCGGCACCATCCACGTCGTAATGTGCTGACCGGAGCAGATCTGTGGATTCGATCGTCAGGGACTCAAGCAGCTGAGCTTCCCGCCCAAGCATCTCGTCGAGATCGAATAACTCGCCGGTCGCGCCGATCAGGCTTAGGCCATGGTCCACTTCGTTTGCGATGGCGATCTCGGCGTCCCCGCCGACCAAGCGATAGCGGTCATGCGCGGGCACCTGCACGACATCGCAACGGAAACCAAGCGACAGCATGTCGGGATGATCCGGGATCACTGCGTAGAAGCAGCCCGGCAGCATCTGAAGCGTGCGCTCCGGATGAGCCGCTCCAACGAACCGCAGCAGCCACTTGCCGAACCCGAGTGCGAATAGGTTCATGAAGGCCCGCGGGTCCAGTGAGCCTGGATCGGCGAGCACGGCACTAAGCCTGTCGCCCTCGGCGCGGAGCAGCTCCCCAGTCCGTCGTCCGAACTCGTCGCTCGCTGCTATATTGTCCGAGATAGCCTCTATCAGCGCGGCAAGGTTCCGAGCGTCGATACGGTCCGGTGCCACGCGCGTGGTTATGAACAGCAGCCATGGATGGATCGCATTGGTTAGCTGCAGCTGGATTAGCTCGGCGAGCGCGTCGATTACGGTCGCTCGCCCGGCACCAGCCGCGCGCAACGCGATATGATCGCATAGATCGATGTTCACCAAATGAAAGGGTCCGCCGCCTCGTACCTCGGCGTATGCAAGCGATCCCCGGTTCGCGATAGATTCGAACCGCTCGCGCAAGATCATCGAGCCGCTGTGGATTCGCGCGAGACCTCGGACCTCGCTCTCAGAGATGTTCAGCTGCACGTCGTCCGCCGACCCCCGCCGCACTGAGTTGAGGCCAGTGAAGCGAAGATCGAGGCCCGCCTGCTCGCATGCCTGCCGGAGCACGCGCACGTCAAGGAGATCCTCGCCGGGCAGGCTGAGATAGCGCACCGTCCTTGCGTCGCCCGGAAAGTGCGTCTCACGAAGCATGAGAAGAAGCGAGTCGTGCCACTGGTATCGCCGGACCCACTGCTTGCGTGGGCGGTGCCAAGGCTTGAATGGATGCAGTGAGGGCTCCTCGTCGGTCGGTTTGCGCAGGATCCGGCCGAGAATCTCGTCGTCGTTGAACTCCTCCATCAGGGGCGGGCTCCGAACACTGCTGCGATGTCCGCGACAAGCGACTGCTGGTCCTCCCACGAGAGGTTGTCGAGCAGGCCCCAGGCGCTCAGCACCTTCACCAATGCTTCAAGCTGGGTGTTCTCGACGGTGCTGTCGCGCGCTGCCGCCTCAACCTCGAAAATGTCAGCGTTGAACACCAGCACGCCGCGTTCGCGGTCCGCGAGGAGGGCTTGGCCGCCCGGCGCTAGCCTGACCTCTGGTGGGGGCTCGGCATCCGAGCCCCTCCGGTCGCGCCAGACGCGCTCGACGAGGCTCTCAAGGCGAGAGACACGATTGTCGGCCACGGCCGCCCGCCGTGCCTCAAGCAACTCCTTATTGAGCTGCTTGAGCCGGTTGGTCGTCTGGCGGACGGCGAAATGCACCCACTTCTGGAGATACTGGTAGTGCGGATGGCTGTAGTTGAAGGACTCACGGTCAATGTTGAGCGCGGCATCGAGCCCCTCCGTGATGAAGACCTCCGACATGAGCTGACGCAAACGGGTCAGTTCGGAAACCTGGTAGCCTAAGAACGACGGATCGAAGAGGACACCGCTCGCGTTGTTCACGCGGACGAGGCAGCCGTTGTTCTCCTTGGGGGTGATCTTCTGGTTCCAGTATAGATATGCTTCGAAGGACAGTGCCCCTCCGCCAATATCGGGGGGCACCGCTCCCAGACCAGATGTCACCTTGCCGAAGAACATCAGCGGGCGACCGATATCGCTAGTGCCGTGAAGATCCTTGTCGAACGAGATCGGCCGCAGCAGCTCGACCTCGTCGAGGAGCACGCGGAACAAGCCGACTGGGTCGACGGTGCTCGTCAGCCCAAGCCGCTGCCCGATGGTCTCTGTACCTGTCAGCTCCACAGGATCCGCCGACCTGCTAGTGAGGCTGTAGAAGCCGATCCCGTCCCCGGCCGTCAGCTCGAACGGATGCCGGTCAATGTAAGGGACGGGCACCGCCAGGCTGAGCAACCAGATCATTCCGAGATAGTGATCGAGAGACTCCTCGATGTTGGGCGTAGCTTTGCGTGTGCGGATTTCTTGGCGCACCGCTGCATACAGCTTCCGGAACCTGGCACCCGGGGCATCGGACGCGTCCCATGGCAGCCGGGGTTGCTCGAGATATACATCGGCATCGTCGCGTGCGACCCGCCCGATATGGTAGCTCGGTGGCATTGGGGGAGTGCCATCCACGTCCCCGGCCTCTGCTCGGTCGAGAAAGGTCCACCTGTCGAGGCCCTGGAGCAGCTCGCGCGCCTGTGGCGTAATCTCCATCAAGACAATCTCGGTGCCCTGCGTCTCGATGTCGGTCGCGGGCTCGCTCATGATCGTGACGGTGCCCGTCTCGAAGGCGTGCCTGTCAGAGGCGGCGGCGAGCATCTCCTCTGTGTGAGTCTTCAAGACAACGACCGCAGAGGTCCGGAAGTCGTCCCCGCGACGCTTTGTGATCACCTGGAAATGCTGCGTCAGCTGTGCGACCGAGAAGAGCCCGATCCCAATCTTTCCAATAAGCCGACGCCCGCCGGGGGAGAGCGTCGGGTCCGATAGGTTCGCCGTCCCGAGACGCTTACCCTTGGCGGTCCGCTTTGAGCTGC
Source organism: Mesorhizobium cantuariense (assembly GCF_042647205.1). Taxonomy (NCBI): domain Bacteria; kingdom Pseudomonadati; phylum Pseudomonadota; class Alphaproteobacteria; order Hyphomicrobiales; family Phyllobacteriaceae; genus Mesorhizobium; species Mesorhizobium cantuariense. The sequence continues at coordinate 6,253,943 of NZ_JBHRVD010000001.1, read as the reverse complement.
CACCGATGTGGGTCACGAGATCAGCCAGGACCTCGGGCGACATCCCGAGGCCGTTATCTCGGACGACAATGCGCTCGAAGCGCGGCGCATCGGTCTGCAGGATGACCTCGGTGGCATCCGCATCATAGGCGTTCGAGATCAGCTCGCGGAACGCGGACGACGGCCGGCGGTAGATGCCGTCGGTGACGCGGGCGAGCACGCGGTCGTCGACACGGAGCGTCGTTCGGACGATGTCTCCGCTCTGACGGCCACGACGTATCTCAAGCGCCAGTTCTTCAGCGCGATCCTGCATCAATCCCCCTTATCTGTGCTGGAGCACGCTGCGGCTGCATGCTGCCCGGCGAGTGCCGTTTTGCCGCGCCCCTCCCCCTGTGTCCAGCAGTTTCAGATCGGCCTCCTGATCGCCATGAACGTGGAGCGGAACTCGACGGTTAGCCCATTTTGCATGCCAGCGACCTCGGCGGCGGTCAGCGCAGGGTGGGTCATGCCTTGGCGGACATCCCAGAGCGGATGTCCGATTACGATCGCGCGGCTCGCGATGACGACCGCCTCCAGTCCTGCGAGGGTCGTCCGCGACGATCCCGGAAGCGCGGCATGCACCCGATCTGCTGCATACTGCGCAACGCCGGTCCAATAGGGAGGCGAGAAGTCGATGGGAGCCGCCACGTCTAGGCAGAGCCGCGCAACATCCACCGCGAGACGCCAGTCCAAGATGCTGTGGTAGGCCAGGTTTCCATAGTCGCGCATGCACTCGTGGCAGGATGTCTGGCACACCGTGCCATGGTCGCGCGGGTTGGCCATAACCTGGAACCGGCCGAGGAGGCCGGGTCCAAGTACATCGTGCAGCACCGCTTCAAACTCGGTTGGCGCTCCCAGGAAGGTGCTGTAACCCGCACCGTTCTCAAGCGTATCCGAGAGGAATACCTGGCCGACGACGTTCCCCGCCGCAACTGTCGTGCGCAACCCGACCTTGAGCTCGCTATCGCTAACATCCAAGCGGACCGCCGCAGCCCGCCTCAGCAGGAACCCGAACGAGTATAGTGCCGCCCGGCCCTCGACACGCAGCGGATCCGCAAACACGCCGGATGGCCACACGTCGACCCCGGCGACGAGCACGTCGGTGCGGCTTATCGCGGCCAGCGCCCGGCGGTCGGGACCGCCTGTGGGTTGGGTCCGAGGTGTCGCGTCGACTTTGCTAAGGGCCTGACGCGTTGCCCAGGTCTCATCCCAGAACCTTTCGAACTCGAACAGCTGCCCGTTGTTGTCGTTGATCACGTGGACCGTCTGGCCGCCGCTGTGGATGCCGAAATTGCAGTGCGGCGCGAGCGGAGGCCCCGCAAGGCCAAGCTTTGGCCGCGTCGCGCGCGGTGTCCACTCGAAGGTCCCATCATAATCCCGCTCGGACCCGAACCGAGTTCGGAAGCCGCGCGGCTCCGAGAGATCGACGACCTGGTAGTCGGCGGCCCCCGCGCCGCACACCTGACAGGAGAACGCAGGGACGGCGGCTGCGTCGATCGACTGACACCGCCGGCAGATGCCAGTGGGGATCGGCGGTCCGAGTGGGTTTGCTATCTCTGTGGGGATGCCTCCCCGAAGCTGATAGTCCACCACGCCGATTGCCGTGTGGATCATGCCTTCCTTAACGGTCTCCGACCCAGGAGCGAACTGGCTGATCGCCAGATCGAGGGGACGATCAACGACATCGGCTGGCGGCCACTGTCCCCGGCCCGGTCGACCGTGAAATAGATAGCGCGTCCTGGTCGGGAAGCCGAACATCGGAAGAATGCCGGCATTGGCCAGCCGCTCGCTCAGCTGCGTCTGCATCAGGTGAGGGCTGGCCACGGCTGCGTCGATTTCCCCCACGAGGTTCGCGGCGACCCAAGCCTCCAAGCTGCCCTGGCGCCCCTGAAGAACGGGAGCAGCTGCTTGAAGAAGCACACTGCAGATCGCGGATATCCTAGGCCCGTTCGCACCGATCCAGGCGGAGACTTGAGCACGAACTGTCGAGCCAGCCCCACCGCCAAAACCGGCTAAGGGCTGCGCCCATGCGGCGGTCTCCCCGAACTCCCCATGAACGCTGTCTGCGGATGCCGCGGGAAACAGCTGGAGTGCTGCAAACGCCTCGCGGAGAACCTCTTTCGCCAGGACGCGCCGGACTATCGGCTCCACCGTGAGGTCGACATAAGGCTGCGGCGGAGGATCGGCCGTGATCTTCTCGGGCCGCTGGAAATAGTAGTCGTCATGGCTTCGACCGCGGCAGAGCGTCAGCGCGATGGAGAGCGCAGTGCCGCGCCGGCCGGCACGACCGACCCGCTGCTGGTAGTTAAACCGCAGCGGCGGCATGTTCGCCATCATGACTGCGAGCAGCGGTCCAATGTCGACACCAGCCTCCATCGTCGTCGTCACGCTAAGGAGATCGATAGTGTCGACGAGCGGAATCTCCTCGGGAGCGGGTAGGCAGACACCTTGGAAGAGCCGTTGACGCGCGCGTGCCTCGGCCTTGCCGGTCTGTCCCGTCATCTCCTCGCAGTTGAGACGGAAAAGCGGTCCCGCGCCCCGTGCCAGATATAGGTAGTAGTCCTCTGCTGTCGCGCCGGCCCCAAGAGACTGAGGCCCTACCAGCTGGCCTTGGCAATCGGTGCATACCGACGCACTCGGATGGAGATGGACGCGTCGGCAGGCACCGCATTCCCACGATCCAGCACCAACGCGGGCGATCCGCAGGCGGTTCGGCTGGATCAGCCAGCTCGTGACTAGCCCGCCATGGGACAGCCGGGTCTCAACGGCCGTCACCAATGCCGCGGCGGACCTCCCGTTGACCCTTGCGACCTCGTCCAGATAGTCTCGGACAAAGCCCGGGGCGGTCGGCGCACCTAGCGCGGTATAGGGCTCGCCATCGATGCGGCGGCGCTCGCCAAGGAGCCGAAGCGTGCTGTCTGCCGCTTGGACAACGACCGCGTCGCCGTCTCCCGGCGCGCCCGACCCGACGGCGGCGTGGGCGATCTGAAGCGCCTCCAGTCCACGGCGTCCCGAGGCGAAAATCACGTTCAGCACCACCGCATGAGCATTGCGGCGCAGCCGCCGAAGATGCTCGTCCTGCTCGATCGACAGCCCTCCTGGCAATGGCGATGGCGGCGAGGTTGCCCAGTCAAACAGCTCCCGCCAGTTGCCCGTCTTCCGATCTGGATCGGTCCAAAGGCTGTCTTGGACGTACCCTCCAGGGTTGATGCCGGCTGCAAGAAGCCGGAGTTCTGCATCGCGAAACAGGTCGCCGACGAGGAACGGCCCCGCTGTCCGGGCGAGGATCGCCGCCGCCGCCTGGGCGAAAGTGGAACCGGGCGAATAGGGGCACGGCTGCCCCGCCAATGGGCCAGTAGCCGATCCGATGACCACTGCGTCCTGCGGCGAACTTAGCACAAAGGCTGCTGCTGCTGCGGCCTCCTCCGGTGTAAGCTGCGCACCAGCGACCTGCCTTTGGAAGGCGGCGGGTCCCTGGCCTGCGACTTCCAGTGCAGCCACCACCGCCTGGCGAGCCGCGTCGAGATGGTGCGCCTGGCGCATGCCGACTGAAAGCTTGGCCGCATCCTGCCTGCTGTCGGAAAAGACGACCAGCTTCCGGTTCCGCTCGCTGCCCGGAGGAGCGATGTCGCGCAGGAGCGAATCCGCAAGGACTTGGGCGACCTTCTGGAAACCCGTGCGCTGGCCGCGAATTGGCGAGCCGACGTTGCGGCCCGCCCAGTCCGCGTCGCAGCGCGGGCAGCGAGATGGAAATGCGCCCGGTGACGGCGGAACTGGGCTGCCGGCGCGCTGCGGTTGGTGTTGGGAACGAACATAGTAGATGTGCCCATTGCCAGTCACGCCCGCTGTCAAGATACCGGAGGCCGGATCCAAGCGCGCCCGCCGCCATTCCCGCTGGGCGTTCCCCTGTCTCCACGTCGCCGAACGCGGGGTGCGCCCGGCGGACGGCCAAAATACCGCGTAGTTGCCGTAGTCGCGCTCCGCGCCGGCACGGTCCGGCACCTGTTCGAGATCGGGGAAGTCCGGTGTCAGCCGCCACTGGTTCGGATTGTTGGTAGCACCGCGATATCCGCCCAAGAATACCTCGCCGCACGGCTCGCAATACAGGAGCTCAAGCACACGCGAGCCGCATCCGCACCCGGAAGCCGGAACGTGATGGAGCGCACCGACAGGTGGCGCGTCAGAGCGCTGTGGGGTGTGCCCGCAGGCGGGGTCGGCGCAGGCCCAGAGCCCCTGCACGTTCCTGAACATTATGTGGGCGCGGACCGGCAGCAATGAATCCCGATTCGGCAGCTCGGCGCTGGCGAGCGCAGTCACCAGGCCCTCCGCCGCAGCCGCCGCTACCTGCGGAGTCTCGGCAGGAAACAGGCGGGCGCCGATGTCGGCGGTCTGTCTTGGCTCCAATCTTCCAGAGCCATCGTCGGATCTGCACACCGATCGCAGCGCATCGGCCGCCTCAACGTGCGCGAGAGCGCGGCCAAGCCTGTCCCCGGCCAGAAGATGGCCGTTCTGGCTGACCCCGATCGCGGCTTCGAGCGCGCCGGCTGCTGCCTCGGTCCCTGTCGAGGCGGCTGCAGCCGGAAAGGCGGCAAGCGCGGCCGCGTGCGACGCGATGGATGACATCGCAGTCGCTGACAGCGGTCGCTGCGTACCGCCGATCACGGCGAATCGCGACCTGTCGCGGCCAAAGAATCCGTGCAGGTAGTCGCGACCGGCGACATCGTCAGAGAGGGAAGCGGACGACGCGATGATGCGGAGCTGATCGTGGTCCGGGTGAAGCCCCAGGCGATCGAGCAGCACCCGCAGAAGATACGCCACCTCCGTTCCAGGAGTGCCGCGGTAAGTGTGCAGTTCGTCGACTACGAGATGGAACACATTCCGCGTGTCGAGCCTCAGCCAATCACGCGTAGCATCGAAGATAGGTGCCTCGATGCCTCTCATCAGCATGATGTTCAGCATGCTGTAGTTGGTGATCAGGATGTCAGGCGGGCTGTCTTGCATGTCCCACCGGGACCACATCTCCGCACCGTCCATGCTCTGGAAGAAATGGGCAGCTTCGGGTGATCCGGCGACAGCAAATGCATCCCGCTCAAGCGATGCTAGCTCGCGCCGCAGCTCCCCTGCCTTGCTCGTGGATGACGGATCGCCAGAAACCGGCGTGCGACCAGTATAGCGGCCAAAATAGAGGCGGTTGCCGTGGCGGTGGCTGTCGAGCCAGGTTCTGGCACCTACGCTGTCAAAGCCCAGGCGAAGGCGCACGAGCTGATCCTCCGCCAGCGCATTCAGCGGGTACATCACCAATGCGCGCATCGCCGGCGGCCGTGTGACGGAATTCTCGTGGCCTCGCTGCGAGATGCGCGGGTGGTATCGCTGTCCCTGCGGGCCGTCGTGGTTCCACCAGTCGTGCTCGGCCGGCAGGGCTCCTGGGGCTCCCCAGCGCGCGGATTCGGCGACAAGTGCCGCTGCAAGCGGAAGGAGGAAGCATTCGGTCTTGCCCGAACCCGTGCCGCTGGTGACTATGACGTCCCTGCGCTCACGCATCGAAGCATCGAGCGCCCTGAACTGATGCTGGAAGAGCTCACGCTCGACGGGGAACAGGCCCTGCGACACGAAGTCCGATATGTCTGTGATGAGCTGGGGCGAGAGGGATCCGCCGAGGATGTCGGATGCCGCGGCGGCGAAGTTGCGGCCGCTCATAGCATATGGCGGTGCCGGCTCGATGAGTGGGCGGCGGTAGAGGCGCCCGTCGGCATCGAGAAGCGCGCGGCGCTCGGCGACCAGGCTGTCATATCGAAGGTCGAAGGGGCTATCGAGGTAGCGCAGATAGATGTCGCGCATGCGCTCGAAAATCGAGACCGGGTTCGTCAACTACTTAGCTCCCTCTCCAATGTTTCGCAGGGCGGCTGATACTGCCGCAGCAACCGGGGCGGTCACCCCGGAGTAAACGAGGTGCCGCTCTGCAACGGACGGCAGCGTGCCGGAGCAGACCACCAGCGCGCGGTCGATGAGGCCTGGCGGCCGGACCGTGATCGGAAAGCTGGCGATGCCCTTGGACAGGTCAAGCCGCATCGCACGCTGTCGGCGGCCAAGGACCCAGAACTTCGCCACGGCCGGAGGTGCGTCGCGGGAGATCCCGGCGTGCCTGACGATATGGCGGGTGCCGTAGTCAGAGCTGAATCGGAAGAGACCGCGCTGCGCACACCCGGCCTCCGCCAGAGTCGAGGCAGTCCAGTCCATTCGCGAGCGGGAGAAACGCGACACCTTCCACCCGCCACTGGGCAGTGCCGTCTCCGGAAAGCTCGCAGGCGAGGGGACTCGATAGGCTGCAAGCACGGCCAGCGCGGCGTTCCATTGCACGGGGATGCCCACTTCACGCGCAAGGCTGATCATCTCTCCGGCCGATGCTGTCTCGACGCGCACTAGATCAGGGGCTCCTCTCTGCGGAAGCGTGAACATCCTTCCGGCTGCCGCGGAAGCCAGGCGCTCGAGGAGCGCGTCGCTGCGCGCACCGCACAGGACAGCGGTCGCCGATGTCGCGGGATCGCCGGCGGCAAGCACCGGCGGTACCACGCGCCACCCGCCTCCGGCTGCCTGGCCGAACTCACAGTGCGCCAGGCTGCCGAACGCCCACATCGCCCGGTTGTGAGCCGCTGGCCCGCCACGCAAGGAAGGAAGAAGCTCCGCTGCTTTGCGCTTGAAAGTAGCGTCGGTGCCGGATGCGACCGCCGACACCCATTGGAGAAGCTCGTTCATCGCAGCGGCCTTCGTTTTCGCTTGGCAACCGCCAGATACTGGTCCCACAACCGCCGCTCTGCAGATCCGCGTGCTCCGGCGCGTCCCGCGGAGCAGATTGTCCGTGCCCACCGGATGATCGCCGAGGTCGCCGCGTCGGCCGACGCGGAGGGCGCGAGCGGTGCGCCGATCAGGGAGGGCTTTGAGCTGCGCATGCTCGCGGCGCGAGCCAGAAGCCATACCGGAGTGAATTCCGGCCTGGCGACGTAGATGCCGTCGATCGCTGCGCTAAAGCTACAAATCTCACCCGGCACAGCACCGAGCAGATGTGCGAAGGGATCGACATGGAAGTATTCACCTCCATTCGCCGAGGCGAGCGCACCCGCCACAGCCGTCGTCTCACCCCACGCGGGCCACCAATCCCAGACCAAAGAACCCGGTTCGACCTCGTAGGTGGCAGTAATGCCGCCATATTCGATTCGATGACCACCTCGGCGGTCCCAGCCCTCTGCGGCCCAGGTACCATCGCCTTCGAGCGACGCGGTACGGCCGTCGATACGCACGGGTTCGCCTGGCTCCAACAGCCCCAGCAAACGGATCGAAGGCGGATGCCCTTCCAGCCACCTTCCACGAGCAAGCTGCAGGCCTCCCGCCAATTCGATCGAGACGGCAGGCAGCGGATCGAGTGCATGGAGGATCGCCGGGCCATCCTGGGGAGCTGAGGGGCGGGCCGGGCGGATGCCGCGCCAGCAGAACCAATCGGCCGGAACTCCCGGACCCTCGATCCTTATGGGAGCGCTGGCACCCGTCGCTGCGATCTGGGCGAGTGCCACGCCAGAGAGCTCATCCTTGCAGACGACCACATTCTCGCGCCCAATCGCAACACGAGGCTGGCTGACGAATCCTGCGACGCTCGGATGCTCCCCGAAGATGTGAATGTCCCGCGACGAGCGGTGCCACCGGACGGGCAACCCCACAGCAGCGATTGACAGCCCTTCCGAAAGGACACGGGCACCATCCGCTAGCGCAAGCGGCTCGAGGAGCCGGTCATCCAGTGCGCCCAGCCAAGTTTCGTCTCCGCCTTCCAATACCGCGACTTCTTCAGCGCCGACCGGCTGGCGCAGCAGCGCGCTCAGTTCAATCCCCCAATCACCCGGGCCGAATAATAGCTGAAGGTCCGCCTCCAGATCCTGATACTCACGTTCCGCGTTGGCAGCGGTAAGCCCGGGTTCGCGCCTAGTCCGCGACCGTTCGAGTCTTGGGCGGTAGGTCGGCGGCCGGCCAGGCCCCGATTCTCGGCCGGCTTCATTCTCGGTGGGCACCACCCCGCCTTGGGGGGTGGACCGCTCGGGTCCTGAGGACGCTGTATCGATGATGTCCGGAGCTATCTCCGGATGGGGGACCTCGATTGCATCAGACTCGGCATCGAATACCGTCACGTCCGGGACACCGCCATCCGGCGACGCGCCGGCTCCCACGACGGCAGCCTCGGGCCTCCCAGTGGGCGCATCGGCCTCTGGAACTCCTCCGGTCGTCTCCGTTCTGGTGATCGCGAGCCGCCCAGGATCTCCGGTCGAAGGCTCGCGTAGAATAATGTGGTCGTCCCCATCGGAGCTGTCTGGCAAATCGGCGCAGCACGCAGGATCGACCGCGGGCTCGTCATCCGGTCCCTTGACCCTGGCACTCTTGTGAGCATCGGTTACGTCCGGAAATAGCTCCTCCGTTACGCTAATGGGAAGCGGAGCAGTCGAGGCGAAATCCATCAGCGCGCTGCAGGCAACCTCCGAGCTTGCGATCTCGGCTGCAGCGATAGCCGGCACCCCCCCGTCTCCGATGCATTCAGCCCATGCGACGCTTATCGGCTCATCCAGAGGGGGGCGGGCATCAGCCCCGGGCGCGAGCCATTCCGACTCCGGCAGCACCTGTGGTGCCACGACGGCGGCGATGTCACGCGCTGGCTCATCACCCCGGCGCCCTCCAGTTTCAGCTTCCGCAGCCTGAGCCTGCTCCCCAGGCGCGTCTTGAGGGGCGTTGGCGGAGATGTGAGACTGCTCTGCAGCCGCATTCATTGGCCCTACGTCGTACGAAGTAATGCCGACCGATGCCAGGCCCTCCATATCGGAGTCCGCGATGAAGGACACGTCACCAATCTCGGCGACATCGTCCTTGCTGCTCAGTTCGCCCCTCGTCCAGCCCACCGCCGATGGCTCAACGCGAGCCGGATGAGAAGGTCCTTCCGGCTTAGCCGCCGCTACCTCATGTGCTGGACCTGGCGCGAACGGCTTAGTTTTCCGGCCGCCGAACAAAGTTAGCGTGTGACGGAGCAGCGCCCCAGCGAAACGGCTGGCCGAACGGAGGAACTCCAGCACCCGTCAGCTCCACCCCTCGGCGGGGCAGCGCAGCGCGAGTCGCAGCTGTAAGAGTCCGTTTTGAAATTCAGGGATGAGCGTTTCTGCGGATGAGATTGCCGCCCATAGCGACAAGGATCATGGCGTGAGAGACGTCGATGCGCTTCTCGTAGTCGCGCACGAGGCGGCGCCATCTTGTCATCCAGCCGAAGGTGCGCTCGACAACCCAGCGGCGGGGCAAGACTTCGAAGCCCTTCTGGTCGGATCTGCGGATGATCTCTACCACGAAGTCCAGATAGGCGGCCTTATCCAGGAGCTTCAGCCGGTCGTAGGCGCCGTCGGCGAACAGATGTTTCACCCAGGGCCAGCGCTTGCGGATACCATCCAGGATCGCCTGAGCGCCGGCGCTGTCGGAGATATCGGCCGGCGTCAGGTTGACCATCAACAGCCGCCCATCCGTATCGACGGCGATGTGGCGCTTGCGGCCGACAATCTTCTTGCCGGCGTCATAACCTCTTGTTTCAGCTTGCGGAGCCTTGACTGACTGGCTGTCGATCACGCCCGCCGTGGGACTGGCCTCGCGCCCGGCTCGCTCGCGGTCCAGCATCAGCGCCACGTCGTGGATGGTCTGGAACAGAAAGCGCCGCGCCAACTCGCGAAACCAGCCGTAGACCGTCTGCCAGGCGCCGAAATGGATCGGCAGCATCCGCCAGCCGCAACCCGAGCGCACAAGGTAGCGCACCGCGTTGATCACCTCACGGAAATCAACCTCGCGCGGACGGCCACGCCGCCCGGGCTTGGGCATCAGCGGCGCGAACTGCTCCCACTCCTCGTCCGTCAGATCCGACGGGTAGCGCTTCGTCTTCTTGGCAATCTGGGCCATCCGCCCACGGCTCTGCTTTGTCCACATCCACAGCTTGAATCATAACCCAGCCTCAGACGAAACCCCACCAAGCCGATTTTCAAAACGGTCTCTAAGATGGCAGGCACCGATTGAATCCCTTTAGAGAAGCTGACGCAGCCTCGAAGATTCGCTCCCGCAATTTCCCCCGAAATCCTCAACATTCCGACAATTCCCCCCAAGCCGAGGCACAAACTAAACCAAACCTCACGTCGCGCAATACTACTTGGGCATTACTTGCCGTGTGCGCAGCCAGCGCGATCGATTGTCGCGGGCAAGAGGCAACAGAGAACCCAGGCCACTGGTCGAAATAAACGATTGTATAGGGCATTCTGACGTGCCTCATCGACGAGGCCTTTGCGCAGAGTTCTAGATTTGTCGATGTCGAACAAGCAGATGAAATCCGAACGCATGACCACATCACTTCGACAAATCATCGCTCAGGCTGTGCGCGGAATGTCGCTTTCCATCCCCAGGCTGGATGCGCTTCGCGCAGGGATCAACTTTTATGGCGCGACAGGCTTTTCGGTGTTCTCGATATTCGCTCCAAACGAGAATGCCTTGAGCCGTGTCATCGTCGAGCTCTTCGATCCAGCAGGAAGCCATGGGGGTGTTCGACTGGCTGCAGTTCGACTTGCGGTACGTCGATATCATTGGGCCTCGAGAGCAAGCCTTTCCCGAAGACCTCTGCATCTGGACGAGCTAGGATGAGAAGGAACGGGCCAAGGCACTATGCCGGATATCGGCGCGTTGATTTAACCTCGTCATCATCCAACTCACCGAGGATGAGTAGTAGACGCTTCCTCCGGACAATGTCGGAATCGTCCTCGCTCAATCCTCTGCTCACCGCCTCCACTATCTGATCGATTCTCTCCTGCGAGGTTGCTCGTGAAGATTGGAGGCCACCCTCCTCGATCAGAGCGATCTTCTCGGGACTGGAGGGTAGCCCGTCCCTTATCTCCTGGATGAGATTATCGACGCGAATGGATAAGGCTCTGAGGTAAGCGGCGATGCGATCGGCCCGCTGTCCAGGTATGACCAGCCCAACGACCTCGGCCACGACACCGCCTGCTAGTGGAATGGGGCCTGCAACTCCCTTGCCGATTGCTACCAGCTTGTCGCGTAAATCATCGTCCAAGCCATCGCGCATGGTGCCACCATCAGCCATCCTTCGCATTCCTCACATTGCCGAATTTGATTCAGCTCGTAGGCCAATATGGAACTCGCGCGAACTGACAACAACGCGGGTACGCTCCAAAACATTGTGCAACCTCAGCCAATGGCCCGGCATCCGCGTGAGCGATCTCAGTTGGCTGCGCGTCGAGAACGGTGCTTCCAATTTGCGCGCTCTTGATGTACATAATGTCGTCACTATGTACATAGTGTCATCAACGGATGGAAAGGCGAACTGAAATGCCCATCAGGATGGAAAAAGAGTCAGCGACACAGAACAAAGAGATTTCGTTCAAATCCCTAGCCGACGGGGTTGGCCGCGAGTATGCGGAAATCATCTGGCGACACCTAGCACCCGAAGTCCTCAATGAGGGTTCGGCAGCAGCTATGTGCTACCCGGTAAACGAGGCACGCAAACGCTTCTCGAGCAAAGCGGTTGCGCAAGGGCTCAGGCTATTTGCGGTCGACCGAGGTAAAGTTCATGGAACGCCAGCCGCAATGATGAGCGTCGCAACTCTCGTAGAAATGCTTACGGAAGCCCGAAGCAGACGATCGATAGTTGGTGCGCTTGCAGCGACTGAAGATCTGCCTGTTGCTCCACTCCTCACGGCTTCCGCAGGACGGCGAAGCATGCTTCCGGACCTGGAAGCCCCCAGCGTGAAACGAGAGGACCTACCTTCATTTAGAGCGGGTTGATCGTGTATTTATTGGACACCCAAGCGCTCACGGATCTGGTCAGCGGGAGCGAGAATGCGATCCGTGATCGCGTCGAGCGTGCGGAAATGCAAGACCACGACGTGAAGGCATCTGTTGTTTCGTTCGGATTGCTCAAGGCTCGAATCCTAGCCATGAGCGACCCGAGCGCCAGAGACGTTTGGGAGCGACGGTTCGAAGTGGCTCGACGGAAGATGCGCGCTTCAGGCGATCTGCTGGAAGTTTCGGAAGCGACAGCAATGGAGTTTGCGTTCCTCTATGGCCTCGATCTTTTCCGCAGCAATGCGGCAGGCCAGGCGATTCCATTGGGTGACGGTGATCTCCTAGTGCTGGCGACAGCCATCAGCGAAGGATTCACGCTTCTTACAAATGATGCGCAAGGTTACGCGGAAGCCATTAGAAATCGGGGTCTCTTGGTTGAGCAAGTCTGACGTGATGGATGAACTCCCTCCGGCCGCGCCTCTCCAGGATCACCTCCGCACGCGTATCTTGTCGTTAACAGGAGGCGGGATCAGAGGATATTTCAGCGCTCGCGCACTCCAAATGCTCGAGACCGAAGCCGATACGAAGATACAGGACAGCTTCAATACATAGCCGTTACGTCGGCAAACCTGCGGCAGCTGAAAGGAACGATCACGCCGCTGTTTCTGATGTCTAGGAAGTGTCGAGCGATTTGGAATTCGGAGAGGATGTGAATCCTTGTCGCGCTGCTCCTCGCTGCAAGAGCGAGAATGAATCCTCGGATTCGAAATTGCGACCTCCATTCGACAAGAGACATAGGATCAACGCAGCTGCTCCTGCGGTGTCGGCGGAGAGGTGTTTTTTGGGGTTGCGGGTGTCACCAATCGACGTCAGCATTCTTATTAAGCCAAGTCGGTAACGAGCAAAGCGCGGCCGATACCAACATAGGAAAACGCTATGAACCGCAACGCCAGGCGTGCCGCTCGAGCGCAGGCACGGACGAGAGCTGTTGACCATATCACGGCAGTGCATGAGGCGGGCCATGCAGTCGGTCGCCTTCTTACTGCCGAGGAAATGGGCTTTCCTTTCGACCAGGCAGTGCACAGCATCGAAATCGGAACTGGGCCTAGTTGGCGGAGTGCCGATGGTAGAGCCGTGTTGAATTCTCAGGCGATCTGCTATGGGCCAGCTGTATCTCTGGACCTGCAGGTTGCCTACCGACAGGCGTATCCGGGTCGCGAGGTGATCTCGGCGGATGAACTCAATGCGCGGCTGTTGGATGTCGGTACGACTGAACAGCGCGCCGTCTCAGCGCGTGCGAAGATGATCATCACAGCCATGGGCGCGGCTGCCGAAGCGCGACTGAGCGGTGCTTCGTGGGACGAGGTCTTCTTCAGCGAAGCCTGCTTTGCCGATCGAATGGATTTCAATCGCGCAGCGCGGCTTCACGGCCTTGGTGATGGCCACATCGTTGATGCACTGCAAGATGTGGGCTCCAAGGTGGTCGAACTCGTCTGGCGGGCGGATGTCTGGAGCTCGATTGGAGCGATAGCAGCCGCAGCCATGAAGGGAAGCCTTTCGGGGAAGCAGGTCGCGATGCTGGCGGTGCCCTGTTTGGCAGGAAGAGCCTATGAACAGCATCTCGCAATGGATGCATAAACGCTCTCTCCCATAGTCGCATCGCTGACCAGTTTATCGCTCCACAGGTTGCCCCTTCAGGAAATCATCCGAGAAAGTCGGGACTGGTCAATTATGTGTGGGGAACGAGGGCGCTGCCTTCCCAAGCGTTCTCGCTAGTCGCGCCCGGTCAGCACAAACCGCCTAGGCGGTGAGCCTCAAATCGCCACAGAGCCCAGAAAAATAAAAAGGCCTCCGAAGAGGCCCTTTTTGGTTTGTTTAGACTCGTTCGCGTCGTCAACGACGTACAGCTCTCATGAGGGCACCGCAACAGAGTAGTAGGAACATAGAGAAGCGGTTCGGGATCGTCAACCCACATCGCACAACTTTTCAGTAGCACATTCCCAGAATACCCATCATAGGTCTCATACGAGAAAAAGGCATGAAAAGCAGGCAATGCAAGACGTTATAAAATCCTACGCAGAGGGCATGCTGAAGGAGTATCTGGATCACGAGATATCAACGCCCGAAGCCGCTGCTTACTATGCATTCTGCCGCCAGGCCAACAGCGATTTGATACGCCACTCCCTCAAAGAGCTGAAAGGTTTTGCCAAGTCAGCCAAAAGGCTGAAAGCCGCAGGTAAGGATGCGCCTCCATTTCTTCCGAAATTGACTCGCATATATTTCCGGAAAGTCGAGGAACAGGCGCGCCTATTTACAGCGCTGAGCATATTCGAAGCGGCGTACCGCGTTCATCTCGCGACCTGGATGGAGCAACATTACGGCGTCAAGAAGTGGTGGGATCCAGTATATACCACGCTGATTGGTGGCGGAGGATGCGCCCAAGTAACGAACATCAGCGGTGTTGAACTCACGCCCGCAGTGGCGAATGCGATCGACAAGCTTCTCAAGGGGATCGACGGCTACGACCTAAAGGGCGCAACTGTGGTAAAGCAGGCCAATGGTCACAGTCTTTTGTGCTACAGCAAGCTCTCAGACCTGGAGGAACTCATTAAGGAACAATGGGTTTCATTCAAGGCATCTCTACGCATTCATAACCCTTCGCTTACTGCGCTACCTAGTTTTATCTCTGCTTTCAAGCGCATTAGAGACTCTCGCAACTCCTGCTTCCATCACCGCGAAGTTTCTGACCGACCCGGGTTACTCAGAAGCATTGAGAACATGCTGGATCTTATCGATATCCATCTCGATACCGCTTCCATCAACGCACGGACGTCGGCAGTCAAACCGATGACAACAGGAATTCAATGGCATGAACGTCACAACTTCGGCCTGGTGCAATCGCTGACTTACGACATCGAATTGCATTTCGAGGATCAAAAATCGAGATCGACTATCGATGGGCGGACACAGTTCGAGGCAATTCAGAGGGCGATTGATGGCGTTGCGGCCGATGACCGGTTGAAGCTGAAGGGCATCCAGATCCAAACAAGGGCAGCTGACCTTGCCAAGACGGACATCGAGGAGGCTATCAAAAAGGTCGGGGTAATCGAGACAAGATTTCAACAATAGTACCTGGGCGCTGCTCTCCCGAGACGCGATCCCGGTTTGGATTTACGCGAATAACCGAAGGGACAGTGCCGCAAAGTCGAGCGCCACATGGCATCAATCTCGCGAGCATCTTCGAGACCTTCGTTGGAGCCTGGACCTCGTTGGAAACAGAGAGTCTCGTGCCTCGATAGGTTCGCGAATTCGCTAGCTCTTCCAAATTTCTGCCAGAGAGTGCTTATTGAACCTAGCTGGTGCCATTACAGGGTCAGCACTATACCGGAAAGCCGTCCGAGTTCAACAAGACGGTCAAGCAAAGCTGGCGAGCTGGCAAAACCATCTGAATTGACGACATCGATCGAGGATTCGTCGACGCGCGTCCCAAAAAGAATCAGGCATTTCTCTTCGTCGAATCGCCGAGAGGTCCAGATCATGCCGTCGAGCGTGGGGTTGGCATCATGAATCGCTTGCGCCCAAGCGCTGGTCGATGGGTACGACGAGGGCGGAGTGTCGATCAGCAACTGACGCGTGATTCCCCACTTGTTGAGATCAGGTTCGAATAGCCGCGCGAGCTGCAAGTCGCGGTCGATCCTGATGAGCGAGCCGGAGAGTTCCTCGACATTACGCATTGGGACGGTCTTGAAGGCCTCGGAGGGATCGATATCGTGGAACACCGACTCGTAAGCGGCGCATCCAAACGAAGTTCCCGCGTACATCGTAGGAACCTGTTTGCCGAAACTAGTGAAGGGAGCGAACCTGGAGGAGCCGAAGCCTGGATTGAACTCGTGTGCCCGTCGCTTCCGCGAGTGTATGCGATGCAATTCCGTGCCGGCCGGAAACACTAGTACATTGCAGGTTGGAGACGGAGGAGGTGAGGGGACGACGATCAATCTGCCGTTGTCTCCCCCAACTTATGCGCAGCCTCGACGACCGAGGCTACCTGCTCGAGATTCTCCGACGGAACTCTTCCGTCGAGCCACGGGTTCGACGAAACAAACCAAAAGGCGACCTGCCACTGGGTCATCTTGGGCGGCAGCGCCTGCAACACCTGCGCGACCGCAGGATGGGGCTTTCCGTCCCTGAATTGGAAGGCTGGGAACAGTTCGCGGCCACGCAGCTGCACCGAGAATATCTTCTTCTCAGCCTTCCATCTCGATCCTGTCGCGCTCTTGTTGCGAGCGTTGTGACCTGCCAGTTCAGCTAGGTCTGCGCTCGTCAGGCACGGGACATCCTCCGCGAACTTTACACGCGCCCGCGCATTGTCGGCCTCGATCTTGGATCTGACTGCCGACATGGGGTCATTGGCGGGAAGCATGGCCTCCACCAGGAGCTCCATGTTCCGCTCCGACAGTTCTACTCGCTTCCTAGCAACCACCGCGCTGAGCGGCTCGAGAAGCCGTGCGGTGGCCGGATCCAAGTTCCGGAAAGGCGACACATCCTCGAAGACATCTCTCACAACCTTCCTCACGGTCGCCTTGAAACGCACGGACCGAGCGGTCCCGAACTTGCGGCTTCGAGGCGCTTTCTTATTAACCGCTTTGTCCTTTCCCGGCTCTTCCACATAGCGAAGTCTTTCCACCAGCGCGTCTGCCATAAGTCGCTCAATCTCGGTCTCGGTGAAAATGTTAGACGGCGCATTCGGCATTGCAGCCTCCAAGAAGTGAGATCAGTGATGATCTATGCATCTTACTTATATCACATCAGAGCACTCTTCAAGCGGAGGGTACCGGTGGCAGCGCTCATCACGGCGCGGTGGAGGCCTGTTGGCGCAACGGCCTATCAAAAGCGTAAAAATAAGACGAGCTTGTATCTTGTCTAATTGATGTCGATTAGATATATACTTGTTATCCAATCAAGGATGAAAGGGCTAATCGATGAAAATTTCCAAACTGACCTTCCAAGGAACAGCCGCCGAGTTCGAAGCCGTGCGTTCACAATTTGCCGACTCTCCTGTCATTGAAACGGTTGAGGCAACCACCGCGGACGAAGGCGGCCGCCAGGGCGAACAGCGGACGATTGAACTGATGCGGCGCGTGATCCAAAGGACGGGCTTGGCGCCCAACCACTCGCGGATGTTGAAGGCGATGGCCGGTGCCGGCGACGGTGGTCTGACGAAGACTGAGCTCGTTGGCGCCATGGCTATGACCGAAGATCAGTTTAAGGGCGTTATCGGCAGCTTTGGCCGCCGGACATCGAACACACCAGGTTGGCCTAAAGAGGTCCAGTTCTACAATTGGAAGTGGGACAAGGAAGTCGATGAGTGGCGCTACTGGATCGACGAGCCGTTTCGGTCCGCAATCGCAAAGCTGATATGAGCCGCAGTTTCCACCTGCTCGGGCAGGCCTAGGTGATTTATGTACCGTCGCATGGAGGGATCTGTGCGACGGCCGTCCCGAAGCCTATTTTATTTTGGCTTGAGCGGTCTCGCTATTCGTAGGTCGGCCTGCTTGATACGAGGTTCAATCGCCCTGAGCTTTACGCGATCCGTCGGACGTCGCTTGTCGAGCGACCAGCGCACCTTGGCGCCTAGCTGTGTCAAACGGTATCCGACCTTTCCGGTGAACTCGTTCGCAATCCCCTGTTCCGCCAAGCCCCTCTCGATCATCCAATTGATCATCGGCATCGCCAGCCCGGGAGCGAAGCCCACGGGCTCGAAGCGGCCGAACGCTCCCGCCAGAATCTTGATAGCTTTCACCTGGTGAGGCTCAAGGGACTCCGCGATGAAAATCGCTTGGCGCTCGCTAACGGGCATATTGCTCTCCAGAATCATCGATGCGGCAAGTAAGGCTCATTGCCGCCAAGTCGTCGACCGAAAGTTCGAAGCGGTGCCGAGACGTTTGATCGTTCCAATGATGGCGAATGGGGCGTTGTCCGCCTCGACAATGCAAGGCTGCCCGGATAGTCGGGAGCCGAATTCCGCGCAAACCTGTCGGCGCTCGCCAAATGCGCGGGCATCGCAGAGTCCGGCTGAGAGAAAGGGTCGGCCAGGATGCAACCACTTCGGTCAGCTCGCTTGGATTGGCGATCTTTTTCCGGCTATGTCTGAGTCATGACCAAAGCAAGGCGAAAGCCCCAAGGAACAAGCGGACCCATCGTAGGCGGGCCTGACGGTATCGAATGGGCAAAAATCCGCTTTCCCGAGACAAAGCTTGAACGCGAATGGCTAGTTGCGAATCTCTTTTTCAAGGGCTCGGCCCGGCCCATTATGGAGGAGAGCAAACCTTCTTTGACACCATTCGGCATGCCCCACCCGAATGACGAGAACGATATCGATTTCACGATCGGGACGGCCGAGGGCACGAAGCTTATGGAGCTCGCCGAGATCGCGCCGCTTAAGACACATGGTGGCATTTTCGAGAATGCCCCGAAGAGGATTGCTCCGAAAGAGAAGGCATCGATCGTCTACGATCTCATCCGGGGGAAATCAGATCACCAAGGCGCACCTGGGCGGTTCTTGGTCCTCTATGCCACAGAGCATGCTTTTAAGGCGGACGTCATCACGATCGAACTGGTGCGTCGCCGTCTGGAAAAAACACCGCCGAAATTCGATCGCGTGTATGCACTGAGCATCCATGGCTTGGACGCAGCCTCGATCTGGGAAGTATATCCCGGCAAGCCTCACGATTTCTTCCGCGAACTCTCCGATGACGATCTCGATAGGGGGCAGTCCCCACATCCTACCGAATTTGTCGTCACTCACTCGTTGACCTGGACCGGGGCGGTATTGTCTGGCTTTCGGCGTCTGCCGGCCGAATTTTCGCTCACTATATATCTGCCCGGATATCTTTGCGATTCGATCGGGCAAACCCAGGCCCCCGGCTAACGCGCCACTTCTGGACTCTTAGTCGAAATAGCCGCATCCTACGTTCCGGGGAGTGAGGGGCGTGGGCAAAGTCCAGCGTCATGAAGGTGCCAATCAGGCTGACCGCTGGCGCAAGCGCGCCGGTAGGCCATATCGTAGGCGGCGGCTCGCAGGTATTCCGAAACGCCTGCCCTTGCTGACCTTGGCATCGATGGCTGCATGGATATCACAGTGGGTTATGCAGCACCGCGACAGCATTCCCGATGTCGGTTTCACTCGTTGGGTCAGTTCGAGCCCAGGCCCGATTGTCGGCATCGCCTCAGTAATCGACGGCGACACGATCGAAATCCACGGACAGCGGATCCGCTTTAACGGCATCGATGCGCCCGAGAGCAAACAGTATTGCGACGATGCCAAGGGGTTCGAATATCCTTGCGGTCGAAGAGCGGCCGAGGCCCTCGACAGCTTCCTTGCGACCGCCAAGCCCGTGCAGTGCACCTTTGTCACTTGGGACCGATATGGCCGCTTCGTAAGCGATTGCAGGCGTGCGGACGGCGCCAGCGTGGCCTCATGGATGGTCGAGCACGGCCAGGCGCTAGATTGGCCCCGCTACAGCCACGGGGCCTACGCCGGGCAACAGGCGAAGGCTGAGGCGGCTAACTCGGACTCTGGGCCGGAAGGTTTCAGGCGCCTTGGGAATGGCGTGCAGGGCATGCCGAGAAGACACCTGCGACCAGCAAGCCGCTGGGGATCATCAACAGGCAGGTGGCGCAAAGCTAATCGTGTCAGCCGCGTCGAACATGCCCGCAAATCAGTTCGTGCGACGAGGCAAATTGGTATCTGGCAAACTGCCCTTGGGGCGGAAAACTCGACCGGGACCGCGACGGCATTCCTTGTGAGAGCCTATGCTGACAAGAAACGGCCGAAACCGCTAACCTCACCTAACCCAGGGGGACTTGGAAATGAAGATCTGGTCGTCGTTGCTCTTTGCTCTCTTGGCTTCTACAGCGCCCATTTCGGCCCAGAGCGCATCTCCGCTGATACCTGCCCCGGTCGTCGACGCTCGCCACCTCGGCTACGGCACGATTACAAGCGACATGGAAGGCGACGAGAGTTTCCGGGTATTTTCCATGAGCGATAAGACCATCGCCATGCGCTGCTCAGCAGCGAGGCAATTAGCAATATCCGGATCCTGATCGGCCATTGCCGTGCGGGCTGGAACCGCTCAAAACAAGTGAGTGATAGGAAGGCGTGCTAGATCGCGACGTGCTCACCTGGTCCGCGGTGGCGCTGGTCACCTTCGCGATGGTCTGTTGCCTGGCGGCAGCTCAGCGACGATGTCGTCGGCCCCAGGACGTGGCACATGAAAACAGCCGAACTGCTGAAAATAGTGGAAGAGACCAGATGGCGAAGAAGTGGGTTGATGGTTTCAGGGGACTTGGAAAATTCAACCTTCCATCGCAGAAGGACGTCTATGGCGAGGTCGTGCTTGACGGTAACGATTCAATATTGGTGCTGCTGGATGTCGACCGGGGACGCTATGGTCTGGAAGACCCAACCGTGCACGGCGTAATCGACCAGACCGCGATGCTTTCCCTGTTTGACTGCATTGCAATGCGGGCAACTCGTAGCGTCGATTCACAGGGGACCCCATCCAAATATCGGCTCGAAATATTCCCACATCACATACTCTTTGGGCAAACCCACGTCGGTGACAACGACGCGCTGTTCACTTCAATATCGTTCGTTCTGACCGATGCCATAAACTTGTTTTACGATTTCGATGCCTTCGGCACGGTAATCCACCCTGACGCGCTCATTGATCCGATACTGGCTGCCCAATCAAATATCGGTGGCCGAGAAATCACCAAAGGCGAACATCCCGAGATTGCATACTTCACAGGCCGACACACCATCATTGAAGTTCCGACGGACATTGGAAAAATCTCTGCACAAAACCTGCCGTCGATCTCCTTGGGGGGACCGCAAGGAAGCGGGTTTGTGAACAGCATTTGGGTTGAGATAGACTTCTCGGCGGCCCGAACTTTCAACGACGCCATCGAACCGGCCTACGCACTTGAACCCTTCTTTTCAATGATAGCGGGGAGACCTCAGCGAATGGAGGAAATGCGATTGCTTGCGCCGTCTTCCACTCTTGATGGACCACCTAGCCCGCTTGATGCACGGCGATCGGCTTTCGGCGGCCTGCATGGCGATCTGGCCGCCCTTGGGGTGCATTTTGACAAGCCTCGTCGGGCGCCGGCGATGATCCGTCGTGATGGAAGGCGGGGGTTTTGCGGGTTGAGGTCGGCGGGTTTGTTTCGGGACGTCTGCGCCCCATCGTTTATGTCGCGAGTTGCGGGATGCGACTGAGGACGATGCGCAGGATGCGCTGGTCGGGGCAGGACGTCGGCAGGTGCAGGCGGATCTGGGTTTTCATCTCGACTACGCGGGCGGCGATCTTGATGAGGCGCAATCGCAGCGTGTCGAATTGGGCGACGGCAAAGCTCGAGCGTTTCGGCATCGCGGCGCGCAAGCCCCACATCAACCAGTAGGCGCCGGCATGCAGGAATAGCCGGAACTGGTTGGCCGTCGCTCTTGTGCAGGAGGTGCGGTCGGCGGCGAGATGCGTCTTCCACGACTTGATGTGGTTCTCGGCAGCGCCGCGCCGGCAGTAGACATCCTCGTAGAGTGCCTTGGCCTTGCCACTTGCAAGGTTGGTGACGATGAAGCGGGTATCGGCACCTTGGGCGCCGACCTCGACGCGGGCGATGATGCGCTCTACGCGGCTCCAACTGGCGGCGCCGTCAAAAAACTCCTTGAAGCGGCGGACCTTGTTCGTCTTTTTTGCTTCAAAGCGCGCCATCGTGCTGGTTTCCAGGTCCGCGACATGCTTGCGCAGGGTCGTGGTGGGCGCCACGCCGAGGATGAAGTCGACATCGTTGGCGCGGCACCAGTCGATGACCTGCGGGCTGCAGTAATGCCCGTCGGCCCGGATAAGGATGCCGGTGTTCGGCCAGTTGCTCCGGATCGCCCGCACCAGGCGGCGCAGGTGGGGGCGGATTTCAGCCCCGCTCGGCCGCTTCGCTGGTCGCAGGACCGCACCGACGAACCGGCCGTCGCCATCGAACACAACAATCGGCTGGAAGCCGTATCCGTCGTAATGGGCATTGAACAGCCGCCATTGCTGGCCGCCATGCACGGCGTCAAAAGTGTCGTCAATGTCGAGCACGATCCGCTTCGGAACCTGGCGGAAGGAAGAGCAATAGAGGTCGACCATCGCCCGGCCCATAACGACCAGTTCCCGCACGCCAGGCAAGTTCTCCAGCCGGCACATCGTCGATTGAGAGGCCAGATCCCGACCCGAAGGCAGCGCATCCTGGGCCATCTTGAAGACCGGATCGCAGCGCAGCCGGTTGGCGTCGTTGCCATCCTCGTAGCCGGCGGCAATCATCTTCATGCGAAAGCCGATCATATCGGCCACGCTATGGATGACCTGGTCCGGGCAGCGCGGATCATCGATGCAGCGCGCCAGACGCTCGGCGACACGCAGCCGCTTTTCCACCTCGGCCAGAGCCAGAACCCCACTGTTGGACGACAGCATGCTGCCGTCGAAACGGGCGACGACGGACTTGCCGCCAACAGATGACAAACCGCTCAGCGGCAGCGTAAGATCATTCATGGCGGGTGTGGTCTCCGGGAAATGGTTCGGATCGGCTTAAGCAACCAAATCCTACGTCATTTCAACGGCTTGCACCACATCCGCCAACCTCCATGAATTTTCCGGGCTAGGATCTTTGAGGTGTACAGCACGATGAAACCGCATGTCCGGTTTCCGGGCAGTCCGCCGCATCCGGCTGATTTGCCTATAGATCCCGTCCGAAGACCTGAAGAATATTCTAACGTTTTGACCGATTGGGTAAAACGGGCGCCTAGTTGGATGGATGCCCGCTCGCGATACACGAACTCCCTGCGAACTCAGGTGTTCGATATCGATCGTCTTGTAGGCTCGGCGAATATGTTTGATATTCTTCCAAGCTCAGCAATGCCCAAAGACGTCGAATTGTCCAAGGATTTGATTGCTGCCCGTGATCAGACCAAGCATCTGTTCAGCAAGCTGCCAGATAGTGCGGAACGCAGCAGCATTCTCAACGCCCTCGGTCGACTGGGCAGAAGCGCCCTCAAACATAAAGTTCGCTGGCGTGCCGCACCAATCATAGAAGCGTTGGGTGGGAAATTCCCGGACCTGAACTGGGTCTTGGATGAGGCCGTGAACTGTCGAAATCACTACGTTCACGGCACGCCAAGCAAGGTCGACTATGCCTCCAACTTCCAAGACTCGGCAGGGTTTTTCACGAAGTCGCTGGAATTTGTATTTGCGGCGTCAGACCTGATCGAGGCAGGATGGGATATCAAGGCGTGGGCAGCACGCAGTTCGTCGCTGACCCACCCGTTTTTCGAATACAAGCACAGCTACAAGGCCAATCTGGCGGCGGCCAAGGCTTTGTTGGAAAGATCTAGAACGGCCATGCCAACGCCAGCACGATGCCGGCCGCTAGGGCGAAGTCGCCGTCCGGATCGATGGCGTCCGTGGTGCATGCGGGGGGCGGCTACAGCGTTATTGAGTTACGCGCCGCCCCCCGCACTCCTATGTCGGTGCTGCCTAGACGAGATGGTGCCTAGATGGAATCCGGTAGAGCGCTTGGGTTTGAGGGGATGGAAGGCTTGGGAAGTGGGCGACAGATTCATGTAGGGGCGAAAAGGCTTCGACACCAAGGCGATGCGCGCGATCATCCGGCTGCGCAAGAAGGACCAGGCTGAACGGCAGGAAGAGGAAACCATCCTCGATCTGTACAAGGCCGCACTCGGCATGGTGTAAGACTAGCCTGCCCCGGCACCGACGCGGTTGCCGGAGATACGGTTTGAGCCATGAGCGAATTCGATTTCGGTGCCCGCCGCGCCTCTGAATTCCGCCAGCGCGGCTTCTGGACGCTGTTCGCTGAGCGGCATCCGGAAGAAAGGGCTCTGATGGCGAGGCGCGGACCCTGGTTCTGGCAGCGCGGGCTGCCCGACTTTGCATTGGTCCTTTCCATGTATGTCGCGCCGGCGCAGAACCATGTCGGCGTCTTCTTCGGCCGCAACGAGAAGTTCGGCGCCACGCAAGCCTGGTCGCGGTTGAAGCCTTTCCAGCCTAATATCGAAGACAGGCTGAAGCTCAAGCCGGAACAGAGTTGCGAAGGTCTCGGCATCAATTCGATGTGGCGGGTGAACTGTTATGCCGAAGACAATTGGCCGGCCATGACCGACTGGCTGGTGACCGAATGCTCGCGTATCGAGCGCGCCGTCACCGAGGTTCTTGGCGACACGGGCGACGGCGGTTCGTGAGTCCGATGGCCTGGCGCTAGGTTGGCTTCAGCGTGTCGCGGCCGATCTCGTCCAGATGGTGCTGCAGCGTCAGATTGTCGAGCGAGTCCACCGGTAGGTTGATGAACAGCGAGATGCGGTTGCTGAGCATGCGAAAGGCATCGGCAAAGGCAAGGTGGATTTCGGCGTCGGTGCCATTGGCCTTGGCCGGATCCGGTATCGCCCAAAGTGCCGTCATCGGATGACCGGGCCATATGGGACAGGCTTCGTTCGCGGTGTTGTCGCAAACGGTGAAGACGAAGTTCATCTGCGGCGCATCGGCTGCGGCGAATTCGTCCCAGCTTTTCGAGCGGGCGAAGCCGGTGTCGAAGTTGAGAGTTTCCAGCAGTTGAGGTGCGTGGGGATTGACCGTGCCCTTCGGCTGGGAGCCAGCGGAAAAGGCCTTGAACTTGCCGGCGCCGATCCGGTTGAGGATGGCTTCCCCCATAATGGATCGCGCCGAATTGGCGTTGCACAGAAACAGCACGTTGTAGGGATTGTCGCTCATCTCGAAACCTCCCTGGCAGGCGACTGGATGATTGGGCGACAAATTCCATCAGGACGTCGCCGCTTTGCAAAGTATACCGACAGAGGCGGCGTAGAAAAGTTTCGCGACCGTTTGATGACAACGGGCCGGATCACCTGCCGATACATCGCCTGGCGTTGACAGTTTGCTGCGTTTGACATCTCTGCGGCAGCCGAAGAGAAGGTCGCGTCGATGAGTGTTTCAAAACGTCCCGAAGACGAAAGCGACACCGCAGGTCGCGGCTTCTTTCGCGCGCGCTGGCAAGGCCTGGTGCCGCTCGACCGGCTGTTCTGGCGCGATCTTGCCCTTGTCGGCACGGCGCTCAACATCGCATCTTTGGTGGCCGCGATCATCCTGCTTGGGCTGAAGCTGCCGCTCGTGCTGGTTCTGGCGGTGCATTTCGCGCCGGTGCCCTACAATATTTTTCTGACCTTTGCCGTATGGCGAACCACGGAAAAGGCCAGGAGCGCCAAGGCGTCGCTGATGACGCTCGGCGCCACATTATGGCTGATCCTCACGGTCGTCGTCTGACACCGCGGACACGGGTGCCCATCGCGTTCGCCGGGTTTCCCGCCGGGCAATGAAAAGGGCAGCCGCAGCCGCCCTTTTCATTCAATCGAATTTTGGCTCAAGCCGCCGGCTCGAATTTCAGTGCCACGCCGTTGATGCAATAGCGCAGGCCGGTCGGCGGCGGGCCGTCCTCGAAGACATGGCCGAGATGGCTACCACAGCGGGCGCAATGGCATTCGGTGCGGACCATGCCGTAGCTGCGGTCGACGGTGTTTTCGACCGAGCCCGGCACCGGGTCGTTGAAGCTCGGCCAGCCGGTGCCGCTCTCGAACTTCAGCTTGGATTCAAACAATGGCTGGTCGCAGCCGACGCAGGAAAAGGTGCCGGCGCGCTTCTCGTAGAGCAAAGCGCAGCTTCCCGGCCGCTCGGTGCCGTGACCGCGCATGACGGCATATTGCTCCGGCGTCAGCCGGGCACGCCATTCGGCGTCGGTGCGGGTGACGGGGTAGGTGTGGGTGTCCATTCGATCTCCTCAGCCTTGCCGGCTCGTTACTACAGCGCCGCGCGTCCATCGGACGCGCAAAGGACGCTGTAGCACTTTGGTTTTGCGCATGATCCTTTCCGAAGCTCGGGGTCATGCGCGGATTGCAACCTCATATTCGCACCAAGATAGGCACTTGTTACTGGGTTTGCCCGCATTTTCGATCGGGGTTTCATGCGATCGCCGCGAGATAGCGATCGACTGAAGCAGCCAATGCCGTTTTTGCGCCGCCGATGATGTTCTGGTTCCACCATGCACCATAGATATGGTCGAACGCGAAAGGCTCCAGTGCCGCCGCGATGCGGCGCGCGGCGGCTGCGTTGAGCGGAATGTAATTCGGATAGCTGTACATGAAGCTGACATGGCGACGCGTCGGTGTCACCTGCAAGATGTCGCCGGCCAGCAGGGCATCGCCGCCATCGCGTTTCCAGTGCAGCACCTGGCCGCCGGCAAAGTGGCCGCCGCAGCGGATGAGCGTCAGCGAGGGGTTTATGGCCAGCGTCTCGCCTTCCCAACTGACGATCGCCTTATGCGGCCGCATGATCCACTCACGGTCGTCGGCATGGAGATAGATAGGCACGCCGCCAAACGCCTCGCTCCACTCGACCATCACCGAATAATAATGGCAGTGCGAGATGGCGATCGCCGCAAGGCCACCGCGGCGGTTGATCTCGGCCACCGCCTCGTCGCTGACCATCGAGACGCAGTCCCACAGCACATTGCCGTGCGGCGTCTGCGCCAGCAGCGCCCGCTGGCCGATGGCGAAGCGCGGCTCGATGCCGAAGGCGAGCACGCCGGCGTCGTCCTTCATCACAAGCCGATGCCCTTCAGCGAGTTGCTCCGGCGTGATCCAGGCCTGGCCCTCCCAGCGCACATATTGCCGCTCGTCCTCGCAGATCGGGCAGTGCTCCGGCGGCGTCTCTGTTGCCGCGAACTGGACGCCGCATTGCAGGCAGAGGAAGCAGGTCATCGAATCTCCTGTCGGTCTTTCAGTGCTTTCTTGAAAGCTGCTTCGTGGCGCCTTCGAGCCCGGCCAGCGTCAGCGGGAACATGCGGCCGCCAAAGATGTCGCGGATCATCGCGATCGAATGGGTGTAGCTCCAGGTCTTAGGGTTTTCGGGGTTCAGCCATACCGCGTTCGGCCATTGCTGCAGCAGGCGGCCGAGCCAGACGCTGCCTGCCTCCGGATTCCAGTGCTCGACCGAACCACCGGGGTGGGCGATCTCGTAAGGGCTCATCGAAGCGTCGCCGACGACGATCACCTTGTAGTCCGGGCCGTATTTGTGGAGGAGGTCGAAGGTCGGGATCACCTCGGCATGCCTGCGGCGATTGTCCTTCCACACGCCCTCATAGAGGCAATTGTGGAAATAGAAATATTCGAGCTGGCGGAACTCGGCGCGGGCGGCCGAAAACAGCTCCTCGACGCTCTTGATATGATCGTCCATCGAGCCGCCGACATCGAAAAACATCAGCAGCTTCACGGCGTTGCGCCGTTCCGGCCGCGTCTGCACATCGAGATAGCCGTGCTCGGCGGTGGCGTGGATGGTGCCGGGCAGGTCGAATTCCTCCTCGGCGCCCTCGCGCACCCAGCGGCGCAGGCGCTTCAGTGCGATCTTGATGTTGCGGGTGCCGAGCTCGACCGCATCGTCGAAGTTTTTGAACTCGCGCCTGTCCCAGACTTTCACGGCGCGGCGGTTGCGGCTTTCATGCTGGCCAATGCGCACCCCTTCTGGATTGTAGCCATAGGCGCCGAACGGTGAGGTGCCACCGGTGCCGATCCATTTCGAGCCGCCCTGGTGGCGACCTTTTTGCTCTTCCAGCCGCTGCTTCAAGGTCTCCATCAGCTTTTCGAAGCCGCCGAGTGCCTCGACCAGCTTTTTCTCTTCGTCGGTCAGGTGCTTTTCGGCAAGGCGGCGCAGCCATTCTTCGGGAATATTCGCCACGTCCACGGCATCCGGCCCGCCCAGCGCTTCAATGCCTTTGAAGACATGCGCGAACACCTGGTCGAAGCGGTCGATATGGCGCTCGTCCTTCACCAGTGCTGCGCGGGCGAGGTAATAAAAACCTTCGACATCATAGTCGACCAGCCCGGCTTCCAGCCCTTCCAGCAGCGACAGATATTCCCGCAGGGAAACGGGAACACGCGCTGCCTTCAGTTCGAGGAAGAAGGGGATGAACATTGTCGGTTATCTGTGGCCTTCGATCTTCTCTCGTGCGGCGCTTGCAATGAAGGCGGAGCGCGTCAGGCCACGCCGGCCTGCTTCTTCGTCGATCGCCGCCAGGAGACCGGCGTCGAGCGACAGATTGGCTCGGACGGGCCGGCCAGAGTAGATCAGCACCGGAATCATTACCGCGGATTCGCCGGCGGCAGTATCGAGTTCATCTTGAAGGAGCAGTTGCGCCACCGTACGCGTCGCCGGCAATGGCAGATGTTTCGTCGCACGTGCTTCGATCCATTCGCGCACGGCGGACGTCGTATCGGCAATGGCCTCTTCGGGGCTTGCGCCTCCTCCGTGGCAGCCGGGAAGGTCGGGAACACGCACCCCCCAGACATTATCAGCGCCATCGAGAATTCCGACATAGTGCGTCATATGATCCGTCCTCAAATCCATCCAGCCAGCCGTGCGATCGACCGTGCGACACCCGGAGATTGTTCGCGATGCCTGGGCACGATGATCATCACCTCAGGTCGGTCCGAATGCTCATATTTGTCGTGCTTGCCGCCTCCGACACTTTCCCAGCCATCGCACAAAAGCCTGATGATAATTTTGCGAGTATTGGTCTCGATCAGCGGCATCAGGCATCCAGATAATGCGCAATATATTGCGCAATGGCGACCATTTCAATCATCCAATTTCTTCACAGCAGATCGTACTCGATGAAGCCGGTTCTGCGCGCCACATGGTCGTAGAGCTTGCGGGCTGTGGCGTTGGTCTCGTGCGTCATCCAGTAGACGTTCTTGACCCCGACTTTCTCCGCCGCCTGCTGCACTGCCTTGATCAGCGCCGCACCGATGCCCTTGCCGCGCACCTCCGGGTCGGCGAACAGGTCCTGCAGATAGCAATTGTTTTTCTCCGACCAGCCGGAGCGGTGGTAGAGATAGTGAGTGAGGCCGACCGCCTTGCCGTCCAGCGCGGCGATAAAACCTTTTGGCTCGAACTCACCTTCGGTGAACAGCCGCTTCCAGGTGACGGCGTAGACCTCTTCGGGAAGCTTTGTCTCATAGAAGGTGAGGTAGTCGGTCCACAGGCGCCGCCAGTCGGCGTGGTCGGACTGCGCGAGCGGGCGGACGGTAATCTCGGTCATTTCATTTCCTCCGAAGTTCAGAGCCCGATCCGATAGAATCGGATCGGGAACATCTCTGCCTATCCTGCCGGCAAATTGGACTCGCGAAAAGCGGTCGCGAGCATCTTCAGCGCCTCTCGTGCCCGTGGCGCCAAGACGCGCGCGTGCAGAACGATCTCGGAAGGCGGAATTGGTGGCAGGCCGAGTTTGCGGCCTACCTCGATCAAGCCGGGAGGGGCAACACGGTAAGCGAGGGCGGAAAGAGCAAAGCCGGCCGATACCGCGATGTTGACGGCCGCACCGCCGCCGCCGACGAAAGCCTCATTCCAGGCGATGCCTGCTCTATCCAGCGCCTCGACCGCTCTCAGGCGGTCCGGGCAGTTGCATACAGTGCTTAAAAGAGCCAGGCGCAAGGGCGTCCCCGGTCGCCATTCGAAGGCAGGGGCCGCGAACCAGCCATAATGGGTGCGCGACAAAGCTTCGCCCCGGCGGCTGCCATCTTCCCGGTGCACAATGACCGCATCGAGTTCGCCGCGGTCGAAAGCGTCCTCCAGCAAAGAGCTGGTGTCGATCCTTATATTGAGCGCGAGCGACGGATCGTGGGCATGAAGCTGGGCTATCAGTATGGAAAGCTCTGGCCCCGCGACGTGGTCGACAAAGCCGAGGGCAAGCCGACATGGCGCCTCTGAAAACTCCGTTATGGCGCGTTCATGGGCGGCAAGGAATTCGCGCGCCGCGGGGAGAAAGATCGCTCCCCTCGCTGACAGGCTCACGCGGCGCGGGGTTCGTTCGATCAAACGCGCGCCGAGCTTTTCTTCAAGCCGGCGCAGCTTGACGCTGATCGTCGCCTGGGTACTGCCCAGTGCTGCGGCCGCCCGGGTGAAGCTCTGCAGATCGGCTACCATGACGAAGGTTCGCACGGCGTCGACATCAAGACTGGTCATCTCGAGCATTCCATTTTGTCATCTCTGAAATAGAGATGCATAGCCTTTTTTCATGGTTAGGGCTCGTCTATGTCATGTCGACGGCAGTTTGAAAAGCATTGCCAGCAGCTCCGATAGAAAGTGATCGATATGAGGTTTCAAATTGAGCGAAACACCGTTGCGCTTGTGGGGGCTTGCCTTGCCTCGCTGCTGTTCGGCCTCGAAATCTCCAGCGTACCGGTGATCCTTCCGAAACTCGAAAGCGTGCTCGCCGCCGATTTCAGGGATTTGCAGTGGATCATGAATGCCTACACCATTGCCTGCACCACGGTGTTGATGGCGACGGGGACGCTGGCCGACCGTTTCGGCCGCAAACGGGTGATGGTGATCACCACCATAGCCTTCGGCTTTGCCTCTCTGCTGTGCGGCCTCGCACCGAGCGCTCCAATTCTGATCATCGCCCGCTTTTTGCAAGGGCTCGCGGGTGGAGCGATGTTCACCTGTAGCGTGGCCGTACTGTCCCATCAGTTTCAAGATGGTGGTGAGCGCGGCAAGGCTTTCGTTGCCTGGAGCGTCGTCTCGGGCATAGGGCTTGGCTTCGGTCCCGCCATTGGTGGATTGATCATCGCGTTCTCGAGCTGGCAATGGGTGTTCCTCATCCATGTGCCGCTGGCGATCCTCGCTCTGGTCTTCATCGGCGCCGGTGTCACGGAATCACGCGATCACAACGCGCAGAAGCTTGACCGGGCCGGCATCCTGACGCTCTCTTTCGCGGTGTTCGGCTTCTCTTATCTGATCACGCAAGGCGCCGATCTCGGGTCCGGCGCCCGCATCGGCGTGACCGTCACGGCCGTCCTGTCCTTCATCGCGTTCCTTGTTGCCGAGAAGATCAGCCCTTATCCGATGTTCGATTTCTCCGTCTTCCGCATCCGCCAGTTCTCGGGAGCGATCGTGGGCGGCATTGGCATGAATTTCAGCTATTGGCCGTTCATCATCTATCTGCCGATCTATTTTTCGGGAGTTCTGAGCTATGACAGCACCACGACCGGCCTGTTGCTGCTGGTCTACACGCTTCCCCTGATGCTGATGTCCTCAACCGCCGAGCGGCTGCGCGCGCGCTATCAGGCGCGGGTTGCGATCCCGCTCGGGCTTTTGACATTGGGGATCGGCTTTATCGCCATGTGGATAGGGTCCGGGCTCGAGGGCGCCAATTGGCTGACCATGCTGCCCGGCACGCTGATCGCCGGCATCGGCATCGGCCTGACCAATTCACCGACCACCAACACGACGACCGGCTCGGTGTCGCCGGATCGTGCCGGCATGGCCTCGGGCATCGATATCAGTGCGCGCTTGATCACGCTCGCCATCAACATCGCGGTGCTGGGCCTGCTGCTGACGCAGGGGATTGTTTCTTATCTGCGGAACGCATTTGGCGAGGCATTCGACCCGAATGAACTGGGTGCGCTGGCGGAAAAGATCGCTACTGGAAACCTCGATGGCTTGACGCAATATTCACCCAGGCTCGCGACCCTCGACCCATCCGGCGCCATCGCGCATGCCGCCCTGGTCAACGGTTTTGGCTGGGTCATGCTCTATTGCGGGATCGGCGTTCTCGCTCTTGCCGTCATCAGCTTCGTCATCTTCGGCGCGAAGACCGACGCGCCGCAAGAGCGAAGGGGGCATGGTTCCGCTCAGACCGCGGGCGAGGCCCGCCCGTAGCGTGGCCCTCCGACTTGGTTTCAGACCACGTCGTTGGCTGCTGCGCGGATCGACCCTACCCCTGCCTTCGCGCCATGAAGGCCAGCCGCTCGAAAAGGTGCACGTCCTGTTCGTTCTTCAAGAGGGCTCCATGCAGCTTGGGCAGGGCGTTCTTCGGGTCGGCGCGCAAATCCTCCGGTGCGATGTCGTCGGCGACCAGCAGGCGGATCCAGTCGAGCGCTTCGGAGGTCGAGGGCTTTTTCTTCAGCCCCGGCACGTCGCGGATTTCGTAAAACTGGGTGAGGGCTGCACGCACCAGGTTCTGCTTGATGCCGGGGTAGTGGACGTCGACGATTTTGTGCAGCGTGTCGACGTCGGGAAAGCGGATGTAATGGAAGAAGCAGCGGCGCAGGAACGCGTCCGGCAGTTCCTTCTCGTTGTTGGAGGTGATGATGACGATCGGCCTGACAGCGGCGCGGATGGTTTCGCCGGTCTCGTAGACGAAGAATTCCATCCGATCGAGTTCCTGCAGGAGGTCGTTGGGGAACTCGATGTCGGCCTTGTCGATCTCGTCGATCAGAAGCACGACCTTCTTGCCGGCCGCGAACGCCTCCCACAGCTTGCCGCGCTTGATGTAGTTTCTGATGTCGTTGAAGCGCTCGTCGCCAAGCTGGCTGTCGCGCAGCCGCGAGACGGCGTCATATTCGTAAAGGCCCTGCTGCGCCCGCGTCGTCGACTTGACGTGCCATTCGATGAGGTCGAGCCCAAGTGCCGCCGCCACCTGGCGGGCAAGTTCCGTCTTGCCTGTGCCGGGCTCGCCCTTGACCAGCAAGGGCCGTTCCAGAGCGATCGCCGCGTTGACGGCCACCATCAGATCCTTGTCGGCGACATAGGCCGCCGTGCCTTCGAAACGCATTTTTGCTCCTTGGTTGCCATGACAACCGTAAGGAGGCGGACTTGCCAGTGCAAGGCACGGCGACGAACGGCGCTGAACAGGAGTAACGGATTGGCTGAGAATAAAGTCGCCGGCCACGCCGTCTCTCTGGCGCTTGCCCGATGAGCGGCCTATATTGCGTGTGACGGTCTGTGCTTCCCGGCAGGAGAACATTTTCCCCGGGGCCTTAACGATCCTTAGGGAGCTGTCCCTGGGAAGACCCGTGGGTTTTCTCACACGGCGCCCACCTACTTTGTAGGTTCCCGGGATCGCTCTCTCCACCGGTTGTGTGGATCGTCACTTATTGCAAGACATCCACCCATTTCGGTGGATGATGCGGTGGAAAACGCCGCTTCCAAGACTCCACCCAGCTCCGACCTTTTCTACCCTGGCCGCATGACCTCTCCCAAAGACCTGAAAAAGCAGCTTCGCCGCGAGGCCCTCGGGCGCCGCGACGCGCTCGATGAATTCTGGCGGGTGGAGGTCGCGCTTGAAATGGCCGAGACGGCACGCGATCACCTCCACATCGAGCCGGGCCAGATCGTTTCCGGCTTCTGGCCGATGCGCTCTGAAGTCGACGTTCGGCCGCTGATGTTCGCCTTGCGCGAAAAGGGCGCCCGGCTTTGCCTGCCGGCCATTCTCGACAAAACCACCATCGTCTTTCGCGAACTCGTGCGCGGCGCGCCGATGCTCGAGATGGGTTTTGGCACGGTCGGGCCGCATGAGGAGGCCGAGGTGCTCGATCCCTCGGTGATGCTGGTGCCGCTCGCCGCTTTCGATGCGCGCGGCCACCGCATCGGCTACGGCGCCGGCTATTACGACCGCGCCATCGCCAAGCTGGTCGCCAAGGGACAGCCGCCGCGGCTGATCGGCATCGCCTTCGACTGCCAAGAGGTAGCGCAGGTGCCGGATGAGAACCATGATGTGATCATCCCGGAAATACTCACCGAGAGTGGGCTGCGCCGGTTTATCACCTCTTAGAGTATCCGATCTGGTGATTCTTATACTTATATGACAGTATCCCTGCTATACAATCCAAGTCGATAGTAGAAATGGATTTGTCTTTATGCGCTTTCTCCTGATGCCGTTTGCCCTGATCGCGGCAGCACTGTTAGCGATGACATTGCACGTCGTCGGAACTGCGCTGTACCACCAAGCCGCCTGGAATCGGACGGTCGCCACAGTGACGGATGTCAGGCCCTACACTGAAATGCATAAAAATGGCTTCGCCATAGACCGCATCAATGTCGCCCTCACCTATACGATTGACGACACGCCGATGACCTGGTCCGGAAAAGGAAAGGTTGTCGGCCTCTATAAGGCGTCGATAGGCGATGAGGTGGAATTTTACTACGACCCTGGCGATCCATCGAACCTCGATGCCGCGGGAATGAAAGGCTGGCGCGGCATTCTGCTACTCCTTGCGGGCACCGGCGGCTTCACCGCCTTCTACGTCTGGTTCTTCTGGCTGCGCGGAATGCGCCGTTGACGTTGCCGCTGTGGCCATATCGAGCTCGCGTCATGGGCGCGAGCGCAAAGCCGCCCCTTTCCGCTGGCGTTAGAACCAATCGCGCGGTGCCGCTTGCCTAGCGTCTACAGCTCTGGATAGAAGTGGGTATGAGACTTCTTTTCCTCGGCGACATGGTTGGCAAGACGGGACGCACGGCGGTGTGGGAACAACTGCCCGGCCTGATCTCCGATTTCAAACTCGATTTCGTCATCGTCAATGGCGAGAATGCCGCCGGCGGCTTCGGCATCACCGAAGAGATCTTTCGCGAGACGATCGCGGCCGGTGCGGATGTCGTCACCACCGGCAACCATGTCTGGGACCAGCGCGACGCGCTCGCCTTTGCGCCGCGCGAAGAGCGCTTCCTGCGCCCCTCCA
Organism: Mesorhizobium cantuariense; assembly: GCF_042647205.1. Classification (NCBI taxonomy): domain Bacteria; kingdom Pseudomonadati; phylum Pseudomonadota; class Alphaproteobacteria; order Hyphomicrobiales; family Phyllobacteriaceae; genus Mesorhizobium; species Mesorhizobium cantuariense. The sequence goes on along the minus strand of NZ_JBHRVD010000001.1, from coordinate 6,219,463 downwards.
ACTTTCCCAAGGGTACGCCCGGGCGCGGCTCCGGCGTCTACATCGCCAGGAGCGGCGCGCGCGTGCTGGTCGCCAACATCATGGGCCGGGTGTTCATGCATCCCGAGCTCGACGATCCGTTCCAGGCCGGCGAACGCGAGCTTGCCGCCTGTCCGCTCGGCGAGCAGGCGGATGCGGTGATCATCGACTTCCACGCCGAGGCGACGTCGGAAAAGATGTGCTTCGCCCATTTCGTCGACGGCCGCGCCAGCCTCGTCGTCGGCACCCACACCCACCAGCCGACCGGCGACCACCAGATCCTCAACGGCGGCACCGGTTATATTTCCGACGCCGGCATGTGCGGCGACTATGATTCTTCGCTCGGCATGGACAAGGAGGAGCCGCTCAACCGGTTCCTGTCGAAAGTGCCGAAAGGGCGTTTCGAGGCAGCCACCGGACCAGCGACATTGTGCGGCGTCGGCGTCGATATTTCCGACCGCACGGGGCTGACCGAGCGGATCGCGCCGTTTCGTCGCGGCCCGCGGCTGGAGGAAACCGCACCGTCTTTCTGGTCGTGACATTGATATAGGCGCACGCAGTACCTAATTGCCGGCGACACTGCTCTAGATCGTTAAAAGAGGGGACGACCTCCATGCAGCTCATCGAATTCCTGGCGCCGTATTTTCACTTCGTGTCCGATCCAACGGCCTGGGTCGCGCTTTTGACGCTGGTGGTGCTGGAGATCGTGCTCGGCATCGACAATCTGATCTTCATCTCGATCCTGACCAACAAGCTTCCTGAAGCCCAGCGGCCCCGCGCCCGCCGGCTCGGCATCTCGGCGGCGCTGATCATGCGGCTGGTGCTGCTGGCCACCATTTCCATCATCGTCCAGTTGACGACGCCGGTGTTCACCGCCTTCGGCCACGGCTTCTCCTGGCGCGACCTGATCCTGATTGCCGGCGGCCTGTTCCTGGTCTGGAAGGCGACCAAGGAGATCCATCACACGGTCGATCCCGACGACCACAGGGACTCGATGATGGGCGAGACGCTGCAGATCAGCCTTGCCGGCGCGATCTTCCAGATCCTGCTGCTCGATCTGGTCTTCTCGATCGATTCGATCATCACCGCCGTCGGCATGACCGACGAGATCGCCATCATGTACATCGCCGTGATCGTCGCGGTCACCGTGATGATGCTGGCGGCGGGGCCGCTGGCCAACTTCATCGCCAAGAACCCGAGCATCGTCATGCTGGCACTGGGCTTCCTGCTGATGATCGGCATGACGCTGATCGCCGACGGCATGGGTTACCATGTGCCCAAGGGCTACATCTACGCGGCGATGGGTTTTTCGGCCTTGGTCGAAGGGCTCAACATGCTGGCGCGGCGGCGCAGGAAAGCGAAGTCGGGCGGCGGGCATTGAGCTTGGGCTTGCGCGCATGCAGCGTTTGGATTGACTTTTACGGATTTGTACATACAATATTGTAGTCGATGATGCTACTTTGCAGTTTGAGTGGGATCCTGAAAAAGCGAGGCGCAATCTTGCCAAGCACGGCGTCGCATTCGATCTCGCCCAGAGAATCTTCGATGATCCGCTTCATCTGATCGTGCCTGACCGGTTCGAAGACGGTGAGCAACGATCGGGATGATCGAAACCGTAGTCGTCCTGCTGGTTGTTCATACTTATCCTGATCGTGACGATGATGAACGTGTTCGGATCGTTGGAAGCCCGGAAAGCGACACCGCATGAAAGGAGGCCCTATGAGCAGGAAGGACCTTAGCCAGGATCAGCGCAATCAGCTCTCCAAGTTGGCTGATTTGCCTGACAGCGAGATTGATACGTCCGACATTCCAGAAGCTCCGGCCTGGATTCATGCCCGTCGCGGGCATCTCTACCGACCACTCAAGCAGCCGGTGACCATTCGGCTTGATGCTGACGTGCTATCCTGGTTCAAGGAACATGTCGGAGGCGGTGGCTATCAAACCGAAATCAATCGCGTACTTCGCCATCATGTGACCGAACAGGAAAAGCGGCGAGGTTGAGCCGATTTAGTTAGCCGGCACGCCCTTCGGGTGGCGGTCGCCGATCAGGCCGAGCGTCAGGCCCTGCTCAAGCCAGGCCTTGGCGCCGGCCAGCACGAGCGTGAAGCCGCCGGTTGAGCCGACGGCTTCTTTCACCTGCTCGTCGCCATTGCCAGCGAAGCCGAAATTGCGAACCTCGAGAAAGGTCGTCTCGTCAGGCATTTCGGTGAAGGTCCAGACCACCGTGGTCCGCGGATCGCTCCATTGCATGACGATCTTTTCGTTCGCGACGATCTCGCTGACATCGACCGTCGTCGAGACGCCGTACATGCGCCACTCCCAGCGAACTTCCTTGCCGCTGTCCAGCCGGCCGCTGCCATGGGTGAACCAGAATTTCGTGGTGATGGCCGGATCGACGATGGCCTCGAATACGTCGGCGACAGGCCGCCGGATCAGCATGCCGGCTTCGGCTGTTGGTGTTTCGCGGATGTCCATCGGATTGTCCTTTCGTGGCTTGGCGCTCACCAGGCGTCGGGTTCGCGCAGCATGTGAATGATGTTGGCCGGATTGGTGATCCAGCCGCCACGGAAGCCCTCGCCCAGGGGCTCGATGGCATCGCAACGCACAACGCCGGCCTTGGCGAGATTTGTGGCGGTGGTAGAAAAATCGTTGGTGAACAGCTCCAGCCACACCTCGGCCTGGCTCATCATCGGCGCCTCGTCGATCCACAGGCGGTTGGGACCAAGCTCGAAGCCGATGGCCGGTGCCTTGTCCGTGAACGGCTTCAGGCCGACGACGTCGCGGTAGAAGGCGATCGTCTCCTCATATTGGTGCGGCGGCACCTTCATGGCGATGTTGATGCCACCGGTGATTGTCACGGTCATAGCTGGCTCCCTTGTCGTGTTCAGCTGTTGTTGGTCGGCTTTGCCCAGGCTGGTTATGCGAGATTGACCTGCCAGGAGACCCCGAACCTGTCGTTCAGCCATGCGAAGCGGCGGCTGAAGCCGTAATTGTCGGGCGGCATCAGAAACCCATCGTCCTTTGCCAGTGTCTCGACAATTCGGTTCAGTTCGTCCTCGGAGGAACAGTCTACGTACAGCGAGACCGACGGCGTGAACGTGAAGGCGTGGTGCACGGGGCTGTTGAAGACCATGACTTCCAGGCCAGCGATCGACACGCGCGCCAGCTTGACCGTTCCTTGCGGGCCGTCTTCGCCGGGGCCGTAATTCGTGACGTCAAGCACGCTGCTGCCGGGAATGGTCTCGCAATAGAGCGTCATTGCTTCTTCGGCCTTGCCCTCGAACATCAGGAATGGCGTTACTTTCTTCATTGCAAGGCCTCCATCTTCTTCCTGGGTGCTCAGTAATGGGGTCGCTCAGATATTGGTCTCGTTGGCGGGTTCGCCCTTCATCTCGCTGCGGTAGTAGCCGTCGCGCAAATTGATGCCGTATTCGACATAGGCCTTCATGCAGGCCAGCATCTGCGACCAGCCCTCGCAATTGAGGTAGGACTTCTTCAGGCCGACCGCGCCTTCCTGCCAGCCGCTCTCAGCAATGGTAACGAAGGTGCCGCCATCGTCCAGCGGCTCGAAATTCATCTCGATGCGGGTCTTGTAAGCGGGTTTGCCGTCGGCATCGGTGGCATCCCAGCGCAGCACGATGCGGCTGTCCTTGACCACTTCATCGACCTCGACCGGCACCTTGCCCCACCAGACGACGCCGGCACCGGCTTCCAGCGGCGCGCTGGCGCCGCCGATCGTGGTGAAATAGTCGCTCAGTTTCTTGGGATTGACGACCGCGTCGAAGACGTCGGCGACCGGCCTGCCGATGCGTCCGGAAACACTGAATCCAAGTGACATATCCACAACTCCTTCCCTTGATTGGCTCAACAATATGTTATAGAAACATAACATGTCAAGCCGATCGCAAGACGACAATGTTTTCAAGGCGCTGGCGCATCCGCGCCGGCGCGAAATGCTGGATCAGCTGAAGGACACGCCGAAGACGACCGGCATGCTGTGCGAGGCGTTTCCCGATATCGATCGCTGCACCGTCATGCTGCATCTCAAGGTGCTGGAGGAGGCCGACCTGATCGTCCCGCGGCGCGACGGACGCGAGCGCTGGAATCATCTCAACGCGCTGCCGATCAAGCAGATCCATGACCGCTGGATCAGCCAGTATGCCGGCCATGCGCTCAGCATCATCGACCGGCTGAAATCCGATCTTGAGGCGTGAGCGCTTGCAGCCGCCGATGTCGTGCGTCCCGTGCGCGGCGCGGCTGGACGAATTGAGCCGATTTATCTATAAGCCGGCCATTCCGACAGAGAACGCCGTGCTTCCACGAGTTGCACCTGGGTCGCTCTGAAATTTTGAATTCGAGCATTGCGGAAGACGCGGTGAGATCACTTCGCTTCGGGATGCTCTAGCCGAGAAGACGACAGGGGTGCCATGGCTGGCCATTCACAGTTCAAGAACATCATGCACCGCAAGGGCCGCCAGGACGCGGTGCGGTCGAAAATGTTTTCCAAGCTGGCGCGCGAAATCACCGTCGCCGCCAAGAGTGGGACGCCCGATCCATCGATGAACCCGCGCCTGCGCCTGGCGATCCAGAACGCCAAGGCGGTGTCGATGCCGAAGGACAACATCCAGCGCGCCGTCAACAAGGCCTCGATGGGCGATGCCGAGAACTACGAAGCCGTGCGCTATGAGGGCTATGGTCCCGGCGGCGTCGCCGTCATTGTCGAGGCGTTGACCGACAACCGCAACCGTTCGGCGTCGAATGTGCGCGCCGCCTTCACCAAGGCCGGCGGGGCAATGGGCGAAACCGGCTCGGTGTCGTTCATGTGGGACCGCGCCGGCGAGATCTACTATCCGGCCTCGGCCGGCAGCGCCGACAAGATCATGGATGCGGCGATCGAAGCCGGTGCCGATGATGTGGAATCGGATGAGGAAGGCCATACGATCTACTGTGCCTTCGAAAATCTCGGCGAGGTGTCGAAGGCGCTGGAAGGCGCGCTCGGCGAGGCTGAATCGGTGAAGCCGATCTGGCGGCCGCAAAACAATATTCCGGTCGACGAGGAGCGGGCACAGTCGCTGATGAAGCTGGTCGCCACGCTTGAGGATGACGACGACGTGCAGAGCGTCTACGCCAATTTCGAAGTCGACGACGAGACCATGGCCAAGCTCAGCGCGGCATGAGCGAAAGCTCAATCCGGCATGAGCGGAACTCAGCCTGAGACATAAGCGGAGCTTAGTCTGACATGAGCGAAAAAGCGCTTCCCACCATCCGCATCACCTATTGCACGCAGTGCCAGTGGCTGCTGCGCGCCGGCTGGATGGCGCAGGAGCTGCTCTCCACCTTCGGCACCGATCTGGGCGAGGTGACGCTGGTGCCCGGCACCGGCGGCATCTTCACCATTTCCTGCAATGACGTGCTGGTCTGGGACCGCAAGCGCGACGGCGGCTTTCCGGACGCGGCAAAGCTGAAGCAGCTGGTGCGCGATGTCATCGACCCGGATCGTGATCTCGGCCATGCCGACCGCAAGGGTCACTCGTCAAAAGACCAGACGCAAAAGGACCCCGCCTGAGCGGGGTCTTTTGCGTTTCGTAAAGCCTCTTTAGAGCAATGCGAAGATAAAGCAGGCCATCGCCACGACTGCGGTGATGGTGCGAACGTGGTTCCACATCACCCATTGGCTCAGATGGTTCGCCCACACGGCGGCGCCGTTGCTGCTGGCTGGGTCGACGGCGGCGAGCGCATCGTTGAGCGGCACGTTGAAGACCATGGTCACGATCGGGTTGCCGACCAGATAGATCACCGCTCCGGCAAGCAGCCAGTACGAGCCGGACTGGCTCCAGCCCATGATGGCGGCGGCGATAAGCACCAGACAGAGCAGGCCGGTGCCGAAGAGCGCCGTCATGAAGGTCGGGGTGATCACTGTGACGTTGATCGAATTCATCGCGGCGATGCCACTTGGGACCGGCAGCCTGGCAAGCGCCGCCATGATGAAGTTGGAAAAGGCGAAGAACACACCGGCGACGAGGCCCGAGCCGATTGCGGCAATGATGGTCAGGATGGGAAGAAGCTTGATCATCTCAGTTGCTCCATATGCCGGTCGCGGCGGTTTCGGTTGCGTAGGCGGAGAAGTCTCTTGGCTGACGGCCGAGCACACGCTGAACGCCATCGGTCAACGTCTCGTTGCGGCCGTCGAGCACTTCGGTGAACAGCTCGTTGAGCAGCCAGGCGAATTCGGGCGGCAGCTCATGCGCGGCCAGCGCGGCGGTGAACTCCTCATGCGAGATCCTGACAAAACGGATGTCGCGGCCGGCGGCCTTGGCTATCTCGGCGACCGCGTCGGCAAAGCTTAGGAGCCGTGGCCCGGTCAGCTCATAGAGCTGGCCGACATGGCCTGGCTCGGTCAGCGCGACGAAGGCGGCTTCAGCGATGTCGTCGGCATCGACAAACGGCTCGCCGACATTGCCGACCGGCAAGGCCACTTCGCCGCCAGCCACGGACTCGACGAGAAAACCTTCGCTGAAGTTCTGCGAGAACCAGGCGCAGCGCAAAATCGTCCAGTCGGCGCCCGAGGCTTTCACCATCTCTTCGGTACGCTGAGCTTCGGTCTCGCCGCGACCAGACAACAGCACCAGCCGGGTGATACCGTTGGCCACGGCGAGCCGGGCGAAGGCATCGACGATTTCGGCGGCGCCCGGCACGGCGATGTCGGGGTAGTAGCTGATGTAGACGGCACTCACACCTTGCATGGCCGGCCCCCAGGTCGCCGGAACTTCCCAGTCGAAGCGTGGGCTGCCGGAGCGCGAACCGATCCGCGCCGGCGTGCCATGCGCGGTCAGCCGTTCGGCAAGACGGCGGCCGGTTTTTCCGGTGCCGCCGAGGATCAGAATTGGGTTTGATGTCGTGTCAGTCATTTCGATTTCCTCTGGCTTACAAATATGAGTAATCCTCACATTTGCAAAACGTGATAAACCCTCGTATTTTGTGAGTCAAGCGATTTTGGGCGGCGAATTTTGGGAGATAGTCATGGAAGACACCGCAGCATCCGTTTCGCCGCCGGAGCAGATTGCCTCAGCGCGCCGGGCGCCCAGCCAGCAACGCAGCCGCGAGCGGGTCGTGCGTATGCTGGCCGCCGCTTCGGCGTTGATCGCCGAGCAGGGCAGCGATGCAATGCGCATGGGCGAGGTGGCGGAACGGGCAGGGGTGTCGATCGGTTCGCTCTACCAGTTCTTCCCGGACAAGCGGGCGATCATCTGGGCGCTGGCCGAGCGCTATACCGCCGAAAGCCAGGCCTGCATCTCGGCCGCGCTCGCCGGTGTCAGCGATGCCGAGGGCCTAAGCCAAGCCTTTTCGGAGTTGGTCGATATCTACTACGGGCTGTTCCTGGCGGAACCGGTGATGCGCGACATCTGGTCGGGCACACAGGCCGACAAGGCGTTGCGCCAGCTCGAACTCGCCGACAGCCGGGCCAATGCGGAGTTCCTCGTCGCGGTGCTGAAACGGCTGCGGCCAGCAGCCGATCCGACAGCTCTGGAAACGACAGCGTTCCTGGTCTGGCAGATGGGCGAGGCCGCGGTGCGGCTGGCGATCTCGGTCGAGCGGCAGGAAGGCGACAGGCTGGTCGCCGCCTACAAGCGCATGGCGCTTAGGGAGCTGCTGGCCGAGTAAGTCTCGCGTTAGCGGCCGAAATAATCCCTCAGCATTTCCGCGCGCTCATCCTCTGCGCACATCGCCATGCGGCCGAGGTTGAACCGGCCCCGATAGAGCGCGACGACAGCCAATGCGCAGTTCACCGTTTCGTCATCGGTGACAGTTGCCAGATCCCGCAATGCCAAGTGTAGAAGTGTTCGCCACGCCGCTTTGTAGTGCGGTTCGATCCGAGCAGGAACCGGCGGATTCCGGTCGTCAAGCAGGCGCGCTTCTTCGATGGTTGCGGCCAGACCATAGGCTCCCCAGTGAGCCGGAGCGTGGCGTTCGGAGATGCGAACGATTTCAACGACCGCCGCGTAAGACGCGTCTCCAACATCTCCCTGATGATGCAACTCATTCCAAAGCTCGTCCCAGGCCGGTTTGTCATCATAGCGAAGGACCAGTGTTCGCAAGGCCGGTCGCGGATCGTAGACCACCTTGTATCCACCTTTAAGGCCGGACCATTGTACATCATCAAGAATTGGCATTTCGCCCTCCGGGAACTAGTGCGTTCCACCAAGGCTAGCCGAGGTCAACAAAAAACCCGCCACGAGGGCGGGTTTTTGATCTGCGAAACGGTGTCTGGCTTAGAGGCCGAAACCTTCGAAACGCTTCTTGAACTTCGACAAGCGACCGCCGCGGTCGAGCAGGGTCTGCTGGCCGCCGGTCCAGGCCGGGTGGGTGGTCGGGTCGATATCGAGGTTCATCGTATCGCCTTCCTTGCCCCAGGTCGAACGGGTCGTGTATTCGGTGCCGTCGGTCATGACGACCTTGATGGCGTGGTAGTCGGGATGGATGTCGGTCTTCATGGTTCGGTTCCTGGCTTGCCGGCGCTGCTGACGGGCATAAGCCTGCGTCGATGCGCCCCTTTTTAAAACTCGAAGCCGCAGCTATTGAGGTGCCACGGCTTCTAAAACGGTCGGCGAGCCTATACATCAGCCGGAATTGAATCACAAGGCCGTGGCAAGCGCATATTGAGGCGCATACGCTGAGGCGGCTAGAGGAAACACCGAGATGGCGCAAATCAGCAGCGCAGACGAGCGCCGGCGCTCGCTCAAGCCGCTCAGGCGTCTGTTCCCGTACATCACGCATTATCGCACGCTGGTCGTTGGCGCCCTCATCTCGCTGGTCATCGCCGCGGCAACGACGCTGGCGCTGCCGCTGGCCGTGCGGCGCATGATCGATCACGGTTTCTCGTCGTCCAGCACCACTTTCATCGCCGAATATTTCGCCGCACTGGTGGCGATGGCCGCGCTGTTGGCGGCGGCATCGGCCGGCCGCTACTATTTCGTCATCACGCTCGGCGAGCGTGTCGTCGCCGATATCAGGCGCGATGTCTTTGCCCATGTCACGACGCTGTCGCCTTCCTTCTTCGACACCGCCCAGTCGGGCGAGATCGTGTCGCGGCTCGCCGCCGACACCACGCAGGTCAAGTCGGCGGTGGGCGCCACGGCTTCGGTCGCGCTGCGCAACGTCATCCTCGGCCTCGGCGCGGTGGGGATGATGGTCATCACCAGTCCGAAACTGTCGGGCCTCGTCATCGCGGCCATTCCCGTCATCGTGCTGCCGCTGGTCGCCTTCGGCCGTTCGGTGCGGCGCAAGTCGCGGCAGGCGCAGGATACGCTTGCCGATGCGACAGCCTATGCCAGCGAGCAGATCGGCGCGGTGCGCACTTTGCAGGCCTTCACCAACGAGAAGCTGGTCACCGGGCATTTCTCCGCCGCCGTGGAAGCCGCTTTCGAGGCGGCGCGCGCTTCGATCTTCGCGCGGTCCTTCCTCACTTTCTTTGCCATCTTCACCATCTTCTCATCCGTCGTGGCGGTGCTGTGGTTCGGCTCGCGCGACGTGCTCGAAGGCACGATATCGCCGGGCACGCTCGGCCAGTTCCTGCTTTATTCGGTGTTCGCCGCCGGGGCGCTGGGCGCGCTGTCGGAAGTCTGGGGCGAGCTTGCGCAGGCGGCGGGTGCCGCCGAGAGGCTGACCGAGATCCTGGCCGAGAAGCCGGCGATCCAGGCCCCGGCCGATCCGAAGCCGCTGCCGGCGGTCGCCAAGGGCGCGATCGTCTTCGACAATGTCTCCTTCTCCTACCCGGCCAGGCCCGACCGCGCCGCCGTGCACGGCCTGAGCTTTCAGGTCATGCCCGGCGAGACGGTGGCGATCGTTGGTCCGTCAGGGGCCGGCAAGAGCACGGTGTTTTCGCTCATCCTGCGCTTCTACGATCCCGAGACCGGCAAGATTCTGATCGATGGCGTCGACGTGCGCGAGGCCGATCCCGTCTCGGTGCGCGAACGCATCGCCATCGTGCCGCAGGACGTCACCATCTTCGCGGCCAGTGCGCGCGACAATATCGGCTTCGGTCGGCCGGGCGCCAGCACGGCCGAGATCGAGATGGCGGCGAAGGATGCGCTCGCCGACGAGTTCATCCTCAAGCTCGACAAGGGCTATGAAAGCCAGGTCGGCGAACGCGGCGTGACGCTGTCCGGCGGCCAGCGCCAGCGGGTGGCGATCGCCCGCGCCATCCTGCGCGACGCGCCGATCCTGCTGCTCGACGAGGCCACCTCGGCGCTCGACGCGCAAAGCGAGACGCTGGTGCAGATGGCGCTCGAACGCCTGATGCAAGGCCGCACCACCATCGTCATCGCGCACCGGCTGGCAACAGTGCTGAAGGCCGACAGGATCCTGGTCATGGATGGTGGCTCGATCGTCGAGGAAGGCACGCATCAGAGCCTGGTCGCCAAGGGCGGCATCTATGCGCGGCTGGCCAAGCTGCAGTTCGAAACCGGCGCCAGCGCCTTCAGGGGCGCGGCGGAGTAGTCAGGAGCATCCGCGCTCCTGACGTACCGACTGTCCCTACACCGCTCCGTAACGCTGCTTCAGATGATCGACGAAATACGTCGCATTGAGCTTTTCGCCGGTGGCGCGTTCGAGCAGGTCCGGCGTCGACCAGCGTGATCCCTGCGACCAGATTTTTTCGCGGCGCCAGTCGTTGATGGCCTCGAAATTGCCTTTGGCAAGATCCTCGTCGGCGGAAGGATGTTGCCGCGTCAGTGCCGCCCATTGCTGCGCCGCCATCATCGCGCCCAGCGTGTAGGAGGGGAAATAGCCGAAGGCGGCTCCGGGCCAATGCACGTCCTGCATCGGCCCGTCGGCGGGGTTGTCTATGGTGGAAAGACCGAGATAGTCGCGCATCTTGGCGTCCCAGGCTTCGGGCAGGTCAGCCGCCTCCAGCCGGCCCGCGACGAGCTCCTGTTCCAGTTCGTAGCGCAGGATGACATGCAGGGGATAGGTCACCTCGTCGGCATCGACACGGATCAGGCCGCGCTCGACGCGATGCACATGCGGCAGGATGTCGTCGAGCGACCAGGCTTCGCCGAGATGCTTTTCGACCACCGGCAGCGCCCAGTGCCAGAAGGCCGGATTGCGGCCGAGCTGCTTTTCGACGAACAGGCTCTGGCTTTCATGCACGGCCATGCCGCGCGCCTTGCCGAGCGGCCAGTGGGACCATGCCTTCGGCAGGTTCTGTTCGTACAGCGCATGGCCGGTCTCGTGCAGAACGCCCATCAGCGCCGACAGGAAGTCGGAGGTCTTGTAGCGGGTGGTGATGCGCACGTCGCTCGGCACGCCGCCGCAGAAAGGGTGGTGCGAGACCGACAGCGACCCGTGCGTCAGGTCGAAGCCGACCGCCGCCATCATGGCAAGGCCGAGCTCGCGCTGCCGGTCGATCGCATAGGTGCCCGAAAGCGGCTTCAGCGGGCGCTTGCGCAGCCGCGCTTCCTGTATCGCCAGCGCCTCCGGCACGAACCCCCCGAGGAAAGTCTTCAGGTCGGCGAAGACGGGCGTGATGTCGGCGGCGCGATTGCCGGGATCGTATTGCTCCATCAGCGCGTCATAGGGGGCAAGGCCGAGCACGTCGGCACGCAGCGCCGCCTCTTCGCGCACCAGCGCCACCACGCCCTCCAGCGCCGGCTGGAAGCCCGCCCAGTCGTTCTTGGCGCGCAGGTCGCGCCACAATTGCTCGCAACGCATGCGCGCGGTCGTCTGGCGCTCGACGAATTGGACCGGCAGGCAGGTCAGGTTGGTGTATTGCCGCCGCAATTCCGCGACGGCGGCCCGCTGGTCCTCGCCAAGCGCTTCGCCTTCGGCGGCGGCGATCCAGTCCGCTATCTCCGGCGCCGTTGCCCTGGCGTGATACATGCCGGCCAGTGCCGACATGGCCTCGGCGCGCTTTTCGCCGCCGCCGACGGCCATGTGGGTGGCCTCGTCGGCGCCAAGGATGGCCAGCGCATGCTCAAGCGCTTCGAGCTTGTGGCCGAGATCATCGAGTTTCTGAAAGGACATGGCCGCTTCCGTGATTGGGACGGCGCGAAAAGATACCAACGCAAAGGCGTTTGCAACCCTGTGGCACTGTGCGACGGATGCACCTTGCGCGGAGGACGCCGCGTATGAAATGCTGCCGGCGACCAATGAAGGGGGGAGCAAATGATCGGCAACATCCTGGTCGGGCTGGTGGCCTTGATCCATGTCTACATCGTCTATCTGGAGATGGTGCTGTGGGATACGCCGCGTGGGCACAAGGCTTTCAATCTGACCCCCGAATTCGCCAGCGCCTCGAAGGTGTTGGCCGCCAATCAGGGGCTCTACAACGGTTTCCTCGCCGCAGGCCTGATCTGGGGGCTTTACCTCGGTGCGGCCGGTTTTCAGGTCAAGGTGTTCTTCCTGTTGTGCGTGGCTGTTGCCGGCCTCTATGGCGCGGCAACGGTCGGCCGCAAGATCCTGCTCATCCAGACCGTGCCGGCGGTGGTTGGCCTGATCGCGGTCTGGCTGGGCTGGTGAAAAGGACGCCCGCGGGATGGCTCCCGAAAACGTCAGGTGGTCCCCTCCTCTTGGACCGTTTCAGCCGCTGTGGTCTCAGCCGTTCGGGTAGTTACCGTCGTCGTCGCCGTCACCCATCAGGAAACCGCTGCCGGTATCGACCCTCAGGCGCTGGTCAACATTGTCGAGACGGCGCAGCAGGTCATGATATTGGGCGGCCGGTATCCTGCCGTGATCCGAAGCTGCGATCTTCTCGGCCGCCTGGCTGATGCGGGCCGTGCGCATTTCCAGATGCTGCGCCACGGCCGGCGTGATGTTGTTGGCCTGTCTTGCGTCCACTATGCCCTGGTGGACGCCTTGAACCTGTTGGATGAGACCCTCGATGCGCGGGCCGGTAAAATCGGTCGGAGCGGTCGCGTCGAGAGCACCCTTGTTGTGATGGCCCGCGGCATAGGCGCCGGCAAGCGGAACGGCGATGAGGAGCGCCGTGAGTGTGGCAGTTCTGAGCGAGGTCCTGGGAATGAAAGAGCGCATCACGCGTCTCCTCTCGTAGAGGAAAGCAGCGGTTGTTCCGCCTGCCTTCCGGCCGTGGGCCGTCCGGTTCCGTCGTGTCGCGATGAGGGGGATCATCGCCGGCGGTTCTCGGCCCAGGCGGGAAGCTAGGATCGCCTTGCGACAATTTGTAATTAAAAAAAGATAATCTTTTCAGGCCTTGTCGGCCTCACTCTGCGCCCTAAGGTTGAGCCGGTGAACAAATTCGCGTGAGTTCGCGTGATGATGGATCAACGTTCGGTGAGCTTCAGTTCAATACGGCGGTTCTTGTTGCGCGCCTCTTCGGTGTCGGCCGGATCGAGCGGCTGGAACTCACCGAAACCGGCGGCGACCAGGCGGTTGGCCGGCACGCCGTTCTCGATCAGGAATTTCACCACCGAGGTCGAACGCGCCGTCGACAGCTCCCAGTTGTCGCGGTAACGGCCGGTTCCGGAGAGCGGCTTATTGTCGGTATGGCCGTCGACGCGCAGCACCCAGTTGATCTCGGGCGGGATTTCCTTCTGCAGTTCGATGATGGCGTCGGCGAGTTTCTTCATCTCGACCTTGCCGGCATCGTTGATCACCTCGGAGCCGGTCGGGAACAGCACTTCCGACTGGAAGACGAAGCGGTCGCCGACGATGCGGATGTTCTCGCGGTCGGCGAGGATTTCGCGCAAGCGGCCGAAGAAGTCGGAGCGGTAGCGGTTCAATTCCTGCACGCGCTGCGCCAGTGCGACGTTCAGGCGGCGGCCGAGATCGGCGATCTTGGTGTTGGAATCGCGGTCACGGGTTTCGGAGACGTTGAGCGCGTCCTCGAGTGCGCCGATCTGCTTGCGCAGTGCGGCGATCTGCTGGTTGAGGATCTCGACCTGGCTCAGTGCCTGCTGGCTGATCTGGCGCTGGTTGTCGAGTTCGCCGCCCAGCGCCGCGGCGCGCTGGTTGGCGGCGTCGCCGGCGCCCGCACCTTGCGCCAGCAATTGCTGGAGCCGGCTCCTTTCCGCTTCCGCCGCCGACAGCGATGCCTGCAGATTGGCCAGCGAGTCATCTTTGTCCTGCGCCGTCGAGCGCTCCAGCGCCAGCAGCTGGGTCAGTTCGTTGATCTGCGAATTGAGGCGCGAGAGTGCTGTATCCTTGCCGGAGATTTCGCGGCCGAGCAGGAACTGCGCCAGCACGAAGACGGTGAGCAGGAACATGATGGCCAAAAGCAGCGTCGACAGCGCGTCGACGAAGCCCGGCCAGTAGTCGATGCGGCGATCGGTGCGCCGCCCACGCGCCAGCGCCACGTCAATGCACCCCGGGTTTCTTCAGGGCGTCGGCGATCTTTTCCAGCGTGTTGCGCATCGCCTTCTGCTCGTCGGACTGGGCCTCGACCCAGTCGCGCATGATCTGCTGCTCCGAGCGCATGTTCTTGACCAGGCCGGAAATGCCGTCGGCGAGATTGGCCATGGCGGTGGCGACGCGCGGATTGGAGCCGCCGCCATTCTCCTGCATGCTGCGCAGCCGTTCCGACAAAACCCGGATCTCATCCGAGGATTCGGTCTTGGCCGGGTCGGCGACGACGATGTCGGAGGACAGATCGGTGACCGAGGACAGCCAGTTTTCCAGCTCGGTGTAGAAGCGCGTCTGGGCGCGGCCGGCCTGCAGGTCGAGAAAGCCGAGCACCAGCGAGCCGGACAAGCCGAACAGCGAGGACGAGAAGGCCGTGCCCATGCCGGCCAGCGGCGCCGAAAGCCCCTGCTTCAGCGAATCGAGCACCGCGGCGGCGTCACCCGTGCCGGGATCGAGCGATTCGATGGTCTCGCGGATCGAGCCGATAGTGTTCAACAGACCCCAGAAGGTGCCGAGCAGGCCGAGGAACACCAGCAGGCCGACGAGATAGCGCGAGGTGTCGCGGGTTTCGTCGAGGCGCGTGGCGATGGAATCGAGCATGGTGCGCATCGAACTGGTCGAGAAGGCCGTCGCCGAGGAGCGGCCGATCATCGCCTTCATCGGCGCCAGCAGCACCGGTTCGGTGGTCTCCGAGCCGGCACGGAAGGAGTTGACCCAGCGCACTTCGCGAAACAGCCGCCCGACCTGGGCGAAGGCCAACAGGATGCCGACCACCAGCACGCCGACGATCAGGCCGTTGAGGCCGGGATTGCTGCCAAAGGCCGTCGAGATCTGTCGGGTCAGAATGGCGGCGATGAAGGCGACGATGACCAGGAAGATCACCATGGTCAGCAGAAAGACCTGTGGGCTCGACAATTTGTGCGGGTCGTAGATCAGGACATCAGAACGTCTGCCCATGCCGAAGGATTTGAGAAAAGCCATCCGTGCCCCGTTTCCGATGCCGCCGCCTGCCAGATTGAACGCGACTCTAAACGGAATTGTGACCAAATTGAATGGCGCTTGGCAATATTGCCGCGTCGATAGTCTGTGTCAGAGGCGATTGATGACCAGACAGTCTACCATGGCGGCCAGATGCAGGCCGGCGCCGGTGACGACGAAACCGTGCCACAGCGCATTGTGGAAGCGCAGCCCCTTCCAGGCGAAGAAGATGACGCCGCAGGAGTAGACGATGCCGCCGGCGACGATGAGCGCGATCGATGTCGTCGGCAGCGTCTGGACCAGCGGCTTGACCAGGATGATGCCGCTCCAGCCGATGGCGAGATAGAAGACGACGGCCAACCGGTCGAAACGGCCGGGGAAAAACACCTTGATGGCAATGCCCAGCGCTGCTGCGGTCCAGACGAGGACGATCATCCAGCGCGCCAGCGGCGAGCCTTCGAGCTGGGCCAGGAAAGGCGTGTAGGTCGCGGCGATCAGCAGATAGATCGCGGCGTGGTCGAAACGCCGCAAAACCCATTTCGCCGGCGACGAGACCGGCCACAGATTGTAGGTCATCGACACCGACAGCACGGTGAGCAGCGAAACCACGTAGAAGGCGGCGGCGATATATTCACCCGGCCCGACACGAAAGGCCGCCAGCGCCAGCAGCGCGGAACCAGCCGATATCGCGAGCACGATGCCGACCGCGTGGACGACGCCGTCGGCGATCATCTCGGCGCGCGAATAGTGCCAGCGTCCGATAAACGGGATGTCGGGGGTGGGCTTGACGTCGTTCACTGCCGGGTTTCCTGCGCCGCGCACTCCAACTTGGGCGCTCGCCGGGCAGTATTTCAAGCTTCCGTTGCGGTTTTGCGACTGCGGCGCATCAGCGCGGCGGTTTGTCAGCGCGCCGAGAGCGGCTTCTTTACGGCCTTCAGCAGCGCGCGTTGAATGACCTCGTTGCCGGCGACAACCGAGCCGTTGTCGAGCATGTCCTGGCCGCCATCCATGTCGGAGACGAAGCCGCCCGCCTCGCGGATCAGCAGCAGCCCGGCGGCGATATCCCAGGCAGACAGGCCGGTTTCCCAGAAGCCATCCATGCGGCCGGCAGCGACATAGGCGAGATCGAGCGATGCGGAGCCGAGGCGGCGGACGCCGGAAACCTCGGCCATGACATTGCGCAGCTCGACGAGGAAATTGCCGTGGTGGCCGCGGCCGAGATGCGGCATGCCGCAGCCGATGACCGTGTCGACCAGCTTGATACGGCCGGCGACGCGCAAGCGGCGGTCGTTCATGAAGGCGCCGCCGCCACGTTCGCAGGTGTAGAGCTCGTCCATCGCCGGATTGTAGATGACGCCGGCAACGATCTGCCCCTGGCGTTCCAGCGCGATCGAAACGGCAAAGAGCGGGATGCCGTGCAGGAAATTGGTGGTGCCGTCGAGCGGGTCGACGATCCAGCGATGCTGGCCGTCGTCACCTTCGACCGCGCCGCGCTCTTCCATCAGGAAGGCATAGCCAGGCCGTGCCTTGGACAGCTCGGCAAAGACGATGTCCTCGGCCTTGCGGTCGGCCTGGCTGACATAGTCGCCGGGACCTTTCATGGAGACCTGCAGGTTCTGCACCTCGCCGAAGTCGCGCGACAGCGAGCGGCCGGCCTTCATTGCGGCCTGGACCATGACGTTGAGGAGGGCTGAGCGTGCCATAGGGGTTCTTCCTGGTGCTGCGCGTCAGTCCGCGCGGCGCACGTAAGTGATTTCGTTGGTGTCGACGATGATGCGCTCGCCGGCGCCGATGAATGGCGGCACCAGAACGCGGATGCCGTTCTCCAGGATCGCCGGCTTGTAGGACGAAGCCGCCGTCTGGCCCTTCACCACCGGGTCCGCCTCGGTGATGGTCAGCGTCACATAGTCGGGCAGCGAAATGCCGATCGGCCTCTCTTCGTAGAGCTGGACCGTTACCATCATGCCGTCCTGCAGGAAGGCGGCGCGATCACCGACGAAGTCCTTGTTCAATTCGAGCTGCTCGTAGCTCTGGGTGTCCATGAACACCAGTGCGTCTTCCTGCGCGTAGAGGAAGGAAAAATCCTTCAGGTCGAGCCGGATCTGTTCGACCGTCTCGGCCGAGCGGAAGCGCTCGTTGAGCTTGGTGCCGTTGATGAGGTTCTTCAGTTCGACCTGATTGTAGGCGCCGCCCTTGCCGGGCTTGACGGTGTTGGTCCTGACCGCCACCCAAAGGCCGCCATCATGCTCGATGACATAGCCGGGACGGATTTCGTTGCCATTGATCTTGGCCATGATGAGGTGATCCGGATGATACCAACGGCCTGGCCGTTGGTAAGGGATGTTCGCTGGAAAGCGATTTCGGGCTCCCAAGACCACAAATCGCCAGAAGAGGCAAGGGAGCGCCAAGTCGGCGCCGAACCGGAGAGGCCGTTACGGCAGGCGGTTTGCCTTCTGCAATGCCTGCTTGGTCTCGTCGTCGCTCAGCCCTTGCAGGAAGTCGTCCATCTGCGGATCGATGAGGCCGGCGCGGCGGGCGACGATGTACCACGCGCCGGCAAGGACAAGATCCGGATCGGTGCCGACGCCTTGCATATAGAGCTTGGCGAGGCGGTTCTGGGCGGCGACATTGCCGCCCTCCGCCGCCTGCTTCGTCCAGCCGAAGGCCGATTTCAGGTCGCGCGCACCGCCGCGGCCTTCGATCATCCAGGCGGCGAGATCGATCTGCGCGGTGTCGTAGTTCTGCCGTGCGGCCTGCGCCAGCAGGCGCCTTGCCTGCACATCGTCACGCGGCTTGCCGCCGACGCCATTGGCGTAGACCTGCGACATCGCATATTGCGCGTCGGCGAGGCCGGTCGCGGCGGCGCGCTCATAGTAGGAGACCGCCTTGGCTATGCCGGCGTCGCCGGGGTCCTGCTGGACCAGCATCTGCGCGAAGTTGAACTGCGCCAGCCGGTTGCCGGCTTCGGCGGCGGCCTGCATCAGTGCATAGGCCCCCTTTTCGTCCTTCTTGACGTAGCGGCCGTCGAGCAGCATCAGCGCATACTGGAACTGCGATTCCGGCACACCCTGCTCGGCGGCCAGCGCGTACCATTTCGCCGCTTCCGCCGAATTGAGCGGCACACCGAGCCCCCGCGACAGGATCTCGGCCACCAGCGTCTGCGCCGCCGGGTCGCCGTTTTGCGCCCGGACCAGCGCAAGATTGTAGGCCGTCTTGTAGAGACCGCGCTGGAAGGCGCCATAGGCCGCATCGGCAGGTTTTGCGCCGAAGCGGTCGGGGTTGATGGTGTCGGCCGACGGCAGCGGCGCGGGCTCGGCCGTGGTGGCGGGCTGCGGCAGCGGTTTGTCGATCGGCTTGTCGGCGTGGGTTCCGAGTTCCGGCTTGGGCTGCGGCAGCGGGATGGTCTCCGCGGCCGCTGCCTGGACCATGAGCACCGCGAGCAGAGCCTGGAGGGAAAGCGTCGCCGAGGGCACGTCAGTCCTCGAAGCGCGGCGCGGTCTCGTCGAGCAGCGCGTTGGCGGTGGCGACCGCTGTCTTGGGATCGGTGCCGTCGGCGAACACGGCGCTCGACAGCGCCACGAATTCGGCACCGGTGGTGCCCACTGCTTCGACCGAGGCGATGTCGGATCCGGCCATGACGATGCACGGGATCTGGATCATGTCGGCCCACCATCTGCCGAGCGACAGGTTGCGCGGGTGTGGTTCGGGCTTGTTGTCGTAACCGAAGCGGCCAAAGAAGATGTAGTCGGGCCGTGTCTCGCCAAGCTCGAGCGCGTCATCACGCGTCTTGGCGCCGCCGGTGCCGACCATCATCTTTGCCTGGAAATGCTCGATCGTCTCGGCGAGTTCGGCCTTGGGGACCTCGACATGGATACCGTCGGCCTGGACGCGGCCGGCTATGCGGGTGTCGCCGGCGATGACGACAGCGACGCCCGCGGCTTGCGCCGCCGGCACGATCTGTTCGGCGAAAGCCTGGAAGGAGGCCTCGTCCATGCCGTTCTCCGGCAGGATCAGCGAGGCGACGTCGCCGCCTTCGAATGCCGCGGTGATCCGGGCCGGCGGCACGCCGGGCGGCGCGATCAGCACGATGCGACAGCGGTTGGGGGGCGTTGCGTCATTCATGGTTCTTCGGGTCCCGCGTTTCGCCTATGCCGGGCGAAGATGGTTGGATTGCGGCATAGAGCAAAGTGCCCGCTTTGAACAGGCGGGCAGCCGGGATCGCGATGTTGACCCGCCGGACAGCCGGCGGGGCCGCTTCACTTGATCGGGTGTGGGCTCGCGACGGGCGGTTTGCCCTTCCACAGCGTCCAGCCGAGATTCATGCCGGCGGCGGCGATCAGGATGGCGGTCGCACCGACGATCTGGCTCAGATGCAGCCGATGGCCGAAGGCCACGACATCGACCAGAATGGCGACAACGGGGTAGATGAAGGACAACGACCCCTGCAGATGCGTCGGCAGCTTCTGGATGGCACCGTACATCAGTATGTACATCAGGCCGGTATGGACGATGCCGAGCGTCGCCAGCATGGCCCAGCTCCACGGGTCGGCGGGCAGATGGGAAAGATTGGCGAAGGGCGCCAGCATGACGACGCCGACGCAGACCTGGATCAGCGCGATCAGATGCGGCGGCGTGCCCTTGAGCTTCTTGGTAACGATGGCGGCGACGGCCCAGAAGAAAGCCGCGCCTAGCGCCATGACGATGCCGGTAAAGTAATCCGTGCCGGCCATGCCGGCATTGGGGCCGGCATCGGGGGCCGACTGCACGATCAGCACCATGCCGGCGAAGGCGATGGCCAGCCAGGTCAGCTTGGTCAGGGTCAGCCGCTCGGCGAAGAAGAGTGCGCCGAAGCTGACCAGCATGAAGGGCTGCGTGTTGTAGACAGCGGTGGCAATCGAGATCGATGCGCGGGAGAAAGCGCTGAACAGCAAAAGCCAGTTGACGACGATGGCGACGCCGCCGAACGCGGCGATGCCGATGATGCGCAGCGACAGCCTGTTGCGCAGCAAGCCCAGCCCGGCGCAGATGATGAGCAGCGTCAGCGCGCCGAAAGCGCAACGCCAGAACACCACATCCATGATCGGCTGACCGGACAGGACGACGAACCAGCCGATGGTTCCCAGGATTGCCATCGCAGCGGACATTTCGACCGTGCCGCGCACTGTATCGTTCACAACAAACCTCCGTATCAGTTGAACCAGCATAATCTCATGCGACAATGCGGCTTTCCATCTGATGAGAAAGGAGGTATGGCTAAATGAGCTAATTATATTAAGCGATGGTTCCAAATCACCGGGAAATGTAAAATGCTGGACGATCTCGACCGAAATCTCCTCGAAATCCTGGTCAGGGACGCGCGGACCTCGCTGAAGGAGCTGGCCGCCCAGGTCGGGCTGTCCTCGCCAAGCGTTTCGGAACGGCTGCGACGGCTCGAGGAGCGCGGTGTCATCCGGGCGTTCACCGTCGAGATCGATCCGCTGGCGCTGGGTTATACCTTGCAGGCGATCGTGCGCATCCGGCCGCTGCCCGGCAAGCTGCACATCGTCCAGAAGCTTATCGAGGAGATTCCCGAATTCGGCGAATGCGACAAGGTGACGGGCGATGACTGCTTCGTCGCCCGGCTGTTCGTGCGTTCGATCGGCGATCTCGACGGGATTCTCGACCGCATCGCCGACAAGGCCGAGACAAGCACCGCCATCATCAAGGCGCAGCCGATCCGGCGGCGGCCGCCGCCGCTCGATGCTGTCTCGCCTCGTGACAGGGCAAAAGCCTTGCAGGCATCCTGAGCCGGACCGGTCGGCCCCGATTTTCAGAGGATTGACCGCAGCCGGGTGGAAAGCCGGCGGCTGGTTGGTTAGGGTGCCGGTCCAAACGAGACCGGGACCCATCATGGCGCAGAACATATACGACCGGGAGGATTTCTTCGCAGGCTACAGCCAGCTCGGCCGTTCGGTCGAAGGGCTGGAGGGTGCGGCCGAATGGCCGGCGCTGCGCGCGATGCTGCCCGATGTCGGCGGCTTGAGGGTCGTCGATCTCGGCTGCGGCTTCGGTTGGTTCTGCCGCTGGGCACGCGAGAATGGGGCGGCGCAGGTGCTTGGCCTGGATCTGTCGGAGAAGATGCTTGCCCGCGCGAGGGCCGCCAGTTCGGACACCGGCATCATCTATGAGCGGGCCGATCTCGATCAACTCAGCCTGCCGCAAGCGCGTTTCGATCTCGTCTACAGCTCGCTCGCTTTCCATTATGTCGAGGACGTGCTGCGCCTGTTCGAGACCGTGCATCAGGCCCTGTCGCCCGGCGGGCATTTCGTCTTCTCGACGGAACATCCGATCTTCATGGCGCCGACCAAACCTGGCTGGGTGATCGATACCCACGGCCGCAAGACCTGGCCTGTCGACCAGTATCTGGTGGAGGGACCGCGCAGCACGGACTGGCTGGCCAAAGGCGTGGTGAAGCATCACCGCACGATCGGCACCACGCTCAACGTTCTCATCCAAGCCGGCTTCACCATCAATCATGTCGAGGAGTTCTGCCCGACAGCCGAGCAAATCGCGGCCAAATCCGAACTGGCAGAAGAGCGTGAACGGCCGATATTCCTGCTGGTCTCGGCCCGCCGATAGGCACGGCCGGCGTCGGCCAGGTGTGAGGCCGCCACGCTCATATTTGCTGTCGCTCCGCCCGGCATTCTGGGCTATTCAAGCGTCGACGCGCTTTCCTCCAGACCAGTCCCCTCCCATGTCAGGCCTGCTTCTCGATCCGTGGTTCTACGCGGCCGCCATTCCGGCTGTCATTCTGGTCGGCCTGTCCAAGGGCGGGTTTGGCGGCGCTGTCGGCTTCGTCGGTGTGCCGTTGATGGCGCTGACCATGCCGCCGGTCCAGGCTGCCGCCATCCTGCTGCCGATCCTGTGTCTGATGGACATCGTGTCGGTGTGGGCATGGCGGGGTGTCTATAACAGAAAGATGCTGGTCGACATGATGCCGGGTGCCGTCATCGGCATCGGCCTTGGCTGGCTGACGGCGGCACTGGTCACCGAAGAGGCGGTGCGGCTGATCGTCGGCGCGGTCGCCATCATCTTCGTCCTGCGCTGGCTCTATCTGCAGTTCCGCCACGGCGCCGACCACGCTGCCGCGCCCAACCGCGTCGCTGCCGCCGTCTGGGGCATGGTCGCCGGGTTCACCAGCTTCGTCGCCCATGTCGGCGGCCCGCCCTTCCAGGTCTATGCCTTGCCGATCCGGCTCGATCCGAAGGTGCTGTCGGGCACGGCGGCGATCTTCTTTGCCGCCACCAATGCGCTGAAGCTGGTGCCCTATTTCGCGCTCGGCCAGTTCGACACCGCCAATCTGATGGCGTCGGCAGTGCTGATGCCGCTGGCGCCGCTGTCGACCATCGCCGGTGCGTGGCTGGTACGGCGGATGCGGCCGGAAACCTTCTATCCCTTCACCTACGCAACCGTCGCGGTCGTGGCGCTGAAGCTGCTGTGGGATGGCATTGTTGGTCTGATGTAGGAAGGTGACGTGGCCGCGCGCAGCCGCTTTCACTGAGGGGTCAGGCGGCGCTCGGCACGAGGCGGCGGTTGCCGCCAAAGGCCAGTGTGGCACCCACCATGACGACCAGCACCATGCCGGCGAGGATGCCGATGTCATGCACGGTCGGCTTGAGCACCATGTCGGCAATGATCACCAGCATCACCGCATAGTCGAAGCGTGCCGCGCTCATCATGCGCTGACCGATGGCAAGAACGGCTGGCGTGACGCCCTCCTTGGCGATCATCGCGCCCATGCGCTCGCCGGTCGGCTTGAAGATGAACATGCCGATCGAAAAGGTCGTGGCGTAGCCGGCCAGGCCGATCAGTATCCACAGGTCGGAAAAGCCGACCCAGAACCAACACATAATGAGGCCGAAGATCAGGGTCAGCATCGACATCGGCGCAAAGAACCTGCCGCCCAGCTGACCGCTGGCGCGCATCGCCTGAAGTTTATCCTCGATGTTGCCTGCCCGCTCGGCAAGCACTCCGAGCAGGAACAGCACGAAGCCACCCCCGACCCACAGAATGGCCGTGGCGACGTGGAGGAATTTGACGATCGAGTACCAGTCCATGGGTTGCTCCTGCGGTGTTCCGGTCAGGTTTGCGGCGGCGCGGATTTGCGCCGGCCGTCAGAGGAGCGGGGCGTTTAGCGCGGCGCCTGTTTCGGCACGATGTCGCGAAAAAACCGGATCTGTTTCAGCCTGCCGCCAGCGCACGAAGCCGCCGAGATTGTGAGTGCGCTATCTGATTTTCTGCTAATGTACGAGGTGTCGGGAGGAGTTGGCGCGACATCGTCCGGAAACATTGCCGATGCTAGTGCGCCGACGCCGGGAGCCCGGTGGCGACAATAGTCGCCTGACGATCAACCCATTCCCACAACGGGAAAAGGCAATTCGGGGGACTATTATGCAAGGGGTAGCACGGAATTTCTTCACGCTGGCCATCATCTATTCGCTGTGCGGCATGGCGCTCGGCCTGTACATGGCGATCAGCCAGGATCACGGCCAGATGCCGACTCACGCTCACACGATGGTGGCCGGATGGCTGATGTCGGCGGTCTTCGCCTTCTTCTACCATCTGTTTCCGGCAATCGGACAAAAGACGCTCGCCACCGTTCATTTCTGGCTGGCGGCGGTCAGCGGCACCGGCCTGCTGATCGGCCTGTTTTTCCTGCTTGCCGGCAATGCCGCGATCGAACCGCTGGTGGCGGCCTCTTCGATGGGCTTCTACGCAGCCATGCTGCTGTTTGCCTTCATCGCATTGCCTGCGGTCTGGAAGACCGCCTGATCTGAACCTGAGGTGAGTAAGACTCTGGCGGCCGTCTGGAAGACGGCCTGAAACGAGGGTCGGTTCTGTGCTGTTACGGCACAGGACAGGGGCGTTCGGTCAAAAAACATCCGCGCCGTTAAGGCTTCATTAAGCTTTACAGGTGTTTACTATGTTCATCCAGTGATCTGGATTCTTACCGAGTGGTTGGAGCCACTTTGTTTGACGCCTCCCTGTTAAACTCCTGAGAGCCGCCTTATCCGCGGCTCTTTTTTTGTCCACATTTCCCTTTTTGTCCGAATTTCAGAGGGAGCGTCCGGCAGCGGCTCGCTGTTAACCTTCTGTTAAACATGTGCTTGCCTTCACCGGTGACGAAGCGCATTTTCAAGCTTCAGTCATATAGGGTTCCGGGTGTATCGGCAGGGAGCCGAATCAGCCGGTTGCAAGTGCAGGGGCGTATCAATGAACGAGCTTTCGAAGGGCAGTGCGAAAACCGTCAAGCTGGCGGAGCGCCGGGTTTTCTCGCAATCCTTCAAGCCGCTTTACCAGGAAGGTATGGGCCTGGTCGAACAGGCCGCGGAATATCTCGACGGCAAGGGCCGGGCCGAGGCGAAGAAGCTGTCGCGACTGGGGGCCACGCTCTATGCCGCCGAATCGATGCGGCTGACCACCAGGCTGATGCAGGTTGCCTCCTGGCTGCTTTTGCAGCGCGCCGCCAACTCCGGCGAGATGACCCGCGACCAGGTCGCGTCGGAAAAGTCCAAGGTGCGTCTCGACACCGCTTCCGCCCATGACGAAGCCGCCGGCTGGGCCGAGCTGCCCGAGGATTTTCTCGACCTCGTCACCCGCTCGCTGCGCCTGCAGGCACTGGTGCGCCGCATGGACGAGGAGGTCTATGGCTCCGGCGCCGTGGTCGACATGCAACCGATGGCTCGCCGCCTCAATCCGGTTTCCGACCAGATCAGCCTGCTGAACACGGCTTTCGCCAGAGGGTAACCTCGGCCACCTCTTCGTTTCCGGTTTGTTCACATTTCGCTGGCATCGCTGTTCGCCGGAGGTAAAGTCGGCAAATGACGGAAGCGATTCGCATCATCGGTATCGATCCGGGGCTTCGGCGCACCGGCTGGGGCATCGTCGAAAGCCTCGGCAATTCGCTGCGCTTCATTGCTTCCGGCACCGTGAAGTCCGACGACAAGGCGGCGCTGGCGACGCGGCTGTGCCAATTGCATGACGGGCTGGCCGAAATCCTGCACACTGCCATGCCGCATGAAGCGGCGGTCGAACAGACCTTCGTCAACAAAGACGCGGTGGCGACGCTGAAGCTCGGCCAAGCGCGCGGCATCGCCATGCTGGTGCCGGCGCGTGCCGGCCTCGTCGTTGCCGAGTATGCGCCCAATGCGGTCAAGAAGGCGGTGATCGGCGTCGGCCATGGCGACAAGAAGCAGATCCACATGATGGTGAAGGTGCTGTTGCCGAAAGCCACCTTCGATACCGAACATGCCGCCGATGCGCTGGCCATCGCCATCTGCCACGCGCATCACCGGCAAAGCGTGGCCTACCGGATGGCGCTTGCCGGCTAGCTATGTTCTTGACTTGTTCGCATGGTTGGAATATTTCTTACTTGTAAGAAAGGTATGTTCCATGCGCGTGACGAGCAAAGGCCAAGTGACAATTCCACGGGATCTGCGGGAGACATTCGGGATTGGCGCCAACAGCGAAGTCATCTTTGGCATTGAGGGGGGTAAGATCACGATCACGCCGAAGCATGACAGGGGACGGCTGGCCGATCGCGAAAGACTCGATCGTTTTCTCGCTGTGCTCGATCGGCTTGAGGGCAGCGGCGATCAGGCAATGAATGCCGATGCCGTCATGGCTTTGACCCGGGATCGTTGATCTTGGCAACGCTTGTCGACACCAATGTACTTATCGATATCGCCGTTCGTGATCCCGTGTGGTCAAAGTGGTCGCGATCCAAAATGGTGTCTGCCCTTGAGCAAGGCAGCTTAGTCATCAATCAGATTATCTACGCCGAGTTTTCGATGCGCTATGAGGCGATAGATGATGTCGATGATGCCTTGCCCGAAGATGAGTTCCGGCGAGAAGGGCTCCCATTCGAAGCGGCCTTTGCGGCGTCGAGAGCGTTCTCGGTCTATCGGCGGTTGGGCGGACCTCGAGAGAAGGTGATGCCCGACTTCCTGATAGGTGCCCACGCTGCCATCCGAGGCTATCCGATTCTTACTCGCGATCCTGCAGGTTTCAGAAAGTATTTTCCAGATGTCGAGCTCATTACGCCCGATACTCACCCCTAACGCGGGCTGCGTCCGATGATCGGCAAGCTCAAGGGCACGCTGGACGAGGTCGACGAGGATCATTGCCTCGTCGACATCCATGGCGTCGGCTACGTCGCCTATTGCTCGGCGCGTACGCTGGCCGCGCTGCCTTCGCCCGGCGAAGCGGTGGTGCTGTTCATCGAGACCTATGTGCGCGAGGACATGCTGCGGCTCTACGGCTTCCAGTCGCAGCTCGAGCGCGAGTGGTTCCGGCTGCTGATGAACAATGTGCCGGGCGTTGGCGCCAAGGTGGCGCTGGCCATCCTGTCGACGCTGGCGCCCGCCGACCTCGCCAACGCCATTGCGCTGCGCGACATCGCCATGGTTTCGCGCGCGCCCGGCGTCGGCAAGAAGGTGGCCGAGCGCATCGTCACCGAACTGAAAAACAAGGCGCCGGCCTATGCCGGAACCGCCTCGGGCACCATCGGCCTGAAGCAGGAACTCGGCGACGGCGTGGCCTCCGCGCCGATCACCGATGCCGTCTCGGCACTGGTCAATCTCGGCTACTCGCGCGATACCGCCGCCAATGCGGTGGCGGCAGCGCTGAAGACGGCGGGCGAGGATGCGGATGCGCCGAAGTTGATCCGCTTCGGGCTGAAGGAACTGGCGCGGTGAACCGCCGCTTGTTCAGCCCCTTGCCGTGTGCAAGGAAGGCGGCATGAGCCTGTCGCCCCGCCTGATTGCTCCCGAAAAACGCGGCGAGGATGCCGAGCAGACCTTGCGGCCGCAGACGCTTGACGATTTCGTCGGCCAGGCCGCGGTGCGGGCCAATCTCAAAGTGTTCATCGAGGCCGCCAAGGGCCGCAACGAGGCGCTCGACCATGTGCTGTTCGTCGGGCCACCCGGCCTCGGCAAGACGACGCTGGCGCAGATCATGGCGCGCGAGCTCGGCGTCAATTTCCGCTCGACCTCCGGCCCGGTCATCGCCAAGGCCGGCGATCTTGCGGCGCTGCTGACCAATCTCGAGGAAGGCGATGTGCTGTTCATCGACGAGATCCACCGGCTGAGCCCGGCGGTAGAGGAAATCCTCTATCCGGCGATGGAGGATTTCCAACTCGACCTGATCATCGGCGAGGGGCCGGCGGCACGCTCGGTCAAGATCGATCTCGCCCGGTTTACGCTCGTCGCCGCCACCACGCGGCTTGGCCTGCTCACCAACCCGCTGCGCGACCGTTTCGGCATTCCGGTGCGGCTCAATTTCTACACGGTCGAGGAGCTGGAGCAGATCGTGCGGCGCGGCGCGCGCATTCTGCAAATGCCGCTCGGCGACGATGGCGCGCTGGAGATCGCGCGGCGTGCGCGCGGCACGCCACGCATCGCCGGCCGGCTGCTGCGCCGTGTGCGCGATTTCGCCTCGGTGGCCGGCGACGGCCATGTCGACCGCAAGATCGCCGACGAGGCCTTGACCCGGCTGGAGGTCGACGCGCTCGGCCTCGACGCGCTCGACCGGCGGTATCTGTCGATGATCGCGCGCAATTTCGGCGGCGGCCCGGTCGGCATCGAGACGATCGCCGCCGGCCTGTCAGAGCCGCGCGACGCCATCGAGGACATCATCGAGCCTTATCTGATCCAGCAGGGCTTCATCCAGCGCACGCCGCGCGGCCGGATGCTGACGGCCAATGCCTGGCGGCATCTCGGCCTCGACGCGCCGAAGGATCTGGCGCAGCAGCAGATCAACCTGTTCCAGGAAGAATAGCGGCCCGGGCGATCCGGCGTAGGTTCCAGGCCGACAAAGGATCCGTGAACGGCCTGCGCAAAATATCCTCAGCTTCGCCGGTTTGCCGGCGCATTCGTCGGCTTTGGTGACGGTGCCATCCCCGGGGCAATCTCGCTCCGATCGAGTGCCGGAGCCATGCAATGATCACCAGACGCGGGTTCCTGCGCTTCGTCGGCGGCTCGTTCCTGTCGGTCGCCGCGTTCAGCGCCTATGCGGTCGGCATTGAGCCGATACTGCTGACGCATGTGAAGCGCTATGCGCTGACGCCGCCGCATTGGCCGGCGGGGTTGAAGCTGCGCATCGTCGCGCTTGCCGATATCCATGCCTGCCGGCCGTGGATGACGCCGGAGCGGATCGCTTCGCTTGTCGAAGACGCGAATGCCCTGCAGCCGGACCTGATCGTCCTGCTCGGCGACTACATTGCCGGTATGCGCCTGGTGATCGATCGGGTGACGCCATCGCAATGGGCATCGGCCCTGTCGGACCTCAAGGCGCCGCTCGGCGTGCTGTCGATCCTCGGCAACCACGACTGGTGGGCAGATGGCTTCGCGCAGCGCGCCGGGGCCGGCCGACCATAGCGCGCAAGGCCTTGGAGAAAGTCGGCATTCCGGTGCTGGAGAACGATGTCGTGCGCCTGGAAAAGGATGGGCATGGTGTCTGGATTGCCGGGCTCGCCGACCAGCTCGCTCTGCTGCCGACTAGGGATCGCGCCGGCTTCACGGGGCTGGACGATCTCGACGGCACGCTGGCCAAGGTCGGCGACACCTCGCCCATCATCCTGCTTGCGCACGAGCCCGATATTTTTCCGAAGGTGCCGTGGCGGGTCTCGCTGACCCTGTCCGGCCACACCCATGGCGGGCAAATTCGGCTGTTCGGCTATTCGCCTGTCGTGCCGTCGCGCTTCGGCAATCGCTATGCCTATGGCCACGTCGTCGAGAACGACCGCAATCTGATCGTCTCGGGCGGGCTCGGCTTTAGCATACTGCCGGTGCGTTTTGGAATGCGCCCGGAAATCCTGTCGATTGACCTTGGTTAAGTCCAGATCGCCTCAGTGAAGCGATTTGATCGCGTTCATGACTTCCGGCTCGGCCTTGTCGCCATTGAAGGCATCGACGATGCCGAAGGCGCCGCCATAGCTCCACACCGACCATGAGAAGCCATGGGCTTCGGCACGCGCGATCATGTCCCTGACATAGGCGGCCCGGAACTCGGCTGGCATCACATAGGCGTTGCCGTATTCCTGGCGGATCATGCCGAACTCGCCCAGCGTGATGTTTTCCGGCTTGACGCCGTTGGCCTTCGCCCACGCCTCGACCTTTTTGAACGGCGCATCCATCAAGCCGAGCAGTCTGTCGGGGCTGTCCATGCTGGCGACCTGTTCGTCGAGATAGGCAAGCAGGCCGCTCTGCCTTGTCCATGGCGCCTCGGCCTTGATCCTGGCGCGGATGGTATCGAGCGTCACGTCGAGTTGTTCCTTCGGCACCGCGGTCAGCGGATAGGGCAGACCGGTCACATAGGGGATGAAGTCGCCGGCCCAGGTCGCACCCTGATGGGTGAGCAGGAACGGGTCGTAGGAATGGAAGGTCCAGATGACGTTGTCGTCAGGGATCGTCTTCGGGTCGATCTTCTCCAGCGAACTCGCGGCGGAATAGCAGGCGCCGGTCAGCACCAGGGTCAGTTTCGTCGCCGAGGATCGCGCCGCGGCGAACAGTTTGCGCTGGCGGTCCGGCCACAGGCTGGTGCTGTCGCTGTCGCAATCGACGATCGGTTCGTTCATCGGCTCGAAAGCCACTTGAGCGGGATTTTCGCCAGCCAGCGTGCGGGCCATCCTGCGCACCATCTCGATATAGGTATCGAAGGTCCGCGGGTCGTCCATCACTTGCGCCATGCCGATCTTGCGGCTGCTGCCGGCCGGGATCAGGTGCATGTCGACGATCACCTTCAGGCCGGCGCGGTTGATCATGCGCACGGAGTCCAGCACGCTGGCATAGAGGTCGTCGCGCAACGCCACGGTCTGGTCGGACAGGAAAGGCGACGGGTCGACCGGCATGCGCAGGAAATCGAAGCCCGCGTCCTTCAGGGCCTTGAGGTCATCCTCCCCAAGGAATTTGCGCCATTCCGGGTAGGGCAGGATGGCCTTGGCGTCGCCCCACTGGTCTTCACCCGGCCATGTCGTCCACTGGTCGAGATTGAGGCCGCGCTTCATCGAGAAGGTTGCCGCCTGGCTGGGCCACGACAACGCCGCAAGCACAAGCAGCGCCGCCATCAAGGTCTTGATCATCGCCGTCAACAGTGCCATCCGATGCTATGTTACGCGGGAAACAGGTGCCTCGTCGGGGCTGAAAAAGGAAGCGCAATGGGCGATCATGGTGAATCGGCGACGCTGCTGGCCGGGCTTTCCGGCGCGCTGACGGCGTTCGGCCACCGGCTGATGGCGCGGGTCTATTATGCCGACACCGATTTCTCCGGCGTCGTCTACCATGCGCGCTATCTCGAATTCTTCGAACGCGGCCGCTCCGACTATCTGAGACTGACCGGCGTGCACCACACCGAGCTTGCCGACGGCAAGCATGGCGAAAGAATAGTCTGGGTGGTGCGCCGCATGGAGATCGACTTTCGCGGCCCGGCCCGCATCGACGACATACTGACGGTCGACACCCGCACCGACGAGATTTCCGGGGCGCGCATCTTCATGGCGCAGCAGCTCAAGCGCGGCGACGAGGTGCTGGTCGAGGCCAAGGTCGAGGCGGCGATCATCGGCGAGAATGGCCGCCCAAGGCGCTTTCCCAAGGAATGGGTGGCGGCATTCCTTCCCAAGGCCTCATCCAAGGCTGATTAGCCTCATTGTGATCAACGGCGATTGCATGTGCCTTGCCACTGGGCGTGGCAATGCGCCGCGCCTTATATACTAACCCATCCTTAACCATAACGGTTCATGAAGAGATTGGTGAAGATTGGCGTTATCCGAGCGCCTTCCTTTCACCAATATTTGCCCCGAAAAGGCCGAGAACGGCACAGTTTGGGGTTGTTCCGGTAGCTTCGTGCGAACCGACCACAAGGGATGCCAGGGGCCAGCCGCCAGCTTCGCCCGGAAAATCTTAAGGACGTAACGATGGAAAATATCGCACTCGCCGATCCGGGCGCGCAATTGTCGGTTTGGTCGCTGTTCATTTCGGCCAGCTGGGTGGTCAAGCTGGTCATGATCGGCCTGCTCTGCGCCTCGGTCTGGACCTGGGCGATCATCGTCGACAAGCTGGTTTCCTACGCCCGCATGCGGCTGGCGCTCAACCGGTTCGAGCAGGTGTTCTGGTCGGGGCAGTCGCTGGAGGAGCTTTACCGCACGCTCGCCGACCGCAAGACCACCGGC
The DNA here is from genome assembly GCF_042647205.1 of Mesorhizobium cantuariense. NCBI lineage: Bacteria > Pseudomonadati > Pseudomonadota > Alphaproteobacteria > Hyphomicrobiales > Phyllobacteriaceae > Mesorhizobium > Mesorhizobium cantuariense. Next base: position 6,187,908 of record NZ_JBHRVD010000001.1, on the reverse strand, counting down.
ATGGGCGCCATTTTCGTCGCTGCGATGCGCGAGTGGAAGAAGAGTTTCGAGAAGGGCGCAAAGTCGCCGCTCGGCCTGCAGACCCGCATCGACAAGGCGATGGACCTGGCGCTGACCCGCGAGATGGAAAAGCTGGAGGGCCGCCTCGGCTTCCTCGCCACCACCGGCTCGGCGGCACCCTTCATCGGCCTGTTCGGCACCGTCATCGGCATCATGACCTCGTTCCAGGCGATCGCCGGCTCCAAGAACACCAGTCTCGCGGTGGTTGCGCCCGGCATTGCCGAAGCGCTGCTGGCGACGGCCATCGGCCTGCTCGCCGCCATTCCCGCCGTCATCGCCTACAACAAGCTGTCGTCAGACGCGAGCAAGATAGCAGTGCGCATGGAAGGGTTCTCCGACGAGTTCTCCGCCATACTCTCGCGCCAAATCGATGAAAAAGTGGCCCCCAAGGCCTGAGGAGTAGCAGATGGGTATGTCCATGGGCATGGGAGGACGCGGCGGGCGCGGCCACAGGCGGCGCGGCCGTCACCATGCATTGATGTCGGAGATCAACGTCACGCCGATGGTCGACGTGATGCTGGTGCTGCTGATCATCTTCATGGTCGCCGCGCCGATGCTGACGGTCGGCGTGCCGATCGACCTGCCGGATACGCAGGCCAAGGCGATGAATGCCGACACGCAGCCGATCACCGTCTCGATCAACGCCGCCGGCCAGATCTATCTGCAGGAAACCGAGATTCCGATCGAGGAGCTGGTGGCCAAGCTGCAGGCAATCTCGAAGACCGGCTATGAGGAGCGCATCTTCATCCGCGGCGACAGGTCCACCGACTATGGCACGGCGATGAAGGTGATGGCCCGCATTTCGGCCGCCGGCTACAAGAACATCGGCCTGGTTTCACTGCAGGAACAGGATCAATAGACAAGAAGATGAAGACCGGCCTCACCACATCGGTGATCTTGCATGCGGCGGCGCTGACATTCGGCCTGTTCACGCTGACGGCGCCGGCCGCGCTTCCGTCCTCCGACGTCGAGTCGGTCGCGGTCGATATCGTGCCGATGGAAGCCATTGCGCAGACGTTGCAGGGCGACAAGAAGGCCGTGATGCATGAAAAGCCGGCACCTGTGCCGACGCAGCGCCCGGACATTGTTCCGGATGCGCAGAAGGTCGGCGAGAACAGCGTCGATACCGACAAGCCGATAACGCCGGAAGCCAAGCCGAAGCCCGTCGACATGACCTCGGCTCCGCCGCCCGCGCCGACCCCGATCGAGAAGCCGAAGCCCGAGGACGTGCCGAAGCCGCAGGAAAAGCCGAAGCCTATTCCGGCAACCGAAGTGGCGCCGGCGCCGACGCCCAAGGAAGAGGTCAAGCCCGAGCCGGTCAAGCAGGCCGACCCCAAGCCGACACCGGCCAAGCCGGCGCCAACCCCACCGCCGCAGGACAAGACCGCCGCAATAGATCCGACGCCCGAGATCAAGCCGGATGCCGTCGCCGAAGCCATAGCCAAGGAGCCGCCTGCCGAGGCGACGCAGCTGCCGGATTCCGCTCCCGCGCCGGAGGCGCGGCCGAAGCCGCAGCCAGCGCAGTCCGAAAGCGCCAAGGCGCCGGAGCGCAAGGATGCCGACAAGCCGGTCAAGGAAGCGTCGTCGAAGCCGAAGTCCGACGACAAGCAATTCAACGCCGACGAGATCTCCGCGCTCCTCGACAAGCAGAAGCCATCCGGCGGCGGCGCCAAGCGCTCGACCCAACAGGCATCGCTCGGCGGCGACAAGGATCAGGGCCAGAAGCTTTCCAGGTCGGAAATGGGCGCCCTGGAAAGCCAGCTTGGCGGCTGCTGGACCCTTCCCGCGGGCCTTGAAGGTTCCGAGAACTTCGTCGTCGTGGTGCGGTTCAACCTGGATGCCTCCGGCAAGCTGGACGGGCGCCCGGCGGTCGAAAAGTCGAGCGGAAACCGCCAGTTCGACGAGAGTGCCGTTCGTGCGGTGCAAAAATGCGATGTCACCGGCCTGCAGGTTCCTGCCGGCAAGCAGGACATCTGGGCCGACGTCCGCGTCACCTTCGATCCAAGGGAGATGCTCGGCCTATAGGCCCGGGTATCCGAAAATCAGTACGAGAAGCGAGAAGACATGAAATCAATCCTCAAGCCGCTCCTGATGGTCGCAGCAATGGCGATGGGCATGACCGCGGCTGGCACGTTGCCGGCGCTGGCGCTCGTCGAGCTCAACGTCAACAAGGGCAATGTCGAGCCGCTGCCGATCGCCATCACCGATTTCCAGGGCGGCGACGCGCTTGGTGCGCAGATTTCGCAGATCGTCACCGCCGACCTGAAGCGTTCGGGCCTGTTTGCGCCGATCGACAAGAGCGCCTTCATCGAGAAGATCACCAACCCGGATGCAGCGCCGCGCTTCGACGACTGGAAGGTGATCAACGCGCAGGCGCTGGTCACCGGCAGCGTCAGCAAGGAAGCCGACGGCCGCATCCGCGCCCAATACCGGTTGTGGGACACTTTTGCGGGCCAGCAGATGTCCGGCGAGCAGTTCTTCGCCAACGACGCCAATCAACGGCGCGTCGCCCACATCATCGCTGACGCGATTTACGAGCGGCTGACCGGCGAAAAAGGCTATTTCGACACCCGCGTCGTGTTCATCGACGAATCCGGCGCCAAGAACGCGCGCAAGAAGCGGCTCGCCATCATGGACCAGGATGGCGCCAACGTCCGCTATCTCTCGGACGGCAAGTCGATCGTGCTGACGCCGCGTTTCTCGCCGAATCGGCAGGAAATCACCTATATGTCCTATGAAAGCGGCCAGCCGCGGGTCTACCTGCTGCAGATCGAGACCGGCCAGCGCGAACTGGTCGGCAATTTCCCAGGCATGACCTTTGCGCCGCGCTTTTCGCCTGACGGCCAGAAGGTGATCATGAGCCTGCTGCGTGACGACGGCAATTCCAACATCTTCGCCATGGACCTGCGCAGCCGCTCGACGACGCGCCTGACCAACTCGACCGCAATCGACACGTCGCCCTCCTATTCGCCCGACGGCAGCAAGGTGGTGTTCACCTCCGACCGGGGCGGCCGTGCGCAGATCTACGCGATGGGCGCCGACGGCTCGGGCCAGACCCGCATCTCCTTCGGCGACGGCGTCTACTCGACGCCGGTGTGGTCGCCGCGCGGCGACCTCATCGCCTTCACCAAACAGACCGGCGGCGAATTCCAGATCGGCGTCATGAAGACCGACGGCTCGGGCGAGCGCATCCTGTCCTCCGGCTTCCAGCAGGAGGGGCCTACCTGGGCGCCGAACGGCCGCGTGCTGATGTTCTTCCGCGATTCCGCCGGTGGCCCCAAACTGGTTTCGGTCGATCTGACCGGCCGCAACGAACAATCGATCCCGACGGCGAACTTCGCTTCGGACCCGGCCTGGTCGCCGCTGCTGGAGTAGGTTCGGCTGAATAGCCACACATGCTGAAAAGGGGCCGAAACGGCCCCTTTTCCACGTCTTGGTCGCGTTTTGGCCGCATTTCCGCCTAGGGTCCGCGCCAACTGTGGCCCCCGGACAAAGAGGTTGCGGACGGCAGCCTAAACCAAAATTTAACCGTGTTTCTTGAATGCCGGTTAACCCAAACGTGGTTACTGGGTGATCAACGAAATCACTCGAAATACGAAGGAGAGGCGGCATGGGCCGTATCGCAGCACTTACCAGAAACCCGGTCATGATCGCGCTGGTGGCGATGCTCGCCATCGCCGGTTGCGCCTCGAAGAAGACGCCGAACAACGCGGCTGACCTTGGCCTCAACGGCGCGGGTGCTGCAACACCTGGCTCGGCGCAGGACTTCACCGTCAACATCGGCGACCGTATCTTCTTCGATACGGACTCGACCTCGATCCGTGCCGACGCGCAGACGACGCTGGCTCGCCAGGCACAGTGGCTGAACCAGTACAAGCAGTATGCCATCGTCGTCGAAGGCCATGCCGACGAACGCGGCACCCGTGAATACAATCTGGCGCTCGGCGCCCGCCGCGCCGCTGCTACCCGCGACTTCCTCGTCGCTAAGGGTGTCTCGGCCAGCCGTCTCAAGACCATTTCCTACGGCAAGGAACGTCCGGTCGCGGTGTGCGACGACATCTCCTGCTGGTCGCAGAACCGCCGTGCGGTCACCACGCTCAGCGGCGCCGGTTCCTGAGGCATCGTGCAGCCGACCGGCGCGTTCAAAAGAACGCGCGGCGGTCTAGCGGTAAAAATGCAACATACCTATGCGAAAGGCGGCCCTGGGGCCGCCTTTTTCATATCCGGATGCCCGAAACAAAATTTGGCCGAAGTCTCGGCTCCTGCTATGAGCCGAGGGCGCTTGGCTGGTCCCATTCTGATTGGAAGGCGCGAACAAGCTAACGAAATCACGGCGAGAGGCACATGCATTTGAGATCGGTTCTGAGCGGCACGCTTGCGCTGCTGCTCCTATCAGGCGTCACCGCCCTGGCTAGCGGCTTGGGCGCTAGCGGCACAGGGCAATCAACCGACAGCGGCTTTTCCTTCCATCTGCCCAGCATCGAATTGCCCAGCCTCTTCGGCCAAAAGAAGAAGCCGGATCAGGTCCAGATGGTGCAGTCCGATCCTGCCGCCGTCACCAGCCTGGAAGAGCAGCTGCGGCAGATGAACGGCAAGATCGAGGAACTCAATTTCCAGGTCCTGCAGATGCAGGAGCAGATCCGCAAGCAGCAGGAAGACAACGAATTCCGCTTCCAGCAGCTTGAAGGCGGCGGCACGCAAGGCGCCCAGCCACCGGCACAGAAGAAATCGGACGCCACCACCGGCACCGACAGCGACGTGGCGGCGGCCCCGGCAACACAGGCGCCGGCCGCTGCCGGCGCCGCGCCCGGCAACGATCAGTCAGCAGGCGGCAAGACGGTCGAGGACGTCATCGTCGAATCGCCCGATGGCGACCCCGGCAAGGTTATTCCCGGTGCGGGGGCGCCGGAAAAGACGTTTGGAACCATTACTGTCGACAAGAACGGCAATGTCATCGATGCCGGAGGCAACACGCAGGCGACCGCGCCGGCGCAGGATACCGCGCCAGTCACTGGCGCGCCGCCCAAGGCCGGCAAATCCGATACGGTGATCGCGGCGTTGCCCGCCACCAACGATCCGGAGGAGCTCTACCGCAACTCCTACCAGTTCATCCTCTCGGGCGACTACGGCACCGCCGAGCAGGGCTTTCGCGACCATATCGCTCGCTTCCCCAAGGATGCAAAGGCAGCGGACGCGCATTACTGGCTGGGCGAGTCACTGCTTGGCCAGCAGAAATACCGCGACGCTGCCGAGACTTTCCTTGCCGCCAGCAAGGACTACCCCAAGGCCAAGAAGGCTCCCGACATGTTGCTGAAGCTCGGCGTGTCGCTGGTCGGCCTCAAGCAGCATGACGTTGCCTGCGCCACCTTCGGTGAGGTCGGCAAGCGTTATCCCGATATTTCCAGTGCGCTCAAGGAACGCGTCAAGCAGGAGAAGGCTCTGGCTGCGTGCTGATCCTTGTCATGCATGTCGTTGTCCCAAAACCGGGGCCACTTTTGGGCGACATGCACTGATGCTCGACACCGAGCCTGATCTTTCGACCAGTCTTTTTTCGCATATCGATTTTACCAGCGGCGCTGTTGCGGCCGTGTCCGGCGGCAGCGACTCGACCGCCCTGCTCCTTCTCCTCAAACACCATCTAGACCGCACGGCGCCGGCAACGAAGCTGCTGGCGGTGACGATCGACCACGGTTTGCGACCCGGTTCGGCAGCGGAAGCGCAAGCGGTGGCGAAGCTGTGCGCCACATATGGAATTCCACACCGCATCCTGGCATGGTCGGGCCCCAAGCCGTCGACCGGCCTGCCCGCCGCCGCGCGCGAAGCGCGCTACCGGCTGCTGGCCGAAGCGGCACAAGCGGAAGGCATCGGCCTGATCCTCACCGGCCATACCGCCGACGACCAGGCGGAAACGGTGCTGATGCGGCACGCGCGGGACGAGGGCCGCGGCCATGCCGACACGGCAGGCCGCGGGCTTGCCGGCATGGCACCGGGCACCCTCTATAACTGGCGCGAGTGGATCGTTCGCCCGCTTCTGGGCACGCGACGCTCGGCGCTTCGCGATTTCTTGCGGCGTGAACATGTCGGCTGGGCCGATGATCCGACCAATATCGACGAGGCCTTCGAGCGGCCGCGTGTGCGCGCCGCACTTGCCGGCGAGAGTGTCGAGTATATGGAGGGCACGTTGATGCTCGCCGGCCAGGCCGCCGTCGAGCGTAGGCAGCTTGGCGCCAGCGCCGCCGATTTGATCGATCGCTTCGCCATCCATCCATCCATCGGTCTCATCCGCCTCGACCCGTGCCTGCTTTCAGCCGGTGACGAGCGGGCGGCCGTCTATGCGTTGCGCATCCTGCTGGCCACGACCGGCGGGATTGCCTTCCTGCCGTATCAGGCGCGCAGCGAGGCGCTGTTCGGCCGGCTGAGGGCTGGATTTCTTTGCGCCACATTGTCGCGGACGGTTGTCGATTCCCGGCGCGCCGGCATCTTCCTGCGCCGCGAGGCGCGCGACTTGCCGGCCCCCGTTGCCGCCACCGGCCGCGCCCTCTGGGATGGCCGCCGGCACATCACATTGAACGACAGCAGCGGCGCATTGTTGATTGCCCCGTTCGGCGCAGCCGCAGCGAAGCGACTGGCGATGGACGAAGGAAAAACCCCGCCGAGCCTGATGCGCGCCGCGCTCGCCGCCGAGCCGGCATTGTGGCCAGCAGGTGAATGCCTTGATTTGTCGGGGGAAAGTCGGGCGCCAATGGCGGTTGAAGCGCGGCCGGTCGTTGCGCCCTTTGCCCGCTTCCTGCCGTCCTTCGATCTGGCGCCGGCGCGGGCCGTTGCCGGGTTGATTGGCACGACCCCGGTTCCACCCTTGCCTTTCAGCGGCCACAGTGCCGGTTGATGGTTGCGCGAAAGCTTAACCCAGACGTGCTGTTATGCTTGGCAATGGGAGACGCTCTCCCTATGTTAGGCGCAAGTTTCCTCTCATGACGCGTGTCCGCCCCGCGGACGCCAACGGGACAATTGATGAATCCGAACTATCGCAACCTCGCGCTCTGGGCGATCATAGCGGTCCTGCTCATCGCCCTGTTCAATCTGTTCCAAACGCCGCAGACGCGAGGGGCTTCCAGCGATGTGCCATATTCGCAGTTCCTGCAGGACGTCGCGGCGGGCCGGGTCAAGACAGTGACCATTGCGGGGGCCCGCATCACCGGCACCTACACCGACAATGCCAGCGGCTTCCAGACCTATTCGCCCGGCGATCCGTCGCTGGTCTCGCGGCTGCAGGACAAGAACGTCACCATCAACGCGCGGCCTGAGACCGACGGCTCCAATTCGCTGTTCGGCTATCTGATCTCGTGGCTGCCGATGATCCTCATCCTCGGCGTCTGGATATTCTTCATGCGCCAGATGCAGTCCGGATCCGGGCGCGCCATGGGCTTCGGGAAGTCGAAGGCCAAGCTTCTGACCGAGGCGCATGGTCGCGTCACTTTCCAGGACGTGGCCGGCGTCGATGAAGCCAAGGAAGATCTGGAAGAGATCGTCGAGTTCCTGCGTGATCCGCAGAAGTTCCAGCGGCTCGGCGGCAAGATTCCGCGCGGCGTGCTGCTCGTCGGTCCTCCGGGAACCGGCAAGACGCTGCTCGCCCGTTCGGTTGCCGGCGAAGCCAATGTGCCGTTCTTCACCATTTCCGGTTCGGACTTCGTCGAGATGTTCGTCGGCGTCGGTGCAAGCCGCGTCCGCGACATGTTCGACCAGGCCAAGAAGAATGCGCCCTGCATCATCTTCATCGACGAAATCGATGCCGTCGGCCGCCATCGCGGCGCTGGCCTCGGCGGCGGCAATGACGAACGCGAGCAGACGCTGAACCAGCTGCTGGTCGAGATGGACGGCTTCGAATCCAACGAAAGCATCATCCTGATCGCCGCCACCAACCGGCCCGACGTGCTCGATCCGGCATTGCTCAGGCCAGGCCGCTTCGACCGCCAGGTCGTGGTGCCGAACCCCGACATCGTCGGCCGCGAGAAGATCCTCAAGGTGCATGTGCGCAACGTGCCGCTGGCGCCCAATGTCGACCTCAAGGTGATCGCGCGTGGTACGCCGGGCTTCTCCGGCGCCGACCTGGCGAACCTCGTCAACGAGTCCGCGCTGATGGCGGCACGCCGTAACAAGCGCCTCGTCACCATGGCCGAATTCGAGGACGCCAAGGACAAGATCATGATGGGCGCCGAGCGCCGCTCGTCGGCCATGACCCAGGCCGAGAAGGAGCTCACCGCCTACCACGAGGCCGGCCATGCCATCCTCGCGCTCAACGTGCCGTCGGCCGATCCTCTGCACAAGGCCACCATCATCCCGCGTGGCCGCGCGCTCGGCATGGTCATGCAGTTGCCGGAAGGCGACCGCTATTCGATGAGTTACAAATACATGATCTCGCGGCTCGCCATCATGATGGGTGGCCGTGTCGCCGAGGAGTTCAAGTTCGGCAAGGAAAACATCACCTCGGGCGCCTCCTCCGACATCGAGCAGGCGACCAAGCTGGCGCGCGCCATGGTCACGCGCTGGGGCTTTTCCGACAAGCTCGGCCACGTCGCCTATGGCGACAACCAGGAGGAAGTGTTCCTGGGTCATTCGGTGGCGCGCACGCAGAACGTCTCGGAAGAGACCGCGCAGATCATCGACGCCGAAGTGCGCCGCCTGATCGACGAGGCCTATTCGACGGCGAAGTCCATCCTGACCAAGAAGAAGAAGGAATGGATCGCGCTGGCGCAGGGCCTGCTGGAATACGAGACGCTGTCCGGCGAGGAGATCAAGCAGTTGATCGCCGGCCACAAGCCCGCGCGCGACCTTGGCGACGATACGCCGCCAAGCCGTGGCTCGGCCGTTCCGAAGTCCGGCCGCCGCAAGAAGGGACCCGAACCCGAAGGCGGCATGGAACCGCAGCCGTCAAGCTGAGTTCGGCCACTGATTTCATCGAACGCCGCGGCTTGGTCCGCGGCGTTTTTTGTTTTTGGGGTTGGGGAGGAGTTGTCCGCGACCTCGCATCTGCGACGGTGACGATTGGCGAAAGCCGGCGTGACGGCCAATCTCCCCCCTTGCGGGGGAGATGCCCGGCAGGGCAGAGGGGGTGTGAAGGATCGCCTACCCTTCCAATTAATCCCGTTCTTTCTTTATCCGCAATCGGTGAAGGCGTGGGCTGTGACTGTTGACTGGTCGGCGGGACAGCACCCCCCTCTGTCCTGCCGGACATCTCCCCCGCAAGGGGGGAGATTGGCAACGTCGCCGCTGGCGTGCCCTCGAAGGCAACAAAAAAGGCCCGCGAACCTTGCGGCTCGCGGGCCTTTTCTTGTTCAGATTTCTACTGCGTTCAGCTCTTCAGCTTGGCGTTGCACAGGCTGTAGAAGCCGCCGCCCTTCTGGATCCACTTCAAGCCGCCAAGCGCATTGGCGTCCTTAAGGGCATAGTACTGGTCGAGGCAAGTATGCATGCGGCCTTTTCCGGGGGTCTCGCTGGCATATTTCGGCGAGATCGCGGACGGGAAGGTGATGCCCTTGGGCGCAGCCGTCGTCGGCTTTGCCGGCTCCTTGGTGTAGCTCGCCTCGTCGGCGGCCGGCACGGTGTCGTCATCCGATGCGCCGGCGCCGCATTCGGTCTTGCGGAAGTCGTTCCACTTCATGCCTTTCAGCGTGTTGGCCGTCTTGGCAGCCTGGTACTTGGTGCTGCATTCGGCCATGGACAGACCCTTGCCGCCATCGTCGGCGGGAGCCGCAGCGGCCTTGGTGGTTGCCGGCTTGGCGGTGGCGGCGGCGGATGCGCCGGCGGCGCATTCGGACTTGCGGAAGTCGTTCCACTTCATGCTGTTCAGCGTACCGGCAGCCTTCGCCGCCTGGTACTTGGTGCTGCATTCCTTCGCCGTCAGGCCCTTGGCCGTGCTGTCGTCCGCCGCAGCGGCTGCCTTGGCCGGCTTCGTCTCGGCAGCCTTCTTGGTGTCGGTTGCTTTCTTGGTGTCGGCTGGCTTGGTGTCGGTCGTCGCCGCGGCATCGGTGCCGCACTGGGCCTTGCGGAACTGGTTCCAGGTCGCCCCGGCGAGTGTCCCCGCATCCTTGGCGGCGTTGTACTTCGTGCTGCACTCGGCCATCGTCAGTGCGTTGGCTGGCGCGGCCAGGAACAAGGTCGCGACGGCGAGGCCGGTCAAAGTGGCAAGTCGGTGGATGAGCATAGCGTTTCTCCGTTGCAGCAGCCCATGATACGTCCCTGCGAATCAATAACGCTCAACGGTCGGTTGCGCCAGATGCTAAGTGGCGTATATAGCGCCGAAAACTGGGCTTCTCCCGATAAGGTGATGAAATCGTTGCGCGTTGCCAGCTTCAGAGCAAGATTTTCCAGGTGCTTCTGCGCTGAAAGGCTCGCATGACTGGTATATTGCAATATGGCAGTCTCGGCATGTTAGGTTGCAGCCAGGTTGTGTGCACTGCACAACAATGATTTTCTAAGGATTGGTAACATATAATCACACAATGTGATCATAGCGCCCTGGCCAATTGTGGCATGACGTGCCGGGGAAGAAACGTCGAGGAAACGGGCTAGCATGGCAGGGAATTATTTCGGCACGGACGGCATTCGCGGGCGCGCCAACAAGTTTCCGATGACCGCGGAAATCGCGATGCGGGTCGGCATGGCCGCCGGCCTCTCCTTCCAGCGCGGCAGCCATCGCCACCGCGTCGTGCTCGGCAAGGACACCAGGCTTTCCGGCTATATGATCGAGAATGCCATGGTCGCCGGTCTCTGTGCCGCCGGCATGGACGTGTTCCTTCTCGGCCCGATCCCGACGCCGGCGGTCGCTATGCTGGTGCGTTCGCTGCGTGCCGATATCGGCGTCATGATCTCGGCTTCGCACAATCCCTATTACGACAACGGCATCAAGCTGTTCGGACCCGACGGCTACAAGCTCTCCGACGAGATCGAGGAGCGCATCGAGAGCATGCTCGACAAGGATATCGAACTGGCGCTCGCCGATTCCGACGGGCTTGGCCGCGCCAAGCGCGTCGACGGCGTGCATGACCGCTACATCGAATTCGCCAAGCGCACCTTGCCGCGCTCGATGTCACTCTCGGGCTTGAGAATCGTCGTCGATTGCGCCAATGGCGCCGCCTACAAGGTGGCGCCCGAGGCGCTGTGGGAACTGGGCGCCGAAGTCGTCGCCATCAATGTCGAGCCCAACGGCTTCAACATCAACAAGGAATGCGGCTCGACGCATCCCGCCGGCCTGCAGAAGAAAGTGCACGAAGTGCGCGCCGACATCGGTATCGCGCTCGATGGTGATGCCGACCGTGTCGTCATTGTCGATGAGAACGGCGCGATCGTCGATGGCGACCAGATCATGGCGCTGATCGCCGAATCCTGGCACCAGAGCGGGCGGCTTGCCGGCGGCGGCGTCGTTTCGACGGTCATGTCCAATCTCGGCCTCGAGCGCTTCCTCGGCGACATGAAGCTGCAATTGCACCGCACCAAGGTCGGCGACCGTTATGTCGTCGAACATATGCGCGCGCATGGGCTGAATGTCGGTGGCGAACAATCCGGCCATATCGTGCTGTCGGATTTCTCGACCACCGGCGACGGCCTCGTTTCGGCGCTGCAAGTGCTGGCCTGCATCAAGCGGCAGGGCCGGCCGGTCAGCGAATTGTCGAAGAAATTCGAACCGGTGCCGCAGCTTCTCAAGAACGTCCATATTTCGGGCGGCAAGCCGCTCGAGGAAGCGCCCGTCAAGGCAGCCATCGAAGACGCCCGCCACCGCCTCGGCAAGGCCGGACGGCTGGTTATCCGGCCATCCGGCACAGAGCCGCTGATCCGCGTCATGGCCGAGGGCGACGACCCGCAGCTGGTCGAGTCCGTCGTCAACGGCATCGTTGAAGTCATTTCGGAAACGCGCAGCGCCGCCTGATCCCGCGCCCGGCAGGGCATCGCTCCGCACACCTTCGCCAGCTCAAAGCCCGCCTTTCCGGCGGGCTTTTTCGTTGGCCCGGCGGTCGATTCCGATCTCCGGGAATCGCGCCCGATTCCTCGAAGTTTCGAGATTCGTGGTTAAGCAACAGGGTTAAACGCCTTTTAACCTTTGCAATTCATTATCCACGACTGAAAGCCAATCGCATTTCGGGCGGATTTGCCGTTCCGAGCTTCTCAGGGGTGACAAGCATGTTCAAGACAGCAAGAAAGGTTCTGCTCGCCTTCCTGTTCGCAGGCCTGGCAGGACCGGTGTTCGCAGCCGACCTGTCGGAACCGATGGTCGAAGAGGCTCCGCCTCAGGCCGTCTACGAGCAGCCGGTCGAAGTCGGCGGCTGGTACATCCGCGGCGACATCGACTATCACAAGTCGACTGTGCGTGGCATCGACTATATGACCTACACCGTCGATCCCTGTAACTGTACGGTCACGCCCGGCACCAGAAGTTTCGATTTCGGCAAGCTCAAGGGCGGGTTCTCGCTCGGCGCCGGCGTCGGCTACAAAATCAACGACCACTTCCGTACCGATCTGACCGCCGACTACTGGTTCAAGTCGAACTTCAACGGCGGCACCTCGGATCTGCTCACGACTTCGACCGAAGTGTCGAAGATGAGCGCCTTACTGCTGCTGGCCAATGCCTATGTCGATCTCGGCAGCTATCATGGCATCACGCCTTACGTCGGTGCCGGCATCGGCGGTGCTCGCGTCAAGTGGGATACTGTCTACGACCCGAACACCACCGAGACCAATCCGGGAACGTCCAACTGGCGTTTCGCCTACGCGGTCATGGCCGGTGCATCCTACTGCCTGACCGACAAGGTGATCCTCGATGCAGGCTACCGGTTCTCCCATATCCAGGGCGGCCGCATGTTCGAGTGGGATGCAAGCAGCGCCGGGCCGGGCTTCGACCGTGGCATCAACACACATGAAGTGCGCGGTGGCCTGCGCTATCAGTTCGGTGGCAACAATGGTTGCGCCGCTCCGGTGGTGGCCTATCAGCCCGAACCCGAGCCGGTCTACACCAAGTAACACTTCAACGCTCGAAAGTTCGCGAACCGCCCGGTGCCAAGCCGGGCGGTTTTCGTTTGGGCCGTCTGGAATGAAAACTCTGCCGGAAATGAATTCGCTAACGCTCTGTTAGCCTTAACCGGCACTTAACCACTATGGTTAACAATACTCCTTGAAACGATGGCTGCCGTTGCGATTGCAGGCGGCGCCAAATTCGGGAGTCGGGGACCATGAAACTCACATTGCGTATGGCGCTTGTCGCACTCGCCCTCGCACCGCTGACGCCCGTGCACGCGGCCGATTACGATCCCCCGATCTATGTCGACCAGGCGCCCGACTATGTCCCGGTCGAGGTCGGTTCCGGCTGGTATCTGCGCGGCGATGTTTCCTATCTGCCGCAAAAGAGCTTCGATAATGAGGATTTTGCCTCCGCGACGGCGAGCTTCAGCAACAAGGAAGATCCGATCTTTGCCAGCATCGGCTTCGGCTACCATTTCAACGACTATCTGCGCGCCGACCTCAATCTCGGCTATCTGCCCGGCAACAAGATCGGCGTCGGCTATGACGATTCAGCGACTGCGGCAGAGCCGACCGTGGCATCGGCGTCCCTGCGGAACTACGCCTTCTCGGGCATGCTCAATGGCTATGTCGATCTTGGCACCTATGTCGGGATCACGCCCTATCTCGGCGCCGGTATCGGTGTCGTCCGCAGCAAGCGCAGCCTGTCGGCAAGCTATCTCACCGACAATGGCGATGACACGGACGATTTCGTGGTGAGCGACAGCAAGATCCAGTACTCCCTGGCCTATACGCTGAATGCGGGCCTTGCCTATCAGCTGTCGAAGAATGTCTCCGTCGATCTGGGCTATCAGTATTTTTCTGCCCCCAATGCCGAGTACGTGACGGCCGAGAGCCTGGATTCCTATCCGATCCGCAAGGGGATCAGCAATCATCAGGTCAAGGTCGGGCTGCGCTACGACCTCTGGTAGGCGCCGCGAGCACGAGGATCAGGACGGCGGATCTTCGGGTCCGCCGTTTGTGTTTGAGGTCACGACGTCCCGATCACAGATCGCCGGTATCCCGACAGCGACAAAAACTTTCCTCTTGACGCCCGAAGCCTGAACGCATATCGCCGTCCGTGGGCCACCCCTCCCCAACGAGGGGCCACTATCTGGAAGGATAGACCACGATGACGACGCATACGAAGCCCGGACTCCGTCCGGCAAACCCCAATTTTTCCTCAGGTCCCTGCGCAAAACGCCCTGGCTGGTCGGTCGAGGCACTAAGAAATGCTGCGCTCGGCCGTTCCCACCGCGCCAAGATCGGCAAGACCAAGCTCGAACAGGCGATCGAGCTGACGCGGGAAATTCTCCAGGTCCCGGCGGGTTACCGCATTGGCATCGTGCCGGCGTCGGACACTGGCGCTGTCGAGATGGCGCTGTGGTCGCTGCTCGGCGAGCGCGGCGTCGACATGGTCGCCTGGGAGAGCTTTGGCTCCGGCTGGGTCACCGACGTGGTCAAGCAATTGAAGCTTGCCGACGTGCGCAAGATCGAAGCCGGCTACGGCGAACTGCCCGACCTCACAAAGATCGATTTCGACCGCGATGTGGTCTTCACCTGGAACGGCACCACGTCCGGCGTGCGCGTGCCGAACGGCGATTTCATTCCCGCGGACCGCAAGGGCCTGACCATCTGCGACGCGACTTCGGCCGCCTTCGCACAGAGACTCGATTTCGAGAAACTCGATGTCGTCACCTTCTCCTGGCAGAAGGTGCTGGGCGGCGAGGGCGCACACGGCATGCTCATTCTCAGCCCACGCGCCGTCGAGCGGCTGGAGACCTACAAGCCTTCATGGCCGCTGCCGAAAATCTTCCGCCTGACATCGGGCGGCAAGCTGATCGAAGGCATCTTCAAGGGCGAGACCATCAACACCCCCTCGATGCTGTGCGTCGAGGACTATCTCGACGCGCTCAACTGGGCGAAGTCGACCGGTGGCCTCGATGCGCTGATCGCCCGGGCGGATGCCAATGCGGCCGTCCTCGATGGCTTTGTCGGCAAGTCCTCATGGCTCGGCCATCTCGCCGCCGTGCCGGCGACGCGGTCGAACACATCCGTGTGCCTGTCCTTCACCGACCCGGATGTGTCCGCGCTCGACGCCGACGGGCAGGCGGCTTTCGCCAAGGGGCTGGTGTCGGTGCTCGACAAGGAAGGTGTCGCCTACGATATCGGCGCCTATCGCGACGCACCGCCCGGCCTGCGTATCTGGTGTGGCGCGACGGTCGAGACGTCGGATATCGAAGCGCTGCTGCCTTGGCTCGACTGGGCCTTCGCCGCACAGAAGGCGTCGCTCAAAGCAGCGGCCTGATCCCTCCCCCTTGAGGGGAGGGTGGCCCAAAGGGCCGGTGGGGTCCTCTCCACCCGCTCAACGATCCACCGTCCAGAAGATTTGGCCGCGTCCGGCCGCACCGACCCCACCCCGGCGCTTCGCGCCGACCCTCTCCTCAAGGGGAGGAATGCCAATCGCAAAGGATCAAACCCATGCCTCGCGTTCTCGTCTCAGACAAACTCTCAACCACCGCCGTGCAGATATTCAAGGATCGCGGCGTCGAGGTCGACTATCTTCCCGATCTCGGCAAGGACAAGGAAAAGCTGCTCGAAGTGATCAGCCAGTATGATGGCCTCGCCATCCGCTCGGCGACCAAGGTCACCGAAAAGCTGATCAACGCCGCCACCAATCTCAGGGTTATCGGCCGCGCCGGCATCGGCGTCGACAACGTCGATATCCCGGCGGCGAGCCGCAAGGGCATCATCGTGATGAACACGCCCTTCGGCAATTCGATCACGACAGCCGAACACGCGGTCGCGATGATCTTCGCGCTGGCGCGCCAGATTCCGGAAGCCAACGCCTCGACCCATGCCGGCAAATGGGAAAAGAACCGCTTCATGGGCGTCGAGATCACCGGCAAGACGCTGGGTGTCATCGGCTGCGGCAATATCGGCTCGATCGTCGCGACGCGCGGCGTTGGGCTGAAGATGCATGTCGTCGCCTTCGATCCGTTCCTGTCGGACAGCCGTGCCGAGGAACTCGGCGTCGACAAGGTCGAGTTGGACGAACTGTTCGCCCGTGCCGACTTCATCACGCTGCACACGCCGCTGACCGACAAGACGCGCAACATCATCGATGCGGCGGCAATCGCCAAGATGAAGAACGGCGTGCGCATCATCAACTGCGCGCGTGGCGGGCTGATCGTCGAGGCCGACCTGGTCGCGGCGCTGAAGAGCGGCAAGGTGGCCGGCGTCGGCGTCGACGTGTTCGAGGTCGAACCGGCCGAACAGAACACATTGTTCGGCATGGAGAACGTGGTGGCGACGCCGCATCTCGGCGCCTCGACGGCGGAAGCGCAAGAGAATGTCGCGCTGCAGGTCGCCGAACAGATGGCCGATTACCTGATCAAGGGCGCCGTCTCCAACGCCATCAACATGCCGTCGATCACCGCCGAGGAAGCGCCGCGCCTGAAGCCGTTCGTCAAGCTCGCCGAAGTGCTCGGCGCCTTTGTCGGCCAGGTCACCGAAGACCCGATCAAGGAGGTCGAGATTCTGTTCGACGGCTCGACCGCGACGATGAACACGCGCGCGCTGATCAGCGCTACCCTTGCCGGACTGATCCGGCCGCAGGTCGCCGACGTCAACATGGTGTCGGCGCCGATCATGGTGAAGGAGCGCGGCATCATCGTCGCCGAGGTCAAGCGCGACAAGTCGGGCGTGTTCGACGGCTACATCAAGCTGACGGTCACGACCGAGCACAAGACGCGCTCGATCGCCGGCACCTGCTTCTCCGACGGCAAGCCGCGCTTCATCCAGATCAAGGGCATCAATCTCGATGCCGAGGTCGGCCAGCACATGCTCTACACCACCAATGCCGATGCGCCGGGCATCATCGGCCTGCTGGGCACCGTATGCGGCGAGAACGGCGTCAACATCGCCAACTTCCAGCTTGGCCGCAACCGGCCGGGCGGCGATGCCATCGCGCTGCTCTATCTCGATGCGCCGTTCCCGGAGAATGTGCTGGAGCAGATCAAGGCGCACAAGTCGATCGACTCGGCCAAACGGCTGCAGTTCGACATCAACGCGATGTGATCCCTGCCTCTGGCAAGGATTTGAAAGGCGCGGAACTGTCCGCGCCTTTCGTTTTTGATGCCTTGATGTATTATCTGGCTGCGGAGACACGAAGATGAAACTGGTTGTTGATGTCCGTTGGGACAACGAGGCGTCGGTCTGGTACGCGATTTCGCGAGGCAAGACCGGACTGGCGACCGAAAGCGAATCTCTCGACGATTTGCGTCAGCGGATATTGGCGGTGCTACCGGATTTGCTCGACTTAGAGGATGCCGAGGAACTCGACGTTGAACTTGTGGTTCACGACATTTCAACCGCGTCTAACCCACTCGCAGCGGATAATCTCCACAATAAGTCTACACCTCCGAAATCCGCTTAGAATGCGCTCAAGATTCTTTGAGGTCAGTGGGCGAGAATGCAGAATTTTGCCAAGCCACTAAAGAAATTACTCACAGAGGCAGGTTGGAGATTGTTGCGGCAAGGCAAGGGCGACCATGAGGTTTGGTACAATCCCGAGACCCAACAACGCGTTACATTGGTTACGTTTTTGAAGTCCCGACATCTCGCCAACGACATTTTGAAGGACGCTGGCCTGCTAAAAGCCTTTTGACTATTTTGCTGCCTTGCGCCCGCTGTATTCGGCGAGCCCGATACCGCCCAGCACGAGCACCAAAGCCATTGCCTGATAGAGCTGGAACGTCTCGCCGACGATCAGCACCGAAAGCAGCGTGCCGAAGATCGGCACCAGATTGATGAACAGGCCGGCGCGGTTGGCGCCGATCAACTCATTGCCCCTGATATAAAAGATCTGCGAGATGACCGATGCGCCAATCGCGGTATAGACGATAACTGTCCAGCCACGTGCGTCGGGCACGATGACCTTGCCGGCGGCGATCTCCCACAGGAAGAAGGGCAACGAGGTGATGAGTGCGGCAACCGACAGGGCCAGCATTAGGCTTTGCCAATGCATCACTGGCTTCAGCCGCAGTCCGACCGAATAGCCGCTGTAGAGAAACACGGCGACCAGCATGATGGCGTCGCCGAAATTGAGCTCCAGCGTCAACAACCGGCGCGGATCACCATGGCAGGCAGTCAGGATCACGCCGGCGATGGTCAGCACGACGCCGACAATCTGCGCCCAGTTCACGCGCAGGCGGAAGAAGACGAAATTGGCGACGATGATCAGGATCGGCATCGCCGCCTGTTCGATCGAGACGTTGATCGCAGTCGTATAGTTGAGCGCCGTATAGAAGATGGTGTTGAACAGGGTGAAGCCGCTGGCGCCGAGGGCAGCCAGCACGAGCCAATGCTTGCGCACCACGGGCCAGTCCTTCTGGATCGTCTTCCAGCCGATCGGCAGCATGATCGCCACGGCCAGCACCCAGCGCAGGAAGACGAGCGTCATCGGCGAGACGTGATCGACCGCCAGCTTGCCGGCCACCGAGTTGCCACCCCACAGCAAGGTGGTGAGCAGCAGGAATATGTAGGCGCTTCGATGCATCGCGGGATTCCGGCCGCCGGAGCTGCGGTGTTTGTCGGCCTATTGCCCCCGTGCGCCCAAGTAAATGATGTCAAAGCCGAAAATTGTTGTGCCTCAAGGCAATTTCGGCGGCAAAGAAAGGTCGCGCTCGCGAGGTCTTGACGTTATAGAGGCCTGTCGTTTCGAACCATATTCAAGCCGCTTGGCGGCGTCTCAAGGGAAAAGAAACATGGCCAATGTGGTGGTCGTCGGCTCGCAGTGGGGCGACGAAGGCAAGGGCAAGATCGTCGACTGGCTGTCGGAGCGCGCCGATGTCGTGGTGCGTTTCCAGGGCGGCCACAATGCCGGCCACACGCTGGTCGTCGACGGCAAGGTCTACAAATTGTCGTTGCTTCCGTCGGGCGTCGTGCGCCAGGGCAAGCTGTCCATCATCGGCAATGGCGTCGTTTTCGACCCGCACGCTTTCGTCGCCGAAGTGGCCAAGCTCAAGGCGCAAGGCGTCGAGGTGACGCCGGATCGCCTGAAAATAGCCGAAAACACAGCGCTTATCCTGTCCGTGCATCGGGAACTGGACGGATTCCGCGAGGACGCCGCCTCCAATTCCGGCACGAAGATTGGCACGACCCGTCGTGGCATCGGCCCCGCCTACGAGGACAAGGTGGGCCGGCGCGCGGTCAGGGTGATGGATTTGGCGGATTTGGAAACACTCCCCTTGAAGGTCGACAGGCTGCTGACGCACCACAACGCGCTGCGTCGCGGGCTTGGCCATGCGGAAGTCACGCATGACGCGATCATGCAGGAGCTGACTTCGGTTGCGCACGAGATCCTGCCCTATATGGACCGGGTCTGGAAAATCCTCGACGACAAGCGCCGGGCCGGCGAGCGCATCCTGTTCGAGGGTGCGCAGGGCACGCTGCTCGATATCGACCACGGCACCTATCCGTTCGTCACCTCGTCCAACACGGTGGCTGGCCAAGCGGCAGCCGGTTCCGGCGTCGGCCCAGGTGCCATCAATTATGTGCTCGGCATCACCAAGGCCTACACGACGCGCGTCGGCGAAGGCCCGTTCCCGACCGAGCAGAAGAACGAGATCGGCGAGTTTCTCGGCACGCGCGGCCATGAATTCGGCGTCGTCACCGGCCGCAAGCGCCGCTGCGGCTGGTTCGACGCGGTGCTGGTGCGCCAGGCCGTCGCCGTCAACGGCATCAAAGGCATCGCGCTGACCAAGCTCGACGTGCTCGACGGGCTGGACGAGATCAAGGTCTGCACGGGCTATCGTCTTGACGGCGAGATGATCGACTATCTGCCGGCCAGCCAGGGCGCACAGGCACGTGTCGAACCGGTCTACGAGACGCTGGAGGGCTGGAAGGGCACGACCGCCGGCGCGCGCAGCTGGAACGATCTGCCGGCCCAGGCGGTCAAATATGTCCGCTACATCGAGGAGCTGATCGGCGCCCCGGTCGCGCTCCTTTCCACCAGCCCGGAACGCGACGACACGATACTTGTGACCGATCCGTTTCAAGATTAGTTTCTGAAGCCTTTCCGGGCATCGTGGCTGATTTGCGGGGGCCGGCGCGGGAACAAAATACAGGTCGACTGAAGCATGGCAGATTTCGTTGCTGTTCTGAAAAAGGCGCTCGACAAGTACGGCGAGCCGACGCCGGACACGCGCACGCGGACATACGATGGCGCTCGCTCCGCACTCGAAAGGAAACTTGCGGAATTCTCGCCGCCGCTGTCTGCCGAGGTCATAGCCAAGCAGAAACGCTCGCTGGAAGACGCCATCACGAGCGTCGAGCGCGACTATGCCAAGAGCGTGCCGGAGACCGACCCGCTCGCGGAACTGGAACACATCTTTTCCTCGATCGATCGCAACAAGAATCAGCCGAGCCATACACGGCAACCGGCGAAGGCGGAATCGGCCTGGCCGGCGCCGCCCGCCAAGCCTGAACCTTATCAACCCGCGCCGCCACCTGCCGCCAAGGTCGAGCCAAGCTGGAAGCCCGCAGCCGCACCTTCCCAGCCAGCTCGCGCCGACACGCCTCTTCCAGGCATGGATGCCGACGAGGCCGACGACGGGGTCGATGTCTTTTCCAGCAACGAAGAGCCGGTGTCGGACACCTTCCAGCGCCTGCGTCCCGCCGAGCGCAAGCGCAGCTATGGTGGGCTGATCGCTGCCGTCGTCGCGCTGTTGGTCGTTGCCGGCGGCGGCTACGGCATCTGGCTGAACAAGGACGCCTTCGGCAAGATGCTGGGGCTTGGCGGCAACCAGGTCGCCAAGACCGAACCGGTGAAACCAGCGCCCGCCAAGCCCGCAACCGATGCCGCGGCAACGCCGCCGGCGCCCGCGGCCGGCGGCACGGAAACCGAAGGCACGAAATTCACCCAGCGGCTGACGCCGCAGGGCAGCGAGGTCGATCCCGGCCCGGCTGGCGGACAAAGCGGCATTGGCGAAGGCGAATCGGTTGCGGCGCTGACCACGCCGCCCTCGGCGACGAACGCGCCGGCGATTTCCGCACCGGCCGCCGGCACGCCTGCCGCGGCTACGCCCCCGGCGACAGGTGCCGCCCCCGCAACACCGCCTGCCAATGGAGCTGCCCCGGCAGCGCCGGCAGATGCCGCCGCCACCCCGCCAGCACCGGCGGGTGCTGCGCCGCCAGCACCGGCAGCCGCGCCAGCGGAAACCGCGCTGCCGGTCGGCCAGAAGGCGATCTTCTATGAAGAGCGCACCAGCACCGCCCAGGGTTCGGCGGAGCCCGGCAACATCGTCTGGTCGCTGGTGCAGGAATCGCCCGGTGGCGACCTGCCGCCGGAACCGGCGATCCGTGCCGAAGCAACCATTCCCGGCAAGGACATCCAGTTGCGCATGACCATCCGCCGTAATACCGACCAGACCTTGCCGGCCAGCCATATCATCGAGATGATCTTCCTGACGCCCGACGGCTTCGAAGGCGGCGGCGTCGACAACATCCTGCGCGTCGCCATGAAGGGTTCGGAACAGGATGCCGGCAGCCCGCTGATCGGCATTCCGGCCAAGATCGCCGACGGGTTCTTCCTCGTCGCGCTCAACGACACCAAGGCCGACGAAGACGCCAACATGACCTTGCTTCGTGGTCAGGACTGGATCGACGTGCCTGTGGTCTACAAGACCGGACGGCGGGCATTGCTGACCATGGAAAAGGGCATTCCCGGCGAGAAGGTGTTCGACGAAGCGATCAAGGCCTGGCAGGCGAAGACGGCGGGCTGAGAAGGGCCCGTTAGCCGAAGCTCCGTTGACTTAGAAGCCTTGAAACAGCATGTCGAGCGCGGTGACAATCTCGTCATGGTGTCTGGAAAGGTTTCCCTCTGGATCCGGCAATTCAGAGGCAGCGAAGGCTGACATAAACTGTGTGACCATCACATGATCTTTGCCGTTTATGGCGAAGGTCGGGTTTAGTCGGCGGCCAGGAACCGGGGCTATCTTGGGCGGCATCAAAGGAATGACGACCCTCGTGCTCAGCCCTTCAAGAAGGTCTGACTGTACATCGAGAAGATAACCGCCGCCCCCGGCATTCCTATAGAAATCGTAACGTGCCATCAGAACGGCCGGTGTTTGGCCAATGGCAGTCCGTTGCGTCTGACATATTCATTGGAGCTTTCGATGGCTTCCTTGTTTTCTTCCTGCCATCGACGCGTTTTTTCTGCCGAGATTGCTTTGGCAATGCCCTCTTCGGCGGCGCGTGAGATATTGATGCCCAACGCTTTGGCGTCGCTGATCAACTGAGAGTCGATGGACGTATTCACAGATTGTCGCTGAGGTTTTGGCGTCGATTGAAGCATAGAGATCGCCTCCTTTTATGCGCATAATGTAGGCGCATAAAAGCCCGCATGCAATCCTTCACCCCTCCATCTCTTCGCGCAACATCTCCAGCTCCAGCCACTCTTCTTCAAGCGCAGCCAGCGTCGCGCGCTCCTTGTCGAGGGCGGCGATGGTTTTCTGGAACGAGGCCGGGTCGCGCTCGTAATAGGCGGGATCGGCGATGTTGTTCTCAAGCCTCGAGATTGATGCCATCACAGCTTCGATTTTCTTGGGTAGCGATTCCAGCGCGAATTTCTGCTTGAACGACAGTTTCTTCGCCGGCCCCTTTGGCGCAGCCGCTTCACTTTTGGTCGTCACTGGCGCTTCGCCGTTTTCGGCCTTCGCGCGCGCCTTGCGGTCGTCCAGCCTAGTGCCGCCGCGCTGCGCCAGCATGTCGGAATAGCCGCCGGCATATTCGATCCAGCGGCCAGCGCCGTCGGGCGCGATGATGCTGGTCACGGTGCGGTCGAGGAAATCGCGGTCGTGGCTGACCAGGATGACGGTGCCGGCAAAGCCGGCAACCAGTTCTTGCAGCAGCTCCAGCGTCTCCATGTCGAGATCGTTGGTCGGCTCATCGAGCACCAGAAGGTTTGCCGGCCGCGCCAGCACGCGCGCCAGCAGCAGGCGTGCCCGTTCGCCGCCGGAAAGCTCGCGTACCGGCGTGCGCGCCTGTTCCGGCTTGAACAGGAAATCCTTCATGTAGGAGACGACATGGCGCTGCTCGCCATTGATGACGAGATTTTCGCCGCGCCCGTCGGTGAGATACTGCGCCAGCGTCTCTTGCGGGTCGACCGCCTCGCGCTTCTGGTCGAGCGTGGCGATCTCCAGATTGGTGCCGAGCCGTATCGAACCGGCGTCGGGCTTCATCTCGCCGGTCAGCATCTTCAAGAGCGTCGTCTTGCCGGCGCCGTTCGGCCCGACCAGGCCAACCCGATCGCCGCGCTGGATGCGGGTCGAAAACCCCTTGACGACAGTGAGATCGCCAAAGTTCTTCTCGATGTTCTTGGCCTCGATCACCAGCTTGCCGGATTCGGCGGCGTCGCTCGCCACCATGGTCGCCGACCCTTCGGCGCCGCGATGGCCGCGGAAACGCTGGCGCATGGTCTGCAATTCGCCGAGACGGCGCATGTTGCGCTTGCGTCGCGCCGTCACGCCGTAGCGCAGCCAATGCTCCTCACGCACGATCTGACGGCCGAGCTTGTGCTGCTCGCGCTCTTCTTCTTCCAGCACAAGGTCGCGCCATTCCTCGAAATGGCCAAAGCCCTTGTCCAGCCTGCGGGTCTGGCCGCGATCGAGCCAGATGGTGGCGCGCGACACGCGCTCGAGAAAGCGACGATCGTGCGAGATGACGACGAGTGCCGAGGAGGTTCGGCTAAGCTCCTCTTCCAGCCATTCGATCACCGAGAGGTCGAGATGGTTGGTCGGCTCATCTAGCAGCAGAATGTCGGGCTCCGGCGCCATGACGCGGGCAAGGGCGGCGCGCCTCGCTTCGCCGCCCGACAGGTCGTTCGGACGCTCCTCACCCGACAGGCCGAGATGCTCCATCAGATAGCTGGCGCGGTAGGGATCGTCAGCAGGGCCAAGCCCCGCCTCGACATACGCGCGGACACTGGCAAAACCCTCCATGTCGGGCATCTGCGGCAAATAGCGGACGGTTGCCGAGGGCTGGCGGAACACCTCGCCGTCCTGCGGCTCGATCAGGCCGGCGGCGATCTTCAGCAGCGTCGACTTGCCCGAACCGTTGCGGCCGACCAGCGCGATCTTGTCGCCGGCCGACGCCGTCAAGGCGGCACCATCGAGCAGCGGCGTGCCACCGAAGGTCAGTTTTATCCCGTCGAGGTTGAGAAGGGGCGGGGCCATATCAGCTTTCAGGTAAGGGATAGGGATAGGGATGAGCGAGCAGCATCGCGCTGCCATGGTCCAGCGCGATTTCGAGGTGGCCTTTGACCTCGTTGGAAATGGTCAGCGACGAGCCGAATGCCACCTTGACGTGATCGAGCGGCCATTTGGCGCCGGTGACGGTCAGGCCAGCAAGCTCGGAAAAGCCGAGCACCGAAAACAGCGTGCCGTCGGCATAGTCGAAGCCAGCCTTTCCATGCAGCAACGGGACGCCTTCCTGGGCGCCGCTGGTCAGGAGCACATCAGTCCCGGCCTCGGCCAGCCGCAGGGCAAGCGCCAGATGCAGGAAAGCGTGGTCGGCGCGCTTGCCGCCGAAAGCACCGGCGAGCACCAGGCTGGTCGCACCGCGCTCGAGTGCCGCGGCGATTGCCAGTTCGCCATCGGTCTGGTCCTTTTCCGCCGGGAAAGTCCGGCGGGGGACAGTGGCGAGATCATCCGGCAGATTGGCGGGCACAGAATCGAAATCACCCACCCACAGTTCCGGGACAAGGCCCAGCAACCGCGCATGGCCGATGCCGGCGTCGGCGGCGATGACGCGGGAGCCTTCGACCTGGCGGTCGAGTCGTGGCGTGCGATTGAGATCGCCGCCAAGCAGGATGGTGAATGTGCTCATATCGTGTGGCCCTTACCAGCCCGGCACCGGAAACGGAAGGCGGCAAACTCCCACTTGCGTGGGGGATCGGCCCGGCCTATGTGTCGAAACGCTCTAACGGGGTGCCGGACGCGATCTTCGCGGACCGGCTGAGAGGCAATCTCGCCAACCCGCTGAACCTGATCCGGTTTGTACCGGCGGAGGGATTAGACGTTTCGGACAGTCCGACGCCTCAATTCC
This sequence comes from Mesorhizobium cantuariense, assembly GCF_042647205.1. Lineage (NCBI taxonomy): Bacteria > Pseudomonadati > Pseudomonadota > Alphaproteobacteria > Hyphomicrobiales > Phyllobacteriaceae > Mesorhizobium > Mesorhizobium cantuariense. The sequence continues at coordinate 6,162,693 of NZ_JBHRVD010000001.1, read as the reverse complement.
TTTTAATTCGAACGAAGGAGGCGCCGATGCGCACGCTTTTATACGCTCTTGTCTCAGCAATGGCCGTGGTCCTGTCCGGACCGGCCTTGGCCAAGGACAAACTCACCGTCTACACCTATGAGAGCTTTACCGCCGACTGGGGTCCGGGTCCCGTGGTGAAGAAGGAATTCGAGGCCGAATGCGGCTGTGATGTCGAGTTCGTCTCGGTCGCCGATGGCGTCGCGTTGCTCAACCGGGTCAGGCTGGAAGGGGCATCGACCAAGGCCGATATCGTGCTCGGCCTCGACACCAATCTCACCGCCGATGCCAAGGCGTCAGGCCTGTTCGCGCCGCATGGCGGGGTATCCGACATAAATGTGCCGGGTGGCTGGAGCGACGACACTTTTGTGCCTTTCGACTACGGCTATTTCGCCGTCGTTTACGACACCGAAAAGATGAAGACGCCGCCGAAAAGCCTGAAAGAGCTGGTCGAAGGAAGTGCCGACGACAAGATCGTCATCCAGGATCCGCGCACCTCGACGCCGGGCCTCGGCCTGCTTCTGTGGGTCAAGTCGGTCTATGGCGACAAGGCGCCGGAGGCCTGGGCCAAACTCAAGGCGAAGGTGCTGACCGTGACGCCGGGCTGGAGCGAGGCCTATGGGCTGTTCACCAAGGGCGAGGCGCCGATGGTGCTGTCCTACACGACGTCGCCGGCCTATCACATGGTCGCCGAGAAGACAGAGCGCTACCAGGCAGCGTCGTTCGAGGAGGGCGAGTATCTGCAGATCGAGGTGGCGGGTATCACCACGACGGGGGCCAAGAATCCGCTGGCGGCAAAGTTCATGGCCTTCATGACAGGCCCGAAATTCCAGGACGCGATCCCCGAGACCAACTGGATGTTCCCGGCAGGCAAGACCGACAAGCCGCTCAACCCGGCCTTCGACAAACTGGTTAAGCCGACCAAGACCTTGCTGTTCAGCCCCGAAGAGGTCGCCGCCAACCGCAAGGCCTGGGTGGATGAATGGCTGGCGGTGATGAGCAAGTAGGCAGCGCGATGGCGCCGGCGCATTCCACGGATTCCCGCGTCGGCGCTGGCATCATGGCGCTCGCCGCAATCGCGCTGGTGATCTGCGGCGCGTTTGCTGGCCTGCTTTTCGAGGGCGCTCACGATCTTTCCGGCGCCTGGGCGGCCTTCGACCCCTATCTGCTGCGCGTCATGCGCTTCACGCTCTGGCAAGCAGCGCTGTCGACGTTGCTTTCCGTCGGCCCGGCGCTGTTGGTGGCGCGCGCTCTGTCGCGGCATCCACGCTTCCTTGGCCGCGCCTTCATCCTGCAACTCTTCGCCGTACCGTTGGCGCTGCCGGCCATCGTCGCGGCGCTCGGCATCCTGGCGCTTTATGGCCGTGCCGGCTATTTCGCCGGCGTGTTCTCGGTGATCGGCGGCGGAAGCTGGCCGGGCATCTATGGCCTGTCCGGTATTCTCGTCGCCCATGTCTTCTTCAATCTGCCGTTGGCGACGCGACTGTTCCTCGAGGTGCTGCAGACCATACCGACCGACCAATGGCGCCTGGCGAGCCAGCTCGGCATGGCGGCGCCGCCGGCGTTCCGGCTGATCGAATGGCCGACGCTGCGTGCGGCATTGCCGGGAGTCGCCGGGCTGGTCTTCATGCTCTGCATCACATCCTTCACGATCGTGCTGATACTGGGCGGCGGGCCGGCCGCGACGACGCTGGAGGTCGGCATCTACCAGGCGCTGCGCTTCGATTTCGATCCCGCACGCGCGGTGACGCTGACGCTGCTGCAGATCGCCTTGACCTTTATCGTGGTGCTGGCGCTGACGCGGCTTGGCGCCAATGTGGTCGGCGACACCAACCTGCCGGTCGCGCAACGCCGCTATCTCTCAGTCGGCGGGATCGAGACCTGGCTGAACGCCATGCTCATCGTCTTGGCGCTGCTGTTCGTCGTCGGGCCGATGGCGGCGACGGTGGTTGCCGGGTTGGGTGCCGATCTCAGCCGGCTGGCCGGTGAGGCCACTGTCAGGCAGGCGACGCTGACCAGCGTGGTGCTCGCCTTCCTGTCGGCGCTGCTCTCGGTGACGCTGTCGCTGGCGCTGACCATGGCGCGGCGGGCACTGGCGCTAAACCGCCGTGCCGGCGCAAAGACACTGCTCGAACACGCCTCCGATACCGGCGCCGGTTTTGTGCTGGTCGTGCCGCCGATCGTCGTCGGCGCCGGCTGGTTCCTGTTGCTGCGCCATACCGGCGATGTCTTCGCCATTGCCCCGGTCATGGTCGTCACCGTCAATGCGGTGATGGCGATGCCGTTTGCCTTGCGCGCCGTCCGTCCCGCCTATGATGCGGCGAGCGAGCGTCACGAACGGCTCTGTGCACAGCTCGGCATTGCGGGCTGGAACCGGCTGATGCTGGTCGACTGGCCGTCGCTGCGGCGCCCCCTCGCAACTGCCTTCGCCTTTGCCATGGCGCTGTCGCTCGGCGATCTCGGCGTCATTGCCTTGTTCGGCAGTGATTCCGTGCAGACGTTGCCGTACCTTCTCCTGGCGCGGATGGGCAGCTACCGTACCGAGGACGCCGCCGGCCTGGCATTGCTGCTCGGCCTCATCTGCCTCGCGTTGATCGTGGCGGCGCACTGGCTGGGAAGGGAGAAGGTCCGGGATGCGTGACGGGGCGGCCAGCAGGCTTGAAAAGGGTGCACCGGTGCGGCTGGACAAGGTGTCGTTCAGCTATGGCGAAGCGCCGCTCGTCTTCAACGTCGATTTCGCCGCGGCGAAGATCACCGCCATCATGGGGCCGAGCGGTTCGGGCAAGTCGACGCTGCTCAATCTGGTCGCCGGGTTTGAGACCCCACAGTCGGGCCGCGTGCTGATCGGTGGGGTCGATGTCAGCGCCGAGCCAGCCTCAGTGCGGCCGGTGTCGATGGTGTTCCAGGAAAACAATCTGTTTGCGCATCTTTCCGTCGAGCAGAATGTCGGGCTCGGTCGCTCGCCATCCTTGCGGCTGACGGAAGCGGACCGCGCCGCGATCGCCGGGGCCCTTGCGCGCACCGGTCTTGCTGGCAAGGAACGACGCTTGCCGCGCGAACTCTCGGGCGGGGAACGCCAGCGCGTCGCGCTGGCTCGGGTGCTGGTGCGTGACCGGCCGGTGCTGCTGCTCGACGAACCCTTCGCTTCGCTCGGTCCGGCGCTGCGCGACGACATGCTGGATCTGGTCGCCGCCGTTCATGCCGAGCGGGGCATGACGGTGCTGTTCGTCACCCATCAGCCGGAAGACGCCCGTCGCATCGGCGAACACATGGTGTTTTTGGACAATGGGTTGGTTGCCGCAACCGGCAAGGTGGATGATTTCTTTGCCGGGGCTGGTCCGGAAGCGTTCCGGCGCTATATCGGCGCGGGTGCCGGGGATGCCGTATCACGAGATGTTGCCCGAAAGCGGACATAATTTACGGCCAAACCGGCTCCAGGCGATGTGGCGTTTGCTTGCCATGACTGGAGGAGTGTGGCTAGGTCCGCCCTACTGGTCCGGCACAGGACGTGATTTGCCTGCAGTATCCGCCGCCCGCCCCAAGGGCGTGCAACGGATACTGCAGCAGTTTGAGATAGCGCATGACACGTTCCGAAGATCGCCCCCGATTTTCGTGGTCATGCGCCGGGACCCGAAAGGAAGCCGTTCTGGCGATCGGCGCTAACAAATTACGAATGAATCCCCTGGCGCGCTTTCTCGCGCTGGCAGGCTTTGCCGTGGCGCTGGCGAGCTGCCAGATGTTCACGCCGCCGGCGGTTCAGGAATCCGGCTTCCAGCCTTCCGACAGGCCGATCACCGTCGACAATGTCGGCGCCAACAACAAGCTCGCCGAATTGGCGAAAGCGCAGCATCCGCGCATCCTGGCGACTTATGGCGGCGAATATTCCGATCCCAAGCTCGAGCGCATGGTCGCCAAGGTGGTCGGCAATCTGACGGTGGTCTCGGCCAACCCGACGCAGACCTATCGCATCACCATCCTGAATTCGCCCAACGTCAACGCCTTCGCGCTGCCGGGCGGCTATCTCTACATCACGCGCGGCCTGTTGGCGCTGGCCAATGATTCGGCCGAGCTTGCCGCTGTCATCGCGCATGAGATGGGCCACGTCACCGCCAATCACGGCCTGCAGCGCCAGCAGCTGGAGGCCGAGGAAGGCCTGGCGACCAAGGTGGTTTCCGACGTGCTCGGCGACAGCCCGACCGCCAAGGCGGCGCTGATCCGCGGCAAGCTGAGGCTCGCGCAGTTCTCGCGCAACCAGGAGCTGGAAGCCGACGCCATCGGCATCAAATCGATCGGCGAAGCCGGTTACGATCCTTTTGCCGCCGGCCGCTTCCTGCAGTCGATGTCGGCCTATACCGATTTCCGTTCGATCAGCGGCGCCACCGATGCCAGCCTCGACTTCCTGGCCACGCACCCTAACACGCCGCAGCGCATCGACCTGGCGCAGCGCCACGCCCGCCAGTTCGGCGCGCCAGGCTTCGGCACGCGCGACCGCGATTCCTTCCTCGCCGGCATAGACGGCCTGCTCTATGGCGACACGCCCGAGGAAGGCTATGTGCGCGGCGAAACCTTCCTGCATCCGGGCCTCGGCGTGTCCTTCTCGGTGCCGCAGGGCTTCATCATCGACAATTCGGCGGCGGCCGTGACCGCAACCGGCCCCGGCGACATGGCGATCCGCTTCGACGGCGTTTCGATCGACAAGAACCGCGCGCTCACCGACTATATCCGCAGCGGCTGGGTGGCCGGTCTCGACGACAGCACCGTCAAGCAGGAGACCATCAACGGCAATGAGGCGGCGACCGCGCATGCCGGCGCCGAAGGCTGGCAGTTCGACATTGCCGTGATCCGTGCCGGCGGCCAGGTCTACCGGCTGCTGACCGCGGCACCTTCGGCCAGTACCACGCTGGACACCGTGGCGCGTTCGGTGAGCGGCTCGTTCCGGATCCTCAGTGCTGCCGAGAAGGCGGCTCTGAAGCCGCTGCATATCCGCGTCGTCACCGTTCAGCCGGGGCAGACGATGGGTTCGCTCTCGGCCCAGATGGTCGGCGTCGACCGCAAGCTTGATCTGTTCCGCGTGCTCAACGCACTGTCGCCGGGTGCCGCGGTTTCGGCCGGCGACAAGGTCAAGATCGTCACTGACAAGTAAGAGCCTGGACGGTTGTTGCGGATCAGGCGGCAGTCGCCATGAACTCCGGGTTCTGCTTCACCAACGCGACCTTTAGCTTTTCCATGGCGCGGGCCTCGATCTGGCGGACGCGTTCCTTGGAAATGCCGAGCGTCTCGCCGAGCGCTTCGAGTGTCGCGCCCTCGTCATTCAGCCGGCGTTCCTCGATGATCCTCAGCTCCCGTGCGTTGAGTGCGCGAAGCGCTTCCCGCAGCCAGAGCGAGCGCCGCGCGACATCGATCTTGTCGCCGACAATCTCGTCGGGCAAAGGATCGTCCGAGACCAGGAAATCCATGCGCTCGGTCGAGCCCGCATCGTCGGCAACCGGCATGTTGAGCGAGGAGTCGGGCGCCGACAGCCGCGAATCCATCATCGCGACGTCTGCTTCGGAGACGCCGAGTGCCTCCGAGACTTCGCGATAGAGGGTTGCATTGGACAGCGGCTCCGCGCCATTCGCCAGCCGCGCGCGCAGGCGTCGCAGGTTGAAGAACAGCGCCTTCTGCGCCGAACTGGTGCCGCCGCGCACGATCGACCAGTTGCGCAGGATGTAGTCCTGCATCGAGGCGCGGATCCACCACGTCGCATAGGTCGAGAACCGCACCTCGCGCTCCGGCTCGAAGCGGGCGGCGGCTTCGAGCAGGCCGACATGACCCTCCTGGATCAGATCGCCAAGCGGCAGGCCGTAGTGGCGGAATTTCGAGGCCATGGAAATGACCAGCCGCATATGAGCGACGGTGATGCTGTGCAGCGCGTTCTGGTCGTTGTCTTCCTTCCAAAGCAATGCCAACCGATGTTCTTCGTCACGTTCGAGGTAGGGAGCTCTCATTGCCGCGCGGACCATGATCCGTCCTGCCGTGTCTTCCATCATGAGGCGCTCCTGGCGATGGGGATGACTTTGTAAACATGGCTGGCGCCCGGGTTGAAATGGCGGCGTCGTGCCCTAGAACAGCCAAAACTGCTATGCGCGAGAAAGGTTCCGCGACCGTGGTGGCGGGATTGTGTTGCCCGAGGGATTGCAAGGATGATCCGCGATGGTCCCTATCGCGGCTGAAAGACGCTATTTCGAGAATCTGATTTCAGAAACTGGTTGTTTTTGAAATTCTGTTCCTTATTTTTTCGACCTGCATCTGTCAGTTTCCAGCGCTCACAACATGCCGGACAGCCGGCCAAGGACGGGATCACAGAAAAATGAAATGGCTCAAGTCGCTCATTATCGCCGGAACGCTGCAGGTCCTGGCTGTCACCGCTGGCCATGCCGGCGCCAATCTCGACCAGATCAAGCATGCCGGGGTCATCAAGGTCGGCACGGAAGGCACCTATGCGCCATTCACCTACCATGACACGTCCGGCGCACTGGTCGGCTTCGACGTCGAAATCGCCAAGGCGATCGCCGACAAGCTCGGCGTCGAGGTCGAATTCCTCGAAGGCAAGTGGGACGGGCTGATCGCCGGCCTCGACGCCAATCGCTATGACGCCGTCATCAACGAAGTCGGCATCACCGACGCCCGCAAGGCCAAGTACGACTTCTCCGATCCCTACATCGCCTCCAAGGCGGTGCTGATCGTGCGCGGCGACAACACCGACATCAAGAGCTTCGCCGATCTCAAGGGCAAGAAGTCGGCACAATCGCTGACCTCGAATTTCGGCAAGCTGGCCGAAACGAACGGCGCCGAGCTCGTCGGCACCGATGGCTTCGATCAGTCGATTCAGCTGCTTTTGACCGGCCGTGCCGACGCCACCATCAATGACAGCCTGTCATTCCTCGACTTCAAGAAGCACAAGCCCGACGCCAATGTGAAGATCGCCGCGCAAGAGGAAAACGCCGACTATTCCGGCGTCATCGTGCGCAAGGGCGATCCGGAACTGGTCGCGGCGATCAACAAGGCGCTGGCCGAGATCAAGGCCGACGGCACCTACAAGAAGATCGCCGACACCTATTTCGGCCAGGACGTTTCGAAGTAATCTAGTGAGGTGGGTCGGTATCCGGCCCATGAGACATATTGAGACATATCAAGCGGCGAGCCGTCTTTGACGGCCCGCCGCTTTTGTCGTGATATGCCTGACGCATTCGCGCCTTGACGAAGCCGCCGCTACCATCTGGAGGGTCTTACGTGCCGCACTGGCTGCAACTGATGCTGGAGTCGCTGCCTTCGCTGTTGTGGGCGGCGCTGATCTTCACCGTGCCGCTGACGCTGTTGTCCTTCGCTCTTGGCTTGACGGTCGGCCTCGGTGCCGCGCTCGCCCGGCTGTTCGGCCCCAAGCCGCTGGTCGCGCTGGTGCGCTTCTATGTCTGGATCTTCCGCGGCACGCCGCTTTTGGTGCAGCTGTTCCTGATCTTCTACGGCCTGCCGTCGGTCGGCATCCTGCTTGACGCCTTCACAGCGGCGTTGATCGGCTTCACGCTCAACATCGGCGCCTACACGTCGGAAATCATCCGCGCGGCAATAGGCTCGGTGCCGAAAGGCCAGTGGGAGGCCGCCTATTCGATCGGCATGACCTGGAGCCAGGCGATGCGGCGCACCATCCTGCCGCAAGCCGGCCGGGTCGCGGTGCCGCCGCTCTCCAACACCTTCATCTCGCTGGTTAAGGATACGTCGCTGGCCGCCGCCATCACCGTGCCGGAGATGTTCCAGGCGGCGCAGCGCATCGTCGCCACCACCTATGAGCCGCTGATCCTCTATGTCGAGGCGGCGATCCTCTATCTGGCGATGAGCTCGGTGCTGTCGGCCTTGCAGACACGGCTGGAAGAACGGCTTAACCGCTATGGCGGCTTCCTGGAGGCGCGCTCATGATCGGCCTCAGCAACATCGAAAAGCGCTTCGGCGACAATCTCGTGCTGAAGGGTGTGACAGTCACCATTGCCGAAGGCAGCGTCACGGCGCTGGTCGGCCCTTCGGGCAGCGGGAAAAGCACGCTGCTGCGCTGCATCAACCTGTTGGAGATCCCGACCTCAGGCACGGTACGCATCGGCGACGAGACGCTTGAATTCCACCCCGGCGGCAGGGTTCCTGCCAGGGATATCCAGCGCCTGCGGCTGCAGACAGGCATGGTGTTCCAGAACTTCCAGCTGTTTCCGCATCGCACCGCGATCGAGAATGTCATGGAAGGGCTGGTGACGGTGCTGAAATGGTCGCCTGAGAGGGCACGCGAGCGGGCGCTCGCTCTGCTGGAGAAGGTCGGCATGGCGCACAAGACCGACGCCTGGCCAGCGACCCTGTCGGGAGGCCAGCAGCAGCGCGTGGCGATCGCCCGCGCCTTGGCGCCGTCGCCAAAGGTGCTGCTCTGCGACGAGCCGACCTCGGCGCTCGACCCGGAACTGGCGCAGGAGGTGGTCGACGTGCTGGGCAAGCTCGCCAGCGAAGGCACGACCATGGTGATGGCGACGCATGATCTGCGCCTCGCCTCCAAGATCGCGCAGGAAGTGGTGTTCCTGGATGCCGGCGTCATCGTCGAGAAAGGGCCGGCCGCGGTGCTGTTCAACAATCCGGAGCAGCAGCGGACGAAGCGGTTCATTGCGACGCTGAAGCAGGAGGCGGAGAAGGAAGGCGGGAGCTGAGCCTCTACCTCCCCCTTGTGGGGAGGTCGGACCGAAGGTCCGGGCGGGGGTCGGCGCCGCCCCCACCCCGCTGCTTCGCAGCGACCCTCCCCACAAAAGGGGGAGGGTAAAAGCAAAAAACCCGGCGCGAGGCCGGGTTTTTCATGAATTCAAAGGCGAAAAGCTCAGGCAGCTTCTTCCTGCTCGGCTTCCTCATTGTCGGCCTTCGCGCCACGCTTAGGGCCCTTGTTGAGGTTGACCTCGATCAGGCGCACGGCTTCGGTTTCCGACATGCGGTTGACGGCCGCGATCTCGCGGGCCATGCGGTCGAGCGCCGCCTCATAGAGCTGACGCTCGGAATAGGACTGCTCCGGCTGGTTGTCGGCGCGGTAGAGGTCGCGCACAACTTCCGAGATCGAGATCAGGTCGCCGGAATTGATCTTCGCATCATATTCCTGGGCACGGCGCGACCACATGGTGCGCTTGACGCGGGCGCGGCCCTGCACGACCTTCAGCGCGCGCTCGACATAATCCTCTTCCGACAGCTTGCGCATGCCGATGGAGGTCGCCTTGGCGACCGGCACCTTCAGACGCATCTTGTCCTTCGAGAAGTCGATGACGAACAGTTCCAGCTTGTGTCCAGCAACTTCCTGCTCGTCGATCGAGATGATCTGGCCGACGCCGTGCGCCGGATAGACGATGTACTCGCCGGTCTTGAAACCGTGACGCGCAGCGGTGGACTTCTTCTGCGGGGTGATCGTTGCCATTGCGCCCTGAACTCCTTGTTGTGGTACCGGCGTCCTGCCGGCCCGAACTCGCGCGATCGGGGAAACCGATCGTTAGCCGCACAACAGATGAACCCATCGGAAAAGCTAGACCGGCAAACGCAATATTGCGACCGCCTGGCCCAGATCACTCTGGTCCGGATGGGATTTTCACCTTTCAGTGATTTGGGGCGTCTGCGCCATAAATCGACGTTGTGTCACCGGCATGTTTCGCTGATGTAACACAAAAAGTCGGAAGAATCAAGGTTTTGCTGCATAAGCGAAGGCCACAGGTTAGCGCCGCCTGTCAAGGCGGTTAATGTGACGTGCCTCTTACCCCACGTAATACCGGCCTTTGCGGCCGTGTTGTCAATCGCCTTCGCCAGGCTCTGCGGAGAAGTATTTCTCGAACTTGCCGGCCTCGCCGTCGAAGGATTTGGCGTCTGCCGGAGGCTCCTTCTTGGCGGTGATGTTGGGCCATTTATCGGCGTATTCGGTGTTGACCTGCAGCCATTTGTCGAGGCCGGACTCGGTGTCGGGCTTGATCGCGTCGGCCGGGCATTCCGGCTCGCAGACACCACAGTCGATGCATTCGTCGGGATGGATGACGAGCATGTTCTCGCCTTCGTAGAAACAGTCGACCGGACAGACCTCGATGCAGTCCATGTATTTGCATTTGATGCAATTGTCGGTCACGACATAGGTCATCGGTCGGCTCCGGGACGTCCCATTTTGTTGGGCTTTTTCCGTCAGGTAACGCCTTTATCGGCCGCTTGCAAGGGTAGCCATTGCGGGCGGTGCCGGTGTTTCCGGAATGGAATTCCAGACGGCAGGCCAGGCGGGAGTCAGTCATGTCCCGCAAAGCGTCTTGTTTGCCGGGTTCAGTTTTTGCCCCAGGCGTTTCGTTGGCCCAAAACCGCTGCATGTTTTTGGACGCCAGGCATCAATCTTCGCCGAGCAATCGGTCGGTCTGGCGACGTTCCTTCTTGGTCGGGCGGCCGCTGCCGGCCTCGCGCAGCGCAGGAATTGCATCTGCAGGGGCTTGGCCCTTCGGTGTGGGCGGTGGCGACATATCCTCGTAGAGCGTGCGGGCCTCCTCGGCCGGACCTCGTCGCACCCCGGCGCCGAGCACCTTCCAGACGAAGATGCGGCGCTCGAGCGTGATGGTCAACACGTCGCCAGGTTTGACCTGATCGGAGGCCTGCGCTGCTTTGTCGCGATTGATGCGCACGCGACCGGCGACCACCAGCTTCGCCGCCAGCGAACGCGATTTCACGGCGCGCGAGAAAAACAGCCATTTGTCGATACGCTGGCGGCCTTCGACGACCATCGAAGCGAGCCGGGTCTACTTCTTCAGTTGGTCGCGCAACGCGGCGAGCTTGGCAAAGGGCGAGTCCGGATCGAAGCGCACCGGGCGCTCCTCGCGTGGCTTCGGCTGGAAAGCGGGCTTTCCGCCTTGCGGACCTCCCTTGCCATCCGGCCTGCCGCCCTTCCAGTCGGGCCGGCCTTCGCGGCGATCGGGACGCTCGCCTTGCGGCCGGCCGTCACGCCGCTGTTCGCCTTCGGCCTGCGGCTTGGGCTTGAACTTCGAGCGGTCGAAGCGCGGCTTGCCGGCACCGTCACGTCGGCCTTCCTGGGCCGGACGTTCACCTGGCGTGGCTGCGGCCGGTGCGCCGGCGGCATCCGCAGGCGCATCGCTTCGGCCGCGCGCTTGTCCGTTGCGCGGGCGATTGTTCCTGCGGTTGTCGTCGCGGTTGCGCGGGCGCTGTTCGAATCGGCCCTGACGCCACAACAGGATGGGTTTTGGCGCTTCGGCTTCCGGAGCGGGTTCGCCGACGGCTGCTTCAGCCACCGCTGCAGGTTCGTCCGGCGTGATGTCCGTTGCGGGCTCGGCATCTGATACCGGCTCGGCCGGTTCGGCTTCTTTTGCTTCTGCCGCTGCGGCTTCAATCTCGGCAGTTTCAGCCTCTGCCTGCGGTTCAACCGGCGCCGGTTCGGCGGCCTCGGCCGCAATCTCGGCTACCGGCGCTTCGTCCTGCGCGGTTTCGACCGGAGCGTTCGTCTGTTCTTCCGCAGCAGGTTCTGCTGCAGCGTCGGCGATGCTTTCGGCGGGAATTTCGGCCGCGGTTTCCGAAACGGCCACTGAGTCCGATGCCGGCTCCGACCCTTCGACCGCTGCCTCCGCGGCCGCATCGGTTGCCGCGGCTTCCGCCGCTTTGGCCTGCTCGGCTTTTGCAGCCTCTTCCGCCGCCAGCTTGGCCGCCGCCGCTTCGCGGGCGGCATTGTCCTGTGCTTCGAGCCGCGCCTTGACCTCGACTGCCGGCTTCGGCTCGGCACGGTAGCCGAGACCCTTGAGGATCTCTTCCATGTCGTCGGCGGTGGCGCCAAGGATCGACATCATCGGCGGCGTCACCATGAAGGACTGGCCATCATAGGCGCCGTCCGGACGTTGGCCGAGGCCGGGCTTCCAGTTGGTCGCCGGACGGATCAGATCGGCCAGCCGCTCAAGAATGTCGATGCGCACGGCGCGGCGGCCGAGATTGCGGTAGCCGGCGAGCTTGTAGAAGGTCTTGTCGAAGGCCGGATCGATGACCACAGAGGTGCGGCCGGATGCGAGCGCGTGAACCACGTCGCCAAAGCCTGGCTTATCCTTGCCGTCATTCTTCAGCGCCCACAGCAGCGTCACCAGCCCGGCAGGCGCCGGCTTGATCAGCGCCGGCACGAAGACATGGTAGGCGCCGAAGCGCACGCCAAGCCGGCGAAGGGCAGCGCGGCCTTCCTGGTCGAGCGACTTCATCTCCTCGGCGATGTCGCGGCGGTTGATGAGGCCGAAATTCTCGACCAGCTGGAAAGCGATGCCACGACCGATGCCGGAAATCTGGTCGGCATTCTTCAGGTCGACCAGCGACTTCAGCAGCGATTCGATCTGGAAATTGACGAAACGTTCGGCGCGCGCGGCGACCTTGTCGCGCGCCGGGCCGGTCAGTTGTTCGTCGGCCAGCAGCACCAGGCGCGGCTTCAGCGCGTCTTCACCTGAGACCAGCGTGCCGATCGGCGCGCCGATCCAGCGCAGCGTGCCATCCGAGCCGAGCGCGATGTCGCCATTGGCCGAGGCGCCGAAGCGTTCGGCGCGTGCCTCGAATTCGGCGGCCAGCGCCTTCTGGGCAGCGGTGCGCACCGCCTTGGCGTCTTCGCCACCGGCGGTCTGGTCGGCGGTGAAGCGGAACCCTTGCAACTCGCCGACATGGTGGCCTTCGACAAGGACGGTTCCGGTAGGACTAATTTCGGCTTCAGGCATGGTATTTTCTCTAAGGCGCCGCATGAGGACGGAAGTCCTGCGGTCTACGAAGCGTTTCGTCAACCGCTCATGCAGCGCATCCGACAATCTGTCTTCGATTTCGCGCGTCTTTTCCTGCCAGTGTGCCTGATCGGCCAGCCAGCCAGGCCGGTTCGACACGAATGTCCAGGTGCGGATCTGGGCAATGCGATGCGACAGCGTGTCGATATCGCCCTCTGTGGTGTCGGCGCGACGCACCTGCTCGGCCATGTAATTCTCGTCGACATGGCCGTGGCGTGCGAGGTCCGTGTAGATCGAGGCAATGAGGTCGGCGTGCTGGGCCGGCGCGATCTTGCGGTAGTCGGGCAGCGCGCAGGCTTCCCACAGCAGTGCCACGCGTTTGGCGTTGGTGGCAAGCGCGCGGATGTCCTCGTCGCGCGACAGATGCTCAAGCGCCTGTGCGTCGACCGCAGGCAGCGCGCGCGTCAGCCCCTCGACCGGGGCGTTGGTTTCGATCGAGCGCTTCAGCGCATCGAGGCTGGCGAAGTCGAAATGCGCGGTGCGCCACTGCAGCACCTTCACCGGGTCGAAATCGTGGCCTTCGATCTTCTTGACCAGATCCTCGTCCAGCGGGTCGACCTGGCCGGTGACGCCGAAGGTACCGTCGCGCAGATGCCGGCCGGCGCGGCCGGCGATCTGGCCAAGCTCGGCCGCCGTCAGGTTGCGATACTGGAAGCCGTCGAACTTGCGGTTCTGGGCGAAGGCGACGTGATCGAGATCGAGGTTGAGCCCCATGCCGATGGCGTCGGTGGCGATGAGATAGTCGACATCGCCCGACTGGAACAGCGCCACCTGGGCGTTGCGGGTGCGCGGGCTGAGCGCGCCGAGCACGACGGCGGCGCCGCCCTGCTGGCGGCGGATGAGTTCCGCGATGGCGTAGACCTCGTCGGCCGAGAAGGCGACGATCGCCGTGCGCCGTGGCAGGCGGGTCAGCTTCTTGGAGCCGGCATAGGCAAGATGCGACAGCCTCGGCCGCGTCACCACCGAGACACCCCTCAGCAGACGCTGCAGGATGCCGTGCATGGTGGCGGCACCCAGCAGCAGCGTTTCCTGACGGCCGCGCAGATGCAGGATGCGGTCGGTGAAGATGTGGCCGCGCTCGAGGTCGCCGGCCAGCTGCACCTCGTCGATAGCGACGAAGGCGGCGTCGGTCTCGCGCGGCATGGCCTCGACGGTGCAGACCGAATATTTGGCGCCTGCCGGCTGAATCTTTTCCTCGCCGGTGATCAGCGCGACCTTGTGGGCGCCGACCTTTTCGCAGACACGGGCATAGACCTCACGCGCCAGCAGCCTGAGCGGCAGGCCGATGATGCCGCTCTCATGCGCCACCATGCGCTCGATGGCGAGATGGGTCTTGCCGGTGTTGGTCGGCCCAAGCACGGCGGTCACGTCGCGGCCCGACAGGATCAGCGGCTCGGTGTGTTTGGGCTGGATGTTCATTAACCTAGAATAAGGCTTCTGGGACCTGGAAATAAGGCTTTCTGGCCTCTGGTTGTCGGGAGCGTGCCTCAAGTGGCGCGTATGACAGGCGACACATAGGGATTTCGGGCGCGAAGCGAAAGCGGAATATTCCGCCTGTAGGTCGAAGTCGTGCGTGTCAAGCTCCAGATCGTGTGCGGATTGACAGTTGGAACGAGTCTGGAACGAATCAGCGACGAATCAGTGACTCGACCAGATTCAGCTTTTGTTCACGGCTACATGTGGATTTTGCGACCGGGAGTCGCACCACATGCTGAATCGCTGAACTGGCCCGTTTCATGCTAGGCGAGCGTTGCCGTTAACCTTTGCCGATAAACGATCGTAATGGCTTGGCGTGCCTCGCCCAAGCTTATGAAATTGTTTATCTTTCCTAACCGGCATTAACCGTTTGGCAGGCGATTCCGGCTGTCGTCGTTAACGTTCCGCTCAAAGCCAGAACGAATCGGCGACGAATCAGCGATGCCGGAATATTCTTGATTTGTTCACCCCAACATCTTGTGTTGTGAACAACTTATCCACCGAGAATCCACAGGCTTGGGAACAGGTTTCGCACAGGGCAGCGGGTGGCTGTTAACCTCTACGTGCCGGATTGGGTCAGCAGCCGACGAGGACACATCGAAGGACCAGGCTGGCAACGAGAAACGGGCCGGTGTGCCGGCCCGTCGATCTGCCGCTTATATCGCCGCGACCTCAGGCGAAATACTGGCCGCCATTGGCCGTGATGGTCGAGCCGGTGATGAAGCCGGCATCTTCGGACGCGAGGAAGACGACGCAGCGCGCAATTTCTTCGGGCTCGCCGAGGCGGCCTACAGGGATCTGTGGAATGATGCGGTCGTTGAGCACCTTCTCGTCGATCGCCTTGACCATTTCGGTGGCGATGTAGCCGGGGCAGATGACATTGACGGTGATGCCCGCGCGAGCCCCCTCTTGAGCGAGAGCTTTGCTGAAACCGATATCGCCGGCCTTGGCGGCGGAATAGTTGACCTGGCCGGCTTGACCTTTCTGGGCGTTGATCGAGGAGATGGTGATGACGCGGCCGAACTTGCGGTCGCGCATGCCGCCCCACAGCGGATGCGTCATGTTGAAGACGCCGGACAGGTTGGTGTCGATGACCTCTTTCCACTGCTCGCGCGTGATCTTGTGGAACATGGCGTCGCGGGTGATGCCGGCATTGTTGACCAGCACCGAGACGGGGCCGAGATCGGCCTCGACCTGCTTGATGCCGGCGGCGCAGGCGTCGTAGTCGGCGACCGACCATTTGTAGACCGGAATGCCGGTCTCGGCCTTGAATTTCGCCGCCGCGGCGTCATTGCCGGCATAGTTTGCGGCGACCGAATAGCCGACGGTCTTCAATGCGATCGAGATCGCCGCGCCGATGCCGCGCGATCCGCCTGTGACGATTGCTACCTTGGTCATGCGTTCCTCCCTTTGGTCGGGGAGCGAATAGGGAGTAGCGAATAGCGAGCAGGGATTTGATGTCCCGTCGCGCTGACGCCATTCTTCCCTATTCGCTACTCCCTATTCGCTATTCACTTCTCTTCAGAGCGCTTCCACGCACATGGCGACGCCCATGCCGCCGCCGATGCATAGGGTGGCGAGGCCCTTCTTGGCGCCGCGCCGACGCATCTCGAAGACCAGGGTGTTGAAGACGCGGGCGCCCGAAGCGCCGATCGGATGGCCGATGGCGATGGCGCCGCCGTTGACGTTGACGATCGAAGGATCCCAGCCCATGTCCTTGTTGACGGCGCAGGCTTGCGCTGCAAAGGCTTCGTTGGCCTCGATCAGGTCGAGATCGCCGACCGACCAGCCGGCCTTTTCCAATGCCTTGCGCGAGGCGGGAATAGGTCCGGTGCCCATGATCTGCGGATCGACGCCGGCGGTTGCCCAGGAGACGATGCGCGCCAGCGGGGTGATGCCGCGCCTTGCGGCTTCCGCTTCGCTCATCAGCAACGCGCCGGCGGCGCCGTCATTGATGCCGGAGGCGTTGGCGGCGGTCACCGTGCCATCCTTGTCGAAAGCCGGCTTCAGCTTGGTCATGGCGTCGAGCGTGGCGCCGTGGCGGATGTATTCGTCCTGGTCGACGATGGTGTCGCCCTTCCTGCCCTTGAGGGTGACGGCGACGATCTCGTCCTTGAACTTGCCGGCCTTCTGCGCGGCCTCGGCCTTGTTCTGGGAGGCCAGCGCGAACTGGTCCTGGTCGTCGCGGGTGATCTGGAACTGACGCGCGACGTTCTCGGCCGTGTTGCCCATGTGATAACCGTTGAAGGCATCCCACAGTCCGTCCTTGATCATGGTGTCGATCAGCTTGAAGTCGCCCATCTTGACGCCGGCGCGCAGGTGCTGGGCATGCGTCGAAAGCGACATCGATTCCTGACCGCCGGCGATGATCACCTTGGCATCGCCGGTGGTGATCTGCTGCATGCCGAGCGCAATGGCGCGCAGGCCCGAGCCGCAAACCTGATTGAGGCCCCAAGCGGTGGTTTCCTTGGGCAGGCCGGCATTGATCGATGCCTGGCGGGCCGGGTTCTGACCCTGGGCGGCGGTCAGCACCTGACCAAGGATGACCTCATCGACCTCGCCTGGTTCGACACCGGCGCGCAACAGCAATTCCCTGATGACGATGGCACCGAGCTCATGTGCCGGGGTGGCGGCGAAGGCGCCGTTGAAGGAGCCGACCGGCGTGCGCGCCGCACTGGCAATGACGATGGAAGCGGACATTTTCTTCTCCAGACTTCAAGGGTGTTGTTCTGTCGTTGAGGACTTTTCTTGCCCTTTCCCAACCCCAAGTCAAACCGGAAATGGGCATGGCGCCCATGCGCGGCAAGCAGGTCGCGCCTTGCCGTGGCGGCCGTTCGTCCATTGCTGCGCAGCATATTTTGCCTGCTATGCAGCATTTAGTGATCCCGCACTGCACAAACTGCTTGGAATTGTGCGGCTTTTGCGCATATCCTCAAAAAAGGCACAATCGTTATCGGCGGCTTACTCAGAGGCGCGCCGGTGTCCCCGGGAGGATGTAGATGGCCGTTAAAGACGATCCGATCATCATCAAGAAATACGCCAATCGCCGCCTCTACAACACCGGCACCAGCACCTATGTGACGCTCGAGGACCTCGCCGAGATGGTCAAGAAGGGCGAGGAATTCACCGTCCAGGACGCCAAGACCGGTGACGACATCACGCATCCGGTGCTGACCCAGATCATCTTCGAACTGGAGAACAAGGATGGGCAGAACATGCTGCCGATCCCGTTCCTGCGCCAGCTGATCGCCTATTACGGCGACCAGATGCAGATGATCGTGCCGAGCTTCCTCGAACAGTCGATGCTCGCCTTCTCCAAGGAGCAGGAACGTTTTCGCGAGCAGATGAAGGGCGCGCTCGGCAAGTCGCCGCTCGACATGATGAAGATCACCACGCCGATCAAGGCGCTGGAGGAGCAGACGCGCCGCAACATGGAAATGTTCCAGAACGCGATGCGGTTGTTCACGCCGTTTCCGCCGGCTGGCACCGCACCAGCCGCTGCGCCAGCGCCCGAGCCGGCCAGGAAGGAAACGCCAGAAAAACCCGACGACCTTCAGGAACTGAAGGACCAGATCGCGGCCATGCAGCGCAAGCTCGACACGATGTCGTGAGCGCTCAGCGCTCTCGCGATCTTACGGTAGCACTCCCTCATAGCGGCCGCGCGGCCTGATGACACTTCCGCTTGTTATTTGTTCGACCGTGTGCGCGGCCCAGCCGACGCTGCGTGCGAGCGCGAACAGGCGGAACGGTGCATCGCGCGGCAAGCCAAGGCTGCGCGTCAGCGCGGCCAGGCCAAAGTCGATGTTGGGAAGCGCACCGGTCGCGGCAAGGGCAGCGTCGCGCAGCGACGATAGTGCGCCGTCAACCTCGATCACCGACAGCAGCGCCGCCCCCGGGGATCGCCGTCGGGATAGAGTTGATGACCGAACCCCGGCAGCGGCCGGTCATGGCTGAGCCAGCGCCGGATCGTCGCATCGGCGCCATGCCGCGCTGCATCCTCGGCCAGTTGCATCACCGCCTCGCCGGCGCCGCCATGGCGCGGGCCTGACAGTGTCGCGAGCCCTGCCAGCAGGCAAGCGGCCAGCGGCGCGCCGGTCGAGGCTGCGACGCGCGCGGCGAAGGTCGACGCGTTCAGTTCGTGATCGGCAAGCAGGACAAGCGCGCGGCGGATCGCTTGCGCGCCGCCAGCATCCACCGACCAGTCCTGCGCCAGCCGCTGATGGACCGGACCTGATCCCGCCGGTGCGCCCAGCGCGCCGGCCAGCACGCCGACCGCGTGTGCGGCATCGGCATGCAGCGAGGCTGCGTTGCGCCCAAGCGATGGGCGCCCCTGGCCGGCAAGCACGGCAAGTTGCGCAAAGGCCGAGGCCCGGCCCGCTTGATGTTGCGCAAAGGCCGAGGCCCGGCCCGCTTGATAGGGTGCGTCCGGCGACGTTGCTTCGAAAGCCACCGGTTCCGGCAAGGCCCACAGGACGGCAGCGGCTTCTTCCAGTGTGGCGTGCCCGGAGAGCGCTGCGGCGTCCCGCCCGCGATAGATGAGCCGACCGTGCGAGACGGTCGAAATCGCCGTTGCGATCGAGGGCTCGCCCCAGGCAATGGCGCTTTCAGCGATGACTGACGGGCTTCTTCCGCGCGCCCTCCGCGTTGCCAGCACCGCTATGTCGTCGGCGCGATACTGGCTGCGGCGCGGATCGGCATTGTCGGGCCGCATGCCGATGCGGCCACGGCTGACATAGGCGTACAGCGTCTGTGCCCGCACCTTGAGGCGCTCAAGCGCTTCTTCCCTGGATAACCACTCCGACAGGGCTCCATCCTCCTAGATATTGATTCTATTGATCAAGATTGATGGGCATGTTGCCTAGCCTTATCTGCGATCCGGAAACGGTTCAAGGAGACAGGCTATGGCGAATGGGCTCGATGACGTGGTGGTGGCGGAAACAGTGCTTTCCGACGTGGATGGTCTTGGCGGCCGTCTGACGATCCGAGGTCATTCGCTACCGGAACTGGCCGGCCGCTGGAGCTATGCCCAGGTGGTGCGCCTGCTGCTCGACGGCTTCTTTGACGACCTTCCCGGCGATGCGGAACTGGCGAAAGGGATCGGCCAAGCGCGTGCGGACGTGTTCGAGCGGCTTTTGCCCTCACTGCCCTTGCTGGCATCGCTCGATGTCTACAGCGCCATGCGCGCCGGCATGGCGCTGCTGCCGGACGGCGACACGCTGACGGACGCCTTGTTGCTCATCGCGGCACCCGCCGTGCTGACGCCGGCTCTGCTGCGCCAGCAGCGCGGCGAGGAGCCGATCGCGCCGGACAGTCGCGCCGGCCATGCCGCCGACATGTTGAGGATGCTGAGCGGCGCCGTCGCCTCACCGGCGCTGGCGAAAGCGCTCGACACCTATCTGGTGACCGTCTGCGACCATGGCCTCAACACATCGACCTTCGCCAGTCGCGTGGTCGCCTCGGCGCAGGCCGGTCTGACGTCGTCGGTGCTGGCCGGGCTTGGCGCGCTCAAGGGGCCGCTGCACGGCGGCGCGCCCGGCCCTGTCATCGAGATGCTGGATGCAATCCAGGCGCATGGCGATGCCGTCGGCTGGCTGAGAGACGAGATCACGCATGGCGAACGTATCATGGGCTTTGGTCATCGCATCTACCGCGTGCGCGATCCGCGCGCCGATGTGCTGAAAGCGGTCGTGCGGCAACTCGGCGGCGAGAGTGAAACCGGCGGCCGGCTGGCCTTCGCGGAGACAGTGGAACAAGCAGCGCTCGACGTGCTGCGGGTCGCCAAGCCGTCGCGCTCGCTGCAGACCAATGTCGAGTTCTACACCGCGCTGCTGCTGGAGGCGGCGGGCTTTCCCAGCCAAGCCTTCAGCAACGTCTTCGCCGCCGGGCGTGTCGCCGGCTGGATCGCGCATGCGCGCGAGCAGCAGACGACCGGACGGCTGATCCGTCCGCAGTCGCGTTATGTCGGGCCGGTGCCGGACCTCGTTGCCTGAAGCTTTCTTCGGTTTCGCAGGAGAGGGGCGGCGCCCGCCGAAGGACGAGACGATCCAGCTGGCGTCCTCCCAGAGAGCGGCGGTGCGTCCGCTCATGACGAAAATTTCATCTCGCCGCAAATTCTGGCCGCTGTTATTGCGTCGCATTGAGCATATATGCTGCACTGCAACATAAGCCCGCTCTTGCCGCAACCAGAGGATTCCGCCCTTGGCCACTAGGAAAACCGCAGTTATCACCGGCTCCACATCGGGCATTGGCCTGGCCATCGCCCAGGCGTTGGCGGCCGAAGGCCACAACGTCGTCGTCAACTCCTTCTCCGACACGGCCGCCGACCAAGCCGTCGCCGACGCGATCGCCAGACAGCACAAGGTGAAGACCGCCTACATCAAGGCCGACATGTCGAAGCCGGCCGAATGCCGGGCGCTGATCGCCAAGGCGGCCGAGACATTCGGGTCGGTCGATATTCTCGTCAACAATGCCGGCATCCAGCATGTCGCGCCAGTGGAAGACTTCCCGATCGAGAAATGGGACGCCATTATTGCTATCAACCTGTCGTCGGCGTTCCACACCATCGCAGCCGCAATTCCGCTGATGAAAAAGGCCGGCGGCGGCCGGATCGTCAACATCGCCTCGGCACACGGCCTGGTCGCGTCACCGTTCAAATCGGCCTATGTTTCGGCCAAGCACGGCATCATGGGATTGACCAAGACGGTCGCGCTCGAGTTGGCGCGTGAAAAAATCACCTGCAACGCCATTTGCCCGGGCTATGTGCTGACGCCGCTGGTCGAGGCGCAGATCCCCGACCAGATGAAAGCCAACAAGATGGACCGCGAGACCGTCATCCGTGAGGTCATGCTGGACAAGCAGCCGACCAAGGAATTCGTCACGGTCGAGCAGATCGCGGCAGCGGCAGTGTTCCTGTGTTCGGACGCGGCAGCGCAGGTCAACGGCACGCATCTCTCCGTCGACGGTGGCTGGACCGCCGCGTGAGGCGCAAAATTTTCTTATCTACCCAAACAGACAGATCAAGGACGACGCCATGACCAAAAACGGCAAGGCGGAGGAAACGAAGAAGATCAACGTAGCACTTCAGGGCGGCGGCTCGCACGGGGCCTTTTCCTGGGGTGTGCTCGACCGGCTGCTGGAGGACGGACGGCTGGAGATATCAGCAGTGTCGGGCACCAGTGCCGGCGCCATGAATGCGGTGGCGCTGGCCGACGGCTTTGTCCGCGGCGGCGTCGATGGCGCGCGGCAAAAACTCGACGATTTCTGGCGCGCGGTGGCGGCCAAGGGCCGGTTCAGCCCGGTGCAGCGTATGCCGTGGGATGTCGCCTGGGGCAACTGGTCGATCGAGAACACGCCGGGCTATCTCTTCTTCGACACCATGTCGCGGGTGTTCTCACCCTATGTCGCCAACCCGCTCGGCCTCAATCCGCTGCGCGACGTGGTTCAGCAGGAGATCGATTTCAGGAATGTCCGAGCCTGCAAGTCGATGGAACTGTTCATCTCGGCGACCAATGTCGAGACCGGACAGTTGCGCGTCTTTTCCGATGGCGAGATCGACCTCGACACGGTGATGGCCTCGGCCTGCCTGCCGCAATTGTTCCGCGCCGTCGAGATCAAGGGCGTGCCCTATTGGGATGGCGGCTATGGTGGCAACCCGGCGCTTTTTCCGTTCTTCAAGACGGCCGCGACCGAAGATGTGCTTCTGGTGCAGATCAATCCGGTGGTGCGGGAGGGAACACCAAGGAGCGCCAACGAGATTCAGAACCGCATCGACGAGATCACCTTCAACGCCGGGCTGTTGCGCGAATTCCGCTCGATCGCCTTCATCAAGGAGCTGATCGCCGCCGGCCGTCTGCCGCATGGCGAATATCGCGACATCCGCATGCACCGCATCGATGCCGATGAGGCGTTCAAGGACTTGTCGGCGTCATCGAAGGTCAATGCCGAATGGGCGTTCCTGACCTATCTGCGCGATCTCGGCCGTACCGCCGCCAGCGACTGGCTGGAAGAGAATTACGACGCCGTCGGCAAGCGTCCGACGCTCGATCTCTCCGGCGAACTGGATGACGGCTTCAAGCCGGTGCGCGGACCGGCACCTGGCCGGCGGGTCAAGGAATTCCTGGCTGTGCGCAAGAACCCCGAGGTGGTTCGCCGTCGGGCCTGAGCTGAACCCCGGCACAGCTGGTTTCATCGAGCTTTCAAGGTCAGGTCGATCACCCTGATCAGGGCGGCGGCTGCCTGCCGCTGCCCTTCCGGATCTCTGATCCGCGCCTTCATGCCTTCCAGCCCGTCGAGCAGCATGTCGGCAAGCAGTTGCGGCGACAGGCCCCTGGCCGCCAGATCGGCGCCGTTCCTGGCTGCCTCGCCCTGGATCGCGGCGGCAATATGTTCGCCAAGCCCGCCGCGCCAGCAGCCGACCAGATCGCCAAGGCTCGATTTCATGTCCAGCAGTTCGGCGCCGTGCGGCGAGGCAACAACGGCGCCCATCATCGAGATGAACGCCTCGTCGATGGCGCGCATCATGCGCTCCGTGAAAGCGCCGTCGCCGGCCAGGGCCACCCTTGCCGCCTCGACCGAGCGCGACAAGATCATCATGGCGATGGCGCGGAAAATGTCGGTCTTGTTCTTGAACAGGAGATAGAGCGCCGGGCGCGACATGTCGGCGGCGCGGGCGATGTCGTCCATGGTGGTGCGGGAGAAGCCATAGGCCAAAAACACCTTCATTGCGCCATCCAGGATACGGATGCGTTTGGGGTCGGTGGCGGCGATGTCTTCGATCTGGTTCATGGAGCAATTCTATCCTGCAAAATCCAGATTGACAAAATGACGGAATTTGTCAATCTGTTTGAAGGCGAAATGACCGGTTGGCCATTTCGCCCTTGGGCAGTGGACGACAACAAAGGGTATCCCCATGCGCCTCACCGTCGACGGGCAGTCATTCGACATCGATGCCGATCCGGACATGCCCCTGCTGTGGGCGCTGCGCGATCTCATTGGCAAGACCGGGCCGAAGTTCGGCTGCGGCATCGCCGCCTGCGGCGCCTGCACGGTTCATGTCGACGGTCAGCCGGTGCGATCCTGCTCGCTTCCGGTCGGCCAGGTCAGCGGCGCCGTCACCACCATTGAAGGTATCGGCACGGCGGGCAAGCTGCATCCGGTGCAGCAGGCATGGCAGGAGGACCAGGTCGCACAATGCGGCTACTGCCAGGCCGGCCAGATCATGAGCGCGGTGGCGCTGCTCGACGAGGTCGCCGAGCCGAGCGATGCCGACATCGACAACGCCATGGGCGGCAATCTCTGCCGCTGCGGCACCTATCCGAAGATCCGCTCGGCGATCAAGAAGGCCGCAGCGCTCAAGACAGCGGGGCTCTGACCATGGCCAGTGTCGGAAAGATCGCCCGCCGCACGTTTCTGATCGGCGCGGCCGCTGTCGCGGGCGGCGTTGCCGTCGGCTATTACTATTATCGCAAGCCTTTTCCGAACCCGCTCGAGGCCGAGCTCGGCAAGGGCGAGGCGACGTTCAACCCCTATGTGAAGATCGGCGCCGACAACACCATCACCATCATCGCGCCGCGCGCCGAGATGGGGCAAGGCATTTCGACGACGCTTGCCGCCATGGTCGCCGAAGAGCTCGATGTCGGCCTCGACCGGGTCAAGGTCGAGCATGGGCCGGCCTCCCATGCCTATTACAACGCCGCGATCCTGGAAGAGGGCGGTCCGTTCGCCTTTTTCGACGAGAGCATGACCGCGCAAGCGGTGCGCTCGGGTCTCGGCGTGGTCGGCAAATTCTTGGCCCTGCAGGGCACTGGTGGTTCGGCTTCGACACGCGATGGTTTTGACAAGATGCGGCAAGCGGGTGCAGCCGCCCGACAGATGCTGATCGCGGCGGCGGCGCAAAAACTGGGTGTCGCCGCGACCGATCTGGAAACGGCCGACGGTTCGATCCTGCACAAGGCGTCGGGCAAGTCGCTGACCTATGGCGCGGTCGCCGCGGTCGCCGCCGCGATGGTACCTCCGGCCGAAGTCAGGCTCAAGGACCGGGCCGACTGGACGCTGCTGGGAAAACCGCAGAAGCGCATCGACATGTTGGCCAAGGTGACCGGGGCGCCGATCTTCGGCATCGATGTCAGGCTGCCGGACATGGTCTACGGCACGGTCAAGATGAGCCCGCGCTTCTGGTCGAGGCCGGTCAAGGCGGACCTCTCCAGGGCCGAGAAAATGCCTGGCGTGATCAAGATCGTGCCGCTCGAGACGAATTACGGCCATGGCTTCGGCATCATCGCCGACAACACATGGGCGGCGTTCAACGCGGCCGAGGCGATCGACGCCCAGTGGGCCGATCCCGAATATCCGCTCAGCAGCGCCGCCATATCCGATGTCCTGAAGCAGGCGCTCGGCACCAAGGGCTCGGTGATGCGCGACAATGGCGACGTCGAGACCGCCTTTGCCGACGCGCCGCGCGAAAGGATCGTCGAGGCCGACTATGCCGTGCCCTATCTGGCGCATGCGACGATGGAGCCGATGAACGCCACGGCGCAGCTCAGGGACGGCGCGCTCGACATCTGGTGCGGCAACCAGGCGCCGACCCTGGTGCGGCAGCTTTGCGCCAACGCGGTCGGCATCGAGCAGGACAAGGTTACCGTGCACACCACCTTCATGGGTGGTGGCTTCGGTCGGCGCGTCGAGGTTGACTACGCGCTGTGCGCCGCGCTGATGTCGAAGGAGACGGGCGGGCGCCCGATCAAGGTGACCTGGACGCGTGAAGAAGACATGCGCCACGACGCCTACCGGCCGGCCGCTATAGGCAAATTTCAGGCGCGGCTCGGCGACGATGGCATGCCGGTCGCCGTCGACATGAAGATGGCCTCGCCATCGGTGATTGCCGGCACGCTGCGCCGGCTGTTCCCCTCGATATCGCCGCTCGGTCCCGACAAGACCATTGTCGATGGCGCATATGACCAGCCCTACACCATCCCGAATTACCGGGTCACCGGTGTCGCGGCGCCGGTCTCCATCCCTGTCGGTTCCTGGCGCTCGGTCGGCAGTTCGGTCAACGGCTTCTTCCATGAAGGCTTCATGGACGAGATCGCCGTCGCCGGCAAAGTCGATCCGGTCGAGATGCGCAAGAGACTGATGGCCGCCTATCCCTCGGCGGTGAAGGTGGTGGAGAAAGTCGCCGCGATGGCGAAATGGGGCGAGGCGCTGCCCGCCGGCAAGGCCAAGGGCGTGGCCTTCACTCTGTCCTTCGGCAGCTGGGTCGGCGAGATCGTCCAGGTGGCGGACACGCCGGCCGGCATCCGCATCGAGAAGGTGTGGATCGCCGCCGATGTCGGCACCGCGCTCGATCCCGGCATCATCGAGGCGCAGCTGATCTCGGCCGCCATCTACGGCTTGTCGGCGGCGATGGGTCAGGAAATCACCTTCGCCGACGGCATGGTCGAACAGTCGAACTTCCACGATTTCGATGCCATGCGGATCTTCCAGTGCCCGGTCTTCGAAGTCGCCATCCTGGAAAACTTCCACAAGATGGGCGGCGTCGGCGAGGTCGGCACACCGCCGGCGGCGCCGGCGCTGGCCAACGCCATCTTCGCGCTCACCGGCAAGCGCATCCGCACGCTGCCGCTGTCGAAAGCGGTGGCCTTCGCATGAAGAAGCTCCTCATCATGCTGACGCCTGCTGCCATGCTTGTCTTGGCAGTGCCGCTCGCGATCGCGCAAGAGAGCCAGACGCCGGCACTGCCGTCGGTTGACGCCGCAAAAAGCCTGTCCGAATGGGACAAGATCTATGCGGTGTTCTCGCATCCGCGCTGCGCCGACTGTCATGTTGCGGACGACCGGCCGCGCTGGTCCGGTGCGCATTATGGCGGCACCCGCGTTCACGCCTTCAATGTCCAGCGCGGTGCTGACGGATCGGGCTTCGGCAATCCGGGCCTGCGCTGCACGACCTGCCATTTCTCCAGCAATTCCAATGCATTGCATGGGCCGCCCGGAGCCGAGAACTGGCATCTGGCGCCAGCCGAGATGGTCTGGTTCGGCAAATCCTCGGCCGAAATCTGCAGCCAGATCAAGGATCCCCTGCGCAATGGCAACCGCAGCTTGAAGGATATCGCGCTGCATGTTCGCGACGACAGGCTGGTCGCCTGGGGTTGGGCGCCGGGGTCGGGTCGTGAACCGGCTCCGGGCTCTGCCGAAACTACCTATCAAGCGATCGAAAACTGGGCGGCGGCGGGCGCATCTTGTCCGGTGGCGCAATGATCTTGCAACTTTCGGACTATATTGCGGTGCAACTTTGATGTAGAAGCGCGCTTCGCCGATCACGGCAAATTGAACACGGCCCGGCGCGCACCCATATCGGCGACGCGCCCGCGTTATGAGGACGCTGGCCGAACCCGCAGTGGAAAAAACGACGATGAGAATCAGGTTTCACAAGCTTGCAGCCGTTGTTGTGCTCATTGGTTTCGCGGCCTGGATGGCGACAGGCGAGTTTTCGTCGGTCGGCAGCGTAGCCGCCAACAAGGCCAAGGCAGCCGAAGTCGAGCAGGGCAAGGCGCCGGACTCGAGCAAGCCGAAGACGGCGGAAGCCGAGCCGAAGGCACCGCTGCGCACCGTCGCGGTGGTGACGCCGCCGCGCAAAACCTATGCGCGCGCCATCCGCATTTCCGGGCTTACCGAAGCCGACAAGCGCGCGGTGCTCGCAACCCGTGTTGCCGGCGTCATCGACAAGCTGCCTGTCAAGCAAGGCGATCACGTCAAGACCGGTGATCTGGTGCTAATGTTGGCGGCGGAAGAAAAGATCTCGATGGTCGACAACGCCAGGCAGCTCGTGGTGCAGCGCCAGGCCGAGCTGGACGCGGCCCTGCGGCTGATGAAAACAGGCAATTTGCCGAAGCTGCAGCTCGACACCGCCCGCTCCAATCTGACCTTGGCGCAATCGCAGCTGGAAACAGCGCAGGCCGAACTCGACCGCAACGAGGTGAAGGCGCCTTTCGACGGCGTCATCGACCGGGTGCCGGTGGAACTTGGCAGTTCCATCATGCAGGGCGGCGAGGTGGCAACCATCCTCAAGCTTGATCCGGTGATCGCGCGCGGCGAAGTCAGCGAGCGCGACCTCGGCTACCTCAAGCTGGGTGACAAGGCCAATGTACGGCTGGTCAGCGGCCAGATTGTCGAAGGCACCGTGCGTTACATCAGCCGCGACGCATCATCGGCGACCCGCACCTTCCGGGTCGAGGTGGCGATCCCCAATGGCGACGGCTCCGTACCGGCCGGGATGACGGCGGAAATCGCGCTCAACGCGCAACCGACCGATGCGGTCCTGCTGCCGCGCTCGGTGGTGACGCTTGGCGACAAGGGCGACCTCGGTATCCGTGCCGTCGGCAAGGACAACAAGGTGGCGTTCTTCCCGATCGACCTCGTCGACGACACGCCGACCGGCCTCGTGCTCGGCGGCATCCCGGCCGATGCGCGCATCATCGTCGCCGGCCAGGAACTGGTGAAGGAAGGCGATCTGGTCAACCCGGTCGAGGCCGACCAGGCGACCATCAAGAAGCTGCTGGGCGAAGCGACTGCTGGCACGCAGTAGCAAGAGGCAGCGACGGACTAACCCTGGGCGGGGCAATCGGCTGCGACGCAGCTCCTGAAATTCAAGAACAGGCGTTAGCCATGGATATCGTCAGACTCGCAATCAACAATGCCCGGCTGACCATTTCGGTTCTGGTCTTCCTCATTCTTGCCGGCGCGGTCGCCTACCAGTCGACGCCGAAGGAAGCGGAGCCCGACGTTCCGATTCCGATGATGTATATCAGCTTGATCTATCAGGGGATTTCCCCTGAGGATTCGGAACGGCTGCTGTTACGGCCGATGGAAAGCAAGCTGAAGAGCTTGAAGGGCCTCAAGGAAATGCGTTCGGCCGCCTTCCAGGGCGGTGGCTACGTGCTGGTCGAATTCCAGCCGCAGACGAATTTGGCCACGGCGCTGCAGGACACGCGCAGCAAGGTGCAGGACGGCAAGGCCGACCTGCCGCAAGCAGCCGAAGAGCCTGTCGTCACCGAGGTCAACATTTCCGAATTTCCGGTGCTCGTCGTCACGCTCTCGGGAAATCTGCCCGAACGCGTGCTGACCGCCGCCGCGCGCGAGTTGCGCGACCGCATCGAGGAGGTGCCCGGCGTTCTCGAAGGTTCGCTGCAAGGTGCGCGCGACGATCTCATCGAAGTCGTCATCGATCCGATGAAGCTGTCTTCCTATGGTCTGCAGCTCGATCAGCTGATCGGTGCGGTCGGCAACTCCAACAGCCTGGTCGCCGCCGGCAACATCGAGGGCTCGGAAGGCAAGTACGCCGTCAAGGTCCCTTCGCTGATCGAGACGCCGGAGGATGTCGCGGCACTGCCGGTGGTCGCCGGCCCCAATGCCGTGGTGCAGGCCAAGGACATCGCGACGATCCGCTCGACCTTCAAGGATGCCGAGACGGTGACGCGCCTCAACGGCAAGCCGGCCATCGCCATCGAAGTCAAGAAGCGTATCGGCTCCAACCTGATCGACACCATCGCCAAGGTGCGGACGGTTTCCGACGACTTCGTCAAGTCCATGCCCGAAGGCATGAATGTCACCTACACGCAGGACAAGTCGGTCTTCGTCAACCAGCTGCTGGGCGATCTGCAGAATCACGTCATGATCGCCGTCATCCTGGTGTTCATCGTCATTCTCTACGCGCTGTCCGGCCGCGCCTCGCTGCTCATTGGCCTCGCCATTCCGTCGTCCTTCCTGATCGGCATCCTGCTGCTGGCGATGATGGGCTACACGATCAACATGATCGTGCTGTTCAGCCTGATCCTTGCCGTCGGCATGCTGGTCGACGACGCCATCATCGTCACCGAGTTCGCCGAAAGACGGATGAGCGAAGGCATGCCGAAGGAGGAAGCCTTTGCGCTCGCCGCCAAGCGCATGGCCGGTCCCGTCATTGCGGCGACGATGACGCGCATCGCCGCCTTCTCGCCGCTGCTGTTCTGGCCGGGCATCATCGGCGACTTCATGAAGTACATGCCGATCACGCTGATCGTCACGCTGTCGGCCTCGATGCTCTACGCGCTGGTGTTCGCGCCGACCTTGGGTGCGATCTTCGCCAAGGCGCCGCCGCATCACGAGGACGACAATCGCGACGGCTGGTACATGACAATCGTCAAGCAGGCGGTGCGCTTTCCCGTCACCGTGCTGGTGTTGACCGTCGCGCTGCTGTTCGGCGTCGGCTTTGCCTATTCGAAATACGGCGCCGGCGTCGAGTTCTTCCCGAATGTCGAGCCGGATTACGGCCTGCTCTACGTGCATGCGCGCGGCAATCTCTCGCTGGCCGAAATGGATACCGCAACCAAGATCGCGGAAAACAGGCTGCTCGGCTGGCCGGGCGTCAAGTCGGTCTATACCCGCGTCGGCAAGACGCAAGGCGGCGGGCAGGATATCCCCGAAGACGTCGTCGGCGTCATCCAGTACGAATTCATCGACTGGCGCGAGCGCAAGTCGGCGAACCACATCCTGGATGATTTGCGCGGCGTCATGGCCGGCATTCCTGGCGTCGATGTCGAGGTGCGCGTGCCGGAGGCCGGTCCGCCGACCGGCAAGGCGATCCAGATCAGGCTTTCGGCTGTCGATCCCAAGGGGCTCGACGACAAGGCACGGGCTGTCGCGGCGCGCATTGGCAAGGTGCCTGGGGTCATCGACATTTCCGACGGCCTGCCGCCGCCCGGCGTCGACTGGGCGCTCGAGGTCGACCGCGCCAAGGCGGCGCAATACGGCATCAGCCCAACCTCGGTCGGCACCGTGGTGCAGCTGGTGACCAACGGCCTGAAGCTCTCGGAATACCGACCGGCCGGAGCCGATGACGCCGTCGACATAAGGCTGCGCCTGCCCGAGGACCGGCGCACGCTGTCGACGCTCGACGAATTGCGGGTGCAGACCTCGCAAGGCTCGGTGCCGATCTCGAACTTCGTCGTGCGCAAGCCCGAACCGACAGTCGGCATCCTCAACCGCATCGACGGCGCGCGTACGGTGGTCGTCCAGGCCAACGTCGCCGCCGGCGCCCAGGTCGCGGCCGTGCAGGAGCAGGTCACTAAAGCCGTCTCCGATATGGATCTGGGCAGCGGCATCCGCTGGAAGCTGGCCGGCTCGAACGAGGACAGCGCCGAAGCCAGCGCCTTCCTCAGCAAGGCATTCGGAGCGGCGATCTTCCTGATCTTCCTGGTGCTTTTGGCGCAGTTCAACAAGTTCACCAGCGTCTGGCTAGTGCTGTCCTGCGTGGTTATGGCGACGATCGGCGTGTTCCTCGGGCTGCTGATAACAGGCGAGACGTTCGGCATCGTCATGTCGGGCATCGGCGTCATCGCGCTGGCCGGCGTGGTGGTGAACAACAACATCGTGCTGATCGACACCTACGACCGGCTGCGCGAAGAAGGCTGGGACAGGGTCGAAGCGGTGCTGCAGACCTGTCGCGAACGCGCCCGCCCGGTGGTGCTGACGGCGGTGTCGGCCATCCTCGGCGTGCTGCCGATCGCCTTCGGCCTCGGGCTGGAAATCTTCCATCACGAGACGACGATCAACGCGCCGTCGACGCAATGGTGGATTTCGCTGTCCTCGGCGATCGTCTTCGGCCTGTCCTTCGCCACCGTGCTGACGCTGGTGGTGACGCCGTCGATGCTGATGGTGTTCACCCGCGCCAAGGTCAAGCCGGGCGCACGGCGCGGCTGGTTCAGCCGGCTGTTCCGGCGTGGCAAGGGCGAGATCTCGTCGACCGACGCGCCGGGACAGGATGCCGGAGCCGAGCCGGAGATCGCCTTTCCGAAAGCCGCCGAATAGACCCATTGCCGATTTGACCGGCAAAGGCCGCCCGGAACAACCGGGCGGCCTTTTGCATTGTCTCCCCAGGTGCAACGCAAAGCGTTGTCACCGGAGCAATGCGAAGCATTGTCTCGAGCAAGCATGTCTCCGGAGCAACGCGAAGCGTTGTCTCGTGGCAAACGTCAAAGCGCGGGGTTTCTCATGCCGATCACCACCATTCTCATCATCGTCCTGATCCTTGTCCTCATCGGCGCGGTGCCGGCCTGGCCGCATTCGCGCTCCTGGGGTTATGGGCCGTCGGGCATCGTCGGCGTCGTGCTGGTGGTGCTTCTGGTGTTGCTGTTGATGGGGCGGCTCTGAGCCGCCCTTTCGGTCCGTAGAAAGACTTTTCAGTGTGAAGAGAAGATGGGGCGGGCAGACCCGTGGCCGCGCCCGCCGCCTTGCCAATCAGGCAGCTTTCGCAACATCACTCACGGTGGCGATGCCGATATCCTCGAGAGCTTCAGTGACCGCCTGATCCAGAGGCGTGTGTGGGATCGCACCGATGATGCCTTCCAGCCTCGCCGAAGCCAGTTGGTGCGGCTCGAAGCGCAGATAAGACATCGAGACGATCTCGCGCCACATCGCCACGAACGGGCTGCCTGCGCGCAGCACCCACCAGGCCATCGAGGTCATCTTGAGCGAGCGACCAAGCGCCTTTTCGGCTGCTGCCTTGATCTCCAGGTCGGTGACGGCATGGCCCGGAAAGTTCAGTGCTTCGTAGGAGCCGAGCTTATCCAGGTTTTGCGCCAGTCCGACGAAAGCCTTGGCCAGATCCGGCAGGTAGGCCCATTCATGCACCAGATCGACCGGGCCGGGCGCGGTATAGATGCCCTTGTTCATCTTGGCGGCAACGACCAGATCGAACCATGAGCCGCTGCCTGTGCCGCCGAAGAAGTCGCCGGCCCGCAAGAGAATGGTGCGGACACGACCAGCGTCGGCCTCGCGCCGAAACAGATCTTCCATGGCGACGCGGATGCGGCCCTTTTCGGTCGTCGGGTGGAAGGGCGTGTCTTCTGATATCACCGCCGGGATCGGCGAGCCGAAATTGTAGACGTTGCCCGGAGCAAGGTGCAAAGCACCGTTCGCCCGGCAGGCGGCCATGACGTTCTCGGCCATCGGCATGCACTTGACCCATTCGGTGTAGATCGGGTTGAGGCCGTTGAAGATGATGTCGACGCCTTCCGTGGTGCGGATAAGCGCTTCGCGGTCGAGCCCGTCACCGGCAACGGCCGTGGCGCCCTTGAGTTCGGCCGGCACCTTGCCGCTACGGGTGATTGCGCGGACCTCGTAGCCAGCGTCGATGAAGGCCCTGGCGACCACGCGGCCGAGCCGGCCATTGGCACCGAGAATTGCGATCTTGGTCATTGGAAGTACTCCTGGGTTGGGATTTGCGTGGTCGGTTGGGAGCGGGATCAGCGACAAGCGCGATCGGGATCAGCGGTTGCCGAAGAGGTCGCGGTTGCTGCCCTGGGTGACCGGCTTCTGGGCGACGGCGTCCGGCTTCTCGATCGACGTGGTGATCGTGGCGTCGGTGCCGGTGACGGCCGGCTGGCTGGCATTGTTCGAGCCAAACTTGTCGCTGCCTGCGAAGGCGGTGCTGGCGGCGATGAGGAGAGCGGCGGCGGTGAGAGCGATCTTGGTCATTTGAGTTTTTCCTGGGTTCAAGGTTGGGTGGATGTCGGCGGTCGCGATCAACGGCCGAAGAGGTTGAGGTCGGCGCCCTGCGGGGCCTGGGCGGATGCGGTCGACTTCGAGATCGAAGTGGTGGCCGTATGGTCGACCATGACGGTCGGCTGGCTGGCGTCGTTCGAGCCATACTTGTCGCTTCCGCCAAAGGCGGTGGCCGTAGCGATGAGGATGGCGGCGGCGGCGAGTGCGATCTTGTTCATTTCTGGTCTCCTTGTTGGTGTTTGCAGCTTGTTGGTGTTTGCAGTCCGAATATGATCGCCTCACATGCGAATGAAAATTGACTATGAATGGGGTTCTGATATCCATAAATGAATGACTGAAATCGACTGGAACCTGATCAAAAGCTTCGTCACCGTGGCGGAAACCGGCAGCCTTTCGGCTGCAGCGCGAAAGCTCTCGGCAAGCCAGCCGACGCTTGGTCGTCACATCGGCGAGCTGGAACAGGCGCTGGGCGTCACGCTGTTCCGGCGTGGGCGGCGCGGCTATGAACTGACGGAGGCCGGCAGCACGCTGTTCGAACGCGGCAAGGCGGTCAGCGAGCAGGCGAGCGCCTTTTCGCTGCTGGCGCTGGGATCGGTCGAGGCCATCGAAGGCACGGTGCGCATCGCCGCCAGCGAGGTGGTGGCGGCCTATGTGCTGCCGGAGATGACGATGCGGCTAGGGATCGAGGAGCCCGGCATCGAGGTCGAGATCGTGGCTTCCAACCAGGTCGAGAACCTGTTGCGCAGGGATGCCGACATCGCCATCCGCATGGTCAAGCCGGCGCAGAATGAGCTGACGGCGCGTAAGGTCTGCGATATTCCGCTCTGCGCCTGCGCGGCCAAATCCTATCTCGAGCGGCGTGGCCGTCCGCTGGAGCCTGCCGGGCTTGTCAACCACGATTTGGTCGGCTTCGACCGCAGCGACGACATCATCAGAGGCTTTACTCAGTATGGCATCCCCGTCACCCGGAGCAGTTTCCGCTTCAGGGCCGACAACCAGATCGTTCTGTGGGAGGCGGTGCGGGCGGGAAACGGCATCGGTCTCGGCCAGGAGCCGCTGGTCGACCGTGATCCATCGGTGGAGAAATTGCTGCCCGGCCTGCCTTTGCCTGTCCTGCCGGTGTGGCTGGCCATGCATCGCGACGTGCGCACCAGCGTGCGCATCCGCCGCGTGGCGGATTTTCTTTACGAGGAGCTGAAGCGCTATTCGGCCGGCGCGGGCGCGAATTCGGCGCGGTGAGCGAGCCCGGCCATCAGCAACACGATGATCAGCAACCCCGACAAGGCGACGAAGATCGGGCCGAAGCTGGAATGCTCGGCGACGAAGCCGATCGCCGACGGCGCCACCAGTATGCCGCAATAGCCCATGGTGGTGACCACGCTCATGCCGGTGCCCGACGACATGCCTTCCTGGTTGCCGCCGGCCGAAAAGATGATCGGCACCATGTTGGCGATGCCGAAGCCACAAAAGGCAAAGGCCGCAATGGCGAGCCAAGGCGAGGGCGCCAAGCCAGCCACAAGCATGCCGACGGCGGCGACAAGGGCCGACACGCGCAGCGTCGTCACCGCGCCGAAGCGATTGCGCACGCCGTCGCCGAAGAATCGCATGACCGCCATGACGCCCGAAAACCCGGCATAGGCGAGACCCGCGACGGCGAGGTCGGCGCCGAGCTCTTGCCGCAGATACAGCGCTGCCCAGTCGAGCACCGCGCCCTCGGAGATCATCGCCAGCAGCGCCATCAGCCCGACCAGATAAACCAGCGGGTTTGCCGGCAGCGCGAATTTATGGTGCTCGGTTGCCTGCGGCCTGTCCTCGGCGATGAGATGGCGAACCGCCACCGCGATCACCGCGAAGGCAAGGGCTGTCACCACCGCCGCGTGGGCGAGGTGGCCGTAGTGCTGGATGGCAAAGCCGCCGAGGCCACCACCGGCGAAGCCGCCAAGGCTCCAGAAGCCGTGCGAGGACGACATGATGGCGCGGGAGAGCCGCCGTTCGACCGCCACCGCATTGGCATTCATGGCGACGTCCATGCCACCGATCGACCCGCCGAAGATGATCATGGCGACGGCCGCCAGCGGCACGTTGGGCGCCAGCGCCACGACCAGCAGGCCGAGGCTGCCGCACAGGGCGAACCAGCGCAGCACGGTGCGCGAACCATGTCTGGAGATCAGATGGCCACACCAGGTCATGGCGATGACGGCACCGACGCCGAACAGCAGGATCAGCAGGCCGAGCGTGAACTTCGAGATGTCGAGCCGGGACAGGAACACCGGGATCTGCGGCGCCCAGCTGCCGGTCAGGAAGCCGTTGGCGAGAAAAATGGCCGCGACGGCCCGTCGTCCACGAATGGCAGTCAGCATAGCGTCTTGGGCGCGCATCGATACGAATCCGGTCAAAAATAGCGTTTCGCGGCAAATTAGATCGATTCAATTTTCAGTCAAGCGCTTGGCCAAGGAAATGCTTGAACCAAAGGGCAAGTAGTATCGGTATCGTTCATAGCGGGACTTATTAGACGTTGGAGATTAGCGAGGACGCCTCTCTCTTCGTCATCCTAGGGTCTCCGCGACGTCGCTTCGCGACTGCTTCGCCCTAAGCTTGTTGAGATTCAGGATTCCCCCTGAGCTTGGATTGTGATTCAAGCTTTGGATAGAACGATTTGTGCTGACGGACGCCCAATGGGCGAAGATGGAACCGCATTGCCTGGGCAAACCAACCGATCCCGGACGAAGTGGGGGTGACAATCGCCGCTTCATCGAAGCCTTGCTTTGGATCGTGCGGACAGGAAGTCCGTGGCGCGACCTTCCAGCCTTCTTCGGGAGCTGGAACACCGTTTTCAAACGCTACCGCGATTGGGTCAAAGCCGATGTTTTCATTCGGCTTTTCGAGGCTTGTTCGGACCAGCCGGACATGGAGTACGCCATGGTTGATGCTACCATCGTCAAGGTCCACCGCCATGGACAGGGCGCAAAAGGGGGACTCAAAGCCAGGCCATAGGCCGCTCCAAGGGCGGCATGACCACCAAAATTCTGGCGCTCACTGATGCGCTTGGCAATCTTGTGCGCTTTGTTCTTTTGCCCGGCCAGCGGTTCGATACGGTGGGCGTCGCACCGCTCATCGATGGCGTCTGTTTTGGTGGCTTGATGGCCTCCTGCTCGAGCGACAGCACCGTTGAATGCGGGTCTTTCGGGCCGGTCGGCAGATCAGCGACCGAAGTCCGCTTCTTCCATTTGGCGACGGTCTTCTGGTTGATCCCGTAGCGCTTCGCCAGCGCTCTCAGGCTCTCTTGACTATTTTGTATCGCTCGACGGACCGCCTCTGTCGTTGTGGCGCTGCCGTGTAGAATCTGGCCCATAGTGCCTCCTTCCATTCCAAGGAAAAGATTGCACCATCAAAGCTCGGGATCAAACACTTAGGATGACGAAGGCGCGTGGGCATTGTAGGTCAAGAACGTGGCTGACCTAATGGTCCTTGGGGCGCCTTGCCTCGAATTCGGCCTTCTTGGCGTCGGAGGCCTCGGTCTGGTTGAGCGCCTGCCATTGCGCATAGGGCATGCCATAGACGATCTCGCGCGACTGGTCCTTGGTGAGGTCGATGCCGTCGGCATTCGCCGCCTCGCGATACCAGTTCGACAGGCAGTTGCGGCAGAAGCCGGCGAAGTTCATCAGATCGATGTTCTGCACGTCGTTGCGCTCGCGCAGATGCTTCACCAGCCGGCGAAAGGCGGCGGCTTCGAAGTCGCGCTGCTGCTCGTCGCTGAGTTCGGTCATCGAAACCTCCTTACAGTGGCTTAGTGCGGGAGCCGAATTGCTTGACCACATGAATATCGGGACGGCGGTCGATGGCGTCAACGATCGGCGCCAACCGTTCGGCCCAGGCAAGCGCGCCCTTCTGATCTGCTATCAGATCCTGGCGGATCTCGATCAGCGCATGGGCGAAGCCGTTGACGATGGCGTGCTTGTACATGGTGTCGCCGCGCAGCGCGCCGTCATAGGGTTCGTTGTCGCCGACGACGAGGTTTTTGTCCTCGGCCAGCATGTCGATCAGCGGCCGTGCCACGCGGTCGTCGAGGTCCCACAGGATGCCGACATGCCAGGGACGCTGGATTCCTTGCATGGTTGGGGTGAAGGAATGTACCGAGAAGATGAAGGGCGCCTGGGCAGAGGCCCGCGCGACCGAGGCAATCATGGCGCCGACGGCGTCATGATAGGGCCGGTAGAAGCCATCGAGCCGCCTTTCGCGCTCCTCGGGAGCGATGGGGTAATTCCCCGGCACGACGGTGCCGTCATAGAGCTGGCGAATGAGCGTCGGATCGTCCTCGCCACGATTGGGATCGATCAGCAGGCGAGAAAAATTGGCGAGCACCGCCGGCACGTCGAGCAGGGCGGCAAGTTCGCGCGTCACCGCCTCGACGCCGATGTCGTAGGCGATGTGGCGGTCGAACTCCGCTGCCGGCAGCCCGAGGCTGCCATAGTCGTCGGGCAGGTCGCGGCGGGCATGATCGCCCAGGAGCACGATGCCTCGCTTGCGGTCGCCTTCGACAATGTCGAAAGGCGCGAAAACTGTGGATCGGGTCATTGCTGGGAAATGGTCGGTTCGCTGGCTTCCGGGGAGGGTGCTATCGTCATTCCACGAAGACGACGCTTGCGCAATGCCGTTGTTTGGCCAAGGTTTCCCGGGAAATCTGGCAGGAGCCGGCGAATTGTGCGCCGGAGCCTTTCTAAATCGATTGGAATTGAACAAAACGGTGCGTTGACATGCGCCCGGACTTTTCCGAAAAGGGGCGCAGAGAGATGCTGATGTGGTTCTTGAGGGGTTTTCGGATGAGTTCCGCCGGCAGGCAGCGCATGCGCCCTGCCTTTGCCATGCCGCTCCTGAGCCTTGCCATGGGCCTGTCGGCGATGGTCATGGCCTCGCCGGCGCGTGCCGATTTTCGCGTCTGCAACGCTACGCAGAACCTGGTCGGCGTCGGTATCGGCTATCGCGCCAAGGCCGGCTGGATCACCGAAGGCTGGTGGCACATCGAGGGATCGAGCTGCAAGACGCTGATCGAAGGGCCGCTGTCATCAAGGTTTTACTATCTTTATGCAGAAGACGCCGAGCGCGGTGGACGCTGGGACGGCCCGATCAACATGTGCGTGGCTGAAAAAGAGTTCAAGATCGCCGGCGTAACCGACTGCGTCGCCCGGGGCTTCCAGCGCGCCGGATTCCAGGAATATGACACGGGCGAACAGGCAAGCTGGATGGTCCAGCTGACCGATGAGTCCACAACGGGAGGCGCTCCAGCCGCCCCGGGAACAAACAGTCAATGAGACGTAGCCGCAAGGTCAAGATCCTAGCCACCATCGGTCCGGCCTCCTCGTCGGAGGAGATGCTGAAGAAACTGTTCGAAGCGGGCGCGGATGTGTTCCGCATCAATATGAGCCACACCGATCACGAACTGATGCGCACGCTGGTCGGACGCATCCGCACCGTCGAGGAAGCGGTTGGCCGGCCGATCGGCATCCTGGCCGACCTGCAAGGACCAAAGTTGCGCGTCGGCAAGTTCGCCAATGGAAAGGAAGTGCTGACGCAAGGCCAGACCTTCACGCTCGACGACAATCCCGAGCCCGGCACCTCGACCAGGGTCTATCTGCCGCATCCGGAAATCCTGACCTCGGTCGAAGCCGGCCATCGCCTGCTGATCGACGACGGCAAGCTCGAGCTGAAGGCGGTGAAGAGCGACGGCAAGTCGATCGTCTGCACCGTCGTCGCCGGGACCACGATTTCCGACAAGAAGGGCGTAAGCCTGCCCGACACCGACCTGCCGGTCGGCGCGCTGACCGAGAAGGACCGCAAGGACCTCGATGCCGTGCTGGCGACAGGCGTCGACTGGGTCGCGCTGTCCTTCGTGCAGCGGCCGGAGGATCTGGCGGAAGCGCGCAAGATCGCGCGCGGCCGGGCGCTGATCATGGCCAAGATCGAAAAGCCGCAGGCCGTCGCCCGGCTGGCCGAGATCATCGAACTGTCCGACGCGCTGATGGTCGCCCGCGGCGATCTCGGCGTCGAGATGCCGCTCGAGGCGGTGCCCGGCATCCAGAAGCAGATCACGCGCGCCGCGCGCCGCGCCGGCAAGCCGGTGGTGGTTGCAACGCAGATGCTGGAATCGATGATCACGGCACCGGTGCCGACCCGCGCCGAGGTGTCCGATGTTTCGATCGCCGTCTTCGAAGGCGCCGATGCCATCATGCTGTCGGCGGAATCGGCGGCCGGCGCCTATCCCGTCGAAGCCGTGGCGATGATGGACCGTATCGCCACCAAGGTCGAAACCGATCCGACCTATGCCGGCATCATCAACGCCCAGCGCTCCGAGCCGGAAGCAACCGGCGCCGACGCCATTTCGCTGGCTGCGCGCGAGATCGCCGAAACGTTGAAACTGTCGGCGATCATCACCTACACGGCGTCCGGCACCACAGGCCTGCGCGCCGCCCGGGAGCGCCCGCAGGTGCCGATCATCGCGCTGTCGCCGATTGTCAACACGGCGCGACGGCTGTCGCTTTTGTGGGGCACGCATTGCGTCGTCTCACCCGACGCCAGCGATCTTGACGACATGGTCAACCGCGCCTGCCGAATCGCCTTCGATGAAGGCTTCGGCAAGCCGGGCGACCGCGTCATCATCACCGCCGGTGTGCCGCTGCGGACACCGGGTTCGACCAACATGCTGCGCATCGCCTATATCGGGTCCGACACGCAGGCCAGCCGCTAGAGCGGTTCTCGTGAACCAGCAAGCGTGGTCAGGTTGGCGCGAGTTCGGCCTGCGGCACCTTGATATCGGCGCATCTGCCGGCGCCGTAAGCGTCGCCGGCGATGCGCGCCTCCACGGTCCTGGCCATCGCCTGCAAGTCGATCTCCTTGCCGGCGACCTTCTCGATGGCGGCGACGGCCAGGTCGGGCGCGATCCAGTCCGGCTTGTGGCCGAGATTGTGCACCCAAACGAGCTCGGCGCCGGCAATGTCACGCACCAGGCCGACCGAATGGATCTGGGCATAGACGACCTTGTCGCGGTCACCCGAAATGATCACGGTCGGCGCCTTGATCTCGGCGTAACGCGGTGCGGCGCCAAGGGCGTAGCGATAGAGCCCGGCGACATCGGTGGCATTGGCGCGAAAGGCCAATGGCCGCAGCACCAGCGGGATAGAGGCCTCGCCGACATAGTTGTCCGGCACTTTGTTGGGCGAGAAGACGCAGGTGGTGGCGTCCTCCATCTGCAGCGTTCCCGCCGGATAGGTCAGCGTTTCGGAAAACAGCCAGCCGACCACCGGCATGGTGGTCAGATTGTAGTACCAGGACGTTGCGCCGCCCGGCCATGGGTGGGTCGCCGGTGCGAGGAAGACCAGGCCGAGTGTCCTGTCGGGATGCTCGCGGCCGAAGGCCGATGTCACCACACCACCGAAGGAATGGCCGACGATAACAGCCTTTCTGATACCCAGACGGTCCATCAGCGCGGCGATTGTGTTGGCCTGAGCCGACGGGTCCTCGTTGTTGCCGCCACGACCCGACCAGCCGTGGCCTGGCCGGTCGAAGAACAGCATTTCGGCGCGCCCTTGGAGCAGCGGGCGCAGCGGCAGCATCTGATCCCGGAGATTGGCGCTGGCGCCGTGGATGAAGACGATTGGCGGCAGCTCGGCGTTCGCTGGCGCTGGAACATGAACATAGTGGATGCGGGCGCCATCGATGTCGGCGAACTCGCCGATCGGCGGATTGCGGCGCTCGATCAGCCATGAGCCGGCGCGCGTGACGCCGACAAAGCCGAAGACAAGCGCCATCAGGAAGGCAAGGGCGGCGTAGATAAGGTTCATGGGGAGATATACGGAGGTGGGGAGGGATAAGTTGTAGGGCAGTAGGGCAGTAGGGCAGTAGGGCAGTAGGGCAGTAGGGCAGTAGGGCAGTAGGGCAGTAGGGCAGTAGGGCAGTAGGGCAGGTGTTCCGCAGTACAATCTGCCCCCTACTGCCTTACTGCCCTATTCCCTTACACCCTTCAGGGCATTAAATGCCTTCGCCGGCAAGTTCTTCCGAAAGCGTGCCGACCTGGTCCTGGGCGCTGCGCATCATCGGATAGATGGCCAGCACCTTCTGCCAGGCCTCCAGTGCCGATTGCTTGTGGCCGGTTAGCGCCATGATTTGCGCCAGCCCGGCCAGCGCACCGAAATGGCGTGGCTCGAGCTGCAGCGTATGATCGATGTCGGACATCGACTTACCGTAGTTCTTCATCATGAAATGCACCGTGGCGCGCCGGTTCCAGCCTTCGGCATAGGTCGGCTGCAAGGTCACCACCTGGTCGAGGAAATCGAGCGCGACGTCGAACTTCTGGCCTTCGACGGCCTTTTGCGACCATTGCATCATCAGGTCGATCGAGGCGCTGCCGGATTGCGACCACTCGCTCCAGATGTTGCCGGCAATGCGCTCGGCCGCCTTTTCGTTGCGCTCGCGCTTCAGGTCGCTGAACAACTGATCGAGACGGGCCTGTTTTGTCGTTGCCACCGGCGGTGCGTCCTTGGTGGCCGTCGGCGCGACAGCATCATCCGCCCATGCCGGGCCACAAATGACGCCGGAAACAAGCAGAGATGTCAAAAATGCAAAAAGAATCCGCATCGCCGGACTCTAGTCCCGGGCGGCGGAACGTCAAACTGATTTTGGCGTGAAAAGGCCGGCAGGCCGGCAACAAGCATCAAATGGGCGGAGGCAACAGCCTCCTGCCCGAAAACTCAGCCCTGGCGTGCCTTGTAGCGCGGGGCGGTCTTGTTGATGATGTAGACGCGGCCCTTGCGGCGAACCAGC
This sequence comes from Mesorhizobium cantuariense, assembly GCF_042647205.1. NCBI lineage: Bacteria > Pseudomonadati > Pseudomonadota > Alphaproteobacteria > Hyphomicrobiales > Phyllobacteriaceae > Mesorhizobium > Mesorhizobium cantuariense. Next base: position 6,121,034 of record NZ_JBHRVD010000001.1, on the reverse strand, counting down.
TGGTTGTCGCGGTGACGCGCCTTCAGCGCCTTGAGCGAATTCTTGATCTTCATGGTCTTGCCTGTCGGTGTGGACCCTGTCCGGGTCGAAATTTTAAGGCGCGCCAGAAGACGCGCCTTTGAACTGTGGGTGGCTCATAAACGAGGAGCCTTGTCCGTGTCAACCGCAAGCGTGCTCCATAGCCGATGTGAATCATCCCTATCATCAAATATCCGCCATGTCGGCCTTGCGGCATTGCGCGGCCTTGGGCCGGCTGGGATGATGCGGACGCTGTGAAGTGATTTGGAGACGACTATGCGCCGAATGTTCCTGTCCGCCTGCCTTCTTTTGCTGGCGGAAGGCTCGGTTGCCCATGCGCAGGAATGCGACCGTAGCGACGACAGCCAGCAGATGATGAACATTTGTGCCGGCGAGGACTACCAGGCGGCCGACGCCAGGCTCAACAAGGCCTACCAGGACCTCATCAGCTCGGATGATGCCGACGGCAAGAGATTGCTGCAGGTGGCGCAACGCGCCTGGATCACCTTTCGCGATGCCGAGTGCGCGCATTCCACCGCAGCAAGCGAGGGCGGCTCGATCCATTCGATGGAGGTTTCGCAATGCCTGACCAGATTGACCAATGATCGCATCAAGCAGCTCGCTGCCGCGGCCAATTGCGAGGAAGGCGATGCGAGTTGCGCCAGTCCCGACGAGGACGAGAGCGACGACGTGCAATAAGCGCGTTTCTCAGGTCAGGCGCGACGGCCAGCAACTCATCGTTTCACAGAAACGCTGAACCGCTCTATCTCTTTGTTTGACGCAATTCCCAAGGGAAAGCGCTATGCGCTTTTCCGGGAAAACCGCTTCACACTTTTCCTGGAATTGCTTTAATCCGGGTGAAATGACCCATCTTGCGGCCGGGGCGCGCCTCGGCCTTGCCGTAGAGATGCAGCATCAGATCGGGCTCGGCGAGCAGGGCCGGAACACGCAGCACATCGTCGCCGATCAGGTTCTCCATCACGCAATCGGAATGACGGTCCGGGCTGCCGAGCGGCAGGCCGGCGACGGCGCGGATGTGCTGCTCGAACTGCGAAACGATGCAGGCGGCTTCCGTCCAGTGGCCGGAATTGTGGACACGCGGCGCGATCTCGTTGGCCAGCAGTGAGCCGTCGGCCAGCACGAAGAACTCGACGCCGATGACGCCGACATAGTTCAGCGCCGACAGGATCTTCGATGCCGCCGTTCGTGCGGCTTGCGCTGTTTCGGGCATAATGGCGGCTGGCAAGGTCGATGTGTGGAGAATGCCGTTGCGGTGGACATTCTCGGCCGGATCGTAGGCGCCGACCGCGCCGTCCAGTCCACGCGCCGCGATCACCGATATCTCGCGCTCGAACGGCACGAAGGACTCCAAGATCAGCGGCACATTGCCCATCGCCTCGCACGTGCCGGCAAAACCGCCGGCTTCCATGTTGCGGAAGACGCGCTGGCCCTTGCCGTCATAGCCCATGCGGCGCGTCTTCAATATGCCGCTGCCGTCAAACGCTTTCAGCGCCGCCGTCAGCTGGTCATCGGTGTCGACGGCGTGGAAATCCGCGGTGGCAATGCCGATGCCATTGAGGAATGTTTTTTCGCCCACCCGGTCCTGCGCCACTTCAAGCGCGAGTGCCGGCGGATAGACCGGAATCTTGGCGGCCAGCGCGCTGGCGGCGGCGACCGGCACGTTCTCGAATTCGTAGGTGACGACCGAACTCGACGCTGCCAGTTCGGCAAGGCCAGCTGGGTCGTCATAAGCGGCTGTTATCTGCCGGTTGGCGACCTGCGCGGCCGGGCAATCCGCTTGCGGCTCCAGCACCACGGTGCGGTAGCCGAGACGGGCGGCTGATATCGCCAGCATGCGGCCGAGCTGGCCGCCGCCAATGATGCCGATGGTCGATCCGGCGGGCAGGGTCACGGCGTATCCGTTGGTTCGGTCGCCACCTTGGCGGTCTGCGCGGCGCGCCAGGCATCCAGACGGACGGCGAGCTTGTCATCGTTCAGCGCCAGCACGGCAGCGGCCAGAAGGGCTGCGTTGGCGGCGCCGGCCTTACCGATGGCCAGCGTGCCCACGGGAATGCCGGCCGGCATCTGGACGATGGACAGCAGCGAATCCTGCCCGGACAGCGCCTTCGATTCCACCGGCACGCCGAACACCGGCAGCGGCGTCATTGCCGCCGTCATGCCGGGCAGATGCGCGGCACCGCCGGCGCCGGCGATGATCACCTGGTAACCGGCCGCCTTGGCACCCTTGGCGAAATCATAGAGCCGGTCTGGCGTGCGATGCGCGGAGATGATCAGCCGCTTGTGCGGGATGCCGAGTGCTTCCAGAGTTTCGGCGGCATGGCGCATCGTCGCCCAGTCGGACTGGCTGCCCATGATGATGGCGACGTCGGCGCGTTGATCGTCCAAGTCTGTGTTCCCCGGCGATAAAGGCGCGCCTTAGCGGAATTCGCGCCAAGCCGCAAGGATAGGTGGTCGCCGCTGTGGCCTGGCATGGCTGAATCGGGCCATCAGATGCGGTCGCGCTCGGCCTCCGGTGTCGAGACCAGCAAGGCCGAAGCCGCGTTGGCGGCGGTGATGGCCGCCCGCATGGTCTCCCCCCGGGCAAGTCCCGCGGCCAGCGCGCCAACGAATTCGTCGCCGGCGCCATGCGTGCTGGCGACCTTGACCGGGATGGCCGGCAGCGCGAAGGCTTGGCCGGCCCGATCGCAACAAGCGACGCCCTCGCCGCCCGCCGTGACGATTGCCACCGGATAGAGATCGGCCAGCAGCCGTGCGGCTTGCGCGGCACCGTCGAGCGTTTCGACCACCGCCATGCCGGCCAGGAACTCCGCCTCGATGGCATTGACCACCAATATGTCGACCAGCGCGATCATCTCACCGGAGAGTTTGCGCGCGGGGGCCGCGTTGAGCACGACGCGGCCGCCCTGTGCCTTGACCGCGCGTGCGGCGGCAATGTTGGCGACTTCCGGCACTTCGTTCTGCAACAAGAGCACAGCCGTCTGTGCCACCACATCGGAAGCAGAGGCGGTGTCGGCATCGCCCAGTGTCAGATTGCTGCCAGAGACGATCACCGCGCCATAGTCGCCGCCTTGGTCGAAGATCGCCACGCTCATGCCCGAGCCGACGCCAGCGGCCACCCGCACGAAGCGGCGGTCGACGCCGGCGCGATCGAGATTGGCCAGCAACGCCCGCCCGAAATCATCGTCGCCGATCGCGCCGATCATCGCCGCGCGCACGCCGGCCCGCGCCGCCGAGACAGCCTGGTTGCCGCCCTTGCCGCCGCATTTCGGGTGCCAGGCATGGCCGGTCACCGTCTCGCCCTTGCGGGGGCGGTCGGGCGCGTCGACCATGATGTCGTAGTGCAGGCTGCCGAACACGGTGACCAGCGGCGATGTCTTCATGAGCCCCGGTCTTTTCGTTTCGATGTCACCGCCGACATGGTGCGGCCGAGATTGCGCTCCGCCGCCTGGTAGTCGCGCTGCGCCACCGCCACGAACAACGCGTCGAGGATGTTGAGCTGGGCGATGCGCGCCGCCGCATTCTCGCCCATCAGCGGCGAGCCCTGCGCGGTCGAGCACAGCACGATGTCGGCGACCGCGGCCAGCGGCGAATTGTCGTAATTGGTGATGGCGAGCGTGCGGGCACCGTTCTTGCGGGCCAGCTGGATGGCGTCGATGACGGCCGACGTGTTGCCCGAATGCGAGAAGCCGACGGCGATGTCGTCGCCGCCGAGCAGCGAGGCCGACATCAGCATCATGTGCGAATCGTCATAGACGGAGGCGCGGATGCCGATGCGCAGAAACTTGTGCGAGACGTCGCGGGCGATCTGCGCCGAGCCGCCGACGCCATAAAAATCCCGGTTCTTCGCACGGTAGAGAAGATCGGCGGCGCGGTCGAAATCCTCGATATCGAGGATCGCCAGCGTCTCCTCCAGTGCCTGGATGGAGGTGCGGAACACTTTTTGCACGATCTCGGCCGAACTGTCGTCGGACGACAGTTCCTGATGCATCTCGGCGGTCGGCAGGCGACTGTATTCGTAGACGGCGGTGCGGAAGTCGCGATAGCCGGAGAAGCCGAGCTTCTTGGCGATCTTGACCACCATCGCCTCGGACACGCCGGACTCCTCCGCTATCTGCTTTAGCGGAATGCTCTCGTCGAAGCCGCGCCGGCCGAAGACGGTTTCCACCACCTTCGCCTCCAGCGGGGTGAGATGCGGCATCATCATGCGGATGCGCGGTCCTACCGCTTTCAGGTCCAGCCCGCTCAACGTCATCCACGCCCCCTCGTCACGCGATCGATAAGCATCGCGGCGAGGATTATAAGACCAGTTGCCAGAAGCTGATAGAAGGACTGCACGTTCATCAGCGTCAAACCGTTGCGCATGGCGCCGAGGATGACGGCGCCCAGGATGGTGCCGACGACGCTGCCCTTGCCGCCCATCAGCGAGGCACCGCCGATGGCGGCAGCCGCGATGGCGTCGAGTTCCCAGAGATTGCCGAGGATGGGTTCGGCGGCGCCGAGCCGGCCGATCAGTATCTGCGCGGCAAGGGCCGCCAGCAGGCCTGAGATCATGTAGGCGGCGATCTTGGTGCGGGCGATCGGCACGCCGGCGATGTAGGCCGCCTCCTCATTGCCGCCGACGGCGAGCAGATATTCACCAAAGGGCGTCTTCTTCAAAACGACCCAGGCGACGACAGCCACGAAGGCCACGATGACGACCGCCAGCGGCAGTCCGAACAGCGAGCCGTTGAAGATGGCGCGAAAGCCTGCGGGCAGGCCGAGCACCGGATTGCCCCCGGTGTAGATCAGCGCCAGCGCTCGGTAGGTGCTGAGCGTTCCCAATGTGACGATGAAGGGCTGCAGCCCGACATAGGCGACGAGCACGCCGTTGACGAGGCCGCAGGCAAGGCCAATGGCGAAGCCGCTGGCAATGGCCAGCGGAAATGGCACCCCGGCGACCATCATCGAGGCCGAGATGACGGCCGAGAGCGCCGCTGTCGGGCCGACCGACAGATCTATGCCACCGGAGATGATGACCAGCGTCATGCCCAGCGCCAGACAGGCATTGATGCTCGACTGCTGCAGGATGTTGATCAGGTTGCGTTCGGCGAAGAAGCCGGGCACCAGCGCGCCGAAGACGGCGAGGATCACCACGAGACCGATCAGCGTGCCGGCGTCGCGCATGGAAACCCCGCGCAGGAATTCGGTCCGTGGCCGCACCAGAGTGGTATCCGACATATCCGTCACCTCTGCCTTGCCTTCTGTGCGGCCGGCGTTTGCGTCTGCGGGATGGCGTGCGCCGCGATCGCCTGCTCGCTGATATCGTCCCTGTGGAGTTCTGCGGCGATGGTGCCGTCGCGCATGACCAGCACGCGGTCGGCAAGCCGGATCACTTCGGGAAGCTCGGAGGAGACGACGATCACGGCATGGCCCTCGGCGGCGAGTTCCTCGATCAGGTGATAGATCTCGGCCTTGGCGCCGACATCGATGCCGCGCGTCGGTTCGTCGAACAGGAGGATGCGCGTTCCCGCTGCCAGCCAGCGTCCGATGATCGCCTTCTGCTGGTTGCCGCCGCTGAACAGGCGAATCGGCCGGTCGAGCAGGAACGGCCGCAGGTTGACGCGGTTCATCTTGTCGACGGCCATGTGTTTCAACCTGGCGTGATCGATGAGGCCGCGCGGCGCGAACACACCCATCGAGGCCAGCGCCATGTTGCTGGTGATCGAGCGCAGCGGCACAATGCCTTCGCGCTTGCGCTCCTCCGGCACCAGGCCGATGCCTGCGGCAATCGCATCGCGCGGGCTGGAGAATCGCGCCGCCTTGCCATCGATCGTAATCGTGCCGGCTGTGGCGCGATCGGCGCCGGCCAAAAGCCGCAGCAGTTCGGTGCGCCCGGAACCGACCAGCCCAGCAATGCCCAGCACCTCGCCGCGATGCAAGTCAAACGACACGTTGCGCACCTTGGTCGCCGAAGAGAGGCCACGCGCGCTCAGCATGACCTCGCAGGAGGCATGGGAGTTATGCTGTTCCTGCGCCAGTTCGCGGCCGACCATCATCGCCACGACCGCTTTTTCCGACAAGCTTTTCAGGTCGACGGAATCGACGACGACGCCGTCGCGCATGATGGTGGCGCGCCGGCAAATGCCGAACACCTCGTCCAGCTTGTGCGAGACATAGACGACGGCGACGCCGTCACGGGCTAAACCTGTAATGACTTCGGCGAGCCGTTCGAATTCGCTCGGCGTCAGGCTCGATGTTGGCTCATCCATGGCGACGATGCGGGCGCGATCGAGCAGCGCGCGGGCGATCTCGACGATCTGCCGCTGCGCCACCTTCAGGGTGCCGAGCGGGGCGGCCGGATCGATGGACGGGTCGATGGCTGCAAGAGCCTCGGCAGCTCGGCGCTCCTGCTCCCGCCGGGCGACGAAGATGCCGCCGCGCGTCAGCGGATGACCAAGGAACATATTCTGGGCGACGCTGAGGCGCGGCACCTGCTGCAATTCCTGATGGATCATGGCGACGCCCGCAGCGCGTGCGGCGACCGGGTTGGCGAGTGTGACCGGCTTGCCGTCGATGAGGACGCTTCCCGCTGTCGGCCGGTAGACGCCCGACAGGATGCGCAGCAGCGTCGACTTGCCGGCGCCGTTCTCGCCGAGCAGACCGTGGATTTCACCGGCGCCGACCGAGAACGACACGTCGTTGAGCGCCCGTACCGCCGGAAACAGCTTGGAAATGCCCTGGAATTGCAGCCGGGGTGACATGGGGTTCTATCTCCGGGCAACGGTGCCGGCCGGGAGCGAATTGCTCTGGCCGGCACCGGCCGATTGGCCTTACTGACCCGCAGCGGCATCCTCGAGCAGCGCCTTGCGCGTGCCAGTGCCGGAATAGCGGTCGGCATTGTCCTTGGTGATCAGCGCCTGCGGCGTGGCGACGACGCGCGGCAGCTTCTGCCCGGCCACCAGTCGCAGCGCCGTTTCCAGCGCGACCTCACCCGTCAGCACCGGGAAGCTATCGACCGTGCCGGTCAGTTCGCCGGCGCGGATCGAGGCATAGGCGTCGGAAATGCCGTCGGTGCCGAAGACCGCAACCTTGTCCTGCAGGCCGGCGGCCTTGACCGCCTCGACGATGCCCAGTGCCATGCCGTCATTGTTGGCGTAGAAGCCGATCAGGTCGGGGCGTTGCTGCAGGATGTTGGTGGCCGCGTCATAGGAGGTCTGGCGGTCCCAGTTGCCGGGAACGCTGGCGACGACCTCGAACTTGCCCGCTTCGGTGATGGTCGACTTGAAGCCGTCTGTGCGCTGCACGGCCGCATAGACCCCGGCCTGGCCTTCGACGATGGCGACCTTGCCGCCATTCGGACGGTTCTTGATGAACCATTTGGCGACGCGCACGCCATTGTCGCGCTGGACATTGCCGACATAGTGCTCGGCCTGCGGGATGACAGCGTCATTGACATTGACCACCGGCACATTGGCGGCCTTGGCCTGCTCCATGATAGGCTGCAGATTGGCATCCGTCTGCGGCGAGACGAGCAGTACGTTGTAGCCCTGCGTCACCAGGCCTTCGGCGATGGTGAGCTGGCCGAGCTGGTCGCCCTCGCTCTGAGCCGCCTGATAGACGACGGATACCCCGACCTTCTCGCCGAACGCCGTGTAGCCCTCGCCCAGCGAGCGCCAGTATTCATTGGTCAGCGTCTTGGAGACCGCACCCGCTTTGGTGCCTTCGGGCAGCTTGGGGAACGCGCCGAACTTGGCCTCGACCTGCGACCAGTCGATGCGGTCCTTTTCCGTGTCGGAATTGAGCGGTGCGAGATCGGCGGAAAAGGCCGAGCCGATGGACAGCGCCATCAGTGCGGCGGTAGCGGTGGCAAGCAGAAGTTTCATTGTAGTCCTCCCTTGTTGAAAACGGTGATGGCTCGGATGCCTCAGCTGTCCGGCCCGAGCATGATTTCCTGGATGATGGCCTGCGACGTCACCGCGTCCTGGCTGTCCATGGCGGCGGACAGGCGATTGTCCTGCTCCAGTCGGTCGACGACGCGCAGCATGCGCCTAACGGTGGCGATGTTGAATTCGCACTCACGCACCGGGTCGAGCCCGGTCATGTCGGGGAACGTGTCGAAATAGATGGCGCCCGCGTAACCGTCGCGGCGGATCTGCCTGAGCAGCTCGATGGTCTGCAACGTATGCACCGCGCCGACCATCAGGCCGTCGTCGCGCTTGGCGTAGCCGTCGTTGAGGTGCACGCCGAGCAGCTTGCTGTGGCGCGCCACCAGGGCAGCGGCAAAGGCCGGCTGTTCGTCGGCATAGAGCACATGGGCGAAGTCGAGCGTGACGCCGAGATTGGGCAGGCCGACATCGCGGATCGCCAGCAAGGTCGTCGCTGCATCCGGCATCAGGCTGTACGAGCGCGGTTCGTTGGGTTTGTATTCAAGGCTGATCTGGCAATCCGGATCATGGGCGGTTACTTCACGAATCCCATCGACTTCGTGTTGCCAGAGCGTCGCATAGTCGGCCTGGAAGGCATAGTCGAAGCCATCCTGGCCGAGCCATAGCGTCATCAGGCTGGCGCCCGCCTCGCGCACCGCGTCGATGCCGGCTTTGGTCAGGTCGATGGCCTCACGGCGCACCGCCGGATCCGGATTGGTGAAGGCGCCAAGCTTGAAGGCTGGATTGGAGTAGTAGCGCATGGCGAAGCCATTGATGGAAAGGCCGAGATCGCCGAGTTTGCGGGCGATTTCAGCAGGCTTTTCGTCGACATGGTCGGGGAAATTCAGATCGAGGTCGGTCAGCCCGGCAACCTTGGCGGCGCGCGCCGCCATCTGCAGCAGCGAGGGCTTGCCGGTAAGGTCCGGCCATTCGGCCAGCGGCCGCGAGGCGAAGGAATTCAGACGCGTGGCGAAACGATTGGTTGTCATGATCGACCCTTCAATAGTCATAACTTCACATAACTTCGAATATTTGTAAAGTTATGTTTTAAAGGGCAGCAAGCAGCCGCCGAGCCGCGGTCGGACTGAGCCACGCAAAGGCGCGCCGGCAGTTTCCTGGCCGGCGCCGTAGGGTGGAGACCCGTCAGGGAAGTGGTCGCGTGAAGGCGTGTGCCGATCGTGACCGGCGCATCTTCAGGCAGCGATCTGCCTGGCGTTTCAATCCGGCCAGTGCAAGGCGCCGGACGAATCCTTGCGGGTGGGCTTCATGGCATTGGCGGGCCGCTCGGCGGCGGTCAGTATGGCGCGCAGCCGTTCGGCGACGATCTCGGCCTCGCCGGGATGAAGATTGCAAGGGTCGAGGAAGAAATGGCCGCGCTCCACCTCATGGTTGCGCACGATGATGGGCGGCGAGCCGGCGGCCAGCGCCGAGGCGAGGCCAGCGGCGCTGAAGCGGCTTTCGGGCAATACAAAAATCTGCAACCGGTCGAGAGGGTTAGCGGTCGGGTCGGGGATGATCTGCGCGATGATGCCCGGCAGTCCCTGCAACGCGTCTTTCCACAAATTGAGTGCCGCTTCTTCGCGCCGGCGGATGCCGGCATGGTCGCGCTTTTCCCAAGCTTCCAGTGCGGCCATGGTGCCGGCGATGCTCTCCTTGCCTACCTTCATGGCGCGCGCGACGCCGCGGTTCTGCAGATAGGCGGCCCGCACCAGGTCCTTGCGGCCGGTGACGATGCCGCTGGTTGGCCCGCTCAGGAATTTGTGGCCACTGTAGATGACGATGTCGGCGCCGCGCGCGAGGAAGCCGCGCAGATCGTATTCTGAAGCCGCATCGACGATCACCGGGACGCCCCTGGCGTGGCAGATCTCGCAGAATTCCTCCAGCGACAGCATGCCGTACTGCACGGTGTGGTGGGCGACGACATAGAGGCCTGCCGCCGTGCGGTCACGGATTGCATCGCGGACGTGATAATCCTGCGTCACGCTGACCGTGCCGGCCGGCACGACCCTGGCGCCCGCCAGCCGGACCGACTGGTCGATCGGCGCGCCATAGTTGACGATGTGGCCGAGCTGGACGATGACCTCCGACTTGAGGCCTTCCGTGTCGTCCGGCAGGCGTTCGATGGCGAGCAGGTTGGTTCCCGTCATCGCCCCGGCGATCGCCATGGTGATGCCGCTGGCGCAGCAAGCGGTGATGAAACCGGCCTCGCCGCCCGTCAGTCGCGCGACGATCGTGCTCGCGGCACGCTGCAGATCGTCCATCTCCACCCATTGCGAGGCTATTTCGGCCATGGCGCTGATCGCTTCCGGAACGATGATCGATGCGCCGAGCGCGGTCATCGTGCCGGAGACGTTGATGATCGGTCGAAGGCCGAGCCGTTCGCGGATCGTGGTGTTGGAGCCGTCGGCGGAAGTGGTTTTCATCTCTCGGATTCCATTTCTAGCGGGTCAGGCGGCGATCTCGACGACCGCCTCGATTTCGACGGTGATGTTTCCAGGCAAGGAGCCGACGCCGATCGCCGAGCGGGCATGGCCGCCGATGTTGTCGAACACATCGGCGAACAGGTCGGAACAGCCATTGACCACCTTCGGGTGGTCACTGAAGGTCGGGGTCGCGTTGACGAAGCCGAGCAGCTTGACGATGCGAACGATCCGGCCAAGGTCGCCAGTGGCTGCGTGCATGACGGCGAGCAGATTGAGGCCGGTGAGGCGGGCATGGCCATAGGCCTCCTCGACAGTGACATCGTCTCCCACCTTGCCGGTGAACAGCGTGCCGTCGGTCCGCAACGGCCCCTGGCCGGACAGGAAGATCAGCCGGCCGCTTTCGGCATGGGTGACGAAGTTGGCGATCGGGGCCGGCGGCTCGGGCAGCGTCAGGCCCAACTCGGCGAGCCGGATATAAGGCGTCATGGAAAAAGGCTCCTTGCGACAGCGTTCGCTGTCTCGTTCTAGAAATGCGAGGCGCGGAAACGTGCCAGGAAGGTGCGCAGGCGCTCGTTGTCGGTGTCGGCTGCCAGGATTTCGGCGGGTGGCCCCGCCGCGCTGACGCCGCCATCGGCCATGAAGATGATGCGGCTCGAAGCATCGCGGGCAAAGGCCATTTCGTGCGTGACCATCACCATCGTCATGCCGTCCTCGGCCAGGCTGCGCACGACCTCGAGCACCTCGCCGACCAATTCCGGGTCGAGCGCGGAGGTTATCTCGTCGAGAAGCAGGATCTTCGGCCCCATGGCCACGGCGCGGGCGATGCCGACGCGTTGCTGCTGGCCGCCGGACAGTTCGGCGGGCAGGCTGTCGGCCTTGTGGGCGAGGCCGACCCGGCCGAGCCAGTGTTCGGCGATGGTGCGGGCCTCGGCTTCGCTTTTTCCCCGCACCTTGCGTAGCCCGAGCATGATGTTGCCGGCTGTTGTCAAATGCGGAAAGAGGTTGAAGCTCTGGAACACCATCCCGGTCTCGGCGCGCATCGCGGCGAGATCGCGTTCGCTGCGGCGCTGGCGGGCTCCGGTTTCGCGAAAGCCGACCTCCTTGCCGTCGATGCGGATCGAGCCGCTGTCGTAGCTTTCGAGGAAGTTGACGCAACGCAGCAGCGTGGTCTTGCCGCTGCCGGAAGGGCCGATGACGGTTACCACCTCGCCCTTCGCCACCCGCAGGCTGACCGAACGCAGCACTTCGACGGCGCCGAAGGATTTGGAAACGTCGGAGACGTCGAGAAGGGCCGGGTTGTCGTTCGGACTTGTGGACATTGCTATTCCCGGATGAAGGAGAAACGCCGCTCGAGCCGCCGGCTGGCGAGCGAGAGGGCATAGTTGACCGCGAAGTAGATGAGCGCGCCGAGGATGTAGAGCGGCATGGCCTCGTAGGTGCGGCCGATGACCTGGTTGATGGCCTGCATCAGGTCGGTGATGCCGAGCAGCGACACCAGCGCGCTACCCTTGACCGCATCGGTGACGCCATTGATCCAGGGCGGTAGGAAGCGCCTGAACGCTTGCGGGAAGACGACGTAGGCGAGCCGCTGGCGAAAGGTCAGCCCGATCGCCTTTGCCGCCTCGGACTGTCCCTTCGGAATGGATCCGACCGCACCTCTGAAATATTCGACGACCTGCGCCGTCTTGAACAGGGTCAGCGCCAGCACGGCGGCCCAGAAGGACGGCAGATGAAGCCCGACGGCCGGCAGGCCGTAGTAGACAAAGAAGATGAGCACCAGGATCGGGATGCCGCGAATAGTGTCGCTGAAGATGCGCACGGCCCATTGCAGCGGCACGGGGCCATAGACCAGACCGACGCCCATGATCACGCCGGCAATCAGCGAAAACACCACGACCAGCAGGGATACCCACAGTGTCAGCGCAAAGCCCTGGGCGAGGAAAGGCAAGGCATAGGCGATCTGGGTGAGCATGTCAGCGCGCCGCCCTGAACCGGCGCTCGACAAGCCGAAGCGCAAAAAGCATGATGTAGCCGGTCACCAGATACATCGCCGTGACCACGAGATAGACCTCGACGATGCGGAAGGTGTTGAAGTTGATCCATTGGGCGCCATAGGTCAGCTCAGGCACCGAGATGACCGACGCGACGGAGGTGTCCTTGAACAGCGATATGAAGGTGTTGGACAATGCCGGCAAAGTGATGCGCAGCATCGTCGGCAGGCGCACATTGAGCAGCCTTTGCCAGGGTGTCAGGCCGATTGCCTTGCCGGCGTCCAGCTGTCCGCGCGGAACAGCTTCGAGCCCGGAGCGAAACACCTCGACCAGATAGGCGCCACTGTAGAGCGACAGCGTCACGACAAACGAGGTCGGCGCGCTGTAGGCGATATCGACCACCGTCGGCAGGCCGTAGAAGACGAGATAGACGAGCAGGATCAGCGGCACGTTGCGGATGAATTCGACATAGGCGGCGATGATGGTGCGCACGATGCGCCCGGCGGACACGTACCAGACCGCCAGAACCAGGCCGATGACGATGCCAATGGCGATCGAAATGACGGCGAGCTCGAGACTGAGCAGCAGTCCGCCCCACAGCTTGTCGAAATGCCGCCAGATCAGGTTGAAATTGAGGGCATAGCCCATGCGTCCGCCTCAGTGCCGCAGGCCTTAGGGAGGCGGAAGGGCGCTGGATACGCCCTTCCGTCCGTTGCAGGTCAGATGACCGGGAAGCCGGGATGGCGCGCCGGCGGCTCCTGCCCGAAATAGTCCTTGAACGCCGCGTCATAGAGCGCGGTTTCGTGGCCGAACATGGCGATGGTGAAGGTCTGGTTGACGAAGGTCAGCCAGTCGAGATCGCCTTGCCGGAGCGCTGCGCCGTAGAGCATCGAGAACCAGCTCTTGCCGGCATCGAAGTATCTGTCCGGATTGCGTGAGGCGAGCCAACGGACGGTCGACAGATCGACGGCAGCGGCATCGACGCGCTTCGATTCCAGTGCTTGCAGCACGTTGGCCTGTGTGTCGATCTGCATCACCTGCGATTGCGGCAGCGCCATGTGCACCGAGGCTTCGGCATCGACGTTCTGCAGGATCGAAACGCGTGTCGCCGAACCGGCGGCAAGCAATTTGTCGAAGGTCTTGTTCTCGGCGGTCGGAAGCGTCAGCAAGGCAACGCCTTCGACGTAGTAAGGCCTGGAGAAGTTGATCAACTGCGAGCGTTGGGCGCTCATCGTCATGAACTGAATGGTGATGTCGACCTTGTTGGTGGTCACGTTGGGGATGCGCTGTGCCGGATCCTGCATGACGAACTCGACCTTGGTCGCATCGTCGAAAAGGCCCTTGGCAAGAATGCGCCCCATGGTGATGTCCATGCCGACGAGTTCGCCGGCATCGTTCTCGAAGTGCCACGGTGCGTTGGTGCTGCCGGTGCCGACGATCAGCTTGCCGCGATCGAGCACGGTGCGCAGCAGGCTGTCGGATGCTGCCTGAGCAGCGGCCTTCTGGGCATCGACGGTGACTGCCGCACCCACGACGCCAGCCGTGGCCAGCCCTGCCATTCCCAATTTCAGAAAATCACGTCTTCCGGATGTGTCGTTCACGGCGACCTCCTTTCGTGTTGTGTTCCCCTTGTGCACAGGCAAGACACGCGTCGGCGATTTTGTCTCTTACAAGAGATACGTGTATCCTATACAAGACAGATACTAACACCAGGAATCGACAATGCAAGATGGCAATGCTTCGGCAGTTTCAGCCGGCGAGAAGATTTCGGGCTCCCGTGAAAAGGGGCTCAACCGGGTGCTCGAGATTCTGGAGTTTCTTCACACGACGCAGCGGGCGATCGGCATTGGCGACCTTGCCAAGGGCGTGAACGCGCCCCGCTCGACGACCTACACGCTGGTGCGATCGCTGGTCGATGCAGGACTGCTGGAAATGGAAGGCGACGGCAATCGCGTCTATTTCGGCAAGAAGCTCTATCTCTACGGAATGGATTATGTGCGGGGCAACGACCTCTTGAGGCGGGGGCGCCAGGAGGTCGACAATCTGTCGCGCGAAACCGGCGAGACCTCGGAACTGTGCATGCTGCAAAGCGGGCGCTATACGATCGTCCACGCGAGTCCGGGCAACAGGCCGTTCCGCATCAGTTCCGCCACCGGCTTGCAGATACCGCTGCCCTGGACGGCCTCGGGGCGGCTGCTTCTGGCGGGGCTGGAGAAAGCTGAGATCGAAGACATGGTGTCGGACGACGATCTCGTGCTGCCCGACGGGCGCAAACTGCGGCTCGACGATTTCGTCGCCGACATCGCAAAAGCGCGGATCACCGGCTATTGCGTCACTTCGGGCCTTGTCGATGCCTATACGAAGTGCCTTGCCGCGCCGGTGTTTTCAGCGCCGGGTAAGGTCGAGGCGACAATGTGCCTGGTGGTCCCCATCGATACGTCCGAGGAGCGGACCGGCGAACTCATCGGCCTGCTGCGCAATCGTGCTGCGAAGCTTTCGATCGCCGCATAGGCACTCGAAAGCCGTACACGCCGTTCAGGCAATGATGTCGGGAATGATCTTGTCTTCCAGCGCCATCAGCCGGTCCTTGAGGAACAGCTTTTTCTTCTTCATGCGCTGGATCTGCAGTGGATCGCAGGCCATGGCGATCATCGCGTTGATGGCCGCATCGAAATCGGCGTGTTCCTGCTTCAGGCGGGAAAATTCGAGGCGGATATCGGCCTGTTCCTGATCGGACATTCTCTACCGTCTGCACGTCTGCGGCGCCCAAAACTGGGCCTGATTGGGCGGGGCCGGGGTCTTTTATCACCGGCGTGCTGCCCATATCACATTTCACATTGTCGTGGAATGCTACCACGGACCATTCGACATCGCGGCCGGATGGTGGCACAGTGTCATTGTGCCGTCACAGAAGCGAACCTGCGGTGGACGCGCCGTGACGGCTGCAATCGAGGAAACCATGAAAGGGAGAACCAATCATGTCTCTTGCATCCCATCTTGATGAGTTGCAGCGGAAACACGGCGACATCGAACGTGAAATCGATGACGCGATGAACCATCCATCGGTCGACGACCTCGAAATCGTGAATCTCAAGCGACGCAAGCTGGCACTCAAGGACGAGATTGAAAAACTAAGAGGGAAACCGACCACGCATTGATGCCCTCCTGACATAGCCGCTTACCATCGGCGCCTCTTTTCCCGGCGGCACACGCCGCCGGCGCGGTGGTTTTGATTCCAGCGCCGGGCCATCAGCCTAAGCTGGACCTCCATTCGGCTTAAATTCCGCTTCGGCCGTCGCCAGATTTTCGCCAGATCATCGATTGTTTCTGGCCCCTGGCGCGGGCCGATTCCGGCCAGTGGCGACCTGTCGCCATTGACAAGCCATCTTTGCTCCTCCACCTCATGCCCGGACTTAGCGCATCGGCCCGGAGCGCACTTTGTGCGTTCAAGTGGACGCATGGCGCTCCAGAGACAAAAGGCTGCCGGCATGACCGGATATTTTTCCTCTCCTTTCCCCCGCCGCACATCGGTTGGCGTCGATGTCGGCGGCGTGGTCGTCGGCGGCGGCGCGCCTGTTGTCGTGCAGTCGATGACCAACACCGACACGGCCGACATCGACCAGACCGTTGCGCAGGTTGCAGCACTTCACCGTGCCGGTTCCGAGATCGTACGCATCACCGTCGACCGCGACGAGAGTGCCGCCGCCGTGCCGCGCATTCATGAGCGGCTTCTGCGGCTTGGCATCAACGTGCCGCTGGTCGGCGATTTCCACTACATCGGCCACAAGCTTTTGGCCGATCATCCGGCCTGCGCCGAGGCGCTGGCCAAATATCGCATCAACCCCGGCAATGTCGGCTTCAAGGACAAGAAAGACCGGCAGTTCGCCGCGATCGTCGAGATGGCGATCAGATACGACAAGCCGGTGCGCATCGGCGTCAACTGGGGCTCGCTCGACCAGGAGCTTTTGACCCGGCTGATGGACGACAACCAGACCAAGGGCTTTCCGCTGACCGCGCAGCAAGTGATGCGCGAGGCGATCGTGCAGTCGGCGATCCTGTCGGCCGAGATGGCGGAAGAGATCGGCCTTGGCCGCGAGAAAATCATCCTGTCGGCCAAGGTCAGCGGCGTGCAGGACCTGATCGCCGTCTATACCGAACTCGCCACCCGCTCCAACCACGCGCTGCATCTCGGCCTCACCGAGGCCGGCATGGGTTCGAAAGGCATCGTCGCTTCGTCGGCCGCCATGGGTATCCTGCTCCAGCAAGGCATTGGCGACACCATCCGCATCTCGCTGACGCCAGAGCCGAATGGCGACCGCACGCGTGAGGTGCAGGTGTCGCAGGAGCTGCTGCAGACCATGGGCTTCAGGCAGTTCGTGCCGATCGTCGCCGCTTGCCCCGGCTGCGGTCGCACGACCTCCACCGTGTTCCAGGAACTCGCCCAGAACATTCAGGCCGATCTGCGCAAAAACATGCCCGTGTGGCGGGAAAAATATCCCGGCGTCGAGAACCTCAAGGTCGCGGTGATGGGTTGCATCGTCAACGGCCCGGGCGAATCCAAGCATGCCGACATCGGCATTTCACTGCCAGGCACCGGCGAGACGCCGACGGCACCTGTCTTTGTTGACGGCAAGAAGGCCGCGACGCTGCGCGGGCCGTCGATCGCGGCGGATTTCGAGAAGATGGTCGTCGACTATATCGAACAGAGGTTCGGTCGCGGCGGCAAGGCCGCGGCAGAGTAGAACAGATGCAGCGTTTCCTTTGGGTGGCGCTGATCCTGCTGTATGGGCTGGTCTGGTCGACACTCGCTCAGGCCGATCCGCCGCAATCCGCCAAGCAGCGGCTGATCGACAAGGTCTGCACCCTGATCCAGGCGCATGCCGACCGGAACGGCCTGTCGCGGGATTTCTTCGCCCGGCTGATCTGGAAGGAAAGCCGTTTCGATCCAAACGCCGTCAGTCCGGTTGGCGCCGAGGGCATCGCCCAGTTCATGCCGGGCACCGCCAAGATGCGCGGGCTCGCCAATTCCTTCGACATCAACCAGGCGATCCCGGCCTCGGCCAGATATCTCGCCGAAATGAAAACCGGCTATGGCAATCTCGGCTTGGCGGCGGCCGCCTATAATGCCGGTGAGAGCCGTGTGTCGCGCTGGCTCAGCTCCGGCGGCTTTCTGCCGATGGAAACCGAAAGCTATGTCTTCGACATCATGGGCGAGCCGGCCGACAAATTCGCCGACCGGGCCTATGGCGGAAAGATCGAGCCGCTGGATGCAAACGCGGATTTTGCCGTCGCCTGCCGCAGGCTGCCAGTGATCATGTCGCGGACCGTGGCGATGGCCTCGATCAACATAAAACCATGGGGCATCCAGGTGGCCGGCAACTTCCGCCGCGGTGCCGCAATCAACCAGTGGCTCAGGGTGAGGAGCCGGTTCCCGGCCCTGCTCAACGGGCATGATCCGGTGGTCAGCCGGGTGCGCACGCCAATCGGCCGGCGCGGTATCTACGCGGTCAGGATCGGTGTCGACCGCCGCGCCGATGCCAACGTCATCTGCCAGAAATTGCAAAGTGTCGGTGGGGCGTGCGTGGTGGTGCGCAACCGGTAGCGCACCAGAACATAGACTACGATCTCGAAGTCGACACCAGCGTCCTCACGCCGCTGGAATGCGCCCGTCGCATCCAGCAAAGATTTCAGCTATAGCGGCGGCCATCTTACCAGGGGCGACAGCCCTGCCTTTGACGAGCAGCATGGGCCGTAACATGTTCGACGGATACATTATCTGCGGCACGCCGAGAACCGGAAGCACTTTGCTGTGCAAGCTTCTGGCGGCCACGAAGACGGCCGGCAATCCTCACTCATTCTATCGGCGGCAGGACGTGTCGGAGTGGGCCGAAGAGTGGAATCTGCCTGATCACGGCACGATGAGCGAACTCGAATTCAATGTCGCCTATCTCAACGCGGCGATCGCTGCCGGCAAGGGTGGAACAGGCATTTTTGGCCTTCGTTTGATGCGAGAAAATCTGGATGAACTCTCGGCGATCCTCGACCGGATTTTCCCACAGCTGCCATCTGACAGAGCGCGCCTTGAAAAGGCCTTTGGCCGCATTCTCTACATACACCTCTCCCGGGAGGACAAGCTGGCGCAGGCTGTCTCCCTGATCAAAGCCGAGCAGACCGGCCTTTGGCATATCGCTCCCGACGGCACCGAGATCGAAAGGGTCGCACCACCGAAAGAGCCCCAGTATGATTTCGAGCGGATCAGACGTGAGGTCACGGACCTCGAGAACTATGATGCGGCCTGGAACATATGGTTCGAAGCACAAGGCATTATCCCGCTGCGGGTTGGCTATGAGCGTCTTGCCGCCAACCCGGCTGCGACATTGCTGGGCATCTGCGAAGCCCTGGACGTTCAAGCACCTGACGCCGATGACGTCAGGCCCGACGTTGCAAAGCTTTCCGACGAGACAAGCCTCGACTGGATGCGCCGCTACCATCTGGACGCAGCCGCCTGAATGTATCGATGGCTGCCGGGCAAAGGTACACGGGGCAGGTTCGGGAGCGCGCCTGATTCCAACAGTGATGTTTTGTGATTCAACGAGGTTATGGAGCTGCCGCCGGTTGAATCTGTTGAGACTCTATCGCTTTCAGCGATGCGCAAACTTGTCGGCGGACTTGTAATGCTCGCAATTTTGTCGAGTGGGAAATCTTTTTCCCTAGCATGCAGCGGGGACGTAGGCTCGAAACAGGAAATACAATGATCTCATTCAGACCCATGTGTGATAGCGAATATCCGGCTTACCTCGATTATTTCATCACTGATTATGCAACCGAGATTTCGGCCAACTACGGTCTTTCAGGCCCTCAGGCCTTAGCACAGGCCAAGCAGGAAATCGCGGACGACCTACCACATGGCATCAATACGCCCGGCGAGGTCCTGCTCTGTATCCTAAATCAAACGCCGGAAGCTAAGAGCGTCGTGGGTTATTTTTGGTACCGACCGGATCTAGCAAGTCGCTCCGTATTTATCAAAGACTTCTATATCTTCGCTGCACACCAGAGAAAAGGGTTCGGCAAACAGGCACTATATGCGTTGGAAACTGAACTGGCGCAGACGGGGTTCGAACAGATTAAGTTGCGCGTTGCCGAGGATAACAAGCGCGCCAAACATGTCTATGAGGTAACCGGTTTTCGCGTCACCGGCGTTAACATGAGCAAGACCATCAAAAGTAAATGTTGATGGATCACAGCTAAACGACCTGCCCCCAGATCTGCCCTGTGTACCCCCTGGCTACGCCGTCTTGGCCACCACCGTCTCGCTGAGCCAGGTGCCGATCTTGGTGCCGAGCCGGTCGGGCGAAACCGGCTTCGGCAGATAGTCGTCCATGCCGGACTCGATGCACTTGTCGCGATCGCCCTTCAGCGCATGCGCGGTGACGCCGATGATCGGTATGTGCGTGCCCGTCGAGGTCTCCATGGCCCGGATGGCGCGCGTCGCTTCGTAGCCGTTCATCTCGGGCATCGAGACGTCCATCAAGATCAGCTTGGGGCGAAGCGCCCGGTACATCTCGACCGCCGTGCGGCCGTTGCCGGCGATGCGGTAGCTCAAGCCCAACCCGTTGAGGATCTGGCCGAACACCAGTTGGTTCACGTCATTGTCCTCGGCAATGAGGATGTCGATCGGTCCGTTCGGCGTGGTTGTCGATTCCGGCGCTGCCGCGGCCGGCATTGCCGGGCCTCGAATGACGGTGAAGGCGGGCGGCGCTGCCGGGGGAGCCTGCACGATCGGTTCGCGGACGAACTGCGCTTTGCCGACCTGCGAGCGGGCCTTCTGCACGACCGAGATGACGGTGCCGAGCAGGACCGCGGAGCGCGCCGGCTTGGTCAGGTGCGCGGCAATGCCGAAGTCGATGATCATCTTGCCGAAATCGACTTGGTCGACCGAGGTCAGCAACACCACCGGGATGGAAGACAGCCGGCTGTCGGAAGCAATGGCTCTGGCGACGTCGGCGCCGTTCATGCCCGGCATCTGGTAGTCGAGGATAATGCAGTCGACGGCGGCGCCCAGCTGAAAGGCGCGGTCGAGGAAGGCTAGCCCGACGGCGCCGCTTTCGGCGGCGGCACAATCGAAGCTCCAGCTCCTGAGTTGCTCGAGCAGGATTTCGCGGTTGACCGGATTGTCGTCGATGACCAGCACGCGCGCGCCGGTGACGTCGACCGGCACGATCTCGTCGCGCGCCGCGGCCTGATGCGCGGGCAGCGGCACCGCGAACCAGAACACCGAGCCGCGGCCGATCTCGCTCTCGACGCCGATCTTGCCTGCCATCAGGTCGACGAGGCGGGCGGCGATGGCGAGGCCCAGCCCAGTGCCCTCATGGCGGCGGGTGGACGAGCCGTCGACCTGCGCGAATTTCTCGAACACGTTCTGCAGTTTCTCGGCCGGTATGCCGATGCCGGTGTCCTCGACGCGAACCTTGAGCTGGACCACGTCGTTAACGATCTCGCCGCCGACATCGATCAGCACATGACCCTTTTCGGTGAACTTCACCGCGTTGCCGAGCAGGTTGGTGATGATCTGACGGAACCGGCCGGCGTCGCCGACGACATGGGTCGGCAAGCGCGGGTCGACGCGCACGATCAATTCGAGGTTCTTTTCGGCGACGCGCGCCGAGACCAGCGTCGCCACATCCTCGACCGCCTCGGAGAGACGGAAGGGAGCGGGGTCGAGGGTGAGTTGCCCGGCATTGATCTTCGAGAAATCGAGGATGTCGTTGATGATGGTGAGCAGCGCGTTGCCGGATTTGACGATGACGTCGGTGAAGGTCTTCTGGCGCGCCGTCAAATCGGTCTTGGCCAGCAGTTCGGCCATGCCGAGCACACCGTTCATCGGCGTGCGGATTTCGTGGCTCATATTGGCCAGGAATTCGGACTTGGCGCGGTCAGCGGCCTCGGCCTTGAACAGGGATTCGGCGGATTCGGCAAAGGCGCGGCGGATCGCCACTTCCATCGGGCGGAAGATCCAGAACGCGACGATGGCAAGGGCTGCAAACAGGATGCCGCTCGCCCACAGAAGCAGCCTGTCGCTGGAGGCGTCGGCCAGGTGACGCTCATCGTCCATGGCGGTGCGGACGCGGACCAGCATGGGCTGGGCGAACAGGTCGTTCTGGTTGCGGATTTCGCGATAGCTCCACTCGTCGACCTTCTGCGCCACCGACATCAGGTTGAAATTGCGCACCATGTCGCGCGGCGACCAGAACAGATCGCCGTTGACGGAAGCGGATTGAAGCTCGTTGACGGTCTTGGCAGACAGGCGCGGCTTGATCGCTGCAAGCTGGGCGGTCAGCGTCTCGATCTCGCCGGTCAGGCGCTCCGAATGGCCGCGCGCCGATGTGGTCAGCGCATCGCGCGTCTCCACCCGCCAGGCGGTGCCGGTCGTCTCGGCAAAGCTGGTCGCGTTGCGCAGGTCGCGGGTGAAGACGACGAGGTTGCTGCTCAGCGCATCGATGTCACGGCGAAAGGAATTGACACGATCGAGCGCAATCACGATGGCTGCGGAAGCCAGCGCGAAGATCAGCAACCCTGAAATATAGCGAATCCGGACTGACCGGATGAAGGACGAATATTCTGGCATGCGCAACCCCAACACATACGCACCATTTTAATGGTCGGGATTACGCTTCATTTACATTAAAATTTCGTGTGGATAGGCGAACCACGCGAATCGCCGGATGGATGACAGCTTTTGACCCTGACAATCCTTTCGCAACGAACGCCTGTCGCGTCTGAACATGCGTCAGGCCGCTGCCACGACGAGGGCGCGGATGCGGCCACTCACCGGGCCTTCCCCGAACCGTTTCCCCATGGCATTCGCCACGTATCGCGTCGCCTCTTCCAGCGAGCCGCCGCGCGCCTCGATCTCGGCCCGCAGGGGTGTGCCCTGGCAATAAGCCGCGGCCGCCTCATAGGGTGATGGAGCGGCGCTCACGGCATCCAGAGGCTCGATGGTGACGTCGTGGAATCCGGCGGCATGCAGATCGGCACGGATGGTGTCCGCATTGTGATAGCCATGCGGCGTCCTCGCCATGAAGCGAGGCGGATCGGTGGGGAAGAGATGGCCGAGCGCCCGCGTCACTTCCTCAGCGAACTCGTTCTCTTCGATGGCACTCCAGGCGTTGAACAGGAAGTGCCCGCCCGGCCGCATCACCCGCCGGGCTTGCCCGTAGGCGCCCACTCGATCGGGGAAGAACATCGCGCCAAATTGGCAGACCACGGCGTCAAACTGTGCGTCCTCGAAGGGCAGCGCCTGAGCGTCGGCCTGCTGCCAGATGATCCGAGGATCGTCCGCCATACGTGTGCGCGCGTGGTCAAGCATGGGCTGGTTAAGGTCGGTGGCCACGATGCGTGTTTGCGCCGGCAGTCTTGCTGCGAGCGCCCGTGTCACCACGCCGGTGCCCGCCGCCACTTCGAGCACCGACTGCGGCCCGAGCTTCGACACCCGCTCCGCCAGATCCCGCGCATATGGCTCGAAGATCAACGGCACCATCGCCCGGTCGTAGACCTCGGGAATGGAACCGGTGAACAGCTTGTCGGTGGTCGACATGGCATCCCTCCAACTCTGTCCGCACCGCGTCGTTGCCGTGTGGATGGCAAAGCGATGTCGATCCTCTGCTTCGGCAGGCTTCCGCTCAAGTTCTATTTCTGAATTGGCCGGCGGAGGACGAGCGGGCTTTGATCAGTTCGATGTCTTGGTTGGCCCCAACCTCAGCTGGTACGCGCCGCCACGAACGTCGCCGCTTCCTTCAGCAGCTGGGCATCGTCGCCATAGGGCTCAAGCAGTGCATGTGCCTGTTCGACGAGGCCGTGAAGCTGGCTGCGTGCCCAATTCGCTCCATGTAGCGCCACCAGCGTCGCCTTTCCGGCGGCAGCGTCCTTGCCGGTCGCCTTGCCCATCTGGCTGGCATCGGCGGTCAAGTCGAGCAGGTCGTCGGCAAGCTGGAAGGCAAGGCCGATCGCCGAGCCGAATTCAGCCAGCCGTTCGCGGTCCTCGGCGGGAGCACCGGCGATGATGGCGCCGGCCTCGCAGGCAAAGCGGATCAGCGCGCCGGTCTTCATCGCCTGCAGCCGGATGATGCCGGCCTCGTCCGGTGGCGCCTGTTCGGCTTCGAGGTCGAGCTTCTGGCCGCCGACCATGCCGCCGGCCCCGGCGGCGCGGGCAAGCGCCAGCACCAGGGCTACCCGCCGCTCGGCAGGCAGCATTGTCGCTTCGCCGGCGATGATGTCGAAGGCCAACGTCAGCAAGGCGTCGCCGGCCAGAATGGCGGTTGCCTCGTCGAAGGCCTTGTGCACGGTTGGCTGGCCGCGGCGCAGATCGTCGTCGTCCATGGCCGGTAGATCGTCGTGGATCAGCGAATAGCAATGCACGCATTCAAGCGCAGCCGCGACGCGCAACGCTGCCTCGCCGTCGGCGGAAAAAAGGGCGGCACTTTCCATGACCAGGAAGGGGCGCAGGCGCTTGCCGCCGTTCAGCACGCCGTGCCGCATCGCCGCCATCAGACGGTCGGGCCGGGCGATCTCGCCCGAAAGCGCGCGGTCGTCGAGCAACCGCCGCAGCAGCACCTCGACGGCGGCTGCCCGTCTGATGAGCGCCATTTCGAACGCCATTTCGTCGTCATTCGTCATGGCCGGGACCGGTAGCCGACACTCAGACGTTGCGCAAGAAGGCAAGCGCCATTATGCCGGAGCAGTAAGAGCCCGTTTGGAAACTCTACTCCTGCGGTCATCTGAAGGCGTTTTCTGCGCTTCCGGTGCTCACGTACTCCAATGTACGCTCCGCTCCGGTTCTCGAAAACACCGTCATATGACTCACAGGAGCGAGTTTCAAAACGAGCTCTCTGGCACGGGTTGGGCGGCTTGGCGGAACCGATCGTCGATCATGAAATCGAAAAACTGGACATGGCGACGAGATCGCGAGGCGTGAACCGCCGCGGTCTCAAGCGCTGGGTCCGGCGCGGCATCGTCGTGGCCGCGGTGCTGGCGCTGCTTCCGATCGTGCTGACGTTCCTCTATTTGCCATCCTTCGTGCATCCGGTCTCGACGCTTATGCTGAAGGACCTGGCGACGTTCTCCGGTTACGACCGCCGCTGGGTGTCGATCGACGACGTGTCGCCGGTGCTGGCCAATTCCGTCATCATGTCGGAGGACGGGCAGTTCTGCTTCCACCGCGGCATCGATCTCGGCGAATTGCGGGGCGTCGTCGACGACGCGCTGGCCGGCGAAGCAACGCGCGGCGCTTCGACCATCACCATGCAGACGGTGAAGAACCTGTTTCTCTGGTCACGGCCGCTGGGTTCGGTGCGCAAGGTGGTCGAACTGCCGCTGGCCGTCTATTTCGATGCGGTGATGTCGAAACGGCGCATCATGGAAATCTATCTCAACATCGCCGAGTGGGGGCCAGGCATCTACGGCATCGAGGCCGCGGCACAGCACCATTTCGGCGTTTCTGCAAAACAACTATCGCGACGGCAAGCCGCCCTGCTCGCCGTCTCCTTGCCAAATCCGATCGCCCGCAACCCGGCCAAGCCCGGGCCGGGCTTGAGACGGCTGGCCAATCTGATCGAGCGGCGCGCGGGCCGCTCGGGCGCCTATGTCGGTTGTCTCCGCTAGCCAGCTCAAAAAAATTCGCGCCAGTGCTGGCCAAAACGGCGCAGGGCGTGTATAGGCACCCGACTTTCTCAGATTCCGGCCCCGACATGGCCCTTTCACGAGGGCGGGCGGGGCTTTTTGACCATGTAATGGAGCATATCCATGGCCGTTCCGAAACGAAAAACCTCTCCGTCCAAGCGCGGCATGCGCCGCTCGGCCGACGCACTCAAGGCCCCGACCTATGTCGAGGACAAGAATTCCGGCGAAATGCGCCGTCCGCACCACATCGACCTGAAGACCGGCATGTATCGCGGTCGCCAGGTGTTGACGCCTAAGGAAAGCTGAGACCAGCTTTTTTCGAAGTTTGAGTTGTCAAAGGACCGGCCAGTGGCCGGTCTTTTTGCGTTTGGCGGCCGGGTCGCGCGCATCTCGAAGCGTGGCCGGCAATCGCCGAGATCCTCCAGCCGGGCAGCCGGCTGACATGGTTGTTGCGTGTGGTCTTCGACCGTGTTCAGCACTGCTGCCGAAAAATCTTGACGGCGTGCCTGTGGCGCATTCTACAAAGGATTGCCCCACATGGAGACGCCAGATGTTCGGTGCCATTCCGCTGCTGATCGTGCCTTTCGTGCTCTACAATCTCGGACTGCTGGGAATATTCGGCAGCGGTGACGATCCGTGGGCGAGCGAGGTCTTTTCCTTCAGCATGATGTCGGGCGGGGTGTTCTCGATGACGCTTGGCGACCTGATGGTGCTGATCGGGCTGGTCTTCCTGTTCCTCGAAATGGCGAAGTCGGTGCGCACGACCAATGCCTCGATCATGGACCATCTTCTGTCGACGCTGGTCTTCGTGGCGTTCCTGGTCGAGTTCCTGCTGGTGAAGGGCGCCGCCCATTCTGTTTTCTTCACGCTGATGGTCATCGCGCTGTTCGATGTGCTGGCCGGATTCGCGGTGTCGATGCGGTCGGCGAGCCGGGACATCAATCTCAACTAAGGCTGCATTGATATTCAGGTGATGCCGGCCTGCGAAGGGCGGCTTCCTGCGCTTCCGGTACTCACGTACCCAATAGTACGCTCCGTTCCGGTTCTCGGAATCCACCCTTCTCGACTCGGCCTGACCTGAATCTCAACGCACCCTTGCCTCAAAGCCGAACGATGCTCAGCCCGGATCGGCGGTGAAACCGGCAGCCTCGATGCCGGCGATTGCCGCGGCTTCGTCATTGCCCGACGTATCGCCTGAAATGCCGACGGCGCCGACGATGGCGCCAGCTTTGTCGCGGATCAGCACGCCGCCGACGACCGGCAGCACGCGTCCGCCCGACACGTCCGAGATGCCGGCGACCAAGTGCGGGCGCTCCTTGGCGAAGGCTTCGACGCGGCGTGAGCCCATGCCGATGGCGAGCGCGCCATAGGCCTTGCCGGCCGACATTTGCGGGCGCAGGAACGAGGCGCCGTCCTGGCGCTGGAAGGCGACCAGATGCCCGCCGGCATCGAGCACCGAGACGCCGAGCGGCTTGAGCTTGAGATCGGCACCCTTGGCAAAGGCGGCATCGATGATTTGCCTGGCTTTTTCGAGCGGCAGTGCGGTCATGGCAGTCTCCTGTTTGAAAGCGCGTCGATCATTGACCGTTGGCGGGCGAGATAACATCCCCGTTTCGGTTGAAATTGCTTCGCGTGAAGAGGCGGGATGGAAAGCGGCCTTCGCCGACACCATCCGGATACGGCGTTGCCGCTTGTGCGGCTCCAGGCGTGGCTGCTACTTTTTCTTGGCGCGGGCCGGCTTCTTGGCTGGTGCCGCCGGGGCGTTGGCGAGGTCTTCCGCTTCCTTGGCGAGACGCAGTGCCCGCAGCTTGTTGGTCTTGGCCTGGCGGGCGTCGCTCTCGGCGACGTATTCGGCCATCGCCTTCTGGCGGACGGTTGCCGCCTCTTCCTGCTTCTTGAAACGCAGGTCGGCGCGCGCGCGGGCAGCATCCCGAGAGTTTTCAACCAAGACCTTATCCAATCCCGTGAATTGTGATTTTCCGCCTCTTTTAGCAGAGCCGGCCCCCAAACGGGAAAATAAGTTGGTCAAGCGGCCGGGTTGGCGGCGATGGCCTTGCTGGCAACCACGACCTCATAGGCGGCCTGCAAGGTCGCGCGGACAGAAGGGCCAGAAATTGTATCGAGCGGCATGCCGAGATGTTCGTGGCGCAACTCGTCCATGAATTTGTTCCACATCGGCTGGCCGCCCTTTTCCAGAAGTTCGGCGCGGATCGAGAGTTCTTCGGTGACCGGCAGCCAGACGCGGCCCCAGGCGCCGAGATGGGCCAGGATCGGCACCAGCGTGATCGCCATCTCGGTCAGGCTGTAGATCGCCTTCTGCTTGTGCGAGGGATCGTCGGCCTTGGTCAGCATGCCCAGCTCCATCAGCCGCTTCAGCCGGTCGGCGAGGATGTTGGAGGCGATGCCTTCCATCGATCCGTTGAGCAGTTCGCGAAAATGACGCCTGCCGCCGAAGATCATGTCGCGCAAGATGATCAGGCTCCAGCGGTCGCCGAACACTTCCAGCGACAGATTGATCGGGCACCCGGACCGGCGATCCATGCTCATAAGATTTCTCCAAAACCGGTTGCATTATCATATCAGTTTTATTATCGTGCAACCGATTGCAAAAAGCAATCAGTATTGAAGGAGAGGAGACCGCGCCGTGACGACAATCGAACACCCCGAAATTATATCCGAGGCGTTTGGCGATCCGGCGAACCCGCCGCTGTTGCTGATCATGGGAGCGATGGCCTCGATGCTCTGGTGGCCGGAGGCGCTGTGCCGGAAACTGGCCGATGCCGGCCTGTTCGTGATCCGCTATAACAATCGCGATACCGGCCGCTCGACCAAATATAGACCGGGCGAGCCGCCCTACACCTTCGATGACATGGCTGACGATGCCATTGCCGTGCTTGACAGCCATGGCGTCCAGAGCGCGCATGTGGTCGGCATGTCGATGGGAGGCATGATTGCGCAGCTTGTGGCGTTGAAACACCCCTCGCGTGTCATTTCGCTGACGGTGATCAGCAGCTCGCCGATGGGGATCGACACGTCGCATCTGCCCGGGACGACCGAGGCCTACTTGGAGCACTCCGCCGAGGGCGCGAAGGTCGACTGGTCGAACCGTGATCAGGTGATCGATTTCATCGTCAGGGATGCGCGAGCGATCGCCAGCATCGCGCATCCATTCGACGAGGCCCGGATGCGCGCCTTCGTCGAGCAAGACTATGATCGCTCCGGCGGCTTGCTGAGCGCGACCAACCATTTCATGCTCAAGGGCGGCGGTGCATGGAAGGGCCGGCTGCACGAAATGACGGCGCCGTTGCTGGTCATCCATGGCACGGCGGATCCGATCTTTCCGGTCGAACATGGCGAGGCGCTGGCCGAGGCGGTCACCGGCGCGAAAATTCTTCGGATCGAAGGTGGCACGAGCTGCATCCGGACGACTGGGATGTGATTGTCGCCGGCATCGTCGCCCACGCCCGTGCCGGTCGAAGCGGCAAAAGCGGGGGCCTTGACGGGCAATGCTTGCCGCAGTGTTTAACCCTTGGCGAGCAGCACGGCGCCGGCTACCGACGAACCACCAAACAGGCGAGCAAAAAATGTCCCTGACGCTTCATTTCCATCCGCTGGCCTCCTTCTGCTGGAAGCCGCTGATCGCGCTGTATGAGAACGCCACGCCGTTTACGCCTGATATCGTCGATCTCGGCAATACCGAATCGCGCGCGGCCTTCCTCAAGATTTCGCCGACCGGCAAGATGCCGGCGCTGCGTGACGATGCGCGCGACCGCACGGTGCTGGAATCGACCATCGTCGTCGAATATCTGGCTGCGCACTATGCGGGGCCGGTCGACCTCGTTCCCGCAGACATCGACTTGGCGCTGGCAGTCCGCCAGGCCGACCGCTTCTATGATTTCTATGTGCAGGAGCCGATGCAGAAGATCGTCGGCGACCGATTGCGGCCGCAGGACAAGACCGATCCATTCGGCGTCGAGCAAGCCCGCGATCAGCTGCGCAATTCCTACGCCATCATCGAACAGGACATGCAGTCGAAGACCTGGGCGATGGGCGACACCTTCACCATGGCCGATTGCGCGGCGTCTCCCGCGTTGTTCTATGCCAACAAGGTCGAGCCGTTCGGTGGCAACCACCCGGCCGTGAAACGCTACCACGACCGGCTGCTGCAGCGGGCCGCCTTCGCCCGGGTGATCGAGGAAGCGCAGCCCTACTTCAAGTTCTTCCCCTACAACAACGGCTGATCGCGATGCTGCACGATCCTGCCCAGCTCGATCTGATATTCCAGACGCTGGCCGAATCGGCACGGCGACAGACCGGCTGTCGCGACCCCATATCGGTGATCAACTCACCGAGCCGCTGGCAATGTCGCTG
Organism: Mesorhizobium cantuariense; assembly: GCF_042647205.1. Lineage (NCBI taxonomy): Bacteria > Pseudomonadati > Pseudomonadota > Alphaproteobacteria > Hyphomicrobiales > Phyllobacteriaceae > Mesorhizobium > Mesorhizobium cantuariense. The sequence goes on along the minus strand of NZ_JBHRVD010000001.1, from coordinate 6,091,631 downwards.
AGAAGCTCAGGCTTCCCAGAACTGATCGAGCCAGATGTTGAGTTTGAGGAAGCCGGTGCTGCTCACCGTATAGACGCGCCTTGTTCCTTCCGGCTTGGCGTGAACCAGCCCAGCATCGAGCAGCACTTTCAGATGTTGCGACACGGCCGGGCGTGAGACCGGCAAGCCGGCGGCCAGTTCGGTGACGGTTTTCGGGCCGCGGCGAAGTTCTTCCAGAAGATGGCGCCGGTTGGGGTCGGCAATCGCCATGAAGGCGTCGGAAAACATCATGCCTCATTTGTGAGGCAAAGCCTTTCGAATCTCAACCGTCTGCTTCTGCTTTTCTTCTGGGATCAAGCCGCAATGCTTCAGGGGTGACCGAACGGTCGGCCGGCTGCGTCTTGAAGGCGTCACGATCGCCGATCGGCACCGGAGCGCGGCGGCTGATGCGCAGCAGCGTGTAGCCGGCCAGGCAAAGATGCGCGAAGGCGGTCGCCAGGAACAGGCCTTCCGGGCGCATCCAGCCCATCAGGGCGGCGGCCAGCAAGGGTCCGATCATCGTGCCGAAGCCGTAAAGCAGCAACAGGCCGCCCGATACCTTGACGAAATCCTCCGATCGCGCGTGGTCGTTGGCATGCGCCACGGCGATCGAATAGAGCGTGTAGGCGAAGGCGCCATAGGCTGCGGTGCAGACAAGGACGAAGACGCTGGAGCGTGGCTCGAACAGGAAGATCATGAGCGCGAACAAGGCCCCGCCGAAAGCCGCCCCCGCCAGCACGAAACGCCGATCGGTCTTGTCGGACAGGCGTCCGGCCGGAAGCTGCATGGCAGCACCGGCAACGACCACAAGGCTCATCATCAGGGCGATCTCGGCCGTGGAAATGCCGATGCGCGCGCCATAGACAGCGCCAAGCGTGCCCCAGGCGCCGTTGGCGATGCCGATCAACACGCAAGCGACCGCCGACACCGGCGAATTGGCGTAAAGGCCTTTGACGTCGAGCGAGACGTCCTGCAACGGCTTGGGGTGGGAAGCGCTCGAGACCGCGGTGGGAATGAGCGACAGGCAAAACAGGATGCCGGTGATCATGAACAGCGACGCCGACTTCACGTCGCCACCGGCAACGATCATCTGCCCGCCCATGATCGAGGCATAGGTGACCATCATGTAGAGGCCGAAGACGGTGCCGCGGTTTTCGTTGGTGGCCTTCTCGTTCAGCCAGCTTTCGATGACCATGAAGGCGCCGGCCATGGTGAAGCCGGTGAAGGCGCGCAGCAGGATCCAGACATATTCGTCGATGATCAGCCCGGTGAGCAGCGCCACGATGGCGCCCGACGCGGCAAAGGCGCCAAAGGCGCGCACGTGGCCTGCGCGGCGCACGATGCGCGGCGCGAAGAAGCAGCCGGTGACGAAGCCGCCGGCCCAGGCCGTGCCCATCAGGCCGAGCGATGCGGTCGAGAAGCCTTCCAGCTGACCGCGCAGGGGCAAGAGTAGCCCGTGCAATCCAGACGCCGCTAGCAGGAAGGCGGTGCCGCGAAGCAGCGAGAGGATCGGTCGGTAGGTTGCGAACATTGTTTGATCCGGCTCGAGTTTGGCGGGTGCGCTGGGTCTGAAGACAGTCGCATTCGGGCTTTTCGGCGGCGGGCTTTTGCGCCCGCACGTTTATCCGCGACGGAAGAGTGCTTCAGCCGCCGATTTGGTGGTGTCCTTGGCCTTGAGTTCGGCTTCCAGGCGGGCGATTTCGTCGCGCAGGATGCCGATCCGCTCGGTCAAGTCACTGACGGAAAGCAGCGACAAATCCTGCCCGATCTCATGCGGGCGCGCCTTCTTCTTGGGTTCGTCGTCGAAGATCGCCATCGTCGCTCCTCCTCCGCCAAGACCAGATTAGCCATTTGCCTGATTTGGCAATCAGCATACATAGGGCAGGGGCGTCGATGCAAACAGCCGGTCGGATAATGGCGAGAAAAGACGGGAAATCTCATGGCGAGCGGACAGAAAATTCCGACAAGAATGACGGCCATCGCGATCTCGGAGCCTGGTGGTCCACGGGTGCTGAAGCCGGAAATGCGCGACGTGCCGCAGCCCGGTCCCGGCGAGATCCTGATCAAGGTGCATGCCGCCGGCGTCAACCGGCCCGATATCCAGCAGCGCAAGGGCGCCTATCCGCCGCCGCCCGGCGCGTCGGACCTGCCGGGCCTCGAGGCGTCGGGTGAAGTGGCAGCCCTTGGCGACGATATATCGCGCTGGCGCATCGGCGACCGCGTCTGCGCCCTGACGCCCGGCGGCGGCTATGCTGAATATGTCAAGGTTCATGCCGGCAGCGTGCTGCCGCTGCCTGCCGGCTTCACCCACACCGAAGCCGCGGCCGTACCGGAGAACTACTTTACCGTCTGGCACAATGTGTTCGAGCGCGGCGGCCTGAAGCGCGGCGAAACGCTGCTCGTCCATGGCGGCTCGTCCGGAATCGGCACCACGGCGATCCAGCTTGCCTCGGCTTTCGGCGCCTATGTCATCACCACCGCCGGCAGCAAGGAGAAATGCGATGCCTGCCTGAAGCTCGGCGCCGATCGCGCGATCAATTATCGCGAGGCGGATTTCGTCGCCGCGGTCAAGGAAGCGACCGGGGGCAAGGGCGCCAATGTCATCCTCGACATGGTCGGTGGCGACTATGTGGCGCGCAACTACGAGGCCGCGGCGGTCGAGGGGCGTATCGTCCAGATCGCCGTGCAGGCTGGTGCTGTCGCAAGCGCGGACTTTTCGAAGATCATGGTCAAGCGGCTCGTCCACACCGGTTCGACGCTGAGGCCGCGAACCGTGGAGTTCAAGGCGGCAATCGCGGCGGCGCTGGAAGCGCAGGTGTGGCCGTTGCTTGGCACGCGCAAAGTGGCGCCGGTGATGGACATGATCTTCCCGCTCAGTGAAGCCTGGCGGGCGCATGAGCGGATGGAAGACGGCGAGCATATCGGCAAGATCGTGCTCGACGTCGGTTAGGCCGTATCGATACTCGGCCGGCCTGCAGGCCGGCCGAGCGAGGTCCGCGCCCGTGGCTGCCTACAAGATGAACAGAAGCTTAATGCTGCAATGCAGCATTTGCATCATTGCTATGCAAAATCAGCCATTCAAGTCCTCATCGATGACGCCTATTTGAGCACCATCGAAACGAACATCATTTTGGAGGACTACCATGAACCCGATCCGCGCTTACCGTAACTGGCGTATGTACAACGAGACCGTCCGTGAATTGAACCGCCTCAACGCGCGTCAGCTCAGCGATCTCGGCATCAACCGCGCTGACATCGAAAAGATCGCCCGCAGGCCCATCTGACGTCGAGCGTGACCTGCTGAGGTCACGCCTTGCAAGCCAGAGCCGCATCGACGGATTTCCGTCGCGGTTCCGAGCCCGCTGGACCCAGTCCGGCGGGTTTTGTCGTTTTGGGCCGGCAGCGACGAATGCGGCTCGACAGCAATCCGCGGTTGACTTCAGCCTTCCGCATGGCACTTGGATTATGCGTTCACTCAGTTTGGCTTGTGGCAATGGCGCGAGCGCTGTCCGGTCTTCGCTTCCAAAAACGTTGCGAAACGACCAGAGAGCGGTTATACAGACCGCGAATTTCCCATTTTGGTGGCTCTAAACCACCGCCCGCGCGGGAACGCGGGCGAACGAGAAGGATTTTTACATGGCCAATACGCTGCTGATGCCCAAAGCGACTGCCGTCTGGCTGGTCGACAACACCGCGCTTTCTTTCGAGCAGATCGCGCAGTTCTGCGGGCTGCATCCGCTCGAGGTCAAGGCGATCGCCGACGGCGAATCGGCGCAAGGCATCAAGGGCATGGACCCGATCATGACCGGCCAGCTGACCCGCGACGAGATCGCGCGTGCCGAGAAGGATTCGAACCAGCGCCTGAAGCTGTCCGACCCTAAGGTGCGGGTGCCCGAATCCAAGCGCAAGGGCCCGCGTTACACGCCGCTGTCGAAGCGTCAGGACCGGCCGAATGCCATTCTCTGGCTGGTACGCAACCATCCCGAACTCAAGGACGCGCAGATCTCGCGCCTCGTCGGCACCACCAAGTCGACGATCGAGCAGATCCGCGAACGCAAGCACTGGAACTCGGCCAATCTGCAGCCGATGGACCCGGTGACGCTGGGCCTTTCCTCGCAGATCGACCTCGACATGGAAGTCAACCGCGCCTCGCGCGGTCGCGAACAGGCGCAGCCGGTCGGTGACACGCTGCTGCCGGCGGCCCTGACCGAGCGGCTGGTGCCGGCTCCCGAGAAGCCGAAGGACGAGGATGCCGAACTCGATGCCAACGCCGTGTTCGCCAAGCTCTCGGCCTTGAAGTCGAAGAACACAGGCAATGACGACGACGAGTAAGGTTGTCCGGCATTCCAACAAAAAAGCCCGCTTCGAGCGGGCTTTTTTGTGGGGTGCGTCAGGTCTCAGGTCCGCGCGGCGCGATCCGGCGCCATGCCATAGTCCTCGCTGCGCTCCACCGCCCGGTAGAAGTCGGCAAGCTGCTTGCCGCGCTCCGGTTTGAAGATGCGGCCGGCGATGACCACGGAGGCGATGCGATCGATGCGGAAGGCGCGAAAATCATCGCGCATCTCGCACCAGGCGACCAGCGTCCACACCTTGCCCCAGAACCACAGGCCAAGCGGACGGATATCGCGGGCGGTGCCGCGGCCGGCCTCGTCGGAGTAGTCGATGGTCAGCACCTGACGCTTTTCGACAGCGCGCTCGATCAGGTCGATCGCCTCGCGCGCGGCGTCGCTGACCACCCACATCGGCGTGTGGATCTCGGTACGGGCGATGCGGTCCTTCTCGGCATCGGGCAGGACGGCGCCGATCTTGACCAGCGCCTCATCGGCGGCGCGTGCCATGGCGGCGCCGCCGAAGGCGCGCACCATGCGGGCGCCGGCAACCAGCGCGACGATCTCGTCACGTGTGAACATCAGCGGCGGAAGGTCGAATCCCTCCCTCATCATGTAGCCAACGCCGGCCTCGCCGTCGATCGGCACCCCGGTCGACTGCAGGTCGGCTATGTCGCGATAGATGGTTCGCTCGGAAACCTCGAGCCACGTGCCAAGCTTCTGAGCGGTGACCAGTCGGCCACCGCGCAGATGCTGCACGATCTGGAAGAGCCTGTCGGCGCGGCGCATCGTATGGTCCCTCGGCGTTGTCTCTATGCATGTCGCCCAAAACCAGTGTCCACTGTTGGGCGATGCGCATCGTGTTTTCTGCGCATGCCGCTATCCCAAAACCGCAGAACACTTTTGGGCGGCATGCATCATGGTTTCAGCCCTTCGCGCTTGCGCTGCGCGGCAACGAATGCCGCGCCGAAGGACAGTTTTCTCGTCGTCGGCGTCTTCGCATCGAGCACGCGCCAGAAAGGTGCCACGTCGCTCAACGTCATGCCGTGCTCCAAATCCTCTTTGGCGGCTTCGGCAACGGTGCGCAGATGGTAGCCTGTTGTGACCGGGCATGTCACTTCGGCGCCGTGCTCGATGGCAAGCGCGGTGCGCAGCGCGCGCACATCCATCTCGACGCCTTCGGGAATCGAGCGGATGAAATCATCGACCTGGCGCGCTGTCGGCACCAGCATCGGCTGACCCTCGATGACATCGGCCATCGTGCGCGGCGTTGGCTTCACGCCGTTGATACCTGGTGTGTTCAGTCTGTCATTCCAACTCTTCATCGATCGTCCTTTCGACCGCCGATGCGCAGTGTTTGAGGCTCGCACCATTGCACGTCCCTCCTGACAGCATACTGTCAGGAGGCTTCAGCATACTCCTTGGCGAACAGCGTCCGCATCTGGGCGAGATCGCTGCCTCTTTCGGGGTAGAGCGTCTTCAGAAAGGCGAGCGCGAAGGTGCCCGGCGCCGAGCCTGGCGCGGAAACAATTTTGCCGTCGGCCACGGCATGCGGCACATCCTGATAGTTGCTGTCGCCGGCATAGCCGGCTTCATGACCATTGATCCAGTCGCGGCCATTGCTGGTGTGTCTGGCGGTCTCGAACAGGCCGGCACGGGCCAGCGCCAGCGTTCCGGCGCAAATACCGCCGACCACGCCGCCGCGCGATGCAATGGCGGTAAGCAGTTCCGCCGCGTCCGGCGGAGCCTTGCCAAACCACAGGTCGGAGCCGATGACGGCGATGGCGTCGAGATCGGTGTTCTCATTTGCCTTTGCCGAGCGATCGGGCGTCAGCCGAAAGCCGCTGATCCCGGTCACCGGCTTGCCATCAGGCGTCAGCGACACGGCACGCGCGCCGAACCATTCGACCGCCGAGGCCGCCAGCAGCCCATATTCCCAGTCGGCAAAGCCTTCGATGAAAAGAAAGCCGATTGTCTTCTGTTCGGGCATAAGCTCGCTCCATCCCTCGCGCGCCAAACCTGCTACTCGGCATCTTATCTGGGCGTTGCGGCGCCCACATCCAACCGCCGTGTCGAAAAATTCGTCTCAATTGCCGCGAAGGCGACGTTCCGCATACATATCCGGCCAGCCGATATCCTTGCGAATGTCCGCTGGCAGCGAGTTCATGAACCGCTGTGTGCGGATCTCGTTGCGCATCGTCCGGATCTTGCCGACATAGTGCTGCATGCCGCGCAGAATGGTGTAACCGTTCATGGCTAGTCTCCTCTCTGTGTATGGAGACACTATCGCACACCCCTCCTGACAGCAGTCTGTCAGGAGGATGGCAGGGCGCGCGACAATGGTTCCGGCCGATGCGCTCCGGAGGGAAAAGCATCGTCCTCGCTGCATCAGACCGTGCCTGAACGACTGCCGATTGTTCACTGCAACGACCCTGGTCAAGACTCCGTTGTTCATCCTCCGGCGACGGACTGTCGGAATACGCGGCCTTCAGCAAGGTGGCCGCAGTTCTGATATGGAAGGAGAAAATTCTTTCCCAAAAAACAGGGAGACGACCATGAGCCTGCAACTGACAGGAATCCACCATCTGACCGCCATCACCGCCAATGCGCCGGGCAATCTTCATTTCTTTACGAAGGTGCTGGGCCTGCGGCTGGTCAAGAAGACGGTGAACCAGGACGATACCTCGGCCTACCACCTCTTCTATGCCGACGGCGAAGCAACACCGGGCACCGACCTTACCTTCTTCGACTGGCCGGTTGGCCGCGAGCGGCGCGGCACGCACAGCATCGTGCGGACCAGCCTCAGGGTCGGCAGCCGGGAAAGCCTTGCCTGGTGGAAACAGCACCTGACCGACGAAAACATAGCGACGGGAGAGATCGCCGAGATCGGCGGCTACCCCTGTCTGGATTTCGAAGATCCCGAGGGCCAGCGTCTGCGCCTCGTCAGCGATGGCGGCAAGGGCGACAGCCATCCCTGGGCGCAAAGTCCGGTACCGGCCGAGCACCAGATTCGCGGGCTCGGGCCGATCGTCATCAGCGTCCCCGACATCACCAACACCGAGGCGGTGGTGACCAAGGTGATGAACATGCGCAAGGCGCGCGACTATACCTCGCCGGAGGGCCAGGTTCATGTGTTCGAAATGGGAGAGGGCGGGCCGGCGGCGGAGTTACATGTCCTGGTGCAGCCGGGACTGGCGCCGGCACGGCAGGGTGCGGGTGCGGTTCACCATGTCGCCTTCAGGGCGCCGGACCAGGAGACGCTGCATCAATGGACGGCGCGGCTGGCCGAGTTCCGGCTGCCGTCGAGCGGCGAGGTCGAGCGCTATTACTTCCGCTCGCTCTATTTCCGCGAGCCGAACGGCATCCTGTTCGAGATCGCCACCGACGGGCCGGGGTTCACCGCCGACGAGCCTCTGGAAACGCTGGGTGAAAGCCTGGCCTTGCCGCCATTCCTCGAACCGAAGCGCGCTTCGATCGAGGCTGGCCTCAAGCCGCTGAAGTAGATCGCTCCCCAGTCAAAGGCGGGCGCCGCGTGCCGGTTCGGGATCGCGGCGCCTATTCTTCCCAGGTAACGAACGAGGTGCTTTGACAGCCGGCCGCGTTGCTGGTCAAAGGCGGCATGTCGAAACTCCTTGCGCTCGTCATTGTTGGCATCATGATCATCCAGCTGATCAAGCCGCTCGGCTGGCCGGGGCTGAAACGACGGAGCGACTTCTGGAAGCTGGCGTTGCTGGCGATGGCGGCGATTTCCATAACAGCCGTGCTTGGGCATTGGACATAGGCAAGGCTGGCGGCCTTCAACTGGCCAGCACTGGGCTGACGAGATGCTCGGCCCAGGCCCGGTAGCCGGCTTCCGAGGCATGAAATCCGTCGGAGGCAAAGCCGGCCTCGGGATTGGTGATCGGCAGGCGCGGCGCCGGCACCGCGCCGCGCTCCAGGCAAAGGCGTTCGCCCATCCGGTTCATTTCGGTGGCGCGGATCTCAAGGATTTTGCCGAGCAGCGGCGGCATCGCCGGCGCCCGCGTGAATTCCAACACCGGCGACCACACCACGCGCGCTTCCGGCCATTTGGCGCGCAGCGCGTAGAGCAGGCCGCCGAACTCCTTCTTGAAGCGCGGCACGGAGTGAAAATTCTTGGTGTCGTTGGTGCCGATGGCCAGCACGATATGCGTCCATGGATCGGCCGACAGATTGGGCAGGACATGGTCGCGAATCTGGCCCGACGTTGCTGAATTGAAGCCGGCGGCACGCCAGCGCACGGCGCGGCCCGTACTTTGTGAAATCAGCACGGCGAGTTGCGCGGCAAGCCCATCTTCCGAATTGCCGATGCCGACCGAAGCGGCGGAGGAATCGCCCAGCACCAGAAGCGAGATCGCCGGCGCCTTGCCTGATATTTCGTGCATGACCGGCCCCTGCGCCGGCAGCATGCGCGTGGTGCGGCGTCGCACGCCGAGGCCCTGCCAGATATAGACAGGGAAAGCGAGCCAGGTGAGCAGGGCCGGGAAGCGCATGACAATACCGTTAAATGATCAGCGGCAGCCTTAGCGTATGTTTGGGCTGACGTGAACGATCTTCAATCGCAGCAACTCGCCTGCGCTGCCTGTCTGTCCTGATATTCATCGTGCAGGCGCACCCAGTCCATCAGGCCGTGATAGGGGCCGGTTTCATTGCGTCCTTTCGGCGTCATGTCGAGATAGTCATACGTGCCGATCAGCGCCTCGCCGCCGCGGGCGCGAGACATGAAGGTGAGGAAGAGGTCGCCGGTCTCGTCCCTGTAGAAAACACTGGTGCCGGGAAGTTCCTTCGATGTCCGGGGACGGGTCTCGAAATTATAAGTGGTGTCGCCGGCGGCGATCTGCCTGTCGGTGAAGGAGACCTGCATGTCGAAGTTGAAATCCGAGGCATAGGACGACACCCAGTCGAACTTCCAGCCCATGCGCTGCTTGTAGGGCAGCAGCTCGGCCAGCGGCGCGCGCGAAACCACGACCAGCGACACGTCGTGATGCCTGAGATGCTGATTGGCGCCGTCGATATGGTCGGCAAGGAATGAGCAGCCCTCGCAATGATTGACGCAGCCCGGCCCGAACATGAAGTGATAGACGATCAGCTGGCTGTTGGAGCCAAACAGGTCGGTCAGTTTCTGCGGCCCTTGCTCGGTCTCGAAGACATAGTCCTTCCTGATTTTCAGCCAGGGCAGTTCACGCCGCTCGGTCGCGATCCGCTCGCAAAGCCGCGTCAGTTCCTTCTCGCGCGCCAGATGCGCCTTGTGCGCCTGGAACCAGTCTTCGCGCGAAACGATCTTGTTGCGATGCATCAACCTCTCCCTGTCTGTCACCCCAAGGACGTTCGGGATGGGCGCAAACCGACATTGCCGGCCGTTTGTTTGAGCATGATCTTCTCCGAAAACCGGATTCCACTTTTCGGGATCATGCTCCAGCGCCGCAAAGGAGATAAGGACGGGGAGGCTCCGTCCCAAGCCCGGCAAAGCCGCAAACGAAAAACCCGGGCGCATCGGCCCGGGTTCGAAGGGGGAAGAAAGAACTGTGTTCAGGCGGCGTGTTCCAGGCTCGCCTTCCATTTTCCAAGCGCCGCCAGATGGTTCATATGGGCGCGGTGGGTGAAGGCGGCCTGGCCGGCTGCAACGTTCGAGGCCTTGCCGCTCCAGGCCTTCTGCGGCGCGGCCTGCAGCGCGCGGCCATAGGAGAAGGTCAGCTTCCACGGGTGCGGCCCGATGGCGTTGATGGCGTTGAGGTTGGCGGTCGCCTCCTCATCCTCCTGGCCGCCGGAGAGGAAGGCGATGCCCGGCACCGCCGCCGGCACGGTTTCGCGGAACAGTTTTATGGTCTTTTCCGCGACTTCCTCCGGGCTGCTCACCTTGCCCGATTTCTTGCCGGCCAGCACCATGTTGGGCTTCAGGATGGTGCCCTCGAGCACGACGCGCGCCGCGTGAAGCTCGTCATAGAGCTTGATCAGCGTTGCCTTCGAAATGTCGTAGCAGGTGTCGATGTCGTGGGCGCCGTCCATCAGCACTTCCGGCTCGACGATCGGCACGATGCCGGCCTCCTGGCAAAGGGCGGCATAGCGGGCAAGTGCGTGGGCGTTCGAGCCGATCGAATTGACTGAGGGCACGCCCTTGCCGGTGTCGATGTCGATCACCGCGCGCCATTTGGCGAAGCGGGCGCCGAGCTTGTAATAGTCGGCAAGGCGCTCACGCAGACCGTCGAGGCCCTCGGTGATGGTGTCGCCGGGAAAACCGGCCAGAGGCTTGGCGCCGGCATCGACCTTGATGCCGGGGATGGCGCCGGCCGCCTTGATGATGTCGACCAGCGGCGTGCCGTCGGCGGCCTTCTGGCGGATCGTCTCGTCGTAGAGGATGACGCCGGAAATGTAGCGGGTCATCGCTTCCCTGGTGCGGAACATCATCTCGCGGTAGTCGCGGCGGCTGTCGGCGGTCGATTCAACGCCGATGACATCGAAGCGCTTCTTGATGGTGCCGGAACTTTCGTCGGCGGCCAGCAGGCCCTTGCCATCGGCGACGATCGCGGCGGCAATGTCTTCGAGACGTTCGCTCATTGTTGCTTCTCCTGAAACGGTTGTTCCGCGCTTAACGGAAGTCTACCGCCAAAGGAATGGCATCGGAAAGCTCGAATCGATTGAAAGCCTCGGGGCGCCCTTGTTCGCTCTCCGAGTGTTGATCGGGTTGTTTGGTTTAGCCGCAATTCCCAAGGGAAAGCGCTATGCGCTTTTCACGGGGAAACCGTTTCACACTTTTCCTGGAACTGCTTTAGCGCTTCAGCACATCGACGCCGGGCAGCGGCTTGCCTTCCATCCATTCCAGGAAAGCGCCGCCGGCAGTCGAGACATAGGTGAAGTCGTCGGCGACGCCGGCATGGTTGAGCGCCGCCACCGTGTCGCCGCCGCCGGCGACCGAGACCAGCTTGCCGGCCTTGGTGCGCGCCGCCGCGTGCTTGGCCGCCGCCACCGTCGCATGGTCGAAAGGCGCGATCTCGAAGGCGCCGAGCGGGCCGTTCCAGACCAGTGTCGCGGCGCGGTCGATCCATTCGCCGATGGTCGTCACGGTTTTGGCGCCGACATCGAGGATCATGCCGTCGGCCGGCACGTCCGAGATGGCGACGGTCTCGCAGGCCGCACCCGCCTTGAATTCCTTGGCGACGACGCCGTCGACCGGCAGGATGATGGCGCAGCCGGCCTCGGCCGCCTCGATCATGATCTGCTTGGCGGTCGAGGCCAAATCATGCTCGCACAGCGACTTGCCGACATCGGTGCCGCGCGCGGCAAGGAAGGTGTTGGCCATGCCGCCACCGATGACGAGTGCGTCGACCTTCTTCACCAGGTTCATCAGCAGGTCGATCTTGGTCGAGACCTTGGCGCCGCCGACTATAGCGACGACCGGACGGACCGGTTTTCCCAGACCTTTCTCCAGCGCTTCGAGTTCGGCCTGCATGGTGCGGCCGGCAAAGGCCGGCAACAGATGCGCCAGCCCCTCGGTCGAGGAATGGGCGCGGTGCGCGGCGGAAAAGGCGTCGTTGACAAAGATATCGCCATTGGCGGCGAGCTTTTCGGTGAAGGCCGGATCGTTCTTCTCCTCGGCCTTGTAGAAGCGGGTGTTTTCGAGCAGCAGCACGTCGCCCTTGTTCATGGCGGCGATGGCGCTTCCCGCTATGTCGCCGACGCAGTCGCTGGCGAAACCAACGGGGCGGCCGAGCACCTCGGCTGTCGCTTTTGCGATCGGCTCCAGCGAGAATTCGGCCGAGGGACCATCCTTGGGCCGGCCGAAATGGGCGAGCAGGATGACCTTGGCGCCCTTGCCGGACAGTTCGGCGATGGTCGGCGCGATGCGTTCGATGCGGGTGGCGTCGGTGACCTTGCCGTCTGCGACGGGAACGTTGAGGTCGACGCGCACCAGCACGCGCTTGCCGCTGATGTTGCCGATATCGTCGAGGGTCTTGAAGGCGGCCATGCGGGTTCCTTTCGCGAAAAATCGGGGGAACATACCCCGCGCCAACGATCATGCAAGGCTTAGGCCGGGTTCGAAACGAAATTTTGAAGTCGGTACGATTTTATGCCGGCGGGCGGGTGAAGGCAGCACTCACAATCGAAGTGTCAGATCTCGGTCGTTGCCTTCTCTTCTGTCGGCTCGGAGGCGGGTTTCTCGTCTGCTCGCGCCTCGGCCATCTGCGTCTCGGTCGGCTTGCGCCAGTTGCGGATGAAGGCGGAGACGCGGTCGCCGATTTCTCCGGCGCTCAGGAAAACCGGCACCCGCGCCACCGGCGCGGTCGGCTCGAAGGAAAGGCCGAGGCCTGTGATCTTGCCCTTCTCATCGACGTCGCGAACGATCAGCTCGATCGGACCGAGCAGCACGCGGTCGGCATATTCGGCATGGCCGCCGAGCCGAGCCGTGACCAGTGCGCCGACGGTGAGCTTTTGCTCCGCTTCGGTCAGGCCGGGCGTATAGGCCGCTTCCAGTTCGGCGGCGGAGCGTGCCGGGTCGACAGCGAAGGCGCCGAAGAAATCGGCATCTTCGGGATCGACCACGGCGCGGCTGGCGAACAGCTTGTCCAGCAGGCGCGGATAGCGATCCGGCACGAAGATGTAGACCTGATCGCCGGCGGCGAGCCGACCCATGTCCTGAAAGCGCATCGAGCGGCCGTCGCGCAGCACCAGCGAGGGCCGTGCCCAGCGCGGGATGCGCTCGCCGCGCGCCACCGGGCTGCCGTGTGCGACGCGATAGGCGAGAAGCTCGTGATGGGCCGAGCCCGGCAGTTCCAGCTCGACCTTGTCCAGCGGTCCGAGCCGCGCCGGCACGATCAGGCCGAGGCGGCGCGCCAGCGGCCCGACCGTCCAGCCCTGGATGACCAGCGACACCAGCACGATGATGAAGGCGGTGTTGAAGATGACACGGCCGTTTTCCAGCCCACCGAGCAGCGGGGTGATGGCGAGCAGGATCGACACCGCGCCGCGCAGGCCGACCCAGGAGACGAAAGCGACTTCGGGGCGTGGCAGGCGGAACGGGATCAGGCAGAGCCAGACGGCGACCGGCCGCGCCACGAACATCAGGAACAGGCCGAGCGCTACCGCCGGCACCATGATCGCCGGAAACTGCGACGGCGTCGCGAACAGGCCGAGGATGAGGAACATGATGATCTGCGCCAGCCACGACATGCCGTCCTGGAAGCGCTTGAGGATGGTGACGGCGCGGATGTCGGAATTGCCGGCGATGAGGCCGGCGATATAGACCGCCAGGAAGCCTGAGCCGCCAATGGCGCCGGCGGCTGCAAACACCATCAGCGACAAGGTCAGCACGAAGATCGGCAGCAGGCCGTGGTCGAGATTGAGCCGGTCGACAAGGCGCACGATGGCGAGGCCGCCGAGCACGCCGACGATGGCGCCGAGGCCCATGTTGAGGAGGAAGCCGAGGAACAGGCTGGTGACCAGGACATTGGTCTCGGGGTTGGCGTGGGCGGCGATGATCTCGACCAGCGTGATGGTCAGGAAGATGGCGATCGGGTCGTTGGTGCCGGATTCCACCTCAAGCGTCGAGCGCACGCGTTCGCGCAGATTGATCTCGCCGGCGCGCAGCAGGAAGAACACGGCTGCGGCATCGGTGGAGGCCACGGCAGCGCCGAGCAGGAAGGATTCCAGCCAGGTGAGGTCGAGCAGATAGTGGGCGGCGGCGCCGAACAGGCCGGTGGTCACAAGCACGCCGAAGGTCGCCAGCGACAGAGCCGGGCCCGCCGCCTGCCGCAAGGCGTTGAGCGGCGTGCCGAAACCGGAATCGAACAGGATGACCGCCAGCGCCAGTGAGCCGGCAAAATAGGCGATGCGGGCGTTGTCGAACTGGATGCCGAGACCGTCGGTGCCGGTGGCCAGGCCAATGCAGAGAAACAGGAGCAGAAGAGGGGCGCCGAAGCGGAAGGCGATCAGGCTCGAAAACGCGGCGGCGACAACAAGCGCTGTGCCGACCAGCGTGACGAGATAGATCGCATGCTCCATCCTGAAATCAGCCCCTCAAATTCGTCTGTCTCCTGCTTTACGAGAGAGTGGGGCGAAGACGTGACTAGTGCAAGGCGGCAGGGTGGCTTTTTGACCTATGCCGCTGATTTTCGGATGTTTTGGCGCTCAGAGCACAAATTGGGAAGGCGCAAGCCGGCCGCATGAAAAACGCCCGGACAAAGCCGGGCGTTCCAGGTCTCGAAAAGAGAGCTTTTCGATCAGGCGATGGTCTTGCCGAAGGCGACCGCAGTGTCGCCCATGCGGTTGGAAAAACCCCACTCATTGTCGTACCAGGACAGCACCGAAACGAAGTTGCCGTCCATCACCTTGGTCTGGTCGAGCGCCATTATCGAGGAGCGCGGATCATGGTTGAAATCGATCGAGACGTTCGGGTGGTGGGTGACGCCGAGGATGCCCTTGAGCTTGCCGTTGGAAGCGGCGATGACCGCGTCGTTGATTTCCTGCACTGTGGTCGAACGCTTGGCGATGAACTTGAAGTCGACGACAGAGACGTTCGGGGTCGGCACGCGGATCGAGATGCCGTCGAGCTTGCCCTTGAGGTCGGGCAGCACCAGGCCGATCGCCTTGGCGGCACCGGTCGAGGTCGGGATCTGCGACAGGGCCGCAGCGCGGGCGCGGTAGAGATCCTTGTGCATGGTGTCCAGCGTCGGCTGGTCGCCGGTGTAGGAATGGATGGTCGTCATCATGCCCTTTTCGATGCCGACCGTCTCGTGCAGCACGGCGGCCAGCGGCGCCAGGCAATTGGTGGTGCAGGAGGCGTTCGAGATGACGATGTGGTCCTTGGTCAACTGGTCGTGGTTGATGCCGTAGACGACGGTAAGGTCGGCGCCTTCGGCCGGCGCCGAAACGATGACACGCTTGGCGCCGGCGGTCAGGTGGGAGGCTGCCTTGTCACGGGCGGTGAAGATGCCGGTGCATTCGAGCGCGATGTCGATGCCGAGTTCCTTCCACGGCAGCTGCGTCGGATCCTTGATCGCGGTGACCTTGAACGTTTCCTTGCCAACGGTGATCTGGTCGCCGGAAACCGAAACTTCGTGCGGGAAGCGGCCATGCACGCTGTCATAGCGCAAGAGGTGCGCGTTGGTTTCGACCGGGCCGAGGTCGTTGACGGCGACGACGTCGATGTCCCTGCGGCCGGATTCATGGATGGCGCGCAGGATGTTGCGGCCGATGCGGCCGAATCCGTTGATGGCAACTCTGACGGTCATTATTCTCTCCCTGGGAGCTGGGGGGCAGACGATGGGTCCGCAGTTTCATAGCGGCGGAAGCGGAAAGAATCCAGCCGCAGCGACGTGGATTTAAATCGATTAAGTTGGGCCAGCCCGGCGAAACCGCCTTACGCGATTTCGCCGAACCTTGAACCTACTTGGCATGCAGGCGGGTTTCCGCCGCCTTGGCAGCGGCTTCGGCGGTGATGCCGAAATGCGGATAGAGCTGCTCAATGGTGCCTGAGGCGCCAAAGCCGGTCATGCCGACGAAGATGCCGTCGGAGCCGATCAGATGATCCCAGCCCTGGCGGATGCCGGCTTCGATCGCCATCTTGATTGGCGCGTTGCCGATCGTTTTCTTGCGGTAGTCGTCGCTCTGCTGGTCGAACAGTTCGAAGCAGGGCACCGAGACGACGCGGGTGGGATGGCCGTGCTTTTCCAGCAGGTCGCGGGCGCCGAGCGCGATCTCGACCTCGGAGCCGGTGGCGAAGATCGTCACCGCTGCCTCACCGCTGGCGGCGGCCAGCTCATAGGCACCCTGGCTGCTCAGGTTCTTGGCAACGAATTCGTTGCGTACCGTCGGCAGGTTCTGGCGTGTCAGCGCCAGCGTCGACGGCGTCTTTTCCGACTCGAGGGCGATCTGCCAGCATTCGGCGGTTTCCACGGCGTCGGCCGGGCGGAAGACATTGTGGTTGGGAATGGCGCGCAATGCGGCCAGATGCTCGACCGGCTGGTGGGTCGGGCCATCTTCGCCCAGACCGATGGAATCATGGGTCATCACGAAGATCGAGCGGATGCCCATCAGCGAGGCCAGCCGCATCGACGGACGGGCATAGTCGGAGAAGCACATGAAGGTGCCGCCATAGGCGATGAGGCCGCCATGCAGCGTCAGGCCGTTGATCGCAGCCGCCATGCCGTGCTCGCGGATGCCGTAGTGGACATAGCGCTGACCGTAATCGTCTGATGTGATGTTCTTGGTCTGGCTGGTCTTGGTGTTGTTGGAGCCGGTCAGGTCGGCGGAGCCGCCGATGGTCTCGGGCACGGCGCCGTTGATGACTTCCAACGCCATCTCGGACGATTTGCGGGTGGCGACCTTCGGCTTGTCAGCCGACAGCTTCTTCTTGTAATCGGCGATGACGGCGTCGAAATTGGACGGCAGCTTGCCGCTGAGGCGGCGCTCGAACTCAGCCTTCAGCTTTGCGTCGGCCTTGGCCAGGTGGCCTTCCCAGTCGGTGCGTGCCTTGACGCCGGCCTTGCCGGCGGTGCGCCAGGCGTCGAGGATGTCGGCCGGAATTTCGAAGGGCGGCGAATCCCAGTTGAAGAACTTCCGGGCGCCGGCGATCTCGTCGGCGCCGAGCGGCGAACCGTGCGCCTTGTTGGTGCCGGCCTTGGTCGGTGCGCCGAAGCCGATGGTCGTCTTGCAGGCGATCATCGTCGGCTTGTCGGAATGGCGGGCGGCTTCGATGGCATAGGCGATGGCTTCCGGATCGGTGCCGTCGATGTGGCTTGCGTTCCAGCCGGAGGCCTGGAAGCGGGCGACCTGATCGGTGTTGTCGGACAGCGAGACCGGACCGTCGATCGAAATGTCGTTGTTGTCCCAGAAGACGATCAGCTTGTTGAGCTTGAGATGCCCGGCAAGCGCGATGGCTTCCTGGGACACACCTTCCATCAGGCAGCCGTCGCCGGCCAGCACATAGGTGTAGTGGTCGACGAGATCATTGCCGAAGGCGGCGTTCATGATGCGCTCGCCGAGCGCGAAGCCGACCGAATTGGCGAGCCCCTGGCCGAGCGGGCCGGTCGTCGTCTCGATGCCGGTGGCGTGACCATATTCCGGGTGCCCGGCGGTCTTCGAGCCCAACTGGCGGAAGTGCTTGATCTGGTCGATGGTCATGTCTTCGTAGCCTGTCAGATGCAGCAGCGAATAGAGCAGCATCGAGCCGTGGCCGGCCGACAGGATGAAACGGTCGCGGTCGGCCCAGTGCGGGGCCTTGGGATCATATTTCAGAAAGCGCGTGAACAACACCGTGGCGATGTCGGCGCAGCCCATGGGCAGGCCTGGATGGCCGGAATTTGCCTTCTCGACAGCGTCCATGGAGAGAAAGCGGATCGCATTGGCCATCCGGTCATGTTGTTCACGCGACGTCATGGTTCCTCCAGAAGTGGGGGTTTGGGAGCTTGGGAGAGCCCTTGAAAAGGGTGCGCGACACATAGCAGGCGCGCGCTTTTAGTCAACAAATCGGGTGCACATTTGCCGGCCTTGTGCTGCCGGCGGCGGGTCTACATTAGCGTTAGCAGGGGACAGTCGCGAGAGCTTTGTTGACGTTGCCTTCACCCGGTGCCTAATGTTTCCTGGATAACGCGTTCTGAACGCGAACGATTCGGTGATGGGCAGGGCACAGGACGAAGGCCATGACCGGGGAAGCCACACTCAAGGAAGTTATCGCCAGGCTGGGCAAGGCCATCGAGGGGCTGGAAAACGCCGTCGCGGCCAAGCTCGAGCATGAACGCGATTACTCGGAAGCCGAGGCCGAAGTGCAGCGGATGAATGCCGATCGCTCCCGGCTGGCGCAGGAACTCGACAATTCCGAAGCGCGCGCCGAGCGGCTGGAAGACGCCAACAAGGAAGTGTCGCGACGGCTGGTGACCGCCATGGAAACCATCCGCGCTGTGTTGGACAGGTAGGGGGCTGGACAGGTAGGCTCATGGCTCAAGTCACGGTTTCCATCGACGGCAAACAGTATCGGATGGCTTGCGACGAAGGTCAGGAAGATCATCTGATCGACCTTGCCGAACGTTTCGACCGCTATGTCTCGCATCTGAAGGACTCCTTTGGCGAGATCGGCGACCAGCGGCTGACGGTGATGGCCGGCATCATGGTGATGGACGAGCTTTCGGAGCTGCAGAAACGCGTCAAGGGCATGGAAAGCGAAGTGCTGACCTTGCGCAAGACGCGCGACGATGCGCTGACCAAGGCCGACAAGAACGACAGCGTGCTGACCAACGCGCTTGGCGCGCTGGCGCAGCGCATGGAAGATCTGACGGTGACGCTCGCGGTCAACAAGACCTGAAGCGGCGCGGCACTTCGCTCAACCAAAAGGCTTTCCTGCGCTTTTGGCTCGACCGGCAGCATGAAAATGCTCGCTCCGCCGCCGACAAGAGTTTCATATTATCTCGCGGTCACGATTTTTGCGCTAAGATGCGGCGACGCCGGAGCGTGGATGCCTTGATGGCGGCATGGTTTGCCGTACCTCGCTCCTGACGGAATCTGTTTACAGGGGAGATGTGCCATGAGCCTTCGTATCAACGACATTGCGCCGGACTTCAGTGCCGAGACCACGCAAGGGACGATCAAATTCCATGACTGGATCGGTGATGGCTGGGCGATCCTGTTCAGCCACCCGAAGAATTTCACACCGGTCTGCACGACCGAGCTTGGCACGATGGCCGGGCTGGAAGGCGAGTTCAAGAAACGCAACGTCAAGATCATCGGTATTTCTGTCGATCCGGTCGCGAGCCATGACAAGTGGCAGGCCGACATCAAGACCGCGACCGGCCATTCGGTGAACTATCCGCTGATCGGCGACAAGGACCTCAAGGTCGCCAAGCTCTATGACATGCTGCCAGGCGGTGCCGGCGAGACGTCGGAGGGCCGCACGCCCGCAGACAACGCCACGGTGCGCTCGGTCTACGTCATCGGACCGGACAAGAAGATCAAGCTGGTGCTGACCTACCCGATGACCACGGGCCGCAACTTCGACGAGATCCTGCGCGCGGTCGATTCCATGCAGCTCACCGCCAAGCATCAGGTGGCGACGCCGGCAAACTGGAAGCAGGGCGAGGATGTGATCATCACCGCCGCCGTTTCCAACGAGGATGCGATCAAGCGCTTCGGCGCTTATGAGACCATCCTGCCGTACCTGCGGAAGACCAAGCAGCCATCTGCCTGACCGCTCTTCGGAACAGTTTTTGGCTTTCTGGCTGCTGCGAGCGAAATGATACTTGACTGGCTCACCCGAGCGGACAACCATGCTCCTCTCGGGTGTCGCCAGAGAAAATCATTCCTGACGACCGAGAGTTGGGGAAGCCGGAATTGGACGTAGCTTTGGCCAGGCCGCAGGTCAGCGGCTTCTATGACAAGCCGACAGGGGCCATCCAGTATGTCGTCGCCGACCGGGCGACGAAACGCTGCGCCATCATCGATCCGATCCTCGATTTCGACGAGAAATCCGGCGCCACGGCAACGACGAATGCCGACGCCTTGCTCGATTTCATCCGGGAAAACGGGCTGGAGCTGGAGTGGATCCTCGATACCCATCCGCATGCCGACCATTTCTCGGCGGCGCATTACCTGAGAGAGAAGACCGGCGCGCCGACAGCGATCGGCGACAGGGTCGTCGACGTCCAGAAACTGTGGAAGGCAATCTACAACTGGCCAGATTTTCCCGCCGACGGTTCGCAGTGGGACAGGCTGTTTGGTGAAGGCGAAACCTTCCGGGTCGGCGCCCTTCCGGTCAAGGTGCTGTTCTCGCCCGGCCACACGCTGGCCTCGATCACTTATGTGATCGGCGATGCCGCCTTCGTCCACGACACGCTGTTCATGCCCGACAGCGGCACGGCGCGGACGGACTTTCCCGGCGGCAGTGCCGCGCGGCTCTGGCGCTCGATCCGGGACATTCTGGCGCTGCCGGACGAGACGCGCGTCTTTGTCGGCCATGACTATCAGGCTGGCGGCCGCGAGCCCTTGTGGGAAAGCACGGTCGCGGCGCAGAAGGCCACCAACACCCATCTCGTCGCCGCGCGCAGCGAGGCCGAGTTTGTCGCCTTGCGCGAGGCACGCGACAGGACGCTGCCGATGCCGCGGCTGATCCTGCATGCGCTGCAGGTCAACATGAATGGCGGGAGGCTGCCGGAACCGGAAGCCAATGGCCGGCGGTACCTGAAGTTTCCGCTGGATGGGCTTTGAGGGGTATTTTTTGTGGCGGCCGGTGAAACTGCCGATCTCCCCACCTGCGGGGGAGATGCCCGGCAGGGCAGAGGGGGGTGCTGTCCCGCTGACCTGTCAGCTAGGCTGTGCCTTCAGTCTTTCGGTTGGGTGACTGACCCGAAAAGTAGCGATCCTTCACACCCCCCTCTGTCCTGCCGGACATCTCCCCCGCAAGGGGGGAGATTGGCTGTCGACCCCGTTTTCGCCAACCGCCATTGCAGTCCGCTACAAAAAAGGCGGCGCCAGTTTCCTGACGCCGCCTTTTGTAACCGAAGCTAACCTTAAGCCGCCGGCTGGGCCTCGATGGTGCGCAGCGCCTGGGTCTGGCGCTTGGCGGCGGCCTTGACCGCGTCCTGCACCTTCTCGAAGGCGCGCACCTCGATCTGGCGCACGCGCTCACGGCTGATGTCGAACTCGGACGACAGCTCTTCCAGCGTCAGCGGCTCCTCGGCGAGGCGACGGGCCTCGAAGATGCGCCGCTCACGCTCGTTGAGCACGGCAAGAGCGCCCGACAGCATGCCGCGCCGGTTTTCCAGCTCGTCCTGCTCGATCAGCATCTCTTCCTGGCTTTCGTGGTCGTCGACCAGCCAGTCCTGCCATTCGCCGGATTCGCCTTCGCTGGCCCGGATCGGGGCGTTGAGCGAGGCGTCGCCGGACAGGCGGCGGTTCATCGACACCACTTCGGCTTCGGAAACGTTCAGCCTTGTGGCGATCTCGGTGATCTGGTCGGGCTTCAAGTCGCCATCGTCGAGCGCCTGGATCTTGCCCTTCACCTTGCGCAGGTTGAAGAACAGGCGCTTCTGGTTGGCGGTCGTGCCCATCTTGACCAGGCTCCACGAGCGCAGGATGTACTCCTGGATCGAGGCCTTGATCCACCACATGGCGTAAGTCGCGAGGCGGAAGCCGCGCTCGGGTTCGAATTTCTTGACGGCCTGCATCAGGCCGACATTGCCTTCCGAGATCACTTCGCCGATCGGCAGGCCATAGCCGCGATAGCCCATGGCGATCTTGGCGACGAGCCTGAGGTGGCTGGTGACGAGCTTGTGCGCAGCGGAGGTGTCTTCATGCTCGGCGTAACGCTTGGCGAGCATGTACTCTTCCTGCGGCTGCAGCATGGGAAAGCGACGGATTTCTTCCAGGTAGCGGCTGAGGCCGCCTTCGCCGGAAACGATACTGGGTAATGACTGGGCCATGATAGCGCCCCCTCTCTATTGGAGTGATGCCCCCGAAACGCGGCGGGCATGTGACGCGAGCACCAAAAGGCTCGCCCGCGACATCAAATCTTATACAGGAACAAAACCAGAAAAGACAGGCATTTGTTCAACACGAAACAGTGTGTCACGCTAAAGTGAACAATGCCGCTCAGGTTTTCTGTGACCGGTTCAGAGCCTACGAAAGCCGCCGACGAGTTCCTCCATATCCCCCGGTAACGGCGCCTCGAACCTCATCGTTAGATGGGTAACCGGGTGGCGAAATGCAAGGAGCCAGGCATGCAAAGCTTGCCGGGAGAATGCCTTGACCTGACTTTTCAAGGGTTCCGGCAGCCGGTTGGCCTTGGTGCGGAAGGCCTGGCCATAGTCCGGGTCGCCGACCACGGGATGGCCGATATGCGCCATGTGGACGCGGATCTGGTGGGTGCGGCCGGTCTCCAGCCGGCACTCGACTAGGCTGGCGGTTGCGAATTCCTGCTGCTTCTCGCCGAAACGCTCCTGCACGGCGAAATGGGTGACCGCATGGCGGGCGTCGTCGCGTCCTTCCGGCACCACGGCACGGCGCACACGGTCGGCGGCGCGGCCGAGCGGCGCGTCGACCCTTCCGGTCGGCCTCTGCGGTATGCCCCAGACCAGCGCCAGATAGGCGCGCTCCAAGTCGCGGGTCAGGCCGTGATCGGCGAAGGCTTCGGACAGAGACTTGTGGGCGCGGTCGGTCTTGGCCACCACCATGACGCCGCTGGTCTCCTTGTCGAGACGGTGGACGATGCCCGGCCGGCGCACGCCGCCGATGCCGGAAAGACTGTCGCCGCAGTGATGGATCAGCGCGTTGACCAGCGTGCCGGTCCAGTTGCCGGCCCCGGGATGAACGACAAGCCCCGCCGGCTTGTTGATGACGATCAGCTCATCGTCCTCATAGAGCACATCAAGCGCGATGTTCTCGCCCTGTGGCGCCGCCGGCTCCGGCTCCGGCATGACAATCGAGACGCTTTCGCCTGGCGTCATCTTGCGCTTGGTCTCGTCAACAGGCTTGCCGTTGACCGAGACCGCGCCCTGCCTGATCAGCATCTGCACGCGGCTACGCGACATGTCCGGGCCGAGGCTCGCCGCCAGCCACTGGTCGAGGCGCTGACCGGTTGCATCTGCGCCCGCCACCAGCACGGCGGGCTGCATGAATTGGTGCTCTATCAATTCAGGGGCCTCTTCGCTATGAGCGCTCATTGAAAAACCGTTCCGGATTATTTGTCATGGCCACCCCAATTGCCGAGGAAGAGCAGGAAAAGCCGCTCGACCCTGAGATCGACAAGGTGCGCGGCAAGCTCATCCGCTTCATGGCCATCAATCTCGGCCTGCTTTTGCTGGCTCTTATGGTGGTGATCGCGGCGATTGTCTACAAATCCCGCAAGGCATCTCCCGAGAACCCGCCGCTGGCCGGCGATATCCAGGCACCGGCCGGCGAACCGGTCAGCGGCGATATCGTGCTGCCGGTCGGCGCCAAGGTGGTCAGCCAGTCGCTGTCCGGCAATCGCGTTTCGATCGACGCCGAGCTTGCCGACGGCAGCCGCACGATCTTCGTCTACGATATCGCCGAGCGCCGCCTGATCGGCCGTTTTGCAATCCGCAACAAATGAGCGGTCGGCAACCTATGAACAAGCCTGAGGCATGACCGAATTCGCCGAACACCGCCGTGTCGCGACCGTCGCCCTGGTCGTCGCCAGCTATGACGAGGCGATTGCCTGGTATGTCGAGCGGCTGGGCCTCCTGCTCGTCGATGATGTCGATCTCGGCGGTGGCAAGCGCTGGGTCACTGTGGCGCCGGCCAGCGGCCAAGGCGCCAGGCTGCTGCTGGCCGAGGCTTCCGACGAGGCACAGAGCAAAAGCATCGGCAACCAGACCGGCGGCCGCGTCTTCCTGTTCCTCGAAACCGACGATTTCGCTCGCGACCACGCGGCGATGCTGGAAAAGGACGTCAAATTCCGCGAAGCACCGCGCTTTGAACCCTACGGCACGGTGGCGGTTTTCGCCGATCTGCACGGCAATCTCTGGGACCTGATCGAGCCGAAACGCTAGGCCTGCGACCGGCTTTTCCCCGATACGACAAAGCCGGTGAAGCCCAGTTGCTTTTTCCCAGCGCTCAGCCTATATCGCCGGTTCTTGAACGCGCCCATCGTCTAGCGGTCAGGACACCGCCCTCTCACGGCGGGAACAGGGGTTCGATTCCCCTTGGGCGTACCAAGCTTTCAAGTACTTAGCTTGAAGCCGGCCGAAATCGTCAAATAACAGTCAAATAAGCATCCGCGCACGGTGGCGGACGGATGCTCGCGCCGGCGTGTCTACGCCAGGCACAGAGACGGCTGGGGGCTAGCCAGCCGGCGGCGCCATCGTCGGGTGCTCTCCAAACAACATTGGTCGGCAAGGCGCTTGCTCTAGGCTTCCGCGATCACACCATAGGCTAACGCGATCACACAGTTCACAATACAACTACAAGCGGTCGATTCCTTCAGGGATGTAGCCACTCCAAAAGCCCGCCGCGGGTCGCTCCTGTGGCGGGCTTTTCATTGATCAGGGACTAGGTTTTCGGCGCACGGCGTCAGCGCCGCCCCTTGTTCACCTTCGGTGTGATCTCTTCGATCTGCGTGCGCCTTAACTTCGTCCTGGACCGCCTCTGCTTCTACCTTGTTCTTGGTGGCGAGCGCCGTACGCCAGTGCGGCCGTTGGGCATCCCAAGGATTGTCCGCCAGATGTGATGCTTGCGCCGCACGGCATGTTGCAGCAAGTTGGCTGCATGAAACAACTGGCCTTGGCCCTCCTCGTCTCCGTGTCCCTGATTGCCCAGTGTGGCCCGTCCTTCTCCAAGGACAGGAAGATCACGGGCACCATTCGAGGTTTCGAATGCGGTGACAATTGTTACCTGACCATTGTCGACCGCAAGAAGGCCGAGCAAGTCGGCCTGTGTTCCGCGCCCGAGTGCGAAAGCTGGAACGAGCAAACCGTGATGCCCTCGCGCTACAAGGGAAAACGTGTGACGGTTACAGTCGGGCAGGGGCAGCAGATCGATGATAGCGGCAACGTCATGGGAGAGATGATGTCTTTCACGAGGATCAGATTTCTCGACTAGCGTGATTTGAGGCAATTCGCTTTCGATCCTAGGCCACGAATCTCCTAGATCTCTCCCTCAATCGCCCGATCCAGACCGCGTTCGTGGCTTCTGGCGCAGCGGGGCCGATTGCATTAGCATCGCGTCATGGGTCCTCGGGCACGGCTCCAGCGGCGCGCAGAACGCCGGGTGTTGGGCGGATCCGGACGGGCAGTCGATGCCTCGGGAGGGAGACCAATGCAGAAACTGCAATCGCAGGGTGTTCATCACGTCACGCTGGTCGGCGCCGGACGCCAGACCTCGATCGATTTCTGGGAAGGCGTGCTCGGCATGCCGTTCATCTTCGAGCAGCCCAACCTCGACAAGCCCAGGGAAAGCCACCTCTATTTCGATCCGGGTGATGGCCGGCTGATCACCATCTTCACCGATGAGAGCCGCACGCCGGAGAAACGACGCACGCCGACCGATCCGGGTTGCGTCCACCACATCGCCTTTTCGGTGTCGCGCGTCACCTTCCTGCAGGCGGTTGCCCGGCTCGACGAGCGCGGCATCAAGCACAGCGGCGTCAAGGATCGCGGCTTCATGGATTCGATCTATTTCGAGGATCCGCTCGGCCTGCTGATCGAGCTGGCGTCCTATCGCTTCGAGCCGCCGGCGGGCTTCACCCATGCCGACGTGCTGATGGAAGCGCACAGGCTGCGTGTCGCGCGCGGCGACTACAACATCGCGGAAGTGCATCTCGCCGATGCGATCCAGGCGCTCGTCGAGCGTTCCCGCGCGACCTTGTCGGACGACCGGGCACCGAAGAACCCATACTGAACAGACCAGAGGGAGGAACAAGATGGCCAAGACAGCGACGAAGAGTGCGAAGAAATCCACGGCCAAGGCAGCCGCCAAGCCGGCGGCGAAAGCTGCCGCCAAGCCGGTGGCCAAGGCAGCCGCCAAGCCCGCCGTGAAGGCAACGGCAAAAGCCGCGCCCAGGGCCAAGCCGAAGCCGGCTAAGAAGCCCGCGCTGAAGCTCAGTATGCTGAAGCCGAGCGTCAACAACATGACCGTGCGGGTGTTTGCGCGCGCGGCCGGCTTCGATCATGCCGAGACCGATGCCTGGGGCCACACCCGCTCGCCGGAATTCATGGCGCGAAACCCCGCCCATTTGACGCCGATGATCGAGGACAAGGGCCTTCCCAGAGGCGTGTTGTGGGAGAGCTGCGCCATCATGCAATACCTCTCCAACAAGCACGGGCTGGAGAAATTCTATCCCAAGGCGCCGGCCAAACGGGCGATGATCGACAGCGCCATGTTCTACCTGGTCGGCACGCTCTACCCCTATGTGGCGCGAGCCACATATCCGTTCCTCGGCTTCCCGCAATATGCCGGCGAGGTCGGCCACAGCGACGCCCATCCCGACAAGAAGTCCGAAGCCCAGAAGGCGGCGATGGCCGCGATCGCCGAACCGCTCGAGGTCTTCCACAGCTTCTTCAGGGACGGCAAGCCGTTCATCGGCGGCAAGAACCCATCCATCGCCGACATCCGCCTGGCGGCGACGCTCGAGTTCCTGGCCGTCATCGACTATCCTCTGCCCAAATGGGCGAAGGACTATGTGGCAGCGGTCGAGAAGAAGCTCGGCAAGGCCTATAGCGAGCCGGCTGGCGACGTGCGCGGCTACATCGCCTATGTGAAGTCGCAGGCCAAGGCCTGAGGTTAAGGATTCGTTAACCAAAGCCCTGTCTACTGAAGGCAATTCGCTTTCGGCCCGCGACCACGGATGTACTGGCGCAGAACGTCGTAGCGATAGGAAAGGTCGGCGCAATGCCGGCCTTTTTGCTTTTCGCATCCTATTTCTTTGTTTGACGCAATTCCCAAGGGAAAGCGCTATGCGCTTTTCCCGGGTAAACCGTTTCACACTTTTCCTGGAATTGCTCTATCGCCGGGGCGTGACCGAGCAGCGATCGGGCCACGCAAGCCTCGTCGGGTGTCGCTTTTTTGGCGTCAACTTTTGCCGAGAGATATTGTCATTGCCGGTGTCGGCCCTACCATCCATTTCGGCAGTCCGGCATGGATTGTCGGTCAGGCGCGAGATGAGGGCTGGCGATGAAAAGCGTTGCGAGGCGGATTGCGATTGCGGGCGTGGTTCTGGTGAACGCCGTTCATCCTTCGAATGCGGCTGAACTCAACACCATGAGCGATGTCGGGGCCGCGATCCAGGCATGCTGGACGCCGCCGGCGGACGCCGGAACCGCCAGCGTCACCCTGAGCTTCAGCTTCAAGCGGGACGGCACGCTGATCGGCCCACCGAGGCCAACGGCCATCAAGGTGGACGGCGATGCCAAGGCGAAAAAATCGTTCGTCGACGCCGCGACAACGGTTTTGCAGAATTGCCTGCCCCTGACCTTCTCGTCGAAGCTTGCGCAAGGGATCGCCGGCAACGTATTCACGTTGCAATTCGCCTCTCCCAAATAGCTCACGAGCGGCGCAAGCCGCATTGCCAAGGTGCGCTCGGCCCATGCCGCACGGCTCAGTGGTGACTGCGCCTCGCCTCGGCATGCCGGGCAAGGTCGGGCGTCTCAAAGACGTAATCGGTCCAGGCCGATTCCGGAACCTGGCCGGCCAGATAACATTCCAGCAACAGGCTTTGCTCGGGGTTGAGAGGCCTTGGCGCGCGCTCGTGATCCAGCCCCAGCGAGTGAAACAGGTTTCGTGTCAGGTCCGAGACCGTGAAGTGGATCGACATCTGGGTTCTCCTTTGGCCATTCAACGCCGAAGACCGGGCAAAGGTTTCAAAAGCACCTGGCGGTAACGGCGGATTGATCCCGGGTTCGTCGCGCTGCGGACACTCGACGATCGTCGCCGCATTGTTTTTTGGTTCGTCTCAATCTTGAAATAAAAATGTAATATCGAATTTACAGAGGGCGATCTAATACACTATGTGAAAGTCTCTCCAGGTTGAAAAGCTTGCAATAATTAGAATTTACTCATTTAGCCGAAGCTTGTCGAAGTCAAGGACTGTAATTCCAGGTTCTCCGCAACAAGGACCAAGTCGTCCCGATGACCCGTTTCTGGCCTCTCATGATGATCGCGCTGATATCGCTGGCGGCGGTTTTGTTCGGTACGCTTTCGTCCTATGCGGACAGCTGCGGAGCGATCAGAAGCCAGTTGCTTTCTGGCCGCAGCGGCGGGGCGAGCCCGGAGCTTGCCCAGCTGCGCCGGCAACTTGCCGCTATCCAGACTATCGAGAGGCAGCGACAGTGCACGGCGAAAAGTTCGCTCGGTGGCCTCTTCAACGCTTGCGCCGATCTCGCCAGGAGCCGCTCGGATGTGCAGCGGCGGATCGCTGCCGGGGGGAATTCGGGCCGGGACACATCGGGCCTGCAGGCGCGCTTCGTCGCGCTTGGCTGCGCGCCCTCGGCAAAGCAACGGCCGGCGCGCGCCGCGCCCAGCACCCAATCGGCGGGTGCCACGCCCGGCGGCAATGCGATGCTGTTTTGCGTGCGCCTGTCGGACGGGTATTTCTTCCCGGCGCCAAAGTCGCAATTCGCCGCCAGCGGCGATCTGAAGGAGACGGCCGATCAGTGCCGTTACATCTGCGATGATCCCGGCGTCGACCTCTACACGCTGAGCGACGCCAGCCTCGAAACCGACCAGATGATCGCGCTCGATACGCGCAAGCCCTACACCGAGCTGCCAGCGGCCTTCAGATATCGCGATGACGCGAATTTCAAGGCATGCGACGGCAAGCGCTATTACCAGCGGGTTGCCGAACTGCGAGCCAGGTCGGTGACGCCCGCCGACATGAGCAACGCCATCATTCCGCTGCCAACGGCAAAACCGGATCTTGCCACCCCGGATCTTGGCACCGTTGCAGCCGTTCCGGTGCCCGACGCCGAAGCGCCGGGCGCAGCCCAGCACCAGTCGATCGAGGCCGGCAATCGGTTGGTACGCGTGGTCGGCCCGGCCTTCTTCCCGGCCGACTGACCACCAGCCTTGCTGATTTGGGATGACGGGTTTCAGCGGGCTGCCGCGATCCGGGCTGGAACACCGGATCTGTCTGGAACGGAGCCGCGCTCACGGCGTTGTGATCGACATCAGCCAGGAGAAACGCCATGGCTACGTTCAGGGAAATGCGGGTGCTGGAGATCGTCGAAGACGACTCCCTGACCACCGAACAGAAAATCGCTGAACTGCGCGAGATCGAATCCGAGGCGCGTGGGCTGCAGCGGGCGGCCTCGGAGAGCCCGATGGACGACGATGACGGCTGGCAGGACGATCTGCGTCAGGTTCGTCTTGCACTCGACAAGCTCGGTGCGAAAGAGCCGAAAAAGGGCGCCGCCTCGCTGTGAAGGCAGTTCACCGAAAACTGTTTGCTGGTTAAAGCGCGTGGTGTCGATTCATGCGACGCGCTTCAAGTTCCATGCATGTCGTTGTCTTAAAACCAGGGCGACTTTGAGCGACACGCGTTAGTCGCAGACCATGCGAGCCCTCTTGCCGGGCTCGCTGACGTTCCTGCAGACCAGCGGCTTGGCCGGAGCGGACAGGGAGGCCGACGCGGGTAACCTCGTCTGGTGCCGTCTCGGCGCGGCATGGGTGATCTTGCGCTCGGAAAATCGCTTTGGCGGCTGCGGTGCCACTGGGAAGGCGCCGTTCTCGACCTCGGATTGCGCGTAGCTGACATTCGGTGGCGGCCGATCCCAGAAGCGCCGGACATCGAGCGGTCTCGGGATGACGACGGTGCCGTCATAGCTACGCGAGCAGCCACTGCCGAAAAGCAGCGCCAGCCCCATGAAAAAAGGCACAATTCGTCCGAACATAAGCAATACCCCTGCCAGCGCTTATATAGCGGCTTCGATCCCGCCGACAACCTGGCGGAATGGAGCAGGCCGTGTCGGCCGATATGTCTAACCGGCCGTTAAGGTTAGCGGATCGTTAATGCTTCTCGGGCACATTCCGCCGGCGAACCGCGGAGGAGGGTTCGGCCTTGGTTTTCGGGGTGGGGGCGGCATGGCGGAAGCGGACGAAACAATCGGCGCGCGCGGCAAGCGCGGGCCTCGCAAACCCACAGCGCATGGCGACGATTCATCATCGTCCGCCGCTTGCATGGATTCTAACGATGCACTTCGCCAACTGGTCGAAGCCGGATCGGATTGGGTCTGGGAGACCGATGCCGAGCTGCGCTTCTCCTGGCTTTCGCAAAACTACCAGGCAGCCACCGGCATCGATCCGGCAAACGTGCTTGGCCGGTTCCGCTTCGACTTCCTCAACCAGGTCCTGAACGGCGACCGCAGTGGCGCCGCGCATCTGGAGGATCTGCAGGCGCACCGGCCGTTTCGCGACTTCGTCTATGAATTGAAAGGTGGCCGCGCCGATTGCCGCTGGGTTTTGACATCAGGCTTTCCAAGGTTCGACGGCGAGGGAAGATTTGCCGGCTATCGCGGCATCGGCCGCAATGTGACGGCGCTGGCCAACGCCTTCAAAAGTCCGGGGCAGGGACCATCGGCGGACGGCGAACCCGACCAGCATCTGGCCGATCTCGAGCGGACGATGGACGCTATGCATATGGGCGTGCTGCTTCTCGATGCCAGGCTCGACACTTTGATCGTCAACAAGGCCTATCGCGACCTCTCCAGGATCCCGGACGGCACTGTCACCGTCGGCGCTCCGTTCAGCCTGTTGATGGAACTCAACCGCCGCAACGGCATCTATGGCGACATCGACGAACAGCAATGGCAGCGCTACCTCGCCACCCGCGTCGAGGAGATTAGCGCCGGCTCCGTTGCGCCACGCGAGTTTGCCCATGCCGACGGCAGGACGATGATGTTCTCGGTGACGGCGCTGTCCGGCGGCAAGCGGCTGTTGACCTACTATGAGGTCACCGAGATCAAGAATCGCGATGCCGAGATCGAGAGCGCCAACGCCCAAATCGCCGAGACGTTCGTCAATCTCCGCACCATGGTCGACCAGATGCCGATCGGGGTCCTCGTCCTCGATGCCGATATGCGCGCCGAAGTCATCAACCGTGCCTTCTACGATTTCTGGCAGATCGACGCCCGGCGCGCCGAGACCGGCTGCAGCTTCCGTGATCTTATGGACGCCAGCCGCGATGTCGACCCGTATGGTTCCGAGGACGCGACATGGCAGCAGCACATAACCGAGCGCGAGGCGGAAATCAGGGCCGGGACCGCCGGATCGCGGCAGTTCCCGCGCAATGACGGCCGCACGCTGATATCGTCGACGGCGCCGTTGGTCGGCGGCAAGCGGCTGATCTCCTATGTCGACGTCACCGACATGAAGGACCGCGAGGCCGAACTTGCCGACGCGCTGGAGAAAGCGCGACTGGCGGAAGCGGTGATCAACGCCGTCAAGGACCCGATCTTCGTAAAGGACGACCATCTGCGGTTTGTGTTCGTCAACGAGGCGTTCGCCGCTCTGTTTGGCCAGACGCCGCAAGCCATGCTCGGCAAGCCCGGCGGCGCTTTCCTCACAACGAACGACACCGCGCTTTTCGAGCAGAGCGAACGGGACGTGCTTGCCACCGGGCGCGCCTACGAAGTGGAAGAGAATTTCCAGGCCGATGGCGCAAGCCGCTCGCGCATCGTCAGGAAGAGCCGCGTCGGCATGGCCAGCGGCCGCAACTACGTTGCCGGTTTTTTGTTCGACATTTCCGACATGAAGCGCCGCGAGACAGAGGCGCAGGATGCGCGCCAGCATCTCGCCAGCGTGCTGGAATCCTTGCCGGCGGCCGTGATCATCTACGATCGCGACGACCGGTTCGTTTTCGCCAACCGCAAGATCCAGGATACGCTGCCGGCCTTGAAGCCGGCATGGCAGCCCGGCTGTACATTCCGCGACGCACTCGTCCTCGGCCGCGAGAACGGCTATT
The DNA here is from genome assembly GCF_042647205.1 of Mesorhizobium cantuariense. NCBI lineage: Bacteria > Pseudomonadati > Pseudomonadota > Alphaproteobacteria > Hyphomicrobiales > Phyllobacteriaceae > Mesorhizobium > Mesorhizobium cantuariense. The sequence continues at coordinate 6,059,876 of NZ_JBHRVD010000001.1, read as the reverse complement.
TCCGCAGCAGCGGCGACCCGCAAGTCGACAAGCTCTACGACGACGATCCGGATCGCTGGCTGGACGCGATCCTCGCCCGCTACCGCTTGCCCAGTTCCTCGTTCGAGCGCCACAACCCCGACGGCCGCTGGTATCAGGTCTACGATATGCGGACCGACGACGGCACCTTCATCGGCGTTCGCGTCGACATTTCCGAGATCAAGAGCCGCGAAGCGGCATTGCGCGACTCGATGCGCCAGATCGATCTGTTCCGGCACGTACTGGACGAGTTGCCCGTGGCCGCCTTCATCAAGGGCCAGGACCTGAGCATCGAGTTCGTCAACAAGGCCTGGTGCGCGATAACCGGTTTGGCCAAGGAGGATGTCATCGGCCGCACCGACCGCCAGCTGTTCGGTGCGCAGGATGCCGATGGCTACAGCCATGACGACACGCAGGTTGCCGTGACCGGCGCCGTCAAGGAGGTCGAGGAACCCGTCACCCATCGCGACGGCACGGTTCGGCAATTGATGACGCGCAAGAGCCGCCTGGTGGCGCTGGACGGGTCGGTGCATCTGGTTGGTTCGAGCACCGACATCACCGACGTCAAGGCGCGCGAGCGTGCGCTGGAAGAGAGCATGCGCGAGAACGAGGTGTTCCGCAGCCTGATCGACAACGTACCGGTGTCGATCTACGCCAAACGCTCCGACCTCAGGCAGTTCTACGTCAACAAAGGCTGGTGCGATCTCACCGGCTTCAGCAAGGAAGAGGCTACCGGCAAGACCGATATCGAGATCTTCGGGCCGGATGGCGAAGCCTTCGTCGGCAGCGACCTTGCGGTGTTGCGCACCGGCGAAACCCAAGAGGTCGAGGAGATGGTGACGCTGGCCGACGGCAGCGTCAGGCATCAGTTCGCCCGCAAGGGCGCGATGATTGCGTCCGACGGTTCGCTCTACCTGATCGGATCGACCACCGACATCACCGAGCTGAAGATGCGCGAGGCCGAACTGCGCGAGGCGCGTCAGCGCGCCGTGCTCGCCGACCGCGCCAAGTCGGAATTCCTCGCCAATATGAGCCACGAGATCCGTACCCCGATGAACGGCGTGCTCGGCATGGCCGAACTGCTGGCCAAATCGGACCTCGACCCGAAGCAGAAGACGTTTACCGACATCATCGTGAAATCGGGCAACGCGCTGCTCACCATCATCAACGACATCCTCGACTTCTCCAAGATCGATGCCGGTCAGCTGGTGCTCGATCCGGCGCCCTTCAATCTTGCCGAGGCGATCGAGGATGTGGCAACGCTGGTGTCGACACGCGCCAAGGAGAAGGACCTCGAACTCATTGTACGCATCGAGCCCCGTCTCGAGAGCCTGTTCATCGGCGATGTCGGCCGCATCAGGCAGATCGTCACCAACCTGCTCGGCAACGCGGTGAAATTCACCGATGAAGGCCATGTGCTGGTCGACGTCACCGGCGAGAGGGTTCCGATCGGAACGAAGCTCACCATCTCGGTCACCGATACCGGCATCGGTATCCCCGAGGAAAAGCTGAAACTGGTGTTCGAGAAATTCAGCCAGGTCGACACCTCGTCGACGAGGCGGCATGAGGGAACCGGCCTCGGTCTCGCCATCACCTCGCGGCTCGTCGAGCTGATGGGCGGCGACATCGGTGTCGAGAGCGCCGAAGGCAGGGGCTCGACCTTCTGGTTTTCGGTGACGCTGCCAAGGGCCGGACAGCAGAACGGACAACGCATCACGCCCATCGACGTGACCGGCGCGCGCGTGCTGATCGTCGACGACAATGCCGTCAACAGGGCCATCCTGACCGAGCAGATGACATCGTGGACGTTCGATTCCTGCGCGGCCGAAAGCGGCGCCGAGGGTCTCAAGGTGCTGATCGCCGCCGCCGCCTATGGCGTGCCGGTCGATTGCGTCGTGCTCGACTACCAGATGCCTGAGATGAGCGGCGCCGAAATGGCGCGCATCGTGCGCAACACCGCCGGTCTTGCCGGCACGCCGATCATCATGCTGACCTCGGTCGACCAGTCGCTTGCCAACACTAGCTACCGCGATCTCGGCATCGACGCCCAGCTGATCAAGCCGGCGCGCTCATCGTTGCTGCTGGAAACGCTGGTCGCCACCATCCAGCGGCATCGCCACAACACGAGCGGCAGCGACGCCCCGGCGCTCGCAGCCGACGTCTCTCCAGGCAATGTTGCGCGGCCACAGCCGTCGGCGCCGTCCGAACAGCGGGCGCTGCTGCAGCCGCCTTCGATCCGCCCCCGGCCTGCCGCGGCGGGTGGTGGCGACAGGCTGGATATCCTGGTGGCTGAGGACAATGAGGTGAACCAGATGGTCTTCACCCAGATTCTCGGCGAGACCGGTTATGGTTTCGAGATCGTCGGCAATGGCCGCAAGGCGCTCGACGCCTTCGGCCGGCTCAATCCGTGCATGATCCTGATGGATGTCTCGATGCCGGAGATGAACGGGCTCGAGGCAACCGCCGCCATTCGTCGGCTGGAGGAAGAGACCGGCACGCATGTGCCGATCGTCGGCGTCACCGCGCATGCGCTGAAGGGTGATCGCGAGCGCTGCCTGGAGGCCGGCATGGACGACTATCTGCCCAAGCCGATCAGTCCCCGGGCCCTGCTCGAGAAGGTCGAGCGCTGGGTCGGCGCCAGCCGCCAGGCTCAGCGCAACGCCGGGTAAGAGCCGGCGTTGCGCCGGTTTCGGCCCGATTGCGGGGAATGCGGCGAAGATTCGCGACCCCAGCCAGCGCCAAGACTATGGCGCGATCGCACCATATCAAAGGCGGCATCCAGCCGAGACAATGGGCGCATTCGAATTCCGCTCTTCTCAGTTACGGGCGGGAGCAGCGACCGCCGACATGAGACAGCGTCAACCTACCCCAACGGACCTGTTTTCGGCGATGGCCCGGCCACGACTGGCCGAGAGCAACGCGCTCCCGTCCGGATTTTCTTTATAGAGGCCGGCTGATCCCAAATCGCCCGGCCAGCCTCGGCCCAAACGGAGCAAGTCTCTGATTCCGGGGGCAAAGCCGGGCTCCATCGGGAGTGCCGGCCAGGCGGCATTTTGCTTATCCCGATGACGCGTTACCGGGGTGACATCAAACTGTCATGCGACTGTAATAATCGAAGGCTATTGGCCTCAGCGGGCGCAGAATGACACTGGCGCCGAGAGACCATCTTCCGAACAGGAGCAGGCCACATGAAGAAATTCCTCTATACGGCGTCGGCCGCGGCGCTTGCGCTCGCCGCGTCGTCCGGCTTCGCCGCCGCGCGCGACCAGATACAGGTCGCCGGATCATCGACCGTGCTACCGTATGCCAAGATCGTCGCCGAGCAGTTCGGCGAAACATTCACCAACTTCAAGACCCCAGTCGTCGAATCCGGCGGCAGCGGCGCCGGCATCAAGGAATTCTGCAAGGGCGTCGGCGAAGACACGATCGACATCGCCAACTCGTCGCGTCCGATCAAGAAGGACGAACTCAAGTCCTGCGCCGACGCCGGCGTGAAGGAAGTCCAGGAAGTCCGCATCGGCTATGACGGCATCGTCTTCGCCACTGATATCAAGGGTCCGGACTGGGCGCTGGTTCCCGCCGACATCTACAAGGCGCTCGCCGCCAAGCTGGTCGTCGATGGCAAACTGGTCGACAATCCGAACACCAAGTGGAGCCAGGTCAATCCGAAGCTGCCCGAATGGGACATCGCCGCCTACATTCCGGGCGAAAAGCACGGCACGCGCGAAGTGTTCGAGACCAAGCTTCTCGATGCCGGCTGTGACAAGGCTGCTCTCAAGGCTGCCGGCGTTGCCGACGACAAGGAAATCGGCAAGACCTGCATCGCCATTCGCAAGGACGGCAAGGCCGTCGACATCGATGGCGACTATACCGAGACGCTCGCCCGCATCGACTCCAACAAGACCGGCGTCGGCGTGTTCGGCCTCGCCTTCTACGAGAACAATGCCGACAAGCTGAAGGTCGCCACCGTGGAAGGCATCGTGCCTTCGACCGAGACCATCGCCAGCGGCAAGTACCCCGTCTCGCGCCCGCTGTTCTTCTATGTCAAGAAGGCGCATCTCGGCGTCGTTCCCGGCCTCAAGGAATATGTCGAGTTCTTCCTTGACGACCAGATGGTCGGCCCGGAAAGCCCGCTCGCCGAATACGGCCTCGTTGCTGCTCCGGATGCCGAGCGTCAGGCCCAGCGCGACGCTTTCGCCGCCGGAAAGGCGATGTAATCAAGCTACCGAACCAGGGCGCGGGCCAAATCCGCGCCCTGGTTTCACCGCACGCCGCAATGGCGGCTGCGTTAGAATTTCCCTTGGGGTGGGTCCATGTCGTCCTTGCTCGTACTGGCCATCGTCGTTGCCATCGGCCTGGTTGCCTTTTTCATCGGCCGCCAGCGTGCCGCGGCCCAGGATAATGGTAAGGTCAAGCCGCATTCGCGTGCCCATTATCACGGCTGGTGGGCCTTCCTGCTCGGCGTCCTGCCTGCTCTTTTGCTGCTAGCCGTCTGGGCCGTCGGCTCTTCGGTCTATCTTGACCGACACATTCACGCTGCCTTGCCCGAGCGCACCGTCGACAGCAAGGTTGCCAGCGAGGCGCTGGACGTCAGCCTGGTAAAGAGCCTCGCCAGGGGCCTGCGCAAACTCGATGCAGGCACATTGGCCGGCCTGCCTGCCAGCTTCGCCGAGCTGCAGCCGCTGCTCGCCGCCAGGGGCGTGGCACTGGCGAGCGACACACAGGACTACATGATCCCGATCGCCGTCGAGGCGAACAAGGTCCAGGACCGGCTCGGCCTGTTCGGTGCCGTCGTCATTCTCGCTTCGTCTATCGCCGGCGCCTTCTATGCGCTCAGGCAGATCGCACCGCGCGCCAGGGCGCGCAACAATGTCGAGAGGCTGATGCTGTGGGGCCTGCTCGCCGCCTCCACCATCGCCATCCTGACCACCGTCGGCATCGTGCTTTCGATGCTGTTCCAGACGATCACCTTCTTCGAGAGCGTCTCGCCGATGAGTTTCTTTTTCGGCACGGTCTGGGATCCGCGTTTTGCCGCCGCCGGTTCGGGCGGCAGCCAGGGCCAGTTCGGCCTGATCCCGCTTCTTGCCGGCACGCTCTACATCGCCGCCGTCGCACTGCTGGTGGCGGTGCCGGTCGGACTGATGTCGGCCGTCTACATGGCCGAATACGCAACACCCAGGGTGCGCTCGGTGGTCAAGCCGGCGCTTGAACTGCTGGCCGGCATACCGACCATCGTCTACGGCATCTTCGCCGTCGTCACGCTCGGACCGTTCCTGCGCGACCTGTCCGCGGCGCTGACCGGCGGTTCGCCCTTCATCCAGGGCCAGAGTATCTTCACCGCCGGCCTGGTCATGGGCGTCATGCTGATCCCGGTCGTGTCCTCTCTGTCCGACGACATCATCACCGCGGTGCCGCGCGCCATGCGCGACGGTTCGCTCGGCCTCGGCGCGACCCGCTCCGAGACGATCAAGCGGGTGATCCTGCCGGCGGCACTGCCCGGCATCGTCGGTGCCATCCTGTTGACCGCCTCGCGCGCCATCGGCGAAACGATGATCGTCGTGCTGGCGGCGGGCGTCGCCGCCAACCTCACCATCAACCCGTTCGAGGCGATGACGACCATCACCGTCAAGATCGTCAACCAGCTCACCGGCGACCTCGAGTTCAATTCGCCGCAGACGCTGGTCGCCTTCGCGCTCGGCCTGACGCTGTTCGCGCTGACGCTGGTGATGAACATCGTCGCGCTCTACATCGTGCGCAAATACCGGGAGCAGTACGAATGACCGACATCCCCATGGATACGATGGTCAGGGCCGCGGCCCATCCGCGCCGCGACATCGGCCTGAAGGCCCGTTACGCCGCCGAACGCCGTTTCCGCATCTATGGCGCCGTGGCGATTTCCGTTGGCCTGGCGTTCCTGGCCATCATGCTGATCACCATCGTCTCGAAAGGCTACACCGCCTTTTGGCAGACGACGGTATCGCTGCCGATCACGTTCGACGAGAAGGTGATCGATCCTTCCGGCAAGCGCGCCACCGATCCGAGCGTTCTGATCAAGGCAAATTATCCCAAGCTCGCCGAAAACGCGCTGGTCGCCAAGCTCGGCATCAATCCCGACGACAAGCCGGCAATCAGGCAGCTCAAGGGCTTCCTGTCGGAAGGCGCACGCGTCCAGTTGCGCGACATCGTCGCCGCCGATCCGTCGGTGATCGGCACGACGCGCAACGTCAACATTCTCGCCGCCGCCAATCTCGACTCGGCCTTCAAGGGCCAGATCGATCTCGGCGTCGAGGAAGCGCGACGCAAGGTCTCGGACCAGCAGATCACCTGGATGAACAAGCTCAAGGCCGAGGGTGCGATGGCCGAGCATTTCAACACCGGCCTGTTCACCTATGGCGCCTCCAGCCGTCCGGAAACGTCCGGCATGGGCGTGGCGATCATCGGCTCGTTCTACATGATGGTGATCGTGCTGCTGCTGGCGCTGCCAATCGGTGTCGCCGCCTCCATCTATCTGGAGGAGTTCGCCAAGAAGAACCGCTTCACCGACCTGATCGAAGTCAATATCAACAATCTGGCCGCGGTGCCGTCGATCGTCTTCGGCCTGCTCGGCCTCGCGGTGTTTATCAATTTCCTAGGCATGCCGCGCTCCGCCGCTTTCGTCGGCGGCCTGGTGCTGACGCTGATGACGCTGCCGACGATCATCATCGCGACGCGCGCGGCACTTGCCGCCGTGCCGCCGTCGATCCGCTCGGCAGCCCTTGGTCTCGGCGCCTCCAAGATGCAGATGGTGTTCCACCACATCCTGCCGCTTGCCGCGCCCGGCATCCTCACCGGCACCATCATCGGTCTTGCGCGTGCGCTCGGCGAAACCGCGCCGCTGCTGCTGATCGGCATGGTCGCCTTCGTCGCCGATCCTCCGACGACGCCTTTCGATCCGGCCACCGCGCTGCCGGTGCAGATCTATATGTGGGCGAACGAGGCCGAACGCGCCTTCGTCGAGCGCATGTCCGGCGCCATCATCATCCTGCTCGTCTTCCTCATGGCCATGAACATCACCGCGATCGTGCTTCGGCGTCGGTTCGAGCGGCGCTGGTAGAAAAAAGGCATTTTGGTATGAACATCATGACCGAACAGTCCCTTGAAAACGCAGTGGGCGACAAGGTGAACGCCAAGTCGAACGAAGTGATCAAAATGCGCGGCGACAAGGTCGGCGTGTTCTACGGCGAGAAGCAGGCGCTGTTCGACGTCGATCTCGACGTCCGCCTCAATCAGGTGACCGCGCTGATCGGCCCCTCCGGCTGCGGCAAGTCCACCTTCCTGCGCTGCCTCAACCGCATGAACGACACCATCGATTCAGCGCGGGTAATCGGCAAGATAACGCTCGACGAAGAGGATATCTACGACAAGAACATCGACGTCGTCGAGCTCAGGGCGCGCGTCGGCATGGTGTTCCAGAAGCCCAATCCGTTTCCCAAGTCGATCTACGAGAACGTCGCCTATGGCCCGCGCATCCACGGACTGGCCAAGCGCAAGGCCGACATGGATCAGATCGTCGAGTCGAGCCTGAAGAAGGCGGCAATCTGGAACGAGGTCAAGGACCGCTTGCAGGAACCTGGCACCGGCCTTTCCGGTGGCCAGCAGCAGCGTCTGTGCATTGCGCGCGCCATCGCCGTGTCGCCCGAGGTGATCCTGATGGACGAGCCGTGTTCGGCGCTCGACCCGATCGCCACCGCTCGCGTCGAGGAACTGATCGACGAACTGCGTCAGAACTATACGATCGTCATCGTCACCCACTCGATGCAGCAGGCGGCGCGCGTGTCGCAGCGCACCGCGATGTTCCATCTTGGCTATCTGGTCGAGGAGGGAGCCACCGACAAGATGTTCACCACCCCCGACGACAAGCGCACCCAGGACTACATCACCGGCCGGTTCGGCTGAGTTCAGCATACGAGGGACGAAGATCATGGGTGAACATACCGTCGCATCTTTCGATGAGGATCTGGAGCAGGTCAGCCAGCTGATCCGCGACATGGGCGATCTCGCCCGCTCGATGGTCAGTGGCTCGACCAAGGCATTGCTCAATTCGGACAATGCGCTGGCGCAGCGGGTGGTTTCCGACGATGCCATCATGGATGCACGCCAGCGCGAGTTGGACGATCGCGCCATCACGCTGATCGCCAAGCGCCAGCCGATGGCCAACGACCTGCGTGCGGTGGTCGGTTCGATCCGCATGGCCGGCGACCTCGAGCGCATCGGCGACCTTGCCAAGAACATTGCCAAACGCGTCGGCACTGTCGGCCTGAGCGTCACGCCGCGCGACCTGTCGCATTCGATCGACGGGATGGCGCAGCTGGTGCTGATCCAGGTGCAGGGCGTCATCGACGAGTATGCCGCCGCTGACGCGGCAGCGCTTGCCACGCTCAGAAACAACGACGAGCGCATCGACGTCAAATACACCTCGGTGTTCCGTGAACTGCTGACCTACATGATGGAAGACCCGCGCAACATCACTGCCTGCACGCATCTGTTGTTCTGCGCCAAGAACCTCGAGCGCATCGGCGACCACGTGACCAACATCGCTGAAAATGCCTATTATGTTTTGACCGGCACGCAGCTGCCCGCCAATCGTCCGAAGCAGGACGAGACGGCAATGTCCGCGCCGGCCGCATGACAGGGATGACCAGTCGATGATCGCGCCACGCATCATGGTGGTGGAGGATGAGGAGCCGCTAGGCGTGCTGCTCCGCTACAATCTCGAATCCGAAGGCTATCAGGTCGAGGTGGTGACGCGCGGTGACGAGGCCGAGATCCGGCTGCAGGAGAACGTTCCCGACCTTCTGGTGCTCGACTGGATGGTGCCTGCGGTTTCCGGTATCGAACTCTGTCGTCGGCTAAGAATGCGTCCCGAGACCGAGCGGCTGCCGATCATCATGCTGACCGCGCGTGGCGAGGAGAGCGACCGCGTGCGCGGTCTGTCGACCGGCGCCGACGATTATCTGGTCAAGCCGTTCTCGACACCGGAATTCATGGCCAGGGTCAAGGCGCTGCTGCGCCGCGCCAAGCCGGAGGTGCTGTCCAGTGTGCTGAAGGTCGGCGATATCGTGCTCGACCGTGAATCGCACCGGGTCTATCGCAAGAAGAGCGAGATCAGGCTTGGACCGACCGAGTTCCGCCTGCTCGAATTCATGATGCGCCATCCCGGCCGCGTCTTCTCGCGCAGCCAGCTGCTCGACAATGTCTGGGGCGAGACGATCTACATCGACGAGCGCACGGTGGATGTGCATGTCGGCCGGCTGCGCAAGGCCGTCAACAACGGCCGCATGCCCGACGTCATCCGCACCATTCGTGGAGCGGGCTACGCGATCCGTGAGGATTGAACTCGCCCGTTTGAATTCACGCCACGTTCTTGCCGGCGAGGCCGGATCTTGTTTGCGCGCCGGGTGCGAAAATCTCCTGGTCGACGAAGGTCAGCGCACGCATGGCGCAGCCTTCGCGGATCAGCGGCAGTTCGTTCGGCTCGGTGTCGAAGGAAATCGATTTCGAGTGCTGGCCGCCGGCGGTCTGGGCAATCGCCTTGCGCAATGCCGGCTCGATCAAGTCGAAGGCAGCGGCGCTGACCCCGACCATGGCTACGGGCGCCGGATCGATCAGCGCGAACAGGCTGCCGAGGCCGTAGCCGAGCGCTTCGCCGGCCTTGCGATAGGCCTCGCGCTCGGGTCCGTCGCTTTCGCGGGCCGCGGTGGCCAGGGCACGCATGTCGGCGTCGCTGACATCGGCGACGGGTTCTGCGTCCTCACCCAATTGCCTTGCGCTGCGCCAGATGGCGTAGTTGCCGGCATAGGCTTCGACGCAGCCGCGCCGCCCGCAGCGGCAGAGCGCGCCGTTCGGCCGGTGGATCATGTGGCCGAACTCGCCGCCCGAGGAATGGGTGCCGGTGAACAGCTCGCCCTTCAGCACCAGGCCCATGCCGATGCCGTGCGATAGAAGAATGGCGATGAAATCGTCGCGGTAGCGATCAGGGTCGCGCCAGCGCAGTGCTATAGCCATCATGTTGCAGTCGTTTTCCATGGTGGCGGGGATGCCGAACTCGTCTTCGAGTATGTCGGCGAAGGCGATGTCGGTGTGAGGCGTGATCGGCGACCACAGCATGGCGCGGGCATGGGTGTCGGTGATGCCCTGGATCGCCAGAGCGATGCGGGCGATGCTGCGCACGTCAAGATCGGGGTCTTCGAGGCGGCGCCGCACGATTGCCGTGCATTCGCCGATCAGCGCCTCGCGCGGCATCGTCAGCGTGTCCAGCCTGCGCTGCTCCTCGGCGATCACCTGGCCGGCATAGTCGATGACGGCAACGGAGAGAAAATTCAGCGACAGAACGACGGTCATCACCGCCGCCGCTTCCGGATTGAGGCTGAGGCCGACCTGCGGCCGACCGCGTTTGAGCGAGCCGGCCTCGCTCGGTTTGCTTTCGGTCAGGATGCCTTCGCCGATCAGGTCGGAGGAGATCGCCGATATGGTCGAGTGGCTGAGGCCCGTGGTCGCGGCGATCTCGGTGCGTGACGGTTGTCCGGCGCGGCGCACGGCTGCGATCACCATCGCGCGGTTGCGGCGGCGCAAATCGTCGTGGCGGATTCCGACCGACATGTTTCTTCACATCCTCCCGGTCGCCGCGGTTCTTCCTGCCCCTGGAACGCTGCCGGCAACGCGGTCAAATACTGGCAGAAGCGGCCCGCCCTGTCACTTATTTATTCCGAGGCTCGAAAAAAATTCTGAAGGACATCAAAATCCATCAGAATCGATGTTGACAGCGTTCGGGTGTTGGATCAGTATTTTTTCGAGGCTCGAAAAAATAGAGCCTCTGTGCCGGCCTTCGGGTCAGTTTGGTCGCGCCATACGCGGCGCAGGGAGGATAATATGAAAAGATTCACAGCCGCCATCCTGGCGGGTGTCGCCATGTCGCTGACGCTCGTGTCGGTCGCACAGGCCAAGGACAAGGTCATCGGCGTTTCGTGGTCCAACTTCCAGGAGGAGCGCTGGAAGACCGACGAGGCCGCCATGAAGACGGCGATCGAGGCCGCCGGCGACAAGTACATCTCCGCCGATGCGCAGTCCAATCCCGGTAAGCAGCTCACCGATGTCGAAAGCCTGATCTCGCAGGGCGCCAACGCGCTGATCATCCTGGCGCAGGATGCCTCGGCCATCGGCCCGGCGGTGCAGAAGGCGCTGGATGAAGGCATTCCGGTCGTCGGCTATGACCGGCTGATCGAGAACAAGGATGTCTTCTACCTGACTTTCGACAATAAGGAAGTCGGCCGCATGCAGGCCCGCGAAGTGTTCAAGGCCAAGCCGGAAGGCAACTATGTCTTCATCAAGGGTTCGGGTGCCGATCCGAATGCCGATTTCCTGTTCTCGGGCTCGATGGAAGTGCTCAAGGAAGCCATAGACAGCGGCAAGATCAAGAATGTCGGCGAGGCCTATACGGACGGCTGGCTGCCCGCCAATGCCCAGAAGAACATGGAACAGTTCCTGACCGCCAACGACAACAAGGTCGATGCGGTGGTCGCGGCCAATGACGGCACCGCCGGCGGCGTCGTCGCGGCGCTGACGGCTCAAGGGTTGGCCGGCACCGTGCCGGTCTCGGGTCAGGACGGCGACCACGCCGCGCTGAACCGCATCGCGCTCGGCACGCAGACCGTGTCGGTGTGGAAGGACGCACGCGAACTGGGCAAGAACGCTGCAGAGATCGCCTCGCAGCTCGCCGACGGCAAGAAGACGAGCGACATTGCCGGCGCCAAGGACTTCACGACACCAGGCGGCAATACCGTCAAGTCGCTGTTCCTGACCCCGGTTGCCATCACCAAGGACAATCTCAACGTCGTCATCGACGCCGGCTGGATCAAGAAAGACGAAGTCTGCGCGGGCGTCGCCGCCGGCAGCGTCGCGGCCTGCAACTAAAACCGGGTCGCTATCGGTTCGAAATCTCGGCGCCGCGGCCCAAAGGCCGCGGCGTTTCTCAAGGGGCTTCCGCTTCAAATAACTGCGGAAAGCAAATAGCATCCATGTTCCGGCATCCGCGTCAGACGGCAAACCGGTGGGAGGATCCATGACCGACACGACCTCTAATCAGCCGGTCGCCGGCACTGCAGCGGACCGGGCGCGTGCATCTGAACTCAGCGCCGCCGGGCGGTTTCTCAAGGCTACCGAGCTCGACACGCGCATGCTCGGCATGGTCGGCGCGCTGCTGGTCATCTGGGTCGGCATACACATCCTGTCGGGCGGGCTTTTCCTGACGCCGCGCAATCTGTGGAACCTCTCGGTGCAGACCTCCTCGGTCGCGATCATGGCGACCGGCATGGTGCTGGTCATCGTCATGCGCAACATCGACCTTTCGGTCGGCTCCGTCGAAGGCGTGATCGGTATGATCATGGGCGTGGCGCAGGCCGAATTCCTCATTCGAGTCATCGGCTTCCAGCTTGGAAATCCCTGGCTCTGGGTCATCGCGCTTGCCGCCGGCGTGGTGCTTGGTCTGCTGATCGGCGCGTTCCAGGGCTTCATCATCGCTTATATGGAGGTGCCTGCCTTCATCGTGACACTGGGCGGCCTGCTGGTCTGGCGCGGCATGGCGTGGCTCATCACCAGCGGGCGCACGGTCGCGCCGCTCGACGCCACCTTCCAATTGATGGGCGGCGGACCACGCGGTTCGATCGGTGCCACAGCCAGCTGGATCGTCGGCATCGTTGCCTGTGCGGCGGTTGCCTTCGCGCTGCTCAACGGCCGTTCGCAGCGCAAGCGGTTCAGCTTTCCACTGCGCCCCGTCTGGGCTGAGACCTTGCTTGGCGTGGTTGCCTGCGCCGCCATCCTTGGCGCCGTCTGGATCGCCAATTCCTATCCGTGGCCGATCGGCATCGTGCGCCAGTATGCGCAGCAGAACGGCATCACCATTCCAGAAGGTGGGCTGTTCATCGCGCATGGCATCGCCATACCGGTGCTGATGGCGGTGACCGTGGGCATCATCATGACCTTCATCACCAAACGCACGCGTTTCGGCCGCTATGTCTTTGCTATCGGCGGCAATCCGGAGGCAGCGGAACTCGCCGGCATCAACACGCGCTGGGTGACCATGAAGGTGTTCATGATCATGGGCGTGCTGGCGGCCATCAGCGCGGCAATCTCATCGGCCCGCCTCAATGCGTCGACCAATGCGCTGGGCACACTGGACGAGCTGCTGGTCATCGCGGCGGCTGTCATCGGCGGCACGTCGCTGGCCGGTGGCGCCGGAACGGTGATGGGCGCCATGCTCGGCGCGCTGCTGATGCAGTCGCTGCAGTCCGGCATGGTGCTGCTTGGCATCGACTCGCCACTGCAGAGCATCGTCGTCGGCGCCGTGCTGGTCATCGCCGTCTGGCTCGACACCGTTTATCGCAAACGCGTCTAGGGGAGGAACGATCATGGAAAAGAGTGCTCCCACAGGCACGCCGCTGATCGACATGAGGAACATCTCGATCGCGTTTGGCGGCATCCGCGCCGTCGACGACGCGTCGATCGATCTTTTCCCCGGCGAGGTCGTGGCGCTGCTCGGCCACAACGGCGCCGGCAAGTCGACGCTGATCAAGATCCTGTCCGGCGCCTACAAGCGCGACTTTGGCCAGATCTTCGTCAACGGCGAGGAGGCATCGATCTTCAACCCGCGCGACGCCAAGAAATACGGCATCGAGACGATCTACCAGACGCTGGCGTTGGCCGACAACGTCGATGCCGCCGCCAATCTGTTCCTCGGCCGCGAGCTGATGACCGCCTGGGGCACGCTCGACGACGTTGCCATGGAGGCCGAGGCGCGCAAGGTGATGGGCCGGCTCAATCCCCGCTTCCAGCGCTTCAAGGAGCCGGTGATAAAGCTGTCGGGCGGCCAGCGGCAGTCGGTGGCGATCGCGCGCGCGATCCTGTTCAATGCACGCATCCTGATCATGGACGAGCCGACGGCGGCACTTGGTCCGCAGGAAACGGCGCAGGTCGGCGAACTGGTCAAGCAGCTCAAGTCCGACGGTATCGGCATCTTCCTGATCAGCCACGATATCCACGACGTGTTCGAGCTTGCCGACCGCGTCTGCGTCATGAAGAACGGCCAGGTCGTCGGCACCGCCCGCACCACCGATGTTACCCAGGACGAGGTGCTCGGCATGATCATTCTGGGCAAATGCCCGCCCGGCGCCATTCCCGGACCGGGCGCGCTGAAGATCGCCGCCTGAGCGCGGCGATAGCGATCCCGCATGGCAGGACGAATGTGCCGGGTCTCGGGCCATCTGATATGCCAGCCGTCAGGATGGCTTGGCCTTGCCATTGTGTTGGCGCGGCGACTTGCCCATAAAGGTCCCAATTCGCTCACGGGCCGCATCGACCATTGAAGAAGCTTTTCCCGATCATCGCCTTCATAGCCGTCGCGCTGATTAGCATGATGATGGCGGGGTTTGCCTATTTCGCGACGCAGGAGGCCGCCCGCATCAAATTCGAAGCGACGGCAGACGATGCGCTCAACCGGATCGAGAGCCGCATCGACCTGCATCTGTCGCTGCTGCGCTCGACGCGGGCCTTGTTCGATGCCCGCAACGGCGATATCTCCCAGAATGAGTTCAAGGCGTTCTTCAAGGCACTCGATGTCGACAACAATTTCGCCGGCTTGCGCGGTATCGGCTTCCTCAGGCTGGTGAAGGCGGGAGACGAGGCGGCAGTCGAACGCGATATGTTGCACGACCATGGCGTCAGCCATCCAATCTATCCTGATACCACGCAACCCTGGCGCGCGCCCATCGTGATGTTCGAACCGCTTGGTCCGTCCAACCAGGCCAGCATTGGCTACGACATGTTCAGTGAACCGGTGCGGCGCGCGGCGATCGAAAAGGCGATGTCGGACGACCAGCAGCACGCCAGCGGGCTGGTGCAGCTGGGCCAGGAGACGGGTGCCGCGCAGACGTTCACCGGCTTCCTCGTCCTCGTGCGGCTCAATGTCGAAACCGCACCCGATGGCATCAATGCGTCCAGATCCTCCACGGCCGGTTTTCTCTATGCGGCTTTTCGGGCTCGCGATCTGTTCCAGATCGCGCTCAGCCGGTCGCCGCTGCTGCCGGTCAACACCGAAATCTATGACGGCACGGTGAATGACGACAATCTCTTGTTCCGCTCGGAGACGCCGCCGGCCTCATCCTTCGGAAGCAGGCTGCTGGTCACCCGCAAGATCATGGTGGCTGGCCAACCGTGGACGGTCCTTTTCCGGCCGACAAGTGCCTTTTCGCAGCCGTCGTCGCGCGCCATTCCGGTGATGCTGGGGCTGTTCGGCCTACTGTTGGCGGGCGCCATAGCGCTGGTGGCGCGTTATCAGGAGCGGGCCTATGAGGCAGCGTCGCGATTGCACGAAACGACGGAAAAGAGCCTGCTCGAAAAAGACCTGATGTTGCAGGAGATGAAGCACCGCATCAAGAATTCGATCACCAGGGTGCTGGCGATCGCGCGCCAGACGGCTTCGCGGGCCACCGACGTCAACGAGTTTTCCGCATCCTTCTCGGCCAGGCTGCAGGCGATGGCGGCGTCTCAGGACATGCTGACGCGCTCGCGCTGGCAGAAGGCCGATCTCGGCGATCTGTTGCGCATCGAGCTTGGCCAGGTGTTCGGCAAGGAGCTGCCCGAAGAGCTGTTGTCAGGGCCACAGGTGCTGCTCGACGAAACCACGACGCAAGCGCTCGGCCTGACCTTTCACGAACTGGCGACGAATGCGCTGAAATACGGCGAAGCCGGCAATTCGGCCAATACCCTGAAGGGCGACTGGGCGCTGAAAGTGGACTGGTCGGTCGAAGGGCGCGGGCGCGACAGGACGCTGGCTCTCAACTGGCGGGAAACCGGGCAGAAGAAGCTCGACGCACCCGCCAAGACCGGATTTGGCACCAAGCTGATCGACCTCAACGTCACGCGCGAATTGCGCGGCACGATCAAGCGTGATTTCCGGGCCGATGGGCTGAACGTGGAAATCAGAATCCCTTTGACAAACTGACGGCGATCGTCAGGCAGCCAGGATCAAGCATCCAAACATGGAAAATCCGGAGGCCGGCCAACCGGTCTCCGGATCAACATTTCGATTATCGCCCGAACTAGTTGCAGCGAGCCGTATAGATCCGGCCGCGATGATCGCGATACTGGCAATAGCCGTTGCGCAGATTGCGCACCAGCAGGCCGGAACCGGCACCAACGGCCGCGCCGATCAGCGCGCCCCTGCCGCCGCCGACCAAGCCGCCGACACCGGCGCCAATCAAGCCACCGCCAACCACGTCCTGCTCGGTCGAGGTGCAGCCACTGACCGCGACCACTGCAACCATGGCAATAATGATCTTCCGCATAGAGTCACTCCTCACTTTGTGTCCTCACTTTAGTAAGCTCTAACCGCCATTTAGCATGAAATGGCGCCCGTTGCCCGCTCGAATTTATTGTTGGCTAAGATAGTCTTTTTCGGGGCGCGTCATGTCTGACGCAACCACGATATTTGAAATCTCCAAGGATGCGTCGAGACTGCCGTCCGGGCCGACCTTCCATACCACCTGGTCGTAGTCGTCTTCGAGCGCCGGGTCGACCGCAAGGCATGTGGCGACGATGTGCTCGGCCTGCCCCTGCAAGTCGGCCATGGCGAACGGACGTTCGGCGACACATTGGTCGGCGGTTTCGAAAACACTGACAGGGACTTGAAGTTCACGGCAATCGGCCATCGTGTTCGAGCAGCCGATGACCAGCAGCAACGCGGCGATGTGTTCCATGGTGAAAACGTCCTCTCGCCACAGTAACGGTCCACATTCCGCAAAGTTCCTGCACTGCAGGCTGACCAGCGAATTAACATGGAGCGACCAAGGTCGCAGGTAGTGCGGGACGTCAGTAAGCCAGCTGGAAGAGGACGGCTGCGAGAATAACCGCGGCCAGGCCAAAAGCGACAAGGCGCAACGATGCGTGAGGAACAGGAGGCAGTGGTGGCGCGGGTGCGTCGGAGTCTTCAAACTCGCCCATGGAGATCCGAGCGGCCTGTTCCAGTCTGTTCATGTCGGCAACCGTCAAGGCATTCCTCCCGCACCATGCTGCAAATCCTGCTGCGGAAATGTCCGGCGATGCAACAGGTTCCAGTGGTATCTGGGAAAAACAGCATCCGCTTTTATGGTGAACAGCCGGTTAAGGATCCGGCAAACGGCGTTGCTCATTCCGTCTCGAAATTGCCGTGCGGAACAACAAGGCGGTATTCGAGGCGCCCAGCCGCGATTTCAAGCGTCGCCGTGCCATTCAGCGACGCCGGCACGACCCGTTCGAGTGCGACGCTGCCGAAGCGCTTCTCGCTACGCTGGTTGTCATTGGCTCCGATCGCTTCCGCCCATGTCAGAGACAGGGAAGTCCCGGTTTCGGCGGCGGTCAGGTTGGCAGTAACCTCGACGAATCCATCGGGTCGCGACAGGGCACCATAGCTCACCGAATTGACGGCGAGCTCATGCATAGCAAGGCCGATATGCAAGGCAGCGTTGGGATTGAGATAGGGGTTTGCCCCCTGGAAGCGCAGGCTGCGCACCGGATCCCCGCCGTAGCGGCCAACCTGGCCCGACACCAGTTCGCGAAGCGCGGCACCCCGCCAATTGGAAGAGGTCACCAAATCCTGGGACGATGCCAGCGATTGCAGCCGGCCGCGAAAGCGTGTCAGGAAATCACCGATGCCGTCGGAGTAGCGCCCGGTCTGGGTGGCTATGCTTTGAATGATCGCCAGCAGGTTCTTCGAGCGATGACTGACTTCGCGCAGCAGTGTCGTCAGGGTCTGCTCACGGCGTTTCTGCTCGGTTGTCTCGACCATGGTGGTGACGACGCCTTGCACCGTGCCGCCATCGCCGTGGTCGGCATCGATCCAGACCTGAAACCAGCGGATGCCATCGTCGACGGGAACGCTGATCTCGAGACGTTGCGGGTTGCCGGATGCGATGACGTCGCGCTTGGCCGCGCCAATGCGATCGGCCTGCGCCGCCGGCAGGATGCCGTTGCTGTCGGCGGTGTCGGAAACCCAGGGGGCGCGCATGTTGCGCGCCCATACGGTTTTCATGTCGCTGTCCTGATAGAGAACGGAAATACCGGCATTGTGCAACGCGTGGAGAAGAGCCCGTCCAAGCTGCATGCCGCTTTCGGCAGGATGCAGGGCGATGACTTCATCGCTTTGCACGTCGCTTTTCCTATCTCCGGTTCTGGAACGCATCGGCCAATCTGTCCACCCACTCAGGCTGAACGGTTCACTGTTGAATGGGTTCCCAAAAGAGGTTTCCCGAAAATCAGCCGCCAAAAACGGTCCGCCGGACGGTGTCCTTTGCAGGATACCGCCCGGCGGTGGCTGGAAACCGTTTGAGGGGTGCGGCTTCCAGTGTTCGGTCGCCGTTCGTCCTCACGATGCCCGTTTGAACAGGCCCGCAAGAAGCGAAATGACCAGGAAAGCGAGAAAGATGAAAAACAGTATCTGCGCGATGCCGGCAGACGTACCGGCGATGCCGCCGAAACCAAGCGCGCCAGCGATGATCGCCACGACGAGAAATACGAGCGCCCAGTAAAGCATGGTCCATCTCCTTCGAATGGTGCGATGAAAACGTGAGTAGATGCGGTTTGTTCCACCCTTTGCCGAAAAAGACGATGCTTGCAAATCGTTCGGAGCAGGTGCGCTGGAAATTCGCTGATGACCGGGACCCGGATACCAAAAGGCCGCCCGATGCATCGCATCGGGCGGCCTTTGATGTCGTGTCATGCTGTCAGGGCGTGCTCGCCAAGCCTATGCGGCGGCTTTCGCCTGGCGATCGAAGAACAGCGCCTGGCTGATCAGCGCCTTGACCATGTCGGGATTGAACGGCTTGGTGACCAGGAAGGCCGGTTCGGGACGTTCGCCGGTCAACAGACGCTCGGGAAAGGCGGTGATGAAGATGACCGGCACCGATGTTGACGAGAGGATTTCGTTCACGGCCTCGATGCCCGAACTGCCGTCGGCAAGCTGGATGTCGGCCAGCACCATCTTCGGCCGTGTCTTGGCGAACATCATCACCGCCTCGGCATGCGTGCGTGCCGTTCCAACGACGCGGTGCCCGAGGCTCTCGACCATTTCTTCTATATCCATGGCAATCAGCGGTTCATCCTCGATGATCAGCACGTCGGTTGCGACCTGACGGGATATCTCGTTGCTTGCCTGGGCTAGCAACTCTGAAAACTCCTGGTCGCCGACATCGAGGATCTCTGCCGCCTCATCCTCGCTGAAACCTTCGACCGCAACCAGCAGGAAGGCCTGGCGGGGGCGCGGCGCAATCGCATTCAGATTGGCGGCGGCGCGCTGTTCCCATGCCGATTGCGCCTGCTCCTGCGGAACGCGGATGGCGACCGACGTGAACAGCTTGGCGAAAACCTTGTACAGCGCGATGCGATCGCTCGATGCTTCGGGAAAGATATCGACATCGGCGATGATGGCTTCGAGCATCGCGGCGACCAGCGCGTCGCCACTCTCCTGCGATCCGGAAACGGCCCGCGAGAAGCGGCGCAGAAACGGCAGGTGTGGTGCGATGGTGGCGGATAAGCTCATGATAAGACGTCTCCCTCAGAATGACGTGATTGCATAGATAGCAGGTCAAGCTGACTGCAAGCCCCATCCAACAACGCGGGTTTTTCGAAAAAGTTCCGCCTTGATGGAACTAATGCGGCGGGACGGCGTTTGAGGTCGGGATTGGCAACCAGACGAGGGTGCCGCTTGCGTTATGTTGAGTAATATCATGAGCGGCTTGGGCGCTGGGAATACAAGGGCAAAATGAAGGATATGACGAAAGATATTCTGGCTGGCGTCGCGGGCAGACGCCGGGACGGTTCCGGTGACGCACTGGGACCGAATTCCGAAATCGGACGAAAACTCAAACAATATTATGACGAGCTGGTCTCCGACCATGTGCCGGATCGCTTCGCCCAGTTGCTCAGCCAGCTGGAACAGGCCGAACCCGCACAGAAGAAGGACTGAGGCATGGCAGCGGTCTCCCAAGGCTTCAAGACCGATCTGCTTGGGGCGATCCCGAGCTTGCGCGCCTTTGCCGTGTCGCTGACGCAAAACGCCGACAAGGCGGACGACCTCGTCCAGGAAACGCTGGTCAAGGCCTGGGACAAGCATGAGAGCTTTCAGCCCGGCACCAATCTCAAGGCATGGCTTTTCACCATTCTGCGCAATGAATTCTATTCGCAGATGCGCAAGCGCGGGCGCGAAGTGCAGGATAGCGACGGCATCATGACGGCCAGGCTGGCCGTTCATCCGGCCCAGCATGGCCAGCTCGACCTGAAGGATTTCCGCGGCGCCCTCGAACAATTGCCGGAGGACCAGCGCGAAGCCATCATCCTCATCGGTGCGTCGGGTTTCTCCTACGAGGAGGCCGCCGAGATTTGCGGTTGCGCGGTCGGAACGATCAAGAGCCGCGTCAGCCGGGCCCGCACGCGCTTGCAGGAGATCCTGAAAATATCAGGCGAAGACGAGTACGGTCCGGATGCGATTTCGGCTCAGGTAACGGGCTCGCCGGCCAGCTGACCTGCGATCGCGGGGCGCGATCCGCAAGGGTCGGGATCTTGTTTCAAACGGGAGAAGCGCGTCCGCAGGCCGCCGCCACCGCTTGCACGAGGTCTTCACCCGAATAGGGTTTGCCGACCAACCTGATGCCCGGAAAGGATGCCTTGATTTCATCGGCATCCGAATAGCCCGACGCAAACACGAAAGGCACGCCTGCCGCGCGCAGCCCCGAGGCGAAATCGATCGTCGAGGCGCCGCCCAGCATGAGGTCGACAATGGCCGCATCGAATTGCGTGGCGACCTCCCGGCCATCGACCTCGGTCAGATCGCGGGCGATCACCACCTCACCGGCACCGTGGTCACGGCAAAGCTGCTCGACATCCATGGCGATGAGAAATTCGTCCTCCAGAACGAGAATCCGCAATCCGTCAAGCAATGTGGGCACTGGCAAGGACTCCTTGATCGTATGGAGTCATGATCGCTAATTGGCGTGCTGTCATTTAAAAAAGACATGTGGCCGGCGGAGGAACCTCAATCCTTGCAACGCGTTGAAATGCGGCCTTCCAAGGAGCGGGCTTTCAAAGAGGGGGTCGAGATGCCAGCCCAGAATGGTCGTGCTGTCTCCAGCCGCCAGTATTCTTGCGAGAACTGCCCGTTGCGGCCGTTGCCGGTTTTCCGCGACTTCGAAAAGCAGGAACTGGCCTTCATCAGCAACTTCAAGAAGGGCGAACTCGCCGTCGACAGGGGCGCCACGGTGCTGGTGGAGGGAAGCCATAGCGCCCATCTCTACACCGTGCTCTCCGGCTGGGCGTTCCGCTACAAGCTGTTGCGGGACGGCCGCCGCCAGATCCTCAACTATCTCATGCCCGGCGATCTGATCGGCCTGCAAGGCAGTGTGATGGGCGAGATGCAGCATTCCGTCGAGGCCTTGTCACCGATGTTGCTTTGCGTTTTCGAGCGCGAGTATCTGCACGAACTCTACCGCAATCATCCAGGGCTCGCTTACGACATCACCTGGATCGCCTCGCGCGAAGAGCGCATGCTGGACGAGAACCTGCTCAGCCTCGGGCGTCGCAGCGCGATCGAGCGCGCTGCCTATCTCATCGCCTTCATAGGCAGCCGGGCCAGGGTCGTCGGGCTGAACGGCAAGCAGTCCTTCCAGATACCGATCACGCAGCAACACATCGCCGATACGCTCGGCCTGTCGCTGGTTCACACCAACAAGACGATCCGCAAGCTGATGGATCGCAAGCTGATCGTCTGGCGCGACGGCGGTTGCGAGGTCATCGACGATGAAGGGCTCAAGCGACTCGCTGGTTGGGAAGGGTTGGGCGAGGTGCGTCGCCCGCTGATCTGACGAAGCGTCTTTTTTGCCAGGGCCGGCGGATCGGGTGCGCACGGATGCGTTTTCGGGTACTTTGTCGCGGATGTCGGAACCTTGAGACATGCGGCGCGTTTGAAATCGAGCAATCACAAGGAGTTAAGCCATGGCAACTGCCGCAGGAAAGACCGCCAGCGATGCCCGCACGAATTCAGACCTCGAAGCCGATATCAGGCAGTTGAAGGCTGACATCGACAAGCTCACCAAGCAATTGGCCAAGACCGGCGAGCACGGCTACGGCACCGCGCGCCGTGCGGCCACGGAGGGGGTTGAGCAGCTGCGTGCGCAGGGCGAAGCAGCCTTTGACAGCCTGCGCGGCAACGCCAAGGACATCGAAGCGCAGATGATGGCAAGCGTGCGTGAAAAGCCGGTGACGTCACTGGCGATCGCCGCCGGCGTTGGCTTCCTCGTCGCGCTGCTTGCGCGTCGCTAGTCGCATTCCAGATGGGAATGTTGGCATCCCTGATTTCCGGCCTGGCGTCGGGCGAAACGATTGCCGCCATGCGACGGGCGCGCACGGCGGCAATCGTTTATGTGCTCGCCATATCAGCCGCGCTCTGCGGTCTCGGCTTTCTCATCGGGGCCGCCTATATCTGGACGGCGATGCGTTACGGGTCGCTTGCCGCCGCGCTGGGCTTTGGTGCCGGTTTCCTGGTGCTCGCCGGGTTGATCCTGCTGATTTACCAGATATCCGCAGGCTCGCGCGCCCGGCGCCGGGCGCAACGCCGCAACGCAGACCTGAAAGCGATCGGCATCACCGCCGCACTCGCCGTGCTGCCAACCCTGCTCAAGGGAAAGGGTGGTCTAGGCGTCATTCTGGGGCCGGCCGTAGCGCTCGCGGCTTACGCGATCTACCGCGAGAATGTGAAATCCGACGATCCAGATGAGAGCGAGCGGAAATAGAGCTGTGTTTTCTTTGACCATGATCTCTGGACAAACGGTAACCGTTTGTCCGCGAAAACCGGTTTCCACTTTTCGGGATCATGTCACTTTGACAGATCTTCCAGCGGCATCGATATTTCGGCAAACACCCCTTCCGGCCGGAACTCATGGGTCACTTCGCTTGAAATGACCTTGGCAAGGCTGCGGCGGATGAGGATCGAGCCGAAGCCGTGTCGTTCCGGCGGGGCGACTCGCGGGCCGCCGCTTTCGCGCCAGGTCAGCACAAGGCGCCGGGCACCCTTCCTGCCTTGCGTCTTCCAGCCGAGATCAACCTTGCCTGATACCACCGACAGCGATCCATATTGCATGGCATTGCTGCCCAGTTCATGCAGGATCAGGCCAAGCCCGACGGCCTGGTCGGGCGACAGCAGCAAGTCGTCGCCGGAGATCGTCATGCGCGGCTGCTCGGCCGTTTCGAATGGCCTGACCTCGATCTGGACGAGTTCACGGATGCCGATGCCGCGCCACTCGCGGTCCGACAACAGATTGTGGGCGATGCCCAGCGCCTGAAGCCGGGCGCCGAAGGCCTCGAGGAATTCGCTCGGCTGGCGGGCATGGCGCACGGTTTGCGTCGCCAGCGCCTGCACGGTCGCTAGCGTGTTCTTGACGCGGTGGTTGAGCTCACGCAGCAGCAGCCGTTGCCGCTCGTCGCCGAGCTTGCGCTCCGATATGTCGTAGTTGACGCCGAAGATCAGGGTCGGCTTGCCGTCGCCGTCGCGCTCGATGACACGGCCGCGCGTGGCGAGCCAGCGTGGTGGATGAAAGCCCTTCACCCGGTATTCGCCGAAATAGTCGTCGCTGCCGGTCAAGGCGTCGCGAAAGCGGGTTTCGGTCTGGTAGACGTCGCGCGGATCGATGGCGGTGAGGATGTCGCGTGCCCGCAGCCGGTTCGAGCGCGGCAGGTTGAACAGCTCTGGCAGCAAGGTGTCGCATTCGATGATGTCGGTGCGGACGTCCCATGCCCAGCTGGCGAGCGAAGCCGCATCGAGCGCGATGGCGCGGCGCTTTTCCTCGCGCACGAGCAATGCCTCGGCGATGGCACCGCTGCGGGTCGCATGCTTCAAGGTGAACAGGCTGGCGGCGAGGCCGGCAAGCGCCTTCAACTGCTCGAGCCTGGCGCGGGATGGAAAGGCATGCGGCTTGCGGTCGAGCACGCACAGCGTGCCGATGCGGGCGCCTGCCACGATCATCGGGGCGCCGGCATAGAAGCGGACATGGTGCTTGCCGGTGACCAGCGGGTTGGCCTTGAAGCGGGGATCCGTCGTTGCATCCGTCACCACCATCGGCTCGTCGCCGGCGGCAATCGCATGGGCGCAGAAGGAGATGTCGGTCGCGATTTCAGTCTCGTCCAGACCGACGCAGGATTTGAACCACTGCCGATCATGGTCGACGAGCGTCACCAAGGCGATCGGCGCCTGCATCGCCGCCGCGGCAAGGCTGCTGATGCGGTCGAAATCCGGGTCGGCCGCCGTATCCAACATCTTCAGCCCGCGCAGCACGGCCAGCCGGTCTTCATCCTTGACTGCGCGTGCAACTTCGGCCGGCAGACCCGGCACTGTTTCTGCCTTGCTATTCACCAAGCCCCCAATGCCTCGCCTTGGCCGTCGCTCTCGCGCCGCCTCGCCAACCCGGGACCAGCCCACCGACCCGGAACCATCCTAGCGAGGAACCGTTACCTGACCATGTTGTGCCAGACGCGGCAACTGGTGCGAAACGAGACAAGGACCGACCATGCCCAAGATCATTCCCGAAAACAAAGCGCGTCAGGGACGCTGGGGTTGGCACGGCTTGCGCATCCTGATTGCCGCGTTGCTTCTGGCGTTCGCTGCCTGGGGCATCGCCGAAATCTATGGTGAAATGGTCAAGACGCCGGCAACGGAACAAGGAAGTGCGCCGAGCGGCTAGATTTTCAGCCTTCATCGGTCGAGATCGCATTCAGGCCGCCTCTGCCTTGGCGATCCTCGCCGGCACCAGGACATTCAGTGCGCGAGGCTGGATTTCGATCGTTGTCTCACGGTCGAGCCGCACCAGTTCTCCGTCCATTACGGCGCGAAACTTGCTGCTCCCCGAATGGATTTTCAGGACCGTTCTGCCCGCCTGATGGATTTCGACATGTTCGTTGTCGCGCCATTTGCCGCGCGCCATGTTGAAGAAGAACTTGACCAGTTCGGCGCGCTGCTGCGCCACCGTGACATAGACGCCAAGCACGCCGCCCGCCGGGTTGTCGGCGTAAGGCAAATGGCCTTCGCCGAACAGATTGTTGGTGATGCCGATGCCGGTAATGCGGGCCGCCATCTCGGCTTCGCCAATGCTGAGCGTGACGTTCATCGCCGGTGGGTTGTTGATCGTCGCCCAAGCCGCCTTGGCCGAGGCGCGGATCTTTCCCAGGCGCGAACCGAACTCCATCTTTTGGCGAAGTTGCACCATCCTCGCATGCATGCCGATCGAGAACTGGTGAACGAAGGGCCGGCCGTTGGCAGTCGCCATGTCGACTGCAATGATTTCGCCGTCGGCGAAGGAATTCAGCGCGGCATCGAGGGACTGCGGAATACCCAGCCCGCGAGCGAACAGGTTCATGGTGCCGGCCGGCAATATGGCAAGTGCCTTCTTCGTGCCCATCAGCCGGGCAGCCGCAGCGGAAATGGTTCCATCGCCGCCACCAGCCAGCACGACGTCGACGGAGCGGCGTGAGGCCGCGCTGGCGAGCGTTTCCACCACATCTTGGCCGGCGACAATCTCGATGTTGAGGGAGTGGCCTGCCGTCTCCAGCGTTTGATGCATCCTGTCGGAGAAAGCGACAAGGTCAGTGGTCCGCAACGTGCCGCCATCCCGGTTCAGCACCGCTGCGAATTTCATGCCCCGCTCCGTCATTCAAACATGATGGGCCAGGACAAACCCAGCCGCAGGCTGAAACGCGGCGAAGCGGGAAAGGTTCCGTTTGAGCGCGGCGACATCCGCCGGCGTATTTTACAGCCGCGGCGCATCCGCTCGTTGATTTTGGCACGGACGCCGCGCGCTTCTGTCGGAACAACAGCATGCTCACGACGTTGTGAAGTGTAGAAGATGCCGCGTCCGAGCGACGGTTCAACCGGGCGCGGCGTGCACGAAATCAGGCACGAGGAGAGATTATCATGACCCGCAACCTCTTAGCCACGACCGCACTCGTAGCGCTGGTCGCGACCGGGGCCTACGCGCAGAGTGCGACAACCCCGGCGCCAGCGGATGCCCCTGCCGTTCAGGAGCCAGCCGCCGCTCCGGTACGCGCGGAGGGCAGCATTGTCACCAATATCGTAGGTGAATCCGTCTACAACGGTACCGGCGATGATGCCGAGAACATCGGCAAGGTCACTGACGTCGTCTTCGACAAGGATGGTCAGGCGAAATCCGTTGTTATAGGCGTCGGCGGTTTTCTGGGTGTCGGAGCGAAGAATGTCGCTTTCGACTATGACAAGCTGCAATGGGCCGAAAAGAACGGCGACCGCTGGCTGGTGGCCCAGACAACCAAGGAAGAGTTGACGGCGCAGGCAGAATTCGACAGCAAGCCCTACGCTCCGGCCCCAGCACCCGCTGCATCGCCTGACGCAGCAGCACCGACGGCACCCGCGACGACGGATACGGCGCAGAAGCCTGTCGACATGAATGCCGCTCCGACGGAACCCGTGAAGCGCGCCGACGGCAACCTCGCGACCAACATCATTGGGGAAAACGTCTACAACGGCACCGGCGATGACGCGCAGAACATCGGCAGCGTCAACGACATCGTTCTGACCAAGGAAGGCAAGGCCGAGTCGCTGATCATCGGAGTGGGCGGTTTCCTTGGCCTCGGGGCTAAGAATGTCACCTATGATTTCTCCAAGGCGCAGTGGGCCGACAAGAATGGCGACCGTTGGCTGGTGGCCCAGACCACCAAGGAAGAACTGCTGGCGCAGCCGGATTTCGACCGCAAGGCCTATGATCCGGCGCCGGCAACGACGGCTTCCAATGAGCCTGCGGCCACTGCTCCGGCAGCTGTGCCCTCTGACACCACGGCCCCCGCTGTCGCTCCGGCAGACAAGACCGCCGAGGCTCCGGCAGCGGCGACCCCTGACGCCTCGGCTCCCGACCAGACGCAGACGGCAGCTATCGACAAGTCGACGCTGACGGAAATGCCGGTTGGCGAGATCCGGGGTGACGATCTGAAGGGCACCACTGTCTACGGTGCCAACGACGCCAAGGTCGGCGAAATCGGCGATGTCGTGCTCGCGCCCGACAACAAGACCGACGCGGTGATCGTCGATGTCGGCGGCTTCCTCGGCATCGGCGAGAAGGAGGTCGCGGTCGGCATGGATAACCTAAAATTCATGACCGACAAGGACGGCAAGAAGTACCTGTACACGACCTTCACCAAGGAACAGCTCGAGGCGCAAACTGCCTACGACAAGGGCAGCTATGCCGAGAAGCGCGATCAGCAGCGCATGATTGTGCGGTAGCTCGGTTCAGTCTTGAAGAAGGTCCGCGCCGGCAACGGCGCGGACCTTTTTTCATGTCAGGGCGGAGGTAGATCGGCAGCGTGGCCTGCAATTCCGTGCTCGGTGAGCTCGGCCAGCGCCAGCGACTGGTCGAGATGTTCGGCCCGCCAGGCGAGCAGCCGTTCGGCGAATTCCAGCCGCACGGCGAAATGCTGGGGGTCGGCTGCGAGATTGTTTAGTTCGCCGGGATCGCTTTCCAGATCGAACAGCAGCGGCGGCAGGCCACCACCGAAATGCACATATTTGAATTTTTCCGTGCGGATGACGGCGAGATTGCATTGGCGTGAGGTGATGCCGAAATGGTGTTCGGCCTCGCCTTCGGCGATCGAACGGAAATCGAACTCCCAATGCGCGGCATCGCGCCAGGCTTTCGGGTTCTTGCCGTCCAGGAACGGCCTCAGCGAATATCCGTCGAGATGCGGCTCGGGGTCCTCGCCGAGCAGGTCGAGAAGCGTCGGCACAATGTCCACCGCTTCGGTGAAGCGATCGACGCTGCCGCCTGCCGCCTGGCCGTGTCGCGG
Source organism: Mesorhizobium cantuariense (assembly GCF_042647205.1). NCBI lineage: Bacteria > Pseudomonadati > Pseudomonadota > Alphaproteobacteria > Hyphomicrobiales > Phyllobacteriaceae > Mesorhizobium > Mesorhizobium cantuariense. Next base: position 6,031,943 of record NZ_JBHRVD010000001.1, on the reverse strand, counting down.
ATCGCGGATGATCAGCGGAATGTGGTAGCTGCCGTCGAAGTAACCGCCCTTGCCCAGCATGAAATGGTCGCCCATCATCTCGGCGTGATCTGACGTCAGAACGATGATGGTGTCGTCCCACGCGCCAGCGTCCTTGACCGCTTGCCAGATGCGGCCGAGCTGCGCGTCGACCTCCGAGATCATGCCGTAATAGATCGCCCGGATGCGGCGGAAGTCGTCATCGCTCCAGTCGTGCACCTTGCCACTGGCGTCGGCACGGAACTTTGCCTGCTTCTGCCGGCCAATGTCATAGGCGAGGTAGGGATGGCTCTGCACCTCTTCCTGCCAGCTTGCCGCGCGCCGGAAGGCGGGACCTTCCTCCGGATCATACAGCGTGTTGTAGGGTTCCGGCACGATGAAGGGCGGGTGCGGGCTGATGAAGGAAAGATGGGCGAACCACGGTGCGGCGCGTTCCTGCTCGCTGAGCCAACGAGAGAATTCGCCGGTCAGGAAGGCGGCCGGAGTCTCGTCCCTGGAGTAGACGGGCGGTGCGTTGCTGACAGCGCCGGACTTGTCGCCGTTCACCGGTCGATGGATGTCGGGAGATCCGGCGCTGGCGTCGACGCCCCGCAGCTTCAGCCAGGACAGCCATTGTTTCTGATGCTCGGGCAGCAACTGGCGCACGGTAAAGCCCGGCAGCACGCCTTCATAGCTTTGCAGCCGCGGGTCGCCCGGCGCCAGCAGGCGCGGATCGAGCGAGACGTCGGTGTAGCCGAACAGCGTCGGATCATAGCCAAGGCCGCAGGCATGCAGTGCGATGTTGCCGTGACGGGCGTCGAGTGGCGTGCCATTGCGGCAGACGCGGTTGTTCATCTGGTAGAGACCGGTATAGAGGCAGGCGCGGGCCGGCGAGCATGGCGCCGCACCGCCATAATGGCGCTTGAACAGCAAACCCTCTGCGGCCAGCGCGTCGGCATTCGGCGTCTTCACAACCGGATGGCCCGCGGACGACAGGCAATCGCCGCGCCACTGGTCGCATGTGATCAGGAGAATGTTAGGCCGCCTGGCTTTTCCAGTCACTCGCGATACCCTTGTCCCTGGATGATCGAACGCCGCTCATGGAACCGAATTCCGACGACGGCGCAAGCCTGTCATGTGAGCCAGTTGGTGAACAAAATTCTTCAGTTGTTCACTTTTACAGCACAGTCCATTCTGTGTTTGCCGCCTTTGCCTGAAGCGCTCGCGTCCTCATATTGGCGAGGACAGCGGCGAGGGCCGCACAAGTACCCAAGGGAAGGAGCAAGACAATGCTCGACCAGATCAAGGGCCTGCACCACGTCACATCGATGGCCAGGGATGCCCGGCAGAACAATGAATTCTTCACCAGAAAGCTCGGCCAGCGCCGGGTCAAGAAGACAGTCAATTTCGACGCGCCTGATGTTTACCACCTCTATTATGGCGACGAGGCCGGGACGCCCGGTTCGGTGATGACATATTTTCCGTTCCCCGACATCGGCAAGGGCCGGCATGGCGTCGGCGAAGTCGGCACCACGGTCTACTCGGTGCCGGAAGGCACGCTCGCCTACTGGGAAAAGCGTTTTGCCGATGAGGGCGTCACCGGCCTGTCGCGTGACGAGACCTTCGGCGAGAAGCGTTTGGCCTTTGCCGGCCCCGATGGCGACGGTTTCGCGCTGGTCGAGGACAAGGCTGACAGCAGAGTGCCATGGGCGAAAGGTGGTGTTCCCATGGATGAGGCGATCCGCGGCTTTCACTCGGTGTCGCTCCGGCTGAAGGATGGCGGCGCCACCGAGGAGCTTTTGAAATTCATGGGTTACGAGGAAATCGAGAAGTCAGGCAACGTCAGGCGGCTGGCGCTGAAGAACGGCAATGGCGCCGATGTCGTCGACATCGAATCGCTGCCGGCTGCTGCCTTCGCCGATCTCGGCGCCGGCTCCGTCCACCATGTCGCCTTCGCCGTCGAGAACCGCGCCAGGCAGCTCGAAGTGCGCAAGGCGTTGATGGATACCGGCTATGGTGTGACGCCGGTGATCGACCGCGATTATTTCTGGGCGATCTATTTCCGCACGCCGGGTGGTGTGCTGTTCGAAGTCGCCACCAACGAGCCGGGTTTCGATCGCGATGAGGATACCGCTCATCTCGGTGAAACGCTGAAGCTGCCGACGCAGCACCAGCACCTGCGGCCTTATCTCGAACAGCATCTGCAGAAGCTGGAAGGCTAAAGGCCATGAGCAAGGACGCTTACATCCACAAGCTGCTACCCGGTTCGCCGGGCGGTCCACTGCTGTTCGTCTTCCATGGCACGGGGGCCGATGAGAACCAGCTGCTGTCGCTGGGGCGCGATCTCGCACCCCAGGCAACCGTCATCTCGCCGCGCGGCGATGTGTCGGAACATGGTGCTGCGCGCTTCTTTCGCCGCACCGGCGAGGGCGTCTACGACATGGACGATCTGGCACGGGCGACGACCAAGATGGCGGGCTTCGTCAAGGCGCATGTCGAGGCGGCGAAGCCATCGGTCGTGCTGGGTCTCGGCTACTCCAACGGCGCCAATGTTCTGGCCTCGGTGGTGTTTGCGGCACCGCTGCGGTTCGACGCTGCGGTGCTGATGCATCCGCTGATCCCGTTCGAGCCTGAGGTGAAGGGCAGTCTCGCCGGCCGCCATATTCTGCTGACCGCCGGCAAGCGCGATCCGATCTGTCCGCCGAACCTGACGACGCGGCTCGAAGCCTATTTGCGTGCCGACGGTGCCGATGTCACAGTGGAGTGGCATGAAGGCGGGCACGAGGTGCGGCCAAACGAGATCGAGGCGGCACGGCGGTTCTTTGCCGATGCCATCCAGGGAGAATAGCGATGCCTGACCAACTGCCTGAGATCGAACTGGAGGATCGCGGGTCCAAGGGTCGCTATGTCCTGCGCGGGCCCGGTGGCGCGGAGGCCGAGATGACGTTCACCAAGATCGGCGAGCACCAGATCATCATCGACCATACCGAAGTGCCGGACGCTTTTCGTGGCCAGGGTGCCGGGCTTCGGCTCGTCACCCGCGCCGTCGAGGATGCGCGTGCGGCGGGCAAGAAGATCATCCCGCTCTGCCCCTTCGCCAACGCCCAGTTCCGCCGCCACCAGGAATGGGCCGACGTGCTGAAGCAGTAGGATTTCATCGCTCGGAAACGGCGCGGCGAGCGGCTGCCGTCCCACCGGGATGGCTTTGGCATTTGCCCGGGTGGCACATCCTGCCTAAGTAGATATGATATATCTCAGCCCCTTGCCGACAAACGAACCGAATGATCCCCCTATGACCGAAACCGATCTCGTTCCCGTCTTCGACGGCCACAACGATACGTTGCTCAGACTCTACCAGTCGAAAGACACGGATGTCGAAAAGCTGTTCATAGAGGGGAAATCGGGCGGCCATATCGACCTGCCGCGCGCGAAGGCCGGTGGCTTTGCCGGTGGCATGTTCGCCATCTTCCCGCCGCCTGTCGAGAAATCCAGGCGCAGCGCCGTGCCCCTGGCGCCGAGCGCTGCCGAGCCGTTGCCGCCAGAGGTCCCGCGCAATGATGCGTTGAGCTCGACGATCGCGATGGCCTCGATCCTGTTCCGGCTGGAACGGGCCGGAGCGCTCACCGTCTGCCGCAGTGCCGGCGATGTGCGCGGAGCCATGGCACAGGGGTCGATCGCAGCGGTGTTCCACATCGAAGGGGTCGAGGCGATCGATCCTGAGCTCACCATGCTCGACGTGCTGCATGCCGCCGGCCTGCGCTCGCTCGGCATCGTCTGGAGCCGGCCGAATGCTTTCGGCCACGGCGTGCCGTTCCGCTTCCCGTCCTCGCCCGACACCGGACCCGGCCTGACCGATGCCGGCAAGGCGCTGGTCAAGGCCTGCAACCAGCTGAAGATCATGATCGATCTCTCGCATCTCAACGAGAAGGGGTTTCGCGATGTCGCAGCACTCAGCGATGCGCCGCTGGTCGCCACCCATTCCAACGTGCATGCGATCTGCGGCCATTCGCGCAACTTGACCGACTGGCAGCTCGGCGCGATCCGCGAGTCCGGCGGCATGGTCGGGCTGAATTTCGCCACCGGATTCCTGCGCGAGGACGGCCGCATGAATGCCGACACCAGCCTCGACATCATGGTGCGCCATGTCGATTCGCTGCTGCAGGCTTTGGGTGAAGACGGCGTCGGCCTCGGCTCCGATTTCGACGGCGCCATGATCCCGGCCGTCATCGGCGATGTTGCCGGCCTGCCGAAGCTGCTGGATGCCTTGGCGGCACGCGGTTTCGGCCGCGCGCTGATCGAGAAGATCGCCTATCGCAACTGGCTGGGCATGCTCGAGAAAACGATAGGTTAGAACGGCTTATTGGAAGCCATGCGCTTCAGCCAGTCCTTGCCGACGCCGCGATCGCGGATGATCGGTAGCGGATCTTCCGAATCAAGCCGCGCGCAGATGCGGTAGACCTCGAGCGTCTCGGAGGTCATCTCGTCGCGCTTGTAGAAGAACATGGCGGCGGCATAGCGCGTGCGGCCGGACCATTTTTCGCCGAGCGGCGTGTTGACCAGCTCCCACTGCTCGGCTGCTTCCCCATCTTCTTGCTGCTTGTCGGCTTCGTCGGTCATGGTCAGAAGTCCGCCGGCGGGTTGGCGGTGCGGCGGTCGAGCTTGATGAACGGCCGCGCCACCACCTTGGCCCGCTTCATCAGCTTCTGATACTGCAGCTCGCGCATGGCGTAGATCTCGACCCAGAGGTCCTCGACCATGGTATCACCGTACGGCCGCGCCAGCGAGGCGATGGCGATGTTGCGCTTGGCCATCGGTGACCACATGGCGGCGCTGACCAGGCCCACCTCTCGGGCTTTCTTGTGGTAGACGATGGCGTGTTCGGCCGGGATGTTGCCCTCGATCTCCAGGCCGACCAGCACATAGCGTAATTTGCGTTTCGCTCTCGCCTCGAGGATGGCACGGCGGCCATTGAAATGGCCCTTTTCCAGATCGATCATGAAGCCGAGTCCGATCTCGTCAGGCATGCGCAAGCGGTCGGCGCGGATGGCGTGCTCGGCGGTTGTGAAATCCGCATTGGCAACGATCAGCCCGGCTTCGAGCCGGGCACGGTTGAGCGCGGTGTAGCCGATGGCGCGGATGCCGCGCAGTTCGCCTGATGTCATCAGCCGGTCCCACAGGCTCAGCGCCTTGTCGGCCGGCACGAACAGCTCGTAGCCGAGATCACCGGTGAAGCCGGTGCGCGAAATGGTGACGGTGCCGCCATCATGCGGGAAATCGGCGAGGTCGAATATTTTCAGCCTCTCGACGCCAGCGAAGCCGGCATCGCGCAGCACCGCAAAGGATGTCGGGCCCTGCAAGGCGAGGCCGGCGACGGCCTCGGTTTCTTCCTCGACCGTCACATCAAAGCCGATGGCGCTGTCGAGCAGCCAAGGCAAATGCCGCTCCTGCGAACACAGCCGGAAACGCGTTGGCGCGAGCCGGAACAGCGTGCCGTCGTCGAGAACAAAGCCTTCGTCGTCGCACCAGGCGGTGTAGTGGACACGGCCGGATTTGAGCTTGGTGACATCGCGCAGCGTGACTCGATTGAGCAAGGCTTCGGCGTCCGGTCCCTCGATCCGGTATTTGGTCATCGGCGAAATGTCGAACAGCGCCGCCTGGCTGCGGATGGCGAAGTATTCGAGCTCCTCGTCCCACAGTGAGTGGGGGGCGCGGTAGCCGGCCCAATTGTACCAGTCCTGGGTTCTGGCCAGCGCGTCGATGCGCGGCTGGAACGGCGTGCCCAGACGTAGCGTGCGGAAATGAGCCTGCGCTGCGATGCGAGCGGAAACGGCCGCGCCGACTGCCTTTGCAACGGGCTTCTTTCTGGTTGCCTGAGCCATGGCCTATCCCTTCATCGCGATGATGCGCCGCGCAGCGTTGAGGCCAGGCGCGCCGGAGACGCCGCCGCCGGGATGCGAGCCGGCGCCGGCCAGGAACAGCCCTTCGACCGGGGTGTCGTAACCTGACCAGCCGGAGACGGGGCGCGCGACCAGCATCTGGTCGGCCTGCAATTCGCCGTGATGCCAATGGCCGCCCGGCATGCGGTAGCGCACCTCGATGTCGGCTGGCGTCAAAAGCTCGGCGTGGACCACGCTCTTGCCGATGCCGGGCGCGTGAGACTCGAGCTGAGCCATGATCGCCCTCAGGAATTTCGGCTTGCCGGCATCCCAGCCCTCCTTCAGCGCATAAGGCGCGTATTGCACGACCGCCGACAGCACGCAGGCGCCGGCGGGCGCGAGCGATGGGTCGGCGAGGCTGGGCAACGTGATCTCCATCACCGGCTCGGGCGAGAACTCGCCGTATTTGGATGGGTTGAAGGCGCGCTCGACGTGATCGGGCGAGGGCGCGATGACCAGCCGTCCCTTGTGGCCGGCGGCATCGACACCGGTGAACTGCGGCGGCCGGTCGAGCGCCAGGTGGAGCTTGGCCGCATCGCCCTTCATACGGATATTTTTCACCTTGCGCACGAAGCCGGTGTCGATCTCGCGCGGTCCAACGAGGTCGAGGAAGGTCGTCGCCGGGTTGATGGCCGAGACGATCGTCCTCGCGCGCAGCACCTCGCCATTGTCGAGCGCGACACCGACGGCGCGGCTTTTCTCGACGATGATCTTGGCCACCGGAGCCGATGTGCGGATGGCGACGCCGGCGTTCTCCGCCGAAGCGCGAATGGCGGTGACAACCGCGCCTATGCCGCCCTTCGGCACGATCTGCGCGCCGGCTTTGCCGCCGGTCTCGCCCGCCAGCCGATAGTAGAGACCAAGCAGCGAGGTTGGCGAACGCGGACCGAGATGGCTGCCAAGCGTCGCATCGAAGGCGAGCAAGCCCTTCAGCCTGATGTCCGTGAGCTGTTCGTCGAGCAGGTCGGCGACGTTCATCAACAGCACGCGCAGGAAATCGCGCATGTCCTCCTTGCCGAGCTTCTTCAGCGCCAGCGCGGTCTGGCCGAGCGAAGCGGTCTCCAGCAGCGACATGCCGGCGAGATCGGGCGGCCGGCGGGACAGGAGGGGTTTCAGGATGCCGGCATAGCGCAGCAGTTGTGCGCGCAGGTCTTTCCAGGCGGATTGCTCGGACGAACTGGCTCCGGTCAGCATCTCGCCATAGGCGCCATGCAAGACAAGCGGCGGGCCATCCTTCGACAAAGCCACCGACGGCATGAAGTCGGCGCGCGCGAAGTGCAGCCCGTGCTTTTCCAGCTCCAGCACCTTCATCACATCGGGATGCAGCCGGTTCAGCAGATGGGCGACCGAGGAGGCGCGAAAGCCTGGCGCGAATTCCTCGGTGCGCGAGGCGCCACCGACTTCGCTTGCGGCTTCCAGCACCAGCACCTTGCGGCCGGCTCTCGCCAGCGCGGCAGCGGCAACAAGGCCGTTGTGGCCGCCGCCAATGACGATGGCATCAAATGACGTCATGGGCCGGGCTCATATGCGAGGTGGATTTGGCAAGGTCGCGCAGGATTTCCGCCGCGGCATTGCGGCCGGGCGCGCCCATGACGCCGCCGCCGGGATGGGTCGAGGAGCCGCACATATAGAGCCCGCCGACCGGCGAACGGTACTGCGCGTAGCCCGGCACCGGCCGGTTGAACAGAAGCTGGTCGAAGGTCAGTTCGCCCTGGAAGATGTTGCCTTCGGTGAGACCGACCTCGGCCTCGATCTCGCGCGGCGTGCGCACCTCCATATGGACGATGCGGCCGCGGAAACCCGGCGAGTACTCCGCGATCTGCGAAATCACGCTTTCGGCAAAACCGTCGCGGTCGGCATCGGTCCACTCGCGGCCGCCGATCTTGGGCGGGGCGTATTGCACGAAGCAGCTCATGAAGTGCTTGCCGGGCGGTGCCATGGTCGGGTCGAGCGTTGTCGGGATGACCATGTCGAGGAAGGGATCGGCGGACCAGCGCCCGGCCTTCCAGTCGTCATAGGCGCGCTCCATGCGTTCCATCGAATCGGTGAAATGCATGTCGCCGCGATAGACTGGCGAATCCTTTGGCAGTGCCGGGAATTCCGGCAGCGAATCGAGTGCGATGTTGACCTTGCCGGACGAGCCTCGGATCTTGAAGTTCTTGACCCGGCGCAGGAAGATGTCGGGCAGTTCCTTTTCCTCGACCAGATTGAGGAAGGTGCGCTTCACATCGGCATTGGAGACGACGAGCTTGCCGTAGATCTCCTCGCCGCCGGCCAGCACCACGCCCCTGGCCTTGCCGCGTTGGACGAGCACATGGTCGACCTCGGCGCCGGTGCGGATGGTGCCGCCCGAGGCCTTGAAGGAGGCGGCGAGTGCCTTGGTCACGGCGCCCATGCCGCCACGCGCATAGCCCCAGGCGCCGACCGAGCCGTCGACTTCGCCCATATAGTGATGCAAAAGCACGTAAGCCGTGCCCGGCGACATCGGCCCGAGCGCGGTGCCGATGATGCCGGACAATGCGAAGTTCGCCTTGATGACGTCTGTCTCGAAATATTCGTCGAGAAATTCCGAGATCGACATGGTCCAGAAGCGTAGCGTCAGCGCCATTTCCTCAGCCGACAGGCCTGCGAATTTCTTGCCGAGATAAAGCAGCTCGCCGAGGTCGCGCGGCCGCAGGCTGGTCGGGTCGGGCGCGGTGCGCATCAACAGCGGCTGGATGAAGCGGCACTGCCGCGTCACATCGCGGGCGTAGCGGTCATAGGCTTCGGCATCGCGCTTGGAGAAGCGGGCGAATTCGCGCCGGTGTGCGTCGTGGTCGCGGTAGTTGGCAAGGTAGTCGCCGTCGCGGGTGAACACCGCGCCGCCCTCGTAGGAGATGACCTGCAGGCCGAAGTGCGGCAGTTCGAGGTCGCGCATGATCTCAGGGCGAAACAGCGAGCAGACATAGGAGCAGTTGGAGTAGAGGAAGCCCGGCGTCAGTTCCCGGCTGGTGGCGGCGCCGCCGACCCAGTCGTTCTTCTCGACCACCAGCACGTCGAGGCCGGCGCGCTGCAGGTAGCAGGCGTTGACCAGTCCGTTGTGCCCACCGCCGATGATGATCGCATCCCAAGCTTTCATTTTGGCCCAGTCTTCATTCTGACCCGCTCTTCATTTTTGCGTGATCTGTTCCCCGAATACGCGGAATTTGGCACGGCATCAGCCATTCTGTCCAGCCATACTGAATGAATGTTCAACAAATGGTGTTGCGTTTTCTCATCCTTGAGATACGCTTTGCCGGCATTCTAAAGTGCTTAAATCGGCTGACGGGGACGACATCCGATGATTGAGACGGCAGATGCCGGGCCGGAGTACGGCGATACCACCATCCGCTTCCTCGAGGCGCTGTGGGGCGACGGCTATCTGTCGCCGGGCGGGCCGGACGAGGTCGACCGGGTGGTCGAAGGGCTTTCACTCAAGGGCAAGACCGTTCTCGATATAGGGTGTGGCTCCGGCGGCATCACGCTGCATCTGGTCGAGCGCCACGGTGCCGCCCACGCCACCGGCTTCGATGTCGAACAGCCGGTGATCGAAACGGCGAGACAGCGTGCCGCGGTGCGAGGGCTCGCGGATCGTGTCAGCTTCATCCAGGCGTCGCCGGGACCACTGCCTTTCGCCGATCGCTCCTTCGATGTCGTCTTCTCCAAGGATGCGCTGCTGCACGTGCCTGACAAGGATGCCTTGTTTGCCGAGATTTTTCGCGTGCTCAGGCCGGGCGGTGTCTTTGCCGCCTCCAACTGGATGATCTCTCATGACGGTGAACCGTCACCTGAGATGAAGGCCTATATCGCTGCGGAAGGGCTGTCCTTCGCCATGGCTTCACCGGCACGCTATGCGCAGGCGATGCGCAGCGCCGGCTTTGCCGATGTCACTGTCAGGGACCGCAACCCCTGGTACCGCGACGTCGCGCGCGGTGAGCTGGAAAGGCTGAAGGGGCCACTCTATCCGACGGTCGCGGCCGCGGTTGGCGTAGCCTATGTCGACAAGAACATACGAACCTGGGAAGCCATGCAGAAGGTGCTTGACAGTGGTGAGCACCGTCCCACTCATCTTCGCGGTCGAAAGCCGGTTGGATAGCCGGCGATGCTGGAGACCATCAGACCCATGAAGACTTCAGTCGCCAGGGAAGCCCTCCTCGAATCGGCGCGGAAAAGCGAGGCCGAAAAGCGCGGACGCAAGGCCTCGAAAGAGGTCAGGCAGCTTCAGCTCATCGAGGCGACGATCGATTCCCTGGCCAAGCGGGGCTATTCGGAAACGACGATGGCCGATGTCGCCGACGGCGCCGGCCTGTCGCGCGGCATCGTCAATTTCCATTTCGAGAGCAAGGAAAAGCTGCTCATCGCGACCTTGCAGCATATGTATGACGAGTACTCGGCGCACTGGCGCAACGCCTTGCAGAAGGCAGGCGATGACCCCGCCGATCAGCTTCAGGCGCTGGTCTCCGCCGATTTCGACCGCTCGATCTGCAACAAGCGCAAGCTGGCTGCCTGGTGCGCCTTCTGGGGCGAGGCCAAGTCGCGGCCGACCTATCAGGCGCTGAGCAGCGCGCGCGATGCCGTTTATCAGACCATCTTCATCGACCTGTGCGCGACGCTGAAGCAGAGCGGCTCCTATGCCTATGAGCCGCAGGTCATGGCGCTGGCGCTCAGCGCCATGCTGGAGGGGCTGTGGCTGCGGCTGATGATGGGGACCGAGGACACCAGCCGCGAGACCGCCTTGCAGGCGGCCAACGAATTCCTGTCGGTGGCCTTCCCGAAACACTATCCGTCGAAGGCCGCCAACGCGACGAAACCATAAGAAAATCAGAAGAAGACAGAGGATGGAGCAATGAAGAAACTGACCCGACGCCTGACATTGACCCTGGCGCTGACTGGTGCGCTGGCGGCTTCGGCCGCGGCACTTGCGGTCGCGGCCGACAAGGACCTGATCGTGTTCGACTGGTCCGGCTATGAGGACCCAAGCTTCCACCCGAAATATGTCGAGAAGAACGGCGACTCGCCGACCTTCGCCTTCTTCGGTGATGAGGACGAGGCGTTCGAGAAGGTACGCTCCGGCTTCAAGGCCGATCTCGGCCACCCCTGTTCGCAAAGCGTGGCGAAATGGCGCGAGGCCGGCCTGCTGCAGCCGCTCGACCCCTCGAAGATCACAGGCTGGAAAGACCTCAATCCCGGCATCATGGCGATGAAGGATCTTGCCACCACGCCGGATGGCAAGGCGTGGTTCATGCCCTGGGACTGGGGCAATACGCAGCTCACCTACAATACCTCCAAGATCGACGCCAAGGATGTGCAATCGCTGAAGGCTTTTGCCGATCCCAAATTCAAGGGCAGGGTATCGATCGGCGACAATGTAGACGACGCCTATGCGCTGGCGAGCCTCGCTATCGGCCTCAAGGACTGGACCAAGATGACGGACGACCAGTTCAAGCAGGCGTCCGACTTCCTGCGCCAGGTGCACAAGAATGTGCGCTCCTACTGGACCGACACCACCGACGTGGTGCAGCTGCTGAGCGGCGGCGAGGTCGATCTTGCCTGGGCCTGGAACGATGCCACCGTGCAGTCGGTCGCCGCCGGCGTGCCGATCATGGCCAAGAAGGACATCGACGAAGGCATCTCAACCTGGGTCTGCGGCTATGTGCTGTTCAAGGACGCGCCCGGCAATGTCGACAAGGCCTATGACTATCTGAACGCCGTCAACGATCCGGAGACCGCCAAGGTGCTGGTCAAGGACTGGGGCTACGGCCAGGCCAATGCCAAGGGCATGGCCGGTGTCGATCAGGCAGTGCTGAAGGAAAAAGGCTATGACGACGTGCAGAAATTCGTCGACAAGACGCTGTTCCAGTCGCCGGTGCCGTCCGACCTCAAGCTCAAGATGATCGCCGAATTCGAGAAGATCAAAGCTGGCTATTGAGCCTGTCCCGACTGCCCGTTCGTCCCCTCCACGGCGGGCGGACGGGCTCGCCAAAGCGGTCGAATTCTCCTAACCTCGTAGCAACCTTTTTCGCGACCGGGGGAGTTTCGCGCCATGAAGTCAGTGCTACGCCGCCTTGTCCTCGCCGCCGTGTGCGTGATCGGCGCCGGTGCGGTTCATGCCTTGGCGCAAGGCGGCGGCGATCTCGTCGTGTTCGACTGGTCGGGCTATGAGGATCCGCTGCTGCATCCCGCCTACACCGCCAAATACGGCGCCGAGCCGACCTTCGCTTTCTTCGGCGACGAGGACGAAGCCTTCGAGAAGATGCGGGCGGGCTTCAAGGCCGACATCGCCCACCCCTGCTCACAAAGCGTGGTCAAATGGCGCGATGCCGGCATACTGCAACCGCTCGACACCTCCAGGATATCAGGCTGGAAGGACCTCAATCCCGGCATCATGGCGATGAAGGATCTCGCCACCACCGCCGACGGCAAGACCTGGTTCATGCCGTTCGACTGGGGCAACACCTCGTTGCTCTACCGCACCGACAAGGTTTCTGCTGAACAGGCGCAATCGCTCAGGGTCTTCGCCGATCCCAAGTTCAAGGGCCGCGTCACCATCGGCGACAATGTCGATGACGCCTATGCGCTGGCGAGCCTGGTGATCGGCCTCAAGGACTGGACCAAGATGACCGACGCGCAGTTCCAGGAGGCGTCCGCCTTCCTGCGCGACGTGCACAAGAACATCCGCTTCTACTGGACCGACGACACCGACCTCAACCAGGCTTTTATCGGCAATGAGGTCGATCTCGTCTGGGGCTGGAACGAGACCTTCGTGACGCTGAAGGGGCAAGGCATGCCGATCGCCATGAACCGCGACACCAAGGAAGGGATTTCGACCTGGGTGTGCGGCTATGTGCTGATGAAGGATGCGCCTGATAAGCTCGATGCAGCCTATGATTTCCTCAGTGCGGTCAACGCACCAGCCGTCTCGGACTACATGGTCAAGACTTTCGGTTACGGTCATGGCAATGGCGCCGGCATGGCTGCGATCGACCACAAGGTGCTGGTCGAGCGCGGCTTCGACAATCTCGACAAGTTTCTCGACAAGACGCTGTTCCAGCAGCCGGTGGCGCCGGAACTCAAGCAGCGCATGGTCGCCGAGTTCGAGAAGATCAAGGCCGGCTATTGAGGGGCGAACCGGAAAAAACCGATGTCGTCATCGTCGGCGCCGGCTTCACCGGCCTGTCGGCAGCGCTTGAGCTGAAGGCAGCCGGCATCGACTTTCTGTTGCTCGAAGCGCGCGACCGCGTCGGCGGGCGGGTTGAGTCCATGGAGATCGGCGACGGCGAGCGTATCGACAGCGGCGGTCAGTTCCTGTGCGAGGATATGCCGGCGCTGATGGCGTTGGTCGAGGAGCACGGCAAGACGCTGGTCGAGGCCTATGTCGACGGTGAATTTATCGCCCAGCCGGCAATGTCCGCGGGGGAGGCGGAACGAACCTATGTCGGCTCGATGATGATCCGCGATCGCATGAACGCGATCGCGCCCGATGATCCAGATATCGCCGGCTTGTCAGTCGCCGCCTGGCTCGATCGCCAGAACGATCCCGAAGACGCCAAGGCAGCCTTTCGCTCGATGATCGAAGGTCTGTGGTGCCAGGCACTGGAGAAGCTGCCGCTTTGGCACCTCATCGACAATGATCGCCGTATCACCAACGAGGTGTCGGAGCTGCAATACTTTCTCGCGGAGACGATGCATTCGCTGGCAGAGGATTTGGCTCAAGATCTGGGCGCCCGGGTGCGGCTTGGTGTGCATGTGACGCGCATCGGGCAAGGCGCAAATGGCGTGTCCATCCATGCCGGCGCGGGTTCGATAGAGGCTCGTTGTCTGCTCGTCGCCGTGCCGCCGGTCATGGCGTCGAGGATCGACTATTCGCCGCCACTGCCGGCGGCCCTGGAGAAAGCACTCGGCGTCTGGCGGAGCGGTACGGTGATCAAGATGCTGGCGCGCTATCCTACCGCCTTCTGGCGCGCCAAGGGCCTGAGCGGCATGGTGATGTGGCGTGACCAGCCAGGTTTGTTTGCCTGCGACGCCAGCAAGGATGACGATCATCCGGCGCTGGTGGTTTTCATTGGTGGTCCATCAGCCATCGAATGGCGCGGCTTTGGGCAGGAAGGCCTCCGCACCAGAATTGCGGCGCGCCTCGTTGCGGCACTCGGTCCGGAAGCTGCGAAATGGATCGGCTTTGCCGTCCGATACTGGTTCGACGACCTCGGGAGCGTTGGCGGCTACAGCGACCTCATCGTCAATATGGATGCGACCGACGCCGAGCGTACCATCCTGGCCGGCGCGCCACCTGTGCATTTCGCGAGTTCAGAATTGTCGCCGTCATTCCCGGGCTATGTCGAAGGCGCCATCGTTGCCGGTCGCATCGCCGCGCGCAAGATCATCGCGGAGCTTCAGTCGGCCATCGCCACCAAAGCCTCGGGATCGTAGGCGAGGCGGATCGAGGTGCCGACCGGAATGTCGTCGGCGCCGAAGTCGTTCGTCTCGGTCACCGACAGTGGCTTTTCCAGTCCTGGTATCTCGACGATCAGATGGGTGATCTCGCCAAAATAGTGGCGTTCGACCACCTTGCCGGCCACCTCGAACTTGGCCGTCGCATTGTCCCACAGGACACGCAGCCGCTCCGGTCTTATGCCGAGCGTGGCGCCGCCGCCATTGCGGACAAAAGCCTTCGGCTTGTCCGTCTTGATCCGGCCGAAGCCAAGCGTGTCGACGATCAGCGACGCGCCATCCTCCTCGACGATCTGCGCCTTGACGAAATTCATGCCGCCGAGGAAGTCGGCGACCTGGCGGGTGACCGGCCGCTGGTAGATCTCCTTGGGCGAGGCGACCTGCGCGATCCGGCCGCCGAACATCACGGCGATGCGGTCGGACATGGCGAGCGCCTCGTATTGGTCGTGGGTGACGAGAACGAAGGTGATGCCGACCGCCTGCTGCAGGCGGCGCAGTTCGACCTGCATCTGCTCGCGCAGTTTCTTGTCGAGCGCCGACAGCGGTTCGTCGAGCAGCAGCACCTTGGGCCGCATCACCAGTGCGCGTGCCAGCGCCACGCGCTGCCGTTGGCCGCCGGACAGTTCCGTCGCCAGGCGCTTGCCGAGCCCGGTGAGCGAGACCTGCGCCAGCGCCTCCTCGATCCGGCGTTTCTCCTCGCCGCCCTGCAGCTTCAGCCGCTTCAGCCCATAGGCGACATTCTGTTCGACATTGAGATGCGGGAAGATCGCATAGCTCTGGAAGACCATGTTGGTCGGGCGGCGATTGGCCGGGATGCCTTCCATCGGCTGACCGCCGACAGAGATCGAACCGCTGGTAGGATTGTCGAAGCCGGCGATCATGCGCAGCAGCGTGGTCTTGCCGCAGCCGGATGGGCCGAGCAACGAGAAGAACTCGCCTTCCCGGATGGTCAAGGAGGCGTCGTCAAGCGCTTTGAACGCTCCATAGCTGCGGGTGACGTTCTTGATCTCGATCATGGATCGGTCGGATTGGGGGCGCAAGATCTGGGGCTGCTCAGGCATAGAGGCCTCCCTCGTTCCGGGTGCGTCTGGCCGCGCGGCGACGCAGGATTTCGGCGACGGTCATCAGCAGAAACGAGGCAACCAGCAGCAGCGTGCCCAGAGCCAGCACGCCCGGCAGTTTGGCGGCGAAGCGCAACTGGCCCCAGATGTAGATCGGCAGCGTCGCCTCGGTGCCGGTCAGAAAGAAGGCGATGATGAACTCGTCGAGCGAGATGGTGAAGCAGACCAGCAGGCTGGAAATGATGGCCGGCGCCACCATCGGCAGCGTCACCCGCCGGAAGGTGCCGAAGGCGCTCTCGCCGAGGTCGGCGGAGGCCTCTTCCAGGCTGCGGTCGAAGCCTTCGAAGCCGGAGGTCAGCACCGTCATCGAATAGGGAATGCAGACCAGCACATGGCCGAGCACGACGGTGAACAGCGACAGGCTGAGGCCCAGCTGCAGCATCACCAGCAGCATCGAGATGGCGACGATCACCTCCGGCAACACCAGCGGCGCCATGATCAGGCCGTGAATGGTGCTGCGGCCGGGATAGCGATAGCGGGTGATCGAGCGCGCGGCGAGGATGCCGAGCAGAGTGGACAGGACGGCGGCCGACACGCCGACGATCAGGCTGTTCCAGGCGGCGTCGAGCAGAGCCGGCGTGCGTGGCAGATCCTCGTACCAATGCAAGGTGAAGCCGGTGAGCGGAAATTTCGGTGTCGCCGCCGTGTTGACCGAGAAGATCGGCAGGAAGATCACTGGCAGATAGAGGAACACGACGTAGAGCAACGCATAGGCACCCAGCCAGCCGCCGGACAGGAAACGCCGCACCGCAATCATCGCGCCAGCCTCTGCACGGCGCGGATGATCAGCACCGTGGCGCCGGCCATCAGCGTCACGATCAGCATGGTGGTGACGGAAAGGGCGGCACCCAGCGGCCAGTTGGAGGCCTTGCCGAACTGCGCCTGGATGGCGTTGGCGATCATGACGCCGTCCTTGCCGCCGACCAGCTTCGGCGTGACGTAGTCACCGACGGTCGGGATCATGACGATCAGAGCCGCCGAGATGACGCCAGGCGCCGACAGCGGCAAGGTCACGCGCAGGAACGAGCGCAGTGGGCCGTCGCCGAGATCGGTGGCTGCTTCGACCAGCGTGCGGTCGACCTTTTCCAGCGAGACGAAGATCGGCAGGATGGCGAAGGCCGCCCAGGCATGGGTGAGCGTGATGATGACGGCGCTCGAATTGTAGAGCAGCGCGGTCGACGGCTCGTCGATGATGCCGAGGCCCATCAGGCCGGAATTGAGCACGCCATTGTAGCCGAGGATGACCTTCCAGGACATCACCCGCAGCAGGTAGCTGGTCCAGAACGGAATGGTGATGAGGAACAGCCACAGGCTCTTGTGGCGGCCGCCGTGGAAGGAAATGAAGTAGGCGATCGGATAGGCCAGAAGGACGGTGAGCAGACTGACCGTCAGCGAAATGTAGAGCGAGCGCCACAGGAGATCGCGGTAGATCGGCTCGGTCAGCGCGACGCGGTAGTTTTCCAGCGTGAAGGTGCGGTCGATGGTCAGATAGTGCTGCGTCCAGAAGGAGTGCGCGATGACCACCAGAATCGGTAGCACCAGAAGGATGAGCGCGTAGATGAAGGTCGGGCTGATCAGGGCAAGACCCTGTACGGGTTCGGACTGCAGAAGGGCATTTCGTCTGGCCCGCGTCATGCGCAACGGGGGCGACCCTTCCGCGGCCGCCGTCATTGCAGGGCTCCGGGTGTGATCTCTGTGGCTGGCCTGGACTGTCCCGCCATGCGGCATCCCATTGTGCTGGCGCCGGCTGCTCGTCCCCTTGCCGGCTTTCTTTCATCATGCGCGCATCCGTGGATTGAAATCAAGCGCTAATTCTGCAATATTGATTGAACGGACATTCAAAATGAAGTGAAGAAAGCCGACTTTCCTGCGCTTGGCGTCACACTTCGTGTCCGATGAAGTCTGTGAAGCAATGTGAGGCGATGATGGCTGCGGCAAGAGACCTGAAGGCGACCGAAATGGCCGGTGCGGAGCCCGGCGACGATGCCGTCGAACTGGCCAAGCGCCATCTCATCCAGCCCTGGCCGTTCGCCGGTTCGGTCGGTGCCGAAGCGCGCGCGTTGATCGGCGAAGGCGACGGCATTTACATCACCGACAGTACCGGCAAGCGGCTGATCGACGGACCGGCCGGCATGTGGTGCGTCAATGTCGGCCACCGCCGCGAGGAGCTCGCCAAGGTGATGTACGATCAGGCGATGGCGCTGTCCTACAACACGCCGTGGTACACGATGAACGCGCCTTCGGCGGAACTCGCCATGCGCATCGCCGGCCACGCGCCGGGCGATCTCAGCCATGTCTTCTACACCACCGGCGGCTCTTCGGCCGTCGAGACGGCGCTGCGCTTCATGCAGTTCTACAACAATGTGCGCGGCCGGCCGGAAAAGAAGCTGATCCTGAGCCGCGGCGGCGCCTATCACGGCTCCACCTATCTGTCGGCCTCGCTCAACGGCCGCCCGCGCGACCGGGACTGGATGGACGGCGCCGACGAACTGGTCATCAAGCTGTCGTCGCCCGATCCGTTCCGCCGCCCGCACGGCATGAGCCTGGCCGCCTTCACCGATTTCCTCGTCGATCAGTTCCGCGACACGGTCGCCCGGGTCGGCACTGAGCGGATCGGTGCTTTCGTCGGCGAGGCGGTCCAGGCATCCGGCGGCGTCGTCGTGCCGCCCGACGGCTATCTCAAACGCATTCGCGAGATCTGTCGCGACAACGACATCCTCTATGTCTCCGACGAGGTCGTGACGGCTTTCGGCCGGCTTGGCCATGTCTTTGCCTCCGGCGACGTGTTCGGCATCGATCCGGACATGATCACCTTCGCCAAGGGCGTCACCTCGGGCTATTTCCCGCTCGGCGGCGTCATCATCTCGGAACGGCTGCTGGAGGAACTGCGCCGCTCGAACCATCCCGACGCGATGTTCGGTCACGGCCTGACCTACACCAGCCATCCCGTCGGCTGCGCGGTGGCGCTGAAAAACCTCGACCTGCTGGAAGAGGGCGTGCTTGCCCACACGCAGGCGGTCGCGCCCTATTTCCAGGCGCAGCTGAAAACACTGGAAGAACTGCCGCTGGTCGGCGAAGTGCGCGGGATGGGGCTGATGGGCTGCGTCGAATGCGTGGCGGACCGCGAAAGCAAGGATCTGCTGCAACTCGACAAGGATGTCGGCAAGCGCATCGACGCCCATTGCCATGAGCTTGGCCTCCTGGTCCGGCCGCTGATCAACATGTGCGTGATGTCTCCGCCGCTGGTCATCACCCGCGAGCAGATCGACGACATGGTCGGCATCTTGCGCGAGGGCATTTCGCGGACGATGGACGATCTGAGGAAAGAAGGCGTGTGGCGGGGATAGCTCCCTTCTCCCCGTTCTACGGGGAGAAGGTGCCGGCAGGCGGATGAGGGGCGGCGCCGGGCCATGCTGTTCGGTCAGGCAGCTGCTCGCCTGGCAAGCGGCCGGCGGCGCAGGTCCGCCTTCAGGATCTCCGGTTTGCAGGCCTGCTCGAGCGACCCGACATTGGTGCCGGCGGCACGATCTCATAGGTCCGATGAAGTCGTCCCTCAGAACGACGTTGATGCCAGCGATTATAGCAATTTTCCCCAAGCCCGGGACACCGCAACGCTGCAAGTTGTGGCGGCGATGTTCCGGCGCCGAAAGGGGCTTCCGTCGCAAAATTTCCACAAGGCGCGCTTGCCGGACGCGATATGGACGGTCGGGACTGCGCTAGGCAGTTGAGTCCGTCTGCCTGGAAACGATAGGCAGTATGACGATGGCGATTTCTCCGTTTCTCACCGCTCTCGGATCCGAAGGTCCCCCAGCCGACCACGCGAAAGACATGGAGCTATACGGTTGGCTCATTGGAAGTTGGGAAATGGATACGATCCACCACCTGGACGACGGCACGATCGAGAAATGGGATGGAGAATGCTATTTTGGCTGGGTGCTCCAAGGCCGCGCGATTCAGGATATCTGGATCAGGCCCAAGCGCCCTGCACCGTCGACGATGTATGGTACGACCTTGCGCATCTTCGATCCTGAGATCGATGGCTGGCACATCATATGGAACGACCCCCTCAACCGGGACCAATCACGCCAGATCGGGCGGGCCGAGGGTAAGGACATTGTCCAGCTCGGCAATGACTCGCGCGGTCTGAAAACGCGATGGCGTTTCACTGAGATCACCGCCAACAGCTTCCACTGGATCGGCGAGGAAAGATCTTCCGAGAGTGACTCTTGGAAAATCACGTATGAACATCTAGCCCGCCGAACAAAACCCTGAAGCTGGTGGTGTCCGCTTGGTACGACACCCGCATCTGTTTTGAACCAAGCCACCTTGCCATTCGCTCCTACGACCGCGATCTGAGCGCGTCGTTCAAATTCCACATGTCCTTCTCCTCGGGCGCGGTCTCCAGGCCCAGCACCGGCAGCATCTTGCGCAGATGATCGTGGTGGGTGCGCACGCCATATTCGAGGTCCGAGAGATAAAAGCCCTCGAAGGCTTCGGACAGCATGGATTCGTTCGACCACACCGACAGCTGCACATCTTCCGACATGGTGTCGCGGTCGATGCGGAAGGAGAGGTAGCGGGCGGCGGCCTGCTCGCGGCTTTCGTCGCGGTAGCGGTAGATGGCGCCGCGCAGGAGCGTCTCACCCGTCGACAGCGGAAACTCCTGATAGAACTGCACCGATTCCGGCATCACCGAAATGACCGCATTGGGGAAGATGCCGTAATAGACCCAGGCCTTCTTCAGATAGTCGGGCAGATGTGCCGGCTCGGGCGCAATCTTGACGTAGTTCTTGACGCTCCAGCGCCGGCCGGCATGCGGGTTGTAGGTGGCGAAGGAGCGCGACACGCCGTTGATGAAAGGCTCGTCGAAATAGGTGGCGCCATAAAGATCCTGCAAGGCGGGATGCGCCATGGCGACGTGATAGCCCTCATTGTCGACATCGCGCACTGACTTCCAGTTCACCGGGGTCTTCTGGTTCCAGATGCCCCAGGACGGCACCATGTCGGCGGCGTTGTAATGTGCGAATTCGGGCTCGATCGGCTTCATCAGCTCGGCGACCGAGGGCTGCGGCCCGCCATTGCGGAAGCGGATGAAGATGAAGCCCATCCAGACTTCCAGATCGAGCGGCATCAAGCCGAACTCGGTCTTGTCGAGGTCGGGGAAGGAACGCGGGCGTGCTGCGCCGCGCAGCGTGCCGTCGAGATTGTAGACCCAGCCATGGAACGGGCACACCAGCGCGTTCTTGCAATTGCCCTGGCTGTCGGCGACGACGCGGCTGCCGCGGTGGCGGCACATGTTGTTGAAACCGCGCACGACGCCATCCTTGCCGCGCACGATCAAGGCGCGCTCGCCGACGACGTCCATGGTCAGATAGTCGCCGGCGTGAGGGACGTCCGAGACATGCCCGACGATCTGCCAGTGATTGCGAAAGACGTGCTCCTTCTCGAGCTCGAGAAGGGCATCGGAATGGTAACTCCAGCCCGGGAGTCCCCGCCGGTCCCAATCGTTGGGGATCGCCACGTCACGGAGGTGCGGGTTCATAAACGTCTCTTCTTTTTATTGAATACTCATTCAAAAAAAGCATATTTTTCATTGAAATGCAATGGCTTGTGAAAATTCGGCGATTTCTGTGGCGGGATCTTCATGTCGTCCGGAGCCAAAATCTATACGGCTGTCGACCGGGAAAATCCCGGAGAATCCGGGTGTTAGTCGGGGTTTCAGGGACGCTGTCCCGACCCCGCTTTGCGCAGCGGACGGAGCGCAGCACAACGCAGCTTTCCCGAGGACAAAATGGCCTCGCCATTCTCCGGCCGGCCAGCTGATTCATGGGCATCGGGATGTGAGCAGCCGGCTGGAATTGGGCCGAAGATCACCTGTTGGCATGAGCAGCGTTCGCATGCCCGATTTTGACCGATTCTGCCCGAAATTCTGTTTCAAGCTCGTTACATTGTCAGCCTTGCGCCACCGTCGCCTTGTTACAGAGCGCGTCTAAGTTCGTTTCATCACCAAAAAGAAACTCAGCGAAGGGGAAGGCAATGCATGCGAAAATCCACACGATCCGCGGCGAGAGCCGCCTTCAGGCTCCAGAGCGCAATGACCGCCGTCCGAAATTGGCGCTGCGCCAGCGGGCCAGCGACCACCCCATGGCGATGTTCATGGTGCTGGTTGCTTGCACCTTCATCGGCATGGCGTTCACGCCAACAATCGGGCCGGCCTTCGCTTCGTTGAATCCGCCGGCCAACCTCGTTGAGGGCGCGCAGACCACGACCAGGACCGCGCGTCTGCCGATGCCGGTGACCGACTTCGCCTGCAAGGGCCAGGCCTGGGGCGCCGAGAGCATCGACTGCCTGCGCGCCATTGCCGAGCAGTCCGGAGCGCACAAGGGCCGCGCGATCCGCATGATCGCCACCGCCGCGCCGTTGACCGGCACGCCGAACATTTTCTGATTTTCCGTCGAAGCCTGATCCCGAAACCGGTTCCCACTTTGGGATCATGCTCTGAACTCCCCGA
Source organism: Mesorhizobium cantuariense (assembly GCF_042647205.1). Lineage (NCBI taxonomy): Bacteria > Pseudomonadati > Pseudomonadota > Alphaproteobacteria > Hyphomicrobiales > Phyllobacteriaceae > Mesorhizobium > Mesorhizobium cantuariense. Next base: position 6,009,912 of record NZ_JBHRVD010000001.1, on the reverse strand, counting down.
GCGCTCCCTCCAGCGCGCTCTTCTTCGGCCCCCGCCCCCGGGGGCCTCTTTTTTATCCTTTCAGGGCCGCCTGTTCGGCGATGGCGGACAGCACACTGCGCACATCCAGCGTGCTGAACGGCTTTTCCAGGATCTGCGGGCGCTGCTGTGCCGGCAGGGCCTCGATTTCGGCTTTCGCGCCGATCAGGTCGCCGGTGACCAGCACGAAACGCCGCGCCAGGTCAGGCTTTTCGGCGAGCAGCTCGCGATAGATCGATATGCCGCTGACGCCGGGCATGCGCAGGTCCGAAAAGACGATGTCCGGCGGCATGTGGCCGCTCAAGGTGGCGGCGGCCGATTCCCAGACCGGCACGATCCGCGACTTGATGCCCATCAATTCGAGAATGTCGGAGAGCGAGCCGGCGACATCCGGCTCGTCATCGATGATCAAGGCATGGCGCAAGCCGCTCGATCGCGGCTGGTTCTCGCCGCCGGTGGCGAGACCGGCCACGATAGCGGGCAGCTGGACGACGAAACGCGCGCCTCTCGGCAGCACTTCCTCGAACCAGACATTGCCATTGTGCCGCTCGATGATCGATTTCGAGATCGACAGGCCGATGCCGGTGCCGACGCCGACGGGCTTGGTGGTGAAATAGGATTCGAAGATGCGGCTGCGGATCGCTTCCGGCACGCCAGGCCCATTGTCCTCGACCGAGAAGCAGGGGTGACCCCGGTCACTGCGGAACGTCCGCACCTTGATCAGCCGGTCGCCGGCAATGCCGGCCAAAGCGTGCTGGCTGTTGATCAGGAAGTTGGCCGCCACCTGCGTCACGTGGTCGGCGTCGGCCATGGCCAGCAGCGGGCCGGCGGCGAAGTCGGTATCGATGATGATGCCGCTCGAACGCGCGCCATAGGCGGTCACCTCGAGTGCTGCCCGGATCACCTGGTTGAGGTCGGTCTCGGCTTGTGCCGCGGGATGAAGGCGAACCATCGACAGGAAGCTTTTGACGATGCGGCCGCAGCGCTCGGCGGCCGCGCGCACCTTCTCGGCACGAACCTTGGTCTGCGGATCGGAGGCGAATTCATGCAGCAGCGTCGATTGCGCCACCACCACGGCCAGCGGGTTGTTGAGCTCGTGCGACACGCCGGCCAGCAACGAACCCATCGCCGCCATCTTCTCATTCTGGTGCAGCTTCTCGCGCTGGCGGCCGATCTCCTCCTCGGCGCGCAATTTGTCGCGCAGGTCGCGGATGGAGCCGAAGATCAGGTGGCGGTCGGCGACCCGCATCTCGGTCGCTGTCAATTCGATCGGGAACACTTCGCCGGCGGCGTTCTGGGTCACGGTCTCGAGCCGTTGGCCGACCATCGGCGCGCCGCGGCCGGACATGTATTCTGCCCCGGAAGCGTAGCCCTTTCGGTAATAGATCGGCACGATGGTATCGAGCAGATCCTTGCCGAGGATGTCGCTGCGCTGGAAGCCGAACATTTTCTCGGCGGCCGGATTGAATTCGATGATCGAGCCGGTCTCGTCGATGACGACGATGGCGTCGAGCGAGGCCTGCAGCATGGTGCGGCGAATGACCTCGCTGGCATGGGCGTCGGAAGGCGAGCGCTCGATGGCATCGCCGATGGCGAGCGCGATGATGTGCAGCGTCGCCTCTTCCTCGTCGGTCCATTCGCGCTCGTCGACGCAGTCATTGACCGCCAGCGTGCCCCACAGATGGCCATGCGCGAAGACCGACACCGACAGGAACGACTTGATGTTCTGTTTTTCGAAGTCGGTTCTCAGAAAGCCTTCGAGATCGCGCGTATGCCCGGCGAAGATCTTGCCTTGCCGTTCGTCCTCGGCTAGCCGCTCCAGCAGCGGATCCGAATTGACGACCGATTGCATGATCACGGTCGGCGACGCGAGTTCGCCGCCGAAAAGAGGATCGATCCAGTAGGCGGCAACGGATTGGGCGAAGCCCTGGCCGGGCAGTTCGCGCAAGCGAAACAGGACGCCGCGCTGGCAATCCATGGCCCGGCAGAGCGTTTCCAGGATGCCGTCCATCTCGCGCTGCCAGTCGCCGGCTTCACGCAGCCGGCGAACGACACGCACCGCCGCCATCGCCGCGCCTTGCCTGAACCCTTGCATATCCGTGCTTGCTGCTTCAGCGATCATCTTTTGCCGTCATTCCAGGGGCGTGCCAATTCGATCGACGAGCAACGGCCGCGAATCCGAACTGGCCTCGGTGCTCAGTTGCCGTCGCCGGTCGGCAGCGAGAAGATATAGCCTTCGCCGCGCACCGTGCGCAGGAATTTCGGATTGGCCGGATCGGTCTCGATCTTCTTGCGCAGCCGCATGATGCGAATGTCGACCGCGCGCGACGATTCCGGATCTTCGGTGAAGCCGATCGCCTCGGAGATCGCGGCGCGGGTCAGCAGCCGGTTGGCGCGGGTGAGGAAAATCTCCAGCACGTCGAATTCGCTCTTGGCCATGTCGATCACCGCGCCATTGGCGCCGGTGACCAGCCTGCCGTCGAGATCGGCCTGAAAGGACCCGAAGACCACGGAACGGCGATCCGTCCCAGCCTTCTTGTCTTGAAGCTCCTGCGGCTGGGGAACCCGGCGCAACACGCTGCGGACCCTCGCCAGCACTTCGCGCAATTCATAGGGCTTGACGATGTAGTCGTCGGCACCGAGTTCCAGCCCGACGATGCGGTCGAGCGCGGTGCCGGCGGCGGTCGCGTAGATGATGCCGATCGGCAGTTTCGAGCGCAGCCAGCGGCCGAGCGACAGGCCGTCCTCGCCGGGCATGGCAATGTCGAGGATGGCGAGATGGAACGACTGCGTTTCAACCAGGCTGCGCGCGGCAGCCGCACTTTCAGCGGTGACCACCTCAAAGCCGGCGGCGCCAAGATATTCGGCGACCGCGTCCCGCAAATCGGGCTCGTCCTCGACGATGACAATTCTTGCCCGCACGATGCTTTCGCTCCCACTTTCAGTGGAAAGTAGATTGGGTATAAACATCATGTCCAGCACTCATATCCGGGTTGCCAGGGAACGGTTGGAAAACATGGCTGCACGATCCGTTATTGCGCTCGTTTCGGTAGCCGAAGTGGTGGCGACCGAACTCGCCGACCATCTCGAGCGACGCGGTCACGATGTGCATCAGGCGCGCCAGCCATGGGAGGCCGAATCGCTGCTGTCGGGAAGGGGTATCGACGTCGTCGTTGTCGGCGACAGTCTCAGCCAGGCGGAGGGGCGGGACCTGCTCCGGCGTTATGGCGGCCAAGGCGGGGGCGGCGAGGGCGGACCGGATTTCATCCTGATCTGCCGGCCGGCCGATCTCGTCGACAAGGTTCTGGCGCTTGAGCTTGGTGCGGCCGACGTCGTCGAGAGCCCGCTCAATGTCAGGGAACTGGCCGCCCGTGTTGGCGGCCTGCTTTCGCGACGCGGCAGGGGCACCCAGGAACTGATCGTTTTGGAGAACGCGACCGTTGATCTGAGGTCGGCCATGGTCATGCATCGCTCCGGCACGGAGGAACAACTTTCGCCCGGCCAGGTGGCGCTGCTCAGGCTGTTCCTGGCCAGTCCGCGCAAGGTTTTGACGCGCGACGATATCATCGCCGCGGCACCGGCCGAAAACGCCGACGCCTTCGATCGCTCGATCGATTCGCGCATCGTGCGGCTGCGCCGCAAGCTCGACACCGAAACCATCACCACCATACGCGGCGCCGGCTACCGGTTCGATCCGCCGCAGCAATTCACCGACTGATTGCCGGGCACCGACGCAGCCTCTTTTGTTGGGCATCGGATTTTCCATCTCTGGGCCCGATGCTCTTGACGCTCAGCGTACCAGCAGAAGCGATGGGCCTACCGGCATGTCACCGCCCATGGTCAGCTCGCTGGCATGGGCGCGGTCCCTGAGCAGCACAGTGGCAAGGCCGGCAAAGCCGAGCAGGCCCTGCGCGTAAAGCAGTGCGGAAAGCACCGAAGCGGCAAATTTCGTTTTCATCGTAGCAGTTCCCAAAAATGCCAATTCTTCAAGAATGAAGGGTGTTGCGGGTCGCTTCAGGATACCCCCGAAGTGCCCGCGCCGCCCACGGAGCCCCCCGTCGCGGCGCGGGCCTTCGGTCCTCTCGGCAGCAAGTTGCCGGAGGCGCCGCGCAAACCCGTCAGCCTAAGGCCGACCCGCCAGAGGGCCTTTAGCCGGGCGATGCGCAGGCTGGAAACAATCCAGACCGTGGCGAAAAACAGTGCGGCATGCAGCGTCGAAATCTCGCCTGAATTCATCGCGCCGAGCCTTGCCAGCGGGGTGCCGGCAACCGTGCCGACGCCGCCGATGACCGCTGCCGCGATGCTGATCCTGAGTAGCCAGGACAGCGCGTTCGATTTCATTCCCATGTTTCGTTACCGGCTGTTTTCGTTGCGTCAACTTTGCTTGCGGCCGGTATCCGGATCATGCCGCTTGAAGCCTCGCTTTGTTGCAGTTTGGTTTCGAGATCAGGGGTCCTTCTTTCGTATGCTGTTGATTCGCACTTTCGTTTAGAGGCGGATGCCTATGTTCCCGGCTTTGATCTCGCCGTTAGGCTGCAGAGACGACTCTTATTCGCTTCTATAAAGGCTGCGCTTGTTAACCTGAGGAAACAGATTCGAAACACAAATGAGCGTTTTGCGAAATATCCCCGAAACATGACGCTGGGATAAGCAGCCATCGAATTGGAGCCGGCTGGACCGGCAGAGAGAGGGGACTTCATCATGCATACCGCCATTTCCGCCAAGCTCATCAACATCACCGCCGCCGCGCTGACGGGTGCCGCACTGCTGCTCGGCGCCGGCTCGGGCGCAGCGCACGCCGCCAACAAGATCGTGGCGCGCGTTTCGCTTTCACAGCAGGTCATGGAAGTCTCGGTCGACGGCCGGCCGACCTTCGCCTGGAAGGTTTCCACCGGCGACCGGGCCCATGTGACGCCGACCGGCTCGTTCAAGCCGACGCGCATGCATGCGATGTGGTATTCGAAGAAGTACGACAACGCCCCGATGCCGCACTCGGTCTTCTTCAGCGGCGGCTATGCGGTGCATGCGACCTATGCGATCAAGCGTCTCGGCCAGCCGGCTTCGCATGGCTGCGTGCGGCTGCATCCCGACAACGCCGCCGATTTCTACCAGCTCGTCGAAACCTTCGGGGCGACCAACACCAGCATCGTCATCGTCAAGTAGCAAGCTGGAAACGATGGCGTGTCAGCATGCTGCCACGCCTTGTTCAAGGCTCCCGCGGGCGGGGTTGAGCACAGCCAAAAAAGAGGCCGGAGATTTCCGGCCTCTTTTCGTTTCTCAGCTCGGCAGTGCGGGCATCAGCTTGGGATCCGGTTTCTCGGCCAAATGAGGCAGGTCCTTGCTGGCGATGAAGGTGTAGAACATGGGCACGACGAAGAGCGTGAACAGGGTGCCGACCAGGATGCCGGTGAAGATGACCAGGCCCATCGAATAGCGGGCCGCGGCACCAGCGCCGCTGGACGTGATCAGCGGCACCACGCCAAGCGCCATCGCCGCTGTCGTCATCAGGATCGGCCGCAGGCGCACCTTGGCCGAGGCGATGATGGCGTCGCGCCGCCGCATGCCATGCATTTCGCGCTGCTGGTTGGCGAACTCGACCAGCAGGATGCCGTGCTTGGTTATGAGACCGATCAATGTGATCAGGCCGACCTGCGTGTAGATGTTGAGCGTGCCGAGGCCCAGATTGAGCGGCACGATCGCGCCGAAGATCGACAGCGGCACCGCCATCATGATGATCAGCGGGTCGCGGAAACTTTCAAACTGCGCCGCCAGCACCAGATAGATGACGACAACGGCGGCCGCGAAAGCGATCAGGATGGTGTTGCCCTGTTCCTTTTCTTGTCGCGATTGACCGGAATAGTCGAGGAAGAAGGTGTCGGGCAGGCTCTCCTTGGCGATGTCCTCCAGCGCCTTCAGCCCGTCGCCAGTGGTGACGCCAGGCAGCGGAAGCGCTGAAATCGTCGACGAATTCAGTTGGTTGAACTGCTCGATTGCCGCCGGCGCGGCATTGCTCGAAATCTTGACCACCGCCGATAGTGGCACCATCTCGCCCGTCACGCTGCGCACGAAGTATTCGCCGAGCTTGTCGGGGTTGTCGCGAAATTCCTGCGGCACCTGCGGGATGATGTCGTAGCTGTTGGAGTCGCGGTCGAACTGTGCCACCTCGGCGCCGCCGACCAGCAATGTCAGCGTGCGGCCGATATCGGCGATCGGCAGGTTCAGAGCCGCGGCGCGGTCACGGTCGATGGTCACCGTCACTTCCGGTGCGTCATAAGCCATCGAATTCTGCACGACGATGAAGCGGCCGGAGGCTTGCGCCTTGTTCTTGATCTGCTCGGCCACCTCGTACACTTCCGAGGAAGCGCCGGTCGATCGCACCACCATGGAAATGGGCAGGCCGCCGCCGGAGCCCGGCAGCGTCGGCGGTGCGAAGACGAAGGCCTCGACACCCGCCACTTTGGCGATACGAGCCGTAATATCGGCCTGCAGTTCCTTCGAATTGCGCTTGCGTTCCGCCCAGTCCTTGAAGGCATAGCCGACGAAGGCGCTGTTTGTCGTGCCGCCGAAGGCGACGGCCGAGAACTGCGCCCGTGTTTCGGGAATATCCTTCACCAGACCGAGAATCTGGTTGACGTATGTCTCGGTGTAATCGGAGGTCGCATAACGTGGCCCTGTCACAATCGAGAGCAGGAAGCCCTGGTCCTCTTCCGGCGCCAGTTCGCTTGAGGTCTTGGTGAACATGAAGCCGGTGACGCCGACAAGCGCAAGCACGATGATCAGCGTCAATGGGCGATAGTTCAGCGACCCGGTGACGGCGCGTTCATAGACATGCTCGACGCGCGCGAAGGTGCCGTCGACAATGCGCTGGAAACGGCCCGGCGTGCCGGACTTCAGGAGGCGTGCCGCCATCATCGGGGTGATGGTGATGGCGATGACACCCGACAGCACCACCGAGCCGGCGAGCGTGACCGCGAATTCACGGAACAGCGCGCCAGTCAGGCCGCCGGTGAAGGCCAGCGGCGCGAACACGGCGGCCAGCGTCATGGTCATGGCAACAATGGCCGACGATATTTCGCGCATACCGCTGAACGCGGCCTGCATCGGCGACATGTGGTCTTCTTCCATATGGCGATGGATGTTCTCCACCACCACGATGGCGTCGTCGACGACAAGGCCGATCGCCAGCACCATGGCCAGCAGCGACAGAAGGTTGATCGAATAGCCGACCGCAAACAAAAGGAAACAGACGCCGATCAGCGATAGCGGGATGGTGATGATCGGCATCATCACCGAACGGAAGGAGCCAAGGAACAAAAGGATGACGACGACGACGATGGCGACTGCCTCGGCGATGGTCTTGAACACTTCGTAGATCGAGGCGCTGATCTGCTCGGTCGAATCGTAGACGACCTCGATCGTCATGCCTTTCGGCAGCGTTTCCTGAATCTGCGGCACCAGCTTGGTGAGCGCCGCCGCCGTGGTCAGAGGATTGGCCGCTGGCGTCGGGAAGATAGCGAGGAAGGTGCCGGGCTTGCCGTTGAAGGAGACCCTGGTGTCGGTGTTTTCGGCAGCGAGTTCGACGCGAGCCACGTCGCGCAACCGCACTACATTGCCGTCGGTCGAGCGCAGCGGCAGCTCGGCGAACGCCTCCGGCGTCTGCAATGTCGAGCGCACGGTAATCGACGAGACGACATACTCGTTCTGGGTGTTGCCGGGCGCCGACAGGAAGTTGGAATTGTTGATCGCCGTCAGCAGTTCGGAGGCCGTCACGCCGCGCGCGGCAAGCTTGATCGGATCGATCCAGACGCGCATCGAGTATTCCTGGGCGCCGAAGATCTGCACGTCGGCGACGCCTTCGACCGTCGACATGCGCGGCCTGATGACGCGCTCGATATACTCCGTCAGCTGCTCCTTCGTCATGTTCGGATTCTGCATCGAGATGTACATCATCGCGAACTGATCACCAGTGCCCTTGACGATGACCGGGTCCTTGGAGGCGTCCGGCAAGGTGCCGCGCACGCCCTGGACCTTGGACAGCACTTCGGTCAGCGCGACGTCGGGGTTGGAACCGAGCTTCATCTGCACCGTCACGGTGCTGGAGGACGGGCGGCTGGACGAGGTGACGTAGTCGATGTTCTCGGTCGAGGCGACGGCGCGCGCGATCGGGGCGGAAATGAAGCCCTGGATCAGGTCGGCGCTGGCGCCTGGATAGGCCGTCGTGATGGTGATCGCCGTTTCGTCAACCTTCGGATACTGCCGGATCGACAGGTTGAAGATGCCCTGGAAACCCAAGAGCAGGATCATGCAGGCAAGCACCGTCGAAAGGACAGGCCGGCGAATGAAGAGATCGGAAATGCTCATTGCTGGTCGGCCTGCTTGTTCGCCGATTTGGTCGGGTCGATGGTGTTGTCTACAGCGACGGACATGCCGTTGAAGAGGCGGTTCTGACCGGCGGTGACGACCTCGTCGCCGGCCTTCAGGCCCTCGACGATCTCGACCATGCCTTGATTGCGGCGACCTGGCTTGACGAACACCTGTGACAGCACCAGCGCAGGCTTGTCACCTTCCGCCGCCGGCTTGGCCGGATCGGCAGCCTTGTCCGCTGGTTTTGCCGCATCGGCGGCGGGCTTGGCGGCATCAGCGGCGGGCTTGGCTGTATCAGCCGCCGGCTTCATGGCATCTGCCGACTTGGTGTCAGCCGGCTTGGCTTCCGATGATTTGTCGGTGGCCGCCGCAGCGGGTTTTTCTTCCGGCTTGGCTGCCTGCGCCGGGGGCGCCTCGGCGGGCTTGGCCGGCTGCACCACGAATATGTAGTCGCCATAGAGGCTTGTCGTCAGTGCCGTCTGCGGCAGCGTCAGCACGTTCTGCTCTTCGGGCAATTCGACACGCACCTGCACGAACTGGCCGGGGGTCAGCTTGCCGTCGGGATTGGCGACTTCCGCCCTGATATTCACCAGCCGGCTGGACGAGTCGATCTTCGGGTCGATGCCGCGAATGGCGCCGGCAAACGGCCTGTCCTCACCGCCGAAGCCCAATCGAACCGTCTGGCCGATCTTGAGCAGCGGGAGTTGCTGTTCGGGAACCGAGAAATCGACCCGCATCGTGTCGAGATCCTGCAGCGTCACCACGGCGGTGCCGGGCGCCAGATACTGGCCGATATCGATCTTCGGAATGCCCACCGTGCCGCCGAAAGGCGCCGTCAGCTGCTTCTGTTCGAGCACGGCCTGCAGCTTGGTGACCTGAGAGGCCGAGGCCGAGGCGGCCGCACGCGCCGTGTCCAGCGTCGAGTCGGAGCCGACGCCACGCCTGGTCAGTTCGATGGCGCGGGCCAGCGACGTCTGATCGAGCGCGGCCTGCGCTTTCTGGGCGTCGAGATCGGCGCGCTCGACGGCGTCGTCGAGCTGCAGCAGAACCGCATTGTCGGCCACTTTCTGGTTGGCATGGAAAAGGATGTCCTTGACGATGCCGGTGGTCTCAACCGTCAGGTCAACACCGCGAACCGCCTTGACCGTACCGATCGCCTCGACGCCCGGCGTCCAGGTCGACGGCTTGGCGATGGTGGTCGACACGGTAGCCGCCGGCGGCTTCATCGAAGCGAAATACTGCTTGATGCCGTTGTCGCGCAGGAAGTTGAAGCCGACGATGCCGCCGACCACGACGACGAGCACGGCCAGAACCAGAACGATGAGAAAGATACGGAGTATGCGCTTGAACAAGGAAGTCCCCTCAGTCGAAATCCGGCGCGAAGCGCGGACATCGGGACACATATCGACTGCGGGTCCCGATTTCAAATAATGGCGGTCTTACTGTACCGTCTGGACGGTCTTGTCAATTGGGCCTAGACTTGCGAAGGGAGGCGCCATGAGAGCCCAACGAACGAACTCGCGCGAGAAAATTCTCGCTGCGGCGGCCGATGTTGCGCGGGAATCCGGACCCGGCAGCCTGTCGCTGGAAGCGGTCGCCAGCCGCGCGGGTGTATCGAAGGGCGGGCTGCTCTACAATTTCCCGACCAAGGCCAAATTGATGCAGGGTTTGGTCGAAGGCTATCTGCGTGAATTCGAGCAAGCGCTTGAATCCGCCCGCACGAATGACAAGGACGAAAATCCGCTGGCCGTCTACATCAGGCTGTCGGCCAATGATTGCGAGGAAAAGCAGCCGTCCGCGTCCTGGATATTCTCGGCGATCGCCGAGGATCCCGAGTTCATGACGCCGATAAAGACATTCAAGCGGCAACTTTTCGAGCGGCTGAAGGGCGAGACGCCGGACCTCAAATCGCTGCTGGTCTGCTACCTCGCCATCGAGGGATTGCGCAGCATGAACCTGTTCGATGCGGATGTGCTGTCGAAAGACGAGCGAGAGTTGCTGGTATCGTCCTTGCTTGAGATTGCCAAATAGGCGCGGCTGATCGAAGCGCTCAATCCACGGCGCGCTCGATGTCGCGGCGCAGGACGATCGCGGTTGTCAGGTCCTCGACACCGCCATGACTGGCGATCAGATCGCGCAGCGTGTTCAGCCTGTCGATAGACGGCACCTCGACCTCGACGATGAGATCGAGCTGGCCGCTGACCGATGACACCCGCCGGACTTCCGGATAGCGCGCCAGCTGGTCGAGGATACCGATCGATGGCGTGCGTATCAGTGTGACAAGCAGGAAGGCGCAGATCAGCCCCTTGTCCATCTGACCGATATCGGCGCGGTAGCCACGGATGACGCCGCTTTTTTCCAGCGAGGCCACCCGCTCGCTCGTCGCGCTGCGCGACAGGCCGATGCGTCCCGCAAGCGTCTTCAGCGGGATGCGGGCCTCCTTCGACAGGATGCCGAGAATGTCCCTGTCCTTGGCGTCCAGTTCCCTCATCACACCACGCGCTCCCATCCGCTTCCGTTAATGTGCCGGCCAATGCGGTCATTGTGACGGCGTAACCGACGCTTTGCCGGATGCCCGATTTCTAAGCCCATGCCAAGCTTTGAGAAAGCAGATGCGGATCGCCGATGACCAATGTTTCCCACCCAGCGCCTCAGTTCTCGCAAAGCGATGCCATCGATATCGCCACGCGGCATTTCGGCATTGCCGGCAGCGTCACACCGCTGGACAGCGAGCGCGACCAGAATTTCAAGCTGACCGCGCCCGACCATTCGTTGTGGATCCTCAAGATCGTCAACGCCAGCGAGCCGCTCGATGAGAGCGAATTCCAGACGGCGCTGTTCGATCACCTTGAGCGCAACAGCCCTCATCTCGCCGTACCGCGTCTCAGGATGACGGTGCGGGGAACATCGCTCGCTCATGCCACCGGCGGCGGTGGCGAAGATCATGCCGTGCGCCTGGTGTCGTGGCTTGCCGGCCGACCGTTGGCCGAGAGCCCGTCCACTCCTGCGCTGCTTGAAAGCCTCGGTGGCGCGCTCGGTCGGCTGGACCGCGCCCTGCAAGGCTTCATCCACCCCGGCGCCCTGCGCTCGTTCGACTGGGACATTCGCCGGGCAGGCGATGCGCGGCAACGCCTTCACCATATCGACGATGATCAGGATCGCGCCTTGCTGGAGCGGTTTCTCGATCATTTCGATGCCGCGATCGCGCCCCGGCTGCCGGCGTTGCGGGCTCAGGTGATCCACAACGATGCCAATGACTGGAATGTGCTGGTCGATCCGGAGCGGCCCGAGCGTGTCGCCGGACTGATCGATTTCGGCGATGCCTTGCACAGCGTGCTGATCGCCGAGGTAGCGGTCGCCTGTGCCTATGCCATCCTCGATGTCGAGGATCCGATCGGCGCCGCCGCCCGTCTTGCCGCCGGGTTCCATGCCGAATATCCGCTGCGCGAAGAGGAGCTCGATCTGCTCTTCGATCTCATTGCGATGCGTCTCGTCACCTCGGTGACGCTGTCGGCGGCGCGCAAGGAGCGGACCACCGACAATCCCTATCTGTCGATCTCGGAAGCGCCGGCCTGGCGCCTGCTGCGACGCTTGGGAGCGATGAACCGGCGCTTCGCGACGGCGATCCTGCGCCATGCCTGCGGCTTCGAGGCCGCGCCCGGAGCGCGTGCCGTCACGGGCTGGATCGCGGCCAACCGCGCGCAGCTTGCGCCCATTCTCGACCTCCACCCGGCGACGCTTGCCAAGGCGTTGGTGCCTTATGGCGATCCGCAAAATCCGATGACGGTGACATCGGCGGCGCAACAGCCCGACAAGGCGACCGCATGGTGGGATGCCTATTGCGCCGAGCATGGCATTACGCTCGGCATCGGCCCGTGGGGCGAGGCGCGCACGGTCTATACCAGCGACATCTTCCGCTCGCGGTTCGTGGAAGGCGCCCGCCGCGCCAATCATCTCGGCCTCGATCTTTTCATGCCAGCGGGCACGCGGCTCTACACGCCGCTGGCCGCCACCGTCAGAAGTGTCGAGATCGAGGAGGATCCGCTCGGCTATGGCTGCCTGGTGGCGCTGGAGCATGCGCCGCCGGCGTGTCCGACCTTCATCACTCTGTGGGGGCATATGGCGCATGAGGCGGGAGGCCGGCTGAAGGCCGGCGAGCACCTCGAAGCCGGCGCGCTTGTCGGCGAGATGGGATCGGCCACCGAAAATGGCGGCTGGGCGCCGCATCTGCATTTCCAGATATCGACGGACACAAGCCTTGCGGCACGCGACATCCTCGGTGTCGGCGAGGAACGCTATCTCGCCGTCTGGAAGGAGCTGTTTCCGGACGCCGCCGACCTCGCCGGCATTCCACCCGAGACCTTCCGGCAAAGCGGTCGTTCCCGACCGCAGATCGTCGCCGCGCGCAAGGCGTCGCTGCTGCCCAATCTCTCGATCTCCTATTCCGAGCCGATCAAGTTCGTGCGCGGCGAAGGCGTCTGGCTGATCGACGACAATGGCCGCGCCTATCTCGATTGCTTCAACAATGTCTGCCACCTCGGCCATGCCCATCCCGACGTGGTCGAGGCGATCGCCAGACAGGCGGCGAAGCTCAACACCAACACGCGCTATCTGCACGACGCCATCGTGACCTATGCGGAACAGCTGACGGCGACCTTGCCCGCCGGCCTGTCGGTGGCGTCCTTCGCCTGTTCGGGCAGCGAGGCCAACAGCCTGATGCTGCGCATGGCGCGAACCCACACCGGCCGCAGCGAGGCGATCGTGCTCGACTGGGGCTATCACGGCACGACGCAGGAGTTGATCGACCTCAGCCCCTACAAATACAAGCGCAAGGGCGGCAAGGGGCGTCCGCCGCATGTGTTCGAGGCGACCATTCCCGACAGCTACCACGCCCCGGCCGAATGGCCGCTGGAGGAGCATGCAAGGCGCTTTGCCGAAAGCGTCGCCGAACAGATCTCGACGATGGCCAGAGAGGGCCGCGCGCCTGGCCTGTTCCTGGCGGAATCGATCCCCAGCGTTGCCGGCCAGGTGTTCCTGCCGGACGGCTATCTCGCGGAAGTCTACGCGATGGTGCGCGCCGCCGGCGGCATCTGTGTGGCCGATGAGGTGCAGGTCGGCTTTGGCCGTGTCGGCAGCCATTGGTGGGCTTTCGAGACGCAAGGGGTGACGCCAGACATCGTTACCATGGGCAAGCCGATCGGCAACGGCCATCCGATGGCGGCCGTGGTGACGACCGCCGAGATCGCCGCCTCGTTCAACAACGGCATGGAATATTTCAACACTTTCGGCGGCAATCCAGTGTCCTGCGCGGCCGGGCTTGCGGTGCTCGACGTCATCGAACGCGACGGCCTCAGGCGCAATGCGTTGGAGATCGGCGACTATCTCATAGCGCGGTTCAAGGCCTTGCAGACCCGCTACGACATCATCGGCGATGTGCGCGGCCAAGGGCTCTTTCTCGGCATCGAACTGGTCGAGGACCGCAACAGCAAGGCGCCGGCGACAGCATTTGCCCGCCGCGTCAATGACGGGGTCAGGGCACGCGGCGTGCTGATCGGCACCGAAGGGCCGCACGACAATGTGCTGAAGATGCGCCCGCCGATGATCTTCAGCCGGGCCAATGCCGATCATCTGGTCGGCGTTCTCGACGAGACGCTGGCGGCGGCTCTGGCGGAAGGGGCTTAGAACGGATCCAGCGCGCCCAGCCGGCACGCGGGCGGAATTTACGGACAACGATTTCGCGAACTTCCGGCGCTCGACGTGCCGGCGGGAGGAGAGGCTTTGCCTCATCAAGGGAGGAAACCATGAAACATGCATTGATCACCGCGCTCTTGCTCGCATCGGCCACGATGCCGGCGCGGGCGGACACATTCGACATCGTCAAGCAGAGGGGGTCGATCCTGTGCGGCGTCAGCCAGGGCGTCGCCGGTTTTTCGTCACCCGACGACCAGGGCAAATGGGGCGGTTTCGACATCGATTTCTGCCGTGCTGTCTCGGCCGCCGTTTTCGGCGACCCCGACAAGGTGAGCTACGTGCCGCTGTCGACCAAGGAACGCTTCACCGCGCTGCAGGCCGGTACCGTCGACATCCTGTCGCGGCAATCGACCTGGACGTTGTCGCGTGACACCGGCATGGGCATCCATTTCGTCGGCGCCGCCTATTATGACGGCCAGGGTTTCATGGTGCGCAAGGAGCTCGGCGTCGACAGCGCGCTCAAGCTGTCGGGCGCCACGGTCTGCGCGGAGCAGGGCACGACCACCGAGCAGAATGTCGCCGACTATTTCACCGCCAACAAGATGAAGTACGAGGCGGTCGTCATCGATTCCGCCGACAGCATCATCAAGGCGTTCGATAGCGGGCGCTGCGATGCCTACACCACGGACGCCTCGGCGCTGTATGCGCAGCGCCTGAAGCTGACCGATCCCGCCGCCTTCACCGTGCTGCCCGAGATCATCTCGAAGGAACCGCTTGGTCCGGCCGTTCGCAAGGGCGACGACAAGTGGTTCGACATCGTGCGCTGGACGCTGTTCTCGTTGATCGAGGCGGAAGAGGAAGGCGTCACCCAGGCCAATGTGGAAGCCTCGCTGAAGTCACAGAATCCGACGATTCGCCGCTTCCTCGGCGTTGACGGAGACAATGGCCAGCAGCTTGGGCTCGACCCTGCCTTCGCCTACAGTATCGTCGCCAAGGTCGGCAATTATGGCGAGATGTTCGAGCGCAATCTCGGTCAGTCCAGCCAGTTGAAGATAGCGCGCGGCATCAATGCACTGTGGAACGCCGGCGGCCTGATGTACGCGCCACCGGCGCGCTGATATCCCAGCAGGGCCGCGTGCGTTTCGGTGACGCGCGCGGCCCTGTTTCGGCGATCCTGAAGACGCAATCCAGCGGCGCCTGATGCGCGGAAACTGGTGCCGAAGGAGTTGCGGACGCCGGCCGATGGAACGATCGAAAGAACGACTTCGATATTGTCGACCATGGCAAGGCCGACGCGGTCGCCGGCGCGCAGTCCCGACGTCCTGAAATTGGCGGCGAGATGAGCGATCTGCTCCAGACACTGGCTGTATGTTATCTGCTGGCGGCCGCTGACCATCGCCACGCGGTCGCCATGGGCGGCGAAGGCCTCCAGTATGTCCTGGCCAAAAATTCATTGCTGGTGCTGAACGTCGCGCGCTGCCGGGTCTCTCGCGGCGAGGAAAGCGATGATCTCCGCGTCGATCGCATCCATGTTGGCCGCGAGGAACTTGTTGTGCTCACCCGGCATGACGACGGTTTTCATGGTGGCCATGTCGGATGCCCAGCCCTTGTATTGCTCCGCCGTCGTGGCGCCCCACTCGGAACTGGCGAGAATGAGGATGTCGCAGGGATAGGACGAGGGCACGAATCCGGCCGCTGCCTGCAAGAGCGCGCTCTTGAACGCCTTCTTGCGCAGATGCCGCCCAAGGCGCGTCTGCCCCAGGCCGACCATGCTGACACCGTCACGCAACAGGCGCCAGTAGATCACCTTGCGGGCGATCTGGCGGCGCCTGCTCTCGGTCATGCGATCGTCCGGCATCGGTTTCAGCCAGGCCGAGCCGGGCGAGGGCGGATCGATGAGCACGAGTGCCGGCCGCTTGCCGGTTGCTTCATGGCTCAGCCGGCCGACCTCGATCGCCAGCAGGCCGCCCGCGCATATGCCGCCGATGATGTCGGGATGCTGGCCGGTCACCGAAGTGAGTGCTTCAAAATAGTTGGAGCTTAATTCGGCCATGCTGGAATAGGGCGTCTCGCGGGGCTCGAGCCCCATGCCGCGCACGGCCAGGACGGCGTATTTCTGCTTCAGTCGCTTGCCGAAGCGATTGGCGAACAGGGCCGAACCGGAAATGCCATGGATCATGGCGATCGGCTCATGGCCGACACTGCCCGACACCGACATGATCAGCAGACGGGCAGGATGGACCGGCACCAGCGATGCGATCAGCCGGCCGAACTCGCGTGGCGTCTGCGCCCCGAGCAGGACGGAGGTCTGCAACTTGACGCCGAACCGCTTCTGCACGGCCAGCACCAAAGTCTCGGCCGTCAGCGAGTCGCCGCCGAGATCGAAGAAGTTGTCGTCGAGCTGAACTGTCGGAATCTGCAGTTCCGCGGCGAAAATACCGGCGATCGCATGCGCCGGGCCATCACCCGGCAGCGCGGCAGGCCGCACCCATTGTTGAACGTTCATCGGAAAGCCCCTAACCGATGCCTCTATGCGCCTTTTGCGCACGGACAGTCCAGCGAACAAGCTCCGGCTGCCTTTTGCCGGGAACAGGCGGCGTCAAAATCGTCTGACTTTCATGGGGGTCATCTGCTTTTCCAGCCTCTTTTTCGCCTGCGGTCGGGCAGCCGGGAAAGTAGCTTAAAAGCCGACGGATTTGGACATTAGTCTTGACAGAAATACAGATGTTCAATACCCGTCAGGCAGTTGAACAAGCCTGCAATGTGGGAGGAATAAGCGGTATGGCTTCCAATGTTTCGTTGACGGGTCTTGCCCGCGATCTCGAGGAACGCGCCAAGTCGGGCAAGCCTATCCGCATCGGCCTGATCGGCTCCGGCGAGATGGGAACCGACATCGTCACCCGCGTCGCCCATATGTCGGGCATCGAGATCGGCGCCATTTCCGAACTGAACCTGCCCGCGGCCAGCAAGGCGGTGGATATCGCCTTCCAGGAAACCGGGCATGCGCGCGAAGTCTCGAACGCTTCGGCGATGACGGCGGCGATGGAGGCCGGCAAGATCGCGGTCACCAACGATGCCAGCCTTGTCATCAACAACGATCTGATCGACGTCGTCATCGACGCCACCGGGGTTCCCGCTGTCGGCGCCGAGATCGGGCTGCGCGCCATGGAACATGGCAAGCATCTGGTGATGATGAATGTCGAGGCCGACGTCACCATCGGCGCCTATCTGAAAAGCGAGGCCGACCGCCTCGGCGTCACCTACTCGCTGGGCGCCGGCGATGAGCCGTCTTCCTGCATGGAGCTGATCGAGTTCGTCTCGGCCATGGGGCACCCGATCGTTGCCGCCGGCAAGGGCAAGAACAATCCGCTCAACATCGACGCCATTCCCCCCGACTATGAGGAGGAAGCCAAGCGCCGGCACATGAATGTGCGCATGCTGGTCGAATTCGTCGACGGCTCCAAGACCATGGTCGAAATGGCGGCGATCGCCAATGCCACCGGGCTGGTTCCCGACAAGGCCGGCATGCACGGCCCGGCCGCGACGCTCGGCGAATTGTCCAAGGTGCTGGTGCCGCAGAAGGATGGTGGCGTGCTGTCGAAGGTCGGCGTTGTCGACTATTCGATCGGCAAGGGTGTCGCGCCCGGTGTCTTCGTCGTTGCCGACATGTCGCATCCCCGCATCTCCGAGCGCATGGAAGATTTGAAGATGGGCAAAGGCCCGTACTTCACCTTCCACCGTCCCTATCACCTGACCTCGCTCGAAGTGCCGCTGACCTGCGCCCGCGTCGTGCTCTACGGCAAGGCCGACATGGTGCCGCTGGCCAAACCGGTGGCCGAGGTCTGCGCGGTGGCCAAGAAAGACATGAAGCCGGGCGAGAAGCTCGATGCGATCGGCGAATATTGCTACCGCGCCTGGATTATGACGACGCCGGAGGCGCGCGCCGCCAAGGCCATTCCCTGCGGCCTGCTGCAGGGCGGCTCGGTCACCGCGCCGATCAAGAAGGGCGAACTCATCACCTACGCGAATGCCGCTCCCGCGGCGGGCTCCAAGATCGCTGAACTGCGCGCCCGCCAGGACAAGCTCGTCTATGGGTCCGCGGGAGCGTGATCATGGCCGGAGCCAGCAAAGCCGTCACTGATAGTCGCGCCAATCTGCCCTTCGTCTATCGCCAGTACAGCGCCGAGCAGCTCAGGCAGGTGCTCTACAAGATGTACCTCATCCGCCGCTTCGAAGAGGGCGCGGAGGAGTGCTACACGCGCGGCCTCATCCACGGCACCATGCACCTGTCGATCGGCCAGGAGGCCAGCGCCATGGGCATCTGCATGCCGCTTGCCGAGGATGACCAGATCACCTCGACGCATCGCGGTCATGGCCACTGCATCGCCAAGGGCGCCGAGGTCAAGCGCATGTTCGCCGAGTTCTTCGGCAAGACCACCGGCTACTGCAAGGGGCGTGGCGGCTCGATGCACATCGCCGATGTCGGCAAGGGCAATCTCGGCGCCAACGGCATTGTCGGCGGCGGCATTCCGATCGCCGTCGGGGCGGCACTGTCGTCCAAGATGATGAAGACCGGCAAGGTCGTGGTCTCCTTCTTCGGCGATGGCGCCAACAATGAAGGCGCCTTCCACGAGGCGCTGAACATGGCGGCGATCTGGAAGTTGCCGGTGATCTTCGTGTGCGAGAACAATGGCTACGGCATGTCGACATCGACGGCCCGCTCGACCGCCGTCAAGAACATCGCCGAGCGCGCCGCCGCCTATTCGATGCCGGGCGTCATCGTCAATGGCAACATCTTCTCCGAGGTCGCCGAGGCATCGCATCAGGCTGTCGCCCGAGCCCGCGCGGGCGAGGGGCCGACGCTGATCGAATCCAAGACCTATCGCCATCGCGGCCATTCCAAGAGCGACCGCAACCGCTATCGCACCAAGGAGGAGATCGAGGACTGGATGTCGAACCGCGATCCGATCACCCTGTTTGAAAGCGAGCTCAGGGAATTCGGCTTCATCGACAACAAGGGCATCGAGGCCATTCGCGACGCCGTGGCGCAGGAGATCGCCGACGGCATAGAGTTCGCCAAGGCGAGCCCGTCGCCTGACGTTCGCGACACCGGGAATTATGTCTATACGGAGCAGGCGTGATGGACGCGATGGTGCGTGAACTGAGCTACGCCCAGGCGATCCAGGAAGCCATGGCTATCGCCATGGACATGGACGAACGCGTTTTCCTGATGGGTGAGGATATTGGCGTCTATGGCGGCGCCTTCCAGGTCACCGGCGATCTTGTCGAGCGTTTCGGTACCGAGCGGGTGATCGACACGCCGATTTCGGAACTGGGCGGCGCGGGCGTTGCCGTCGGCGCCGCCCTCACCGGCATGCGGCCGATCTTCGAATTTCAGTTTTCCGATTTCGCCACGCTCGCCATGGAGCAGATCGTCAACCAGGCGGCCAAGATGCGCTTCATGCTGGGCGGCGAGGTTTCGGTTCCGGTGGTGATGCGTTTTCCCGCCGGTTCCGGCACCGGTGCGGCGGCCCAGCACAGCCAGAGCCTCGAGGCCTGGCTTGGCCACGTGCCGGGCCTCAAGGTGATCCAGCCGGCGACGCCTTATGATGCCAAGGGCATGCTGCTGGCGGCGGTCGCAGATCCCGATCCGGTGATGATCTTCGAGCACAAGCTGCTCTACAAGATGAAAGGCCCGGTGCCCGAAGGCTATTATACGGTGCCGATTGGCAAGGCCGATATCCGCCGCGAGGGCCGGGATCTCACCATCGTCGCCACCTCGATCATGGTGCAGAAGGCGCTCGACGCCGCTGCCGCGCTGGAGAGCGAAGGCATCGACGTCGAAGTCGTCGACCTCCGAACCATCCGGCCGATGGACAAGCAGACCGTCATCGACAGCGTCAAGAAGACGTCGCGGCTGATGTGCGTCTACGAAGCGGTCAAAACGCTGGGCATCGGCGCCGAAGTCAGCGCCATGATCGCCGAGAGCGAAGCGTTCGACTATCTCGATGCGCCGATCGTGCGGCTGGGCGGCGCCGAAACGCCGATCCCCTACAATCCGGAACTCGAGAAGGCGACGGTGCCGCAGGTTCCCGACATCATCACCGCCGCGCGCGACCTCGTGAAAGGGGTCCGCTAACCCATGCCGACCGAAGTCATTCTTCCCAAGGTCGACATGGACATGGCGACCGGACAGATCTCGCGCTGGTTTGCCGAGGAAGGCGCCAGGGTAAAGAAGGGCGATGTGCTGTTCGAGATCGAAACCGACAAGGCCGCGATGGAGATCGACGCGCCGGCCAGCGGCGTGTTGCGCGACGTCACCGGCAAGGAAGGTGTCGATATTGCGGTCGGTGCAGCTGTTGCATGGATTTATGCCGACGATGAAAGCTATGCGCCAATCTTCCCCCTTGAGGGGGAGATGTCGACGAAGTCGACAGAGGGGGTCGCCTCAGGAGGCACCGCCCTTGAGCCGCGTCCGGTCGAACCGACCCCACCCGACCGGCCTGCGGCCGGCCACCCTCCCCTCGAGGGGGAGGGGAAAGCCCGCGCGACACCTTTGGCGCGGCGTCTGGCTCGCGAAACCGGCCTCAGCATTTCAGCCATATCCGGCACAGGCCCATACGGCCGCGTTGTAAAAGCCGACGTCGATGCAGCGCTTTCCTCCCCCCTCGAGGGGGAGGTGTCCGCGAAGCGGACGGAGGGGGTCGCCTCAGAAGGCACCGCCCAGTCCAGCACCGCCCTGGCGTCGAGCACTGCCGAGGCGACCCCACCCGACCGGCCTACGGCCGGCCACCCTCCCCTCAAGGGGGAGGGGGACGTGCTGCGTCTGTTCGAGGCCGGCTCCTACGACCTCGTCCCGCATGACAACATGCGCAAGACCATCGCGCGCCGGCTGGTCGAGGCCAAGACCACAATCCCGCATTTCTACCTGACGCTCGACTGTGAGCTCGATGCGCTGTTGGCGCTGCGCACGCAGATCAATGCCGCAGCCCCGGTGAAGAAGACCGATAAGGGTGAGGCACCTGCCTACAAGCTGTCGGTCAACGACATGGTCATCAAGGCGATGGCGATGGCGCTGAAGGCGGTGCCGGATGCCAATGCCTCATGGACCGAAAGCGCCATGGTCAAGCACAAGCATGCCGATGTCGGCGTTGCGGTCTCGATCCCCGGTGGCTTGATCACGCCGATCATCCGCAAGGCGGACGAAAAGACGCTGTCCACCATCTCCAACGAGATGAAGGATCTGGCCAGCCGCGCGCGCAGCCGCAAGCTGAAGCCGGAGGAATATCAAGGCGGCACCACGGCGGTGTCCAACCTCGGCATGTTCGGCATCAAGGACTTTGCCGCTGTCATCAACCCGCCGCATGCGACCATCCTGGCGGTGGGTGCCGGCGAGGAGCGGGCGGTGGTCAAGAATGGCGAGATCAAAATCGCTACCGTGATGTCGGTGACGCTGTCGACCGACCATCGCGCCGTCGACGGTGCGCTGGGTGCCGAACTGCTGGTTGCCTTCAAGCGGCTGATCGAGAATCCGATGGGCATGCTCGTGTAGGTCCTGATGTAAGCCGGCGCCAGACGATGCGCCGGCTTACATCAGAAACGACTTGTCAGGCGCCAACCCTTGACCCATGTTCTATCTGGATTGCGATCCAGGGAGGCCAAATTATGCCTGCATTCGACCCATCTGACGTCAAAACCTTGTTCGGCAAGGTCATGGGCGCGTCGCCGTCCGATATCAAGCTGGTGGCGCAGCGCCTGCACGATCATGCCTTCGAGCCGCGCATGTCGGCGGAAGCGACCAAGCAGCTTGTCGCGAGCCTCGGCTATGACAGTCTGGATGCGTTCTGCGCCGACATCGGCCTGCCCACGCACATCGCCGAGCGGTGGAGCCGTTTTGGTGTGTCCGGCGAGATGAAGCAGGTGTTCACGCTGCTGGCGGCCCAGCGCAAGCGGGTGGCCGAAGCGGTCGCCGAATTCGAATCCATGACCCATGTCGGCGTCGAGGATTTCTTGCGCGAGCGCGGGCTGATCTAACCGAAAGTCGGCTCAGCCGCCCTTCGCAAGCAGTGCCGTGGCCGTATCGCTGTCGGTGATCAGCACATTGGTGTCGACGGCCTTCAGCGCGGCGAGGATCGCCGCGACCTTGCGCTTGCCGCCGGCGGCAAGAACGACATTCGGCACCTGGCCGACCACATCGAGATCGATGGCCATGACGCGTCGGTTGACCTCGTGGTCGACCAGCCCGCCGGCGGCGTCGACGAAATAGCACAGCATGTTGGCGACCGCGCCCTTCGCTTTCAGCGGAGCGATCAGCGATGACGGCACGATACCGTGCCGAAAGATGGTGGCGTCGGGCGACATGTCGCCGACGGTGAGCAGCGCGATGTCGGCGGCGGCGGCGCGTTGGCGTACATCCTGCAGGGTTGGCTGCGCCCAGAGGAGATCGCGCAACGAGGAATCGTCCACCATCACCGGCGCGGTGATCTGGTAGCTGTCGACCTCGAAGACATCGGCGACCTTGGCAGCAACGATGGATGGATTGATCCATTGCGAATGCGGCAGGCTGCCGACAAGCGCCACCACGGAGGCGCGCTTCAGTTGCCGGCGGGCGAGGAAGCCGAGGCTGGCATGCAGCGTCGCTCCGCCGCCGATCGCCAGCGTCATGCCGTCCTGCATCTGCTCGCCAAGATAGGCGGCGACGGCATGGCCGATCGCCTTTTCCAGATGGTCATGCGCCGACGGCGTTGGGATGACGACGGCGGCGTTGAGACCCCAGCGCTTCTCGAGCGCCCGCTCGAGTCCAACCTGTTCGGCCGT
Organism: Mesorhizobium cantuariense; assembly: GCF_042647205.1. Taxonomy (NCBI): domain Bacteria; kingdom Pseudomonadati; phylum Pseudomonadota; class Alphaproteobacteria; order Hyphomicrobiales; family Phyllobacteriaceae; genus Mesorhizobium; species Mesorhizobium cantuariense. The sequence continues at coordinate 5,987,022 of NZ_JBHRVD010000001.1, read as the reverse complement.
CGGGGCATTGATCATGGTAACGACGATGCCCTCGGCGGTGCAGGCGGCCAGGGTGCGCATGACCTTTACCCTGGAGACATCGAGCTTTTCGGCGATCTGCTCCTGCGTGAAGCCTTCGACATAATAGAGCCATGCCGTCTTGACGTTAAGGTCCGATGAGACCATCGGCAGGTGAGCCGGTCGGGGTTTTTCCGTGGGCATCGGTCTTCGTCCTCATGAGCCATGGCCTGGCCGGGTTGCTCTCTTCGGAGAAACGGCCGCCGGATGTCAACTGATGCGGATCCCCGACGCGTCGATTGTCGCACAGTCCTGTTCATTTGTAATTGACATCATACATATGAACATATTTTGTGGGTTTCACGCGCTGTGTCATCCACCAGTCATATGCGCCGTGCAGGGAGGAAGAGACGGGGAACTGGCCAGGGGCCGGACCGGTCATGCACAGACAAGACAGGAGGTCTCATGAAGACGCACTTCATCAAGCTGCTCGCCAGCCAACTGGCGCTCGCGGCAACTTTGTTTGCCGGCGTGGCAAACGCCGAAACACTGACACTCTACACATCCCAGCCGGAAGCCGACGCGGCCAAGACCGTGGATGCGTTCAAGAAGGCGCAGCCCGGTATCGACGTGACCATCTATCGCTCGGGAACGAGCGACATCCTCACCAAAATGGCAGCGGAGTTTGCCGCCGGCAGTCCGCAGCCTGATGTGCTTTTGATCGCCGACGCGGTCAGCATGGAGCTGCTGAAGAAGGACGACCGGCTGCTGCCTTATCCCGAGGCCAAGCTCGATGGCATCGAGGCTGATGCCTATGACGCCGACAAGACCTATTTCGGCAGCAAGCTGATCACCACCGGCATCGTCTACAACACCGCTGCGGCCGAGAAGCCTGAGCATTGGGCCGATCTCGTCACGCCGGCCTATGCCGACGGCCTGGTCATGCCGAGCCCACTCTATTCGGGTGCGGCCGCCTACCTGCTTTCGGGCTTCGCCGGCGACGCCAATTATGGCTGGGATTTCTTCCAGAAGCTGAAGACCAACAACACCGTCAGCGTGCGCGGCAACGGCGCCGTGCTGAAGTCGGTGGCATCAGGCGAGAAGCCCTATGGCATCCTGGTCGACTTCATGGCGATGAACGCCAAGAAGAAGGGTTCGCCGGTCGAGTTCGTGTTCCCCAGCGAAGGCGTGCCGGCGGTGACCGAACCGGTCGCCATCATGAAGACGGCCCAGAATGTCGACGGCGCCAAGAAATTCGTCGACTTCATTCTTTCCGATGACGGCCAGAAGCTGGCGCTGTCGATGGGCTATCTGCCGGCGCGCGCCTCGGTCGGCCGCCCCGAATGGCTGCCGGAAGGCGTCAAGGTCAAGGTGATGCCGTTCGACACCAAGGCGATCGTTGCCAAGACCGACGCCGACAAGGCGAAGTTCTCGGAACTGTTCGGCGGCTGAGCCGGCAATCCCAGCGGGATGCCGTTCAAGCGGCATCCCTGACGGGCGAAACCTGATCGCATCGGCTGATCGACCCTAGGAAACGCAATCATGTCAACACGGATCAGGGAAAGCCGGGGCCAGGAAATGGCCCTGACGGCGGCGGTAGCCATCGTCATCGTGCTGCTTTCGCTGCTGCCGATGCTGCGCCTGATCAAGGAGATCGTGGCGCCCGGCGGCACGCTGTCGACCGCCGCGATAAAGACCGGGCTCGCCAGCCCGGCGACCTGGATCGCGACCTGGCACACGCTGGTCGTCGGCGTCGGCGGCACCCTGCTTGCGGTGCTGTCGGGAACGCTGGTCGCCGTCCTCGTCACCCTGACCGACATCCGTCGCCGCAGCGCCCTGGTGCTCTGCTACGTCATGCCGTTGATGATCGCGCCGCAGGTGACTGCGCTGGCCTGGCTGCAACTGTTCGGCCCTGCCAGTCCATTCCTCAAGCTCTTCGGTGCGGCACCCCCGCTCGGCACCAAAAACCCGCTCTATTCCACCTCGGGCATCATCCTGCTGCTCGGCGTGCAGTATGGCCCGCTGGTTTTCCTGCTGGTGCGCGCCGGCCTGCGCAAGCTGCCGCGCGAGCTGGTCGAAGCGGCGCGGGCGGGCGGCGCCGGCTGGTTCACCGTGCTGGTCACCATCGTGCTGCCGTTGATGACCCCGTCGATCATGGCGGCCGCGGCACTCGCCTTCGTCTCCTGCGTCGGCAATTTCGGCATTCCGGCCTTTCTCGGCATTCCCGCCAACTATCTCGTGCTGCCAACGCTGATCTACCAGCGGCTGGCCGGCGGCGGTCCCGCCGTGCTCGGCGAAACCGCGTTCCTGTCGGTGCTGATCGGCGTCATCGCCATGGCTGGTATCCTCGCCCAGGAGGTCATGAGCCGCCGCCGCGACTATCGCATCAGCTCCACCTCGCTGGCGGCCGAGCCCTATGAGCTCGGCCGCTGGCGGCCCACCGTCCAGGCCGGCATGGGGCTGCTGATCGTGGTGGTGCTGTTCTTGCCGCTGTTCGGGCTGGTGCTGACATCGCTGGTGCCGGGCTACGGCATTGCGCTCACGGCCAAGACGGCGACGCTCGACAATTACCGCTTCGTGCTGTTCGAACATGACGCGGCCAGCCGCGCCTTCTTCAACAGCTTCTGGCTATCGATCTCGGCGGCCTTCTTCGCGGTCCTGGTCGCCGTGCCGATCGGCTATCTGATCGCCTGGGGCAAGCAGCGCTGGGTGCGGCTGCTCAATCTCTCGGTCGAACTGCCCTATGCCTTGCCCGGCGTGGTGCTGGCGATCGCCTCGCTGCTGCTGTTCCTGCGGCCGATCCCGCTGACCGGCCTCCAGCTCTATAACACCGTCTGGATCATCCTCTACGCCTATCTCGCCCGCTTCCTGGTGCTGGCGCTGCGGCCGACCATCAGCGGTTACCACCAGATCGACCGGGCGTTGGAGGAGGCAGCGCAAGTGGCGGGCGCCGGGCTGTTCACGCGCATGCGCACGATCATCTTTCCCTTGGTGGCACCGGCGGCAATCGCCGGCGGCCTGCTGATCTTCATGACGGCGCTCAGCGAGCTCACCGTTTCGGCGCTGCTGTGGTCGTCGGGGTCGGAAACGATCGGCGTGGTGATGTTTTCCTTCGAGCAGGGCGGCGATTCCAACTACGCGGCGGCGATGTCCGTCATCACGGTAGCGGTCACCTTCGTACTGATGCTGGTGACCAATCTGCTTGCCCCCTACCTTCCGACCGGAGTGCTGCCATGGCGCGATTGAGCCTGGACAAAGTGACCAAGAGCTTTGCCGATTTCGATGCCGTCAAGGACGTGTCGATCGACGTCGCCGACGGCGAGTTCCTGGCGGTGCTCGGCCCCTCCGGCTGCGGCAAAACGACGTTGCTGCGGCTCGTCGCCGGATTCGAGAAGGTGACGTCAGGCGAAATCCGCATCGGCAGCGAGGTCGTGTCGGGCAAAGGCGGCAGCGTCGCGCCGGAAAAGCGGCGCGTCGGCATCGTCTTCCAGAACTATGCGCTGTGGCCGCACATGACGGTCGCCGAGAACATCGGCTATTCGCTGAAGGTGGCGAAGCTGGACAAAGCGGTCGCGCGCCAGAAGGTTGAAGACGCACTCGCCCTGGTCAACCTGCAAGGGCTGGGCGACCGCAGGCCGGCCAACCTCTCGGGCGGCCAGCGTCAGCGGGTGGCGCTCGCACGCTGCCTTGTCGCCGCGCCCTCGCTGGTGCTGTTCGACGAGCCGCTCGCCAATCTCGACGTGCATCTGAGGGCCTCGATGGAGGACGAGTTCGCGTCCTTCCACAAGCGCACCGGCACGACCATCGTCTACATCACCCATGATCAGGCCGAGGCGATGGCGCTGGCCGATCGTATAGCAGTGATGGACAACGGGCGTCTTGCCCAGCTGGCGACGCCGCGCCAGCTCTATCATGAGCCGGCAAATGAAATGGTGGCCTCGTTCATTTCGCAAGGCATTTTGTTGCCCGCAGATGTGTTGAGCGCGGAAGAAGGAGGCCATTGCAAGGTCCGGGTGCTCGGCGCTGAACTGGTTGTCCGCTGCCGGCCTGGCGAACAGCCGAGAGCCGGTGCGAAGATTTGCTGCCGGTCAGCCGATCTCTACGTGTCGCCCGATGGCCCCGGCTTCGACGGCTTGGTCAAGCGGGTGATCTATCAGGGCGGCTCGGCGCGCATTGAATTCACGCCTTCCGCCAGCCCTGTCCTCACCTTGCATTTCGAGCAGCCCGACCCGGTTGTACTGCAGAGCGGAGCGAAGGCGCGTCTGCGGATACGATCGGGCTGGCTGATCCCGGCGGTGGGGGCAGCATCGTGATGATGCTCGACCTGCTCGGCGGTTTTGGCGAAAAGGGCCGCATCAGCCTTGCCGTCAGCAGCGACAACGATCGTATCCTGCTCGACATCGGCATCAAGGTCGGCGCCTCCGGCACGGACTACTATCCGGCCCTGAACGGGTCGGTCGCCGACATCGATGCGCTGTTCGTCTCGCATGCCCATGAGGATCATGTCGGCGCGCTGAGCTGGCTGTTGGCGCGCGGCTATGATGGCCCGATTTTCATGACGACCGAGACCCGCGACGAGGCGCCGGCCACGCTTGCCGGCTATGGCGATCCCGGGGATCTCCGACGGTTTCCCTTTCCAGGCGATCGCATCGAGCTTTTCGAACCCGGCGATACGCTGAAGAGCGGCAATCTCGCGATCAGGACGGGACGGTCCGGGCATGTCGTGGGCGGTGTCTGGTTTGCGGTCGACGACGGCGAAAACCGCGTCGCCTATTCGGCCGATGTGGTGCCGGACAGCAATGTGTTCGTCATGGACACGATCCCGCACTGCGACCTGCTTGTTCTCGACGCCTCCTACGGTGCCGATCCGGTGCCGGGGGCGGCCCGGGCGCGAGAAATCTCGCAATGGGTGGCCAGGCATTCAAAGGGTTGTCTGTTGCCGACGCCACTGTCGGGCCGATCACTGGAACTGATCGCGGCCTTGCCGGGGCCGTTTGCCGTCCATGCCGGCATGCGTTTGTCCCTGGAAGCGCAGATCGGTGCTACGGCGGCTTTGCTGCCGGGTGTTCCAGATTTGCTGCGCCGCCGCTTGCAGGATGCCGCCGACTGGACCGATGCCGATCCCCTGCCGTCAATGCCGTTGCTGGCGGATGACGGCATGGGTGAGGCTGGCCCGTCGTCGCGGCTGCTGCCGCGTGCCGACCAGGCCGGTTTTCCGGTGCTGCTCACCGGGCATCTGCCGTCAGGTTCGCCGGGCGATCTGTTGCACAAGGCCGGCCGGGCGGACTGGGTGCGCATGCCGACCCATCCGACGCTGTCGGGCAATGTCGACATCTGGGAGAAGGCCGGGCGACCCACGGCACTCGGTCATTCCTGCACGCCGGACCTTCTCGGCGATCTGCAAACCCACATCCCGTCGCTGCGCACGCAATGCCATACCGGCCAGCGCATCACCGTGCCGGAGGCAAGAAAACGATGAGAATTCTGATCTGCAACGATGACGGCATCGAAGCGCCGGGGCTTGCCCGTCTCGTCAACGCTGCTGGCCGGTTGAGCGACGATGTCTGGGTGGTCGCGCCCGACGGCAAGCGCACCGCTGCCGGCTCGTCATTGACGATCGCCAGGCCCTTGACGATGCGGCGCGTCAAACCGAACTGGTACTCCTGTTCCGGCACGCCGGCCGATTGCGCGGTCAGCGCGATGACGTGGCTGTTCGCCGATGCGCGGAAACCGGACCTGGTGCTGTCGGGCGTCAATGACGGCCGCAACGTCGCCGAGGACCTTGCCTATTCCGGCACGCTCGGCATTGCGCGCGAGGCGACTTTCTGGGGTCTGCCGGCCATCGGCTTCTCGCGCGTGAAAAATCCCGATTTCACCGGCGGCGACGACCAATGGCTTGGTGCGCTGATCGCGCCCCTGTGGCGATCGCGCGCCGACTGGGGGGCGGAGGGGCATTGGCTTAGCGTCAATCTACCCACCTCGCTTCCAGCCGAGATCCGCCAGCCGCGCATCGGCCGCGACAAAATCGCCCGCAAGGCCGAGATCGTGGAGACAGATGGCGAGCGCACGGTCATCACCATTCCCCGAGGCCGCGCCCATGCGAGCCAGCCAGGCGACGAGAATGAGGCGATCGATGCCGGCTTCGTCAGCATCAACCGGCTTAACTGGTTTGGTGAAACGCGGTTGGACGAACGGTTTCTGGATGGGATTTCGAGCCAACGGCAAACCGGCTGATCTCAGATCTTGAATCGATCGTAGAGCTGGTTGAGTCGCACCGTGCCTCACTGGCGCTGCTCTGCGCATCGTCCGATCAGCAACCTGTCAGGGGTTAAATTAAGTCAATCCACTACCTATGCTTGAAGCCGCCGCTATTTCATTCCACATCGGTCAGTATGAAGAGCGAGACAGGAGAACGGTGGCGGCATCTGCTGTGGGCTTTGCCCGCATCGCTGGTCCTGCATGCGCTCATCGCGGCGTTCCTGGTCTATGGCTTGCCCGTGCCTCCCCAACAGCCGCAGGAGGAGCAGCCGGTCAATGTCGCGCTCGTGCTTCCGCCCGATCAGCCGAAACCGAAACCTGCTCCTGCACCGCCGCCAAAGAAAGCCGAAAAGCCGCCGGAACCGAAGGTTGAAAAACCGCCCGAGCAGAAAGTTGAAAAACCACCTCCGCCGGAAAAGCAGGCTCAGAAATCTCCACCAATCGAAGTCCTGAAGCCTGTTTTCGAGTTCGGCGAGAAGGACGCCGGCCCGAGGAAATCCCTGGATGGGGCCAATGCTCAGGACAGTTCGCCGTCGCCGGCCAAGGATGACACGTCGAAGCCGCCTGCTGAGCCGAAGCAGGCAGAGAACAAATCGGCCGAGCCCACACAGGATGCAGAGAAGCAGGCAACTTCAACCGAGGAGATGGATAAACAGCAGGCAGACAAACAAGAGCCGGAAGCGTCACCAACGCCATTGGCTGCCGGCGAAGGTGAGATCGAGCTTCCCACATCAGCCGAAGCGCCGAAGCCTAAACCCGCAAATGCGCCGAAACCCAGCCCTTCAAAGGTCTCTAAATCCGGAAGCGGAAGCGCCAGGAAGCCAAGCTCGACGGACGTGGCCGTTGCTAAATCGCGGATCTATTCGGGCCTCCCGGGCGTCCGCAAGCTTTACTCACAAGGCGCTACCGGCGATGCGTTGGCCACGACCTCGATGGCCGGTGTGCCTCGCGGCAAGCGGGCTGCCCAACTTTGCGCCAGCGCGTTGCAGCAACAATTGCTGGACGCCTCCTATTTCCCCGAGTTGATCCCAAGTGTTCCGCTGAAGGCCGGTAATATCCTCGACGCCCCGGATGTCGCCTTCCGCACGACAACCACATGGTATCATCTGGGCTTCCGGTGTGAGGTCGACACCGATGCGACGAAGGTCTTGTCCTTCAACTTCCGTGTTGGGCCAGTGATCCCGCCCGACCAATGGGTCCGCCTTGGACTGCCTGTTCGCTAAGAGCTAGGCCGGCACGCCGAGTCCAGCCAATTGCCGGCTAACCTCATGCCAGTCGGCGCAGATGAAATCGGCACCGGCCGCCGTCAGCCGCGCGCTGTGCTCGGCATAGGTATGGCCGCCACCGGTGTAGCCGATCGCCGTCATGCCGGCGGCGACCGCGCCCTGGATGCCGAAGGGCGAATCCTCGATGACGATGCAGTCAGCTGGGTTGGCGCCCATCCTGGCGGCGGCGAACAGGAAGATGTCCGGCGCCGGCTTGCCGTTCTTGACCATCGAGGAGCTGTAGATCGCATCGCCGAAAAACCCTGCCAGTCCGGTCACGGCAAGGCTGTGGTTTATGCGCTCGACGGAGGATGACGAGGCAACGCAGCGGTCGCCGGCAAGCGTCTGCAGAAACGCGGCGATTCCCGGTGTCGGCTTCAATTCCTCGGAGAACAGCGCCTTGGTCTCGGCCCAGATGTCGCTGTCTGCCGCCGGCGGAAACTGGTGGCCGGTCAATTCCCTAATCTTGGCGATGATGTCGGACTGCTTCATGCCGATGCACTGGGCGATGATGCCGACGTGAACGCCGGGCATGCCGTGCTTTTCATAGACGCGCTCATAGGCCCGGGCGGCCAGCGGCTCGCTGTCGACGAGAACGCCGTCGCAATCGAAAATGATAGGCCTTGATTGCGCCACGCGCTTCTCCCTCAAGTCAATTCCGCACATCGCTATCGGCAAAAAGTCAAATGTTCAATAGTGCGGGTGTTTTGAGCGCAAAACCGGCAGGCTCAAAGCTGGCGCAGCGCATCGCTCGCTCGCGTCGATCCGAGAGCCCTTTGCATGGCTTGCCGGGACTGTGCGCGATCCGGCGTGATCCAGTTCGGTTCGGCGCCGAGGAAGCGATCGAGGAAGGCCACCGCATAGGCCGGCATCTCGGTCACGTTCTCGCGATAGGACCACCAGGTGCGCAGGTCGTCGGCGCATTTGTCGATGCCAGGTGCTGTGCCGAATTCCTGCTCGTGGATCGCCGAAATCACCGAGACGCAGTAGTTGGTGTAGAGGTACCCCTCCGGCCAGAAGCGGACGATTTCCAGTGTGCCGGCATTCGTTTCCGTCTCGATCAACTGGGTGAGGCCGGAGATTTCCCTGGCCGGCGCCTGTTTTATCAGCTCGCGCAGCACGAGGCCGGCGGCAAAGACGATGAAGTCGGCGCGGTCGATCGCGGCGAAGCGCTTCTGCGCCTCCATGATCTCGACCCAGTCGAGAAAGGCCCTGGTGAGCTTGGCCTCGTCGATTTCAAAGCGCACGCCGAACGTGTCCGAGACCACCTTGGCGCTGCCGCGGAAGGTGGCGCGGAACCAGCGCAACTGTCGCAACCGATGGCGAAGGTCGGGCATCAAGGCCAGTTCGTCCCTGAAGGGCAGATCCATGTTCCTCGTATCCTGTTTCCCGATCAGGCTAGCACAACGGCGCCGCCGCTGAAATCTGTCAGCGTCCCTGTGGATGACGGCAGCTAAGGCCAATATCATACATATTGACATTCTCGGAAACAAATGTTCTCACTTTGCTGTTGTCACGCGTCGGTCCAAGGTGCGGTTCAACATAGGCTTCGGGAGGAGAACCGAATGGCGATTTGGCAGTGGGGACTGCTTCTGCTGGTTATTGTGTGGGCGCTGCAGTCGCTCGGCGTCTGGCTCCAGATGCGGCACTATTCCGATGTCTTTAGGGGCGTCACCGACCAGTACAAGGATGGCTTCGTCGGAGCCGGCAATTTTCGCGGTCGATTGGCCAAGGGCACCATCGCGCTTGTCGTGGTGACACCCGACCTGATCGTGCGCCGCCTGATGGTGATGAGCGGCCGGTCCGTCTTCACCAAATTCAAAAGACATGAAGAGTTCGAGGGTGTTCCCCTCGATCGACTCCGGTCCAATCCTGCAATCATGGGGGAGGGGGAACCCGGTGTGGCCGAGGCCGTGAAGCGGGCGATCGAACAGATCGACAAAACACGGTCGGAGCCGGGGAAGAAGCCGGGTCTGTCCGGTTTGAACATAGCAAGGGCCTAGAGCCGGATGAATTTCAGGACGAATCGACCTGAAAATCTGAATCCGTCTCTAAATCAAAGGGATAGAGGACGCCGCGCACCGACTGGGATCAACCGGCGGGCGGCATAAGGAGGAGAAATGTCTGTATTTTCGTTGTTGGCGCAGCATGCCGACATGGCCGTGCACAATCTGCATGTCGCAGGTGCCATGGTCTCGGATGCTGCATTGCATGGCAAGCTCGCCGTCGAGCATGCCTCCGACCATCTCGTTGTCCTGGCGCAAGCGGACAGCGCACCGATCACCGTCGATCAGTTCAAGGAAAAACTGAAGGACGTCCAGCAGGAAGAGCAGCTCGGCTGGCTGACCGCCATCGGCAAGTATTTCATCGGTATCTTCCAGAAGGGCGGCGAGGTCTTCGCCGGCTTCGTCACCGGCATCATTCCGACGCTGGTGGTGCTGATGACCGCCTTCTACGCCGTCACCGAACTGGTCGGCGAAGAGCGCGTACACGGCCTGGCGCGCGGCGCCGGCCGGATCGCGCTGACGCGCTATACGCTTTTGCCGCTGCTGGCGGTGTTCTTCCTCACCAATCCGATGGCCTATACGTTCGGATCGTTCCTGGAAGAAAAGCACAAGCCGGCCTTCTATGACGCGGCCGTGTCCTATGTGCACCCGCCGCTCGGCCTGTTCCCGCACATCAATCCCGGCGAGTATTTCGTCTGGGGCGGCATTCTCGTCGCGCTGCTGGAGCTGGAGAAGAAGGGCGTCGTCGTCGCCGGTTACCACGTCAAGGTGGCGATCTGGTACGCCATCGTCGGCCTCGTCGTCATCCTGCTCAAGGGCATGCTGACCGAACGCATCACCGCCATCATGGCACGCCGCCAGGGCGTCGAGCTGTAAGGGCGGGGAGGACATCATGGCCAAGACATACAAAGCCGTAAGGATCTCCCAGGGCAAAACCGGCTGGGGTGGCCCGCTCATCATCGAGCCGACCGAACAGCGCAGCAAGGTTGTTTCCGTCACCGGTGGTGGCATTCACCCGGTGGCGCAGCTCATCGCCGATATGACCGGTGCCGAAGCCGTCGACGGCTTCAGGGCGCCGCCGATCGAAAGCGAGATGGCGGTTGTCGTCGTCGATTGCGGCGGCACCGCACGATGCGGCGTCTATCCGCGCAAGCGCATCCCGACCGTCAATCTGACGCCGGTCGGCCAGTCCGGGCCGCTGGCCCAGTTCATCACCGAGGACATCTACGTTTCGGGCGTGAAGCCGGCGAACATCACAATGGCGGACGGATCCGAAACGGTCACCACTGCAGGGGGAGCAGCAGCGATGAGTTCAAGCAGCAACAATGCGACGCCGACGGCGCTGCCTAGCGAGGGCGGTCTGATCGGCCTCATCAGCACGATCGGCCGCGTCATGGGGCGTATCGTCGGCATCTTCTTCAATGCCGGTCGCCGCACCATCGATCAGGTCATCCGCAACGTGCTGCCGTTCATGGCCTTCGTGACCATGCTCATCGGTCTGATCCTGTACACCGGCATCGGTGATGTGCTGGCGCAGCCAATGGGTCCGCTGGCCAACAACATCGTTGGCCTGTTGATCATCTCGGCCATCTGCGGCCTGCCGTTCCTGTCGCCCATCCTCGGGCCAGGCGCTGTCATCGCGCAGGTCATCGGCGTCGCCATCATCGGCCCGCAGATCGCCAACGGTACGATTTCGCCGGCGATGGCGCTGCCAGCGCTGTTTGCCTACAACACCCAGGTGGGCTGCGACTTCGTCCCCGTCGGCCTGGCGCTCGGTGAGGCGAAACCGAAGACGATCGAGATCGGTGTTCCGGCGGTGCTCATCAGCCGCCAGATCATGGGCCCGGTCTCGGTGCTGATCGCCTGGATCGTCAGCCTGATCGTGTTCTAAAGACAGCTACAAAAATGAGGTTCGCCATATGACGGTTCTTCTGAGAACACGGGTCACTGCCATCGGACCCGAAGTGGCGGACCTTGCCGAAGCGGGCGTGGTCATCCTGTTTGCGGATGGCTCGCCGCCGGAGCTTGCCGAGGTTTCGGTGCTCCACAAGACGGAGCAGGGACCAAGTGACGGAGCGCCCGCCAAGGGCGCTTCGATCACCCTCGGCCCGGTTGCCGCTGTTATAACGGCGGTCGGCTCCAGCGCCTGGAGCAAGGTGCTCGAAATGGGCCATGTCGTCATCTCGTTCAACGGCGCCACCGAGGCCGAGAGGCCGGGCGAAATCTGTGCGTCGCAAGTCGACCCGCAAGCGCTCGTGGCCGCCCTGAAGGCGGGCGCGATCATCACCATCGCCGCCTGACAGCATTCGCGCCGCCACCCGTCTGGTCATGGCGCCAAGAAGAGCAGAGTATTTGCCATGGAACGCTCGACCATCGTCAGAGTGCATGAAGGTTTGCACGCCCGTCCCGCGACGCGGTTCGTCAAGCTCGCCAAGGGTTTCGAATCCGATGTCGAGCTGGTCAAGGATGGCAAGGCGGTCAGCGCCAAGAGCTCGGTCAAGCTGATGCTGCTGGCGGTTAAGGAAAACCAGGAAGTCACGGTCCGGGCGAATGGTGCCGACGCCATCGAGGCCATCGAGGCCTTGATCGGCTATCTCGAAAATCCGAGAGCGGGCCTGGATGATGAAGCGGAGTCGCAGAGCCCGGCGAATGATGCCGGGCAGGAAGTGGCACCTGCGCCCGAATCCGCGCCGGCGGCGCTTGGTCGAGCAAACGGCTTGCGCGGCGTGGCGGCAAGCGAAGGTTTCGCCATCGGTCCGGCCTTTGCGCATTTCCCACCCGATATCGCCGGACAAGGCCGCATGCTGCAGGCCGACGAGATCGCCGGCGAGATCGACAGGTTCCGCGCTGCGGTCCGCGCGGTCCAGGCACGCATGGACCAGGCGTTGGCGCAGGACAGCCTGTCGGCTGGAGACCGCGGCATCGTCGCCGCGCTCCGTGACATCGCCGCCGACGAGAGCCTGACCGGTGAGGCCGAAGGCCTGATCAAGGGCGGCAATGATGCGATTTCGGCCGTCATCACTGCCGCCTCCATCATCGCCGCCGATTTCAGCGCCGTCGACGATCACTATCTCAACGCCCGAGCCGACGATGTTCATGCGGTCGGCCGGCAAATCTGCCTCGTACTGCTCGGGCAAGACGATGTCAGCCTCGAAAACATACCCGAAGGGGCTATTCTCATCGCCGACGATATCGGCGCCTGGGATCTGGCACGCGCGCCGCTGAAGCGCATCGGCGGCGTGGTGTGCGGCCATGGCGGCGCCACCTCGCACATCGCCATCATTGCCCGCTCGCACGGCATTCCGGCGGTGCTCGGCCTCGGCGACCAAGTCAATGCCTTGCGCACCGCGCGAGAAGTCGCGCTCGACGGCAACAGCGGCTACGTGATCATCGACCCCGACGAGGCGACCCGTGCCGATTTCGCCGGCCGCGTCGAAGCGGCGGCAAAGGAGCGCGCCGGCTTGACCGTCTTCAAGACGGTGACGCCGAAGCTCGCCGACGGCACGATCATCGAGGTCGCGGCCAATATCGGCTCGCTTGAGGAAATCGAGGCGGCGCAGGAGGCTGGCGCGATGGGCATCGGCCTGTTCCGCACCGAGCTTCTGTTCATGCGCCACATGCACCTGCCCTCGGAAGACATGCAGGCGGAGACCTACGCGGCGCTGGCCAAGGCTTTTGCGCCTTATCCGGTCATCGTGCGCACGCTCGACATCGGCGGCGACAAGCCGATCGCCGGCATCGAATTTCCCGATGAGGAAAATCCCTTCCTCGGCTGGCGCGGCATCCGCATGTGCCTCGACCGACCCGACATCTTCAAACGCCAGCTGCGGGCGCTGCTGCGGGCCGCCGTGCACGGCAACATCAAGGTGATGCTGCCGATGGTGTCCGACATCGGCGAGGTCAGGCAGACGCGGGTGCTGGTCGAGGAATGCGCCGCCGAGCTGAAAGCCGAAGGCGTGCCGCATGCAACGTTCGATCTCGGCGTGATGATCGAAACCCCGGCTGCCGTGCTGATCGCCCCGGCGCTGGCCAAGGAGGTCGCTTTCTTCTCGATCGGCACCAATGATCTCACGCAGTACATCATGGCCGCCGACCGGCTCAACCCGACCGTGGCGAAGCTCAACGACGTCACCAATCCGGCCGTCATGGCGGCGATCGAAATGACGGCAAAAGCCGGCGTCGCCGCCGGCATCATGGTCGGTATGTGCGGTGAGGCGGCCGGCCGGCCCGACCTCATTGCTACCTTCGTGAAGATGGGGCTGACCGAGCTCTCGATGAGCCCGGCCTCGATCCAGCGCGCCAAGAAGACGATCATGGCCATGGCCGCTGGAGACTAAATCTCCGCGGCCGCGCTGTTTGTTTTGCGCAATTCCGAACGGAAAACCGCGACACACTTTTCCTGGAATTGCGCTGGCGGCAGTTTACGGCAAATGGGCAAGCAAGGTGGCGAAAACGGGTGTCAATTCAGCGATTGGGCTCGCCTTGGCGCAGGCCTGAACGATGCGGTCATGACGGATTTCGGCGGCAAGGATCGCGATCTCCAGCATGTCCGGCTCCGGCGCGCCGTCCCTGCCGGCGGTCGCCAGGCCGCAGGCCAAGGCGAGCGGCGCCAGGCAGCTTATGTCGAGCGCCCGGCCGCCCGCCGGCGTTTCCGGCGCGGTCTCGGCAAAGCGAACGGGACGCTGGTTGAGGCACTCGACCAGCAGCGCCGAACAGGCGGCCGCGATTGCCTGCAGTCCAGCGCCCGGCGCGGCCAATGCGGCCAGGAGATCACCATGCCGCTTGCGCATCGTGGCGTGGACGGCCGCGAAATCGGCTTCGTGGATGCGGGCATTGTCGATGTTCAGGCCGGCAAGCACCGCCTTGGTCAGATAATACATATCGCGCCGGAACAGGCGCTCGGCGCCCAGCTGGCGATCCTCGTTGCCGACCGGGAAATAGGTGCCGAGGCCCTTTACGGTCGTGCCGTCCACCTTTATCGGGCGCTCATGCGGGACAAAGGATTCGGCGATCGACAGCGCTTCGTCGACGGCACTCGCCGCATGGCTGAGCAGACCTTCGATGCCCTTGCCCGGAAACGGCGGCAGATGGCTGGTTGCTTCGCGCAGGACACTGGCGTCGCCGCTGCCGTCATGGCGGCTCTGGCGGATGATTTCGCGGACTTCCCGCAACCGGTCCTTCAGGTTGACGCGGACGTCTTCGGAGATTTGTCGGAGCATCGCGGATCGCCTCGAAATTGCTGCGGATGGCCACCAACAGGGGGGCGGTCTTCACCTCTACATTGTTCCTATCGATTGGTAGATCAATAGGCGATACTAGACCAGCATGCAGAATCGGCGACGGCGCGCTCGTCCGTCGCCGCAGGAGGAGAGACAGGCGTGGGCAGGCGACGACAGGGCGAAAGCGAAGACGGCCGAGGCGAGGCAACCGAGCAGGTCGCCAGCGAAAGCCGGACGGATCGCCTCAGGATCCGCGCCGCCTGGATGTATTTCGTCGAACAGATGACGCAGAACGAGATCGCCGATGTGCTTGGCGTCGGCCGCGTCACCATCGTGCGCATGCTGGCGGACGCGCGCGCGCGCAATGAGGTGAAGATCAGCATCGAGAGCGAATTGTCGGAGATCGTGCGGCTGGAGCGCGCTCTGGAGAAGACGTTCGGCCTGCAGCAGGCGCTGGTGGCGCCGCTTTCCGCGCCCGATGCCGACCCCCTACAGGCGATCAGCGCCAAGACCGGCAGTTTCCTGTCCGACACGATGAAGTCCGGCATGCGCGTCGGCGTCGGTTGGGGTCGGACGCTGTTCTCGAGCCTGCCCTTCATCAGCGCCAAGTCGCTCACCGACTTCAAGGTCATTTCGCTGCTTGGCGGTGTCGGCGTCGTGCGCCGATTCAACCCGGCCGAGTTCGCCTGGCGCTTCGCCCAAATCTTCCAGGGCGACGGTTATCTGATCCCGACGCCGGCCGTCGTCGACAGCGTCGAGACCAAGATCGCGCTGGTCGAGCGCTGCGGCCTGCAGGAGGTCTTTGAAATGGCCAACGTGCTCGATGCCGTTCTGCTCAGCGTCGGCGGCATTGCCTCGGCCACCACTTTCTCTCGCGGCGGCTTTCTCAAGGAAGCGGATCGGGAGGCCCTGCTTGCGCGTGGCGCCGTTGGCGACCTTCTGTTCCATTTCTTCGACCGCAATGGCGATCTGGTCGACCATCCCGTCAACAGCCACGTGATGTCGGTCGATGTCGACCGTCTGCGCAAGGCGCCGATCCGCATCCTCACCTCCGGCGGTGCGGAGAAGACCGAGGCGCTGCTCGGCGCCATGACCCTCATCGCCCCGACCATCCTGATCACCGACGAGGAAAGCGCGCGGCGCATGCTGGAAGCGGTCAGCGGAAACTGAAGCTATCGGCGATATAGTCCGGCCAGGCTTGCTGTTCTTCGAAAACAGCGGCGAGATCTGATGTGTCCGCCAGTATTCCACTCAGAACCAGCGCCGTGGCGATGCCGGCGCCATCGCCGCCTGATATGTCGTGCTCGACGCTGTCGCCGACGCAGACCACGGTGCCACGGTCCGGCTTGCCCGCCAGCGCCAGTGCTGTGTCGAAAATCGCCTTGTGGGGCTTGCCGATGCGGGTGACGCTGCCGCCCAGACTCTCATAGAGGTCGGCAAGCCGGCCGGCGCCGAAGCGCGGCCCGTTGGCCGTCAGCATGATAGTGTCGGGATTGGTGCAGAAGCACGGCACCTGCCGCGCTGCTGCCGGCGCAAGCAGCCTGCGATAATGGTCGAGGTCGTAGCGATCACCCTCGCTGGCCGAGATCAGCACCAGTTCGGCCTCGTCGCCGGCGCCGGTCAGCACAAAAGGCAGGCCGTCAATGGCCGAGCGATCGTCGTCGCGGCTGATCAGCAGGCATTTTATTCCAGGGCGCAGCTTCCCCGAAGCCGCCATGTCGTTAAAAGATCGCCACGCCACCTCGCCGGAAGATACAAAATGGTCCCAGCTTCCCGGTTCGAAGCCGAGTTTTATGAGCCGGCTTTCATTGGGTCGTGCCCGCCTACCGGAGTTCGAAACCAGCACCACGGTCTTGCCGGCGCGCTTCAGCGCCGACAGTGCCGCCACCGCGCCCGGATAGGGCCGCGTGCCATCGTGCAGCACGCCGAACTGGTCAAGCAGGAACACGTCATAGCGCTCCACCAGCAGCCCGATGCCGTCGAGACGTTCGACCCGTTTCATGCTCATAGAAGCCCCGCCCGGCTCGCGCCCGTCAGCGCCAGCCGCGCCGTGCCGGCGGCGGCCTCGTCGGAAAGCGCGGGCAGGAAATCGACGCCGAGCTTGCGCTGCCGGATTGCCGTCCATGCCGGGTTCGCGGCGCCGCCGCCGACGCTCCTGACCGATGTCAACGCAGGCGCGCCGAGTTCGGCAAGCCTGACATAGCCGAGCGCTTCGATCGCGGCGATGCCTTCGAACATCGCTTTCAGATAGTTGGCGTCGTCCGCTGGCCGGGGCGTGAGGCGTGGCGGCAGCGCCGGATCGGCGATGGGGAACCGTTCGCCCGTCGCGGGAAGCGGATAGTAGTCGAGGCCGGTGTCCGTCCCCGGGTCGATTGCCGCACTGAGTTCGATGATACGCGCAAGCGGAAAATGCTGTGCCAGCACCTTGCCTCCGGAATTCGACGCACCGCCCGCCAGCCAGGCGTTGCCGAGCCGATGGCTGTAGATGCCGAAGCGCGGCGCCGAGATCGGCCGGTCGGACAGGATCTTGATGGTCAGCGAGGATCCCAGCGCGGAGACGCCGTCGCCGATGGCCGCGGCACCGGTCGCCAGGAACGAGGCGCAGCCGTCCGTCGTTCCAGCGACAACGGCCACATCGTGCGGCAAGCCGAACTGCTCCACGGCGGCGGCGGTGAGAGCGCCGGTGACATCGCCCGGTTCGACGACGCGCGGCAGCAACTCCATGCGCATTCCGGCCGCCGCGATCCAGTCCGGCCAGCGGCGAGCCTCGACGTCATAGCCCGTCTTCAGGGCATTGTTCTCGTCGCTGACATCGAAGCGGCCGGAGAAGTTTCCGGCAATCCAGTCGGCCTGGTGCAGCACCGCTGCAATGCCTGGCAGATGCTGGAAGCGCAGGGCCTTGGCGAGGCCGGATGTCGCTCCGTGCGCGGCACTTGCGGCCGGTGCCGCGCGGGCGATCACGGCCAGGATGTCGTCGTCGGCGACCTTGTCGTTGTACATCAATGGTTTCGCGAGCGGCCGCCCGGCCGCGTCGACCGGCAGCAACGTGCCCGAGGTGCCATCGATGGCGATCGCGCGGACCGCGGCCCGGTCGATGCCGGAAAGCAGCTCCGTCAGCGCCGCCTGGGCTGCTAGCCACCATGCCGCCGGGTCGCGGCCATCGCGACCAAATCGGTCGAGCGGAACAGCGGAATGCCCGGCTATGGAGAAATCCGGTCGCATGGCGACGGCGCGCGCACCTGATGTGCCGATGTCGATGCCGATGGCAAGTGGCAGCATAGCCTCTGTCCTTGCTAGCCGCCGGCCGCGTTGAGCTTCTGGCGATACTGCTCGGCGTCCCAGTTGACCAGTTCGTCATTCTCGGCGGCGGTGAGGTAGTTCAGCCGCGCCGCGATGTCGATGCGCGCCGTCACATCGGCAAGGCAGCGTTGCATGGCATCGGCGCCGGCGCTGGCGTCGCCCCGCATCAACACGCCAGCGTCAGGAAATAGGATCGCCGCCGGCGGCGTGCCCAGTCGCGCGATGATATCAGCCACGGTCTCGCCACGCCCCGCCACGACGGAGCCCTGGCCGAGGAAGATGACGTGGTCCGGATAGAGGCTGCCGGCCTTCGCTATGCGACGGCTCTCCGAGTCGAGCGCAACCGCATGCGCTTCGACATCGGCCGGCAATCTGTAGAAGCTGTCGCCGGCAAGCCTCGTCAAGGCGGCAAGGTCGGGTGCGGCCGTCGCGCGCGCCGGCCGAGCTAGCAATGATCTGACACGGTGCAGCAGAAGTTCCGCTTCGGCAACGGTTTCGGCGGCGATGACCAGCCCGTGATTGCCAAGGATCAACACGTCGACATCAGGCCGAAGTTTCTCGGCAATGCCGCGGGCAAGCGGCAGGCCCGGCCGGAAATAGGGCACATAGGCCCATTCGATGCCATCGAGCCGCCTGGCGACCTCGGCCTCGCCATCGGCCTGCACGGCAAGCGCAATGGTGTCGACGCAATGGACATGCACAACGACGCGCTGCGGCATCAAGGCGTGCACCGTGGTCTCGATCGACGGACGCAAGCCGCGCGGGTTGAGCGCCGCAATGGTGAAACCCTGCGGCTGGTCGGCGGCGCGGTCGCGCTGTTCGACGGCTTTGAGCAGCGGCGCCATCGCCACCGGCACCATGATGTCGTCGGTGAGCGCGTCCTTCAGCCAGGTGCCGGAGGCCTTGATCCACAAAGTGTCGTCGGCTTTCAAGGAGGTGTTGCCGCCCGCTGCCTGGGTCAGATGCGGGCTCTGCCCGATGCTGGCCGAAAGCGCCCGCAAGGCGGCCAGTTCCTGCGCGTCAGCTTGGGTTGCCATGGCGCTTTTCCTCCAACGGCTCGGCCGTGTCCTGCGCGAAATCCCGTTGCCGGGATCGAATTGGCGCTGATATCGCAGATACGAGTGATCTACGTCAATAGTGATCTACTATCATCAAAACCCGCTTGCAATCTGGCTAATGTTGAGTAAGTTGCGCCAACTGCCATGGAAAAATGGCATCGGGGAGGAAAGTGTTGAGCGACTCCGGCCGCCAGCGTCAGATCGTCGAACTGCTGCGGGATCGCCCGTTCGCCTCGGTGCGCGAGTTGCAGGAGCGGCTCGGCGTTTCAGCCGCGACGGTCAGGCGCGACATCGACAGGATCGACGAAGCCGGGGAAGCGCGGAAGGTCTATGGCGGCATCTCAGCGCTCGACGGCGCTTCCCAGGCTGGTGTCGCCTATGCCAGGCCATACGACGAGAACCGCGACCTTGCGGTCGAGGCCAAGCGGCAAATCGCCTCTCTCGCGGCGACCATGGTGCGTGACGGCGATGCGGTCATCGTGCATGGCGGGTCGACCTGCTTCCATCTCGGGGTCAAGCTCGCCGAGCGCAACATCCGGCTCTACACCAACTCGATGCCGCTGGCGGCCTATCTCAGCGACCACGGCCATTGCAGCCTGACGGTTGCCGGCGGTGACCTGCATCGCGAACCCGGCATCATCCATTCGCTCACTCAGGCCGTACCCTTCTACGCCTCGAAATTTTTTCTCGGTGCACAAGGCCTTGGCCAGGAAGGCGTGATGGAATCGCATCCGCTGCTGGTGCGCTCCATCATCGACCTCAGCCTCTGCGCCGACCAGATCGTGGTGCTGGCCGACAGCCGCAAACTGTCGATCCACGCGCGCAACGTCGCGCTGCCGCTTTCCCGCATCGGTACGCTGGTCACCGACGACGGCCTCTCGGACACCGATGCGCGCATGCTGGAGGACGCCGGCGTCATGGTGCGGATAGCCCCATCCTCGGGAGCCATCCAGTGAAAGTGGCGGTCCTCGATTTCGGCAAGACCAATTCGAAGCTGTTCGTCTTCGATCAGGGAGGGCGCATTCTCGACGAGCGTCGGACACAGCCGAAATGGGTGCGCCAAGACGGTTTCAGCGTGCTCGACGAGGCAGCGCTCCACGATTGGGCACTCGGTGCCGTAGGCGAGGCGGTCGACAGCCATGGCGTCGAGGGGCTGATGGTGTCGGGCCATGGCTGCACCTTCGCCTTGATCGGCGAGGCGGCGCTGACGCATCCGATCCTCGACTACGAGCAAGAGCCGCCGGCCGAGATAGCCGCGCGGATCGATCGCCGCATTCCTGACTTTTCCGAGACGTTCTCGCCGCGACTGCCGCTCGGCTTCAATTACGGTCGCCATATGCTGTGGCTGCAGGAGGTCGATCCGGATGCATTCGCTGCGTCGAAATCGATCCTCGGCTATCCGCAATACTGGAGCTGGCGCCTTGGCGGCCGAGCGGTCTCGGAAGTGTCCTATCTTGGCTGCCACTCGCATCTGTGGGCGCCGCGCCAGCGCGATTTTTCCTCACTGGTAGATGCGCAGGGCTGGCGCGACCGGATGCCTGCCTTCGAGCGCGCCGGCACCGTGACCGGCGAACGGCGCCTTGGCGGTGCAGCGAAGCCGATCGCCATCCACAACGGCGTCCATGACTCGAATGCGGCGCTGCATGCCTATCGCCGGCAGGAGCTTGGCCCGGTCACCGTCGTTTCGACCGGCACCTGGGTCATCGTGCTCAATCCCAACTGCCCGCTCGACGCGCTCGACCGGGACCGCGACATGCTGGTCAATGTCGACGTCGATGGCGGCCCGGTGCCGACCATCCGTTTCATGGGCGGACGTGAATTCGCAACGATCAGCGGCGGCTGGCAAGGCGAGATCGCCGGCCCGGTGGTGCAGCGGGTGATCGACGCCGGCATCATGGCACTGCCAAGCTTCGCGCCGGGCGGGCCGATGCCCGGCCATTTCGGCCGGCTGGTCGGGCGTACGCCCGATGCCGAGGAACGCGCGGCGGTGGCCGTGCTCTATGTTGCGCTGATGGTCGATCTGTCGCTCGACCTCATCCATTCGAACAACACCGTGATCGTCGATGGCGGGCTGAACACGGGCGGCCTGCTCGCCGGCCTGCTGGCGCAACTGCGTCCCGGCCAGGTCTTCCTGCAGGGCGCCACTCTGGAAGGCAGCGCCACGGGTGCCGCAGCGCTCGCCTTCGAGAGCGTGGGGCGCGACTTTGCCGCCGAGGTTCCGGAGCCGGTGAGCGCTTCGCGTTTCACTGGATTAGCCGGCTATCGCAGTGATTGGCGTGCCTTCGCCATGGACCGTGGCATCGCTGGTGCCGCCGCGGGAGGCGCGCGATGAGTGCGGCTGCCAAGGTCGAGACGACGCGCCAGCCGGTGCTGGAAATGCGCCACATCTCCAAGACGTTCGGCGCCATCCGTGCCTTGCAGGATGTCTCGCTCAGCGTCCATGCCGGCGAGTTGCACGCCTTGATGGGCGAAAACGGCGCCGGCAAGTCGACATTGATGAAGGTGCTGTCAGGCGCCTATCGGCCGGATCCCGGTGGCGAGATCCTGATCGACGGCATGCCCGCTGCGACCGGCGATCCGATCAAGGCGCGCGCCAGCGGCGTCGCGGTGATCTATCAGGAGCTCTCGCTGGCGCCCAATTTGACGGTGGCGCAGAACATCTTCCTCGGCAACGAGCCGCGACGCTTCGGCATCGTCGACCGCGACCAGTGCACCCGGCGCGCCAGGGAAATCATCAAGCGTCTCGGCGTCTCCTTCTCGGCCCGCGACATGGTCTCCAACCTGTCGCTTGGCGAACGCCAGCTGGTCGAGATCGCCCGCGCGCTGTCGACCAATGCGCGCATCATCGTCATGGACGAGCCAACGACGTCGCTGACCTCTCGCGAAACCGACCGGCTGTTCGAGGTCATTGCGACGCTGAAATCGCAAGGTATCGCCATCATCTACATCAGCCACCGCATGGAAGAGGTCTACCAGCTTGCCGACCGCGTCAGCGTGCTGCGCGACAGCGGCTATGTCGGCACGCTCGAGCGCGCCGAGCTCAGCGCCTCGCGCCTCGTCTCGATGATGGTCGGCCGCGATCTCACAGCCTTCTATAAGAAGGACCATCGGCCGCCGGACGCAAAGCGCGCGGTGGCACTCTCGGTGCGCGGCATGTCCGACGGCCGTCTCCTGAAGAACTGCTCGTTCGACCTGCACAAGGGCGAGGTGCTGGCGCTGGCGGGCCTGGTCGGCTCCGGCCGCACCGAGCTTGCGCGGCTGATCTTCGGCGCCGACAGGCGCACATCCGGCACGCTGGAGCTCGACGGCAAGCCTATAACCATCGGCTCGCCGCGCGAGGCGCTGGATGCCGGCATCGCCTATCTGACCGAGGACCGCAAGGAACTCGGCCTTTTCCTCGACATGTCGATTTCCGACAACATCAGCATGGGCGTGCTGGCGAGGGATTCCCGCGCCGGCGGCTTGCGCGACTTCGCGGCCGCCGAAAGACGCGCTTCCAAGGCTGTTGCCGATCTCTCCATCCGCACCAGTTCGGTGCAGGCCAATGCCGGCTCGCTGTCGGGCGGCAACCAGCAGAAGGTGCTGCTCGCCCGCCTGCTCGAAACCGAGCCGAAGGTCGTCATCCTCGATGAGCCGACCCGCGGCGTCGATGTCGGGGCGAAGTCGGAAATCTACCGGCTGATCGACAATCTCGCCAAGCAGGGAATCGCCATCCTGATGATCTCCAGCGAACTGCCGGAGGTGATCGGCGTCGCTGATCGCGTGCTGGTGATGCGCGACGGCGCGATATCGGGCGAGGTGACGGCATCCAAGGGCGAGCCGCTCAGCCAGGAGAAAATCATGGAACTTGCAACGGGAGCGGCTCAGCAATGACCGACAAGGCGACCGAGATCAGCGCAGGCGGCCAGGCCACCGGCACGAGCCGGCGGTTGCGCACTGCAATCGCTGCCCTTGGCATGCTGCCGGTCCTGATCCTGCTGGCGGCCGGCTTCCAGTTCATGAACCCGCGTTTCCTGACCGAGACCAACCTTTTGATCGTCACCCAGCAATCGTCGATCAACATCGTGCTGGCGGCCGGCATGACCTTCGTCATCCTGACCGGCGGCATCGACCTGTCCGTCGGCGCAATCCTTGCCGCATCGGCGATGGTGGCGGTGATGGTGTCGCTGGTGCCGGACTGGGGCCTGCTCGGCGTGCCGGCGGCCGTTCTGGTCGGCCTCGGCTTCGGCCTGATCAACGGGCTGCTCATCGCCTATATCAAGCTGCCGCCCTTCATCGTCACGCTGGGTTCGCTGACCGCGGTGCGCGGCGTCGCCCGCCTGCTCGGCCAGGACACGACGGTGTTCAATTCGGACCTGCCGTTCGACTTCATCGGCAACGGTTCGCTGTTCGGCATCCCGTGGCTGGTGATCATCGCGCTGTCGGTCGTGGTGCTGTCCTGGCTGGTGCTCAAGCGCACCGTGCTCGGCACCTGGATCTATGCCGTCGGCGGCAATGCGGAGGCCGCCCGGCTGACCGGCATCAAGGTGCCGCTGGTGCTGCTGTTCGTCTATGGCGTATCCGGGATGCTGGCCGGCCTTGGCGGCGCCATGTCGGCGGCCCGGCTCTACGCCGCCAATGGCCTGCAGCTCGGGCAATCCTACGAACTCGACGCCATTGCCGCGGTCATTCTCGGTGGCACCAGCTTCGTCGGCGGCGTCGGCTCGATCTGGGGCACGCTGATCGGCGGCCTGATCATCGCGGTGCTCTCCAACGGGCTCATCTTGGCCGGTGTCTCGGACATCTGGCAGTACATCATCAAGGGATTGGTCATCATCGTGGCGGTCGCCCTCGACCGCTACAGGCTCCAGGCAGGAGCAAGAACGTGATTGACCTTAGTCGCCGGCGTCAACGACCGGTTTGTGTAACGCACCGTGAGAGGCGCGGGGCAATCGGAGGAAAGCAATGAAGACCATCGCCAAACTGCTCTGCGGCGTCGCACTCGCGTCGCTCGCCATCGCGCCTGCTTCGGCCAAGGACCTCAGCAAGGTCGGCATCTCGGTCGGCCTGCTCGGCAACCCCTTCTTCGTCGCCACCATCAAGGGCATCGAGGACGCGGCCAAGAAGATCAACCCGAAGGTCGAGGTGACGTCGGTGTCGGCCGACTATGACCTCAACAAGCAGGTCTCGCAGGTCGATTCGTTCATCGCCGCCGGCGTCGACGTGATCATGCTCAATGCGGTCGACGCCAAGGCGATCGCACCGGCGGTGAAGAAGGCACAGGCGGCGGGCATCGTCGTTGCCGCCTTCGACGTTTCGGCGCCCGGCGCCGATGTCACGGTGATGACCAACAACGTCAAGGCGGGCGAAGAGGCCTGCCAGTACCTGGTCGACCACACCGGCGGCAAGGGCGATTACGTCATCCTCAACGGGCCGGCATCGTCGTCGATCCTGGAGCGGGTGAAGGGCTGCAAGAACGTGCTGGCACAGCATTCCGACATCAAGATCCTCTCCGACGACCAGAATGCCGAAGGCTCGCGCGACGGCGGCCTGAAAGTGTTCCAGTCGCTGCTCACCCGCTTCGACAAGATCGATGCGGTGTTTGCCATCAACGATCCGACGGCGATCGGCGCCCAGCTCGCGGCCAAGCAGCTCAACCGCTCGGAATTCATCTTCACCGCCGTCGACGGCGCGCCGGATATCGAGAAGGAACTCTCTTCCGGCACCTCGATGATCAAGGCTTCGGCCTCGCAGGATCCTTACGTGATGGCCGGTCAGTCGCTGACGATGGCGGCTGAATTGCTTGCCGGTAAGAAGCCGGCGGAGCCGACCGTTCTGCTCGACCCGAAGCTGATCACGGCCGAGAATCTGAAGGACTACAAGGGCTGGACCGCGGCCCGCTAAATCAACGACGTGCGGCCGGGATCACCCGGCCGCACTTCCTGTCCCGGCATCGGATTCCACTCCTGGGTCCGATGCTCCGCAGAAGCCGGAGACGATGATGTCGCGCATTGGAATCCATTCCTTCGTCTGGTCGGCGAGCTCGGCACAGGCCGATCTCGAACGGACGCTGGCCAACACCAGGGAAGCCGGCTTCGACCTGATCGAATTCTCCTATCTCGATCCCGCCAATGTCGACATCAGCGGACTCGCCAGGCGCATCGCCGATCTCGGCCTCGGCGTCGCAATCAGCATCGGATTGCCTGGTGATGGCGACATTTCGAGCGCCGACAAGGCGATTGCCGCGCGCGGCGTCGAGATCCTCAACGACACCGTCGCGCTGACGCGCGATCTTGGCGGCCGGAAGGTCGCCGGCATTCTCTCGACCAGTCACGGATTGCAGGTCGAGGCACCGACGCGCGATCAATGGCAGCGCAGCGCCGGAACGCTGGCGAAGGTCGCGGAGACGGCCAAGGCGGCCGGTGTCACGCTCAATCTCGAGATCGTCAACCGCTTCGAAAGCAACCTGCTCAACACCGCCGCGCAAGGACTGGCGTTCATCGAGGATACCGGCTCGGACAACATCTTCCTGCATCTCGACACCTTCCACATGAACATCGAGGAGGCCGATGTCGGGCTGGCCATCCGGCATGCCGCAAGCAAGATCGGCTACGTCCATATCGGCGAAAGCCATCGCGGTTTCCTCGGCACCGGCAACATCGACTTCGCCGCGATCTTCGATGCGCTCACCGCCATCGGCTACAGTGACGACCTCAGCTTCGAATCCTTCTCGTCGGAGATCGTCGATGAGAACCTGTCTAAGAAAACCGCCATCTGGCGCAATCTGTGGACCGACAATCTGGCGCTCGCCAAACACGCGCGCGCCTTCATCGGGCTCGGGCTGGAGACGGCGCGGCGCAAGGCCGAACTGGTTTCGGCGCAGCACAGACCCTGAACCCCCACCGTGCCATGCGCTGCATGGCGCTGGCATTGCCCGAGACAGGTGCATCGGCTATCTGACCGTCCAGGCACATAACGCCGGCACACTAGACGGAGCCCTGACATGACAAACAAGACGATTCTCAAATTCGGCGCCGTCGAAAAAGCGGACGCCGGCGATCTGGCTGGCTGGATCGTCGTCGAGGGCAAGCCGACCATGCAAACCGCCGTCCAGCATACGACCGAGGACGGCAAGGTGTTGTCGGGTACATGGCGGGCTACGCCCGGCACCTATCACGCGACCTACACGGACTATGAGTTCGTGCACATGATCGCCGGCCGCATCATCATCACCCCCGACGGCGGCACACCGGTCGAGGTCGGCCCCGGCGATGCCTTCGTGGTGGAAGCCGATTTCAAGGGAACCTGGAAGATCACCGAGCCGGTGACCAAGCATTTTGTTGTGCGGGTTGGCTGAACGGGCTGATCGCAGTTGCATCATGAAAAACCCGCCATGGTTCGCCCATGGCGGGTTTTTCGCTGCCGCATTCGTTTCGACCGTTCTTTCTTGATGACCCCGTTGAGTGGACCCAAATGCAGGGTGTCTGGCACTGCTACCCAGCAGCGTGGCCCACCAGGCTGGCGTGATCCGTGGCCTCGTCGCTTCAAATGATTGACAATGATAACCGTGTCTTCGCCTCATCGGAGCTATCTCCTTTGTGGGGAAAAAGCGTTCTGTGTATGCTCCACAAGCTTTAGGAGAGGCTTCGGATGAGAATTGCCATGTTGGTCGCGATGGCAGCGATATTGGCTGGATGCGTGACCTCGCCGGTCGACTACGAAGCGTCGCTTTCGAAGCAAGATCCGAAATGGGTGTCGCCGGAATGCCAGCAAGCTCGCATGGAGGCTTCGGACTACGACGCTCGCGAAAAAGAGCATCCGGGTTGGGGCTTCGGCGTCTTGCTTGGCCCGTACTCATTAGGACTCGTAGCAGCCATTAAGGAGCATGAGCAGAAGCAACGAAAGTTGTTCGCCCGTGAAGTGCACTTGCGATGCTCAAGTCTTCCACTGCCAAAGGAGTTGCAGAGCGATCCAAGCCTCCAGGCCGCGAGTTCAAATCAGACGAAATATCCACCGGCGAAGTAGACTATTTCCAGATCGAT
This sequence comes from Mesorhizobium cantuariense, assembly GCF_042647205.1. NCBI lineage: Bacteria > Pseudomonadati > Pseudomonadota > Alphaproteobacteria > Hyphomicrobiales > Phyllobacteriaceae > Mesorhizobium > Mesorhizobium cantuariense. The sequence goes on along the minus strand of NZ_JBHRVD010000001.1, from coordinate 5,959,898 downwards.
CCCGTTGGCCTCGTCGAACTTGTTTTGTTTCAGCGTATCGAGTTCCCAACTCACGGTGCCGAACTTCAGGACACCAATTCGGACCTTAGCTGCTGCAAAGACAGCAACCGGCCTTGAGGCGAGGATGGCGGTCCCGAGAGCCGCCAAACGTAGTGTTTTGCGCCGCGAAATCATCGTGACGGCTCCTCTTCCTGGGCTGCCGATGAATCAGGGATGTCGATCAAATCGCTCGTTCCCTGCTCGGAAAGGCACATTTCCAGCGCACGATCTTGAGACCCGGATGTTCCTGAGACCATTTTGCGATCTCGCTGGGCGCCAGGAACATGCATTGGAACAGAGAGCCGCGGCTCTCGAAATAGAGGTGTTCATCTCGGCAATTACCCGGATTGGCGCTCAGGCATACCGTTAATATGAGATCGACCATATCCATTTGGCACTTATCGTCGCCTCTGCGGCGATCTCTCCAGAGTTCGTGCTTTGGAGTTGCATCGGATTTCCTGAAGGTGCCCAAACAGGAAACCGGTTGAAGTTAGGCTACGCGTTCGGCCAATACGCGTCAATAATATGAGCCGCATGTCGCTATGCGCTTCTACTTCGCGCAGCCGGGAAACGAAACAGGACCTTTGTACGATTGACTTCCTTCATCGGCAGTCTAGCTTTTCAAGGCGTGCAGGTGCTGCCATTCCAGGGAGGAACGGCGAAGAGTTCGCCCTCCCGCGTAAAGACGGATGCCGGCGGTCAAGCATCGACACGCGCTAATCGTCCAGGGCACCCAGACGATCAATGAGGAAATGTCATGCGCGCAATTGCATTTTTCGCCGTCGTGTCCGTTGTGACCTTCACAAGCCAATCCCAGGCACAGGATGCCGCGGCAGGTGAGAAAGTGTTCACCAAATGCAAGGTCTGCCATGTCGCCGACCAGGATAAGAACAAGCTCGGTCCGTCGTTGAACGGCGTCATGGGCCGGACGGCAGGCACGCATCCGGGTTTCAGCTATTCTCAAGCGATGGTCGCAGCCGGAAAATCCGGCGTCAAATGGGACGAGACCACGCTGGCGACCTACCTTCACGATCCCAAGGCCATGGTCAAAGGTACGAAAATGGCGTTTGCCGGGCTCAAGCAGGACGAAGACGTCGCCAATGTCATCGCCTATCTGAAGCAATTCTCCAAGTAACCCGGTTCTTCCACCGGCCGTACATGTGGCCGGCGAGCGCCTCGGTGTTGGCGCCGCTGTTCACGTTGCGTCTTGCAGCCTCTGCATCACGGACGGCAGGTCGAGCAGGCTGTCGCAAACGAGGTCGGCGCCAAGCTCTTCAACGGGAATTCGCGTGTAGCCGCCGCGCAGCAGGATCACGGGCATGCCGGCGGCGCGCGCGGCGCCGACGTCGGCGCTACTGTCTCCGACCAGCAGCGCGTCATAGGGTTCGACCCCAAGCTGGGCGAGCGCCAGTAGCAGAGCGTCGGCCGCCGGCTTCAGGTATGTCACCGCGTCTCCGCCAACGATCGCACCGAAATATTCCGTCAATCCGAAATGCAGCAGGATTTCGCGGGTCGCCAACTGCGGTTTGTTGGTAGCCACGCCCATGGCCACTCCCTTCAAGTGGAAGTGCGTGAGAACCTCCCTGACGCCAGGCATCGGCCTTGTCAGGCCGGTCAGATGCCGGCGGTAGATGGGCGCCATGACGCGGTTGGCCTCATCGAGCGCGCCGCCGAGGAGTGGCGCTCCGGACGCCGCGAAGGCCCGCTCGACCAGCTTCCTGACGCCGCCGCCGATCATGGCCTTGACCTGATCCAGGCACAGCGGCGGCAGATCGCGGCTGGCCAGCAGCTCATTGACAGCGGCGGCTATGTCGGGCGCCGAATCGACCAGCGTGCCGTCGAGGTCGAACAAGATCGCTTTCGGCGGTCGAAGCGGCCTACCTGCGCCGACATTCATGCGGGTTCTTTCCATTTGATCGAGCAGCCGATCGAAGCGATCTGGTCCAGCGGCCCATCGCCGGTTCGGGCAACCTGCTTCATCGCCTCGAACAGATCGCGTCTCAGCCCGGGCGGTCCGGCGTCTCGTCGCGACGCGTCCAGCCGGCCGCGATATTGCAACCTCAATTCGCCGTTGAGCCCGAAGAAATCGGGAGTGCACACGGCTGCGTAGTTGCGCGCTACAGTCTGACGCTCGTCGTGCAGGTAAGGGAAGCTGAAGCCGTTCGTCGTGGCGAAGAGCTTCATTTGGTCGAAGGAATCATCCGGGTAGGTGTCGGCATCGTTGGAGTTGATCGCGACAAAGCCGATGCCTTCGGCTTTGAGGTCATTGGCATCGCGCACGATGCGTGAAATCACCGCCTTCACATAAGGGCAGTGATTGCAGATGAAGGCCACGACCAGACCGTTCGGGCCGGCGTGGCCGAAGATCGAATGCGACCTGCCGTCGACGCCAGGCAAAACGGCATCGATGGCGTGCCAGCCGAAATCGCAGACAGGGGGGATTGCCGCCATGCTTGCCTCCGATGGAGTGGTTTACGCGGCTTTCCGGATCGCGCCGTCGGCCGCCTGTCTGATGGCTCCGATATTGGTGCGATAGGCTGCCTCGGTGCCGCCCTTGAACACAGCCGATCCGGCGACCAGCACATTGGCGCCGGCCGCGGCGACCAGCGGGGCGGTTTCGGCCGTGACTCCGCCGTCGATCTCGATGTCAATCGGGCGGTGGCCAACAAGTGCCTTGATCCGCCTGATCTTCTCGATGACCGCCGAAATGAAAGCCTGGCCGCCGAAGCCTGGATTGACCGTCATCAGAAGCACCAGATCGAGCCTGTCGAGCACATACTCGATGACGCTTTCCGGCGTCGACGGGTTCAGCGATACGCCGGCCTTCTTGCCGAGATTCCTGATCGCCTGCAGCGAACGGTCAAGATGCGGCCCGGCTTCTGCATGCACCGTGATGATGTCGCAACCGGCATCGGCGAAGGCGGCCAGATAGGCGTCAGCCGGCGCGATCATCAGATGGCAGTCGAACACCTTGTCCGTTCGATCCCGGATCGCCTTGATCACCGGCGGACCAAAGGTGATGTTAGGCACGAAATGGCCGTCCATCACGTCGAGATGGATCCAGTCGGCACCCGCCCGGACGACAGCTTCGACCTCGTCGCCGAGCCGCGAGAAATCCGCGGAAAGCACGGAGGGTGCGATGATTGTCCTGGTGACCATTGTCGTCGTCTCCAATTCTGTCTTCCGTTTCGGTCGCTGCAAGCTAGCCGGCTTGATCCTGTCAGCGCGCCTTCGTCTCCGGTTCCCCTTCGAGTCTCCCTTCCACGAATACGCGGCTGCCGCGAATATCGGATTCCTCAATGGTGATAAGGTCGGCCTTGGTCAACGCCCGGCTGCGCGACGCGAAAAGCCGGTTGGCCTGGCGAAGCCGCGCCCGGTCGAGCCCATTGCGGACCGAGCGCGCGTTGGAGAAATGCGGCAGCCTCATGCGGATCGGAAGATACTCTTCGAGCGCCTGGGACGCCGCCTCACTGAGACGGTAATTCTGTTCCGCCAACATGATCTCGGCGATCGATTTCAGTTCGCTGACGCCGTAGTCAGGAAAATCGAGGTGGTGGGCGATGCGCGAACGCATGCCGGGATTGCTGTCGAAGAAGCGGTCCATCTTGTTCTTGTAGCCGGCAAGGATCACAACCAGATCGTCACGATTGTTTTCCATGCACTGCAGCAGGATTTCGATCGATTCCTGGCCGTAGTCGCGTTCGTTCTCGGGCTTGTAGAGATAGTAGGCCTCGTCGATGAAAAGCACGCCGCCCATGGCACGCTTGATCACGTCGCGGGTCTTGGGCGCGGTGTGGCCCACATACTGGCCGACGAGATCGTCTCGCGTCACGGCGACCATGTGGCCTTCGCGGACATAGCCGAGACGATGCAGGATTTCGGCCATCCTCAACGCCACGGTGGTCTTTCCGGTACCGGGGTTTCCCGTAAAGTTCATGTGCAGCGTCGGCGCGCCCGAGGTCAGCCCGAACTTGCGGCGAAGCCGGTCGACCAGGAGGAGAGCCGCGATCTCGCGGATGCGGGTCTTGATCGGCTTCAAGCCAACGAGTTCGCGGTCGAGCTTGTCCATCACCTCGTCGATGTTGGATGCCTCGAATTCGGCCTGCAGATCGACCGATTCGTCCTGCGCGGCAGCGCCCTTTGCTATCGCGTTCAGCATGCTCAGCTAGCTCCGCTCTCCTTCGGGCCTGTCGGTCGCATAAGGCACGATCGAATAGCCCTGGCTGCGGCCGTCACGCTCCTGGCGCAGGAGGCGGAACCCGGGTTCGCTGGGTGGCCGGTTGACAATGAACGACATGCGCGGCGCTTCCCAGCCCTTGGTCGAATCGAAGGCGGTTACCCGCACATACATGTTCGGATAGGTTTTCCGGCAAGCGTTGATTTCAAGCAGGATGCCCGCCGGATCTCTCAAGTCGAACATTGGGTTGCCGTACATTTCCCAATAAGTGTTTCGCGGATGCGGATCGTCCGTGTACTCGACGCTGACCGCCCAGTGGTTCTTCAGCGCGTATTTGATCTGCGCCGAAATCTGCTCATTGGTCAGGTCGGGCAGGAACGAGAACTGTCCCTGTGTGACCTTGTTTCCCGGATTGGTCATCATGACGACGGTTCCTTTCGTCTAGAAGCTGGGCGTTGCGGTTGGCACGAAGTCGGCCGTGTCGGTCGATTCGTAGTTGAAGGTGACGTCCTTCCAGGTCTCCAGGGCCGCCTTCAGCGGCGTGCACCATCTGGCCGCCTGTTCGAGGATTTTGGTCCCTTCGCGCAAATAATCGCGACCCTCGTTGCGGGCGAGGATCATCGCTTCCAAGGCGACGCGATTGGCCGTCGCGCCTGCCTGGATTCCGTCCGGATGGCCGATCGTGCCGCCGCCGAACTGCAGGATGACGTCCTCGCCGAGATAATGGATCAATTGGTGCATCTGGCCGGCATGGATACCGCCCGAGGCGACGGGCATCACCTTGTTGAGCGAGGCCCAGTCCTGATCGAAGAACAGCCCGGTTTCGAGGTTCTGTGGCGTGCGCTCCTCGCGCAGCGTGTCATAAAACCCCTTGATCATGAGCGGGTCGCCTTCCAGCTTGCCGACCACCGTGCCGGCATGGATGTGGTCGACGCCGGCCATGCGCATCCATTTGCAGATGACGCGAAAATTCATGCCGTGGTTCTTCTGACGCGAATAGGTCGAGTTGCCGGCGCGGTGCAGGTGCAGGATCATGTCGTTGCGGCGTGCCCACTTGGCCATCGACTGAATCGCCGTGTAGCCGATGACGAGGTCGATCATGACGATGCAGGAGCCAAGCTGTTTGGCGAATTCTGCGCGCTCGTACATCTCCTCCATGGTGCCGGCGGTGACGTTGAGATAATGGCCCTTGACCTCGCCGGTGGCAGCTGACGCCTTGTTGACTGCCTCCATGCAGTAGAGGAAGCGGTCGCGCCAGTGCATGAAGGGCTGCGAGTTGATGTTCTCGTCGTCCTTGACGAAGTCGAGGCCACCCTTCAGCGCCTCGTAAACGACGCGGCCGTAGTTGCGGCCTGACAGACCGAGCTTCGGCTTCGTCGTCGCGCCGAGCAGCGGCCGGCCAAACTTGTCGAGCCGCTCACGCTCCACCACGATGCCGGTCGCCGGTCCCTGGAAGGTTTTGAGATACGCGACCGGGATGCGCATGTCTTCCAGCCGCAGCGCCTTGACTGCCTTGAAGCCGAACACGTTGCCGATGATAGATGCGGTCAGGTTGGCGATCGAGCCCGGCTCGAACAGGTCGAGGTCGTAGGCGATGTAGGCGAAGTACTGTTGCTCGGTCTTGGTGCCGGGACCGGTGTTCGGCACCGGCTCGGATTTGAACGCCTTGGCGCGGTAGAGCTCGCAGGCTGTCAGCCTGTCGGTCCACACCACGGTCCACGTCGCGGTGGAGGATTCACCGGCGATGGCGGCCGCTGCCTCCTCGTGGTCGACACCGGGTTGCGGCGTGATCCGGAACATGGCGATCAGATCGGTCTCCTTGGGCCTGTAGTCCGGCTCCCAGTAGCCCATCTTCTTGTAGGGGATGACCCCTGACTTGTAGCGCTCCTTGCCTTCCTTGAGCGTACCCGCTGACAGCATATCGATCTTGTTCATGACAGGTCTCCTGTTTGTTGCTCAGGCGGCTTTCGCGGTTGCGATATGGGGATCGAGTTTTCACGCGGCGTAACGTTTCGCCATCTCGTCCATGGCGATGACCTTGATCTTCGAGGCGTTGGACGCCGTACCGAAACGCTCGAAGCGGTCCCGGCAAAGATCGCGCAAGGCATCCATGGCGGGTTTCAGGAATTTGCGGGGATCGAACTCGCGCGGATTCTCCGTCGCGACGCGGCGGAACTGTCCGGCCATGGCCATGCGGCAATCGGTGTCGATGTTGACCTTGCGCACGCCGTAGCGGATGCCGCGCTCGATCTCCTCGACTGGAACGCCAAAGGTCTGGGGCATCTCGCCGCCGTATCTGTTGATGATGTCCTGCAGTTCCTGTGGCACAGAGGAAGAACCGTGCATGACCAGATGCGTGTTGGGCAGCTTCTCGTGGATCGCCTCGATCACCTGCATGGCCAGGATGTCGCCGTCCGGCTTGCGGGTGAATTTGTAGGCGCCGTGCGAGGTGCCGCAGGCGATCGCCAGCGCGTCGACCTGGGTGGCGGTCACAAAGTCGACCGCCTGATCGGGATCGGTCAAGAGTTGGTCGTGGGAGAGCGCGCCTTCGGCGCCGTGACCATCCTCGGCCTCGCCCTGGCCGGTTTCCAGCGAGCCGAGCACGCCGAGCTCGCCTTCGACGGAAGCGCCAACCCAATGCGCCATGCGTGTGACGCGTTCGGTTATGGCGACGTTGTAGTCATAGCTTGCCGGCGTCTTGGCGTCTGCCATCAAGGATCCGTCCATCATTACCGAGGTGAAGCCGTGGCGGATCGCGGAAAGGCAGGTGGCCTCGTTGTTTCCGTGATCCTGATGGATGCATAGCGGAATGGCCGGATGGATTTCAGTCAATGCCTCCATCATCCTGGCCAGCATGATGTCGTTGGCATAGGACCGGGCGCCGCGTGAAGCCTGGATGATGACCGGCGCGTCGCAGGCTTTGGCCGCTTCCATGATGGCGAGGCCCTGTTCCATGTTGTTGATGTTGAATGCCGGCACGCCGTAGCCGTGCTCGGCAGCATGGTCGAGAAGCTGGCGAAGGGTGATGCGGGCCATTGTTCAGTCCTCCTAGATGATGAGCTTCAGCGCCGCCGCAGCAACCGCTTCGGGCGTTATGTTGAAATGCCGGTAGAGGTCGGGGGCAGGGGCGCTGGCGCCGAAGCCGGTCATGCCGACGAAAGCGCCCGTCTCGCCGATCCAGCGGTCCCAGCCCAGCCGGGCTGCTGCTTCGACCGCGACGCGCGGCGCCGAGCCGAGGACGGCCTTGCGGGCGGCGGTTTCCTGCTCCTCGAAAAGCTCCCAGCACGGCATCGAGACAACCGCGGCGGCGATGCCGTGTTCGGTCTCCAGCCTTTCGGCGGCAGCAACCGCGATCTCGACCTCCGAGCCGGTGGCGATCAGGGTGACGGCGCGGTGCTCGGCTGGCTCGCGCAGGATGTAAGCGCCCTGGCGGGAGCGGTTCTCGTCGCCGTACGCCTGACCCAGCATCGGCAGGTTCTGGCGCGACAGCACCAGAACGCTCGGCCGATCCTTGCTCCTCAGCGCGAGTTCCCAGCACTCCGCCGTTTCGATGATATCCGCTGGGCGGAAGACATTGAGGTTCGGCGTGGCACGCAACATCGCCAGGTGCTCGACCGGCTGGTGCGTCGGGCCGTCCTCGCCGAGGCCGATGGAATCGTGCGTCATCACGTAGATGACGCGCTGGCCCATAAGCGCCGAGAGCCGCATCGCGCCGCGCGCATAGTCGGCGAAGCACAGGAACGTACCGCCATAGGGCACGAAGCCTCCATGCAGCGCGATGCCGTTCATGGCGGCGGCCATGCCGTGCTCACGGATGCCGTAGTGAATGTAGCGGCCGGCGTAGTCACTCGGCGCAATGCGGTTCATGCCCTTGGTGATCGTCAGATTCGAGTGCGTCAGATCGGCCGAGCCGCCAACGGTTAACTCCGTTGCGCCGTTGATGGCGTCTAGCGCCATTTCGGAGGCTTTTCGCGTCGCCACCTTGGTTGCCTTCTCGACATGTTCGCGGCGAAAGGCGTCGAGCGCTTCGAAGACCGCATCGGGCAGTTGGGCGGCGACCGCGTTCTCGAAGGCCTCGCGCCGTGGCGAGGCGGCAAGCCGCTGCTCCCAGGCACGCCGCATCGCTTCGCCGCGACCGGCGATTTCGCGCCAGGCGAAAAGGATGTCATCCGGCACCTCGAACGGCGCGTACGCCCAGCCAATGTTTTCGCGTGTCGCGGCGATCTCTGCTTCGCCCAGCGGCGCGCCGTGCGTCTTTTCCGAGCCGCCGAGATTGGGGGCGCCCTTGCCAATCACTGTGCGGCAGGCAATTAGCGACGGACGATCCGACCGCTGCGCCGCCTCGATTGCCGCGGCGACAGCTTCCATGTCGTGGCCGGCGACGCTTTGGACATTCCAGCCGGCGGCTTCGAAGCGTGCCGGCTGGTCCATCGACGTGGAGAGGGAGGTCGGCCCGTCAATGGAAATGGCATTGTCGTCCCAGAAGACGATCAGGCGGGAGAGCTTCAGGTGACCAGCGAGGTCTATCGCCTCGTGGCTGATGCCCTCCTGCAGGCAGCCGTCGCCCGCAATCACATAGGTATGGTGATTGACCAGATCGGCACCGTAGCGGGCAGCGAGCATGCGTTCCGCGAGCGCCATGCCGACCGCCGTGGAAATACCTTGTCCGAGCGGGCCGGTGGTCGTCTCGATACCAAGCGCATGGCCATATTCCGGATGTCCGGCGGTGCGGCTGCCCAACTGCCGAAATCGCTGCAATTCCTCGATCTGCATATCGTCATAGCCGAGCAAATAATGCAGCGCGTATTGCAGCATCGAGCCATGGCCGGCTGAAAGCACGAAACGGTCACGGTCGGGCCAGTCCGGCCTCGACGGATCGATATTGATGAAGCGGTTGAACAGCACCGTAGCGACATCGGCCATGCCCATCGGCATGCCGGGGTGTCCCGAATTTGCTTTCTGGACGCTGTCCATTGCCAGCACGCGAATGGCGTTGGCCATGTCTTGTTCGGAGACCGTTGCTGCGGTGGTGACAGGCTTCAGTGCTGTTTGGCTGGTCATGGCGTCCTCCTCACGACACACGGCTCTTGCGTTCGATCAATTGCAGGATGAGCGGCGTCAGGATCAGCTGCATGGCAAGGTCGAGCTTGTTGCCTGGCACCACGATGGAATTCGGCCGCGACATGAACGAGTCGTGGATCATTGACAGCAGGTAAGGAAAATCGATGCCGCGCGGATTGGCGAAGCGGATAACCAGCATCGATTCGTCCGGCGTCGGAATCCAGCGCGCGATGAACGGGTTGGACGTATCGACGATCGGCACGCGCTGGAAGTTGATGGCGGTCTGCGAGAATTGCGGGACAATGTAGCGGACATAGTCGGGCATCCGGCGCAGGATCACGTCCATCACCGCCTCGGTGGAATAGCCGCGTGTCGAACGGTCGCGATGGATCTTCTGAATCCATTCCAGATTGATGACCGGCACGACGCCGATCCTGAGATCCGCATGCTTGGCCAAATTGATCGTGTCGGTGACGACACAGCCGTGCAGCCCCTCGTAGAAGAGCAGGTCGCTGGGAGCGAACTCGCGCCATTCGGTAAAGGTTCCCGGTGGCGTGCCGTGCTGCTTTTCCTCTTCTTCGTCATGAATGTAGGTACGGGTCTTGCCGGTCCCCCGGCGGCCATATTCCGCGAACACCTCTTCGAGAATTCCGAGTTCGTTGGCCGCGGCATGGAAATGGGTGAAGTTCGGGTTGCCGGCCTTTTCCTCGTCGGCCACCTTTGCCTTCATCGCGGCGCGGTCGTAGCGGTGGAATGCGTCGCCTTCGATGAAAGCGGCCTCGATGTTCTCGCGCCGGAAAATCAGCTCGAAGATGCGCTTGACCGAGGTCGTGCCGGCGCCCGACGAACCTGTAATGGTGATGATGGGGTGCTTGGCTGACATGGTGCTGCTCAGGCTCTGAACAAGCCGCGGCGGCTGAACAGCGGCGCACGTTCGCCGATGTTGCTCGGCTCTGTGTGGTAGCGGGTGATGCGCGCGACTTCCCGCGCCGACCCGAAGATCATGGGCACGCGCTGATGCAGGCTCTCGGGTTCGATTTCCAGGATGCGGGTGATCGCATCGGTGGCGGCACCGCCAGCCTGTTCTATCAGATAGGCAATCGGGTTGGCCTCGTAGACGAGGCGCAGCCGTCCCTGGCCGTAGCCCTTGCGCCTATCGCCGGGGTAGAGGAACACACCGCCGCGCATCAATATGCGGTAGCAGTCGGCGACCAAGGAGGCGATCCAGCGCATGTTGAAATCCTTCTCACGCGGTCCTTCGGTGCCCTCCAGGCAGTCGTCGACATAGAGCCGCACGGCCTCGTCCCAGTGCCGGTAGTTGGCGGCGTTGATGGCGAACTCCTGGGTGCGTTGCGGAATGATCCGGCTCTCGTAGGCCTGGACGAAGGTGCCGAGCCTGGTCGAGAAGACGAAGACATGCGTGCCGCTGCCGAGCGACAGGACGAGTGCCAATTGCGGCCCATAGATGAAGAAACCGGCGCCTAGCTGGTTCACGCCCGCTTGCAAGAAAGAGGCGGCCGGATCAGCATCCGGCGCGCCAGTTGCGGTCAGGAGCGAGAAGATCGTTCCGATCGACACGTTGGTGTCGATGTTGGAAGAGCCGTCGAGCGGGTCGATGGCAATGGCGAGTGGCGCTTGCCTGTCGAGCAGGACCGGCTGCTCCAGTTCCTCGGAGGCGTAAAGCGCGACCGGAGCGCGGCGCATGGCGTCGAGGAAGATGTCGTCGGAGAAGACGTCGAGGTCCTTCTGGACATCGCCGTCGGCGTTGGCGCCACGGGTTTCGGCAAAGGCGGCGCCGAGCACCCCTTGGTTGATGGTGTTGCGGACCTTGATGGCGGCCTGTGTCAGCTGACGGACGGTCGTCACAACTGCCGAGCGGATTTCGTCAGGCTGGCCGAGATAGGAGTTCAGAAAAGCGTCGAGCGTTGCCGCTGGCATCGTAACCTCCCGATCCAGCCGCATCTCCTCGGATCGGCTGGACTGGGGAAATGGAACCAAACGAGAGGGGATAAGTAAAATTCAATAACTTTACCTAAGGACTAAAAATAATTTAGTATGCGGCATGAGGAACCTCACGCTGAAGCATTTCAAGACCATCCAGGCGATCATCAAGTCTGGAAAAATTGTCAGCGCGGCCAAGGTGTTAGGCCTGTCTCCCTCTGCGTTGACGATTCAGTTGCGACAGGTGGAGGAAGAATTCCAACTGGCTCTGTTCGACCGGACGTCGGACGGCATGCGTCCCACTGCCGCAGGTTTGGCCTTCGTCGAGACGGCGCAGGCTATCGAGGAGCACCTCGGTCTGCTCGAAGACAAGATGGATGCCATCAAGGGCGTACGCACCGGCAGCTTGAGGCTCGGCGTCGTTTCCACCGCCAAATATTTCGCGCCGCGGCTGATGGCTGCGTTCATGAAGGACCATCCCGACATCGACATGCGGCTTGCCATCGGCAATCGTGCCCAGACGATCGACAGCCTCAGGAACCATGACATCGACATCGCGCTGATGGGGCGCCCGGCGAAAGAGGTTCCGGTGCGTGCTTCGGTCTTCGGCGATCACCCGCTGGTCATCATCGCGCCGCCCGAACATCCGCTGGTGGCGGCGCGCGATATCTCCAAGGAGCGGATCGCCGAGGAGCATTTCCTTATTCGCGAGCCCGGCTCCGGAACCCGCATCTCGCTGGAAATATTCCTGAGCGACGTGCCTGGCCGCATCGACGACCTCGGTGTCGAGATGGGCTCGAACGAAACGATCAAGCAGGCGGTGATGGCTGGTCTGGGCATCGCCTTCATCTCTGCCCACACCATCGCTGCAGAAACCGAAGCTGGCCGGCTCGTCATCCTCGACGTTGTCGGCATGCCGATCCGCCGGCAATGGTTCTCGGTGATGCGAACCGATCACGCAATCTCGCCGGCCATGGCTACGTTCAACGATTTCCTGATGCGCAAGGGTGCGATGTATCTGCCGCTGTTCGGCAAGCTGTATCCAGACAAAGCGGGATGACGTTGCACGGACGCAATGGGTGAAGTCCGGTAGTCGATCGAAGCCCCATGTCGAACGTCAAAGATCGTGTGAATGGGTTCGAGAAACGGTGGAGAACGCCGGCGATCGTTGGTGTTATATAAGCGACATGTTATGTTGCGGTGCGAAAGAGCGGGGGCCACGTCCTTTCACGCCGTAAGCGATCTATATGTGCGACCCCTGCAGACTGGTGAGATTTGGGAAACCTCCCGGACATGGGGTTCGGGAATTCGAGGGGAAAGGGGCAATGCTTTACACACTCGTTATGATGGTCTGCCTGACGGATGTACCGCAGACCTGTGAACAACGCGAACAAATGGTGGACGGTCTGGCGATGAACCCCGGGACTGCCTTCATGCAGGCGCAGCCGCTGGTGGCCCACTGGATGGAGACGCACCCCGGCTATTTCGTGCAGCGCTGGCGCGTGCTGCCCGGCCGAGGGACGTGAGATCCGCCGCCAAGATCGAATGAGGCCTATTTCCCGGCAGCGAGCTGTTCTGAAGCGGTCTTGGTCAATTGATAGAGCCGCTGCTCTATTATCGTCGGCACTTCGCAGACGTAGGTCAGCGACTGGACACGTTCATTGAAAATTCGGGTTGCGAAATTCAGCTGATCGGTGCGCTGCGTCACCTCGTCGGGATCAGCATCCGGCTTGGCGCGCAATGCATCGACGTCGGATGCTTCCTTGCGGAGCTTGGCGGCCATTTCGAGTTGCTTGTGGGCGTAACGGGAAATGCCCGAAATCACGTGCGAACGCTCGGCGTCCATGTGATCGAACATCCCCTGCACCAGCATCGCCATTTTCGGCGTAAGCTGCCCGGCCGGCAGGGAGGCGGCGAAATCCTTGATCTCCTTCTGGGCGTCGGCAATCGGCACCCGCCGTGCCGCCACTTCCTCGACCAGGGCGGAGACGGCGGCATCCTTCGACCAGTCCTTGGCCGATGGCGGCAGATCCGGCCCGTTCCAGACCTGGCCGAGTGAAAGTTGCGGCACCTTGCGCTGCGCGCAGGGCCAGTCCGGATCGGTCGCCGCATTGGCGTTCGCGATCGGGGCAAAACTGGCGACCAGAGCCAGGCTGCGAACAAGACTCATCCCTGCCATCAGGCGTTTCCTCCGGTGTCCTGTTTGCGGGTCATCAAACCGCGCGAGGGGTCGTAGGCGATGATGGCGCCGGCCAGAAACAGCAGCGTGCATCCGGCGACGATGCCCAGCGACATCCAATCGACCTGCCCATAGAAAGCGAAGCGTATCAGCTCGACGGCATAGGTGAACGGATTGGCGAGGCATATCTTGTAGAGCAGCGGGCTCGCCTCCTGGATGCGCCACAAGGGATAGAGTGCCGGAGACGCGAAATAGCCGGGAAAAATGACGAAGTTCATGATGCCGGCGAAGTTTTCGAGCTGCTTGATCATCGAAGACAAAAGCATGCCGAGCGCGCACAGCATCATGCCCGACAGGAACAGCGCCGGCAGCACCGTCAGATGTCCTTCATCCATCCCGAGCGCTTCGAGGAGGATGGCTGGTCGCCGCCGGGCTTCACCGCCTTTGTCTCGTCGATCATCGAGTCCGGTGTCGATCCAAAGCGCATGGACGGCATCCGCGCGCAGCTGAAGACAATCGGGCTGGAGCCCTATGACTGCCTCAATCCCGGCCTGATGGACTATATCGCCACCTGGACCGCGAAGAAGTCCGGCGCTCTGCCGGCTTAGCAACCGGTAGGATTGTACCCATGGGTCGGACGAAATCGCCCGGCCCAGCTCATTGGAACCAGCAATGCCCTCACCCGCCATTCTCGTCGATGCCGATGCCTGCCCGGTCAAGGCCGAGGTGGAAAAGGTCGCTGAGCGCCATGGCGTCGTCGTCACCTACGTCTCCAACGGTGGCCTGCGGCCTTCGCGCGATCCGATGATTCGCAATGTCGTGGTGTCCAAGGGAAAGCGCTATGCGCTTTTCCCGGGAAAACCGTTTCACACTTTTCCTGGAATTGCTCTAGGAAACGTCGACGCTGAGGGACGGTAGCGGCTGCCGTCCCTAGTCTCGGTGCGTCGAAAAACGGGCAAGGGTGATTGGCAATGCCGACAACCTACCCCAATTTGGGCATCGCAGTGCCCCGCTTCGCAGCGGGTTTGGGTCGTTTCGTCCTTCGGGCAGACGTCCCCAACGACTGAAGATTCACGAAGTTCGCCGTACTAAATTCGCAAAAAAGTACGGCGTCAATTCGCTAAGTGTTTGAAAAGCATGGTGATCCCGACAGGAATCGAACCTGTGACCTACAGATTAGGAATCTGCCGCTCTATCCTACTGAGCTACGGGACCACGCGGCCCGACACATAGCCGCTTCGGATCGTTTCGCCAAGAGGCCGGCCGAACGCAAATTCGGCCAGCCCGTTGCGCTGATGGTATCAGGCCGCCAGCGCCGTTTCCGCCAGTTTCACCCAATAGCTCATGCCGTGCGGGATGACCTCATCGTTGAAGTCGTAGGCCGGGTTGTGGAGGCCGGCGGTGTCGCCATTGCCGATGAAGATGAAGGCGCCGGGGCGGGCTTCGAGCATATAGGAGAAATCCTCGCCGCCCATCACCGGCTGGATGCCGCGGTGGACATGCGCGTCGCCGGCGACACCAGCCGCGACATCGCTGGCAAACACCGTCTCTTCCGCGTGGTTGAAGGTCACGGGGTAGTTTGCCTGGTAGTCAACCTCGATCCTGGCACCGAACGCGGTCGCCAGTCCTTCGCAGATGGTGCGGATGCGCTCTTCCGACTTCTTGGCGATTTCCTTGCGCAAGGTGCGCACCGTGCCGGCAATTTCGGCGGTTTCCGGGATGATGTTGTAGGCGTCGCCGGCGTGGAATTTGGTCACCGACACCACCACGGCCTCGACCGGGTCGGTGCTGCGCGAGGCGATGGTCTGCAAGGCGCCGACCAACTGGCTGGCGATGACGATCGGGTCGATCGTTCCGTGCGGCATGGCCGCATGGCCGCCCTTGCCGCGCACGGTGATGGTGAACTCGGCGGTTGCCGCCATGATCGGGCCCGGGCGGATGGCGAACTGGCCGACAGGCAGGCCCGGCATGTTGTGCATGCCGAACACTTTGGAGATGTCGAAACGGTCCATCATGCCGTCCTTGACCATCTCGTTGCCGCCGCCGCCACCTTCCTCAGCCGGCTGGAAGATCACCGCCACGGAGCCGGTGAAGTTGCGCGTCTCGGCGAGATATTTGGCGGCGCCTAGCAACATCGCCGTGTGGCCGTCATGGCCGCAGGCATGCATCTTGCCGGGAATGGTCGACGCGTAGGGCTTGCCGGTGATCTCGTTGAGCGGCAGCGCGTCCATGTCGGCGCGCAGGCCGATGGTGGGGCCCTCGCCCTGGCGGCCGCGGATGATGCCAACCACGCCGGTCTTGCCAAGACCGGTCACCACGTCGTCGCAACCGAAGGCCTTCAGTTTTTCGGTGACGAAGGCGGCGGTCTTGAAGACGTCGAAGTTCAATTCTGGCGTCTGGTGCAGATGCTGGCGCCAGCCGGCAACTTCGTCCTGCATTTCGGCGGCACGGTTCAGGATTGGCATGATGGTTCCATCTCGCTGTTGGGACAGGCGGGTGTTGTCCGCTGCCTTCTAATTGTGATCGCCAGGCACTTTGCCATCTTGGCGTCACATAGGGTAAATAGCACCGCATCGATGCGGTCCGGTTTTTGAGGGTCGGACCTATCATGCTGGCGATCGCGTAACGAAATCTTACGGAGCCAGGGGCGACTACGGCAAGAGGCGATTTCGGATTTGATCATGCGGCATAGGCATTTCCTCAAACTATTCTCGGCAGGCACAATCGCGCTGTCGGTCCTGGCCGGGCCGGCGCTGGCCAATCCGGTGGTTGTGTTCGACCTCAGCAGCGGCAAGATCCTGCAGCATCAGGATGCGTTCAAGCGCTGGTATCCGGCGTCGCTGAGCAAGCTGATGACCGCTTATGTGACCTTTCGGGCGATCGCCGCCGGCGAGGTTCAGCTCGATTCGCCGATCAAGGTGACCAAGCATTCGGCCGGCGAACCGCCGAGCAAGATGGGCTTCAAGCCTGGTTCGGTGATGCGGCTCGACAACGCACTGAAGATGATGCTGGTCAAGTCGGCCAACGACATCGCCATGGCCGTCGGCGAAAATGTCGGCGGTTCGCAGGCAGCCTTTGCCGAACGGATGAATGCAGAGGCGACCCGGCTCGGCATGAACGGCACGCATTTCGTCAATCCGAACGGGCTCTATTCGCCGGACCAGTACACGACGGCGCGCGACCTCGCCGTTTTGGTGATGGCGATCCGGCGTGAGTTTCCGCAATATGTGCCATGGTTCTCGATCGAAGGCCTTGCCGTCGGCAAGAAGGCTATTCCCAACTACAATCTGCTGATCGGCCGGTATCCCGGCGCCGATGGCATGAAGACCGGCTTTGTCTGCCCCTCGGGCTTCAACATGATCGGTTCGGCGACCCGCAACGGGCGCACGCTGGTGGCGGTGGTGCTTGGCGAGAAATCGGCAGTCACCCGTGCCGAGACCGCCGCGAAACTGCTCGACCAGGGTTTTGACACGCCTGCCGCCGGTTCGACCACCGTTACCACGCTGGCACCCTATGGCGACACGGTCTCGCCAAACGACATGCATGACGAGGTCTGCAAGAAGAAGGCGCCGGCGGAGCAGTCCGAAGCGCCACCGGTTGCCGCCAAGGATGTGCCGAAATCGCCCTATCAGGAAAAGCTCGACCATGTGCCGACGCTGGTTGCCGTCGGCCTCGGCGGTGCCACCGGTCCGGCGCCGAAGGCTATCCTCGACCAGGGTGCGCAGGAATACGCCGACGTGCCGATCCCGAGCTGGCGGCCCGACAGACCGGCACCCGCCGGCACGGGTCCAAAGATTGCCGGATCCGCCGCGCAGGGCGATCAGCCGGTCAAGGTTGCAAACTAACCGATGAGCGGCTTCCCGATCCCCGTCTCGGTGCTGACCGGTTTCCTCGGCGCCGGCAAGACGACGCTGCTCAACCGGCTACTCAAGGATCCGGCACTGGCCGACACCGCAGTCATCATCAACGAGTTCGGCGAGGTGGCGATCGATCATCTGCTGGTTGAGCAGTCTTCCGACGGCATCATCCAGCTTTCCGATGGCTGCCTGTGCTGCACGGTGCGCGGCGAACTGGTCGACACGCTGGCCGACCTGGTCGACCGGCTGCAGACCGGCCGCATCGCCCGTCTAGCCCGCGTCATCGTCGAGACCACCGGCCTTGCCGACCCGGCGCCGGTGCTGCAGTCGATCATGGCGCATCCCGCACTTGTCCAGGCCTTCCGGCTCGACGGCGTCATCACTTTGGTCGATGCCGTCAATGGCAATGCCACGCTCGACGCCCATGTCGAGGCGGTCAAGCAGGCCGCCGTCGCCGACCGCATCGTGCTCAGCAAAGCCGATCTGGCCACCGACCCCGGCGACCTCGAAACGCTGCGGGCGCGCTTGCGGCAGATCAATCCACGGGCCGAGGTGCTCGATGCCGCCGACACGGGGACAGGCGTGGCGGCGCTGTTTGACTGCGGCCTCTACAATCCCGCCACCAAATCCGCCGATGTGCGGCGCTGGCTTGGCGAGGAAGCGGCGCATGATCACGACCACCACCATCATGACCATGATCATCAAGATGGGCATGATCACGAACATGGCCATGACCACGGCCATCGCCACGATTCGCGCGTGCGTTCCTATTCGCTGGTCCATGACGAGCCGGTGCCGTTTTCAGCCATCGAGATGTTTCTCGACCTGCTGCGTTCGACACATGGCGAGCGCCTGCTGCGGATGAAGGGCGTCATCGAGCTCAGGGAAGACCCGTCGCGGCCGCTGGTGATCCATGGCGTGCAGAAGATCCTGCACCCGCCGGTGCAACTGCCGTCCTGGCCGGACGGCCAGCGCGGCACGCGGCTGGTGCTGATCACGCTCGACATGCCGGAAGACTATATCCGCAGGCTGTTCGCCGCCTTCACCAACCGGCCGGCGATCGACACGCCCGACCGCGCGGCGCTGGAAAACAACCCGCTGGCGATTGCCGGACGGTAAACTCTAAAGCGCGTCGCGGCCAAACGGATTCATGCGACGCGCTTTAGGTCTTTGTTTTTATGCATGTCGTTGTCCCAAAACCGGACCCACTTTTGGGCGGCATGCACTACGATTGCTGTTCGCCGCGCTCGACCAGGAAGCGGTGGCCGCCGGAGACCGCCGCCGTTTCAATCAACTGGTGGCCACTGTCAGAGCAGAATGCCGGAATATCGATGACGGCGAGCGGGTCGGTGGTCTCGAGCCACAGCCGGCTGCCTGGCTGCATCCCGGCCAGGCGCTTCTTAGCCTTGAGCACGGGCAAGGGACAGTTCAGTCCCTTGAGGTCATAGACAGCGGCGCGGTCAGCCACGGGTGAAAATCAACCGCCGAACATGCCAAGCAGCTTGTTCTTCAGCTTCGTCACCCGGCTTTCGTCGGCACTCGCCGCTTGCGTTTCGGCCACTGGCGTGGCTTCGGAAGGGGCCGCGATGGTCGCGGTGGCGACAGGGGCTTCCTTGGCGGCCTTCTCGGCCTCCTTTTCAGCCAAAGCCTGAGCCTTGGCGGCTTCCTTGGCTTGCTTGGCGGCCTCTATGGCAGCCAGCCTCTGCTCCTCGGCCTTCTGCTTGGCCGCCTTTTCGGCGTCGAGGGCGGCCATCTTGCGGCCGGCCGGCGAATCGATGCGGCCCATGCGCGCCGTCTCGGTCACCGAGCCGTCGTTGTTGAGCGACGGCGGATCGATCGGCACGCGCTCGCCGCGGGCGCGGCGCTTGGACCAGTCGGAGACGATGCTGGCTTCCTTGATGCCGGCGATGGTCGGCTTGGGCGCCGGCACGCTGGCCTTGACCGCACCGCTGAACGCCGCGTCGTAGGTGCTCATGTAGGAATTGTAGGCGCTCTTCAGCGAATCAGGCTGTGTCGTCGCCGGGCAGGCGCCGGCCGGATCGAATGTCTCGCCGTCGGCGGCAACCTGGTTGAAGACATAGCGCTTCTCGCAGACGTCGACCTTCGGCGGAACCTTGGTGATCTCGAAATTGTCGTAGCCGATCTTCAGCATCTTCCAGAAGTCGTAGTTCGGGTCGCTGCGATAACGCGCCATGTTGGCGGCGGTCATGCGGAACGGAAACGCCTGGATCTGGAATTCGGTCTGGCCGCCCTGGAAGGCGTCGCGGCCGAAGGCATAGATCTGCTCGATCTGCGCATCGGTCATCGAATAGCAGCCAGACGACGAACAGGCGCCGTGCACCATCAAATTGGAGCCGGTGCGGCCATTGGCGCGGTCATAGGCATTGGGATAGCCGATGTTGAACGACAGATGGTAGTTCGAGCGCGGGTTCATCTGCGCCGGGCGCACCGTGTAGAAGCCTTCCGGCGCCTGGCGGTCGCCTTCGGTGTATTTCGGTCCGAGCTTGCCCGACCATTTGCAGATGTCGTAGCTCGCCACCATGTCGTAGCGGCCGTTGGTCTTGGCCTTCCAGATCTCGAGCTTGCCCTCTTCCTTGAAGATGCGGGCCATCACCGACGAGGTGCGAACCATGCCCTTGGCCCTCATGTCGGCGAGGATCTTGTCGGGCAGCGGCTTGTTGGCCTCCGGCGCGAAATCCTTCATCGACGAATTGTTGCAGCCGGCAACGCCGAGGGCGGCGATCAGAAGTCCGGTGCGGGCAAGCTTGACAAACATGGCTACGGATTCGTCTTTTCTCTGGCGCCAGGGCGGTTCACGCCACGGCTACTGCACTGAACCTGGACGGACCCTAAGCCCGTTAACCTTGAAAATTCCTTACCGCAAGTGTCGACGCGTCCCCTCACGGCAGTCCCATTGAGCCGAATGCAGCGGCATTTTTGTGGCAAAAATGCTCCGAGCCGCCACATTGTGGCGGGCAAGGCTGCCTGCGGTCAGAGGCTGCGGCCCATAGCCAGGTATTTCTCGCGGCGCTGCTCGCGGAAGTCGGTGTTGGCGCCGGCAAATTCCTTCATCGTCCTGGCGATGAGGTCGCCGGTCGCGGCAATCACGGTTTCGGCGCCACGATGCGCGCCGCCGAGCGGCTCGGGAATGATGGCGTCGATGATCTTCAGCTCCAGAAGATCCTGCGCGGTGATCTTCATGTTGGTCGCCGCGTCCTTCGACCGCGTCGTGTCGCGCCACAGGATCGAGGCCGCGCCCTCCGGCGAAATCACCGAATAGATGGCATGTTCGAGCATGTAGACTCGGTTGGCGGTGGCGATGGCGATGGCGCCGCCCGAGCCGCCTTCGCCGATGACGACCGAGATCGACGGCACTTTCAGGCCAAGGCAGGCCGAAGTTGAGCGCGCAATGGCTTCGGCCTGGCCGCGCTCCTCGGCGCCGACGCCGGGATAGGCGCCGGCGGTGTCGACCAGCGTCAGCAGCGGGATCTTGAAGCGGTCGGCGAGTTCCATCAGCCGCACCGCCTTGCGGTAGCCTTCGGGCCGCACCGAGCCGAAATTGTGCTTCAGACGGCTGGTCGTGTCGGAACCCTTTTCCTGGCCGATGATGGCAACGGGCTCGCCGCGGAAGCGGGCGAAACCGCCGACGATCGCCTGGTCCTCGCCGTAATTGCGGTCGCCGGCCAGTGGCGTGAAATCGTTGAACAGGCCCTTGATGTAATCGACGCAATGCGGTCTGTCGGGATGGCGCGCCACCTGCACCTTCTGCCACGGCGTCAGCGCCTTGTAGGCGTCGCGCAGCGCGTCGCGGGAGCGCTTCTCGAGACGGCTGATCTCGTCGCCGACATCGACCGCCTCGCCATTCTCGGCAAGCTTCTTCAGCTCAAGGATCTTGCCCTCGAGGTCCTGCACCGGCTTTTCGAAATCGAGGTAATTGTACATGCGTGAGCGGACCGATACGTCGGAAGGCAATGGCTGACGGAACCCTTGAATACATGGTTCCGGGCGGTGAAACGTCGTCCTCACATAGCGATATGAGGCCTAGTCGGCAAGCGGATGATGATCGTTGACCAACCGCACCAGCCGCTCTTCCAGCACATGGGTGTAAATCTGTGTCGTCGATATGTCGGCATGGCCGAGCAACTGCTGCACGGCCCTGAGATCGGCGCCGTTCTGCAGGAGATGGCTGGCGAAAGCATGGCGCAGCACATGCGGCGAGATTTTGGCCGAGGCGATGCCGGCCCTCGCCGCCAGCCCCTTCAGGTCGCGAGCGAAGACCTGGCGCGAGAGATAGCCGCTGTCGGATGCGGCCGGAAACAGGAACGGACTGTCGGCAAAGGCGGGTACCTTGGCGCGGGCGGCAAGCCAACTCTTCATCGCCGTGCGCGCCTTGGCCGAGAGCGGCACCATGCGCTCCTTGTCGCCCTTGCCGCGCACCATGAAGAAGCGGTCATCGCGTTGCGCCACCGTCACCGGCAGGCCGACCAGCTCGGAAACGCGCAGGCCGGTGGCATAGAGCACCTCGACCAGCGCATGCAGGCGCAGTGAGGCCAGCCACTCAGTGGTGCCGAGCGCGGCATCGTTGCCGAGCCTGGGATCGCCGGCCTCAAGTGCTGCGCGGTCGATCAGCCGGCCGGTGTCGGCCTCGCTCATCGTCTTGGGCAGCGGACGGCCCTTTTTCGGGCTGTCCAGTGTGCCGGTCGGGTCATCGCCGCGCAGACCCTCGGCGTAGAGGAATTTGAAGAACTGGCGGATCGCCGACAGTTTGCGCGCCTGCGACGTGGCGGCAAAGCCGCGCGCGGCGATGTCGTCGAGATAGGCGCGGATATCGGCGGCGGCCGCGCCGGCTAGTCCGCCATCGATCGCGTCCGAAGCGTCCTCGAGGTCACGGCGGTAGGAGGAAAGCGTGTTTTCGGCCGCACCCCGCTCGGCGCTCATCATTTCCAGGAAGGCTTCGATGCGGGCGGCGCTGTTCATTCAGCTTGTCTTGTCATTCAACTTTTCTTGGGATTGAGCTTTTCCGGAGGGATGCGCACGCTCATTTCCCCCTTCTTGGGCTCGACGAACATCACCAGTGCGAACATCGTACCATAGGCAATGCCAGCCAGAATCGCTGTTATCACGACAAAGCGAAACAGTGTCGGCATCAATTTTCGCCCGTCTTCTTGTTCTGCGTTTCCAAACCCTGTCCCCTTATGGGACGCCAATCCGGCCAATTCAAGGAAGAAGCTGAGGCCTGTTAGCAACTTCTGATGCGGACCCTGCCAGTCCATATCGGGTTCAAGCTGCTGGCACGCTTGACGCAAACGGGCTTTTCATGTCGATACGCCGGCAAAGAGGGCCCTCGAAACACCAGATGAACGCGCTGCCAGCAAATCCTCCAGACGAGACCCATGCCGCGCTGCTTGGCCGGCTGGGCAGCCGTTCCGTCGTCTTTGTCGGGCTGATGGGCGCCGGCAAGACCGCGATCGGCCGCAAGGTGGCAACGATGCTGGCGCTGCCCTTCATCGACAGCGACCAGGAGATTGAAAGCGTCTCGCGCATGACCGTTCCGGAGCTGTTCGAGCGCTATGGCGAGACGGAATTCAGAGCACTGGAGCAGCGCGTCATCCTGCGCGTGCTGGAAAACGGCCCACAAGTGCTGTCGACCGGCGGCGGCGCCTTCATGAACGCGCAGACGCGCGAGGCGATCGCTGCCCACGGCGTGTCGGTGTGGCTGAAGGCCGAACTCGACCTTTTGATGGACCGCGTCTCCAAGAAGCAGAACCGGCCGCTCCTGAAAAGCGCTGACCCCCGCGCCGTGCTGGAGCGGCTGATGAGCGAGCGTTATCCGGTCTACGCGACATCTGATGTCACCGTGCCGACCCGCGATGACCGCAAGGAGGTCATCGCCACCGAGGTGGTGGACGCGCTATGCCGGCATTTCGGCATCGATGAGACTGCCGCGACAGGCGAGGTGGAATCGTGAGCGGGGATCAGCCAGTCACCGTCGAAGTCGGGCTTGGCGACCGGACCTACGACATTCTGATCGGCTCCGGCCTGCTGTCGCGCGCCGGCGCGGAGATTTCGCGCCGGCTGCCGGGCACACGCGCCGCGGTCATCACCGACGCCAACGTCGCGGCAGCGCATCTCGATGAGCTGAAGGCCGGCCTCGAAACGAGCGGTATCCAGCCCGCCATCATCACGCTGCCGCCGGGCGAGAAGACCAAGAGCTTTGCCCATCTCGAAGAGGTGGTCGACGGTGTGCTGGCCGCCAGGCTGGAGCGCGGCGACATCGTTATCGCCTTCGGCGGCGGCGTCATCGGCGACCTTGCCGGCTTTGCAGCCGGCATCGTGCGCCGCGGCATGAATTTCGTGCAGGTCCCGACCTCGCTGCTGGCGCAGGTCGATTCCTCGGTCGGCGGCAAGACCGGCATCAACAGTGCGCGCGGCAAGAACCTCGTCGGCGTCTTCCATCAGCCGAAGCTGGTGCTGGCCGACACCGGAGTGCTCGACACGCTGCCGATCCGCGAATTCCGTGCCGGCTATGCCGAGCTTGCCAAATATGGGCTCATCGACCGGCCGGAGTTTTTCGCTTGGCTGGAAGAGAACTGGGCGAAGGTGTTTGCCGGCGGGCCGGAGAGGGTGCGGGCGATTGCCGAAGCCTGCCGCGCCAAGGCCGACGTGGTTGCCCGCGACGAGTTCGAGACCGGCGACCGCGCGCTGCTCAATCTCGGCCACACGTTCGGCCACGCACTCGAAGCCGCCACGCAGTATGACGGAGCCCGCCTCGTCCATGGCGAAGGCGTCGCCATCGGCATGGCGCTGGCGTACCGGTTCTCGTCGCGGCTCAACCTGGCCAGCCCCGACGATGCCGCGCGCGTCGAGGCGCATCTGCGAGCCGTCGGCCTGCCCTGGCGGATAGTCGACATTCCGGGCGATTTGCCTGACGCCGAGGCGCTGCTGGCCTTCATCACCCAGGATAAGAAGGTGTCGCGCGGCGCGCTGACCTTCATCCTGACGCGCGGCATCGGCCAGGCCTTCATCGCCAAGGATGTGCCGGCTTCGGAAGTGCTGTCGTTCCTCAGGGAGAACCATCCAGGCCCGAAGGAAAGCGATCGGAGATGAACGAGACCGGCTGGATTGTCGTCGCTGTCCTTGCCGCCCTCGTCCTGCTGGCCGTTGCCTTGCGCACGCGCCTGCTTGCCGCGTTCGGCTACGAGCTGTCTCGCATCGAGCCGCAGCGCTCGACCCAGGACGAATTGCGCGGCGCGGTCGACGATTTCCGCCGTGACGGCCAGGTGGTGCGCGAGGATCGCGACCGCGTCGGTGGTCTGTTCGATCTCGCCGAGCTCGAAGTCTCCGATATCATGGTTCACCGCACCAACATGCGCTCGGTCAACGCCGACAACGCGCCGGAAGCCGTAGTGCGCGAGATCCTGCAGAGCCCGCACACCCGCATGCCGCTGTGGAAGGGCTCGCTCGACAACATCGTCGGCGTGCTGCATGCTAAGGATCTGCTGCGTGCGCTCAACGAAGTCGGCAACGACTTCTCCAGGATCGATGTGATGAAGATCGCCTCGAAGCCATGGTTTGTGCCCGACACCACGACCTTGCAGGAACAGCTCAATGCCTTCCTGCGCCGCAAGGCGCATTTCGCCGTTGTCGTCGACGAATATGGCGAGGTCGAAGGGCTGGTGACGCTGGAGGACATCATCGAGGAGATCGTCGGCGAGATCGCCGACGAGCATGATGTCGACATCCAGGGCGTCAAGCAGGAGGCCGACGGCTCCGTCGTCGTCGACGGCACGGTGCCGATCCGCGACCTCAACCGGGCGCTTGACTGGAACCTGCCGGACGAGGAGGCCACCACCATTGCCGGCCTCGTCATCCACGAGACGCAGTCGATCCCTGAGGAGAAGCAGGCCTTCACCTTCCACGGCAAGCGCTTCGTCGTCATGAAGCGCGACAAGAACCGGATCGCCAGGCTGAGGATCAGGCCAGCCGGCGACGCTTGAAGCGCGTCGAGAGCCACCATAACCAGCGCAACCGCGGAGCCTCATTCCGCGATCTGGCTGGTCGAGCGTTCGTGGATCGTCGCCCCCGTCTCGGCGTCTACGGCCGCCAAGCTGACATCATAACCCCAAAGCCTGCGGATGTGACGAAGCGTGGCGTCGCGGCTGGCATCCTCGAGAAGGATGCCGTCATTGACCTTGTGCTGCAGTCGCAAATGGCGGTCGCCGAGCAGATCGACATCCATCACCTGAATGTCCGGCCGGTTCGCGCCGAGATCATAACTGTTAGCGAGCGCGGCGCGTATCTTCTCATAGCCGCGTTCGTTGTGGATCGAGGCGACCTGGCAATGCGGTTGGTCGGCAGCGTCGCCGAGCACAAAGAACCGCCATTTCCGGATCAAGGCCGGACTGAGGTACTGGCGGATAAAGGACTCGTCGCGGTGGTCCGCCCAGGCGTCGAGCAGGACCTCGCGCCAGTTGCCGTGGCCGGCTATGTCGGGAAACCAGTCCCGGTCCTCGGCCGTCGGCTCGGTCGAGATGCGCTGAATGTCCTGCATCATATCGAGGCCGAGAGCATAGGGGTTGATGCCGGAAAAGCGCGGATCGTCGAAGGCCGGCTGGAAGACCACGTTGGAATGATTGCGCAGAATTTCGAGCATGGCGCCTTCGCTGATCTGGCCGCGGTCGAACAGCATGTTCATCAGCGTATAGTGGACGAAAGTGGCGCAGCCCTCGTTCATCACCTGTGTCTGCCGCTGCGGATAAAAATATTGTGCTATGACACGAACGATCCTGATGATCTCACGCTGCCAAGGCTCCAGGACCAGGCTGTTCTTTTCCAGGAAATAGAGCAGGTTTTCCTCGGGCAGGTTGAGCGATTTCTTCCGCTCCGGGTCTTGTCCCTTGTTGCTGGCCCCTTGCTGCGAAGGCGGCAGCGTACGCCACAAATCATTGTAGGAGCGCTCCTCGTATTCGAGACGCTCGCGAAGCCCTTCGCGCTGCCGTTCCGACGACAGCTTGGGCGGCCGGTGGTAGCGGAACACGCCCTGCTCCATCAGCGCGTGGGCGGAATCGAGAACAGCCTCGACGGCGGCGAGGCCGTGCCGCTCCTCGCAACGGACAATGTAGCCCTTGGCGAAGTCCAGGTAGCCGAGGATCGCCCCAGCATCCGTCCACTGTTTGAACAGCTGATTGTTCTTGAAGAAATGGTTGTGCCCGAGCGCGGCATGGGCCGTTACCAAGGCCTGCAGGGCCATGGTGTTTTCCTCCATCAGATAGACGATGCAGGGATTGGAATTGATGACCAGTTCATAGGCAAGCCCTCGCCCGCCTTTGCGATAGAGCAGATCCTGGTGGAGGAAATGTTTGCCGAAAGACCAGTGACGGTACATCAGTGGCATGCCGATGGATGAATAGGCGTCGAGCATCTGTTGTGAGGAGATGATCTCCATCTGCACGGGGTAGGTATCCAGATGAAGCTCTTCGACCGCGATTGCCTCGATCGCGTCATAGGCCCGCGACAATGTTTTAAAATCCCAGTCGGACCCTGAAAAAAGCAGGCTGGATTTGCTGGCTTGTCTGGCCATCGGACCCCTCACGCTCTCTTAACGAGAGCCGGCTGTCTGCCGAAGAGCTGGCGAAAGACCGGATAGATATCAGCGGGCGTGGCGATGCGGCTCATCTGGAAGTTCGGCCATCTCAGGTCGATTTTGCTATAGGCACGCCATAGCGATGTGCCGTTTTCGGTCGTGCCGAAGATATGGGCTTCACGCTCGTCGATGATCTCGACATAGGCAAAATACTGGCACAGCCGCATGAGCTTGCCGTTGAGCAATGTTATGCATCGCTCGGAATCGCCGGCGAAATTGTCGCCGTCCGAGGCCTGGGCGGCGTAGATGTTCCATTCGTGGGCAGGGTAACGTTCGTCAATAATGCGGTGCATTTCCTCCAGCGCGGTGGAAACGACAGTGCCGCCGCTTTGCGTGTTGTAGAAAAATGTTTCCTCATCGACCTCTTGGGCCAGGTGCGTGTGGCGGATGAAGACGATCTCGATGCGGGCGTAGCGCCGTTTCAAGAACAGGTGCAGCAGCACGAAGAAGCGCTTGGCCAGATCCTTTTCGCGCTCACCCATCGAGCCGGATACGTCCATCAGACAGAACATGACGGCATTGGCGTTCGGCACAGGTCGGAGATCGAAGCGGTTGAATCGGATGTCGACCGGATCGACATAGGCAATTCGCCTGCGCCGCCGCTCCAGCCGGTCCAGCTCTTCGCGCAACGCCGCAATGCGCTGGCGCGCCGCTGCGCTGGATGGCACCAACTCAAGCGTGGCGATTTCCTGGAGGATCGCGTCCAACTCCTCCTGCTTAGGGCGCCTCAGCGCAATGCGGCGGCCGTGGCTGTTGCGCATCGTGCGCCCAACATTGATGTTGGTCGGTGAACCGGTAGCGGCGAAGCCAGCCCGGCGCGGCTTGAAGGCAAGGATCTCCTTGAGGTTGAGCTTGACCATGTCTGGGAGTTCGAGATCCTCGAAGAAAAGATCGAGCACCTCTTCGCGTGACAGCACGAAACGAAAATCGTCCTCAGATGCCGTGTTTCCCGGGGACGACGCTCCCGCGCCTCCGCCGGGCTTGGGGATCAGGTCTCCAGGGGAGAAATGCTTGTTGCCTGGCAGGATGTGCTGGCGCCTGCCGCTGTTCCAGGCGTTGTTGAAGCTCGGCTCGCCCGTGCCTCTTTCGGGCATGGGCACGGCGTGCTCGGCATCCACGTCGGCGATCCTGCCGGTGCGGATCTGATCGCGTATACTCCGCTTCAGTTCCTCGCGCGCACGCCTGAGAAAGCGCTGGCGATTGCCGAGGCTCTTGTCCTTTGGATTCAGGCGACGGTCGATGAAGATCGGCATGAAACCATCCGGGCTCTCTCAGCCCGCCTTGTTCACTCGCATGTACCAGTCCACAAGGCGACGCACCTGCCGCTGGGTGTAGCCGCGCTCGACCATCCGCTGCACGAATTCATTGTGACGTTTTTCCGTGACGCTGTCCTGCTTGGAACCGAAGCTGATCACCGGCAAGAGATCCTCGACCTGTCCGAACATCCGCTTCTCGATGACTTCACGCAGCTTTTCATAACTCGTCCATGACGGGTTGCGCTCGTGGTTTCTTGCGCGCGCGCGCAAGGTGAACTTCACCACCTCGTTGCGGAAATCCTTGGGATTGGCGATGCCGGCCGGTTTTTCGACCTGCGACAATTCCTTATCCAATACCTCGCGATTGAGAACCTGGCCGGTATCGGGATCCTTGTAGTCCTGATCCTCGATCCAGGCATCGGCATAGGCGATGTAACGGTCGAAGAGGTTCTGGCCATACTCGCTGTATGATTCCAGATAGGCCTTCTGG
Organism: Mesorhizobium cantuariense; assembly: GCF_042647205.1. Lineage (NCBI taxonomy): Bacteria > Pseudomonadati > Pseudomonadota > Alphaproteobacteria > Hyphomicrobiales > Phyllobacteriaceae > Mesorhizobium > Mesorhizobium cantuariense. The sequence goes on along the minus strand of NZ_JBHRVD010000001.1, from coordinate 5,931,255 downwards.
ATTTCGTGGCCGATGAACTCGGCATAGCGCGTTGCCAGTTCCGACTTGATGAACTCGAGGTAGGCAGCTTCCGTCTCCTTTGGAAACTGCTCGCGCTTGATCGCCTCTTCCAGGATGTACATCAGATGCACAGGATCGGCAGCCACCTCCTTCGTATCGTAGTTGAATGTCTGCGACAGGATCTTGAAGGCGAAGCGTGTGCTGACGCCGGTCATGCCTTCGGCGACGCCGGCGGCGTCGCGATATTCCTGAACCGACTTCGCCCTGGGGTCGACGTCCTTCAGGTTTTCGCCGTCATAGGCGCGCATCTTGGTGTAGAGTGGCGAATTGTCATGCTCGGCAAGGCGGGTCGAGACGGTGAACCGGCTGAGAATGTCCAGCACCTCGGGGGCGCAGGGGCTGGCGGCCAATTCGCTCTCCCGCAGCAGCTTCTCGTAAATCTGCCTCTCTTCGGTGATCCGCAGACAATAGGGCACCTTGACCACGAGGATGCGGTCGAGAAAGGCCTCATTGTTCTTGTTGTTCTTGAACTGCTGCCATTCCGATTCGTTGGAATGGGCCACGATGATCCCCTGGTAGGGAAAGGCGCCGAAATTCTCGGTGCCGTTGTAGCTGCCCTCCTGGGTCGCGGTCAGCAGCGGATGCAGGACCTTGATAGGCGCCTTGAACATCTCGACGAATTCAAGCAGGCCCTGGGTGGTCCGGTTCAGTCCGCCGCTGAAGGAATAGGCGTCCGGATCGGACTGGCTGAAATTTTCCAATTGCCGGATGTCGACCTTGCCGACCAGGGCCGAGACGTCCTGATTGTTCTCATCGCCGGGCTCGGTCTTGGCGATGGCGATCTGGCGCAATCGCGAAGGCATCAGCTTGACCACGCTGAACTTGGAAATATCACCGGACAGTTCGTCGAGGCGCTTGGCCGCCCATGGCGAAATGAGCCCGTTCAACCGGCGCCGGGCAATGCCGTATTTATCCTGCAGCAGGTCGCCCATGCGATCGGGATGGAAAAGGCCAAGTGGCGATTCGAAAACCGGGCTGACCTGGTTGCCGACCTTCAGCGTGTAGATCGGGCGCTGCTCCATCAATTTCTTCAGCCGTTCGGCAAGGGAGGATTTGCCGCCACCGACCGGGCCTAGGAGATAGAGTATCTGCTTGCGCTCCTCGAGCCCCTGGGAGGCATAGCGAAAGTAGCCGGCGATGCGCTCGATCGTGTCCTCCATGCCATAGAAATCTGCAAAGGAGGGGTACACCTTGACGGTCCGGTTGGAGAAAATGCGGCCAAGCCGCTCATCCTTACTGGTGTCGACCAGGTTCGGCTCGCCGATCGCCTCGACCATCCGTTCAGGCGCCGAGGCATACATCGATCTGTCTTCTCGGCAGGCAAGGAGATATTGCTGGAGGCTGATCTCCTCCTGCGCCGCGCCCGTATAAATTTCCGAAAACAGATCGAAGACGTCAGACTGGTTCTCTCGCATGATGTTCTTGCCCTCGGAGCCGTTCTGGGTGCCTGACGGCTCATCATAGATTCAACTGCTGGAAAGCATTGTGGTTCCCTTCACATGAAGGAGAGCGCGAGCATCTGGCATTGAAACCCGGGGACACCACTCATGTGGCTGGAATGCTTGCCCAAATACTTAGGTGGTGATGGCCAGATGAGACCGTCAAGGGGCAGATATTGATTTCGTGAACTGAACTGCAAGGGCAGTGCATTTGATGCGGCCTGATGCTGCGAGAGTTGCGCCCCGATGCGAGTTCGACGAAGCCGGTTGATCCGGCCTCCTCTACCCAAAAGCTCGAGTGCCATTCGAGGTTCGGATCGATGATCGATCGCCGAGCCAGACCTCTGGGTATTACCAATCCTTAACTGGACGCTCGTGGCGCCTGCGGGCACTGTTGGCCTACACGGTCGGGAGACCATGATGATCGATCGACGAAGCTTCATTCTGGCCTCCGCGGCGGCGATGCTGCCATTGGGAGCATCGGCCGCGCGGCGCCCGCGCCAACCCGCGCCAAAAACCTTCGATTACGGGCCGGCCAAGCTCGACATCTATGCGCCCGAGGGCGCGAGCGGCATGCCGGTCGTCTTTTTCGTCCATGGCGGCACCTGGCAGTTCGGCAAACGCAGCCAGGTCGACGCCAAGCCGGCCTTCCTGCTCGCCAACGGCTTCTGCTTCGTCTCCATCGATTACCGCCTGTTGCCTAAGGCCGATGTCGCCACCCAGGCCAGCGACGTCGAAAAAGCCTATGCCTATGTGCGCGCCAACATTGCCCAGCATGGCGGCGACCCCAACCGCATGGTCGGCATGGGCCATTCAGCCGGCTGCCATTTGATTGCATTGACCGGCATGCGCGGCGGGTTGCCTGGCATAGCTGCGCTCATCCTCGACGACACCAGGGCCTATGATCTTGCAGCGCTTGCCGAAAATGGCGGCATGGTGCGGGTCTATGCGCGCGTGTTTTCCGACCCCTCGCAATGGGCGGCACTTTCGCCGGCCAGCTATGTCGACGGCCGCAAGCATCCGCCGACCTTCATTGCCTATTCGCGCGCCTCGGGGCGTGGCGAGGAGTCGAAGGCCTTTGCCTCGCGCCTGCGCGCCACCGGTACCAAGGTCACCGTGTTCGACGGCAGCGCCTATACGCACATGTCGATCAATCGCGATTTCGGCGAGGACGGCGACGCGCTGACCGCTGCCGCGCTGGCATTCCTGAAATCGACGGTCGGCTGATCCCGAGCCTCCCGAGGCAGCTGCATCAGCGCGACTGGATCAGATCAAAAGCACTGGCGGGATATTGCCGCGCGGGCGCCCGCGGGTGCAATTGCTCTCTTCGATCGGGAGAGAATCTCATGAACGGCGCCGATGTCCTGTGTGACGTGCTTCTGGCCAATGATGTGACGGTCTGCTTCGCCAACCCCGGCACGTCCGAAATGCATTTCGTTGCCGCACTTGACCGGAAACCCGAGATGCGTTGCGTGCTCGGCCTGTTCGAGGGGGTGGTGACCGGTGCCGCCGACGGTTATGCGCGGATGACCGATCGCCCCGCCGCGACGCTACTGCATACCGGTCCCGGCCTGGCCAATGGTCTCGCCAACATGCACAATGCGCGGCGCGCGCTCAGCCCGATGATCAACATTGTCGGCGACCACGCCTCCTACCACCTGCCGCTCGATGCTCCGCTCACCAGCGATATCGAAGGCCTTGCGACACCGATGTCGAACTGGGTAGGCCGCGTCAAAGGACCGGCGGATATCGCGCCGGCCGCAGAGGCCGCCTTCCGCGCCTCGCTGGCCCCACCAGGTGTCGCGACGCTGATCCTGCCGGCGGATGCCGCCTGGGGTGAAGTCGGGGCGGTCTCGGTTGGCAAGGTGAGGCTGGCGCCGCCGCCAGCCATCGATATGGACGTCGTACGAAAGATCGCCGCGGCGATCCGTGCCGCTCCGGGTCGCGTCGGCATGGTCGTTCGCGGGAAGGCCGCACGAGCCGATGCGCTTGCTATCGCCGGGCAGATCTCGACGGCCAGCGATGTCCGTCTGTTCAGCGACGTCCTGATCGCGCGGATGCAGCGCGGGCGCGGGCGTGTCGCGCCGACCCGCATCCCCTATCCGGTCGATGCGGCGACGGCTGTACTCAGGGATATCGACGTTCTGATCCTGGTCGGCGGGAAGGAACCCGTTGCCTTCTTTGCCTATCCGGGAAAACCGGGACGGCTTGTCCGTGAGGGTTGCCAGGTGCTGGCGCTGGCAGCCCACGGCGACGATCTGCATGCAGCGCTGGAGGCGCTTCGCGACGAACTTGGCATAAAGCCGACGCAACAACAGGTGTTCGCAACCGCTTTCCCCGACGAGGGAACGCCCACCGGAAGGCTGACGGAAGATGCCATCGCATTGTCGGTGGCGCGAAAGCTTCCCGTGGATGCGATCGTCTGCGACGAGGCGGTCACTTCGGCGCGGCGTTTCTTCGCGCTGTCGGCCTTTGCCGCGCCGCACGACTACATGATGGGCACAGGCGGATCGATCGGTGGAGGCATTCCGATGGCGACGGGGGCGGCAATCGCCTGTCCGGAGCGCAAGGTGATCAATCTGGAGGCCGACGGCAGCGGCATGTACACGGTGCAGGGATTGTGGACCCAGGCGCGGGAAAAGCTCGACGTGGTGACGATCGTCTTTGCCAACCGAACCTACGCGATCCTGCATGGCGAGATGAAGAATGTCGGTGTCAACGCCATCGGCGAGAACGCCAGGCGCATGCTCGACCTCGACCATCCGTCGCTGGACTGGGTCTCGCTGGCCAAAGGGATGGGCGTCGAGGCGGCTCGCGCCGATACATGCGAACGCTTCGATGCGCTGCTGGACAGCGCCTTGTCGCGGCGCGGACCGTTCCTTATCGAAGCGGTGCTCTGAGCGCGGCGGCGCCGACCTACCAGCGCGTCTTTTCGCCGGGAGCCGCCGGTTCGATCGCCAGTGCGTGAACGCCTGCCTTCAGTTCGTCGGCTAGCAGTTCGTTGACGGCGCGGTGACGGTCGATACGGCTCATGCCGGCAAAGGCGGATGAGACGACGCGGACGCGAAAATGCGTCTCGCCGGTGCCGTCATAGGTGCCGTGATGGTCGGAGCCGTCGTGGTGATGACCGGCATGGAGATGGCTCTCGTTGATGATGACCAGCCGCTCCGGCGAAAGTGCCTTGTTGAGCTTGTCTTCCATGGTCGTCTGTGTGGACATCGCCGTCTCCCTTCACCACATATGGCTGGCACATCAGCCTTGAAACCGAAAATCGGTCCGTGCAAAGCCGCTGCCGCGCAACAAAATCCGCCATTCGCCTGCTTTATGCCGCGATTCAGCGGTTAGGGCGATGATCGCGAAAATGTCAATTCTTGTTTCGCATCTGCGAACGCCCCATAAATGGGTTAGATGAAGCCGTACCCCAAATATTTCGAGAAGATTCGCGTCCGCCCCGACAAGGACGCGGAGCTGAAGTCGCACTCGCCGATTTGCCAGTGGGACGGCTGCAAGGAAGCGGGCACCCATCGTGCGCCGGTCGGGCGTATGAAGGAGGGCGAGTATTTCCGCTTCTGCTTCGACCATGTGCGCGAGTACAACAAGGGCTTCAACTATTTCTCCGGCGTGCCGGACACCGAGGTCGCGCGCTTCCAGAAGGAGGCGATGACCGGTCACCGGCCGACCTGGAAGATGGGCGTCAACGGCGCCTCGACGCGTTCGTCGCCGGATATGGCGCAGCTGCGTTCCGGCCGCGCCGGCTACTATAATCGCATGCGCGACCCGTTCGACCTGTTCAAGGGGCCGAAGGATCCGCGCGAGGCGCGCGAGCGCAAGGCCAAGCCGCTTGAGGCCAAGGCGCTGGAAACGCTTGGCCTTGATACAAAGGCGACTGGCAAGGAGATCAAGGCGCGCTATAAGGAACTGGTGAAACTCCACCATCCGGATGCGAATGGTGGCGACAGAGGTTCGGAAGACCGGTTCCGCGATGTGCTGCAAGCCTATCGCGTGCTCAAACAGGCGGGCCTGTGCTGAGCGACCATTCGGTTCGTGTCGTTTTCCAACTTTCATAAGGTTGGAAAAGGCTCTAAGACCGCCCCCGGACAAAATCGATTGCCGGCGAAATCAGGCTTTTCGCCCGTGGAGATGTTGAGAGATATGAACAAGGTCGATCGTGACATCGCCAACCTGCCCGACACAACGGTGTCGGTGAAGGAAAAATTCGGTTTCGAGTCCAAGATGGTGGTGCCGGCCTATTCGGTGACATCAGAGCATGTTCCCGACATCGATCCGGACTATCTGTTCGAAAAGAACACGACGATGGCGATCCTTGCGGGCTTTGCCTACAACCGCCGCGTCATGGTGTCGGGCTATCACGGCACCGGCAAGTCGACCCATATCGAACAGGTCGCCGCCCGCCTCAATTGGCCCTGCGTGCGCGTCAACCTCGACAGCCATGTCAGCCGTATCGATCTCGTCGGCAAGGACGCGATCGTCGTCAAGGACGGGTTGCAGATCACCGAATTCCGCGACGGCATCCTGCCCTGGGCCTATCAGCACAATGTCGCGCTGTGCTTCGACGAGTATGATGCCGGCCGCCCGGATGTGATGTTCGTCATCCAGCGCGTGCTGGAATCGTCGGGCCGGCTGACGCTGCTCGACCAGAGCCGGGTCATTCGTCCGCATCCGGCGTTCCGGCTGTTTTCGACCGCCAACACGGTCGGCCTGGGCGACACCACTGGCCTTTATCACGGCACCCAGCAGATCAACCAGGCGCAGATGGACCGCTGGTCGATCGTCACCACGCTGAACTATCTGCCGCACGACAATGAAGTCGCCATCGTGCTGGCCAAGGCCAAGCACTATCGCGACGTCAAGGGCAAGGAGATCGTCAACAAGATGGTGCGCGTCGCCGACATGACGCGCTCGGCCTTCATCAATGGCGATCTGTCGACCGTGATGAGCCCGCGTACCGTCATCACCTGGGCCGAGAATGCCGAGATTTTCGGCAATATCGGCATGGCGTTCCGGCTGACCTTCCTCAACAAGTGCGACGAGCTGGAACGCTCGGTGGTGGCCGAGTTCTATCAGCGCGCCTTCGGCGAGGATCTGCCGGAATCAGCGGCGAATGTCGTGCTGGGCTAAGCAGAGTCTCGATGGCGGGTCCGGGCGACAATACGCGCAACAAGTCGAAGACGGGGTCTGAAGCCGACAGCTTCAAGCGCGCCGTCACCGTCTGCATGCGCGCCATCGCCGGCGACAAGGAATTGGAAGTCGGTTTCGCCAAGGACAGGCCGGCGTTCGCCGGCAGCCGAGCCCGGTTGCCCGAATTACCGAAGAAAGCGTCGAAGACCGACATCGCGATTACACGCGGGCTCGGCGATTCCATGGCGCTGAAGCGTGCCTGCCACGACGTTCGCATCCACACCAAGCTGGCGCCGGAAGGCAAGGCGGCCCGTGCCATCTATGATGCGGTCGAGCAGGCCCGTGTCGAGGCGATCGGCTCACGCGCCATGCAGGGCGTCGCCGACAATATCGGCTCGATGCTGGAGGACAAATACGCCAAGGCGAACCTTGTCGACGTCAAGGACAAGGCCGACGCGCCGATCGAGGAAGCACTCGCCCTGATGGTGCGCGAGAAGCTCACCGGCCGGCCGATCCCGAAAAGCGGCGAGCGGCTGGTCGAACTCTGGCGCCCTTGGGTCGAGGAAAAGGCCAAGGCCGATCTCGACGGACTTTCCGCCAAGCTCGGCGACCAGCAGGCGTTTGCCCGCGTCGTGCGCGAGATGCTCGCCTCCATGGAAATGGCCGAGGAACTCGGCGACGACCAGGAGACGGAAGACTCCGAGGACAATGACGACAACCAGCCGCAAGGCGAGGAGCAGAGCGAGGAGGGCGGCGAAGACGCTTCCGGCTCCGAGCAGTCGCAGTCCGAGGATGCCGAGGCTTCGGCCGATGACGAGCAGTCAGCCGAGACGGAAGCCTCCGACGCCACCGCCGACGACCTGTCCGATGATGACGATGCGGATGCCGAGACGCCCGGCGAGGCGCGCCGCAACGACAATCCCTTCACCAATCTGCCGAAGGAAATCGACTACAAGGTCTTCACCACTGCTTTCGACGAGACGGTCGGGGCCGAGGAGCTTTGCGAAGAAGAAGAGCTCGACCGGCTGCGCGCCTTCCTCGACAAGCAGCTTGCCAATCTGTCCGGCGTGGTCGGGCGGCTCGCCAACCGGCTGCAGCGGCGGTTGATGGCACAACAGAACCGCTCCTGGGATTTCGACCTGGAAGAGGGCTACCTCGACCCGGCGCGGCTGGTGCGCGTCGTCATCGATCCGATGCAGCCGCTATCCTTCAAGCAGGAGCGCGACACCAAATTCCGCGACACGGTGGTGACGCTGGTGCTCGACAATTCCGGCTCGATGCGCGGACGGCCGATCACGGTCGCCGCCACCTGCGCCGATATCCTGGCGCGCACGCTGGAGCGTTGCGGCGTCTCGGTCGAGATCCTCGGCTTCACGACCCGTGCCTGGAAGGGCGGGCAGGCGCGCGAGAAATGGCTGAAGGACGGCAAGCCGCCGAATCCTGGCCGGCTCAACGATTTGCGCCATATCATCTACAAGTCGGCCGACCATCCGTGGCGGCGGGCACGGCGCAATCTCGGGCTGATGATGCGGGAGGGCCTGCTCAAGGAAAACATCGACGGCGAGGCGCTGCTGTGGGCGCACAACCGCCTGATCGCCCGGCCGGAACAGCGCAAGATCCTGATGATGATCTCGGACGGCGCGCCGGTCGACGATTCGACGCTGTCGGTCAATCCGGGCAACTATCTCGAACGCCATCTGCGCGCCGTCATCGAGCTGATCGAGACGCGTTCGCCGGTGGAACTGCTGGCCATCGGCATCGGCCATGACGTCACGCGCTACTACCGTCGTGCCGTCACCATCGTCGATGCCGAGGAACTGGCCGGCGCCATGACCGAGCAGCTGGCTTCGCTGTTTGCCGAGGAAAGCGCGAAGGATACGCGGCGCGGCGGCATGCGGCGCGCCGGATGATCTTTTCGCGCGGCGGCTTTCAGCAGACGCTTTTCGCCGCAATCGCCCTGCTTTCCGGCGTGGCTTCGGCGGCAGCCGGCTCGGCTGATTCCACCTCGGTCGAACCGGTCGAAATCTTGGCCCGACCGATCGCCGAATTCCACATTGGCCATGCCGACAAGCAGTTCGGCCCGCTCGAATTCGTCGGCGGGCTGGAGATGACCTCGCCGACGCGCGATTTCGGCGCGCTGTCGGCCTTCCGTTTCCTGAAAGCCGGCGGCGACTTCATCGGCGTTGCCGACACCGGCTTCTGGTTCTTCGGCACGGTGGTCCGCGACGCCGACAAGCGGCCGTCCGGCATCCAGAATTTCCGCATGCAGCAGATGGTCGACGAGACCGGCCGGCCGATCGACAAGAAATGGGAGGTCGATGCGGAAGGCCTCGCGGTCAAGGACGGCATTGCCACCATCGGCTTCGAGCGCAGCCACCGCGTCGCCCAGTTCAAGATCGACGCCAACGACATGAAGGCGCCGTTCAGGCAGCTGGATTTCGTGGTTCCGGCCCAGGAATTGCGCCAGAATCGCGGCTTCGAGACCGTCACCCATGCCAATGCCAACGGCCAGCATGAGGGTGGGCTGGTCGTGGTCTCCGAGAAGAGCCTCGACAAGGCCGGCAACATCTATGCTGCCATCATCGAAGGGCCGCACAAGGGCGTCTTCACCGTCAAGCGCAATGGCGATTTCGACATCACCGACGGCGCTTTCCTGCCGGATGGCGACCTGCTGCTTCTGGAGCGCAGCTTCTCGATGGCCCGCGGTGTCAAGATGCGGCTGCGGCGCATCTATGGTGAGAGTGTAGAAAAGGGTGCCGTCGCTGACGGGCCGGTGCTGCTGGAGGCCGACATGGGCTACCAGATCGACAATATGGAAGGGCTCGACGTCTGGACCCGCGACGACGGCGCGCTGATCGTGTCGCTGATCTCCGACGACAACCACTCGACCCTGCAGCGCAACCTCTACCTGGAATTCATTCTCCATCAGGATTGAGCAACGCCGATCCGGCGGGCACGCTCGGGTTTTCCCGATAGCCGCTCATCCTGGCGCCTACCTAACAAGCCATTGAAGTTGAACGATTTTCCGGTCACGCTTTCCTTGGCCAAAATACTTTAGTGTAGGCTTGACAATTTGTGGATCGAGCACAATACTCAAGGCCATGCTTAACTATTCCGAGATCGACAGCATCCTTCGCGCCCTTGTCGAGCCGACACGCCGGCAGATCCTGGAAAGGTTGAGTCGTGGGCCGGCCACTGTCAGCCAGCTGGCGGAGCCGTTTGGAATGACCTTCGCGGCAGTCCTGCAACATTTGCAGACGCTGGAGGCCTGCGGGCTGATCCGCAGCGAAAAGATCGGGCGGGTGCGCACCTGCCGGATCGAGCCGGGCGGGCTTGCCCCGCTCGCCGACTGGATTACCGAACGCCGCTTACCGGCGGAACGCCACCTCGACAGGCTCGGCCAGATCCTGGCCGAGACAGACCAATCCCCCAAGAAAAATCAGGACCAGTAAAAGGACGAACAGACATGAATCAGATCGACCCCGTGAAAGACGAGCATTCCGTCATCCATTCCACCTTCACCATCGAGCGGACCTATCCGCAATCGCCCGAACGCGTCTTCCACGCCTTCGCCGACAAGGCCACGGTGCGGCGCTGGCGGGTTGAAGGCGATGGCTTTGCGATCGCCGAATTCAGCTTCGACTTTCGCGTTGGCGGTGGCGAGGTGTCGCGGTTCAGCTATGCCGGCGGTCCGGAGATCAGGCTCGACGCGCAGTTCCAGGACATCGTTCCCGACCAGCGCATCGTGTTTTCATACCGCATGGCAATCGGGCCGCAGCCACTGTCGGCATCATTGACAACAGTCGAACTTGCCCAGTCCGGCAACGGCACGCGGCTGACCTATACCGAGCAGGGCGCCTTTTTCGACGGTGTCGATTCCGCCAAGGGACGAGAAGAAGGAACCCGTGGGTTGCTGGAAGCCCTCGGCGCGGAACTTCAGAAGTCGGAGTAAACTTGGCTGAGTACCATCTGCGGTCGACCCGCCCAGCCTCCGGTCAGGATCGTGAGCAGTTGGTGGCTATCCAGATGACATGGCGGGCGCCACGCTTGCCGTTGGCGCGGGTGTTGACCTCCTCAACAGCGAAGCCTGCCTGCTTCAGCCGCCGCGTGAAGCCGCTGTCGGGGCCTTGCGACCACACCGCCAGCACGCCACCCGGCTTGAGGGCGGTGCGGGCAGCTCCGAGACCTTGCAGGCTGTAAAGCGCATCGTTGGATTTGTGGACGATGCCTTCGGGACCGTTGTCGACATCAAGCAGGATGGCGTCCCAAGCTGCGGGGGCCGAGCGTATCAGCTGCCCGACATCGGTCTCCTGGATGGTGACGCGCGGATCATCGAGACAGCCGCCAAAGATTTCAGCCATCGGACCGCGTGCCCAGGCGACGACCGCCGGCACCAGCTCCGCGACGACAATGTTGGCATCATTGCCGAGTTCAGCAAGTGCGGCGCGCAGCGTAAAGCCCATGCCGAGCCCGCCGATGAGGATTGTTGGCTGCCGCCGGCCGGCAATCCGCTCGCAGGACAATCTTGCCAGCGCTTCCTCGGAGCCGCTGAGGCGGCTGTTCATCAACTCGTTGGTGCCGAGCATGATCGAGAATTCTGACCCGCGCCGCTTGAGGCGAAGCTCCTGCGCGCCATCCGGGGCCTTTGCCGAATCGAGCTGGACCCACGGGATCATGGTTTAAGCCGCAACCGCCGGCTGGCTCCAGCGGGCGGCGAGCAGCCGGTAGGGGATCAATGCCACCACGGCGATGATCAGTTTCACGCTGAGGTCGCCAAGTGCCCAGGAAACCCAGCGCATGGCGTCGACATGGAACACGCCCATCAAAGGTGCGGTTTCCAGCGCAAAACTGTCGTTCGGACCAGCGAAGGCAAAGGCGGCCGAGAAGGCGACGGTGAAGAACATGGCGGTGTCGAACACCGATCCGACCAGCGTGCCGATGATCGGCGCGCGCCACCAGCTCTGCCGGCGCAGCCGGTTGAAGACAGTCACATCGAGCAATTGCGCGGCAAGGAACGCCGCGCCGGAGGCGGCTGCGATCCGCACCAGCCGGCCGGCGGAGGTCTCGAATTCGATGAGGCCGTGGCGAAACAGGAAGGGTGGGACAACGATCGAGCAGACCACCGCCGTCATGAAGCCGACAAAGACGATCCTGCGCGCCACGGTGGGCCCGTAGCGGCGGTTGGCGAGGTCGGTGACCAGGAAGGAGAAGGGGTAGGTGAAGGCGCCCCAGGTCAAAAGGTCGGCCAGCGACAAGCCACCGATCTGGCCCTGCATCGGGAATTGCACGAGAATGTTCGACGCCACGACGACAAGCGCCATGGCGGCCACGAATGGCAGGTATCGCGAGAAGGAAGTCATTTTTTTATCCTGGGTAATGGAACCAGCGGAGCGTCATGCCAAAACCCGGATCACGCTCGCTTCGTAATTTGAGCACCGGATTGCCGAAACCTTGCGGCTTCGATCCGATGCCCAAGGCCAACAAGAGGTCGTCCCCCGCCTTTGAACGAAATTAAGCGGCAGCCTGCTCGGCGGTCTTCTTGGCGATCTGCTTCTTCAACAGACGGGCGCGCTGCGACAATTCCTTGATGTCGGCCTTGGCCAGGAAGGCGTCGAGGCCGCCGCGATGTTCGACCGAACGCAGCGCGTTGGCCGAGATGCGCAGGCGCACATTCTGGTTCAGCGCTTCCGAAATCAGCGTCACATTGACGAGATTCGGCAGGAAGCGACGCTTGGTCTTGTTGTTGGCGTGGCTCACATTGTTGCCGGACATGACTGCCTTGGCAGTGAGTTCGCAGGTGCGGGACATTGTTCTAACCTTCAGTTCTCGGGGTCTGCCAAACCTTTGTGCCCACGCCGGGTGGCGCGCGGTTCTGGTCAGGCGGCCTTATGGAAAAAGTTGGCGTTCCATAGTTGCATTTAGCCGGGGCGTCAAGCTCCGGCTTCCCCACGGACGCGCCCGGCATTTCATATTAAGGCCGGAATTCATCCTATAAGCGGTCTGACAGGGACATGCCAGACCGGAGTTGCCCACCTCCGGCCGAAAATCAAGGACCCGATCCGCCATGCTTCGTTCGTCTCATGCCCTTGCTGCCCTGCTCGCCATTGCCTTTCCGTCCGCGGCTACAGCTGCCTCGCCACAGTCGTTCAAGGGCGAGTACACGGTATCGTTCCTTGGCCTTTCGATAGCGAAATCAACGTTTTCCAGCCGCTACGAGAATGGCGCCTATGCGATCGAAGGCAGCGTCACCGCAGCGGGTCTGGCCAAACTGTTCGACGACACGCGTGGCACGGTCTCGTCCAAAGGCACGATTGCGGGCAAGAAGATGGTGCCACAGGCGTTCCGCGCCGATTACACTTCCGGCAAGAAGGCATCGGTGGTCGATATTCGCTTTGCCAATGGCACGGTCACCTCGACGCAGGTCGTCCCGACGCCGGGCAAGCGCGACCCCAAGAGCTGGGTGCCGATCAGTGCCGGCGACCTGGCCTCGGTGCTAGACCCGATGGCCGCCACCGTCATCCATGCCGACAGCCTCGACCAGGTCTGTGGCCGCACGGTGAAGTTCTATGACGGCGAGATGCGCGCCAACCTGACGCTGGCCTACGCTTCGAAAGGCACGATCTCGGTGCCGGGTTACAAGGGCGATACGGTCACTTGCCGGATGGGCTTCGAGCCGGTGGCGGGCTACCGCAAGGGCCGCAAGGCGCTCAACTATCTCAAGAACCGCAGCCGCATGATGGTGACGTTTGCACCGCTCGGTCAAACCGGCGTATATGCGCCGATACACGCCACGGTGGGCACGCAGATCGGCACCTTGACCATCAGCGCCGGGCGTTTCGAAGCAGTACAATAGGCGCGCCACTGGGGACAGAATGGGGCGCGCCACTGGAGACAGAATGGCGCGCGCAACACTGATCGGTTTTTCGGCGGTCGCCATGTGGGCGCTGCTGGCGCTGCTTACCGATGCATCGGGCCAAGTGCCGCCGTTCCTGCTGTCGGCGATCACCTTCTCGATCGGCACTGGCGTTGGGCTCGTCGCGCGGCTGTTCATGCCTGCGCCCGACAAGAGTCAGAAAATACCGCCGCAAGTTTGGCTGATCGGCATTGCCGGCCTGTTCGGCTACCATTTCTTCTACTTCACCGCGCTGCGCAACGCGCCGGCGGTGGAGGCGAGCCTGATCGCCTATCTGTGGCCGCTGCTGATCGTGCTCGGTTCGGCGCTGATGCCGGGCGAGCGCCTGGCCTGGAACCATGTCGTCGGCGCGCTGCTCGGCCTGGCCGGCACCGTGCTGATCGTCACCAAGGGCGGTGGGCTGGCCTTCGACGCGCGCTATGCCTTCGGCTATGCCATGGCCGCCGTCTGCGCTTTGCTGTGGTCGTCCTATTCGCTGTTGTCGCGGCGCTTCCCATCGGTGCCGACCAGCATCGTCACCTGGTTCTGCGCGGCGACCGCGGTGCTGTCGCTCGCCTGCCACCTTGCGCTGGAACAAACGGTGCTGCCTGAGGGCGCCGGCCAGTGGCTGGCCGTGCTCGGCCTTGGCCTGATGCCGGTGGGCGCCGCCTTCTACGCCTGGGACATCGGCGTCAAGCGCGGCAACATCCAGGTGTTGGGTGCTGCGAGCTATGCAGCGCCGCTGTTGTCGACGCTGGTGCTGATCGTGGCCGGCGTCGCCGAGCCGTCGCTGCGCATTCTCGCAGCCTGCGTGCTCATTACCGGCGGTGCGGCGCTCGCGGCAAAGTCGCTGTTCCTGCGCAAGCCGGTCGCGACCGGAGCCGGGGCATCCGAAGGCGGAGCCGGGGCATGACGATGCCGTTTGCGGGCGGCATCGACGCCAATGCCAATGCGACGCTGATCTTTTCGCTGGCAGCGGCGGTGATCTATGCCTTCACGCTTGGCATGCCGCCGACGCTCGCCCGCTCGGCGGCAAAGACGCTCGCCGTGGCGATGCTTGCTGTGCTGGCGGCGCTGCAAGGCGGCCCGCTACTGCTGGTCGCAGCCCTCGCGCTCAGCGCCGTTGGCGACGCCTTCCTGTCGCGCGACGGCGAAAAGGCCTTTCTCGGCGGGCTGGCCAGTTTTCTCATCGCGCACATCGTCTATGTCGCGCTGTTCCTGCGCAGCGGTAGCGGACTGGGAGTGCTTGGCGCCGAATCGTGGCGCGGAGCGATTGCGCCCGCATTGGTCGTCTTTGCACTCGTCATGCTGGTGGCGCTGTGGCGCCGCGTCGGCCCCGGTCTGCGCGTTCCGATCACCGTCTATATCGCTGGGATCCTGGCGATGGGCGTTTCGGCGCTCACCACCAGCGACGTCTGGGTGATCGGCGGTGCCCTGTTGTTCATGGCATCCGACGGGCTGCTGGCCACGGACAAATTCCTGGTGGCTGCCATCTCGCCGCACCGCGCCTGGATGCGCTTTGCGGTCTGGGTGCTCTACTACGCCGCCCAACTCGCGATCACGCTAGGCTTCCTGCTAAATCAGGGTTCTTATTGAGTTAAAGGTTGTTCGGCTGCCAGCCGGGTGCTGCCAGCTCAAAGGCAGCAAAATCAAAGCCCGGCGCGACGGTGCAGCCGACCAGCGTCCATTCGCCCAGGCTGTGCGCCGATTGCCACCAGCCTGCCGGCACGACGATCTGCGGCCGCTCGCCGGCGGCGAGATCGATGCCGAGCACCTGCTCTATAACGGCGCTGCCTTTCTCCCACATCGCCAGCGCCAGCGGGGCGCCGGCATGGAAATGCCAGACCTCGGCGGCGTCCTTGACCCGGTGCCAGGCCGAGACCTGATGCTGTTCCAGCAGGAAATAGATCGCGGTCGAATGGCCGCGCGCGCCGCCGGCGCCATCGCGAAAGGTCTCGGCGTACCAGCCGCCTTCCGGATGCGGTTTCAGGCCGAGCGTCGCGACGATTTCGGCTGAACTGGTCATGGCGTCGACGATACCATCGGGCTCTAGAAATTATCCTTGCGCTTGCGGATCTCGGCAAAAACCTCGGCGTCCGAGGCTTTCTCCAGCCCAAGATGCTTGCGGATCGCCGGATCGTGCCAGCGCAGGAAGGGATTGGTCGACAGTTCCTCGCCGATCGTCGTCGGCAGCGTCGGCTTGTCGGCGGTGCGCAGCGCCTCGATCTTGGCGGCGCGTTCCTTCAGCGCCGAATTGGTCGGGTCGACGGTCAGCGCGAAACGGGCGTTGGAGAGCGTGTATTCGTGGCCGCAATAGATGACGGTTTCAGCCGGAAGTGCCGCCAGCTTCTTCAGCGAATCATACATGACCGGCGGCTTGCATTCGAACAGCCGCCCGCACCCCAGTGCAAACAGCGTGTCGGCGGTGAATGCCACTTTCGACGACGGCAGATAGTAGGACACGTGGCCGGCGGTGTGGCCGGGCGTGGCAATCACCTCAATCCGCTCATCGCCGAGATGAAGGACTGAACCGCCTTCGACGGTTTCGTCGATGCCGGGAATCTTGGCTTTTTCCGCTTCCGGGCCGACGATGCGC
Source organism: Mesorhizobium cantuariense (assembly GCF_042647205.1). Classification (NCBI taxonomy): domain Bacteria; kingdom Pseudomonadati; phylum Pseudomonadota; class Alphaproteobacteria; order Hyphomicrobiales; family Phyllobacteriaceae; genus Mesorhizobium; species Mesorhizobium cantuariense. The sequence goes on along the minus strand of NZ_JBHRVD010000001.1, from coordinate 5,915,129 downwards.
AGCTTGAAGCGCTCCTTCAGCGCCAGATTGGCCTCGACATGATCGACATGGTGATGCGTCGTCAGGATCATCGTCGGCGTCCAGCCGGTACGCTTGATCGCGGCCAGGATCGGGGCTTCCTCGGGCGCATCGATGATCGCGGTCTGACCGCTTTTGGGGTCATGCACCAGCACGCCGAAATTATCGCTGCGGCACATGAACTGTTCGATTTCGACCGGCATCGCATGTCTCCATTAGAGCGCCGTGCGTCCAGTTGGACGCACAAGGACGCTCTAACACTTTTTATCTGCTGCATCGTGCTTTCCGAAATCGAAACCGATTTTCGGGCCGATGCAGAAGTCGCCGCAGACATAGGGCGCTGGCGCACGGATGTCATCCCAGGATGTTGAATGTCATTCCCGGAACGTCGGGCTCATCAAGGCCTTTTGTTGAAACCCGCTGATATCACGGCTACATCCCTGCCATGCATTCCGACATCGTCGATCTTCGCTCCTTCTATTCGACAACGCTGGGCCGGTTCGCCGAGCGTTCGATCACCATGGCATTGTCGTCGATATGGGCAACCGTACCCAACGAGCGGCTGGTCGGTCTCGGATACACCTTGCCGTGGCTGGAGCGCTTCGGCACTGACGCCGAGCGGGTCTTCGCCTTCATGCCGGCGACGCAAGGCGCCGTGGTGTGGCCGGCGACAGGGCCGACAGCCACGGCACTGGTCTTCGACGAGGAACTGCCGCTGGTCGATTCCTGCATAGACCGCATGCTGCTCGTCCATTCACTCGAACATGTCGAGAACCCGCGTGAAACGCTGAACGAGATCTGGCGTGTGCTGTCGCCGGCGGGGCGCGTGGTCATCGTCGTGCCCAACCGGCGCGGTGTCTGGGCGCGCTTCGAGCACACGCCGTTCGGCAATGGCCGGCCTTTTTCGCGCGGGCAGCTCACCGAATTGCTGCGCGAGGCGAATTTCACGCCCGCTGCCTGGTCTGATGCGCTGTTCTTTCCGCCCTCGCGGCGGCGCTTCATGATGCGGTTCCACAATGTGCTTGAACGCGCCGGCCGGCGGCTGTGGCCGATCTTTTCCGGGGTCATTGTCGTCGAGGCGCAGAAGCGGCTCTATCAAGGCGTGCCGGTCGCCCAGCGCGCGTCGCGGCGTGTCTTCGTGCCGGTGCTGTCGCCGCATGGCGCCACCCGGCTCGGCCGCCGGAATGAGGCCGGGGATGCCAAGCCATCGGTTGCGCGGGTGACGGCTTCGTGATCACGGCAAGAGTGCCTGGCGACGTTTCCCTGCCTATCTGTCGCAAGTGGACTGACAGCCCGTTTGGCAGCCCATTCTAACGACGGATGCCTTCAAGTCTCTCGAACCGGTTTCAGCACTGAACGCAAGGACCTCGGCTATGGCTGATCAACCGGACAACGCCGCCGCCGCTCAGCCGGTTGCCGTGGCGGTCGAAGCCAGCAGCCTGCGCGATCAGGTGGCGACGATCAGGCGGGCGCTGGCGGGATCGCCGGTTCGCAAGTGGTTGCTCTGGACATCGGTTGGCATCATGGCCGTGATCATCGCAACGTCGATCGGCCAGGTTCTGCTCAACCGCTGGAATCAGCCTTTCTACGATGCGCTTGCGCGCCGCGACATGGCGGCCTTTCTGCACCAGCTTCTCGTCTTTGCGGCGATAGCCGGTGGACTTCTGGTGCTCAACATCGGCCAGACCTGGCTCAACCAGATGATCAGGCTCAAGCTGCGCGAGGCGCTGACGCTCGACCTGATCGACCAATGGATGCGGCCGGCGCGCGCCTTCCGGCTGGCCAATGCCGGCGCCATAGGCGTCAATCCCGACCAGCGCATGCAGCAGGACGCCGCGCATCTTTCCGACCTTTCGACGGATCTCGGCGTCGGCCTGCTGCAGTCGTGCATCCTGCTCGTGTCCTTCGTCGGCGTGCTGTGGCAGCTGTCCTCGGGCTTCGTGTTCCATATCGGCGGGACCTCGCTGGCCATACCGGGCTACATGGTTTGGGCCGCCATCCTCTATGCCGGCACCGCCTCCTGGCTGAGCTGGCTGGTCGGACGCCCGCTCATCAGCCTGAACAGCAACCGTTACACACGCGAAGCCGAACTGCGCTCCTCGATGGTGCGCGTCAACGAGAATGTCGATGCCATTGCGTTGTACCATGGCGAGGCCGACGCCAGGCGACGGCTTGAACTCGACCTCGGCACGGTGCTGGGCGCCATGCGGCGCATCTACAGCGCCCAGATCAACCTGTCCTGGGTGACCGACACCTACGGCTGGATCACCGTCGTGGCGCCCATCCTGGTTGCCTCACCGGTCTATTTCTCAGGTGATATCAGCTTTGGCGGACTGATGATGGCGGTCGGCGCCTTCAACCAGGTCCACTCTTCCTTGCGATGGTTCATCAACAACATCGGCAGCATTGCCGATTGGCGCGCCACGTTGATGCGTGTCGCCGACTTCCGCATCGCGCTCGATGAAACCGATGTGCTGCACGACACGGAAAAGCGCATCGCCTTTGATGAAAACGCCAATGGCAGTCTGACTTTCGAGAAGCTTGAAGTGGCCTCGCCGGAGGGCTGCACCAAGCTCGCCGACCAGCATGTCGAAATCCGTGCCGGCGAGCGCATCATGATCACAGGCGACCGGGGTGCCGGCAAGACGCTGTTCTTTCGCGCCATTGCCGGCCTGTGGCCATGGGGAAGTGGGCGGATCGGCCTGCCTGTGGGAGAAACCCCCATATTCGTACCGCGCGTCCCGTATTTCCCGGTCGGTACGTTGCGCGAGGTGCTCGATCATCCGAACGGAGCTGCGCCGGCGAGCGATGCCGACATTTCGGCGGTGCTTGCCGAGGTCGGTCTTGAACGGCTGTCGTCCTCGCTCGACCGAGCCGGGCGCTGGGACCACGAGCTGGGCGATGATGAACAGCGCTCGCTGGCCTTCGCCAGGCTCGCCTTGCGGCAGCCGAAATGGGTGATCATCGACGAAGCGCTGGATGCGTTCGACGGCCCGTCGCTTCGACGCGTGCTGTCGATGCTCGAGAAGCGTTTGCCGGGGACCGCGATCCTCAACATCGGGCGCGGCCAGCACAACAATCACTTCTTCTCGCGCGCCTTGACGATCGTCAAGGATTCCGGTGCGCCGGCCCTAAAGCCCGCCCGTATCAGGGCCGGCGCGATCGAACCGCCGCCAGTCGCCGCCCATCGCAAGACATAGGCCGATTTCGGCTTACCGGTGCCAAGCTTTATTTTGCCGTGATCGCGAGTGAAGCTCTCTGGGAGAAACAACCCTGGCGACGGCCATGCTTGATGCTCTGCGCCTGCTTGCCTGCCTTGCTTGCGCCCAGGCCGCTCCCGCTGCCTCGCCGGCGGATGCGCCGGCCGTCGACGTCGAGCTTGTGCTGGCGGTCGACATCTCGCTGTCGATGGACGAGAGGGAGTTCGCCCTGCAGCGCGCCGGTTATGTCGAGGCGCTGCGTCATCCCGATTTCATCAAGGCCGTCCGCGCCGGCGCCACGGGCCGCATCGCGCTTGCCTATTTCGAATGGGCCGGCACGGTGCGCGACGACGCGGTCATCGGGTGGCAGATCATCGACAGCGCCGAGAGCGCGAACAGTTTTGCCGACAAGGTAGCGGCCCGCCCGTTCCGCAGCTTCCGCGGCACGTCGATCTCCGGCGCGCTCGCCTTCGGCACCGAGCTATTCGAGCGCACGTCTTTCCAGGGCGAGCGCAGCGTCATCGATATTTCCGGCGATGGCCCGAACAATATCGGGCCGCCGGTCACCGCGACGCGTGATGCTGCAACCGCCAGAGGAATCGTCATCAACGGCCTGCCGATCCTGATCAATCCGTCGCCAACCTTCAGCCATCTCGACCAGTATTATGCGCAATGCGTGACCGGAGGGCCCGGTTCCTTCGTATTGCCGATCCATGCCGCCACCGAATTTTCGACAGCCATCCGACGCAAGCTGATTCTCGAGGTGAGCGGCATCCAGGGCCGGATCATTCCCGTCGATGCGGCCGCGCCCATCGACTGCCTGCAAGGGGAGCGGGACAGACGGTTCCTGTCCGATCCGTATTTTCCGGAACTCGACCGCTGAGCCTCGCCGAATTTAGGCCGGCCGGGCGCCAAATTTGTCGCGGAACTCATTGTAGAGATCACGGCGCCAGCGCCGGCCGTGAACATAGCCGTGCATCAGCTCCGGCAGCGAGTAGCCGAGCGTTTCCGACGAGCGATTGGCCATGTAGCCCTTGAACGCCTCCGGTATCCGGCCTCTGAGGATATCGGCGATGATCTGCCGCGAGATCATGTAGGGCGGAATGTGCGGGTAGGCGTGGGCAATGTGCGGATGCTTGCCCATCAGGTTCGCATAGGCTTCGACATAGCCGTCACGGCGGCCCGAAATCGAGTTTTCCGAATTGTATTTCGTCCAGTCGATATCCTCGGACAATTGGGCGCCATGGCGGCGGGCAAGGCGCAGCAGCAATTCCCGGTCCTGCATCCGGGTGATGTCGCTGTCGTAGCCGCCAATGCCCAGCAAGGCCTCGCGGCGGGCTGATATCGCGGAGCCGGCAATGAAGATCGTCTGCGCGACGAGCGTCCGCTCCAGCATCGTCGGGCTCACGAATGCATCGCGGTTGACGCAGTTGGTGGCGCGATTGCCCTTCAGGGAGACAAACGAGCTGAGCAGCACCTGAAGTGCGGGATTGTCATCGAACCAGGCCAGGGTCCGTTCAAGCCGGTGCGGCAGGTAGACGTCGTCGGAATCGAGGAATGTCACGACGGGCGCCCGCGCCCGCTCGATGCCGGCATTCCTGGCGGCGTTGGCGCCTCGCCATTTGGCGCCGACATAGATCAGCCGCGGGTCGCGAATGCGGGCGAGCGCGGCTTCGGTCCCGTCGGTCGAGCCATCGTCGACGACAATATGCTCGAGCCGCGACATGCCCTGGGACAGCACGCTTTCCACAGCGCGCAACACCGTCTCACGCCGATTGTGGGTCGGCGTTATGACCGTGATGAGAGGTGTTGGTTCGATGATCCCGGCCATGTCGTGTCAGCCGTTTCCCGCGCTCGGTTGCGCGTCTATCCAAGGCTTTTCGATTTTCAGAACGGTCGGATGGATTGGCCTTCCCCTTCCATGACACCTCTTCATAGTGGACGCGACGCTACAAAAAACAGATGCCCATGTCACCCACGTGCCGCTACTCAACCCGCGCGAGATAACGAATTCCCATTGTTAGCGTTCCAATTGCAACAGCTTGCCGGACAGAACGCCTGCGAATCACCATGGAACGGTCCATCATGCCTAGATAACATGAATCCCATTACCTCGGGCGTAATCGCTTCGCGCTCGGCGTTCGGCCAAATTGCCCTTGCGAAGCCGGCAACCCGGCTTCGATGACAAGGGAGCACAGTCATGACCGCTTACGCCGTTGCCCATATGCGCCAGGCCACGATGGGTCCGCGGATCGTCGAATACCTGCACAAGATCGATGCCACGCTGGAGCCTTTCGGCGGCCGTTTTCTGGTCCATGGCGGCGATGTGGAGGTGATCGAGAACAATTGGCATGGCCATCTGATCATCATCGAATTTCCCGACAGGCAGCATGTGCATGGCTGGTACAATTCGCCCGCCTACCAGGCGATACTGGCGCTGCGCACGGACAATTCGGAGGCCGATGTGGTGTTCGCTGACGGCGTCGAACATCCGCACAAGGCCACGGATCTTCTGAAATAACGGGGGCTATTGCCGTTTCAGCAAGAACACTGCCTGCTGGCCGAAGAAGTTCCAGAACCACCACGGCATCGACAGGCCGATCTTCTGGCCGTTGGCGTCGAGGGCGGTTGCCTTCTCGACTGTCGCGCCGAGCTCGTCGCACAGATTGACGAAGTCGCGGATGGTGCAGAAATGGATGTTGGGCGTGTCGTACCAGGAATAGGGCAGGTCCTTGGTCACCGGCATGCGGCCGTTGAGGAACAGCGACAGGCGCACCCGCCAATGGCCGAAATTGGGGAAGGATACGATGGCGCGGTTGCCGATCCTGAGCAGTTCGTCGAGAACCAGCTTCGGGTTGCGGGTGGCCTGCAGCGTCTGCGACAGGACGACGAAGTCAAAGCCTTTGTCGGGATAGAATTCGAGATCCTTGTCGGCATCGCCCTGGATAACCGAAAGGCCGCGCGCCACGCATTCGTTGACGCCGCGCTGCGACAGCTCGAGTCCACGGCCGTCGACCTGCTTGGTGTCCTGCAGCAATTCGAGCAGCGAGCCGTCGCCCGAACCGACGTCGAGCACACGCGACTGCGGCGGAATGAGGTTGGCGACGACCTCGAGGTCGACGCGTTGGCTGCCGTTGACGCTCATGATGCGAGCCCCCTGGCGCGCGCCGCCGAGCCGATGAAGCCATTGATGGCGGCAAACAGTTCCGGCTCGTCGAGCAGGAAGGCATCGTGGCCACGGTCGGTCTCGATCTCGACGAAGGATACCGATGCGCCGGCCGCGTTGAGCGCATGCACGATCGAGCGGCTCTCCTCGGTCGGAAACAGCCAGTCCGAGGTGAAGGACACCAGGCAGAAGCGAGTTTTGGTGCCGGCAAAAGCGTCGGCCAACCGGCCACCATGGTCGGCGGCGAGGTCGAAATAGTCCATCGACCGTGTCATGTAGAGGTAGGAATTGGCGTCGAAGCGATCGACGAAGGTCATGCCCTGGTGGCGCAGATAGCTTTCGATCTGGAAGTCGGCGTCGAAGCCGAAGGTCAGCGCTTCGCGATCCTGCAAATTGCGGCCGAACTTTCTGTGCAGAGCGGCTTCCGACAGATAGGTGATGTGGGCGGCCATGCGCGCCACCGCCAAGCCCTTTTCCGGGCGTTTGCCGTGCTCGAAATATTTGCCGCCATGCCAGTCCGGATCGGCCATGACAGCCTGCCGGCCGACCTCGTGGAAGGCGATGTTCTGCGAGGAATGGCGTGCGCCGGTGGCGATCGGCAGCGCCGAGAAGACGCGCTCCGGATAACTCGACGCCCATTCCAGCACCTGCATGCCGCCCATTGAGCCGCCGAGCACGCAGAACAGTTTTTCGATGCCGAAATGGTCGATCAGCATCTGTTGCGCCCGCACCATGTCGCGGATGGTGATGATCGGCAGGTCGAGCCCATAGGGCTTGCCGGTGGTGGGGTTGGTCGAGGCCGGTCCGGTGGACCCAAGACAACCGCCGATGACGTTGGAGCAGATGACGAAGAAGCGGCTGGTGTCGATGATCTTGCCGGGGCCGATCAGCACTTCCCACCAGCCCGGCTTGCCGGTCACCGGATTGGTGCTGGCGACGTGCTGGTCTCCGGTCAGTGCGTGGCAGACGAGGATGGCGTTGGAACGGGCATCGTTCAGCGTGCCATAGGTCTGGTAGGCGATCTGGAACGGCGACAGCAGCGTGCCGGCGTCCAGCTTGAGCGGCTTGTCAGACCCGAAACGCAAAACCGGGCTCGACGGCTGGTCGGCCTCGTTGTTGGTTTTGCGGGCGCGCAGAACGGCCATGACATCCATCTCACACTTTGAATCCACGGCACCGCGCTTTTCGAAAATCGATGCCAATGTGGTGTCCGGCCGGCGCGGACAACAAAAAACCGGCATTGCAGTCGCAAAGCCGGTTACAGGATGCAAACGGCCCTTTAGCAAGTTGTTTAACGTGGCTGCAAGCCGACCGGCCAAATCACCACGGAAGTTCGCACCTCTTCTAGGACTGTGGCGCGCTGGCGTCAACGGCCAGCCTTGGTGCGGAGACTGTCACCTCTCGACATTGCGGGCCACGGCTTGTATTTCCGCTGCGGCTTCCCTCAGGAAGCGTTCTCGACGGATTTTGCGACATGAGCCAGACACCGGACAAGGCACGTCCAACCCCGCGCGCGGGCATCATGGACATCGACGCCTATGTGCCGGGCAAGAGCATAGCGCCTGCCGGCGTCGCCAAGGTCTACAAGCTGTCATCGAACGAGAATCCGCTTGGACCCTCGCCGAAGGCGATCGAAGCCGCGCGTGAGATTGCCGGCAAGCTCGACATCTATCCCGACGGCACCGCCAGGCGGCTGCGCGAAGCGATCGCCGAGGTGCATGGCCTCAACCCGCAGAACATCATCTGTTCCAATGGCTCCGACGAGATCCTCGGCCTGCTGGCGCAGACCTATCTGGCGCCCGGCGACGAGGCTGTCATCACCGAACACGCCTTCATGGTGTACAAGATTTACATCCAGTCGGCGGGTGCCGTTCCGGTGACGATCAAGGAAAGAGACGAGCGCGCCGACATCGACGCCATCCTGGCCGCCGTCACGCCGCGCACGAAGATCGTGTTCCTCGCCAATCCCAACAACCCGACCGGCACCTATGTGCCGTTCCAGGAGGTGCGCCGGCTACATGCCGGTCTGCCCAGGCACGTGCTTCTGGTGCTCGACGCGGCCTATGCCGAATATGTCCGCCGCAATGATTATGAAGCCGGCATCGAACTGGTCGGTGGCGCTGAGAATGTGGTGATGACCCGAACCTTCTCCAAGATCGGCCTTGGCGGGGCGCGGATCGGCTGGATGTATGCGCCGATGCACATCGTCGACGCCATCAACCGCGTGCGCGGACCCTTCAACGTCAATGCAACGGCGATCGAGGCCGGCATCGCCGCGATCCGCGACCGCGCCCATGTCGAGCGCAGCGTCGCGCACAACGAGACCTGGCTGGCCTGGCTGAGTGAGGAATTCACAAAGCTTGGGCTGCGGGTAACGCCGAGCGTCGGCAATTTCATCCTCGTTCACTTTCCCGAGGACGAGAAATATTCCGCAGCGGCGGCGGACGACTATCTGACGGCGCGCGGCTATATATTGCGGCGCGTTTCCGGCTACGGCTTTCCCAACGCGCTGCGCATGACCGTCGGCACCGAAGAGGCCAATCGCGGCGTTGTCGCCGCTCTCACGACATTCCTGAAAAGCTAGAACGCCATGACATCACCGATGTTTGAAAAGATCGCGCTGGTCGGCATCGGCCTGATCGGCTCGTCGCTGGCCCGCGTCATCCGCCGCGAGGGCCTGGCTGGTCACGTCGCCATCTCGACCCGCAGTGCCGCGACGCTGGCGCGGGCGGAAGAGCTTGGGCTGGGTGATAGCTACACGACCGATGCGAGAGAAGCGGTCCGCGATGCGGATTTGGTCATCGTCTCGGTGCCGGTCGGCTCGTCCGGCGCGGTCGCCGAGGAAATCGCGCCGGCGCTGAAGCCGGGGGCGATCCTCACCGATGTCGGCTCGACCAAGGCATCCGTGATCGCGCAGATGCAGCCTTATGTGCCAGCCGGCGTCCATTTCATTCCCGGCCACCCGCTGGCGGGCACGGAAAAATCTGGCCCCGATGCCGGTTTCGCCGATCTGTTCGACAATCGCTGGTGCATCTTCACGCCGGTGCCCGACACCGACCCAGACGCGCTGGAACGGCTGTCGGAGTTCTGGCGCCGCTGCGGCGCCAACATCGACACGATGGACCCGCAACATCACGACATGACGCTGGCCATCGTCTCGCACCTGCCGCACATCATCGCCTACAACATCGTCGGCACCGCCGATGATCTGCAGTCGGTGACCAAGTCCGAAGTGATCAAATATTCGGCTTCCGGTTTCCGCGACTTCACACGTCTTGCCGCTTCCGACCCGACAATGTGGCGCGATGTCTGCCTGCACAACAAGGACGCCATCCTCGAAATGCTGGCGCGGTTCTCGGAAGATCTGGCGTCGCTGCAACGCGCGATCCGCTGGGGCGACGGCGAAAAACTCTTCGACCTGTTCACCCGCACCCGCGCCGTGCGCCGCTCGATCATCGAGGCCGGCCAGGACATCGACGTGCCCGATTTTGGCCGCCAGGCGGTCGAACACCCTAAAGGGAGCTGATATTCAGGTGAGGCCGGCCAAGTACGCTCCGCTCCGGTTCTCGGTATCAGCCATTTTCGACTCGGCCTGACCTGAATCTCAGCTCCCTTAGCCTTGTTGGGATGTTGGCCAGGTCGCGGCGACCATGGCCAGCGTCTCGGCGCGGTCCGGGGCACCCAGCCTGCCGCCGAAACGCAGGCATTTGAGCGCGGCGGCCGCACTGGCAAAGCGCAAAGCCTGCTCGACCGGCATGGCTTCCGCCAGCCCGACGGCGAAGGCGCCGTGAAAGACATCGCCGGCGGCCAGTGTGTCGACCGCCTTGATTTTCGGTGCCGCGACATGGCGCACACAGCCTGCGGAACGGTCGTGCCACCAACTGCCCGCCGCGCCGCCGGTCACCGCGACAAAGGCGTCGGTGCGGCTGGCGAGATCGGCGCAAGCCGTTTCCGGATCGAGCGCCTGGCCGCAGACAATGCGCGCCGCCGGCTCCGAAGCGACGATGTGCGTGGCGAGCGGCAACAGCCGTTCCAGGACCTCCAGTGGCGCGGTGTCGGCATCGAGGATCGCCGGCCGGCCAATGGCGCGCGCGGCCTTCAGGGCAAGTGCTGCCGCACCTGACCAGCGGACATCGACCAGTACGGCGTCGAATGCCATGAGGTCGGCGACCGGCAAGGCTTCGGGATCGGCCTGGGCAAGCCTGTCATAGAACGGCACGATGATGCGCTCGCCATGCGCGTCGACCAGGATCGAGGCCAGCGCCGAGCGGGCGCCTCTGACGCGGCGCACAAAGGTGCAATCGACGCCTTCGGCCTCGACGCCGGCGATGAGCTGGTCGGCGATGGCATCGTCGCCGGCACTCGCCCACAGCGATACCTCGGCGCCCAGGCGGTGGGCGGCGCAGGCCGCGCTCGTGGCCATGCCCGAGGCGATCTGGACGCCGTCGGAGGCGATGAACTTGCCCTGATGCACGGGCAGTGTCTCGACACGCAGGATCGTGTCCAGCGTCAGCGCGCCAACACTCAGCAGCTTCACGGGTCTTGCCATGGCAGCGCTATTCCACCGGCTTGATCTTGCCCAGCGGAATGAAGCCGAGCGAAGCCTTGCCCTTGACCACCTTCAGCGGCATCGACGGTTCGCTACCGAGCACTGCCAGGGCAGCAAAGCCCTGCTCGATCTGGCTTTTCTGCTCGGGTATGGCGGCGCCGAGGATGGCCGCCACGGCCTTCGGGTCCTTCAGCCTGATCATCAGATCGGCGTTGATCAGGCCTTCCGCGTCGACCGACAGCGGTCCCGAAACAGTGATGCGCGCCGTCCCTGACGACAGGTCGAGGTTGCGGATTTCGACCACCTGGCCGCGCAGGCTCTTCACCTGCGTGCCGATCAGCGCGACGCCGTTCTTCAGCGTGACGTCGCCGCTGGCATCGAGCGCCGGCAACACGCGTCCGCCGATCGCACCGGGATCGATCTCGAGATCGCCAAAGCTGCCGACATAGTCGATATCTCCGCCATTCGGCTGCAATTGACCTGATGCCTTGCCGGCGCTGAACAGTTGCACCGGATCGGTGTCGTCGGCCGGATCGGTCTGGCCGGACAGGCCCTCTGCCTGCAGAGAAATCCGCTGCGGCAACGGCCACCATAGTTTGACGTTGGCCTGCAGATTGTCCCAGTCGATCCACAGCGGCACCATGTCCGGAACGGAGGTCCTGAGCGGACCGCGGAGATTGGCAACCGGTGACAAGGGTTGGATGATCTGGGCGGCTGCGTTGAAGCTGCCGGCCGAAGCGGCGATGTTCCTGGCATCGTCCTCGTAGGCCAGGTTGTCGCAGGAGACGGTAAAGCTCAGCGGATAGCCGCTGACCTGGAGGTTGGCGCAGCCGGCCTCGACGCCATTCTTGTTGAGCGTGGCGACCGCCTTGTCTGCTTCGCTCCTGACCCGGTCGGCCAGATAGAACCAGCCGCCGCTGTAGATGGCAAACAGCATGACGACGAACGCGGCAAGCCAGAACAGGCGGCGACGGTTACTCGGCTGGCGTTCGTCACTTGACGTCATGCTTTGGCTCTCGTTAACGCATGGATGTTGCGGACGGACAGTCGATTCCGCCAACGATAGGTAGACAGAGACGCATAGGTAGACAGAGACGGGCGGAAAAAACACCGGTCCCAGCACGGTGTTGGTATCTTTTGCAATCAGGCGCGGCGATATGGGCGATTTTTGGGTGTTTGGCTATGGTTCGCTGATCTGGCGGCCGGGTTTCGCGCATGTCGAGACCCAACGCGCCCGCCTGCATGGCTACCGCCGGTCGCTCTGCGTCTATTCCTTCGTGCATCGCGGCACGCGTGAGCGGCCGGGGCTGGTGCTCGGCCTCGATCGTGGCGGCTCCTGCATCGGCCTGGCATTCCGCGTTCCCGGCGACTTGCGCGACGAGGTCATCGCCTATCTGCGCGAGCGTGAGCTGGTCACCAATGTCTATCTGGAGCGCATGCTCAAGGTTCGCCTCGACGGTGGTGGCACGGTCGATGCGGTGGCCTACATCGTCGACCGCCAGCATGAGCAATATGCCGGCGGGCTTGACGCGGCGGATGCGGCGGCCGTGGTGCGCGGCGCGGTCGGCCAGTCCGGCAACAACGAGAACTATGTGCTCAGCACACTGGAGCACCTCAAGGCGCTGGGCATCCGCGACCACTGGCTGGAGGATGTCGCCAGGCAGGTCGCGCCTTTGTGAAGCTGGCTCGGCGGAAAAAGGCGGCCAGGCCTTTGACCTCGATCAGGCACGACCTAGGTTAGGCTCCGAACCTCAGCCGCGGGCGTCCTTCGCCCGCCCCAAATCATCCCGGAGATATGCCTTGCAGAAACGCCGTCTCGGTCGCACCGACCTGTCCATCGCGCCGCTGGTTCTGGGCGGCAATGTCTTCGGCTGGACCGCCGACGAGAAAACCTCGTTCGACCTGCTCGACCGTTTCGTCGGGGCCGGCCTCAACGCCATCGATACGGCGGACGCTTATTCGCGCTGGGTCTCCGGGCACAAGGGCGGTGAGTCGGAAACCATCATCGGCAAGTGGATGAAGGAGCGTGGCAATCGTGACAAGGTCGTGGTGATCACCAAGGTCGGTTCGGATATGGGGCAGGGGCACAAGGACCTGTCCGCCGCATACATCGAAAAGGCCGTCGACGCATCGCTGAAGCGGCTGCAGACCGAATTCATCGACCTCTATCTGTCGCATTGGCCGGACCCGACGACGCCCTATGAGGAAACCCTCGGCGCCTACGAGAAGCTGCTCGCCAAGGGAAAGATCCGCTATGCCGGCTGCTCGAACCTCGACGCCGGCCAGTTGCGTGCCGCACTCGATGTGGCGAGCCTGCGCAGCCTGCCGCGCTACCAGGTGCTGCAGCCTGAATACAATCTCTACGATCGCTCGTCCTTTGACGGGCCGCTGCGCGATCTGTGCGTGGCCGAGGACATCGGCGTCATCACCTATTTCAGCCTGGCCAAGGGTTTTCTCAGCGGCAAATATCGCAGCGAGGCCGATCTCGGTCAAAGCCCGCGTGGCGGCGGGGTGAAAGACTACCTCAATGCGCGCGGCATGCGCATCCTTGCAGCCCTCGACGCGGTGTCGGCCAGGCATTCGGCCAAGCAAGCGGAAGTCGCGCTTGCCTGGGCAATTGCGCGCCCAGGTGTCACCGCACCGATCGCCAGTGCGACCAAGCCTGAGCAGATGGACAGCCTGATCAAGGCGGCGTCGCTGAAACTGACCGCCGCCGACATGGCCGAACTCGACAAAGCGAGCGGTTAATTCCGGCTGTCGCTGCGCGCACGAACGTCCAAGACGACCCTTTTGTCTTGCCATAGCTTCCTTCGCACGGGGCAAGGCAGAGGGTGAGTGACTGAGCCGCTTCTTTCGCAGCCCGACCTTTGGCGTCAGCTGTTCGCGCTGGTGGTTGCCGCCGCCGTCGTCATGGGCAGCCCCGGACCGGCAACGATAAGCGTCACCGCCGTTGGGGCCGCCTTTGGTTTGCGCCACTCGCTGGGCTATGCCTGCGGGATCATCCTGGGCACGATCGCTGTGCTGCTGGTGGTGGCGACCGGAGTCATGGCCGTGCTCACGTCGATGCCGAAGCTGGCGCCGTTGCTGGCTGTCGCTTCCGCGGCCTACATCTTCTATCTCGCCTTCAAGATCGCTACGGCCCCGCCGCTGGCGGCGCGCGCCGCCGAGGCTTCGCGTCCAACATGGCTGGCTGGATTTCTTCTCGCGGTCGCCAATCCAAAGGCCTATGTGGCGATTGCCGCGGTGTTCGCCAGTGTTTCGTCGAAACAGGGCGCCGCTGAGCTTGGTCTATGGCTGAAGCTGACCGTTCTCGCCGTCATGATCGTTGCCATCCACGCCGTGTGGCTTGTCGCGGGGGCGGCGTTCGCACGCTTCCTGCGCCGGCCGGCGGCCTCGCGGGTCATCAATCTGGTCTTTGCCGCGACGCTGGTGTTGACCACCGCGCTGGCCATGTTCGGCTGAGGCCTGCCGGCCGTAGACTTCCGGTTCAGACTTCGGTTTTTGCGGCTGCGTCCAACTCTTGCAGCCTTTTCACCGCTGTCGGCGGCAAGGCAGGTGGGTTCGGGCCGCGTGCGGCATCAATCAGGAACTGGTCGCAGGCAGCCTCCGTCTCGCCGATCAGCCGTTCCATGAATTCATCCTTGCTCAAGCCAGGCGGGATCGGCGGCAGGAACCTCGCCTTGATGGTGCCGGGATAGCGCAGGAATTTCCGGCGCGGCCAATAGAGGCCGGCGACATGGGCAACCGGCACCACCGGAATGCCAAGCTGCGCATAGATTTCGACGATGCCGTATTTGTAGGCGGGTTCATCGCCCGGCGCGCGTCTGGTACCTTCGGGATAGATGATGAGCTGGCGGGGGTTGCGCGCCATCTCCTCCTTGGTCGCGGCGACCACGGCCTTCAGCGCTTTCGAGCGGCTGCCGCGATGAACCGGGATCATGCGCATCTTCATGATGTACCAGCCGAAGAACGGGATCCAGGTCAGTTCCCGCTTGAGGATATAGAGCGGGTCTTGGAGGAAGGGGAAGAAGGCGATCGCATCCCAGAACGACTGGTGCTTGGGCGCCAGGATGAAGGAGCCTTCGGGCAGGTTTTCCTGGCCGGTGATCTCGTTCTTCGTTCCGGCGATCTTGTCATGGAGCCACATCGAGGTGCGCGACCAGAATTTCGGCACGAACCAGGCGCGGTGCCGGGGCGACAGGAAATAGTAGGGGGTCCAGAGGATCATCTGGACGATCAGATTGACGTAGAAGACGAAATTGAACGTCAGCGACCTGAAATAGAGCATGGGGGGAGGCCCGGTGAGGAGTTGAGCGTTGGTTACACCAAGCGCGGGGAAAAAGGAAATGGCCGCACGGCGCTTTGAACTGCGAAGAAGAACGGTCGCCGATTGGACCGGTTCCGCTACACCAGTCGCGCCAATCGCTCCTTCAGGCGTGGGGCGGCAAAATCGAGGAATGCGCGCAGCTTGACCGGCAGCAGGCCGTGGCCCGCATGCACCAGGCTTACCGGCCATGGCTTTGGCTCGAACTCCTCCAGCAGGACGCGCAGCGTGCCGGACCGCAGCGCGGCTTCGATCTGGTAGGAAAGCACTTTGGTCAGCCCGACGCCGGCAATCGCCGCGTCGATGGCCGCTTCGGCGGTGTTGACCTGAAGCCGCGAGCGGACCTGAACCGGGATTTCGGCCTTGCCCCTGGTGAAGCTCCAGGTGGCGGCCGAAGCAAGTCCCTCGAAGGTGATGCAACTGTGTGTTTCGAGATCCTCCGGAGCTGTCGGCGTGCCGTGTTCGGCCAGATAGACCGGGCTGGCGCAAACGACGCGGCGGATCGCGCCGACGCCAATGGCGACCAGGCTCGAATCGGGTAACTGGCCGAGGCGGATGGCGAGGTCGAAATGGTCCTCGACCAGCTGGGTTATACGGTCGGCCAATGTCAGGCGGATGTCCACGTCGGGATAGGCGGCGAGAAAGCCGGTGACCACCGGCAGCACGTGCAGGCGGCCAAAGACGACCGGCGCGGTGATGGCCAGTTCGCCGGTCGGAGCGCTGTATTCGCCGGCTGCCGTGCGTTCGGCCTCACCGACGTCGTCCAGGATGCGGCGGCAGGCGGCAAGATAGGCCTGGCCGGCATCGGTCGGCGTCAGGCGGCGCGTCGAGCGGTTCAGGAGGCGTGTGTTCAGATGGCGCTCGAGATCGGAAATCTTGCGGCTGACCGTCGCCAGCGGAACGCCGAAACGGCGGCTGGCCGCGGAAAGGCTGCCGGCCTCCACCGCGGCGACAAAGAGCGACATGGCTTCGAGACGATCCATAGCTTCTTCCGAAAAATGGAAGGACGGGTTGCGAATATGTCATCTGCATTTGAATGATGGAAGGCTTTATATTGGATCTGTCGGCCTGCCTGCAGCATGGCCTCGCAAAGGAGTTGCCATGTCCGAAGCCCGCTCGCCGCTGCCGCCGTTCAACGCCGAGACGGCAGCACAGAAGGCGCGCATGGCCGAGGATGCCTGGAACTCCCGCGATCCGGCACGGGTCGCGCTTGCCTACACAACCGACAGCCGTTGGCGCAACCGCGCCGAATTCCTGCAAGGGCGCGATGCCATCCAGGCGTTCCTGACGCGCAAATGGAGCCGCGAATTCGACTACCGGCTGATCAAGGAGGTCTGGGCCTTCCACGGCAACCGTATCGCCGTGCGCTTCGCCTATGAATGGCACGACGACAGCGGTTCATGGTTCCGCAGCTATGGCAACGAGAACTGGGAATTCGACGAACATGGGCTGATGCGCCTGCGCATTGCCAGCATCAACGACCTGCCGATCGGCGAGGCCGACCGCAAATATCACTGGCCGCTCGGCCGCCGTCCGGACGATCATCCGTCACTTTCGGCGCTCGGGCTTTAGCACCTTCCCGCAAGGAGGTTTTCGATGAACGCACATGCTTTCACCAGCGACGTCGCCTTCACGCCGACGGTCAAGGAGATCCAGGCCCGCAAGGGCTCGCGGCAATCCTATGCCCGCGTCGAGGAGCGTGGCGGCTGGCAAGCTGTCATCACCCCTGACCTTGCCGCCTTCATCGAGATGCAGACCAGCGTCTTCCTGTCGACGGCCAACGGCAATGGTCAGCCCTACATCCAGCATCGCGGCGGCCCTGCCGGGTTTCTCAAGGTGCTGGATGAACACACGATCGGCTTCGCGGATTTCTCCGGCAACCGGCAGTTCATCACGCAAGGCAATCTGGCCGACAACCCGCAGGCCTTCCTGTTCCTGATCGACTATATGCACCGGCAGCGTATCAAGCTCTGGGGCACCGCGCGCGTTGTCGAGAACGATGCCGAGCTGATGGCGAAGCTGATGCCGCAGGATTACAAGGCGCGCCCCGAGCAGGTCATCCTGTTCACGATCTCGGCCTGGGATGCCAATTGCCCGCAACATATCCCGCAACGGTTCGAGGTGGCCGATGTGGCAGCGGCACTCGGCGAGCGGGACAGGCGCATCGAGCGCCTCGAACAGGAGATCGCACGGCTCAAGGGGAATTCAGGCGCGGCCGCCGGGGAATAATGGTTCAGCCGCCGGCCGCGGTTTCGGCGAGCGCGATGCCGTTAGGCGTCGGCTTGACCGGCACGATGCCGCGCGCCAGCGCCAGCAAATATTTGTTGTATTCGGTGAACAGCACGCGCAATGCCCTCGGCTTGGTCAGCCAGCCGCCATTGTCGAGGTTGGAATTGACCACCGGATAGGGCTCAAGCTTGGCGCGATGCAGCAGCCGGCCCATTTCCAGCAGGCTGCGCGGCATATGATAATTGTTGGTGACGAGGATCACCGTGCCATAGGCGTGGCTTTCGACCCATTTTGCGCTCTCCTCGGCATTGCCGATCGTGTCGAGCGCAGCACGGTCGATGTCGACGCAGCAGGAGAACAGCCTGACGTCACCACCGGTCGCCGCCTGCAACTGGCGACGGCTGGCGGAAGGATGCACACCGCTGATCAGCAGCCGCTCGCCCTTGCCGGACGCCAGTAGATCCATCGCGGCATCCAGGCGGGACTGGCCGCCAGTCAGCACGATGATCGCGTCTGCCTTGGCCGGATTGGCAGGCGTCGTCAGATGGCTGACCTTGTTGGCGAACCAGCCGAAGCCGCCGGCAAACAAAATTGCGAGGATGAGGACGGAGAGAGCGGACAGGCGCAACGCGGCCCTTAGACGGCCCACCGTGCGGCGGTCATGCGAACGGGCAACCACCACTGGCATCTGCCCAGCCGTACCGGTCGAATCCCGCGCGTCCATCGCCATATGGTTAACCCTGAAATGCGGCCTTGGGTAGGTAAAAGACGCACTTTGCGTTACGTGAATTCTCCATCCGTGATCACCCTGCATCCGGTTGGCGGACATCGATGTCGCTGAGATAGGCAACGACGGTGGCGTGGGAGGTCGCAGCCGTGAGCCCGCCGATCACCAGCACCATCAAGACGACACCGAGATAGCCTGCCGAACCGATGGCGAAATTGCCGAACAGGGCGGTCGCCTGGTCGGCCTGCGGCGTCGCCATGTTGCGCGACGACCACCAGGAAAAGACGATGAAGACGAGCACTGCCGCGGCACCGCCGGCAGCTGCCCCCTTCATGCCGGTGACCAGGAAATGCCGGCGGAATTCGCGTGCGATGAATTGTGCCTCGGCGCCGACGAAATGCAGCACTTCGATGATGTGGCCGTTGCCGGCCATGGCGCCGCGTGTGGCGAACACCACGGTCAGCACGGTTGCCGACAGCATCAGCGCCAGCACGGCGATGCCGATGGTCACCGTCGTGCGCGCCATGGCCACCAGCCGGTCGACCCAGGTGCGGTGATCGTCGAGCGACGCGCTCGCCAATTTCGGTGTGATCGCGGCGCGCATGGCGGCGAAATCGGGTGGGCTGCTCTCATCGATGGTGACGATGATCAGGCGCGGCACCGGCAGCTCGTCGATGTTGAGGCCTGAACCCAGCCACGGCTCCAACAGCCTCGCGGTCGCCTCGCGATCGATGATCCGGGTCGCCTGCACGCCCGGGAATTCGCCGGCGATCTGCGAGGCCTGGGCAAGGGCCGCCTCCATGTCGAGGCCGTCGACCGGCTTGATCTGGATTGTCGCCTCGCGCGAAATCTGGTTCTCCCAGACGGAAGCCGTGTCACGCACCAGCGTCACCGCGCCGAAGGTCAGGCAGGACAGGAAGGTCATGATGGCAATGACCAGCACCAGCGCCCGGCCGGCGATGTTCTGCGCCGGTACGATTGGCGCCATCCTGCGCTGGGCGCGCGGCTTTGCCTCGGTCGCCTCGGCGTCCTGTTCTCTTTCCACGAGATGTTCGGCGGACAGTTCAGTCATAGATGTCCAGCCTTCCGCCGGCCAGGATCATGCGGCGCGCGTCGACCTGCTCCATCAGGCCAAGGTCGTGGGTAGCGATCACCACGGCGGTGCCGAGACGGTTGAGTTCGATGAACAGCCGCAGCAGACGTCGCGCCAGCGGCGGATCGACGTTGCCGGTCGGCTCGTCGGCCAGCAGGATTTCCGGCTGCTCGATCAGCGCGCGCGCGATCGCCGCGCGCTGCTTCTCGCCGCCGGACAGAACCGGCGGCAGCACATGCATGCGTTCGCCCAGCCCGACCCACTTCAACAGCTCGGTGACATCGGTGCGGTAGCTCGCTTCCTCGCGCCCGCGCACGCGCAGCGGCAGCGCGACGTTCTCGTAGGTGGTCATGTGGTCAAGCAGGCGAAAATCCTGGAACACCACGCCGATGCGGCGCCGCAGATGCGGCAGTTCGGTGCGCGAGATGCGCGAGCGATCCTTGCCGAAGATGGTGATCAGTCCGCGCGTCGGCTTCAGCGACATGAACAGCAGGCGCAGCAAGGTCGTCTTGCCGGCGCCCGAAGGCCCGCTCAGGAACTGGAAGGAGCGCTCCGGGATGTGCAGGGAGATGTCGCGGAGGATTTCCGGACCCATGCCATAGCGGAGGCCGACATTTTCGAAACGAATCAATTTCGACGACCTGAAATTCGCGGCGGGAGTGAGCCAGCCTGTTCTGGGAAAAGACCATCGGCCGGCATGGTTAACCGGCGGTTAATTCTTGGGCTGTTTCGGCTCGTCACGAGGGCTCCGGTGGGGAAGCGTTAACCATTTGTGTTTACGCAAAAGAAACGAAAAGCGAACACGTGCTGCAATGCTGGGGCCATGATGGCTGACGATCGAACCGCGCGCCCGGTTTCCGGCGAAATCATGACCGATCCGGCGGCAATCGCCGCAGCGGACCGGTTCATGCGTGGTTCGGCGGTCGACATCGTCGATGCCGACTATGTGGTGATGCCGCGTCTTGTCCCCGCCGTGGAAAGCGTCTCGCCGCTACCGCGTGCGATCGTCACGCCGTCCATCGAAGGCATGGACATGCTGCGCAAGCCCGAGGCCCCGGCGGAGCGGCCACCGGCCTCGCGCGGCGGGCCGATCTTCTGGATCGCCGGCATCGGCGCTGCCTTGGCCGCCTTCTGGGTCTCCGGCGGGCATGCGCTGGTGCGCCAGGCGCCGTTCCTGTCCAGCGCGCAGGCGTCGGCGCTCAGCATTTCAGGCGTCACGTCACGCGTCGACACCTCCGGGCCGAACCCCGCACTGTTCGTCGATGGCGAGGCCGCCAATGACGGCGCGAAACCGGTGCAGCTGCCGCCGCTCGAAATCCGGGTGACCGGCAATGACGGGCGCACAACCCGCTATACGTTGGGGACATCCGGCCGCGCGCTGGCATCCGGCGAAAGATTCGGCTTTGCCAGCCGGCTCGACGTGCCTAAGAACGGCGTAAGAACTGTATCGGTCACCTTCGCCGAATAGCGTGTGCTGATATTCAGGTGAGGCCGGCCTGCAAACGGCGGTTTCCTGCGCTTCCGGTGCTCACGTACTTCAAGTACGCTTCGCTCCGGTTCTCGGAAACCACCGTTTTCGACTCGGCCTGACCTGAATCTCAACACACGCCAGGCGTGAAGGCGTTTAGGTAAAAATATTCAGGGGGCGAAAAATGCCAATTGTACGCGGCAAGGACATCGAAGTCCTGTTTTCGGCATCGGCGATCGCACGGCGCAATCTCGAGCTCGCCAAGGAGATCGCCGGCCACGACTATCATGATCTCTTGGTGATCTCGGTGCTGAAGGGCTCGTTCATCTTCGCCGCCGATCTCATCCGCGCAATGCACGATGTCGGTCTGTCGCCCGAGGTGGAGTTCATCTTCATCTCCAGCTACGGCGCCGGCACCACCAGCGGCGAGGTGAGGGTGCTGCGCGACATCGATAATGAAGTTGCCGGCCGCGACGTGCTGTTGATCGACGACATTCTCGAATCAGGCAAGACGCTGAGCTTCACCCGCGACCTGATGCTGTCGCGGGGCGCCAAAAGCTGTTCCATCGCCGTGCTGCTCGACAAGCGCATGCGCCGCCAGACCGCGCTCAATGCCGATTATGTCGGCTTCGACTGCCCCGACTATTTCGTCGTCGGCTACGGCATGGACGTTGCCCACGCTTTTCGCGAGTTGCCCTTCGTCGGCGTCGTCAAAGGGGATGTGTGAGCGACTTCAAAAAGGTTTGTTGACGCTCCGCACTTTCAGGAAAAGTCAACTTTTCGCGGCCAAATATGCCAGCCATGGCAAAGCTTCTGATCGTCGAGGACGATGAGTCCGTCCGCACCCTGGCCGCCCGCGCGCTTGAGCGCGCCGGGCACACAATCGATATCGCGGCGGACGGCGCGCAGGGGCTTTCGCTGATCCAGGCCGCGCGTGGCGGTTACGATCTCGTCGTCTCCGATATCCGCATGCCGGAGATGGACGGCATCGAGATGGCGATCGCGGCGGCGGCACTCTTTCCGGCGATGAAGATCGTGCTGATGACCGGCTATGCCGACCAGCGCGAGCGTGCCGAGGAGTTGAACGGCATCATCCTCGATGTCGTGCAGAAGCCTTTTACGCTGGCCGAAATCCGCTCGCGCGTCGAACGGGCACTGATCTGCTTCGCCTGATCAGGCTGGATCGGCAGCAGTGAGCACGGGTGGAACACTCTTGCGCCGCTCGGTGTTGAGCGCCAGCAGGCCGGCGCCGATGATCAAGGCCGCGCCGATCACGGTCGTCGACCGTGGTACTTCGGCGAAAAACAGGAAACCCCACAGCGGCGACCACAGGATGCCGGTGTATTCGAAGGTGGCAACGCGGTTGGCCGGCGCCATCCGGTAGGCCTGCGACAGCAGGATCATGCCGGCGGAGGCGACGAAACCGCAGGCCGCCATCTTGAGAAAATCCGGCAGCGTCGGCCACAGCCAGGGCCGCACCAGGAATTCCAGGCTCGGATGGATGGCATGGGTAATGCCGGCAAGGTGAAAAGCACCGGCCACCACGGCGGCGCCAACCAGATAGGCGCCGTTTTGATAGAAGGCCATGACGGTGGACGATTCGGTATCGCCGATCTTGCGGGCCATCAGCTGCGAAAAACCGTAGAGCGCTGCCGAGCCCAGTGACAGCAGCGCCGCCCAGTCGAACAGCCCGGCGCCCGGGCGCAGCATCACAAGCACGCCGAACAACCCGATCAGCACGGTCGCCATCGTCTGCCAGGAGACGCGCTCGCCAAGATACGGCCCGGCCAGCATCATGATGAACAGCGGCGCCATGAAGTAAAGCGCCACCGCATCGGCCAGCGGCAGAGCGGCGATGGCCAGATAATACATCGTATAGGAGGTGAACTGGATGAAGGCGCGCACCGTCAGCATGCCGAATCGTTTCGACAGGACCGCCCGCAAGCCGACATCGGCATGGACCAGAACAATCAGGATCGGCAGGGCGACGATCGAGCGGATCGCCATCACCTCGGTCACCGGATAGCCGCTCGACACGGCTTTGACGAGCGGATCCTGCAGTGAGAAGACCAGCACGCCGAGGCACAGGCTCAGGATGCCGCGCACCATCCGATTCTGCATGAGGATTCCAGGCTCCAGTACCGCGGCCGCTAGCACGCTTGCCGCAAGTGAAAAAAGAACCCGCCACCGTTTCGGGCAGCGGGCATGAGTGAGGACTCTTGATTGGTCCGCGGCTGATTTCGCAGCCGCATATCCAATGGGTGAGATCACTATCATCCTGCGTTTGACATGTTGCAAACGAATTGGAATGATACCAGCAATCAAATTTCCTTATGGCGGATTTCATGCGGCCGACCCTCGACAGTGAACTCCTGCGCACCTTCGTGGCGATTGCCGAGACTGGCAATTTCACCAAAGCGGCGGAGCAGGCCGGCCGCACCCAGTCGGCGGTGTCGATGCAGATGAAGAAGCTCGAAGAACTGATCGGCGACAGCCTGTTCGAGCGCGGCTCGCGCGGCGTTGCGCTGACGCGGCGCGGCGGCGAACTCATCGTCAATGCCCGCCGCATTGTCTCGCTGCTCGACGAGACGGCGGCGTCGATGGCGGCGGCGCCGCTGGGCGGGCCGGTGCGCATCGGCATTCCGGAGGAATATGGCCACGCCATCCTGTCGCGCGCGCTCGGCGCTTTTTCGAAGCGCCACACGCAGGTCGAGGTCACCGTGCGCTATGCGCATTCTGGGGCGCAGATAGCCGCGCTTGCCGCCGGCGAACTCGATCTGTGCGTGGTTTTCGAATGGCAGGATCCTGCCGGTGGCGAAGTGCTGATGCACGACCCGACCGTATGGGTGACGTCGACCCTGCACCACATGCATGAGGAACAGCCGGTGCCGATCGCGCTCTACAACCGGGCCGGCTGGTGCAAGGATTTTGCCATCAAATCACTGGAGCAACGCGATCTTGCCTATCGTGTTGCCTATACCAGCGACACCACCGGCGGCCTCAAGCTCGCCGTCACCTCCGGACTGGCGATCGCGCCGATTTCGCGCAGCAACATTCCGGACGGCTGCCGTGAACTGACGACCGCGGACGGGTTCGGCGCCATCGATTCCTCGAATGTGGTGATGCACCGCAGCCCGAATGCCTCCGGTGAGGCGATCGACGGCATGCAGGAGGCAATCCGCGAAGCGTTCGTCAACCGGCTGAATCAGCCGGCCGCATCCTCGTAGAAATGCAGGCGGTTGCCGAATGGATCGGCGACCGATACCTCGCGGGTCTTCCACGGCGTCTCTTCCAGGCCCGGCCTGGCGAAGCGGTAGTTCTTGCCGATCAGTTCGCCATGCAGTGCGGCGATGTCCTCGACCTTGATGCGCACGGCAATGCCGGGCGCACCATCGCCGTGATGTTCGCTGAGATGCAGGACGCAGCCATCGCGGCCGACCGCCATGTAAAGCGGCGCGTTGTCGTCGAAGCGATGCTCCCACTGCACCTCGAAGCGGAGGAAGCCGACGTAGAATTCACGCGCCTTGATAATGTCGAAGATGCGCAGGATGGGTGTGACGGCGCCAAGTTTCGGCATGGGGGTGCAACCGTTCGAGAGGGTTTTCGGGTGGGGTGGAGGCGGGCGGCAATCCCTATTTCAGCTCGAGCAGCCGTTCGAGATAACTGCGCTCGATGTCGGGGCTGAGCGCATTGCTGAGCCGTTTGCGGATCGCTTCAAGAATCTGACGGGCGCGCTGCACGTCGATCTCGTCGGGCACCTTCACCGAATCGCCGAAATCGGGACCCTGGCTGGCGCGCGGCCGGCCGAGCGGATCACGATCGGCGTTCTGCTGGCGGCCGCCTTCCTCGCTGCCGCCCTGGTCGCCCTGCATGGCCTGCATCTGCTTCATCATGTCCTTGGCGCCCTTGCGCAGCGCTTCCAGCGCCCGGCCCTGATGGCCGACGGCCTCGTCGCCTTCGCCTTCGCCGAGCGCCTGTTCGGCATTGCCCATGGACTTGCCGGCATCGCCAAATCCTTCATTGGGCTCCATGCCCATGCCTTCGAGCCCCTTCTTCAGCTGCTCGAGATCGCTTTTCAGCTGTCCCTGTCCCTGCTGCAGCTGTTTCAGCGCGTCGGCGAATTCCTGGGGCGTCATCGGCTTTTGCCGGGCGAGCGGATCGCGGTCCTCGCCGACCCCTGGCTTGTCATCATCCTGACCGCCGCCTTCGCCGAGCTGCTCGTCGCGGTTCTGTCCGCGCTGGCGCTCGCCGCGCTGCATCTGGTCCATGCGGAAGGTGTCGTTCATCATCTCCTGCTGGCGCCGCAGGATCTCGCCGAGCTTGTCCATCTGCTGGCGCATCTCGCTGTCCTGCTGGCCGCCTTGCTGCTGACGGCCGGCCTGCAGATTGTTCATCATGTCCTGCAGTTGCGACAGCAATTGCTGCGCCTTGTCGCGATCGCCCGACTTGGCCAGGTTCTCGATCTGGTCCATCATGCGGTCGATGTCACTCTGGCGCAGTTCCTGGCCGTTCTGCTGCATCTGCGGTGCGTTGGGGTTCTGCTTGGCACGCTCCGCGAATTCCTGCAGGAACTGGTTCATCGCCTCGCGCAGTTCCTTCATCGCCTTCTCGATTTCAGCGTCGCTGGCGCCATTCTTGATGGCCTCCTGCAGTGCCTGCTGCGCCTGGCGCAGCCGCTTTTCCGCAGCCGAGAGATTGCCTTCCTCTATACCGAGCGCGATTTCCCAGAGATAGGAGACCTCGCTGCGCAACTGATCGTCGCTGTCGGCCATCTTCAGCCGGCTGCGGGCGCTCATAATGGCGAGGTAGTGGGACATGTTGTCGAACGTGTCTTCCGGACGCAGCGTGATGGCGTCCATCAGGTCGAGCACGCGCGGCTTGGCGTTGGCGTCGAGCGCCAGCAGGCGGCGCTGCTCGATCACCGCACGCGCCAGCGGATTGGCAAATGGCCGCTCCGGCATCAGCAGCGTCTTGGTCTCGCTCGATGCGGTGTGCCCGGCATCGTCGGTGGCAACCAGCGTCAGCTTGATGCTGCTGCCGGCCCAGACATGCTCGGTCAGATCCTTGGAGGTCCTGGCGGCGTTCGACTTGCCACCACGACGCGGCAGCGACAGCGGCATCTCAGGTGGACCATAGAGCGGATGTGCATTGGGCGCCTGCGGATCGGCGAGCGCGAACACCGCCTTGGCGGTGGCGGCGCCATAGTCGTCGTCGATCTGGTAGTTGAGTTCGAAAGCGCCGTTGGCGGCGCGCTTGGGCTCGCCGACGAAGCGGATCTGCGGCGGCTTGTCCGCCAGGACCGCGAAGGCCCAGCGGCCGAGCTGGTCCCCGCCCGATGTCAGCGTCAGCGTGCCGTCACCGGTCAGCTTGCCGGTGAATTGGCGTACCTTGGACGGCGTCGCCGGGCTTGCCGCCGGCTTGGCCGTGGCGGCCTGCGGGCCGGCCGGGTCGATGGCGCGGGAATTGCCCTGCTTGTCGGCGTAGGCAAGCGTTTCCTCGCCTGAGCCGCCGGTCACGCGCAGCGAGACGTCGCTGCCTTCGGGAACGGTGAAGGTCGGCGTCGCCTGGTTGGCGTCGGCGGTCAAGAAGATCGGCGGCTTGCCGGTGTAGGCCGGTGGCGTCACCCAGGCGTCGATGCGCGGCGGCACGGCATCGTGCGCGCCATGGGCATTGAAGCCGTCGCTGATCCTGCCGCCTGTCGGCCCGAAGGAGAAGGCAAAGGCGGTAACGAGCACAAGTGCCGCCACGGCGCGCAGCCCCCAGGGGTCGCGTTCCGGCACGCGTGTGCGCGGCAGGTCGGCGCCAAGGTTGTCGAGCTTTCCGGCCATGCGCTTCTGGTGTTCGCGCCACAACGCCTGCGAAAAGCTGCTTTCCCGGCCGCTTGGCCGGTCGGTCTGCACCAGCACCGGGCTGTGCAACAGTTGATTGGCCGCCTCGATCCGGCGGTCGATTTCGGCGGCGCCCGGCAGGCGGAAGAAGCGCAGCGGGTAGAGCGCGGCCAGTGCCGCGATGGCGAATGCGGCGACGAGGCCGATGCGTGCCATGTCCGGCAGCCGGGAGAAGAGGCCGAGCCAGGAGACGCTTAGGAACAGGCTGGCGACGATGACGAGCGGAAGCAGCAACGGCCAGCCACGCTCGACCATCATCGAGACCCGCGTCGCCAGCCGGCTCAAGGCAAGGCGCCCGGCCAGGCCGCGATCGCTGCTGAAGGTGGGTCGTTCCGTCATCGGCCCTTCCTAAAGCCTATTCCATCCCGAAAGAACCGGATGGGGCCCTATCTCTTGAGCATGATCTGTCCCGAAAACCGGATTCCACTTTTCGGATCATGCTGTGGGGCGGGCAGGATAGCCCAAAGCCTCACGACTCGAAGAATACCAGCAAACACGGCAAAGGCGAGGCAGTTTGGAAAAACGTGAAGGCCGCCATTATAGTTCCATAGTCATGGTTGTAGTCAGAATGTTGCGGGGTTCGCATTCGCCCCACAGACCAGCACGGCGACCTGCTCGCCCGGCGCCGGCACATAGCGACCGGACAGGACCGCGGCGAAGGCGGCGGCGCCGCCCGGCTCGGAGATGATGCGCACCCGGTTCCACAGCGCCTTCTGCGCGGCGATGATGTCGTCGTCACTGACCAGGATCGAGCGTTCGACAAAGGCCTCGGCGATCGGGAACATCATTTCGCCGACGCGCTTTGGCGCCAGCGAATCGGCGGCGATGCCCTCGGCCGGCGCGTCGACGGGGTGTCCGGCTTCGAAGGCGCGATGAAGCGTCGGTGCCCCTTCCGGCTCGACAGCGATGATGCGGATGCGGCCGGCAAACCAGGCGGCGATACCGCCGATCAGGCCGCCGCCGCCGACAGCGACCAGCAGCGTGTCGATCTGAGGTAGGTCGCTCTCGATTTCGAGCCCGAGCGTTCCCTGGCCGACCAGCGTTTCCTCCTGGTTGAAGGCATGGATCTGCAAGGCGCCGGTTTCCTCGGCGAAACGTTCGCTGGCGGCCAGCGCCTCGGCATAGCGTGCGCCGCCGACGATCAACTCGGCGCCATAGCCGCGGATCCGCTCCAGCTTGGCCGCCGGGCTCACTTCGGGAACGAAGATGGTCGCCTTGTGGCCAAGCCGCATGGCGGCATAGGCGACGGCCGCACCATGGTTGCCGCCCGATGCGGCAACGACACCGGCCTTGGGAACTGCACGCTCCAGCAGGTTGGTAAAGGCGCCGCGCGCCTTGAACGATCCGGAATGCTGCAGGCATTCGAGCTTCAGGTCGACCGCCAGCGGCGCGCGGTCGAAGTCGGCCATGTCGACGCGCAGCACCGGTGTGTGTCTGATATAGGGGCGGATGCGCGGTTCCATCGCGGCAATGCGCTCGCGTGTGACGGTATTGCCCTGCGACATGGCGATCTCCTTGGGATTGACAGCAATTAGTAACTTGGCAAAATGCCTAAATGCAAGAGGTTGATGTCTTCAAGGCGATCGCCAACGAACGCAGACTGCAGATCCTCGACTGGCTGAAGGATCCGCGCGCGCATTTCCCGCCCCAGGCCGACGGCGATCTGGTCGAGGACGGCGTTTGCGCGCTGCTGATTGCCGAAAAGCTCGGCATCACGCAAGCGACGCTCAGCGAGCATATGCGTGTGCTCACCCAGGCCGGCCTGCTGCGCGCCAGGCGCATCAAGCAGTGGACATTCTACCGCCGCGACGAGGACAGGATCGCCGACATCAGGGCGCTCATCGAGAGCCGGCTGTAGCGTTGCCGGCCGGCATCCAGGTCGGGCAGCTTCTATGCGAGCCAGTCGGGCACAGAATCCAGCCCGATCAGGTCGTCATAGGTCAGGCGCGGACGCACGACATGGAACCGATCGCCGTCGACCAGCACTTCCGGAACCAGCAGACGGGTGTTGTAGGTGCCGGCCTGCACCGCGCCATAGGCGCCGGCGGTGGAGACGGCAATCAGGTCGCCGGCCTTCAGCCTCGGCAGATCGCGGTCGAGGCCGATGTAGTCGCCGGTCTCGCAGACCGGGCCGACCACATCGACCATCATGCGCGGCATGTCGGCCGGCGGCTGCACGACCGGACGAATGTCGTGGAAAGCATCGTAGAGCGTCGGCCGTATGAGATCGTTCATGGCGGCGTCGACGACAAGGAAATTCTTGGCGTCGCCCTCCTTCACGAAGATTACTTCGGAAACGAGGATGCCGGCATTGCCTGATATCAGCCGGCCCGGCTCGAACATCACCTTCAGCCCGAGCTTGGTGACATGCTTCCTGACGATCTGGGCATAGGCATCGGGGAGGGGCGGCGGGTTGTTGTCGACGCGATAGGGAATGCCGAGGCCGCCGCCGAGATCGACATGCTCGATGGCATGGCCGTCGGTGCGCAGCGCGCCGACCAGATCGACAAGCAGGGCGAAGGCGTCGTCGAAAGGCTGCAGTTCGGTGATCTGGCTGCCGATATGGGTGTCGATACCGGTGATCTTGATGCCGGGAAGCTTTGCCGCGCGGGCGTAGACCTGACGCGCCTTCTGCCACGGGATACCGAACTTGTTCTCGGCCTTGCCGGTGGAAATCTTCTTGTGGGTCCTGGCGTCGACATCGGGATTGATGCGCAGCGAGATCGCCGCCACCTTGCCAAGTGCGGTGGCTCGCGCCGACAAGAGTTCGAGTTCAGGCTCGGACTCGACGTTGAAGCAGAGGATGCCGGCGGCAAGGGCAAAGTCCATTTCGCGCGCGGTCTTGCCGACGCCGGAAAACAGGATCTTGCCTGCCGGAATGCCGGCGGCCAGCGCCCGGCGCAATTCGCCCTCCGACACCACGTCGGCACCGGCACCGAGCTTGGCCAGCGTCCGCAGGACGGCCTGGTTGGAATTGGCCTTCATGGCGTAGCAGACCAGCGCGTCGAGCCCGGCAAAGGCCTGTGCAAACACCCGGTAGTGCCTGGTCAAGGTGGCCGTCGAATAGCAGTAGAACGGCGTGCCGACCTGTGCGGCGATATCGGGGATCGCCACGTCCTCGGCATAGAGCACGCCGTCGCGGTAGTCGAAATGGTTCACGAGGATGGTTCCGGAAAGTTGGAGCACGATGAGATCGGGGTTTAGAACAACCAAACCGGTCTCATCGGCTCTAGATCAGCGGGTCGAGGATGAACTTCTTGTCCTCGACCGGTTTTTCCGGCTCCGGCGGCACAGGCTGATGGGCCTTCGAGGCATCCTTGCGCGCTTGCACGGCCGCCTCATAGGGCGTGTCGAGACCGCCCCTCCTGCCGCAGGCCGAAACGGCCGCGATCGCCACCAGCAGCGTCAGCGTCACCAAAATCCTGCTTCCGGTCATCAATCCATCCGTCCGAAACGTTTGCCAGCCGCCGCTTTTAGCCGAGTTCTCAGCGCATTGCACCCCGGATATTGCTGGTTGCAATATCCGGCATCACGCTTTCGCCAGCCGCTTTTTCCAGGCGCGGATCTGCTTCCTCACTTCCGACGGCGCGGTGCCGCCGAAACTGGTGCGGCTCTTGACCGAGTTCTGCACCGCCAGCACCGAAAATATGTCGGCCGTGATGCCGAGATTGATCGACTGCAGGTCCTCCAGCGAAAGCTTGTCCAGCCCCACCTTCTTGTCTTCGGCCAGCGCCACCGCCCGGCCGGTGACATGATGCGCCTCGCGGAACGGCAGGCCGAGCGTGCGCACCAGCCAGTCGGCAAGGTCGGTCGCTGTCGCGTGGCCGGAGCCGGCTGCCTTCTTCATCGCGGCCGCGTTGACCGTCATGTCCGAGACCATGCCGGTCATCGCCGCCAGCATCAGGTCGAGCGTCTCGGCGGCATCGAATACCGATTCCTTGTCTTCCTGCATGTCCTTGCCATAGGTCAAAGGCATGCCCTTCATCACCGTCAGCAGGCCGACCAGATGGCCGGTGACGCGGCCGGTCTTGCCGCGCACCAGCTCGGCGGCATCGGGGTTTTTCTTTTGTGGCATGATCGAGGAGCCGGTTGAAAACGAGTCCGACAGCCTGACGAAGCCGAATTGCGGCGTCGACCAGATGATGATCTCTTCGGCCAGCCGCGACAAATGCGTGGCGCAGATCGCCGCAAGAGCGAGGAACTCGAGCGCGAAATCGCGGTCCGAAACGCTATCGAGCGAATTGCGCATCGGCTCGCGGAAGCCGAGCGCCTTGGCGGTCTGGTGGCGGTCGATCGGGAAGCTGGTGCCGGCGAGCGCCGCGGCACCGAGCGGGCTTTCGTCCATCCGCCCGATCGCATCGCGCACACGCGACAGGTCACGCGAAAACATTTCGACATAAGCCATGCAGTGATGGCCGAAGGTCACCGGTTGCGCCGCCTGCATATGGGTGAAGCCCGGCATCACCGTCGCCGCATGCTCCTCGGCCCGCTCGAGCAGCGCCTTGATCAGCCCTTTCAACGCCTCGGCGACGCGGAAGCACTCGTCCTTCACCCACAGCCTCAGGTCGACCGCGACCTGGTCGTTGCGCGAGCGGGCTGTGTGCAGCCGGCCGGCCGCCGAGCCGATCAGGTCGGCAAGGCGTGCCTCGATGTTCATGTGGATGTCTTCGAGCCGGGTCGAGAACTCGAAGCTGCCGGCCTCGATCTCTTTCAGGATCGTGTTCAGCCCGTGAGCGATTTTTTCTTGATCGGCTGCCGAAATAATGCCCGTTTGCGCCAGCATCTCGCTATGGGCGATCGAGCCTTTGATGTCCTGCGCATAGAGTTTGCGGTCGAACGAGATCGACGCGTTGATCGCTTCCATGATCGCGGCCGGACCCGAGGCAAAACGTCCGCCCCACATCTGGTTGCTGGTCTTCTTGTCGCTCATCGCTATAACCCGTGCTTCGGAGCAGTTTTGAGAAAATGGCAGACGGTAATAGATTCTTCCCGGCCCCGCGCCTGATCCTCGCCGCCTTGGTGGCGGGCGCGGTGGCCGGCGCGGTCGCGGTATATGTCAGCGAGAGCCGGTCTGGCAACAATGCACCGGCACAAGCTGCCGTCGGCGAGAGCAAGGACGACGTCGCCTGCGCGGCCAAGAGCGACCGCGCCAAGAAGGTCGCGGCCTCGGCCACCGGTGAGGTCGCGGCACTTTTACCGGCCGATCCGCCGCAATCCTTGAAGAGCCTTGCCTTCAATGGCCCGGACGGCAAGCCGATGACGCTTGCCGATCATGCCGGCAAGACGGTGCTGCTCAATCTGTGGGCGACATGGTGCGCGCCGTGCCGCGCCGAAATGCCGGCGCTCGATGCGCTGCAGAAGGAAAAGGGCAGCGACGCCTTTCAGGTGGTCGCCGTCAATGTCGATGCCGGCGACGATGTGAAGCCGAAGAAGTTCCTCAGCGATACCGGCGTCGAGACGCTCGGCTATTTCAGGGATTCGACGATGGCGCTGTTCAACGACCTCAAGACGCGCGGCCTGGCGCTTGGCCTTCCCGTCACCATGCTGATCGACGGCGAAGGCTGCTTGATCGCCCATATGAACGGCCCGGCCGAATGGTCGGGGCAGGATGCCAGGCGGCTGGTCGAGACCGCGCTCAAGCCCGAAAGCCTCTAAAAGCGCCTCGTTGTCCCGAACCGCTACGCCCTTTCGGGCGGTCAGGCTCGATTCAGACCGAGTGCGGGCGCGGGTGCGAAGCCCAGAACGCTTCTGTCGCGCAAGCTGGCGGGTTTGCTGCTGCCAGTGGGTGCGACGACACCGGTCAGGTCGCCGAATTCCTCGATGAGAGCTGGCCTGCCGATATAGTAGCCCTGGCCGATCTCGCAGGCTTCGGCGTCCAGGAATTTCAGTTCGCCGAGCGTCTCGACACCCTCGGCCAGAACCGGCAGGCCGAGGCCGCGTCCAAGTCCCAGAACGGCGCGCACGATCGCCGCGACCTGGCCATTCTTGTCGACGGACTTGATGAAGGAG
Source organism: Mesorhizobium cantuariense (assembly GCF_042647205.1). Classification (NCBI taxonomy): domain Bacteria; kingdom Pseudomonadati; phylum Pseudomonadota; class Alphaproteobacteria; order Hyphomicrobiales; family Phyllobacteriaceae; genus Mesorhizobium; species Mesorhizobium cantuariense. Next base: position 5,882,458 of record NZ_JBHRVD010000001.1, on the reverse strand, counting down.
CCATCGATCTTGATCTTGTCGAAGGGGAAGGCGCGCAGGTTGGAAAGCGAGGAATAGCCGGTTCCGAAATCATCCATGGCCACGCGTACGCCCAGCGCCTTGACCTGCCGCAAGGTCGCCAGCGCGCGCGGCATGTCCTTCACAAGCGCCGTCTCGGTGATCTCAAGTTCGAGCCTGCTGGGCGCCAGGCCTGAATTCAGCAGTGTTTCGTGGACCTTGCGGCTGAAATTCGGATTGTGAAGCTGCACCGCCGAAACGTTGACGGCCACCGTCAGCGGATTTTGCCAACGGGCGGCTTCCTCGCAGGCCGCCGTCAGCACCCATTCGCCAATCTGGCCAATGGCTCCGCTGTCTTCGGCCACCGGGATGAATATGCCCGGGGGCACGTCGCCGCGCGTCGGATGCCGCCACCGGACCAGCGCTTCGAAGCCCACCATCTTTCCGCTGCTGATCTCCTTCTGCGGTTGGTAGACGAGGTAGAACTCCTCGCGAGCGACCGCCTGGCGCAGTTCGTGCTCCATCACGCGTTTGTCGCGGGCCTCGGCCCCCATCGAGGCCTCGAAATAGCGGTAGGTGTCCTTGCCTTCGGTCTTGGCCCGGTAGAGGGCCGTATCGGCGTGGCTTATCAGGCTGGCCTGGTTTTCGGCATCCGATGGATAAAGCGCAATGCCAATGCTGGCCGACACAAGGCCGCCGCCGACCGAGAGCCGGTTTTCCTCACGCATGACGGTCAGCACGGCGTTGGCGATACGGCCGGCCTCCAACGGGTCGGTCAGGTTCGGGGCGATGATGGCGAATTCGTCGCCGCCCAGCCGCGCCACCATCTGTCCCTGACGAAGGACGCCGGTGACGCAATGCGCAACCTTCTGTAGCATGGCGTCGCCAGCGCCGTGCCCGTACAGGTCGTTGACCTCCTTGAAGCGGTCGAGATCGAGCAGCAGAAGCGCAAGGTGGCCGCCTTTCCTGGCCCGGCCCATCGCAGCAATTTCCGCCTCCAGCCGGCCGGAAAAGCTGCGGCGATTGGCCAGTCCGGTCAATGGATCGAAATGGGCAAGGCGCAGGATCTCCTGTTCCGCCTTCTTGCGCTCGCGAATGTCGCGGACCGCAACCACGTTGTGAGGCTTGCCACAATAGTCGATGCTCCTGGCGATCAGCTCGACAGGAATGCTTGTGCCATCGCGGCCCCTCAGTTCGACCTCCTGCGGCTGTTCGCCGAAGCCGGACATGTCGGACCCGAAGAGATCGCCAAGCTGCATTCCGTTCAGAATGGCGGTTGCCATGCCTGTCAGCCTCGCAATGCTGTCATTGGCGCTGATGATGCGGTTGCCGTCGCAGACGATCAGGCCCTCCACGGCGGCGTTGGCCAGGCCGTGCATACGGTCGACCTCGAGCTTCTGGCGCCGGAAGCGCAAATCGATCCACAGCGCCGATGCCGACAGCACCAGGATCACCAGCGTGGCGGCCGCGGCCGCGAAAGCCTGCGAGGTCGGCTCGATCGTGTACTCGGATATGTCGATCGAGGAATCGGGAAAGATCGAGACGGCACCCATGCCGATGAAATGCAGGGTACAGATCGCCAGCGTCAGCAGCACCGCGCCGACGGATGTCGCCCGCAGGGAGGGGCGGCGCAGGACGACACGCAGTGCGAGCGCGCCAAGCGTTACGCCGGCCAGCAGGGAAACGGCGACAAGCAACAGGTTCCATTCGATCCGGCCCTGGACTTCGAATGCCGCCATGCCGATGTAGTGCATGGCTCCGATACCGCCGCCCAGGACGGCGCCGCCGACGAGATGATAATCGAACTCGTCCCGCAAGGTGGCGATCCACATGCCGGCCGCCGTCAGCGCGACCGAAGCGGCGAGCGACAGCACGGAGAGCGCCGGATCGTAGGCACTGGCTATGCCCGGCGTGAACGCGAGCATGGCGATGAAATGCGTTGCCCAGATGCCGAAGCCAGTCGACATCGCCGCGATCATCAGCCAGACAAGCCGGTTCCGATCTGTAGAGCGGCTGATGTGGTGAAGCAGGTTGACGGCAGAAAAAGAAGATATTCCGCAGATCAGCGCGGCGAGTGCGACCAGTCTCAGATCGTGTTCGTTGACGATACAATTGTAGACCGTCAGCATCTTATTTCACCTGATCTATTGGAAATAAACAAGGCAGCAGAATTGAGTAAGCGCTTTGCCGTTGAAGGATCGATAAAGTCGCCTGCAACCCTGGCGTGTCTCCTCGGGTTGCAGCGGCTGCAATCAGGGTTGTCAGGCCGAAAGCCAGTTTGCCAGTCCTGTCGCGTTCGTTGTCTCGCTAAGCCGGCTAACCCGATCGCTTTCCATCGCCTCCACGCGAAGGCCAGCGTGGCGTGAAGCATGAGGTGAAGTTCGTCGATCTGCAACAAAACCGTTGTCTGATTGTCATGAGCGACACATATTGCCTTTGCGGGAGTGCCCCTTTCGCCAATGACAAACGGGAGATGAAACATGAAACCCTTCGGCTTCGCGGCCGGTGTCGCCGCCACCTTGACGCTGCTTTCCACCACCTCCGCTTTTGCTGTCACGCAGATCAGCTGGTGGCACGCCATGACTGGCGCCAATGCCGAGGTCGTCGACAAGATTTCCAAAGATTTCAATGCCAGCCAGAGCGATTATGAGCTCGTTCCGGTGTTCAAGGGCACGTATCCAGAGACCCTGAATGCCGGTATCGCCGCCTACCGCGCCGGCCAGGCGCCCGACATTATGCAGGTGTTCGACGTCGGCACCGGCGTGATGATGGCGGCCGAAGGTGCCATCAAGCCGGCAGCCGACGTGCTGACGAGCGCTGGAATGACCTTCGACAAGAGCCAGTATCTGCCAGGCATCGTCGGCTATTATTCGAAGCCGGACGGCACCATGCTGTCCTTCCCCTACAACTCCTCCTCGCCGATCCTTTATTATAACAAGGACATCTTCCAGAAGGCTGGCCTCGACGTGGACAGCCCGCCCAAGACCTGGAAGGAGGTGTGGGAAGATGCCAAGAAGATCAAGGCGAGCGGCGCCGCCGCTTGCGGCTACACCTCGACCTGGCTGACCTGGATCCATCTGGAGAATTTCGCGGCGTGGAATGATGTGCCATGGGCCACCCAGCAGAACGGTCTGGCCGGCGGCGATGTCGAGCTCAAGATCAATGCGCCGATTTTCGTCAACCACTTCCAGGCGCTCGCAGACCTCGCCAAGGACGGCACCTTCAAATATGGCGGGCGCACCTCCGAGGCCAAGCAGATCTTCCTCGCCGGCGAATGCGGGATCATGACCGAATCCTCCGGCGGTCTTGGCGATATCGTCAAGTCCGGCATGAATTACGGCATCGGCCAATTGCCGTATGACAGCGACGCCAAGGGCGCGCCGCAGAATACAACGCCGGGCGGCGCCAGCCTGTGGGTTTTCGCTGATAAATCCGACGAGGAATACAAGGGCGTCGCGGCCTTCTTCGCCTACCTATCGAAGACCGACGTGCAAGAATACCTGCACCAGAAGTCGGGTTATCTGCCGGTAACGCTTGCCGCCTACGAAGCGACCAAGAAATCCGGTTTCTATGACAAGAACACCGGTCGCGAGACACCGATCCTGCAAATGACGGGTAAGGCGCCGACCGACAATTCGAAGGGCGTACGTCTGCCGAACCTGCCGCAGGTGCGCGATATCCAGAACGAGGAGTTCGAGAAGATGCTAGCCGGCCAGCAAACGGCGCAGCAGGCGCTTGACAATGCGGTCACGCGCGGCAATGCCGCGATCAAGGAAGCGCTGGGGAATTAAAGCGAGCGCAAAAGTCCTTGTTCTACGGCGCGACCACCTGTCCTGTCAGGAATCTCCCCCGGAGAGGGGAGATTTGCTGTCCTTAGTAATTTCGCCAATTGTTAATGTTGCCGAATCTGAAACGTCCATCAAAGCCATCCTGACAGAGAGCGGCACCATATGGTGCAGCCCGCCTAACCAGCCCGGAGTGGCTCCTTGACCCCTCGCGTCGTCTTTCCCAACAAGGTTCTCCCCTATCTCCTGGTGGCGCCGCAACTTGCCATCACGCTCGTCTTTTTCTACTGGCCGGCCGGTCAGGCGTTCTACCAGTCCATGCTCAGGCAGGATCCGTTCGGACTGAGGACCAAGTTCGTTTGGTTCGACAATTTCAGGAAAGTGCTTGCCGATCCAGCCTACCTCAACTCGATCAAGGTCACGGTGGTGTTTTCCCTTGCGACCGCTATTGTCGCCATGTGCGCGGCGCTCCTGCTTGCGGTCATGGCAGAGAAGGTGGTGCGCGGCAAAGGTCTCTACCGCACGCTGTTGATCTGGCCTTACGCAGTGGCGCCGGCGATTGCCGGTATGCTGTGGCTGTTCCTGTTCAACCCGTCGATCGGGTCGCTGGCTTATATGCTGAGAAGTTTCGGCATCGCCTGGGATCCGCTGCTCAACGGCACCCACGCCATGATCCTGCTGGTGTCGGCCGCTGCCTGGAAGCAGATCAGCTACAATTTCCTGTTCTTCGTCGCCGGCCTGCAGGCGGTGCCGAAAACCCTGATCGAGGCGGCGGCCATGGACGGTGCCGGGGAGACCAAGCGCTTCTGGACCATCGTCTTCCCGCTGCTTGCGCCGACAACCTTTTTCCTGCTGGTCGTCAACACCGTCTATGCCCTGTTCGACACCTTCGGCATCGTCCATGCGGTCACCGGCGGCGGGCCGGGAAAAACGACCGAGACGCTGGTCTACAAGGTCTACAATGACGGTTTCGTCAATCTGATCCTCGGCGATTCGGCGGCGCAGTCGGTCATCCTGATGGTCATCGTCATCTCGCTCACGGCCATCCAGTTCCGCTATGTGGAACGCAAAGTCCACTACGGCTGAGGCGAGCGATGATCGGCCAGTCACCGCTCCGCACCGTCATCGCCCACGCCGTGCTCATCCTCGGCATACTGATCGTCGCTTTCCCGATCTACTACACCTTCGTCGCCTCCACGCAGACGCTGCAAACCATCCTCAAGCCGCCATTGCCGCTCTTGCCCGGCGACCAGTTCTGGAACAATTACAACGAGGCACTGTTCGGCGGTGTCGGCCGCATCGGCGGCGTCAGTGTCGGTCGATTGCTGCTCAACACCACGGTCATGGCGCTCGGCATCGCGGTGGGGAAGATTTTCATCTCGATCCTGTCGGCCTATGCGATCGTGTTCTTCCGTTTTCCGCTGCGCATGGTCTTCTTCTGGCTGATCTTCATCACCCTGATGCTTCCCGTCGAGGTGCGCATCCTGCCGACCTACAAGGTGATGGTCGATCTCGGCATGATCGACACTTATGCCGGCCTGATCATCCCGCTGATCGCCTCGGCCACCGCAACGCTGTTGTTCCGCCAGTTCTTCATGACCATTCCGGGCGAACTGGTGGAGGCCGCGCGTGTCGACGGTGCGGGGCCATGGCGGTTCTTCTTCGATATCCTGTTGCCGCTGTCGCGCACCAACATCGCGGCGCTGTTCGTCATCCTCTTCATCTATGGCTGGACGCAATATCTGTGGCCGCTGCTCGTCACCAACAGCAACGACATGAACACCATCGTCATCGCGCTGAGGAAGATGGTGTCCTTCGCCGATGCCGACACCCAGTGGCATCTGGTCATGGTCACCGCGATGCTGGCCATCGTGCCACCGATCCTGGTCGTGGTGCTGATGCAACGCTGGTTCGTGCGCGGCCTGGTCGATTCCGAAAAGTGAGAAGCTGATGGCGACCGTCGATCTGAAGGATGTGAAGAAGGTCTACCCTAGCGGCTTCGAGGCCGTGAAGGGCGTCTCCATCGCCGTTCCCGACAAGGAGCTCTGCGTGCTGGTCGGCCCATCCGGTTGCGGTAAGTCCACGCTGCTCAGGATGATCGCCGGGCTCGAAACCATCTCCTCGGGAACGGTTGCGATCGACGGCAAGATCGTCAACTCCATCGGCCCGACCGAACGTGACATCGCCATGGTGTTCCAGAATTATGCGCTCTATCCGCATATGAAGGTCTACGACAACATGGCCTACGGGTTGCGCAACCGCGGCACGCCGAAAGACGAGATCGACAGCCGGGTCCGCGCGACGGCGAAAGTGCTGGAACTTTCAGCGCTGCTCGACCGACGCCCGCGCGAGCTTTCCGGCGGCCAGCGCCAGCGTGTCGCCATGGGTCGCGCCATCGTGCGCAACCCGAGAGTTTTCCTGTTCGACGAGCCGCTCTCCAATCTCGATGCCAAATTGCGCGGCCAGATGCGGGTCGAGATCAAGAATTTGCAGCGCTCGCTCGGTGTCACCTCGGTCTACGTCACCCATGACCAGCTTGAGGCGATGACGCTGGCCGACATCCTCGTCGTCATGAATGCCGGACTGGTCGAGCAGATGGGCGCGCCGCTCGACATTTACGAGAAGCCGGCCTCGACCTTCGTCGCCTCGTTCATCGGCGCGCCGCCGATGAATCTTCTGCCTCTTTCGCAAGGGCCGGCTGGTCCGGCGCTGGCTGATGGCAAGACGATTGAATTTGCGCCTGCGAACGCCGTCACGCTCGGCTTCCGCCCCGAAGATGCCGACGTCACCTTCGGGGCCGGGGCACCGTCTGGCGCGCTCATCCTGCCGGCGATGGTCGAGGCAGCCGAACCGGTGGGAGCCGAAAGCTTCCTTCACTGTGCGGCAGGCGGCAACCGCATCGTCGTGCGTGTGGCCGGCCGTGCAACAGCCAAGCCCGGCGACCAGTTGCGCGTCGTGGCCAAGGCCGAGAAACTCCACTGGTTCGACGGGGCAGGAAGACGTTTGCTCGAACGATAATCGGCGGCCAAAATACAAGCACCCCCTTCGCAACGGCAGCAACAAGAGAGAGGGGAGGCGCTTGACAGGTGGCCCGGCAGACAGGCCCACGAGTCATTTGCAGACCCTCGTTTTGACCGTTAAGCTTCTCTACCTAGACTATCTTTAGCCTTTATCAGTCCCAAGGACCTCATGACGCCCGACACCGCAGTGCGCGAACATTTCGCCATCGATCTCGCGCAGCGCGCCGGCGAGCTCGGCCTGAAATATTTTCGCGATCTCGACAGCCTTACCATCGAGAGCAAGGGCCATCAGGATATGGTTTCGCAGGCCGACCGTGAGGTCGAGCTGTTCATCCGCGCGGCGATGAAAGCTGCCTACCCGGACGACGGCATTGTCGGAGAGGAACATGCCTCGGTCACCGGGTCGACCGGGCACGTCTGGGTGATCGATCCGATCGACGGCACTGCGAATTTCGTGCGCGGCATTCCAGCCTGGTGCGTGGTCATCGCCTGCGCCAAAGATGGTGATACCGTCGTTGGCGTCATCCACGAGCCCTCTACAGGCGAGACCTTCCATTGCCGCAAGGGCGGTGGTGCGTTTCTCAATGGCAAGCCGATCAGGGCAAGCGTCGTCACCAGCCTGACCGAAGGTTCCGTCGGCACCGGCTTCTCCAACCGCGCCGAGATGCAAAATGTCGCTACGCTCATCCGCTCCCTGATTGCCGAAGGCGGCGTGTTTTTCCGCAACGCTTCGGGTGCGCTGATGCTCGCCTATGTCGCTGCCGGCAGGTTGCTCGGCTATGTCGAAGAGCACATGAACGCCTGGGATTGCCTGGCCGGCATGCTTTTGGTGGAAGAAGCCGGCGGCACGATCGTCAAGCCGGATCCGAGAACCGTTCTGGAGAAGGGTACGCTGGTGATCTGCGCCGGCAACGGTGTGTTCGCCCAGATTCGCGACCTCTGCGTCGAACCCTTCAAGCTTTGATCAGAACCGGACCGCGATCCGGAAAGCCGATGCCGACACTGTCGCCCGCCTGAAACGACGCATCGACATTGCGCGACAACACGAACACGTCGCCAAGCGCCGTGGCAACGACCAGTTCTAGATGGCTGCCGGCATAGGTGACCTTTGCGAGCGTGCCCTCGATCGTTTGCGGCGCACCGGCCGGACCAATCTCGATGCGGCTTGGACGGACGGCCAGCTTCGCGGGGCCTGCTTGGTGGCCACGCGCCGGCAGTTTCAAGGCAAGTGTACCAAGCCGGACGGCCGCTTCGTCCCCTTGCACCGCAACCACCTCGCAATCCAGGATGTTGGCTTCACCGATGAAGTCGGCAACGAAAGCGTTGGCAGGCGCATCGTATAGTTCGCGCGGCGTACCGTCCTGCGCGACCACCGCCCTGTTCATGACGATGATGCGGTCCGAAACCGCCAGCGCCTCTTCCTGGTCGTGCGTAACATAGACCACAGTCAGCCCGAGCTTGGTCTGGATCTCCCTGATTTCCTCGCGCACGTGCCGGCGCAGCTTGGCGTCGAGGTTGGAGAGCGGCTCGTCGAACAGCAGCACTTGCGGTTCGAGCACCAGCGCGCGTGCCACCGCCACGCGCTGCTGCTGACCACCCGACAGTTCGCTGGGCAGACGCGCCTCGAACCCTGTCAGGCCGACCAGCTCCAGCCCGGCGCGGGCGCGGGACGCCGCCTCCTTCTTGTCATGGCCGGAGAAGCGCAGGCCATAGGAGACATTCTCCATCACCGTCATATGCGGGAACAGTGCGTAGGACTGAAAAACCATGGACACGTCGCGGTCGGTGGCCGGCAGCCGGGTGACATCGTCGCCGCCGATCAGGATACGGCCGCTTGATGGCATCTCCAGGCCGGCGATCATACGCAGCGTGGTCGTCTTGCCGCAACCGGAAGGTCCGAGAAGCGTCACCAGCCTTCCGGCCTCGATCGCAAGTGAAATGTCGTTGACCGCCGGCGTGGTGGCGCCGGGATACGTCTTGGTGACATGCTCGAAGGTCACCGAGGCAGCGTTGCCGCGAATTTCGGCCATCACCCGGCTCCTGCAATTGTCGTCTGGCCGCCTGGCGTTGCCGGCAGGCTGGCATTGGTGCGCACGCTCCAGCCGCCGTCGCCTTTCTGGATACCGCGCCGGCCGATATTGCGGCTGCCGACGATCAGTTGCATCAGGCCGATGACGACCAGCATGACGACGATCAGCACCGTCGAATAGGCGATAGCGATGCCGTATTCATTGTTCTCGACACGTCCGACGATATAGCTGGTCGAAAGATCGTAGCGCGCACTGACCAGGAAGATGACGGCGCTGATCGCGGTCATGGCGCGCACGAAGGAATAGACGAGCGCCGCCAGCATTGCCGATTTCAGCAATGGCAGAATGACGCGTCTGAAGGTCTGCCAGGAGTTGGCGCCAAGCGTCAGCGAGGATTCATCCAGGCTGCGGTCGATCTGCGACATCGAGGCGACGCCAGCGCGTACGCCGACTGGCATGTTGCGGAAGATGAACGACAGCACGAGGATGATGCCGGTTCCAGTCAGTTCGATCGGCGGCACGTTGAAGGCTATGATGTAGCTGACGCCAATGACCGTTCCTGGAATCGCGAAAGACAGCATGGTCGCGAATTCGAAGGCATTCTTGCCACGGAAGTTCTGGCGGACTAGAAGATAGGCGGTCAGAAGCCCTATGCCGGCGGTCAGCGGCGCTGATATCAGTGCGATCTCCATTGTCGTCCAGAACGAACTCCACGCCGACCCCGACCAATGGATGCCGAATTCATTCCAGCCGACGGCGAACGCCTTCTTGTAGTGCTGCAGGGTCAGGCTTTGATCGACCCCCCACAGCCTGACAAAGCTGCCGTAGAAGATGACCGCGTAGACCAGAACGGTGAACGCCGTCCACAGGCCGGCGATGACATAGAGCGCACGCGTCAGGCCGTCCGGCAGACGCGGATGGACGCCGGCGTCGCCCTTGCCGGTGACGGTGGTATAGGAACGCCTGCCGATCCAGAAGCGCTGTGCGTAAAAGGCGCCAAGCGTGAAGCCTAGCAGCACCAGCGCCAGGATCGCCGCAAGTGCCGCATCGTTCTGTGCGCCGACAATGGCGAAGAAGATTTCCGTCGACAGGACGTCGTAATTGCCGCTCAGCACCAACGGATTGCCGAAATCGGCCATGCTTTCGATGAAGCCGAGCAGAAAGGCGTTGGCGAGGCCTGGCCTCATCAGCGGCAAAGATACGGTCCAAAAGGTCTGCCAGCGGCTGGCGCGGAGCGTCTGCGAAGCCTCTTCCATGGACGGGCTGACGCCTTCGACAACGCCGATCAAAACCAGGAAGGCGATCGGCGTGAAGGCGAGAACCTGGGCGATGAGCAGGCCGGGAAGTCCATATACCCAGCGTGTTGGCTGGATGCCGAAGACGCCGGCGACGCTCTGTGTTACCGCGCCCGACAGTCCGAACAGCAGGATGATGGCAAGGCCGATGACGAAGGCCGGCGTGATGATCGGCAATACGGTCAGCGCACGCAGCAGTTTGCCGTGGCGGAACCCCGTGCGTGTCACGACAAGTGCAAACACCAGCCCCAGAAACATGGTCAGCAGGCCGACGAGCACGGCGAGCAGCAGCGAGTTCCAGGCCACGCCGCAGCGGCTGCCGCCAGCGAGACAAGCCAGGCTCCACAGGCGCGAGCTGAATAGCTTGGCAAGGAACGAGACAAGCGAATAGCTGCCGTCGTTGGTCTGCAGGGCGTTGGCCAGCATCATCAGGATAGGCATGAAGATGAAGATCGAAACCATCGCAACGACGAAGCCGATCGAACTGACGACGAATACGTCGCCGCCGACGGCACCGCGCGCGGCAATGCCAAGGGTGAGCAGGAACAGAAAGGCGCCGCTGACCAACAGGGCGCCGTAACCCATGCCGAACTGGCGGTCGCCGAGCTCGCCGAACAGGCTGGTCAGCCAGGCGAACCGCCAGCCATGCAGCCCGATGGCGAAGCCCTGGAACAAAAGCCAGCCAAAACCGGCGGCACCGGCAATGATCAGCAGCCGGCCGAAAAACGGATCGGATTTGTTGCGGCTCCATAGAAGCAGCGGCGTCGCCAGCAGGAAGCCGAGCGGCGCCAGCCACAGTTTCTCGCCCTTGAGGGCCAGAACCAGCGCCGGTGCGAATTGGCTGTCGAACGGGTAGCCGTCGAACAGCCAAGAAAAGCCGAAGAACCCATCCTCGATGCCGTACCAGGGCAGCAGAGCAAACCCCACCCATCCGACCGCCATCCAAAGGACGACGGTTGGTTCAAGTGACCAGCGGGTTTCGCGAAAGCGCATCTGCTATTGCGGCAACGATGCAACCTCTTCGTCCCACTTTTTCAGCAGGCGCTTGCGCTCTTCGCTCGACCCATACTTCTTGAAGTCGTAGTCAATCAGCTTGATGGCCGAGAGGTCAGGCGCCTTGTCGGAGGTTTTTGCAGCCTTGTTCGACGGAACCTGGAACGACCCCGCGTCCTGTGCCTTGGACTGGACGTCGGCCTCGAGCGCCCAATCGTAGAATTTTTTCGCCGCTTCCATGTTGCGGGCGCCCTTGATGATCGATTCCGAGCCGATCTCGTAGCCGGTTCCCTCGCAAGGGGTGACGGGAACGATCGGAAAGCCGGCAACAACCTGCGATACGGCGTCGTGGATGAAGACGATGCCGATCGTGGTCTCGCCAAGCCCGGCGGCCTTGATCGGCGCCGAACCCGACTTGGTGTACTGGTTGACGTTCTTGTGCAGGGCTTTCATGTACTCGAAACCCTTCTCCTCGCCGAACAGCTGCACGATCGTGGCCAGCATGTTGTAGGCGGTACCTGAGGAATTCGGGTTGGCGACCTGGATCTGCCCCTTGTACTCCGGCTTGATCAGATCGGCCCAGCATTTCGGCTCGGGCAGATTGTTCGTTGCCAGCAGATCCTTGTTGTAGCCGAAGCCCAGCGCGCCGGAATATATGCCGACCGTTCGGTGGCCGGATGTTTCCGCCTGCTTGATCGCCCAGGGCTGCAACTGGTCGAGCAGTGGCGACTTGTACTCCTCGGTCAGGCCCTCCTCGGCCGCCTGCAGATGCGGGTCGCCGGTGCCGCCCCACCAGATGTCACCCTTGGGATTGGCGGCCTCGGCGCGTAGCTGCGCATAGATCTCGCCAGCGCTCTTGCGGGTCATATTCACGGTGATGCCGGTCTTTTCCTCGAAGGCCCGCGCCGTCTGTTGGCACCAGACCTCGTCAACGCCGCAATACATAGTCAGGCTTTCAGCGGACGCCGATGACGACACGACCCACATTCCGGCGGCAAGGATGCCGACGCCAAGAATTGCCCTTCTTGTCATTTTGAATACCTCCCTAAGTTATTTGCCGACTTATGAAACCCAGATAGGCGCAAAATACAAGTTGTAAGGTCGCTCGGCAATTTTGTTCCCAAGGCCTGGCGAATTTGATGCATTTGACTGGTTGTTTCATGCGGCGTCGCTGCCACCGGAGGGCCTGTACACAACGACGCCGTCGCGTCGTTCAGACCGTTCAGGCGAAGACATGCGCCTTTCCCGATACGGTCAGCCGGACGATCTCGCCGACGGCGGGCGCGTCCATGCCCGGCTTGTGCAGGACCAGCGGCGTGTTGCCGATCGCGGCCGCGTCGGGCGGATCGGCGCTGTTCAGAAGCCGCACCGCGATCGTGCACATCGAGCCGGCGAATTCCGATTCCGTCACCTCGCCGAACAGCATGTCAGGAGTGCCCGACATGCCTTCGCGCGATGTTCTCTTCAAGGCGATCTGCTCCGGCCGCAACATGATGCGGGCAATATCGCGGCTGTCATTGCTGTCGACCGCGATGCGGCCGAGCGGCGAGCTGGCGAAGCCATCTGAAATCTTTGCCGGCAGGATGATGGCGTCGCCGAGGAACTCGGCAATCATCCTGTCCTTCGGCTTGAGATAGAGGTCGCGCGGCGTACCGATTTGCGAGAACTTGCCGTCGCGCATCACCGCGACCTGGCTGGCGAAGGACAGCGCTTCGGCCTGATCGTGCGTCACCAGGATGGTGGTGATGCCCGCAGCCTCCAGAAGCTCGGCCACCGCCTTGCGCATAGAGGCGCGCAGGCCGGTGTCCAGAGCCGAGAACGGCTCGTCGAGAAGCATCAGCCTGGGTTTCATCGCCATGGCGCGGGCGAGCGCCACACGCTGCTGCTGGCCGCCGGAAAGCTCGTGCGGGCGACGTTTGAGGATCCCCTTGTCGAGCCCGACGATATAGGCGAGCTCGACGATGCGCTCGGTGCGCTTGTCCTCGCCGCGGCCCATGCCGAAACCGATATTGTCGCCAATGGTCAGATGCGGGAACAGCGCGCCGTCCTGCGCTACCACGCCGATGCCTCGACGATATGCCGGCACCGCCGCGCCGCCATTGGCCAGCACCTCGCCGTCAAGCGTGATGCGGCCCTGGTCCGGGGCCTCGAATCCGGCGATCAGCCGCAGCAAGGTCGTCTTGCCGCAGCCGGACGGGCCGACAATTGCCGTGCGGCTGCCGCTGGTGACGTTCAGATCGACACCGGCAAGTGCGGCCACCGGGCCGTAATGCTTGTGCAGGCCGCTGATTTCGAGAAAGCTCATCGTCCGGCCATCCGTTTCGACTGGACATAGAGCAGCCAGGTCAAGGGCAGCGACATCGCCACCATGATGAAGGCGTAAGGCGCCGCCGAGGCATAATCAATCTCGCCGCTATAGGACCAGAACGCCATCGCCAGCGTGCGGGTGCCGTTCGGTGCCAGCATCTGGGTGGCGGTCAGTTCGTTCATGATGCCGAGGGCCACCAGCGCCATACCGGCCGCGGCACCTGGCGCCGACAGACGGATCGTCGTCGACCACAGTGCCTGCAGCGGCGCCCGGCCGAGGCTGGAAGCGGCGCGTTCGAGCTCGACCGGCGCCTGCGCGATCGACGCCCGCAGGCTGACCAGCGCGCGCGGCAGGAACATCAGCGCATAGGCCGCCAGGATGGTGAACAGCGTCTGGTAGAGTGGCAGCGCGATGCGCACGGTGATGGTTACCAGCGCCAGCGCGATGACGACCCCCGGCAGCGAGCCGACGATGTAGTTGCAGCCCTCCAGAAGACGCTGCAATGGCCCCGGTGCGCGGATCGAGATCCAGGCCATCGGCATTGCGGCGACAGTGGCGAGCAATGCGCCGGCGAGTGCCAGGAACAGGGTCTGGCCAAGCGCCAGGCCGATCTCGTCGAGGCGCCAGACAGCCGCGCCGCCGGCGGCAAGCCAGCCGCCGATGGTGACGAACGGTACGCCAAGCGCCAGCAGCGTGGTGACGACAAGCAAGAGCAGGCTTGGGATGGTGGCGCGTCCAAGGCTCGTGCGCTGCTGATAGCGTGCGGCGCCGGAGCCGACACGGGCATAGCGCTCCTCGCCGCGCACCAAAACTTCAAGGCCGAGCAGCACGAAGCAGCAGCTCACCAGCACGCCGGCCAGCATGTTGGCAGCCGGTCCGTTGAAGGTCGACTGGAACTGGTCGACGATCGCCGTGGTGAAGGTGTCGAAGCGGATGAAGACATAGAGGCCATATTCGGCGAGCAGGTGCAGCCCGACCAGCAGCGAGCCGCCGCAGATGGCGAGCCGCAGTTGCGGCAGCACGACGCGCCAGAACACGCGCCGGGGCCCAAGGCCGAGTGCGGCGGCGGCGTCCTCCAGGGCGGGATCGAGACGGCGCAACGCCGCCGACACCGGCAGATACAGGAACGGGAAATAGGCGATCACGGACACCAGCACGCCGGCCCACAGGCCATGCAGCCCGGGCACCATGGTGATCCAGGCATAGCTGTGCACGAAAGCGGGGATGGCAAGCGGCGCCACGCACAGCCAGGCCCAGAGCCGGGCGCCCGGCAGGTCGCTGCGCTCGGTCAGCCAGGCCAGCGAAACCGACAGCACGATGGTGATCGGCACGGAGAGCGCGACCAGCAGGACCGTGTTGACCAGAAGCTCGCCGACACGCGGCCGGAAGACCAGCGCCGAGACGGTTTCCCAGCCGGTCTGCACCGCGATCCAGATGATGAAGGCAAGCGGCAGCAGCGCCAGCAGCGCAACGAAGATGGCGGCGATGACCAGCCAAAGCGGTGCACGTCGCCGAGCCCTTCGGCCTGTGCCCGAAGGCAGGCCCGAGCGCGCGAGATCGACCGCAGACTGCATCAGGTCAGACGCCGTGCCGTTGCCGTCCAGCGGCAGCAATTGAAGGACCGCGATCGCGGTCGGGAACACAGCGTGTCGTCATCGACGAATGCCATCTCGAAAAACAAATCACTCCCGCGGAAGGCGAAGTCCCGCGGGAGCGTGGTCGGTTGTCCTTTTAGGACGAATGGCAACTAAAGCAAGCCGGCTGCCGTCATCAGGTCGGTGACCTTCTTGGAGTTGAGCGTCGTTGCATCGACCTTCGGCGCCTGCAGATCGGCGAGCGGCACCAGCTTCGGGTTGGACTCGGCACCCTTGCCGACCGCGTATTCGAAGGAATCGCCGGTCTTCAGCACGTCCTGGCCGCCCTTGCCGGTCACCCATTTCAGGAAGGCCTGGGCTTCCTTCGGATGCTTGCTCGAGGCCAGCACGCCGCCGCCGGAGATCGAGACGAAGGCGCCCGGATCCTGGTTCTTGAAATAGTGCAGCTCGACATTCTTGCTGTTTTCACCGGTCTTGGCCTGATCGCCGAAGTAGTAATAATGGTAGATCACGCCGCCCTCGATCTCACCGGCATTGACCGCCTTCATCACCATGCTGTTGCCCTTGTAGGCGGTGAAATTGGTTTTCATCGCCTTCAGCCAGTCCGCCGTGGCGGCCTCGCCCTCGAGCTGCAGCAGCGCGCTGACGATGGCCTGGAAGTCGGCGCCCGACGGGGAGGCGGCCCAACGGCCCTTCCAGCTCGGATCGGCGAGGTCAAGCATCGACTTGGGCAGCTGGTCGGCGGTCAGCTTGGTCTTGTTGTAAGCAAAGACCGTGCTGCGCGCGGCGACGCCGACCCATTTGCCGCTGGCCGGCTGATAGTCCTGGGGAACCTGTGCCAGCGTGTCGGCATCGACCGGCGCGAACAGGCCGGCGCTCTCGACCAGCGCCATGGCCGGTGAGTTTTCCGTCAGGAACACGTCGGCGGGCGAAGACGTACCCTCGGCGACGATCTGGTTGGAGAAGTCGCTGTCGCCGCCATTGCGCACCGTGACTTTGATGCCCGTTTCCTTGGTGAAGCCTTCGGCCCACGCCTTGGTCAGGGTTTCATGCTGGGCGTTGTAGACAATGATGCCGGCATCCTCGGCCATCGCCGGGCTGCCGATCAGGCTGATTGCCAGCGCGGTGGCGCCGACGAGGGTGGAAAGAGCATATTTCATAGCATTGTCCTCGATCTCGGGGGCTTCGGTCTGTCACGGCTGCACCTATCGATACCTGACATCAGTAGTCAACATTGTTGATGTGCTTCAATCGGTCGCTGAAGTGCAAAGGTTGGTGCCGGACGGACAATTCCGCCTGATGCTCACGGCTCGGCGGGCCGCAAACTTTCGCGATTTGCCGATAGTTTGGCTTGGACATTATTTCGCCGGCCACGTAACAAATCAGCGCCGAGACGCGAAAATCGGGGGAGTAACTCTTGTGAGCGGCAAGGATGAGGCCGAGCTTTCCCGGCTGATGCGGGCCGCGATCGCGGGAGATGAAAGGGCTTACGCCGACTTTCTGCACCGGATTGCCGCGCTGGTCCGCGGTTTTGTCCGGCGCAAGATCGTGCAGGGCGGGGTCGATCCCGAGGATGTCGTGCAGGAAACCTTGCTGGCCATTCATGTGAAACGGCATACCTGGCGCCAGGATGCGCCGGTGTTGCCGTGGGTCTATGCGATCGCCCGCTTCAAGCTGATCGACGCGTTCCGGCGACGCGGACGGCGCATCGAGATCGATGTCGACGATATCGCCGAGACGTTCGCCGAACCGGAAACCGAGACCGTCAGCGAGCGCGACATCAACCGGGCATTGGACGGCCTGTCGCCGGCACAGCGCTCCGTGGTCTCGGCCGTGTCGGTGGAAGGGCGGTCAATCGGGGAGACGGCGGCAAAGTTCGGCATCAGCGAGACGGCGGTGCGTGTGTCGCTGCATCGGGGACTTGCCGCGATAGCCAGGCGATTTGGGCAGGGGCGGGAATGACATGAGGACGGACGATCTCATCAAGGCGCTGGACGCCGATGCAAGCAGCAAGGCGATGCCGCTGCAATCGGCCTGGTGGATGGCCGCCGGTGCGGCAGCGGTGATCGCGGCCGTCGTTTTCCTGCTGACCATCGGCCCGCGTCCGGACTTCATGGCGGCCGCGTACACGATGCGCTTCCTCTCCAAATTCGTCTTCACCATCGTGCTTGCCGTCAGCGCCTTTGCCCTGGTCCGCGCCCTGTCGACGCCGGGTGCCTCGACGGGCCGGGCAATGGCCTGGATGGCCGCGGCGCCGGTGCTGGTAGCCGTGGCGGTGGTTCTGGAGCTTTTTATGGTGCCAGAGGCGCTGTGGGGTACAAGGATGGTCGGCAACAACATGATGATCTGTATGGGTTTTATCCCGCTGATCGGCCTCGGTCCGCTTGCCATCTTCCTGTGGATGCTGCGCTACGGCGCGCCGACACGGCCGGTGCTTGCCGGCGCGGTGGCAGGCCTGCTCGCCGGCGGGCTGGCGGCGACCTTCTATGCCGCGCATTGCTTCGACGATTCGCCGCTTTTCGTCGCCACCTGGTACACCATAGCGATCGCAGCGCTCGCGTTGCTTGGCGCGCTCGGCGGACGGTTTTTCGTGCGCTGGTAGCGTTCCACCACGATCGCGACCCATGCACACCGATCCTTAATCATGCGGGCAATTGTTTGCCGGTTAGCGATGGTACCGGTATGCCGGACGCAACCTTTCCTTAAAACCGATCCGTCAAGATTGATGCGACAACATGCGTTTGCGCACGGGGGTGGCACGTATCGTAATGTGGCGAGTATTCACCGACCGAAAATTTCTGAGGCATGCAGGGCTGGCGTTGCTCGTGGCCGGCCTGTGCGTCGTGGCGGCCTCGATCCTGCTGTCGCGCCTGGACCTCGGCACCGAGGCGCTGAAACTCTGCCTGCAGATCTCGGTGGCGGTGGCGGCGGGTGCGCTGTTCCTCGCCGCCCTGTTCATCCGTCGGATCGGTGGGGATCGCCGGCAGATCGCGGAGAGCGAACTGCGCTTTCGCCGCGCCATGGAGGATTCGGCGATCGGTATCGTCGTTGTTGGTCTCGATGGGCGCATTATCGAGACCAATCCGGCCTTCGCCGCCATGCTTGGCTACACGAGCGAGGAAATTGAGGCGCTGACCTTCTTCCAGATCACGCATCCCGAAGATCTGCATATCGGCCGGGAAACGATGGACGGCATGAGAGCCGGTACGGTCAATTCCTTCCACTTCGAGAAGCGGTATCTTCGCAAGGACGGCACACCCGTCTGGGCTCATCTTGCCGGCTCGGTCATTCGCGACGAAAACAGCGGCCGCCCGCTCTATCTCGTCTCGCAGATCGAGGACATCGACGCGCGCAAGCAGGCCGAGGCACGTGTTGCCGAAGCGGAAACGCGCTGGAATTTTGCGTTGGCCGGCGCTGGTCAAGGTGTCTGGGACCTCGACATGCGCAAGGGCGGCACGACCTATTCCTCAACCTGGGTCAAGATGCTGGGCTATGCGGATGGCGAACTCGATGGCGACACCGACCTCTGGCTGACGATGATCCATCCCGACGATCGCGAGACTGTCGCCGAAGCGGATCGCTCCCATCTCGAGGGCAAGACGCCATTCTTTGAAGCCGAATTCAGAATGCGCCACAAGGATGGCCACTGGATGTGGATCCTCGACCGAGGCAAGGCCATCGAGCGTGACGAGGACGGGCGGCTGGTCAGGGCCATCGGCAGCCTGACCGACATCACCCGGCGCAAGGAAGCCGAAGCACGCCTCACCGTATCGGCGGCGCTCCTGGCCGATGAAAAAGAGCGGCTGAGGGTGACGCTGCAGTCGATCGGCGATGCCGTCATCTGCACCGATGCCGCAAACCGCGTCACCTTCATGAATCCGGTCGCCGAAAAGCTGACCGGTGTTGCTAGCGGCGAGGCTCTCGGCAAGATGCTTGGACACGTCTACTGGGCGGTCGACGAGGAGACGGGGCACAGGATCGGCGTGACCCGACCGGCGATCGGTGGCCAGGCGCCCGCAGACCAGAACAGCCGCGCCGTTCTCATCCGGCGCGACGACACGCGCTGCAGCATCCGTCAGGTCGTCTCGCCGATCATCAATGAGCTGAACGAATTCTGCGGGCTGGTCATCGTTTTCCAGGACTTTACCGATGCGCGCGCGCTGCAGCGCCAGCTCGCCCACGCCGCCGCGCATGATGCACTGACCGGCCTTGCCAATCGCTCGAGCTTCATCCGCGCCATGGAGGAACTGGTCGGTCAGGCGCGCAAGGACGGCACGGCTGGCACGACAAAGTCGGTCGGCGACACGACAAAGTCGACCGGGGGTACGACAAGGTTGACCAGAGGTACGACAAAGTCGACCGAAGGCAGCGTACATCAGTTCATGTTCATCGACCTCGATCACTTCAAACTGGTCAACGACACGGGCGGCCACGCGGCGGGAGACGCGCTGCTGAAGCGGGTTGCCGCGGCGGTTCGCGGCGTGCTTGGCCCCGAGGACATCGTCGCTCGCCTTGGCGGCGACGAATTCGCGGTCATTCTGAAATCGGGTTCGGCAGCCGGCGCCAAGATCGCGGCGCGCTCCATCATCGATGCGATCGGCGGCCTGGACTTCACCTGGGACGGCCGTCCTCACGTGATCGGCGCCAGCATCGGGCTGGCAGCGATCAGCGCCAATTGCGGCGAGGCCGACGAGATCATCGCAAGGGCGGATGCGGCTTGCTATGCGGCCAAGGCGGCCGGCCGTGGCTGCGTTTGTGTGGCGCCGGATGGCGAGAGCAGGGACGACAGGGAAGAACCGCCCGAGCCACTGGCCGCGGCCTCCTGATCTCCGAACGGAGCCGGTCCGGAAAGCCTGCTGCTGATGCGAATCTGATCAGCGCGTCGGAACGGGATGCTCGCCGCGATAGTCGTAGAAGCCGCGCCCGGTCTTGCGGCCGAGCCAGCCGGCCTCGACATATTTGACCAGCAGCGGGCAGGGGCGGTACTTCGAATCCGACAGGCCGTCATGCAGCACCTGCATGATCGACAGGCAGGTATCGAGCCCGATGAAATCGGCCAACTGCAGCGGCCCCATCGGATGGTTGGCGCCGAGCCGCATGGCGGTGTCGATGGCGTCGACCGAGCCGACACCCTCATAGAGCGTGTAGATCGCTTCGTTGATCATCGGCAGCAGGATGCGGTTGACGATGAAGGCCGGAAAATCCTCCGAGACCGTGATGGTCTTGTCGAGCTGCTTCACATAGGTCTTCGCCGCTTCGAAGGTCTGATCCTCGGTGGCGATGCCGCGCACCAGCTCGACCAGCTTCATCAGCGGCACCGGATTCATGAAATGTATGCCGATGAACCGCTCCGGCCGGTCGGTCTGCGCGGCAAGCCGCGTGATCGAGATCGACGAGGTGTTGGTCGCCAGGATGGCTTCGGGGTTGAGCTGCGGACAGAGCTGGGCGTAGATCTTGCGCTTGACCGTCTCGTCCTCGGTCGCCGCCTCGATGACCAGATCGGCGCCAGCAAGATCGGCCATCGCCGGGGCGGCCGAAATGCGGCCCATCGCGTCGTTGCGAACTTTTTCGTCGAGCTTGCCGGACCCCACCTGGCGGGCCATGTTGCCGCTGATGGTGGCGATGCCCTTCTCGATACGGTCGGGCGATATATCGTAGATCAGCACCTTGTAGCCCGAAAGCGCGGAGACATGGGCGATGCCGCCGCCCATCTGGCCCGCGCCGATGATGCCGATCGTCTCGATCTTGCTCATTACACCGATCCCGTCCGGAGCCCTTCCGCATGAATTGCGAAAGCGCTCCACCTTTTTATTTTACCGCAATTCCGGACGCAAAACCGCTACGCACTTTTGCTGGAATTGCTTTTAGCCTTTGCGGCCTGCTTTTTGTGCGGTGCAAACTAAAAGGGCGGGGCGACTTCGTCTACCCCACCCCTCACTATTTAATACGCTTTGGCAGAAAGCGTCAAAGCGCCTTTTGCAGCTCCGGCAAAATGACGAAGAGATCGCCGACGAGGCCGTAGTCGGCAACCTGGAAGATAGGCGCCTCCTCGTCCTTGTTGATGGCGACGATGACCTTCGAATCCTTCATGCCGGCGAGGTGCTGGATGGCGCCGGAGATGCCCACCGCAATGTAGAGATCAGGGGCAACCACCTTGCCGGTCTGGCCGACCTGCCAGTCGTTCGGCGCATAGCCGGCATCGACCGCGGCACGGGAGGCGCCGACGGCTGCACCGAGCTTGTCGGCGACCGGCAGGATGACCTCCTGGAACTTCTCCGCCGAACCCAGTGCGCGGCCACCCGAGATGATGATCTTGGCCGAGGTCAGTTCCGGGCGATCGGTCTCCGAGAGCTTGTTCTCGACGAAGGTGGACAGGCCGGGATTGGCGGCCGCCTTGACGGTCTCGACCGCGGCCGAGCCACCCTCGGGGGCTGCCTGGAAGGAGGCCGTGCGGACAGTGATCACCTTCTTGGCGTCGGTCGACTGCACCGTCTGGATGGCATTGCCGGCATAGATCGGCCGCTTGAAGGTGTCGGGCGATACCACTTCGATGATCTCGGACACCTGCGCGACATCGAGGAGCGCTGCAACGCGCGGCGTGACATTCTTGCCCGACGAGGTCGCCGGCGCGATGATGGTGTCGTAAGCGCCTGCCAGCGACACGACGAGTGCTGCCGTCGGTTCGGCGAGGCGCTCGGCAAGCTCGTCGGCTTCCGCCAGCAGCACCCTGCTCACGCCCTTCAGTTTGGCGGCGGCGTCGGCCGCTGGCTTGGCGCCCTTGCCGGCAACCAGCACATGCACGTCCGAACCGATCTGCAGCGCCGCCGACAGCGCCTTGGCGGTCTGGTCGGAAAGCGTTGCGTTGTCGTGTTCGGCAATCAGAAGAATAGCCATTGATGATATTCCTGATTTTCGTTTTCGAGGCTCCCTGAAATCCGGTCAGGCCGAGTCGAAAACGGTTGGTTTCGAGAACCGGAGCGGAGCGTACTTCAGTACGTGAGCACCGGAAGCGTAGAAACCGGCCGTTTGCAGGCCGGCCTCATCGGATTTCCTAGAGCACGCCGGCTTCGTTCTTCAGTTTGTCGACCAGTTCGGCGACGCTCTTGACCTTGACGCCTGCCTTACGGCCACTCGGCTCCTCGGTCTTGATGACCTTCAGCCGCGGCTTGACGTCGGCGCCGTAGTCGGCTGGGCTCTTCTCGTCGAGCTGTTTCTTCTTGGCCTTCATGATGTTGGGCAGCGAGGCATAGCGCGGCTGGTTGAGGCGAAGGTCGGCGGTGACGATCGCCGGCATCTTCAGTTCCACTGTCTGCAGGCCGCCGTCGACTTCGCGCGTCACCTGGGCCTTGTCGCCGTCGAGCACGATCTTGGAGGCGAAGGTGCCCTGCGCCCAGCCCAGCAATGCGGCCAGCATCTGGCCGGTCTGGTTGGAATCGTCGTCGATCGCCTGCTTGCCGAGGATGACGAGGCCGGGCTTTTCCGCGTCGACGACGCCCTTCAGCACCTTGGCGACGCCGAGCGGCTCGGTCTGTTCATCGGTCTTGACCAGGATGGCGCGGTCGGCGCCCATGGCGAGTGCGGTGCGCAGGGTCTCCTGCGCCTGCTGCGGGCCGATCGAGACGACGATGATTTCTTCCGCCTTGCCGGCTTCCTTCAGCCGGATTGCTTCTTCCACCGCGATCTCGTCGAACGGGTTCATCGCCATCTTGACGTTGGCGAGCTCCACCGCCGAACCATCAGCCTTCACGCGAACCTTGACGTTCGCATCCACAACCCGCTTTACGGGCACAAGGATCTTCATTTGCCTGTCACCTCTTCACGCTAGTTGGGCGCGCTATAACAGCCTGCGCCCGTTCTGAGTTGTCGAAAGCCGACATTCCTGACTGAATTCCGGCCAGACGGAATTCTGGCCGGATGGAAATTCTGGTCTTTGACCGCCTTAGGCTGCGGCGGTGACGTTTCCGTAGTTGCGGCAACCCTGCACGTCAATACGCTGCAAGCCGCTCAAATCGGTTCAGTCCGAACTGGAAGCGTTTCCTCGCCCCCAACGCGGCGTCGCGGCGGGTGGCTCGGGGATCAGCGGTTCCGTGGCGACCGGCGGTTGGTTGGGAGCGGTGGGCGCGACGTCCTCGTCAGCGCCGGCAAACAGCGGCACGCCGCGGCTGCGCAAGACAAGCACCAGAACGGCGCCGGCGATGATGCCGCCGATGTGGCAGGCCCAGGAAATCTGGTCCTCGCCGCCGGCGGCAAACATCACCACCTGGAACAGCACCCACAGGATGAGCGGGATGAAGGCCGGAATGCGCAGCGGGATACGGGCAAAGGCCAGCACCCAGACCTTCACCCTGGGATAAAGGATCAGATAGGCGACGACCACGCCGGCGATGGCGCCGGACGCGCCGATCAGCGGCACCTGCGAATCCCAGGCGACGAGGCCCTGGAAGGCAGCGCCCGCGATGGCGCACAACAGGTAGAAAATGAGGTAGCGGATGTGGCCGAGCGCATCCTCGACATTGTCGCCGAACACCCACAGAAACAACATGTTGCCGCCAAGGTGGAAGATGTCGGCGTGCAGGAAGGAATAGGTGAGGTAGCTCAGGCTTTCGGGGATGACGACAAAGCGTGGGTCGAGCTCGGCGGTGTCATGGACGACCGACGGGATGAAGCCGAGACCAAGCACTGTGGCATTGGAGAAATTCTCGCCGCCGAGCGCGGTGGCGAGGTAGACCAGGGCGTTGACCACGATCAGCCCGATCGTCACATATTGCAGGCGGATGTGCCGCAGCCTGTTGGTGTCGTAAAGCGGGATGAACATGCCCCAGGCCCTCTTCCGCTTTCGACAATCAGCGGTTCTTGCCGGGAACCCATAGCACGTCGGCGTTTCCGTTGTCATTGACCGCACGGGCGGCGACAAACAGGAAATCCGAGACGCGGTTGATGTATTTCAGTCCGTCGCGGTTGGCGTGTTCGCTCGGGTCCTGGGCAAGTGCCACCATCAGCCGTTCGGCCCGCCGCGTCACGGTGCGGGCAAGGTGAAGTGCCGCCGCTGCCGGTGTGCCGCCATTGAGCACGAAGGATTTGAGCGGCTGAAGGTCCTTGTTGAGCAGGTCGATGTCCTTCTCGACCCGGTCGGTCTGCACGGCGACGATGCGAAGCGGCTCGTAGCCTAGCGGCTTGCCGTCGTCGGGCACGGCGAGATCGGCGCCGAGGTCGAAAAGATCGTTCTGGATGCGGGAAAGCATGGCGTCGATCGCGGGGTGGGTCGCGGCCGTGTGGACCCGGGCGATGCCGATGCAGGCATTGGCCTCGTCGACCGTGCCGTAGGCGTCCACCCGCAGATCGGATTTCAGCCGCCGTTCGCCGGTGCCGAGACCCGTGGTGCCATCATCGCCGGTGCGGGTGTAGATCTTGTTGAGCTTGACCATTTCGCCTCCCCAGCCGCCGACATCCTCACTTGCGGGTGAAATACACCGCCAGCAGGATCAGCGCCAGCGCCACGGCCTGCAGCAGAACGCGCGCCTGCATGAGCTTGTTCGAGGTGACGCCGGAGCCGCCGCGCATCATGTTGATGAGGCCGCGAACAAGCACGATCACCACGGCGACCATGACCAGAATGGCGAGGATGTTGAAGACGGTTGCCATGTGTGTTCCCAGTTCGGTTTGGTTCAGGCGCGTTTGGCAAGGATGCGATAGAGCATCGATGCGGGCAGGATGCGTTTGAGCACCGCACCGATCCTGGCCGGTACTGTTACCACATAGTGTGGGCGCGGGCGCCGCGACAGAAGTGCATGGCGGAGCGCCGCGTGAACCACTTCCGGTCCTGGCTTCAAGGCCGATTGGCTGCCGCCGGCCCGCAGCCGCTCGAGTTGCGCTGCATAGTCCACGCGGTGCACGGAATTCTCGTGGTCGATATTCCTGAGAAACCAGGTGAGGCCATTGCTGGCGATCTTTGACTTCACCGGCCCTGGCTCGATCAGCGAAACATGGACGCCGCTGTTGGCCAGTTCCTGGCGCTGGCAGAGCATCAGGGCCTCCAAGGCGTGCTTCGACGCCGAATAGGCGCCGCGAAAACGCACCGGCGTCAGGCCGAGGATCGACGAGCAGTGGACCATGCGGCCGTGACCCTGGCGACGCATCACCGGCACCAGCCGGCGGGTCAGGTCATGCCAGCCGAAGAAATTAGCCTCGAACTGCTCCTTGAGCGCTGCAACGGGCAGATCCTCGACGGCGCCCGGCTGAGCATAGGCGCCATTGTTGAACAGGGCGTCGAGCCGGCCGCCGGTGCGGTCGAGCACCGCCGCCACCAGCGCGGCGATGGAGTCCGGTTCGCAATAATCGAGATAGAAGGCCTCGATACCGTCGGCCTCGAGTGCGGCGATGTCCTGCGGCTTGCGCGCCGTCGCGAACACCCGCCAGCCTTCCGCCTTCAACGCACGAGCGCAGTAGGCGCCTATTCCAGAAGATGCGCCGGTGACGATAATCGAACGCAACTCTTGCGTTGAACTGTTCGTGGTTTCGCCAAGGGTTGCCATTTGCCGCAATCCCTTCCCATATTCGCGATGTGGAGACAATTGGAGGGCGCGGTTCTTGTTGCGGAAGATCGTAGCCCTCAAGCGGGTCCTCTACGACGCGCTTGGCCATTTCAACACCGATGACGGCTGGGCGATGGCCAGCCATCTGGCGATCACATCGCTGATGGCGCTGTTTCCGTTCCTGATCTTTGCGACGACGCTGGCGAGCTTCCTCGGCGCACAGGCGTTCTCCGACACGGCCGTGCACCTGGTCTTCGACACCTGGCCCGAACAGATCGCCAAGCCGATCGCGCGCGAAGTGCTCAATGTGCTGACCGTCAGGCGCACCGACCTTTTGACCTATGGCGTGCTGCTTGCCGCCTACTTCGCCTCGAATGGCATCGAGGCGCTGCGCACGTCGCTCAACCGCGCCTATCGCGTCTCGGAAACGCGCGGCATCATCTACCGCCGGGTGCAGAGCATCATCTTCGTTCTGATCGCGACGGCCGGTTTCCTGGCGATCAGCGTGCTCCTGGTGTTCGCGCCGCTGCTGGCGCGGCTCGCCGAAGCCCATATCGACTGGATCAAGCCCTACATGGGCACGATCACGCTGTGGCGTTATGTCATCGCCTCGGCGGTCATTGTCGGCGGATTGTTTGCCGTCCATTTCTGGCTGCCGGCGGGCAAGCGCCGCCTCGTCTCCATCGTCCCGGGCATCATCTTCACGCTTGCGGCATGGCTCGTCGGTTCGACCGTCTTCGCCACCTATCTCGACCACTTTTCGTCCTATGTGACGACCTATGCAGGCCTTGCCTCGATCATGATCGCCGTGGTCTTCCTCTACATGGTCTCGGCGATCTTCATCCTTGGCGGCGAGCTCAATGCCGCGATCAGCCGCTATCTGGAGGCACGCGCCCGGGTCGGATGAGTCGATGCTGGGCGGATAGAGGAATTGAAGAATTGAAGAATTGAAGAATGGGCTGTCGCTTGGGTTCCTCAATTCCTCAGTTCTACAATTCCTCCCTTGTTCGGCCGAGCGGTGGCCAGGCCGACGCCGAATGTGGTGATGGCCATGCCGACAATCTGCAGCGCGTTGAGCTGCTCGTCGAACAAGGCCCAGGCGATCAGGGCCGTCACCGCCGGCACCAGGTAAAACAGTGAGGCCACTTTCGACATCTCGCCGTCGCGGATCATCACCATCAGCAGGAAGATGGCGCCCAGCGACAACACCAGCACCAGCCAGGCCATGGCGAAGATCAGTTCGCCATTGATGACGACCGTGTGCGTCTCGAAGGCCAGCGCGGCCAGGATCATCACAGCCGCGCCGCCGACATATTGCCACATGGTCGCCGCGACGAGGTCGCCGCCGGAAGCAAAGCGCTTCTGCCAGATGGTGCCGGCGCTCATGCCGAGCACCGAGACCAGCGAAGCGGTCAGCGTCGCCACTGTTACGCCGCCGCCCAGCGCGCCGAGCTTCGGCCACAGCACGATGACGATGCCGATAAGGCCGATGCCGAGGCCGGCCCAGTGGCGCGGCAGGATCGCCTCGCCGAGAAACTTGCCGGCAAGCACCGCCGTGATCAGCGGCTGCAGGCCGACAATCAGGGCCGAAAAGCCGGCCGGCATGCCCCTGTGGATGGCCCAGAACACGGCACCGAGATAGACGCCGTGCATCAGGATGCCGGCACCGGTGGCATGCAATGCCTCTTTGCGCGTGGCTCTTTTCGAGCTCAGCACAAGCATCAGGACGGCCAGCAGGATAGCGGCGATGACGAAACGTGCGGCTAGGAAGGTGAAAGGCTCGGCCCACGGCATGGCGTAGCGAGCACCGATGAAGCCGGTCGCCCATAGGACAACGAAGGTGGCGGGAATGAACCGCTTGATGCTGTGCATGTTCGGAGACCGCCGTGCTGGGGAGAGTTGACCGTGGCCGCTGCTCTACTGCGCTTCAACCCGGCGCGCAAAACGAAACCGTTGATCCATGCATCACCGGAATTCAACGGCCGGCGCATTTGGCGGGCGGTTCTTGGGCCTCGCTGGCCTCAAAGCCCGACCGCTCGCTTGATGTCATCCGGCAATGCGCCAGTCTTGCGCAAGGCCGCAAGGCCGGTGTCGCCGAGGCTCTTGGACAGCTTTCGTCCGTCGGACCCGAGGATGAGACGATGATGGAAATAGGCCGGTTGTGGCTGCCCCAGGAGTTCCTGCAGCAGGCGCTGCACGCTGGTGGCGGAAAACAGATCCTGCCCGCGCACGACGTGGCTGACGCCTTGCAGCGCATCGTCCATGACGACGGCGAGGTGGTAGCTGGTCGGGATGTCGCGGCGCGCCAAGATCACGTCGCCCCAGTCCTGCGGGCGGGCTTCGATGGAGCGCGTCGCGGAAAGCGTCTCATCGACGAATTCGGTCCATGAAAGGTCCTTGCCGACACGCGCCATGGCGGCATCGACATCCAGCCGCCAGGCGAAGGGCGCATTCTCGGCGATCCGCCGCTTGCGTTCCTTGACCGGCAGCGCCTTGTCGGCGGCGGGATAGAGCGGCACGCCGTCGGGATCGCGCGGCCAGTCGTGCCCACGCCCTTCCCTGTCGGTGATGAAGGCGCGGATTTCGCCACGGCTCATGAAGGCGGGATAGACGAGTTCCTCCCGGATCAGCCGCTCGAGCACCAGTTGGTATTCGGCGAAATGCTCGGATTGGCGGCGCACCGGCTCTTCCCAGCCAAGCCCAAGCCATTTCAGCTCGGCGAGCACGCCTGCCTCGAATTGCGGCGTGCAGCGCGTCGTGTCGATATCCTCGATGCGCAGCAGCAGGCGGCCGCCTGCCTGTGTCGCCAGCTTCTGGTTGAGCAGCGCCGAATAGGCGTGGCCGAGATGCAGGTCGCCGTTGGGGCTGGGGGCGAAGCGGAATGTCAGGAGTGTCATCTCTCAGGCGGCAATCATGTTTTGCGGCGCTTCGCCAATTGCTACCTTGTCGACGGTCAAGGAACAAGAAAGCATGCAGCGTATCGTGACATCAGACGACATTGCCCGGGGGCTCGACGCGCTTTGCGTGATCGACCCGCGCCTGGAAAAGGTGCGCGGCATGGCCGGCGAGGTGCCGCTGCGGCTGTCCGAGCCGGGCTTTCGAAGTCTGGCCTCGATCGTCGTCTCACAGCAAGTGTCCCGCGCCAGCGCCGATGCGATCTTCGGCCGGCTGACCAAGCTCGTCGATCCGCTGACGCCCCAGGCGATCCTTGCCGCCGGTGAAGACATGTTTCGCGAGGCCGGTCTGTCGCGGCCGAAGCAGCGCGGCCTGATCGCCGTTGCCCAGGCCGTGGTCGACGGCCTCGACCTGCATCACCTCTGTTCGCTCGATGCCCAGGCGGCGATCGCGACGATGACGGCAGTGTCCGGCATCGGTCCATGGACGGCGGAAGTGTATCTGTTGTTTGCCGCCGGGCACCCCGATATTTTCCCCGCGCGCGACGTTGCCTTGCAGAGCGCGGTTGGCCACGCGCTCGGCATCGAGCCGCGTCCGCCGGAGAAAACACTGATCGCATTGGCCGAATCATGGAGCCCGTGGCGAGGTGTCGCATCACGGCTTTTCTGGTCCTATTATCGCGAAACCAGAGGGCGGGACGCCGCGCCACCGGCCTGAAACCGCAAAAAATCATAAAAATCATGCTTTTTCGGCGCTTCAGCGACGCGACAATCCGCTTCACATCCCTGTCATGTCGGGCTTACAGTATCCGCGCCGTTCGGGTCTAGAACCAAGGAGGTAAACACGTGACGGTCGCCGTATCTCCGGATGGGCTTCCAGCACTGGTGCTGAATGCGGATTACCGTCCGCTCAGCTATTACCCCTTGTCGCTCTGGTCGTGGCAGGACGCCATCAAGGCGGTGTTCCTCGACCGGGTGAACATCGTCGCCGAATACGAGCACGCCGTCTCCTCGCCGACCTTCTCGATGAAGCTGCCGAGCGTGGTCAGCCTGAAGGCCTATGTGAAGCCTTCCAGGCATCCGGCCTTCACCCGCTTCAACGTCTTCCTGCGCGACCGCTTCCAGTGCCAGTATTGCGGCACGCCGGAGGATTTGACCTTCGATCACGTCGTTCCCCGCCACCGCGGGGGGGCGACGACGTGGGAGAATGTCGTTGCGGCCTGCTCGCCCTGCAATCTCAGGAAAGGCGGCATGATGCCGGCGCATGCCAAGATGTGGCCGCTGCAGAAGCCTTTCCAGCCGACAGTGCATGATTTGCACAACAACGGCCGCCTGTTCCCGCCCAACCATCTGCATGAGAGCTGGATGGATTATCTGTACTGGGATGTCGAACTCGAACCCTGAGATCGTTCGAGAATTCGGGAGGCTGGCCGTCTGGAGCGACTGTCTGCGCTTCCGATGCTTACGGGCCCCCACCAGACCATGATAATCTGACACTCCCCGATATCGGACCAGCTCGGTCGCGCTCACTTATCAGCGGCTTTGCCCTTAAGGACCGGCTTCCCCCACTCCGTCGCTGCTTCGCAGCGCCACCTCTCCCCCCTCCGGAGGGAGAGGAAGGGAGCCTAGCGTGAGGAGCGTTGGCTAGAATAAGTTCGTGCCCTTCCTCTACCCCGTCGATCGGCTAGGGCATATACATATCTCGGTGCGGCGGATTGACTCGCCTTGGCTGGGTCGGATTCCGCGAATGCCTGAGGTATGATTTTTTCTGCGACGGTCTGATTTGCAAGGATTGTCGCCGATGTCGTGCCCGTCGTGGTCATTAGGTTTGTTTGGAGATCGCCGCCTCGATAAAGGGGGGCGTCGCTGCTCCAAGGCATGGTGCTGCGCGAAACGGTGTGCTTGCGCCAGCTTTCTGGCGGCAACCATTCCGAGGAGATCCGCTATGGGCGCTTTCTCGGCAATGATGCGGTGACGGTCGAGCGGGTGATTGAAGGCTGGAGCCAACCGACGCGGGTTGCAGTGGACGGCCGGCATGTTTTGGCGCTGCAAGACACCAGCGAGATCAGATTCCCAACGACGCAGGACAACCGGCGCGATCTTGGCAGGATCAAGAAGGGCAATTGCTGGGGCATGCTGCTGCATCCGATGCTCGCCCTTGATGCCGAGCGCGGTTCTTGCCTTGGTCTTGTGGGCGGGCGGGTTTGGACACGGGGCGATGAAGAGCTGCCACCGCACGCTGATCGCTCGTTGAGCGAGAAGGAATCGTGCCGCTGGGTCGAAACCGCGCAAGCGGCCAAGCCAGTGCTGGCCCGGGCCCGTATGGTCACTTTCATCGCCGATCGTGAGAGTGACTTTTATATGATGTGGGCGCGTGTGCCGGATGGCTCTTTCCACGTGCTGACACGCGTCATGCATGACCGCGCACTGCTTTCGGGCACAACGCTGCGCCGTGCCGTGCAGGAGGTGGCGTTCAGTGACACCCAGGTGATCGAGCTGCGCGAACGGGCCGACCGCCCGGCGCGTCGAGCCGAGCTTTGCTTGCGCTTTGGCGAAGCCACGATCCGGCGGCCGGGCAACCTGCGCGAGGCCAACCTGCCCAAAGGCGTGACGCTGCGCTGGGTCGAAGTCATCGAGACGGCTGCGCCCGCCGACGTGGAGCCGCTTCACTGGCTGCTGCTGACCACCCATGCGGTGGCCACACCCTCCCAGGCCTGGCAGATCGTCGACTGGTACAAGCAGCGCTGGGTCATCGAGCAGTTCTTCCGGGTGATGAAGAGCCAAGGCTTGAAGATCGAAGACAGCCAGCTGCAATCGGCCGCGCGCTTGGAAAAGCTCGTCGCCATCGCCGCCAAGGCCGCCATCATCGTCATGCAGCTCGTGCAGGCCCGCAATGGCCAAGGCGATCAACAGGCGAGCCTCGCCTTCACGTCCAACGAGATCGATACGCTCTCGGCGATCGAGACACGCTTCAAGGGCAAGACGCGGCTGCAATCCAATCCCTACCCCAAAAACTCACTCGCATGGGCGGCCTGGATCATCGCAAGGCTCGGCGGCTGGAACGGTTATGCCTCCTCAAGGCCACCAGGCCCTATCACCTTCTACAACGGCTTGGCCTACTTCCGTGCCTGTGCCGATGGTTGGGCCTTGCGAGATGTGTATATGCCCTAGCGTCGATCGGGGGAGAGGTGGCTCGGCGAAGCCGAGACGGAGTGGGGGTCGACCTGGCCCTGACGTAGAAAGCCGCGCCATCCGACTCAGCCTGCCGAATTTTTGCTCGAACTCCGCGTCGCGCTGCTCAATCAGTCGCGTGTGAAAGCGCCGCGGAAGGCGATGGCGGCGAGGACCAGGCTGGCGATGGCGTTCCAGCCGGCCAGGGACAGGCCGAGGATGCGCAGTGCGGCCTTGTCGCAGGATGGCGGCACGAATTTGTCGAGCGCGTCGAGCACGCCCTTGCCGCCGGTGTCGACCGGCCCGGCGCCGGCGGTGCAATCGGTCGGGCCGGCCCACCAGGCCCATTCGACGCCGGAGTGGTAGACGCCGAGATAGAGGCCGTAGAGCATCAGCAGACCGCCGACGCCCAGCAGGCCGCGCGTCAGCCATGCCGGCGCGTGCAGCATCGATGCAATCACCGCCAGCACCATCAGCGGTACGCCGACATAGTAGGGCGTGCGCTGTTCCAGGCAGAGGTGGCAGGGGATGTAGCCGCCGAGATACTGGAAGCCGAGCGCCGAGCCGACGGTGGCGGCCATGGCGACGGCGAGGAACAGGGCCGTCAGCGTCCGCTGGCGTCCGGTGTCGGCATTCATCGTCGCGGTCATTTCAATCGGCTCCGTCCGGCTCGCAATGGCTGTGTTCAGAACGCGTATTTGACTGTTATATAGAGCAAAATCAGGGCAGCCGCCGCGGCGCCGGCGATCAGGCCGAGGCGCTTTTCGATGAACTCGCGGATCGGCTCGCCATAGCGGCGCAGCAGCCATGCGAGCAAGAGGAAGCGGCCGCCGCGCGCCACGATCGCCAGCACGATGAACAGCAGCAAATTGACGCCGATGACGCCGGACAGGATCGTCACCACCTTGATCGGCGGCAGATGGGCAGCCCCGGAAGTGATCAGCATCAGGATGATGAAACCGATGCCAGACGAAATGCGCAGGGCTTCGAACTCGTCATACTTGCCGTAGAATTCGAGGATCGGCCTCGCCACCGCGTCATAGGCGTAGTGGCCGATGAACCAGCCGGCGATGCCGCCCAGCACCGAGGCGACGGTGGCGATCAGCGCATAGCGATAGGCGCGATCCGGCCGCGATAGCGCCATCGGCAAATAGAGCACGTCGGCCGGCACCAGAAACACCGAGCTTTCGACGAAAGCGATGAAGGCCAGCCACCATTCGGCGGATTTGCGGGCTGCCAGCGACAAGGTCCAGTCGTAAAGTCCGCGAAGCATCGGCACTCCTAATGCATGTCGCCCAAAGGTGCGCAGCGGGTTTGGGCACGGCGTGCACAAAAACAAAGACCCAGAGCACGCCATCCGTCCCTGCAGACGTGCCGCGCTTTGATGTGCCGCCTGTCTAGAAACATTTTCCGCGCTGCACAATGGCAGCCCGTCACGAAATCGAAAGGCGCAGTTGGTCGCATCCGGGACCGTCAACATTTGGCCAGTTGACGAACAGGCCTCCAACCGTATAGTCCCGCGCCATCCAGGCCACCCAGCCTGAGCCCCTATGGCGGAATTGGTAGACGCGCTCGACTCAAAATCGAGTTCCGCAAGGAGTGCTGGTTCGATTCCGGCTAGGGGCACCACTGACCATCGACAAGCCCAGTAATTGCAAGGCTTTCAAGGGCTTAGACGTCCCCCGAGGTACATCCTAGAGGTACATCGAGGGGTCCAACAAATGAGCAGCGTGATCGTGGAACACTGGCAAGAGCGCAAGAGCAAGAAGCTGGGGACCTCCAGCTATCGCTACAGGCGCGTCGTCAAACCTGAGCTTCGATCTACATTAGGCAAGGGCGAGATCACCATTGCCTTGGGAAGTGTCAAAGGCGAGGCGCTGGCGAAATATCGGCAGGTGCATCGCGAGGTCGAGCAGACGCTGGCAGCGGCGTGGGATGAGTTGCGCGGCATCAATCGCCCCATGACTGCGCGGGAGTTGTTCCACGAGACGGTCCAACGGATCAAGGCGCTAGGTCTCAATCCGTACCGGCAGCCGACTGACGAAGATGGGGGGGAGGGGGACGACCAAGAGACCCGTGACTGGATAGAGCGTAGCGCTGTGGTTGATGGCATTGCTGCCAAGTACCCGACCGACCCCGAGACGGATCATCCGATTGGGGTGAGCCCCGAAGACACACGGCTTGTGCGGATGCTCAATACCGCCAGCCCCAAGACCCCCGCGCCGACCATTGAAGATGCCGCGAAGCTCTATCTCAAGGACCGCTTTGCGTTGAATGAGCCGGGGCCACTTGCGAAGAAGAAGGATGAGCAGCGGGTGGCCCGAGCGGTTGCGTCCATCGTGAAGGCCCTTGAGCGGGTGCCGACCGTGGCCAGTATCAGGCGCGAGGATGCGAGGAAGGTGCAGGGGTTCATCCGGGGAGAGGTTAAGGGCAAGGGGACGGTCGACCGCTATCTGAATGACATTCGAGCGATTATCACTCATGCCATCCAAGAGTTTGACGAGCTGCACGGGCTAACCAACCACTTTACCGGCCTGCCCGATCTGGCTGGGGGACGGAATGGAGGGGTGCTGCCACAAGAGGAGCGGCGCGCCTTGACCGTGACCGAGTTGCAGAAGATGCGCGAGAGGATCGACACCAAGGCGAGGTTGCCCGAGGTCACACTGATCTGGCGGATACTGGAGGGGACCGGCTGCCGATTGTCGGAAGTTACCGGGTTGCGTGTTGAGGATGCCGTGACGACTGGCGATATGCCTTATATCGATGTCGCATGGCACGACGAACGACGCCTAAAGAACGTCATGTCAAGGCGTCGTGTGCCGCTGCTAGGGGACGCGCTGGTTGCCACTCAAGCGGCTGTGAAGCTGGCTGGAAAGTCGCTGATGCTGTTCCCGAGGTTCGGCAGAGAAGGGGGCGGGACGGCGGCGTCTGCTATGTTGATGAAGCATGTGCGCGCTATCACTGACGACCCCAAAGCCGTGGTGCATTCGTTGCGGCGGAATATGAAGGAACGGCTCATGCGAGCGGGCGTCGACAAGGGCCACCAGAACCTAATCCTAGGCCATACGCTGGAAGGCGAGGGGGAACGCTATGGGGGACCGGAGGCGCGTCTTGACGTAGCCACGCTGGCTATGCGGAAGGCGGTCTTGGAGGAGACCTGACGACCTAACGTCTCAGCCTGCTCAATTCTCGCCTGACCACGACTGCAATGGTGGTGGACGTTGCAACAGCATACACAATCAGCTGCGCAGCCGTGCCGCTGATCGGCGGGCCTTGTGGGGGTCCAATCTCATACTGCCCCGCCGGTCAACGCCTAGGCATAACCCGCCGGTTCCGCAAAAGAGATCGAAAGCAGACGTATGCGCTGCCTCGTTGTGACGCCAATGTGACTAGGCTCGGCCTTGCGTCGGCCACAGGTCAATGCTTGGATGGTAGACGGTGACGACGCGCCAGCCACGGTCTTGCAGGAAGTGACCGGCGCGCCGCCTTCATGGGATTAGATCAGGTTTGGACGCTGATCGGGGTGCTGGTTGTGGACGCCGGCCCCCGTTTCCCATGCTCCAAGTCTATAGCTTGGAATACCGCTGACAAGCGGAACAACAGTGACTATTTCGTGACCATGACGGCCCGGGTTTGCCTTGTGATGACCAAGGGTGGGCCGGGAATATATGACGGAAAAATCCGCCCGACCCATCAGATATGTGGCAGCGCGCGATACCCCCCGTACCCCCTTCGGTTCCCACCACAGGCTACCCTCAGGAAAGCTAAGACAGCCTCGCCTTGCCCAGCGGTTGACGCGCCAGAGGCGTTGGGCAGCACGGCTGAGGATTGCACTCTCGCGATATGAGCGAGGCCCAGTAGGAGGAGCGTCGCGGAGGGGAGGGCGACGGACAGGCCCATGCCCCCATGGGTCTCTCCTCCTACCTGTTGCCGAGCAAAGCTAAACAACGGCTGATTATACGCCCGCCTCACGGTAAGCGCCAATCCTGTTTCGTAGAGCCGTCATCCTTGCCAGCCTGAGACGGCCTTGACTTTGTACCTAATTCTCAGGTACAAGGTACAGATAGCGAGCCGAACGGCTTGCAGCGCAAGGGATTGGACAACAGAGAATGACCACGGCAGTTGCCTACCTCCGGACCTCCTCACGGACCAATGTCGACGGCGACAGCGCACCACGGCAGCAGCAGGCTATCGACGCCTATGCCAAGCGGCACGGGATCAAGGTAGTTGAGGAGTTCCACGACGAGGCCGTAAGTGGGGCTGACCCGATTGATACACGCCCGGGCTTCCAAGACCTCCTTGAGTACATGGCCGGCAATGGTGCGAGGGTGATCCTTATCGAGAACGCCAGCCGGTTCGCCCGTGATCTTGCTGTGCAGATAGCTGGCCACAAGCTCCTACAGGGTCTCGGCTATGAACTGATCCCAGTCGACGCGCCGGATAGCTTCACGAACGACACGCCGACCGCTGCGATGGTGCGGCAGATACTCGGTGCTGTCTCAGAGTTTGAGAAGGCGCAGCTCGTGGCGAAGCTGAAGGGTGCCCGTGATCGGAAGTCAAGGGAGCTTGGAAGGCGCGTGGAGGGCAACCATGGATACCGCGTCGACAAGCCGGACCTAATCAAGGAGGCGAAGCGATTGGCGCGCAAGAGCCCAAAGACGGGCAAGGCGAAGAGCCTGCGGGAAATTGCAGCGGAGCTTGCACGGCTTGGCCACATGACGGCGAAGGGGCAGCCGTTCTCTGCGTCTCAGGTGCAGCGGCTGGTAGAAACGGGTTAGGGGGACCAGTAGGTTTACGGAGCCGGTCCGTTAGCAACTGCTAATCAGGGTGAACCGTGGCACTGCGAGACGGAACAGGGCCGCGACGACATGACAAGAGGGCCCAGCCGGGTAAAGCATTCCGGCCAAGTCTATCGATC
Organism: Mesorhizobium cantuariense; assembly: GCF_042647205.1. Lineage (NCBI taxonomy): Bacteria > Pseudomonadati > Pseudomonadota > Alphaproteobacteria > Hyphomicrobiales > Phyllobacteriaceae > Mesorhizobium > Mesorhizobium cantuariense. Next base: position 5,845,920 of record NZ_JBHRVD010000001.1, on the reverse strand, counting down.
GTCGCCTGAAGAACACGATAGAACACTGGGTGTTCTGTTAAGCGTTGGTTTCGTCGCTGCGCAGCTCCATCGTGTATGATGGTGGATACTGGCTATTATTGCTTGGATATTATTTGCACAACGTCTATGAGATGACGTTAGCATTACTTGCGCCGAATAGGGCTAACCGTAGGACAGGAAACAGTTTTTCGGGCCGCGTTTACTTGCTGTGTTCTCACCCTTCCCCGCCGAAATCCTCACGCGCTCGCCTGCCCCTCAGTGTCTTTCTAGGCGACAGGCGCGCACCACTACCCCACGACATCCTCAGGTCGACCCCAACGGCACCGCAAGGCAGCCTGAGGGGACATTTTGCGGACGCGACAGTCAAACCCCAGAAAGGATACCTTGGAATACACCGCAGAAACCGTCGACAGCACCACGGGTGAAGTCGTCCAGGCACCGATAGGCTCATGGATCACCATCACCGAGTACGGCCAGACCAAAGGCGTCGGTCGCAAGCAGGTCCGTGATGTCCTGTCTGGGCTGGGCATTCTCCAGAATGAGACTGAAGACCACACCCCCAAGCATGCTTCATTCGCTGAGAGGAAGCTGACCACTCGTCAACGGCTGACCACCAAGTCAGTCAGGTCAGGTCTGGGGAAACGCATCTTCTCAATCGTCGGGCGTCCATTCGATGTCATATCACCTAAAGGGCAGGCATGGATTGACCAGCGATGGGCGGATGCCGTCCAGACAATCAAGACCGACATCACGTCCAGTCCGGTGGCGGTTGCTGCTCAGGTGGCGCTTGGCGAGTTCATGGTCAGTCGTCGGGTCAGGCTGGACCCTGAGGGACAGGTTAGATGGCTTCTCGACCATTCCCCGGATGTTGCTCAGGCTGACATGAGCAGGATCACAGGAGCATCTCCGAGGATGGTCTCCCACTATGTCAGCAACCGCACTGACCAGATCAGCAAGGCTCATGCTCAGATCAAGGTGACACTTAAGGTTCCCCTCAGGATGTCTTATCAGCCCTGTATAATCGACATAGCATGTTGATCCATACACAGGAGCGGACGGAAGTCCCTCCTCCTGATGTCTCAGCCTTCAGGCTCCCTTCGGATCAACACCTAAGCTCTGTGGTCTGACATCTTAGAGTAATGGCCCGAAGGGCACCTGAAGGTTGATGTGAAGGGGGAGGCTTCCGCCTCTTTCTTCTGGTGGTCTCAGTCTGATGTCTCCAGCTTAGGGGAAACCCTCAGGGTGAACCTTAAGGGTCGTTACACGATGCTTATTACACATGACGTTACATCGGCCGAAAATGACCCTGCCAGCTTCCCCTTTTCCAAGCGACAGGCTCCAAACAATCCCGAGAGAGGAACACGCATGACATGACCGACGACGCACGACCGTTCGACAGGGCCTTATTTCTGCATGAACGCGAGATCACCCAAGACGATCAGGACCACGACCCCGACGACGCCATTGCCACAGCAGTCACCGCCAAGCGGCAGGCCAAGTCGGCCCTCAGGGCAGCGCAAGGCGACCGCATCGACTGGAAACAGCACCTCGTCAACGCCCCCGGCTATCGCAACGTCCCCGACACCCGGCTTTCTCTCAGGACCAAGCAAGCCCGCACCCACTCAATCAAGGCGGCTGGAGATCGACGTGAGAAGCGACGCGAGAAAGGCGTCACCATCCACTACGCCCAGTTTGCTTGGAAGCGGCTGGGGCAGGCCAAGCGTGACCAGTTCGACCTAATCCGCAAGTCGTTGGCTTGGATCGGCCCGAGGTGGGATGCTGACCGCGACTTTGGCCGGTACGATGATGAGCGTGATGGTGGCCAGCACCTCGACCACCTATGTCGCTTCGGAACGGCCAAGGCCCATGCCAAGACGCCGTGGCTCCAGCACAACAGGGAAGGCCTGTGAGCCAGTTCCTCCCAGCCCTCGCTGATTGGCCGACCCGCGATCAGGCCCTCGCCATCATCGAAGCCTTAGGTAGGATGGAGGAGGGTCGACCATCCGAACTGGACCGACTTTCCGGCATCCCAGACGCCATAATCGTCGCTGGACGATGCTACGCGGTCTACGGTTACCGTGAGCTTGAAGGCGGGAACATGATGCGGCGAATGGCCGAGCTGTACATGCATCCGCGCACTGTCAGCCTAAGCCCTGCCGTAGCGCCTCCAGAGGCCGACCACACTCGAGCGCTACCAATCCACAGCTATGGGCTCCAGCCGCGCGTCTGAGCCCTACCACCACCATCACCAAACCGACCACGACAGAACCTCGCAGCATTCCGCTGTGGGGTGATCACCCTTGAAAGGAACGACCTATGTCCAACTACAGCGACGAACAGATGCGTGAGAGCGCCAGCCACAAGCCTACAACGATGCCGACCATGGCCGAGTTCGCGATTATGAACATGACCACAGCCGAGCGCGAGACGCATATTGACAAGATGCGCCATGCCGCTGCGGTGGCCAACTATAACGAGAAGGAGGCCCGCATTAAGGCCCAGGTCGCCGCCGCGACGGAGGTCTCCTTAGCCGGCAACCAGTGGTATCAGGCGCAGCAGCGTGGCGAACTTAGCCAGCGGGTCTCTGTCAGCAACGGCAAGACCACCGTGGAGCAGCTTAACGCCAAGGCTGACCCGTCGAACAGCGCCTTTGCCGTCCCACCCCGCGCCCTTGTCGACATCCTTCCGGTGACGGTAGGTGGCATTCAGCTCAGTCCTAAGCAGGCCCGCCAGATGGTTGAGGCCGGTGAGATCAGCACCGCTGATTATGCGGCTGCGGTCGAACTGGCCGTTGCGCCATACGGCTACGGTTCTTTCCGGTAAGCACTAGCACTACCACCATTCCCGAAGGGGGGTCAGGTCGCCATCCCGGTGAACCATTGCCCCAAGCTCAAAGCCCCCTTCGGGCTCTCCCTACACGCCCTGCGCACAGCGGCACTTTGATCTGGAGGCACATCGTGCACCCGGATTGCTTCACCGCGTCTGGCGCAGCCCCGGCAGCCCGGGAAACATCAACATCAACAGGAAGGTAATTTAGACAGTGAGCAGAAGCAGAACCCCGCGTGCCCTTAACCCGGCTTGCGAGGAAGCAGACAACTATTCCCGCGTGGTCCTGAGGTGGGACTTCAGCGAGGCCAAGGCGACCCGGATCATTGAGTGTCGCAACCAAATCCAATGGATCATTCAGCACAGATCAGGAACGCGCGGCGGCCACCCGGCGTGGCGACCTCAGTCGTATTGCAGGAGCCGTCAGGCCCTCGAAAGGCTGTTGCCGGGGAAGGCTGAAGAGATCGCCGCAGCGTTGCCCGTGAGGTTCGCTGAGGTCGGCGCAGAAGGGGGAACAGGCCACTCTTAATACTTCGGTGGCCCCCTGTAGATACACCAGAGCGGATACGCCACAAGACCGAGCAGGATTGCGATCAATCCACCCCAATAAAGGAGCGGGTGTTGGATCCGATCTATGAGATAGATGCCACTGCCATAGATTGCGGCGATGCCTTTCCCGGTCCAAAGGGAGGCGGCCACGGCAATACCACCAATCAGCATCTCTGCGATGAGAATGCCCTTGAGGATTGGTGAGTGCCTACTGCTTCCGGCCATAGGTGTTCCCCCTGTAAGCGGCTACCCATTCCATTCACCCACGGCTAACACGGCTTGGTTGCACCAGAGTTAAGCGGGCGGCTTGACCCGAGGTACAGCGCCTGATACCCGTTGAGGTACATTGAGACTATCGGACTTCGGGGGCGACATGCCCATAACGTCTTGTTATTACTGATAGATTGTTCGGTCTAAGCGCTGGTTCGATCCAGCCCCAGTACCCCGGCTAGGGGCACCACCCTTCGCTCTTCGAGCTTCGGGTGGCAAGCCACTCGAAGTTAGATAGACGAAGGAGTGTCCTCCGAAGCCTTGGCGAAGGAGGGCAGCTGTAGGTTCGATGCAGCGCCGCCAAGGCGCGAATCACTGCCTTTTCGAAGAATCGACGGCGTGCGATTAGGGAACGGTGGTTGTGGGTGGGCATCCGACCTGGCGTCACGGTCGCCTTGCCTGCGGATATGCCTCAGCAGCGCGATCAAGACGCTTTGCGCGTCACAGTGGAGTCGCCGTCGTTGGCCGCGCTAAGCTCGCCGGTCGCCAGCAATTCGTCGAATGCCCGTTCGAGATCGGCACCGTCATCCGCTGCCGGTCCGCTGTGCCGGTCCTGGCGTGCTAGCGTTTCCAGCCTGTGGTGAAGCTCGCGGTTCGCATCGCGGCAACGGGTATGCGCGAGCTCGTCGGTCATGCCGCGCAAGCGGAGATCGGCGAGTTGAGCCTTCACCGCGGCACAGTCCCTGCGCGCCGCGTCGCGCTCCTCACGTAACTTCGCGATCTCGGCTTCGGGGCGCCAATGCTCGGCCGCTCCCTCGGCTCGTTGCCCGACGTGGATCGGCGGTGCGTGGACCACGGCTTGATCGACAAGCAGAGCGGTGGCGCGGCGTTGGAGCGAGCGCAACTCCCTTTCGAGTTCCACGGCCCGCTCTTGCGCGGCGGCGATGCAATCGTTGAGAACGCTGCGCTCATGCTCGATCATGGACAGCCGCGCGTGCAGGTCTTGCTGCACCGCCATCTGCCGTGACAGTTTGCCGGTCAGTTGCTCGTTAAGCAGTTGGTAGTCCGCGACCCTGGAATGAAGCAGCATGGCGGCCTGTTCCAAATCGGCGAGCCGCGACGCAATTTTCTCACGCGCTTGCTCGGCGGCTTGCCTGGCCATTATCTCATCGCAAAGCTGCTCTGAGATCCGCGCCAGGTTCCGTCCCAGGCACTCGACCTCGACTTTCGCCTTCAGGAACCGCGCTTCACGCTGGTTGCCGTGCCTGTCGGCCTCTGCAGTGGCCTGTCGGGTCCTGTTGCGTTCGACCTGTAGGTCGGCGATGGTCGCACCCGCGATCGATAGCTCGCGCGATTTTCGCTCAAGCTCTTTCGAGGTGCGATCGTGCAAGCGTTTGAGCTTCGCCACCTCCTCTTGCAATTCCCATTTCTCGGTATCGGGAGCGTCGGCATGGCGCGTTTGCGCATCCAGCCTGGCAAAATAATCCTGCACGGAGGACCATGTATGACGCGACAATTCCAGCCTCTCCTCCGCGCCTTTCAGATGGGCGGCCAAGTCGTTGCCGGCACGCAGAATCGACTGATAGCTGGACAAGGGGGAGGAAACGCGATTGGTCTGGGTCTGGCTTGAGTCCGTCTGACTCGAACCAACGGATGCAGCCAGCGTGTCTGGCTGGGCCAATCTGGTCGCGGGCTTCTCTTCGAAGAGAGACGAAGCTTGATGCGTGGCGGCTCGAATGCTTCGGATCAGTTCTTCGAACGCGTCATCGTCGCCCTTTGGAACAACGGCGCTGCCCTCTGCACTGCTGTGCCGGGCGCCGTTGGCCTCATGATTCAGCGACATTTTTCCCTCATCGCGAGCGAATCACTAGACTATCGCGGATCAGGAACAAGATTGCGAGTAGATCTTGACCGCTTTCACTGAAAATTGCTGCGGGAAATCTCGCTTTTCCATGAGCAGAGGTAATATTATCGTTTACTGTTCTCTATCACCGCTATCATCTATCCAAATCCTGCAACGAGAATATGCCGTTTTTGAAGAACCGCACCCTGCCTGCCTCACCGCCGCCCCAGCAAGCTCTTCATCCGGTTGCGCAGCAGGCGGGCCATGTTGCGGGTCTCGCGGTAGAGATGCAGCTGCGAGGCGGCCTGGCGGGTGAGGCGGTCGGCGTCCGGCGTCAGGCCGATGACCAGCGTGCCCATCGGCTTGCGCTCGGCCCACAGCCGGCTCATCACCGGGTGGTCGGGTACGGCGCAGGAATCGGTCATCATGATGTTGGGATCGTCGAGATGCTGCCTGGTCACCTCGATCATCAGCAGCGTGCCCGGCGAATAGCTGGCCAGCGTCTCGTCATAGGCCGTCTTCCAGGTGTAGGCGACGCCGGCCTCGACGAAGACGATCAGGCAGGCGATGGTGCGGCCGTCGAGCGTCAGCGAATGGATGCGGCACATGTCCTGTTCGGCCAGCCTGTGCACGGCTTCGCGGGCAAAGGCGGCGCGGTAGCGGTCGATCGCCATGGCGGTGCGTTCGCGGCCCTTCCAGCCGGCCGCTTCCTGCGTCAGAAAGCCTTCGATGGCATGGCGGATGTCTTCGGGGCCGCGCGCCACGACATGCTCGAGCTTGCCGAGGTCGCCGAGGCGCCGCTTTAGGCGGCGGAACTCGCGATAATGGTGCGAGCGCAGCGAGGCCTTCAGATAATCGTCTCCATCGAGCTCGCTCTCCAGCGCCGGGCGCTGGGTCTGGCCGGTGGTGACCAGCATCAGGCCGCGCGTCTCGGCCACGGTGGCAAGCAGGCTCGCCACCGGGCCATCGAGCCGGACATCGGGCAGGACGAACACTTTCGGCAGCTTGAGGTGCGGGCGCGACAACATCGAGAAGAAGTCCTCGACGACGCCGACCGGGTCGTCGCGATCGACCAGCGGCGTGCCGAGCGGACCGAACGGGCTCGACCATGTGCGCATGACCGGCACGCCGAGCGGCACCACCGGCCGTTCCACCGAGAACGGCACCAGCAGGCGCAGCCGGTTGCGGTATTCGTCGCCGTCGCGGATGACGGCCAGCCGCACCTCGCGATCCTCCAGCCGCGGCATGGCGGGCGCCAGGAAGCGCGGGTTGAAGAACACGTTGGGCTCGACCGTGCGGGCACAGAGATAATCCAGTTCCTCGACCAGGTCGAAGCCGGCCGATGCCGGGTAGATCGCGAGCTTGCGCTCGGGCCGGTTGTTGGCGAGGATTTCGATGTGGGCGGGATCGGCGTCGCGGGCCAGCCCGGCAAGGCCGGACACCATGGCGCCGGCCGTGCCACCGCTGGTTTCCTCAAGCAACGGGATGGCAGCCATCACGCGGCTCCTTTCGCAGGCACGAAGATGAGCATAACGATGCCGAGCTTGCGCCACACCGTGAAGGACAGTGCGCCGGCTTCGAAGATCATGGCAAAGGCGGTGGCCATGGCCGCGCCCCACAGGCCGAACAGCGGGATCAGCATCACGTTGAGGGCGATGTTGAAAGCCAGCGTCATGGCATAGACGGCGGCGCAGATGTTCTGGTTGCCGCTCATCGTCAGCAGGCTTTCGCAGGGGCCGACGGCGGCCCGCGCCACGACGCCGAAGACGAGCAGGAACAGCAAGGGATAGCCGCTGCTGAATTCAGGCCCGAACAGCACCAGCATCGGCTCGCCGAGCGCAAGCACCAGCAGCGCCATCAACAGCGAGGGCCAGAACGTCCACGACACCGTCTCGCGGGCGAAGGCGGCGAGCCTTTGCGGCTCGCCATGGGTGAACTGCGCATAGCGCTGGGCAACGCCGGCCTTGACGGCGAAATAGACGAAATGCACCAGCGCCAGCGTCTTCACCGTGGCGAAATAGACGGCGACGTCGTTGGGATCCATATAGGCGCCGACCATCAGCACGTCGGCATTGGTGAGCAGGAAGAAGAAGCTCTCGACCAGGAAGATCGGCAGCGAGACGACGAACCATTGCGCGAAATGGACTTTCATCGGCCCGGCCGGGATCTGCCTTTCCATACGCTGGGTGACACCGATGAGCTGGCCAAGCGTTGTGGCGTAAGTGGCAGCGATCGAGGCGAAGATCGCCGTTTTTGCGTCAGGGGCATAGCCCGCCAGCAGCATCAGCGCCATGAACAGCAGGATCAGCACCGGTCGCACCAGATAGGTCGGCGACAGCGCAAACAGCGCCCAGCTGTTGGCGCGTGCCAGTCCGGACAGAAGGTCGGACATGGCGATCATCGGCAGGCAGATGATGCCGAGGATGAACGGTATCACATAGTAGTTCTCGATCCACGGCGCGGCCAGCCAGACGCCGAGCGCGCCGAGCCCGGCGATGAGCGTGGAGGCGATCAGCACGAACAGGCGGCTGGCCAGCACGATGCCGCGCAGTTCGTCCATCAGGCCGCGTTCGCGGTATTCAGGAATGAAGCGGATGACCGAGGTGTGGAAGCCGAGGCAGGCGAGATTGCCGACGATGACCATCGTCACCCAGACGAGGACGAAGATGCCGTATTCGAACGAGCCCATCCAGCGCGCCATCAGCACCTGGCTGATGAAGGCGATGACGGCGCTGACGATGCGAACGGAGAAGGCGATAACAGACATGCGGCCGGCCTCGCCGCGCTCGTCGGCGGTGAACAGCACGGCATCGATGCGGCCAAGCAGCGGCTCCATGCGCAGCGCCAAACGCTGCGGCAAGAACCGCCCGGCAGTCGTGGCCGCGGAAAAGCGCACCCCGATCTCTCTCCGTTTTCCGCTTCTTTTCAGGGTTCTGTGTAGCGGAGACACATTAAGAAACGGTTGGGTGAGGGGCTTCCTTCTCCCCGTCACTATACGGGGAGAAGGTGCCGGCAGGCGGATGAGGGGCAGCGCGGAGTTGGAGACTCGTGCTGTGCTCGTCCATCCGCGCTTGGCAAAGGACAAAGGAAGCACGAACGTACAAAGGTCGCGAAATGATGTCTGGGATCAGCGTTCAAGCACTTTCCCAGAGGCGCGAAACCCGATCTAATGCGCCTGCTCTGGGGGAAATATGTCGCAACTTATAATTCAGCAGTATCTCAACGAAATCGACAGGTTGCGGAAGTTTTCCGGCTCACTCACCGAGGGCGTGATCTCGGAAGCGTTCAAGGATTTGCTCAAGGCATGGGCACGCCAACACAATCTGCATTTCATCAGCCAATACGAATTTCTGTCTCCACAGAAGAACCGTATTCGGCCGGATGGAACGATCCTGCATGATCTCCGTGTGCCACTCGGCTATTGGGAGGCGAAGGATACCGCCGACGATCTCGATGATGAAATCCGCAAGAAGCTGGCCAAAGGCTATCCCCAGGACAACATCATTTTTGAAAATTCAGAAACGGCGGTCCTGATCCAGAATCGGCAGGAAGTCTTTCGCTGCTCGATGACGGAAACTGAAAAGCTGCTCAAACTGGTGTCGCTGTTCTTCAAATACGAGCGCGAGGAAATCCGCGATTTCCGTAAAGCCGTCGAGCAGTTCAAACATGACATTCCGGCAGTGCTGACGGCGCTGCGCGAGCGCATCGACACGGCTTATGACACCAATGCCGATTTCAAGGCAGCAGCGGACAAATTCCTGCAGCACGCCAAGGACACGATCAATCCCTCTGTTGGCGAAGCCGACGTTCGGGAAATGCTCATCCAGCACATCCTGACCGAGGAAATCTTCGCTCACGTATTCGACCAAGGGGACTTCCACCGCGAGAACAATATCGCCAAAGAACTCTACGGGCTTGAGGCAAAATTCTTCACCGGCCAGCTGAAGCGTGAAACGCTGAAGGGGTTGGAAACCTACTATTCAACGATCCGCGCCAATGCGGCTTTGATATCCAGCCACCAGGAGAAGCAGCAGTTCCTGAAGCTGATCTACGAGAATTTCTACAAGGTTTACGACAAGAAGAAAGCCGACCGACTGGGCGTCGTCTACACGCCGAACGAGATCGTGAAGTTCATGATCGAGGGTGCCGACTGGCTGACCCAGAAGCATTTCGGCAAATCGCTGATCGACGAGCATGTCGAGATTCTGGACCCGGCGACGGGCACTGGCACGTTCATCTGCGAGCTGTTGGAACATTTTCGCGGGCAACCGCAAAAGCTGGCGCACAAATACAAGAACGAACTGTACGCCAACGAGGTGGCGATCCTGCCCTACTACGTCGCTAATCTGAACATCGAGGCGACCTACGCCGCGATCTCGGGCCAATTCGCCGAGTTCCCGAATCTTTGTTTCGTCGACACGCTGGACAATGTGGCTGGGCTAGGCATCAAAGCCGGTCACCAGCATGACCTATTCGGAGGACTTTCCGATGAGAACGTGATGCGCGTGAAACGGCAGAACGCGCGCAAGATTTCCGTCATTATCGGCAACCCGCCTTACAATGCCAATCAGGCCAACGAGAACGACAACAACAAGAACCGCGAGTACAAGCGCATCGATGAACTGATCAAGTCGAGCTACATCAGGCTCTCTACGGCGCAGAAGACCAAGGTTTACGATATGTATGCCCGCTTTTTCCGCTGGGCGAGCGATCGGATGACCGCGACAATGGCATTATTCGCCTCGACACAGAGACACAGCTTTCCGGCATTCCTAAAGAGGCATGGGACTACCGGCTCGGAAACCGCTCCGGCCTCGACTGGGTTCTCGACCAGTACAGGGAAAAGACCCCAAAAGATCCGACGATCCGGGAAAAGTTCAACTCCTACCGCTTTGCTGACCACAAAGAGAAGGTGATCGACCTTCTGGCGCGGGTGGCGCGCGTGAGTGTCGAGACGGTGGCGATCACGGAAGCGATGAAAGCGGCGGGTCGATGACGAAGGCACCTTCAATCATTGCGCGTAGGGTGGCATGAAGATGGGGACAATAAAAGCGCCCGTTCCACCCTTCGCCGAATTTTTCGTGCCTGTTCTCAGAGCGCTGGACGCCCTTGGTGGATCGGCTTCGATCGAAGAGATCGACGACAAGACGGCCGCGTTGATGAGTATCTCCGATGCGGCGCGGGCTGTGCTGGTTGGCGATGGACCAAGGTCGAAATTCGATTATCGCTGCGCTTGGGCGCGGAGCTGGTTGAAGAATGCGGGCCTGACTAACAACAGCGAGCGCGGCGTCTGGACCCTTACGGCGGAGGGCCGTGCATCGCTACCACTTGATCCGGAAGAGATTGTACGGCGTGTAAGGCGAGCCGACGCGGCTTTGCGCAAGGCGAAAGTTGTTGCTGCCCCAGAGCGCGTTGAGGCCGAAGCGGAAGCAGCTGATATCGCCCTGAAGGACTGGCGTGAGCAATTGCTCGACATTCTTCTGGTGCTTGATCCGGCCGCCTTCGAGCGGTTGTGCCAAAGGCTTCTGCGAGAGGCTGGCTTCATCAAGGTCGAGGTGACCGGGAGGAGCGGCGACGGTGGCATCGACGGCACCGGCGTATTGCGGGTCAACCTGCTTTCGTTCCACGTGCTGTTCCAGTGCAAGCGTTGGAAAGGCTCGGTCGGGGCAGGGGTCGTGCGCGACTTTCGCGGCGCAATGGTTGGTCGAGCCGACAAGGGCCTTGTTATCACCACCGGAACATTTACCGCGGACGCTCGCCGCGAGGCCGTGCGCGACGGAGCTCCGGCCATCGACCTAATCGATGGTGACGGATTATGCGACCTGCTCAAGGATCAGAAGATCGGTGTGCGGGTGAAGATGGTCGAGGAAGTGACCGTTGACGAGGCGGCATTCGCGGGGTTTTAGAGAAGCCAATCGCAACACTTTGCTCAATGTGCTCGGCCGGCTTGTAGTTCTGGAGGCCGCGCGGCCGATCTGCTGGAGCGCAGGTCGCGGAGGCGGCGCGGAAAAGGTCGCCTGACAGGTCGCGTCAGGAATACGTAGACAGTCGCTCACGGGTGGTCGCTTCACGAAACGGGATGAGGCATAGTCGCGTGGCAGATCGAACCTTGCATTCCGTGGACATGGCAAGAAATCAACTCGACCTTTTTGGTGCTGAAGAACAGTCCGAGCTGTTCGACGAAAATGCGCCAACCGTCTATTATCACGGCGATCCGGACCGGGTGCGCGCGCGATTGCACAGGCTTATCGCCGAGGCGCGGAGCGCGGAAACGCTGCCGTGGGATCAGGACAGCACTCGGCTTTACCGCAAGATCGTCCCACAGATGGTGCTTTGGCTGCCGGAAGAAGAAGCCGCACAGTTGAAGTTCGAGTTCGAAGCCGAAATGGTGCGGCTGAAGGCGGCTTAGTCGCAGCGGGACAGCGCCCCCCTCTGGCCTGCCGGCCATCTCCCCCTCAGGTGGGGAGATTGGCTAATCGCGAACGTCAGTGCCGCCCCTCATCCGGCCCTGCGGGCCACCTTCTCCCCGTGAACGGGGAGAAGGAAAGCGCCGCGTCCTTACGCGAAAGCGCCGTGGCAGTGCTTGTATTTCTTGCCGGAGCCGCAGGGGCAGGCTTCGTTGCGGCCGACCTTGCCCCAGGTGGCCTGGTTGTTGGGGTCGCGGTCCTCGGGGGCGACGACAGCGGTTGTCTCCGGGCGGACCAGGAGGGCGGTCTCGCCGCCTTCGAAATCATTCTCGCCGGTGGTGCCGTCGATATGGGTGCCGAACATGTCGGGGGCTTCGGGGGGCGGCGCTTCGGCGGCCTGGCGGACCAGTTCGACGCGCATCAGCTGCGCGGTGACGGCCTGGCGCAGATTGCCCAGCAGTGCCTGGAACAGCTCGAACGCCTCGCCCTTGTATTCCTGCAGCGGATCGCGCTGGGCGTAGCCGCGGAAGCCGACGACCGAACGCAGATGGTCGAGATTGACGATGTGCTCACGCCACAGATGGTCGAGCGTCTGCAGCACCACCGAACGTTCGACATAGCTCATCACTTCGGGGCCGAAGCGCTCGGAGCGCTCCTTGGCGGCGGCGTCGGCGGCCTGCGTGATGCGCTCGCGGATGTCGTCCTCGGCGATGCCCTCTTCCTTGGCCCAGTCCTCGATCGGCAGGTCGAGATTGAGGAATTCGGCGACCTCGGCCTTCAGGCCGGCGACATCCCACTGCTCGGCATAGGCGTTTTCGGGAATGGCCTTGGCGACGATCTCGTCGATGACGCCCTCGCGCATCTCGCCAATGGTTTCGCTCAGGCCTTCGCCATCCATCAGCTCGATGCGCTGCTCGAACACCACCTTGCGCTGATCGTTGGAGACGTCGTCATATTTCAAAAGGTTCTTGCGGATGTCGAAGTTGCGAGCCTCGACCTTCTTCTGCGCCTTTTCCAGCGCCTTGTTGATCCACGGATGGATGATCGCTTCGTCTTCCTTGAGGCCGAGCTTCTGCAGCATGCCGTCCATGCGCTCGGAGCCGAAGATGCGCATCAGGTCGTCCTGCAACGACAGGAAGAATTTCGAGCGGCCGGGGTCGCCCTGACGGCCGGAGCGGCCGCGCAGCTGGTTGTCGATGCGGCGCGATTCGTGGCGTTCGGTGGCGAGCACGTAAAGGCCGCCGGCAGCAAGCGCTTTTTCCTTCAGGCGCTCGACGTCGGCGTTGATTTCCTTTTCCCGCGCTTCGCGCTCGGGTCCGGCCGGCATGTCGCCGAGTTCGTCTTCAATGCGCATCTCGGCATTGCCGCCGAGCTTGATGTCGGTGCCGCGGCCGGCCATGTTGGTGGCGATGGTGATGGCGCCCGGCTTGCCGGCCTGGGCGACGATCGCCGCCTCGCGCTCGTGGTGGCGGGCGTTCAGAACCTCGAAATCCTTGAAGCCTTCCTTGCGCAGGCGCTCGGCCAGCTGCTCGGATTTTTCGATGGAGGTGGTGCCGACCAGCGTCGGCTGGCCCTTAGCGCTGGCTTCGCGGATCTCCCTGACGATCGCCTTGTATTTCTCCTCGACCGTCCTGTAGACCTCGTCGTCCTCATCGATGCGGACGACCGGCAAATTGGTCGGGATCTCGGTGACTTCGAGGCCGTAGATGTTGCCGAATTCCTCGGCCTCGGTCAGCGCCGTGCCGGTCATGCCGGAAAGCTTCTTGTAGAGGCGGAAGTAGTTCTGGAAGGTGACGGAGGCGAGCGTCTGGTTCTCCGGCTGGATCGCCACATGCTCCTTGGCTTCGAGCGCCTGATGCAGGCCTTCCGAATAGCGGCGGCCCGGCATCATGCGGCCGGTGAACTCGTCGATGATGACGATCTCGTCGTTGCGGACGATATAGTCCTTGTCCTTCTGGAACAGCCGGTGCGCCTTCAGCGCGTTGTTGACATGGTGGACGATGGCGACGTTCTCGACGTCGTAGAGCGACTCGCCCTTGAGCAGGTCGGCGTCGCGCAAAAGGTTCTCGAGCTTCTCGGTGCCTTCCTCGGTGAAGATCGACGTCTTCTGCTTCTCGTCGATCTCATAATCCTGCGGCTGCAGCTGGATGATGAAGGTGTCGATGGTGTTGTACATTTCCGAACGGTCCTCGAGCGGACCGGAAATGATCAGCGGCGTGCGCGCCTCGTCGACCAGGATGGAATCGACTTCGTCGACGATCGCGTAATTGTGACCGCGCTGCACCATCTGTGCGCGCTCGTACTTCATGTTGTCGCGCAGATAGTCGAAGCCGAGCTCGTTGTTGGTGGCGTAGGTGACATCGGCGGCGTAGGCGGCGCTGCGCTCCTCGTCCGACAGGCCATGGACGATGACGCCGACCGAGAGGCCGAGGAACTTGTAGACGCGGCCCATCCATTCGGAGTCGCGGGTAGCAAGATAGTCGTTGACGGTAACGACGTGGACGCCGTTGCCGGCAAGCGCGTTGAGGTAGACCGGCAGCGTCGCGACCAGGGTCTTGCCCTCGCCGGTGCGCATCTCGGCAATGCCGCCATTGTGCAGCACCATGCCGCCGATCAGCTGGACGTCGAAGGGTCGCATGCCGAGCACGCGGCGGGCCGCCTCGCGGGCGGTGGCAAAGGCCGGCACCAGAAGGTCGTCGAGCGTGGCGCCGTTGGCGATGTCCTGGCGGAATTTCGCGGTGCGGCCGACCAGCTCCTCGTCGGAGAGCGCCCGCATCTCGTTTTCCATGGCGTTGATCGCCTCGACACGGGGCCGGGTCGATTTGACCCGACGGTCGTTGGAGGAACCGAAAACCTTACGGGCGAGACCGCCGAGACTGACCATCCAATGGTCCTTTCGATAGAATTCTCAATCTTGAGATGAGCGCCGGCTGGCCCCATCAATTCCACGTGAACGCACCGCCTGAACACGGGCAAACACAAAAAGCGCCCGGAAAACGGTTCTGGACGCAAAGTCGTTGGACAGATAAGAGGGGGCTCAACTGATGTCAACGCCGCGCTGGCCCTGCCGGTCGCGCCAAATTCCGCCACAATCCGGCTGATCTGGAAACCTCCCCGCCCTCATAATCCCTTACCGGAGTCGCCTTATGTCCTTGTTGTTCCGCCGCGCGTCGCTCGCCAGCCTTGGTCTGGCCTTCGGCCTGTCGGCCCTTTCGCTGTCGCCGCTGATGGCGCAGGAAACCGCTCCCGCTCCCGCGCCGGCGGATGCGGCAGCGCCAGCCGCGGCACCTGCGGCACCTGTCGACCCGAATAAGGTTATCGCCACGATCAACGGCCAGCCCCTGACCGAGGCCGACCTGGTGCTTGCCGAAGGGGAATTGTCGCAGCAGTTCGCGCAACTGCCGCCCGAGCAGCGCCGTGCCGCCGCCCTTTCGGCTGCCATCGAGATCCGCGTCATGGCCGCCCAGGCGGTCACGTCAGGGCTCGACAAGGACCCCGACTTCCAGCGCCGCATGGCCTTCCTGCAGCAGCGCGCGCTGCATGGCGAGATGGTCGAGAAGGGTGTTGTCGACAAGGTCACCGACGCCGAGGTCCGCGCCCGCTACGACCAGGAAATCGCCAACACGCCGCCCACCAACGAGGTGCATGCCCGTCACATCCTCGTGAAGACGAAGGAGGAGGCCGAGGCCATCATCAAGCAGCTCGGCGGCGGCGCCGATTTCCAGAAGCTCGCCAACGAGCACACCAGCGATCCCTCCGGCAAGACCAGCGGCGGCGATCTCGGCTGGTTCGGACCTGGCCAGATGGTGCCGGAGTTCGACAAGGCGGCCTTCGCGCTCGAGGTCGGCAAATACACCGAGCAGCCGGTGCAGTCGCAGTTCGGCTGGCATGTCATCAAGCTCGAGGATAAGCGCACCAAGCAGCCGCCGGCCTTCGACGACGTCAAGGACCAGGCCAAGCAGGCGGTCATCCGCGACAAGTATTTCGCGCTGGTCAAGTCGCTGCGCGCCGGCGCCAAGGTCGAAATCCCCGACGCCAACCTGAAGAAGGCCGTCGATACGCTGGAAAGCGCCAAGTAAGCCTAAGGAATTTTTCGAAAGGGCGCGGCGGCCAAGGGTTGCCGCGCCTTTTTTGTTGACCGTGTTTTACTTGCCGGGCGCTGCTATGCCGCTCATCACGTAGCTGACAGCTTTGCGTATCGTCGCTTCGTCCTCGTCGAGCCGGTTGGTCAACAGATGCCTCCAGGCGAAGGAGGCGATCAGGTCGGCGACAACAGCTGAATCAATTTCGGCCGAGATTTCGCCCCTTGCCCTGGCGCGATCGACCATCTGGCCAGTATGAGACCGTCGGCCCAGCGCATAGTCGGCAAGGGCCGCAGACGCCGTATCATCCGACTGCGCCTCGGCGATCAGCGACCTGAACACGCTGCCCGACGATGTCTCGCGCCAGTGGGCGAACAGGTTTTTCAGGAAGCCGACGAGATCCTCCTCCAGCCGCCCGGTATCGGGAACATCGACGCGTTTCTGGCGCTGGTAGACTTCGAGCAGCAATGCGGCCTTGCTCGGCCACCAGCGATAGATCGTGGGTTTGCCGGCGCGCGCCCGCCGCGCCACCGCCTCGATCGAGAAACCGGCATAACCGGCCTCGACCAGCACAGCCTCGGCGGCTTCGAGAATGGCATCGGCGCTGTCGGGGTTGCGCCGTGCACCGATCGATCTGCGCGCCGGATCGGCGTCTGCGGCCATCTCTGTCGTCCTCGCCAACAATTTCGCCGGCAATATAGGTGACCCGACGCTCAAACGAAACGGCGCGTTTTCGAGGCCGGTGATGGTCGCGGCAGGGCAGCGAAGCCGGGCTAACTTGTTCCTTTGGAGTGTTTGCCTGCGTGTTGGTTGGCGAAGCCCCCAACGCAAAAACCCGCCTGTGCGGCGGGTCACTGGCGCAAATCAGCACCATGGATAAACACGTAGCATAACTGCCCTCACGGGTCAAGAAAATATTCCTATCGCCATGAAGCGCGACCGGCACAAAAACCACCCGACAACGCCGGACTGGCCGTCGGGTGATGCCTACTGCATCGCTTGCGATGTCTCGGATTCGATGCGCCAGCCGTCGTCGGCCTTTACGAGTTCAAGCGTGACGCGCGCCTTGCCGGTCAGGCGTGCCGCCGTCTTGTCCTTTGGAAGATAGTCGTAGCGCATCGCAAAGACGGCCTCGGCACGGTCCTCGCCATGTGGGGTGACCTCCAGGCTGCCGTACTCCAGGGCGAGCGACCAGGAGGCCCATTGCGCGAACCAGTCGGCCTTGACCTTGGCAATGGCATCGGCGTCGTAGCGTGTGCCGAAAATGGTGGCAGACGGGCCGTAGAGCCGCTTGACGGTCTCGCTCATCGCCTTGGTGTCCGGCGCCAGATAATCCTGGCGCAGGAATTTCTCGATCGATCCCTTGTCGTCTCCCACCGAGCGTTCGAGCGCGGCAACTTCCGTCGCGGGCGCCGGAGCCGCGGCCGGCTTCTGCTGCTGGGCGGGTTGCCCGTCCGAGACGAATTCGAAGCGTTCGAGCAGCGAGCCCTGCTCCCAGGGGCGCTGGGCTTCGCGCGTTTGCGAAACCACATCGCGGCGCACCGCGATCATCATGTCGTTGATGCTCTGGCCGGGTTCGGCGATGTGGCGCAGCAGGGCCTCGGCGAAGGGCGAGTTGCGCCCGCTTCCATCCATGGCAACGGCACCAGGTGCCGTCGAGAAGGCAATGAACGAGCCGCGCGTCGAATCGAACTGCGCCAGCCCGGCCAGCGCCGTCGCCGAGCGGGTGGTGGCGGTGCGGCTGAGACTGCGGGCAAACGGATTGTTGCGGCAGGCATCGAGAAACACCAGGCTGACCTTGGTCTGCTGTTCCATGATGTCGAGGACTTCGTCGATCGGCACGGCTTCGAGCTGCAACTTGACCGGCACGTCCAACCTGGCATCGACCGGCACGATGTAGTTGCGCCCGTCGACCTGCAAGCCGTGGCCGGCATAGTAGAAAAGCCCGACGCCGGCGCCTTCGAGCGCATCGGAGAACTCGCCGATGCTGCGCTCGAGCTCACGCTTGCCGAGATCATTGCCTTCGATGACCTCGAAGCCGATGGAGCGCAGCTTGTCGGCGATGTCGAGCGCGTCGTTCACCGGATTGGCCAGCGTGCCGGCTTCCGCGTAAGTGCCGTTGCCGATGACAAGCGCTACGCGCCGTTGCGGCTGCGCATCCGCGCTCAGCAGCAAAAGTCCCAGAAATGCCAATGCGAGGATCGCAAGCCTGCCCATAGGGCAGGATCATAATGCCATAGGCCCCGGCGACGCCAACAGAATTGAAATGCAAGCTTAATCCCGAATGGTCCCAGTCCTGTAAGAGCGACGAAAACGCCCTTGCGCCCGCGCGGCGTATCGGGCAAACCGGCCTTCCCTTGCGATTTTCCCGCCCGAGGTCCCCATGTCCACGACGATTTCGCCGCTTGCGCCGAAGAAATACCCCAAGATGCCAGAAATCGAGGGGGTGCGCATCGCCACCGCAGAAGCGGGGATAAAGTACAAGAACCGCACCGACCTTCTGACCATGGTCTTCGATGAAGGCACCGCGGTCGCCGGCGTGTTCACGAAATCCAAGTGCCCCTCGGCGCCGGTCGATTTCTGCCGGCAGAATCTCGGTGCCGGCAGCGCGCGGGTGCTGGTCGTCAATTCCGGCAATGCCAACGCCTTCACCGGTAAGAAGGGCCGCGAGTCCACCGCACTGACGGGGGAGGCGGCGGCGAAGGCAGCCGGCTGCAAGGCAAGCGAGGTTTTCCTGGCGTCGACCGGCGTCATCGGCGAGCCGCTCGACACCAGCAAATTCAGCCATCTGCTCGCGGGGCTGGTCAGCAATGGGAAGCCTGAGCTGTGGACCGAAGCGGCAAAGGCGATCATGACCACGGATACTTATCCGAAAGTGGCGACCGCGACCGTCAAGCTCGGTGATGCCGACGTCACCATTAACGGCATTTCCAAGGGCGCCGGCATGATCGCGCCCGACATGGCAACGATGCTCTCCTTCATCGCCACCGACGCGCCGATCTCCGCCCCTGTTCTGCAGGACCTGTTGTCGCGCGGCACGGCCAAGACCTTCAACGCTGTCACCGTCGACAGCGATACCTCGACCAGCGACACGCTGCTGATCTTCGCCACCGGCAAGGCCGCCAAGCGCGGTGCGCCTGAGATAACCGATCCCAAGGATGCCCGCCTCGGCGCGTTCCGCCGGGCGCTCGGCAAGGTGCTGAAGTCGCTGGCGCTGCAAGTGGTGCGCGACGGCGAGGGCGCCCGCAAGCAGGTCGAAGTGACCGTCACCGGCGCCAAATCGGCGCGGTCGGCCAAGCGCATCGCGCTGTCGATCGCCAATTCGCCGCTGGTCAAGACGGCGGTCGCCGGGGAGGATGCCAATTGGGGCCGCGTCGTCATGGCCGTCGGCAAGGCCGGCGAGCCCGCCGATCGCGACCGGCTGTCGATCTGGTTCGGCGACAACAGGCTGGCGCATGAAGGGGAGCGCGACCCCAGCTATTCCGAGCAGGCGACCTCGGCCTACATGAAGCGCGACGACATCCGCATCCGCGCCGATATCGGCATCGGCCGCGGCAAGGCGACGGTGTGGACCTGCGACCTCACCAAGGAATATGTCGCCATCAACGGCGATTATCGGAGCTGATGGTTTTGGGCTCCAGGCATCCGGCAAGCATGCTCGCGATCGTGCGCCGCTACGAGGCGGCCGGCTTTCGCGCCTGGCCGGCGGCCGCCGTCCACTATGACGGCACCTGGGTGGTGCGGTTGACCGCCGGTCATCCGGCCAAGCGGCTGAACTCGGTCAATCCGCTCGATCCCGGCGACACCCAGCACATGGCCGACCGTATCGGCCGGGCCAGCCGCCGTTTCGATGCCTATGGCAGGCCGCTGACGTTCCGCATGTCGCCGCTGTCAGGTCCGGATCTCGCCAGCCATCTCGACCGCGAGGGCTGGAGCCGCTTCGACGAGTCGCTGGTCATGCGGTTGCCGCTGGCCGACGCACAACTCGACGACGCCATGGACCAGATTCCGCTGAAGGACATCAGCCGCTTCATCGGCGCGTCGCTCAAGGTCAGCGGTTCGGATGTTTCGCTGCGGCCCGGCCTCTCGGAGATCATCGGCGCCATCCAGCCCGAGGCCGGACTGTTCGCGCTCGAAGATGGCGCCGAAGCGCTGGCAACGCTGATCTGCGTGCACGACGGCGATCTTGCGGGCCTGTTCGAGGTCGCCACCGACAAGTCGGCGCGCAACAAGGGCCACGGCCGCAACCTGATCCTGTCGGCGCTGAAATGGGCGCGGCTGCGGGGCGCGCGGGAAGCCTGGCTGCAGGTCGAGGCCGGCAATGTGCCGGCGCTGGCGCTCTACCATTCGCTCGGCTTCGACGAGGTTTATCGCTACCACTACCGCCGGCCGCCTGTTCATGGGTGAAATTGGGCATGAGTGATGTGACGATCGCCGGCAAGCGCCTGCTCCTGGTCGCCGCCTGCGCGCTGGTCGATGCCGATGGCCGCGTGCTTTTGGCGCAACGGCCCGAGGGCAAGCAACTTGCCGGGCTGTGGGAATTTCCCGGTGGCAAGGTCGAGCCCGGCGAGACGCCGGAACAATGCATCATTCGCGAACTGCACGAGGAAATCGGCATCGAAACCGACATTCCGTGCTTGGCGCCGCTCACCTTCGCCAGTCATTCCTATGACGATTTCCACCTGCTGATGCCGCTGTTCATCTGCCGCCGCTTTCGCGGCATCGCCCAGCCCAGGGAAGGGCAGGCGCTGAAATGGGTGCGGCCAAAACAGATGCGCGACTATCCGATGCCGCCGGCCGATGCGCCGCTGATCCCGTTCCTCATCGATCTTCTTTGAGGGCGCTCCCGCCCGATTGCCGGTCCGGGAGTCGTATCAGCCAGCGTTAATGGAAGATTTATCTCGTCATGAAAAATTGAAGCATGGCCGTTCGCGGCCGCGCCGCCGATTTGCTGGGGAGCGATAGCATGAGCCTTGACAGGGATTGGGACTCGATCCGGCCCGAGCGCAGCTTTCGCGCCGCCGATGCGGGCATGGGCATATTGCGCATCACGCTGCTGTTCGGTTCGGCCGCGGTGGCGCTGGCGCTGATCGCAACCCCTTTCCTCGACAGCCAGACACGCGCGCTGTCGGCCCGCGATGATCTTGCCGGCGGGCTCGACATGACGGCCACCGGCTCGGTCGGCCATCGCGAAACCTATACGCTGCGCCGCAGCGTGCTGCAGCCGCAGCCCAGTTCGGTCTGCATCATCAGGTCGAATGGCAGAAGCAGCGGCGACTGCTGACATGGTTAAGAGATTTCGGAAAGGCGGCGGTTTCACCGCCTGTTAAGCCTTTGCCGTTAACCTTTCTTAACAGATCGGCGGTAGGGTCACGGATAGAGGGGTTGAGGCCATGAAAGCAGTGCTGCTGCGTTTTCTGACGGACGAAACCGGCGCCACGGCCGTCGAATATGGCGTGATCATCGCCGTGCTGTCGCTGGCCATCGTCGGCGGTATCGGTGAGGTCCGCGACGGGATCATCTGGCTGTTCAGCGACAACAACAGCAGGCTTGCGAACGCCTTCGCACCCACACCCTGATCCAACTTTTCCGCGCTTGTGGGCAGGATCATTGCCCGTCGGGCGCCTCCAGGATTGCCTTCAGCGAAACCTTGGCCGAACCCGGCTTCAGCGGTTTTTGCTGCGATGCATCGGGCGCCCAGCCGGACATCCAGACAATCGAGAAACTTGCCCTCACGCGGCCGTCGGGGTCTGAAAACCGCTCGGCGTAGATTTCCGCCGCGCGGGCAAACAGCTTGCGTGAGCCCGGCCGCCGGCTGCGATCGGTGAGCGCACTGGTCTCGCCCATGGCCCGCAGATCCGCCATCAGGTTAAACAGGCTGGCATAGCGCACCGTCACCGTCTCGACGTCGGCGACCGGCAGAGCGAGACCGGCGCGCTGCAGAAGCGCACCGGCATCGCGCACGTCGGTGAACGGCATGACACGCGGGCTGGCGCCGCCGTAAAGCTCGGTCTCGGCCGTAAGCAGGCTTTCGCGCAATTCGAAAAGCGTGCCCGCGCCGGCAAAGGCACCGAGGAAAAGCCCGTCCGGCCGCAGCGCGCGGCGGATCTGGACCAGCATGCCGGGAATGTCGTTCATCGCCTGCAGCGACAGCAGAGACACTGCCAGATCAAGGCTTTCGGGTTCGAATGGCACGGTTTCGAGCGGTGCGATCAAGCCGACGCCGCCACCGCTCAGGAAAGCCGTGTCGGTCTCGACGCGGACAATGTCCGTGACCTTGCCGCTTTCGGCGAGCGTTTCGGCCGCCGCCGGCGTCTGGCAAAACAGCACGGCTGCCTTGCCGAACCTGCGCTCGACGGCACCCAGCCGGTCGGCAAGGTCCTCGACCGTGCGGCGCATCAGGAAGTCCGCGCCGTCAACCGGATGGGCAAGCGCGCGCCGCTTGTGCGCCAGCCATAGAGAGGTATCCATTATCGGCTGCAACGGGCAGATCCTTGTTTGTCCACGCTCCGAGATAGTTGATATAGTGGCGCGCAGGACCAACCACGTGGCCGATCCGATGCCCAAGATCAAGTCCATCGAGATCATGAACCTCGCCCGGTCGATTGTCGGCTTGCCGGCGCGCATCCTGTTTCCGCCGGTCTGCGCCGGTTGCCGCAGGCATGTCTCGCAGCCCGGCGTGCTGTGTGGCGCCTGCTGGCCAAAGCTCAGGCTGCTGGAACGGCCATGGTGCCCGGTGATGGGCACGCCGTTCACCCACCATATGGGCGAGGGCTTTCTGTCCGCCGAGGCAATCGCCGATCCGCCGCCCTTCGAGCGGGCGCGGGCGGCGGTGGCCTATTCCGGCGTTGCCCGCCAGATGGTGCAAGGGCTGAAATACCAGGATCGCACGGATCTCGCGCCATGGATGGCGCGTTGGATGGTGCGCGCGGGTGCCGATCTCATCGCCGAGGCGGACGTGGTGGTGCCGGTTCCGCTGCACTGGCGGCGCTTTTTCAGGCGGCGGTTCAACCAATCGGCGGAACTGGCGAGGGCGGTGTCGGCGCTTAGTGAATTGCCCTTCGCGCCCTCGGCGGTGCGGCGCGTGAAACTCACCCGCCAGCAGGTTGGGCTGGAACGCGGGGAACGCGAGGAGAATGTGCGGGCGGCCTTTCGAGTGCCCACCGAGGCGGAGATCGAGATTGCCGGCCGCAGGGTGCTGCTGATCGATGATGTCTACACCACCGGCGCCACCGTGCGTTCCGCCACCAAGGCGCTGAAAAGGGGAGGTGCGGCCGCCGTCGACGTGCTGACCTTTGCCCGTGTGTTGCCGGGGGACTTCCGGGCGGACGAGTCCGCGACTATATAAGTCGGCAACGAACAGCGGAAATTCGTCATGGCCGACGTTACCATCTACACTCGCATGATGTGCGGCTATTGCACGGCAGCCAAGCGGCTGCTCGAGCGCAAGGGCGTCGCCTTTACCGAGCACGATGCCTCTTTCTCGCCGGAACTGCGCCAGGAGATGATCTCCCGCGCCCATGGCCGCTCGACCTTTCCGCAGATTTTCATCGGCGATACGCATGTCGGCGGCTGTGACGACCTCCACGACCTGGAGGCTGAGGGCCGGCTGGACAAACTGCTCGCCAACGGCGCGACGATTTGAGGGATATGACGATGGGTGTTTTCAAGGCGGCTGCGATCCAGATGCGTTCAGGCGAGAGCCCCGAGCGCAACGCGGTCGATCTCGAACGGCTGGTGCGTGAAGCCGCAAGCCAGGGCGCGACCTACATCCAGACGCCGGAAATGACCGGCGCGCTGATCCGCGACAAGCAAGCGCGCGCCGCCTCCTTCACCTCGCAGGACAAGGACATCGTCGTTTCGACTGCGCGCAAGCTGGCCAAGGAGCTCGGCATCTTCCTGCATATCGGCTCGACCGCCATCCTGCGGGCCGACGGCAAGCTCGCCAACCGGGCGCTGCTGTTTGGTCCGGACGGCGCCATGCTCGCCACCTACGACAAGATCCACATGTTCGACGTCGATCTCGACAATGGCGAGTCGTGGCGTGAATCCGCGGCTTACGAACCCGGTACCGAAGCCGTCGTCACCGAGATCAAGGGTGCGAAACTGGGTTTCGCGGTCTGCTACGATTTGCGCTTTCCGCAATTGTTCCGCGCCGAGGCACTGGCTGGCGCCGATCTGCTTTCTGTACCTGCCGCCTTCACCCGCCAGACGGGCGAGGCGCACTGGCACGTGCTGCTCAGGGCGCGCGCCATCGAGAATGGCGCCTATGTCGTCGCGGCCGCGCAAGGCGGCCTGCATGAGGATGGCCGCGAGACCTACGGTCATTCGCTGATCGTCGATCCGTGGGGCCGTATCATCGCGGAAGCCGCGCATGACGAGCCGGCGGTGATCATCGCCGAGATCGACCCGGCGCAGTCGCTTGCCGCGCGCAAGAAGATCCCCAACCTCAAAAACGCGCGGGATTTCGCCGTCAATGCCGGTTCGTCCGAGGCGCCGCGTCTCAGGGGTGCAGCCTCTTGATCCGCTTTGCCCTGATTTGCGAGCATGAGCACGAATTCGAGGGCTGGTTTCGTAGCAACGACGATTTCGACACCCAGAAGAAGCGCGGCTTCGTCGATTGCCCGACCTGTGGCTCGCACAAGGTGCAGAAAGCGCTGATGGCGCCGGCCGTCTCCACGGCGCGCAAGCAGGAAAGGATAGCGCTCGCCATGGGCGAAGCGCAGAAGCAGGCTTTGGCACAGCTCAAGGCAATGGCCGAGAAGGTGCGCGAGAATGCCGACTATGTCGGCGACAAGTTCGCCGAGGAAGCGCGCAAGATCCATTTCGGCGAAAGCGACGCGCGCGGCATCTATGGCGAAGCGACGCTGGACGAAGCCAAGAGCCTGGCCGAGGACGGCGTCGAGTTCATGCCGATCCCGGTGTTTCCGGACGACCGCAACTGAGTCTTTCGACGCCAGCGGGACAGCGCCCCCCTCTGTCCTGCCGGACATCTCCCCCACGAGGGGGGAGATTGGACGTCACCTCGGCTTTCGCCAACCTCTAACGTGGCAGGAGCAGGCGCAGCGTCGAAGCTGCCAATCTCCCCCCTCGTGGGGGAGATGTCCGGCAGGACAGAGGGGGCGCGAAGGATCGCAACAGAAATTAGCTCACGCTCCCGATCAACTTTTCTAGCAGACGCGAGAGTGTTTCCCGCTCCGCCTGTGTAAGGCCCGCGAGAATCTCATGCTCGTTGGCCACATGGGCGGTAACGGCCTCATCGATCAAGGCCAGGCCCTTTTCGGTCAGCCTCACGACAATGCCGCGCCGATCGTTGGGATGCGGCCCGCGCAGGATCAATCCGGACGTTTCGAGCCGGTCGAGCCGGTTGGTCATGGCGCCCGATGTGACCATCGTCGCCTCATAGAGAGCGGTCGGCGTCAGCGCATAGGGTGAGCCAGCGCGGCGCAGCGTCGCCAGCACGTCGAATTCCCCGGACTGCAATCCATAACGGGCAAACAACGGCGCCAGGCGCTCGCGGGCGATCAGCGAGGAGGCCTCGTTCAGCCGCCCGAGCACAGCCATCGGCGAGACATCCAGATCGGGCCGCTCCCGCTTCCATTGCTCGATCGCTCTTGCTGCTCTGTCCACTGTCTGACCGCCATATATCTTGACGTTAAGAATCTTTGCGTTATCTTACCTCAAGATGCAATGCCGGCCAAGGGCCGCGCGCGACAGGGTTCGGTCATGAAACTTCTCTGGGATTCGGCGCTCGGCCTGCTGGTCGTCACCGGCGGCCTGCTCGGCCTGACGCTGCCGTTCGGCAAGCTCGCCACGGCTGCCGGCGCGCCGGCCATGGTCTGGGCCTTCGTCATCTCGCTCGGCGCCGGCGGCGTCTTGCTGTGCGTGCTCTTGGCTCGCGGTCAGCGCGTCCGGCTCACCGCGCACAAATTGCGCTACTTCTTCGTCACCGCGGCGGTGTCCTATGCCGTCCCCAATCTCCTGATGTTCTCGGCCATCCCGCATCTTGGCGCCGGCTTCACCGGCATCATGTTCACTCTGTCGCCGGTCATCACGTTGGTGTTCTCGATCCTGTTGCGTGTCCGGCGCCCCAACATGCTGGGCATTGTCGGCATCGCCGTTGGCTTTCTCGGCGCCGTCATGGTGGCGGTGACGCGCGGCGAGGCCGGCCAGCCGGCCGATTTGTTCTGGGTGGTGATGGGGCTGCTCATCCCGGTCAGTCTTGCCGCCGGCAACATCTACCGCACGGTCGACTGGCCGGAGGGCACCGGCCCGATCGAGCTTGCCGTCGGCAGCCATTTGGCGTCGGCGGCGATGCTGCTTGTCGGCATTCTGGCCCTGTTCGGCGTCAAGGCCTTCGCTCCACTCGGCGACGTGCCGCTGGTCGTCGTCGCGCAGGTTGCGTCGGCGTCGGCGATGTTCGCCTTCTTCTTCAGGCTGCAGGCGGTTGGCGGTCCGGTCTATCTCAGCCAGATCGGTTATGTGGCGGCGGCCGTCGGCCTGTTTGCCGGCACCATCTTCCTCGGCGAGCACTATCAGCTGCTGACCTGGGCAGGCGCGGTCATCATCACCGCCGGCGTGTTCATCACCACCAAGGCACAAAGCCGGACCAGCATGAAGGCGCAAAGCCAGGCGGCGTGAACGCCTTCGCGCCTCAGCCGGCGCCGGTTTCGTTCTCTTCGCCACCCGGTTCCGGCCTTGGGTGCCGGCGGCGGTGGGTGGCTGCAGCGCGGGCCGCCTGTTCGTAGATGCCGGTCATCAGTTCGAGCGTACGCGCCGCTTCCTCGAGCTTGGCCGCCATCTCGGGGACGCGCGTCACCGCTTCGATGAGCAGGACGGAACGGATATCGGCATAGCGTTCGGTCACACGGTAACCGAGCGGCGTGACCTCGTAGGTGACGCCTGCCCTGCCGCTGCCGGTTCGCTTGACCAGGCCGCCCTTGAGCAATTTGCGCAGGCTGTACTGGATGTTGGGGATGTCGTCGCGGTTGGTCATCTGCGCCAGGTCGCGGACGCTCTTTGGCCGGTCGTTCATCCTGATGATGTGGAGCAGCGCATTTTCCGGCCCGCTGGCGGAAAACTCGATCACCGTCGCCAGGCATTCGGCCTGCCAGTGGCCGAATGCCTCGTAGGAGCGCATCAGCGCATATTCGATTTCGGCGACGTCGATTTCGAGCGGCGTCCGCGCCAGATGCCAGCCGCGATCCAGCAGCTTGGCTTGCGTTTCCGAAGGCTTGCGCCGGTCGTTCATCCATGTCTCCCCGCCCTGCAGCATGCGCCGATCCGGCCGATTGCGTCCACACGATTTTATGATAGACTTTCTATCATAAAATATAATCAAAAAATGAGGAGAACACGACCGATGAGCATGCTCGACAAGACCGCAGCCAATGCGCAGCCCTTCTTTCTCGGGACCTTTGCGTCCAATTGCTCCGGCGGCATGACCGTCACCAAGGTTCCCGAACGATGGGTCAGTTCCTGGGACAACAATCTGCGGCTCGCGCATCTGCTCGACGAGGCCGGCATCGACTTCATGCTGCCGATCGCACGCTGGATCGGCTATGGCGGCGAGACCAATTTCCACGGCAATGTGCTGGAGACGATCACCTGGGCCGCCGGGCTGTTGGCGCTCACCCGCAACATCACGGTTTTTGCCACCACCCACACCGCAGCCAATCATCCCGTGGTCGTCGCCAAGCAATTGGCGACTATCGACCAGATCAGCCGCGGCCGTATCGGCCTCAACATCGTCGCCGGCTGGAACAAGCCGGAATATGAAGCGCTCGGGCTGACTCTGCCCGACGATCACATCACACGATACGGCTATGCACAGGAATGGTTCGACATCGTCAGGGCGCTGTGGGATCGCACCGAGGCGTTCGACTGGGACGGCACCTATTTCAAGCTCAAGAACGTGCTTGGCGATCCGCGGCCGTCGGCGCGCCTGCCGATCCTCAACGCCGCCGGCTCGGAAGAAGGGCGCAAATTTGCGGTCCGCAACGCGGACTTCCTGTTCACGCCGGCAATCGATCTGTCACGCTCCAGGGACGAGATCGCGGCGCTGAAGCAACAGACGATCGCCGCCGGCAGCACTGTCGACGTGCTGACCTTTGCCCATGTCGTCTGCCGGCCGACCGAGAAGGAAGCGACGGACTATCTCGAGCATTTCGCCCGCGCCAATGCCGACTGGGCGGCGGTCGACAATCTGGTGCGGCTGCAATTTGCCCATGCGCAGTCATTCCCGCATGACCTCCTGGCGCTCATCCGCGACCGCATGGCGGCGGGCCATGGCGGCTTCCCGCTCACCGGCACGCCCGAACAGGTCGCCGATGGGATCACCGCCCTGCACGAAGCCGGATTTCGCGGCTCGACCCTGTCCTTTGTCGACTATCTCGAGGAATTCCCATATTTTCGCGACACCGTTCTGCCCATCCTTGAGCAGCGGGGCATCCGCATCGCGCCGGCCGCCATGCAGTCGGCGGCCTAGAGCGGTTCATCGTTTCACGGAAACGCCAAACCGCTCTACTTCTTTTTGTTTTTGTCGCAATTCCGGACGGAAAACCGTTTCACACTTTTCCTGGAATTGCTTTTGGAGCAAGCCATGACCGAAGCAAAGGTTCCTGACGGAACTCCTGTCGATGTCGCGGACTTTCGCGCCGCGATGCGGCTGATCGTTGGCAATGTCAGCGTCATCACCGCTGGCACTGGCGAGGATTGCTCCGGCCTGGTCGTCATTTCGGTCGTTTCGCTGTCGGCCGAACCGCCCAAGGTGATCGCCTGCATCAACCGGTCGTCGTCGACCTGGCCGCTGATCGAACGCTACCGGCATTTCGGCGTCAATTCGCTTGGCCCCCAGCATCAGCGTGTGGCCGAGCGGTTCTCCGGCTTTGGCGGCATCAAGGGCAAGGACCGCTATGAGGGCGCCGAATGGATGACGCTCAAGACCGGAGCTTTGTTGCTTTCGGACGCGGTCGCCGCCTTCGACTGCAGCCTCGACGAGATGATCGATCGCGGCACGCATTCGATCGTCATCGGCTCGGTCGAAGCCGTGCGCACCCGCGATGCCGGCCAGGCGCTGATCTACTGGCGGGGCGGCTACCGGCCGCTCGATTCTGAATAGGATCAGACCGAGCCCTTTTCCGCCAGCACCATGTAGTTGACGTCCATGTCCTTCGACCGCGCCCAGCGGTCGGCAAGCGGGTTGTAGGTGACGCCGGTGCGGTCGATGATGGTCAGGCCGGCGCTGCCAAGCGCCTTTTCGAGCTCTTCCGGGCGCACCAGCTTGCCGAACTGGTGGGTGCCGCGCGGCAGCCAGCGCAGCACATATTCGGCGCCGATGATGGCTAGCCCGAGCGCCTTCAGCGTGCGGTTGATGGTGGCCACGAACATGATGCCGCCAGGCCGGACCATCTCGCCGCATTTGGCGACGAACAGGTCGATGTCGGCGACATGCTCGACCACTTCCATGTTGAGGATGACGTCGAATTTTTCGCCGGCATCGGCAAGGTCCTCGGCCGTCGTGGCGCGATAGTCGACGCTGACATTGCCCTCGGCCGCGTGCAACTTCGCCACTTCGATGTTTGTTTGGGAGGCATCCGCCCCCACCACCTCGGCGCCAAGCCGCGCCATCGGCTCGCACAAAAGGCCGCCGCCGCAGCCTATATCGAGGATGCGCAGGCCCTCGAAAGGCCTTGCAGCGCGTGGATCACGGCCGAAGCGCGCCGCTATCTGGTCGCGGATATAAGACAGCCGGACCGGATTGAATTTGTGCAGGGGACGGAACTTGCCGTTCGGGTTCCACCATTCGGCGGCAAGGGCGGAAAAGCGTTCCACTTCTCCGGCATCGATCGTCGATCGTCGGGGCTCTGGCATCGGTTGGTCTCCTCGAGCGCTAGGAAGTCGGGCGTGAGGCCGCGAATGTCAAGGCAACAATTTTCCTCTGCCGGCAGGGAGCCGGATTCTGTCAGGGCATGTCAGTTGACGAACGCCGCAGTGAAACACGATTGGCTTGGCGGGCGAAGGAGAGAACATCGTTTTGAATTCGAGGGAGGTGGCGATGACAGCAATGACGGCTTCGATCTTTTGGCGTCGGCTGGACGTGGAGGGTCACGATGCCTGCCTGCTTGCGCAGACCGATGGCGGGCATAGGCTCAAGGGGCAAGCCGTCTTCATCCAGGACGGCAAGCCGTGCTGCCTTGCCTACGAGGTGGATTGCGATACCGGCTGGCACACACGAGCGGCCAGGGTCGACGGCTTTCTCGGTATGCGCGAGTTGCACTATGCGATCGAACGAAGTTCCGACGGTCAGTGGACGCTGAACGGCGAAGCCCAGCAGGGCGTCGCCGGCCTTGTCGACGTCGATCTTGGCTTCACGCCGGCATCGAATCTTCTGGCGATCCGCCGGTTCGACCTCGGCATCGGGGAGGCAACGCCTGCCCCGGCCGCCTACCTGACCTTCCCTGAACTGAGGCTGGTGCGCCTCGATCAGACCTACCGGCGTCTCGACACGGTTCGCTACGCTTATGCCGCGCCCATGTTCGGCTATGACGAGACCCTCGACGTCTCGCCGCACGGCTTCGTTGTCGACTACCCCGGCCTGTGGAGAAGCGCGGCTGCGTCAGGCTGAAGCGATCGAGATCATTCCGGTACGACCTGCTTCATGCCCAGCACGTCGCGCAGTTTGGCGGCCAGTTGCTCGATGGTGAAGGGCTTGGCCAGGAAATGCACGTCATGGTCGAGCACGCCATTGCGGACCACGGCGTTCCTGGTGAAGCCGGTGGTGAAGATCACCTTCAGCTGCGGCATGCGCGCGACCGCCTCTTCCGCCAGCTTGCGGCCGTTCATCACCGGCATGACGATGTCGGTGAACAGAAGCGTGACGCCGGGGTTTTCAGCCAGCTTCTGCAACGCCTCCTGGCTTGCGGCAGGGATGACGGCGTAGCCGAGTTCGCGCAAGGCATCGGTGGTGGAGGCACGCACGCTGGCATCGTCCTCGACGACGAGGATCGTTTCGGTGACTGGTGCGGCGGGATTCTCGCCTCGCCCGGTGGGCACGGCAGGCTCGTCGGGACCGAAGAAACGCGGCAAGTAGATCTTGATCGTCGTGCCTTCGCCGGGTTCGGAATAGATCTTGACGTGGCCACCCGACTGTTTGACGAAGCCGAACACCTGGCTCAGCCCCAGGCCGGTGCCCTTGTTGACCGGCTTGGTGGTGAAAAAGGGCTCGAAGGCCTTGGCTATGATTTCCGGAGCCATGCCCGAACCGGTGTCGCTGACGGCGATCATCACATACTGGCCGGCCGCGACCTCGGCATGGGTGATGGCGTAGCTGTCGTCGAGATGGCTGTTGGCGGTCTCGATGGTCAGCTTGCCGCCGTCTCCCATGGCGTCACGCGCGTTGACGGCCAGGTTGAGAATGGCGTTCTCGATCTGGCTCGGGTCGGCGTGGGTTTTCCACAAGCCGCCCGCCAGCACGGTTTCGATGCGGATGGTTTCGCCGAGCGCCCGCCTAATCAGATCCGACATTCCGGTCAGCAGACGGTTGGCGTCGACGATCTGCGGCGCCAGCGGCTGCTGGCGCGAGAAGGCGAGCAGCCGGGCCGTCAGATTGGCGGCACGGGTCGCCGCGTCGATCGCCGCGTCGATGAATTTTTCGATATCGTGTTCGCCGCGCGCCAGCTTGCGCTGAGCGAGGTTCATGGCGCTGATGATCACCGCCAGCATGTTGTTGAAGTCGTGGGCTATACCGCCTGTGAGTTGACCGACCGCCTCCATTTCTGCATCTGGCGGATCTGGGATTCGGCCTTTTCACGTGTCTCAATCTCATTGCCGAGCGCGACGTTCTTGCGCATCAACTCATCCTGGGCGACGGCCACCTCACGGAAGCGGCGACGCGATTCCCTGATCGCGTAGGCGGCAAGCAGGAAGATCGCCAGCAGCGCCGCCAGCGAACCGATGCGAAGCCAGGCCTCGAGCTGGTCGGTATGGTCTTCGCGCGCAGCGACGGCGGCGGCGCTGATGCGTCGGACTGTATTCATGCTGGTCCGGATTTCGTCCATGGCGGCCTTGCCCTGGCCGCTGCGGACCAGATCCAGCGCCTTCGTCGCATTGCCCTGGTCGTACAAGGCAATCGTCTCGGCCAGTTCAGCCTGCTTTTGTGAAAGCGCGTCCTTGATGTGATTGATCTGCTGGACGAGTTCGTCGTCCGGGGCAGTCAAGCTATTGATGCGTGCAAGTTGCCCCGGAATGGCACCGACAGCCCGCCGATAAGGTTCGAGATAGGATCTCTCGCCGGTCAGCAGGTAGCCGCGCTGGCCGCTCTCCGCGTCCTGCGCCAGCGAAAGCAGGCCGGAAAGCAATTCCTGATACTCGATTGCTTCGCGCGCGGCGACGCGATTAGCCCTCTGTTCCTCGACCAGCATGGCACGGCTGCCGACGATCAGCGCCAGCACTGCGAAGCCAATGACAAGCGGGAGCGATTGCCATCGCATGGCGCGTCGAAGACGAGCAATCATCATCTGTTATGCCGAACCAAAGGAATTCCCCGCGGGCAGCATTTCGTAGGCGGCGACGGGGCGGAACGCAATATGCCGTCTTCTTGAAGCCGGCAATCCGCCGCCAGCCTTGCGAAACCTTCATCATTTGGCTAAGGAGGCCGCGCATTCAACGGCCGGCGTCAGCCGGCCTTCCGCTTTTCGGGATTCCCGCTTTTGGGCTGGGGTCCGGCTTCAGTCAAAGGCTTTTCGCTTCCATGGCGCGCATCGTGATGAAATTCGGCGGAACCTCCGTCGCCGATATCGCCCGCATCCGCAATGTGGCGCGTCACGTCAAACGCGAGGTCGACGCCGGCCATGAGGTGGCCGTGGTCGTCTCGGCGATGGCCGGCAAGACGAATGAACTGGTTGGCTGGACGCGCGAGGCCTCGCCGATGCACGATGCACGCGAATATGACGCGGTCGTCGCTTCCGGCGAACAGGTCACGGCGGGCCTTCTGGCAATCACCTTGCAGAACATGGGCGTGCATGCCCGCTCCTGGCAGGGCTGGCAGATCCCGATCAAGACCGACAATGCGCATGGCGCGGCGCGCATCCTCGACATTGACGGCGCGTTCCTGGTCAAGCGTTTCGGCGAGGGCCAGGTGGCGGTGATCGCCGGCTTCCAGGGCATCGGCCCGGACAATCGCATCGCCACGCTTGGCCGCGGCGGCTCCGACACCAGTGCGGTCGCCATCGCGGCGGCGGTCAAGGCCGATCGCTGCGACATCTACACCGACGTCGACGGGGTCTACACCACCGATCCGCGCATCGAGCCCAAGGCGCGGCGGCTGGCCAAGATCTCGTTCGAGGAAATGCTTGAAATGGCCTCGCTCGGCGCCAAGGTTCTGCAGGTGCGTTCGGTCGAGCTTGCCATGGTGCACAGGGTGCGTACCTTCGTGCGGTCGTCCTTCGACGATCCCGATGCGCCCGGAATGGGGGATTTGCTCAATCCGCCCGGAACGCTCATTTGCGACGAGGAAGAGATCGTGGAACAGCAGGTCGTCACCGGAATTGCCTATGCCAAGGACGAGGCGCAGATTTCGCTGCGCCGGGTCGGCGACCGGCCGGGCGTTGCCGCCGGCATCTTCGGGCCGCTGGCCGAGGCCAACATCAATGTCGACATGATCGTCCAGAACATTTCCGAGGACGGCAAGTTCACCGACATGACCTTCACCGTGCCGTCGGGCGATGTCGACAAGGCGCTGGCCGTGCTTGAGCGCCTCAAGGCCTCGATCGGCTACGATGTCGTGCAGTCGGAAGCCGGCATGTCGAAGGTTTCGGTCAT
Source organism: Mesorhizobium cantuariense (assembly GCF_042647205.1). Taxonomy (NCBI): domain Bacteria; kingdom Pseudomonadati; phylum Pseudomonadota; class Alphaproteobacteria; order Hyphomicrobiales; family Phyllobacteriaceae; genus Mesorhizobium; species Mesorhizobium cantuariense. The sequence goes on along the minus strand of NZ_JBHRVD010000001.1, from coordinate 5,812,183 downwards.
CGGCATCGGCATGAGGAGCCATGCTGGCGTTGCCGCCACCGCTTTCAAGGCGCTGGCCGACAAGTCGATCAACATCCGTGCCATCACGACCTCCGAGATCAAGATTTCGATCCTGATCGACGGTCCGTACACCGAACTTGCGGTTCGTACTTTGCATTCCGTCTACGGTCTGGATAAGCAGTAGCCAGAACGATTTGACTTGTTGCGTGTGCGCCGGTCGCAGTGGAAACTGGGGCGGGCAAAATGCCCATTGGAGAAGAAGCCGCGATGCGTGATCAGGCCAGTGGCCCGCGCGTTTTGCTGAAACGGCTCCGCGAGCTCATGCAGGAGCCGCTGGAGCCGCAGGAGCGGCTTGACCGGATCGTGCGCGATATCGCCTCCAACATGGTCGCCGAAGTCTGCTCGCTCTACGTGCTGCGCGCCGATTCGGTGCTCGAACTCTATGCCACCGAAGGTCTGAACCCGAACGCCGTCCACCTGGCGCAGTTGCGATTGGGGCAAGGCCTGGTCGGAACGATCGCGGCCAGTGCGCGGCCGCTCAACCTTTCCAATGCGCAGGAACATCCGGCTTTTGCCTACCTGCCGGAGACCGGGGAGGAGATCTACAACTCCTTCCTTGGCGTGCCGGTGCTGCGGGCAGGGCGCACGCTCGGCGTGCTGGTCGTGCAGAACAAGACCATGCGCCACTACCGCGACGACGAGGTCGAGGCGCTGGAAACCACCGCGATGGTGATCGCCGAGATGATCGCCACCGGCGATCTGGCGCGGCTGACCAGACCCGGCCTCGAACTCGATCTGCGCCGCCCGGTCAGCTTCACCGGCCTGTCCTTCAATGAAGGCGTTGGGCTTGGCCATGTCGTGCTGCACGAGCCGCGCATCGTCGTCACCAATTTGTTCAATGAAGACAGCGAAGAAGAGGTCCGCCGGCTCGAAACCTCGCTCGGCTCGCTCAGGCTCTCGATCGACGACATGCTGGAACGCCGCGACGTCGCCTTCGAAGGCGAGCATCGCCAGGTGCTGGAAGCCTATCGCATGTTCGCCAATGACCGCGGCTGGGTGCGCCGGCTGGAGGAGGCGATCCGCAACGGCCTGACGGCGGAAGCGGCAGTGGAAAAGGTGCAGAGCGATATGCGCGCCCGCATGCTGCACATGACCGATCCCTATCTGCGCGAGCGGATGAGCGATTTCGACGACCTCGCCAACCGGCTGCTGCGCCAGCTGATGGGGCGCGGGCCTGAGGATGTCGCCGCATCGCTGCCGAAGGACGCCATCATCGTCGCCCGCTCGATGGGGGCCGCCGAGCTGCTCGATTATCCCAGGGACAAGATGCGCGGGCTGGTGCTCGAGGATGGTGCCGCGACCAGCCACGTCGTTATCGTCGCGCGCGCCATGGGCATCCCGGTCGCCGGCCAGATGAAGGGCGCCGTTTCCATGGCGGAAAATGGCGACGCCATCATCGTCGACGGCGAGGAGGGTGTGATCCATTTGCGGCCGCAGCCCGATCTCGAGGCCGCCTATGCCGAAAAAGTGCGTTTCCGGGCGCGCCGGCAAGAGGTCTATCGCGAGCTGCGCAAGAAACCGTCCACGACCAGGGACGGTGTCCAGGTCGACCTTTTGATGAACGCCGGCCTTGCCGTCGACCTGCCGCAGCTTGCCGAGTCGGGTGCGGCCGGCATTGGCCTGTTCCGCACCGAACTGCAGTTCATGGTCGCCTCGACCTTTCCTCGTGCCGAGGCCCAGGAAAAGCTCTACCGCGACGTGCTCGAGGCAGCGCGCGGCAAGCCGGTCACCTTCCGCACCATCGATATTGGCGGCGACAAGGTGCTGCCCTATTTCAAGGGTGCGATCCAGGAGGAGAACCCGGCGCTTGGCTGGCGGGCGATCCGCCTGACGCTTGACCGGCCGGGGCTGCTGCGCACACAGATACGCGCCTTGCTCAAAGCCAGTGGCGGGCGTGAGCTCAAGCTGATGCTGCCGATGGTGACCGAACTTGGCGAGATCGCCCAGGCGCGCGAGATCATCGACCGCGAAGTGCGGCATTTGTCGCGTTTTGCCCATCATTTGCCGACCAGCCTGAAACTGGGCGCCATGTTGGAAGTGCCGTCGCTCCTGTTCCAGCTCGATGAACTGATGAAGGCGGTTGATTTCGTCTCGGTTGGTTCGAACGACCTGTTCCAATTCGTCATGGCCGTCGATCGCGGCAACACGCAATTGGCCAACCGCTTCGATACGCTGTCGGCGCCGTTCCTGCGCGTCCTGAAGCAGATCGCCGATGCCGGTGTCCGCAACCACACGCCGGTGACGCTGTGCGGTGAACTCGCCGGCAAGCCGATCTCGGCGATGGCGCTGATCGGGCTCGGATTCCGCTCGATCTCGATGTCGCCGGCCTCGATCGGCCCGGTCAAGGCGATGCTGACGGAACTGCCGCTGGATGAATTGGAGGCGTTCTTCGACGACAATCTGATGGCGCCGGCGCAGGGGTTGCCGATGCGGGCGCTGCTGCAGGCCTTTGCCGACGACCGTTCGATCCCATTGTAGCATCCTCATCATGGTCAACCTGCCCCGCGATCGTATGGATCAAGTCGTCAAGCGTTTCGAGATGCTCGAAGCGCAGATGTCGGCTGGCCCGGCGCCGGATGCCTATGTGCGGATGGCGTCCGAATATGCCGAAATCCAGGACATGGTGGCCAAGGTCAGGGCGCTGCGCCTGGCCGAGCATGAGCAGGCCGACCTCGAAGCCATGCTTGCCGACAAGGGCACGGATGCCGAGATGCGGGCGCTCGCCGAGGCCGATCTGCCGGAGGTCGAGGAACGCATCGAGGTGCTGCAGAAAGACATCCAGATCCTGCTGTTGCCCAAGGATGCCGCCGATGACAAGAACGCCATTCTCGAAATCCGCGCCGGCACCGGCGGCGATGAGGCCGCCCTTTTCGCCGGCGACCTGTTTCGTATGTACGAGCGCTACGCTGCCGAACGCGGTTGGCGTTTCGAGACGGCCTCGGCCAGCGATGGCGATGCCGGCGGCTACAAGGAAATCATCGCCACGGTATCGGGCAAGGGCGTCTTTGCGCATCTGAAGTTCGAATCCGGCGTGCACCGCGTGCAGCGCGTGCCGGCGACCGAGGCGAGCGGGCGCATCCACACCTCGGCCGCCACCGTCGCTGTGCTGCCGGAAGCCGAAGAGGTCGACATCGACATCAGGGCCGAAGACATCCGCATCGACACCATGCGCGCCTCGGGCTCGGGTGGCCAGCACGTCAACACCACCGATTCGGCTGTCCGCATCACCCATTTGCCGACCGGTATCATGGTGGTGCAGGCCGAAAAGTCGCAACATCAGAACCGGGCCAAGGCGATGCAGATCCTGCGCGCCCGCCTCTATGATTTGGAGCGCGGCAAGGCAGACGAGGAACGCTCCGAATCGCGCAAGTCTCAGGTTGGCTCCGGCGACCGCTCCGAGCGCATCCGCACCTACAATTTCCCGCAAGGCCGCGTCACCGACCACCGCATCAACCTGACGCTCTACAAGCTCGACCGGGTGATGATGGGCGAACTCGACGAGATCATCAACGCATTGATCGCCGATCACCAGTCGAAGCTTCTCGCCGACATCGGTATCGATGGTTGACCAACTGCCCGACACGCTCGGGCCGCTGCTGCGGGAAGCGCGGGAACGCCTTGTCGTGGCTGGTGTCGTTGACCCGGTGTTGGATGCGCGGCTGATCGTCGAGCATTTTTCAGGCACGACCCGAACGCAAGCCATCGCGGATCCCGAACGCAAGGTCGACGCTGGCGTTGTTGCCGAAATCGATACCGCCTTGCGACGCCGCGCCGGCGGCGAGCCGGTGCACCGCATCCTCGGCTATCGTGAATTCTACGGTTTGCGCCTGTCGCTGTCGCCGGAAACGCTGGAGCCGCGGCCCGATACCGAAACGCTGGTCGAAGCGATGCTGCCTTTCGTCAGGGCGGTGGCGGTCCGGGAAGGCGAATGCCGCATCCTCGATCTTGGCACCGGCACCGGCGCCATTGCACTGGCGCTGCTCAGCGCCGTGCCGGCCGCGATCGCCACCGGCGTCGATCTGTCCGCGGGCGCGCTGGCGACGGCGACCCGCAATGCCGGGCAACTGGGCCTTGCAGGCAGGTTCACAGCGCTCCAGTCGGACTGGTTCGAAAAAGTTTCCGGCCGGTACCATGTAATTGCCGCAAACCCTCCCTATATACCTTCCGAAGACATTGGAAATCTGCAGGACGAAGTCCGCAATTTCGACCCGCGCTTGGCCTTGGATGGCGGCGCGGACGGTCTGAACCCCTACAGGATCATCGCTGCGGAGGCGGCAAGGTTTTTGGAAACTGAAGGCAGGATTGCGGTCGAGATCGGCCACACACAGCACGATGAGGTCTGCGAGATATTCGCTGCCGCCGGCTACGTGGCGGGCAGTGCTTTTCGGGACCTCGGCGGAAACGACAGGGTTATTGTCTTTGAAAGGATAAAGCCTTGACGCAGTGCAAAAAAGCGCTTGGCAATACCGGGGAATGCGGCTAGGGTCGCCTTAACCGGATGAGACGAAGCAGGCAGTGCTCTTAGCGATTCGGTTTTCCTTGGAAATAGCTGCCTTCTTGCGCAAACGATGCCCAAGCTTCGTGCGGGAATCGTCCGGCAAGTGATGTAACCGGAACAGGATGGCACGTGGCGCCAACGCAATCGATGCGGGCGAACGCCGGTGAAGAGACGAAACGGCTGGCTGCATGAGCGCCTCCGTTCGTGAAGAGTTTTTCGAAAATTTCAAAATGAAGAGAGTTTGATGAGGCCACAACAGCAGAACAGGCGCATGCGCGGTCGCAACAACAATGGCGGCGGCGGCGGTAACAATAACAATAATAACAACAACAACAACAACCGCAAGGGACCAAACCCCCTGACGCGCAACTACGAGAGCAATGGCCCGGACGTGAAAATCCGAGGTTCGGCTCAGCAGATCGCCGAAAAATACGCCACCCTTGCCCGTGATTCGCACAGTTCCGGCGATCGGGTCATGGCGGAGAACTATCTCCAGCATGCCGAACACTACAATCGCATCATCGCGGCCGCGCAGGCGCAGATGCCGATCCAGAACGCGCAGCAGAATCGCGATGATTTCGACGATGACGGCGACGAGGATCGCGACGATTTCGACAATGCCGGCAACAACAGCAACACTGTTTCCGACGCCCAGGTGCCGGTGATCAATCATGGTGCCGGCCCGCAGCCGGTCATCGAAGGCATGCCGGCCGAGGTTGCGCTCAACCGGGAAGGTAGCCGCGAGAATCGCGACAATGCCGGGCGTGACAATGGCGGGCGCAACAGTGGTGGCCGCGACAACAATGGCGCACGCCATCGCGATCGTCGCCCCGCTGGCGGTTACGGCCAGAACGGCCAGCGCGACTATTCATCGTCCGCCGAGCAAGGTGGTCAGCCCCAGAGCAACGAGGCCCCGATCCAGGGCGAAGCCGCTTCGCCGGCCGAGTCCGTTGCGGCGACTGAGCCGGCTCCGTTGTTCGAGAACCTGTCGCCGGCAGGTCTTGCCGCCCAGGCCGAGCTCAACGAGGCGGCCGCCGAAAGCGGTGCTGCCCGTCGCCCGAGGCGTCCGCGCCGTCCGCGCGTCAACGCCGATCAGGTTGGCGGCGGCGGCGACAATGCCAACTCCGGGGCCGAGGCCAGTGAGGCTGCTGCGGCCCCGGTCGACAGCGGCAATGCTGAACCGGTCATTGTCGACGTCGACAACTGATCGAACGACATTTCAAGACGTTGGACGGCGGAGAGAAATCTCCGCCGTTTTCGTTTGGGCGGCTGTAGAATATTATGCGATTGCCGATATCGACGCGTCTTGAGGGTTCGGGGCCTGTGCACCATATCAGCCTCAACTGGACCCGGCTCGAATGGGCGGGTCCGTCACCGCAATCGGATCCGGTGCCGCAAAGCGGGCCGGTGATGGAAGGAGACAGATATGAACCTTGAGAAATACTCAGAGCGCGTGCGCGGCTTTATCCAGTCCGCGCAGACCATGGCGCTCTCCCGCAACCACCAGCAATTCACCCCCGAACACATCCTGAAAGTGCTCGTCGACGATGACGAGGGCTTGGCCGCGTCGCTGATCGAGCGCGCCGGCGGCAACGTCCGCGACGTCAAGCTTGGCGTCGAAACGGCGCTCGAGGCGATGCCCAAGGTCGAGGGCGGCAATGGCCAGCTGTATCTGGCGCAGCCGCTGGCAAAAGTGTTCTCGACCGCCGAGGAACTGGCCAAGAAGGCCGGCGACAGTTTTGTCACCGTAGAGCGGCTGCTGCAGGCGCTCGCCATGGAGAAGTCGGCCAAGACCGCCGACATCCTGGCCAAGGCCGGCGTCACCGCGCAGGCGCTCAACCAGGTCATCAACGACGTCCGCAAGGGCCGCACCGCCGATTCGGCGAGTGCCGAACAGGGCTACGACGCGCTGAAGAAATACGCGCGCGACCTGACCGCGGATGCCCGCGCCGGTAAGCTCGATCCGGTCATTGGCCGTGACGACGAGATCCGCCGCACCATCCAAGTGCTGTCGCGCCGCACCAAGAACAATCCGGTGCTGATCGGTGAGCCGGGCGTCGGCAAGACGGCGATCGCCGAAGGCCTGGCGCTGCGCATCGTCAATGGCGACGTGCCGGAATCGTTGAAGGACAAGCAATTGATGGCGCTCGACATGGGCGCGCTGATTGCCGGCGCCAAATATCGCGGCGAATTCGAGGAGCGTCTGAAGGCCGTGCTGTCCGAGGTCACTTCGGCCAACGGCAACATCATCCTGTTCATCGACGAGATGCACACGCTGGTCGGCGCTGGCAAGGCGGATGGTGCCATGGATGCGTCGAACCTGTTGAAGCCGGCGCTGGCGCGCGGCGAGCTGCACTGCGTCGGCGCCACCACGCTCGATGAATATCGCAAGCATGTCGAGAAGGATGCAGCCCTCGCCCGACGCTTCCAGCCGGTGTTCGTCGATGAGCCGACGGTGGAAGACACCGTTTCGATCCTGCGCGGCCTGAAGGAAAAATACGAGCAGCACCACAAGGTGCGTATCTCGGATTCGGCGCTGGTGGCGGCTGCAACGCTGTCCAACCGCTACATCGCCGACCGCTTCCTGCCCGACAAGGCGATCGACCTTGTCGACGAAGCCGCATCGAGGCTGCGCATGCAGGTCGATTCCAAGCCCGAAGCACTCGACGAGATCGATCGCCGCATCATGCAGCTCAAGATCGAGCGCGAGGCGCTGAAGGTCGAGACGGACGATGCCTCGAAGGACCGGCTTGCCCGCCTGGAAAAGGAACTCGTCGGCCTCGAGGAGGAATCGACCGAGATCACCGCCAAGTGGCAGGCCGAGAAGCAGAAGCTCGGGCTTGCCGCCGACCTGAAGAAGCAGCTCGACGAGGCGCGCAACGACCTCGCCATTGCCCAGCGCAAGGGTGAGTTCCAGCGCGCCGGCGAGCTTGCCTATGGCAAGATCCCGGAACTGGAGAAGAAGCTGAAGGAAGCCGAAGCCCAGGACGGCAAGGTGGGTATGGTCGAAGAGGTGGTCACGCCCGACCATGTTGCCCATATCGTGTCGCGCTGGACAGGCATTCCGGTCGACAAGATGCTGCAGGGCGAGCGCGACAAGCTGTTGCGCATGGAAGACGAGATCGGCAAGCGCGTCGTCGGCCAGGGCGAGGCGGTACAAGCTGTGTCGAAAGCGGTGCGGCGCGCCCGCGCGGGCCTGCAGGATCCGAACCGGCCGATCGGCTCGTTCATGTTCCTCGGACCGACGGGCGTCGGCAAGACCGAACTGACCAAGGCGCTGGCGAGCTTCCTGTTCGACGACGAGAGCGCCATGGTGCGCATCGACATGTCGGAGTTCATGGAAAAGCATTCGGTCGCCCGGCTGATCGGCGCACCTCCCGGCTATGTCGGCTATGAGGAAGGCGGCGCGCTGACCGAAGCGGTGCGGCGCCGGCCCTATCAGGTCGTGCTGTTCGACGAGATCGAGAAGGCGCATCCTGATGTCTTCAACGTGCTGTTGCAGGTGCTCGACGACGGCCGTCTGACCGACGGGCAGGGCCGCACCGTCGACTTCCGCAACACGCTGATCATCATGACCTCGAACCTCGGCGCCGAATACCTCGTCAATCTCGGCGAGGGCCAGGATGTCGATGAGGTTCGCGACGAGGTGATGAATGTCGTCAAGGCGTCGTTCCGGCCGGAGTTCCTCAACCGCGTCGACGAGGTGATCCTGTTCCACCGGCTGCGCCGGCAGGATATGGGCCGCATCGTCGAGATCCAGCTCAAGCGGCTGGAGAGCCTGCTTGTCGATCGCAAGATCACGCTTTCGCTGGACCAGGAGGCGGTCGACTGGCTGGCGGCCAAGGGCTACGACCCGGCCTATGGCGCGCGACCGCTGAAGCGGGTGATGCAGAAGGAACTGCAGGACCCGCTGGCGGAGAAGATCCTGCTTGGCGACATCCTCGACGGCTCGACCGTCAAGGTGACAGCCGGTTCCGACCGGCTGAACTTTCGCTCGAAGCCGACGATCGTCGCGGCGGAAGTGGCAGCCTGATCCAAAGCCGCGCGTCCATCCCGGACGCGCGGCTTTTCATACAAACGCGGGGGGCGGGGATGACACTGGACGACTACAACAGCTTCTGCGCCTCGCTGCCCGCGACGAGCCATGTCGTCCAGTGGGGCGGCGCCCATGTCTGGAAAGTCGGGGCCAAGGTCTTCGCGATCGGCGGCTGGGACCGGGGCCAGCAGCTCTTCGTCACCTTCAAATGCTCCGATATCGCCTATGATGTGCTCAAGGAGCAGCCGGGCCTGCGGCCCGCGCCCTATCTTGCCTCGCGCGGTATGACATGGATCCAGCGTCGGACAAGCCAGAGCATGGATGATGCTGCGCTGAAGGACTATCTGCGCGAAAGCCATCGCCTTATCGCCCTGAAGCTGACCAAGCAGGCGCGCAAGGAATTGGGACTTGCCGCAAGCTAGCTGATATTCCTTCAGGCGCCGGAAAACCGCCATCTTCATGCCCGGTTCATGTTGGAACCATATGCTGGGCAAGTGGTTTGCTGGCGAAGGGGTTCGCCAAGGGAAAATGCCGGGCGGCGGCAATTACGGACCGGAGAGTTTGGCTACCATGTTCCGCACGATCTTGACCCTTTCGGCACTCGCAGCCGGGATGCCCTTTTCCGGCGCGCTCGCCGCCCCGACGCAGGACAGCGCACCACCGATTGTCCGCGCCGCCCATGACGGTGGCATCCTGCTCGCTCAGGACGGCAATGTGGACATTTACTACGACGCCAGGGGCAATCGCGTCATCGTCGATGCCGATACCGGCAAGGTCATCGCCATCCAGCCGCCGCAGACCCGGCTCGACCGCCGCGTGTTGCGTCGAGAGACACGTCTGCGCGAGTTGGGCCGCGCCCCAGACGGCGACGACCGCTACTATCTCGACGATCCGGAAGACATGGCGCGGTTCCGCCGCAAGCAGTTGGAAGAGGAAGGCCGGGTTATCCCGCCGCCGGACGAATACGATCCCTATGGGGACAATTCGGTGGAAGCCTATCCGCCTGCACCGCAGGACGATGGCTACGACAACAATTATCCCGACGCGCCGCAGCCGGCAAAGCCGGGTACGATCAAGCGCCAGCCGCTGAACGAGGCCTCGATAGACCCTGCCCAGCCGGAATCTCCCACCGAACAGGCGCTGCCCGCCGACCAGGCGGCTCTGCCGCCGAAGGCTGGCGATAAGACCACTGTTGCCCCGGCGCTTTCGCTGGGAGCGCGCCAGGATGTCGCCGCACTTCAGGTGCTGCTCGACCGGGGCGGCGCTTCGCCTGGCGTCATCGACGGGCGTTTCGGTTCGAATGTCGACAAGGCGCTCGCCGCCTACAACCAGATCACCGGCAGCAATCTGCGATCGACCGATGCAGTCGGCATCCAGGCGGCACTGGCGCAATCGGGCGGCGATGCTCTCGCCAACTACACGATCACACCGGAGGATGCGGCCGGCCCCTATGTCGCCTCGATCCCGGAAGACTATAGCCAGAAGGCGCAGCTCGACCGCATGGGCTACACGTCGGTGACCGAGGCGCTGGCGGAACGCTTCCACATGGACGAAAATTATCTCAAGGCGCTCAACCCGGACGCCAACTTCAATCGTCCTGGCACGATCATCAAGGTCGCCAATTTCGGCAAGCTGGTCTCGACACCGGTTGCCCGTATCGTCGCCGACAAGGGCAAGAAAGAGGTTTTCGCCTACGATGCCGGCGGCAGGCTGGTGGCAGCCTATCCCGCCACCATCGGCTCATCGGATACGCCGTCGCCGTCCGGCACGCACACCGTATCGCGCGTCGCGCTCGATCCGAACTACACCTACAATCCCAGCATCAATTTCAAGCAGGGCCAGAACGACAAGGTTCTGACCATTCCGCCGGGGCCGAACGGCCCGGTCGGCTCGGTCTGGATCGCCCTGGACAAGCCGACCTACGGCATTCACGGCACACCGGACCCATCGAAGATCGGCAAGACCGAAAGCCATGGCTGCGTGCGCCTGACCAATTGGGATGCGCGGGAACTGGCCAAACTGGTTTCGCCGGGTGTCACGGTGGAGTTTGTCGGCGGACCTTCAGCCGATGACCTTGCGCAGCAGTGAACTCCGAAGTGCGGCGGCATAGACCTGCACGACCAGGATGAAGCCGATGCTTCAAGTGGCCGCTTCATCGATGTCTCCCCGCCTGCACCTTTCCAGAAAACCTAGCTAGCACGGCTGCCGCCGTTTGCATCCGGATAGGGTATGACCCTGGCCAACTGGCTGGTTTCAATGACCGCAAGGTACTGGCCGGTTGTTGCCGGTGCGCCGGAGGTCTAAGCAAGGTTCCATGCATTCACCAAGTAAAGTCGCCGCCGTCCCGCTGACCAGTCCAGTCACGAATGGAACGTTCTGTCCGCAGTCGCAGCGGCGATTTGTGCTGATCGCGGCCATCCTGGCCTCGGCGCTCGGCTTCATCGACGGTTCGATCCTGGCCATCGCCACGCCGGCGATCCGCGTCGACCTCGGCGCCAGCCTGGCTGAGGCGCAATGGATTTCCAATGCCTATGCATTGACGCTGTCGGCGTTGATCCTTGCCGGGGGAGCTGCCGGCGATCGTTTCGGCCTGCGCCGCGCCTTCGTGGCAGGCATTGCGCTGTTCATTGTCGCTTCGCTTGCCTGTGCGCTGGCGCCGAATGCGGTGGTGCTGATCGCATTTCGTGCCGTCCAGGGCATTGGTGCGGCGATCATGGTGCCGGGCAGCCTCGCCATCATTGCCAAGGCCTACCCGAAAAAGGAACGCGGCCGCGCCATCGGCATCTGGGCGGCGGCTTCGGCGCTGACCACGGCAATTGGCCCGGTGCTTGGCGGCTTCGTGCTGTCGGCCTTCGGCGACGGCATCTGGCGGGCGATCTTCGCCATCAATCTGCCACTCGGCCTGATCTCGATCTATCTTCTGCTGGCCAAGGTTCCAGCCGACGCGCCAACGGAGAAACGCAGCCTGGATCTCGGCGGTGCCGCGCTCGCGACATTGGCCTTCGGCGCGCTAGCCTATGGGCTGACCTCGATGAGCGCCAGCGGCGAGGGCCACATGGCCGGGCCGAGCATTGCCGCCGGCGTCGTATTGCTGGCGGTCTTCATTGTCTTCGAACTCCGGCAGCGCGAGCCGATGATCGACCTCAGCCTGTTTCGTGTCGGCGCTTTCGCCGGCGCCAATGTCGCGACGTTCTTCCTCTATTTCGCGCTGTCGGCCAACCTTTTCTATCTGCCGATGCTGCTGATCGCCGGCTGGGGACTGAGCACGGCCGAGGTCGGCTTCATCTTCCTGCCCCTGTCTGCGTCGATCGCACTTTTGTCGGGACCGGTCGGCCAGCTGTCGGACCGGATCGGTCCGCGTTTTCCGATCGCCTGCGGCAGCCTCGTCGTGGCTTTCGCCTTTGCCGGACTAGCCTTGCTCACCCATGCCGGCATCCACAATTTCTGGACGGGAACATTCCCGCTGATGGCGCTGATGGGGCTCGGCATGGCGCTGGTCGTGTCGCCATTGTCGACGGCGATCATGACGGCGGTGGAAGACAAGGATACGGGTGCGGCTTCCGGCATCAACAATGCCGTCTCGCGCATCGGCGGTCTGATCGCGGTGGCGGCGATGGGTTCGCTTGCCGCCTGGGTCTATGCGAATGCGCTGGATGGGAACGCGACACCCGGCGTGCCAGGCTTTGGCGAACCGGCGCCAGCCGGGCTTGCGCCGGCCGTCGAAGCAGTCAGGCTCGCCGCCAGCGATGCCGCGTTTGCCGTGGTCTCTTCGGTGACGGCGCTGCTTTGCCTGCTTTCGGCTGTCATCGCCTGGACGACCATTTCCGGCCAACGGCTGCCATGGCCGCGGCGTGCCGAAGATTCACAAGGCTGAGGCGGATCAACCGTCGATCTTGGCACTCGCAACCTTGAGCGAATCGCTGTCTTCCTGCTTCAGCAGTTCGTCGATGCGCTCGCGCTCACGCTTGAAGGCGACGAGGTCATCGCCCTTCAGCACCTTGCCGACCGGCAGGCGGACACGCATCGGATCAACCTTGGTTCCGTTGACGATCAGCTCGTAGTGAAGATGCGGACCGGTGGCGAGGCCGGTCTGGCCGAGAAAGCCGATGGTCTGGCCCTGGCGGACGCGCACGCCCGGTTCGATGCCTTTGGCAAAGGCGCTCTGGTGATTGTATGATGTCTCATAGCCATTGGCATGGCGGATGATGATCTGTTTGCCGTAACCGCCGGCCCAGCCGACCTTCTCGACAGTGCCATTGCCGGCGGCGATGATTGGCGTGCCGATCGGCGCGGACCAATCGACGCCAGTGTGCATGCGGACATAGCCGAGGATCGGATGCTTGCGCGCGCCGAAACCGGAGCGGAATTTTCCGGCGGGCAGGGGATTTCGCAACAGGAACTGCTCGGCGCTCGAGCCGTCCTCGTCGAAATAGTCGGTGCTGCCGTCCTGCAACTGGAAGCGATAGAAGTTGCGCGTGGTGCCGCCGAACGTCGCCGACACGTAGAGAAGCTCGGAGCTGTCCGAGGTCTGGTCGTCGCCATCGGGCTGCGAGAACAAGACCTCGATGCGGTCGGCAGGGTTGAGCCGGGACTGGAAGTCGACATCGGACGCCAGCAGCTTGATCAGCCGCTGCGTCATCGCCTTGGACATGCCGTAAGAGTAGGCGGCGCGATAGATGCCGTCATAGACATTGGGCAGGTTGCCGCGCACCACCACCGGCGCCGACGAATCATCGAAGGCCGTCAGCAATTCGGGGTTTGGATCCGGCTCCTGCGCGGGCACATACTGGCCGCGATCGTCGAGCGCGATGGTGACGATGTGCTGGGTCCGGTCGTAGACACTGGTGCGCACGACCTTGGCGGCATCGCCGTGAACTTCAAGGCCGACACGCAGCACGGTTCCAGCCTTGAGCGCCGTCGCGTTCAACAGCTTGGCGATGGCTTCGGCCATGCCGGTGGCGTCTTCACCCGTGTAGCCCGAATCGGCAAAAGCTTCGGTGACGTCGAGATCCTTGGTGAAGGGGATGATTTCCTCGGCGAAAGCCGGCGCCTGGTCGTCGGCGGTGGCGCGCGGCGCCACCGAGACGTTTTCCGGCACGATCTTGACGTCGTAGGAGCCTGCCATGCTCTCGGCAAAGGCTTCGCCGAAACGCTGCGGGTCGACATAGTGAAGTGAAGCGACCTGCACGGCGCCGTCGCTGAGGTCGGTGCCGGCTTCGCGCACAACCTTTTCCACCTCGTCGGCGGACAGGTCGCTCTTTTCGTCGAAGGAAGCCGTCGAGATCGGGAAATCGACGGTCTTCAGGCTCATCTCGCTTTCGACCTTGGCGCCGTAGATCTGGCCGGAAGCGGCTGAGGCTGTCGCCGGTTGAGCACTGTCGTCGCTGTCGTCGCCGAACACCTGCATCGGGTCGAAGGGCGGGTAGGCGCGGCTGGTGGTGTGGCCGGCGGCCAGCGCCATCTTGATCTGCACGAAAGGCATGGTGTGGATGACGTCGCGGTCGCCGACCTTGGTCACCATCGACACTTCCATGCGGCGGCGGTCCTTGGCCTTGGCGATCTGACGCGGCGCCACCAGCCTGGTCGTCTTGGCGACTTCGCCGGAATCGCCGTTGCCGGCAAGACTGGTCAACTCGGCGATCTCGGGTGGAGTGGCCAGCTGCTGGCGACCGTCGAGGGCGGCAAACAGCGCCACGCCCATCAACACGCTCGAGGTCACGCCAGTGAGAAAGGTTCCCGAGAGCCAGCGTGCAGAAACCTCGCGCCGGTCGGGCGGGCCGCTGCGGCCGTCCGCGATAAGCGGCGGCTCATTGCCGAGTTCGGCTATGACATCTTCCGTGTCTGGCATCCAGAAAGGCTGCTTCTTCCCCGGGCGGAACGGCTTGTCGCTTTTGTTGTGGCCGTGACATTTGCCTGTCATGGCAGGTGAAGTCAACGAAGCGCCAGGCTCCGACGGAATTCCCCTCGCGCACTTTTCTTATAGAGCGCTCTATCAGGAGGGGCGGTGCACCTTCTCTGCAAGGCTCATCGCGCACTCCTATATGACACTCCTAAAAGAGGCACTGCGCCATCGGCACTGCGCCCGCTCT